>CANMFX010000009.1 GCA_947497315.1 uncultured Sphingomonadaceae bacterium | reverse complement strand
TCCGATCGTCTACTATTCTTTCCCCTGCACTGTACCCCCCAATCCCCCCTTTTCTTTTAAAATTGTGGATGAATACTGCCATTTGTCTCAAGATCTAGTTACGCCAAGCTTAAAAAAGCACCGACTCGGTGCCACTTTTTCAAGTTGATAACGGACTAGCCTTATTTTAACTTGCTATTTCTAGCTCTAAAACACGAGCCTGGAGAGTGCGGTGTTTCGTCCTTTCCACAAGTTATATAAAGCAGGCTCAAATCGATCG
>CANMFX010000008.1 GCA_947497315.1 uncultured Sphingomonadaceae bacterium | reverse complement strand
GTCCGACACATCAATATCCTCAGGCGCCATTGCCATGATCCGCTCGCGCCCATGCTGCAGGCGCAGGGCGTTCATGAGCTGCGCGTTGGAGAGAGAAGATTGCGGCTGCTCTGCCGTCCGGCCAGTCCCGTCAATCTCTGCCACCAGCTCTGCACAATCATCGCCTTTTCCGATGCCCTCCAGCAAATCATCAAACCTCTCCGCTGCCACCCTTGCCGGCTTACCGGCCAGATCAATCCCGTCCGCCATCTTGTCGAGCCGCGATAATGCCGCCAGAAACAAGGGCGCGCTCCAGCGTTCCCTTGTCCCCACTTCCTCGCCCTGATGCCAGACTGCCTCGCGCC
>CANMFX010000007.1 GCA_947497315.1 uncultured Sphingomonadaceae bacterium | reverse complement strand
GTATTACCCGTTGCTGCGCCGGCGATGACCAATGTGTCGGCCGAGCCTGCGCCATCGAAGGTGACATCGAATGCGAAGCTGCCATCTCCGCTACCGACATAGTCGCCCGGCAGGGTCAGGCTATTGCCAATCACGCCATTGCGCATCTCGATCAGCCCGTCATTCACGAACTGCTCTAGACTGTTGAAAGCAATATTGCCGCCCACCAGAACCGTCCCTTCATTGGTGAACAGGTCAGTGCCTGCTCCAAAGTCACTGTTCAGTGTTGCATTGAACAAGCCGTTATTGACGGTCACGTCATCAAAGGCGCTCAATAGCACACGGCCGTTAATCGTGCCGCTATTGGTCAGCTGTGTCACACCGCCAATGGCTTCCAGAGCAAAGCCCGCACCGCTTTCCAGCGTACCACTATTGTTGACGATGATGGCAGAGCCGGTGGTCTCTGCAGTAATCGCATTACCGGTGCCGCCCGATACAGTGCCGGTGGTGGTAACAGAAGCCGCTTCGGTTCCTCCCTGCAGCACGTTAATGCCATCAATCCCGCCGCTCACATTCGCCGCCGTCACAGACAGCGATGTGCCAGACGCGGAGTTATAGGCA
>CANMFX010000006.1 GCA_947497315.1 uncultured Sphingomonadaceae bacterium | reverse complement strand
CGTTAATGCCATCAATCCCGCCGCTCACATTCGCCGCCGTCACAGACAGCGATGTGCCAGACGCGGAGTTATAGGCATCTATACCATAGGACGTGGTTCCAGTTACCGTACCGGTTGATGTGATGGTCAGCGCGCCGGTGCCAAAGTTGCGCGCATTAATCCCTTGAATGCTGCTATCGGTATCGACAGCATTGACTGTAAGATCTGTGCTAGCGATCGAATTATAAGCAAAAATCCCAGCAATCGTATCGCCCGTAGCCGCGCCTGTCGAGGTGATGCTGAGCGCGCCGGTGCCTTGGTTGATCGCGAAAATCCCACTATTGTCGCCGGTCGCGACATTGCTGGTGATGGTCAGATCGGTTGTGCCTGCGCGGTTTCTGGCATCAATGCCATCCCCGGCTTCACCGATCACCGTACCCAGTGCGTTAATCGTCAGCGATCCACCGTTATTGTCCGCATACATGCCATCGGTCGCACCGGTGATGGTTGTCTCTGCGTCCTGATTAATCACCATGGAGGCAGAGACATCATTGGCACTGTTATAGGCAAAGATACCTTCTGCGGTCTCACCCGTAACATCACCTGTGGTGCTGATGGTCAGACCCGCGGTGCCGTAGTTCAGGGCACGTATGCCGTTAATAGCACCGATAGCATTGGCTGCCGTCACTGACAGTGACGTGCCGTTGACCGAGTTATACGCGTTTATACCATGATCCGAAGTCCCAGTTGCCGTACCGGTCGACGTGATGGTCAGTGCGCCGGTGCCTTGGTTAAACGCGTCGATGCCATTAATGCCGCCGACGGTCTCGAAGGCATTGACGGTCAGATCGGTAGTACTCATGGAATTAAACGCCTCAATACCGTCGAAAGTGGTACCGGTAGCTGTGCCGGTCGAGCTGATGATGAGCGCACCGCTGCCATAGTTGGTAGCAAGAACGCCTCTCTCGTTGCCGATGGTATCCAACGCGTTGATGGTCAGATCCGTGCCGTTGCCGGCATTACGTGCATCAATGCCATTTCGGTTAGTTCCGGTCGCTGTGCCGGTTGAAGAGATGGTCAGCGCGCCCATGCCAAAGTGGTTCGCGTCGATACCGTCTTCATCGCCAAGGGTGTCGGCGGCGTTTACCGTCATATTCGTACTGTTGACGGCGTTAGTCGCATTGATACCATCGTTGGTAATTCCGGTCGCCGTGCCGGTTGAAGAGATGGTCAGTGCGCCGGTGCCCTGGTTTGAAGCGTCGATGCCGTTAACGCCACCGGTCGCGTCATCGCTGGCTATTGTGAGGTCGGTGCCATTGGCGGAATTATAAGCGTAAATGCCGTAAAAGTCAGTCCCTGTTGCCACACCGGTTGAGGTGACGCTCAAAGCGCCAGCGCCAAGGTTGTATGCTTCCATACCGCTATTATCGCCAGCGGTATCGACTGCATTGACCGTCAGATTTGTGCCAGCAGCGGAGTTGCTCGCGACAATACCACTCCCCGTAACTCCCGTTGCCGCGCCGGTCGAGGTGACACTCAACACGCCCGTGCCCAGATTCGACGCCAGGATACCGTTATTATCACCGGTCGCCACATTGCTGACGATGGTGAGATCAGTCGTACCCACGCGGTTTCTGGCGTCTATGCCATCATTAGTCTCGCCGATGACCGTGCCCAGGGCGTTAATCGTCAGCGATCCACCAAGGTTTTCGGCGTACATGCCGTCAGTCTCGCCGGTGGTGATTCCCCCGGCATCCTGATTGATCTCCATCGCAGTGCCATTGGCGCTGTTATAGGCAAAGATACCTTCTGCCGTCTCGCCGGTCACATCGCCCGTTGTGCTGATAGTCAGACCCATCGTACCATAGTTTTCGACGAATATCCCTTGCCTTCCACCTGTAGCATTCGCTGCCGTGATTGAAATGCTGGTGCTATTGACGTCGTTAAACGCCCTTATACCAGCGAAATCTGTTCCGGTTGCGGTGCCGGTGGACGTGACTGCGATGGCTCCGGTACCCTCGTTGCGAGCGTACATGCCATAGTTGTTGCCGCTGGTATCGAAGGCATTGATGGTCAGGTCAGTCCCGTTGACGTTATACGCAAAAATACCGGTGTCAGTGCCTCCCTCCGCGATACCGGTCGAGTTGATGGTCAGCGCGCCGGTGCCCCGGTTGTCAGCATCAATGCCGATGTCACCACCGCTTGTATTGACGGCATTCACTATGAGATCGGTCCCGTTGGCGGAGTTATTAGCATCGATACCATCGAAGTCGTTCCCAGTCGCTGTGCCAGTGGAGGTGACAGTCAGCACACCATTGCCATCATTGTCAGCGAAAATGCCATAATCATCGCCGATCGCAATATTGCTGGTAATGGTCAGGTCCGTTGTGCCTGCACGGTTTCTTGCTTCAATACCATTATCAGTCTCGCCAATGACCGTACCCAGCGCGTTGATGGTGAGCGATCCTCCAAAATTCTCGGCATACATGCCGTCAGTCGCACCGGTGGCGACTTCCCCGGCGTTCTGGTTTATCACCATCGAGGCCGAGATGTCATTGGCGCTGTTATAGGCAAAGATACCTTCTGCCGTCTCGCCGGTCACATCGCCGGTCACATTGATGGCCAGACCCGCAGTACCGTAGTTCTCGGCGCGTATTCCGGCTAACCCGCCCGTTACATTATTGGCCGTGATCGACAGGGAGGTGCCGTCGGTGGAGTTAAACGCCTCAATGCCATCCGAAGTGCTTCCTGTTGCTGAACCGGTGGAAATGACAGTCAGCGCGCCGGTGCCTAAATTGAACACATCGATGCCCCGAGTATCGCCGAAGGCATTGAAGGCGTTGACTGTAAGGTCTGTGCCGTTGGAGGAGTTAAAGACATCAATACCATCAACGGTAACCCCTGTTGCTGTACCGGTGGAGGTTACAATCAGCGCGCCGCCGCCCAAATTGACCAAATCGATGCCGTTCTCATCGCCGATGGTATCGACGGCATTGACCGTAAGGTCCGTGCCGTTGGAGGAGTTGCGGGCGGCAATGCCGTGTAAAGTGACCCCTGTTGCTGTACCGGTCGAGGTGATGGTCAGTGCGCCGGTGCCATAGTTGTCTGCCTCGATACCGTTAATGCGGCCGATGGTATCAGCTGCATTGATGGTAAGATCGGTACCAATGGCGGCGTTCTCCGCATTTATACCAATGGAATCGGCCCCGGCCGCCGTGCCAGTCGAGGTGATGGTTAGCGCGCCGGTGCCGTCATTGTCCGCGTTAATGCCATCATTGTAGCCGAAGCTATTGGCTGCATTGATGATTAAATCCGTGCCATTGTTGGAGCTAAAGGCGCGAATACCGTCGAAATCTGTTCCGGTGGCTGTACCGGTGGAGGTGATGATCAGCGCGCCTTCGCCTTCATTAGTCGCGTCAATGCCGTTATTGCCACCGAAGCTATTGGCTGCATTGATGATCAGGTCTGTGCCGTTGACGGAGTTCCCCGCTTCAATACCGTTGAGGGTGGTTCCCGTTGCTGTGCCAGTGGAGGTGACGGTCAGCGCTTCGGTACCAAAATTGACCGCGCTAATGCCGTTGAGGGCGCCGGTCGCGATATTGCTGGTGATGGTCAGATGGGTGGTTCCAGGACCATTGCGGGCATCAATACCGTCCCTGGTCTCACCGATGACCGTGCCCAAGGCATTTATGGTCAGCGACCCGCCAAGATTGATAGCGTACATGCCGTCGGTCTCGCCGGTGATGACCCCTTCGGGGACCTGATCAATCACCATCGAGGCAGAGACATCATTGGCGCTGTTATAAGCGAAGACACCCGCTGCCGTCTCACCGGTAATATTGCCGGTGACATTGATCGTCAAACCGGCTGTGCCGTAGTTCAGGGCCCGTATGCCATTGATACCGCCGGTAGCATTTGCTGCGGTAATCGATAGGGATGTTCCATTGGCTGAGTTATACCCATAAATGCCGTAAAAGCCGGTTCCGGTGGCTGTTCCGGTGGACGTGATCGTCAGCGCACCGGTACCTTCATTGAACGCATCAATGCCCTGCAGATTACCGTCGGTGTTGACCGCATTAATCGTCAGATTGGTGCCATCTGAGGAGTTGTAAGCGAAAATACCATCGCCATTGGTCCCTTCAGCCATGCTGGTGGAGGTAATGGTCAGCGCGCCGGTGCCGGTATTGGCTGCGTTAATCCCGTTGTTGCCACCAGTGGTATCGACCGCCGTGATCGATAGGGATGTGCCATTCCCGCCATTAGAGGCCTGAATGCCGTTTACCGTCGCACCGTTGGCTGTACCGGTCGAAACAATGGTCAGCGCGCCATCGCCGTTGTTAGTGGCGAGAATACCCCTCTCGCTGCCATCCGTATCCGCGGCATTGATGGTCAGATTTGTACCATTGTTCGAGTTGAAAGCCGAAATACCATCGTCGCCACTGGCGGTTGCCGCGCCGGTTGAGGTAATGGACAGGGCGCCTGTGCCCTGGTTGTTGGCTCTTATGCCGTTGATATTGCCCATGGCCACGTTGCTGATGATAGTCAGGTCGGTGGTCCCTACGAGATTATCGGCACTGATGCCCGCACCAGTCTCGCCAATGGCCGTACCCAGTGCATTGATGGTCAGCGATCCACCGAGATTCTCGGCATCAATACCATTGATCGCACCGGTAATGATCGTCCCCTCCAGCTGATCTATGACCATGGAGGCAGAGGCATCATTGGCGCTGTTATAGGCGCTAATGCCGTCGCCGGTTTGGCCAGTGACGTCGCCGGTGGTGCTGATGGTCAGGCCGGCGGTGCCGAGATTCGTGGCGCCTATACCATTAACTCCGCCCGTGACATTTGCCGCCGTGATTGAAAGGGATGTGGTGCCAACCGCATTCAGGGCGTTAATGCCGTCGCCATTGGAGCCGGTGGCTGTGCCGGTGGAGGCGATGGAAAGCGCGCCAGTGCCGTCATTAAACGCGAAAATTCCGTTCGTATCGCCGCTCGTATTGGCGGCACTGATCGACAGATCGGTGCCATTGGAAGTATTGATCGCAAAAATGCCGTCGAGATTGGTTCCGGTCACGGTGCCAGTCGCGGTGATGGTCAGTGCGCCCGCACCTTCGTTGCTTGCCTCAATGCCGTTTTGACCGCCGGTTACATTGGCGGCGGTCAGGGTGAGATCGGTGCCATTGGCGGAGTTGGAAGCCTCAATGCCATCACCATTGGTGCCGGTGGCCGTGCCGGTCGCGTTGATGGTGAGCGCACCGCTGCCTTGGTTGTTCGCATCGATACCGTGTCTGCCACCGCTTGAATCGGCGGCATTGATCGTAAGATCTGTGCCGCTGTTAAAGTTAAAGGCCTCAATGCCGTCGTAAACAGTCCCGGTGGCTGTGCCGGTAGAGGTGATGGTCAACGCTCCGGTACCGTTATTGACTGCATTAATACCATATCTGCCGCCGCTGGTGTTAAGGGCGTCGATGATCAGATCAGTGCCATTGGCGAAGTTAAAAGCGTCAATACCTCGATCCGAATTCCCTGTAGCGGTGCCGGTTGAGGTGACGGTTAGCGCGCCGCTTCCAAGGTTGAACGCACCAATGCCGAACTCGCCGCCACTGGTATCCACCGCGGACACGGTCACATTCGTGCCACTGTTCGAGTTTACTGCAAATATACCCCAGTCATTGGTTCCGGTTGCACTACCCGTAGAAGTGATGCTCAGCGCGCCGGTGCCATTGTTGGTCGCTTCAATGCCAGTTTCTGCACCTGATGCGACAGTGCTGGTGATCGACAGGTTCAAGGTGCCTGCGGCATTCTGGGCTTCAATTCCGTTCCCGGTGAAACCAATAACCGTACCGTTCGATGTCAGAGACAAAGAACCGGAGTTTGTGTTGTTTATGCTGATGCCATTTTGCAGCCCCGTGATTGCGGATGCCTGAGCATCATCGAACGATGCTCCATCGACGCCGTTGATTTCCAGTGCACTACCGGCTGCTGTCGTAATGCCGAAGCCGGCTTCCGTGGTAACAGTCACCGGGGTGCCGCCCAGCACCTGAGTAACATCGAGCCCAGCGGGCCCGGAGCATTCGAACACGCCGGAACCGGGGGCTGTTTCGACACAGGTTCCGGCCATCGCAGGGGCCGTACCGCCTATGCCTGCACCGAACATCAAAGCTGCGCCAACTGCAGCGGCCGATACTGTCAAACGTAGCTCGGCGACCTGCGGTACCATGCTGGCGACGCCGCCCTTCCATTTGACTATGCGGCCTCCGCGATGGACAAGGCTTTTGCGTGTTGGGTCGGATATCTGGTCAAAACGGGGCATTGGGTTTTCCTTCCTGAATAATGATCACCTGAAATTTGCAGGCGGGTTTGGCGCGTCAGGCGCTGCCGGATTGAGGTTTGGGATGATCGATGAACCTGGCTATTTGGGATGCAATCGATCTTATCGTCTGCGAAAAGAAGCTGCCTTCGAACGACGGGATATTGATAAGGGGGACATCAAACAGGGGAGCATCAAATTCGCAGACAGTCCCATCAATGGGGAACCAGTGAGCGGCAGCGGTAATATCGATGTTGGTGTTGACGCCGGTGCCGACTTTGAGGTCGGTTGTGACGCTGAGGCCGAATCCGTTCCTGGCGTCCGTTTCTATGTTGGCGCTTGTCTGAGCGCTGACACCTTTTTCAACCTTGGTGTTTCTTTCACAGCGGACACCTGTTTCGGCGTTGGTGTTGATGTAGATCTCTCCGGCGCGTCTAGCGCGGGCGCTTTCTGTCAACGAAGCTTTTATCATCTGTCAAACTTTCCATTTGCATTCCCTGTATGTCGCGCCGTTGATCATCCTCGGGATTATGGCTGCCGTCTATCGACAGCGCCGCAGTGCTGACCTGCAATTTTGCAGGTGCTTCGTTCTTCAATAGAAAGTTGTTTATTTTCAGATGCTTAATTCTGCACTACGAACTGCAGTGGATCTTGGCGGCCTTTGGAATATTACCCGTTGCGCGGTAACTTCGTCCCAACCCTTCGCAAACGCAAGGGCACACAAAGGCAGCCTGTAGAGCAGTTTGCCATTCGGCCGCATTCAGTGTCTCAAGTGGCCTTGCCGATCACGCGCCAGGCAGATCAACGGTCAGCGATTATAGGAAAACATGATCGCTACAGGGCCTAAATTGCCTCGTTCTATTCTAAATTATCGGCCTTATATCGGGGATCACCCTCTGGCCGTGAGAAGGTTGTCTGGAATTTGTCCCTAAGCGCCTGCATCACAGCCTGAGTCCGGTTTGCCTGAACTGTATCGGGGTGCGCATGTAGCTTGAGCATTCTGGTCAATTCGAAGGGCTTTTCGCCAAAAGGTACAATCAGGTCAGACTTCTCGGCGATACAAATCGGTAAAACCGCTTTGCCGATACCTGCCTCCACTGCTTTCATTACACCCCGGGCATCTGTCGACGTCAATCGCGGCCGGTGTCCTCGCTCCCCGCGAATCTTCTCCCACAGCCGCACCGGTGCGGTGCGCGGTGCGTCTTCATCGAAGAACGAGACCCATTCCAATTCAGCGGGATCGCGACCTTTTGGAGCATAAACACCGTAATGGACTTCACCAAGATTTACGGCAAACTCGCTGGCTCGAGGCGGGTTCTCAAACCAGAGTGACAGTGTTGCCTCTCCGCGGAGAGGCATGGTGTGGATCAGACCCAGCAAACGGACGTCGAGACGGGGGTTTTTCTTGAGAAGGTCAGGCAATGTGGTGCTTGCAAGCTCTTCCAGAATCCACGGACTGGAAATTAATCTGACCAATCCGATCACGTTTCCATCGCCAACAGCTATTTCATCGGCCATATTCTCCATACGCAGTTCAACTTCTTCTGCACGCTCGATGACAAGCTTTCCTGTCTCGGTAGGCACTAGCCCCGTTTTCGTCCGGGCGAACAGGGATGTTCCAATGTCAGCCTCCAAGGCTGTCAGGCGCCTCCCTGTCGTCGACTGATCCAAATCCAGCAAATGTGCAGCGCGGGCAAGCGAGCCCGCGCGTGAGGCTGCAAGAACGATTTTGAGATTGTTCCAATCAAAAGACACAACAAATTCATCCTATTTCTGTGCTTGCTTCCGTCTGAGAAACCGGTTTGCAAAAGACAGTGACCGGGTTCGCGCAGGGTGGAGCTGCAACACTTTGGGTTCAGAGGGGGTAGTCAGTGCGCTATCCAGAATAACCAATTGTAACTTGGAGTAAAGGCACTCTTTTGCATCAGTGCCTGCGACAACACTCGGACGGGATGGTGTTTCTAGAAATTTTTGGGCCCCGAAGTTCAAGCCGAGATCGAACGGATTTTGTCGGCTGCAATGGCAGCCATGCATGGCCCAATTTAGAAGAAAGTTGCTGTCCAATTCAGCGCTATTATTTCACGGCAAATTTTCAGTTTTTGACGCTTTTATAGATGAAAGTGGGCACAGTGTGAGTGCCCGCATATTTGGAAATCCAAAATGTACGTTGGAGCTATCTCTCCTGGTCGGTTCACTTGCTGTGAGACCTTAAAAATATGAAAATTTGTTCGGCTGTGTATCTCGATACCATGGTGTGATGCAGTCGATCATCCATTTTTAAATAGCTGAAAAGAATACTCTTTTTTTGATCCAGCATTGCATCTGCATAATTGCAGGCTGGCACTGCAGCGCTGTCGATAGACGGGGATCGAAATCGCGTGGATGAATGAGAGCGCGACATTTGGGAATAAAAAAAGAGAGTATGACACATGACAAAAGCTTCGTTGAAAGACGGTCCCCGTACAAAAGAAAAAGCAAGTCCGGCTAAATCAGATCCTGCTTCATCAAGCGGGATGAGTGCACTCAAGCAAATGTCAGATTTGGCGGAACAGAAACGCGTCGGCAAAAAGAGCGTTGATCAAAAAGGTGCTGAAAAAAAAGGCAGTGTACCTTCAGCAAGCCCCTCGACAGCCAAGACGGATGATGCGGCTAAGCTTGCTGAGGTAAAGGCTAGCGGGGAGTCGCCCCAAACCACTACGTTCACGCAATCCGGCGGGCTTGTGGAGCGGTTGGCATCGCTGAACACCGCTTTGATCTTCTCCTCCTACCAGTCCGGTCTACTATATATGCTTGGACGCAAGCCTGGCGGCGGCGCCCACCTGCATCAATCGGCGATGAAGAAACCGATGGGCCTGTGCGTGGAAGATGGTGATAGTTTCACCCTGTCGGCTGGCTTCCAGATCATGCGTTTTCAAAACGGCCTGAATGCGAATGAGCGGGTGAACGACATGTTCGATGCCTGCTATGTTGCAAGGCAGACATATAATACCGGTGAGCTGGATGCCCATGATGTCGGCATCGGCAAAGACGGTTTGCCGCTATTCATCAATACACGGTTTAACTGTCTGGCGACGACTGACCCGAGACATAGCTTCAAGGAGGTCTGGCGCCCGCCCTTTATCTCGGCCCTTATCGATGAAGATCGGTGTCACCTGAATGGCTTGGCCATGGAAGATGGCGAGGCGGCCTATGTGACTGCGGTAAGCCAGTCCGATACCATAGATGGCTGGCGGGATCGCCGCGATGATGGCGGTATCGTGATTGACGTGCGCAGCAACAAGATTGTTTGCAAGGGCCTTTCGATGCCGCACTCGCCGCGGCTTCATGAAGGTGAGTTGTGGCTACTCAATTCCGGTACCGGTGAGCTTGGCGTGGTCGAAGGGGCCGCGAGCGGCAAAGGGAAATTTGTTCCGCGGGTATTCTGCCCAGGCTTTGGCCGCGGTCTTGCCATCAAGGATGGCTATGCCTTTGTTGGTTTGTCCAAACCGCGCTATCAGCGGTTCGAAGGCCTCGCACTCGACACACGTCTGGCAGAAACGGACAGCGCACCCTGGTGCGGTATTCAGATCATCGATCTGGCCAAAGGTGCCTGCGTAGACTGGTTCCGCATCGATGGTGCTGTTTCCGAAATTTACGATGTAGCTTTGCTCGAAGGCCATGCCTGCCCGATGTCCATCGGACCAACAGCGCCGGAGATGGCGAAGTTCCTCACTCATCAGAAACCGGAAACAGGTGGCGGTTGACGCCCCAAAAACCGGACCTTTCAAACTCACATAACAATATTCTACAAGGAAAATTCAATGCCCCGTTTTGACCAGATATCCGATCCATCACGCAAAAGCTTTCTCCGCCGTGGGGGACACATTGTGAAGTGGAAAGGCGGTGCCGCCAGCATGGTGCCGCAAGTCGCTGAACTGCGCTTGACAGTATCGGCCGCTGCGGTTGGCGCGGCGTTGATGTTCGGCACCGGCATAGTGGGAACGGCCCCCGTGATAGCAGGGACTTGTGATGAGACCCCTCCGGGTTCGGGAGAGTTTGTTTGTGCTGATCCTGCTGGCGCAGACGTGACCCAGACGCTGGGCGGCACGCCAGTCACCGTTACCACCGAAGCCGGCTTCGGCATAACAACGGCGGCGGGCAATGCATTGCAGATCGATGGACTGGACGGTGCATCGTTCGATGATGCTGAGGCATCTGACATTACAGGGCAGCAGAATGGCATTAGCATAAACAACGCAAACGCGGGTTCCCTGTCTGTGGTGTCGAACGGAACGGTTACCGGTCTTGCGGAGAACGGAATTGGTGCTCAGAATGCTGCAGGCACCTTGAACCTTTCCATTGCCAGCAATGTTGCCGCCGGTGCCAATGACGGTATCTACGCCATTCATGAAGGGACTGGCGGGGTGACAGTTACCTCGACCGGCACGGCAACCGGGACTTTCTACGATGGCATCGACGTACTTAACGCCGGTACCTATCTGACCGTCAATGCGATCGATACCAATGGTGGTGAGAATGGTATTCTGGCGACCAACGAAGGCACGCTCGCCCTCACCGTCACCTCAACCGGTATAGCAGAGGGCACCGCTGCCAATGGTATCGAGGCACGTAACTTCGCCACAGCCACTGACCTGATAATAAACAGTAATGTGGCGACCGGCGGTCTCGTTGGTATTCAAGCTCTTAATGAAGGTCGCGGTGGATTGACCATCACGGCAACCGGTACGACAACCGGCACTAATGCCAGCGGTATTTTTGCACTAAATTCCGTCAATAGCACTTCCCTTTCTGTTACGGCAGCGGATGTTACGGGTGGAACAACTGGCATCAGCGCTCTGAATTTCGGCACCGCGGGCCTGACGATCAGCACCACCGGCGATGTTACCGGCCAAAGCGCCGAAGGCATCAATGCCTATAACAGCGCCAATGATGTTTCTGCGTCCATGGTGATCGATCAGCTTGAAGGCACGACCATTACCGGCGGGACCGATGGCATGTATGCCCAGAATTTCGGTGGATCGCTGACGATTAATGCGCTGGGCACGGTCATCGGCGAGACAGAGGATGGTATTGATGCCCGCAATAATATCGGTACTACCGGTCTGACCATCACCAGCAATATTGCTACCGGTGCTAATCATGGTATTCTGGCGATTGACCTGGGTGAGGGTGCGCTGATCATCAATTCCACTGGCACAGCGACCGGAACCACCCTCAATGGTATTAATGCGTTTAACACTGCCAATGGCACCGATCTGACGATTGATGCTGTCGATACCATTGGCAACAATTACGGTATTCTGGCACTGAACTCTGGCACCGGGGCGTTGACCATCACTTCGACTGGCACAGCAACGGGCACGAATTTCGATGGTATTGGTGCCTTTAACTCGGCTACCGGCACTGATCTGACCGTCAATGCGGCCGATACCGAGGGCTTCCTTAGCGGTATTGATGCCGACAACAATGGCATGGGCGCGTTGACCATCACTTCGACTGGCACTGCAACCGGGATCAATGACGATGGTATAGATGCGTATAACTCGGCCAACGGCACCGACCTGACGGTCAACGCGTTCGACACCGTCGGTGATGACTACGGCATCGAGGCGGTCAATGAAGGCACTGGCGCGCTGACCATCAACTCCACTGGGACAGCGACAGGGTATAATGACGATGGTATTGATGCGCAAAACTCTGCCATCGGCACAGATGTGACCGTCAATGCGTTTGATACCGTGGGTAACTTTAACGGTATTGATGCGGACAATTTTGGCACCGGCACGCTGACTATCACCTCGACCGGTACGGCAACGGGAACTAACAACGATGGCATTGGTGCTTATAACTCCGCCACCGGCACGGACCTGACGGTCAACGCGTTTGATACCAATGGCTACTACAACGGTATTGAAGCGGACAACACAGGCACTGGGGCGCTGACTATAACCTCGACCGGCACAGCCACAGGGACCAATTTAAATGGTATTGATGCCATTAACTCCGCCACTGGCGACGATCTGACGGTCAATGCGGTTGATACCAGCGGTGGTTATAGCGGTATTGATGCGGAAAACTTTGGCGGCGGCGCTTTGAGCATCACCTCTTCCGGTACAGCCACCGGGACCAATTTCTTCGGCATTGTTGCCTATAACTCGGTCAATGGTACATCGCTGTCGATTACGGCGGCAGATGTTACAGGTAATATCAATGGCATACGTGCCCTGAACTATGGCACAGCGGGTCTGACGATCAACGTTACCGGCGATGTGACCGGTGAGACTGCAGAAGGTGTCTTTGCCTATAACAGCGCCAATGATGTCTCTGCATCCATGTTGATCAACCAGGACGCAGGGGAAGTCGCCATCGGTGCGACTGATGGCATGTATGCTGAGAATCTTGGGGGATCGCTGACGATCAACGCGCTGGGTACGGTCGAAGGCCTCACGGATGATGGCATTGATGCCAGAAACCGTGCAACCGCTACCGACCTGACCATTACCAGCAATATCGCCATCGGCGACAATAACGGTATTCTCGCGGTCAACGAAGGCACTGGCGCACTGACCATCACGTCGACCGGTACAGCGACCGGGATCAATTTCGATGGCATCGACGCATATAACTCCGCCAATGGCACCGATCTGACCGTCAATGCAGTCGATACCTTCGGCAATAGTCAAGGCATTGATGTGCGCAACGAAGGCATGGGCGCGCTGACCGTCAACTCGACCGGTACTGCGACGGGAGTGCTCGTAGATGGTATTGATGCAGAAAACTCGGTCAATGGCACCGATCTGACCGTCAATGCTTTCGATACCGTTGGAGACAACAACGGCATTGATGCGTTCAACGAGGGTGCCGGGGCTCTGACCATCACGTCGACCGGCACAGCCATCGGGACTGATTTTTATGGCATTTACGCGTATAACTCGGCGACCGGTACATCCCTTTCGATCACGGCAGCAAATGCCACGGGCGGTATCAATGGAATACGCGCCCTGAACTACGGCACAGCCGGCCTGACCATCAGCATCACTGGCGATGTTACGGGTGAGACTGCAGAGGGTATCTTCGCCTATAATAGCGCCAATGATGTCTCTGCCTCCATGGTGATTAATCAGGACGCAGAGACAACCATCACCGGTGCGACCGATGGCATGTATGCCAGCAATCTTGGCGGATCGCTCACCATCAACGCACTAGGCACGGTCATCGGTGAGACCGGAGATGGTATTGATGCCCGCAATGGTGTCGGCACAACCGACCTGACCATCACCAGCAATGTCGCGACCGGAGCCATCAGCGGTATCCTTGCATTGAGCGCTGGTACTGGCGCAGTAACCGTCACCTCAACCGGCACAGCAACCGGGACCGACCTTTTCGGTATTTTTGCCCAGAACTCCGGCAATGGTACTGATCTGACCCTGGCATCCGCTAATTCTACTGGTGGCACTGACGGTATTCGCGCGGTCAACAACGGCACTGGCGCGCTGACCGTCACTTCAACCGGGACAGCAACTGGGACTACTTCCGATGGCATCGACGCGCGCAACTCCGCTAATGGTACCGATCTGATGGTAACGGCTTTCAATACTAACGGCGGTGAAAGTGGTGTTTACGCGTACAATCAGGGCACTGGTGCGCTGACCATCAGCACAACCGGCGACGTGACTGGCCAAAACGCTGCTGGTATCCATGCCTATAATGGCGCCAACAGCGCTGCGATGGAGATTAATCAAACCGGAGCAACAACCATCACCGGTGCGACCGATGGCATAGACGCAGATAACCTTGGCGGATCCCTCACAGTTAACGCGCTGGGGATAGTCGTCGGCGAGAGTCAGAATGGCATGTATGCGATAAACCGCGCAGGCACGACCGATCTGACCATCACCAGCAATGTCGCAACCGGTGCTCTCAACGGTATCCAGGCGTTCAACCAAGGTGCCGGCGCGCTGACCATCACCTCGACCGGCACAGCGACTGGGATCGATTTCAATGGTATTGACGCGTACAACGCCGCCAATGGCACGGACCTGACGGTCAATGCCGTCGATACCGTCGGTAATGTTGACGGCATTGACGCCCGTAACTACGGCACCGGCGCGCTGACCATCACCTCAACCGGTACAGCGACCGGGACCGATTTTGATGGCATTTCTGCCTATAACTCCGCGTCTGGCACATCGCTGTCTGTGACGGCGGCGAATGTGAGCGGCGGGATTGATGGCATTAACG
>CANMFX010000005.1 GCA_947497315.1 uncultured Sphingomonadaceae bacterium | reverse complement strand
GCCAAGGCTTCGAGAAACACCACCTGCCTGTCCGCCGACCAGCCATCATGGCGCGCACGGGGCTGCGCAAGGTCATCGGCAGCAGGGATATCGGTGAAGGTATCGTGAGAAGGGTGATCGGTCATATGCTCTTTCCTTGTTGAGGGAGAAAAGCATCGATATAACCTATTTGGTTAGATGTAGGAAAGAGGGATGAGGGAGCTGTTTGCCGAAAGTGGACATTGTCTTATTCACTTAATTGCTTATTCCATTTTCGAACTAAATTTTTTGCGATTCTGCCGATGCAAGTTGAACTTTTTCGGCAACAGGCAAATTGAAATCCTCAATCATCCCGGTGGAGAAACCGATGCAGTCTGAGTTGTTTCGTGTGACCGGAAGACGGTTTGATCGACCTGGCTAGCTTTTTGATCTGTCGTTCCCATTTCTCTGAACGTGCTTCAGCGCCTCCGTTCTTGATCGGGCCACAGGCTAGGACCCGAACCGGCTTGAACCCGCAGAACCCAAGAACCTGGCGTTTCCAGCGCTTAATCAGCGCATTACCGTACATCAAACACAAGAAGAACGGTGGCGTATCCATTGTTGCGATAACATCAGCGGAACGACCCTGCAGGAGTTTGTCCCACCTGAGACCGTTGGCATGGTAGGCAAAAGCAAAGCCAGGCAGCAAAAGACGGTCAAGCAAGCCCTTTAGTTCGGCTGGCTCACTGCCCCACCACATGGGGAAACTCACGACCAGGTGATCGCACGCATCCAGTCGTTCGGCTAGACTTGCGACATCTGGCTCCCATTCCGTGCGCTTTGCATATCCGTACCTGAGAACCGGCGAAAACTCCATGTCGCGCACAGCGACCTTTTCGACAACTGCCTCCGAAGAAAGCGCATTCTCATAGACCTGCAGCAAGTAAGATGAATATCGCCCGTCGTCCGGATGACCATCAAGCAAAAGTACGCGCATATTTCCCTGGTGCCCCGCAATTTATGGTTTCGAGAATATGATACACAGTAAACGACATCTCATAGAGGGCAATCAATTCATCAAATTGAGATGATGCGAACTGGTTACTCTGACAATTGGAGCGCCCGCTTTTGCGCCCAAAGTGGACGCTTTCAAAAGATCAATCACTCCGGAATACAGGCCCGGAAATCGTGCATGTCTGATCGGGCTATTCTCCGGTCATTTGCGGCATGTAGTGTAGCGGCGGAAAATTTCGCTGATTTTTGAAGATTATCATCGTCTTGAAGCGCTTCATGATAGGCCAGCAGGTAATTCTCGAATGGCAATTTCAACAGACAAGCGATGGCCGAAGTCCCGAAGCTATGTTCGATTTCTGCTGTCATCTGTTGCCCGACAAAATAGGAATGTTCGCCGAAAGAACCATCAAAGGCCAGACCGTATATCTCGGGAAACCGGGTTTCAATCTCTGCCGGTTTGTGGTCGATCGCTTCGACCATATAGTCGAATAGTTGGAAATTATATTCCAGATGACGGAAATTTCTTCGGGCCAGTGAACGGGAAAAATTCGAATATCTGCCATCTCCCTTGATGTCCCGCATGTCGCCGATATGCGATGCGGATCCCTCTATGGCCAAACGCTCGAACATAAAGTCATAGGCCGCAGCCTTTGTTTTAATCTCGCTTAATCCCGGTGAAGCGGGATAGGCAAAGCTGTTCTGCATGGAATGATAGGTTTCATGGGCGATCAGCCTAATGATTGCATCATATTCGCCTTCCATATCCGCGGCCAAGCAAGGGATATCGATAAAGAAGATGCCCTCCTTTTGAAATCCGCCACAGGAAAAGCTGGCTCCGGCGAGAACGACTTTACCCTTGAATATGAAATCCTCGGGAACATAGGGTTTCAGGAGTTCGGTCACACGTGCGCTTAGTTGCTGGCGGTTTCGTGACAGAAAATCGATGGCATCACGCATTGCGTCGCGGCGTTCGACAAGCGCGGAGAACCGGAATGGGTCCGGTGATGGAGTTTCGCAGCGTGAAATGCGCTGCAACCCGGCGACATAATTTTCAAACGAGAACCGTTCGGCAAACTGCCGATGATGGGCCAATTGTGCCTGCAACTGCTCTGATGCGGCCCATTTTGCTTCATCAATTTCCGCATTGGAACAGGCAATTTCAAGCAGGCGTTCAGCCTGGGAAATATCGATATCCAGATTGATGGTCTGGGCAGCCGCAGGAGAAACAAGCGTGAACAGGCAGATAATTGAAAAGACCAAGCGCATAATGTTCATCCTAACTGTATTGGTAATATAATACAGTTAGGATGATTTGGCGCAAGCTGAAAATCCAGGAGCTATTCCAGCGCCTGTATTTGGGCAAGAAACCGCATCAGATGGTCAACATCATCCGCATCATGATAAAGGCCGAAACCGATGCGCAGGACATCTCCGCGCACGTCGGTCACGATGTTCCGCTCCGTAAGTGCCGCGTGCAGGGACGCCGCATTTTCACCCTTGAACGCCAGAAACCGGGCATGGGGCTCGCCATCAAGCGGATTTAGCAGGTGCATGTTTCGCAGTGGATTTTGTTCCAAAAACTGTTTTTGCAATGCCGTGACATGGTTTGAAATTCTGCTGGTGGACAGCTCGGCACCGGACAACATCGCTTGCACGGCGTTGAACCGGTAGAGGCCCGACGGATCAAAAGTGCTGCCGAGAAACCGGCGGCCATCAGCGGCATAGCCGACCTTGCCCGGCGACAGCGCGAGATCATCAAAGGCGGCATACCAGCCGGTTATCGGTGGCCGCGGTGCGTATCCGGGCGGAGCGTGGAGGAAGCAGACGCCTTCTCCTGACATCGCATATTTATAGCCGCCGGACAGGTAGAATATCCGGTCTGCAACGGCGGAAAGATCGGTATCGAGCGCCATAAACCCGTGATAGCCGTCAATGACCACCCACGGTCCTTCCGGGCGGGCGAGCGCCGCCAATTCATCGATGCCGCTCAGCACTGTGCCCGAGTTAAACAGCACCTGGCTGGCGAAGATCAGGTCATGGCCGCCGGACTGTGCTTTTCTAACCAGTGCATTTGCCGGAACCGCTTCGACAATGATATCTCCGCTTTCTGACCAGCGATCCATTTGCCGCCGAAAGCTGTGAAATTCACCATCAGTTGTCAGAACGCGGACCGGACGGCCTGGAATGGCAGATATGATGCGGACCAGAAAATCATGCGTATTGGGTGCAAAAGCTATGGTTCCGGGATCAGGCAGGTTAAGCTCTGCGGCGAGATGGCCCTGTGCCTCCGCCCAGACCGGTCCCATGATCTTGCCCCATTTGTGATCCGCCAGCCCCATGGCATCATTGCAGGCCGCCATATGCCCTTCATAAGCCGCATCCGGCCACAGGTGATGGCTGTGCGCGGCGAAATGCAGGCGGTCAGGATCGGCGGTCAAGGCTTTGGAAAAGAGCGGTTTCCAGCTCATAAGGCGGTCCGCACCGACCAGAGTTCCGGAAAGGCGCGCTTGGACAAGGTGGATTGCAGATAGGAAACTCCGGCGGTGCCGCCCGTTCCCATTTTGCCGCCGATAACACGCTCCACCGTCAACACATGCTTGTGCCGCCAGGTCGCCATGGCATCATCCAGATCAACAAGCTTTTCGGCTAGCTGGTAAAGCTCCCAATAGCTCTGCGTATCACGATAGACGGCGAGGAAGGCGGCTTCCACCTCTGGTGAGGGAACGTGTGATGTGCTGAAATCGCGTTCGAGAATGGTGGATGGAATATCAAAACCGGCGCGGGCAAGGGCGGCTATGGCATGGTCCCAAAGGCTGGGTGCTGCCAATGCCGCCTGCATCGCGGCCTGAGCTTCTGGCCGGTCGTCCTGATATTTCAGAAAGCCCTTGTCCTTCAGCCCCAAGAGATATTCAACCGTCCGGAACTGATCGGACTGAAAGCCCGAGCTTTCTCCCAGCACATGGCGAAACCGGCTATAATCGCTTGGCGTCATGGTGGAGAGCACATCCCAGCTTAGCGTCATCACCGCCTGTATCCGGCTGACCCGGGCGAGCGCCTTATAGGCAGGCACCAATGCATCATTGGCAATTTGCGTGATGGCCAGATGCATCTCGCGAATAATCTGTTTCAGCCATAATTCCTTGGTCTGATGGATAATGATGAAGAGCATCTCGTCATCATTATCCGACTTCGGGTGCTGGGCCGACAGCAAGGTGTCGAGAGCAAGATAGCTGGCGTAGGTGACATTCTGTTTTTTGGTCATGGGGAAATGTAACCATGGCGCAGGCCAAAGGAAAGGATTTGGTTTTCCTATCTGCCGCAGGATCAAAACAACTCCATCTGGCTGCCTTTAACAATCGGCCGGCGGAACAAATCTGTCCTCAGGGTAAATTTTGCCTGACCCAGACCGCTTTTGCGGGCGGCGATAGCGGTGCGATGGTGCAGCAATTTTGCCCAGGGGCCTTGTCCTTTCATGCGGCTGTGAAAATTGGGATCGTTTTTCTTGCCGTTGCGCAGGGATTCGATGATACCCATGACTTTTTGTTTGCGGTCGGGGAAATGCGCTTCGAGCCATTGTTCGAACAAGGGCGCGACTTCATGCGGCAGGCGCACCGGGATGATGGAAATGCTCTGTGCGCCATGCTCGGCGGCGGCAGACACAATCGCTTCTATTTCATGATCGGTGATGGCGGGAATGACCGGTGCGATGTTGACATGCACGGGAATGGCGAGGTCCCGCAGCGTGCGAACCGCCTCCAGCCGTTTGGCCGGGGAGGGCGCGCGCGGCTCTAGTATGCGCGCCAGGGAGCCATCCAACGTCGTGACGGAAATAGCGACGGCCGTGAGTCCCAGACGGGCCAGTTCAGCCAGTATCTCAATATCATCAATCACGCGGTTGGACTTGGTTGTAATGCCGACCGGGTGCCGGGTTTCCAGCATGACCTGCAATATCTGGCGCGTAATCTGATAGCGTTTTTCAATCGGCTGATAGGGATCGGTGTTGGTGCCAATGGCAATCGGCGCTGGGCGATAAGTGGGTTTGGCAAGGGTCTCGCGCAGCAAGGTCGCGGCATTGGGTTTGGCAAATAATTTGGTTTCAAAATCCAGCCCCGGTGACAGGTCATGATAGGCATGGGTGGGGCGGGCGTAACAATAGACGCAGCCATGTTCGCAGCCGCGATAGGCGTTGATTGAACGATCAAACGGAATATCCGGTGAGGTGTTAAAGCTCAATATCGATCTGGGTGCCTCAGTCGTCACCTCGGTGCGCAGCTTGGCAGGCGCGTCCCCCAGTGCCTCACGCTCGTCCAACCAGTCGCCATCGGCTTCGCGGCTTGGCAAATTGAATCGGCTGCTGTCGCTGTTGGTCACCGCGCCGCGCCCTTTCAGCGCAGGCAAAGACGGCCTTTTTTCCTGTTCCATGCATAAGATATAGCATAGGAACAAAAGTAGAACAAATATTATTGTTCGAGCAGCCTTGGGATCAACTCAACAAAGTTACAGGGCCTGTGGCGGCTGTCGAGCTGTGTATCCAATATGCCGTCCCAACCGTCCTTTACCGCACCATTGGAGCCGGGCAGTGCAAAAATATACGTACCTCTCGATACCACGGCACAGGCGCGGGACTGGACAGTGGATGTCCCGATTTTGTCATAGCTGAGCCAGCGGAACAGTTCACCAAAGCCCGGAATGTCCTTGTCCTTGACCGCGTCGAGGGCTTCCGGTGTGATGTCACGCCCGGTCAGCCCGGTACCACCGGTGGTGATGATCACATCGACCGCCTCTTCGTCGATCCACTGGTGCAGCTGCGCAACGATTCTTGATTTGTCGTCACGGATCAGATTGCGATAAATCAGGTTATGACCTTTGTCCGTAATGCGCTCTGCAAGGATGTCGCCAGACGTGTCTTCCTTGATGGAACGGGTATCGGACACCGTCAAAAGGGCGATGTTGATCGGCTTGAAGGTCCGGCTTTCGTCTATAGGCATGGGATTCTCCGATGAATTTTCGGCCGCTTTATAACCCACATTATCCGACTTTTCTAAGCCATAAAGAATAGGGGCTTTTCGCGGCTGCCCGAACCGTCTAATCGCTTGTATTAATGTCGAACGTTCCGGACTTAACCGCTGTCATATTGGGCCTGATTCTCGCCGCATGGCTGGCTGCGTCCGCATGGGCCGTGTGGACCGGTCTGGCGATGAAGAAAAAGGCAGATGCGACCTTGCGGCAGTCTGGCCGATTGGGTCGGCTGCTGGAAACATCCCCGGCCTTGCCGCTATTGGTTCGGTCCGACGGGAAACTGGAGGCATCGCAGCGACTGATGCACTGGCTGGGCTTTGATTATCTGCCATCACATATTTCGGAATTGTACAGCCATGCTGCGGGGATGAGCCGGGAGGATATGGAAGCGCTCACGCAGGATGTTAATCTTGCTCAGAAATCGGGAAGCAGCTTCACGCGCGCTATCAGAGTTATCGGGTCGGACAAATCCTTGCTGATCCGGGGCGGCTTGGCGGATCAGCAAATTGCGCCAAATGGCAGCGCCTTGTTGTGGGTTTTTGACGCCACAGAGAGCCAGAGCCAAATTGACGAACTACGCGCAGAAAATGAAGAAGCCCACGCTGCTTTTGATGCCTTGTCGGCTTTGATCGAGGCGGCGCCGATGCCGATGTGGCATCGCTCTCCGGATATGAGGTTGACACTGGTCAACAGTGCTTATGTCAGGGCCGTGGACGCCAGTAACGGCGCACAGGTCGTCGAAGAAGGCATTGAGTTGATCGAAACAATCAACGGGGTGAGCCCAACAGATGCGGCAACTCAGGCCAGAGAGAAAGGCGAGCCGCATGAACGGGTCGTTGCAACCACCATTGGTGGGCAGCGCCGGACGACGCAGGTGGTTGATGTTCCGCTCGGCAAGTCAGGCATTGCCGGCTATGCGATTGATATTCAGGAGCTGATAGATTCGCGCAAGGAACAGCGACGGTTCAATGAGTCGCAGCGCGACATGCTGGACAAGATATCGGCCGCCGTGGTGCAGTTCGACGCCGACAAGTCTTTGCAATTTTGTAACCTGCCATTTCAGCGCATATTCTCTATGCGGCAACAGTGGATTGCCGAGCGTCCGGAATTTCCAAGAGTGCTGGACCGGATGCGCGAGATGAATCGGATTCCGGAAGTTCGCGATTTTCCCGAATGGCGGGAAGAGCGGACCCAATGGTTCCTGTCCACCGGTTCGATAGAGGAAAACTGGCTGCTGGCAGACGGCACTCACTTGCGCGTGATCGCTAATCCAACACCCGATGGCGGCCTGTTGATGATTATCGAGGACCGGACTGAGCAAGTACAATTGGCCAGCGCGCGAGACACCTTGCTGCGCGTTCGCACGGCGACTTTCGACAACCTGTTCGAGTCTGTCGCGGTCTTCTCTGCTGACGGAAAGCTGAATATCTGGAACCATCAATTCGCGAGCACCTGGGATCTGGAAGAAGAGGATCTCGGCAAGCATCCGCGTGTCGATTCCCTGATGCAGAAAATGGCCATGCAGCTGAAACAGCCCGCCCGGATATCGGAGGTGCGCGCGATGGTGCGAACGGCCACGTCGGAGCGTGAACAGCAAAGCGGGCAAATTTCTTTTGTCGATGGGCGCCGCTTTGAATTTGCCGCCATCCCCCTGCCAGACGGCAATGCGCTGTTCACGATGCTCGACATATCCGACAGCCGCCGGATCGAGCTGGCCTTGCGCGAACGCAACGAAGCGCTGGTCGAGGCAGATTCAATCAAGGCGTCTTTCCTGTCCAACATGAGTTATGAGTTCCGCACGCCGCTGACATCCATTGGCGGGTTTGCAGAATTGTTGGATAACGAGGTTGCCGGGCCGCTGACGGAGCAGGGCCATGAATATGCCCGCGCCATCCTGCAATCGGTCAAACGCCTGGGTATGCAGATTGATAACGTGCTGGACCTCAGCCAAAGTGAGGCGGGCGCCTTGCCAATCGCCAAGGAGAAGGTGAACCTGAACAAGCTGGTTGAGGATGTCGCGGCACAATTTGCCGATGACGCGCAGGCCAAGACGATTGAGGTGGAATTACAGCTGGATGAAACACTGGGATCGGCATTGGCGGACAAGAAAAGACTGTCACAGGCAATCGGGCAAATTATCGACAACAGCATTCGCTATACCGGTGAAGGTGGACGTCTGCTCATCAACGGCAGCGGTAACGTGAAACAGGCGGTTATCCATATTTCCGACAATGGCCCTGGCATGAGCGCCGGTCAGCAATCGAAGGCATTCGACAGTTTCGCCCGGTCGCGCAACAAGACAGGGGAGAATGTCGGGGGGCTGGGGCTTCCGCTGGCCCGGCAGTTGATGCTGGCGCATGGCGGCGAGCTGACATTGACCTCTGAACCGGGTCAGGGAACGCTGGTCACTATTCACCTGCCGCGGCAATAATAGGGGAGCAGCAAACAGAGCATGCTGTTGATACTGGATAGCGAAGCCGCGACGTTGGCATTGGGGAAAAAGCTTGCGGATGTTTTGCGGCCCGGTGACAAGATCGCTTTGACCGGCACGCTGGGGGCAGGAAAAACCACGCTGGCACGCGGCATATTGCGCGGTCTCGGCTTCGGCGATGATGTGCCAAGCCCTACCTTTGCCATTGTGCAGCAATATGATCCGCCGGAGGTCAGGCTTCCGGTGGCGCATGTGGACTTTTATCGCATCGAAGAGCCTGACGAAATTCAGGAACTTGGCCTGGATGACATACTGATGGACGGGGCGATGATCGCGGAATGGCCGGACCGTATGCCGGCTTCGTTCTGGAACGACGCGCTGCAACTTACCTTTGAAATAGAAAATGATGACACTCGCCAGTTGACTTGGACGGCTGGCCCCGCTTGGAAAGACAGATGGCCAATAACATGACACCCCCTGCAACGGCGCAGGATTTTCTGAACAATCATGGCTGGGGCGGCGCAGAGATTTTGCCGGTGGCGGGCGATGCGTCTTTTCGCCGATATTTTCGTGTTGTTGCCGGGGATCGCAAGGCGATTTTGATGGACGCACCGCCGCCGCATGAAGACCCGCGCCCTTTCATCCATATTGCGCGCCACCTGAAGGCTCAGGATTTCGCTGCACCGGAAATTTTTGGCGAAGATCTCGATCACGGGCTGGTTTTGCTGGAGGATTTTGGCGACCACCGGATGCGGGAACATCTTGACCACCATCCTGAAGACGAAGAGGCTATCTATCGGCAAACAGTGGACCTGATAAAGGCGCTGCACGAGAAGCCGGCGGCCGACATAGCCCCTTACGACTGGGAGCAATATCTGAGAGAAGTGAACCTGCTCCCGGATTGGTATTGCCCGGCGCAGGCACTGGATGTGGACGCGGCGGGTTTTGTCGATGCCTGGCATAGAGTTTTGCAGCCGGTAATCGCGTCCCAAAAATCGCCTGTAACAGTCCTTCGCGACTATCATGCCGAAAACATCATGTTGCTCGACGACAATCGTCTGGGTTTGCTCGACTTTCAGGATGCACTGGCCGGGCACGCTGCTTATGATCTGGTGTCGATGTTGCAGGACGCGCGGCGCGATGTTTCGGACGATTTGGAGCGGGCGATGATCGACTATTATCTGAACGGACAATCAGCAGACGAAGCCGAACAGTTTCGCAGCCATTATGCGATTTTAGGGGCGCAGCGGAACACCAAGATCATCGGCATATTTACCCGGCTTTTTGTTCGTGATGGCAAGGCCCGTTATCTAGATTTTCTGCCGCGTATGTGGCGGTTGCTTGAAAAAGATCTGGTACACCCGGATCTTGCGCCGGTCGCGGACTGGTTTGACCGAAATATTCCAGCCGATATCCGCAGCAAACCGATTGCGGCTTCGCAGGCATGAGCAAGGTTGAAACGGCTATGGTCATGGCGGCTGGCCTCGGCAAACGCATGCGCCCGCTTACCGCAACCCGGCCCAAACCGCTTGTCAAAGTGGCTGGCAAGGCGATGATCGACCATTGCCTCGACAAGCTATGGGAAGCGGGAGTGATGAAGGTGGTCGTCAACGCCCATTATCTGCCCGATGCTCTGGAAGCCCATCTCAAATCCGTCAATTATCCCTTTGACATCCGCATTTCGGACGAACGCGTGCAGCTGATGGAAACCGGCGGCGGGATGGTGCAGGCCGAACCGTTGATCGATGAAGACCTGTTTTTCTCGATCAACAGCGACAATCTTTGGACCGATGGCCCAACCAACAGCCTCCAGCGGCTGGAAGAGCGTTGGGATGATGCAGAGATGGATGCGCTGTTGCTGCTGGTGCCGCAAACATCGGCACATAACTATAAAGGTGCCGGGGATTTCAAGCTTGATGATCACGGGCGGGTCACCCGCCGTTTGCCGGATCGCCAGGCGCCTTTCATTTATACAGGCATCCAGCTTCTATCGAAGCGTCTGCTCCGCGATGCACCGGAAGGACCATTTTCGACCAATATTCTCTGGAATCGGGCGATTGAGGAGGGACGGCTATTTGGACTGGTCCATGAAGGCAGCTGGTTTGAAGTCGGATCACCGGATGCTATTGGGCCCACCGAAGCGGCCTTAAACCGTGTGTAAACTGCCATGAGCAAGCGGCTTCAGCCCGCTATTTACAACATCGCCGCGCATGGCGGCTTTGCGGATGCCCTTGCACAGGGATTGATTGACCGGTTTGCCAAAGACCCGCTTGGTCTGGCGCGGGGCCTCATAATCCTACCCAACAATCGGGCTCGCCGCGCCGTCCATGATGCCTTCGTCAGGCTGAGCGAAGACGGACTGCTGTTGCCACAAATGGCTGTAATTGGCGATCTCGAGCTGGATGAGTCCATCGGCGTGGCGCTGGACCGGGGTGAGCTGGCTCTCGACATAGCGCCATCAGTGGATCCGCTGGATCGCCTGCTGATGCTGGCCCAGCTGATTGAAAGGGAAAGTGCGGCGAAGGGCAGCGCTTTATTGTCGAAAGAAGCACTGCGGCTGGCGCGCGAATTTGCCCGGACACTGGATCAGCTGACGGTCGAGGAAATCGCGCTCAAGGACCTTTTTGATATTGATGTGGAACCGGAATTGTCCGGCCATTGGCAGGATTCGCTCGCGTTTTTTCGCGTGATCGCCGAGAAATGGCAGGCAAAACTCGCGGATATGGGTGCTGTTGATGAAGCGGCGCGGCGCAATGCCCTGTTCGATCAAACTGTGAAGGCATGGAAAGCGGCCCCGCCTGACCATTTTGTGGTCGCTGCTGGTATCACCACATCGGCCCCGGCCATTGCGCGTTTCTTGCGGGCCATTGCGTTCCTGCCGGAAGGAATGGTGGTGCTGCCGGACCTCGATATGGTCATGGCCGATGAAGAATGGGACATGCTTGGCCCGTTTCAGCCCGATGCCGAGACTGGCAAAGTGGAACGTGCGCAGGAAACCCATCCGCAATATCACATGAAGCTGCTGCTCGAACGCATGTCGATTGCGCGCGGCGAGATCATGCGCTGGCCAAGGACCGGAACCAGCGGCGCGGCCGCAAAGCGTAGCCGGGCACTCAGCAATGCCTTTGCCATCCCGAAACTGACATCGCGCTGGCAATCGCTCGACACTGATGAACGCAGCCTCGCAGGCGTGCAGACGGTGGAAGCGCGCAACAGTGCTGAGGAGGCGCAGATTATTGCGCTTTTGGCGCGGGAGGCGCTCGAGACACCGGAACGCCGCGTTGCGATCATCACGCCGGACCGGGCATTGGCCGGCCGGATATCGGCGCATCTCGAACGCTGGATGATCGCGGCTGATGATACAGCGGGGCAGCCGTTGTCCAAAAAACCGGAAGGCATATTCTTTCTGGCTTTGCTTTCTGCCACAACGGATGGATTCCCTCCGGCTGAATTCCTGGCACTGCTGAAACATCCACTCGTGCGGGCAGGGGAAGGGCGTCTGGACTGGCTTACCCAGGTTCGCAAACTGGATCTGTTAATGCGCGGTCCCCGGCCAGCGCCGGGATTGGCTGGAATTGACAGCCTGTTTCAGAGCGAAGACAAGCGCACCAAAGGTTTGCGAGACGATTTGCGTCCGTGGTGGACAGATGTGCGGGCAATATTTTCGCCCGCAGCACAAGTCTTGAGCGGAGCCATGAACTGGACCGATATACTGGTGGAAATCCGGCAGTTGGCTGACCTGCTAACCAACGGCCAGGTTTGGGCAGGGCCAGCTGGCCGCCAGTTGGCTGATTTCCTGTCCGACATGGAAGATCGCGCAGATTTGGGGCCGATGAAAATTCAGGCGTCGGAGATTGCCGGATATTTTGAAACATTTTTGGCCGATATGCCGGTGCGTCCCCCTTATGGCGGACATCCTCGCATTGCGCTTTATGGTTTGCTGGAGGCGCGGCTGCAACAGGCGGACCTCGTGATCTGCTGCGGCTTGAATGAAGGCAGCTGGCCGCAAGCGATAACGCCTGATCCATGGCTTGCGCCGATGGTACGCAAATCCTTGGGTCTACCCGCGCAGGAACGGCAAATCGGCTTGTCCGCGCATGATCTGGTCGGCGCAATGGGCGCGCAAAATGTGATTCTCACGCGGGCGCAGCGTGACGGGTCCGGTCCGGCCATTGCCTCACGCTTCCTGCTCCGCCTAAAAGCGATGTGCGGCCCTAACCTCAAAGACCATCCTGTCGCCCAGGGTTGGGCGCGGCGTATCGATCAACCCGAGGAACCCGTCCGTATCGAACAACCTGCGCCGGAGCCAAGCGCGGAGCAGCGCAAGGTGAAGCTGTCAGTTACCGATGTCGATCGGTTGATCGCTGATCCATTCGCTTTTTACGCGGCAAAAATCATACGGCTTGGGTCGCTCGACATGATTGATGCAGAGCCAAGCCCTGCGTGGCGCGGTTCGATCATTCACGACATATTGGATAAATGGGCAAAAGAGGATAATTTTGATCCCGATGCCCTGAAACGGCGTGCTGAAGCATTTTTGAACGAGCGTTCGTCCCATCCCCTGATGCGCACTTTATGGGCGCCGCGCCTAATGGAGGGCCTGTTATGGGTGGCCAATACTGTCGCTCGGCAACGTGCAGACGGGCGCGAACCGCTCAAGTCAGAACAAAAGGGCGTTGCACGCATTGCCGGCGTCGATCTGTTTGGAATAGCGGACCGCATCGACCGGATAGCCGACGGCGGTCTTGCTATTATCGACTATAAAACCGGCGGTCCGCCATCGAACAAAGCCGTCAAGGAAGGTTTCGCTCTGCAGCTCGGTTTGTTGGGTGCTATTGCCGAAAGAGGTGATTTCGGCGGTCTTTCAGGAAAAACAGACGGCTTTGAATATTGGTCATTGGCAAAGCAGAGCGGCAAAAACAGCTTTGGTTATATTGCGACGCCGACCAACCCGCGCAGTCCCGACAAGATAGAAGCTGATCAGATGGTTGATCATGCTGTGACGGAATATACCAAGGCGGTGAACAGCTACATCCATGGTGATGAACCTATGGTGGCAAAGCTCCATCCGGAATACGCGCCTTACGCGGATTATGACCAGTTGATGCGGCTTGAAGAATGGTATGGCCGCGCCGATGTGGCGGAGCAGGGAGGCGCGCATGAGTGACACGCCGACGCTTTTTCCGCTGGCCGACAAACAGAATGAGGCGGTGCAGCCGGACGATAATATCTGGCTGAGCGCATCTGCCGGTACTGGCAAGACGCAGGTGCTGACCGCCCGGGTATTCAGGCTGCTGCTCCGGGAAAATGTCAATCCGGAACATATATTATGCCTGACCTTTACCAAGGCGGGGGCCGCCGAAATGGCCGACCGGATCCACCGACAACTGGCCAGTTGGGTGCGGCTTGATGATAGCAAGCTGGCCGCCGATCTTTCCGCCATCGGCGCGCCGGTTGATCCCGCGACACGGGAATATGCGCGAACATTATTCGCCCGCGTATTGGATGCGCGTGGCGGCGGTCTCAGGATCATGACGATCCACAGCTTCTGCCAGACGTTGCTGGCGAGTTTCCCAGAAGAGGCCGGTATTCCGGCGCTGTTCAAACCGATTGAGGAACGCGATCAAAAGATATTGGCGCGCCAGGCGCTCGGCGATTTGCTGCTGGATGAAGAGGTCGCAGGCAATATTGGCATAATTCAGGCTATTCAGGCGCTCAGCGTCCGGATGGGGGAAGAAGAAGCCGAAAAATACCTGATGACATGTGCATCCAAAGCCGATGCGATGGAAAGCCTGCCCAGCGGCGTGCTGCCTTTTGTCCGCGGATTGCTGGGACTGCCGATTGATGGCGATGCACAAAGCTGGCTCGAACAGCGGTGCAGTGATGAGGCTTTTGATATCGCAGCGCTTGAGAACATTTCGGATGCGCTGGCAAGTTGGGGCACCAAGACGGCTGCTGGATATATCGATAAAATTCGCACATGGATGGCCGCCAGTCCTGTCGATCGGGCGGATGCATTGCCGGAACTACACAAGATTTGGGCCAAGGCAGATGGCGAATGGCGCTCTGTTCCAAAGGGGCTGGAAAAGGCCGCACCGCATTATCATGAGCTCAGCGTCGATATGTACGATCATTGTCGCCAATTGATCGAGACTAAGGCGCTGTTTGATTATGCCGATCTGTTTGCAGGGGCGCTGAATGCCGGCCGCGGCTTTTACTATCGCTATCGGGACGCAAAAAAGCTGCAGGGTGTGGTCGATTTTGACGATATGATCCGGATGACGGCGAAGTTGCTCAATCAGGGCAATATGGCCGAATGGATACGCTACAAGCTGGACCAGCGCACGGACCACATATTGGTTGATGAGGCGCAGGATACCAATCTGGCGCAGTGGGATATTGTCCGGGCGCTGGCGGGAGAGTTTTTCGCAGGTTTGGGCGCGAATGCTGACAAAATACGGACGCTGTTCACTGTCGGTGACTTCAAACAGGCGATTTTCGGGTTTCAGGGAACCAGCCCGCATAACTATGTCAAAGCGCGCGATGATTTCTTTGCGCGGGCGGAGGCATCGGAGCGGGCTTTCAGCGACTTGTCATTGGACCGCAGTTTCCGATCCACACCGCCAGTGCTGAAGGTAGTCGATAAGGTATTGGAACATGTCGGGGAAAAGGAACTCGGCCTCGATAAAGCCATACCAGCCCATCAGAGCCACTATGCGGGCGAGCCGGGAAGCGTCACAACATGGAGGCCCGTTGCTCACGGCGCGGTCAGCAATGCGGATGATGACGAAACCTGGTTGAGCGATGAGAAACGGGTTTTTGCCCAAAGGCTTGCGATTCAGATTAAAGAATGGATCTCACCCGAAACAGCGCTCTGGCTGAATCGCGAAAATCGCTCGCTCGAGCCCAGGGACGTCATGATCCTTGTCAGCAAGCGCGATGATCTCAGCGCCCTTATCGTAGCGCGGCTCTTTGCCGAAAACGTCCCCGTAGCCGGTATTGACCGCATCCGGTTGAACCAGCCTCTAGTGGTGCAGGATCTGCTCGCCGCGATCCGCTTTGTCTTGCAACCGGAAGATGATCTTAATCTGGCATCGCTGCTGGTGTCTCCGCTGTTGGGCTGGTCGCAGGATGACCTGCTGGAACGCGGTTATCGCGGAGAGGCGCATAAGGACAAAAGTCTTTGGGGATATTTGCGCACGCAAGACGGGCTGAAACAGCATGTCGAACCTTTGCGTGTCCTTTTGAATATGGCGGATTTCAACACACCCTATCAGTTTCTGGAAACCATCGTTTCCGGCCCGATGCAGGGACGCAAGAAACTGACAGCACGCCTTAGTCACGCGGCGCTCGACCCGCTGGAGGAGTTGCTCAATACCGCGCTGGCCTTTGAGCAGGACCATATTCCGACCCTGCAGGGTTTTCTCGACTGGTTTGATCGCGGGGATGTAGAAATCAAGCGGGATCAGCTGGAAGGCGGCAATGAAGTCCGCCTGATGACTGTCCACGGAGCCAAGGGGCTGCAGGCACCGCTGGTCATTCTCGCCAACGCGACATTTGATCCGGCGAACAAGAAAAGCGGCGGCTTTGATATCCCGGATCCGACACGATCTGCTGATGATCTCGAATATCCTGTCGTACCGGTTCGCAAGGCCGAACGTATCGGATTGCTGGACGCCTATGCCACCGTGGCAGATGCCCGGGAAAGGGAAGAGCATTGGCGTCTGCTTTATGTCGCCATGACCCGCGCGGAAGAACATCTCGTCGTCACCGGGACATTGGGACCAAAAGCCAAAGGTGTCGTGCCGGAGTCCAGTTGGTATCACGCTGTGGACCAGGGCTTGACTGCGTTGGGAACGGAGCAAACGGATTCCGTGCGGTGGATTGCCGAGCGAACATATACGGGACCTGATGCACCAGACAAAGCCCGACGAAGGGCCAAAGCCGCCGAGCCGTTACCAGGTGAAGAGCAGGCCGCATTGCCAGACTGGCTTTTCGCGCCAGCCCCCAAAGAGGCCCGCCCGCCACGACCGCTTACGCCATCTGATCTGGGTCCGGACGATGCTGCGAACCCGCCACCGGCAAAGGCGATGCGCGATGCGGCCGAACGCGGCAAACTGCTCCATAGCCTGTTCGAGCGGTTGCCGGACATTGCGGTCGAAAACCGAGCGGAGGTGGCCGACCGCTGGCTCGCCAAGCAAAAACAGGTCAGTGATCCGGCAGAGCGTCGGGCGCTTGTTGAGACGGTGTTGTCGGTCTTGGGCAATCCCGCATGGTCAGACCTGTTCTCTCCCGGCAGCTTTGCCGAGGCCCCGATCGCCGCCGTGGTTGATCAGCATGTGATTTCCGGCACCGTTGACCGTCTTTTGATCACTGATGACTTGATCACCGTTATTGATTTCAAAACGGGGCGTGCAGTGCCCAAAGAAGCTGCCAATGCGCCTTTGTCTTATCTGCGCCAAATGGCTGCATATGTCACCGCACTTGAAAAGATTTTCCCCGGGCGCCCCATTAAAGCCGCCCTGCTTTACACGCATGGCCCCACCCTGCTGGAGCTTTCCGACGATCTGATCGAACGCCATAAGCCCAGCAACAAGCCAAGCTTGGAGCGCCCATGAAAATCCTTTTCGGGCAGAGACTTGAGCAATGGGCTGTGCAGGCCTAGATTATATTCAAACAAGCAAAGGAGATTCCCTATGGCTACCAAAGCAATTACTGACGAGAGTTTTGAACAAGATGTCCTGAAAGCCGACGGCCCCGTGCTTGTCGACTTCTGGGCAGAATGGTGCGGCCCCTGTAAGATGATCGGTCCCGCGCTGGAAGAAATCAGCGACGAATTGGGCGAGCAGGTGACAATTGCCAAGCTAAACATCGACGACAGCCCGGATGCGCCCGGAAAATATGGCGTGCGCGGCATTCCGACGATGATACTGTTCAACAATGGTGAACCGGTTGAAACTAAAGTCGGTGCGGCGCCAAAGAGTCAGCTGAAATCATGGCTGGAAGAAAGCCTGCCCGCTTAATATTGGCCAGCTTAATCGGTAAAAACATCCCCCAGAAGCTCGGCGGCCTCATCCCATAGTTTGGGCGATGAGGCCCCGAGCAATCCGGTTTTGCGATCTGCAGGCCGATAGGCGTCACCGTTCCAGCGCGCCGCTTTCCCGCCCGCTTCATTCAGGAACAATATGCCTGCGGCATGATCCCAGGGCAGGCTGCGTTCAAAGGTCGAAATGTGGTTCGTGCCCAACGCCAATCGTGGATATTGCTCCGCCGCACAGCGCGGAATATCGACAATTTCATAATGTCCGTCAGCCGCGAGAAGAAGCTTGTCGCGTTGCTGTGACGTCATGAAGCCAGTGGCCAGAGCGGCTATGGGTTTTCCGTCTGGATCGACTGATACGCCAAGCTTTTCACCATTGATAAAGGCACCTTGCCCCTTCGCAGCATAGCAAAGCCGGTCTTGCAGAGGATCATAGAGCCAGCCAGCGACAGTCTCATTTTCCTGCGACAGCGCGACAATCATTCCAAAAGGCGGTTTCCCCGCCGCAAAATTTCCGGTTCCATCGATGGGGTCGATAATCCAAGCCTGTTTGTCGCCAAGATGCTCCATGACAGAAGAATCGGCGGCGCTGGCTTCTTCACCCACAATAGCTGCATCGGGCAGGAGAGTACCCAATTTTTCGCTGAGCATCTCTTCGCTCAGCCTGTCAGCCACGGTTACCAGATCACCGGGTGACTTTTCCTCAATATCGCCGGCTTTGAGGTTTTGGTAATGTGGGAGAACGACTTCTTTCGAAACCTCTTTCAGGATATCCCGCACCGACAGATTGAGGCCGGAATAGTTCATGCGGGCGACAATATCTGTCCCAACCGCGGAAAATGAACATGTAAGGAACCAACTTGTTCATCCTCTCGTTTGATGATTATCTCTCTATCATTGAGACCCACCAATTCCCCGATAACGGCTGCAGGATCAGGCGTCTCGGTTCTTACGGAAACCTTATCACCAGCGGAAAAACCGGATGCTGGATCCACTGAACCGCTGCTGACCGGTTCTGATGCCTTGGCATAGTCGATAGCCTGCTGCCCCGACCATTCCTCGAAATTGCCATAACCTATGCCATCCACACGATCATACCAGGCGGCAACATCGGAACCGAAGTCTGAAGGTTTTTTGCCCGCAAAACTGGCGAAACGGATGTTCATGTAAAGCATCAGGTCCGCATGGCCTGCACTGTCACCGCTTATATAGTCTCGTCCGTCGGCTAGAGTTTCAGCGACCAAAGCCGCTCCGCCGTCAAATTGCCCCGTGAGATGGGGCACCATCGGCAGAAACTTGCGGCGATCCATGCCGAACCTTTTAGCGCGATCTTCCCAAAATTCATCACTGACAATCTCAGGGTTGGTGCCCAGAGCGACCCCGACTGCAGGCATAAACCACAGGCCGCCCGACCATAAAGCAATGATCCGACCGGCAAAGCCCAGTGGTTCTGGATAAAGGCTTGGCTCAGGCTTAAGCGCCTCAAGCGCGTCCACAATGACGGCTGTGTCACAATAGATTTCTGATCCGATTTGCAGCACGGGTATGCGCTCATAACCGCCGGTAAGCGCGCTGAGATCCGGTTTGGGGCAAATGTCAGGTTGCTGGACAGACTTCCAGTCCATGCCCTTCAAACCCAGCGCCAGCCGCATCGCTTGCCCAAATGGGGAATTCTCATAGTGGTGCAATATGATTTCGGTCATCTTAGCTCCTGTAATCGGCGTTTATCGAGATATATCCATGGGTCAGGTCACAGGTCCAGACTATGGCCTTGCCATTACCGATCCCGATATCGACGCTGATGTCAATTACGTCGCCTTTCAGATGCTCGGCGACCGGGGCTTCATCATAATCAGGCACCACGAGACCGTCGCGCGCAACGGTGATACCGCCAAATCCGATGGACAGCTTGTCACGATCCGCCGGTTCACCGGCTTTGCCAACCGCCATGACGACCCGCCCCCAATTGGCGTCTTCTCCGGCAATCGCGGTTTTGACGAGCGGTGAATTGGCGACCGAAAGAGCGATATGTTTGGCGCTTTCGTCGTCTTGAGCGCCTGTCACAGCGATTTCGATAAATTTGCTCGCACCTTCGCCATCGCGGACTACGAGATGCGCCAGTTGCATACATAGATCGCTCAGGGCTGCTTGAAAGGCATCGGCCCCGGCGTCGTCAAACGAGGTTAGGGCAGGGGTGTCATGCTGACCCGTGGCGAAGGCCAAAACAGTGTCGCTGGTCGATGTATCACTGTCGACCGTGATGCAGTTGAAGCTTTTGGCGGTCGCTGCATTCAGCATTTCCTGCAGCAGACCGGCATCAACAGTCGCATCAGTAAAAATATAACCGAGCATTGTCGCCATATCCGGCGCAATCATGCCGGATCCTTTGACGATACCATTCAAATATACGGTTTTCCCGCCGACAATTGCGCTTGTGGTTGCCATTTTGGGAAAGGTATCGGTGGTCATGATCGTGGCAGCCGCCTCTTCCCAGCTACAAGGCTTCGCGGTGAAAGCAGCTTTCAAACCGGCCTCGGCCCTATCCTTGGGCAAAGGTTCGCCGATAACACCGGTAGAGGACACGAATATCTCTTCTTCTGTGCATCCCAGATGATCGCTGGTGAGCGATAATATCCGTTGCACCGCCTCCATGCCACGCGCGCCGGTAAAGGCATTTGCATTACCAGCATTGACGACCAGCGCTCGTGCCTTGCCGCCGGGTAAGGCTTGACGGCACCATTCCACTTCTGTGGATGGACATTTGCTTTGGGTCAGTACGCCTGCCACCGATGTACCTTCGGCCAGTTCGATATAAGTCAGGTCGCAGCGATCCCATTCCTTGTATCGCGCCTGGGCGATGCGGCAGGTGACGCCCGAAATTTCCGGAAGCTCTGGGATATCTGCGGGGGCAAGAGGCGATATAGTTTCTGACACTTAACTTGCCTTTATCTATTGGTTTGCTAAAGCGAAGTTCTTCTCACAGGGCTTATTGATGAACGTCTATATTGCAAGTTTTATGTTGCTGCTTTTCAATGCAGTGGGCGTTAATGCGCCGGCTGCTGCTATGGCAACAGAGACAGCTGGCAATGAGGTGGCTTCCGAGGCGGAATTGTCAGCGCCAGCTGATCGCGACAAAGGGGGGCGGGTCTTCGTCCAAAGCGATTCTCCCTTTGCAGTTCGCGTGCAAGGCGGCCGTGATACCACTCCTATTTGGCCGGTATCGCCAGTCCTGTCGACCATTGGTGACAAGCTGGAGCATGTCGAAGGCGCGCCTTAGCCGCCTTCTGGGCAATCACGCGCGTTGAATTGTCCCCAATCGTCCCCAAATGCAGACAAGACTGGGCGCTAAACACGTCCAATATCTAAAGAAATATCGGAAATCATCATGATCGGCGGCTTTGCCAAATCCCTATTCGGGTCTTCTAACGACCGTTACGTTAAATCCATCATGAAAGTGGTTGATAAAATCAACGCTTTCGAACCAGAAATCGAACCGCTTAGCGATGAAGAACTGGCAGCAAAAACACCCTATTTCCGCGAACGGGTGGCCAATGGCGAAACGCTCGACGATATTCTGCCAGAAGCATTTGCTGTTGTCCGTGAAGCAGCGAAAAGGACATTGGGCCAGCGCCATTATGATGTGCAGATGGTTGGCGGTATAGTTTTGCATCGCGGCGAAATCTCCGAAATGCGGACGGGTGAAGGTAAGACGCTCGTCGCCACGCTGGCTTGCTATCTCAACGCGATTGAAGGCAAGGGTGTCCATGTTGTTACCGTGAACGACTATCTGGCTCGCCGTGACGGCGAGTGGATGAGCCAGGTCTATAACTTCCTGGGTATGAGTGTCGGAACCATCATTCCGAATATCGGTGAAGAGCAGCGTCGAGAGGCTTATGCGGCAGATATCACTTATGGCACGAACAACGAATTTGGTTTCGACTATTTGCGCGACAATATGAAACATGATCGCGGGCAGATGGTGCAGCGGCCTTTCAACTTTGCAATTGTCGATGAGGTGGACTCGATCCTGATCGACGAAGCGCGGACGCCACTAATCATTTCCGGCCCGACGGACGATAAGTCAGATCTGTATATTTCGGTGAACGAGATTGTTCAGCATATTGATGAAGAAGATTATGAAAAGGACGAAAAAAGTCGCCAGATATCGTTGACCGAAGATGGAACGGAGAAAGCGGAACGCCTGCTCGAAGAGGCGGGATTGCTAGAAGGCAGTAATCTCTACGATTATGAAAATACGCAGGTTGTCCATCACCTCAATCAGGCCTTGATGGCCAATGTCATGCGTAAGCGGGACACCGATTACATCGTCAAGGACGGCAAGGTTGTCATCATCGACGAATTTACCGGTCGTATGATGGATGGGCGCCGCTGGTCCAATGGACTGCATCAGGCGGTGGAGGCCAAGGAAGGTGTTCAGATTGAACCTGAAAACCAGACGATGGCATCGATCACGTTCCAGAACTATTTCCGTATGTACCCAAAGCTGTCAGGGATGACCGGTACTGCAGAGACGGAGGCGGCCGAGTTCTTCGAGATTTACAAGATGAACGTCGTAACCATTCCGACCAACAAGCCAATTCTGCGACTTGATGAAAATGACGAATTTTACAAGAACACGCTAGATAAATTTGCTGCAATCGCCAAGAAAATCAAAGAGCATAGCGATAAGGGCCAACCCGTTCTGGTGGGCACGGTATCCATCGAGAAATCAGAGCTTTTGTCAGACTTCCTGAAAAAGGAAGACGTGACGCACAATGTCCTCAATGCCCGCTTTCATGAACAGGAAGCGCACATTGTTGCACAAGCGGGTGCTCCGGGCGCGGTGACGATCGCGACCAACATGGCCGGCCGCGGCACGGATATTCAATTGGGTGGCAATATTGATTTTCGTATCGAGCAGGAACTCGCCGATATGGAGGAAGGTCCAGAGCGCGATAAGGCCGTTGCCAAGATTGAAGAAGAAGTCCGGGCGCTGCGTGAAGAAGTGCGCGCAGCCGGCGGTTTATTTGTTCTGGGCACAGAGCGGCATGAAAGCCGCCGTATCGATAACCAGTTGCGTGGTCGCTCGGGTCGTCAGGGTGATCCCGGGCTCAGCCGCTTCTATCTCTGCCTGGAAGACGACTTGCTTCGGATTTTCGGAACCGAGACGATGTTTGCGAAGATGATGAACAAGAATCTTGAAGATGGTGAGGCTATTGGTGGTAAATGGCTCTCCAAAGCCATTGAAACGGCCCAGAAAAAGGTCGAAGCGCGCAATTATGAAGCGCGTAAACAGGTTGTCGAATATGATGACGTGATGAATGATCAGCGCAAGGTGATTTACGAGCAGCGCGCTGAAATCATGGATGCAGAAACGGTAGGCGATGTTGTCGAAGATATGCGGCTTGAAACCGCCAATGCAGTCGTTGCCGACAGCTGTCCTCCCGGAAGCTACCCCGAACAATGGGATATCGACTTGCTCAAGAAGCGCGTCGAAGAGGTGTTTGGCCTTACGCCCGATATCGATGCATGGTTGCAGGAAGATGCGGTTGAGCCGGAAATTCTTGAAACACGGATCGCCGAATTGGCCGATGCCGATTTTAACGCAAAAGTGGAACAGATTGATCCGGAAATCTGGGTGCAGATTGAAAAATCGATCCTGCTGGAATCACTGGACCACAACTGGAAAGAACATCTGGCAACGCTTGATGCCCTGCGACAGGTTGTCTTCCTGCGCGCCTATGCCCAGAAGAAACCGCTGGATGAGTATAAGAAAGAGGCTTTTGGCCTGTTCGAACGCATGCTGGAAGTTATCCGTGAAAGCGTGACGAAAACCATCGCGGTCAGCCAGTTCCATCGCCAGGAAGAAATCGAAGTACCGGAATTGCCGGAGCTGCCCGATTTCCTCACCACACATATTGATCCTCTGACCGGTGAAGATGACAGCAATGATATTGACGGCGGTACATTGGGTACGGTCTCAACGGCACTGCCGCCACGTCAGTCGGGCGGGGCGGTTCCGGCTGACGTCAATTTTGAGGGCGTTAGCCGAAATGCACCATGTCCGTGCGGTTCAGGCCGGAAATACAAGCATTGTCACGGTAAATATTGATCTTGTGAGCAACATGCCGAGCGAGACCTGATATGGTATTGGGCACGGCCGGTCTCGCTTTACTCTTCCTGCTCACAGCGGCGCTCTACGCGTCAGTGGGCTTCGGCGGCGGTTCGACCTACATCGCGCTGCTGGCTCTGGCCGATCTGGACTATCGCCTGCTGCCGATTGTGGCGCTCATCTGCAATATCATCGTGGTATTGGGTGGAACGTTACGTTTTCAGGCGCGTGGATTGGTCGAATGGCGGAGGATTTGGCCGATCCTGCTGTTATCCGTGCCAGCAGCGTGGATCGGGGGGCGTTTGGCAATAGATCAGGGCAGTTTTCTCGTCCTGTTGGGCCTTTCCTTGACCATTGCCGGTCTCTTGCTCCTCGCAGAGCCTTTTATCCGGAACCGTGTTGTCGGTTCACGGACTCAAACAGGGCAGGGCGGCTGGTTCGCGCCAATTGTTGGTTGCGGCATCGGTTTCCTGTCCGGCATGGTCGGCATCGGTGGCGGCATATTTCTGGCGCCGATCCTGTTGCTGATGAACTGGTCCGACAGCCGCCGGATAGCCGCAACCGCGAGTGTCTTCATTCTCGTCAATTCGGCAAGCGGGCTGTTTGGGCAACTGATGAAATCGGCTTGGGGGCAAGAGGGGCAGAGTGCTGACATGCTTCTGTCCTACTGGCCTTTATTTGTTGGCGTACTGGTGGGTGGCCAGATTGGCAGTGTTCTGGCGACCAAAGCACTGCCAGAACGCTGGATAAGGCGACTGACAGCATTGTTGATCCTCTATGTGGCCAGCAGGATATTCTGGCAGCAATTTTGATGGGTGATCTGGGGAGGAGAATCAATATCCGTTTGGGCGCAAAGCCGGACCCTGGGGTTTTTAGCCTTCGCCTTTCCCAATCAAAGTTGCTTACAATCATCAACTTCGCTAAGACTAACTATGCGTAAGGTTACCACAATACTTGCGATAGGGCTCACTATTTGGACCTCGGTGGCCGTCAGTGCTGAGAATGCTGAAGTAGATCTGAGCGGTTCTGAAAATGTGTCGTTATGCTCGATATTATCCAAAAATATTGCTTTTCAAAGGGAATGGGACGGCAAGCTAATCTCAGTCACGGCAATGGCTTACTATGATTTTGAGCACGGTTTTTTCTTGCGCGATGTTGACTGTGCGGAGCAATCAGTAGGAAATTTGGCCGTGATTGAAATTAATCTTCCAGAAGGAAAATCTGAAATGGATTTTCCTGACCTTAAAAAGCTATGGTCCCAAGATTTTATGAAAAACAGTCTGGGTAGAAGGATTTACTGCACTTGTGTTGGTAAAATGAGTTATTCAAATGGCTATCCTCGTTTCACGCTAAGCTCCGTCAAAAAAGTCTGGACAGCTGACTAATCTAACGTTCACATTCGGGATAAATCGAACATCCCTTCACTTTCCTACAACCCGTCTCATGGGTTATGCTCGACTTGGCTCTTTGACATTGGCAAGTTTGAGGTGGTGATACGGTTTGGTGGGCGTTTGCGAAAGGTCACACTCGCCTAAGTCAGATCCATTGTTAATTAATTGATATTAAAAGATTTGTAGCCGGGCATATCGAAAACAAAACCGGCTTTCCATGTGAACAACAGGCGCATGATTATGGTTCGCTTTCGGGATCAAGTGGACGCAAAAATAGGCAGGCGATCGATCGCACGCGACCGCACCCGCATAAATTTGTGGTCTTGTTTTAAGAGAAAAATGGCTCCCCGGGACGGATTCGAACCATCGGCCAATCGATTAACAGTCGATTGCTCTACCACTGAGCTACCGGGGAATAGAAGCGATTTGCATCACAACGAGCGCGGCTATAGCAACGTCATTCGCACCCGGCAAGCCATCAAACGACAAATTGTTCCATTGCTATCCGATCATCCAGAGCATGCTCCGGATCAAACAGCATGGTCAGTGTCTGGTTGCGATCAATGGAGATTGTAACCTTGGCGACATCACGCACTTCTTGTTGGTCACCAACCGCACTAACTGGCCGTTTTTCAGCATTTAACACCTTGATGCTGATAGGCATTTTGTCTGGTAAAATCGCCCCTTTCCATCGTCGTGGACGAAACGGGCTGATCGGCGTAAGGGCCAGCAGATTTGAACCCAGCGGCAATATTGGTCCGTTGGCTGACAGATTATAGGCGGTCGATCCCGCTGGTGTCGCGATCAATATGCCGTCGCAAACCAGTTCTTCCAACATGATTCGGTTATTGACCTGAATTTCGAGTTTTGCGGTTTGCCGCGTCTCTCTTAGCAGGGAAACCTCGTTGATCGCTGGGAGTACAAAACTGGCACCGGAAATTGTCTCAACTTCCATCTTGAGCGGACGAACCTTGAACGGCCGTGCGCCTTCAATGCGGCGGACTAGATCATCTTCGTGCCAGTTGTTCATCAGGAAACCGACCGTGCCGAGATTCATGCCATAAACCGGCATGATTTTCCGCCGGTTGAGCATTTGATGCAATGTTTGCAGCATGAAGCCATCACCGCCCAGAACGACAGCTTGATCCGCTTCTTCAATCGGAACCCAGTCCATCAAAGGCTGCAGTTTGTTTCCCGCCTCCTGTGCCTGCGGGGTAGGGGACACGACAAGTGCCCATTTTGATTCGTTCATCCGCCCGTGACGTTCATGTGACGCTCCAATATCTCTGCGGACCCGTCTAGTTGCGCATTAAAATCATGTCGTAACGGTTTGAGCTTCAAAGCTTTCTGAAGCAACCGGTCAACAGCCTCAATGCCTTCATTGCGCACAGCGGCGCGTAAATCAACATGCGCGTTGTGACCAAGGCACATAAATATTTTGCCATCTGTCGTCAGACGCAGACGATTGCAGTTGTCGCAGAAATTATTGCTAAGCGGCGTAATCATGCCAAGTCGCAATCCCAGTGGTTCCACCGCCATGTAGCGGGCAGGGCCCGCGCTCTTGTGCGCTATCGGACTGACAGAATATTGATCCGACAGGGGGGCGATAAATTCCTCTGCTGAAATATGCTCCAGTTTCCGGTCCGCGCCGACGTCACCCAAGGGCATTGTCTCGATAACCGTCAAGTCGTGATCATTTTTCGCGCAATATTCCGCCATCGGCATCAGCGCGTCCTGATTAAAATCCCGCAGGGCCACCATGTTGATCTTTACGCTTATGCCCGCTTGCCGGGCGGCTGAGATGCCGGAAAGCACCTGATGGACATCGGCGCCGCGTGTAATCTCCGCAAATTTGTCGGGATCAAGCGTATCCATGCTGACATTTATCCGGCGCACATTATGCTCTGCCAGATGATCTGCATATTCTTCCAGCAATGACCCATTGGTCGTGAGCGTAAGTTCTTCCAATTCACCAGATTTGACTTTACGCCCAAGCCTTTGGATCACATCGCTCATATCACGTCTGACCAGTGGTTCTCCCCCGGTCAGACGAATTTTCTTAACCCCATGACCGATAAACCGTTCGGCTATCAGCGTGATTTCCTCCAGGGTCAGCAGCTCGCTCTTTGGCATGAACGTCATCTTTTCAGACATGCAATATTGGCAGCGGAAATTGCATCGGTCGGTGACCGAGATACGCAGATAGTCTATTTTGCGGCCAAATCCGTCGAGCATTATGTTTTTTCCACTGCAGCTTTGGCTTAAATCCTAGCGTTTTGTTTAGAAGCAGGCAACGGGCTATAAAGGTTTGCTCGCTATGGAAAAGAATAGGGGGACTGGCATCGGTTTGCGCCTCCAATATGGAATAAAAGGGTATTGCAAGTCATTCAGGAATCTTCACCTATCTCCGGTCAAAGTGACGCTAAGCACTTATTCTTGCTGTCCTTTCATGATCGTGACCCTATGGCAGCAAGAATTTCTGCAATGGGTTGGCGCGTCAGTTCGGCCCGCAGACGGGATGAACTGGCGGGACGTTTCCTGTCTTCCAATGCCCTGATTGCCGTTATCGACCTGCGCGAAGCCGTTGATGATGGTTTGAAAGCGATTTCGGATATTGCTGCACTGGTGGATGATAGCGGTATCGCAATCCTCGCTTTTGCCGATCAAGCCACGCATAAAGATATCGCAGCTAAGTGTCATGATGCCGGAGCCACCCATTTCCTCGATATTTCCAACCCGCACGCGGACATCGGGCCGGCCATAAATTTTGCCTATCGCTATGTAGAAAATATTCGTGGCGGTTCGGAGGCCACACAGAATTTCAATAGCTTACTCGCCCAGGCTGAGGAAAAATGGGCCTTTTGCAAAACGGGACTGCGGCAAAACTGGGTCAGCGATCAACTGCGGGAAAATCTGAAAAATGTAGATTTTGATACTTATCCCATCACCGGCATTTACCGCATTCTTTCGCCGGATGAGCGGTTTAGGGTTCGAGGTGCCTTTGGGCGGCTACGCACCGGAGCTCCACAGGCCGCTGTGTCTCATGTTTTGAATGGTAAAAAGATTATCCATCATTTGCATGTTTCCGGTGATTATATTCACGGCCGTCTGGAACGTGTCGCCGCAGAAGAGGCCAATCACAGCTGGACCGATCGCGATCTTTTGTCAGGCTTGCGCAACGGATCAGCGGCGCGAAGCTGGATGCGGGATCGTTTGGAGCGAGGTGAAAATCTTGGCCTGATGATCATCGGTCTCAAGAATTTCGGAACGATCAATGCGGCCTATGGGCGAGCTGTTGGCGATGAAATCATGCGCCGTACCGGTCAGCGGTTGATTGCCGAGACTATTGATGAGCCATCCGACAAGTGTATGGTTGCCAGAATGGACGGCCAAAATTTTGTCGTCGCGAAGACACTGGATAGTGATTTAGGCGATATGGCAGGAAAATTCGCCAGCTATGCAGAGCAGCTTTTAACCCGCAATTTCGGACCTATTTCTATTGAAGGCCGTAAAATCGGACTTGTAGCGCGCGCGGGCATCGCGGTTGGACGAGATTCATCAGATGAAACGCTGCTGGTTAGACGAGCGACTCTGGCCCTGGCAGAGACAATGGTGTCTGATGCTGTGCCCGTCAAAGTCAGCGGGTCATCCGAAAAAAACATCCTGTTGGAGCAAAAGCTGGAAAGTGATCTGGCCCATGCGCTGGAGCGTGATGAGATAACGATCGCTCTGCAACCACAGATCAAAGTGGATGACGGACAGCTGATCGGTGCCGAGGCGCTTGCCCGTTGGAATCATCCTGAACTGGGTTTTTTGGGGGCGGCTACGCTATTTTCTGTGGCTGAACGAGCCGGTCTGATGAAACTTCTGTCATCGCACATTCACAACGCCGCTTTCGCCACAGCAGCCAAATGGCCGGATAGCCTGTCGTTCCTGCGCCTGTCCGTCAATGTCACAGCGGGAGATTTGGCTGCCCCTGATTTTGCCCAGAACATTATGGATAACATCATGCAGTCAGGCTTTTCCGCCAAGCGGACAACGCTTGAAGTCACGGAGTCAGAACTGATTGGAAACCTGTCCACCGCGGCAGAACGTCTTGCCGCGTTGAGGGAGCAGGAGGTTCGCATTGCAATTGACGATTTTGGGACCGGGTATAGCAGCCTTGCTTATCTTCAGAATCTCCCGCTGGATTATCTGAAAATCGACAGCGGTTTAACCAGCGATATTAGCGGATCCACCAAAGACCAGGTTGTCGTGAAATCGATCATTAGCATGGCGCGCAGCCTTGATCTGGCGGTCATTGCCGAAGGTATAGAAACCGAGGCGCAGCTGGAAAGCCTGGCCCGGGAAGGTTGCGAATATTTTCAGGGATTTCTGCGGTCCGGCCCCATATCGCCAGAGGAGTTTGAGATATTTGCCTTGAGAAGCAACTAGCCCGTTTTTTGCTGCGCAAGCTTTGACAATCCCGTGGTCAGCTGCGTGAGGCCATGAAGCCGCGACTTGGGATCGCGCCAGCGCCGTTCGATAAACAGCTTGTTATCCGGCCTGATCCGCGCCGTTCCTTTGAGGCGCTCGGCATAGGCAAGCAGTCCCGGAACATTTGGGAACTTGTCCTTGTGAAAACTCACCAATGCGCCGCGCGGCCCCATTTCAATCTTGGCAATATGGGCTTTGACGCAGTTCAGTTTGATTTCCATCAGCTTGAGCAGATTGTCGGTTTCGACCGGCAACTCTCCGAAACGGTCGATCATTTCTGCTGCAAAGGCCTGAATTTCCTGATGACTATCCAGTCCGTTCATACGCCGATAGAGCCCCATGCGGAGTGACAGATCGGGGACGTAATTTTCCGGGATCAGGATGGGTGCATCGACGGTAATCTGTGGCGAGAAGCTTTCGGTTTCTGCGTCCAGTCCGGCGCCCTTGGCCTTGGCTTCCAATATGGCGTCTTCCAGCATCGATTGATAGAGTTCGAAGCCTACCTCCCGGATATGACCGGATTGCTCGTCGCCCAGCAGATTGCCCGCTCCGCGAATATCGAGATCATGACTGGCCAACTCAAAGCCCGCACCCAGACTGTCGAGATCACCGAGAATTTTCAGGCGTTTTTCAGCCTTTTCGGTGATGATCCTGTCCTTTGGTGTGACCATATAGGCATAGGCCCGCGTCTTGGACCGACCAACCCGCCCGCGAAGCTGATAGAGTTGCGCAAGGCCGAAGCGATCGGCTCGATGGATGATCAGGGTATTGGCGCTGGGTATGTCCAGGCCGCTTTCAACAATGGTTGTGGCCAGCAGAACATCATATTTCTTGTCGTAAAAAGCCGACATGCGTTCTTCCACCTGCGCCGGAGGCATCTGGCCATGGGCGACAACATAGGTGATGTCAGGCACATATTCTTTCAGAAATTCCTGAATTTCCGGCAGATCCGCAATGCGCGGTACGACGATGAAGCTCTGTCCGCCTCGATAATGCTCGCGCATCAATGCTTCGCGTAGAGGAATTGGGTCCCAAGGCATAACATATGTGCGCACTGCCAACCGATCTACAGGCGGTGTCTGAATGACCGATAGCTCACGCAAACCGGTCATCGCCATTTGCAAGGTTCGCGGGATCGGCGTTGCGGTGAGGGTCAGGACATGGACGTCCGATTTCATCGCCTTCAATCGCTCTTTATGGGTGACACCGAATCTTTGTTCTTCATCTACGATGATCAGTCCAAGGCGCTGAAACTCAACGGATTTAGCCAGCAAAGCATGGGTGCCGATAACAATATCAATATTGCCATTGGCCATGCCTTCTTTCGTTTTCTTCGCTTCTGCCGCCGGTACCAGTCTGGACAACCGGCCAATATTGAGGGGAAAGGGGCGAAAGCGCTCTTCAAAATTGGTAAAATGCTGGCGGGCGAGCAAAGTTGTGGGAGCGATAATGGCCACCTGCATGCCGGCCATGGCTGCGGCAAAAGCAGCACGCATGGCGACTTCGGTCTTGCCAAATCCGACGTCACCGCAGACCAGCCGGTCCATTGCCTTGCCCGATCCCATATCGCCGAGGACTTCCTCGATGGCCTGTTGTTGATCGTCCGTTTCTTGATAAGGAAAGCGATCAACAAAACCGGCCATGTCACCGGCTTCAATCCGTGCCGGTGTCGCCGGTTGCAACGCCCGGGCGGCAGCGGTCTTGAGCAATTCATGCGCAATCGCCCTGATGCGTTCTTTAAGCTTGGATTTTCGTCGCTGCCAGCCCTCTCCACCCAGACGATCCAGCACGACAGTTTCGCCGCCTTCGCCATAGCGGCTGAGAACGTCGATATTTTCCACCGGAACAAATAATTTGTCTCCACCGGCATATTTCAGGGAGACACAATCATGGGGGCTCTCACCGACCGGGATCGAGACAATTCCTTCATAGAGACCGATTCCGTGCTCCAGATGAACGACCAGATCGCCCTGACTGAGCGCTGACAGTTCCGCGAGGAATGCATCACCGCTTTTCCGCCGTTTGGACTTACGCACCAACCGGTCGCCGAAAATATCCTGTTCGGTGAGCAAAGCCAGACTGTCTGTGCGAAAACCAGCCGCCAGAGGCAATACCGTCAAGGCAACCGCCGCCTCGGCCGTACTGCAGGATTTCCAGTCGTCACAGAGCATTGCCGTCTTGATGTCGTGATCTTTCAGCAAGTCAAAAAGCCGGGCGCGGGATCCTTTGCTGTAGCTTGCGACAACAGCAGTTGTACCAGTTTTTGTGAGTGTGTTCAGATGTGCGGCCAAAGCCTTGTAGATATTCTCGTTACGCGCACGTTCGGGTGAGAAGTCGCGAGGCGAAGACACGGAGAGAGATAGAACGGTCGATGATTCTGGTTCATCAAACTCGCTGATAATGTGAATGGGCCCGTTGGTCTGTTGTTCTCGCCATTCTGCAGGTTCAAGATACAGCATTTCAGGCTTCAGGGGGCGATAGCTCGAAAGATTCGCTTTGTCCGCTTCCTGCCGGTTCTTGTAATAGTCCTGGATCGAGGAAAATTGCGCGTCTGCAGCTGCCGTAACTGCTGCATCGCGAAAAACCAGCGCGTCCTCCGCAAGATAAGCAAAGAAGCTCGCCAGATTTTCTTCGATCAATGGGAGCCAATGCTCCATCCCGGACAGCCGCCGACCCTCCGAGAGAGATTGATACAGTGGATCACTGGTAGCAACCGCACCAAACAGCTCGCGATAACGGGTCCGGAAACGGGTGATGCTGTCTTCATCCAGCAAAACTTCGGAAACAGGCAACAGATCAAAGCCGTCGATATTGCCGATAGTGCGCTGATCGGCGGGATCGAACTGGCGCAACGTATCTATCTCGTCGCCAAAGAGATCGATACGCAGCGGCATGTCGGCGCCCGGGGGAAACAGATCAATCAACCCGCCGCGCGCGGCAAATTCACCGCTATCCGCAACTGTATCCACCCGAACAAAGCCATTGGCATAGAGAAAGGAAACAAGTTTTTCCTGTTCAATCACGGTGCCGGGCGCCAGTCGCGTGACCAGCTCTTTTACCCGTTCCGGAGTCAAAACCCTTTGTGTCACCGCATTTGCAGTCGTAATCACAAGCTGGCCGCCCGAGGAAGGGGCCGCTAGGCGGGAAAGGCCTGCCAAACGTTCTGAAGTTGTGTGCAAAGCAGGCGATGCACGGTCATAGGGCAGGCAATCCCAAGCCGGAAATTCAATGATGTCCAGTTCCGGTTGAAAATAACGCGCCGCTTCTGCCACGGCACTCATCGCAGCATCATCGGTTGCAATGAAAACGGTTCGCTTGCCGGACTGTATGGCAATATCCGCCAGACAATAGGGGCGATATCCCGCTGTTACACCAGCAAGCGTCATTCCGCCTTCTGCGGATAATAATTTATCTAAATAAGGCACTTATGGAATCTATATCATTCTTAACTTGAAGGTTTTCATTTGGTGAAGTCGAAGTAATCGAGCTGTTGCATGGCCGTCATCTGGTCGTTCTGAAACTGCTCTGGCGGTGTTTGCTTGCCGATCGCCCAGGCCATGATGTCGACATCCTCTTCCTCAAGCAGTTTTTCAAACCAGTCGATTTCCGCTTCCGACCAGGTCTGCCCCCATTTGTCGAAAAACCCGCCGATCATATTGTCGGCTTCCCGGGTGCCCCGATGCCAGCTGCGAAAATGGAGCCGTTTAAGCCTGACTTCGCGTTCCATATCTGCTCCTGAGCCTTTGCCTTGTTATTGCATGTATGCGCAGGGACTCTGTCTGGTATATTGATCCCGCTTGCGTATAAGGCGGATAGACATGCGGCCCGAGATACTCAATCCATTATTTGGCGAAACACAGTCACTCAAAGGCGTTGGCAAAGCGCTTGCCAAGCCACTGGAGAAACTGCGCCTGACGCGTGTGAAGGATCTGCTCTATCATAAACCGAGCTATTGGATGCGGCGCAAACGCGTGCAGGAGCTGGACGAAGCAGATGTCGGCCTGACGATTATCGCGGAAGTGACACCGGCAGACTATCGCAGCGGCGGACCGCGAAGCCCGTTTCGGGTGCAGGCAACCGATGCGCAGGGCAATTATATCAGCCTGACCTTTTTTGGACGGAACACTGGCTGGCCAAAGAAATTGCTGCCACTTGGCGAGAGCAAGATCATCTCGGGCAAGCTGGAACGTTATGGTGACGAACTGCAGATGCTGCATCCTGATGTTCTGGAACTGGCCGAAGAGAAAGATATTGCGCTGGTTGAGCCGATTTATCCGCTGTCTGATGGTTTGGGTAATAAACGCATGGGACAGTTGGTCACGCAAGCTGTGGATATGGCGCCGCAACTGCCGGAATGGATCGAGCCGAGCTTGCTCGAATCCAAAAAATGGGAAGGTTGGCGGGAAAGCATTGTATCTCTGCACAGCCGGGAAGATGCCGAAAATACCGACCGGCTCGCCTATGACGAGATTTTTGCCAATCAACTGGCTTTCATGCTTGTCCGCGCAAGCAATCGCCGCAAGAAAGGCATTCCGATCCAAGGTGACGGGCGCCTGCGGGATCAGATCAAACTGCCTTTCGAGCTGACCGGCGCGCAAAAGCGGTGCATATCGGAAATTGAAGGCGATCTGGCGCAATCCTCGCCAATGCTTCGGCTTCTGCAAGGTGATGTGGGTTCAGGGAAAACATTGGTTGCCCTGATGGCGTTGCTGAGCGCGGTTGAGGCTGGTTATCAGGGTGCCTTTCTGGCGCCGACGGAAATCCTGGCGCGGCAGCATTTTGAAGGACTGCAAAAGCTTCTCACCGGGCTCCCTGTTAATCTTGCGATCCTGACGGGGCGTGACAAGGGAAAGATTCGAGAGTCTACCCTGATGGGGCTTGCCGATGGTTCGATCGATATCCTTGTCGGCACGCACGCGATTTTTCAGGAAAAAGTGCAGTATAAGAAGCTTGCCGTCGCGATTATCGATGAACAGCATAAATTCGGCGTGTCACAGCGCCTGATGCTGACCCAGAAAGCTGAAAACACGCCGCATCTGCTCGCCATGACGGCAACGCCCATTCCCCGCACTTTGACGCTGAGTCAATATGGTGAGATGGACGTGTCGCGCATTGATGAATTGCCGCCGGGGCGTCAGGCCATCGAAACACGGGTGATTTCAGACGCCCGGCTGTCAGAAGTCGTGGATGGGCTTGGCCGTCATATCGCGGGCGGTGGCCAAGCTTATTGGGTCTGTCCTTTGGTGGAAGAGAGCGAAAAAAGCGATCTGGCTGCCGCAGAAGAGCGCGCCGCCGCCTTGAAACTGCGATTTGGCGATCAGGTCGGACTTGTTCACGGGCGCATGAAAGGGCCTGAGAAAGATGCCGTGATGGAAAAATTCCAGCGCGGCGAAACCCGGCTCTTGGTTGCGACTACCGTTATCGAAGTTGGGGTGGATGTACCCAATGCCAGCCTGATGATCATCGAAGCTGCCGATCGTTTCGGCTTGGCGCAACTGCATCAGTTGCGCGGCCGTGTGGGCAGGGGGGATGTGAAATCCAATTGCCTTTTGCTGCGCGGTGACACGCTTAGCGAAACGGCTCGGGCGCGCCTGTCCTTGCTGCGGGAAACCAATGACGGTTTCAAGATCGCCGAAGAAGATCTGCGGTTGCGCGGCGCCGGCGAGTTACTGGGTACGCGGCAATCCGGTGATGCCGGCTTTCGGATAGCAACGCCGGACCAGATATCGCAGCTGATTTCGGCTGCTACCGACGACGCGCGGCTGTTACTGGATAGAGATGGCGGACTGAGCAGCGAGCGTGGTCAGGCGGCCCGTATCGCACTATATCTGTTCGAGAGAGATTGGGGTGTCAGCCTGATCCGCAGCGGTTAGCCTTGGCCTGGTTCGGAATGTCCGATCTGATCAAGCAGAGCTACAAAATCCGGCTCGCGGATAACGCGCTCAAACTCAAAACCGGAACGCCCACTATGGGACCATACCAGAAATGCCTCGATACGGCCTGCTATGGGAAGGCGAACGACAACACGGTCACCCTTGTTGAGTTCAACCTCGTGAATAAACTGACAGCCATGAGCGGAAATGTTGCTCAGTTTAACAGAAAACTCACCATCTTTGCGTGTTTCGCAAATCGTTTCGAAATCAACCGGAAAACGCGTTGCGCGGCGTAATTCGGGCATTTTTTTGTTCGATACGCTTGGCATTAAGGACGCTCCGTCGATTGATGAAACCCTTAATTAACCTAATTTCCCCAATAAAAGGTAAACCAGCGTAACAAAAATCCGTACTTTTAAACTGCGCGTCGCAAAAGCCCGTGCTTCTTCTTACCAGCGGAAATTTTGATATCGTCGCCCGCTACAGCGATCATCGCGCTCGCATCCTTGATGGGTTCATCATCTATGCGCGCACCGCCGCCTGCGACCATCCGCTTTGCCTCGCCCTTGGACGCGCAAAAGCCGATATTTACCAAGGCGTTGAGGATAGAAATTTCACTGTCGGCCACTTCAAAAACCGGTAGATCGCCGCCGGCATTGCCTTGCTCGAACGTCTGTTGGGCCGTGCTCGCCGCATCTCTTGCCGCATTTTCGCCATGCGCCATTGCCGTTGCTGCATCTGCAAGGACTTTCTTGGCCTCATTTATCTCGGAACCTTGCAAAACCTCGAGCCGGCCGATTTCATCAAGATCAATGTCGGTGAAAAGTTTCAAAAACCGGCCAACGTCGGCGTCTTGTGTATTCCGCCAAAACTGCCAGTAATCGTAAGGAGCGAGTTGGTCGGCGTTCAGCCACACGGCTCCGCTGGCTGTTTTGCCCATCTTTCCGCCATCGGCGGTGGTGATCAAAGGTGTCGTCAGGCCAAATAACTGTTTGCCATCAATGCGCCGTGTGAGCTCAATGCCGTTTACAATATTGCCCCATTGGTCAGACCCGCCCAGTTGCAGCCGGCATGCATTGCGCCGGGATAGCTCTAGAAAGTCATAAGCCTGGAGAATCATGTAGTTAAATTCCAGGAAGGTGAGGGGCTGTTCCCGGTCCAGACGGAGCTTCACCGAGTCGAATGTCAACATCCGGTTGATCGTGAAATGCGGTCCAATATCGCGCAGAAAATCGACATATTGCAGGGCATCAAGCCAATCAGCATTGTTGATCATGACGGCATCGGTCGGACCATCGCCGAATGTCAGGAAGCTGTCGAAAATCCGCCTGATGCTCGCGATATTCTGATCAATATCTTCCGCGCTGAGCATCTTCCGGCTCTCGTCTTTGCCAGAAGGATCACCCACTTTGGTTGTGCCGCCGCCCATAACGACAATCGGTTTGTGGCCAGCTTGCTGCATACGGCGCAGCATCATGATCTGGACCAAGCTACCGACGTGCAGAGACGGCGCCGTGGCATCAAATCCGATATATCCAGGTATAATCGTCTCGGATGCAGCAGCATCCAACCCGTCTGCATCGGTTAATTGGTGGATATAGCCGCGATCATTCAGTAAGCGGAGGAGATCAGATTGATAATTGGTCATGGAGTGGTTCGTTACATGCAGCAGAGGAAACTCGCAATATGCGTTTAGACCTGCAATGCCATCCTTTGACGCCCGTCTCTGTGGTGGACGAAATTTCCCTGATCTATGAATGGAAAGATCACGAAAGCCTGTGGCTGAGATATCATGCCGAAGGGCTGCTTCATGATCTTGATCTACCAGAGTGGACAGAAGCACAACGCACTGACGGACTGTGGCAAACCACCTGTTTCGAGCTATTCCTGCAAGAATCATCGGCCAACAGATATTGCGAGTTTAACTTTTCGCCTTCCAGCCAGTGGGCCGCCTATCAGTTTTCAAATTATCGCGACGGCATGAGGCATCTGCAATTGCCAACGCCACCAGATATCTCTCTGGATATAAGCGATTCTCATGTTGCTGTTGAAATCACGCTGGGGTTGCCGGATATCTGGGGGGAGGTCCCTCTCAACGCATCTTTTTCGGCTGTGATCGCGGAAAATAGCGGCCCCAAATCCTATTGGGCTTTGTCTCATCCTCCCGGAAAGCCGGATTTTCATCACAAAGATTGCTTTTCACATCAACTGAAGGCAGCAGGTAATTTATGAAATTTGGAATTGATCGACTTCTCGCCGAGCCGGAATTGCGCGCGCCGCTTGCCGGTCGACGGGTGGCACTATTGGCTCATCCCGCCTCCGTCACCGAAGACCTAACCCACTCGCTCGATGCCTTGGCACGGTGTGACGATATCAACCTCACCGCCGCTTTTGGACCGCAACATGGTTTGCGTGGTGACAAGCAGGATAACATGATTGAATCGCCGGACTATGTGGATCCAGTCCACGAAATTCCAGTGTTCAGTCTGTATGGAGATTCCCGCCGACCAACGGGTCAAGCGATGAGTACATTTGATGTTCTGATCATCGATCTGCAAGACCTGGGTTGTCGGATTTATACCTTCATCACAACTTTGCTCTACATGTTGGAAGCGGCCGCGGAGCAGAATAAAACCGTGTGGGTGCTTGATCGCCCCAATCCCGCCGGTCGCCCTATAGAAGGCATGATGCTGGAAGAAGGTTGGGAGAGTTTTGTCGGCGCTGCACCAATGCCGATGCGTCATGGCCTTACTCTGGGAGAAATGGGCGCATGGTTTGTCAGCCATTTCAATCTTGATGTCGACTATCGCGTGATTGAAATGCAGGGGTGGCAGCCCGAAGGCCCAGGCTTCGGTTGGCCGACCGACCGCGTCTGGATCAATCCCAGTCCCAATGCACCGAACCTGTCAATGGCGCGGGCCTATGCCGGTACCGTCATGCTGGAGGGGACGACATTGTCAGAAGGGCGTGGAACAACGCGTCCGTTAGAGCTTTTTGGCGCACCGGACATTGATGCCAAAGCCGTCATTGCCGAGATGCAGCGCAAGGCACCGCAATGGCTGGAAGGCTGTGCGTTGAGAGAATGCTGGTTTGAACCAACTTTCCATAAACATGTCGGATTGCTTTGTAATGGCGTCCAGATTCATGCGGAGGGCCCATTTTATAATCACGCTGCTTTCCGTCCATGGCGGTTGCAGGCACTGGCTTTGAAAGCGATCAGCAAGCTTTATTTCGGTTACGAACTGTGGCGGGATTTTGCTTATGAATATGAGGAAGGGAAGCTAGCCTTTGATGTAATCAATGGCGGCCCTGCGCTGCGTGAATGGATTGATAATCCATCGGCAATTGCCAACGATCTGGAAGCCATAGCTGCTCCAGAAGAGAGGATGTGGGGACAGATGTTAAAGGACCATCTGATTTACTGATATCCTAACGCCCTAAGGCCGGAAGCCTCTTTGCTATCGGTGGGGATGCCGGAGCAATCCAGCGGGGCTCACCAGCCAATTGGTCATCCAGCACCACAAGTACCGGGCAATTGTCGACGCGTCGGTCGACAGCAGCAATTATTGCTGCGGGCGCTTCCCTTTCGAGTGTACGCATTTTTGGTTTTTCCGTTTTGTCAAAGTCAATATTTTCAACAATATCCAAACATTTGGCCGGGTTGGGAGCTGCATTTGCCGGGCCAGTTGCGGTCAGTAGCGGCAGTGTCAGGGGCAGGAATATTTTATGCATGGGGGGCCTCCTCTGCGAAATCTTACCATATGTAAGAGATATTCGAAAGCGGGTTGGCCGGTTTAGGTAATGCTGCAATGCAACATTTCTGTTGCGTCGCCCTTTATTTTTGATATCTTGCAGCCATGCTACCAAACAAAGAATTTTTGGAAGGTGTTGCGCTGAAAAAATGTGTGACTGCCACTTATAATAAAATGCAGGTTACCCTTGCGCCGCATATTCTCTATACTCGTCATGATGAGATGCATGTTGATGCTGTCACGATCGAGAGGGAAGGGCAACCGCCTCGCGAGTTGAAATTAGGCACGTTTAAACTATCAGGCCTGAAAGAGGTGGTCGTTGAAGACCGGCAGTTTGAACCATCGGATCTTTTTGATGCAGCGGCTGAAAAATACCAGGGAACAACCTTGCTGGCGGTTGAAGCTTAGCGCTTTATGATCCGTGTTTACGGGTCAATTCCTTCATGGCGTCGCTCAAACCCTCCAATGTCAGCGGGTACATCCGGTCGTTCATCAATTCCTTCACGATTTTGACACTCTGAGAATAACCCCATTGCTTTTCCGGCACCGGATTCAGCCAAGCGGTCGCGGGATAAGTATTGGTCATCCGATTAAGCCAGGTTACGCCGGCTTCCTCGTTAAAATGCTCGACGGAACCGCCGGGATGCGTGATTTCATAAGGGCTCATTGACGCGTCACCGACAAAAATCAGCTTATAGTCATGGCCATATTTATGAAGGATATCCCATGTATTTGTCCGTTCTGAGAAACGTCGGCGATTGTCCTTCCAGACACCTTCGTAGACACAGTTATGGAAATAGAAAAACTCGAGATTCTTGAATTCGGTAGTCGCAGCGGAAAAAAGTTCTTCGCACAGCTTGATAAAAGGATCCATCGATCCGCCCACATCCAAGAAAAGCAATAGCTTTACCGCATTGTGCCGCTCAGGGCGCATATGAATATCGAGCCAGCCCTTCTTGGCGGTTCCATTAATAGTGCTGTTGATATCCAGCTCGTCGGCAGAGCCTTCTCTGGCAAAACGGCGCAAACGCCGAAGTGCTACTTTGATATTACGGGTTCCCAATTGCTTGGTGTTGTCGAGATTCTGAAACTCGCGCTTGTCCCAAACCTTTATGGCTTTCTTTTGACCGCCTTCACCACCAATCCGAACACCTTCGGGATTGAAACCGCTATTTCCGTATGGTGACGTACCACCGGTGCCGATCCATTTGCTGCCGCCTTCATGGCGTTTTTCCTGCTCGGCAAGACGCTCTTTCAGCGTCTCCATAATCTCGTCCCAGCTGCCAAGTTTCTTGACTTCGGCCATTTCTTCTTCGGACAGATATTTTTCCGCAACGGCTTTCAGCCAGTCGAGCGGAATATCTTCTTCCTGCATCCCGTAACTGGTTTCAATACCCTTGAAAACCTTTGAGAATACTTGGTCGAAGCGATCCAGAAGCCCTTCATCTTTAACAAAAGTTGCTCGAGACAGATAATAAAATTCTTCCGGACGGCTTTGGATAACTTCCTTGTCCAGCGCCTCCAAAAGCACCAGATGTTCTTTAAGCGAGGCGGTTATTCCCGCTGCTCTTAGCTCGTCCATGAAGTTGAAGAACATCTGGTTCGCTCCGTTTAACGCGCTTCGCGTTTCGCCATGAATGCCAAGCGTTCGAACAGCATGACGTCCTGCTCATTCTTGAGCAAGGCTCCGTGCAGTGGCGGAATGGCTTTGCTTGGGTCCTGCGATTGCAACACTTCAAGAGGCATGTCTTCGGAAAGCAAAAGCTTCAGCCAGTCGAGTAATTCCGAAGTGCTCGGTTTCTTTTTCAGTCCTGGAACTTCCCGAACATCGTAGAAAATGTCCATCGCCTTTTTGACCAAAACCCCTTGAATATCAGGGAAGTGGACATTGATGATTTCCTGCATCGTCTCACGATCCGGGAATTTAATATAGTGGAAGAAGCAGCGGCGCAGGAAGGCGTCGGGCAATTCTTTTTCATTGTTGGACGTGATCACCACGATCGGCCGTTCTGCCGCCTTGATGGTTTCTTTCGTTTCGTAAACATGGAATTCCATGCGATCGAGTTCCTGCAACAAATCGTTGGGAAATTCGATGTCCGCCTTGTCAATCTCGTCGATCAGCAGGACCGGCAATTCCTTGCTGGTAAAGGCTTCCCAGAGTTTACCCCGGCGGATGTAGTTGGAGATATCATGGACACGCTCATCGCCTAACTGACCATCGCGAAGTCGCGCAACCGCATCATATTCATAAAGACCCTGATGCGCTTTGGTTGTTGATTTGACATTCCATTCAATCAATGGCGCGCCAGTGGCCTTGGCAATTTCATGTGCAAGAACGGTTTTACCGGTGCCAGGCTCGCCTTTTACAAGGAGCGGGCGCCGAAGCGTCACGGCAGCGTTGACCGCAACCTTCAAATCATCGGTTGCTACATAATCTTTGGTACCGTCAAAACGCATATTCCATATTCCCTTGCCGTAAACGTCAATGGAATAGCGATAGGGAAAAGGCCGTTTTGAGGCAAGTTAATCATTTAGTTAATCAAACAAATGCGCAATGTTGCCAGTCAGCCTGCGTTACGAGCATTCTTGCGGGCTTCAAGCAGCTGCCAAAGGCCGCGATGTTGGGTCAATATCTGATCGACGCCAAAATTGATCGCGCGCTCAACTGCACTGGATTGCGACAGTTCAGCATTTAGAACATGCGTTGCTTCCGCTGACGGCAGAATCGCTTTTCTGGGTTCTATACCTAGTTTTATGGCGACCTTTTCAAGCAATGGCCGAATAGCTTGCCAATCCAGAACAAGGGCAAAGGATGCACCCAGGGCACAGCCGTTGCGGTCAGACTGTGATAGCATCTCGAGCGCTTTGCGCTGGGCCAATACAGTTGCATTGCTTTGGTCTTCGCTGCGCACACCTGATATCGGTCCGGCAGCGACGGTCAATGTCGTCAGAAAGGCGCGTTCGGCGGAAAAACCGTCCATCGCTTCTACAAGCCATTCGCGGGCGATAACATCGGCAGTCTTGGTCGCTGCATGATCGACTACGCCGGGGTGGCGGCCGTGCAGAACGCAAAGAAAATGAGCGATGTCGGCAATATCCGCACCGCTTAACGTCGTAAAATCGCTCTCGATCGCTTCGACATAGCTGGCGGATTGCGTGCCGTGTGCGGCCACATGATCCACCAAAGATGGTCGCGCGGATGGTATTAAACTGGTTTCTGGCATTGCGCTCACATCACGTTAGAGTTCCCGGTGACCTGTCGGACATTTGATGCCCGGCAAATCGCGTTACAACTCGTGATTAGCGCACAAACCTAAATACCCGGTTTACGCCGCGTTAGCTAAGTGCAAACCATAGTATGGAAATGCTCGAAAACAGCGAAAAACCGCGTTTTATTGATCCAGAAAACTGCGCATTTTGCGGCTGCGGCTTGGATGTTTCAGTTTCCGCAATGCCTTTGCCTCAATTTGGCGAATACGTTCCCGGGTCACGCTAAACTGCTGACCGACTTCTTCCAGTGTGTGGTCGGTATTCATGCCAATGCCGAAACGCATCCGCAAAACCCGCTCTTCACGCGGTGTCAGGCTGGCCAATACTCGCGTCACCGTCTCTTTCAGATTCGCCTGAATCGCGGCATCCACGGGAATGATCGCATTCTTATCTTCAATGAAATCGCCCAGATGCGAATCTTCTTCATCACCAATTGGCGTTTCCAGGCTGATCGGTTCTTTCGCGATCTTCATGACCTTGCGCACTTTTTCAAGCGGCATGGATAGGCGTTCCGCCATTTCCTCCGGCGTAGGCTCACGGCCCTGCTCGTGAAGGAACTGGCGTGAGGTGCGGACCAGCTTGTTGATCGTTTCAATCATATGGACCGGAATACGAATCGTCCGCGCTTGATCTGCAATCGAACGCGTGATCGCCTGACGAATCCACCAGGTTGCATAGGTCGAGAATTTATATCCGCGTCGGTACTCAAATTTATCAACCGCTTTCATGAGGCCGATATTGCCTTCCTGGATCAGGTCCAGAAACTGCAGGCCGCGATTGGTATATTTTTTCGCGATGGAAATAACGAGCCGCAAATTGGCTTCGACCATTTCTTTCTTGGCAATGCGCGCCTCGCGCTCACCTTTCTGAACCATGTTGACGATACGGCGGAACTCACCAAGCGATGTTCCGGTTGCCGCAGAAATGTCGGAAATCTCAGCGCGAATCCGTTCGACAGACACTGCCTCTTTTTCCGCAAAGGCTGCCCATTTCTTATCCGTCTTGGCCATGTTGGCCAGCCAGCCGTCATCCAGTTCATGGCCGACATAGCCTTCCAAAAAGGCACGGCGCGGCACTTTGTGGCGCTCTGCAAGTCTCAGCATCTGGCCGCCAAGCGCCGTCAACCGGCGGTTGAACGAGTAAAGCTGGTCAACCAGAAATTCGATCTTGTTGGCATGAAATTGCACGCTTTCGACCAAAGCGGTGAGCTCTTCACGCAGGTTGTGATATTTTTTCTCGGAAGCTGCAGGGAAATCATCACCAACTGCAAAGGCTTCCATGCGGGTGTTCTGCAATTTCGAGAATTTCTTGAACACGGACGTGATGGTTGCGAATTTTTCGAGAGCCTCAGGTTTCAGGGCTTCTTCCATCTGCGCGAGAGAAAGCGTGTTATCTTCTTCCTCTTCTTCGACAACGCGTTTGGTCCGACGTTCGGTCAATTCGTCTTCATCGTCGCCTTCACCTTCGGCCGCTTCCGGTTCGTCTTCAACCTCATCATCATCCTTGAAAGATGGACCAGCCGTTTTTTCGCTGATTTCGCCGTCATCATCATCTTCGTCTTCAAGATTTTCCGGCACCGGATCTTTTGACAACATCGCATCAAGGTCGAGTATTTCGCGCAGCTGCATTTCGCCGTCATTGAGAGCGGTGGACCATTCGATAATGGCGTTGAAGGTCGTCGGGCTTTCGCAAAGACCCCAGATCATTGTATCCCGGCCAGCCTCGATACGCTTGGCAATGGCAATTTCACCTTCGCGGCTGAGCAGCTCAACAGCGCCCATTTCGCGCAGATACATACGCACCGGATCATCGGTGCGGTCACCAGCTGCTTTTTTCGGAGCAGCCGCAGCGGTAGTTTTTTTGTCTTTCTCTGAACCGTCGATGGACTCGACTTCATCGCCGCCCATTTCCTCGGCAGCTTCGTCATCATTTTCGACAATTTTCACGCCCATATCGGAAATTGAGGACATCACGTCTTCGATTTGCTCGCTGGACATCTGGTCCTGCGGCATGGCTTCGTTCAATTCATCATAGGTCAGGTAGCCGCGTTTTTTTGCCTTCGTGAGAAGCTTTTTGATGCCGGACTCATTCATGTCAATGAGCGGCGCATCTTCTGTTACCGCTGGTTTTTTTGCTTTGCTTGCCAAGTCTCAGGGCCCTTATTTTTAAAAACTAATCTTCAAAGTTCACACAATTCACACGATGTCATCGACCTGGGTGAGTTCAACTAATCTGTCATGAAATTCCTGTTTTGCCTGCCGCAATCTTTGTTGCTCCGCATAGCTTTCTTCATCGAGATTATCCTGCACCCGCCGTGTTGCCTCCGCCAAAGCCGCTTCCAGTCCCGGTCGCGCAGTGATTACCTTAATCGCTTCTACCAAATCATTCTGCGCCCGTTCGATATCGTCCGACGGGGCATTATCTGGCAGTTTGCGGTTGAAAGTGAAATTCAGCGCATCGGCCCGTAACAGCCCTTTTGCGACATTATAACAATCTGTCTGTTCCAATATGGTAAGAAGGCCCTGCATATCAAGCATTTCTTTGCTCATTGCGGCATGTATCAACTCCGATAGCAACGCCTGCATCTGCGAATCGGCCAACCGCAGCACGGTTAGTTCTTCAAAATGCTTGGAAATCTGGGCAGGATGGCGGATCAGACCGCCCAATATGGCTTTTGCAATACGTAGGTCATGGCCATCGATCAAAACGGACTTTGTATCGTCCATTGGCTTGAACGAAACATATTGAGATTTGAAACCGCTTTTTGAACGCGCAAACTGTTTCTGACCCGGTCCGCTGTCACGCTTCCTGAAAAAGGCCTCTTCATATCGCTGCTGAAAATCCTGACGGTAATGCTGCGCAATATCCTGATCGGATATATCGCGAATATGATCGGATAGTCGTTTTTTCAGGCCTGCCTTGGTTTCTGGCGTGTTGAGCGGTTCGGCCTCGAACTCCGCCTGCCATATCTTGTCGCCGAGCATTTGTGGTTGGTCGATTAAAGCTGCAAATGCCTGTGGCCCTTCGGATCGCAGCAGATCATCCGGGTCTTGTCCTGCCGGCAGCGCGATGAAGTTCAGGCTGTGGGACGGCCGCAATATCGGCAAGGCCCGCAAGGCCGCGCGCATGGCGGCTTTTTGACCGGCGTTGTCACCATCAAAGCAGAGGATCGGGGCCTCGACCATCTTCCATATCCGTTCGATCTGATGTTCTGTCAGCGCAGTGCCCAGTGGCGCGACGACATCCTCGAAACCGGCCTGGGCCAGCGCAATGGCATCCATATAGCCTTCCACGACCAATATCCGTCCTGTTTGACGGGATGCAGGTGACGCTTTGTCGAGATTGTAGAGTGTACGGCCTTTGTCGAACAAAGGTGTATCAGGTGAGTTGAGATATTTGGGCTCACCATCGCCCAATATTCGGCCGCCAAAGGCGATAACCCGTCCCCGTGGATCGCGGATGGGAATCATCAGTCGGCCGCGAAAGCGATCATAAGGATCACGATCGTCGACCTTTATAAGCAGGCCGGCCTCAACCAGTTGATCAACCCCGTGAACCGAAAGGGCTTCCTTGAGCCGACCACGCGAATCTGGCGCAAAACCAAAGCCAAATTCGCGGATCGTCTTTTCCGAAATACCGCGATTTTTCAGATATTCACGAGCGGCCGCGCCCTCAATCCCGTTAAACTGCGTGACAAACCAATCCTGCGCCGACGCCATGACGTCATGTAGCGTTGCACGGGCTTCCTGCCGCTGTGCAGCTCGCGGATCGGGGGCAGGGACTTCCATCTGTGCCTCGGCCGCCAAATCCTTCACCGCATCCATGAAGCTGAGGCCGCGCTGGTCGGTCATCCATCGGATGGCATCACCATGGGCGCCGCAACCAAAGCAATGGTAGAAGCCCTTCTCGTCATTAATCGTGAAGCTTGGCGTCTTTTCATTATGAAACGGGCAACAGGCCTTAAACTCGCGTCCTGCCTTCTGGATTTTCACCGTCCGGCCAATCAGCGTGGACAATGTCGTCCGGCTGCGCAATTCATCAAGCCATTGGGGAGAAAGGGTCATGAGGCGTCGACCACCGGATAAATTTGCGTGAGATTGGGTTCAAATGCCGGGAACATGACGGTCAACATCCACTCAGGCGTTACGCCAAGATGAATTTCCAACCTTTCCAAAACTTCTGAATATCCTTCGGTATCCTCCGCTATCTCGATAATGCCATCTTTGGAAGTGAAAGCCAAACATACACAATCGACGGTAACCAAATCCCGTTTGAAAGCATGGACTTTTTCGACATCATCCCATTGCAAATGCGCGGTCTTCTTTCGAAAACGATGGGTCAGGCCATCGTCGTCGCATTCCACAATTTCAACATTGCGCAGCCGCCATTTGAGATAGCGCTGCCACAAGCTTTCCTTCATCAGGAAAGTGCGGCCTTCACCAGACCGCTGGCCTTGCTCATGTCGATTTCACTGCCGTGGCGGGATTTGAGTTCCGCCATCACGCGGCCCATATCTTTCATCGATTCTGCGCCGAGTTCTGTCTTGATGCCGTCAATCAACGCCGCCGTATCGGCTTCGCTCAGCTGCGCGGGCAGGAATTCCTCGATCACGGCAAGTTCCATTTTCTCGCCCTTGGCCAATTCATCGCGGCCACCTGATTCGAACATCTCAATCGATTCGCGCCGTTGCTTGGCCATTTTCTGGAGCACGTCGGTCACCATGATATCGTCATCGAGCTTGCTGTCCTTGGTGCGCAGCTCGATATCCTTGTCCTTGATCTTCGCCAGCATGGCGCGTGTAGCGGCCGTGCGATCCTTGTCGCCGGCTTTCATAGCCGCAATTTGTGCCGCTTTCACGTCATCGCGAATCATAGCGTTCCCCGTAATTTTGGAATAAGCTACCAACATAGCCGTAACTTATTTTTTTTCATAGATTGCGACGGTAAAAAACTACACCTAGGCACGGCGAAATTTGCTTGAAGCGCAGGAGCATGCGGCTCCCGCCAGATATAAGGATAATGCCCATGACCGACACCAGCATCCCCGCCGCTCCCAAGGGCGCCACTGGGATATTGGTATTGGCCGACGGCACTATTGTCTGGGGACGCGGCTTTGGCGCGACCGGCTCTGCGGTCGGTGAAGTCTGTTTCAATACATCGATGACCGGCTATCAGGAGGTTATGACGGACCCGAGCTATGCCGGACAGATCGTCACCTTCACCTTTCCCCATATCGGTAATGTCGGCACCAATGATGAAGATGTCGAGGCGGATGCGCCCCATGCGCTGGGCTGCATTGTCCGTGAAGATGTGACCGAGCCGAGCAGCTTTCGCAACAACAAGCCGTTTGACCAGTGGATGACGGATCAGGGGCGGATTGGCCTGGCCGGTGTCGACACACGGGCATTGACGCGCCGGATCAGGGAAGCCGGCGCGCCCAATGCGGTGATTGCGCATGACCCCGATGGCGCGTTTGATATTGATGACCTGCTCGCCAAGGCCCGCGACTGGGCCGGACTTGAAGGCATGGATCTGGCGGTAGAGGTGACCGGGCATCAGACGAAGATCTGGGACAGCGGCATCTGGCGCCTTGGTCATGGCTATGCGCCGGTGGAGGATATGGAGACACGGCCGCATGTTGTGGCGATGGACTTTGGTGCCAAGCGCAATATCTTCAGAAATCTTGTGAAAGCTGGCGCAAAAGTCACTGTTGTTCCTGCGCAAACCTCGCTTGATGACATATTGGCTTTGGAGCCTGCGGGTGTGTTTCTCTCCAATGGTCCCGGCGATCCGGCGGCGACGGGGGACTATGCGGTACCGGTGATCAAGGCGCTGCTCGACCAAGATATGCCGATTTTCGGAATCTGTCTCGGCCATCAAATGCTGGCGCTGGCGGCGGGCGCGAAGACCGTCAAAATGCATCAAGGCCATCGCGGCGCCAATCATCCGGTGCAGCGGGTTGGCGGCGATTGGGATGACAGCGAAGGGCTGGTTGAAATTACCAGCATGAACCACGGCTTTGCAGTGGACAGCGAAACACTCCCCGACACCATAGTTGAAACCCACAAGAGCCTGTTCGACGGCAGCAATTGCGGCATCAGCATCACCGGCAAACGCGCCTTTGGCGTGCAATATCATCCCGAAGCCAGTCCGGGCCCGCAGGACAGTTTTTATCTGTTCGAGAAATTTGTGGGGGGATTGGGGTGATAAGAATATCTGCGTTTGTGTTGAGCATTTCGACAACGATCTTTTTATCTGCATGTGGTTTTTACGGAGACGAAAATTACGAAAAATGGTCCAAACCAGCCGATATTGTTACTGCCGCCAAAAATTGTGGAATTGATGACTTCGAGCCGACCAAGGCCGGCGCAGGTTGGGCAGCGTATGTGCCATCGACTGTTCCGGATAGTCAGCAAAAAGAAGATTGCATTTATCAAACGCTTGAAAATCAAGGAAAGCTGACAACTCGATAATGCCCAAAAGAACTGACATAAAATCCATCCTGATCATTGGTGCTGGCCCGATTGTTATCGGACAGGCCTGCGAATTTGATTATTCGGGGACACAGGCCTGCAAGGCGCTGAAAGAGGAGGGGTATCGGATCATCCTGGTCAACTCCAATCCAGCGACGATCATGACCGATCCAGAGATGGCGGATGCGACTTATGTCGAGCCGATTACGCCGGAAATTGTCGAGAAAATCATCGCCAAAGAGCGCCCCGATGCGGTGCTGCCAACCATGGGCGGGCAGACGGCGCTGAATACCGCGCTGACACTCAACAAAAGGGGTGTGCTCGATAAATATAACGTCCAGATGATCGGCGCGGATGCCGAGGCCATTGACAAGGCCGAGGATCGGGAGAAATTCAAGGCAGCAATGGACAAGATCGGGCTGGAAAGCCCGCGCTCTGCCATTGCGCATAGCGAAGAGCAGGCGCTGGAGGTGCTCGAAGATATCGGTCTACCCGCGATCATGCGACCCAGCTTTACCATGGGCGGCACCGGCGGTGGGGTGGCCTATAACCGCGAAGAATTTATCCACTATATCCGGACGTCGCTCGAAGCCTCTCCGACCAATGAAGTGCTGATCGATGAATCGCTGATTGGCTGGAAAGAATATGAGATGGAGGTTGTCCGCGACAAGGCAGACAATTGCATCATCATCTGTTCGATCGAAAATGTGGACCCAATGGGCGTGCATACCGGCGACTCGATCACCGTTGCACCAGCACTGACGCTGACCGACAAAGAATATCAGATCATGCGCAATGCCTCTTTGGCAGTTCTGCGGGAAATTGGAGTCGAAACAGGCGGTTCCAACGTACAGTTCGCAGTTAATCCGAAGGACGGACGTCTTGTTGTGATCGAGATGAACCCGCGGGTATCGCGCTCATCGGCGCTGGCATCCAAGGCGACTGGCTTCCCGATTGCAAAAGTCGCGGCGAAACTGGCGGTTGGCTATACGCTCGATGAGATTGACAATGACATTACCGGCGCGACGCCGGCGTCGTTTGAACCGACGATCGACTATGTCGTCACCAAGATCCCGCGTTTCGCCTTTGAGAAATTCAAGGGTGCGGAGCCTTTGCTGGCCACGGCCATGAAATCCGTCGGCGAAGTCATGGCTATTGGCCGGAATATCCATGAATCGCTGCAAAAGGCGCTGCGCGGTCTGGAAACCGGACTGGACGGCTTTAACAAAGTGCAGGAATTGATCGGGGCGTCGCGTGACGAGATTGCGGCGGAACTGGCGCGGCCAACGCCGGACCGGCTGCTGGTTGCAGCACAAGCCATGCGCGAGGGCTTCAGCGATACGGAAATCCATGAAATTGCCCATTATGATCCCTGGTTTTTGGCGCGGATACGCGAGATTATCGATGCCGAGCAGGATATATTGGACAACGGCCTGCCCAATGATGCAGAGGCGCTCCGTAAGCTGAAATCCATGGGCTTTTCTGACGAACGGCTTGCGAAACTCGCCGTTGATGCGGTGCATGTCGCCGGTGGGACAGGGCGCGCGGTTGCTGGCGGCCACGGGCTGGTTCATGACGCCGTTGCCGCCATGGCTGGTGCGACGACCGAAAAAGAAGTCCGTGAGCTGCGCCACAAGCTGGGCGTGCGGCCCGTGTTCAAGCGGATTGATACCTGTGCGGCGGAGTTTGAGGCCAAGACGCCCTATATGTATTCTACCTACGAAGCCCCGATTTTCGGGGAGCCGGAGAATGAAGCGCAACCGTCTGATCGCCGTAAGGTGGTGATTTTGGGCGGCGGACCCAACCGGATCGGGCAGGGGATCGAGTTTGATTACTGCTGCTGTCACGCCTGTTTCGCATTGGCGGATGCCGGTTTTGAAACGATCATGGTCAATTGCAATCCGGAAACGGTTTCGACGGACTATGATACGTCTGACCGGCTCTATTTTGAGCCGCTGACCGCCGAAGACGTGCTCGAAATTCTCGCCGTGGAACAGAGCAAGGGCGAGCTGGTCGGTGTGATCGTCCAATTTGGCGGGCAAACGCCGCTGAAACTGGCCTCTGCGCTGGAAGATGCGGGGATTCCAATCCTCGGGACGACACCAGATGCGATTGATCTGGCAGAAGACCGGGAACGCTTTGCAAAACTGGTCAATAGCCTGAAGCTGAAACAGCCCGAAAATGGCATGGCCCGTACCGAAGAGGAAGCCGTGAAAATCGCGGAGCGTATCGGCTATCCCGTGCTGATCCGGCCGAGCTTCGTGCTTGGTGGCCGGGCGATGGAAATTGTTGATGGGCCGGCGCAGCTCGAAGATTATATCAATACGGCCGTGCAAGTGTCGGGTGATCAGCCTGTTCTGGTTGACCAATATCTGCGCGACGCCGTGGAAGTGGATGTTGATGCGATTTGTGATGGCGACCAGGTCGTTGTTTGCGGTGTGCTTCAGCATATCGAAGAAGCCGGCGTTCATAGCGGTGACAGCGCTTGTACCATCCCGCCCTATAATCTCAGCGATGATATTATCGCGGAAATGGAGCGGCAGGCGGAGGCTTTGGCTTTTGGCCTGAAAGTACGCGGCCTGATGAACATCCAGTTCGCGGTAAAAGATGGGGAAGTCTATCTGATCGAGGTCAATCCTCGCGCCAGCCGGACGGTGCCCTTTGTCGCCAAGGCGATTGGCGTGCCGATTGCCAAGATCGCTTCACGCGTGATGGCCGGTGAAAAGCTGAAAAACTTGCCACCGATTGATAGACATATCGATTATATCGCTGTGAAAGAAGCAGTCTTCCCGTTCAACCGATTCCCCGGCATCGACCCGGTATTGTCACCGGAAATGAAGTCTACCGGTGAGGTCATGGGTATTGATAACAGCTTTGCGATTGCCTTTGGCAAAGCGCAATTGGGTGCGAACAATCATCTGCCTGATGGCGGGACGCTGTTTGTGTCCGTGAAAGAAACCGACAAGAAAGTCATCGAACCAGCGGCGCGCTTGGCCGAGAAACTAGGTTTCAAGATTATCGCGACCAGTGGGACGGCCGATTATCTGGTCGACAAGGGCATCGCGGTGGAGAAGGTCAACAAGGTTGCCGAAGGGCGACCGCATATTGTCGACCGGATTATCGATGGTGACGTTGATCTGATTTTCAACACGACCGAGGGCTGGCAGTCGCTGAAAGACTCCAAATCGATCAGGGCAGGGGCGCTGAACGGCAAGATTCCATATTATACGACTGCGACGGCAAGTGTCGCGGCAATGGAGGCAATATCGGCCATGCGCGACGAGACTCTTGAAGTTCGGGCGCTTCAGTCTTATTATAAGTCTTCGCAGACTTAATTCCCGACAATCTGTCACACTGCGGGCGAGCCTTCACAGGGAGGGGCGCCGGGGAACTATTTTTGACGCTGCGGCCCAGAAAACCGCCGCGAATAGAAGGAAGAAAGGCCAAAAATGGCTGTAGAAAAAGTACCGATGCTGGCCGAGGGCCATGCCAAATTGGAAGCCGAGCTGAAGGCGCTCAAAGAAGAGCGGCCGCGCATTGTTGATGCGATTGAAGAAGCACGCGCGCATGGCGATCTATCGGAAAATGCCGAATATCACGCTGCAAAAGAGCGTCAGGGCCAGGTCGAGGCGACCATTGCCGATATCGAAGACAAGTTGAGCCGTGCGCAGGTTATCGATCCGACGACCCTGTCCGGCGATAAAGCCGTATTTGGCGCTACTTTGACCTTGCTCGATGAAAATGACAAGCCAGTGAAATATCAACTGGTTGGTCAGGCGGAAGCCGATGCCAAAGTCGGCAAGATCAGCTATAACAGCCCGATCGGACGCGCTTTCATTGGTCGTAGTATCGGTGACGAAATTGAAGTCACGGTACCAGCCGGCGACAAATATTATCTTCTCGAAAAAATCGAGTTCATCTGATTTGATATGATATGAACCTGCCAAACGGAAAGCTGACCAACGGGTTGATCATCGCCAATGTCGTGGTCTTCCTGTTGCTCTGGATTTCCGGTCTGGAACAGGACGCAATACTGCGCGGCGGCTTTTTCCCCATACGATTGGGCGAGGGGCTGCCTGAGTTTGACGGCATAAGCGGGATGGTGCCAGCCTGGCTGACGCCCATGTCGTCGTCGTTCCTGCATGGCGGGCTTATGCATATCGCATTCAATATGCTGATGTTGCTATTTTGCGGGCGGTTTGTGGAGCAAGCGCTGGGGCCACAGCTTATGGCGGTTCTGTATGTCGTAGGTGCATATGCAGCGGCGCTGGCGGAATTTGCTGTTAACGGGGATTCCGTCATCCCGGTCGTGGGCGCAAGCGGAGCGATATCTGCAGTAATTGGCGCCTATGCGCTGTTATTTGCGCGCAATGACGTGAAACCTGTCGGGCCATTTCCGGGGCATGTCGTGCGTATCGCTTGGCTTACACTCGCGTGGATCGGTATTCAGTTGATGATCGGCGTCGCAACGCGCGGCAATCTGAACGGTATCGCGATCTTTGCCCATATCGGCGGTTTTGTTGCCGGGTTAATGCTCACCCGACCCCTGTTGCAATGGCGTTTTAAAAACGCTTGATCGTCGAAATCAGTCTTCGGCGGGAAGCTCCGGTTCCAGCAACTTGTGCAGGTGTACGATGACATATTTCATTTCCGCATCGTCTACGGTGCGCTGGGCGTTGGAACGCCAGACATCTTCGGCTTCTTCATAGCTGGGGTAGACACCGACGAGATCAACCTGATCGAGATTTTCATAGTCCAGTCCGCGCGGATCCTTGACCCGTCCACCCATTACCAGATGCATTTTGCTGCGATCGCTCATATTTGCCCCAACTTCTATTTGCCAGATTTTTCCGATTTAACCGCATCACCTGCGGCTTCGGCGGCGCTCTTAGCAGCTTCGGTGGCTTTGCCAAGCAGATCTTTAATCTGGTCCTGAACGCTGTCTTTGTCGAGGCCGAGATTTTCAATCTGTTCCTGACCGGCTTCCTTGGCCGCATCATAGGCTTTTTTGGCGGTTTCGTTGATCTTTTTGCCCGCCCCGCCGACATATTTGGTTTCAGTCTTGCTCTTGGGAAGCAGGGCGCCAACCAGTGCACCCAGCGCCAGGCCGCCGGCGACGACCGCCAATGGGCTTTTGGTAATTGTTTCTTCTGACTTGTCAGCGGCAGTTTTGGCCATCTTCCGGGTTGCGGCTACACCTTCGGCCGCCTTGGCTTTGCCATCACCGAGCAGTGCAGCTGCACGTTCCTTGCTTTCGGACATTTTCTCGAGTGCAATACCGGTGCCTTCGCCTGCTTTTTCCTTGGCGATCTCGAGCCGTTCCCGGGATGCGGCGCGCGCCTTTTCAATATTATCGGATAATCTGCTCATGGCTCATTCCTCAGCATCATTGGTTTTCGCGCTATCATCATCGGCGCGGCGATTGGTAAAATAATTGGTGATCGGTTTGCGTAGCGCCAATAAAGTGGCTGCGGCCGCCACGGAGGCCACTTTCCCGGGATTGTCTTTCACGCCCTGGAGAGCGCTTTCGCCGGTTTTTTGAACCCGGTCCAGCGCTTTGTCCTTTGCTTCCTGAATAAGGTTGGCAGGCCGCAGGCGTTCTTTTGTCTCGGAAAGATCCTCGCTCAGATTCTCCCGCGCTTCCTTTTTCTCAATCGCCAGGTTGCGCAGCTTGAATATGTCATCATTTTTTTGGGTCATTTTCATTCTTCATTTTCATCAATAGGTAGTTTGCGCGCCCGTTTTATTGCCATGTTCGTCAGGACTGTTGTCACAAGCAAAGCGCTTCCGGTCAACAGGCCTGTTGCGGCGACAGGTCCCCAATAATGTGACAATATCAGCAATATGCCCAATATCAGCGTAACCAAGCCGGTTATTCCTACTATGGCGGCGACGCTGAACAGAATCAAAACAGTCTTGGTCGCCGCCATGTTGACGGATAGTTTTACCCGGTAATATTCGAGCTCCGCCTCTGCCAGTTTGCGGACATCGTCTACCAAACCGTCAATCTGCGATTTAATCGATTGGTCATCGGCGGCAGGCATATCTATCGGTTCCGCCACCTTGTCAGGCGGTGACGGCGGATCTTCTATGGCCACGGTCTTGTCGTCCAATATTTATCACCCGTCCCGATCAAACTGATTTTTGACGATAACCGCTTTAACTGCGATCATCCATCCCTGACTTAATCAGCCGGGCAACAAGCAAGCCGACGACGGCTGCTGCACCTATCGCTACGGCGGGCTTTTTGCGTACAAACTCGCGCGCGTCCTCGACCATCTCATCGACGTCTTTTGCATTGACCTTCTCTGCAAAAGAGGACACGGAATCAGCCGCAGATCGAGCATAATCACCATATTTTTCGCCGACATTCTCGTCGATCGTCTTGGCGCTATTCTCGATCATTTCGCTCAATGTGCCGATGGCTTCTCCAGCTTTGGCTTTTCCGTCATTCGCGGTCGAGCGTGCTTTGTTGATGGCACGGTCTTTCAAATCGGTTGCCGCATTGGATTGTGAAGCGGCGGCGCGTGTTGCACCTGCCTTTAGAGGAGCAGACGGTTTTGCTTTTGTTGTTTTTTTAACATCAACCCCTTTTGCGGGTGTCGATTTTTTGGCGGTAACCCGTTTACTTGCGGGCTTTTTTGTTGCTGGCTTCTTCGCAGCCGGTTTTTTCGCAGGTGTTTTGCGCGCGGATGGTTTCTTTTCCTGATCGACGGCCATATTTAAAATTCCTTCCTCAAAACCCTTGCCAACAATATGCAGCCGATAAACTATCGACCGGTTTTCCCTTCAAATTAAATGGTGTCTAATCCTTATGATTCAAGGGTAAATTGCCGAATTGATGCTGCTATACAGCCAGCTGATGATTGCCACGAGCCTATCATAAGGATAAGGGCTTTGCGATACGCAACCTTCCGCAGGAGTCTTCTCAAAAAATGACCGCTATATTAGATCTTCACGCTCGTCAGATTCTGGACAGTCGAGGCAACCCGACAGTTGAGGTCGATATACTTTTGGAAGATGGTAGTTTCGGGCGTGCAGCAGTGCCATCGGGGGCATCCACCGGAGCCTACGAAGCTGTCGAACTGCGCGATGGTGATAAAAGCAAATATCTTGGCAAGGGCGTACTCAAGGCAATTGAGGCCGTTAACGGAGAACTGAGCGAAGCGTTGCTTGGCATCGATGCAGAAGATCAGGAAGAGCTTGATGCCATCATGATCAAGCTTGATGGAACGGAAAATAAAAGCCGCTTGGGTGCCAACGCGTTATTGGGTGTCAGCCTTGCCGCCGCCAAGGCCGCGGCTGACGCAAGAGGATTGCCACTTTATCGTTATGTCGGCGGTGTATCTGCCCGCGTCCTGCCCGTACCAATGATGAACATCATCAATGGCGGTGAGCATGCTGACAACCCGATAGACTTTCAGGAATTCATGATCATGCCAGTAGGGGCTGGCAGCCTGGCGGAAGCGGTGCGTTGGGGATCAGAGATTTTCCACACACTGAAAGCGGGTCTGTCGGAAAAAGGACTGGCCACGGCCGTTGGCGATGAAGGCGGTTTTGCACCCAATTTGGGATCAACCCGCGATGCGCTGGATTTTGTCATGGCGTCTATCGAGAAGGCAGGTTTCAAGGCAGGAGACGAAGTTGTGCTCGCGCTGGATTGCGCGGCAACCGAGTTTTTCAAAGATGGCAAATATCATATTTCAGGCGAGGGCAAGATATTGTCGCCTGCGGAAATGTCGGACTATCTGGCAGAGCTGTGCAAAGACTATCCTATCAAGTCGGTCGAAGACGGCATGGCGGAAGATGATTTTGAAGGCTGGAAACTTTTGACCGATGCTGTCGGCGATACCGTCCAATTGGTAGGCGATGATTTATTTGTGACGAACCCGGCACGCCTTTCGCAAGGCATTAAAGATGGTCTTGCCAATAGTCTGTTGGTGAAGGTCAATCAGATTGGCACCTTGTCGGAAACTCTGGAAGCCGTCCGGACGGCACATAACGCCTCTTACACGGCCGTCATGTCGCACCGCTCAGGCGAAACAGAAGATGCGACAATTGCGGATCTTGCGGTTGCAACCAATTGTGGTCAGATCAAAACCGGCAGCCTTGCACGCTCGGACCGGCTTGCGAAATATAACCAGTTGATCCGGATTGAAGAAGAATTGGATACGGTTGCTCATTATGCCGGCCGATCCATTTTTTCCTGAACTGGACGCGGTTTAGAGACGCTTTGGCGGTTTGAAGGAATCTGCCTGCAATAAAAGTGTAAAAGCGCTTGCCAGCGAATCAATATTCTGATTCAAGAGAAATATGGCTCATAAAGAGAAAATCGGTGGTTTGATCAAAGCGGCGCTTGGGCCGGGCTTTGCGCTGCTGACTCTACTCGCCATTGCTGGCTACGCCGTGCTTGGTCCTACGGGGGTTCTGGCATGGGGCGAATATCGTGCTGCGCTTGATGAGCGCGGAACACAGCTTGCTGCTCTGGAATCAGAGCGGGACGCGTTGAAGAACCGTGTGAAACTGCTCGATCCTAACGGTGCTGATCCCGATCTGGTGGGCGAATTGCTTCGTAAAGAAGGTAATTTTGTGCATCCGGACGAGATAATCGTTCCGCTGAAATAAGCTCTGAGCTTTGTCGGATTTTTTGTAGCGTTTTCCGGCGTATAAGGCTTGGGAATTTTATCTTATCTGTTTAAGGTGTCGCAAACCCAAGATACAGGAAGATGCAAGAGTGGCAAAATCTCCCCAGAAAGCCCCATCAAAAGCAAAGGCTCCGGCTAAACGCCCAGCCAAACGGACGCCGAAAGCCGCGCCGAAGAAGGCTCCGGCACGAAAAAGCAGTCGTTTGCCGGTTCTCAAAACGCCCATCTACAAAGCCAGCAAGGCTGAGCTTATGGATTTCTACGAGCAGATGCTGCTCATCCGCCGCTTTGAGGAAAAGGCGGGGCAGCTGTACGGACTCGGTCTGATTGGTGGTTTCTGCCATCTCTATATCGGCCAGGAAGCTGTGGTCACAGGCCTGCAATCCGCGATTGAACCGGGCAAGGATAGCGTCATTACCGGCTATCGCGATCATGGTCACATGCTTGCATGCGGTATCGATCCGAATATTGTCATGGCCGAACTAACGGGCCGGGCGTCAGGTATATCGAAGGGTAAGGGCGGCTCGATGCACATGTTCTCTGTCGACCATGGTTTTTATGGCGGGCACGGCATTGTCGGTGCACAGGTTTCACTTGGTACCGGTTTGGCCTTTGGTCATAAATACAAGGAAGATGGCGGTGTCTGTCTTGCCTATTTCGGGGATGGTGCGTCCAACCAAGGGCAGGTTTACGAAAGTTTCAACATGGCGGAGCTTTGGAAACTGCCTGTCATATTCGTTATCGAAAACAACCAATATGCGATGGGCACCAGTGTCAATCGCTCCTCCTCCGAAGACCAGCTATATCGCCGCGGTGAGAGCTTCCGTATTCCCGGCGTCCAAGTGGATGGCATGGATGTTCTTGCGGTGCGCGGTGCTGTTGAAGAAGCCCTTAAATATGTGCGTGCTGGTAAAGGCCCAGTGTTGATGGAGCTCAAAACCTATCGCTATCGCGGCCATTCCATGTCCGACCCGGCAAAATATCGCAGCCGGGATGAAGTGCAGGATGTGCGCGAAAAATCGGACCCGATTGAAAGACTGAAAGCCATGCTGATGAAGCAAGGGGTTAAAGAAGAAGATTTGAAAGCACTGGACAAGAAGGTGCGCAAGACTGTGCTGGAGGCGGCAGACTTTGCCGAAGAATCGCCGGAACCCGAATTGTCCGAGCTCTATACTGACGTTCTGGTGGGGCAATATTGATGGCGATTGAACTGAAAATGCCCGCCCTTTCACCAACAATGGAAGAAGGCACACTGGCCAAATGGCTGGTCAAGGAAGGTGATGAGGTCAGCTCTGGCGACATATTGGCAGAGATTGAAACCGACAAGGCGACGATGGAATTTGAAGCAGTCGATGAAGGCGTCATTTCGAAGATTATCATTGCCGAGGGCACAGATGGTGTCGCGGTTGGTGCAGTGATCGCCGAGATGACCGGAGAGGATGAAGAGGAAGGTGCATCGCCTGTGCCGTCTCCCGCCCCCGAAGCATCACCAAAACCTGAGCCAGAGCCATCACCGGAAATAACTGAGTCAGCTGCAGCGCCGCCGGTATCTCGCGCCGATGATCCGGCCGTTCCGGAAGGCACGAGCATGACCAGCATTACTGTCCGCGAAGCACTTCGTGATGCCATGGCAGAGGAAATGCGCACGGATGACAGCGTCTTTGTAATGGGCGAGGAAGTTGCTGAATATCAGGGCGCCTACAAGGTTACCCAAGGTCTGCTGGATGAATTTGGGAGCAAGCGTGTTATCGATACGCCGATTACTGAGCACGGTTTCGCTGGAATTGGTGCTGGTGCAGCTATGGGCGGGCTGAAACCGATTGTTGAATTTATGACATTCAACTTTGCGATGCAGGCTATCGATCAGATTATCAACTCGGCAGCAAAAACCAATTATATGTCTGGTGGACAGATGCGCTGTCCTATTGTTTTCCGCGGCCCTAATGGTGCTGCGTCTCGTGTTGGCGCGCAGCATAGCCAGAACTATGGGCCCTGGTATGCCGGCGTTCCGGGTCTGATTGTGATGGCGCCATATGATGCGGCCGATGCCAAAGGGCTGTTAAAGGCGGCGATCCGCTGCCCCGATCCGGTGGTTTTTCTTGAAAACGAGCTGCTTTATGGACGGTCGTTCGAGATTCCCGACTTGGATGACTATGTTTTGCCAATCGGTAAGGCACGGATCATGCGGGAAGGCGCCGATGTTACAATTGTTAGCTATTCGATAGGCGTTGGTCTGGCGCTTGAAGCTGCCGATACGCTGGCAGGTGAGGGCATTGATGCAGAAGTCATCGACCTGCGCACATTGCGCCCGCTGGATACGGAAACAGTTTTGCAGAGTCTGGCAAAAACCAACCGCCTGGTGGTTGCCGAGGAAGGTTGGCCGACCTGTTCCATCGCGAGCGAGATTATCGCTGTCTGTATGGAAGAGGGTTTTGACGATCTCGATGCACCAGTTGCGCGCGTGACCAACGAAGACGTTCCGTTACCCTATGCCGCCAATCTGGAAAAAGCGGCGCTGATCGACAGCGATCGGATTATCGCCGCCGCAAAAAAAGCCTGTTACCGTTAAAAATCTGGCTCAGGTTATGACGTCGTAGCGACTACACAGCCATTTCTGACCGTTCGGAATACTGCTGGCATTTCGCATCGCGTGGTCATTGCGTTCACGCGCCACAAAAGCACTTTCGTAACGGATGACAATATTTCCAAAAAAGCGATCTGATATCAGAGGCTTGTAGTCGTATATGACCTCGACAAAGTTGACAGCTGACGCGGGTGTAGCCGAGATTTTCTTGCCGGTCGGTCCTATACCCGAGGCCAGAGACGCATCGGTTTCTCCATCGCCCTCAGCGCCGAAACTGGATGAATAGCTTGTATTGCCGCCATAGCAGCGTTGCCAACGGATCCATTGTCCTTCATCGGAACCGGCTAACCCATTATGCTCCAGATTTGACAGGATAATTCTGGCATTGGGTGAGAAGTCGATACTGCTGCCAGTCAGATGGGCACCAGTGAAAATTTCCCGAATGTCAGCCTCATCAATACTGTTGCGGACACGTGACGCGTTATCCGCGACAAGCATGGCGACCTGACTGACTTGCAAATGTCCAACCGCGAGATTGGCGGTTTCCATTCCGGTAAGGCCGACCGTGAGCATGAACGGCGCAACGAAAGCAAATTCGATCAGCGCCAGGCCGCTCTTGTCCTGATGAAGTTTACCGAGAAACCGGGTTGCCCGGTTATCAGGCATGATTTTCTTTGGCGTAAATTTTTTCAAAATATTGTTCATATCACGGCTCACACAATTCTGGGTCGGCAACCTGGGAACCATAAGGCTGGTTCCGGACGGCCGTAGCGTTGTAGCTGGTCATTCTTTTGCTAGCGCCAAACATGCTGGCCAGCGGAAATATTCGGGGCGAATCGATAGTGATTTCATAGTTCACAATATCGTCGGGTCCACCGGTTCCGGTTCTGCCGGTGTTCACATCAAATACGCCGTTACCATTGCCATCAAGATAGCAATCTCCGCTGTCGAGGTTACCGTCACCATTGAGATCGGTGGTCAGTTTTTCCGGTTTCCCGATATTGGTAAACTCAAAATAGCTACGGACTTTGACATCGACTGTCGCATTTTTCAGTAGAAGCGGGCCCAATCCCTTTACGACGTCGGCCTTGACGTCGGCTTCGGTTTTGCCACCGACCGAGGCCTGCCGCGCGACCTTGTGCATCACGGATTTTGACAAAGTGTCGATATAGCCCTGATAACCAATTTCCATGATTCCAAGCAGCAGCACGATCAGCGGACCTGCAATCAGGCCAAATTCCATGAGTGTTGCGCCTTCCTGGTCGCGGTTCAGGCGAGAAAGTCTCGATTGTATATTCATCAGTTTGACAACCTCAATCCGCCGATTTTCTGTGCGATGTTCGAGAAAGCGGCTTGCAGCGTTGCTCTGTCGGTCGCAGCGGCGGCGTTACCGGGACTGCTGGCACAGGCCAGCATGTTCGCTGACACGGTGGAAGAACCAAATTGAACGACCCAGACGGTCCAACCCTTTGCGCGGACTGCAGCGCACATTAACTGGAACCTGTGGGCTTGCCGCGCAGCCAACTCTGTATCGCCAGCATTTGCAGCCGCGATACTGCTATCCAGTTTTTGATAGCCATAGGCACCATAATTGGTCTGCCGGATTACCATGTTGCCGTCGGTCATGAACACAACGTGCCGGCCAATGCTGAAACCATTTGGTGCGGTTGAATTCTCAGCCTTGAACAATCCGTCCTCTGACAGCAAGCGAGCGCCCCAGATCATGCCGATGGTATGGTTGGTGAAACCACCATCCTGCAATCCGGAGATATAGCTTTCCAGATCATTTGACGAACCATCATCATAGGTCGCGTAAGACTGCAGTTTCCGGGCGGGTGCCGGGCAGGCCGCAGAATCTCCGCTCAAAGAAATTTTTGACCCTGACGTCGCTGTATTTGTATCTGCACGGTCATATTTTAAGTCTCGCCAGAATGGAGCCCATCTGGAATCTGCATCCGTTGGCAACAGATCAATTTGCAGATCAAGCGCATCCGTCGGGATAGCAGTTGTGGCCGTGGTTATGGACGTATTGGATTTGCGCTCAACGATGCAGCCGTCCCAGCGTTCCAGGTCTTCACCGTCGGTCGTCGGATTTTGTGCTGCGGGATTGGCAGGTTTGATAGAACGCACATAATCATAAACACCATGCGTCTCTGCATCATAGGACCAATCTGTAATGCGGACTGCCCCCGGCTGCCATTTGTCAACCTGGATCACGGGAATGACTTCTGTGGTTCTGGTCCGGGTGCGTTCACACTGACGCCAAAAGGCGCTGCCAACCGCTCCTGCTGGCGGTGCATTGGTGCTACCATCCCATGACCTGTATTCAAAAACGTCGGAAACAACTGTTTTCAGGTCGCCGGTCCTCGACTCTGATATGATCAGGGGATTGCCCGATGGGTCAGGGACGAAATAGGTCTCGACATTCAGGTTTTCCGCATATCGATCCGTGCATTCCGGTCCGTCAAGCTGGGCGAGTGATTCAACAAATTCATTTTCAGTAATGCTGTATCTGGGATCCGTTTTATCCTCGACTTCGAAAGTCGCTTTACGGGTTTGATAAGTCGCTCGATCACCTGCAGTGCCTCCGGTAAGCCAGGTTGGATCAGCATCATACAGGATTTCACCGACGTTGACGGTGCTGGAATAGGGTACAAAGCCATAACGGATCTGTTCGTTTGAAACACCGCCGCCGGGTCCCAATATTCCGTAAAAATCCTCAACTGCGACTTTCAACGCGTCCAGCCTGGTGCCGCCATCCGTTACTGTGTTGCCCATCGAACCGGTAACGTCGAGCACCATCATCACGTCAACATTACCGACATCAAGGCGACTGCTGCAGTCTGTTTCGATGACCATGTTCTCATAGCCAAAAACGCGCATGAGCGTGGTTCGGATCGTGGTTCGCGCCTCGCCATTGACCACCCGCACATCTGCGCCGTCCGTGAAGGCGATCTTGTTTTGTGAAACTTCGGTTCCATCGCTGTCTGTGATTGTTGCGTCAAAAGCGGTTGATCCAAACGATCCCTCGGGAAAGTTAAAATCAAAAAACTTGTTGGCCTCAGCTATATCGGCCGCCGTTAACGTGTCCTGCGTCATGTTACGCCGCCCGGCGAGAACGCCGGCGTCACATGCCTGTTGGAGCCGCGCCTGTGCCATATAAGCGCGGCCGATGTCGACACCGCCGCCGACCAGACCTGCAATTGGAAAAAGAGCCGCTGCCGCCATAGCCAATGTGTTACCGGCGGTATCTTTGCGTAGCCTTTGTAAAAATGACACTCGCGATTTTATCTCGTTTTTGTCAACCATGCCCCTGGCCTCTGATCTATGCGTCATTAATTCACGCCGGTGGATTTCAATTCAGCGTGTCTGATAGAGAGAAAAGGGTTAGCGGCTGACCAAGGGCTATGGTTAAAGCAATCTTTACCTTGATTTTCGTTGGAAAACTGTTGACGGCACCGGCATGAATGACGCGGTTTTACAACTTGATCCGTTGCGGCGACTGGTTTTAGCCTATGCAAAGAAGCCAGATCGCGAACGCTATGCCCTTGTTTTTGCATTGGATGCGAGATTTGCCGACGTTATCCGATCAACGTCGGAAACATTGATTGGACAAATGCGGTTAACCTGGTGGCGGGATATTTTAACCAAGGCTGTAACTGAACGCCCAACCGGCGAGCCATTGGTGGCACTTATTAATCAGGAAGAGCAAAAGGGAGCTGATCTTTCGCCACTCCTGCATCTTTTGGAAGGGTGGGAATATTTGCTCGAAGATTTTCCGTGGGACGATCGACAGTTCGATCAATATGCGGAGAAACGGGGCGGAGGACTTTTCTCTTTTGCGAGCGGCGGTTCCAGCCCCCTTAGCGTGAAACAAGGGAAAGCCGCGCAAGCTTGGGCCCTTTGGGACTTTGCCCGCCATTGTTCCAATGAAAAAATGCGAGAGCAGGCGTTCAATAAATCTATCCAACTATATAGTAGCGATGATCCGGTGAGTTTTGACAGAAGCGGTCGACCGCTCTCAATTCTCTGTAAATTGACGCAAAGTGATGTAAAAAAAAGATCGTTAGCAGCCGATCTTTATCGTCCGGCGATCGCTAGTAAGATCATCTGGCATGGCGTGACCGGCTGTTAACACCAAGAAGAACAGCATGAAAGGGCGGCCAGCACATGAAAAGATATGTCGCTGGTGCCGGAAGTATGATGCTGTTGATGACGGCGGGACTGTTCCTGTGGATTGGCGCTAACAGTCAGGAAGTGGTGATTCCAGATGCGCCGCCACCTCCCGAACCGATGGAACCGGAAGGCTTGCCAGAGGCCGATCAAACGGCACCAACACTCGGTCCACCGCCGCCAACGCCGCCCAAAGCCTATAAGGCGTCTCGTGAGGAGCGGCGGTTCAACCGTTATGATCGTAATCGTGACGAGGTTATAACCCGGCTTGAACTGATGAGCAGCCGCACGAAGGTTTTCAAAGCGCTGGATAAGGACGGCAATAACCTGCTAACCTTTGAAGAATGGGCGGTTGCAACCAGTGATCGTTTTGCTGGCGCAGACGCGGATGAAAACGGGCAACTGACCCGATCCGAGTTCAGAAGCACCCGGCCCAAGCGAACGGCATCCCGATGCAAATGCTAGGCAGCCTGCGGCTCATCTTGAAATGACTGCTGCCAGTCTGCAAAATCTTTTCGGGCGCGGGCGGTATAGGCTTCTTTCCGTTCCTTCTTTTTCACGCGCTGTTCGAAAGGCGGAAATAGACCAAAATTGACGTTCATTGGCTGATAGTCCCGGGCATCGGCGCCGCCGGTGATGTGGGAGAGCAACGCACCGAAAGCAGTCGTCTGCGGGGGATAGGCAAATGTTTCGCCTTTGACCTCCGCCGCAACCATGCGGCCCACCATCAGGCCAACAGCCGCGCTTTCGACATAGCCTTCGCAACCTGTAATCTGTCCAGCAAAGCGAATATGTGGCGCTTTCCTTAGACGCATTTCTCTATCGAGCAATTTGGGCGCGTTGATAAACGTGTTCCGGTGCAAACCGCCCATGCGGGCAAACTCGGCATTTTCCAGGCCGGGAATGGAACGCAGCAATTCGGCTTGCGCGCCATATTTTAGCTTCGTCTGGAAACCAACCATGTTCCAGAGTGTGCCGAGCGCATTATCCTGCCGCAGCTGTACCACCGCATAAGCGCTCTCGCCGGTATGTTCATTAGTGAGACCAACCGGTTTCATCGGGCCAAAACGCAGGGTTTCAGGACCACGTGACGCCATGACTTCAATCGGCATACAGCCTTCGAAATAGGGCGTATTCTTCTCCCATTCCTTGAAATCGGTCTTTTCGCCGTCGAGCAGGCCCTGAATGAAGGCTTCATATTGCTCCCGGTTCATCGGACAATTGATGTAATCCTTGCCGTCTCCTTCGGGGCCGACCTTGTCCCAGCGCGACTGCATCCACGCGATATCCATATTGATGCTGTCTTTGTAAACAATCGGTGCAATGGCATCGAAAAAGGCCAGGGAGTCTTCACCGGTCGCCGCGCCAATGCTTTCGGCCAGCGTCATGGCAGTGAGTGGGCCGGTTGCAACAACGGTCAGACCGCTTTCGGGCAGCTGGTCGATCCGTTCGCGGACAATCTCGATATTCGGATGTTCGCTCAGTGCTTTGGTGACGCCGTCGGAAAAATGATCGCGATCCACGGCCAGTGCCGAACCGGCAGGCAACCGGTGCTTGTCGCCTTCACCCATGATGATGGACCCGAGGTCCCGCATTTCAGCGTGAAGCAGGCCCACAGCGTTTTTCTCCGCGTCATCCGAGCGGAAGCTGTTGGAACAAACCAGTTCTGCTAGCCCATCTGTCTGATGGGCCGGCGTCATGTCGCCGCTTCCGCGCATTTCGGAAAGGCGCACTTTTATGCCAGCCTCTGCCAATTGCCATGCCGCTTCTGATCCGGCGAGCCCGCCGCCAATTACGTGAACATCTGTCATGGCGTCTCTGTGTTGCCGATAGTTACAAAAGTCAATCTGGCAGAGAGAGAGCGAGCATGATAGGCCGTCAGTATGAAACGCGCGATTATCGAGTCCCGGCCCTATCTGCTGCTCAGCCTGCTGTTCGGTATCAGCTATTTCTTTGTGAAAGATGGCAATATTCCAGGCATGTATCTGATGTTCTGGAAGGGTGCAGGTGTCGGTTTTCTGGCCGTTTACGCCTTGCGGCGGGCGCATAATTTTGAAGGCAAGTTGATCGCGGCCGTTATGGCTTTCGGGGCGCTAGGCGACATGCTGATCGAATTTGACCTGATGGCCGGGGCAGGGGCATTCATTGTCGGACATTGCATAGCGATTGGACTCTATTGGCGGCATCGGCGGCCCGAAACCTCGTTCAGCCAGAAAGCCTTTGCGATATTGTTGGCTCCCATCACGATGTTCATCGCCTGGTCGCTGCCCTTTGATCGATCAGAAGCGCTGGGACTTGCGGTTTACAGCCTGTTTCTGTCGGTCATGGCAGCGATGGCGTGGACCAGCAGCTTTCCCCGCTATCGGGTGGGGATTGGTGCTTTGCTATTCATTGTCTCTGATCTGTTTATTTTTGCGCAAATGGGCTTTCTTCAGAATTCTGCCATTCCGGGTTGGACCATTTGGCCGCTTTATTATGTCGGGCAATTTCTGATCGTAACCGGCGTGGTGCGGACGTTGCGCAAAGAGATGGCGATCCCGAACCCCTAAAATCAGGCACTGGCGGCAATTGTTGTTCGGTGCAACAGCCGGTCATGGCCTTCATAACCGCCCGTTGCGCAGTGCAATACCGATCGATTGTCCCACATGATCAGCATGTCAGGCTCCCACTTATGGCGATAGACAAATTCCTCGCGGCTTTGCCAAGCGTACAGCTCGGTGAGCAAGGGCAGGGCTTCTTGCTGCGTCATGCCTTCAAATCCGATAATATAGCCCATGCAGCTGAACAAACCGAGCTGCCCGGTTTCGGGATGTTCACGGATCAACGGGTGAACCTGTGTTTCTCGCGCTGATTCGTCGGGGCGAATATCCATGCTGCGCCCTTCGTCTTTTTTGCCATAGGCGCCATCAGGTGCGTAGGCGAGTTGAGCGCTGTGGATCGCGATCTTGCCTTCCAGCTTTGCCCGCATCTCCGGTGGCATGGCATCAAGCGCGGCATGCTGGTCAGCAAACAGGGTATCGCCGCCAATAGGTGGAATTTCGACCGCGAGCAGGCAAGTGCCGGCGGGCGGTTTTTCCTGAAAACTCCAGTCGCTATGCCAGTTTTCGGCAAAAAGCGGTGATGTCTCATCGGCATTGCGCCTTATGGCCGCAATATGCTCCCGGCCTTTAATCGGATCGAAAAACGGGTCATGTCCAAATCCGCCAAAACAGAGAGTGAATCGCTCCAGATCATCGTCGGACATTTTTTGTTCCGGGAAAGATAACACGTGATATTTCAACCAGGCAGTGCGGATTTCTACCACCTGTTCGTCACTTAACGGGGCGGAAAGGTTCAGTCCGGTGACAACAGCTCCGCAAGCTTGACCTGATGGTGTGACCACAATCGACATATAATCTTCTCCCCAAATTCCCCGATCGCCAAAGGGCCTACCACGGCAGTCCGCATAAATCGATATGGCCGTCCATCTTCGCTGGCCCGTTTATGGGTAAGACCATCGTGTTCCTAAAGGCAAATGGGCCGGTTATTCCGCGTTGCTCAACCACCATATCGCCTTTGAACAGGGCCCATCCCAATTTGTCATAAAAGGCAACATTATGATCTTCGCAGAACAGGAGGCTGAATGCGCAACTGGCTTCGGTTTTCAAAAGTTCCATGAGATGAAGCATCACCTGTTTTCCGTATCCCCGGCCTTGAAATTCGGGTCCGGTCATGACGCCGCCAATGCCTGCGACTCTTGTTTTCTGACCATCACATAGGACTTCGCGCTCGTGGACACCGGCGACAGCCCTGACCTCGTCCTGCACATAAAGTAGCACCCGTCGTTGCGCGTGCGCCCATTCGATGCCGTGCATCGGCGTGTGGATCAGCTTTTCCGGCGGATAAATACGTTGCCGCATATCCGATATTTCAGGCCAGCTCAGCGCACCGTCTTTAACCAGAAAGTTCGGTGCGCTGGCGGTCATTTTTCGGGATCATCCCCGGTTTCTGTTTCTGCGCCGGATTCTGTGGAACCATCCGCTTCGTCCAATTCCTCGGCAACCAGCTCTTCGGCTTCATTCTCCGGCTCATCTTCTTCATCGATTTTGGCTGCACCGACGACTGTCTCACCCGGTGAGACGTCAAACAGCTTCACGCCAGAGCTGTTGCGGCCGATCACCCGCATATCCGCGACTTTCATGCGGATTAGCTTGGCCTGATCGGTGACCAGCATGATCTGCTCTTCATTCTTGGCCTCAAAGCTCGCGACAACGGTACCGTTACGCTTGATATTATCGATGTTCAGGATACCCTGACCACCGCGACCGGACTGGCGATATTCAAAGGCGCTCGAGCGCTTGCCATAGCCGTTGGCGCAGACTGTCAGGATGAAATCCTCGGTTTCCGAAAATTCTGCGAGACGTTCAGGAGGCAGTTCCGAAGTGTTTTCATTCTCTTTCCACGGCGCGGCTTTCAGATAAGCATCGCGTTCTTCTGTCGTGGCTTCAAACCCACGCAATACAGATAGAGAGATAACTTCGTCGTCACCTTTCAGTGCAATGCCCCGGACGCCGGTGGATGTGCGGCTCTGGAAAGAGCGGACGGCATCGCCGGCAAAGCGGATTGCCTTACCATTCTTGGTTGCCAGCAGCACGTCGTCATCGTCGGTTAGCAATTCCACACCGATCAAGTGATCATCGCTATCCTCGTCAAATTTCATCGCAAATTTGCCGTTGGATGGGACGTTTGTGAAACTGTCCATGCTGTTGCGCCTTACGCCACCTTTGGCAGTCGCAAACATTACATGCAGCTTGCCCCATTCCGCTTCGTCTTCCGGCAGTGGTAAGACGGTCGAAATTGTTTCACCATCCGCCAATGGCAACAGATTGACCATCGGCCGCCCCTTGGTTTGAGGCCCACCTTCCGGCAGTTTCCAGACTTTCAGGCGGTAAACCTTGCCATGGGTGGAGAAGAACAGCACCGGCGTATGAGTCGACGTGACGAACAGTTCGGTAATCGCGTCCTCATCCTTGGTAGCCATCCCGGCACGGCCTTTACCGCCGCGTCGCTGTGCACGGAAAGTATCGAGGGGTGTCCGTTTGATGTAACCGCCGTGGGTCACCGTAACGACCATTTCGGCGCGTTCCATCAGATCTTCGTCTTCCAGACCATCCCAGGCAGCGGTGATTTCGCTGATACGCGGTGTCGCAAATTCATCGCGCACCGTCTCCAGCTCTTCGCGCATCACGGCATAAAGCTTTACACGATCAGCCAATATTGAGAGATATTCTTCAATAGCGGCAGCAAGCTCTTTTAACTCATCGCCAATTTCTTCACGGCCAAGGGCTGTCAGTTTCTGCAGGCGCAGGTCCAATATGGCTTTCACTTGAATGGCGGAAAGCTTGTAAATATCACCTTCAACCTCAGTTTCTATGGCTTCAACAAGCTTGATATAGCCGGCGATTTCAGCGATCGGCCATTCGCGGGCGAGCAAGGATTCGCGCGCTTCTACCGGTGTCGATGATCCGCGAATGATGCGTACCACTTCATCCATATTGGTGACCGCAACGACGAGGCCTAGCAAGACATGAGCCCGCTCACGCGCCTTGTTCAGTTCAAATTTTGTCCGCCGGGTAATGACTTCTTCGCGGAATTTGACAAATGCTTCGACAATATCGCGCAGGTTGAGCACCTCAGGGCGTCCACCGCGGATAGCTAGCATATTGGCCGGAAAGCTCGATTGGGCAGGGGTGAAGCGCCAGATCTGGTTCAATACCACATCTGCGGTCGCATCGCGTTTCAGGTCGATGACCACACGAACACCGGCGCGGCTAGATTCGTCGCGGATGTCGGATACGCCTTCAATACGCTTGTCTTTGGCCGCTTCGGCAATTTTCTCTACCAGGCCAGATTTACCAACCTGAAACGGAATGGAGGTGAGAACAATCGAGCGTTTATCGCCACGCCCTTCCTCAATTTCATGCCGCGCGCGCATCATGATCGAGCCGCGTCCCTCTTTATAGGCCGATTTCGCACCGGATTGCCCCAATATCAGGGGCGCTGTCGGAAAGTCGGGACCAGGAATGATATCGATGAGTTCATCGACCGTAATCCCCGAATTATCCATATAGGCAAGGCAGCCGTTGATGACTTCGCCAAGATTATGCGGTGGAATATTGGTTGCCATGCCGACGGCAATGCCGCCAGCACCATTGACGAGCAGGTTGGGGAAGCGCGCTGGCAGTACCGAAGGTTCCTGACGACTGCCGTCATAATTGTCGATGAAATCAACGGTATTCTTGTCGAGATCATTGAGCAGGCTGTTGGCCACCTTGTTCAGCCGTGCCTCGGTGTAACGCATGGATGCGGGCATATCCGGGTCCATCGATCCGAAATTGCCCTGACCATCGATTAACGGCACCCGCATCGACCAGTCCTGCGTCATCCGGGCTAGCGCCATATAAATCGCGCTGTCACCATGGGGGTGGTAATTGCCCATCACGTCGCCAACAATTTTTGCGCATTTCCGGTAGGGGCGTCCGGCGACAAAGCCGCCTTCCTGTGACGAGAATAAAATCCGCCGGTGGACGGGTTTCAGGCCATCGCGAACATCGGGCAATGCGCGGCTGACGATGACCGACATGGCATAGTCCATGTAGCTCGATTTCATTTCATCGACGATATCAATCGGTTCGATATCAGATGGTTCTGGTGCTGTGGTTTGTTCGTTCACAAACGGGCCTTTTTCATAGGATTTTTTCTATCGATTCTTCTAGGGGAAGCGGCTTCCAAAAGCCAGCTTTTCGGGTCGAATTTACACGAAAAACTGGCCGTTCGATTCAGGGTTTGATTTCTTCCCCGTCCCACGCGAAAATCTTGCCGCTATCAGCCGGTTTCAGGCCGTCGAGAACGTCTAGAAGTTGCACGGCTGCGCGTTCGGGATCAAATAGTTTGCCGGGCGGAACATTGCTCTGAAACGGCTTGCTGAGGCCGGTATCAACGGTGCCGGGGTGCAAGGCGACAATGATGCTGCGTCTGTTCTTGCGCGCCCATTCTATCGACAGATTACGGATAATCATATTGAGCGCTGCCTTCGCAGCCCTGTATCCGTACCACCCGCCCAGCCGGTTATCCGAAATACTGCCAACGCGGGCGGATATGGCTGCAAATTTTGTAATCTCGTCTTTCGGCATTAACGGCAGGAAATGTTTGGCAACCAATGCCGGGCCAATGGCATTGATCTGGTAATTTTCCAGCGCCCATTCGGTATTTAGCTCCTGCATGCTTTTTTCAGGGCCGTTTTTCTTATTGTGAAGCAGTCCAGTTGCGACAAATATCAGGTGCGGTTTGATATCCTGTTCCCGCAGCCAGTCAGCCGCCGATCGGATCGAATCCTCGGATGTCAAATCAAGCTTTACCGGACTATCCGTTCCACGCGAAAACCGAACTATCCGATCAAATTTATCTTCCTGTTCCAGCGCATCGGCCATTGCGCGCCCGATGCCGCCCGAGGCTCCCACTACAACCGCAGTTTTGCCGCTCATGAGCGCACAAAGCGCAGACTGTCCTTGGTGCTGTTTTTGGCATCAAATTGGTATCCGTCACTGTCAAAGCCCTTAAGCGCTTCGGTATCCTGCAGATGGTGCTCACAGATATATCGCGCCATCATGCCCCTGGCACGTTTGGCTTCAAAACTGATGAACTTCGGTCCATCCGGTCCGTCCTTGCGGAAATCGACTTCGACAATCCGCGCGTTCAGTTTGTCCGTATGCGGTTTGACTGCCGCCCAATATTCATTGCTAGCAAGATTTACAATTACGCGCTCTTCTGTTCCTTCCAGATCTCCGGCAAGCTCTTTCGCGATTTTGTCTTTCCAGAAGTCGGTCAATTTTTTGTATCGCGGTGCCCATTTTGTTCCCATTTCAAGGCGATGCGGCCTGATCGGGTCAAGGGGACGGAGCAAGCCATATAGACCTGAAAGGATTCGCAGATGGCTTTGGGCAAAGTGCAATCCTTCCTTGCTCAGGCTCTGGGCCTCAAAACCGGTATAAACATCGCCGTTATAAGCATAGATCGCTGCGCGTTCCGGTTGATCGAAAAAATGGCTGTAGCGACCGTGATTTAGATCGATCAGGTTGTCGGAGACGGGCATGATCGACTTTAGTTTCTTTTTCGACAGATTTGAGATCGCCCCGGCCAATCGTTCTGTCTCGTCCGGAAAGCGGACCTCAGTTGGTTGATAGGAAGGGAGTTCGCTGTCGAAATCAAGCGACTTGGCAGGTGAGATAATGGCAATCACGTTTAACTAACCTCATAGTTGGGGAGTTTACACCCTTATACAATTTGTCGGTGCACAGAGGCGGTTACAAGTATCTCCGTTCAACAACTATTCAGCGGATTCACTCTATAAAAGCATGTGAAACTTGGTAATAAAGCCAAGACAGTTTATGGTGCAACCATATTCGAAAATCCGATACGGGTTCGGTGACACAAAGTTTTTATTCGGAGGAATTTTATGCGTTTTCTATCTCATTTTTCTATGGCCGTTGCTCTGGCTGCTGCTGGAACATTAGCCATTTCTGCTGTACCGCAGGAGGCGCACGCGCAGAAAAAGAAAAAGGGCAAAGCGCCCAAGCTTGAAATCAGTAAGGAAATCCGCCCCCAGGTCGCTGAGATTCAGCAAGCTATGGCAAGCGAAGCACCTGCAACTGCCAAACCACTAATAGAAGCTTTGCTAGCTCAACCTCTTGCAGGCGATGACCAGTTTATTGCCGGGCAGCTGGCCATTCAACTGGGTTCGACTTTGAAGGATACCGGCTTGCAGGAAAAAGGCATTAATGCCTCATTGGCCAGTGGGAAGACCCCGGCGGAACAGCAGCCTTCATTCCTGTTCTTCTCTGGCAATTTCGCTTATGGAGCAGGGCGCTATGCTGAAGCCGTACAAACGCTCCAACAGGCCGTTGACGCCGGTTATACCAACAATAATGTCGGAGCGTTGATAGCTGAAGCTAATTTTAAACAAAACAAGTTCCCAGAAGGGCTTGCTGCGTTGGACCGGGCCATTGAAATGGAGAAGGCCAAAGGCGGCAAAGCATCTCAAGACTGGTATCGCCGCGGTGCCGGTATTGCGATGAAGAATAATACAAATGGTGCTGCCGGTCAGTGGACATACAAGCTTGTTGAAGCTTACCCGACAGGCGAAAATTGGCGTGCCGCCTTGTCAGTCTATCGTGATTCGGCCAATCCAAAACTCTCCAACCAGGAAAATTTGGAGCTTATGCGTCTGATGCGCAAAGCTGATGCAATGGAGAGCGAACGGGATTATTTTGAATATGCCGATGCTGCTGATCCACGCAGGTTGCCAGGTGAAGTTGTTTCTCTTCTGGAAGAAGGGTTGGCCAAAGGGGACGTTTCCTCTTCCAGTTCATACGTGAAAGAGACTTTGGCCGCTGCGCGCAGCTCAGTTGCTGCTGACAAAGCCAGCCTCGGTGCTTCCGAACGTGATGCAGCCAAGTCTGCCAATGGCAAAATCGCTCTGGCGACTGCCGATGCCCTGCTGGGGTACGGAGACTATGCCAAAGCCGCTTCGCTTTATCAGTCGGCTATTAGCAAAGGCGGAGTAGATACCGCACGAGCTCAAGTGGGCCTTGGTATTTCCCACGTTGGGCAGCAAAACTGGGATGGCGCCAAGCAGGCATTTTCGGGCGTCACCGGCACTCGCAAAGATATTGCCAATTTTTGGTCATTGTGGATTGATCAGCAAGCGGCGGGTACAGCCAGTGCAGCACCTGCTCCAGTGGAGCCGAGTGCTAGCTAAACAATATAATTCTCATCAAGAAAAAGGGCGCTTTTGGCGCCCTTTTTTATTGACGGCTTTTTTGCTCTCCGATCGGGACGCCTGGCAGGTTCTTGGCAGACCTGATGGTCAAAGACGTTTTGACGCTGGCCACATTGGGTGCGGAGGTCAATTTACTGGTCAGGAAGTTCTGAAATTCTTGAAGGTCCTTTGCCACAACTTTGAGCATGAAATCGATCTCGCCGTTAAGCATATAACATTCACGGACTTCGGGAAGTTGTTCGATATGATCCTCAAATGCTTTCAAATCAGATTCTGCCTGACTTTTCAGGCTGACCATGGCAAAGACAGTGATCGTAAAGCCCATTTTTGCCGGATCAATTGCTGCATGATATGCTGTGATGATCCCACTGTCTTCCAAGGCGCGCATTCGCCGCAGACAGGGCGGCGCAGTTAGTCCGACGCTGTTAGCCAATTCGACATTGGTAACACGCCCTTCATTCTGCAGCCGTTCCAGAATCTGTAAGTCAATTTCGTCCAAATTTATATCGGGCATATCTCTGCAATTTCCGTTCGCGAATCAATATCTTCTTATAATATAATTAGCGCATCAAGCAACAGCTGCCCACTTGTCCCACATTGTGACGCGATATATTCAGGGGTTACGATATCTGGATGTTGGGGTTATCAACTTGTTAACAAGCCCATCCAAACTCTTCACTCCGGAATTGCCATTGCGTTACGATGATCGTCTGAAAACAGTGCTCAAAGGCTCTCTGCCAGAGGGTAATGCTGCCGCGCTGCAATGGCGTCAGGTGGCCGACCTGATGGCGCAAAAACCCGGACGCCTGGTCAATGATGATGTGCAGTCTGGTCTCACGCGGCTGCGTGATTTGCATGAGCGCGTTGATGAAACCGACCGGATTGCGGCGGTACAGGCACTAAACGGCCGTTTAAGGTCCGCACCATTGCTGGTTTATCTTTGTGCCGATAATGATGCTGTATGTGATGCAGCGATAACTGCGGCAGATCTTCAGGATGAGGAATGGGTCGATGTAATCCCTCAATTGTCAGCCCGGGGAAGCAACATTTTGCGGACCCGCTCTGATCTGGGACCGCTTACAAGAGATGAGTTGAATCTGGACGCGTGGGGAGGAGCGGACAATTCGGCACCTCTGATATCGGCAAATGACGACATGGTTGAAGGGATGGATGATGCCCCTGATGACGCTCAAGATGGCAGAGAACCCGAAACAAAGCCGGATGATGCATCCCAAATCAGCACATTGGTTGCAAGAATAGAAGACTATCAGCGTAATCGTGAAGCAAAAGTAGCCCAATCTTCCATGACCGATGCAGAGCATCGTAGCTATTTTGTGGACGTTATAGACGTGATTAACTTTGAAACCGACGACAGCGGCACCATCGTCTGGGCAGAGGGGCCACCCAAAGGCGCTATCGTGGGTGTAACGATTGCAGAACCTACTTTCGATGATGGACCTGGTCCTGATGCATATGGCGCAGCGGCCTTTCGCCAGAGAATGCCGCTGGAAAATGCGCGGATGCGGTTGTGCGGGGCACCCATTGTGGCAGGGGACTGGCGGATGTCAGCCATTCCGTATTTTGGTGACGAAACCGGTCGTTTCAAAGGGTATCGCGGTGTCATGAGGCGCCCGAATGCCGCCGAAGATGCCCGGCAGAACAGTCTAGATGTAGAGCGGCGCGAACAATTGCAGCAGCTTATTCATGAACTGCGTACGCCGCTTAATGCGATTATTGGCTTTAGCGAAATTATCGAGCAGCAGCTGTTCGGTCCCGCATCCTTTGAGTATCGCACGTTGTCACGCAGTATCATGGATGAAGCGCAGAGACTGCTAACCGGCTTTGAAGATCTGGATATCGCGGCGAAAATCGATGCAGGTCAGATGGAAAGCCAGTCCGGTCTGACCGAACCTGATTGGCTTATGGAACGTCTCGCCCAACGTTTGCAAAGCTTGACCGAGAGTAAATCAGTCGACCTGCACATGACCAAAGCCGAACCGGTCCGCCCGTTTGCTCTGGAAAGTGAATCCGTAGAACGGATATTTGCCCGATTGCTATCCGCAGCAATTATCGCCTGTGAGAATGGTGAAGAATTACGAGCGGATTTGCGGACTCGACTAGGTTCACGGCCAGTCAACTATTTCAGCCTCTCTCGTCCTTCCCGTATTCAGGGCGTATCGGAAGAACAGTTGCTCGATCCTTCCCACGGCATAGAGGGTGATGGTAGCGACGCACCGCTTTTGGGATTGGGATTTTCGCTCCGCCTCGTGCGCAATCTGGCGAAGTCGGCCAATGGTACACTCAGCATATCGGATGAGAGGATAGCCTTGACCCTGCCAGCCGCCACGACTAGCGAAATTGGTGTTAAGGAAACGGAATTCGAATAAGCGAATAAGGCAGTGCGATCTAAAAAAGGGCCCGTGATGTTTTCAAATGCACAACAGGACTCTGGCAGCCTTGAAAAGAATAGACATTTGCAACTTCCGGCAGATTTTGGCCGCCGTTTTCTGATCAGCGTAGATACTGAAGAAGAATTTGACTGGGACGGTCCTTTTAAACGGACAGGTCACACAACTCTATCCGTTGGAAAGCTCCAACGCTTTCAATCCTTCGTCGAGAAATATGACATAAAACCCATATATTTTGTCGATTATTCAATCATAGAGAATGATGAGGCTGCGGCGTTTTTGAAATCTGTATCGGCGTCAAATAATGCATCCGTTGGCGTCCACCTGCACCCGTGGATCAATCCACCTTTTGAAGAGGAAACCAGTCCATATAATAGCTATGCTGGCAATCTTCCGAAAGAGCTGGAGGAGGCAAAAATTGTCGCTTTGCGTGACAGGATAGAAGACCGGACAGGAAAGCGACCGATAATCTATCGGGCAGGGCGCTATGGCGTGGGCCCCAATAGCATCGAAATTCTCGCAAAACATGGCTTCCTGATCGATAGCAGCGTGCGATCCCGGTTTGATTATCGGGACCAGTCGGGGCCGGATTTCTCACATATCGGTCCTGATCCCTTCTGGCTTGATCATGAAAAAGATTTGCTGGAACTGCCATTGACCACGGTTTTTTCAGGGCTTTTGAGAAAGCAGGGCGATTTTTTGTCAGCTTTGTTTAACCGTTCAAAAATAGCAGGCGCGCTGTTTTCAAAGTCGAAGATACTGGAGCGCATTCCGCTAACGCCAGAAGGCGTGTCAGCTCGGGAAGCCAAAGAAGCTATTGATATTGCCTTTGATGACAATTTGAAATTGCTGGTATTTTCCTTCCATTCACCGTCGCTTTCGGCAGGACATACTCCTTATGTGAAAACAGATGAGGATCTGGACCGGTTTTATGACTGGTGGCGTGAGGTGATCGACCATTTGCTGGAACGCGGTGCATCACCAATAAGTCTCGATCAGTTGATGGTTGTCGCTGGTTTGAAGGACAAATAGTTTCTGCCTGGTGAGCTGACAAATCCGGCTCTCGCAATTATTTCGTTTAGCTGCTTGCCAAATCGCCCGCGCTTCCGCTATCGGAGCCATCCTTGAAGAACCGAATTTGTGGAAATGAGGTTGTTCTGGGGCCTGTAGCTCAGTTGGTTAGAGCTGGCCGCTCATAACGGCTAGGTCGGGGGTTCGAGTCCCTCCGGGCCCACCATTACTAACGATAAGCTGTTAAATTGCAACACTTTTATCATCCTTACTGTCTAACCCGTTTATCTGGGTTAGCCAATTTTCACCCTCCACAAGCCGGTCTATCGCGTCATCAGCAAGCCTCTCTTGGTTTGCCTGCGCGGTATATGTGGCAACCTCCCTATCGTCGCTGTGAAGGCTAATAGACTTCATTCCGGGCTGATTAACGCCAAGCTGTGCCATCCGGCGCATAATGGCTTTGCGAAGTCCGTGCGCGGTGCAGTGATGCAATCCAGCTTCATCACACCACTTACGGAAGCGATTGCCAAAACCTTTTTTGCTGAACGGCAACCCGTATGCGGTCACAATGAAGGACATTTGATTATTTTCGGGCATTGCAGCAATTGCTTCTTTCAAAGCGGGTGCCATCTTGATCCGCCAAGGCTTTTTGGTTTTTTCGTCACGCCCGCGGAGATAATCACCGTGAACGTGCTGGCGTCCCAATCCTATACCATCACCGCGGCGCTTGCCGGTCCAAAGGTAAATTTCCAAAGCAAGTCGCGCTTGTGTGCCAAGTTTGTGATATGCGCGGTATTGCTCAATTTCGCGCTCTGTCCATGTGTGGAATCCAGTACTATTCGTTTTGATGGGCTCCACAAAGTCAACAGGGTTTTTGTTGATCCAGCCAATCTTTACGGCGTATCTGAACAGCCGCTTCAACTGCTTACGCGCCTTTTGCGCTGCCCCTGGACCTCCTTTTCCATTAGGTTGTTTTACCGCGACAGAAGCGATGTAAGCGTCCAGTTTCTCAAATGGGCAGGTTGCCACAGGCCTATGTCCGTGTAATGCTTGAAATCGTCCTATGATGGTTCTGTTGCGCGCCTTAGTATCTGGATTGCCCCCGAAATCATTGCTAGAATAATATTGGCGGACAAGATCATCTATGGACCGCGGAATTATGCTTCTTGCCGTGGCGCGGTTACCAATATCACCAGATAAGTAATGCTCGTACTCCGCGGTAAATTCTTTTGTTCCATATGCGTTTTCAAAATAGCGGCTTATACCAGCGCGCCTGAAACGGAGGCGGATTTTACCATGCCTGTCTTCAAAGCCTGAAACATATTTGGGTAGCTTTATCGTCATGCGTCCTCCCATCCCGTTTCTCCATCATCATCATTTGCCGCGGATGATTCGGGTATAATTGTAATAGTCCCGTCTGGTGCAATCTTTATTTTTCCGATAGCAACGTTAGCGGCCATCGCGCCTTTTAAAGCGCGGGTCACGTCAGATTGCTTAAAGATTGCAGGCGCAGTCATTCTACTCTTTCTCTTGGGTTAGGTTTGGAGATCAGTTTGTCGACATAAACAAGAACGGCATGTTGCTCGCCAATCAATGTTTTCTGCTCTTCGATTAGCGCAGATTGCTTGCGGCTTAGCCATCTCCAGAGAGTATCGAAAAGTATTGATCCGAGCATAAAGCCAATCATTCCATGTAATATTGCGTCGGCCATCACATCCCTTCCCGTGCCTTGAGGGGGCTACAAGTAAAACGCGGCTCCATTGGCTGACTAACCACAACAGCAAGCGGTAGCGCCGTCTCGCAATGCGCGCATTCGGCGCTGAACCGGCCAACATGCCAGTGCGATTTAGTGCAGCACGGGCAGCGATTGACGATGTCTAAATAATATATCGGTTGATATCCGTTCTTTGGTTGTGGTTGAGGGGTCATCACTCCGGCCATTCGATTGTTATGTTAACGTCATCACCAATATTGATGATAGTTTCCGGTGGGACAGCAAATAAAACCGTCCGCCATGATTTATCGGTATCCTCTGATAGTGAGGCCACCCGTCCGCTTTTATCTTCGGTGATTTCCTTGATTTGGTAGCGTTTCTTTTCCATCGAAAGTCCCTTTCTTCACATCCTTTCCCGCCTGGATGTGATACTATGTGCGGACGGGCGCGGGTTTGTTAATCCTCAAGTTCACCCTCAAGGGAATATTCTTCGGCCAACTCCGGTGTTAGAATTTCAGCCTCGTAAGATGCCTGACTTTCAGCCTCTTCTTTCCATTTCTGATAAGCCCATTCGGCAGCAACATCTTCGTTTTCGGCCTCGACAACATCGTAGTCCTCGCCAAATCCAGCGTCCCATTTGATTAGATATTTTGTCATCTTGATTCTCCTATGCTTTGTCCGACCACCGGACGCCGTGTTGGTCGCCGTAAGCGGCTATGTAATCCTGCAAATCGGTCATCTGTTTCTTGGTCATCTGACTGCTTTTAAATCCTGCTGGGAACGGCTGACCGTCTAATCCGTTCAGGAATTGCACCTCGTAACCACAGGCTGACATAAAGACGCATTTCCATTGTTCGGCAGTGTATTTGCGGCCTTCGGGCTTTGCCCGTGATATGTCGCTGAGCATTGCCCAGAGACGCGCATTTTGATCCAGAGAACGCTTTGCCTCACGTATGTTCACAACGGCATCCACCGGAGCAATATCGATCAATTCCTTGACGAATTTGCGCTGGCTATCACCGCATAATATGACCGTCTGGCCGCTCACAGATCACCTCGGCAAATAGCTTCCAAACGCAAAAACTCGGCAAATCGGACAGGCAAGTCACACATCATTGCCCGCGACCACTCCACCTCATCTCCAAAATTGTCGTGAATTTGTGCGTGGCAATCATGGCAGACAGGAACGACAAATTCATGGTCTCGCCGCCACCGCTGCAATGGGCTTTCCATCAATGGATGGTGCGCCACGCCAGCAGGTTCAGAACCGCAGCCCATGCAAGGGAGGTCCATTACTTGCAGATGGTAACGCTTTTCCTTTGCGGTTGGTTTGATATTCCTCTTGGGTTTTATGCGCCTTGGTTTATGGGTTTTGGCGAGGGCGTTCATCATGCGGCCTCGACCAGCATTTGGTGGCGCGCCACTGTACGCATACGATTACGCACCGTAGTTGGAGGCATATCCATTATGCGCGATATCTGCTCAAAGCTTACGCCTTGCTCACGATATTCTATGATTTTTGCGTCCACTTCTGGAGGGTATTTCTTGGACGGGCGTGCGAAATCATTTGGGCCAACAATGCCGTGTTCATGGCAGTAATATTGGACAGTGTTCGGATGCAGGCCGAGCTTATTGCCAATCTGTGCCAGTGAGAGCCCACGCTCCCGCATTTGCTCTATTTCGCACATGTCGATCATGCCGCTGCCCTTTGTTCAGCGTTAAACTCATCGCGCTTCCGCTCAATAAGATCTTGGATGGCCTCAAATTCGGCAGGGGTGCTGTCATCTTTGTTGAGCAGTTGCGGCGCATCTCGCTCAAGCTGCTCAAGTAATGCGACACTTTCTTTCATGGCTAGAAACGCTTCGAGCATGTCACTGTCACCACAACCGCGTATTTCACGGTCAAATTCCCTTACCGCGCCCCACAGGGCGGTTTTTGAAGTAAATGGACCTGCCAGCGCCTCACGTTTCTTTTTGACCTCCTGCTTGGCCTTCTCGACGTATTTGCTGTCATCAAACTTGCCCAAGAAAACATCGGCATTGAAACCCAAATGAGAGAGTAGCTTTGTGATGGCATCTGTGGTGGCTTTCTTGGGTGCGTCTGCATCCGGACGCTGCCCTTGGATAACCGCGCAGCCATATTGAGGACCAAAAGTGTTTTGCCGGTCGCCGTGCCAAAGTGTAACAGGGACCAAGATAAGCGTTTCTGTAAACAGCGGAGCGCCAACGTCGTATCCCCAACCAATCCCGAGCGGCCCAAATTGCTCAGTCGCCATCATGATTTGGTATTGAGCATCAATGGCCGTAAATCCGCCGCGCTGGCCAACATGTTTTGTGTGAGACGGGTCAGTTAAAGAAACTGCGTTCCAGATTTCCATATTATCGGTCATCATTTTTCCTTTCATCGAGCCACTTTTCATAACCCTCCCAGAGTTCGTCTTGTTCGGTCATACGCTAAATCCAATCGCGCAAAGTCCGATAAGCCCGCCTAGAAACAGCCACGCAATCTCTTGATTGTTGTAGTCTGCAAGTAGCGATAGGCCGTAGAGGAGTTGCTCTCTCATGACGTAATTCCCAGCAACTTGCGGGTGCGCTCAAGGCTTGCCAGCGTTTTATCCCGCTGCACAAAATACTCGGCGTTTATGGAGGCCATGTCGTCTTGGAAGTCTTTGCCGAACAAACGCTTGTCGGCGATTTTAGCCATGTTCTCGCGCTGCGTTTTCTTATCCAGTGCGCGCCGCTCTTTTTTGGTGAGGGGGCTTGCATCACGGTCTGCTACTATCAGGCAATTATATGTTTGGCGGTGGCTCATGCTGCCACCTTTTGCTTTTCAGGCATCGCAAGTGGTTCTGGGTTTTCTCCCAACCAATATATCAGGCGGTCAAATTGCCATGCTTCCTCAGCGTCCCGAGCAGCGTCCCGAGCAGCGTCCCGAGCAGCGGCCCAAGCAGCGGCCCAAGCAGCGTCCCAAGCAGCGTCCCGAGCAGCGTCCCGAGCAGCGTCCCGAGCAGCGTCCCGAGCAGCGTCCCGAGCAGCGTCCCGAGCAGCGGCCCAAGCAGCGGCCCAAGCAGCGTCCCGAGCAGCGTCCCGAGCAGCGTCCCGAGCAGCGTCCCGAGCAGCGTCCCAAGCATCTTCATCAATCTCGCCATTTGCATAGCCATGAGACGCGGCAATCGCATTGCGCACTCGGTCATCGCTCGGATAATCGCGCTCGTAGATATGCAATACCCGTGTGGCACAATCGGCCATCCAGTGTTGCAACCGGCGTTCAATATCTTTGTTGTCCAGGGCAAATGCTGAGGCGACCCATAAAATGTCGTCAAATGTACAGCCAGCATCACCAGCCTGTTGTGCCGTGATCTTGCGACGCTTTGGCAGCAGCGATTTAACGCGGCCAAAATCTTCATTGCAAGGGCGGTGCTTGGCTATTGCCTCCAAGGTGAATGCTGGAATGGTCATGCCGCGATCCCCCGGAAAGATTTATAGGGATCATCGTCAATCGGGCGCTCCAACTCGCCAGCCATTTCAGCGGCAGCTTCGTGGACTTCATCAATCTCTGTCAGGTCAAATATCGCCTGATAAAGAGCAGCGCCTTCGTAGCTGTAATTGGGGTCAGCCCGGCGCGCCTTGCAGTGCATCGCAGCGGCTATAAGCGCGTCCAGCTTGTCGGCTGTGGTTTGCTTGATTGGGGTGTGTTTCATTTCGCCTCTCCCAAGATAATCAGGAGTTGGTCGGCAAATTCTTTGTAGCGTTCTTGGTGCGCATAAGCAGCATCATCATCATCAGCAGCAGCAGCATAAGCAGCATAAGCAGCAGCATAAGCAGCAGCATAAGCAGCAGCAGCAGCATCATAAGCAGCATCATCAGCATCAGCAG
>CANMFX010000004.1:207500-221628 GCA_947497315.1 uncultured Sphingomonadaceae bacterium | reverse complement strand
TTCGCATTCGATGTCACCTTCGATGGCGCAGGCTCGGCCGACACATTGGTCATCGCCGGCGCAGCAACGGGTAATACCGTGTTCGAAATTGACGACATCAGTACCAGTCCAAACTTTGGTAATATGGTTCTGGTTGTGGATGCCGGTGCGGGTACGAACGAGGACGCTTTCGAGCTTGGAACGGAAAGTCAAACCATCGGTTTCTTTGCGTATTCGGTATTTTTCGATGCACCGGATAATGACTTTTTCCTGACCAACACGATTGGTACGCCTGTTTTCCAGACGCTCAAGTTTGTCGAAGGGGCCCAATCGCTCTGGTACCGCTCGGCCGACGCATGGGCCGCCCATATGGCTACACCGGCCGATAGTTCAGCCTCTCCCGCATGGATGCAGATCTATGGTACAGTAACTAATCAGGATGACAGTTTTGAATTCAGTGCAGGAGGGCTGACGGAACCGATCGCGGTTAATTACGAGCAAGATTATTTTGGATTTCAGGCCGGTTATGAATTTGGTTCAGGAGTGACTGGCGATGGCGGGTTGTTCGGTCTCACCGGTGGCTATCTCAACTCCAACCTCGGCTTTGACGGAACGGCTGACAATGTCCGTTATGACGCCTTCAACCTCGGCGCTTATGCCGGTCTGAAAAGCGGCCGGTTCTTCGCCAACGCGCTGGCCAAATATGACTTTATCACAGCTGATGTCAGGGCGCGCACAGCTGGCTACACAGCGGATCTTGATGGTTACGCCTATGGCGTCAGGCTTGAAGCAGGCTACCGTTTCGGCGACGAGAAGTTTTTTGTGCAACCACTCACCAGCTTTGAATATCAACGCGCGAGCCTTGATGATTTTTCTGCGCTCGGTGCAAATATCGACTTTGATAGGTTCGATGGCCTGCGCGGCATGATTGGAGCAAGACTGGGCGGAGAAACCAAGATCAAGTGGGGCAATAACCTGACTTACTATCTTGGCGGACAGGCGGTGCATCAGTCGCAAACCGGTGATGGGTTAACATTTACCAGTGGCGATACATCCATCGAGATTGAAAACCGGTTGTCCAAGACGTTTGGGCGGTTCGAGTTGGGGCTAAGTATAGCAACACAGGGAGGCGTCACCGGCTTCATCGAAGGAAATGCTGATATCAGCGGTGATTATACGGGCTATGGAGGGCGCGGCGGATTGAAAGTCCAGTTCTGACGAGTTGATTTTTAAAGGTTCAAAGATTTCTGAGAAAGCAATTCCCGTAGGGTCGCAGGCTTCTCAGAATAGGCGGGGACCGGAGGTTCGAAGCACTCCTGTCCCCGCCGACCATCAGTAGCATAGCTTTATAAAATATGGGGGCATATTAAGACAAACCTTTTCCGAATAATTCAATCAGAAAGGCAATATTGAAGTCTTAAGCGACAGCCAATGAACCAAGTGTCAGCAGATCTTATGGCGATTCTAGACAGAATGGAGGCACTACTTAGGCGTATTGAGAACAGTCAGTTGGGTGCAAATTTTGAACAACTCAACATGTCGCGGCTCGCCTTAAGTGTGAGGCGAGAATGTAATCGATCGTTTCCTGCCCGGTATTTCAGTGTCGATATCTGGGATATTCTGCTGGAACTTTATGAAGCGCAAAAGACGGGCAAGAAGGTAAAAATATCAGCGTCCGACAGTAAGTTCAGCGGCGTTCCTCCAAATTTGTTGCGCTATATCGATATGCTGATGGCGGACGAGTTTCTTCATCTGGAAGATGGTGGTGTTGATGATGGGACAGGTTATGCATCTCTGACGCAAAAAGGGCTAGATCAGTTGGAAGAGCTTATAAAAAAATCAAAAGAGACGCTTGATACCCAATATATGACATTGGATGTCCTCAAACCCCAAAACTCGACGGAAGTAAAAGAGATTTGATCTTCATTCCTTTTTGAACAAGCTCGGCGAACCGGCGTAAAGCAAAATAGCTTTTTCTTTTGAGCGATTTCCTACGGTGTGCGGCAAGCGTGAATCAAAGTGCATACTGTCGCCAGCACGCAGGATGGTATCGACATCGCCGGCGGTTGCGTGAATTTCGCCTTCGACGACAAAGCGAAAATGCTCTCCATTCCGCTGTTCCGTTACAAAAGTATATCCTGGCGGGATATGAATCAGCATGACATCCATTCGTCGTCCCTCAAATTGAGAAGATAGGTCAAAATATTCAACCGGTGAATCAGCTTCAATTCTGCGTGGCGCGTCCGCGCGATTAACAATGGTCTCGCTACTCGGGATGGTCATAAAATAATTCAAATCGACGGATAGTGCTTCAGCCAAAGCCAGCAAGGACACAAGTGAGGGAATGGTGAGATTGCGCTCGGCTTGAGAAATGAAAGGCGCCGATAATCCGGACTCGGTGGCGAGTTCCTGAAGCGTCATTTTCAACTCCTTTCGCCGGGTCTTGATACGCTCGCCTACCGGCAATATGGATTTCTCAGGAGCTGGCCACGGTGTACTGTCAGCTTTGGCTTCAGTCATATTTTTTTCCATAGTTCATCGATCAAACCGCAGTCGCAGACGACTAGGGTGCAAACTCGCGAACGATAGGGCATCGATAACAATGCAACAATACCAGAGTGTCACTTGTCTACAATAATTGTTGTGTATCAAATTTTTTGATATATAACATATTTTAAATAATGTAACTTATTGTTAAAAATCGAAAAAATAAAAATCTCGAATTTTTTCCGATTGAAAAATATGATCTGACCTCAGGTTAAATGATAATAAAATACTGAAATAAAAAGATTAAGTATTAGAAATAGCCTTCTCGATCCACCGGCCTCCTGCTTTTTTTTCCTATTTGAATGACGATAATCGCATATATATCGAGTGATCAATCGAAAGCTTGGAGCCGCAGATTGATCGTTTTTTTGTCATTCGATCAAAATTTTGCATAGCTAATAATTTGATCATATCAAAAAAGTGATTTGTAATTGTTAAAGTGAGAAAACCCCCATGATCTTGTTTGAACGCAAAATACTATCCGAGTTGATGATCGGCCGTACCCATTATGTTGACGTTGGAGATCGTAAACAAATTTCGGTCTACTATCCCAGCGATACCGAAGTTCATTTGAGGGCCGCGGATTCCACGGTTTTCAGGGGAGAGATGATCATGAAAGATGCTGGCTACAAGATAAGTTGGCATAATGGCACTGATGGTTACTACAAGATAGCCGAACATCTGGGTGCGTATGTATATATTGATGACGATGGCAGATCAGCTGGCACCATCACAAAAATAGTTCCCGGAAATCCAGAATATCTCTGACCGCTTTTCCCGATGACGGCTGATAAAAACCATATGCGGATAGTCTGCTCCGGCTTTTCTTGTATCTTTCCTCAGTGATAGCTCGTTTTATCCGTAGCAATGAATATCCATTGGGGCTGGAACACTCCTATCACGGAGTTTTCCGGGCCTTCGCTTCAGTGCAAAGTGGTGCTTAGACTTCGTAATTCACACTGGTGCACCATGAGAAAAGGAGACGGTATTCGAAGCAGTTAGATAATTGTCACAAGCTAACAGATTGATCCTGATTCTCGGGATCAATGGACTAACTGTTTAAGCTACATTCATTTTTGCAGCGTTAAACGGTGCAATATGAACGATGGAGAGAGAAAACATGCGGCTTATTGTTTTTACCGGTCTGGCTTTGGCTACCCTTGCAACCCCGGCGATCAGTCAGTCGTCCGGCCAGGGCGATATCGCGGTTACCATATATAATAATAACCTCGCGCTGGTGCAGGATACGCGTCGCCTCAATATTCCTTCCGGCCGATCGGTACAGACTTTCCCAGGCGTATCAGGACAGATCAGAGCCGAAACAGTGGGCTTTAACGCCGCCAACACCGGAATTGTCGAACAGAATTTTGACTATGACCTTTTGTCTCCGCAGAAGCTGATGGAAAAAGCCGTTGGTGAAACTGTTACGATCGTTCGGATCAACCCCGCAACTGGAAAAGAAACAAGGGAACGCGCAAAGGTGCTGGCTGCCAATGGCGGTGTGGTTTTGCAAATTGGTAGCCGGATTGAGGTGCTGCGCGATGATCGGCTGCCAACGCGAGTGATATTTGATAAAGTTCCAAACAATCTGCGGGCACGCCCAACGCTATCTGTAACACTGAACAGTACACGCAGTGGCACACGCCCGGCGCAGCTCAGCTATTTGACTGGCGGCATGGGTTGGAAGGCGGACTATGTTGCCTTGTTTGATGAAAATGCCGGCAAAATGGATGTGCAGGGCTGGGTCACTCTGACCAACAATACCGGTACGACATTCAACGATGCGAAAACATTGCTGGTGGCTGGAACACCTAGCGTGAACGGACAGCGCAGTTCGAATCGTAGAAACAATATCCGCCGCGCCGGAACCGAATCCGCCAATCGTGAAACGCTCGGAGATTTCTACCTTTATCCGCTGGCGGCACGAACAACGATTGCCAATGCGCAGACCAAGCAGGTCAGTTTTCTCGACGTGACTGGCGCTTCGGCACAAAAGGCATATGAATTTACCAATCGCTGGCTCGGCACCCAGAATGAGGCACAAAGCGCAGCGACTGTATTGCAATTCAGTGCGTCGGCAGATGGCGGCCTTGGTGATGCGCTGCCCGCTGGTACCGTGCGCGTTTACATGAAGGACGCCTCAGGACAGCCGCAATTTATTGGTGAAAATACCATTGGTCATACGCCAATGGGGTCAGAGCTTGGCCTCAAAACTGGTGAGGCGTTTGATGTGAAGGTCAAGCCGACCGTGACCGAACGGCGACGGCTGTCATCTACAAAATGGCGCAGCGCCATGTCTTATGAGTTGACTAATGCACGCTCAACGCCGGTTACTGTTTCGCTCATCCAAGACGGCCTGGATTTCTATTGGAGTGATACCCGGATCGTTAACGAAAGCCTGAAAAGCGAGCGGCGTTCATCCAATAGCATCGTTTGGAAAGTGCCTGTACCGGCCAATGGGCGAACCACCGTAACCGCGACTTTCGAGACACGGTTCTAGAGCGGGGCGCTGGGCTGATGCCAAGGCTTCCCAACCTGCTCAATCTGAGTATCTTCCTATTCATTGCTTCGGTTTTGGCGGTTCCGGCCGCTGCCCAGACGGATTTCAATCCCCAAATTGTCACATCCGATGGTCCGTCATCCGTTTCGGTGACCGTCTATCGCGATCCGAACCGAACCGGCGACCGTGGCATGAATCTAAGATATCTTGGCGGTTACGCCCTGATCACCGAACAGCGTACCGTGACACTGCCTGCGGGAGAAATCGACGTGCGGTTTGAAGGCGTGGCCGGCGGCATAATTCCGCAATCTGCAATTGTCACCGGCTTACCGGATGGCGTGATCGAGAAAAATCGTGATGCGGCGCTGTTGTCACCGTCGGCGTTGCTTAACGGCTATCTGGGGAGGGACGTTACCATTCGTCGGACTAGTGCGATCACTGGCCAGACCACAGAATTTGACGCGCAGATTCGTACCGATGCCAGTGGCGGCGTCGTGGTGCAGACAGCCGATGGCTTCGAAGCGCTGCAATGTACCGGGCTCAACGAGACAATTGTCTATCCATCTGTTCCTGAAGGCCTTTCCGCCAAGCCGACTCTGTCGGTTAAAAGCCGGGTCGCGACAGCCACCCGAGCGACTGTGACCCTGTCTTATCTGGCTACCGGTTTTGACTGGCAAGCCAACTATGTTGCGGATGTCAGCGCAGACGGCCAGACGATGAACCTGTTTTCATGGGTGACGCTGGCCAATGGTGATGAAACAAGCTTTGCAAATGCCCAGACCCAGACAGTGGCGGGACAACCGAACAAGGGGCGCGATAATATTGCCCGTGCGACTGGCGGAGCGATTTCCCTGCGTTGCTGGCCGCAAGCCACGACCAGTGATATCATGGTGAAGCGGTTTGAGCGTGCACGCGCGGAATCGCGTTTTGCAGGCAGGCCGCTTCCAGCACCTATGGTTATGATGGAATCGGCGGCCGATGTGGTGGGAGTGAGTGCCAGGAAGGTCCAAGCCAAACAAGAGGATCTCGGTGACCTTAAGCTCTATCGTATTCCCGTTCCGGTAACTGTAGCCTCACAAAGCCAGAAACAGGTCGCGATGTTTGAAAAGACGGCGATCCCGTTTGAGCAAATCTACGAAGCGCAGATCTGGGCGAACGGTTATTCTGATCCCACACCGCTCGCAACCACGCTGCGTTTCCAGAACAAAAAACGTGATGGTCTGGGACTTGCCTTACCCGCAGGCAAAATGGTTGCCTTTAAAGCGGCGGCGGGTGAACGGTTATTGCTCGGGGAGGGCGGCCTGGACGATAAGGCAATTGGCGAAGAAATAGAGGTCACGATCGGTGAAAGCTCTCTGGTTCGCTATAATATGCTATCCGTTGAGGAAGTTGATACGAAACGGGAAAGCTTTGCAGACATGCAACTCACCATCACCAACGCGTCGCGTTCGCCAGCCCGGGTTGAAATTAAAATCGATCACCAGGATGACCATAAACTACGAAAGCTAAGCGCAAGACTTGGCCGCAAGGACGGTAAGGATTTATGGAAAGTAACCGTGCCGCCTAATAGCGACCGCGTGCTGACCTATAGGGTAGTGCGTAAATAGCAAATATCTGCTGGAATACATGTAAGCCGGCTTTTCTCAGGATTGCCCCATGCGTGAATGTGGGATGCCGTTCATTTGAATAGACCCAAAACAAATGAACCCCCATCAACGTCTGTAACGAACCCCAAAAACATCACGGTTTTAGGTACTATGCTGATGCGGTGACCAATTATTTTACCTCTTGTGATATCGGTCATTGCAAATTGTAAGCGACCCCGCCAAACATTTGTGAAATTCGCTGGATCTAGGGGCACAAGAGATCGTGGGACTTCATAGGAATCTGTCATTTTTCCTGCTTATGGCATTGGGGCAAAGTGTCTTTCCAGAAGCCATTGCGGCGCAGCCGGTAAAACGTCCCGCGCCGCTCTCCGGAAAAATTACGGCGACGAAAGGCGGAGAACAAGCGACGTTATTGCCACGTAGGACATGGCAAAGGGCTGTGCGCCAGCAGGATCTCAAGACGGGAGATATCCTGCGCACCAAGGCGGCAGGTACGCTGGCCATCGTTTTTGCCGATGGCACGCAGGTGCGTTTGGGCAGGAACTCGGTGATGGTCGTGCGTCAGGTTAGCAAAACCGGCAAATCCTCTCTGTCACTACAACGCGGCCACGCGTGGGGTCGCAGCCCACGCAACAGAACCAATCTGTCCATCGAAACGCCATCGGCAACGGCGGCTATTCGCGGCACAGAATGGGCTATCAATGCTGATGCGGAATCCAGCCGGCTACAGGTTTTCTCAGGCACTGTCGAACTATCGAACAACGCCGGATCACTGACCGTCGAAGCGGGACAAGCGGCCACGGTGCTGAGGGGCCAGGCGCCGACACGGACCGTGCTTGCAAACCCGACCGGACGCGAACAGATGTTGTATTTTGTCAATCTGGCCAGCGGACTGGATTTGCTCGATAATGATAGCGAAGCTTTTGTCAGAGCGCGCCAGTTAGCAGCCAGCGGGGACTGGGAAACCGCAGCCCGTTTTTTTGATGACCTTTCCCGATCCGAAGATCCGGCCGACCGGGCTGCCGGCGCATATGGCGGCTATGTCGCAGCGGTACAGCGGGGTGAAGAAGCCGTGCCGCAGATGCTTGAGGTGACGGCTGAGAGCTATCTGGCGCTTGCCCTGATCGCCGCCTATGATGGCGACCTCAGGGTAGCAAAAGAAACGGCGGAAGAGGGCCTTCAAGCCTTTCCGGATGCTGCCTCGCTTCATCGGACCAAGGCAGATGTTGAGGCGTTGCTGGGAGATGCTGATGCGGCGCTCGCCACCATGGATGCTGCTCGCGCTACCTTTCCTGCAGATGTGTCGCTGAAGATCGGCGACGCTGATTTGCTGCGTGATTATGGTGGCAGGCCAAAGGCCGCAAGAGACTTGCTGAAACCCATTCTTGCGAACGACCCCGATGATTTTGCGGCCCTGAAATCGCAGGCGAAAAACTGGATGGACATTGGCGGGTTGAAAGAAGCCAGCCGGCTGGTGACGCGAGCGCTTGCAGCTCGGCCCTATCATGCGGAACTGATCAGTATGCGGGCAGAAATATTGCTGGAGCAAAACAGGCTGTCCGACGCCAAAGCGGAAATCGACAAGGCCCTGGAAATGGACGCGGGCAATGCGCTGGCGGGCAATGCATTGGCACAGTATTGGCGGCGAAAGGATCGATTGGACCAAGCGCTCGAGGCGTCTTTGGCAGCTTCGGCGCATAACCCGGACTACGGCATGGGTTTTCTGGGCCTAGCGCAGGTGCATCATGAAATGGGCGAAACCGGTCTGGCCGAACAGCAATTTGATGCGGCCGACCGGCTTGATCCTTTTAACCCGGCCATAGCTCTTGCCCGAACCGGTGTTGCCTTGCAGGATTTTGCGGCTGACGACGCGATCCGGAATGCGCGAGAAGCCTTGACGCGTTATCGTGGGCGCGGCGGTGAATATGTAAACCTGTCGGAGAATCGCGAGACGGGAAGCCTTGTTTCCCAAGCGTTCCGATTTCTCGATCTGGAAGGCTGGGGGCGCTATTATGCCGACCGCGTGTTCGACAGCTTCACGCCATCCAGCTATTTTGATCAGGCGATCAACCAAACACCGGGTCCTTTCCTGATCCGGAATGCGGATGGCAGCTTCAACGCTCAGCAGGCCGCAGGAGATAATGGGGAAGGGGAGAGCTTTGAAGCGCTGTCCAGCTTCTTGCAAGGCGTGGCTCTCGACCCGTTGAGTGTTGCCAGTTCGACGCGGCGTCTGCGGTTCGACAACGGTAATTTCATAGAACCCTTTGTCGGGGCTTCGTTGCTGGACGAGAATTTACGCAATGAGAAGACACTTAGCGGCGGGTTGGACACTATTTTCGATGCACCGCTGCCCACGGCGATCTGGCTACGCGGCAACTATAAGGATATTTCCGACAATCGCCGACGTCCCGATATCAGCCCGTTCTCGCGACGCCGCGGCGGCGAGAGGTTGTTTTTCGGCGGCTATCTCGGGCTGGAGCTCACCCCGTCCGATAGCCTCGTTTTGAATGGGGAGTTACAGCGCAATACGGATCTGTCCGAAACCAATATTCTTGGCTTGCTGGATGACAGTTTTGCGCTGGAAGAAGACCGTGAGGCGGAGAGGAACTTCCTGTTCGGATTATATAGTCACGAATTTGGCTATCGTGATCAGCTCACCATCGGGGCGGGTTTTGGCCGGTCGCAGTTGAACGTAATCTCGATTGACACTTCGAGCACGCTGCCTTTCAGGGATCAACTGACTCAAAATCGAGGAACGTTCAGTTATTTCAGTGCCAATTATGCCAAGGGTTTTGGTCCCCTGAACCTGCGGATCGGTGGAGAATGGAGCGATGTACGCACGCGCGACGTGATCTCGGTATTCGATTTTGAGCAGGATATTGTTGCACCCGGCATAGCGCCAACCAGGTTCGATTTGCGAACGACGGAAGGCCGGGCCTATATCGATTTGCGCTACCATCCGATTGAGCCATTGGTGCTTCAGGGGCAAGTGGAAGCGACGGCCCGCGCAATCGCAGGGGACACGCGCTATCCTTTCAACTTTCGAATTGGCGCTTCCTATGAGCCGTTAGAGGGCCACTGGTTGCGCGCTGCGTTCCTGCGCCAAAGCCGTGGACTGTTCGATTTCAGCTTCCGCCCAGCAGCCGTGGTTGGATTGCAGGCAAATTCTGTACCGAGCTTTCGCCAAAGCCGCAATGACAGCGTGATTGTTCGCTGGGATGCCGAATGGTCTGATCGCCTGTTCACCACATTGGAATATCAAGACCAGCAACTGGAGGCCGTACAATATACTGTTCCGGATCTGCCTGTGGACATTACCGGCTTCCCGGTTTCCGTGAAGCGGATCAGTGCAGAAGCCAACCTGTGGCTGGGCGGCAATATTGGGTTGCGGGCGTCCTATGCCTATACGGACAGCGCAATCGAGGGCAGCTTCGTTTCCGGCGATAATGTCAGCCAAGCAATTGGCCCGACCTTTGGCTGCGCCACTGCAGACCTCGGGTTGTTCTTCGGCTGCACCTATGAAGTAGGTGACCAGCTACCTTTTGTCCCCGGCCATTTTGCACGGGCTTCGCTGGTCTGGACCCTGCCTGCGCCCACACGTCTGAAGGCAACCGTTTCTGGCAGCTATATTGGCGGACAGGACGATGATTTGGGCTTGCCGGTCGAGGATGTGGCGCTGGTTGATGCGCGGCTGGAATGGGAGCCGCTGGATCGGCGTCTTGCATTCAATCTTTCGCTGCTCAACTTGCTCGACAAGCGCTATGATTCGGCGACCGATGTCGCCGCGCCGCGGTTCACCGTGGTCGTCGGTGCAGAGGTGCGCTTCTGATGGCCGAACCACGGATCACAGCCATGCTTTCCCCGCACCGCAGATTGTCTGGATTGTTGCTGGTTGCGGTGGCTGCACTGCTGGTTGGATTGCTCAGCCTGACAACCTTCATGCGAGACCTTGACGGGCGGAGCTTTGACTATTTGTCAACGACCGCCCCGGTAGTGCCAGAACAGCCCGGGATTACTCTGATTGCCATTGACGAACCGAGCATGGACGCGATCGGACAGCAATGGCCGTGGCCGCGTTCTCAACATGCGGAGCTGATCCGTCAACTGCGCGAGGCTGGAACCAAAGCTATCGCCTTCGACGTGCTTTTTGCTGAACCGTCGGGCGATGCGGAAGATCGGGCTCTGATCGACGCAATGGGACCGGATATCATTCTCGCCGCTGATGAAAGCCAGATCGAACGCCCCTATGGCAGCACGCTGGTTCGCACCGAACCGATGCCCGAGCTGATCGCGGCCGGCGCGCGCTCCGGTATTGCAAGTCTGTCAATGGATGGCGACGGCGTGCTGCGCAACATGCCGCTTTACAAGCAAGGCTTCATGGCCGGGCTGCTGGAAATGGCTGGCGGCGCACCGGCACCGCAAAGCGAAACAGTCCGCCGGATCCAGCATTTCGGCCCGGCGGGCAGCTATCCCACAATTTCTTATTATCAGGCGCTGGACCCTGCAGCCTATCTGCCACCAGATTTTCTCAGGGACCAGATTGTGGTGATCGGCTTTGCCTTGCAAACCAACGCGGACGTCGCGAACGGCGGGATAGACACTTTCGAAACCGCTTATACTTTGCGATCGCGCCAGCTCACACCGGGCATAGAAGTGCAGGCAACGATTTTCGACAATTTGCGCAACGGTCTGTCGATCGGGATTTCCCCGCGCTGGCTTTCGCTTCTATGTATCGCGCTTGCCGCTGCTCTCGCGCTGCTGGTGTCCCGTCCCAAGGAGCCGGGCAGAAAGGCGTTGCTGCTGGCGCTGGCGCTATTAGCGATCATCGGCGGATCATGGCTGGCGCTGCAGTTCGGGCGCTTCTGGATCGGGCCGGTGGCCCCGTCGGCAGCGCTGATATTGGGCGTTGTTGCCATCGCGACCCGCGATTTTGCTGGCGAACAGCGACGCGGGCGCGAAGTGCAAAATGCCTTTGGCCAATATCTTGCCCCAGAACTGGTGCAGAAAATCGCCGATGATCCCGGTCTGCTCAATCTTGGCGGGGTCAATCGCGAACTGACCATTTTGTTCTCTGACATTCGCGGCTTCACCTCCATCGCGGAGGCGATGAAGCATGATCCGCAGGGCCTGACACGGATGATCAATGCGATCCTCACACCGCTGTCCAATATCATCCTGCGCCATGGTGGCACGATTGACAAGTATATGGGCGATTGCGTGATGGCCTTCTGGAATGCACCGCTGGACGATCCCGACCATGCCCTGAACGCCCTTGAAGCGGCACGCGAAATGCTGGCAGAAATGGAGGATATTAATCGGAAAATCCAGGCAATGCTGCCTGAAGAGGCAGATGTGCCGCTTATCAGGATGGGGATCGGTATCAACACAGGGACCTGCGTGGTTGGTAATATGGGGTCGGACCGCCGGTTTGATTACTCTGTACTGGGCGATGCGGTTAACCTCGCGTCCCGTCTTGAAGGACAGTGTGATGAGCAGGGTGTCGATATCCTGATTGGTCAAGCCACCGTTAGCGCCGCCTCATCTCTGACTTTCAGGAAGGTGGCCGATATTCAGGTTAAAGGGCGGTCCGCGACGGAGCCAAGCTATACTTTGTGCGACGAAACGTGATCCAGATATTGGAAATGCCCGTCGAGTTTAATTCAAGCGGCATATTTGGTTTTTGAGCTTTCCGGGATGGACCGGGGACGATGCTGTTCATCCAGGGCCACAAAGGTAAATAGTCCGCTGGTTACCGGGACATGCTCTTCGCCTCGGTTGCGTTCAGCGACAACATCAATCCGCAGGCTAACCGACGTATTGCCGATCCGTTCAACCTGGGCATAAACCGAAACAATATCACGGGTCAGGATAGGTGCAATGAACTCCATCGCTTCAATCGCAACTGTGGCAGTCGATCCCTGAGCGACCCTCGCGGCCATTATGCCGCCAGCAATATCCATTTGCGAGAGAACCCAGCCACCAAAAATATGACCGTTATTATTCAGATCGCGCGGCTGCGGTGCAACTCGTAAAACCGGTTGTAGCGTGATTAGCTTGCGCAGGTCTTCTTCACTCATCCGGCGAAATATCCTTGCTGACCGGATCATCGATACAGTCGTCATGCCCCGTTCCACTGGACATGAAAACCAGTCCCATCAGGGCAGCTGTCAACAACAATGCGAAACCGACACCCACTGCTGTAGCAATATACATGTGAACCGAAACCAGCCCGTGGAGATAATATAAAAGGCCTAATGCGACTGCGACACATACTAACGTGAGCGCGCTCATCCATCGCATCAGACGCCAGTAACGCGACCAAGCCATGCCAGCGTATAGGGGATCATCTAGCTGCGATGGACCGGGCAATTTTTACATCTCCATTGGAATTATCCCCTCTTTGGACCTTATTGGATTTGCCATCAAGTCCAACTTCCCGCAAAAATATGCTATGTTAATGCTACATAATAGAGAATCAGGGATGTTTCGAAGCATGGGAAGAGGGTGCACATGACGATACAGGCTATATTGCAGGGACGGGAAGGACAGATCTTCAGTTGTTCGGCAAACCATAGCGTTGCCGAAGCTGTTGCCATATTGGCCGAGAAAAGGATCGGGGCATTGCCTGTTCTTGATGGAGATCGGGTGGCAGGCATTTTTTCCGAGCGAGATGTACTGCATTGCCTGCAAGACCTTGGTGCCGCGGCGATGGACAAGCCGGTATCCGAAGTGATGACGGCTGATGTTATTTCGGTCGACCTGCAAAAGAGCGCAATCGGAGCACTGTCTTTAATGACCAAACGCCGTATCCGCCATTTGCCGGTGGTTGAAGATGACAAGCTGGTCGGCTTTATATCTATAGGCGATCTGGTGAAGTACCGGATCGACAAGATTGAGAGCGAAGCCGCGGCTATGCGCAACTATATTCAAAGCGCTTAGTCTGTCGAAGGACTAACGGATCGACACTCCGACAGTATCAAAATAGGCGAGGCTCTTTTCTCGGACTGCTGTGGCGCGCGCGACAGGATCGGGATAGCGGTCGCGATAGGCTTTTGACCGGACTTCCAGACTGAGTGGGATTGCCGGGGGCAGGGCAGCCAATATGTCAACAAGCGGTAAGCTGCCTTCTCCCGGTGCGCTGCGCAAATCGATCGCATCTTCCAAATAGGAATCGAAATCGTCGGAGCACTGCAGGTTGCCATCACAGATCTGGCTATATGCTAGCAGGTTGCTGTCCACAGCTTTCAGACTGGTTGCCGAATGACCGGCGCGTTGAAAATGCAAGCTGTCGATCAGCACAGCCGCTGCCGGGTGATCGCATCGCGCTACAATATCCAAAGCGGAATCAAGCGATTGTACTGCGGTTATCATTAAGAATTCCAGCGACACGCGGATATTGGCTGGGGCGGCCCATTCGCAAAGTTGATGCAATGCCGCCGCTGTTCGGTCCGGGTTGGGTTCTGCGCTGACGACCAGAATATTGGGTGCGCCCAGT
>CANMFX010000004.1:0-202500 GCA_947497315.1 uncultured Sphingomonadaceae bacterium | reverse complement strand
CCATAGTGGGTGACAGTCCCGTATGCGAAAATGATCAATCAGGACTCGAGTAGGGCGGAACACGTGAAATTCTGTCTGAACATGGGGGGACCACCCTCCAAGCCTAAATACTCGTATGTGACCGATAGCGAACAAGTACCGTGAGGGAAAGGTGAAAAGCACCCCGATTAGGGGAGTGAAACAGTACCTGAAACCGAATGCTTACAAGCAGTGGGAGCCCCATATGGGGTGACCGCGTACCTCTTGCATAATGGGTCAGTGACTTAATCTATCTAGCAAGCTTAAGCCGTTAGGTGTAGGCGCAGCGAAAGCGAGTCTGAATAGGGCGAATGAGTTAGATGGATTAGACCCGAAACCCGGCGATCTAGGCATGACCAGGTTGAAGGTGCGGTAACACGCACTGGAGGACCGAACCGTTTAATGTTGAAAAATTATCGGATGAGTTGTGTTTAGGGGTGAAAGGCCAATCAAGCCGGGAAATAGCTGGTTCTCCGCGAAAACTATTGAGGTAGTGCCTCGGACGTTTTCCTATGGGGGTAGAGCACTGGATGGGCTAGGGGGTCGCGAGACCTACCAAACCTAACCAAACTCCGAATACCATAGAGACAAGTCCGGGAGACAGACGGCGGGTGCTAAGGTCCGTCGTCAAAAGGGAAACAGCCCTAACCTACAGCTAAGGTCCCCAAGTCATATCTAAGTGGGAAAGCATGTGGGAATCCCAAAACAACCAGGAGGTTGGCTTAGAAGCAGCCATCCTTTAAAGAAAGCGTAACAGCTCACTGGTCTAAACAAGGGTTCCTGCGGCGAAGATGTAACGGGGCTAAAGATATGCACCGAAGCTTAGGGTTGCAGTTTACTGCAGCGGTAGCGGAGCGTTCCGTAAGCGGATGAAGCCGAAGGGTAACCGACGGTGGACGTATCGGAAGTGCGAATGCTGACATGAGTAGCGATAAACAGTGTGAGATGCACTGTCGCCGAAAGACCAAGGGTTCCTGCTTAAAGCTAATCTGAGCAGGGTGAGTCGGCCCCTAAGACGAGCCCGAAGGGGGTAGTCGATGGGAACACGGTTAATATTCCGTGACCTGGTGGAATGTGACGGTTCACGTGTGTTGTCTGATCTTATTGGATTGATCAGGCTTCGAAGTGGATCCAGGAAATAGCTCCACCATATAGACCGTACCCGAAACCGACACAGGTGGTCAGGTAGAGTATACCAAGGCGCTTGAGAGAAGTATTCTGAAGGAACTCGGCAAATTACCTCCGTAACTTCGGGAGAAGGAGGCCCTGCATGAAGGCAACTTTTTGCAGGGGGCACAAGCTGGGGGGTAGCGACTGTTTAGCAAAAACACAGGGCTCTGCTAAGTCGGCTTCAAGACGACGTATAGGGTCTGACGCCTGCCCGGTGCTCGAAGGTTAAGAGGAGGAGTGCAAGCTCTGAATTGAAGCCCGAGTAAACGGCGGCCGTAACTATAACGGTCCTAAGGTAGCGAAATTCCTTGTCGGGTAAGTTCCGACCTGCACGAATGGCGTAACGACTTCCCCACTGTCTCCAGAATATGCTCAGCGAAATTGAATTCTCCGTGAAGATGCGGAGTACCCGCGGTTAGACGGAAAGACCCCGTGCACCTTTACTGCAGCTTCAGAGTGGCATTAGGAAAGAATTGTGTAGAATAGGTGGGAGGCTTTGAAACTTGGGCGCCAGTCCGAGTGGAGCCATAATGTGAAATACCACCCTATTGTTTTCTGGTGTCTAACCTAGATCCGTTATCCGGATCAGGGACCCTCTGTGGCGGGTAGTTTGACTGGGGCGGTCGCCTCCTAAAGAGTAACGGAGGCGCGCGATGGTGGGCTCAGGACGGTTGGAAACCGTCTGTTAGAGTGCAATGGCATAAGCCCGCCTGACTGCGAGACTGACAAGTCGAGCAGAGACGAAAGTCGGTCATAGTGATCCGGTGGTCCCTCGTGGAAGGGCCATCGCTCAACGGATAAAAGGTACGCCGGGGATAACAGGCTGATGATTCCCAAGAGCTCATATCGACGGAATCGTTTGGCACCTCGATGTCGGCTCATCACATCCTGGGGCTGGAGCAGGTCCCAAGGGTTTGGCTGTTCGCCAATTAAAGTGGTACGTGAGCTGGGTTCAGAACGTCGCGAGACAGTTTGGTCCCTATCTGCCGTGGGCGTCGATAATTGAAAGGAGTTGACCCTAGTACGAGAGGACCGGGTTGAACATACCTCTGGTGTACCAGTCATGCCGCCAGGCGTGCCGCTGGGTAGCTATGTATGGACGGGATAACCGCTGAAAGCATCTAAGCGGGAAGCCTCCCTTAAGATAAGTTATCATAGAGTCGTGGGAGACCACCACGTTGATAGGCTGGGTGTGGAAGTGCAGTAATGCATGTAGCTAACCAGTCCTAATTACTCTATTCGCGCTTGTAGAATCCCGCCATCAACAACAATGTTGGACCAAGAAATTGGATAACCTTCTTGTCGTAGATGCTGGACATTATAAGCTCAGCCCACGGTAATATGTGCATGGATTTAAACATGCATATCTTACCAACGATATATCGATTAAAAGACCCGTGATTACAGCTTATGCGCTTGCTTCATTGCTTGGTGGCCATAGCGTCTGTGCCCCACCCGATCCCATCTCGAACTCGGCCGTGAAACCAGATTGCGCCGATGGTACTTTGTCTTAAGGCATGGAAGAGTAGGTCGTCGCCAGGCATTGCAGCAGGCGCATGGAGATGTAGTCACGAGGAAATAACCCATTCACTTTTTCAAAAAGCGGCCTGTCCGGCAACGGGCCGGCCGCTTTTTTAGTTTTGGCAGCTGTTGCAATATGGCTTCCATTGGTGGCGCGGGATGGAGCAGTCCGGTAGCTCGTCAGGCTCATAACCTGAAGGTCGTAGGTTCAAATCCTACTCCCGCAACCAACAAAAAACCGCTTTCCCGATGGGTTAGCGGTTTTTTTGTGTCTGGTGCAAAGGGGAAGTTTCAAGCCTCTATTCCTTGGTTCTGATGCTTTGCTCTTCTCGCGCTGGCACCCATGTGATGTTTGGTTCGCTATTTTCAGCAAGGATCAAGGGAGCGGCAGGAGCGCTAATATCGGCATTGCGAATTTCGATGTTGGCCGGAGCGTCATTATCAAAAAGGAAAACCGGTGCGTCGTTTTCGTCAGCGGCGCGTACGACAGGTCTGTCGATCACATATTTGGCACTACCCCCATGGAAGGAGAAATGGGAAGCCCGGCCTGACCCACCACGTGATCGTGGATCCTCACTGCGGCACTTTTCCACTTCACCGCTGCCCCAAAAGCGGAAATTGCGCTTGTTATCTTTGGCCAAGCAATCGGACAGTCTGACATCGGTTGATTTTAGATCAAACCCTCCGTCTGTGCTGCCCGTGGCAACGCAATTCAGATATTGGATCGCCTTATTGCCTCGCTCGTCAGCAAAACCGTCTCCGTTCCAGTAATCGCTGCTGGACCTGCCCCGCTCGGCAAAACCATGTGCCTCACAGCGGCGATAGATGATGGACCGTGCTTCATCGTCGAGAACGAAGCCGGCGCAATATCGTTCTGTCTCTGTCCCGGCTCGCGCAATCACATCTTCAATGAGACCGTCTCGCGATCCATAACGGATGCGGGTCATGGCTCTGCTGATGTCGCCTCCTGTAATCCGGCGCAATGTGAAATTGGTCAATGACGCGGGTGTAGATCGGTCTGAAGCAGTATTTTCAAGGAAACGATACAGATCACGCCCCTCGACATCTTCCACAACCAGGCTGTCCGTTGCAACATTCACCCGAATGGCACCATTGCCGAGATTGAAGAAGCTCGAGTTTCTGATCACCAATCCCGATTGGGCTCTTAGTCCTTCTCCTGAGCCATCGCCTTTGAAAGTGCGGCCATCTATTGTTGCTGCGTTGGCAGAATGAGACCTTCCTGCCAGAGACGCCAACACGAGAGCGGAGATAACAGTTCTGCGGTCTGGACGGTTCACGATATCACATTCCTGCTATGGTTATGCCCGCCAGGAAACGGTGCCGGGAGAATTCACGCCCCGGGAATGTGCCCGAAGCATCCTGTTCGCGAAAATCATATTGGGCGTGGAGCGCAAAGCGCGGCGCCAGACGCCATTCTGCGCGCATCTTTGTGCTGGTGATATTATAGCGCCGGTCGATATCTTGGAAGCGGTCGCGCTCGTAACCAGCGCTCGCACTGATGACAAGATTGCGTAACAATTCATAGTCCGCTGTCAGCGAGAAAGATGTTGCAACAAAAGCGCCAGAGCCCAATGTTGAGGACTCTTCGACCCCGCGATTGGCCCTTGCCGTCAGCGTCACCAGGGGTGTTACAAAATATTCCGCCTTTGCCCTGACGGCAAAGCCATCGACATCTTCAAAGCCAGGATCCTCGAAATTTTGCTTGAAATAGCCAACCCCGATTTCCGAGCGGATCAGTTTGCTGAGCTGAAAACTGGTTCCGGCGGTAATTTCGTAGCCTTTGGAGTCTCTGGATGGAGAAAGCGCCGGTTGTGTCGTATAGTCCCGCCGATTGACACTTCCGTTGATAAATACAGAAGTGTCGGGGCTGATCGCGAATTCGGCAGCCATATCTGACGTAAATAGTGTTCGGTTGCGAAAGTCCTGATCCACCGGGACGTCCAGACCGTCTCGTCCGTCCTTATAATCACGGGTTTCAACCCCGATGCGACCAGCAATACGCAGCCGGTTGAAACTCTGTGCTGCGCCGAGAAATGCAGAGGCATAGCGATATTGTACCGGCTTTTGCAGATTAAGCGGGGAGGCGGGATCGGTTCTATCCTCCGTTGCTTGTCCGTTGCGGGTTCCGATATAGATCTGGCCATCCCGGCTGGCGTCAAGCCTTCCGCGGAGACCCAAGGTATAGTCCGTGGTGCTCTGACTATCGGTGCTTAAATATTGCCGACGGTCTACCTCTGCAGCCGTCGTGATATTGAAACTGCCAAGCTGGGTAGATGCGGTAACTTTGGGCCTGACTCGGACGATCAGATCATCACTGGCATCGCGCACTGCAAAGATATTACTGTCATAAAGTGTGTCGATATTGATGCTGGGCATGATCTCGACTCCATCGACACGGTACGGCACAGGGTCATATTCAGGCTGGGGCCGATCAAGAACGCCAAGCTGATCGTTCCTCTTGAACTGCAGGCTCTCCTCACGAAAATCCTCCAGTAGGTCGGACTGTTGAGCATAGGCGCGGCTTGGCAGCATAGCGGCAATGATCAGCGGCAAAATAAGAGCCTGATAAGACGTAAAAACTGTGTCGCTGGCGGTTCGTTTTCCGACAGCACGCATGGGGCCAAATTGACGCATATCCGCTTCAATTCCTTGTCTTGCCCCAAGGTTGAACAATTGCCCGAGAGCGTCAGCTACACGGCATTCATGCTATTCTCTATCACATGCCAGTAACGGCGTGCCGCCTTTTCCGGTGTATAGTCTTTGGTGCGGGTCAAAGCGAGATCAGCGAAGCGTTTGCGGGTCTCATCATCCTGAAAATAGAGCAAAGAATCGGCCATTGCTGTGACATCGTTGCACGGAACGAGGACGCCAAAATCAACCGGAGTCATCTCTTCAATCGCCAGATTGTTCTTGTTAGCGAGAATTTCTGAGGGGCCGGATTTGCAATTGGTGGAAACTACCGCAGTGCCGGTACTCATCGCTTCGACCAGTCCGTTTGGGAAGCCTTCGGCATTGGATGGCAATACAAAAAATTGCGCTCCGGCCAGAAGGGGAAAGGGGTTTTGGATGAAGCCGGTCAGGATGATCTGTGGCTCCAGCCCATGATCAGCGATTTTCTGTTCAAGAGTGGCTCGGAGCGGCCCATCGCCGATGATGATTAGCTTTCCCGGGATTGATGCAGCAGCAAAAGCATCAATCAATAGCCCAAAATTCTTGTTCTCTACCAGCCGGCCGATTGCGACAATATAGGGTTCAGGATGGACAGGATATTTTTCAAGCGCTTGTCGGGTGATGTGGATCGTATCAACCGGGTTTGAAATGACACTAATAATATTATCCGGCACATCAAACGTCTCCGACAGACCATCAGCCACCCCTTGCGATACCGCGATGATATGCGTGGCATGGCGATAAGAAAGCTGGACGAGCATATGGCCAAGCCGTCCGGACAAGCCTTTCCCGAGATGCGCGCTGGTATTAACCCGTTCACTGATAATCCAGGGGTAACCTTTGCCTGCTCTGCTGGCCCAGTTCGCAACATTGGCACGGGTCAGAAAACTCAGCGTTGCAGCAGGCCGCAGGGATCGTTCCAGCGCACGTAGTTGCCGAATGGATTGCAACAGGCTGCCACGGCAATCCAGTTGATGAACGGTGATCCAGTCCGGCACTTCGTAAGCTGCCGGTTCATCATCCAACAAAGCTAGCGATATATCATATTGATCGCGATAAGGAGTCGAGTGTCGAAGCAAGGCAGCCATAACCCGCTCTGCACCTCCGCCTGTCAAACTGTTGATGATAAAGAGAATTGTTGGTCGCAAAAAATTCAACCTCAGGGGGACAATCTACTTCTAGATATCAAAGCCCGAACGGCAGCAAAATTGTTCGGCGATATAACGCACAGATTTCGCGTTGACGGGAAGGAACCCCAATAAAAAAATCTATTCAGAAGAAAAAGATCAGCAATCCAATCGCGATGATGGTCCAAATGAACAGTCCGGCAACAACGATGATCCGTGTCCTTTGCGGCAGCTGTGCTGCTTTTTCGGATGCGGAGGACGGCTGAGAGGCACCAGGATCATCAAGCTGTTCTGCAGCATTGCCATCCAATGTCGAAGGAGGGTCAGAAAGTATCCGCGCACTGACCGTATCGCCTGACAAATTGGATCGACTGGATCCAGCTGTATCGCCGCCTTTCTTGTCCAATTATGCCTCCCCTGTTCCAGCCTGTCTGGAACCAAAAAGTCAGGCAGGGTGCAATTGCGCTTTGAAATGGCTTCTGATTGCCCCTGATTCCACCTTCCTAAATAGCGAAAAACCACAAATAATGGCATAAAAAATTACACCTTCTATTTGCCACAGGGCCATGGTTGCCAAGTTCATGAAAAGGAATGACAAATGCGCGAACAACAATATCGCGCGGCCTTCAGCGGGCGCTCGCATGGCCAATTTGATCATGGTAACCCAGAAAAACAACAGCAGGAAAACACCGGCCCAGCCCAGTTCGTAGAGATAGGCGACAATTGTATTATGGGGGTAGACTTTGAATATCTCCTCCCAACTGTCCGGACCGAAGCCAATCAGATGATTGAGCGTCGACCCATCAAGCCAGGCGTATATATATCCTGACCATATATAGAGCCGGCCCGACAACAAACGCCGCTCGTCAAACGAAAATTCTGCTTGTGGTTTGATATATTGACCGGGGTCGCTGAAAAACACCGCGAGGTCATTGAAGCGTTCGGCTGAGAAACCGGCCAGTATGAAAACTCCGGCTACCGTGATTACCGATATGATGACGGCCAATATGACTCGCTGTTCCCGCACGAAAGAGAACATTGTGCTGCTCACCAACTGTATCGCTGCAACCGGCAAAACCGCGAGCATGGTTGTCCGGTAGTTGGCCAGCACGATCCCGCCAAGCAATCCAATGGATAGAATACCCTTTAGCACGCGCGTCAATGAACTCGCAAAACACAAGACCATGAAAAACGTGGCCATAGCAATGGAGAAGGTAGCCTCATGGTTATAACCGCCGATATAACTGCTGGAACCATCGAATTCAGATGCTTTTACCGCGCCCAGGCCGATCGACAGCAACTGAAAGATAACCAGCGGGGCAAAGGCCCAGAGCAGGGGCGTAAAAAACCGGGTGCCGCCATTCTCCAACAGCGCGCGATAGATGGCGATCATCAGCACCATGAAGTATATATGTTTCACTGCGGCATTGAGCGCCGTGAATATACCATCATTGGCGGCGGCACTAATCAATGACAGAAGGATCAGCGCATAGACGGGCATTAGCGGCTTCAAAAGATAATGGCGCGGGGTCACCAGCAAAAGGCCCGTACCGGCAATCGCCACGGAGCCAATGGCATTCCAGCTCAGTCCGGCAATGGCTGGCGAAAAAGTGATTTCATGAAAAGCGCTCATGATATAGCGCAGCCAAATGGCAAGTATCACAAAGCGCGCCGGATAACCGCGCACTTTCTTGAGCGCCAATACCATTGGAACGGCCATGAAGAGTGTAACCAGCGCCAGAACTGGTAAAGGTAAGGATGGTGCTCCTCCCAGGTCGCCGTCGATCATCGGCTATCCTTTTGGATATCTGAGGAGAATATGGCCAAAACCGCGCGTTCCCGAGCCTCCCTTAAGCATAGTATTCCTTGTAGCGCTTGAAATAGAGGCCTGCGTCGCCAAAGCCCGTCCGCGCCTGTTCAATCACATCTACCCGGCTTAAAACGACTCCAGACACGTTGGCGCCGACATCATCCAGTTGATGCAGGGCGATTTCCGCCGCCTTGGCCGGGGTTTTCTTCCACTGCACCAGAAAGACAACCATATCTGCCAGAGCGGCCAGCATACGGGATTCTGCAACCGGCAGAACCGGCGCTGTATCCAGAACGACAAATTGGAACTGACCGCGCAATTCCTTGAGCAGGTCCGACATGGCTTCTGAGCCCATCAGGTCAAACGGTGTGTCTTCATCTGGCTTTTGGCCGAGAAAATACACGTCGCTATCTTTATCATGGACGACGGCCTGACTCAGCGCGGCTTCGCCGTTTAAAACATCGGTAAGTCCGTAGGTTATCGATTTGGCCAGGGAACGGGATGATGCCTGTCGGCGGGAATCACAGTCCACCAAAAGTGTGCGGATGCCGGATCGGGCAGCAGCACCAGCCAGACATATTGCGGAACTCGTCTTGCCTTCCCCGGGGAGCGCCGATGTGACCGAGATGATTTTTGTCTTATGACGGCTGGGCGCCATTGCCAGTGTAGTCTTAAGCGCACGAAAAGCTTCGGCAAAAGCCGATTTGGGATGATCGATCAAAAATTGCGGCGGCCATGGCTTTGGATTACCGGACTTTTTGACTTCCGGAAGTGAGTTGATTTCTGGGATAGACCCTAAAGCATTGATTTTCAGTCGCTTCTCGACAGCTTCGGCGGTCCTTAGACCATTCTCAAGAAACTCCCGACCTGCGACAACAGCGGTCGAGGACGCGCCCGCGGCCACCAATGCAATGGCTACATATAATAACGGGTTCGGGGAAACAGGAAGAACCGGAATAGCAGCCCGTGATACTTCTTTGGCCCCGCTGCTCTCCGTGCCTTGACGCGCCACAGATTCTTTATAGCGATCCAGAAAACCTTGATATAGTTCCCTCGCGGAAGCAGCGTTGCGTTCCAGCTCACTGAGCCGCACCGACGCGTCGCTGTCCACCGCCAAACGATTTTGCAGCCCTGCTATAGACGATGCAATGGACGAGGTGCGTCCACTTGCGGCACTGGCTTCGGTTTTCAGACTCGATACAATCCTCCCGACCTCGGCGGTGATTTGGGTGTCGATGTCGGCGAGCTGGCTTTGCGCCTTGATCAGGTTGGGGTGACGCGGTCCGTAGCGTGTCGACAGGTTCGCAACTTCGGCACTAGCCACCGAGCGTTGTGCGCGCAACGCTCCTACCACTTCGGATTCGAGTGCGGCGCCCAGGCTTTCTCCGGACAAGCCTTGAGACATTTGCGCGCTAGCGGTCGACAAACGTGCATTGGCTGCGGCTTCGGCGGCTCGCGCTTCGGCCAGCTGTGTATTGAGAACCGATAGCTCCTGCTGTGTAATTGAGCTGACATCCGTGGCGGCGAATAGCCCTTCGTCAGAACGGTATCTTGCGACCTGCGCTTCGGCAGCCAATACTTCCCCGCGCAATTCTTCCAGCCTTGTTTCGAGCAGGTCTGCGCTCCGCTGGGTGGAGCCTTGCTCCCCCTCAACCCGGGTTAGCAGATATTCATCGATCGCAGCATTGGCGATGTTCGCAGCCATCTTTGGGTCTTCGGACTCATATCGAACGGCAATAGCGTAAGAAACACCTTCTCGCTGGACAGTTAGCGAGCCGCCCAAGATACGAATGGCCCGGTCACGTGCTGTCTGTTGCTGCTCTGATGTCTGTGGTCCTTGGCCATTTGTCTTCAAAAGTGCAGGGTTAAACTCAGGCTGTTCTGTGAGTTTTAATGCATCGACCACCCGTCCAGCAATGAAAGGGGATTGCAATATCTCCACGGTGGTATCGACTGTGGGAGAATCGGTTGTAAGCGCCGGTGTATCGCTATTCACCGGAACCACTTCCTGGGCCTGTCGCTCGACAACCATGGTCGCTGTGGCAATATAGCTGGATGCGGTCAGGAAATAGGCGGCGGCCGTTGCGATCATAGCCAATGCCGACACCAGGATGACAGGAATGATATGCTTGCGAAAAGCGCGGCCGATAGCACGCAAATCTATGAGCTCATTACCTTCTTCGACAACAAACCTGTCGAGCGGAAGCGGTGTTTCCGACATTTTATTCATGGCCGTTAGCTCCAAACAAACAGCCCCCTGCATTTATGCCCGTATTTTTCCCCCAGTCTAAATTCCCCAGTCTAAATCATTATGTTCCCTTGATTGCGCGGTAAATCTTGTGGCGCAATGTTGGCGGCATTAACCGTGCGGCCTCGATCATCAGGAAAAGTCCGAAACCTTCTGGCAAGCATAAATTGCGCGAGAATTGCGACGAGATTTCACCGCCCTTGAAGGAAAAACGTGCATAGAGACCGATTTGCTGGTTAATCAGCTTGCGCAGCAATGCCCTTTCTTCTTCCTCTTCTGTTGCCATCATCGCCCGGGCCGTGTTGACTAATATGGGGATGCTGTCGGGATTGGTGGTTTTGCTTACCTTGTTATCGGTATCGCGATGAAATTCAGCACTGACTTTTGGCACATAGGTAAAAGGCGCATGGGATAGAGCGCGTAACCACATGTCCTTGTCACCGCCGCGTACAGCTTGTCCGGCTGGGAACGGTCCTGCTCGGTGAAGCAGATCACGGCGAAACGCAGCTGCGCTGGTCCAGATCGGGCACTCTCCACTGTGCACCCAGATATCAAGGGCCTCTCGAAAATCGGCGCTGCGCCCTGCAATGCTGGCAAGCGCATCCGTCATTTTGGAAGGTTGTCGATGGGCAGTAAAAACATGTTCATAGCGCGTTGCTACACATCCAGCCTCCGGTGCTGCTTCAATCGCGGCTGCCATGTCTGCAAGATGAGACGGATGCCAGATATCGTCTGCATCGAGGAAAGCGATCCAATTGCCATTGGCTTCGGCTATTCCTAAATTACGCGCTGCATATCCACCTGGTCCCGGTGTGTCCCGAAACAGCAGGCGAATGCGAGGATCATTCATGTTCGAGAGGATTGCCGCGCTGCCATCGGTGGAAGCATCATCGATGAGGATGATCTCGCTCGGTGGCCGTGTCTGTTGCAACGCGCTGGCTACGCTTGCGGTGACATGCCTGGCCTTGTTGTGGACCGGAATGACAACAGAGAATCTTGGATCAATCATTCTATCCCGTTTTTTGCAGTGCCGAAGATAATGTGTTGCTTGACATCGACGAATGGATTTTTCGCCTTGCCAGCGGGGCGATACAGGCATTTATAGAACCTAGCTCCTTCGTTGTGCAATGCAGTAAAGATCGTTCGGTCTGGGGATTCGAACGACCGAACCCGGACGACTTTTTAATCCGCATCTTCAAATGTCGGACAAAGGAACTTTAATGGCGCGTGGCTCGGTACGGACCAAGATTTTCGTCATAAGTATGCGCAGCGCCGGTGAACGGCGGCGGATATTTGCGGAAAGCGAGATACCGGATTCGATAGACTGGACGTTTTTCGATGCCCACGAAGTGTTGCATCCCGACCTTCACTATGATGAAGACCAGGCAATCATTGCCAAGGGGCGGCCGCTGACTGCTGGTGAACGCGGTTGTTATTCGAGCCATTATGCACTGTGGAAGCAGTTGGCGGAAGATGACGCGGATCAATATGTCATTCTTGAAGATGATATTCTTGCTGACTGGAGTTTTATCAAGCCGCTGATTGTCGAAGATCATGCGGAGACTGGCCGTGATTACATCCGACTCTACTACAAGAAACCGGCGCCCGCCCGGATATTGGAGAAGGATTTCATTTGCCGGACCACACGGTTGATTGAGATATCCGGATATTGCTTCGGAACTCAGGCCTATTTGCTTACAAAAAACGGAGCCAACCGTTTCATCGCTCATACCCGCGACGTGGTCCGACCGATTGACGATCAGATGGATCGCTCATGGATACATGGCATAGCCAATCTCGCGGTTTTCCCGTTTCCTGTATTGGAACGGTCGGTCTCCAGCGAAATCGGAATATCCCGTTTCGATGCCTATAAAATTCCGGAACGATTGAGGCTGAAGCGCTTCATATCGCGGAACCGCGAGCGCGCTAGCTATCAATTGCGGGGCCGCCGCCGTTTCCGATTTCAGCTCTAGCCAATGGGTGATCAGCGCATGACGGAAAAGAGCAGTGATTTTTCTGACAATGCTTCGGCATTGTTTGATGATTCACTACGCCAGAAGACGAAGAAATCTCTGGGTTGGACGGTGACCAAGGCGCTGAGCGATCAGGTCTTCTCTCTGGTGATTTTCATCCTGCTAGCCCGGTTGTTGACCAAGGAGGAGATAGGCATCTTCGCTATGGTTTATGTCTTTTCGGAAGTCGGCAGGATCATTGCGACTGGTGGTCTGGTACAGCTTATCGCGCGAGCGAAGAAGATCGACAACCTTCAGATTAATACGATTTTCTGGACGAATATGGGCATCGCGTTTGCTTATGTGGCGCTGATCTCGATTTGCGCGCCGCTGTTGGCGGATTTGCTGAACCAGCCAGGATTGGTATGGCCACTGCAAATATTGTCGCTGGCACTGCCGATTAATGCGCTGGGCGCCTCACATTTTGCGCTGCGCCTGCGCGAGTTTGGGCATAAAACTGTGGCGATGCGCTCAATTCTGGCCGGAATCATTGGTGGCAGTGCCGCTGTGGTGGCCGCGTTGTCGGGCTGGGGTATCTGGTCGCTGGTGCTGCAACGCTGCGTGGCTGAGACCGTGAGTACCGTTCTTGCCTGGGCTTCTTATCGCTGGGTACCGGGGCGGAAGTTTGACTGGGCACAAGCGAAACGGAATTTTGCCTTTTCCAGTAACCTGACGATTGCACAGCTGATTTTTCTTATGCTTGTGCGGATACAGGATTTGCTGATTGGAGCCAGTCTAGGCGCGGCTGCCGTTGGTGTTTACCGTGTGGCCTGGCGATCGACCGAAATGTTTGCCAATGCCGCGATACAACCATTCTCGCAGGTTGGTTTGCAAACCTATTCCCGACTACAGGACAATCCAGCTGCGATGCAGAAAGCCTATAAGGCGATGCTCGGCATCTGTTCCGCGTTGTCCTTTCCGGCTTTGGTCGGTTTTGGCGTTATCGCGCCTGATCTGGTGCCGCTTGTATTTGGCAGTAAATGGCAGGCAGCCGGCAACCTTGCCCAAATATTCGCTTTCATGGCGATGCCCTATACGCTGAACTTCTTTGCATCTCCGGTCCTCTCTGCAGTGGGGAATACACATCGTCAGCGAACACTGGCGATTATTCAGCTGGTATCGACGTTGGTCCTTACTCTCTTGGCTCTGCCCTATGGATTGACCGCAGTTGCTATAGCCTATGTCGTTCGTTCTTATCTGACTTTGCCACTTCAGATGCATTTCCTGAAAGAAGCTTCCGGTATTGGCGCCAAGGCCAGTTTTGATGCGATTAAGGCACCTTTTTTTGTGTCAACCTTAATGGGCTTGTCGCTTTGGATCGGCTTGCAATTCTTCTCAGCTGGACAGCCCCTCTCATGGAAAGAGCTGTTTATCACCATAGCTGGGGCCGCTCTGTTTTACGCTGCAGGCCTGCTCATGATTTCCGCAACTTATCGTCGTTTAGTCTCAGATTTTCTGCCTCTGAAGGAGCTTTCCCCCCATGCTTGAACAACTCGCACTTTCAAACGACCCGGCTACAGCTGTTATGGATCACCTCAGGCAAAAAATATCGGATCAGATCAAACCGATGATTGATGACCTGCCTTATGCGTTACTCGACTTCCCGGATCACTCCAACGTCGGTGACTCTGCCATCTGGCTTGGCGAAACGCGCTTTTTTGAGGAGCATGCCCAATCACCATCTTATGTCAGTAGTTTGAAGTCTCATGTGTCTAATCAAATGGAGCAGGCAATTGGTGGCGGGACCATCTTCCTGCATGGTGGGGGGAATTTTGGCACCATCTGGAAATCACATCAGGATTTTCGAATAGATCTAATGGCCCGCTTCCCAGGCCAGAGAATCATACAGCTGCCGCAGTCTATCTACTTTGACAACTATGATGCCGTGGATGAAACAGCACGTGCCATCGAAAAACACGGTAATTTCACACTGCTTGTGCGGGATCAAAGATCCTATGAATTTGCGCGGTGTCATTTCCAGTGTGAAGTCTCTCTATGCCCCGATATGGCGTTTTATATGGAGCCGTTGGAGCGGCAAGATCCTGTCCATGACTTCTACTACCTGATGCGCACCGATTTTGAACGATCAGTCATGGGTAAGGCCAGTCATCCAGGTCACTCAGTCGAAATCGGCGATTGGCTGACCGAAGACAAGCTGCAGATGAAGATGGCCTCTGCGGCTTCCAAACTTATGGATTTTGGCCAAAGCCCCGATACAGCCCGAGCCATGAAATATGATCGTTTGGCGCAGACTCGGTTAAAACGCGGCATTGGCCTTTTGTCTTCTGGCCGTGTCGTTGTGACTGATCGCCTGCATGGGCATATCATCTCCACCTTGCTTGCGATCCCGCATGTCACGCTCGACAATAGCTATGGTAAGCTTCTGAACTTTATTCAGGCATGGACCTCGGACATTCCCTTCATGCGGACCGCAGATACGCTTGAAGAAGCGCAGGGCCTGGCGGAAGGGCTATTGTCATGAAGGTGGCGGTTACCGGGCTCCGTGGCATTCCAGATGTCATGGGCGGAGTGGAAACGCATTGCGAAGAAATGCTGCCGCGCGTCAAAGCCATTCACCCAAGCCTCGATATCACGGTCTTTGCGCGAGCGCCTTATGTCAAAAATTCCGAATATGATTTTCGGGGTGTCTCCGTTGTCAGCGTTTCGTCTCCTGTGTCGGTTTGGCAGGAGGCGATAGTTTCCACCTTCAACGCCATCGTGGCAGCGCGGCGGGATGGTATGGATGTGATTCACATTCATGCGATAGGGCCAGCTCTGCTCACTCCACTGGCGCGGTTAATGGGCCTGAAGGTAGTCGTGACTCATCATGGCGAAGACTATAAGCGCGCCAAATGGGGTCGATTTCCACGCTTTGCGCTTAAGACGGGTGAACGGTTTGGTCTATGGTTTGCCAACCATGTGATCGCCGTATCCCCCTCGCTGACGAAGCGGCTGCAACAGTCTTTTCCCGGCGCAAGTAGCCGCATCTCCTACATCCCCAATGGGGCTCCGGAACTTCCCGATGCGCCCGGTGACGCCCTGTCGCGTTTTTCATTGGAGCAGGGCAAATATGTCCTCGCCGTTGCGCGCCTGGTTCCGGAAAAAGGCCTGCATGACCTCATCAAGGCGCATGCCCAGATAGATGATGGTCGGAAATTGGTAATTGTCGGGGGTGCTGATCATGCCAGCGATTATTCAGAGTCGTTGCTCAAACTTGCCAATGAAAATATCATATTTACCGGCCTACAGGATCGGGGCACATTGCGGGAACTTTATGAAAATGCCGATCTTTTTGTAATGCCCTCCTATCATGAGGGCCTACCCATCGCTGCGCTGGAGGCAGGATCCTGTTCCACACCAATGCTGCTTAGCGACATTCAGCCCAATCTTGATATCGGTTTGCCCGAAAGCGATTATTTTCCCGTTGGAAATACAGGTGCGCTGGCGGAAGCACTGAACCGGCCTACCTATCTATACCGAGTTGACGCAGCGGAATTCCGGCGGAAATTTGATTGGGATCAGATCGCAATGCAAACGTCATCCGTCTACCAAAAAATCATGGCAGGGCAGGGTGGTTCAAAAGCTGTTGCGATGGATAATCACCCCAAAGGTACGAGCTAAGATCAGTAGATCGAAACCCGGCGACCAACGCTGGATATATTCCAGATCTGATGCAAGCCGGTTTTCGAGATCCTCTTGCGTCATGGTCGCTCCCCGAAAACCGCGCACCTGCGCCAAACCGGTGAGGCCGGGTACCGTCGCGTGACGCAGCCAATAGTTGCGGTCGATTTCCCAGAACAGTTTGCTGTCGGCTTTGGAACCCAAAGCGTGAGGCCGTGGTCCGACAAGGCTCATCGTTCCGACCAGCACATTGAACAACTGTGGCAGTTCATCAATGCTGGTGGCACGAATGAAACGGCCGACGCGGGTGATCCGGTCATCATCGCGGTCCGTTGATCGGTCACCGTTCAAATCACATAAATCATCACGCATGCTACGAAATTTGTAGATGTGAAACAGTCGGTTGCCGTGGCCCAATCGTTTCTGTTTGAATAATATGGGACCGGGACTTTCGAGCTTGATCGCGATGGCCGTAATTATCATCAATGGCGCGAGGAAGAGAATCGCCAACGATACCAGAACCAGATCCATTCCGCGTTTCAACCATAATTGCATGCGAGTCAGTGGGTTCACCTGCGAAGGATGCAGCGGTAGCTCACTATATTTGGCAACAGGTGCAAACCGGTAGTGGCGATGGACTTCGCCCGTCACGCCGGTGCTTTTCAGGACCAGAGCCCAATCGTTATGCCGCTCACCGGGACAAGCTACTATCACGCGGTCGATCGACTGGAACAGATTTCCCAGCCGGTTCAGCATGACGGGATCGGAAACATCCGGGTTCAAACCGATATCCTTGGCGTGGATCACTTGCTTATCTCTGATCGGGCCGTGGGGAACACCGTCTATGATAACCAGCTCGCTGACCGGATTTGTGCCTAGCATCCGCTTGGCGAAGGCATAGCATACGTAGCGGCCGGCGGTGATCAGGGCCGATGAAATCAGAAATCCGAAAGCCACAAAGGAAGGATGATGGGACTTGAATATCGACAATCCAAAAAGAACGAACAGGATAAGAGTCAATGTGGCAAACAGCGAGGCTATACTGCGGATCGTCGCGCTTGTGTTCCGGTATAGAGCCCTTCTGCCATAGGCTTTGTTATTCAGCGCTATGGCAAGAAAAATGGGGATCGACAAAATACCAAGCTTTAACCCGGGTGATGCGAACGGCTGGTCCAACAACAAGGCATTGCTGATCAGAAAGCCGACGAAAACGGCCAATGCATCAGTGAAAAGCATGACCGAGTAAATTCCTATCCGCCATGACCGCTTGGTCAGGATAGGGTTTTTTCGCGGTGTTATTTTTGTGGTTGTGAAAGACGCATTTTGAAGAGCGCGTAGATTGGCTGTCATCCGAGAACCCTTTCGCGATCATTTCAGCAATGTGGTGCCGCCAGTATGTTTGAAACTATAAGGTTCAAAGTCATGCTGCACCGCAACAACAAATATCATCATCACATCTCTATAATGCCACTCGGAACGTGTTTAATGGTATTTAATATGCTGAAACGGGTTGAAAATATTCCCCTGAGAATTTCTCCTGAATAATATGTGCCATCCCCAAACTGGCTTGTCACGCTATGTTGGTGGCGTGAGAGACGGGGTGTGTATTCAACACGATTAGATACCATATGGTCTAATGGCAGTTGCTCCGACTCGCATTTACCCCGACTTCGGTTCAATCAAAGCTAATGCTGCATCGCAATAAATCATCGCAAAGGAACAAAGGTTTTGAGTGAAGTGCTGACGCAAAATGCCAATATTGTAAGCAATCGAACGACCAATAGTCGGAGCCTTCGCCATACTTGGGCGCTTATATTGTCAGATCTGTATCGCTATGCCGGGAACAAGCGCGCACGCTCTTTCCTCCGCCACTATTTCTTCACACCTGGGTTTAAATATTCTGTGATCATGCGTCTCTGCGGTTGCATGAAAAAGCGGGCGATCATGCGTTACCTGCTATATCCTTTGTTCAAACTGTTACTGCTGCGATACCGCTATAAATATGGCATAGCCATTCCAGAATATACCAGGATCGGTCCCGGATTTTTCATCAATCGTTTTGGCAACATCATGGTCAATGGCGATGCGATCATCGGTGCCAATTGCAATATCACCCATGGGGCTATGCTTGGGCAAATGAACCGGGGACCAAAACAGGGCTCGCCCATATTAGGAGATGGTGTGTTCTTGGCGGCAGGATGCAAGGTTATCGGCAGAATACATATCGGTAATCGCGCGGCTGTCGGGGCCAATGCTGTTGTTACCAAAGACGTCCCTGATGACGCCGCAGTCGGCGGTATTCCGGCGAAGATATTGTCGATGAACGGATCTGAAGGTTATATCAACCGCCGGGTCGATAGCGATTACCGCACCGGATATAAGCCGGATGGGCTGTCCAAACGCTAGAAGAAGCGCTCTGCAATCCGAATGGTGTCACCGGGGTAAATGCGGGTATTGCTGCCCAGCCTGATTTTCACCTCCCGTGGCTGGTCCGAGCGCTTTAAGAATATCTGCTTTTGCTGTGCTCGATAGGTGAAGCCGTCCGCTTTAGCGATCGCTGCCAATATGGTCATGTCAGGAACATAGGGATATTCCCCGGGTTTGTTAACTTCACCTAATATGTAGATGGGTCGATAATTTTTGACTTCAACGTTGACCTGGGGATTTAAAACATAACCGTCAGAGAGCGCTGCCGCTATGCTTTTACCGAGAGCGGCTGGTGTCAGCCCAGCTGCTTTGATGTCCCCAACCAACGGGAAGGAGAGAACACCGTTCGCGCCGATATTGAACTCTCCAGTGAGCGTGTCCTCGCCGTAGGTAACAATCTGGATCGTTTCGCCGGCTCGCAAAGGATAGGATACATCGATATCGGGTTGTTCAGCGGTCTCCACCGGAAAGGCGCCTGATGACGTGCAACCTGCAACCAAAAGCGGTGTAACAATAATGAGCCCGATATTTTTAACGGTCATGTATAGAAAACGACGTTTCATCCAATGTCACCCGCAATTCCGTAATAAGTCACTTGCCCCGCACAATGTTTCGACTAGCTCGCTCCACCACTAGCTCAAGCATGACGCGATAATCTGACAGGCAAATTAGCTCAGTGGATGTTATCATAGAGCTTCGCGAGGCATCTTTTAAAGACTTCCAAGGCAGCATGTCACGGGATGGATTGCCCGATCGATGAGAATGATACCGGAATCAATCGTTTCAATTGCCCGCTCCATGCCAGTGCGTTTGGAAATAGTGCGATCAGCATCGGTTGAACAACGGACGATAAATTACACTCCGCAATAACCGAGTTTACCCCAAGGTGGTCGCCGGCCGCTTAAGCGCCTCTATCTAGAAAGCAGACGTTTCGTGACATCACTTTCACTTTTCGACGCCTCTCCCGAGGTCGAAGTGAAAACCCGGTTGACTCAAGATGGTCAGATCAATAATGTAATATTATAACATCACATGGATTTCTCAATGCAGTCTGCTTTCTACAAAGATGGCGCGGCCATCGCGCTTAGTGTTGCTTGTGTTGTGCATTGCGTTGTTTTGCCGGTCATAGCGATATCATCTCCCGTGTTAGCTGCGGTTGCGCAGGCAGAATGGCTCCATTGGATGATGACTTCACTTGCCCTTCTTACCACCATGAGTGTTGCGATTTCTTCGCCATCGGCGCGTGTTCCAGTGTTTCTAGTTCCAGCAGGATCTGGAGCTGTTTTGATCACAAGCGCGCTTTTTGCGGAGCATTTCGGTGTCACAGAGACACTACCAACCATCATCGGGGGCGGGCTTTTGGCTTCTGCTCATATCTATCGAATTTACAAATAATGATAATGCATACGGATGCCGCCTCCATGATTGCCTACGAGGAATCGGTTCGCGACTTTCACGCGCAACTCAGAGCCTTCCATTACCCCAAGCTTTTCAAGGATGAACTATTTGATCGGGACCTGTTGGAAGGATTGCCAGCTTACGATCCATCATCTTAGGAGAGTTGTTGTCGTGAGACCATCGCTACGCGCCGACTAGCTATCGGGAGTAGGGTTTTGATGATCTTGACTGCAAAAAGACTATCGTTGAACCCGGCCCGAACCGTCTCCGCCCATCAGTTTCTCGACCTCTGCCACGCTCACTCGGTTAAAATCGCCCAAGATGGAATGTTTAAGGCAGCTTCCTGCAACCGCAAATTCCAGGGATTGTTGAGGATCATCATAGGCGTTGAGGCCGTAAATCAGCGCTGAAGCAAAGCTATCGCCACCGCCGACGCGATCGATAATGTCGGTAATCTCGTAATGCCGGGATAGCATGAAGCCCTTGTCTCGCGTTCGCAGGCAGGCTGACCAGCCGTTGCGGTCCGCGCTGTGACTTTCACGCAGGGTGATCGCGATTGTTGACATATCTGGATAAAGTTCCAGCACCTTTTCCGAGAGCGCTTCATATTTTGCGGTATCTAGCTCCCCTGTTTCAACATCAACATCAGCTGTAATCCCAAGAGACTTTTGGCAATCTTCTTCATTCGCTATGCCAACATCAACATGCTTGACCAGTTCGGACATGACTTCCGGCGCGGTCTTGCCATATTTCCAAAGCTTGCCGCGGTAGTTGAAGTCGCAGGAAACGGTAACGCCAGCCTTTTTCGCTTGCCGCACGCATTCAATACTCAGATCAGCCGCGGACTGACTCAGTGCCGGTGTAATGCCGGTTATGTGCAACCATTTTGCGCCATCAAAAATAGTTTCCCAATCGAAATCACCAGGTCGGCATTTGCTGATTGACGAATGCGCGCGATCATAAACAACCTTGGAGGGTCTCTGATTAGCCCCTGCTTCCAGATAATATATCCCGACACGATCTCCTGATCTGCGAATTTGGGTCGTATCAACACCAAAACGCCGCAATTCTCCGATAGCCGATGCGCCAATGTCATTATCGGGCAATGCAGTCACAAAGCCGGCCGACAAACCATAGTTGCTGAGTGCTACCGCGACATTAGCTTCACCGCCGCCAAATGTTGCTTCAAATGCCGGTGACTGAAAAAACCGCTCATGGCCGGGTGTTTTCAGCCGCAGCATGATTTCGCCAAAAGATAAATATTCCGCCATTTTATAACTCCTTATGGCCTCGCCGCTTTAGCGAGCGCGACAGCCTCAATCGCCAATTTTGTAATTGCATTATAGTCGCCGACCTCAATCGATCCTTTAGGGGTCAGCCAGCTGCCGCCGCAGGCAATCACTGATGGAACAGCCAGAAATTCGGAGAGGTTTTCCGCGGAAACGCCGCCCGTTGGCATGAAACGCATTTCGCGAAATACCGATGATAATGCCTTTAGCATCGGAACACCGCCTGCGAGCTTCGCCGGGAAAAATTTCACGGTGCGCAATCCCAAAGCATAGGCCCGCTGCACTTCGCCCGCCGTCATTGTACCGGCAAATATTGGCACCGATCGATCGAGGCAATATTGCGCTACCGGATCGACCAGCCCCGGTGATACCACGAATTGCGCTCCTCGCGACAAGACCTGTTCGGCCTGGTCAACGGTGAGCACAGTGCCCGCGCCAACGATTATGCCAGAGGTTTCCTTCGCAATAGCTTCCATACAATCAAGAGCAGCATCGGTCCGCAGAACGACTTCGATAACGTCCAGACCGCCGGCCTGAAGCGCCTTGGCCGTTTCTATTGCTACAACCGGGTCATCCGCTTGGATCAGCGGCACGACCGGAGCAGCTTGGAATTTTGCCTCCAATGTCTGCGCGGTGATTTCACTCATGTCTTGCTCGCTCGTTTGTTCAGCCCGTTGTTACGAAAACAGGAGGCCGCCGTTAATATCGATATTCGTTCCGGTAATGAATGAGGCTTCATCGGACGCCAGATAGGCGACTGCATCGGCAGTTTCTTCAGCCCGGCCCTGACGGCGCAACGGTGTTGAATTAGCAACATTTTCACGAACGGCGTCTTTCGTGAATTTGTCGTGGAAGGTGGTAGCAATCATGCCGGGGCACAGCGAATTGACGCGAATGCCTTTTGGCCCCAGTTCTTTTGCCATCCCGCGCGTGAAAGTCATCACCGCGCCCTTGGATGTCGCATAAGCAGATGCGCCCGGTCCGCCGCCATCGCGGCCTGCTTGTGAAGCCAGATTCACAATCGCGCTGCCTTCGGGCATGTAGGGCACGGTAGCCTTCGTCACTAGGAAAGTCGATGTTGTGTTCAGCTGCATGACATAGTTGAAAAATTCTTCGTCCATCTCATCCAGCGTTTTGCGCTCCACCAGGCCGCCGGTCACATTGACGACGATGTCAATCGAACCCCCAAAAGAACTGCGCGCCTGATCGACCAGATTGGCCACATCGGCTTGCTTGGTCATGTCTCCCTTCACCAATATTGCTTTGCCGCCAGCCGATTCTATTTCCGCGATAGTGGCATCGCCGTCATCTTTGTTATTGCAATAGTTGACAACAACATTGGCGCCTTCTGACGCCAGCTTGACGGATATCGCTCGGCCAATGTCGCGGCTACCGCCAGTAACGATTGCTGTTTTACCTTGAAATTTGGACATAATTTTTCCTGTTTTTAGAACATTAAAAGTTGAGATGTTTTAGGGAGAATTGGCTTTGAGTGGTTTGATGTCAGGGCATAAAATGAAGACCGACAATACGGTGAAAATTGCAAGAGCAGCACCAACCGCAAAGGCCGGCGCGTAGCTATTCACAGTAATTACCGGAATGAGGAAATTCAGTCCCACCACGGCGAGCTTGGCCGCTGTTCCGGCAAATCCAGCCAGCGATCCGACTGATTTTCCGCTGTAGAAATCACTGGGCAATGTCTGAATATTACCGACGGCCGTCTGAAATCCGAACAATATCGCCGCCATCAGCAGAACCGCCATAAGGGGTGTCGCGGCCGTGATTGTCATCAATAGCGAGACCAGCATAATCAGCCCGCCCAGAGCGATAACGAATTTTCGAGACTTGTTCACCGTCCAACCGGACTTGATCCGGTTTTGAGCGAGCAGCCCGCCAAACCAGGCACCGAACATGGCGCCAACATAAGGCACCCAGGCATAAAGGCCGATTTCCGCAACCCCGAACCCATAAGTTTCAGAAAGATACAACGGCAGCCAACCGACAAACAACCACCAGATCGGGTCGAGGAAAAAGGAAGCCATAATTACGCCCCAGCTTTCCTTGCGCGAAAGGATTTCTCCGGAGCTGGGCGCGTAGGTTGCGACTTCATTGGTTTCGACATTTTTCTGACCGGTCAGGATATATTGCCGTTCGTCTTCCGACAGCCAAGGATGATCTTCCGGGCCAGACTTGTACATGATCAACCATGGCACCAGCCACAGAAACCCCAGCGCGCCAATCGCGATGAAGGTGGCTTGCCACGTGCCGAGGAAGACAAACAAATAGGCGATAATCGGTGCCGAGACGATGCCGCCAATGGCTGCACCGGAGTTAAAGATACCCTGAGCCAGCGCGCGTTCGTTGATCGGAAACCACTCGGCATTGGCTTTGGTCGCACCTGGCCAGTTACCAGCCTCCGAAACTCCTAGTAATCCGCGGAAAAGCGCAAAGCTCATCAGCCCCGTAGCCACGGCGTGCAACATGGTAGCGGCAGACCAGACGACGATCGAGAGCACGAAACCCATTCTCGTGCCGATCCAGTCGAAAATTTTCCCGAACAGCGTCTGACCAAAGGCATAGGCGAAAGTGAACACGTTCAATATGATGGCGTAGTCCACCTTAGTGAGGCCGAGTTCGTCCGAGATTTCCGGCCACAGAAAACCAAGCGCACCGCGGTCAATATAGTTGATGATGGTCGCCAACGCGACGAGTGTCACAATCGCCCAGCGAAATTTTCCGATCTTGGCAACACTCTCTTTTGCAGCGGTGCTCATGATGGGTCACCCGCGTTCAGAAAGTCTTCTCGGGCGGGACTGAACGTGTCGATCAGCACACCGGACTCCAGACAGACCGCGCCGTGATCCTGATGGGGCGCGACGTAGAAACAGTCGCCGGCACCCAGCTCAAACTCCTCGCCATCGACGTGGACCAGAAACCGGCCGGATTCGACATAGCTCGACTGGCTGTGAAAATGGCTGTGCACCGCGCCAACTGCGTCTTTCTCAAACCACACCCGGCAAATCATGATGCCCGGACCATAGCCCAGCATTTGCCGCTTGATACCAGGATCAACATTCTCGATGGGTACATCCATCGCGCGCACCGCACTTGGGCTACATTCATCCATGATTGCACTCATTTTTCTCTCCCAATTCCCAAGTCAATCCGGGCGGCAAAGCCTTTCCAGCTCAGCATCTGTCCTCGAAATTTTACTATATGCTTGGTGGCATTGTCCGGATCATAAGAGACTGCAAAAGCCAGCTTTGTTCCGGCTAGTGTCTCCAGAAACAATATGTCCTTGCCATCCACGGTTTCAAAAGCCATTTCCCTGATCTGGCTATCGCTCGCCACGGTTTGTTCGGCCGCACCGTCATAACGGCCATGGGCTTCCAATATTCCGGCAAAGCTGGTGTTTTTGGCATTGTCGACACGCTGGATCAGCATCGGCTCGCGGCGCAAATTGAAATTCGGGTCATTGGCCCCGCTTTCCGCCAAAATCATTTTCGCACCGGTTTGCGGCACAAAACGCCAAGTATAGAAACGGTCATCGAGTAACCAGGTGACGAAATTCCGGTCTGCAGATACAATACCCTCAGCATCGACCCAGATATGCTGATAACCGTTTTTGTCACCAAGTACCGGACGGTTTTGCGGATTGGATGCGACATCGAAACCGATGCGCATGATCTGACCGTTATAGTGAAGCGGCAAGTCATAGCGATGCGCTGTGTCCGATTGCACGCGCATAATGTCGACTGCCAGCGGCTGGCCGAGCCCTGCGACATCCAGCAACGCCATCGTACGCGTGAATGCGACATCCGGATAGGCTCCCGTCATGCTCGCCGCGCTGATCTGGCTTCCGGGCTCGTCGGAAAAATAGAGCTGTTTTGGCGACTGTGCCTCGCCTGCCTTGGTATCGCCGCGAAAATGGCTTTGCTCGTCAACAACCAGCGTGTTGTGGGCGATGCTCTGCTTCGCCCAGCTTTTGTTCTCGGGAAGATACCGACCGCCTTCTTTGGCTTCAATATTCAGGAAGCGGGCGGCTCCATAATCCGAAATCAACTCGCGACCATTGTCATAATATTGCCAGCTGAGTTTATCGAAATGGCCGTGACCCATGCCTTGCGAGCTATTTTTGGTCACTAGCGCCTGATGGTGCGGACCAGCGCCATTGCGCAATATGGTCACCGCTCCTTTTTTGCCTTCCGGCCCGTCGCGCAGCAGTAAAGATTTATAGTCAAACGGCAGGGCTTTTCCAGCTGCAAGGTCTTTTGCAAGATGCTGGCCGTCGCTGGACAACACGGTTCGACCTTGCCACTCGGCAACCGACAGAAGCTGCGGATCACGGGTCTTGGCATAGGCAATGGCGACGCCGTGATACAATTCTTCGGTATTCAGGCTCTTGTCCTTGATCGCGTCGTTAAACGGGAAGAAGAAACCACCATAGGTCAACTGGACCGTTGTCTGCAGTGCTTTGAGCAATATCCCGTCTCGGCGTTCGAAAATCTTGCGCGCAGGATCATTTTTTTCAATCGCGTCTGCAAAAACCATGAAGGGCATCAGTGCATAACGCTGATAATAAGGGCCTTCCGAGTAATAGCCATCTGGGGAGAAAAGCAGATCGGTTTGGCGCAAAAAACCAGATTTTCCGTCTTTTGCAGAGCCTAGTAACGCGCGCTCAACCATATCCTGGTCACCCAGCATATAGCCGGTCATCCCGACACCAGCGGTCGCCCATGTCGCATGATTGTGAATCAGATTGAATGTCTGTGCAGACTCCACCGATAGGAAATCGGCCGCCTTGCGAAAGACCTGATTGTCGATCAAGTCGCGCTGCGCTTGTGGCAACTGGTCACGAATCTGTTCATAACCCTGGACGCTCTGCACCAGCCAGACAGCATCGTTCAGAACTTGCCAGAAAATCTTGCCGTAATTTTGTTTCTTGCGCGCCGGATGCGCTTCAAGAGTGGGATAAAGATCGGCATAGGCCAGCAGGATATCCCGTGTATAATCGGCGTAGCGCTGCTCACCGGTAATCCGATAGAGCATACCGGCCTGATAAATCGCCTTATAGTTGCGCTTGTGCTGCTCATGCGTGTAACCACCGCCGGGATCTTTTGGCGTCGGGACCACCACACCGGCATCCATCATCATTTTCAGAAAAGCCCGCGAACGGACGACTTCTTTGTCAAATAAAGACGCAGCTGCTTGCGGTGCCGCTGATGACCGGAGCTGCGACCCTTCTGCCGTCCCGGCAGCACAGGCAGTAGAACAGCCTAGTAACGTCAGAGGCAGAATGACCCGCTTCATTTTGCAGTTCCATCCGTGACAACGTTATTGGACATTTGCACGCGCGGTGCGCCGGTCCAGATCAGCTCTTCGACAATCGGTGCCGGTGTGTTTGAAAATATGTTCTGGGCGACCCGAGTTTGCGGACGGCCGACCGTGTGAACGATCTTTATCGGCGCACTGTCAGCAAAGTTTGATTTGCGGATATCGCTGTGCTGCACCCCGTGCAACACCATCGCTGCGCCTGATGCATTATTGCCGCTTTTTCCGACATTCAGGAAATTGGATTCGGATAGGGAAAAATGCGGGCCAAAAGTACTTTCATCCCGTCCACCGCGATAAATGTTAAATACCGCACCGCCAATATCTTTGAAATTGGATTCAGAAATACTGACATATTCTGCGTTATACTGGCCGTAATCCTCTGTTTCTGCCGCCGCCTGTATTATCGATCCGGAGATGTTGAGGAAATTGCTGTTCTTGATGGTCACCCGATCTGCAAAACTGCTTTTGCCCAGCGCTATAACATGAAAGGATTTATTGACGTCGAGATTGGCAATATTCACGCGATCCAGCGCGATAACGAAATTGGATTGTATCGGATAGCTGGTTGTCCGGATAACCGCATTGCCGACCGAGTCTGGAGCCAATGCCCCGTCAATCAGCAGATTGGATAAACTCAGGCTTCCGCGTTCTCTGATTTCAAACAAAGACGGCCGCGCAAAGGTGATCTTGACGCCGCCTTCGGCCGGCCCGGCAACGGAAACCGCCTTGTCCAGCGGCAGCAGCTTGTTGACCACATAATTCCCGGCGCTGAGCACCAACCGGTCGCCCTCTCCGGCCGCGGCCAGCGCTTCGGTCAGACTGTCTTCGCCCGGTGCGACAGCAATTTCCTTGCCCTTGCCGAAACGATCACCGGTTGCCGGCTTAGCATACCAGGTAATCCCGACCTGATCCCGGGTCACGGGTTTCAGATCACGAGACGCCCCAACGGTCAAGCCCTCCGGATACAGCAAACCGTTGTCAGCGCGGCTCAGCGTTGCGGGCATGGCCGCGATACCTGCAACGGACTTCTCCATATTGCCGGCGGTAAGCTGGTTATCAGCAAAGCGGATACCGCTGATGTCGTCCTGCACCTTGATGAAGGTGCCATCCCCAAAGCCATTGAGCAGGTTGCTGGAGAATTTGCTGTTTACCGGCGGTGCGGACCGCTCCTTGTCTGCTCCGGCCGCAAAGGTAATCCGCCTGCTGTCCACAACGCTGTTATTCTCGATCACTGCATTGTCGACTTGGACATAGCGATTGACCGGTGAATTGGGCACGCCGTTCATTACGGTCAGAGCGCTTGAAAAGCCGGTACCGCGAAGCCCTTCCATATAATTGTTGCGGATTGTCTGATCGCGGTTGATCACCCGGATGCCACCCGTATGATCTTTACCATTACCCATGAAGACATTATTCTCGACGAGATTGCCGTCGCCATGGCGCAGGGTCAACGTCCCGCTCGATTCAAAGAAAACATTGCCGCGATAGGTGTTTGCACCGGATTTGGACGAGATGATCTCGACCTCTCCGTCGCAGCGATCAAAAAAATTATTCTCAACCAGCGTATGCGAATTGAACATCGAATATTTACTGGTGCCGATACGAAGGGTTTCCCCTCCGTTAGAGCCGAGAACAGGGCGCGGTCCGAAATAGTTATGATCGATCCGGTGGTAGTTTTTCTGACTATCCTTGCTGTCGAGCCGGACAGCGAAGGTCACACCCTTGTTGCTTTTACCGACCAGATGATTGTGATCAAAGCGGTTGCGCTTGCCATACATGCCGACCCAGTAGTCACTTTCGAACCGATCCGGCTTGTTGAAATGATCGATGACTACCTCGGTCACCCGGCTGTCATAGGCCAAATCCTTTTTCGTCCGGCGAAACGAGATGACTTCTCCGGTTGGACTATAACCGTTGCGGAATACCAGACCTGTGACCAGGATATGCTTGCCGCCAATGCGCAGATTGGATTGCCCGGTGATAAGGACTTTTCCCGGCTCTTCGGAGATGAGGGTGATAGGCTTTGCTTTGGTACCCTGGCCCGTCAGCACGATTTCAAAATCACGCCATTCGCCATTCGCCAGGATGATGATATCCCCAGCCTCGACCTTTTTGGCTGCCTCGAAATATTCACTCTGATTTTTGACGAAGTAATGAGCGGACTGCGCGGGCGATGCCCAGGCAATGAAAATCCCAATTATCAGGGCAAACCTGAATACCATCTCCTGATCATCCTTTTTATTATGATCAAGGGCTAACACTGACGCGAATTTACGTCAACCAATTTGTACTACCAAAAGTGATTTTTGTTTATACCAATTTAGCCGAGATTGGCATTGGTAAGGAAACGCTCTCGGCTTTCGCTCGCACGCTGTTGCACTTCACGCAACGCCTCCTGCTCTGTGGCGTCAAGCATCGCGCTGATCAACCGGAAGAAATGGGCACGCATGGCGTTGCGTGCGTCATCAGGATTATGTGCCTTTAGAGCATCAAGGATAAGCTGATGCTCTCTCATACGAGATTCGGCATCTTCCTCACAAACCGAGCCATAGGTTTTCTTGACCTTGGGCAGCTCCTCACGCATCCGCCACAATGTCTCGATCGTATGTACAATCGCCTTGTTGCCAGAGGCTTTGGCGATGGTCATGTGGAAGGCATGATCCGCACTGGTTGCAGCATCATCATTGGCAGCGGACATCTGGCTGACCAGTTCCTGCAAATCATCCAACGCTTCGTCCGAAATAACCTTCGCCGCAAGTGCTGCCGCTTCAGACTCGATCATGGATCGTGCTTCGGTCAGTTCGAATGCACTAACATCGGGTAATTGCCCCGGATCTTTTGGCAATTCCTCAGAAACATAGACACCGGAACCTGTTTTGATCTGGATTTTTCCGACCGCCTGCAAGGCAATTTCTGCTTCCCTGATCGTTACACGGCTAACTCCAAAACGTTCTGCAAGCTCGCGTTCTCCGGGAAGCCTCGTACCTAAAGGAAAAACGCCCTCATCAATAAGATCAGAGATTTGTTCTGCAACGCTGTGAAAGAGTCTTTTCTCTGACATTATGCCGCATATCCTCCAGTTTAAATTAGTCCGGTCAATTCAGACATCTAACGCAAAAATACTCCATTTGTCGACCAAATTACCAAACCAAAACCCCAAGAACCGACGTGGCGGGTTCAAGCTTCCGCCACGCCGTCCCTCTTTGGGAGCTTAGAATTTAAATTTCACGCCTGCGAAGTAGCGGGGTCCGTAGACATTCACTTCCGAGATATTCTCCAGCGTCGGATTAAACTGGTTCCGCGGTTCGTTGAACAAGTTGATACCTTCGATAGTGAACTTGATATTGTCGGTCAGCTTGTATGAAATCCGCGCTTCGAACACGCCGGTATTGCCAATATATCTCAGGTTACCGGGTGTCGAAATAAACTGCTGGAAATAGTTGCTACGGTATTTGTAGACACCCTGGAAGTCGAAGCCGCCAATCTGATAGTAAGCCTGCGCAGACAGTACATGCTTGGAAAGCCCGAATATTTCTGCAGGCGGGACAATCCCAACACGGTCCACAAGCGTGCCATTGGGACCAAATACCTGAGACGCACCGAACTGTGCATCTTCAAACTCGAAATTAGAGCTGGCATAGTTGTAGCTCAGTTTGAAACCAAGACCATCAAGCGGTTTAGGCAGGTAGCTGAGACGATGCGAAGCGGTGACCTCGAAGCCATAGATCGTGCTGGACTCACCAACAGTGTTCTGGGTCGTGACCAACGTTTGCAGCGCTTGACCATCAACGATAAATTCTTCGGTTTGCGTTGTGTTCTGGAAACCGCCGTTAAAGCGCTTGTAATAAACACCAGCGGCCAGGATTGTATCGGCATTGGGATACCATTCCACCGCTGCATCAAAGTTCCATGAAAGAAGTGGCTCGGTGAACGGATTGCCATTGGCATTGGCATTGCCGATCGCGTCGGCAATTGACGTTACCGTGTCGTCCTGAAGCCCACTAAAGCTGCGGCCAAAGCCGAGAGAGGAAGGATCAGGCCGCGACAAGGCGCGATATATTGCAGCACGCGCCTGAACATTCGGTGCGACCTCAGCTACCACATTAAAGCTAGGTAAAAATTCTGTGTAAGAGCCACCTCCGGTGACCGCTAACAGGGAACCAGCTGCGGGGTCGGGAACGATATCAATCGTACCATCGGCAGGATCAGTAACCGTAATCAATGCACCGCGAAGACCCGTCGAACGCACTTTGGTATTTATAACTCGCAAGCCGATATTGCCGCGGACCGGGGTACTGCCAAGTTCCCCGTCAAAATTGGCCTGCAAATAACCGGCCCAGGTCTTTTCGGTGACATCAACATTCTGGATGGTTTCCTGCGGTCCGGGAATAACTGGGCGCCCGTCGTCATCAAAAACAATGCCCTGCGGGTCAGCCGCATTCAGCTGCTGCACCAGACAAATCGGATCGAACGTTGCGTAGCTGTTACCCGTGCCCTGTGTGATGACATTGCCGGCATCATCCACATTCGTCACCAGAGCATTGCCACCGCTGATTGATGACAGAAAATTGTTTTCCGGGAATACATCATTCCGACAGGCCTGATTGGCGATGGTCAGCGCGTCGTCGGAAAAAGTGAATTGGTCTCGTGATCGCGGCACGCTGTTAAAGCCCAGCTCCGAATAGCGAACACCACCCATGATGCTCGACAAGAACCCATCAAATTCATATTCGAGATCACCTCGAATTCCCAGAATATCGTTGTTACGGAACTGGTTGAGATCGACCCGTGTCCGGGCATCATCGGCAAACAGGTCTGGGTTGGTGACGTCGAAGTTTTGGACGATGAAATTATAGCCCTGCGAACCGTTCTGGCCAATGAAAGTCGCAGTTTCAACACGATCTCGCTGAATGGAGTCGCTGCCTCGCTCTAGCGCGCTGTTTGTACCGGGAACGGTATTACCGAAAATATCCTCACGGTCCGATTGCAGTCGTGTCTGAATGATATTCTCGCGGCGACTGGTATCGGAATAAGACGCATCAAAGGACAGTTTCAGGCGATCAGAAGCCTGCACTTCAATAGAAATACCGCCGCCGTAATATTCTTCCAGCCGCTCAGCAAATTGACTATTGGTTTCAATCCGCTGTTCATTGGTGAACTGCAACAAAGAACCAGCCGGCGTGACAATAAGATCAAATGGCAAGCGACGTGATAAATCGACATCAGGTGCATCAACACGCCGGTTTTCGGCAAAAACGAGGTCATTGCGAATTTCGGAGAACACGCGATTTGAATATTGAAAATCAAAGTTGATATCCACATCCGGAGTAGGCTTTAGCTGCACGGCTGCGAAGAAGGAATCACGCTCATCATCGGTAATATTCTGGCGGAATGACCGCGAGCTCGACGTGAAGAGAAACGGCGTATCCGCATCTGGCGCGGTGCCGGTCGCAGGATCTATCTCAAGAATCAAATCACCGTCGTCGCTACCTCCGTCATCACAGTTATCATCTTCAAAGACACCTTCATTGAAAGTGTTGGGCGCAGAGGCAATCCCAGCCAGCCGGCAGTCCCGAAAACCACTGCTCGAACGTACTTCCTGTTCCGGGTTGGTAGTCACATTGCGTGAATAGCCCAGCGAAATGCCGACCTCGCCGTCGCCGACGTTAAACTGGTCGATGTAACTGACCGTGCCGCGATAACCCAGGTTGCGCTCACGAATGTTCAGGTCACTGTTGTCGGGATTGTAGTTCAGCTTGAAATCCCCCTGAAAACGGCGCTTCCCATAGTCAATCGGGCGGACGGTCTCGAGCCTGATTTGTCCCGAAACTCCGCCTTCGATGAAACTCGCTTCCTGCGTTTTATATATCGCTACTTTGTTGAAAAGCTCCGACGGGAACTGGCTGAAGTTCACGGAGCGATCACCACTACCGTTTGTTGCCTCCCGACCATTCAGGACCGTCGAACCAAGAAACGGCCCCAAACCGCGAATAGATATTTCGGTTGCGCCGCCCTGCTCGCGATGTGACGCTGCGCCGGTCAGCGTTTCAAGTGCTTCACCAATGGAAAGCGCTGGCAAATCACCAATCTCCTCTGAAGACAGCGCATCCACAATCGTGGTTGCTTCTTTCTTTGTTTCGATGGAATTCTGAATAGTGGCGCGAATACCAGAGACAACAATCGTATTTTCATCCGAGTCGTTTGCTGTTGTATCTTGTGCAGCCGCCGGCACTGCCATCGCGGTTATCGCTGTGGTGGCCAGTAAAGCCTTGATTATCTGATTATGTTGATTCTGTGAACGTGCAGCTAGAGCGTGAAAGCGCATCATGGATCCTCCCTGAGTATTTTCTATTTTTTTGGAAACTGACGCGGTCTGATATTTTTGTCAACCTAATATGCATACCATAATGATAATTAGTGCATACCAATTCACAATACCAAAAATTCTACTGCGTTTCATTGTTGGAAATTCGGCAATTGTAATTAGTCCAATGAGCAGATTTTGGGATTTCTGCTGGATCCGGTGTTTGCACTTGGTGAAAAAGCATCGCTTTTATGGTGAAAATCGGCGGAAGGGATTATAGAAACGCACTGTTTTTGAGACCCACAGCCGGTTTCAGCCATTTTGACTTCCGCATAGCGGCCACATCAAGTCTTCTTTGTGTGATGGGCTATAGATTAGGCTAAAAATCACTTTTAATCACAGACTGGGAACCGCGATTATACTGCACTCCGGCATTTGATTGCTTCCGATATGGAGCGGAAAATATTTTCCGCTTTTTATTTTGTAATCCTTTAGCGACATCATGAATTCCCATTCACAATGGACAGTGTCGACTAAAGACCAATAGAAATTTCAAGCGTCGAAGAGATGCTATGAGAGTCGATGAGACTTCGGGGCAAAACAAGTTGGACCGCCAATTAAAATTGCCTTCATTGTAACGTTGCAAGGCTTTCGATAGAATACCTGTTTTATAGTCCCAATTCCAAAGCAGAACGATAGTGTCGTGATGGTGAACAATCCCAACATTGCCAGCAAGCAGTCGGAGCCAATAGGCTATGGGAACTTCATTCTGACTTTTGCGGTTTTGTTAATCGTTGCGGAATCGTTGCTCTACGCAGCTGGATGGATGCAATATCGACTAGGGTTTTTCTTGCAGGATATCGAAATCGGACCGGTAGCTGCCGATATATTTGTAGCTCTGGCTAATGGGATATTCACTTTTTTGACGGTGGCTGGGCTTTTTGTCGTCATCGAATGGCGGCAACTGCGCTTTTCCGATTTTCGGACCCGATATCGAGATGGCATGATCTATAGCGTGGTAGCGCTAGCGATTTCTATATTGGTTCAAGCGGCAGAATTTAGCTTGCTTCGGTCATTGGGCGTGGAACCATTATTTGCCGCCGATGATCTAGGTCCCGTGCTTGTCGTCTTTCCGCTGATTTACCTGCTGTTGCTGGGCCTGATGGAATATTGGCTGCATCGTGCGCTGCATCACTTTGACTTCCTATGGCGCTTTCACGCGATCCATCATCAAATCGAGCATCTAAATGCGGCACGCAGTTATTCCCATTTCGGGCAGGATGTAATCTACATACTGTTGATTACCACGCCGCTGGTACTTTTGATTGACGCTCCACAGCAACATATCATGCTGGTGACGACATTTTATCTCATATCCAATTATTACATGCATTCTGATGCCCCGGCGCTGTCATTTCCCGCTCCATTTCGCCATATCGTTGCCGACAATGTCTACCATCATCACCATCACACACGCGATGTCCGTCATATCGGCAAAAATTATGCATCCTTCTTTTCTTTTTTTGACCGTATCTTTGGCACGCAATATATGCCGAAGGATGGAGAATTTCCGAAGACCGGCATTGATGGATATCCGCCAGTTGCGTCGCTACGCGACTACATCTTCCGCCCTTTTGGACCCAAAGGTTAGGAAGGTGGAATGAAGTGGAAAGCCAAAAGTGCAATCGCGTTTGCGCTGTGCGGCTCGTTAGCTGCGGCCGGTTATCTGCTATTCGCGAGCGATGATGGCGGTCTTGCGAAAGTCCATCATGGAATAGAAAGCCAATTCGTTGAGGTGAATCATATTGATGGCGATAGCCTATCAGCCCTGAACCAGGAGAGCACCGTGCTGTTTGATGTGCGGGAGGCTTCGGAATTTTCTGTCAGCCGTTTGAAGGGCGCCTTTCGGGTCGACCCAAGGATGTCGACACAAGAGTTCATCGAGAAATTTGCTGATCTCTCCAAAGGAAAGACCGCGATATTCTATTGTTCGGTTGGACAGCGCTCATCTGATCTGGCCAATCGGGTGCAAGATGCTTTGATATCATCGGGTGCAAAAGCGGCCTATAATCTGGAGGGCGGGATTTTTAAATGGCACAATGAAAGCCGCCCGCTTTACACTAGCGGAACTAAATCAACTTCATATGTGCATCCGTATAACCCGGTTTGGGGCCGTCTGGTCAAAGACCAGAAAAACACCCGATATTAGTGTTTGAAACCGGCGGCATGTAACTATCTCTTCTACCGGACCGAACCTTTGCCAACAGACAAAGGGTAGATGATGATAATAGCATTGGTCATAGTCGCAGCACTGTTCCTTGCCTTCGCAAATGGCGCAAATGACAATTTCAAGGGCTTCGCAACTGTATGGGGTTCGGCGACGCTGGATTATCGCAAGGCGTTGATAATCGCCACACTTGCGGCGCTGGCTGGTAGCCTGCTTTCGATATTGCTTGCCCATGGTCTGGTAAAACAGTTTTCGGGCAAGGGCCTAGTCCCGGATGAAATTGTGGCCTTGCCTTCCTTTGCGCTTGCGGTAGCGAGCGGCGCGGCTGCGGCGGTGATGATTGCGACACGGGTGGGGCTACCGATTTCAACGACCCATGCGCTGGTTGGCGGCCTGATTGGTGCCGGACTTGCGAGCAGCGCAGGCGTGGTCAACGTTGGCAATTTGGGTTCGGCATTTATTCTGCCTTTGCTGGTCAGTCCGTTCGTTTCAGCTTTTATCGGCTATTTGGTTTATCGATTTTTGCCAGAGAGAAACGTCAATAAGGACTGTATTTGTGTGGTGAAAACAGCACCGCAAGCAACCGTTGACGGCACAATGAAACGCGCTCTGGCTATGCCTGCTGTTATCATTGACACGGATGAAGCATGCGCTGTTCACGGGTCTGAAGCTACTCGCGCTTCGGTCAGCAAGACACTCAATTCTGCCCATATCGCCTCGGCTGCAACGATCTGCTTCGCCCGCTCGGTCAACGACACGCCAAAGCTCGCTGGTTTGATGGTCGTGGTGAATGTCGGCGACACAAGTTTGTCATTGGTCGCGATTGCCATTGCCGTGGCTTTGGGCGGTTTACTGTTGTCACGCCGCGTTGCCGAAACGATGAGCCAGAAAATCACGACTTTGACCCCAACACAGGGATTGACGGCCAACCTGACCACAGCTGCGCTCGTCCTTGCTGCAAGCTTCAAGAGCTTGCCTGTATCCACCACCCACGTCAGCGTGGGTGCCATTACCGGCGTAGGTGTAGGTGCGCAGACATTGTCCGGTTCAACCGTGCGAACCATCCTGCTTTCATGGGTTGGCACATTACCGTTGGCCGGTGCAATCGCATGGATCGTAATGACACTTGCAGCATAGGAAACCTCCGGTCATATCCGGCTAACAACATTTCAATCGGGGCGGAGTTTCAAACATGAGCGAATGGACATTGGGTATTATCGGCGGATCAGGGTTGTATCAGCTGGATGCTCTGGAGGATGCCCGTTGGATATCGGTTGAAACGCCTTGGGGAGCGCCGTCTGACGAACTGCTGACCGGGCATATTGCCGGCGTGAAATGCGTATTTTTACCACGTCATGGGCGCGGACACCGTCTTGGACCGAGCCAGTTGAATTTTCGGGCCAATATCGATGCCATGAAACGAGTGGGTGTGACGGATCTTGTTTCCATTTCGGCCGTTGGTTCACTCGCCGAAGATTTGGCACCTGGGCATTTTGCGGTGGTTGACCAGTTTATTGATCGCACGTTCGCCCGGGAAAAAAGCTTCTTTGGTGATGGCCTGGTTGCTCATGTATCAATGGCTGATCCCGTCTGTCCGCGGCTATCTTCATATGCCGCTAATGCTGCGCGCAAGGCCGGGGCGACCGTACAGGATGGCGGCACCTATCTTGCGATGGAGGGACCGCAATTTTCGACCCGCGCCGAAAGCCATATGTATCGCAGCTGGGGTGCTGACATCATTGGCATGACCGCTATGCCAGAGGCGAAATTGGCGCGGGAGGCTGAGCTCCCTTATGCGCTGATCGGCATGGTCACCGATTATGACTGCTGGCGCGAAAATGAAGCTCCCGTTGAAGTGGAGGCCATTATTGCTCAGTTGAGCGACAATGCAGCAAGAGGCCGCGCGCTTGTTGAACATCTGGTGAGATCATTGCCAGAGAAACGAGAGGCAAGTCCGATTGACACGGGGCTCGATTATGCGTTGATTACCGATCCTTCGGTCCAGGATCCCTTGTTAAAGGCAAAACTGGATGCCGTGGCCGGACGGGTTTTAGCGATTTAAGCCGAGCAACTGGCACCGCCCAGAACACAAAACCGCGCACAATGCGGATGGTTTAGTGCTACGCTTTGGTTGGCTTCTTTCAACGTTCCGCCCATATCAAATTGTGGATCATAGGGCAGCAACGTACAGGCAGCGACGCGGGGGGCGGCCTCTCCCTTGCGTTTTACCACCATGCGACTGGATGCGCACATGATACTGGCCGGATCGACATTCAGGATGCTCCAGCAAGCGTCCGTAATTTCGGCGATATCGGCCTGCGCATCCATTTCGGGAAACAGCATCAATTGCGAGGGGTCTTCCACTCCGATGGCCCAGCTTCGATCGGCAAACAACGCGTCATAGCCAGCACGTGCCTGTGTCTCGTTTTCTCCGGCTAAATGCCGTCCGGCAACCGAGATGTTGAATCCGTTCGCCGAAAGCCAGTCAATTCCGTCCAGCGCTTTGTCCCAGCTATTGGGGCCACGCTCTGCCTCATGAATGACCTTGGTGAAATGGTCCAGGCTGACCCGGAACGTCAGGCGGCTGCGGCCTCCCAATGCCAACAAGTCGCTTTCAAAACGTCGCATTGGCCGCATGGCATTGGTTAGCACCAGCACCTCAAACCCGCGTGACAGGCAAAGGCGCAATATCGCCATCATATCCTTGTTCATAAAGGGCTCACCGCCGGTAAATGCGATTTCGCGTGTTGGCAGGTTCTCCGCCACAATCTCATCCAAAAACGCCTCGACCTCGGCCAGCGTGATATAGACCAACGCGTCATTGGTCGGAGAACTTTCAATATAGCAGTTTTTGCACGCCAGATTGCACAAGGTGCCGGTGTTGATCCACAAAGTATGAAGACCGGTCATGGCAACGCGTGCGCGCGTTTCGCCCTTGGCGGTTAGATCCTGATCAAGGAATTTTTTCGGATCAAGTGGCGGTGCATTGATAACGGAAAATGGAGAAGTCTCTGACATATAGTCCTATTCGCGAAATGTGGGCCATTCGTTACATGCAGTGGCATGTAACTGTAACCCCTTGGCTATTTTTCCCGAACCAGTGGTGTAAAATTGCGGAGCCACTGAATGAATCTTGAAAATAGCCAGAAATATTATGGGGAAATCCTCGCCGGATCATCTGATCTGCTGACCGACGCTTGCACCATGGCCGATGCGCCAGATGCCCGCGTCAGAACGGCATTGGATAACGTGCATGAAGAAGTGAAGGGCCGTTATTATGGTTGCGGCCTTGTAACGCCGCAATTGATTGATGGAGCGCACATACTCGATCTGGGTTCCGGATCCGGGCAAGACGCCTATCTGCTGGCGCAACTTGTCGGAGAAGACGGCGCCGTTGTGGGTGTCGATGCCACGCCCGCGCAGCTTGAAGTCGCCAATCGGCATATCGAATGGCACCGGGAACGCTTTGACTATGCGCAAAGCAATGTCCGCTTTATCGAGGGTGATATTGAAAAGCTTGACGAACTGGAACTGGAACCGAACAGTTTCGATATCATCGTCTCAAACTGTGTCATCAATCTGGTGGCGGACAAAGCTGCGGTTTTCCGAGCGGCGTTTAACTTGTTGAAACCGGGCGGTGAGCTATATTTTTCCGATGTCTATGCCGACCGCCGCGTACCGACGCATTTGTTGGACGATCCGGTCCTTCACGGCGAATGCCTTTCCGGTGCGCTTTATTGGGGCGATTTCATGGAGCAGGCGAAGAGCGCCGGCTTCGACGACCCGCGTCTGGTAAAGGATCGTCCTCTGGGCATTGGTGATGCGAATATCGCCAAGATGCTGGATGGCATCAACTTCTACTCGGCAACCTATCGGCTTTTCAAACTGGAGGAGTTGGAGCCGGAGTGCGAAGACTACGGTCAGGCCGTTATTTACAAAGGCGGCGTCGAAGGGCAGGAACGCCTGTTCGAGCTGGATAAGGGGCACGCTATAGAGGTCGGCCGGGTGTTCCCCATTTGCGGAAATTCATGGCGCATGCTGGCGGACACACGCTTCGCGCCTTATTTCGATTTCATCGGTGATTTTTCTCGCCACTATGGTGTGTTTGAAGGGTGTGGCAGCGATATGCCCTACACGTCCGATACCAGCGGTGCAGAAGCCGAGCCAGCGTCCTGCTGTTGAAACCGTGAATATATTGCTCACAGGTGCAACAGGAACTATCGGCGGTGAGCTTACTGCGCGGTTGCTCGCTGCTGGCCATGCGGTCGTCGCGCTGGTCCGGAAAACCCGTGACATATATGCAAATGACGGGCGGTTGTTGTCAGCTGGCGATTTTGCAGATGTCATGCCTGAAGCCGGCCGTGTGTCTAAACTGACCGGAGATGTGACGTTGCGGGGCCTTGGTCTGGATGAGGCCACTATTGCGTTGCTCGAGCGTCAGATTGATCTGGTCATTCATTGTGCTGCGACGACAGATTTCAATGCCAGCGAAGCAGTATACCAAAACGTCAATGTTGGCGGCGTCTTCAATGCTCTGGAGACTTTGCCGAACGCCCGGTTCCTCTACATAAGCACAGCCTATGTTTGCGGCCTGAAAGACGGACGGATTGCCGAAGCGCCATGTGCAACTGATCAGAGTTTCGCCAATGGTTATGAGCGATCAAAGGCCGCAGGAGAGGCTTTGGTGCTCGCTGCTGGAAGGCGTGCTGTAATTGCCCGGCCCAGCATTGTTGTCGGGGCTCATGATAGCGGCAGTTTTTATCGTTTCGACAGTTTTTATCAGTTATTCCGGCTGATCGCCGAAGGTCACATTACGCGGCTGCCTGCAGCGCCCGAAGCGACGCTCGATTTTGTTCCAATCGACCATGTTGTGGGAGGGTTGACCGACATTGTCAGCCATTGGGACAAGGCGGAGGGAAAGATCATTCACCTTACGTCAGGCGCTGCTATCTCTCCCACCATGCTTGCGGAAGCGATAGGCCTGTTTGATCAGCTGGATCCGCCTAAATTTCTGGCTCCAGAGATGTTCGGTGTCCAAGAACTGCCAGAATTGGAACGCCGTTTATACACGCATGTTGCTGCGTTCTATGCCAGCTATTTTCAACGCTGTCCCGATTTCGGGACCGAAAACCTCCGCCGGATTAGTGGGCGGATCTGCCCCCCGGTTGATCTTGCTGCTTTGGAAAGAATGATCGAACATTGCATCAAAAGCAGCTTCATCCGCGATGTACGACCATCCAGCAAGGTGATCCAATAGACGCCGGACTAGCGGATATCTGGATATTCATCGGCCAGCCGCTCACGGGCGCCCATGGCCCACATCATTCCGACTTTCAGATATATCCAGTTGGCTCGCCATCTGCCCCATGCTGTAATCCGTCTGTCCGATGTCCAGACCCAGCGCGGTATCATACGGATTTTACCATAGCGGGACAGTTTAATGCAAAGATCGGCTTCTTCCATTACGACCAGCCGCTCGTCGCAACCGCCAATTGCCAGGAACTGTTCTCGCCTGAAAAACATCGCATGATCACCGAACAACAGCCGCACACCGCGAATGAACAGATGCGGCCGGGTGAGGAGTGGCGCATACCATGTCTTTATCCAATTATGCAGCGTCGAACCCCACCGTGTTCCCTGCGGCCCGGCAATACGCGGTGTGAAGCTGGCCAGACCGGTTTTACCATCGGCCATGGCCGCGCGCATCACCGCCACGGCGTCCGCAGGCAGGATACTGTCGGCATGAAGCACGCAGACAACCTCGCCCTGCGCTTCACGCACTCCGAAATTAATTTGTGCGCCGCGCCCTTTTTTCGGCGCCGCCATCACCTGTAACCCCGCCGCCTGCGCGAGCGCGACCGAGGCATCAGAACTACCGCCATCCACAACCAAAATCTCGTCAGCTGGCGGGTCAAGAGATTGAACACACTCCAAAGTGTTCGGCAATGCGTGCTCTTCATTAAGCATCGGGATCAGAATGGTAACCCGGTTCATGAAGTCAGCCATGGCCATCGCTCCAGATCCTCAGGCCGGTCGCAGTCATGCAATGTTTCCAGTATCTCAAAGCAAATTTCATGCTGTCTCAAACGATCAAGCGTATCGGGCATAACATGTTCTGTGCTCCAGCGCATATTCTGGAACAGAAAAGGATAGGGCTTTGCCAGACCAATAAGATAATAGCCGCCGTCATCTGCTGGTCCAATAACTACGTCGGATTTTTGTAGAGCACTAATAGCCGCATTCACATGGTGGGCGGATAGATCAGGTGTATCGGAGCCCAAGAATATGACCGGCGCAGGGTCCATCGCAGCCAACAGGCGGCTGGTGAGATCGCCTTCAACCTGCGGCACATAGGACGGGTCGCTACCCAACCATCTGGCAATGGCATTCGCGTCGCCGCCGCTATATTGGATTTCAATCTGCTGGCCAGTTTGCTTGAGCATCTCCACTGTCCTCTCGGTCAGCTGCATATGTACTGAGGCCGCCCCGTCTGCACCCAATGCCGGAATCAGGCGTGTTTTTGCAGATCCCGGTACCGGATACCGGGTAAAGAGCACCAGCCGAACAGTTGTCATGAGCCGGTTCCGGCCAAAAAAAGCATGCTTTAATAGTCCTTATGATGGCAGCTGAGTAGCACATGGTTCGATTGAGACGGCTATTTCGTTACATAAATTGCTGTATTTTCAAACCGACCTGTAACAAAAAGTCATGTTTCTCCGAAATCGTAATGAGGGTTTGAAACCCGGATCAAAAAATTTAGGAGTATGATATGAAAATGCTGAGCTTATCTGTAGCAGCACTATCTGTGATGATCGCGGCACCGGCCTTGGCGTCAGGCGGTGGTGGCGGTGGTGGTGGTTATAGTGGAGGCGGTTTTGGCGCGTCTCAACCACGTGATCCCCGCGCTGCAGCGTATAGTAAGGGCAAAAGAGCTTTCAAAAAGCGAATTACTTGCAAGAAGTGCGAGTATAAGGGCGGCTTTACCGATGGTAAAACGGCGCGTGAAGTTGCTGCCAGGGTGAAAGCTGGCGAATTTGACCTGAAGGCCAAACAGCGACAAGCCGTGCTCTACTATATGTCGGAACGCTATAGCATCGCGCCTTGACTCGACAATCAGCTGTCGCCCGTCCCAACGGCGTGGTGACCGGCTTTTCCACAATATTGACGGTGGTAACGGTAATTGCCGTTACCACTGGACTTGTGTTGTTGTCGCACAGTGATGACAGCGCGGTCCTTCCCTATGTCGCGTTGTTGAGCCTTGGTAGCTTAACCGTATTTATTGGCATCTGGCGATCCACAGCACTGACGGCCGGAATGGTTTTTGGCGTTGCGCTGATCCTTCATGTCGTTGCGATTTTTGGCTTTGCGGCCTTTGAAGATGACTATTTCCGGTTTATTTGGGATGGCTGGCGACTGATAATCTCCGGCTCTCCCTATGGTATCGCACCTGCCGACTTTTTTGGAAAATCGCTTCCCGACAACGGTCTTGCACTGACCTTGGACGGGGTAAATAATCCGCATTTGCCGACAATTTATGGCCCGACGCTTCAATTCATCTTCTCGCTTGCCTATCTGTTCGCCGGTACAGATCCGGCAGGGTTGCGGATATTTTTTGCGGTAATCAACCTGATCCTGGTGGCTTTGCTGCTGCGATGGACCAGTCCTGAAAAGGCGGCGCTATATGCTTGGTGCCCTCTGGTACTGGCAGAAACAATCATCCACATCCATCCCGATGGGATAATGGCGATGCTGTTGCTCGCAGGCATATTGTTGGCGAAGCACTATCCGCTGTTGGCTGGTCTGTTCTTCGGGCTTGCGGCCGGTGCCAAGATTGTGGCGCTCGCTCTTTGGCCCCTGCTTTTGCGCATGGGGTGGCGGGCCGTGGCATCCGCTATCGGAACATTGGCGTTTATCTACGGTATTTTTCTGATTCAGGGGCAGGGTGCCGGTTTCGATTCAACCGGGGTTTTTGCGGCAGACTGGTATTATAATCCCATGGGCTTTGCGTTGCTTGATGTCCTGCTGCCTTCATCAATAGCAAGGCTGAGCGCTGCATTGATCGGCATTGGTATCATCATGGTTCTGCATGCGCGTACGCGCAGTTTGGAGGTCGCACCGATAGCGATGATCTTCGGTGCCATATTGCTGTTCGCACCGGCAGTGAATGCCTGGTATTTGTTGTGGATATTGCCGTTTGCGACAAAAAGCCGGATGGTCTGGCCTTTCGCGGCGGCAGTCGCATTGCCGCTTAGCTATCTGACAGGGCTTAACCTTGAAAACCCGGCGCTGAGAGATTTCGAGGTGCATGGGATGGCCTGGACAGTTCAGATCATCATATTGCTGGCCGCTATTTTCTGGGACTATCTGCGTTTTCAAAGAGAAAAGAAAGCCGGCGATCCTGCAGAGGTTTTGCGCACACCAATAGCGCAACCCCAAGTTGCGGTTGTCATCCCGGCGCTGAACGAGGAAAATTCAATCGGAGAGGTCGTTCGCGATATTGGATCGCAAAACTGGTCTGAGCCACCTTGCATCATTGTCGCCGATAATGGCTCTACGGACAGGACCGTCGAACAGGCCTTGGCCGCCGGAGCGATAATTGTACGCGAACCGAAGCGTGGCTATGGCGCTGCATGTCTGGCGGGCATATCCGCCGCCCCACCGGATACGAATATATTTCTGTTCATGGACGGTGATGGTGCAGATGTATCGGAGGAAGGGCCTGCTTTGATTAAACCGCTGACAGACGGCGCGGCTGATCTGGTCATCGGATCACGGGCCCTGGGGCAGAAGCAGACCGGGGCCATGACCTTCCCGCAACAATTTGGGAATTGGCTTGCGACCCGATTGGTTTGGTTGATTTGGGGTACGAGAATGACTGATCTCGGGCCATTCCGCGCCATTCGGGCTGATGCGCTTGACCGCCTGAATATGGCAGACAGGGATTTTGGCTGGACCATTGAGATGCAGGTGAAGGCCGTACAACAGAATATGCGCATAACCGAACGCCCGGCCAATTACCGCCGCCGTGTCGGTATATCGAAAATATCCGGTACAATTCGCGGTGTGCTGCTCGCGGGGAACAAGATATTATATGTGATCGGGCGGGAAGCGTTCTTCCGTTAAGCTTGGGCTGCTTTCGTGCGCCGCCGCCGACGGATGAAAAATATGATCCCGCCAACCAGCGCCAACAGAACGCCGCCAGCTGCAACGCCGAGAATGGGGTTTGATCTTATGAGCCATAGGGGCGAGATAAAGTTGGAATTCTCTGCAGTTCCTGGTCCTTTGCTGTCATTGAGCCGCCAGTCATATTCCAGAAATCTAATTTCTATATCACCGCTATCAAGTGCTTCGATATCCTCAGCGGACAAGCCGAGACTGTCTGCATAGAGTGCGAAAAATTCGTCCAGCGTTTCGGCGCCACGCCAACCTTGTTCGAAATCATCACCATACCAGTTGAAGATACTCGATACTGCAAGGCTTCCGTCCTCAAGCCGGTTGCGGGTGCGGTCGCTCAAAAAACCCTTGGTCATCATGTCCAATTGTTGTTCCAGCTTGTTTCCAACAAAGGCTTCGTTGAGCAAGGCCGGGCAACCAATGCTTGCACAGTTCACACCAAAATGGATGCGTGGGTCATTATATAGTCCGCTGCCGCGGATCATATCATGCTCGATATTATCCAGAGATAATGTCTCGCCCAAAAGCGGAATGAAGACCATTTGCCACGGTGACTCGGTCAACGATCCCAGCTCCTTGATCGACACCAGATCGGGATATTGGGTGAGGATTAGCTCAACCGTCCAAGCGTTATAGGCATTGATCAAAAACGCGAGCTGATCCTGTTTCGACCAGCCATCAAACTCCTCGCGGCTGACTTTTGCCATCGCATCCAGATAGGATTTCAGAGCAGCGCGATCCTCTTCAAACTCCGCATAGTTTACGGTTGAGGAACTGCCATCGGGCACCATCTCGACATTGTCGGTCAAAAGAGCATCCCAGCTGGAATGGTCAAAATCTGCCGCCTGTACGGGTGCAGATGCCAGAAGTGACAATATGGCGATATAACGATGTTTCATGTCGAACCTTGCAGAATGAATATGTGGTCTGTCCCTAGTGTATGACCAATATTCGTCCCAAAACCGACAAGCGTTACAAGGCAGCAAAAAATGACAAGATGCGAATATGCCCGCCGTGCTTATTCATTTTGTGTCAACGATATAAACAGCCTGCTGATAGAATTTTGCCAATCTATGGATTTCGCTGTGACGAAGGGTGAAGCCCATCCGGTCAAAAGTTTCCAACCATTCGTCATGTGACCGGTTGCTATGGGGATGACCAATAAATTCCATGTTGGTAATCTTGTCAGTCAGCTTGGTGTAAGCGGCCTGAAATGGAGTGTCATAGACATCTTCCACAATGATCAATCTTTTTGACACGCGCGCAGCTTCCCGCAGGATTTTGTCGGGGTTAGCTATATGGTGCAACACGGTAAGTAGCAACGCGGCGTCAAATGATTGGTCTGCGAATGGCATGGTATCGCCATCATATATTGTGGGTTTCAGGTCTTCAGAGATGCTATTGTCCGCGATATCCAGTGCCGTTACGTCCAGTCCGTGTTCGCGGAAAACCTTTACAACGCTACCCGGACCAGAACCAACTTCCAGCAGACGGTCTTCACGCTCTATCCAGTCTTTTGTGAGCCTGTACTTTCTCTGAGCATCCATTTTCCAGATAGCGAATACGGCCGGGCCCAGAAGAGGAGTTTTCCAAAAAAGCTGCATTTAGTTTCGCCTGGTAACGGTAACATCCAATATTGGTACTGCCAGCAATATCTATAGGGCTAGCAAAACTCCATGCCAAAACCCTTTGAACAACAGGCTTTCTATGTCCGAGCCCAGCTGTGCATAGAATCATGCGAGGTCGTATTTACCGGATCGACCGACGTCGCCAAGCTGATGTGCTCGATGCAACATATGTCTGTTTTAGGGATTTTGGCTTATTGAGTATCAGTATTTAAGGATGTTCAGGCTGGGTAACCCAATGTCCGCTATTCCACGAAAGGGGATACTGGAGGGCAAAGGCTTTATCCTACTATTCTTCTCAAAGCACCTTCATGTTTATCGACAAAATGACGCTTCAGCGCGCCGAGGATATGCGCGCCCAGTATGATATAGAGCAGATAAGGTAGAATATATTTATGGAATGTTCCTCAAATTATATATGCGTCGCTCTCTCCCCAGAACGGCTCCACTTCCAGCGCAAAGATATAGGTTGGATATCCATGAAAACTGGTCATCACATATCCAGTCACGGGCACAGCCAACATTATCAGGTACAACATGATATGTACCCGGTGCGCCCATTTACGCTCCACCGGTTTGAGTGAAGCATCGAGCGCGGGACGCCTTGATTTTTGGTTCCAAAGTAACCGAGCTAGAAGCAGAGCAAAAAACCAGCACTCCTATTGTTTTATGCACGACATAATAGTGATTTCGGAACCAAGTATCCTCCGGGATCATCGATGCAAAAATACCTATGGGAATGAGAGTAATGAACAATATCGCTGTCGTCCAGTGAAGCATGCGCGAAACAAATCCGTAGCGATCAGATTCGTTTTCCAGGCGTAATTCCAGCGCTTCACTGGTTTTGGCTTGCCTATAGGCAGCCAGCAAAAGCATTAACGCAGCTCCAAGCGCAACGGCTGTCCGCAACCACAACATGGTCGGCTTTGCGGAATCCAGTGGGGTCTGATTTGGCTTCGGGTTTTCCAATATGCCTGTTCCCAATATTATCGCGAACCATATGACGATTGCCAAACACCCCATTGCAGCAAGTAACGTGCCGAATGCACGGACCCGGGGTGTGCGATAATTCATGAACCACGCGGTCAAAACCGACGAGATAATGATCGCCAGTGCAATCCAGCTTTCACCATTTAATATGGCCATCGGGCTCCCCTTCGTATCTGGAAGTTATAGTTGTTGCGCCATCAATGTTCTGTATTGGGTACTGGCAGCACTTTAGTCGACTTGCGTAATCATGGTTTCGCTTGATTTGCGTACCTTTGGCATCGGCAAGAGCCAATCGCCCGTCGGATCACGATATCCCAACGGCAAAAGCACAACGGATCGCAGGCCGCGTTCTTTCAGGCCCAGAATTTCGTCCACCGCGGCGGGATCAAACCCTTCCATCGGTGTGCTGTCGACTTCCTGCTCTGCGGCGGCGACCAAGGCTACCCCCAAGGCAATATAGGCTTGACGCGCCGCATGGGCGTAGTTGACCTCGGCTTCGCGAGGCACATAATTGGCCTTCAGGTTGCCATAATAGTCGTGTATCAGCGGTATCTCGCCACGTGCTTTGATATTCAGTGTGGTCACTTCGTCGATACGTTCATTGGTATAATTGTCCCAAGCCGCAAAAATCAGAAGATGAGAGCCGTCGGTAATAGGCGTCTGGTCGCTAGCGGCCATGCGAATTTTGGCCAGAACTTCCGAATTGGTAACCAGTATAATCTCAAACGGCTGTGTACCACTTGACGTAGGTGCCAAGCGAATGGCCTCAAGGATGGCGTCCACCTTTTCCTGCGGTACCTTTTTGGCAGGATCCATCTTCTTGGTGGCATAGCGCCAGTTCAACAATTCGATCAGGGTTTTATCGGTCATCTAGTAGTTCCTCTTGTCAGAGCTCTTGTTGATCAGTATACTTTTGTAACCGACGATATATTGGGAACCGGATATTCCCGCAAGAAGGCACATTTTTGAGCCTTGGTTACATGGAGGGAACTAGTATGTCAGAATCAGAATCCGTTTCGCAGCAATGCCCTGATTGCAAACGCATAAACGAGGTTCTGACCCGCGTTGGCGACCGCTGGAGCGTACTGGTGATTATATCGCTTTCCGAGTATGGGACACTGCGGTTCAATGAACTGAAACGCAATCTGGGAATCTCACAACGGATGCTCAGTCGTACCTTGCGTGAGCTGGAGCGGGACGGTCTTGTCAATCGCATCTACCATCCGATCATTCCGCCCAAGGTAGAATATAACCTGACAGTAATGGGTGAGTCATTTTGTGAACCCGTCAACGCGTTGGGGCATTGGGCACTGAAGAACCTCTCCAGAATCGACGCAGCTCGTGAGAGTTTCGATATTGCAAAAGAGATGCAAAACGTGGCGTCCGCTTAGCGTCCGCCTACGCGCCCAATATGGACATTGGATAGTTAGTCAACACAGGACGCTCTATCCATCAACTTTTGACTTTGCCCATTTCTTCCACTCAGCAACATCATAGCCGAAATGCTCGCCGCTGACGGCGGTCAGCGTACCGATCACTTGTGATCGGAGCCATGGAGGATCATTTGCAAAATCCAGCCTTGCCAACAACGCCTCTATTGTTTCTCGATCATTCTGTCTGGAAGCTGCGACGGCTCTTAGTGCGCTCAGCTCTATCTCGAAATATTTTTCATAGCTGTTCGGCGGAGAGGTCCAGGGGTCAGTTAGATATGCAGTTGGTACATTTGCATGGCCGGCTCTTTCCATAGCGGACAAGAGGATTGCACGAGCAATATCTTTAGCTCTGATCTCCATATTGCCGCCGAATGCGCGTACCGTCACAGGCGGTATTTCTACTTTCAAGCGGTCGGCAAAAAAACCCGAGGGCGCGCCATTGGTGGAAGCTTGAACTATAAGTTTGCGAACTTCACTTCTGCCGGCGTCGATATAGGTAGACGGGTCGGATAATAGCGCGTCAATTTTTTGGCCTGAAACCTCCCAATTCATAGCCGTCTTTTTCGCTGGGAGTTGCGAGATGAGTTCGGATGGCTTGCCGCCCAGGGGAATGACATGCTCACTAGGGCCCCAGACAATGCCTCGTCCATCATCTCCTGCTCCGGCGACATAAATTCCTCCTGCAATTGCCTGAATGGATACAGGGCGACCACTTTCAAGATCGCCATGACGCGTCCAACTATTACTGTTTTGACTCGACCATAGTCGTCCATCATTGGAAACAACCCAGAGTTGATTACCGTCACTAGTCAGGTCAACGAATGGTCCCCTAAAGCCAACGCGGACAGATCTTCTTCCGTCAAAGCGCCAGATTTCTCTCTCACGGCCACGTCCGACGATTCCAAAGAGTCCCTCTCTGTGAACCGTCAGGCCGTTAAAATAACGATTAAGCGGCCAGCTGCTGACGGTCTGGAAATCAGAGCCGGTCCACTTGACAAGTCGTTTGACCTTGGTGTCTTTTAGTGAAGCATAAGTTTCACCGTCAAATACAAGCATCTCCTTGACCCGGCTGACATGCGTAGAAGGCGTCGGGTGGATATAAAATTCTTCCCAACTTCGACCTGCATCCATTGACAGCTGCAGGCCAGCGTTGCGCGTTCCCGTAATTGCCAGCAATCCATCGTTCCATTCCAGCAACTGGCTGGTGTGATAAATAGGAGAATTGGGAATGGTCAAAGGGCTCCAAGTTACACCATCGGTGACCTCCACAACGCCTTCACCTGCAGATTGCAATGCATCTTCGAACGGCCAGTAAAGTAGTCCCTTATAGACCAGCGGATGCCCAGCATCCTGACTGTATAAGTGCCGTTCATATCTCGTTTCGCGCGTGTCGGGATTGAAACTCCAGATATCGGCCGAATTGTGATTGCGACCCTTGACCGAGTTAGCGAACCATAATTTGCCCCGATAGCCGATCAGCCGGGACGCAACTGGCCAGGGGCCAACTTGTGCGATGACATCTAACTGTAATTTCTTGGTTTCTTGCCCCGCACTTTCCGACGAAGGGTTGGCAACAGAATCGTGTGTAAAGTAGAAAGTCGTGATAACGGCGAGACACGCAACCAAAGCTAACATCATACCATTGCGGGGAATTTGCATATTTCGAGTCTACGAACCATTGGCCCAATTGCAATGCATTTTCTGTATGCTTTGAGCGTCATTTGATGCCATAGCGTGGTGGTGATCCTTCATTCGAAAGGGCGCGGCATATTGTTATTGGGAGAAAAAATGCTCAGAATCGCGGCCTATCTGGCGAAATCCAAAATAGGTCAACCATCAGACGCGTGCATTGGGAATGCCCCATGAGTTTGCGACTTCATGGGGTCTCCAAAATATCCAGTGGTGAAACGCATATCTATCCCACCGATCTGGAATTGCAGAAAGGCACGATGAACGTTTTGCTCGGACCAACATCGTCCGGCAAAACATCCTTGATGCGTCTCATGGCTGGGCTCGACAAGCCAGATACCGGCAAAGTCTTTTGGGAAAGTGAGGATGTGACGAAAAAGCGCGTGCAGGACCGCGATATTGCGATGGTGTACCAGCAATTCGTCAATTACCCCTCGATGACGGTCTATGACAATATTGCATCGCCGCTGAAGCTGCAGAAGAAGTCTGCGGCGGAAATCGATGCAAAAGTGCAGGAAATGGCTGAACTGCTTAAACTGACTTCTATTCTTGATAGCAAACCCAATGAAATATCGGGCGGACAACAACAGCGGTGCGCGATGGCGCGCGCATTGGCGAAAGATGTTGGTCTGGTCCTGATGGACGAACCGCTTGCAAATCTGGACTATAAATTGCGGGAAGAGCTGCGCCTCGAAATCCCGCGGTTGTTTGAGGCGTCCGGGAGCATTTTTGTCTACGCAACGACGGAGCCGGAAGAGGCGCTTTTGCTTGGCGGAAACACCGCGACCCTTTGGAACGGCCGGGTGACACAATATGGGAAGGCTATGGATGTCTATCGCAATCCCGTGGATGAAACGACCGCTCGCGTTTACTCCGACCCGCCGATGAATTTTGTGTCGGTCCGGAAGGATGGCGCAGTTGTTCATTTCCCAAATGGGCAATCAACAAAATTGAACGATGATTTGGCTCGCTTGCCCAACGGCGAATATCGAGCGGGATTTCGTGCCCATCATCTCGAAATGAGTGATGGCCAGTCTGGTGCCATTGAATTTACCGCGAAGCTCATCGTCACAGAACTTACCGGGTCAGACACCTATATTCACGTCAATGCAATGGATGAAAGATGGATCGGCCTGATCCCTGGGCTGCAAACTGTTGAAGTTGGGCAAGTACTGAAAATTTCCCTAAACCCAAAAAATATCTTCTTTTTTGATAAGGATGAACAGCTGGTTGCGTCACCAAATCATGAACCTGAAAAGTCGGGAGTATAGGTTTGGCCTCCATAGCTCTCGAAAATCTGGCGCATAGCTATCTCCCCAATCCGGGTGGGAATAATGATTTTGCTCTCAAGGAAGTAAATCATATCTGGGAGGACGGGCGAGCCTATGCGCTATTAGGGCCCAGCGGGTGCGGCAAGACAACATTACTCAATGTAATTTCCGGCTTGCTGACACCAACCAGCGGGCGCATTTTGTTTGGCGACAAAGATGTTACGGCATCATCGACAGCCGAACGCAATATTGCTCAGGTTTTCCAGTTTCCGGTTGTCTATGACACAATGACTGTTGGGAAAAATTTGGCATTCCCACTGCGCAATCGGGGCATGGAGGCTGGCTATGTCTCTGAGCGTGTACAACGCATTGCGCAGATGATCGGCCTGGAAGCGGATCTCCATAAAAAAGCACGAGGCCTGACCTCCGACCTGAAACAGAAAATCTCGCTAGGACGCGGTATGGTTCGGGACGACGTTAACGCGATCCTTTTTGATGAACCTTTGACGGTCATCGATCCCCATTTGAAATGGGAATTGCGGACTCAACTCAAGTCGTTGCACCGGGAATTTGGGCATACAATGATTTATGTGACCCATGATCAAACGGAAGCCCTGACCTTCGCAGAAAAAGTCGTGGTGATGCATGAGGGCCGAGTAGTGCAAATCGGTACCCCGAAAGAGCTTTTCGAAACACCGGCGCATGTCTTTGTGGGTTATTTTATTGGTTCTCCTGGAATGAACTTCATTCCTGTCTCTGTCACAGGAAACAAAGCGCATATAAATGGCAATACGATCCATCTCCATCATGATTATGGCAACCCGCAGGGTGACATTCTTTTGGGTATACGGCCTGAATTCGTTCGGCTGAGCAAAAGCGACGGATTGCCGGTTCAAATCAACCGTATTCAGGATGTCGGTAGACATAAGTTCATCAATGCAACATTGTTTGATACAGAAATCAACATCTCTGCTGACGAGGGTTTTGAAATTGAATCGGACATGGTCAAGATAACGTTTGATCCGGCCAACATGGGCATATTTTGCGATGATTGGCGCTTGAATGGTAAAGCGATTGATCACGGTAACGGGGGCACGGTTTAATGGAAAAGACCGTTAATCAGCGTGCTTGGCTTCTGGTGCTGCCGGTATTGGTCCTTGTCGCATTTTCATCAATCATCCCGATGATGACGGTGGTCAATTATTCGTTCCAGGACAGTTTTGGAGAGAATATATTTTTCTGGGTCGGACTAGAATGGTATCAGGAATTGCTGAGATCGGAACGCTTGTGGGATGCGTTGGGCCGGCAGCTACTCTTCTCTTTCATCATTCTCATGATCGAAATCCCTCTGGGCATCCTGGTGGCGCTGAGCATGCCGAAAAAGGGATTGTCTGCCTCTGTCTGCCTGGTTCTCATGTCTTTGCCATTGCTAATCCCTTACAATGTTGTCGGAACGATCTGGCAGGTATTCGGGCGCGCAGATATCGGGCTGCTCGGCCGCACCTTGTCTGACTTGGGTATCTCCTACAATTATTCCCAGAACGCTTTTGACGCTTGGGTCACTGTGATAATTATGGACGTCTGGCACTGGACATCATTGGTTGCACTTCTGGCCTATGCGGGACTTAGCTCTATCCCAAAGGCTTACTATCAAGCCGCTATGATCGATCAGGCGAGCCGGTGGAACGTCTTTCGATATATTGAACTGCCGAAAATGCGGGGCGTTTTGATGATCGCGATCTTGCTGCGGTTCATGGACAGCTTCATGATTTATACGGAGCCATTTGTTCTCACCGGCGGTGGACCTGGAAATGCTACAACATTCTTGTCGATAGATTTGGTGAAAATGGCACTTGGACAATTTGATCTGGGTCCCGCAGCCGCCTTCTCGCTCATGTATTTTCTGGTCATCCTGCTGATTTCTTATGTATTCTACACCGTCATGATAACCATCGATAAAGATGAGGCGAAGCAATGAGCGAGAACGGGCATCCAACCAAAAAAAGTGGCTCAACATTGATGCCAAGAGCGCGAATAGGGGCTCTCGTGATGACCCTATATTTGGTTTTCCTGCTCGTTCCGATCTATTGGTTGATCATCATGAGTTTTAAATCAAACTCCGAAATATTGAGCACGTTCACGCTTTTTCCCGACAATCTCACACTGAAAAATTACAGCACCATCCTCACCGATCCGTCTTGGTACATGGGCTATGTGAACAGCTTCATTTATGTGTCGCTCAATACGGTAATTTCTCTTCTGGTCGCGTTACCGGCGGCTTATGCCTTTAGCCGCTATCGATTTTTCGGCGACAATCATCTGTTTTTCTGGCTCCTGACAAATCGCATGGCACCGCCGGCCGTCTTTGCTCTGCCCTTCTTTCAACTCTATTCCAGCGTGTCTTTGTTCGACACCCATATTGCCGTTGCCTTGGCCCATTGCCTGTTCAACGTTCCGCTCGCCGTTTGGATATTGGAAGGCTTTATGCGAGGCGTTCCAAGAGAAATCGATGAAACTGCCTTCATCGATGGTTACGGATTTACGAGATTCTTCACGAAAATCTTTATACCCATGATCGCGCCAGGAATTGGTGTCACCGCCTTCTTCTGCTTCATGTTCAGCTGGGTCGAACTTTTGTTGAGCCGTACGCTCACCAGCGTAGACGCCAAGCCTATCACTGCGATCATGACCCGGACTGTTTCTGCATCCGGTCTGGATTGGGGCGTGCTTGCCGCTGCAGGTGTTCTGACCATTATCCCCGGTGCGATCGTAATTTATTTTGTCCGCAATCACATCGCCAAGGGTTTCGCCCTTGGCCGGGTTTAGATAAGCTCAACATGGGAGGGATATCTTAAATGGAATGGATGGCCTGGACGCTACCAACTGCCATATTCTTTCTGTCTATCGGCGCTATGCTGATTGGCATGGGATTATTGCACGTAAAATATCCCAGTACCCCCAGAGTCGGCGTGCTCGGAATAGAAACAATGCGCGGTGACAGGCTATTCATCTCCCTCCTGGGCTCTGCCTTTATCAATCTTGCGTGGATTGGCTTGCTGGACGCGCCGCAATATGGTGCGCTAATCGTTTGTGCTCTATTTGCAATATTCGTATTTCGCTGGGTATAAAATCAAAAGATCGGATCAATGAAATGAGAAGTTTTCGAACAGCAGCAATCCTTTGCATGAGCCTGGCCGCGCTATCCTGTTCAGATTCCACAGAGACAGACAACGATGCGCGGAATGACATCGACATATCCGATCCGGCAGGCGCAGCGAGCAAATTTCTGGATGAAGAAATTGGTGAACTCTCCAGTCTCAGCAGGGAAGAACAAGAAGCCGAATTGGCCTGGTTCACGGAGGCAGCAAAACCATACAGGGGCATGGAAATTTCGGTGGTGTCGGAAACAATTGCCACGCATGAATATGAATCCAAAGTTCTGGCGCCCGCCTTTACCGCTATTACGGGAATCAGGGTCACGCATGACCTTATCGGTGAAGGTGACGTGGTTGAGAAACTGCAAACGCAGATGCAGTCGAACGAGAATATCTATGATGCCTATGTCAATGACTCAGACCTGATTGGAACGCATTGGCGCTATCAACAGGTTCGGAATCTCACTGATTGGATGGCTGGCGAGGGTAGCGATGTCACCAACCCGAACCTCGATCTTCCTGATTTCATAGGAACCGACTTCACAACCGGCCCGGACAAAAAACTTTACCAACTGCCGGACCAGCAATTCGCGAATCTATATTGGTTCCGGTATGATTGGTTCACCGATCCGAAGATCAAAGCCGAATTTAAAGAACAATATGGGTATGACTTAGGGGTCCCCGTCAACTGGTCTGCCTATGAAGATATTGCTGCATTCTTTACCGGCCGAGAGATTGATGGCAAAAAAGTCTATGGCAACATGGACTATGGCAAGAAAGACCCCTCCTTGGGATGGCGCTTCACCGATGCCTGGATGTCGATGGCCGGCATGGGATCGGTGGGCGAACCCAATGGGCTGCCGGTTGATGAATGGGGCATAAGAGTAAACGACAAGTCACAACCGGTCGGGTCTTGTGTTGCGCGGGGCGGGGCCACCAATTCACCCGCTGCGGTCTATGCTGTGGCGAAATATTCCAAATGGCTTTCCGATTACGCACCACCATCGGCAGCTGGCATGACATTTTCGGAAGCTGGGCCGGTGCCGTCACAAGGCGCCATTGCGCAACAAATGTTTTGGTACACGACGTTCACCGCGAATATGGTCGGCGAAGAAGCATCTGCTGTTCTCTATGAAGACGGAACACCAAGATGGCGAATGGCTCCCAGTCCCCATGGTGCTTATTGGGAAGAAGGTATGAAAGTGGGGTATCAGGATGCCGGCGCCTGGACGCTCATGAAATCTACACCCACGAAACGGGCCAAAGCGGCATGGCTGTACGCACAGTTCGTGACCTCGAAAACCGTGGACGTCAAAAAAGCCCATGTCGGACTGACATTTATCCGGGAATCGACCATCCAACATGAATCCTTCACGGAGCGCGCGCCAAAACTGGGCGGACTGGTGGAATTTTATCGCTCACCGGCTCGCATACAGTGGTCACCGACCGGAACCAATGTTCCCGATTATCCTCGCTTGGCGCAGCTTTGGTGGCAAAATATTGGCGATGCCTCCTCAGGCACCAAAACTCCGCAAGCAGCCCTCAATGCCCTATGCGAACAGCAAGAACGTGTTCTCAGCCGGCTCGAGCGATCTGGATTACAAGGCGATCTTGGCCCCAGACTGAATGACGAACGAGACAATGCCTATTGGTTGAACCAACCCGGATCACCCAAAGCCAAGATAGCGAATGAGAAGCCCAAGCCGGTGACAATCGAATATGACAAATTAATCGCCGCCTGGCAGTAGGGTAGTTCATCCTTAATCTTGTGACATGGGATAATGTCCGCACCCGATAGAGTTTCTTCTGCTGATTTACAGATCTCGATGAAGGATCAAAATCATCGCATGAGGCGGTCGTATGCTTGATAAAGAAAGTGAAATTGATTGTCTGAGAGGTAAATGAACGTTGTAAATAACAATGTCCCGTCAACTATTTTCACAATTTGTAGTGCCCACTTTTGAGTCCAAAGACGGACAATAGGGTTTGCTAAAACCGGACCGTGATTCAGTCATTGTTCAATGCATAAGCAATCACGTAGCCACCGTTGCCGTCTCGAACATCTTGTGAGTCCAGATATTGGTTTGTGACTGGGTCCCGCGGATAGCGCCAGGTCGGGTTCGGGACCGTCACGATAAGATATTGCTTACCGTCTTTTTTTGACCGGTAGGACATCGGTGTAGATTGTCCGTTGCCAGGCAAATCCGCTTTCCATTTTTCTTCTCCGGTACGGACATCAAAAGCGCGGACCTTGCTGTCCATGGTTGAACTCAGGAAGGTAAGGCCGCCGCGCGTCGTCAACGTGCCTGCACGGATAGCTGTGCCGACATCATAAGATATACCGGACCGCAAGTTAAACGGACCTGAATCGCTCATATCGCCAGCTGGCCGGCTCCACAGCAATTCTTTGGTATTCAGATCCATAACAGCAATCCGCGACCATGGCGGTTCGAAACAGGGTACCTGCGTGCCAAGCCGCGACATGAACGGCATAGGCAAGCCAAAAAATTTGATCCGCCGATGGTCAAATGGATTGTCTGCACCGGGTTCCCCCATTTTGGGCATGGGTCCATCCGGATCCATGCGAACGGCCGGATGGTTTTTGCCCAACAACAGACCTCCAAGCGGTCCGGCTTCCGCAACCTGTTCCGGAGTCACCATAATCAATCGATGCGCCAACATCATTGGAGCAGCAATCAACAGACCGTTGTCGGCATCGACCGAGACACTGCCCCAGTTAAATCCACCGAAGTTGCCAGGGTAGAGCATGGTTCCCGTGTTCGTGATGCCGGTTGGAACGGTTGGCGGCGTGTACATGCCCTCATAGCGCATGGTTCGATATTCAATCCGGCACACCAACTGATCAATCGGCGTCAGACCCCACATGTCTTTCTCATACCGATAGGGATGAAAATTGGGGAGCGGGGAAGCAGGCTGGGTGGCGGAGAGATATTCTCCATCAACCGCGCCCTGCGGTGCCGGTTTTTCAGGAATGGGATGCACAGGCTCGCCATTGCGCCGATCGAGTAAGAAGATATCACCCATTTTGGTTGGTACGGCGACAGATGGCACTTTCTTGCCATCCTTTGTCACATCCACCAGCACCGGCTGTGCGGGTACATCATAGTCCCAGACATCATGATGGACGGTTTGATATTTCCAGCGCGGCTCACCGGTCGCGGCATCAATGGCCACCACAGCGGATGACCATTCATCGTCAAATTCGCGGCGCGCCCCGCCAAAATAATCGGGCGCAGCATTGCCGGTGGGGGCATAGATCAGGTTCAACTCCGGGTCATAACTCATGATCGACCAGACGTTGGGGGTGCCCAATGTGTAGGTCTCGCCTTCCGCTGGTTTGCCGTTCTGGCCGGCATTGCCCATATCCCATGCCCAGGAAAAATCACCGGTCGTCGCGTCAAAAGCTCTGACCACACCGGACGGCAGGCCAAGATTCTGGGAATCATTTACCAGGCCGCCAACCACCAGATTATTGCCAGCGACCAGTGGCGGCGATGTATGATAATAGTCGCCAACCGGATGGTCGCCCATGCCCTGTCGCAAGTCGACAATGCCGTTATCTCCAAAATCGCTGCAAACCTCTCCGGTCATGGCATCTATGGCAATCAGGCTGGCATTGACAGTCGCTGTCACGATCCGTTTCGGGCACTGGCCTTCATATTCCTCGCTCGCTTCATAATAACCGAGGCCGCGACAGGTTTTGGCATATTGATGGGTCGCTGGTGGCTCAAGTCCGGGCTCATAACGCCAAATTTCTTTACCGGTGCTGTCGTCTATAGCGATAACAACATTCAGCGCCGCGCAGATATATAGCATGCCGTTGACATTAAGCGGTGTGGCTTTGAAATCCTCTTCTACTCCGGTGCGGTAACGCCATACTTCTTTCAGACCGCTAACCGTTTCAGCATTAATATCGGTCAGTTGGGCAAAACGGGTACCGCCGGCATCATTACCATAGTGACGCCAGTCGGAAACGGCATCATTGGCGTTCGCTTCCCGAACCGTCCCGGTACCATTTTGGATATAGCCTTGCATCGAAGCAAGCAGCAAAGCCGCAACTGCCGCCAGGCTTGGACCGCCAACCCACCAGCGGTTTGAAGGTGCCGGCCCGTCATCCTCGGCACCAGCTTCGAGCGAATGACGGTACCAAGGCGTCAGGAACCACAGTCCAACGACAAGCCAGGCAGCCAGTCGTGGCAAGAGTGCCAGGAAGTGCAGCTCTGCCTCAAAGAGTGACCAGATGAGCGTGACGAGCAATATGGCCGCATATATTTTCGGTGCTTTGTTGCTCCGTTTTTGCGCCAATATCGCGACCGCAATCGTAGCGATGCCAGCCAGTATGTAATAGAAGCTGCCGCCCAGATAGACAAGAAATCCGCCCAATAAACTAAGGGTCAGACCAATCAACCAAAGCAGAACGATAAAAACCCAATGCATGATTTTAGAGAAGTTCATTTGAGTATTCCTGTTGGTTCTGCTGTTCGAAAGATATTCAGCGCTTATAGCGGGAAGATGGAATGACCTCCATCCAGGACGATATTTTGACCGGTCATAAAGTCACTTTCCTTGGAAGCGAGAAAAGCCGCAACGCCTTCCATGTCTTCCAATTTGCCAATCCGTCCAATCGCAGCGCGTCTTTTTGCACCGTCTTTGAAAGACTGCGGCGTGTCCAGTGACATTTCCGTTTCGATATAGCCGGGCAGGATCGCGTTGACCCTGATGCCTGCCTGTCCGAGTTCAACAGCCAATGCGCGTACCAGACCCAGAACGGCTGCTTTGGTTGTGGAATATCCCGCGGCACCGCCCGTGCCAACCAGACCAGCGACCGACGATGTGACGATTAATCGTCCCGGTGCCTGGCGTTCCATAAGATGCGCGGTCACAGGCTTCCAGGTTTGCACCACACTCATCAGGTTCAGATCAATCGTATCGAGCCAGACCTGCCGGTCCGTCATATGGGAAAGGCCGCGATACCCGCCGCCACCCGCATTGGCAAAACAGCTGTCGACCTTTTCAAATCGCGCCAGTGTCTGGGCAAAGGCTTCATCGATCTGACTTTGATCTGTCACATCGCAGGCAAAGGCTTCGACCTCGCCGCCCATACCCTGTAATTCGGACACAGCAGCAGCGTTTTTTTCTTCGTTTCTGCCCCAAATAGCGACCTTTGAACCCTGTTTTACAAGACCCTTGGCAAAGGCCAAACCAAGACCACCATTACCGCCAGTGACGACAGCAACGTCGCCAGATAAATCAAACATATTTGCTCCTAAGTTCCGTTATTCTTGAAATTCTGCGAAGAAAAAACACTGGTTTTGGCAACCGCCTGCAGTCCAAGAAGATTGCCGTCAGGATCGCGGCCAAACATGATCTGCCCGCCATCCATCGGCGCAGGTTCCGACACGATCTTACCGCCGGCATCAACCAGCCGTTTGCGCGCCGCATCCATATCGGACACATCAAAGACAATCATATTGTAGCCGAGCGCATCAACCGGTCGTGGATCTTTCAAATCTTCGGTGGGATGACTGTGATACTGGAACATCTCCAGTTCGAGATTGCGGATTTGGAACCAGGCCATTTCCAGCTCGCTGCCGGACAGACCGGATACCTTGTCTACCTTTTCCCCTGAAACAGACATCAACCTGCCAACACGGCGCGGGCCGGGCTGATCCAGAAACTCAGTATAGAAATCAACCAACCGGTCGATGTCAGGTGTAGCAAGCGACACATGCCGGATACGATACTGGTGTTTGGGAGGCGAGATGAGTTCCAGCTTCTCCATATCAACATGTTCAATTTCCGAAATCAGCCCATCGAAATCGCGCGCATAGGCATAATATACGGGGTTCTGTGGATTGAGATGAACCATGTCCTTGGCGCCGATATGCTTGGCACCACCTGCCAGAAATTTCTGATATGCCTGTGTTTTCTCATCAACCTGATAACAGACATGGGCAATGCCTGGACCCTGCACGTTCATTGGTTTGGTCGCCCGGGCGTCGGCAGATGGATTGGCAAATTGCATGAAGCGAATTTGTGCATTCACACTGCGCATCATCTGTGTCGATGCCGAAACCCCTGCTCGGCCTGCCAACTTGTCAATGACCGGATTCTCTGAAATTTCAGACTGATCGACAGGCTGGAGATCGACCGAGCTGCCATATAGTGCGGCTGCTTTCTCGATATCGCTAACGGATGCACCAACATAGTTGACACCTGTAATGATCGAATCGGGAGGTACCGGCTCGCCTGCTGATCTGCCGCCACATGCGGCCAGCAGGAATACCATGCTCAGGGTTATTAGACTTTTCTTCATATTGAACCTCTCGCTGCGACGGCATCTGGAAAACCAGTCCTGTCAGATTATCTCGGCTTTTCAGCATTCTAACGCGCTGTAGACCAAAAATGGGATGCACGATTCTCTCACCGCTCTAAACCTTAAATGTATCATTAGTCAAATTAAAGCTTTTCAAATCGTGATATTTAGGTATATCGGAAAGATAAATGGACTAAATGTCCAACTATAACGATATTTAAGGGAGGATAATATGCCGAAAGCTCGTTCCAATATGCCCATCCAAAACAGGCTTGCAGCATCTGTTGCTGCTATCGCACTTGTCGGCACGGCCAGCGCCGCCTTCGCGCAGGAACAGGACTCACAGGGTGGAGACGACAATGTCATCATCGTGACTGCGCAGAAGAGATCCCAGGATATTCAAAACGTCCCAATCGCCATTTCCGCTTTCGATAGTGAAATACTTGAAAACAAGGTCGTGGATGATGCCGTCGATTTAAGCTTTTCCGTACCCAATCTGACCGTGGATATATTCGGCGCCTCACTCCGCGGGGTTGGCGATCTTGCGATTTCGGCAACCTCGGAATCCGGTCTCGGCTATCACGTAAACGGGGTATATCTGGGTTCTGCTGCAACCGAAGCGGAATATTATGATCTGGAACGGATCGAAGTGTTACGCGGCCCGCAAGGCACACTCTATGGACGCAATACGACCGCCGGCGTGCTGAATGTAATTACGCAAAAGGCCACTGATGAATTCGAAGGCTATGTCACTGCTGGCTATGGCAATTTCAACTCCATAAAGCTGCGCGGTGCGATAAATTTACCTATAACTGATAACCTGTCGACCCGGGTCGCGGGTTTTTTCCTCGACCGGGATGGCTATGCTACCAACCTCTTCACAGGTAACGATGTCGATGATCGCGAGATGTTTGGACTGCGTAGCAGTACCAAGCTTGAATTTGGTGATACGCGTGCAGACTTGGTTGTTTCCTATTTCAAGGAAGATGACCGGCGTCTGACACGGACCAAGGTCCTGTGTGAAAAGAATGCCGTGCTAGGCTGCTCCCCTCTTCAGGTCGGCTTTGGAACACCGGACTCCAGAGGCACACTCTTCAACACATTGGGCGCGGTCACCGGGGTGATTGCCACCGGCTTTGGACCAGCGGCGGTCGACTATTATGCGAACAGCGTCAATCCGGCCGACACTCGGCTGATCAACGAAGATGTTGACCCAACCTATTTTGTAGAGGAATGGAGCGCTTCACTCGAAATCACGCATGATTTTGGCGACCTGACACTAACGTCACTTAGCGGCTATCAGGAAATCGAACGCGGCTTGTTCAAGGATTTTGATCGCTTCGTTCCGTCGCAAGGGTTGACGAGCCCGATAACCTTTGACTTCTTTGCCAACGGCAATCCGATTACCACGGAGATGATCCTGACCGGTCGCCGCGATCAGAGCGAAGCACGCGAATATTATCAGGAACTGCGACTGGCATCCGACTTTGCCGGACCGATCAACTTCATTGTCGGAGGCAATTATTATAATCGCCGCAGTTCAGGTTCAGCCAATTTTACCCACGTCACAATCGCAGCCCGTCAACAACAGCTCGGGTTCCCGGATGCATTCGCTTCATTGATAACCGAATCCAATCCCGTGAAGACAAAGAGTTTCGGTATTTTCGGTGAGGTCTATTTCGATTTGTCTGATGACACCCGTCTGACCGGTGGTCTGCGTTATTCTCGCGACGACAAAACCATCCAGACTCGTCAGATATTTCTGAACCCCCAGGCCGATGGCAGCCTGCCCGATTTCACTTTTGGTGAGTTTGAAAAAGGTGTGGTGACCGGACGTATTGTTTTGGACCATCAAATCACACCAGACCTGCTCGGCTATGTCAGTGCTTCTCGCGGTTACAAGGCGGGCGGTATCAATCCCGGCGAGGTCGGTGTCGAGACACAGGGCTTTGATCCCGAATTCCTGAATGCTTTTGAAATCGGCCTGAAAGGCTCTTCATCAGATGGCACCTTCACCGGGAATGTCTCGGCCTTCTACTATGATTATAAAGATCTGCAAATTGGCCAGACGACGGCAACGGCGTCTTTGACTATCAATACAGATGCTACGATCTGGGGCGTGGAAGCGGAGTTCGGTCTTCGGCCGAGCAGCCGTTTTCAGGTCGATGGTAGCTTTTCCTATCTCAACACCCAGGTCAATGATTTCGCCTCCATTGATGAGACTGATCCTTTTGGTATCGCGCCGGGGACTGTGGTTTCAGAGGTAACAGCCGCGGGTGTTGTGAAGGACGTAGATGGCAATTCCCTGCCTTTCTCGCCCGACATCAAGATCGCAATTGGCGCTCAGTATGAAATTCCTGTGGGTGGCTGGACACTTACCCCGCGGATTGATCATTATCTGCAAAGTGAGTTTGCAAGTTCTATCTTCAGCAAGCCGATCGATATATTTGATGGCTATAGCCAGACCGATCTCAAACTTTTGCTAGCTCCTGACGGCGGCGATTGGGAAATTCGCGGCTATGTGAAAAACCTGTTCAACAATGACGACATCACGCGTGTTTTGCCTGCCGGTCGCCTCGTTGGGCGTTTTAGAGAAGTAGTGATATTGGAGCCGCGCACCTATGGTGTCGAAGCTACCATCCGCTTTTGATGACTAGACAATAAACTTCTCTCCAAGGATAGCCCGGTACAGTTTGTGCCGGGCTATTTTTTTTACCAATCTGTCGGCGCATCTCAATGGCCTGATTGATCACCTGAATGCTGACAAAGTGCATATTGTCGGTCATGACTGGGGCCCACTTTCGCGTTTTGTTTTGCCCAAAGCTATCCGAAACGCATGGTCAGCATAACGGGATCCAGTGCGCTACCGCAAATATATTATCAGGCTTGATGCTGCGCGATAGCTCGCTCAGGCAGGCTCAAGCCTGTATGACCGTTTGAAAATGGACAATCCCTTGCTCATAATGGCATTGGGCAGTGACAAAAGGGTTGGGACGGACGCCTATCTCTCGAGTTTTTTCTTTCGTGTGAAATAGTCGAAGCGGGCCATCGTGTATGTCCCAATCATCATGGAAACCGTTACGTCTTCCAATTCCTGTAAATTCATATCACTGCGCAACAGAAATTCTCCAGCTGCTGCAGGTATACCCAGGGATATATCGGTCACCGCTCGGGCTATCTCTGGCGGCATATCAAAATTTTTGACCACCAAGTCAGAAAAATATTTCACCGCAACTTCGCGATTGTAACGAGCCGGATGATAAAGTTTCGCAATGGAAGGGTCAGCAAGCAGAGGCTCTATGATAAGTCCGCGCTCCGCGATAAAGCTGAGATAGACATGCGTTGTGCCACGAACCAGTTCTTCAAAAGTAGTGGCTTTTTCCGCCACAGCGACTTGACGTTTCCACCGGATGGTTAGTTCACGTTGCAGCAGCTCTTTCAAAAGGTGAGAGAGGCTGTCAAAATACTTGTACATCAACGATTTGCTGACATCCGCTTTCTGGCCAATGGCTTCCATCGAAACCTTGGACATCCCGCTTGTGGAAATCAGCTCAGCTGCGCTATCAAGTATCATGGAACGCCGGACTTCCGGGCTAAATCTCCGTTTTGTTTTCTGTGCTAATTGTTCCATTCAAATAACTATTCCCTAAAAATCCGATCGCAACGATATCACATCGTCAAGCCTTGCACAGTATTGCTTCTAAAAGCACTTCCAGACTTTTGGTAGATAGGTTGAAAAAAAGTGAGTCCGCTTTTGCGCCCATAGCAGGCATTTGTTCTGAAAACACTTTTCTACCGGTTTGAGACTAGGGCAGTTATTTTCACTCAAATTCTCGCGCCGTTCGGTCTCCGACTTGAGACCCTGATTCTAAGGCGTGCAAATCGCCGAAAAGACGCGATAAAATCTCACTCAAAACAGGATTATACTATTGATATCGAGGGATAAAGTATATGATGACGGTTGCAGTGTTGAGCGAACCAGTCTCTGTAGCCAATTGCCCTGTTCTGCGGGAATTTACAGGGATTTCTCAGACTGTATCAGGGAACAAAATTGAATATGCAGGGAAAGTTGCTAGCGTCCGCTTTAGGCGCAAAGCAGACACTGGAAATAACGCTTTCTTCCAATCCTCAAGAGCGTCAGGTGCGGCAACAAATACGTCCAAATCACTCACTCAAAAGGTCTTTGATGGATGTAGAGAGGCTTTTGCGACTATAGATGACACCGATCCCGCAAACGGTAACGCCGATCGCAAGCATGGTGCTGACAAGCCAGATTGGATCAGGCTCATAGATCATAGAGAATTGCGATTGATAGATCAGCAAACCGGCGAGCCAGGTCCCGGATATCGCACCGATACCGGCGATTAACGAAACAGTTAGCCAATCATAGAGAGCCAGTTTCACGCATGATTTTTTGGTCACGCCCATGCTCATTAAAAGACCGTTTTTTTGCCGGTCTTCGGCTTCAAAGCCTTTCATTGATGCTGCTATTACCAGCGCCGTCATTATTAACACCATTGTTGCGTAGCCAACCACCAGCTTGGTGACCATTGCCAGGGTATCATCAAAACGTTGGGTGAGTTCTTTCAATGGTACCAGCGATAAAGAGGGATGCTTTTGCCAAAGCGAACCAAGTTCGTTCCATGCTGCATCCGGGAGTTCTATGCTTCCCATATAGAAGACGTCGGGCTTGATCGCTTCAATCGCCCGCTCGGGTATCTGGAACCAGAATGTCACCGAACCGCCTCCGGGTTTAAAGGCATGGCTGGCGACCAATTTGAATTGCGTCGCTTTCCCATCGATCATGAAGGTCAACTGATCCCCATAGTTCAGGCCTAAATCCGTCATCACCTCATCTTCAGCAGATATCTGATTCCAGTTCGATTCTTTTTCAGACCACCACTTCCCTCCAACCAATTGGTTGTTTGATGGGATGGTATTTGACCAGTGGAGTCGGATCGAGTTTTTGACGGTGGCTAAAGTCTCGCTCGGTGTGGAAATCGCCTCATCAATGGGCAGGCCATTGATCTCAGATAATTTCGCGGCGGCATATGGCCGCAATTGCCGGATTTCACTCTCATTCTCTTGCGCCCAATTCTCAAGCGCAGGCTTATCTTGCGCTTGCAGTTCTGCGACCATCAAATTGCCGTTATTTGCGCGCGTGTAACCCTCCATGGTGGCACCGATATCTTTCATCAACATCAGTGTAAAAAGCAGCAGCAGGCTGCACAGACCCAGCCCAAGTATCTGCGATGATTTACTCAGTAACCGCTGTTTCATGATGAAGAAATTGAAGGACAATAATCCGGGATATCGTCGCCCCCAAAATTCACCTGCCGTTAGAATAATCCAACTCAAAATTGCCATTAGCAAGAGAGCAGCGCCCAGTGCGCCCAACGTTAATCCAGTCAGTAGAAAGTTGTCTGAATAATACGCGGCGAGCAGCGAGATGCTTGCAAAACCCCAGAATAACCTCAGCAACTGCGCGGAAGGGTATTCCACAGCGCGGATCAGGCTAACCAATGATGTGCGACTAAGTTGCCACAGCATAGGAATTTGAAAAGCGAGCAATAGTAAAAATATCAGACCTGTAGTCTTGGCAATTGTAGCTGGATGCCAGCCCGATGTGATGCCTGGAAATTGATCGGCGAGTTGGCCGATCAGAAAATATTGCGCAACATAAGCGAGGCCAATTGCAATCATGAAAGAGAGCAGAAAACCCGAAAGCCACTGCAGCAGAGAAAGTCGAAGGCACGCTGCCAGTGTCTGTCCAAAGCTGAGATACACGGCCAAACGTTGCTTTTGTCGTTCCAGATAACGGCGATTGGCCATATCAATTGCGATCGCAGCAAGGAAAAAGAGGATTACCGACGCGAGGCCAAGGAAATTCTCCGTTCGTTGCCAGAATAACGCCAACGGATGACTTCCGCTCGCTTTGGTTAAGAGGGTAAAATCACTGAGTTTTTCAGAAGCCCATCTTTCAATGCTTTCCTGCTGTTCGGAGGTTGCTGTTAGCAAATAACGATACAGAGTCTTGCTACTCTTAACATCGTCAATGGAAAGAGATTTACTGTTCATCAACGCTCGCATGGAAACGGAATGACCTTCCATTAACCGGTCAGGCTCGTGGTAAATAATCGCGCCAAAACGGAATGTTTCCTCGCCAATTGCTATCCGGTCACCAATATTTGCATCAATCTTGCTGCTTGCTCTGGGCCCCAACCATATTTCCCCGGGTGGTGGTCCATGTCCGATTGTCTTCTGGATCGTTTGATCTTGAGCCATCCCAATTTTGAGGCTGCCTTGCAGCGGGTAATTGTCATCGGCGATTTTCAGTTGCACCGGAATGGTTTCCCCGCGCAAGGAAATTGCCAGCGGGGTCAACTGTATTTTGGCGAAGTCTGCGGCCTTGTCTGAGAGCAGATTTTCATCCCTGCTTGATAACGGGCGAGGTCCGGAAACGGAAATATCTGCACCCAACATATTGTTGAGATTGTCGTCCAGATACTGCTGCACAGAAGCACTGGTTAGCGACAGAGTGGCGAGGAACAATATCAATGTGATCTGGGTCAATAACACCAGACGGCCATCACTGGACTTGCTGTCGTTCAGGAAATTATCGAAGGCGAGTGTAATCCAACTCATTTAATTTTCTCGAGATGCGCTTCGGAAAGTGCGAAAATATTGTCAGCCCGTTCCGCAAGTGCACTACTGTGCGTCACAATGATCAGTGCCGATCCTGTGTCCTTCGCGAATTCAAACATGAGATCGGTAACGTTACTCGAAGTAGCTTCATCAAGATTTCCCGTCGGCTCATCGGCGAAGATAAAGGCGGGGCTGGAGACAAAAGCCCTGGCGATTGCCACCCGCTGCTGTTCACCGCCACTAAGCTGGGTCGGCTTGTGATTGGCACGATCTTCTAGATTGATCTTCTTCAGCCATTTTCTGGCGATATCATATGCTTGTTTGTTGCCGTTCAACCGCAGCGGCAGTGCAATATTTCCGAGCGCATCCAATTCCTGCATGAGGTGAAATTGTTGGAAAACGAAACCTGATCTTTGGCGCAGTTTAACCGGTGACATTTGTTGACCATCGCAAGTAAATGTTATTTCACCCAAACGAGGCAGCTCGAGACCCGCAGCCAGAGACAACAGACTGGATTTGCCCACGCCCGACGGGCCAACAATGGCGTGCGTACTTCCCCCTGAAAATGTGAGCGACAGTGTGTCAAACAGCGAGATACGGCCATGCGGCGTATCAAAATAATGGCCAACATCTTCTAGTTTTATTTGATGATCCATGCAGTCCTCGGAAGTCCTTGAATTTTTATCGTGAACATTCGGATAGGCTGTCCGGTGTCAAATCGATGTGAAGTGGGTTTTGACAGTTTTTTGACATTGATTTCGTCAAACAAAAGGCTGGGCGAATAATGCACTGGCTTGTGTTAGTTTGCGCCACGAGTTTTGGAGATAGGCACGCTGATGCGAGTTTTGGTAATTGAAGATAATTTGGATATTCAGGCCAATATCGCGGATTTTTTGGAACCTGACTATGTTTTGGATTTCGCCTATAACGGCGATCACGGACTAGAACTGGCACTCGCCAATGACTATGATGTGATTGTCCTCGACCTGATGCTTCCAAGACGTGACGGTATCGATCTCTGCAAGGCCTATAAGAGCGAAGCCAATCTCCAAGCACCAATATTGATGCTGACCGCCCGCGATACATTGGAAGATAAAGAACTCGGGTTTGCCGCTGGTGCAGATGATTATCTTACCAAGCCCTTCGCATTGCGAGAATTGAAAATACGGATCGATGCTCTTGCCAAACGTCCGAAAATCAAAAATGCTTCGTCGCTGAATTGCGGTGACTTAACGTTTGATCCTGCCGACAATATTGTAAGCCTTGGATCATCTTCGAAGCCGCTCAATAACAAAGAGGGAGTCATTTTAAGGCTTCTCATGGAAGCCGCTCCCAATGCAATTTCCAGCGAGACGATTTCCTATCGCATTTGGGGCGAAGAACCGCCAAATTCCGGCGCCCTCAGAACGCATATCTATAATTTACGCAAGATATTGTCATCGCTGAAAACCCGCTGCGAGATCGAAACTGATCGCTCTCGCGGTTATCGCCTCAAAGAAAGATCATCCGATGAATAGACGACCGATAAAAGTAAATGATCTGGTGTTGCGCAATTTTATCACGTCAATCGGCATGTGTTTTGCGATTACAGTGTTTATGGCGGTAATGTTTGGCTTCGATCTTGAAGATCAGATTTTTGAAAACCAGGTTAGCACGAAGGCAGATCAACTTTCCGAATCTGTGCAACCAGAATCTGGGGCGAGACAAACCGTTTCCGGATTAAAAATGGAGTATTTTCAAGGGACCAAGGCGATGCCCGAGTGGCTCGCCAGTCAGATAAAGCCGGATTGGAAAGCGGGGGAATATGAAGTTTTTGGCGGTGAGCACGGGCACTACCACCTAGCCGTGCGCGAAAACGATGGAGTAAAACAATATCTGATATTCAATGCGCGGTCCTATGTCCGATCAACAAGTCAGGTTTGGAGTTTTGTGATATTGATAGCTTTTCTGGGCGGGTTGATGCTGCTTGTGTCCATATTCTTCATGCGGCGTATGACCAGAAAGCTGACTATGCCTATCGAGAAAATGGCGGCAGCTGTGACCTCTCACAGCTCGTTCGAACCGGCAACATTGGGTTTAGGAAACGGGCCGGTCGAAATCGATATATTGGCAAAAGCAATCGCCGACAAAGACCGACATATCGAAGATCTGATGCAACGTGAGCGACAATTTAACCGGGATGTCAGTCACGAACTGCGCACGCCGCTAGCCGTCGCGGTTGGCGCTGCCGAGATCATCGAAAAAGATGGTTATAAAAGCTCTACCTTCACGAGATTGGAATCAGCGCTCGGCAACATGCGGCTTCTAACTGAAGGAATATTGTGGCTCGCCCGAGAACCGGACAGCACAAGTTGCAATGCCTGGAAAGCAGGCGAATATGCCATTGAAACAAACAAGCATCTGTTGCGCAGTGACAAAGTCGAAACCAGTATCTTTGGTAATCGAGATATCGACATGCCGGTCCCCGAAGCCGTCGCTCAGGTTATAGTCGGCAACCTGATCCGCAATGCGATCAGTTATACTAGCGAAGGGGTGGTCTCACTCTCGATATCCGAAAGAAGTTTGAGCGTTAAAGACACTGGCATTGGGTTCGATGAATCACAGAATGACAATTCTGGCTTTGGGATAGGCCTTTCGTTGGTGAAAAGGCTGTCTTCGCATTTTGGCATGAAGATCGCTATTGCGGCACGAGAAGAAGGCGGCACCATGGCGACCGTTTCCTGGTAGGATGGTCGCGTCAGAGAGGTGGCGACAATCTTTCGAATATCTCCTTGCGTTTTGTTTGACACTGGTTTGACGTTAGCAGCGCTAACAGGTCTCCAAACATGATGGAGATTCCAATGAAAAAAATATTGATAGCAATAATGGTTGCCCTTGTAGTCCCGGCGAAATTCTTGGGTAGCGCTGGTGCATTTGCACAAACCAATGTTCAACAACTTGCTTTGGAGGCACCTGATGGAAACCGGATTACTGGTTTCATTTATCAAAATATAAAGACAGAAAAAGATGCGCCTCTAGCCATATTGATGCACGGCATGACTGGTTCCAGTCTGGGTTGGCTTGCCGATAATCACGGTGCCTATACCGACCTGATCACCAAAGATTTGATCAGCAAGGGATATCGGGTTGTGGCATTGGACGCGCGATCCCATGGCGCCCGAAAAGATGATATGAAACCGCTTGAGCGGCTCAAAAACCTGCGCTCAGGAAAGCCCGAGCCCTATCTGGCAATGATTGAAGGTACTTTGAGTGACTATGATGTACTACTTGCCAAAGTGAACAAAAATTTCGGACCACCCAAACACATATTGGCAGCCGGGTACAGCATGGGCGCGCAAATGGCGGTGCTATTCGCGGCGAAACACAAGGAAGTGACGCATATTGTCACCATGGTGCCGCCTGCGGCGCAAAGTGCCAAGATTGTTGCGCCCATTACTCATGCCAGCAAGGTGCAGGCCCAATGGCTCTTGATCACCGCAAGTCAGGACCAGTTCGCCAGCCCGGCCGACAATGATGCATTGGAAAAAGCCGGTGGCGAACAACTGACTAGAGTGGAGTTTGATAGCAAACACAGATTGCCGCGTGGCTATGTCGATGCTGTGATTGATTGGATTGCAACCGTAGAGCCAAGAAATTAGACAAATTGAGTTTCTGCAATAGAACCCGGAAGTCCGATTCATAGAATGAAATACAGGCAAGCTATCAACACTAGAGACGGGATCGAATTTACAATCGAAGCTGTCCCATCGGCCTGAATGCGAATGCCACGCAAAAAAGTGTCGAACGCATTTACGTCTGCTACCGCTTCGTATGTTCGCATATTCCTCATTCTAGCTAGTTGGCTGTCTCTAACCTTATGTTGGAGATCATTCAAAGTACAAAGAACTGGTTTTAGCGTCTCCGGGGTTCTTCTATAGTCCGCTTTCGGGATGAAGCGGACGGGCTGCTAATCACTCAGCGGAAAGAAACGCTTTGACTCTGTCCTGCGCATTTTTCCTGATGCTGCCGTAGAACAGTGAAAAATCTATCAGGTGATAGTTATCCTCTCCCATGTTTACTGGCAAATTATCGAACATATCGGATTGGAAATCACCAACAAGAAGCCGATCACTTTGGCATTGAGCACCGGTTACGCCAGCCTCGTAACGAACCTTGTTCCCGACTGAGAGGGAGCCGATATTCTGTTCTGCAGCTACGGACTTCCCATCGGTTGTCCAGCTGAGCGGATTGACGCAAACAGCGCCGATATAATCGGGAAATGGCTTCGCATTTGGACCGAGCGAATTCCAAGTGACATAGCATGCCGTCTGCTGAGGCGTATCACAAACAGGAATGTCGGCCACAGCCTCTTTCATATCAGAAGGATTGATACCGAACCCAATCGGATAAGCAGCGACCATACGATCCTTCAACGATGTTCCGGTGATTTTGGCCTTCAGCAGCCGAACTACATGATCCGCGCCCTGGCTATGCCCAGCAACAATGAAAGGCCGATCACCAATACGTTTGAGAAATTCATTAAATGCTCGCTCAACATCCGCAAAAGCAAATGCTCGCGCTTTATCGCCGGAGCCGGTTTCATCCATGAATGACCAAAGCGTTGCTTGGCGATATTTAGGTGCATAAACCTCGCAGCAACCATTGAATGCGCTTGCCTGAGCGGGCATCACTAGGTCATCCCGAAATTCGCTCGATTCCGGATCATCTGTCGGCGCATTCCAGCCCGCGTCCGATAGGTAGGTCGTTGGATGCAGGAAAAATACCGCGACTTCAGAAGGCTGCGGTTGTCCGTTGAGTTGATCAGGAATGAAATCTGCGCCATCCTTTTTACTGGGTAATGCAGCCCACGCGTCTTCGTCGGCATAATTTAACTCAGCGGGAACTTGAGCTGCATCGAATGCGTTCGCCGGTGCCATTTGTGATTTCATCACTGCAAATATAATTTGTTCGCGAAACAAATAGGACGCGCCAAGCACTAGCAGAAGAACCAAACCAATTCGGATTCCCCATTTCAACATTCTATGCCTCCTCCAACATTCTGCAGAAATAGGAGGCTAAGTGCGTGCATATAAAATTGCAACAACGACAGACAGTCTAATCCAACAAGAGAGAGTTCATTTGAGGAAGGTTCCAATCAAGCCATTAGCCATCACAAAATTAAGCTAGAGTTGGCTTTCGGGATTTTGCAGCCAAGACGTTTGCATCCGCTATTGATGTGAAATCGGACGTTCGCACAAGCAGTTTTTCAATCAGTCGCGATGCTGTTGCTGCCGGCCATTCCACGACGGGGCCAAGACATCCGCTATCCCTACCGCACTGTGCGTCCATACCATCAGCGGCCAACGGTTCCTTTTTCAGAAGCACGCCGGCTGCTGCCTTTGAACTCAAAATATGGTTGACTCTTATTATAGATATTATATAATAACTAACTATCAAAGCCGGTAAAGGCAATATCAATGATGGAGACGGAACCGATGGCCACGACGATGACACATGAAAAACCACAGAGCTCTCACCGGGCGGGGCGAATCGTGCATGATGCCGACAGTCACATCACGGACGCCTTTGACTGGCTTGCTGGTTATGGCAGCGACTATGTGAAGGAGAATATGTCAGAAGGCCTGATTCCCAAGACACTGCCGGGATTGCAGCCGCTGTTGAAAGCAGCGGACGAAAGGCTGGCTGGTAACACACCGGAGCTGACCGAAGAATTGAAGTCCGATATCTTCGGCCACAAGGTCAAACTAAACCAGTTTGCGGCCTATGGCGCCGTCGACAAAAAAGAACGTAGCGAAGCTCTCGATATCATGGGCATTCAGTCACAGTTGGTCTTCCCGCTGGCCGGGCTCTCCCGCTTTGCCAAATCAAAAGATCTGCGATTGGTCTATGAAGGTTCCGAAGCATTGAACCGGGGCATGGCGGACTTCTGTTCCGATGATGAACGCCTGTTACCGGTGGGATTCATATCCCTCGCCGATCCGGAAAAAGCGTTGGTCAGCCTGAAGCAGGCCATTGATTTCGGTATCAAGGCGATCTGGTTGTTGTCCGACGCAGTTGATGGTCGCGCTCCATCACATCGGTCCTATGATCCGCTTTGGGCCATGATGGAAGAGGCTGGCGTCCCGATAGTTCTGCATATTGGTAGCGGTGCCAACATGACCGATGAATATATGAATACGGGTGTGAAGCGGAATCTGGAAGGTAGTGCTTTCAACATCGAAACCACCAAGCCGAAGGATCTGAATGTCCTGCATCATTCGATCGAACGCTGGATGACCTGCATGATCTATGATGGCGTATTGGAGCGATTTCCGAAACTGAAAATCGGCCTGATCGAGCTGGGATCAAACTGGATACCTGCAATGATGATGAACCTCGATATGGGCGTGAAGGAATTGGGCAAATTTGATGTTGCCCTTCGCGATCTTTCAATCAAACCGTCCGATTATGTCCGGCGCCAGGTTCGGGTGACCCCGTTCCATATGGAAGATACCGGTTGGGTATTGCGCAATGTTGGCAAGGATATTCTGATGTTCAACACGGATTATCCGCACCCGGAGGGCGGCAGTGATCCATTTGGTGATTTTGAACGAAGCCTGGATGCGGTTGATGCCACAGCGGAGGAACTGGATCGTTTCTACAGCAAGAATTTTGAAGACCTGATGGGACTTTAGGTTCGAAAACCTGCGTCTCCATTGGTCCGGGACGCTCCAAAAGGAAAATTGACATTGAGTCCGCCCAAGGTTGGCCTATGCTTCAGTCTATGACCAGCCTGACCAAACCGAAACGTTCGCGTATGTCACCTCAGGATCGACGCATGCAGCTGCTCGATTGCGCCAAGGAAATCATCCTGAAAAGGGGTTTCGCCTCCCTGACGATGGAAGCTGTGGCCAAAGAAGCCAAAGTAAGTAACCCGTTGATTTACAAATATTTCGACACCCGCCTGGCACTCTTGCAGGAACTGACCGAGCGGGAGATCGTGCGCTATTATACGGAGGTTCTTGAGGAATTGGATGTTGACAAGGATTTTCAGCATCTGTTGCGCATTTCCGTAAGAACAAATTTTGATGAAGTGGCCAATGGAAATATTCTGTCCATTCTGCGTAATCAGCCTGATATCGAGAACGGAATCGACAAGGCCAAGCTGCGAAAAAAGATAGATGTCGCCCCTATTTTGGTCCAGCGAACGATGGAAGCCTATTCGGTAAGTCGAGGACAGGCCGTCAAAATAGTGGTTTTCAGTGCCGGGGCTTCCCAGGCGGCCGCGATGCATTGGCAGCAATATGGCGGAGATCGAACAAAGATGATCAATGACGTCATCACATTTATCAATGGCGGGATTGAAACGCTCATTTCCAAGTGATGGTTGGGTCTGGATAAAACCGGGCCTAATTAAAATGTAACCGTCGGTATTTGCCCGAATAATATAGCAGCGGATCGCGGCGCTGCTCGAACTTGGCGCGAACCACTTCACCGACAAATATAATATGATCGCCTTGCTTGATCATATTACGGGTAATGCATTCGAAATTTGCGAGAGAGTTGGCGATTATCGGAACGCCTTGATTCCATTTCTCCCAATCTATGTTGGAAAAGCGATCCGCATCTTTGGTTGCAAACAAGTTGGATATGGGTTGCTGACCGATGTGCAATATGTTCACCGCAAAGGCTTTGGCATTCTGAAACGCCGACAATGTATTGGCACCCTGATCCAGGCAAACCAGCACCAGTGCCGGATCGAGAGAAACGGAGGAGAAGGAATTGACCGTCAATCCAACAGGTTTTCCTTTTGGGTCGATGGTCGTGATAACCGTGATGCCGGTGGCGAAGCATCCCATGGCATCCCGAAGTGTTCGCGCATCAGATCCGGAAATATATTCCGGAGGTTCTCGCGGAATGTGCCTTTCAACAAATTCCAGAAGTACCGCATTGAAATCATCGGCATTGTCAAAAGCAACATAATGGCCGCCACCTTCGATTTCGGCCACTTCACAATCGGCGACCAAATCTGCCAGGACATCTGTTGACTGTGGCAAGCTTGTTTGGTCATCTGTGCCCCGGACTATCAGGGTCGGGCATTTCAGATGCTTTGCAGCATTGTGAAGCCGGGTTTCCAGATCCACAAAATCAAAACCACCATCTAGGATTTTCTGGTCAAAAGTGTCATTTTCTGACTGTTCGTCAATCCTCTTCCCGACGGTCCGGGTAAGAGTCTTTGCATTATCGGAACTGATTTCCGGTGGCGGATTGGTTAAAACCAGGCCCGTTGCCAGAGGCACTTCCGCCTCTCCTAGAGCAGTGAGGGCAATCCAGCCGCCAAATGTAGATCCCACAATTACCGGTCGAGATGACAATTGCGCCAATATTGCGATCAGATCAGCTATGAAGCTATCCAGTGTGTAATTGCCATCTTCGGATATGTCGCTGTCACCATGACCGCGCAAGTCTGGGCAGATCACAAATCGACCGGCCTGAGCCATCAATCGCGCGGCTTGTTTCCAAACATGCCGTGTTTGCATGCCACCGGGCAACAACAATACCGATGGATCATTCTCATCACCGTAAATATCGGCGACGATTTTCAGCCCGCCAAATCCTGTAAAATTTCTGGTGGGCATGGCCGGATCTTCCCTTATGTTCTCTTATCCGGAGCGAAATTTGTTGATTGGCAACTGGGTCGGGACGACACTTGTTTGTGCCAGCGGGTCAGATTGTCGAGACCATCAGCGGGCTTCAGGCCCACCAACGATGCTGCGAAATCGACGCCCGTGAGCAATGTGATATCGGCGATCGTGAATCGTTCGCCCGCAACAAATTCATGATCGGCAAATTCTGTGTCGAGGCGATCAAAATATTGATGGGTTCGTTCATCACTTTGGGCCTTTGCTTCGGGAATTGGTTCTATCAGTCCCATAGCGGCCACGATTGGGCCGTTGATCCATGAGATCGATATTTCGCGCCAAAACTCAAACTCCATTTGCCGATTTCGCGCCTCGATATGGCCCTGTTCGAAAGCATTCCGACCGAACAGATTTGGTTCGGGCTCAATGATCTCGAGATAGCGACAAATGGCAACCGATTCCGGGATGCATCGACCATCATCCAATTCCAATACCGGGACTTTACCACTTGGATTTTTCCGGAGAAAGTCAGGAGCCTTGTGCTCCCTTTTGGTCAGATCGCAATGCACCAGTTCCAGATCAATTCCCTTTTCCGCGGCAAATATTTTCACGCGCCGGGGGTTTGGAGCGCCGGAATAGTCATATAATTTCATTGCAAAACACTCCTTGTCATTCCGCGGCATCGGCTTGGCGCAATTCCAGGCCGGCTGCCCAGCGGCGCTGAAACCCGCGCCAATATCCTGCTTCTTCCGGCCCGGCGAGCTTGCCATTGAGCTGCTCACCAAAGCCGACAGGCCAGTCTGCCTGATTTGAATCAACTGTGGGAACGTTCAGATAACTTGCCTTGTCATCATCACCTTTCAGCTTCCAGTCCAGAAATGCAGTCACGAAATGTTGGTTGATGACGTTCAGACGGTCACTCCGCCACACTGGCTCTTTCAAGAATTCCAGCGCACTGAAAATCATGTCGTCACTGACTTCGAATTCATTGCCGACGATATTATGGCGCGCTTCCCGGTAGACGAGCAGGTATCGGTCGCTGTTTTTCATATTGTCAAAAAGCCAAGTCACGCCTTCGTCATAGTTTACGATATCGTCCTGATTGCCTGAAATGATCAATGCAGGAACATTGATATTGCTCATCGTTTCCGTGCTCCAAGCCCGATTATCCGGCTGACCACCCCAGGGCGCAAAAGCAACCAGGGCTTGAATGGGGAGCTGCTTAGTATTGGCACGTTTCAGACTGTCTCGCGCTGTCTCAGGGATGTTGGACATCAGGTCACTGTCAAAAACATAAGGCGCGCCGGCGGAGGCGATTGCCCCATACCCTCCCATTGAATATCCGATCAGGCCCCGTTTTTCAGAGTCTATCAAAGAGGCATATCCCTCAGTGGCTCCGTTCGCTTCCTTTACAATCAGGTCCATAATCTGTCGTTGGTCCAGTGTGCGGTCGACCAGCACATTGCCAAATGACAGAATGGCAGAAGTGATGCCGTCTGCCATCGCATCACCATGATCGATTGATGCAACTACATAACCCTGTGAAGCTATATGTTCTCCCAAATTGCTGAATTGGGTACTCCAGCCGCCATAGCCATGCGACATCAGCACGAACGGAAATTTCTCACCTGTGAGGGGCGCTGCGTCAGAAACAGCAATGCCGTTGCTGACAATTTCAAACGGTTCTTTACCGGCAAGGTTCATCTGATGCACATATTGGGCCGCCTGGGCTTCGGTTTTTTCCCGGGCGGGATACCAGATCCGGACGGTAAGTTTGCGCTCCGTTGATTCCAGATTCCCGGTCAATGCCCCCCAACCGGTTATCTTTGTCCGGTCGGCAAGCACATATTCCTTTTCTACGGTACCAATAGGGTAATCACCGGTGCGGCCAAGTTCGGGAGCCTCGCCAAGCTGTCCCGGGTGGACAGTTGGGGAGATAACGTAAGCGGTTGCCCCCACCCCAATGGCCAAAAGGGCGACAAAACCAACGAAAATATGCCGCTTCTTCATATGTTATTTCCTTTGTTCGTAGTCCGTATCATGGGATCTTATTCCGGTTCCGGCAGGCTGTCTATTGACACAACCGAAATGTCATTATTATATAAACCGTAAATTAAAATCAAGCAATCGCAGATTGGAAAGGAATGAAAATGCCGAAATTGGATCGCGAATTTGCGGAAAAATTCCTGACCTCCGTGGACGATTACGATGCCTATGGTGTGCACCTGCTCTTTAACGATTGGTGGGAGAAAGCCCCTCACGATGCTATTGAAAAATATGTCGCAGCCATAGAAGACCATCCTGATCAAGGGCCGCTTGCAAAGCAACGCTGGCTGGCACCCCCGGTTGACATGGAGAGACTGGAAGGCTGCGGTCCCGGCACTCTCGGTCAAGCCTATTACAAGTTCATTGTCGACAATGAACTGGGAGAACAATTAGCCGTTGGCTATCGCGAGTTGCATGAAGAGATAAAGAGCGATGGCAGGTTGCAGCGAATGCCTGATGTGATCCAGTACAAAGTGCTGCGGGGATATCAGACACATGACATGCACCATGTGCTGACCGGCTATGATCCGGATCCGGTTGGAGAGATCGCGCTTCAGGCTTTTGGACTGGCGCAAATGAGCTACCCATATGCGGGTATGTGGATCGCTGTGGTCACGGCTCATATGACCTATTTGGAACCCGACCTTATGAAGCCGGCAATGGATGCGATTTCCGATGGTTGGACTTTTGGCCGGGAGGCCAAAAACCTCCAGTTTGTGCATTTTGAGCATCAGCTTGATCGTCCACTAGAAGAAATCCAGATCGAATATGGCCTGTACCCACGGTGTTTGCGCCTGGACAACAGCAACACTGACGCAGGCCTTGTTGCTGCATAATCTCGAAGCTTGCGCCTCAGCAAAATTGCGGGGCAAAACTGTTGAAAATAATTGTACCACTGATGCGCTTATTGTAATAATACGACCACAATTATAATTGAATGACAGGTTGGAGTTTCAATTGTCAGTCGCCGCAAAAAACAAAAAACAGAAAAACCGCAGACTCAGTCCGGAAGTTCGCAAAAATATTATTTTGGACAAGACCGCCGAGTTGATCGCCAAGGAAGGCGTATCGGCCGTGTCCATGGAGCGCGTTTCAAGAGAGGTCGGTGTCAGCAAGCCTTTAATCTATGTCTATTTCCCTAACCAGACAAAACTGCTCGGGGCATTGCTGATCCGCGAACAGAACAAACTCATCGATTTGCAAGCGCAGGCAGTGGCCGAGGCTTCGGACTTTGAGGATTATATCCGCCGGACCACCCACACATACCTGAAGCACGTTGATGAGACGGGTGACCATATACAGCGGCTGATGCGCGAACCATCTGTCGCCGAGGTGTTTGAAGAGTTTGATCGCAAGGATAGACAGCGAGTGGTCGAAACGCTTTCAAAGAAAGTGTCAAAAACTTTCGACATTCCTCCGAAAACAGCGGCACTGGCTACGGAAATTGCGATGGGCATGACAGGAGCAGCTGGCGACATGATCGCGCGGGGTGTCGCCAGTCGAAAGCGCATTGAAGAAATAACACTCAATCTGGCAATGGGCAGCATAGGAGCCATGAAAGACAATTACAGTCGGCAAGTCAGGAAGACGCCCCGCAAATCTGCCTGATGAGCAAATTTGGCCGGCTACTGTGCCTTTAATCCGCCATCTACCGGTATGACCGCACCATTCACAAACGAAGAACTGTCGCTGGCCAGAAAGGCTATCACATCGGCGATTTCCGAAGGATCTGCATAACGTCCTAACGGAATCATATCAGTAAAATGCCCACGTATCTCCCTTATCTCTGCTTGGGATTTGTCTATTTCTAGGCTCTGCATCATTTGCGTTTCGGTCATCGCGGGGCAGATTGCATTGACGCGAATATTCCGCGAAGCAAGCTCCGAAGCGCCAACCTTCGTCATACCAATAACGGCATGTTTGCTTGCGTTATATGCGACCAGCCTTTGTCCGCCGCCCATCCCTGAAACGGATGATATATTCACAATTGAACCTCCATCGTTCATCATGTTCGCCCCATATTTCATTCCCAGAAATACGCCGCGACAGTTCACGCGCATGACATTGTCGAAGTCATCATCGGGATAATCTTCCAGCAGGCTGCTTGGTCCGGATATTCCTGCATTGTTGATGATGATATCAAGCGATCCGGACATCTCTCCAATCAACCTCCTGACCTTGTCCCATGTGTCTTTATTGGCAACATCTCCAGCGACAGGAACTGCAATTGTTCCGTTGGCTTCAATTTTCGACGCAGCATCTCGAAGCAAAGAAGGATCGATATCCATTAAAAAAATATTCGCACCTTCAGCTGCGAACTTCTTGACCGTCGCCAGACCAATACCTTGTGCTGCGCCGGTTACGAGAGCTGTTTTGTCTTTAAATTGCGTTGCCATATCTCAATGCGCTTTCCCTTCAGACCCTTTGTCGCTGTCGCATATTATTATAGCAACCGTCAATTAAGAGTCGGTCGTCCGGAGCTTCCATATGGCGAATATGTCACATATCTGCCATTTTTAACTGACGGTCTATATAATTAAATTGACTAGTGAGGATTCGTATAATAGAAATCTAAGTCCATCAACGCCTTCAGCAGACCAAGATCGCTGTCGAGAAAAGTTGCAGGGGAGGAAAATATGAAACTTACCAGGAAGAAAATATTGGCAGCGGTGCTAGCCACCACCTCATTACCCGTCACGCCGCTAATGGCTCAAGTCAACGGGGATCAGCAGGCCGGAGAAGATCAATCCGCCGATTCAAGTGTCATTGTTGTTACTGCACGGAAGACGGCAGAATCCCTCTTCGAAACGCCTGTCGCAGTATCCGTGATCTCAGAAGAATTTTTGGAGCGAACCGGTTTCGTGGAGGTCGGCGATATCGTTCGTTTTGTTCCCGGGTTTGACTTGACCCCACTCAACACGACGCGGGCGACAGGTTCCAAGATCCGCGGTATTTCAACATTCAGTTTCAGTGACGGATTTGAATCCAGCGTCGCAACCGTTATCGATGGCGTTGTCCTTGGCCGCGAAGCGCAAGGGTTTTTTGACTTTGTTGATGTTGAGTCGATCGAAGTCATCAAGGGGCCGCAGGGCACGCTGTTTGGGAAAAATGCCTCTGCTGGCGTGATCAATATCAGGACCAAAGCACCGGAATTTGAATTTGGCGGCAAAGCCGACATTTCCTATGGGACCTTCGACGAGATCAAGATCCGCGGTACGGTCACCGGCCCGCTGGTCGAGGACAAGCTCGCGGCCCGCATCAGCGGAACATACAACACAAGGGATGGCGTCTATGACAACCCCATTCCCGGAGAAGCGGATCTGAACGACAAGGAACAACTGTCCTTGCGCGCAAAACTGCTTTTCAAGCCCAATGAAGATTTGAACATCACGCTTGCAGGTGACTATGTCACAGAAGAGAATAACTGCTGCCTTCCGACCTATCGGGTCGCGGGTGATCCCTCACCGGCCATCCTCTTTGCGCTGAACCCCGGTGCGGTCCAGCTACAGGATGCGCTTGCAGAATTCGGCGTCGTTCCGGGACCCGGAAATCGATCAGTGCCTGTCTTCGACGAAAATATCCTCCAGGAATCGGAAGCCTATGGTCTCGCACTGACGGTCGAACACGAGTTGGGCGATCTAACTCTGACGTCCATCTCGTCATGGCGGCACTGGGAGATTGACGAGTTTAATGAAGCGGATGGTGTTTCCAACTCCAATGTCAACAATCGCAATGGCACCGTTTCTTCTACCGATCAGTACAGTCAGGAACTGCGGCTGGACGGCAAAGTCACCGATAATGTTTCGATTGTTGCAGGCCTGTTCTATTTTCATCAGGATCTAGATGCACAGGGCCAAGTTGATATTGAGCTGGCGCTTCCCTTTCCGCCATTTTTCAACGTACGCACAAATGCCGATCGCACAGTCGAAACCGACAGTTTTGCAATTTTTGGCGAAACGACGGTGGATGTTACGGATAAATTATCCCTGGTGCTGGGCGGTCGCTATACGAACGAGAAGCTCGATGCGACCTATACACGTGTCGCGAGTCCAATCCTTCAGGGCGCACCTTTTGGCGCCTTTTTCGGGGCGGACGTGACCGGCAGCCAAAGAGTGACGGACGAAAATCTTTCCGGTCGGGTTATTGGTCGCTATATCTGGTCTGATCAGGTGATGACTTATTTGTCCTGGTCGCGGGGATATAAAGGTCCTGGCATTGATGTTGCAGAAAGCGTCAATGTGGCCGCGATAACGACTCCAGGCGGCCTGCCGGTCTTGCCGCCGGAAATTCCTACACTTTGGGAGGCCGGCATCCGGGCTAACCTGCTTGATGATGCGCTTGCTGTGAATGTTGCGCTCTATCATCAGGATGTTCGGGATGTTCAGGGGATTGCAACCGATGCCAACGGAGTCACCCTCAACCTCTCGATTGACAAGATCAGGGCCAAGGGCATTGAAGCGGACTTTTTCCTGAAGCCCGCGGCATTGCCTGGCTTCACACTTTCTGGGAGCTTCACTTACAATGATATTGAGATCAACCAGTTTGCCGCTCGGCCTGATCTGGTCGGGATCCGTTATCGGGACAACCCCCGGTTCTTCTATTCAGTCGTAGGAGACTATCGGACAAGTCTCGGCAATTCCGACCTGGAAGGGTTCCTGCGTGGTGAATGGACCTGGCAATCTTCAAAAAACACAAGCCTGGCCCGGGATCCGACGACCTTTGTTGACTCGTACGGATTGCTAAATCTTCGTGTCGGCTTGGATGGTCCGGACAGTCGCTATGGCATCACTTTCTCGGTCGAGAATGTTTTCGACAAAGATTATGAGCATTTCATTTTTGGTTCTACATTCAACGCTCTGGACGGGACAACCCGATCGCAGTTCCTGGGCGAAGAACGCACCTGGAATGTGACTCTGAGAACTAAATTCTGATCGCCAGGGGGCGTATGTGGCGCTGCAAACCGGTATATACTCTCCCAAGATAGCCGGTTGCAGCGTCACGATTTTTGAAAGCGATCCAATATGATTTCTGGGCTGCATCATATTGGATTGGGCGTTGCCGATTTAGACAATGCCACTGGTTTTTTTGAAAATGTTGCCGGCTTTTCAGTTGTATCACGGCATAAGTTGGATGCGGATAATTCCTTGCGAGATGCCCTGAACAAGGAAGGCTTACCCATAGAAATCGCGCTAATCGCGGGCCCCAATGGATATATCCAGTGCACCGCAAAAGGTTCGGTAATTGATCGCAAGGAAGATACCGTTCCGCCCATCAACACATCCGGTATTCGACATTTCTGCCTCCAGAATCGGGATTGTGATATGTTGGCTGATGGCGTCTGGAACGCCAGTGGCAGCTTGATTGCCGACCCGTTGGATCTGGGCACCGGCAATCAATATGCTTATGCGCGAGATAGCGAAGGCAATATAATCGAAATCGAAGGACTGCCCTTTGCGCCCGCAGAGCAATCCACCTGGATCGGTCATGTTGCTATTGTGACGCCCAAGCTTGATCGATTGATAAACTTCTACCGTACGATTTTGGGAACGGAGCTGCAGGGCCGCTCGATGGTAGGACCGGGTCCACAGTCAGATAAGATGGGTGGTTTAAACGACGCTCAGCTTGAAGGTGCATGGTTGCCAACTGACAATATGTTGCTCGAGTTTTGGCAGTTTCATTCGCCGCTATCGCCGTCCAAGCACAGGTGCACGACCATGCTCGATTTGGGTTATACACATATCTGTCTTGAGACCGATGATCTAGACCATGACTTCGAGCATATGATCCAGGCCGGTGCCACGGCGATATGCGAACCTGTCGAGACCTGCAATGCTCGCATTCAGCTTGCGCGTGATCCTGATGGGAACATCATTGAGTTGCTGGAACCTCAGAAAGGTTTTTCTCAAACAATCAGCGCCTTAGATGATATCGGGATATGTAGCCGGACCGATGCATTGAGACAATAATATCAGACTTTCAGCAACAATTTGCCGTTATTTTTTCCGGCGAACAACATCTTCAATATTGTCGGAAAATTTTCAATTCCCTGTTCGATTTGATCACGGAATTGTAATTTGCCTTCCTGACTCCATTTTATCAAATCCGCCCGTGCAGTTTCATAATGTTCGGCAAAATGAAAGTTCACATATCCTTGCATACGAGCGGCCTTGCCGATCAGGTTAAGATAGTTGCGTGGTCCGATCACGCTATCCAGATTGTCATATTCGCCTATGGCCCCGCAAATGACGATGCGCGCACCCAGTGCAATATTGTCCAGGGCGGCCTCTAGCGTCTCGCCTCCGACATTATCGAAATAGACATCAATCCCGTCCGGGCATAAGTTTTTCATTCTCTCAGCAAGGGATTCCGATTTATAGTCGATACAAGCATCCGCACCATATTCTTCAACAACGCGGCTGCATTTTTCTGCTCCGCCAGCGATGCCGATAACCTTACAGCCTTTCAATCTCGCTATCTGGACGACGATATGACCGACGGCGCCGGCCGCGGCCGAAACGACGACGGTTTCTCCGTCCTTGAGCGCACCAACATCCAGCAATCCAAAATAGGCCGCAAGGCCCGTTCCACCCAGCCCTCCAAGATAGTGGCGGATATCGATATTGGTGGACTCGAGCTTGATCACGTCCAACGTTGAACCAGAATAAACGGACTGGATGCCAAACCGTCCCATCACCTTGTCGCCGACTTGAAAGTCAGCTGATTTTGTTTCGACAATTTCCCCAATGCCACCAGATCGCATCAACTCACCGATCGCCATTGGCGGAACATAGCTTGTGATTTCCGACAGCCATGTGCGCATCGCCGGATCGACCGAGCAATATTCCAGCGCCACGCGGATATCTCCTTCGCTTAAGGAAGGAACTGGCTCGCTTGCGATAACGAAGGTGCGGTCATTAATTTCGCCCTCGGGACGCTCCGCCAATCTTACAGTGGTATTCTCCAAGGTCACTCGTCTCCTTCATGTCTTTTTCTGGCAGCCAGTTTTTCTAGTATCTGTTTGTGTTCCGATCGCGGCAGTCGATATTGGGAATATACGGGGATCGCCAAAATCGCGGCCAATCCCATGATCGGACCGCCCACGAGAGCCAATCGGAAAACCACGCCGTCATCCAATTGACCTGGCACTGCATTAAATGGAATCCGCACGAACAGATCCAGCAAAACGCCAGCCAGAAAGTGCCCGGCCGAATTGGAAGCTTTAGCGAAAAAGGTCCGGGCGGAATAGATCAAGCCTTCTTGCCGCAATCCTTTTTCAAGCTCGATCTGGTCCGATATGTCTCCTAGCATGGAAAGCACCGAAACCGCGGCGACAGCTACGCTCCCGGCGGTCACAGCCATATGAAAGAGTAACAATGGTAACAGGATGCTGGAGTCATTCTCGGGGAATAATCCCAGCAACCGCAGATTGAGCGGCAATTGAGCGGCAACCACAACACCAGTAATAGCGACAAGCAAGACCGGTCGGCGGTCAAAACGCCGCATCAAAGCAGGTGCCATCAGGGCACCGATGATGATGGCGGGCACGGCTGCCAGTCCAAACCAACGCATATCCTCAGTGCCCAGTTCCCAGACATAGGTGTTTACAAAAACAATAAACACTTCATTCAATCCGACCGAGAGCATGAAGAAGAAGAAGCCGACGATCAGAAACAGATAGTTTCTGTTCTCTGCCGCATTTTTCAAATCACGGTAATAAGTTCTCAGGCTGAGCTTGCCTTTTGGTTCGGGTGGTGCGCTCAATGTAGAAACCCGCCCATATGTACCCCAGGCACTGAGCAATATTACAACCAATATAATCCCGGAAGCCGTGAAGACCAAAGGTCCATATGCTGTTGCATCGAGATGCTTCGGAATGGAATCTCCGTTTGCATTGAGCGTCTCGCCTGCCAAAAAATAGCCCCAGGCGGTGAACGCAAACAAGGCGCCCGTCATATAACCAAATACCGAATTGATGCTGAACAATCGCGAGCGATCATTGGCGTCCTTGGTCAGCTCTCCACCAAGTGCAAAATGCGGAATTGTGTAAAGTGTCAGAAACAGTCTGGCCAAAATCGTCCAGACACAAAGCCATGCAAAAAGAGCAAATTGCCATGCCGCTCCATCGCCTACACTATTGACCAGAAATTCGGGCGGTGAGAAAACGGAATAGACGGATATGGCGACCGGTATCGGTGCAGCGAAAAGGAAGGGATGTCGTCTGCCAAGACGCGAACGCCAGCGATCCGATATCATACCAACCGCCGGATCTGACACCGCATCTCCAAGCAATGCAATCATGATTGCTACACCGATCAGACTATTGGAAAGACCCAGTGCCTGATTATAGTAGATCGTGATGAAAGTGTTGAACATCCCGAAGAAGATTTGCTCGCCAACGGCACCGACGCCGTAAGCCATTTTAATCCTCATCGGCAATCTGGTTTGCGCCACACTCATGTCGATGCCACTTCCCCCTCCCAATGTATCCGGTCTCCTGACATTGCATCTTTTGCCGAGAATTGGCTTGGACAGCAGCATCACTTATTATATAAACCGTAAACTATGAGTAGAGGCGTTGGCAGCAGCTGTCAAACCCGTGTTTCGGAAATGTCGGCAGTACAGAAAATGGGACGGAGAGAATATCGTGGATTATGAAAAATTGGCTCGCAATCTCTATGAGAAGTTCAATGTGCGCGACGTCGATGCCGTTGCCGGATTTTTGCATCCGCAAGTCGAATGGGTCAACAAACCCAAAAAGATTCACGTTCAGGGTTTGGAAAAATTGCGAGAATCTTGGGTAAAGCAAAAAGGCGTCGCCATTGTGCATTTTGACGTAACAAGCGTCAAACCCAAAAAGGGGGGCTTTTTTGTTGTCGTGCAGGAAAAAGTCTGGACGCCGGAGAAAAGATTGTTGTTCGATGGTCCGGTTGGTCATGATTATAAGATGAGAGATGGCAAAATCATCAGATGCGACATCGTCAATGCCGATGCAGGATAGCCCGCAGGCTGCCTACCAGGCATAGGCCTCCGGTGCTTCACCCTGTACTGGAAATATCTCGTCAATCCTTGCCAGCACCTCTTTGCTCAATGTGATATCTGGTACATCAAGGTTGGAGGCGAGCTGATCGCCGGTGGCGGGTCCAACAATGGTAGCAGCAACCCCTGGTTGATGAAGCAACCAGGCCAATGCGACGGAACTCGGTGAACATCCAAGACCGGCACATAAATCCTGATAGTCTGTCAATTGATCAGCATGTTTCGCAAATGCTATTTGTGCTTCTGTACTTTGGCGACGACCTCCAGTGCTGTGGTCTTTCCCTGCAAGCAAGCCGCCTGCAAGGGGACTCCAGGGAATTACTCCCATATTATAGTCACGGCATGCGGGAAGTACCTCCAGTTCCACTCGGCGCTCGATCAAATTGTACAGGCTTTGCTCCGAAACCAGCCGAAACTGATTGCGTGACAGCGCCTGCTCATTGGCTTTGGCGATGGCCCAGCCGGGGAAATTGCTGGTGCCGACATATCGAACTTTCCCTCGGGATATCAGTTTCTCCATAGCACCCCAGGTTTCTTCCAGAGGAACCGAGCGATCGATATGATGCATCTGATAGAGATCGATATGATCTACCCCCATCCGCTGCAGACTCGTATCACAGGCTTCCAGTATATGCCGCTCGGACAGGCCGCGGTCTTTTGGATCATCCGACATCGGTTCATATACTTTTGAAGCCAACACGACCTTTTCCCGCCGCGCCTTGTCTTCAGCAAACCATTTACCCAGAATTTTCTCTGTCGTGCCCACACCCAGATGCCCGCCATATTGGTTGGCTGTGTCTACAAAATTAATCCCGGCGTCGAGTGCCTGGTTGAGAATACCGAACGATTCCTTCTCGGACGTCCGGGGACCGAAATTCATGGTACCAAGGCACAGATTGCTGACCCGAAGATCCGAATGTCCAAGAGTATGATATTTCATTTATGAGCCATTTCCGCGGTCATGGTTCAGGGGGCACGCAGGGTCGAGCCGGTGACCAATTCCTCGCCAGAATCCGCAACCAGATGCCTCGTAAAACCTTGCGCCCGTTTAGAGAGTTTCTGGAAACCCTTGTAATCGATCCCTGGCACCATAGGCTCCCGAAACCACGGTGCATAAAATTCCAGATTCGGAATGGAACGAACTTTTCCAGATAGATTTGGTGTACCACCATGCCAGGCGCGGACATCGCGGATCATGATACTGCCAGCCGGCGCAGGGCAAACCGTGCTAAGGCGCATCCATTCGGGCTCTTCTTCGAGATTTGGTATCGGTGCTCGAGAATTCTGCGTGCCCGGTATCTGACGGGTTGGCCCGTTCAGTCGTGTCACATCCTGCGGAAGAAAATTCACGCAAATATAGGGACAAGGCAAATCACGCAGGCTGATTTGACCGCGTGGATCATGGTAGGAACTGAACCATGATTTTCCTGATACTTTCCATTCGCTCACGTCCGAATGCAGCGGCTGGTACTCCGTCGTACCTGGGAGGCAGAAATCGCCACTCGCGGCGCGCAAGACATAATTAGGTGATTCAAAAAGCGCATCTAGCAGCGTCCAAACTTGCGGAATTTCCAGCATCATCTGCCACGCAGGACGATGCAACTGGCTGCGGGTCAGACTGGATCCACCAAAGGAGTAACGGCCGGAACCGCGATTGCCCAGATTGTCGGTGTCCAGCTTCAAAATCTCGTCAATAACTTCCGCACAGCCGTTTGCCAGTAACTGAATCTGCTCCGGGTTGAGGATGTCTGAAACCAGAACGAAGCCATCGCGGCGGAATGACGCGACAATCCCTTCGACATCAGTGGGCTTCTTTATCTCCAGATTGCGAATCCCGTTATTTTCCTCCAGATATCTCTGGCTTTCGGCGGTTTCGAGGTTGTTCTCAGGAGCTGTTTCTGGGGATGGGCTTATCGTAATTTCATCATTCATCGTTTCCGTCACTTTTGCGTCCTGTTTTTTGGCCATAAAATTATGCAAAGCACAATGGTATTGGAGTCGATCCAGATAGCCGTTTGTCGGGTCAAACGCTTCTAGCACTAATTATATATACCGTCAATTAAGGTGGTTCGGAAATCGTTGTTGGTAGCCCCGATCTTCTGGTTGGGAAAATTTGAGCGAGATCGAAATCTTGCCCCAGATTAGCGCTACCGGTCACTCCCGCCAACGTCGGCTTTCAGGATAAAGTGGATACTAAAGGGCTCGCTAATACTGTGCGGCCCTGACCATCCGACGGCCGTTCTGTTTTCAACCTGTTTCAACCAATTTTTGTAGCAAATCTATGGGCGGGATAGGTCCAGGACTATCGCCATCAATTCTTCAATCATTTCTGACGAAAATTCCTCCGCATTATCGAATTTGAAGCGATCAAGATTGATTGGACGGGCCAGATAACCTTGGATGGCTGCCCAGAATATCTGCGCCATCTTATGCGGATCAAGTTCCCGGAAATCTCCCGCTCTTTGTCGCGCTATCCTGACGACGGCATCGCGTATAGAGCTGCGCATTTCAGCACGTTTTTCAGGAGAGATTGCGGGTCGAGTCATAAAAAATCAGACTTTCAAACTATTCATTCGAGCAACGCAGAAAATGCGTCTCCGCAACTGCGCCAATTAGCAGCTCACCGTCAAGCAAAGTGGCAACGCTTGATCCTGACAGTTCCGATCCGTCGTTCGTGTACAAAGTCTCGACCGTCATTTCCGGTTTTTGGACATTTATCGCGATAACTTGTGACGGGGAAATCGCAGCCGGATCGTCAAAATGCTCTAACAAAGGAAATATCTTGGGATGAGTTCCCGATAACAGCCGGCCATCATCGCTCCATTCCAAATTATCGACAGCGGTATCAACGGAAATCTTGTCAACAAGCTCCCACTGCCGGATGGATTTTCCCCGGCGGTAGCGCTTGACGGATCGCCCCAGCGCTTCAGCGACATATAGCGTTTGCTGATCGTTGGACACAGTGATGCCGTTGGCGCTTTTCAGACCCTGCAACAAAAAAGATCCCTTGTTTCCGTCGAAATAGGAGACCGATGACCAGGATAGTCCGAGATACTCCTCAACGCGGGCCATGAATGAGGACTGCGGACTCCCATGGTCGTTGGTTACAAAAAAACGGTCAGTGTCGATCGCTTTGATGTCGTTCGGAGAGATGAGCTCGGGATAATGGATTCGCCGCTTAAGCGTCAAACCATGATTCGCGCTCACCGTGAAGATCAGGATTTCGTGCTGGTCGCGGGCCGGATGATTGACGACATAAAGTTCCCGCGCGCCACTGGGCAGGGTGAGCAGATCGATACCATGGGGATGAAACTTACTGCCGGCATTGACTTTGAGTGGGCGCGGCAGGCTATCGGCCACGGACAGATCAAGAACCCAAATGTCGCCATCTGCCACCTGGCCAGGCTTGCCGCTGCGATAATTTTCAAATGCCTCGCGGCCATTACCCGACGAGATAAAGGCAACACGATTGATGCGGTCCACATTGATATCTTCCGAACCCGGGGGGCCATGCAGTTTTTCGCAGCGGCCATAGTCAACTGGCTTGATCTCAACGAACGCGCCTGCATCCGTGGAAATGCGAAAAGCCTGAAACACGATCAGGCCGAGCACGATTGAGACAACAATCAGTTTATTGGACATTTTGTTTTTCCTCGAAAAATATGTTGGCCGGTTGACTAACCGTGCAGATGAGAATAATGAACATGTTCGTTTTATCAATATTTTCGTTCGGAACCGCCTATATTTGGGCTATTAAGGACCAGAATCGTGACCGCAAAACCCCTGTCCGCATCCCATGCCACAAGTGATGAATTTCATATCCGCTACCAGAATCGCAACCTGCGTTCCCATAGCCGGATCGGCTGGATGCTCGAAAAATGGATCGGTATTCCGCTCAACCTGATTGAGACGTTGATTTCCTATCTGCTCGTTCGCCCGATGAACTGGGGGCTCAGGCATCTGGATGGTCTGTCGTACAAATTAGAGGGCACACGGCTGAAGGTCATTTTGCAGCATGTCCTGTTCCCGGTGATCATGATTGCCGGGATGTTCATCGGTTTCGCCGCCACCGACGCCGGTGCTTCGCTGCAATCGATCACCACGCTCGCGCTCATTCCAGTGGTCATCGGCCTGATCGTTGCTCCGCTGGAACGCCTCATGCCCTATAGCCGCAACTGGCTGGAGGGCGGTAACGACACCTCGGTCGACCTGATGATGTTTATCTCGGGTGCGTTCTGGAATGGCTTTGCCAAATATCTAATCCAGACTCTGTTGCTGGTTGGGCTGGTGGAAGCGATGGAGGCATATGGGCATGGTCTCTGGCCGTCCCACTGGCCAGCCCTGGTCCAGGTGTTTTTGTTCATCCTGATCAAAGATTTCTTCCGCTACTGGCTACACCGTGCGCTTCATGAAGTACCCTTCCTCTGGCGCTTCCACGCTGCGCATCACTCGGTCAAGCGGCTCTACTGGCTCAATGGCATCCGTAGCCATCCGGTGGAAGTGGTGGGGCAGGCGGTCCTTTTCGCGGTTCCCTACGCACTGCTGCAGCCCACGGCCGAAGTCGCCATGGTCGCCATTCTCATGCAGCTCACTATCGGCATATTCCAACACGCTAATATTGACCTGAAGCTTGGTTTTTGGGAGTATATCTTCTCGATTGGCGACAATCACCGCTACCACCATTATCCCGACAAAGGGGTTGGCGACAGCAATTATGGCGGTGAATTCATCCTCTTCGACATTCTGTTCGGCACTTTCCACAAGGTGAAAGGCGAGCGTCCGCACGACAATATCGGTATCGGCACCGCGCCCAATTATCCGATGACCATGGCCGGGCTCTATATTGCGCCGTTCCTGCCGGACCAGAAGATTTGGGCACCCGAAAATGCCGAACACACAACGGATACAGATAATCCTAGAAACAACTTGCTCGCGGATGTCTAATATAGGCTTTTTTTTAGATAAAGCGGGCAAGCTGTTATATTCGCTAGTCGACTATATCGCGAATAGTGAAGCTGCCCCCAAACGTACAGACTGAGTGCGTCGCAAACCAACGGATCCAAGGGTTTTTGAGCCGCTACATTTTGCTCTAGCAGGACCACCTCGCTTTGCGATGAAGTAAACTCAAAGTCAGTGCCTGTTTTGGACTCAGAAGCAGGTGGATATCTTAAAAGCCGAGTAGCACGTTGGTCAATCTGCGGATGAAAATCACTTACAAGGTGTTGATCATAAGCGACGTGCAATTTGACAGCGCCTCAGTCGCAGTAAACAAGCAGCGATTATTCTTTTGGCTTGGTGCCAGGTAGCGTGGTCGCTCGGCTGTTTGATGGCGGGTGCTTCACGGGTGGCAATGCGCCTATCACTCCATCGGGCGTAGCTATTGCGCGCATCCGGGCATAGGCTGGGCGAGCCCGAATTCGCTTTTGCCATGCCTGAATATTGGGGAACTGCGCTGAATCAACCAAATTCAGCTTAAACGCGACGTTAAGCGGCCAATCCATCATGATATCGGCAGCTGAAAATTCGGGACCACCAAACCATGGATTTTCTTTCAGATAATCCTCGGAATATTGCACAACATTTTCACTGTCGACCAACATAGACCGCTGCGTGGGCGGATTGACACGCCAAGCGCGATAATCACTGAACAAACGAGCGGCCAGTGACCCTTCGGCATAATGCATCCATTTGATGTGGTGCGGATAAGCCCGACTGTCGATGGGAGGAACGAGTTTGCCAGGCGCATGCCGGGATAGGATTGTATCAATAATAGCGCCCGACTCTACGATGATATCATCGCCATAGACGACCGTTGGTGCCATCGGCATGCCATGACCGAGGGCGCGAATCTGCATCATAGATGCCATCAGGTTACCGCGAACATATTTTAGTTCATAAGGCAGGCCCAATTCCTCCATCAACCATATGATCCGCTCTGATCTTCGGCCTTCAAGATGATAGATTGTAATATCTGGCGCTGGGGTAGCTGTGGCCATTTCGCCCTCATTTTCTGAAGGCGTTGAAGCACTTGCCCCAGTCTGGCTTGCAGCTAGGCCAATTGCCAGCAAGCTTGCACCTATCGAACGAACAATTTTCGTCTCTAAACCAAACATCCTACGCCCCCATCCTAAAGCTGCCATTGTTTAAGCTTCTATTGAAAATATAGTCAATAATCTTGTTGGATTAGGCATGGACTATCTTGAAGATCAGCCGGCGTTCCAGCCACCGCGCATCCGTGTGCCCCGATCTTTTGAATTTTGGTTTGCATAAACTCAGGCGGTTCCAGCTTATGACGATACGCCGTCCGCAACCGTGTTGAGAAGATATGGTTTGGGATCATGGTTTTGTGCACTTGGTTATCTCGACTGGGCATGCCTTATCTATCAATCACCAATATCACTATTGACTTTATTTCCAATAACAATGAAGTGACGCAATACTTTGTTTTGTTGGCCACTCGCTCACGAGACGATCAGGTGTTCTTCCAATTCAGCGTAAGGATAGATTTTATATTCGATTTAACCGGCCATGTCGCTTTGGTGACGGGCGGCAATGGCGGCCTTGGTTTGGCGATGGCCAAAGGATTGGTCAAAGCAGGTGCCGCTGTTGCAATCTGGGGTCGCAATCCGGGAAAAAATGAAGCAGCATTGAAGGAACTGCATGATATGGGCGGCGATGCAGCGGTGTTTTCTTGTGATGTCACCGATGCCGAGCAAGTTGATGCCGCCTTTGGTGCAACGCTGCAACGCTTTCAAAAAGTGGATAGCTGTTTCGCCAATGCAGGCGGGGGGTCTGCGGGCATGTTGCACAAGACGAGCGGGGAAGCGTGGACGGCGACGGTGGATATGAACCTTACCAGTGTAGTGAACACCTATAAACCGGTCATCGCTCATCTTCTGGAACGTGGGCAGGGCGGAAAGTTGATCGTAACCTCTTCTGCTGCTGCGATAATGGGCATGCCAATGGGGAGTGGTTATTCAACCACCAAGGCGGCAGTCACCGGTTTGACACGTGCTCTGGCAATCGAACTAGGGCAGGCAAATATTCAAGTTAACGCGATCCTGCCAGGATATATTGAGACGGACATGTCGCTAAATACGCCGCAAATATTCCGGGATGCATGTAAGCGCCGATCTGCTTCGGGTAAGGTTGGGGAGTTGGAAGACATGGAGGGCATCGCCGTCTATCTGGCGTCCCAGCAAAGTAACTTCATGACTGGTCAATCACTGGTCATCGATGGAGGTCATTCCATCCACCCGCTGTAGTCCGTCCCTCAGATCCCGGTATTAGCCAAAGACCTCAGGGCTTTCGCTTCAAAGGTTGCTGCCTCATGTTATAGTCACTCTGAACGGCATTTAACGAACCCAATATCATTGTGACGGTGATGTTTTCGATCTCTTCCCTGCTCATATCGCTGTGCAGATAATAGGCCCCCGCAGTCGCCGGCAGGCCAAAGGATATATCACTTGCCGCCCTGGCTGCATCCTTTGGAATATCAAAATTATTGGCCACAATATCGGCAATATAATCAACCGCATCATCGCGGCTATAGTCTGTAGGATCATGGCCGCCCGATACGCTGGGTTCGGTTTGGAGGCGTTCAATGATTAGCCCGCGTTCCTCAATATATTTGAGATATTGATGTGTAATGCCGCGGACCAGGTCTTCGAAAGTCTTCGCTTTCTCTGCCTCCCGTACCTGCAATCGCCGCAAGCGCTTTAGTTCGCGATATAGGAGCGCGCGGAGCAGTTCCGTCAGGCTGTCAAAATAGGTGTAGACGAGCGACTTACTAATTCCCGCTTCTTTGCCGATGAGCTCCATACTCAAAACTGCCACACCATCGCGTGCAACAATCTCTGCCGTATGATCTAGGATCAACGACTTGCGCTTTTCTGGACTAAGGCGCCGTCTTTTGACGGGAGTTTCATTGTTCATTGTTTCAATTGCTACCATATAATCTTTCGTTGATGAACCGCGAAGGCGGTCAACAAAATTGCAGCTCCTAAAAGGTCGTTGGGTCGATCCACATCATGTCATCAATCGATTCTGATTTCGGTGCAGAGACGTTTTCCTGAATGGAGATCACATTTCCGTCGGGATCATGGGCATAGTATATTTTCCAGCCTTTGGTGCTCTTGGCCGGGCCCATCATTTTGATACCTAGCTTGGCCAGCCTATCGCGCTCTGCATCTGCATCAGTTACTTCAAAGGCAGTCATATTATAGCCGATCTCGTCGACTTTTGCAGGCACATTACGGTCAGGCGTTGCCGGTTTGACAAATTCCCAAAATTCAAGCTCGAGATTGCGGACGGCAAACCATGCGCTGCGCAGGGCCACACCATCGATTGCGACAATATTGTCCATAGTCGGAAAGTTCGAATATTCACCGCGCCGCCTCGCACCGTAACCAATAAACTTGGTGTAAAAATCAGCGATCCGGTCGGCATCCGACGTTGCTCCGCCGATATGGGTTATCCAGGCGCTGTCCTGTCGGCGGGGTCTATCGACGGTCTCATTCTCGATGATCGTGCCGTCGGGATCTCTACCATAGGCATAGGTAACGCCATAGCCGCCCAAATCGACCGGCGCATTTCGGGAGACCATATCCAGGCCCTTTTTTTCGAATTTTGGCAGGGCGGGGTCGGTCGCCGGGGATTGGAAACAAATATGCGTATATCCAGGGCCAATGACCGGTTTGGCATAAGGAGGTGCTTTCGCGTCCGGATCAAAATCAACCAGTTTTACAAAAACCGTTGGGGTTCTAATCAGCGCAACTTCTACATTTCCATGCTGCTTGGAAGTCATCCCGGGAAGATAGATGTCGCTGGCGGCGACACGATATCGGCTGACCAATTCAAACGGCACCGCATGCTGATAAAAGGCGATACTCTGATCAATGTCTGACACTGTCTTGCCAATGAACCGCACGCCTTTGATTCTGGTATCGCCCAAAGTGGCCGGACGGAAAAATGGCGTTTGCACGATGCGCGGCGGAGTGGTCGCCGTGGCGGCCGATTCAGTGTTAGCTGTCTGCACGCAAGATGTCAGGCCCAAGCCGAGGGCCAAGCTCACACAAAGAGTAGCAATATATGATCTGACCATGGGTCTTTTCCTCAGTCGGCGCTGTAAACCAGCATGACATTGCCTGGTATCTGCCCGAATTTATCATAGCCGCTATTGACGATAAGCAGGCCGCCTGCGACGACAGGGCCTGCGGAATCTATCGAGCCACCACGCGCGCTAACGTCATTCAGAGTTTTATATTCCCGGCGTGTGTCGGTGCTCCACAATATCTCGCCGCCATCGGCGCTATAGGCACGCAATATGCCATTGAGTGCGCCAGCGAAAACAACGTCTGACGTGGTGGTTGGCGGGGCAGACAATGCGGTCATGCATTTGTGCGCTTTTTCTTCACAGACATTGGGTTCAAATTTGCTCCACAAAGCTTTGCCCGTTGCGGGGTCATATCCGTGCAAGCCTTGACGTGATGGGCCCGTGGCGAACCGGTTGCCTGGCGTATCGGCTATCCCGACAAACAGCGTATTGCCGTCGGTCGCCATTCCCCAGTGGACGCCGCCATTAAAGCCGCCCATGCCGGCCCGCGTTTCCCAGAGGATTTTGCCCTCTGCATCGGGATCCATGCCATAGAGCATTCCTGATTTTTGCCCCGCGAGAATGATATCCTTGCCATTGGCCATGGTCGTCAAAATCGGCGGAGCACCAAAATCAAAGTCCGGCCCGTCTTCCTTAGGACAGTTGACCTGTGAACCATTTTTCCCGCAGGCCGCGTTCCAGGCATCACCCGAAATGGTCTGCTGGATCCACTCAACCGCTCCTGTATCAAGCCGTAATGCGATGATGGCATCGCTCTTGTCATTGGCGGGCGAGGAATAATTCTCTCCCGTCCCGACATAGAGCAACCCGCGCTTGGCATCGACAGTTGGAGTGGACCAGATTGGCGCGCCCGATGGTCCGTAATTTTGAGCACCCGCTTTATTCTTTGTCGTCTTTTTTGGCTCGGGAACCGTGTGAAAACGCCAAACTGGTTCACCCGATTTCGCTTCCAGTGCCATCACGCCACCTCGAAAGGTGCAACATTCATAGTCTGGAAGATAGGCGTTGATAATCTCAAGCGAAGACATCGGAACATAGAGCCGCCCTTTATGGAGCGTGATCGAGCCCGTTATCGTTCCAACCGGATGGTCTCGGACAGAGCGTGTCCAAATCAACTCTCCATTTTTGGCATCGACAGCATAGACATTGGCATCGACATCCCCGAAATAGAGTGTCTTCGCATAGCCATTTTTGTCGGTCGATATGGTCGGTGCGTTACGAACCTCTGCCTTGGCTTCAAATGTCCACCAGACACAGCCGGTCTTGGTATCCAGCGCATAAAATAGCCCGCTCTGGCTCCCTGTAAATATGGCTTCCGCGGTGACTGCGGGTTGGGAGCGCGCGCGCGCCGAACCCGGGAAACCAAAGGCCCATTTCAATTTCAGATTCGGCGCGTCCTTCGCAGTGATACCGGCATTGACAGCGGGCTGGAAACGGACATTGCGTTTGCTATTTCCCCACCGGTTCCAAAGCGGATTGGAGAGTTTTAACTGGCCTGTGCACTGGTGCTTTTTTGCATTGGCTAATGCGCTCTCGCTGCTTGGACTGGCCAGATAGTCGGCAATGATCCGTATTTCGATCGGCGTCATCATCGACGCCTGTTCTTTCATTGTACCGGTAGAAAGCGAGGCTCTGATCGATTCAACGCCATTTAACTGGATAGCAGCTTTGGTTGGCGCTTCTGCAGTGCCGCCATCATGGCATGCGGCACAATGTTTCTGGTAAAGTCTTTCGCCAGGATTGCCTCCCACCTGAGCCTGTGCGGAATCTACGATCTCAGGTTCGGGATCTTTCTGCTGACAGCCAGATAAGCCAACGGATGCCAATATCAGCGTTGCCGTTAATGACATAAATAGACGCATTATATTTTCTGCATCCTTTGGTTCTGGAGCATCCTGTAAGAAAGGTTTGACAGGTGCAGCCTATTGTTGTTGACTATTAGTATAATAACAAGCCTTCCTTATAAAGCAATGGCCAAGACACAGGCGAAGGAGAGACAATGGCATTTCTGACGAGCGTGACTTTGCTTGCAGGCCTGCTCACGCTGCCAAGCTGTATGTCAGCCAATCCTGCTGTCGAAACCCCCAAAGCGACGAATTCCGTTCCCCCTGATCCAGCAGTGGTCTTCGCCAATGCCAACGGTTCAAGCGATGTGAAATATAAGGAAGGCTATTTCGGTTCCGGCGATACCCGCTTGCATTATGTTGAGGCAGGCGAGGGACCACTGATCATTTTTTACCATGGATTTCCATCTTTCTGGTACAGTTGGTTTGATCAGATGGAGGCGCTGAAAGACCGGTACCGGGTTGTCGCCGTGGATGCTCTCGGTTCCGGCCTGTCCGCCAAACCGCATCAACTGGAACCTTATAATATAGCCAAACTGGCTTCCCAATTGGATGCGCTTTCTCGGCATCTAGGCGGTGACGAGAAATATATATTAATTGGTCATGACTGGGGTTCGGTATTGGCACTGTCCTATGCGCAGGCTTATCCAGATCGCCTACATAAAGTAGTAGGAATGAGTGCTCCTCCGCTTAACCTGTTCCTCAGGTATGCGGCGAATAACAAAGAGCAACAGCGCCGAAACCAATATATGCAGAGATTTCGGGGTACGACTTTGGAAATGCTCAAGTCCGGCAATGCGATCGAGTCAGCGCGAGTTTCAGCCTACGGGAAACTCGGCGAACGCGGTGATCTGTCCCGGGAGGAATTGGAATTGTTCCAAAACGCCTTGTCGAGCAACGAAATGCTTTATGCGGCGATGAATTGGTACCGCGCCAATATTCCACCGTTTGACAATGTTTCAGATTCCGATCTCTGGCCCGGACCTAATACGAAAATCACCATGCCCGCCCTGTTTATCTGGGGCGAAGAGGATCAGGTTTTCGTGCCTGAACTTATTGATCAAGTCGACAACGCCGGGCCGGACATGCGAACAGTTCGGTTAAAAGGAATCAATCATTGGACATCGATGCAAGAACCAGAGCGTGCGACCAGCGCAATTGTCGATTTTTTGGAGGAATAGCCTGATGCGAAAAATGCCTGCGAGATATTCATATGGTGCTCTCCCAGTTCTGCATGCTGTGATGACTTTTGTCGCGGCGACAATGTTATCGGCATGCGCGACGACCGGGATCGGCCCTGTCGCCGCATCGGCCGTTCCCGAAGCCGAGTCGGCTCTTGTCGAACGGGCGAGAGAAATTCATCAACAGAGCCTGGTGCTGGATGCCCATGCGGATATTGCCCTGCCTTCCACCTCTAAAACCTATCTGGGGGCCGATGGACTATCCAAAGTCGCTCCAGCCAAGTTGCGAGCGGGGGGCGTAGATGCTGTCATCATGTCGATCGCCGTGGGGCCCGGCTCCAGAACAACAGACGGTCGCGCCTTGGCGAGAGCCGAGGCCGATGAAAAACTGGCAGCGGTTTCCAACATGGTGCAACAAGACCGGAATCTGGGCCTGGCAACATCGCCAGCCGAGATCGAAAGTCTGAATGCTAGCGGAAAGACCGTAATTCTATTGGGCTTCCAGAATGCCCGATCACTGAATGGTCAGGTTGAAGCACTGGATCGATACTACGCCGCCGGAGTTCGTCTATTCGGTCTCAACCATTTGGGGCATAATGATTTTTCAGACAGTTCGCGTCCTTTATATATTGCCGAGAAGCGGTCTTATGAAATCGCCGAAGAGCATGGGGGCTTGTCACCTTTGGGGGTGGCCGCGGTACGGCGTATCAATGCGCTTGGGGGAATAATCGACGTTTCGCAAATGTCGAAGGCAGCGACTTTGCAGGCGACAAAATTATCTCGATCTCCCGTCATCGCCAGCCACTCTAACGCGCGCAAATTATCCAATGTGTCACGCAATCTGTCCGATGAAGAAATCGATCTCATTGCGAAAACCGGCGGCGTTATTCATCTCGCAGCATTTGGTGCCTACCTTGTCGATCTGTCGGACCCAAAATTATTGGCCGCCATTCTGAAAGTCCGACGCGATGCCGGATTGCCTGATGCCTATTCTTACCCTTACGAACTCTATTGGGAGATCCCTGATCCCGAAAAACGTCAGTCGTTTCTGATTGCGATGCGGAAGGTGATCGGTCCGGGCTCTGTCGATCGATTGGTTGATCATATTGACTATATCGTGAACCGTGTGGGTATCGACCATGTCGGAATTGGCAGCGACTTTAATCATGGCGGCGGCGTTGCCGGATTTGTGGATGCAAGTGAGGCGGGGAACGTCACCATCGCTCTGGTAAAACGCGGTTATTCAGCTGAGCAGATTAGGAAAATTTGGGGCGAAAATTTTCTCCGGGTGTTCCGCGCGGCACAAAATATAGCTGACAAAAGAAATTGAAGACAGTCACCGGCTGAGGCCGCGATTCCGAATTTCTCAGCCAGATATCTAATTTGATGTTTCGTCAATTACTATTGACTAACGGTGTAATTACATTAACTCTTCGTCTTGGAGAGAAAATTTATCGCCACAAAGAGGGCGCTGGAATCAAATTCTCATGGTTTGATATCCGGAATTTTTGGGAGGGAAACATCATGAATAAAACACTCTTGCGTTGCACAAGTGCGCTTAGCGCGGTCGTATTTTCGGCCACGGTCGCACCGAATATGGCTCATGCACAGGACGTGCAAGAAGCGGATAATGACGAAAATATCATCGTCGTAACAGGCAGCTTCATTCGCGGCACGCCTGAAGATGCAGCGCAACCGGTGGATGTGTTCTCCTCAGCGGATCTGGATAGTGCGGGCGTTTCGTCTCCGCTTGAATTTATCAAGGATCTGCCTCAGGTCGGCAGCGTACTTGGCGACACCAATCAATTTTCTACGGCCGCTCAAGGCAATCAAGGTCTAGGTTCCATCAACCTGCGCGGTTTGGGTCCACAACGTACTCTGGTGCTGTTTAACGGCAGAAGGACATTTACCGCACCGGGCGCCGTCGGTGGCGGTTTTGGTGATACAAATGCTGTTCCTCTTTTCGCGCTCGAACGGATTGAAATTCTAAAAGATGGCGCGGCGGCGACTTATGGTTCCGACGCTATTGCCGGTGTGGCCAACTTCATCACCAAAAAGGGTTTTGAAGGGGTCGAAATCAAAAGCGACTATGAATTCGTCAATGGCTCAGACGATAATTATACCGCATCAATATTGGTCGGTAAAACTTTTGGCGATGTGAATATCCTGGCGGGCTTCGGTTGGCAGCATCGTTCGGAGTTACCTACGACTGAACGCGACTATGCATCCCAACCCTATGAGGTTAATCCAGCGGCTTGGTCTTCACTGAGTACGCCTGGTCATTTCTTCGTGCCCGGAAACCCCGGTTTCCTTGGTAGCGTACGCGACGTAGGCTGTAATGATCTGGGCGGGGTTGAAGACGCTGTCGGAGCTTTCCCAATTTGTCGGTTTAGCTTTGTTCCCTTTGATAATCTTGTTGAGGACACAGATCGCTATCAAGGCTATATTCAAGCAGATGTTGATCTCTCCGATACTTTCCGTTTTCGGGGTGAGTTTACCTATGCGCAAACCGACCTGGATTCGATCGGAACTTCGCCGGGATATCCTCCATTGCAAGGCCCCGGAGGCGCCGGTTTAGGTGGCGGACCTCCTTTCGGGGGGTTCAGCGTTCCCGTTGAAAATCCTGGTGTTGCTCCTTTCCTGGCGCAGACCGGAGCAACATCACCACTAGGTGGCCGCCTATTTCCTTTCTTCTGGCGTCCCTATGGCTGGTTGGGCGTTCCGAACGATGAAAGAGGGTCGGGCCGCCAATTTGTTAACAGTAAGGCCTATAGATTTTCCGGTACCTTCGAGAAGGATTTCTCAGAATCATTCCGGGGGCAATTTTCGCTTACAATGATGAACTATGATCGCCGCGGTGGTTCACCGGGTATCATCGGATCGAGATTGCAGGCTGCGTTAAATGGTCTTGGTGGGCCAAATTGTAACGGCAATACTCCGGGTCTCAATGGCTGCTTGTGGTTCAATCCATTTACCAATGCCGGTCCCGGCAACCCTACTCTGGGCCTAGACAATCCATTTTACGTTCCGGGTGCTGAGAACACAGCAGAATTGGCCAATTGGCTCGCTGTTCCAAACGGTAACGACCAAAGCGAGGATACAGTTGTTGCGGATTTGATTTTCTCCGGCGAACTGGGACTTGATTTTGGCGGCGGCGCCATTGGTTGGGCAGCCGGTGCTCAGTACCGCAAGACACGGTTCAACAACAAACCGCTCAACGAATTTGGCAATTTGGATCTCAATCCATGTCCGGTATTGGGCGATCAGTCTTGTGTAGGTGGCGCGCTTGAGGGAGCGGGCTCTTTCATCTTCCTTGGCGGCCAGCGCAATGCAGATTTGACCCAGGATGTGATAGCTGCCTTTGCCGAAGTTGCTGTTCCGATTAGCGACACACTTGAATTCACCGCGGCGGCCCGTTTCGAGGCATATGGCGGTTCCATTGGATCAACCTTTAATCCAAAAGGCTCTGTTCGCTGGGAGCCTACTGATTGGTTAGTGCTTCGCGGCTCGGTCGGTACGACCTTCCGTGCGCCTTTGGCGGCTCAAGTATCCACCAATGCTATCACCTCACTTGCCGGCCTAGCGGCCGCAGGCGGTGACTTTAAAGCGGTCGATATTGCCGGAAATCCAACGGATTTGGGTCCCGAAACAGCATTCACTTATAATGTCGGTGCAATTGTCGACTTTGGTGGCTTCAACTTCTCTGTGGACTATTGGAGTTTTGACTTCGAAGATGAAATCACAACAACCGATGGTCAAGCCATTGCGAGTAATGTGGTGCCGATACCCGATGGTCTTGCTGATTGTTCAAGCCCCTTCGTCGGCTTGATCACGTTCGCCGGCGGCGCCTGTGTTCAAGGCGTCACGGTGGGCGATGATATCTCTCGTGTTTTCACCCAGTGGGTCAATGGGCCGACAACAAAGACTTCAGGTCTGGATTTCGCGGCAAGTTATACCACAGAAATCGGAACCGGTGTTTTGACCATCGGCGCGAATGCCAGCCATATTTTAACATATAAAGTCGGTGATTTTGATCTTAATGGCACGCTGCTCCGTCCAGGGTTCAGTGCGGTTGGCTTGGCCAATCTCGATCGCTTACCAGGCACAATCGCACCGTGGCGGGGCAATGCCTATGTCAATTTCAATATTAGCGGGTTCAATGCGCGCTATGGTGTAAAATATGTTGATGGTGTTCGCGATGAGCGTTGTCCGGCTCTGCCCGACCCATGTGCGACCACCAGTTTTGGTCCCACAGATTTTGGCCGGAATATTTCGAGCTTCACACAACATGACGTTCATCTGGCTTATGATCTGCCGATTTCTGCCTTTGATGCCCAGCTCCAATTCTCGGTAGAAAACTTTACGAATGAAGATCCACCTTCTGCCAGAACGCAGTTGGGTTACAACCCATTCACCGGCAACCCGCTGGGACGGGTCTGGAGGCTTGGCGCCAAAGTTGGTTTCTAGTCTGTGGGGACAGGCTGGATAGCCCGCTAGTCAGTTCATTCTCTCTCGATTCTGACTAGAAAATCAGGGGTAAGCAGCAGTGCTTACCCCTTTTTTTAGAGCTTGTTCGCGGCTCAAGAGGAGTATCGCCTGTCGATCACTATCAACAACTGGTTTTCTTTCATGGTTCCGTGAGGGGGATGTGGCGTTGCGCAAGGCGATCAACTTAAAATTTGAACAAAAAATCGCACGGGCTTCTGCTGGCGATGCCGTCGGGCGGAATGCATGAGGGTCGGCTGTACAGAACACTTTCTTTCCTAATGCAAGAGCGAAAGCGATGCTTATTTCGAGGCTCGAAGAGCGCTCTCTAACGCCCGCTTTGGGCGCAAAAGCGGGCATTAGAAATTACCCATTTATGCCAATCATAGGGTTGCCGGCTTGTTCAATAAATATCCTGTGGCCGTTAGCAACACCCAGAAACTCTGTTTCACAAGGTTCGATGGGAGGGAATAATTCGATCATATCGGTTCTTTCTGCGAGCGTTTACAAGTCCAAGTTGTGCCTAAACGGTCGCCATTCGTGCTCCTGCAAGTAAAAGGGCACCGCCCGCGACGCGATTGATCAAACGCACGATCCATTCTTTGACGCGACCACTCGTCAACCGATCACCAGCGTAGGCATATAAACTGTAAGAGATCAGATCGAGCACAACGGTGGTGCCACCCATAAGAAGGATTTGAGGCAATATGGGTTTTGAAACATCCAGAAATTGCGGGAGAATTGCTGCGAAATACAGAAGCGCTTTTGGATTGGCAAATTCGACTATGAATCCCATTCCAAACAAAGAAATGGCGGATTGCAGTTTGCCCGTGGGAAACTGAATGCCACCGGTTTTGCTAAAGATGGCTGTTAAACCCAGATAGACCAGATATGCGACACCAACCCATTTGATCACGGCAAAAACAGTCGTCGATGCGATCAGTAGTGAGGCAATACCCGTGGCGGACAAAATGAAGTAGACCGCATTAGCGGCTGCTACGCCAAATACTCCAAAGGTTGCACGTTTGTGACCATTGCCAGCTCCCTGGGCTGCGATGGCGATCGCAGCAGGGCCTGGGACAAAAATCACAACGGCGGTGGTAAACAAGAAGATGAAGTAGATTCCCAATTCCATAGATAATTCTCATTGCAGAATATTGTTTAGCGATATAATCGTATTGCTTAATAGTATTCTGCTTCAAGGAAATTATGATTTATGGATCAAGATACGAATAGCATTCAGCAAAAACGCTCTTCGGAACTGACTATCGATGACACTGACCGAAAGCTGTTAACCGCGCTGACCGAAGATTCATCACAATCCTATTCCGATCTGGGTGCAAAAGTGCATCTTTCAGCGCCCGCGGTGCACGAACGGGTCAAGAAGATGAAGGCCGCAGGCGTAATTACAAAAAACACCATCAATTTAGACGGTACGAAAATAGGGCGTCCGTTTCTCGCCTTCATTCATGTGAACTATACCGGCGCCAAAGCCCGAGACAATTTTGCCAGATTACATGAAGATGCTGATGTTGAAGAAATTCATAGCGTGGCCGGAGATTCCTGCCTTTTAATAAAGGCCCGATGCAAAGATGCTAATGGCCTCGACAAACTTTTGATCCGGATGCGTGAATTTGGTGATGTTACCAACACAAGGAGCCATATTGTTTTGACGACCTTGTTAGAGCGTGGACCACAAGCAGAATTGGATTGAGTCAGTTTTAAGCTAACGTCCGCTTAGGGCGCGAAAGCGGACATTAGACAACCGGTGTCAGTCTTTTTCCTAACGACCACTAAACAGTCATAATGGTGCTTTGAAATTAACACTGCAGCAGGGCTGGCAGCCAGGCATCTGGCGAGAAACTGGCCAATAAGAGCCTCCCACTCCAACAGCCAACGCGCCGGACACTGAAAGTTGCAATCTAATCGCCAATCCAACTGCCATGAAAACCGGCAGGTACACGCGCCTGCAAATGTATTCGCGCGATTGGCTCATCAGACATTTCCGCCGCGTTGAGGATGACCAACTCGCTCAGATGCTCGGTGGGATCGAAAACAAAAGTCATCAGATACCCATCATCCTCGCTGCCTGGATTGTCGGCAGGGACGAAGATGGCTTCGCTTCCTAACCGCCCATCTTTGAGACGATGGCAAGTGCGCGCTCCTGTCTCCATATCGTACTTGTGAAAACCAAGGATATTAGGGGCGCCGCCGGTATCAAACTCTGCAGCATATCCATGTTTGTGTGGCCGGCCGACCAGCAGCGGCGAAGTCACCGGAAAGTCAACACCCAAGTCATCCAGTTGCTCTTCTTTAATCGAGCCTTGATCAAGGTCTATTGTCCACCGATGAAGCTTTGGTACCGGCGGATTTTTCATCCCTACCGAGGTGTAGCCAACCATTCGCGGCGCGTGAAAAACGATCCGCGAGCCGTGCTCATGGGCATTCATTGTGTGGTAAACATAGCAAGGGTCAATTTCGAACCACTTTACGTCTTGGCTTTTGCCGGTGCGCGGCATGACACCAAGCCGCGCACCATAGCTTTCATCATAGCTGATCGGGATTCCCGGTTTACCCAATTTCTCTAAATCCCAAAGCATGGGCAGGTCCATAAACAGAACGAAATTTTCCGTGATTGCAAAGTCATGAACCATCGTCGCTGCTTTGACGTCAATGATTTCGGACTGGACCAATTCACCGCTGGGCGAGACACGGCAATAGGTCAAAAACGGAGGCATTATCCCATAGCCAAAGAATAGCATTTCTCCAGTTTTGGGACAAATTTTGGGGTGAGCCGTCATATTGCCTGCCAACTTTCCGTCAAAATCATATGGACCGACGGTTTCCAAATCATCAGACATTTCGATGGGAATCTGCGTTTCTTGAAGCACCAATATCTTGTCCGCATGTCCCACGATATGGGTATTTGCGAGGGAGTTTCCTCTTACAAGTCTGCTCTCATTGGTGATCTCTTCGAAATCCAAAAGGGGCGTTTGGACATAGCGATTGCGATACCAATGGGCTTTGCCGTCACTGATTTTGACGCCGTGGATCATCCCCTCGCCTAGGAACCAGTCAGCGCTTGGGTGGGCACGCGGATTCGGTCCGTTGCGCAGATATCTTCCGTTCAGCTCTTTTGGGATTTCGCCGGTTACCTTCAGATTAACTGTCTCGACAGTTTCTTCGACCGGCGCAAAGTTCCCCGTCATCCAAAAAGGTGCATCGGAATGTTCTCTTGTCAAAATTTTGCTCCTCTCTCGCACTGAATTTGCCTGCCATTCACCGCGGCAGGTCACATCGTCCCGCATGCCATATTATCAATTCAAACGATCATAACAATTGTGAGAGTATCTTTTGAAAATGGGATTATTAGCTTCCCTTTCAGGATTGCGGCGAAATCCAACATTTTATGTTCGCCGGTTTAAATCGCGTAACAGATGCAAAAAAAGCATCGTCGTGGAGGGGAGAAACAAGATGTCATTCAAGAAGAGATTGTGCCTGCGGACGGCAAGCGTTGCTATTTCTACAACTCTGGCAATAGGCATGACCAACCCGGCCATCGCTCAGGTTCAGGATGAGGCTGCGCAGGAAGATGAGTCCAATAGCAACCTCATCATCGTGACTGCTCGGAAACAGGAAGAAACCCTGCAGGATGTTCCTGTCGCAGTTGCCGTTATCAGTGGTGACACGCTTGATGACTTCCGCATTGATGAAGCCGCTGATCTGGTTAGCCGCGTGCCTGCTCTTTCAGTACAGGTCGGTGGTTCGGGCGCTGGTGCGCAGATTGGTATCCGCGGCATCAACTCTTCCAACATTTCGAATGCATTTGATTCCGCAGTCGCGATCAATATCGATGGTATAGCCGTGAGCACGCAACGGATCTTGCAATCAGCGTTTTTCGATCTGGAGCAGGTGGAAGTCTTGAAGGGGCCTCAGCCGTTATTCTTCGGCAAGTCGACTTCAGCAGGTGTTTTGACTCTGCGCAGCGCGAACCCAACGCCAGACTGGGAAGTGTCCGGGACTGTCTCTTATGAATTCGAAGAAGAGGGATATACCGTAGGGGGTTATATCTCCGGGCCGATAACGGATACTTTGGGCATCCGCGTCGCTGCCGAATATCAAGACATTGATAAGTTCGTGGAGCTGCAGGACAATGTACCTGCGCGCGATCAGGACAAGGGATTGACCAATTTTATCGGCCGTCTGACGCTCGCTTTTGAGCCTTCAGACAGGTTCGATGCAACCCTCAAAGTCAATTACAACAGGCAGCGTTCGGAGACGTTGAACGGCTTCACTGACATGTTTTGTGGCGGCAATGGACAGCCGGAGCCATCATTCCTGGCGGTGTTTGGCTTGTCATTTGCGCCCACCCATAACTGTAATATTTCCGACAATCTGTTCCCCGGGCCTGATGGTGATGCCAGGATTAATGTTGCTCCGGACGGACTGGACCTCGGTGGACGTGATGTCACTCAGGCATTCAATGATACCGACCTGTTCTTTGCGAGTTTAGAGGCCAACATCGGATTGACCGAAAATCTCACTCTGACACTGCTTTCAGGTTATGTTGAGTTGGATAATATTTACAACGACACTTTCAACACAACTGGCCAAAACGCAGATGGAACGGCCGCCGGGTTTTCGGCACCGTTCATCAACACTCTAGAGCAATACACCCAGGAATTTCGTCTCTCAAGTGACTTTACAGGCCCGTTCAATTTCCAACTCGGTGGCTTCTGGGAAAGTCGTGATAGCGGGCTGCTAACGGCTCAGAACGCGTTTCTGCCATCAATCTTGCTGGGACCGGACGCTGCCACTGGCTTTACTTTTGATTGGTTGGCGGATCGCCCTCTCTCAGCCGAAGCAATCTCGTTCTATGCTAGTGGGTCGCTCGACCTGACCGACACAATCAACCTTTCCGGAGGTGTTCGCTGGACCGATGAACAAAAGAGCACAACGATTGCCTTTCCGTATGTTCATTCGTTCATCTCTGGTCCATTGGGTGCAGTCCCGTCAGGCTTTTTTGCTGGCCCGATCAAATTCAGTGACAGCAATTTCTCTCCCGAGGTGGTGTTGAAATACTCGCCAACCGACAATTTCAATGTCTATGCGGCGTTCAAGACTGGCTTCAAATCGGGTGGTGTCGATAACAACACTTTGCCAACAGGCGCGGTACTGTTACTGAACGATCCCGATCCGGCAGTTGCTGAAGCAGCTGCGGACTCTCTTCGGTTCGATTCAGAGACTTCAACTGGTGGTGAAATTGGTGTTCGTTCGCAATTGGCCAACGGGTCTTTGACACTCAACGCAACCGCATTTTACTATGTGTTTTCTGATCAACAAATTCAGAACTTTGACGTCAATATTTTCAACTTCTCGACATTCAACGCTGGTGAAACCACAACGCAAGGTATCGACGTTGATTGGCGCTGGTCTACGCCACTCGATGGACTTACCATAAGCGGTGCTCTCGCTTATCTGGATGCAGCCTTCAGCGACACCTTTGTCTCAGTGAATGGTTTGGATTTGGACGGCCGCGCTGCTGCTCGAGCACCTGAATGGTCCGGCAATGTTGCTATCGATTGGGATATTCCCCTTGGCGATTCGCTAGAGCTTGGGCTCAATTCGGTGATCAGCTACACAGATGAATACTTCACGACGACGACCAGCCCAACCGAACTTGATCTGGCAACGAACATCGGCGACATCGTCCAGGATGGGTTCTTTACAATCGACGGTTCGATATCGATCGGTGATCCGGATGGGAAATGGACGCTGTCGTTGATTGGGACAAACCTCACAGACGAAATTTTCATCAACACTTCCGCTCCGCCCCCATTTGGCGCGCCTGGAACTGATGACCGGTTGGTAACTCTGAACCGAGGCCGGCAAGTGTTTGTCGAGGTTGGCTTTAAATTTTAGTTGGCGTTCTCTTCCGACTAATTCCTTGGGTGGGTGCCGGAAACTAAGATGGCACCCACCTTTTCCCCTGGTTGCAGTTAGGAGGTTGTCTTGCGATCGACAGTCGTTGCATTGTAATGTGGGTCGGAAGCGGGACAAGACCAATGTCCTGTTATTATCGCCACCGCCCTTTCGTGCAAAAGCCAAAAGTGAGACCTGATGCAAACCAAAATGGAATACACGACAAAGTCAAAATTGCTGCAAGCTGGGATCAAGGTGTTTAGCAACCATGGTTATGCTGGAGGTTCAATTCGTCAAATCGTTGATTTGGCTGGCACCAATATCGCAAGCGTAACCTATCACTACGGGTCAAAGAAACAGCTTTGGCAGGCTGTTTTTACTCATCTGCAAAATAATTTGATTGAAGCTATTTTCGTCGATTCAGACAAGTGGCGGGACATGACACCATATGACAGGGTGAAGAGTACGACCCGAAATTACGTTCGATTTTGTGCTCGCTATCCCGAGCTGCATCGCATCTCAATGTTTGAAACCATCCAAGGTGGCGAGATGCTCGATTGGATGAACGAGCGGAAATTTTCTCTCTTCTCAATGAAATCAATGGAGTGGGTCTCGCTGGCTCAGGACGAAGGTGTCTATTCTTCAGATGTCTCTGCCATCCACCTGCATTTCATTGTGACGCACGCGTCCAACTCCATCTTTCTTTTGGCGCCTCATATCAAAGCAACATTTGGTATTGATGTCTTCGAAGAAGAGCAGATTGAGAAGTTCACTGACGCCATCATCTCTCTCTTCTTGAACAGCGACCCTGTTACGAGCCTAGGCAAATTGGGTACTCAGTCGCCCACCGCAACAGCTCAAGATAGCGAGAATTTCGATGAAGTGCAGAATGCGCTCCAAAATCAATTTTTTCCGGATTTTAAGAATTCATGACAGACGATCCGGTTGAAATTGCGATGCAAAATTTGCTTGGCGCACTGGACGTTGCCAGCGGAGATTTACCCGTTGACGATCCGTCCACGGGAGAAATTATCGCTCGGGTGCGCGCATATGGCCTCGATGAGATTTCTCAGATAATCGGTGGCGCGGATGACGCTCGACATGCTTGGGCGGCTCGGACTGCGAAAGAGCGCGGGGCCATTTTAACAAAATGGTTCAATTTGGTCATGGCTCATCAATCGGAGTTGGCACATTTGGTCACCGCGGAATGCGGCAAGCCGTTGACGGAAGCGATGGTTGAGGTATCCTATGGTGCCGCGTTCATTGAATGGTTTGCCGAAGAAGGGAAGCGCGCTTATGGCGAAACCATTCCCAGCTTTGCTGCAGGCAAACGGGTCCTTACTATAAAACAACCGGTTGGAACCTGTGCAGCAATAACGCCGTGGAACTTCCCTATCGCGATGGTGACGCGCAAAGTCGCACCCGCACTCGCAGCAGGCTGTTCAATCGTTTTGAAACCAGCGGAGGCGACTCCGCTTTCCGCGCTTGCGCTGGAAAAATTGGCGATAGAAGCGGGCGTTCCCAAAGCGGTTTTCAAGGTCATTCCGGTCATTGATCCTGCACCCGTGGGTGAGCTTTTTTGCAGCGATGAACGCATCCGCAAATTGAGCTTCACCGGCTCTACGCCGGTCGGAAAAATTCTGATGAGGCAGGCGGCGAAAAATGTCACCAAAGTGAGTCTTGAACTGGGCGGAAACGCGCCTTTCATAGTCTTTGACGATGCAGATATTGATGCCGCTGTTGAAGGATCAATAGCCTCCAAATTCCGAAATGCTGGCCAGACCTGCGTATGCGCGAACCGATTTGTCATTCAGGAAAGCGTGGCAGAGGAGTTTACCGGGAAGCTTACCGCCAGAATTGATGGACTTAAAGTTGCGCCGGGTCTGGAACAAGGGGCCGAGATTGGTCCGCTGATAAACGATGCAGGCCATTCAAAGGTCAGCGCCTTGGTCGAAAGCGCGATCGCTGCGGGAGCAGTTGCACGTCTCGGCGGCAGATCAAGCGATAGGGGTGGAAATTTCTACGAGCCGACCGTCTTGACCGGTGTCACGAGGGATATGGATATTGCGAATGCAGAGATCTTTGGCCCGGTTGTTCCAATCATGACCTTTACCGATGAGGAGCAGGCAATTCGCATCGCCAATGATACGCCATTCGGCCTGGCAGCGTATTTTTACGCGCGTGACCTCGGGCGCGTATGGCGGGTAATGGAAGCGCTCGAATATGGAATGATCGGCATTAACGATGGCATCGTCTCATCTGAAGTCGCGCCTTTTGGCGGGATAAAACAATCCGGGCTTGGGCGAGAGGGCTCAAAGCACGGGCTCGATGAATATATGGAGCTGAAATACGCTTTGATGGGCGGCATTTCCTGATCAATCCAAAGTTCACACAAGCACAATTTCTTAAACGGAGAACGATATCATGGCACAACCCTTTTCCGATCACCCCTATCTCACAGGCCACCATCAGCCGATGCGGTTCGAAGCGCACGCGCCCGATTTGATTGTCGAAGGCGAGCTGCCAGATGATCTGCACGGGGTATTCTATCGCACAGGTTCAGAGCCGCTCTACGACCCGCCAGAAGGCTATCACTGGTTTGATGGGGATGGGATGGTTTACGGCTTTTTCTTCGAGGATGGCCGTGTGTCGATGCGCAACAAATGGGTGCGCACTGAAAAATTTGACGCTGAACTGGCAGCAGGCAAACGTTTGTTTGGGGTCTTTGGCGATCCTGCAACCAGCGACCCGAGCGTGCAGGGCGTCCGCTACAACACTGGCAATACAAATATCATCCTCCACAATGGCAAATTGATGGCCGTTATGGAGGGGTGTCCTGCTATCGAAATGGATCCGCGCAGCCTCGAAACGCGCGATTATCTTGATTATGGCGGGACGATCACCGGGCCATTTTCTGCGCATCCCACCGTCGATCTCTCCACCGGCGAGATGATGAGCTATGGGTGGATGATAAACGGGCCGCAGGGCAAACCGGAAATCCGCTATGAAGTAATCGACAAGAACGGCCAGATCACAAATCAATTCACGTTTGAAGCGCCATATATGAGCATGGTTCACACCGCACTTGTTACCGAAAACTGGGTCTTGGTGCCGTTCAACCCGCTTGAGGTCAGCCTTGAACGCGCGATGAAGGGCGGCCCGATGCAGGCATGGGTCAAGGGGCGCAATTCGCGCTTTGCCCTGTTCCCAAGGCATGGAAGCGCCAGTGATATTCGCTGGCTGGAAATGCCGGGCCGGCACATGTTCCATGAGCTCAACGCCTGGGAAGAAGATGGCAAGTTGGTCGCAGATGTCGCAGCCGCCAATGGTACTGCACTTTTCCCGAACGATGATGGCTCGCAAAGCACACATGGCGACACGGCATTGGAATTACGACGTTGGACGATTGATCTAACAGGCCAGACCAATGATATCAAAGAAGAAACCCTCAACGATCGCGACATCCAGTTCCCGCGCCCGGATGACCGTATGATGACGCGCAAGACGCGCCACGGTTATGCCAACCTCAATCTCAATTCGGTCGATGGACGCGTGGATGGAATGGATGGCGTAATCCACTTCGATACGAAGTCCGGCAAAGAGGATATTTACCACTTTGGCAACGGCGCAGGCTGCGGTGAATTGGTCTTCGCGCCAAAGACCGGGTCAACTGAAGAAGCCGACGGCTATGCAATGAGCTTGATCCATCCAGCCAATTCCAACACGACTGAATTGGCAATCTTCCAGGCACAAGACGTTGCTGCAGGCCCTGTAGCGAGGGTCATCATCCCCTATCGCATCCCGAGCGGCTTCCACTGCAATTATTACAGCGCGGACGGCTCTCTAGCTGAACCTATTTTTGCGTAACGAAAAGCCTGTCAGCGGGCCCAATTTATTGCTTTGCTCAAAATCCGAAAGCTGAATGCTATGTCCAGGCCAGATCGATCATTGGTTCGAAGCACTAATGTCCGCTTTCGGGATAAAGCGGACATGCCTGATTAGACCGCTGCGGCGAGAAAATGCCATATATGATCCGATCCACATCAGACGATTGATTTTTTGGGGTCATTTACTTTCCAGTGTTTGCGGAACATGGCTGGGGAGACAGCATATTGCTTCTTGAAGGCTTTCGAAAACGCCGCTCTATCTGAAAAGCCACAAATCTCGCCGATAGTTGATATCGGAATCCGATCATTCTGCAGAAAATTTCGTGCATGATCTAGCTTCAGTTCGAGAGCCAGCTTTGCCGGAGTGCGTCCAAATTGCAGCAAACATTGACGGTGAAATTGTCTCTCGCTCAGACCCATTTCCGTCGCCATATTCATAACACTTGTCGTTTCGGACAATCGGCTCTCCAGCCAGGGTATTAGTTTGTCCAGATTTGGTCCGGCTTGTTTTTGCAGCGTTAGTGGGGTTGAATATTGTGACTGATTGCCGGGTCGCATCATATGAACCACAATGTCTCTGGCAATTTGGAGTACGGTTTTGTCATCAATATCTCGTCGAACCATTGCCAAGGCGAGGTCGATACCGGTTGTCACTCCGGCCGATGTCCAGATTTTTCCGTCTTCGATATAAATCGCATCCCTTTCGACCTCTGTTTTGGGCGCATATTTTGCCAAATAGTCAACAGCGGACCAATGTGTGACAGCTCGCTTGTTATCCAATAATCCCAGATGAGCGAGGATAAATGCTCCACTGCATATTGACGCGACCCTGCAAACGGTCGACGAAGCCTGCGCCAACCAGGCCACCAACTCATCGTCTGCAATTGCTGCATAAACCGATCTTGCAACACCACCGGGAACTATGATTGTGTCGGTGCTTTGCACTTTCGGCAATCCACTCAGTTGGAATGTAAGACCGTTAGCAGCGACAACATTTTTAAACGTCCCAACATAGTGGATCTCATAGCTGTTCGGTACGCGAGTATTGGCAATTGAAAATACGTCAGCGGGGCCTACCAAATCAAGCATTTGCAAGCCTTCAAATCCGACAAATAGGATGCGTTTCGTTTTGGCAGGTATGGACATAACAAAGTCATAACAGACATTGTCAATTTGATCTATCCATCCGTTTAGAAAATCTGAAGGAGCAATTTTGATGAAGATCCAGATGTTTATTTACCCCGGCATGACATTACTTGACCTTGTCGGGCCGCTACAAACATGGAGCGCTTGGCCGGGAGCAGAAATTCAAATAGTTGGCCAGTCTACTGGTTCTGTCCCAACAGATTGTGGCCTTAGCGTAAATGCCACTCACAATTTCGACCAAGCTTGGAGCGATCCCGACATTTTGTTTGTACCGGGCGGCACTGAAGGTACCTTTGCATTGCTCGACAATGAAGACGTACTCAAATTTCTGGAGCAGCAGGGTAGCAATGCTGGTTGGATTACCAGCGTTTGTACAGGATCCATCGTACTCGCTGCTGCTGGACTACTAAATGGTTACCGTGCGACAACGCATTGGATGGCAAAAGAGATGCTGCCTGCATTTGGTGTAGAGGTAGGTGAGGGCCGCTGGGTGATTGACCGTAATCGCGCATCGGGTGGCGGAGTTACCGCAGGGATTGATTTCGGCCTTGCACTTATGGCGCACATTTCCGGCGATGAGAAACTGGCACAGCAAGTGCAATTGGCGATGGAATATTCTCCTAGCCCCCCCTATTCATCTGGCACTCCCCAAGAGGCACCACCGGAAATTCTGGCAGTAGTGAAGCAGCATTTTGATTCCGAGGATGTTGAGCGCCGCACGGAGCTTATGCTTGGCGCAGTCAATCGTCACGAAAGACTTCACGGCAACTGAGCTTTTCTGGAGAAAATGAGATGAAACGTATTGAACCCAATATTGCCAATCAACCTCAGACCCATGCAAACGGTATTCTTTCCGGCGATGATCTGTTCATTTCCGGTCAGATCGGTGTCGATGCATCAACCGATGAAGTGGCCGAAGGTATTGCGGCGCAGGCGACCGTTGCACTTGCCAATCTGGTATCTGTGGTGGAAACTGCGGGTGGGAATGTTGGCAATATCGCAAAATTGACGATCTATGTTGCTGATATGGCTGCATTTCAGGCTGAGGCCGAAGGATTCTCGATCGCTTTTAGCAACCTATTTGAAAACGACCATATACCGGCGATGACATTGGTGGGCGTTACGGCACTAATGTCTCCGGCGTATTTGGTTGAAATTGAGGGGCATGCCAAAATTAATGTAGGTGCCTAATGGGAGCGTCGATCAACTTTGATGATCTTGTTCAGCGGGATCGCAAATATGGCATTAGATTGGCAGTGACTGATAGTATGGCTTCACCAATTTAATGATGCAGAAAAGTGAACAAGTTCGTTCCCAACATCCTGGCCAAGGTTCGAGTTTTCATCGATTTCCTAGTCGATCGAATTGGCGGGATGACATGGCCAGCTGGCTAGAATCAGTTTTTACGGCTGGGGGACACCGGTCATATCTCTACAGTTCAATCTCAAGCGCGATCATCGCGATACAGCCATCCGATCGAAGCTTGACTCATATGATACAAATATCATATAAAAATATATGATTAGTATCATATGGGAGAGATTTCATGTCGTTACGATATGCAATATTGGTTGCCCTCACTGACGGACCTAAAACCGGCTATGACGTAGCCAAACAGTTCGATAAGTCGACAGGTCTGTTTTGGCGTGCCCAGCATTCCCAAATCTATCGCGAACTTCGCAAACTGAAAGAGAAAGGCTTCGTCAAATCGGAAGAGGTCGAGCAAACCGGCAAGCCCAATCGCATTGTCTTTGAGATTACTGAACCGGGACGTTCGGATCTTTTCGACTGGTCTCAATCCCCCTCAGAACCGCAACCTATGAAAGACGATTTTCTGGTGCAACTCTACGGAATTGAGTCGGTTGACCTGAAGGCACTGCGCGAAAATCTGTTTCTGCGATTGGATCGGCATAAAGATCGTCAGAAGCAATATGAGGCCATTCACAACAAAATCGGCAAAGCTCGGTCATTAGCCGATTTGGGCAGGAAACTGGCCCTGGAAGTTGGCGTAAGAAATGAACGAGAATGGGCCAACTGGTGCGCTCATGCCTTGGAAGAACTGAGCGAGCAGCGCGTCCGGGAACTGAGCTCTGTAGTTCCCATCACGCGAGCGGGATCATGATCAAAGCAAGCTGCACCTCAAAACTGATCGCAAATATTTGAGGGACGAAATGAACAAGCTGATTTTATGGACTGTGGGAATTGCCTACATCGTCAACGGACTGGTGATGTGGTTCGCACCGCAATGGTGGTATGACACCGTACCCGGCATCGCCGAGATGGGTTTGTATCATAAGCATTTCGTCCGCGACATCGGCATTGCCTACGGCGTGATGGGCGGCGGTATATTGTGGGCATTTCGCGATGCTTCGGTCGGTACGTTTGCCTGCATCTGGCCTGCTCTCCATGCCATCTATCACATCGCCATTTTCTTTCACCGGGGCATGTTGCTTGATGATGTATCGGCGACAAACCTCGTTTTGATCCAACTCCCAGCTTGGGCAAGCCTTTGGGTTATCTGGAATATGCGGACCGCAAAAATATCAAGGCTGGATTAGTCGAGAAAGATACAGATAGGAAAATTTGCATGACCACCCAATTCAAATTTCAGACAAATACGCCTGTACTGGAAACGGAACGCATGAAAATGCGACATTTCAAATCCGGTGATTTTGACAAAATGGGTAGTTTCTATGCCGATCCAGTTTCAAAATATTACGGCGGTCCGTGTGATCGTCAAACCGCATTTCGACTGTTCTCGATGTACCCGGGCCATTGGCAGCTTCGTGGTTACGGGCCTTGGGCACTGGAGTCTAAGGATCATGGAGATTGTCTTGGAATCTGCGGATTATGGTATCCGGAAGGATGGGTAGAACCAGAGATAACCTGGGTTCTCCTACCAGAACACCATGGAAATGGCTATGCAACCGAAGCTGCAAAAAGAGCCCTGTTTTCTGCTTATGAAGACTTTGGCTGGAAAACGGCGGTCAGTGTTATATCTGTTGACAATGAACCTTCGGCAGCCGTCGCTCGCCGGGTAGGAGCTGTAGTTGAAGCTGATGTAGAATTTATACTTGTGCAGCAAAATTATATCGCCATGCATCTCCAGAGAGTGAGGTTCTTAAGTCGTAAAACTGAGCTTCCAGAACCGTTCTCGGTTTCGGTGACTATTTGTGCTTTGATTTTGGAACCCGCCAAAAACAGAGAATATGCTCTCGTCAATTTCTATGTTCGACGCAATAACAGACCAAGGCCAAGTGCTCCGAATATCACCGCAGAGAATCCGTCGATCCAGCGCGCTGTGCTACGGTAGATGCGCCGGGCGCGATCTGTAGCAAACAGAACGGCATATCCACCGAATATGATGATCCCGAGGCCACAACATGAAATGACTATCATGAAACTGTGCCAAGTCGGCGCATCGGGGGAAGTCCCAACTGTTACCATCGCGAGCCATGCGAGCACTGCTTTTGGGTTGGTTATATGCATCAGTACACCGCGATAAAAATGTGGGGCGAGCTGCGCCCGTCTCGATTCCGGTACACCGACATATTTTGACGAGCTGATAGCTTTGATCCCCGACCGCCAGGCCACATCGCTATGCAAAGACAGTTTCGTTTTTTCTCGGGTCAGGTGCACGCATATCGTAGCCAAGCAATGTCCACTTTATCCCGAAAGCGGACATTGCTTGGCTAGCTTCTAATCTCTGCGACCCGTTCAATTACCCGTTGGAGAAAATGCAGACCGTCCTCAATCTCGTCATCCGTCCAACCAACTGTGATGTCATCAATCATTGTATTGGCTCGGTCCATCATCCTAACAATCTCTTCTTCTCCAGCTCTCGTCAGGACCACCAATTTTTCCCTCGCGGAACGAGGGTTGTCGCGAATAGTGATCAATGGTGTCACGCCCGTTGCCATTCGCTTCAGGACCTTTGTGATCGCCGGACTTCCCAACTCATACCAGTTTGCAATTAGCCGCTCGATCTCCTTACGCGGTAAACTGTGACCATCTTTACCTTCCGAATGGATCATCCAAAGAATTACAGTCTCGTGATGCGTAAGATCTTCTCCTCGCAGTGCGCCTTCCATGACTTCTCCGACAAGGTAATGAAATGGGTAAAAGCGTTTCAGAAACCGGCCTGAAGTGACTTGAGAGGCCGTTTTGCTGCGAGAAATTTTTGTTACCATAGCCTGATCATTCACAAAGACAGCAGAATTGCAAACAAATTGGGGTTGACTCCAAATAGTTTCCTATGGAAAGTGTCCTAAGGAAACTATTTGGAGTCTTTGGAATTATGTTGCAGCGGAAGTTGAAGTCTGGTGATCTGGCGATCCTCAATGACCCGGCGACGATCGCCAATCCCTATCCTGTCTATGATCAGTTGCGCGCAAAAAGCCCGCTATTCGGATATCACGACTTCCCGCCTGGTACGGTTCCAGGCGTTGATGAGCCGCAACCGGCCTGGGTTGTGTTGAACTTTGATGATGTCGCCAAGGTTGCTTATGACAATGAGGCGTTTTCTTCGCGCGACAGCTTGCAAGAGGATTCCAGCGCGCCAACTTTGATGTTGGTCAATCACGACAAGCCCGAACATACGCGGCTACGAAAAATAGCTGCCAAAGTGTTTCGGCCCAGTTCAATCAAGGCCTTTCACGCAGAAGCCAAGGCGCTCGCCGCTCGTACCATGGATGAGTTTATCAAACCACAAGAGCCAGTTGATGTAATCGCGGACTATTGTGCCATGCTACCAAGTCGGATCATGGCGGCGTTGCTGGGAGTTCCCCAGGAGCGCGATCGTGATATCCGCAAATGGGCGACCGCTTTCATGCTGTCAGAAGACTTACCGTCCCAAGAGCGACAGGCTCGCAATATCGCTTTGTTCCAATATTTTGACGGGTTTGTACGAGAGTATGTCCAAGATCGCGATCCCGACAATACATCTGCACCTCTGCTACGCGCCTTTCTCGACACAGAGGTGGACGGCGACAGGCTGAACATTGATGAAGTGATCCGGTTCTGCGTTACCGTGACAGTGGCTGGCGCGGAAACCACATCTTTTCACCTTGGAAATTTGTTCGCCGTTTTGGCCGATGAGGCCGGCGTCTGGGAGCGCTATTGCGTCGATCCGGATCTGTTCGACGCAATTTTTGACGAAACGCTGCGTTATCACGGGCCACCTCAACGGCTGTTCAGAGTAGCAACACGCGATACACAGATTGGTGACGCGCTAATAACAAGAGGTGATTGGGTAGCCGTGTTTTTTGGTGCTGCCAATCACGATCCGGCGATGTTCCCCAATCCTTCCGAATTTGATTTGGATCGTGACAATCTCAATCGGCAGATGAGTTTTGGTTACGGTATTCACCGTTGCCTTGGTGCACCGCTCGCAAAGCTTGAACTCGCGGTGACCGCCGAATTGCTGCGGGAACGATTTGGCCTGATCGAACGCGTCGAACCAGCAGAATGGCAAGGAGTTAGTCTGCTCAATCACGGTCTTGTGAAGAACAAATTACGTTTCGTTCCGAAGACTTAGCACACAAAATTGACCTGATCGGCAACAGCCGACGGCATTATGGGAGGAAGATTATGAAAACCAAACGCTATCTTGCATGCTCTGCTGCCCTGGGAGCTATTGTATCTGTATCTGCGCCGGCACTGGCACAGGAAGTTTCTGGGGAAGAAGGTTTGGGGGTCATTGTCGTCACTGCACAGAAGCGATCTCAGAATCTTCAGGATGTTCCGGTGTCGATATCGGTAGTTACAGGAGACACAATAGAGAAGCTCGGGACGCCCCGACTGGATACGCTATCTACATCGATACCGAACCTTCAGATCAATCAGGACACCATTTCCGACCGTATCAGCATTCGCGGCATCGGATCGGGTGAGCAGGCGGGGTTTGAGCAGTCCGTGGGAACCTTTGTTGATGGGGTATACCGGGGACGAGGTGTCCAAAGCCGTTTTGCTTTCATGGATATTGCCGCAGTGGAGGTGCTTCGCGGACCGCAAGGCACGCTGTTTGGCAAGAACACGGTGGCGGGCGCCTTGAACATTACATCGGCCAAGCCAACAGATATTCTGGAAGGCTCTTTTTCTGTCGACTATACGCCGCGCTTTGATCAATTGGAGATGTCTGGTTTTCTGTCGGCACCGCTTTCAGATTCGGTGCGCACCAGACTGGCTTTCCAGACACGCAATATTGATGATGGTTGGGTCAGTAATTCCATCTCCGGAGATGATTATCCCGAACTCAGCGAATGGGGCGTACGCTTCTCCTCAGAAATCGACCTTGGACCCGCAACGCTGTTGAGCTTCAAGTATGAGCATGGCGAATGGGATAATCGCGGAGCGCCCTATGAACATCTTGTGGCTGGACCACTGGCAGCTGTCGGCGTTGAAGACGTAAGGGACTTCATGATTGCGCAGGCCGACATCAACCCCCTGACCGGAATGAGTGATCCGGTACAGGATTTTGGTACCATCCAGCAATCCGAAGGCCAAACTGATGAGTTTCGCCTGTCTCTCGAACATGAATTTGGCAATGGCGGTATACTGACCGCGATCGGTGCTCATTCTAGTTACGATTTCCAGCGATCGATTGACGCTGACATTTCACCCATAGCCTTGGTTCGTTTCGATGACACCGAAGACCAAGAGCAGACGACTTTCGAAATTCGTTATGCGTCAGATGAGGGAAATCTTGTCGACTATCTGTTAGGTGGCTTCTATCTGAACAGCGATCTTGTTGTTGACGGGTCGACACCGGCCAGCATTCCGACTTTTTTTGCGCTAACCACGGCTGGCTGCGCGGCTGGCAATCCGGTGACGGACGCTGGTGCCGCTTTCGCCTGCGGCACTGCTGCAACCTTGCAGCCCCTGGTCGGGTTGCTACCAGGGGTTACGCGTTATGCGCAACTCAATCAGAATACCGAGACATTCGCCGTGTTCGGGCAGTTGACGTGGAGATTGAGCGATACGGTTCGCCTGACCGGCGGGTTGCGTTATGCCAATGAGGTAAAGACAGCGTCGCAGCTCGCATATGCAGCGGACTATGCGCCGGGAAATACTGCCCAGACAGCCAATCCTGTTGTGACAGCTGTTGCTCAACAATTGTTGGAATTTACCACCCACGATTTTCAGGATCTTCGGCGAGAGGAAAATAGTGTGACATGGTCGGCCAACCTTCAATGGGACGCCAGCGACGATGTGATGCTCTATGCATCAGCCGCGAGTGGTTTCAAGGCAGGCGGTTTCAATTCCTTTTTTACCGGGGCAGCCGCTGGCGGCGGCGCGCTTCCAGCGGATGTGGAATTTGAAGATGAGACGGCATTGTCTTTCGAGATGGGTGCAAAAACAACAATCTTCGATGGTATTGCCGATTTCAATATCGCGGCCTTCTACACTGAATATGATAATCTTCAGGTCGCAGTGTTCAGCGGTAATACAACCTTCAATGTGAGCAATGCCGCAGCGGCAACGACGAGGGGTATTGAAATAGATTCCCGCTGGCAACTGACGGATGATCTGCGATTGACAGCTGCGGCTGCCTACACCGATTTTGAGTTCGACAGTTTCGCCAATCAGGCCTGTACAAATGCGCAATTCTTAGCCTTTCGACAGACTCAGTTTGATGGCGCGCTGGGGCCCGCGGCTGCGGCACTGACGGCAGCCGATTGCGCAGCCGCGGGTATCAACAACCTTGCTGGCCGTACAGCGGTGGATACTCCAGAGTTCTCGGCTTCAATTCTCCTTGACTACTCTAAAGAAATCGGCGGATTACTTGCTGAATTCACGGCAGAATATAGCTTCTCCACCAGTGTCTTCAGACAGGGTGATCTTGACCCAATTTTGGAAACGGGAAACACCAATCTGCTCAATGCCGGATTGCGTATTGGTCCGGTTGACGGATTCTGGAGCCTGGGCGTCCGTGCCAACAATATCACCAATGAAAACGAAATCACCAGCGGAAACGATATCCCTATCTCCTTTGGATCCCATTTCGGACAAGTCATGCCGCCAAGAAATATAACTGTCTCGGGAACATTGAGCTTTTAGATAATGAATGCCCGAGATGAGCTTCCTATTTTATAAGTCGGAGGAACAGTATGATTGCCCCAATTGATGTCACAAAAAAAATCTTCGAGGCTTTTGGCGCACATGATATCGATACCATAGTCGAATCGCTGCATCCCGATATCAGGATCGAGTTTTACGGGCCCAATGTGATCCCCTATGCCGGAAATTATGACGGTCGCGATGAATGTCGACAATTCTTCGAAACAGTTTTGTCTTCGGTCGACATTCATCAATTCGACCCGGAAGAATTTATCTGCGAAGGCGACAAGGTGGTTGTGACTGGCCATCTCAATTTGACCACCAAGTCGACGGGGTTGATCATCGATTCCGATTTCGTTCACGTGATCACTGTGGCAGATCAGAAATGGCTCTTGTTCCGCGATTTTATGAACACGGCCAATGCGCAAGCGGCTTTTAGCGGCTGACACTCGCAAGCGGGATAACGTCCGCTTTTTGGGCTCAAAGCGGACATTGGTACTTCTCAAACATAGCCTCACAATTATCTTGCCAATGCTCGATGGGATGTCCTGCAGTTTGGCAAACGGACCTCATCGGAAAGGGCGGTCTCTATCGATGTAAAAGCAGCTTGGTCGCCTTTTATGTGAAAACTGGCAAGGTCAGTGGCATAGCGCACGCCGCTACCGCTTTGGGACAAGGGCAGGAGTAGTGTCCGGCTTTTTTGAGGGCTTCGACGAGACGGAAGCGTGATGGAAATAAGCTGGTTGGCATCAATGGACATCCATGAGACCTGAAGGCGGAAACTGTCGTCACATAAATATGTTGTGGGACTCCGGTCCGTGCGGAAGACTGGAGCCAGGCCGTCCTTCGATTGTGCAGGCAGAAGGCTGGCGAAACTGGCCAGCACGATCGCGAATCCTCCGATAGTTTGTTTCAAAAGTGGAATCAGATCACTCCTTCGATGAGACTAAAGGTCTGCAATAATGCTCCTGACCTAACCAATTTCCGGTAGCCACCAAATGGTGTGATCGCACTATTCCGTGGTTGTTTGACTGATCCTAGAACCAGCGGCACATCAATTCAGGAGACCCGATATGCGACCGCAAACCCTGCTGCTACTTGCCGCCACGAGTTTGACCCTTTCTTCCTGTCTCGGCGGCAGCGGGCCCGTCAAAAGCAATGTCTCGCAATTTCACACGCTGGATTCCGTTCCGGCGTCCGCCACCTTTTCGGTAGTCTCATGGCGGCCGGAACTGGACAGGTCACTGGAGTTCCGCAGCTATGCGCAGCGCTTGACTGCGATCATGCGGGAAGCCGGGTTGAGGGTGGTCGATCCTGGCCAACCGGCAGATTATATCGCCTACCTGGATTACGGCATCGATGATGGCCGTCCCGTTACCTACACCTATAACGTCCCGCAATGGGGTACGACCTATAATAGTCAGACCACTTCGACTGTGGTGGATGATAGCAATCCCGGACAGCAGGTGATCAACAGCACCGTACGCGGCACAGATCCAACATACGGGATTACCGGATATACGCAGGAGGTAAGGAGCAGGACCGTCTATTCCCGGTTTGTGCATATTGATATCCTGCCAAAGAACACTACTTCCAAGACCACTCCGGTATATGAGTTACGTCTGAAAAGCAGCGGATCATGTGGCAGTATTCCATCATTAATGCCGCGTTTCATGCGAGCCATCGAGAAACGGTTTGACCGCAAGTCCGGATATTCCGGCAAAGTGAAAACCGGCGGTGTGGACTGCTGAGCATCTGGCTGATGACTTCTGGACGAAGACAAGCACAAGCCACTGTATAGAAGTGGTTTTTTCAAAAAACCAATGAACTGCAGATGAACGATTTTCGGCGAATATGGTGTGATTCCACTATGGGTTTTTGGGCCACTTTTCCACATGATCGTTCCATCGCCAGACACGGGGAGAACGAGCATGAGAAAGATCAGATTGCATTCCGGATTGTCACTGACAGCAGCGGCGTTAGCAGTTACCAGCTTTGCCGGGGTTCAGCCGGCGCTGGCGCAGGCAGAAGGTTTTAACGCGCTGTTCGAAAAGAATAGCAGCGAAACGCGCAAATTGGAACAGCGCGGCAATCAGGCGCGAGATCAGAGACGGAATGCCTGGCGGACGGCCGATCCCGATTTCAATGGTCCGGATTATCGCCGGCATGTCGGTGATCTGGCGGCCAATAGCGACCTTCAGGAGCTCGAGCAGCGGGGCTATGATGCCCGTCGTGCTCGGCCGGGACAGCAGACTAATGATGTGAATGACCTTACGCCGATCGAGCGACAACAATTGGATCGTCGGGGCCGCAATGCACAAGTCGCACGCGGCGCAAGACAGGGGTATCAGAATAACGGTCATCCTTCTGCACAACGCAGCACTACACGCCACCAGCGTGGCCGGGGACGCACGCCGCGCGGCACGGATTTCCAGGGTGCAGCTTATCGCGAACATGTTGGCCGACTGGCCGGAACCGGCAATCTGCAGGAACTGGATCAGCGCGGCTATAATGCCCGTCGGGCCCGGCCGGGGCATCAAATCCGGGACGAATACGATTTAACACCAAACGAGCGCCGGGATTTGCAGCAGCACGGACGCCAGGCACAGGTTACGCGTGGACAGCGCAATGGCTTCCGTCCAGTGGCAACGGGAACAACCGCTGGCACCCGTCACTACCAACCGCTTGCAGGCTATCGCAACAATGGCTATCCGGGTGCGGGCAGAGCGCCAGTCCGCGGTCAGGGCGCGCGCAATATGAGCAGGACAAGCCGGATAAAGTCCACCGCAAGAACTGGCTACGCCGCGACATCTCTGTCGAACAGGGTTTCGGCCATCGATATGGGTACAGAGGCCTTTGGTGGGCACAGCACTGGAATTGGCGAATATGGCGTCGACATGACTTTCGGTCAGGCGCAAACCTTCGCCAATGGCGGTGACCCTATCATTGCCGCGGGGCGAGCTACAGAGCGGTTCGGACAGAATCTCTATGGCGCAACACGCGGTGTTGGCGAGTCCATCCGCGACCCGCGAAAAATCCCGGGCAACGTGAATCGCGCCGTGACAGGTGTTGCCCGAACTGGCGTTGGCGCAGTGCAATATGTCGGTGAAACCGCTGTGAAAACCACGCGAGACGGCGCCCGGTTCATGACTGATCCCAACTATGCGGCCAAGCAGGTCAATCATGGCACAAAACAGGTCGGAAAGACTGCGAGCAATATCGGCAAGTCGACCTGCAAGGGCTTTTCCACGATCTTCGGGCTCAACAAGCGGAAGTGCAAATAGAAGCACTTATCCGGCCGATCTGCCGAGGGAGAATGAACATGACCAGCATTATCAAAACCGTTTCCGCTGCTACCCTTCTGACAGCCCCGATAATGGTATCCGTCTGGAGCGCTCCGGCACAAGCCAGTGGAGCCACGCCCCAGTATCGCGCCTATTGCGAGGCGAAATATCGGACCGGCGCCTTGAAAGGGGTCAAGCCGCGGTGGAGCTACGGCTATAACAGTCGGACAAAGCGGATGGAATGCCGAGAAGCGGACTCAATGGGGTTCAATACATCGGTCAAAGGCCGGACTTTCTGGATCAACCTGAATGAACTGTGTCACTTCACGACGGGCCGGTCGGGTTTCCACTGGCACGGAGAGGGCCGGGTCGCCTGCGGCCGGAATGATCACAGATGATTGTCCCATTTCTCCGCCGTACCGCGCCAGGTGCGCTGATGTTTTCAATATGCCTGGGGATGTCAGGGATTTTGCTTCCTGAACCCGCCAAGGCTGGGGGCTCATCGATTAATCTGTCGAATTTCTGTGACGGCAAATATCGGAACGGTTTGTTAAAAGGATTGCGAGCGAAAATTCGCGCAAAATGGGATCCGAAAAGGAAAAAATGGGGATGCTACATTCCACAGAAAGTGGGCTTTAACATAATCACTCCGGCCCATTTCAAACCTCTTGGCTATGCAGAAGCCTGTCGCAAGTTCCGTGGAACTTCACAGTACCACTTGCATGGGAGAACCCTGCATTGTGGCCGGGATGTGGCGCGGCGTACAGAGGCCCCGCGCCAACCGCCAGCCGCACCGCCGTCCACCGGCTATGGCAGAGGAAAGGCGGAATATACTGCGCTTAGAATGTGCAACCGCTCTCGCACCGATACCATTTATGCCGCCTGGGTATGGCACGATTGGGGTGAACGGAAGCGTCCGAAAAACTGGCGTGCTCAAGGCTGGGTCAGACTGGCACGCGGACAATGTAAACGCATCGAGTTTCCGCATTATCGCAACGGTGATCCCTATGAGGACACGGTCTATCTGCACGCGACATCGGACAACATAAACTGGGGCAAAGGAGATTACGCATTTTGCATAAACCGTTCAGATTTTGATCATCTGAATGCCGACCGGATGGCCTGCACCAAACGCGACGAGCGGTTAGCAGAGACGTTTGAATTTAACCTGTCTCCGGGAGCAGAAAACACGTTTAACTTTAACTAGGCAGAATCGATTGGGTAGAGGGATGGCGAAAAATCAAGTCTGCTTTGCGCTGTCCAGTAACCCTTCCCGCAAAGCCAGTGCCAGCAACTCAGCGACGGAATGGGCACCCAGCTTCCGCATGATGTTGGACCGGTGGTTATCGACCGTATTCGCGCTGATACCCAGCCTTTCGGCAATCGTCCCGTTGGTTTCGCCGCGCGCGATGGCGAAAAGTATCTGGGATTCCCGCTGCGTAAGTTTTTCCTGCTCTTTCTCCTCGGTCAGTAGATCGGCGACTTCCGGGGGCAGTCGCCGATTGCCTTCGCAAACCAGTTTAAGTTCGTGGGCAAGATTGGCGGAATTGGATGTTTTCAGAAAAATTCCGTCGACACCATCCTCCCAGGCCTGGGCCAGCAACTTGCGCGATGTCAGGCCCGTGAGAATGGCGATTCGCGTGTCCGGACACCATCGACGCACTTCCTCCAGAATTTCGATACCCGTCACGTCGGGCATGGAGATATCCAGAAGGACAATGTCTGGAGAAAGTTGCTTCACTCTCTCCAGGCCCGCACCTCCATCTGCGCACTCAGCGACGACATCGAAGCTACCGTGATTTTCGAGAAGCATCTTGATTCCCTGACGGACCACGTCATGGTCATCCACGAGGATGATTGAATATGCTTTTTGCCCCATGTCCCATCCCTGACCCGAACCGCCGGCAAGCTTTTCCTGTTGCGCTCAAGATTCTTGCCGTCTGCCTTCTTTCCATCTTTTTTGCCGAAAAACCAGCATTTGCGGTAAATAGTGAGGATGCGTCCGATTATGTCGAACTGCGTCAGGATAATCCAAATCGTGCAATTGCAAGCTATATCAGTTATTTGCTCGACCCCGAACAGAAGTTGGTGCTGTCACAGCTTCAACAGGATCAGGGAGAATTTCGCTTCCGGCAGGTCGCAAAATCAGAACCTAATTTCGGATTCCAGAAAGGAGCGATCTGGCTGCGGCTGAAGCTGGATAACGCCAGCAATGAGGAATTGTCCCGTATCCTTGCAATTGAAACAAATTTTGTCAGCGAGATTGAAGTCTTTCAGCAGGTGGGCGAGTCGACGCGAAGCTTGATGAGGCAAAACACCGAGATGCCCTTTCGAACGCGCCCGATTGATTATCATCAACTGGCCGTGCCATTCTCCATTGAGGCAGGTCAGCAGTCCATCTTGTGGGTCCGGTATCGCACGAGCGGACTAACCGCCTTGCCCATGTCGATTGAAACGCTGAACAGTTTCAACTCGAGATCCAACCGGGAAATGGCCCTGAATTTCGGGTTTTACGGAATCATCGGCATGTTCCTGATCGCCAGTATAGCGGCGGCCATTTTTGCTCCGGCGCGGATATTTATATATTATTTCTTTTATGCCGCTGCCGTCCTAATATATATTTTCCATCGCGACGGATATGCGTTTCAGTTCCTCTGGCCAGACTGGCCGCGCTGGAATGCTTTTGCTTCCCTTCCGCTGGCGGCGGCACTGACGGCTTTTGCCTCCCAGTTTACGCGCAGCTATCTGAACACCCGGGACGATTTTCCCGTTTATGACCGAATTTTGCTGGGGATCATCCTGCTGCAAGTTTTGATGGTTCTTGTGACGGTCTTTGTTGATAGTGAACTGATCAAGCAACTGATGACGATCAGCATTACCCTGTGCGCGATGCTGTTTCTGACAGCCGGACTTTCCGCCTTGCGGACAAAGGGTCGAAGGGTGCTCTTTTTCGTGATCGGCTGGTCAGGTATTGTCGTAGCGTCTTTGACTACCTTTACCGCTCATTGGCTGGATATTGAAGTGACCCGGTCGGCAACCCTGGATACCATGCGGACATCAATGATCTTTGATGCCTTCATGATGGGCGTAGCTTGCGTCAGTGTTGTTTCGGAATTACGCAAGGAGCGCGAACAACTGATGGTTCAGCGGGCTGCATCGGCGGAACGCAATTTGGAGCTTGCCGGAAGACTGGCCGGGCTCGAGCAGAAATATGAACTGGCACAGGCGATGGTTGAAAATTCCAACCGGATGGTCGCCAATACCACGCATGATCTTCGCCAACCGCTACATTCTCTGCGGTCCGTGATACACAATCTGTCGGACAAAAAGACAACCGACAAAAGTGAAATCGACCATATCGAACAGTCGCTCCAGTATATGGAATCGCTAGTAGAAGAGAATTTGAACCAGGCCAGCGAGGACCGCCGCCAGGCACCGGAAGCGCCGAACCGGCTGATGAGCGCATCACATATCCTTCAGGCTATAGCCACGATCTTTGCAAAAGAGGCGGAAGCGGCCGACATACAACTAAAAGTCGTTCCGTCTTCCGCGCAAATGACGGCAAACTCTGTTGCGGTGTTGCGGATACTCAGCAACCTGGTCGCCAACGCCATTGCCTATGCACCCGGCGCGCGCATAGTTGTGGGCATTCGTCGCCGGAACACGCAGTTGATATTTGAAGTTCACGACACAGGTCCCGGAATGACGGCCGAACAGTTGAAAACGGCGAAAACGCGCAGTCAGCGGGGCGAGGAAATTTCTGCCGGCAATCCCGATGGCAAGGGCCTGGGCCTGTCGATTGTGAGTGATTTGACGGAACAAATCGGGAGTGTCTGGAAACTCAGTAGCGTACCGGGAAAAGGCACAGTCGCGCAATTATTCCTGGATTTGCAATAGTTCGCAGGGATGAGGGTCGGCAGGCCGAAGATAATAGTGTGTTCACACCATGTAGCCCGGATGCCAAAGGGCCTATGATACACTCCTGTGAGGAGGTGTAACATGTGTATTTTTGTCGCAAGAAACATAGCGAGCGCAATCATCAGTGCAGCTTTCCTGTTCGCACCTGTTCCGATTCTGGCCCAAAGCCTTCCGACTACAGAGAACGGCTTCTACATGATGCGGACGAATGCAGATGACTTTTCCGAATATAGATCAGTTGACAGCATGTGCATCGGCGAAAATCATGATGATCTGATGGCCTTCAAGAATACTGGTGATGGCACGCTTGACTTTTTTGAGCTGAGAGAGGGGGAGCAGGTTGCTCCAACCAAATTGAAACTGAGCGAACCGGATGCCGGGGTCAGCCAGATACGTTACAGGCTGATTGAGCCGGAAAGTGATGAGATTGTTGCTGAGCTGCATTTCATAAATCCGGGCGCCTTGGGCGATCCGGCCCAAATATCCATGGCAACATTATCCAGCGTGCATGTTCCGCGGTATAATTTCACAAATCTCGACTGCCTGATGGGCAAGGATATTTTATATGCCGGTATTGATCAAAATTACAGGGTGACGGTGACGGCCGACGCAGAAGGCAATCTTTTTTTTCTGCTGAGCTCGATAAAAGAACCCGGGGTGGCGATGAATTTGACCGGCGGGTTCTGGTCCTCTGGCAAGCGGGGAGAAATCATCTTTACCTTTATCGAGGGTAGCGCGGTGACAAGCATCAAGGCCGCCCCCCACCAGCGCATTGAATATCCGGCATGGCGAACCGCCAACCCTGATGGGCGTCAATATTCGGCAAGCCCTAAAGGATTTTTCGTGGCCGATATGGCAAAGCTGGGCAGCAAGTCGAACCGATTGCCCTATGGGCTCGTCCTGCATTTTGAACGGCTTGAAATTTGCCGTCATCTTGCTGGTGAAACCAGCGGTAATCCGGAACGCGACAAGCAGGTGGCGAGTAGTTGGCAAAAGGCGGGATGTGATGAAGCGAAGACGCAACATGCTGGATATGTTAAGCAATTTGCGGACAACAAGCCGGTTTCCGAAATACTGAAAACACATGGTTTTGAATTCTAGGATTATAGTCGCAGGCGCTAGTAACAGGGGAAAAAGCAACATGGGCAGCAAAAGCTATATCGCAGGTGGGCTTTTTGCGGCCGTGCTTTTAATTATTTCTATCTTCTTGCCAGTATCATCAAGCAACCACGTAAAGGCATCACCCGTAATTCCCGCCATGCTGCTCCAAACCATCGGAGAGGCCGAAAATCAGTGCCGCATCACTCAGGATAGTTGCATGATCAATTCGGATCGTTGCAAAGCCAATCATGACAATGCAATCAGGCGGCAAAATCAGTGCAAAGCCCGGCAGGACACGAAATACCGTGCATGTTACGACAGGGTCTATCAAACGGTGAGGCCCGCCATCAGTTCCGGAAATCGTCAGCGGGTTGTGGAATGGAAGCAACAGCAAGCTCGACGTCAATGCCAAAATCTGAAAAACACTCGCCAAAGCTGCCCAAAACCACAAGACAGATGCTATTCCCGCGGTTACTGCATTCAGCAATATCAGCGCTGTTCATCAAACGCCTATCTGGAAGATCAATCATATAATCCGCGCCAGAGTCCGGAACCCTTGGAACCCTCTGAGCCTCCGCAACGGACAGAAGGATATCAGCCAGCACCGCCAATCAGAGCAATTCCGCAAAAACAGCCCAAACCTGTCCGGAGTAAATATCAATATAGAATTACAAACACCTGCACGTCTCCCATTAGAGCTGTGTTTGCACGAACGAGTCGAAACAGGAATTCCGGCATTACGGTATGGGGCTGGCATGATATCTCTGCGCGGGCCGACATGATTGTGGAACTACACGGTTACGACCTCAAGGATTTTTACGCATATGTTGACAATGGAAAGATACAAGGCTGGAAACAAACGTCGGACATTTACCTGTCCGACAAACCGCAGTTTCGCTGGTTATTTACTCCGGGAAGGCCTGCCACAAGTTTCGACGTTAAGAGCGGAAAGCTAAGAAAAGTGCCTTTCACCTTTGTCGGGAACAGGCGATATATCGAAAGCAAGACAGGCCCCAGCGTCCCCGAAATTAAGATTAAAAACTGTAAGAAAAAGAGATAGGTATAGGCGACCAAACATGTTCGCTTTGGACCGAAGCGTTACCATCTGGCGGTGGAACCATCTGCAGGTCATGCTCCGTTGCTGCCAGTGAAGCTGTAGCCCAGACAGAGTTTAGATCGGCCACTTGCGATGGCGAACAAGCCAGAATGCCGCACCCGCTGTAGCACCAATTGGGCCAAGCGTAACGTAATCCTCGATGGCTCGCATCACCGTTATCTGGTCACCGCGGAACAGGACCGGGATCCCGGCTGCAGCTCCGGCAAAGAGGAAAAACCACAGCCCTGTGATCTTGCGGACCTCTGAAAGAAGTATCGCGACCAGAGCGACGGGCGCAGCAAGGACTCCTGCCATGGCAGCGAACACAGGCAGATAGCCCGCCTGGTTCGCGATATCCTCACCCCAGGTCACGCCTTCCATGAGTGGCTGCCCGATCGTCATGAGGCTGGTGATCAAAAATATCCCGAGCGAAGCTGCGAGGCAGGCGGCGACATAGGCCAGTGCAATGCGGATCAGTGCCTTTATGCTTGTCATAATGGCGGCTATAACGGGCTCCTCTCTTCCGGGGTTCTTTTGCACTAACATAGTCCGGCTTTGATCAACGGCGAATGGTGCAAAGACACTATTATCGGCTAAGGAAAGGGGGTCGCGAGCAGTTCAACTCCATCCCAATACTGAATGCCTATGCATCATACAGTTTGGTGGATAGCCGGTATTCCGTCTTTTTTGACTAGGTCTAACGTTCGCTTTTGGGATAAAGTAGCCGCACTCCTAATATCCGCTTTGTGCGCAAAAGAGGACGCTGGAAACTTAATATTGCCCGCATGGTCAATCACTAACCCATAGCCTCAATCTATAGTCAGCGACCCTTTTGCGAATGGCAGAAATGCTGAAATCGCCGCATTCTCATGACCATGGGGAAGCGTTCTGATCAGGAGCCCGGTTCGGCTGTTATTATAGGAGCTGGGGTGGTGGGCTTGGCAACTGCTTACGCGCTTGCGAGACAGGGAGTTGATGTCACGATCATTGATCAGCATGACGGTCCCGGTGAAGGTGCTTCGTTCGCTAATGATGCTCAGCTATTGCTATACAGATGCGCTGGCTGATAAAGTTTGTTGAAAACTGCACGAGCGGACGTTTCAAATCCAACACATTGGCCAGTCTTGATCTGGCACAAGAATCACAAAAAACCATGCAGCAGCAGCTCGAATGCCACCGACTTCGATAGGAGAAGCTCCACGCGCTGCGAGCCACGCGGGAATGGCGATCAGACTGATGCCAGCAACAATGCCCTGCATGAAATAGAGCAATATGATCGTGGTCGCGCGCAAATATTTGTTTTCGCACATGGGCGGAACATGATTATTGCCAGCATGAGCAGTTGGAATTTCGGTAACATAGTGCGTCAAAGGGTCGACTCCTGGCCATGAATGAAAGCGCCCAAGGCGTTTCGATCAGCCGTAAAAATATCGCTCTTCAATGATCTTGCCGTCGTGAACGGTGTAGATGGCGATCTCGGAAAAGGGTTCGCGCTCACCGGTTGCGCGGCGCTTGATCAGCATGTCGATAAACAAGGCAAAGCGGTTGCCCGTGATGAACGGGCCGTCAACGCTCAGTTCCTCCATCGCGCTGTGACCCAGCCAATTGTTTAACTTGTCACGGGCAGCGTCAAATCCCGTCACGATGACCGGTACATGTTCGATACTATCCTCAGGCTCGATGATGACGATATCAATGGCCCAATATTTTTCCGCCGCCGCGACCGCTTGACCGGACTGGATAAGGGACAAAAAATCATCTGCGAGTTCTTCGATATCGGCCATATCGTCCGGCTCATATTTGCTAGAATGAAGAGGAAATCCGGCGGATGGAGGGTCGCAAATCCATCCGCCGGACGCATCGCTTGCGCGTGCTTTTCGAAAAGACCTAAGGGCGGTCTATCGAACTTTATATTCGCGAAGCAGCATGCTGCTCTGCACGGTCCGGTATTCCGCCCGGTTGCCGGATTCTGCTATTTGCTGCTCTACAGATGATTTCATGTAAGCATCATATTCTTTGTTGCGTCTTTCACCTTCCGCCGCGTCAGCCATTTTCGCAAAGGTGGTCATCAGATAGATTGTTGGCTCGCCATCGCGGGGATATTCGTTGATGAGTATTTTGTAATCGCTGATCCAGCCCTTGGATTTGGCAAATTCCTGAACGTCGACCCATTTGGTGGCCAGATGGGTCGCATATTTATATGCTCCGCCGTCCTTGACAAAAATACCGGCAACTTCCGAATAGTCTCCGGCGACTAGCGGGAATTCCTGTGCGTGGACAGCAGTGGGTAGCGCCATTGGCAGGGTTACGACCATCGCAACCGCCATTTTCATTTGTGTAATCATCTTCATTCTTCTTCTCCTTGGTTGTTGAACTTTTCAAATTGAACTTTTGATGGGCAGCGCCGTCTTCGGCACAGCGTCAGATTTCCCCACTTTGGCCAACAAGCACAAAGCGAGGCCGGCCAGTGTGATAGCTGCAACTGCGTAGTAGGTGGCCGAATAGCCGCCACTTTCGACCAGCCAGCCGGAATTGCCAGACATCATTGCCCGGGCTAAATTAGGCACCGCCATGAATAGGGCGAATTGACTGGCGGCAACGGCCGGACTGCAAATACGCATCGCCCAGACAATGAGCAGAATCATCAGCAGAAGGGCCGTGACATATTGGATCAAGAAAACCGCAATGAAGATTCTGTCGCCTTCCCAACTGTCGAAAGTCGCTCCGCCAATCGCTGCATTGACACCAAGCACGAGAAAAAGAACGATAATGGCTTTGCGTAAGCCAGTGGTGCGCACAATCAGCGGCGATAAAACACCCACAGCAAGGGCGGCGACTAAACTGACAATCGCCGAAAAGCTGGAAAATTGATCACTGCCCCAATCGAGCTGCTGGATGGTTAGCGTAGGGCTGACGGCGTCAATAAACGACCAGCTCACCTGTGCTAAGGACATAGAAAGCAGGAACAGCAAAGTAAGCGGCGAGGCAATCGATCGGAACAAACCGGTGATAATTGGAAACCAAGCGCTGTGCTGCCGTTCTTCACATTCACGGGAGGCATTACCGTTGCTCCATGGCAGCAACCGCTCGCCTGGACGCTCCCGGACAATAATGACCACAGATGAGACGACTGCAACAAAGATGGCAAAGGACAGCGCGGTCGATGCAATGTCGCCCGAAACCAGCAATTGTCCGGCCATGAAACTGGCACCGGCTATTCCCACTGATTGGGATGCGAACATCAGGCCATTCACGATTGTACGCTCATCATCGGGAACAATGTCCACCACCATCCCGTCGACCGCCACATCATTGAAAGTGGCGCAAAGGTTGAGAGCAAAACAATATCCAGCCAACAGCCCGATCTGATCAACCGTCGGCGCATCTATCGCCATAGCCAGCAGGACGATCGTCATCATGACTTGTGCGGTGATAATCCAGACCCGGCGGCGGCCCATGGGTTTGAAGGTAAAACGGTCCATCAACAGGCCGTTCACGAGCTTCAAAGACCAGGGCAGCATAGCCGTGCCGATAAAAACACCAACCTCAACAGGTGTTGCGCCCTTGGCCGCGAGCCACGCCGAAATGCCCACGGTAGTCAATCCCACTGGCACGCCTTGCAGGAAATAGAGAATCGCTACAACGATCAAGCGCGCCATCTTGCTTTCTGACAAAGAGGGGAAGGCCAGCTGTACCGGCAGCTTAGCAGCTTGCGTCATTTTACCCTCCCCACATGTTACTGGCAAAGCTCTCCTGCTGTCGTCCAAAGAGATTTTTGAACCGACCCAAACAGTAAACTTATCTGTAATTTCAGTGCGTTGTTGATGGGCGCAAATGTAACATTCCGTCAACGGCGCTACCGTCAAAAAAGCGTCAATAATGATCTAGTTCATGGTGGAAGGCTTGGGGAGCAGATCCGGCCAGCCATATTTTTCCCATGCCGCAACCATTCCAATCCGTTCGGCGAAATCCATAAAGTCCGGATGCAGTCGAACCTGGTTTATCGGCTCTGCGTCGGTCCAGAGCGACATGAAAGAAAAGAAATTAGCAGTTGTTATCTGCTGGCCAAGAGTTTTGAAGACCATCTGCGCCTGGCCCATCCAGATCGCCGGTAATGTGATCGTACTATCATAGGGATCGTGCAGTGTCGCGTGGAGCATCTCTAACACTATGCAATAATTTTTGCGGTCCTGGTCTCCACCGCTCCAAAGCCCCTTTGCAGCCATCAGCCAATAGGCATCCATAGCGTCTGGGTCGAGCGGTGCACTGCCCGCCGGCGGAAATATGACAGTGTTCATCAGCTTCTTTGTCAGCTGATAGGTTTCCACCGCAGCATCATTGTCGCCCGATACTGCCAATGCCGCTGCAAGCCACAGAGATGGAAAACCAAGATCCACCATCCTCTGCCCCGCCTCAATAGCGGCATCAACATTACCAAGGTTGAGATACACTCCAGAAAGTATAGCGTAATTACGGCCATTTACCGGATCTTGATCTATGCTGGCTTCAATATAGGCCAAGGCGTCCCGAGAACGCCCGCAATAGAGCAGGAAAGAACCGACACGGTTTAGAACATCGGGATTATTGGGTTCCAGCCGGTAAGCCTCGAAAGCCAGGTCAAGCGCACCGACAATATTATTTTGCGACCACGCATAAAAGGCAAGCACGATGCGGGCATGCGCCTGCTGCGGCGACAGGCTGAGCGCTTTCTTTGCATATCCGGCAGCTTTTTCGCATCGCTCCAATCTGTCCAGACAGGGCGTGTAAACCGTCATATTGATTTCGGCTTCGGCCAGTGCCGTCCAGCATTCCGCAAATTCGGGATCGATTTCCAGCGCCTTCTCGAGCAGTTCGATGGCTGTTGGCAGCACGCCATCTCCGATTGCCCTGATGGTTAGCGCCCGGCCTTGCAGATAAAGCCCGTAAGCTTCCCTATTGCTCGTCAGCTTGCGGGGTTTGGTGTCATGCTCCTTCAATTTGAGCGCATCACTCAGCCCATTTGTTACTGCCTGTACAACTTCTGCCCGGGCGGCAAACATATCGTCGAGACTCCCATCATAGTTAAAGGCCCATGATTCAAAGCCGCTTTCCGCGTCAACCAGACCGACGGCAACACGAACCTGTTCTCCTTGCCGGTGAACCGAGCCTTCCAAAAGATGCGACACGTTGAGTGCGCCGGCAATTTCCGATGGGGCTTTGTTCGAATCCTTGAATTGAAAGGATGATGTCCGACCGGCAACCAGAAGCTGTGGCACTTGTCCCAGACTGGTGATCAGTTCATCAACAACACCATCGGCAAAAAATCCGTGATCGTCCGGGTCGGACATTGATTTAAATGGCAGTACGGCAATCCGGGCTTTGCCTTGTTTCCGGTCCGATATTGTTTTGCCGGTAGGAGATCGCACCGACCAGACGTTAAGCAATCGGGCATGTTCAGCCAGATTATCACGTTTCTCCAAAGCGGATAATGCAGTTGTGACCGCGCTTTGCAAACGCTGCTCCGCCTGATGGCGATGCCCTATCAGCCAGTCGTCGAATGCTTCGCCAAAATTCATCTGATCCAATAATGGTTTGGTGCCGATGGACGTCAGTCTTTCGGTCACCTGAAGACTATCGCCTTCCGTGAGGCAGACATGCAGATCAGAGAGATCGGTTTTAACGGTTCCGGTTTTCAGGCTGATCCGGGATCGCGAAATATCCAAAAGGTCACAATCCGCCGACGCCAATAGTTTGCCCAAATCCGACAAACATTGCCGCAAGCTTGCCCGCGCCTGTGCTTCAAACCGGCCGGGCCATAATAGCTTGCTCAAATGATCGCGGTCAATCGGTTCATCCGGCGCCAAGCATAGCATTGCCAGCAAAGCGCGCGCGCGGCGATTAGAAATAAGGATTTCTGCGCCATCCGGCGCCACAAGCTGAAATGGCCCAAAAAGCGCCGCCCGTGCGTACCCGCCAATTTCGGCGAGATTACCCTGCCGCTCTAAAGAATCCAAAAGGCCGTCCCCCAACCAACACATTGTAACATAATGCAAATTGGAATCGGCACAATCGATAAATCAGTAAGGACCTAGATGCGGGGTGATGAGCGCTTTTTCTGGTGTCCGCTTTTGCGCCCAAAGCAGGCGCCTTGTCAGATGACCGCTTCATCCCGAAAGCGGCCATTGGGACCATGTCATTGATACGCAAAATTTCACTTAACTAAATTTCCTGACACGGCATCTTGTCATTGGTGTATTACATGCATATATCACCAAATGAAGTTTTTGGAGGACGGTGATGTTAGAATTGCGTGAAGTTACCCATATTTATCCCAATGGAACAAAGGCGCTAGACAATGTGACGCTGTCCATCCCGAAAGGAATGTTCGGGTTGTTAGGGCCGAATGGAGCTGGCAAATCAACTTTAATGCGGACTGTTGCAACGCTGCAAACACCAACGCACGGAAGCATCCAGTTTGGCGATATCGATATTCTGAAATCTCCGGAAAAACTCCGTGAGCGACTGGGCTACTTGCCTCAGGATTTTGGAGTATATCCGCGTGTTTCGGCCTATGACATGCTGGAGCATATGACGGTTTTGAAGGGTATGACATCGAAAGCTGACCGCAAGGCAACCGTCGAAACTCTACTTAACCAGACAAATTTGTGGGATGTACGCAAGAAAGCTATAGCTGGTTTTTCCGGGGGTATGCGGCAACGTTTTGGCATTGCGCAGGCGCTGATCGGGAATCCGGAACTGATCATCGTCGATGAACCAACGGCCGGCCTTGATCCTGAGGAACGCAATCGTTTTTTGAATTTGCTCGCGGAGATTGGTGAGAATGTTGTCATCATCCTGTCGACTCATATTGTCGAAGATGTTGCTGATCTCTGTCCTAATATGGCCGTGATTGCCAATGGCCGTATTCAACTGGAAGGTGCGCCACTGGATCTTATCAGCAAGACCAAGGGTACAATCTGGTCGAAGACCATAAAACGCGAGGAACTGGAAGAATATCGGGCGAAATATGAGGTTATTTCTACTCGTTTGTTCGCTGGTTCCACAATCATCCACATATTGGCGACGGATAATCCCGGTGACGGATTTGTCGCCGTCGAAGGAGGGTTGGAGGATGTCTATTTCTCAACTCTCGCTGCGACCCGTAGAGACGCCGCCAATACTTCCCAAGCAGCTTAATCGGAGAGACTATATGTTCGCCAAGATTGCTGCTTTCGAGCTTCGCTATCAGTTCAAAAACCCGGTTTTCTGGGTTGTTTCTATATTATTTTTCCTGCTCACTTTCGGAGCGATGACCGTCGACGGTATCTCTATCGGCAGTGGCGGCAATGTGAATGCCAATAGCCCGGTTGCCATTGTGCAAATTCACCTCATCCTGACATTATTCTTCATGTTCGTGACGACGGCCTTTGTCGCCAATGTGATTGTACGTGACGACGAAAGTGGCTTTGGACCTATGGTCCGTTCGACGCGCGTGAAGAAATTTGACTATCTATTTGGTCGCTTCACCGGCGCTTTTATGGCGGCCGGGATCGCCTTCCTGACCGTACCATTCGCCATTTGGTTCGGTTCGCTCATGCCCTGGCTTGACCAGGAAACATTGGGCCCGAACCGGCTGCATTATTATGCCTATGCCTATTTCCTTATGGCGCTGCCGGGCATATTCCTGACGTCCTGTATATTCTTTGCGGTGGCAACACTTACTCGATCGATGATGTACAGCTATCTGGGCGTCGTCGTGCTGCTGGTTCTCTATATTGTGTTCAATGTCAGCACCGACAATATGCCCGAGCTGCGCGAATTTACAGGCTATGCTGACCCATTTGGTTTTGCAACGCTAAACAATGTCATTCGCTATTGGACCGCATCTGAATCCAATAACCTGCTTCCCGCTATTGAGGGGGCGATAGTTTGGAACCGATTGATCTGGATCGGTGTCTCTTTCTGTGCGCTTGCGCTCGCCTATCGCTGGTTCAGTTTTGCTGATCGCGGCGTTTCAGCGCGCAAGGCGCGGCGACAAGCCAAGAAAGCTGCGAAACTCGCATCTGTTGCACCGCAGACTGTCGATAATCTGCCAGCGACCAGCAAGGAAGGAACAGCCTGGAGCCGGCTGGCGTCACGAACCCGCTTTGAAATGACCCAGGTTTTTAAAAGTCCAGCCTTCGTTGTGCTGGTTTTGATCGGGTTGTTCAATGCCAGCGGTGCTCTGGCGTTCGGCAATGAGATTTACGGCACGCCTGCTCGGCCGCTGACTTTTACCCTGTTGCTGACCCTGATGGGTTCGTTCGGCATCATCCCCATCATCATCGCCATTTACTATGCTGGGGAACTGGTGTGGCGCGACCGTGATCGGAAAATGCACGAGATTATCGATTCTACGCCATTGCCGAATTGGGCCTATATGGTGCCCAAGACGATTGCGGTGTCTCTCGTCCTCTTCGCTACCCTGTTTATCTCTGTGGTCGCGGCGGTGCTGATCCAGCTGGTGCGCGGCTTCACAGACATTGCTTTGGATCAGTATTTCCTATGGTATCTGCTGCCATGGGGCGTCGACATGATCATTCTCGCCGTTCTGGCCGTGTTTGTTCAGGCGCTGAGTCCCAACAAATATGTCGGTTGGGGCATCATGGTTATTTATCTGGTGGCCACGATAACTCTAGCCAATATTGGCTTTGAACATCCGCTCTATCTCTATGGAGATGCGGCTCCCACTCCTCTGTTCTCTGATCTTAATGGCAATGAAGTAAATGGTGCTGTCGGATGGTGGTTACGCCTCTACTGGGGCGCTTTTGCCGTCATATTGGTGACCCTGGCCCATTTGTTGTGGCGCCGTGGTACCGAAACCAGCCTGATGCCGCGTTTGCGTCAATTGCCAAGTCGTATGAGAAGCGTTGCCGGATTGATCATTGCGGGCGCAGCCGTGACCGCAGCGGCCAGCGGCGCGTATATCTTCCAAAACACAAATGTGATGAATCAATATGTGACTCAGGATGATCAGGAAAAACAGCTGGCGGGATATGAGAAAAAATATCTCAAATATGAAACGTTGAAGCAGCCATCGTTCACGGATTTCAAATTGGACGTCGACATATATCCGCAAGAACGGATCATGAGGGCAGCAGGATCGATCGGGATAGTCAACGACACCGGAGCTCCGGTTGAAGTACTGCATGTCCGCTTTCAGGACGCTGATGTGAAGATCGAAGCGGTTGAGATTCCGAATGCGACGCTGGAGATGAATGACGAGGCGCTTAAATACCGGATATATCGTTTCGATACGCCGATGGCGATAGATGAGCAGCGGACCATAAGCTTCAAGTCGTCACGATCGCAGCGCGGTTTTAAGGCCAGCGGGAATGATATCCGTCTGGTTAAAAACGGTACTTTCTTAAACAACAGCGAATTTGCCCCACAATTGGGGATGAACCGCAATGGCTTGTTGAACGACCGGCAAACCCGCCGGGAATATGATCTGCCATCCGAATTGCGCTTGCCAAAGCTGGAAGATGAATCCGCACGGGAACAAAATTATGTCGGCAATGCTGATTGGGTGATGTCCGACATCACTGTCAGTACGAGCAAAGATCAGACGCCAATCGCCCCAGGCAGCAAGGTGTCGGATGAGGTTAAAGGGGACCGGCGTATCGCGCGGTTCGTTTCCGAAAATCCTATCCTCAGTTTTTTCTCTATCCAGTCTGCGGATTATGCTGTGAAGGAACGCTCTGCAGATGGCGTGGATATGGCGGTCTATTATCACCCCACACATGACTATAATGTCGATATGATGCTGGATGCGACGGCTACATCATTGGCCTATTTCAAGGAAAATTTCGGACCATATCAATTTGATTATGCGCGGATTATTGAGTTTCCCGGCTACCAAACTTTTGCGCAGGCCTTTGCCGGAACCATACCATTTTCGGAACGGATTGGTTTTATCGCTGATAACAGCGATCCCGACGAAATTGACTATGTAACCTATGTGACCGCGCATGAATTTGGTCATCAATATTGGGCGCATCAGTTGATTAGTTCTAACCAGCAGGGCGGCACGATGTTGGTGGAAACCATGGCGCAATATTCGGCTCTGATGGTTATGAAACAGATTTACGGTGAGGACAAAATTCGCCGGTTCCTGAAATATGAGCTGGATCGATATCTGAGCGCACGTGGTAGCGAAGCTATCGAAGAATTGCCGCTGAACCGCGTCGAGAATCAAGGCTATATCCACTACCGGAAAGGCGCAGTGGTTATGTACTTGTTGCAAGACAGGCTCGGCGAAGACCGCGTCAACGCGATGCTGGCCGAGCTACTGGATCGTTATCGGTTCAAGAGCCAGCCATATGCCAACTCATACGATCTGGTTGACGGCTTCAAATCGCTCGCCCGCAATGAAGCCGAACGGGAACTGGTGAGTGACTTGCTCGAAAAGATCACGATTTACGACATGAAAGTCGATGAAGCGAATGTGCGCAAGCTCACCAACGGCAACTATGAAACGACGCTGACCGTTTCTGCTGAGAAATTCTATGCCGACGGACAAGGCAAGGAAACGAAAGCGAAACTGTCTGACGAGATTGAGATAGGGTTATTCACAGCGCGACCTGGTTTGGGGGCATTTGGCAAAGAGGATGTGATTTCAATGGAACGCCAGCCGATACAATCCGGGAAACAGGTGATCAAAATATTGTCATCCAAGAAACCAGAATTTGTGGGTATTGATCCCTATAACAAATATATTGACAGAAATGGCGATGACAATGTGATGGCGGTCTCCGCTCCATAGCGGTTAGTCAATGGGTCGTTGTGATAGAACCAATGTCCGCTTTTGCGCCCAAAGCGGACATTAAAGGTCTTCCGTGAAATCGGCATAGTTGCTGCCCAATGCGGGGTTACATTTTGAAAACACTTTTTTGCCGGTTTGAGACTGAGGTAGCTATTTGCGCTCAAAGTCCCGCGCAGTTCAGTCTCTGTATTTGGAACAAGAAATATGGGACGCGCAAGTCGCTGACAAGACGCGATAGAATCGCACCCAAAAAGAGTCCATGCTATTGATATAAAAAAGAAAACTGCGTGGTGACCCCTACGGGAATCGAACCCGTGTTTCAGCCGTGAAAGAGGAAAACTGTTTAAATTCAACAGTCGATCCCCTTTTTAGCGGAAATTCTGGGTTAATAGATTTCAATGAGTTAGCGGGTAGGGGGGACGAAATCTGGTTGCCAGATAAGGAAAGAAAAACCGCCGAAAGGGCTGCCACCCTTGTCGACGGTCGTTTCTTTAGCTTTGCAGCAATATCCGCATACACCTCAGCGGAATCCGACGCAAGTAGAGCGTCAAAGGCTGGGACAGGAGGCACGCTATGAGTGTTTCCTTGAAGCATCGAGGTCTTCCCAGCGGAATTGGTAAGTTTGATCTGCTAACGGTGTTCGAGCAAGTAGCGAAGTCTGAATACCGACTTTCTCGAACGGCTGTAACGCTCCTTCGTCAATACATTCTCGGCACCATGGCTGATGATTACCAACAAGGTCGTATTTGTGCAGTCTGGAAACAGGTCTCTCGAATTGCGCGAGCAATTTCTGTGACACCAAGGTCTATCAACAGTGCTGAGCGTGAACTAGAAGATGCTGGATTTGTCGTTCGTACGACGGGTGCAAACGGTGCTCGCAATGGCGAGAGGTACCAAGGTGTTGTGCGATGGGCTGCTGGCATAAACCTAGCACCACTTATTGAACGCTTTGAAGAAATGAGTGCAAAGCTAGAGGTACGGAGGCTTAGCCAAATAGCAATCGATCAATGCCGCTCAGAAATTCGTTATATATCACGATCAATCCGCGATAGCGGCGATGTAAAACGGCGCGAACAAGCCGATACCATCCTGCCATCAGGTCGGACTTGTCGCATCAATTCTCTCCAGCGATTGGAGACAATCAAGGAAGATTTGATTGCCATAGTGGAAGCTATTGATGACACGTCAGGGGTGACCAAAACTTCCGATGCATCGGAACAAAATTCGTCACCTAATATACAAGATCAAAAATCAGAAAAAACTTGTAGGGCGGGGCCGGATAGAAAAGCGACGAAAATCAGCTTAAGGGCTGTATTTGATATCGCATCACCAGATTATAGGAGTTTAATTCAAACTCTAGGAAGTATGGATGCTTCAAACCTCGTCGAAGCGTCTGGAATGGCCTGTCACTGGTTAGGAATTTCTCAGAACATTTGGAGGAACGCTTGTCACGAGTTGGGTCGAGAACGAGCAGCGCTATGTGTGATAATTATTGATCGCAATGCAAGATTAGATGAACATCACTGCTTTCGAGTTCGGGAACCCGGTAAGTGTCTTTCTGGAATGATCAGAATGTCGAGGAATGAAGGTTTTGATCCTCACAATTTGTTTCGTGCTTGCCAAGGACAAAAAAACGAAATTCCTTCCGTTGAAACCGAGTCAATGACCTGCTTGCCAAGTAAAAAGACTGAAGGTGTCTCTGTTTTTTCGCAGTGCATGGGATCCATCATTGATAATCTATCTGTCAGTGAAGTAGCTAGCAATTGATGGCAACAGTCTGCTTAGGGTTTTCTGGCGTCAATGCTGTCATAACATCCCGAAAGACGTCGTTAGGAAATGTGCTCGTCATCTTGGATAAGTTTGGATTTCCTTCAATTACCGCCCAAAAAAGGGGCTGCTGGTATTTTAGGGTCAAAGATGTCGGGAACTAATAAAGAAGGGTCGCCAGAAAATTAGCGACCAGGGCAAACCCTCCAGCAGTCATGCCTATTTTGGCAGATGACCCCTGATCCCTACCCATAAAACCCAGAAGGATAGCCAGAATTCCAAGCAACATCGCTACATAAAAAAACTGTGGATAGCTCCCAAGAACAACTGGTATCACAAGGGTGATCAATGCAGCTATTCCAGCATATTTCGATAAATTTCCCATGTTCAACCCGCACATTTTTGAAAGTAGCCGGATATTGCTCGCTTCATGAGACACTCACAAAAATCTGATTGGCGAAGAGCAACAGAAACGCAATTCCCGCCGCCGTTAGACCCCGAACGAACCTTTTTCGTTTGCTTTCGCGCAGTTCGGATATTTTTAACAATTCGAAGGCGATTTCGTCCGTTGGGTCGCACTCTTTCGCGGCTTCAATAAGGGCTGATGCGCTGCCATATCTCTCTGGATGGAGGTAAAGCATGTGCTTTGGTCCAGTATCGTCGGCAACTTGTGCAACGGATTTTCGCGCAGGATACAGAACATAACCGAAGAGCGTGATCGGCAAGATCACGATCGTCCAGGCGACAATGATCGTGGCGAGGCCTGTTTCTTCTTTATGTGTCAGTAAATTCCCGATCTGACCGATCACATTCAGTGCAAAAATATAGCCCACACCGACGATTTGCGCTTTGGTGTCATATGCGCGAACAGATATTTGGGCTTCGTCTAAACTGTCTTTTAACAGCAGCAACGTGGCTGCATTGTCGTTGTTCATACGATTATCCCCTCGAGCTGCCGCGCAGAATAGCTAGCGTTGTTCCATGTCCAAACTAAGATATCGCCGCCGTCCCACAAGTAGACTGCAGTGGCCATATCTCTTGGTTGCCTCATTGAGGCGGAAATCCTGCCAGAAGGGTTCGAACGTCCATCGGAATATCCGTGTTCTCCCCTTTCAGTTCCTTGCGTGACAAACGCTTTTTGGCGGCGCTATGCCACACGGGAGTTCTCCGTTTTACGTCATAGATATCGACGGACAAAGTCCCCTCGGTGTAGTTGTTGATCACGGTGCGCTCGACGGGAAGGCTTGATGGGAACGGCCTAAAATACTGTCCACCCCATGCCCAGTTAACCCTATCGCGGAAAAAGAAATCGGGATAAGTATCCACGCTGATCTTGTCCCGGGCGCCCACCGTGTAGGACACCGCAAAATTCGCGCTATTGATATCGGTGACATATTGATAGCCGCGCTCCGTCAAAGCAGCCTTGATGGAATCCGCGATCTCCTTTTGAACTAATGGTGAGATGTCATGGTCTCCAACCGCAATCATCGGACTGCCGGAAGCCCAAGCAAAAGTGGAATAGCCAGAAAAGTCCTGAGCGGGATCGCTATCCACTGTGATCCTTGGTGTTGTCATGCAAGCTGCGAGTGTAAGCGAAAGACATGCGGCAAACAGAGTTCGAAAAAGAAGGTTCATTTGCAAGGCTCCTGAATATTCAAATCAATATGGTTGTCATGCTATTAGCGCAGATCATCGAGATCGGTAATAATCTCATATACAATTACGCCGCGCAGATAGGTCTCCCGGTACAGGATACCGCTACATTCATAGAGCGTCTCATCTTCCGAATAGATACCTTCGCAATTATCCGGCAGGACGCCAACAAAGGCCGCCGTCGAATTGCGCACAGGATGAGTATAATACCAACCCAATCTTGGGAACCAGAGCGGACGCCCCCACAAGTGATGATCGGGACGATAATAGGGTGGACGCCAATAAGGCGGTCTCCAATTCGGCGGACGCCAATGGGGTGGCCGCCAGCCCGGAGGCCGGCCAGCGCCCGGTCGGTTCGGCCTATTCGGTTTATTCCATGCCGGTGGTCTGCCGTTAGGAGGTCGCCCGATACCGGGCCGATTAGGACGATTGGGTTTGTTCCATGCTGGCGGGCGGCCATTGCCGGGCATCGCGGTGTCAGGACGGTTCGGTCTGTTGGGCTTATTCCACGCCGGAGGACGCCCATTGCTGGGCCTATTGGCGTCTGGCCGGTTTGGCCGATTGGGGCGCAGATTTGGCCGCAAGCTTGGTCTTGGTCTCGTGATCGGCGAAGGTCGCGTTTGCGGACGAGGCCTTGGTCTTGTGATCGGTCTATTGACACTGGGCCTTGGGCGGGCGGATGGAAAGGGCCTCGGTTTGTTGAAGACAGGGCGGGTTTGTGGACGCGGACGCGACATAGCTGGTTTTTGTGCTGGGCCGCGAAAACCGCCGCGCTGAGCTTCTGCGCTGTCTGGTTGAAACGAGAGCGTCAGCACGGCTTCAGGCGATGATAATAGCATCGCGAGGGCTGCTGTTGAGCTAAGAAGAAGCTTTTTCATCGTCTTCCTCCTAATTGCCAGCTTCTATTTCGCCGCCACCGGCCTCCGCACGCAATTTGGGAAGCGTGACGCGTCGCAACGTATCTCCGGTATCAAAGGAAAACATGTCGGGCTGAAACTTGGGTGCTGTGTTCCAATTATGGAAAAACGCATGATATTGCGGCCAGCCTTGCTGATAAGGGTCCGTTCCTACAACCATTAGCGGCACAGGGCGCTCCGGGTCGGTAGCAATCCACATCTGGCGGTCTTCTGACGATGACCGGAACGAGAGATGGTGGGCCGGTGTGCCGCCGACCAGCGTTACGCCGTGATAGTTTGCCTCGACCACATCATTCAGGAAGGCATCTCCATTTTGAGCGCTGAACACTTCCCATACCGGCAAGGTAATTCCATGATTGTCCTGAAGATTTGTCACCAAATCATCAAATGCACCCGTCATGCTCAAACTCGCATAATATCCACGGTCAAGAGACGCGACGGTAAATGCTTTGCCATCATAGACATATTCACGCGTGGTATCGCCGCGCTCGCTGGTTGATCGGTAGCCTTTACCGCGTTCCAGCGCGCTGGAGCCGCTCCAAATATAGGTTTTCTTCTCGCGGCCCGCGATAACTTCATCATAAGTGACAAACCAACCTGTTTGCAAAGCGGGCAAGCTGGAAAGAAATTTTGTTGACGCTTTGGCTATGTCCACCGCCTGGCTGTCAATTGCAGAAGTGGCTTCCTGACTGTCAGAATTTTGCGCGAAGGTAACAGATGGAAGAAGGCCAATTGTCATTGCTGATATGGCGAATGCTAGTCTTTTCATTGGATCTGTCCCTGTATTGGTTGTTTTAACTTTGGTCGAACTCTCGCAACTTGTTATTTCTATTTTTCAGAGTGAAAGGAAGAATTGGAGTAAGAAAGAATTTGCCACATCCACGAAAAACGCACCAACCAACGGAACGATGATGAAAGCCGTCGGTGAAGGTCCGTGTGATTTGGCGACGGCCGACATGTTAGCAATCGCGGTTGGTGTTGCTCCTAATCCAAAGCCTGCAAAACCAGCGCTCAATACGGCTGCAAAATAATTTCGGCCCATGACCGGGAACACCACAAAAAGAATGAACAAGACGGTGACAATCACCTGGGCAGCAAGCAATATGAAAAGAGGGCCTGCCAGGTCCGCCACTTCCCAAAGCTGCATTCCCATCAGGGACATGGCGATAAACAGGCCCAGTGAGAAATCCGATATGAGCGCCAAGGCATTAGACCCTGAGGGCCACGCAACTTTCTTGAAAAGCATCGGAATGGTGTTTGTCATCAATATGGCGACCATCATGCAGGATACGAACAATGGAAGTTTCAATCCGGCTTCGGCTAGCAATTCATTGAGACCATAGCCAAAAATCATCGCGATATGGATGATCAGGATCGAGCCCATGATATTCAGATGGTTGATGCTCGTATGGTCTTCTTTATCATATTCTATGCCGACCAAAAGCTTGGAATCATCTGCGCTTTCAAGCTTGTGCCGAGACATGAGAAAGCTGGCTATCGGGCCACCGATCAAGCTCGCGATGACTAGGCCGATCGTGGCAGCCGCCACGCCAATTTCCAGCGCATTGGTTACGCCCTGAGTCTCGGCAATTGTTGGCGCCCAGGCAATGGCGGTACCATGACCTCCAGCCAATGAGGCGGAACCAACGAGCAGTCCTACACCGCCCGGCTGACCAATGGCGAGCGCGCTGAAAAAGCCTACGGTATCCTGGATAACCAGATAAGTCAGCGTCAGCCCTAACAGCAAAAGCAGCGGCTTGCCGCCTGCCAAAAGCTGGGCAAAGCGCGCGTTGATACCGATCGCCGTAAAAAAATAGATCAGGAATACGTCACGGGTGAACAGATCATATTCAACCTCCCAACCGCCAACCAGATAAAGGGCCAAAGCCGCGAGCGATGCGAAGATGCCGCCGGTCACGGGTTCGGGAATATTATATTTCTGCAGAAAGCCGATGCGGGCCGTGATTTTGATGCCGATGAATAGTACAATAATACCGAGTGTGAGTGTCACGAAGCTGTCAAACTGGATCACGCTATCGGACAGAAATTCCATCGCTCTGCCTATTGCTCTTCGTCGTCGACATTGACCGGCGGTTCATTCCAGTCTCCGCCTAGAGCCAGACTGATTTCGACATATTGGTTCAATTGTGCCCGTTTGAGAGAAATCAAACTGCTATCTGCTCCAAACACTCGCTGCTGAACGGAAAGAACATCGATCAAATCAATCTCGCCTTCCTTATATTGCAGCAATGAAAGTGCCAGCGCGTTGGAAGTTTCTTCCGCTGCATTTTCCAGAGCGGCGCGTCGTTTGCGCAAGTAAACACCGCGATCCAGCGCGGTTTCCACTTCGGTAAAGGCATTGATCGCCGTATCAGCATAGGCGGCAACAGCTGCCTGGACATCGGCTTCGCTGATTTCGACTTGTGCGTCACGCGCGCCGCCGTCGAATATAGGCGCAAGCAAATTTGCACCCAATGTCCACACCACATTGGCCGGATCAAGCAGGTTGCCCAGTTCATTAGATGCGCCGCCCAAGCTACTCGAGAGCGATATGCTGGGAAGTTTTGCCGCCTCTGCCACCTTGCGGCTGTTTATCGCGGCAGCAATAGAGCGTTCGGCTGCAATTAAATCTGGACGCCGTTGGAGCAATTCTGACGGCAGGCCTGCCCCCGGAGGGTTAGGATTAAGCGGCAGCAGTTGCGGTGTTTCCAAATCCGCTCCTGGATAGCGCCCGATCAAGGCTTCCAGGGCTCGCAAAGCCTCGATCTTGCCATTTTGCGCTGCTTCTAACGTATCAATGGAACTGGACAGATCAGCCTGCGCCAGAGACACATCATAAGCCGAGGCGAAGCCGTAGCGATAGCGCAAGCGCACAATCCGCACGATTTCGGTCAGCGCATCCACGATATTTTGCGCTACCTCAATCTGCTCTTGGGATTCAATCACCACAAAATAGGATTGTGCGACAGCACCGGCCAGCGAATATTGCGAGAATATATATCCCGCTTCCGCAGATCTGGCGCTTTCAACCGCCGCCTGCTCACCGGCTTCGATCCGGTTCCAGATATCGATTTCCCAATCGATCCGAACACCGAGTGTAAGGGATGTTGAGCCGGCGCCATTTTCAAGCGGTTCACGGCGTGTCGCATCACCTGAAAGCCCAACGCTTGGCACCAACGGCGATCCCGCCTGTTTTGCTAGCGCCCATGACCGCCTGACATTGGCAGCCGCGGCGCGAAGGTTGCGGTTATTCTTTTGCGCTTCCTGGACCAGTTCAACCAGCAACGGATCATTGAAATCCGCAATCCAGCCAACATTGACATCGCCGATACGTTCTCGTGCCGATGTCCAACTTGGCGGAATAGGCGGCAGGCTTTCGGATGCAGACGAAGCAGTCTCGCTTTGCGTCGCCGGTGATACGCTTGCACAGCCTGACAATATCGCTGTGGTCGAAAACAAAGCAGCAAACAGGCGAGGCTTTGTCAGATAGTTCATGCTTCGGCCTCCGTGCTTTCAGCCTCAGCAATTTCATCCGGCGTAATCCGGAAGAACATTACGTAGAGAACCGGAATAATCACCAAGGTCAGCACCGTGGCAAAAGTCAAACCAAAGACCAGAACGACGGCCATGGATTTGAAGAAAGCGTCAAGAAACAGTGGGATAACGCCTAATACCGTGGTCAATGATCCCATCATGACAGGACGCACACGGCTCGCAGCGGAGTCGAGCACCGCATCATAGCGCGGCTTGCCCTCCCTGATTTCCAGATCCATCTGGTCAACCAGTACAATGGCGTTCTTGATCAACAATCCTGAGAGCGACAGCAATCCGAGAATGGCCATAAACTCCATCGCCGTGCCAGTTACCAACAATCCGAATACGACGCCGATGAGCGACAAGGGTACCACCAACCAGATGATCAAGGGCTGTTTAAGGGCATTGAACAGTACGACTACGACAAGCACCATCGCCAAAAAACCAAGCGGTAGGGTACTGGCAAGGCTTGAATTAGCCTCACTACTATCGCCAATTTCACCGTTCCATTTGAGCGAGTAACCCTCTGGCAGCGCTATATCCTCAATATCAGGTTGGACACGCGCGAGAAGGTCCGCCGCCAGTTCGCCGGGCAAAGGATCTGATTGCGCATTGATAGTCCACACCCTGTCGACGCGGCGCAATTTGGCATTTTGCCATTTGGTTTCAAACTCATCGACCACTTCCAGGATCGGCACCGATTTGCCGGATTTCGGACTAGTGATCTGGATACCGCGCATGCTGGTTGCATCAAGTCGCTCACGCTCTGGTGCACGGGCAATGATCGGGACAAGCTGATCATCCTCACGATAGACACCGACATTTCGGCCAGAGAAATTCGTTCTAAGTGCATTGGCGAGATCTTCACGCGATACGCCAAGCCTCCTGCCGCTGTCCGCATCATAAGTCGGTTCAATGACGCTGACCGGTTGCCGCCAGTCATCTTTGATCGAGATTGCACCGCCATCGGCAGCCATGACCGCTTTGGCTTTATTGGCCAATTCTCTGAGCACCACCGGATCGGGCCCGGAAAATTCAGCCTCGATTTTCGAGCCGCCACCGGGCCCCAATTGGAATTGCCAGACCTTGGCTTGCGCATCGGGATAATTGGCGTCGATATGCTTTTGCAATTTGGGAAGCAGTCCCTTGATCACATCATAGTCATCGGTCTTGATCAGAAATTGCCCATAAGCTGAACTGGGCGATTCCGGGCCATAAACCAGCATGTAGCGCAAGGTGCCCATGCCAACCAATGACTGCACATCGTTGATACCCTCTTGCTTCATCAGATATTTTTCGAGCCGCTTCATTTTAGCATCGGTCTCTGTAATATCCGTGCCCTCGGGCAAGTTGAAATCCACTACAATTTGCGGGCTGGTAGAGGGTGGGAAAAAGCCCGGTGTGACATAGCTGAAACCCAGAACCGACATTACGAATAGCGCCACTACGGTTATGATCGCGAGTTTCGACTTAGCCAAAACCTGACGCATGAAATTCTTGTAGCGAATGAAAAACGGATGTTCGGGCTTCTCTTCAATCGGCGTATCATCTGGTTCAGCGAAGAGTATGTCGGCAAACAGAGGCACGGCCGTAATCGCGAAAATCCAGCTGTACAGGAGGGATACCATCACAACCCAAAAAAGGTCGCCGGTAAACTCTGCGGTACTTCCTGGCGCAAATCCAATCGGTGCAAACGCAATAATCCCAACCAATGTACCACCCAGTAACGGCCATTTGGTGCGCTTTACAATTTCCTTGGCGATATCGAGCTTTTTCCGGCCCTGCTGAGTGCCGACCAATATGCCTTCGGTGACAACAATCGCATTGTCGACCAACATACCCAGTGCGATAATAAGCGCGCCTAGAGATATCCGGTGCATCGGAATATTGATCAAATACATGGTCGCCAGGGTTGCTGCGATTGTCAGAACAAGCACGGACCCGATAACAACCGCCGATCGCATTCCCATGAAAAAGAAGAGTGTGACCAAAACAATGAGGAGCGCGGCAAGAACATTTAAAGCGAAATCGGCAACTGCCGTTTCAACAATCTTGCCCTGATGATAATACTCATGAATCTCGACACCAATAGGACGCAAGCTTTTGGTTTCTTCCAGCTTGGCATCAATTGCTGCCCCCATTTTTGCGACATTGGCGCCGGATATGTTGGAGATACCAATGGCGATGGCGGGCTTGCCGTTATAGCGGACAATGAAGCTCGACGGATCCTGATAGTCGCGGGTGACCGTTGCGACATCTCTTAGCGTCACAATTGTTCCCGAAGAGGCCGTTGAAATGACCAGGTTCCCGATTGCCTCAACCGAGTCAATTTGACCGGTGGGTTGGAATAGCAGACGGTGCTTACCCAGTTTTATATCGCCCGCTGGCGTGACAGAGTTCTGTTGCGCCAGATCGCCATAAATCTGATCCACCGAAAGCCCCAGAGCGTTGGCGCGCTCGCGGGATATTTCGACGTAGATAGCTTCTTGTTGCATCCCCAATGGCTGCACCTTGGCGACGTCATCAACCGAAAGCAGATCGGTACGCAGTGACCGGATATATTCATAAAGCTCTGCCGACGTATAACCGTCGCCTGTCACTAGATAATAAAGCCCGTAAACATCTCCAAAATCGTCATTTACAACCGATGCCTCAACACCGGGCGGAAGCCGTGACTGAGCATCGTTTACCTTGTTTCGCAGCTTGGTCCAGATCAGTTGAAGATCAGCCTTTTCTGGCGAAAACTTATATAGAATATCAACGCTAATTTCCGAACGACCCGCAGAAGAAACCGATCTGATTTCTTCCACTTCCTGAAGCTGCTGAATGGAACTTTCCAGCGCTTCGGTCACTTCATTGGCGACCTCTTCGGGCGTTGCCCCCGGATAAGTGGTGACCACTTGCGCGGTCCGGATCGTGAATTCAGGATCTTCGAAGCGCGCTATATTTTGAAAGCTATACCAACCGCCAATCAAGGCAAGCGCTATCACAATGAAACAAATCAGCCGGTTTTTAATCGAAAACTCTGCAAGATCCATGATGTGCGCCGCTTACGGCTGATAGGGACGAATTTTCATCCCCTCTTGGAGATAGGCAGCGCCAGCAGCGACAATCGTCTCGCCAGCCTTCAAACCGCTTCTCACCGCAATTTCTTCACCGACATCCTTATCGACCAGGATTTTTCGCTTTTTAACGGTCATTGTTTTCTTGTCGACAACCCAGACGGACCGCTCCTTGCCATTGGCTTGAATAGCGCCAAGCGGGACCGATATTTGTGTTGCACCTTCCCCTTCAACCAGAGACCGGCTTCCGAAGACCGTGCCGGTCATACCAGGCAGTACAGTCATGTTAGGTGGCGGCGTGAAGGAAAATTTGACCTTGAACGTCTGAGATTGGGTGTCAGCCTGCGTTGTGGCGGATCGAAAGGTACCGGGGATTTTGAGATCCGGTGCTGCATTGAGGACAACATATTCCTCAGTCACGTCCTGAGGGTCATTTCCCAAAGCAGCCACCACGCTCGCAGGAACGCTAACGACCGCTTCAACCCGACCAACAGATTGCAGCGTAATAATCTCTTGCTGAGGCTGGATATTTTCAAACCGTGTCGCGTGTTTCACAGCCACAACACCAGAGAAAGGCGCGCGCAAGACGGTATCGGTCAAATCCTTTTGGGCGCTGTCCAAACTGGCCCGTGCCACATCTCGCTGGGCGCGGCGTTGATCGACGGCGATACGCGCTATGGCATCACCTTCCAAAAGCTTTACCGCACTTTGATATTCAGATTCTGCCGTCGCATATTGTGCCCGGGCCGAATTGACCGCATTTTGATACCGGCGTTGATCCAGCCGGCCGATAACAGCCCCCTTGCGAACCGGTTGCCCTTCGAGCACTGGCAGGCTCTCGAGCAAGCCGCCAACTTGAAAAGTGAGCGTGGATGATGACCCTGCCTCGATGATGGCCGGGAAGCTCGCATCAAACCGATCCGCAGAAGCCTTGACGACATGCAGTTTTGCCGGGCGAACAATTTCTGCTTCTTCAACGTCACCGCCGGAACAGGACACGAGCAACAGGCAAACTGCAATGCCCGAGGCAATTCGGCCAAGCGATCGATTCATAACTCCAACCAAAATGCTAGTCCTTCCCAAGCATTAGTTCGACAGATGGCAACGAGGCTAGCCTCTTTAGCGGTCCATTTTTTCTGATAATATCTGATGTACTTTTGCGTCCGGTTTTTCCACACAATCCGTCATCGTCAGGACAATCGCCACTTGAACCGCTTCAGGTGATATTGTCGACGTTCCTTTTTGTGCGATTGAATAGCCGTACATCATCGTCATCACGGAAGCACGATCATCTTCGTTAAGCGTCACAATATCCCAGCAGCTTATTTCTTTCAGATCAACTGGAGTAGCTGGCGCTAAACCATAATCTTGAGCAACCGCGGACGTGCTCATCAAGACAACTGAAGCCAGGCCGAGAATGGCCGATTTAGCGAATAGTTTGTTTGTAAAATGGGTCATTAATATCCTCCGCGCATGCATGCGTCTAATTCAAGCCGATAATTCCGTGCGGCACGGTTCTGTTTTTTCTTCGCATTGCCGCGTTTGATCGCGCCAACCAGCGCTCCGATCGCTGCGCCGCGCCTTACATTGCGTTTCCGCTTTTTCTTGTTCTTTTCAAAGATCAAACCGCCGATGCCGGAAACCGCAGCCCCTTTGGCCGCCCCTTCCAAAGCGCCACCAGGAAGGTAACGATCGGGAACGCGCCCGTTATATCCGGAAAATTCGGAAGCCCGCTGTTGGCAATATCTGTAGCGATCTTGCGCAGCAACCGGTTGTATGCCTGTGAGCATCAGTGCAGGCACGAGTGCAATTCCTAAATATCGATAACGCTTCATGCTATCCCCTTTTCGATTTGAACCTAGAGGCCACTTTTTGTTCGTCGAGTCGAGTGCGACGAATAGGACTATCATATCAGATGGTTACTTACCATGTGCCCGATCTACCGCTTTTCGAATGCCTTTTGCCCATTCCTTGAATGACTGTTCTGCATCCGCCCAGGTGGACCATGGCTTTCTATTCATCAGCCGTTGTCCCTGTGCCCGGTTGACGACTACCGCATCGATCCGGTTTTTTGCCGACTGACGGAAAACCCCCTCTACGGTCACTTCTCCAACGCTTAATGAAAATGGCAGAACAACGTTGGATACATTCAATGCCGCTGAAGGTGCTTTCAGGTTAGCGATCGTCATGCTGATCCGCATGGTTCTGTCGCCGGGCTTTTTGACGACGTTATAATCGGCAGAAATCAATTCAGCGATCAACTCAGCGCGAAATTTGCGCTGCATTTTGCGAACCTGTTCGCGATCAAGCCCTTTGATACTGCCATCGCGATAACTGACCCGTACCGGATCAATGATGAAGCTGTCATAATTGCCAAGATTGGGTGCACCGGTCCGCGTATAGACCAAAGTTGGCTCGGCGCTCCGATCCTGCGTCAATCCGCGCAAGCTGACCGATGGATTATAATTTTGAATGGATTTAGTGGCAGTTCCGCATGCAGCTAAACTGACGGTGAGGAACGAAATTGCCAGGCCTTTGCAAATCTTTTTGTAGGACAACATTTCAATCCTTTATATTTATATCTTCGGTATATGGCGTTTTCGATAGGTTTTAATACGGCAATACGCCCAGGTTAAGGCCCCTTATGCCACCTGAGCGGCATGTTTTCGGATCAATAATATTACAACTTCACGATGATGGGAAGTTCCCACTAGCACCACGATTGGGTTTTCACTGTCCTGTAGGTTTAGGACAAGATTTTGGAACCATGCTTGGCGACGGCTATATGCCGTGCTGATCCATGTTTGTTTTTCTGCAATGGCAAGTGACGTAAATCGGCAGTCAGCTTGGATTTTACGACCAATGGTTGAGACTGGCTTGTTCCGTCAGACTGCACCGATGAATAATCTATTATAATTGCTGGAAAAACTCGTTTAGATTAGTCTCATGCATTCAACGCGAAATCTTCCTGCAAAGTTTGCTGCCGAGTTTATGGCATCCTTTCATGCAGACTTGCTGCGATGCCAGTCATTCGGCAGCCTCAACATTTTGTGTCTTCGTTATGCGAGGCGGTTTCGCCTGAAGGCTGTGGCCTATCATCACCTGCCACAATTGGGATCCTCGGACGGCGTAGCAGTGAATGTCATCTCCGTTGGCTTTCCCAAAGAGTTGGTAGACCGGTTTGAGTCACAAAATTTGATCGGGGTCGACCCGTCAATCCGGCAGGTTATGTCTGGAACAAGGGCCTATTGGTGGCGGGAAATGGAATATGCTTCACCCCCGCGCCTGGAAGAAATGGACTATCTTGAGGCCGCCTCAGCCGCTGTGGATGAGGGGTTGATGCTTCCGGTATTCGGACCCAACGGACGAAACGGTTATGTCTCTTTAGGCTTTGGCAAAACCAGACCAGATATGGATGATGCCGATATCGCTCTGCTGCAAAGCTGCTGTCAATTTGCCCATCTGCAATATTGCGCGCTCTTGCAGGTTGAATTGCCCCGACCAGTAAAATTATCACCAAGAGAGCAAGAGGTTCTATCCTGGGTAGCGCAGGGAAAAAGCAATGGTGTCGTTGCCGAAATACTGGATATCGCAGAAAGCACCGTGATTACGCATCTGGAACGATCTTACCGAAAGCTCGGTGTTGATAACCGCGTCACAGCCGCATTGCGGGCACTTTCTTTGGGGGAATTTAGCTACTTACCTTGAGCTCTAAAATGATCTTCAAATATCAATGAAGCTTACAGGTGTTGATTTTTTGAGAAAATCGCATGTCTGCCCTTCTGTCGGATAACAACGCAGTCGCGCCGGATAGATTATGCGGACAACTTGCCTGATTTGAATTTCTCCGGCAACAATCACAAAAATATGATTAGGGGCTTATGTTCACACAACTGTTAATTGGATCGGCATTGATATGCCTGACGGTTGCCATCGCAGCGGGTTTTGTCGGAGCGGCGACTATTGGGCTGACACATGCCGGGAAATGGCTAGTCTCTGGTCGCAAAATACTAAAACTCATGATTTCGTTGACCGTGATGGTGCTTTGGATGCTTGTTGCACTCAGTGTTGCAGTGTGGCTCTGGGCAGGCCTGTTTTTACTTTTGGATCAGTTCGATAATTTGGAAACATCGCTCTATTTTTCGGTCGTGTCGTTCACAACTTTGGGGTTTGGTGACATCGTGATCGGACCAGAATGGCGGCTATTGTCAGGGCTTATGGCCGCAAACGGCCTGATCTTGTTTAGCCTTACAACAGCATTTTTGATCGAGTTTATCATTAGATTGAGAGCCGCTCAGGAAAAGGCGCATTAGGTTCGATTTGATTTGCCAGGACTGAGACTAGCTATGCCCAATCTCTCAAGTCGAAAGATCAAGATCGGCCTCGGCTCTTTCGGTGTAGTCCTGATAATGATCATCCTTGCAATAACGGCCTTTTTATCTGGGTTGGACGAACCGCTATCTGCGCCTGAGCCGACGAAAATCAAAGCGGAAGTGCGTCTGGAAGACCAGACATCAACCATCTTCATTCCCGTCAGCGGCAACCTGCAGATTTTCGAAGACACCCTGAACAAGGATGTGCCTTGGCGGTTGGCAGATATTAATGAACCCCAAAAAATATGTCTCAAAACCAAATCCAAGCTAATTCCGGACATATCATGCCGCCTTGTGGGCAAGGTGGAACGTGGACGCATTCGTCTTACCGGTTCGGGGCAGCATCTTAAGATTTCCATTCCCGTCAGCACGCGCATTCAAGCGCAAAATATTGGCGGTATTGTGAAGCGCGAAACGGCGACGGGTTCAGTATTGGTGACGATGCGCGTAAAGCTATCCTTGAGCCGAAATTGGCAGCCATCGGCAAAAGTTGATGTCGATTATAACTGGGGCAAAAAGATCGGCATTGATTTTCTGGACCAACGGATTGAATTTTCGTCGCGCGTTGATCCAGAAATCAGAAAAATCGCGGCGCAGATTGAGAAACGCTTGCCGCAGCTCATCCGGAATTTAAATGCTCGGAAAAAGGCTCAAGCCATTTGGGCAGAAGGCTTTACATCGGCTCGCGCCAAGTCCGATCCGGAAATCTGGGTACGCTTTACGCCGCAGCAAATCGGTTTTGCTGGATATACCGTTCGTGGCCGTCGTTTGATCGTCAATCTTGCTGCACGCGCGCAAACGGAAACAATTTTTGGCAGTCGGCCAAAGGACCCCGAAATCACGCCTCTTCCAAATCTTATGAAGGCGCTGCCGCCCGAGGGAATCCGGGTTCATGTTCCTTTCCACATCCCCTATTCTGTATTTCAAAAGCCAATAGAAAAAGCATTGCAGCTTGGAGAATTCCAAACTGTTAAAATGGAAGACGGAACGCAGGTTCAGGCCCGCTTTGACGATGTTGAGGTTTTTGGTGCTGACGGCGGTAAGATTGCCATTGGGATAGGCCTTACCATTGAGGAACCCATAAGCTGGCTTGGCGATGTCGAGGGCAAGATCTGGATATTGGCGAGGCCGCGCCTGGATCTCGCTAACAAGATTATTGGAATTTCCAATCTGTCCGTCGTCAGTCGCACCAATAGCCGATTGTTCAACAAACTGGTTGGGGCGGTAAGCAAAGATGAAATCGACAGGGAGTTTATCAGCAAGATAAGCTACGATTTTTCAAATAACTATGATGATGGCCTGCAGAAAGCCGATGAATGGCTGAAGGCAGAACCGCTTGAGGGGTTCGTATTCCGAGGCCGTCTTATCAGTGCTGATCTGGAGCGTTTGCATATCATGCCGAATGGATTGATTGTTCAAGCGCGCGCCGTCGGAGACGGAAGAATGTACTATGCCCCAGGCGAAGCCGCCTCGTTGGTTGCCAAAAGGCGCAAGCGCCGAGCTGACCGAGAACGGAATGGAAATACTATTCAATCAAAAAATTGATGACGCGGCAAGTCGATACGGCGCACGTTTTTTCAACGCGGACAATAACAGAAATTGAAAACATTCCTCAGGCTACTGAACAAATTTGCTTCAGCTATTTGCATCGGTTAACCCAGAAGCCACAACTATTTCTCCGTTGCTCCCAGACTCGATATTTGCCATTGTCGAAAAGCAGATCGGTAAATCCCGGCTGTGAGGCTTCGTAACCTCCAATGTTGTCGCCGGTCAGATATTCTGACCGGGTGGCCGTCACGTATGTCCAGGGTCCGCCTAAAGGTGGCGGCGCTCCGTGGCAACGTGGAGTTACGAACGCCCGGTTACGGGCCAGCCTCCAATTCATACGTTCGGAGGCTTTATGACTAAATCCCTATATTTAACTTCCATTTTAGCGCTCACAGTTGGTTGTGCACCTTCCGCTCCGAGTGAGGCGGAGTATAAATCAGCGGTTGAGGATTTCTGGCCAACCGCGCAGGCGAAGTGGGCTGAGAAAGCCGAGTTTTTCGATAGTCATGCAGAAAGTTTTCGCAGAGGCGCGGAATTGCGCCGCAGCGTTTCGGCCAGTCTTGGTAGAGAAGACGACGGAGCATCTACCGACAAAACCGCTAATGAGTCTGCCGATGCGGCAAGATTTTCGCGCTGGTTAAGCACAGCATCTGTTGAAGATGTCGAAAACATACGGTGCATTCCTGCCACCAACTTGCCTGGCGAAAATTGTGAGATGGAAATATTTATCAAAGGGCTTGATGGGAAAGATGATAAGATTAGCGGCGCGTGGCGCTTTGATAAGTTGAACGGTAAACTGGCGATTGTTGGGTATGTACAGAACTAGATGGCGCGCGTCGCCATCTGGCCCAGGAAACAGTTACCTTTGATAGATGAAGGTAACTGTTTCCTGGGGGTAACTATTTTCGGCTCACCCGTTTTTTGCCTGGGTTTACGGGTAGAAAGAAGGAAGAGAGTTAGCATGCTCTGCTGGATTGCAACATTATGCCGCAAGATCGTTGCGCTGATTGATATTTATGACATGCAGATGGTGATAACCGTTTTCAGCGTCCAGGCCATGTCGTTGGTTGCGATTGCTAGTTTTGATATGGGCTCGCTTGGTTTTGCGGGAATGCTGTTTTCCCTAACTTTATTTATTGTGCTGATCAGGCCAGACACAAAAGCCTCAAAGACGTTACTTCAAATCCAACTCGACCTTATCGGTAGTAAGCGCCAGCAGGTATTGAGAAAGCGATGGGCGCTTTATTCACGTAAGGGAAGGGGGCGGACCTCGCATCGGTAAACAAATAAGCCCCGCCGAAGGGGATCGTCGAACGGGGCAATGGAACAACGGGTCGCAATTATCGTTCCGGGATCTGAGTTAGTCCGAACTTTGAGGTTTGCATTGTACGAAATGGACTCACCGGTTCAATTGCTTCTGCCTAGTGTCCCCAATATCCCGAAAGCGGACATTAGCATCATCATATGATATGATCGTCAAATGACATCAGGACACGTATTCATTGCCGCCAGTTTAGATGGTTTCATTGCGAGACCAGATGGCGACATCGATTGGCTTGAGAAGCATACAGTGGAGGGAGAAGACAACGGATATTCCGAAATGATGGCTTCCGTAGATGGCTTAGTAATGGGGAGCAGCACATTTCGGATGGTACTTACATTTGGCGAATGGATTTATGAAAAACCGGTAATTGTAATGAGCCAATCGATGAATCAATCCGATGTTCCGGACCAATTGAACGGAAAAGTAAGGGTGTCCAATGCATCCCCCAGAGAATTGATGGAAGAGCTGGAAATCGATGGATGGAAGCGCGCCTATATTGATGGAGGAAAGATCATTCAGTCGTTTCTGTCAGATGGGTTGATTGAGGACATCATTCTAACCCGCGTTCCCGTCATTCTCGGATCTGGGTTACCTCTGTTTGGCCCGTCCGCAACTGATATCGATTTGAAGCATCTGAGCACACAAACTTTTCCCTCAGGGCTAGTCAGTTCAAAATATCGCGTGTTGAAGCCCGTCGTTCCAAATTGAATGAGGGCTGCCTTATCCCGAAAGCGGACATTAGATTGACACAGTTTTGTCGAGCCATTTGCTGACTTTTAGCGCTGTATCCCTGTAACTTTGTTCCATCATCAAATTGTGACCAACTTCTTTGATATGGCAAAAATCCGCACCATAATAAGCAGTAGAACTTCTTGCTCCATTAAGGTTTTTCACTGCATCATTTTTCGCACCAAACCATAGCATTGGTGTTTTTTTCCGTTTTGCACCCAAAACGGGCAACATCGCTGTGACTGCAATATTCCGAATCCACCGTTGCCGAAACTTGCCACCCATTGCCACGGGCTGCAGCTGGAAGTTCCAAAGTCGACCCTCAGTTAGGTTTGTCAGAAGTTTGCTCCAAACGGGACGAAGCTTCATCTGCAGCCATCAGCATACTTGTCTCTCTGACATTATCCAATGTTGGCATGAGATGTGCCTTTGTTACTCTTTCGCGACCTAAAAGGAAGCGAAATTCTCGAACTTCGGTCGCTCTCAATACAATCTTGCGCAGGCATGGTCCGCGGGATTGGAGCTCCTCTAATTTTTCGGCCACCTCGGGGTGTAACCCCAAGTACGCATGCTTGCCTTTAATTCTTCTTTCAGGCCCAAAACGGTCCAGAATCGCTTGCGGTGTTAAGGGAGCTATAACCTCCTCAACTCCCGGAAAGCGTTTTTCGCAGTCAAAGAATTTGTCTGCGGATTGGAGCGAGGTAAACAGACCGCGTTGAGCTCCTAGAAAACGGTTGCTGCTTGGAGCGGGGCGATGAACTAGCAAACTTGCAATATGGTTTTCCAACACATGTGCATTTTGGCTCAATAGCTCGGCCGACGAGGCATCCAAAGCCCAGACTGCAATGTCGTTTTCTGGTTCGTTACCTTCTGAGGCAAAGACACATGCATAAATAGGATTGTATGTCCAATCGAGTAGAAATGTCGGGACACCGTGATGCTGAGCCAACCCTTCATTGTCCGCATTGATAACTTGGAGCTTGGGAGCCTCTCCTCGGTCAAATGGAAGATAACCCAATTCGAACGGTGATTTCCAATCCGATCCTCGAATCGCTGCTAGAGACAATTCTCCCGCCAGTTGGTCGAATTTTTTGGATACTAGCTGTTGCGCATGAAAAAGCAGCGCGCGTTCAATTGTATTTTCGCGCTCTTTCTCAACTTTCTCTAACGAGATCGAATTTCTCGACGCTTGCTCTCGCATAGAATTTGGAAGAGTCAGGTCAAGTCTTCGCAAACCCGATACGATATCTGTTAGTTTGTTTTTCTCATTCAGTGGCCTTGCTGCACTTGGAATAAGTTGCCAACTGGCATCGCCATGACCTCTAAACACCCAAGGGCAAGTCGCAGCCTGAAGCCCATCATTCCACCAGATGGGATTTGATGGCCGGAGGTAGTCCAGAAAAGTTTGCGCTGTGAATGGTTGTCCTTCCGTATCTTCGATTACTATTTCAAACATGCGGCCTGCTGTTGTGGTCATATTCTTGAAACCCAATCTCTCAAAAAATGTCGTCCAAGACCATAGCATGAAACTGTCAGTGGAATATTTAGTCGTAGCGCTTTCTTAAGTTATCACACTGTAAAAGTGATGATAACCTAGCAGACGTTAGCGCCATGACCGCTTCATCCCGAAAGCGGACATTGGAGTTATAGGTCAAACTCAAACTAAGACTTGCCTTCTTTTTTCCCGAGTGGGTATGCCCACAATGGGACAAGAAGAATAATCCAGGCAATCATCACTGAAAGAACTTCATCAAATCCACTGCCACTTGGAATAAAGCTGTCCCTGAATGAAAGTGTTGGTCCGGCCCACAATATACCAATTACGATTATGCAAAACCACAATGTTAAAACAGCACGATACCAAGCTTTCATTTATCAATTCCCCCCAGCCCGTTTGTAAGTGCCGCCGCTTAACAAAGATGTGTTGGCAGCATTCACTATTGCATTAATAGCGCATGTTGTGACGTTACCGGTCACGACTTTCCAAGTGGCATCGTCTGCGTTCGTCACTTAAAAAAGTTAGGCGAATGCTATGGAATCTGCAATGTCCGCTTTTGCGCCCAAAGCGGACATTACACTTCGTTGGGAAAATCGCTAAATATGGCGTGCAAAGCGGGTTTCATTTTGAAAACACTTTTCTGTCGCTTTGAGACTGACGCAGTTGTTTCCGCCCAAAGTCTCACTCAATGCAGTCTCTGTATTTGAAGCGTGAGTTTTCAGGCACACAAGCCCCCGAAAAGACGCCCAAAAACCACGCGCCAATCCGCGCTAAGAAATAGATATAAAAGGATAAACTGCGTGGTGACCCCTACGGGAATCGAACCCGTGTTTCAGCCGTGAAAGGGCCGCGTCCTAACCGCTAGACGAAGGGGCCACACCAATGCCTGATGGCATCGCTAAGCAGCGAATTCGGGCGATTAGGGGTATCGGACGCTTTGGTCAACCCCTTATTGGCGGTTTGCGGGCATATTTACCGATATTTATTGTGAACCCCAGAGCGGATGGGATTAATCGGCCCAAGCGGCGTCTTCCAGGTGGATTTCGGCAGCGGGGCGGCTGCCCCAATCGTCTATTTTAGCGCGGCCAGCTATCCATAGCTTGCGATTCTTCGGCGCGCTGAGAAGGGCTTGACCAAGATCGCTCTCGGCGGCGCGAAAGGCGATGGTTTTGATCGAACCACCATCGTCGCCTGCTACAATCATCCGCACATGATCCTTGCCAACAATATCGCATTTGATGATCCGTACCGGCCCGGCTGCGATCCGCGGCGCTGGCCAACCCATACCATAGGGGCCTGCACCATCCATCGCTTCTACGAAGAGCGGATTGACCCCTTTGGGTGACAATACGGCATCGAGCAGAAGGGATTTTCCGGCTTGCGCGGCGCTCACGCTATCCGCCAACCGGTCGTTCAGAAATTCGCTAAATGCGTCAATCTTGGTTGCATCGATAGTGACGCCTGCTGCCATCGCGTGACCGCCGCCAGCGATCAGCAGGTCTTGTTCCTTGGCGGCAATTATGGCGGCGCCCAGATCAACGCCCGAAATTGAGCGCCCCGATCCTTTTCCGATGCCTTCATCATCCTCGGCAATGATGATTGCGGGGCGGTCCAGTTTTTCCTTGATGCGCCCGGCGACAATACCGATGACGCCCGGATGCCAACCTTTTGCCGATAAAACCGCAACGGCTTGATTCTGTTGAGAGGAACACATCGCTTCCGCTTCTTCCAGCACATGAGCCTCGATCGCCCGACGTTCCTGGTTGAAATGGTCCAGCTCGGCCGAAATTTTCTGCGCTTCTTCGGGGTCTTGCGTCGTCAGCAAGCGGACACCCAGATCGGATTTACCGACCCTGCCGCCAGCATTAATCCTTGGCCCCAGAGCAAAACCGAGATCAGAACATATTGGTGCGCGTTTCAGGCGACTGGCATCAATCAGGGCAGACAGGCCGATATTTTTGCGTTTGGCGAGAATTTTCAGTCCTTGCGCCACAAACGCACGATTGAGCCCGCGCAGTTGCGCAACATCGGCAACGGTACCAAGCGCCACAATATCCAGCAGTTCCAGCAATTTCGGCTCAGCGCGGTCTTTGAAAAATCCTTTTCCGCGCAGATTGCGGACCAGCGCTGCGCTCAACAGAAAAGCCATGCCGACCGCGGCGAGATGCCCATGCTCAGCCCCGGCATCGCTTTCATCCAGGCGATTGGGATTTACAAGTGCGCTGGCCTTGGGCAACTCGGCAGCGCATTTATGATGATCAACAACGATGACCTCAACGCCTGCTGCATGTGCCATGTCGAGAGCGTCAAATGCCATCGCACCGCAATCAACAGTGACCACGAGATCAGAGCCTTGCTGGCCCAGTTTGACCAAAGCCTCACCTGAGGGGCCATAGCCTTCCATCAGGCGGTCCGGGATATAATAGCCAGCCTCCAGTCCAAGATCACGAAACAGCCGGATGAGCAGGGCAGCACTGGTCGCGCCGTCAACGTCATAATCCCCGAAAACAGTGATTTTTTCGGTGTTTAGGACAGCTTGCGCCAATCGTTCCGCCGCCACGTCCATATCCTGAAAAACCGACGGATCGGGCATGAAACCCCGGATGGTCGGGTCTTTATAGATATCCAGCGTTTCGCGTGTTGCGCCGCGGGCCAGCAGCAGCTGTGTGACCAGGTCATCCGGTTGAAAACCGGGGTCGCGCGCATCCGCACTGGTGCTGCGCCATTGCCACGACTGGCCGGACAGTGATTGGGTGACATTAAGAACTGCATTCATGGCAACAGCTATGCGCGAACCATGGTCCGCTGACAATTGCTTTGATCGCTGATAGGGCAGGGCGGATGAAAAACCTGCTTATCGTCTATTATAGTTATACCGGCGGCACCCGTCAGATCGCCGAAGCCGCCGCGGCGGCCGCGCAAAGCGAAGAGGATGTCAAAATCTCGCTGATGCGGGCCGCGGATTGTGAGCCTGCTGATATGCTGAACGCCGATGGTTATATTTTTGCGACGCCGGAAAATCTGGCGGCAATGGCGGGCGTGATGAAGGCTTTTTTTGATCGCTGCTATTATCCGCTGCTGGGTCAGATTGAAGGGCGGCCCTATGCTGCGATGATCTGTGCAGGTTCGGATGGAGAAAATGCACGGAAACAGCTGGAGCGGATTGCGACCGGTTGGCGGCTCAAGAAAGTCATCGATACGCCGATAATCTGTACCCATGCGCAGACCGAAGAGGAAATCCTGGCACCCAAAACGATAACCGAGACGGATAAAGGGCAATGCTCTGAAATTGGAGCCACGCTAGCTGCCGGTCTCGCTATGGGCGTTTTTTGATCAACCGGGCGACACGTTTTTGGAGCACCGGAATGACATCTGCTTCAAACCAGGGATTTGCTTTGAACCACCGGATATTGCGGGGGCTGGGATGGGGAAGGGGCAGGGTGCCCGGCCAAAATTCTTCCCACCGCTCCACTGTCCCGGTGAGCGTTTTTGATTTCTTGTCACCAAGATGCCAGTCGAGAGCATATTGGCCCAGAATCAGTGTCAGCTCGATATTCGGCAGGTGATTGAGCAAAGGCCTCCGCCATTGCGGTGCACATTCTGAGCGGGGCGGGAGGTCTCCTCCTTTACCTGTTCCGGGAAAGCAAAAGCCCATCGGTATGATCGCGAATAATGCTGGATCATAAAATTGATCTTCGGTCACGCCCAGCCATTTACGGAGGCGCTTTCCACTTTGATCGTCAAAGGGACGCCCTTTTTCATGGGTTTTGCTGCCGGGTGCTTGCCCGGCAATCAGGATTTTGGAAGTCGTTCCTGCTTGCAATAATGGGCTTGGGCCGAGCGGCAGGCCATCGCAAATCTTGCAGGCGCGAACGTCTGTCAGCAATTTGCCAAGTTTGTTTGCGTTGCCCGTCATTTATTCATCATCGCGGCGGCATATCGCCAGATGATTCGGCTCTTCGTCCTTCGCTGGAGCGGCGAGTGCAAAGACATAAGATAGATGAGTCGGTTCGCGCCCCTTCATTGCACCGCGCTCCCCGTTCACCACGGCGGCAAAGTCTTTGCAAGCGACTGCACTGCGCAGATAGTCGCCATGTCCTACGCGGCCCTGACTGACGGCGGTGGTGTCAACGATGGTCAAACCGCTTTTTTCTGGTGGCACATCATATTGCGACTTTGCGGCATAGCAGCGTTCCGGCAGTCCTTTTTCTTTCAGTTCCGCCGCCTTGAACGGGTCGAAGCAGCGCGGATTTCCCAGTCGCGGATAGCCATGGACATCGTGGGAAAGGGATAGCGCCGAGTCTTTTGCCGAAGCATAGACAGTTATCCGGCGATCATTGTTAACCCGCCGGGCGGAGAGTATTTCCTCGGCAATATCGCGCTCGAAATCCTGTCGATCAACGTCTGGAGAAGCGAGAATGATGTTGGAAATGACGCTCGAATCGCCATTGGACGCGGTCCGGTCAACAAATTCAACCGCTGGCAGAACCAAACGGGCACCCAATGAGTGGGAGACGAGTACAATTTCCCTGGTCCATTCTTGCTGGGCAAGCTTGGTCAGGAACCGCCGAAAGTTGCGTTCGTCCCAATACATATTGGTTTCATCAACGGCATATTTCAGCAACTGCCCCTGTGAGGGCCAGCTATACTGAATGACCGGACCGGTAAAACCCGTGAGACGTGAAATTTGGGCGGCATCGCGGGAGCTTGTGAAAAATGTTTCGCGATAGCCGTGGACATAGAGCAAGACCCGGCCGTCACGATTGCCCATGGTTGTGGACAGATCCGTCCACCACTGCGTCTCGTTGGACATAGCCAGCGGAATGCGGCGGTCTTCAACCTTGCCTTTGTCATTCAAGACATCCTGCGGGGCGCCGAAGCGGCCATAGCGGACTTTATCTCCGCGATGCTTGAGTAATTTGACGGCTTCGTTGCGGCAATCGGGCAATCGGCTGGTGACCACAAAAAAAGGCTTGTCGGCAAAGGCTGTTTCACCATTTGTACCATTGGTTGAAAGGGCGGCGGAAACATCTGTAGCGGCTGGAGCGCATCGCCCATTGGCGACATAGTCCGCGTGCCGGATATCGCCATAATCAACCGGTGAAATACAGCCGGCAGCCAGAAATGGCAGGCTCAATATCAGCGGCCTTAACCCACTCAATAATGTTTTGAGCGTACCGCTGACCATGGTTTAACCGCGATGCTCGCTCTTGACCCAGCGGACCGTTCCAGACGATGCGCGCATCACTACACTCTCGGTTGTCATGATGCCGTTGCGGAGTTTCTTGACGCCTTCCAGCAGAGAGCCATCCGTCACACCGGTCGCAGCAAAAATAACATCACCTTTGGCGAGTTCTTTCAGGTCATAGACTTTATCGAGATCTTCAATTCCCCATTTGTGCGCCCGTTTACGCTCGTCATCATTACGGAAGGTCAGGCGACCTTTGAACTGCCCACCGACACAACGTAGCGCCGCAGCGGCCAATACGCCTTCAGGCGCCCCGCCGCTGCCCATATACATATCGACAGTGGTTTCCTCATCAGTGGTGGCAATGACGCCCGCGACGTCGCCATCCGGGATGAGCATGATACCGCAGCCGATTTCGCGCAATTCGGAAATAATCTTCTCATGACGAGGGCGGTCAAGGACGCAGACAATAATGTCGGCCGGCGCAACGCCTTTTTCATTGGCAACGGCTGTCACATTCTCGGTAACAGATTTATTGAGATCGATAATATTGTCTGAATAGCCCGGGCCAACGGCAAGCTTATCCATATACACGTCTGGTGCGTTCAGCAGGTTGCCTTTCTCGGCAATGGCCAGCACCGCAAGAGCGTTGGCGCCCGCCTTGGCGGTAATCGTTGTGCCTTCCAGCGGGTCCAGGGCGATATCAATTTCAGGCGATTCGCCTTCACAGCCATGACCGACTTTCTCGCCGATAAACAGCATTGGTGCTTCGTCGCGTTCACCTTCACCAATGACCACGGTTCCGCAAACATCCAGTCCGTTCAACGCGGCTCGCATTGCCTCGACCGCCGCGGCATCGGCTGCCTTTTCATCACCTCGACCAATGAGTTTTGAAGCAGATACAGCTGCCGCCTCGGTGACCCGCACCATTTCCAATACGAGAATGCGTTCGAGAATATCACTTGATTTGGGCATTTGAATGTCTAGTCCTTCTTTAAGGGGCAGATTTTGAACTCTCGATAGGGGAGCGATATGACAATGTCGAGAAGCCTTATAACCTTGTCTTTAATCCTGACTTCCAGCACGTTTTTCGAGACGGCTCATGCCCAAATAGAGGCAGATGACCGCACGCTCCAGTTGATCGAAACAGCCCATCAATTGGTAGCGGTCGATGCCGATGGCTGTCTGAAGAATAGCGATCCTGATGAAATTGTCGTTTGCGCCAGATTTGATACCAACCGCAAATACCGCCTGCCTTTTCCCGAGCTGATTGAGCGGGATCAAAGGATCAGAGAGCCGCTTCCGACAGGTAACGCAGAATATGTAAATACCGGCCGCTGTTATATTGATGCCAGCGAGCGCAAATGTTTCAAAGGTCTACCGATAATGAGCATATCCTTTGGCGGATCAGGTGGCGGGATTGGCGGTCCTGCCGGAAAACTGTGGCGGATCATTGAACCGACCGTACCGGATGAAGACTATGTGAAACAGGTGCAGATCAAAGCAAATGATCCGGCCGAGTGACCGTAAGATCCCTAATCTTCATCGCTTAACAGGTGCATGACGACAGGCGCGCCCTGCAGGCTGCTGGAATCGGATAGTTTTTGAAGACTTTGGATAACGTCGTGTTCCTTGCTTTGATGCGTTACCATAGAAATCAGTACAGATCCCTCATCGGTCTTTTCCGTCTGAATCAAGCTTTCAATGGAAACTTCTGCATCACGCATCGCGGCTGTGATTTCTGCCAGCACACCAGGTTTATCGGTCACCACGAAACGAATATAACTTTTGCCCGTACGATTACCGCTTTCCGCGCGTTCGCGTTTGATCATTTGATCCGCTGACATGGTGAAAACGCTTCCGCAATCGCCGCGGGCTATATCAATCAGGTCGGCGACTACGGCTGATGCGGTCGGGCCATCGCCGGCACCTGCGCCTTGAAACATCAACCTTCCGGCGAAATTGCCCTCGGCAACAACGGCATTGGTTGACCCTTCAATATGTGCGAGGGGATGATTTTCCGGAACGAGGTAAGGGTTTACCCGCTGGAATAGTTTCCCGCCATCAATTCGCGCCATGCCGAGCAGGCGGATGCGATATCCCAGAGCTTTGGCCTGTCCGATATCTGCGGCCATGATATTGCGAATTCCCGAAATTTCGACACCGTCAAAATCAACCGCAGTGCCAAAGGAAAGCGCAGCGAGAATCGCCAGTTTGTGGGCGGCATCGACACCATCGATATCAAAACTGGGATCGGCTTCCGCATAGCCCAGATCCTGAGCGTCTTTCAAAACTGCATCAAAATCGCTGCCATGCTTTTCCATGGTTGCGAGTATATAGTTACAGGTCCCGTTCAATATGCCGTACACCCGCTCAATGCGATTGGCAGATGCGCCGTCACGCAGGCCCTTGATGACAGGAATGCCGCCAGCAACGGCGGCTTCATATTTCAGTGCGACGTCTTTGCTTTCAGCCAGTCCAGCCAGCTCCATCCCGTGATGGGCGATCATCGCCTTGTTGGCGGTTACAAAGGATTTTCCTTGTTTCAGGCTGTTACGGGCGAGGTTGAGCGCAGGTCCATCAGAGCCGCCGATCACTTCTACGACACAATCGATCTCCGGATCGGCGGCGAACTCATCCATATCATCGACCCATTTATATGGGCTGAGATCAACGCCGCGATCGCGATTCCGGTCACGTGCGGAGATCGCCACAACAGATATGGGGCGCCCGGCATTCTGGGCAATCATAGAGTCATTTTCATTGATCAACCGAATAACGCCAGAGCCGACCGTGCCGAGACCTGCTAAAGCGATGCGGAGAGGTTTTGTCATGATGGAGACCTTGAATTCGGGCTGATAAGCCAAGTGATCGGGCGTTCGACGCCGACTAATAGCGTCACGGCATCATATTGCCAGCCCGTCTTTTACGGCGCCTATATAAATGAGCCCATAACAGGCCATGCAAAGAAGCTTATCGAGGTCGATATTCTGGTGGACGGGATCGGGGGCAGTTGCCTAGATCCTGTATTACCAGATCATAATCCCGCCGAGCCTGGTTGGCGTTGCTACCCGAATCGCCCGTTAGAGCCTCCTCGGGCAGAGATTGGGGCAAGAAACAGGCCAGACGATACCATAACAGGCTGTTGCGTACCGGCGCGCGCGCTGCCTCATCGACAATCTCGCTGAGCGATACCGCCCAGACCTTTTTCTGACCTTCGCGGCTTAATATGGTGATGGACACAGGATCGCGCGACGCGGTTTCGAGGAATATCTGTGTTTCGCCTTCGCCGATAATTGTTCCGGGAACATGAAAAGCGCTGCCAATGCTGGCAATGGCGGGCGGGGCGTTGCGGGCGACGATTTCACGCACAATGGACCGCACGCGCTGATCTCTGGCTGGAGTCCAGCCAATCTGAGCATCCGGTGCGGCAAGTTGCACATCGCCATTGGCGGCCGAAAGATTACGTGCAAAAATAATGAAAGGCTTTTTCTTTATCTTGGGTGCCTTTCCGCGCTCATTGAGCGGCAAGTCGATGATGTAGCGAATCGTTTCCGGTATCCCGCCCTGACCCCGAATCAGCGTGTTGGTTGCCGCTACAATATAGTATCTTTGGGTTCCCGGCGGCGCATTTGGTGCGCGTTCGGGATCGACTTTAATCGCTTCCTTAACTGTAACATGGGCAATGATCGGTGCGCCGGTACTCAGATCGGCAAGATCGGCATATTGCAATGGATCAGCAATGGTATTTGATTGAGAAAAGGCAAGAGAATCCGCTGTTAATGCCAATAGCAAGGTAATGATTGTCATCGATATTTTTTGCATGATTTTCCTGTGAAATTTCGCTTTGCAGACATCTGTCAACAATCGTCATTCTGTGTTTTCGACAGCTTAATCAATGCTGAACTAACAAAGCGATTGCCTGTCTCCATCTACCACGTTAAAACATTTTTAAGACGGCTTTCAAAGCAACGAAAAGCTGTCATGGGGAATCTAGGGATCGCTGTGGGTAAAACTCCAACAGTTCTCAACAAAAACCTTGTTGCGAGGTTTCGATTCCCGAGGGAAGAAAAGGAGTTATGTTTCTGAATGGCTTATGCTGACCAACAACAAATGAGTTCGAGCAAGATAATATCCATTATTCTTGTCGTTCTTATTCACGCGCTGTTTGGATATGCTTTGGTGACCGGACTAGCTTATAGTGCTGTAAAGAAAGTGGCATCAGAGCTCGATATGATCGATATCCAAGAAGAAGAACCGCCCGAAGAGATTGAAGAACCACCACCACCACCACCGGATCAGCCGATTGAGCCGCCACCCGTGGTAACGCCTCCGCCAATCGTAACGCCGCCAGCGGCGCCAAGACCTGTGATATCCACGCAACCTGTAGCGCCTCCTGTAGTTGCGCCGGTTGTTGCTGCACCGCCTCCGCCTCCACCGCCGCCTCCACCGCAGCGGGCAAATCCGGAGCCGCGTGGTAATCCAGGTAACTGGGCGAATGCGAACGACTATCCATCACGTGCACTGCGTGAGGAACGCGAAGGTACGACTAGCTTCCGTGTTACCGTTGGAGCGAATGGCCGTGTTTCTGATTGTCAGATCACAGGGTCAAGCGGCCATAGCGATCTGGACGCAGCCACCTGTAAAAATATCAAGCGTCGGGCGCGTTTCCGTCCAGCACTTGATAGCACAGGCGCAAAAGTTGCCGGCACCTGGTCTAGTCGGGTCCGTTGGCAAATACCGAAATAATGATGAATCGCAGCGGGTCGTCTCTGTGTCGGTCCGCTGCAAAAACTGTTTTGAAATTTAATCTATCCTTGAGGGGAATATATAATGTTTATTGAAATCTTAGCGGCCGGTGCAACGGCTCCACAAAACCAGTTTGGCTTTTGGGAAGCAATGGAGCAGGGCGGCGTTATCGCTTGGTTCACATTGGGCGTACTGGCGATTATGTCCGTATCATCTTTCTACATCCTGTTTTCAAAACTGTTCGAGCAGAATAAAGTTATGAAGCAGGGACAAGCTGCTCGCTCTTCGTTCTGGAAAGCAAACAGCCTGAAAGAAGGCGCTGCCAAGCTCGATAAGAACAGTGCGTATCGTCAGATTGTTGATGACGGTATCAAGGCCGAAGAAGATCATGCCCGTTTGACCGACCCTGTGGAAGCGCATGACTGGTTGCACGGTTCGCTGGATCGTTCACAAGGTTTGATCAACTCCAAACTTGCTACCGGTCTGCCATGGCTTGCAACGGTTGGTGCAACGTCTCCGTTTATCGGTCTGTTCGGTACGGTTATCGGTATTTACCGCGCGCTGATCAAAATTGGTATTGCTGGCCAGGCATCGATTGATGCTGTTGCTGGTCCGGTTGGTGAAGCCCTGATCATGACCGCACTGGGTCTTGGTGTGGCTGTTCCTGCCGTTCTTGCCTATAACTGGCTGCAGGGCCGTAACAAGCGTATCGCCGAAGATCTCAGCGATTTTGCAAATGACGTTCTTGGCTATATTTCGTCCGACGGTGCGGTGAAACCATCTGCAATGAAAGGTGGGGCTCCAGCGAAGCCAGCAACCGCAGCTGCAGCAAAGCCGGCTCCGAAGAAGTAAGGCGCTAGCCAGAGCCGTTTGCCGGGGATCAATGTTCCTGCAAACGGCTTGGGCTGGTCCTGATTTTCGAATGCGCAGGGTCATCCTGCAATTTCGGTAAGTATAATAATAAGAGGATAGAATCTTATGGCGATGAATGTTGGCGGCGGAGGCGGAGCGGAAACTCCCCTATCGGACATTAACACGACCCCGCTGGTGGACGTCATGCTCGTTTTGCTGATCATTTTCTTGATCGCCGTTCCTGTTGTGATCCAGACGGTGGAGTTGGAATTACCGGTTATGGAATTTGAAGTGACAACAACGAAACCTGAAAATGTTTTGCTTGCTGTTACCACGACTGACTCTGCCGGACGTGATCCTGGCGATCCGGAATATTCCGGCGCTAATCCAGGTGGCAATTGCCGGGTCTATTGGAACACGACTCCCATCGATTCCAATGAATTGGTGCAAAGAGCTGTGACACAGCTGGAAAACCAGATTGAAGCTTTTGGCGGTGTAGAGAACATGACACCGGAAGATATGCCGGAAGTGCATATTCGCGGTGACATCAACACACCCTATCGGTGCATTGGCGGGGCAATTTTTGCCATGCAGCGCGCAGGTTTCGCGAAAGTCGGATTTCTCTCGACACCAGTTGCAATCGAATAGCCTAAAACGGCATGAAGTTTAGAGTATTTAAGGAGACGCACTAATGGCCATGAGCGGCGGCAAAGATGATGGTGAGCCGATGATGGAAATGAACACGACGCCGTTGATCGACGTCCTGCTCGTTTTGCTCATCATGTTCATCATTACAATCCCGGTCCAGACCCATGCGGTTAAACTGGACCTGCCTGTGGATGATCCAAATCCACCACCACCACCACCGATAGAGCCTGACAAAAACCGTCTAGGTATTACGGCTACCAATCAGATATTGTGGAACGAGCAGCCAGTGACATTGAATCAGGTTAAAAGTTATCTGATTCGAACCAAGTCCATGGTCCCTGAGCCGGAATTACAGTTCCAACCTGATGCCGTTAGTGCCTATTTGACCGTTGACCGTGTATTGGCGGAAATCAAGTCTAGCGGTGTCAGCAAATTTGGTTTTGTTGGTAACGAACAATATAGCAGCTTTAGCAAGGCATCACGTTTACCGAACTGATTAACTGACAGGTTGTAAAAGAGGGCGCGATGCAGAAGCATAGCGCCCTCTTTTTTGGATTATATCATTCTTTGAATAAAACGCATCATCGATCGTAGGTATCAATCAAGTCAATGATGAAAACTTTCAAGGTTTGCTATGTGCAATACAGTAATTTGCATATTCTTCTTCATCTACATGGCCATTAGCGTCCAAGTCAGCATAGCTTTGAAAATCACTAGGTGGAAGTCCACAGGCACCAAACTCCCACTGGGTTAGTTGACCATCATGGTCGGTATCACACATTGTAAAGTCTGCACAACCAACCACATGGAATGCAACTGCAGAATTGTTGGGCACATAAGAAAATAAAAGAATCACAGGCAAAATTAGATATCTACGCATTATCTCTTCTTTTAGCACATGCATCGGCAAAATCACTAATGCCGTAATAAAATAACATGTTTAGAGTAAAGGCTCAAATATATAATACATCAAATAAATGAACACTATTTCGTTCTATTTATGAAATCATTTTCTTCAATGCCATATCTGTTTTTTTTGAACCATTAAACTGCAACTCTGCCAGCTTCGAATAAAGACCGTTCTTGGCAATCAGGCTGTCGTGATCGCCTTGCTCTACAATCTGACCTTCATCCATGACGATGATCCGGTCGGCGGAACGAACGGTCGCCAGCCGGTGGGCAATGACGATCGTTGTCCGGTTTTTCATCAAATTGTCCAAGGCGTCCTGTACCAGCTTTTCGCTCTCGGCATCCAATGCCGATGTTGCTTCGTCCAACAGCAGGATCGGTGTTTGACGCAGCAACGCCCGGGCAATTGCCACCCGTTGCCGCTGACCGCCGGATAGCCGGGTTCCTGCTTCACCCATGAAGCTATCAAGGCCGTCGGGTAGCTCCAGCAGGAATTTTTCTGCATTGGCCGCCCGGGCCGCTGCCCAGATCTCCTCGTCGGTCGCATCCCACATGCCATAACGCAGATTGTCGCGAGCTGATGCCGCAAATAGCACTGTATCCTGAGGCACCAGCGCCATCCGCTCGCGAATGTCGGCAGGGTCGGCGGAGGGCAGGGCAACACCATCAATCCGGACGCTGCCACCTTGTGGGTCGTAAAAGCGCTGTGCGAGCTGAAACAGAGTTGATTTACCGGCACCGGAAGGCCCGACAACCGCAACGGTTTCGCCCGGCGTCACTTTCAGGGAGAAGTTCTTGAGAGCATTGGTTTCCTGGCGCGTGGGATAGGCGAAGGTGACGTTATCGAAGGAGATTTGTCCCCTCGCTGGTTCCGGCAGGGCTATCGGCGAGGCCGGGGCCGCAATGCCCGGCTCTTCGGACAGCAATTCAGCTAAGCGGCCAGCGGCGCCCGCTGCACGCAAAAGATCGCCATATACCTCTGTCAGTGCACCAAAAGCACCGGCTACCAGTCCGCCGGTGAGAACGAATGCGGCAATCGTACCACCGGAAATGGTTCCATCGGCAACGCCGACAGCGCCGCGCCACATCAATAATGTAATACCGGTAAATACCAGCGCGATAACCACTGCCGTTAAAGCAGCTCGCAGCCTTATCCGCCGCTTGGCCGTTTCGAACGTGGTTTCCACCGCCCCGCCAAATCTTTCATGCTCGCGGTTTTCCTGACCAAAGGCCTGGACAATTTTCATGGCGCCCAGTGTTTCAGAGACCATGGCGCCGACATCGGCAACCCGATCCTGACTGAACCGTGACACGCTGCTCAGTTTGCGGCCAATGAAAACGATCGGCAGAATGACAATCGGGATACCCAGTAACAATCCCGCTGTCAGGGCTGGTGCCAGCGTGAATAGAAATATGATCCCGCCCAGACCGACAATGGTGTTGCGCAGGGCCACCGATACAGTGGTGCCCACCGTCTGTTCGATAATTGCGGTATCGGATGTCATTCGCGACGCGATTTCCGATGGACGGTTTTCTTCGAAGAAACCGGGCGCAAGGCGCAGCAAATTGCGCTGAACCGCCAGTCTGATATCAGCGACAACCCGTTCGCCGAGCCAGCTGACAAAATAGAAGCGAAGTGCTGTGGCCACCGCCAATATGGCAACGATCACCAGCAGGATTTGAAAATAGGGAGCGATTTCTTCGCCGCCGGAAGCGAAGCCTTCATCAACGATCGACTTGAAGCCCCACGGAATCGCCAAAGTAGCCAAAGCGGCGACAAGTAAGGCAATCGCGGCAAAGGCTATCTGTCTCGGATAACAAATGGCGCGATCCCAGACCATCCGCAAATTGCCTATTTTTTTAATCGCAGGTTTTTCTGTCTTTGACGGCTCCTGTTCAGGGGCATTGTCATTGGTATTTTCACTCATAAACGAAGCCCCTAGCAGTCGGACCTTTGCGCCACAATCCTGTTGGCCGTCGGATAGGGATGGAAAATCCCATGCGCAATCAGACCGGTCTTTCCTAGATAGGATTAAATTGTCCGATGCCAAGGATCAGATCAACAGAACGACCCATATTGGGATCGTTGCCGCTGCTTCAGGCAACTCACTGGAAAACCGCCGCAACATTGCCTAAGAAACGATGATATTATAGCGGTTTTCTGCTGTATGATTCGCTCTGAAAGCCGGACGGCAAGCTGGAGCATATTGGGCTAAGGGAAGTAAACCGTGAACCAGATCGCATCTAAAGGCCAATTGCGCATGTCGCTGTTGCGCTGGGTTTTATTCATCGTCCCGCTGATTGTTTTGTTGGGTTTCATATCAGGACAGGTTGCCGGTTCAGGCGAGGAAAATCGCTGGTTTCAGGCGCTGGTTAAGCCGGAAGCACAGCCACCCGGCTGGATGTTCGGTGTCGCCTGGACGATCCTGTACACCATGATGGGGATAGCGCTGGCAATGATAATGCATGCTCGCGGCGCGCCGCTGCGGGGCCTCGGCATTATATTATTTTTGGTGCAATATGCACTCAATCTTTTCTGGTCACCGCTCTTTTTCGGCATGCATCAGATATCCGCTGCCTTCTGGTTGCTGATCACGATTTTTGCGACGGCTTTTGTCACAACGCTGGTTTTCGGCCGTGTTCGCAAAGCTGCTGCCTGGTTAATGGTTCCCTATCTGGCTTGGCTCTGTTTCGCTGCGATTTTGAATAAGCAGATTGTTGATCTTAATCCGGGTGCAGAAACCCTTGTTGTGCCCGCAGCGAGTACCCAGATATAAGAGCATAATAACCTGACCCTGACCCCCAGACGGAGTAATTGACATGCAAAGCCAGAACAGATTTTTTGATGACCTTTCCAAAGTACTGAACGGGCTGGCCGGAACAGTGGCCGGCGTTGGCCGCGAAGCCGAGGCAGGTGCGCGGGAGCGGGCGAAAGAATGGGTCGGCGGCATGGATTTTGTATCGCGCGAAGAATTTGAAGCGGTCAAGGAAATGGCATCCAAGGCACGCGCAGAGGCCGACGCGTTGAAAAAACGGCTTGATGCGTTGGAGAAGTCCGCAGCAACGGCAGGACCTGCAGCCCGGAAAACAACTGCGAAAAAACCCGCAGCCCGTAAGCCGGCAGCGCGCAAGCCAGCACCGAAGAAAACCACACCGCCAAAATCAGACGGTTAGTTTTCGTCCCGGATCTGGTCGACTTTTTCGCGACAGAATGTCCGTGCTGATTATCCACAGTCTTCCCACAAACAATATCGGCCAAGGGATTACGCCGCCTTGCCCTGCATGTTGAGCTAGGCCACTAAGGCTCTGATGCAGGGGCAAAGATGCAAATGATGTGGAACCGTAATGCTTGACGATATATGGTCTGAGCTTGATCAGGAAGAAGCGCCACCGGTAGATATGCTGGTCGCTTTTTTCGAGGCACGCGGTTGGTCGGTCAATCATGTCAGTGAAGAAGAAATCTCGGTCGAGATTAAAGGCAACTGGACCAGCTATCAGTTGCGGGCGATCTGGCGCAATGAGGACCACGTTCTGCAATTGCTGCTTCTGCCGGAGCTTCGGGTCCCCGATGATAAGAAAATCGCCATTTACGAAACGCTTGGGTTGGTGAATGAGCAGCTTTGGCTGGGTCATTTTGATCTCTGGTCAAACGAAAATATCCTGTTGTTCCGGCATGCAATCATGCTGGGCGGCAGCGGCCTGCTTGGCCTCGATCAGGCGCAGACAATTGTCGATATGGCGATAGATGAATGGGAGCGCTTTTACCCCGTGTTCCAGTTCGTGTTGTGGAGCGACAAAAGTCCGCAGGACGCGATTGCCCATGCCATGATCGATACGCAGGGTGAAGCCTGAAGGAGTGAAGCGTGATCGGAGACGGGTTTGAGAACATCTGGTTTGTCGGTTGCGGCAATATGGGTGGAGCGATCTTGCAGGCGTGGCTTGATCACGGCCTGGACGGTAACAAGATTACTGTAGTCAAACCGAATGCATCGGCGCTGCCGGGCGGGTTACAATCGCAGCCGGATTATCCTGAAGGTTCATCTCCCGATCTGGTGATGCTGGCGATGAAGCCTTATCAGCTGGACGATGTCGCAGTGAAACTCGCACCATTGGTGCACGAACACACTCATATCGTGTCTGTGTTGGCCGGGACCGAAATTGATATTTTGCGGACAGCTTTTCCGGACGCTGGTAAAATTATCCGGTTGATGCCCAACATGGCTGTGACGGTCGCCAAATCACCGATGATCCTGATCAGCGAAGCGGAAGAAGCCGAACTCAAAGTGCAGATGAATGAGTTGTTTGCCCCGCTGGGACCACCTGAATGGCTTGAGAATGAGGAGCAGATGCATCTCGCAACTGCCCTTTCGGGATCTGGTCCTGCCTTTCTTTTTCGGTTTATCGATGCGTTGGCCGCGTCTGCGGCCGGGTTGGGTATGAACAAAGCGCAAGCCGAGCGCCTTGCTCTGGCGATGGTCGATGGCGCTGCGACGCTGGCTGCTGGATCAGATGTAAATCCGGGCGTGCTCGCCGACCGGGTGGCCAGCCCGAATGGCGTCACCCGCAAGGGGTTGGATGTGCTGGATGCCGACGGCCGGGTGAACGCGCTGCTTCATGACGTCCTGAAAGCGGCGATGGAACGCAACCGGGAAATGGCCGAGGAAGCGAAAGCCTGATCTTTCCTACAGGACGGGCGCTGGGATAACTGTGCCGCGCTCTTTCTCAGCTTTGTATATTGATCCCTTTACAAGCTGGATGAGCTAGTAGAGCGAATGCTAGGGCTAGTGAGAATTGTGTGAACTTTGGAATTTTGTTGCGTGCCAAAAAAGCCCAAAAGGGACCTGTACACTTTGTAAACTTCGTAGCTGTTCAGGCCTTGTTCTTTCAGGTTTTATCCTTGCGCAGATCAAATACCATCTGTCGGTCGCTTTCGGGGACCAGCCCCTCTAGCACATGCCAGAAACCTGTAACGGATTCCTGTCCCGCAGTCACATAGGCGGCGGACAGCTTTTCCCGTAACTGCGCGAACAGCTCTGCTTCCAAAGCAGCGCCTTTATCGGTCAATCGAAGTAATTTCTGGCGGCGATCCAGAGCGCCGGTTTTGGTCACCACCAGATCCCGATCATGCAATTCCTTCAGAACCCGGCCCAAAGATTGTTTGGTAATCGCAAGCAACCGCAGCAACTCACCAACCGTCAAATCCGGTTGGCGCGCTATGAAATAAAGTGCCCGGTGATGCGCCCGGCCAAGGCCCTGTTTGACAAGCTCCTGGTCAATTGCATTGGTCAGCCGGGTATAGCCAAAATAGAGCAGTTCCACACCGCGCCTGATTTCGTCTTCGCGAAGGAAGAGCGGCGATGCTCCCGGGGAGGCAGAAGGGCGAGATATGTCAGCCATGTTGACGTATCTTGACATGCTGCTTTGGGGATTGCAAGATAATCTGATTAAGGTTGTAAACCCTTCCACCAGTTCAGCGAAAGTGACAGAATATGGCGCATGACGATAGTCTGGAAATCCTTGTTGAACCGAATGGTGCACCAGTATCGGATGCGGACCGGGCAAAGCTTCTGGAAAATCCGGGCTTTGGAAATCTGTTCACGGACCACATGGCGGTTATCCGCTATACTGAGGGAAAGGGCTGGCATGATGCCAAAATAACAGCGCGCGCGCCTATCCCGATGGATCCTGCATCATCAGTATTGCACTATGCGCAGGAAATATTTGAAGGGATGAAGGCCTATCGCCTGGCAGATGGCACGACCGCCCTGTTTCGCCCTGAACAGAATGCCCGGCGTTTCCAGTCATCGGCACAGCGGATGGCGATGCCCGAACTGCCGGAGTCGGTTTTTCTGAAGTCTGTTGAAGCCTTGGTTGATATCGACCGCGACTGGTTTCCGTCCACCGAAGGCGGGTCGCTTTATTTGCGGCCGTTCATGTTTGCCAGTGAAGTGTTTCTGGGTGTTCGTCCTGCGAAGGAATATCTCTATATGGTGATCGCATCGCCGGTCGGTGCCTATTTCAAGGCCGGCGCGTCAGCGATTACAATCTGGGTATCTAAGGATTATACCCGTGCCGCTCCTGGCGGTACCGGAGCGGCCAAATGCGGCGGCAACTATGCGGCCAGTCTAGTCGCGCAGGCCGAAGCGATTGATCAGCACTGCGATCAGGTGGTGTTCCTCGATGCCGCCGAGCAACGCTGGGTGGAAGAGCTTGGCGGTATGAACCTGTTCTTCGTAATGGATGACGGGCGACTGATCACACCGCCGCTAACCGGAACAATCCTGCCCGGAATTACGAGGGAATCGATCATGATCCTGGCGCGCGAGGAAGGGCTTGTGGTTAGCGAAGAACCCTATTCCATCGACCAATGGCGTACAGATGCAGCCAGCGGAAAATTGAGAGAAACCTTCGCTTGTGGCACCGCCGCCGTGGTAACAGCAGTGGGTACCGTTCGGTCCGAAGGAGATGAATTTACCATCGGCAGCGGCGGCCCGGGCCAACTGACCGAGAAACTGCGAATGCGGCTGGTCGATATTCAGCGCGGCCTTGCCGAAGACAAGCATGGCTGGGTCAAACGCCTGTTCTGAAACAATGTGCTAAAATAGCTGTAACTGCCCCTTGCCCCTTTCGGGTAAGTTGGATATTAGGCCCCTTCGCTGACGAATGAAGCGGCCAATATTGGGGTGTCGCCAAGTGGTAAGGCAGCGGCTTTTGATGCCGCCATGCGCAGGTTCGAATCCTGCCACCCCAACCATTCGATATGTTGTCCTTGCAATATGACAAATCGAATCACTGCTGCTCATTATCTCCACTACGACCTGTAAATTCGCACCGATTTGGATGAAACGTGCCTTCCAGACGAAGAAATCGATGGCCGTTTTGGTAAAATTCCCATTTATTATGTAAAGCTATGTAAATTAGGTGTCGTGGCTCTGGTAAAATCCACGAACATAGATGTAAACAAAATCCGGGTTGGGAATTTATATGAGGCGGAAGCAATGGGATGTTTGCTTTCGCTGCCGGGGAAAACACGTATGCGCATAGCAATTGCAGACGACGATAGAGAAGTCGTAGATTTTTTGGGTAAAATTGTTGAAGAGCAAGGCCATGTTTTCGTGGGTTTTGCAGATGGCGACGCTTTGGCCAATGCCTTGCTGCGTGACACTTTCGATCTGGTAATCCTGGATTGGAACATGCCTGGCAAGACCGGCATGCAGATCCTGGAATGGATGGAAGGTGCGGTCGATGATCGTCCACCGGTTATGATGATGACAAGCCGCACGGCAAAACAGGATATCAGCGATGCACTAAATGCTGGTGCCGATGATTATATCACGAAACCGGAAGATCCGAATGTAATCGCTGCCCGGATCAATGCGATCCTTCGGCGCGGCAACGGCTCTACGGCGATGGAAACAACGGCGCAATATGGTGACTATATTCTGGACCGTATCGAACAGAAGGTCCGGCATAACAAAACGGAAGTGGCGTTGACCGCGAAGGAATTTGAATTGACCGATTTGATGTTCCGTAATCGCGACCGGACTTTGTCGCGGCGCTATATTATGGAAACGGTCTGGCGGACCAATGCACATCTGGCGACCCGTACGCTGGACATGCATGTGTCGCGGGTGCGGTCCAAATTATCGCTAACGCCTGAGAACGGGTTTCGGATTTTCACCGTTTTCGGTTATGGCTACAGACTGGAGACATTAAGCAACGGGGTATGACCATGACCTTTGGAAGACGTAAGCGAAAATATCTCAAATGCTTGCAGCTTTCATCCCTGCTTTTACTGGCTTCGGTTTCTGTCTCACCGCATATCGCGCAGGCCCAGTCTTCTGCCAATAATGAACGTGTTGAATATGTGTTCAAGCGCGGTGATACCCTGATCGAACTCGCTGGAAAATATATGCGCAAGCGCTCCGACTATGTGACGGTGCAGCGGCTCAACCGGATAGCAAACCCTCGTTTCATTCCTGTCGGAAAAACCATATCGATCCCGTTCCGCCTGCTGAAGTACCGGCCGAGTGAGGCCAGTTTGAGTGCTTTTCGCGGCAATGTTTCCATCGCTCGTGATGGTCAGACCATCGCCCCAGTGACAGGCCTCGGTATCACGGAGGGTAGCAGGCTGGCGACCGCAGCAGGCAGTTTTTTGACACTGGAATTAGAAGATGGATCGCGTATTTCCATGCCATCCAACAGCAAGATGCGGATTACGCGCCTGCGGCATATTCTTCTTACCGACAGCGTGGACTATGAACTGGCAGTGGATGGCGGACGGATACGCTCAAAAGTCACGCCTTTCGACAAGAAGGCGGATCGGTACCGTGTTCGCACACCGGTGGCCGTTTCCGCCGTTCGGGGTACGGACTACCGGACGCGCGTCGATGAAGCGACAGGCACGGCCTATTCGGAGACAGTTGAAGGCGCGGTTGACGTTGCTGCGGGGGAGAGTCTCGACAGCGCGAACATAGTGTCGGTTCCGGCCGGCACTGGCGCTGCTGCGACTATCACCGGTGATCTTGCGAAAGCGGATTTGCTGACGCCGCCTGAACTTGTCGATCCGGCCAAGGTGCAATCCGAAGACACGCTGGAATTTGTCGTGGAACCACGAGAAGCGGCCGATGCCCACCGTATCCTTATTTCAACGGACGCCGGCTTTGTTGACATTGTGACCGAGCAACTGAGTGACGGGACGACAATCAGCCTGTCTGGCATCGAAGACGGACGTTATTTTGCCAAGGCAACCGCCTTTGGACGTGATGGTTTTGAAGGGATGCCCGCGACCTATTCCTTCAAGCGACAGTTAAGTACGCTCAGCGGCAGTGCCGGCAAGGGTGATTTTGGTTATCGATTCAAATGGTCGGGTGCCGGCAAGGGTAAACGCGTCTATCGTTTTCAATTGCTGCTCGGCGACACGAATGCCGTTCCGATTGTCGATGAAGCTGGTCTGACCCGCGAAATCATCACTTTGTCCGATTTGCCCGATGGCGAATATTACTGGCGCGTGGGGGTCACACAATATTCTGCGGACCCGGAAGATACCGACGTGTTTCAGAAATGGACCGATTTCGAAAAATTGACGGTAGCTGGCTAGGACCGTCGGTTAGCGGCCGGACTGCCAAAGATATACTGGGTCGCCTTTGTCTGTATGTGGAGAGTTGATTGTCCATGAAACTGCGTCGCCGCCTCGGAATTGAATGGGCCGGTGTGGCGCTTGCGGCATCGCTGATAGTCACTGCACTGATCTATTGGAACAGTCTCTCCGGCTTTGACAACCTACTTTATGACCAGCTTTCTGAATATGATCGTCCGGAGGCATCCGAAGAAATTCTGATTGTCGCTGTCGATGAAGACAGTCTGGCCGCTTTTGGCAAATGGCCATGGCCGCGCGATCGACATGCAAATTTGTTCAACATATTGGCGGATGCAAAGCCAAAAGCGATTGCATTCGATATATTGCTAAGCGAACCCGGTGACACTGATGAAGACCAGTTGATGGCACAGGCGGCCCGGCAAAATGATAATCTGTTTCTGCCGCTGCACTTTGTCTTCCCGGGGAGCAATGGGGCAGATTTTGATGTCAAAGAGCCAATTACACCCCTGAAAGAGGCTGTTACCGGAATCGGGCACGTCAATCTTCTGTTCGATCGTGACAGCGTAGTACGCCGGACATCATTATGTTTTGGCGGAATCACTGACCCTGCGGATAGTGCCAAGACGGTCTGGCCGCATCTCATGGAACAGGTCTATCGCAGTGTGAGTGGTGGTCGTTCATCGGCCTTTGACAGTCTTGAAAATTGTCAGAAACCTTTACTCATGCCCTATGCGAACCGCGGGGCCTTTTCCCAGGTCCCATATGCTGCAGTCGTAAATGGCGAAATTCCGGCAGCGTTTCTGAATGACAAGATCATATTGATAGGCGCAACCGCCCAAGGGTTGGGTGACCAGCATCCTGCGCCGCTTGGCGATGGTGGTACTGTCGCCGGTGTCGAGATTATGGCCAATATGCTGAATGATATCATGGCCGACAATTTTATTGCACCCGTTTCGACAGGCACGCAAATCCTTCTGTCGCTGATCCCGACCTGGATATTGCTGATCGGTTTCTGGCGCTGGCGGCCCCGAACAACGATCTTTGTCTCGATCGGGTTGGTTGCCGTCATATTGGTCGCCAGCGCCGTTCTGTTGTCCTTTCAGATATGGTTTGCGCCCGGCGCGGCGCTGGTCGGACTGGGGCTGGTCTACCCGGTCTGGGGATGGCGCCGACTGCAGGCGACCAGTGACTTCATGGGCGGTGAGTTGAAAAATTATCGCTCCGAAACACCCGATATTCCTGTTCTGCAAAGCTCGCTGGGTCCGGTGGATCTGGTAACCGAACAAGCCGAAGAGTTAGCCCATGCCATCAAGCATGTTCGTGACCTGCGCCGGTTCATTACCGATGCACTGACCAATTTACCCGACCCGATGTTCATCACCGACCTCGATGGCAAGGTCAAATTTGTCAACAAACTGGCGCAAACCGGGGTCGAGGATGGTGCTCAGGATCTGGCGCTTGATGACATGCTGGATCGCTTTGTTGCGCCTGAAGATCTGGGCGATGTCAAAAATTACCTGGCGCTGGACCAGCAAGCGCGCGAACATGATTATATCGATTTCACCTCGCTGAATGATGAGGTTTTCGCGATGCGCAGGGCTCGGGTATTATCCAATGAAGGAGAATTGCGCGGGCACATCCATTATCTTGCGGACATAACCGAAGTCGCCAATGCGGCGCAGGAACGTGAAGAAGTCTTGCAGCTTTTGTCTCATGACATGCGGTCCCCTCAGGCGGCGATATTGGCGCTGCTGGATGGTCAGGATGCAACGGATGACAACAAGCGGATCGAAAGCCATGCTCGACGGACTTTAGCGCTGGCCGATAATTTTGTCGGTCTGGCGCGAATAAAGTCGAGTGAATTTTCCGGCGAAGATATTCTGCTGTCTGACCTGGTGATTGAAGCCAATGATAGCTTGTGGCCGCTTGCTAAACAGCGGGGAATCAAATCAACGGTCGACGATCAAACGGACGGTGCGTTCATCGTCGGCGAGCCATCCAGCCTCTACCGGTCTTTCGCCAACCTGATCGACAATGCGATCAAATACAGCCCTGACAGCAGCCATATCTCGATCTTGCTTCGTAACATCAGCCTCGACAAGCAGCCCTTTGTGTCCGTGACAATTACAGATCAGGGCAATGGCATAGCTGAAGACATGCTGGGCAATCTGTTTGAGCGGTTCGCGAGCAACGATGCAGATTCAAAAGGGGTCGTCAAAGGCACCGGTCTGGGGCTTAACTTCGTGGCGGCGGTGATCGAGCGCCATGGCGGTACCATCCGCGCAGAGAATGTCCGGGAAGGCGGTGCACAATTTACGATATTATTGCCTCTGGCACCGGAACCGGCAGACGCAGATTGATATCGGAGAACTATTCAATACCGTTTCGGGTGCGGACTTTACTGTTCGCTGTTTGACCGGAATTCCCAAGATCGGAAAGAGCGGCGTCAATCAGATGCGGTAGAGACTGCTCCATCGACCCTTTGCAGTGATATTCGGCCGCTGTGCCGGAATAGACGGTCGTTCCATCGGAGGTGTTGACCATATTGATGGTCAGGCGATGTTCCACATCATCACAGGATTGCAATGGTTTGCGCTCCTTTTGTTCGGCAATCGTGCTGACATTATCCTTTTCACCTGTTGTCATAGCGATGGAAGCAGGACGATCTGCCAAGGCGATATGAACCAGTATCGGCGCCTTGTCCGTCGCAGCAAAGTTTCTTGCTGCCAATGCTTCAGCAACCATCTTGCGTGCCGTTTGATAAGCTGCGCTATTCTGTTCCGGTTTGGCCGTGAAACTATATTGCTTCTGGGCAGGCAAAGATGAACTTGCCTCCGTCTGAATCCGGGTTTCAATTGGGCCGCCGCAGCTCGTTGTCATGGCGACGAGCGGTATCATAAGGATGGCAAGGCGGCGCATAGCTGTCCTCGGCTTGTTAGTGACGGCTATGGTCAATAATGCCATGGGCCAGAAATGTCACGACAATAGGCGATCGACGCCGGATATCGTCGTTTGTTCCTCAGCGGGTCAGCACGTAATATATAACATAGAACCAGGAAAAAAAGCCGTGGATAATCGCCCAAAGAACCGACTGATGCGTGGTGAAGCTGATCGCAATGGCAAGCGCGCTGCCAAAGCCAACACCTTTGCTGACTATTTCTTTACGAACATAGGTGGCGCCACGGCTCATTGGTGATCCTCCATCTGCATAATCTTCTGGCCGCATTCGTTCCGGCTTTATTCTATCCGCCATTGCCTAGGCTGCTTCGCGGGCGCGATCGGAAAGCTCCTGATTGAGCATTTCTGCCAAAAGGAATGCCAGTTCCAGCGATTGCGCTGCGTTTAGCCGGGGATCACAATGGGTATGATAACGGTCGCCCAGTGCCGCTTCGGTAATCGCAACGGCACCTCCGGTGCACTCGGTCACATTCTGACCGGTCATCTCGCAGTGGATGCCGCCCGCCAGAGTACCTTCGGCGCGGTGTACGGCAAAGAAGCCGCGAACCTCTGCGAGGATGCGCTCGAACGGCCGGGTTTTGTAACCATTATCCGCCTTGATGACATTGCCATGCATCGGATCGCAAGACCAGATGACCGGATGGCCTTCCTGTTTGACCGCGCGGACCAACGGCGCGAGGCCGCTTTCCACCTTGTCATGTCCAAAGCGTGAGATCAGTGTGATCCGGCCAGCCTCGCGGGCGGGATTCAACGTATCAAGCATTTTCAGCAGATCATCAGACTTCAGCGATGGACCGCATTTCATGCCAATCGGATTGCCGATGCCGCGCAGAAACTCGACATGGGCAGAGCCTTCAAAGCGTGTCCGGTCGCCAATCCACAGGAAGTGGGCACTGGTGTCATACCATTCGCCGGTCAGGCTGTCCTGCCGCGTCAAGGCTTCTTCATAGGGCAGTAGCAACGCTTCGTGGCTGGTGTAGAAAGATGTTCCTTTCAGTTGCGGCACTGTATCAGGGTTGAGGCCGCATGCTTCCATGAAAGACAGGGCTTCACCGATACGGTCAGCCATTTCTTCGAATTTCTTGGCCCAGGGGCTGCGGCTCATGAAATCATGGGTCCAGCCATGAACCTGTTGCAGGTTGGCATAGCCACCGGTCGAAAAGGCACGCAGCAGGTTGAGCGTCGCCGCTGCCTGATTATACGCACGGATCATCCGCTCGGGATCAGGGTCCCGGCGGCCTTCTTCAAATTCGATGCCATTGATAATGTCACCGCGATAGCTCGGCATTTCGACACCATCTTGCGTCTCGGTCGGGGCGGAACGCGGCTTGGCAAACTGCCCCGCCATCCGGCCCAGCTTCACTATCGGCATTTTCGATGCGTAGGTGAGCACCACTGCCATTTGCAGGATGACCCGAAATGTGTCGCGGATATTGTTGGGATGGAACTCGGCGAAGCTCTCGGCACAATCACCGCCTTGCAGCAGGAAGGCCTTGCCCTCTGCGACTTCAGCCAGATCCTGTTTCAGGCTGCGCGCCTCACCGGCAAAGACCAGCGGTGGATAGGTGCCAAGCAGCTTTTCTGTATCCGCGAGCTTCGCAGCATCGGGATAGTCCGGCATTTGCAGACCTTCAAAATTTCTCCAACCGTTCGGCGTCCAGTTCGTCGCCATGAGCACACTCCAATGTCTTTCGCTTAAAATCGGGTGGCTTTAGGCTCGTTTCAAGGGCAATGGCAAGCAAAAGCACCGTTTGGTTGCGGCCGAAACTAACAAATGACCTAGCCCCACGACCTAACTACCCGGTTTGGTTTTCCAAGTACCAGCATTACGATATTCTGGTTTGACCTGGCTGACATTTGGCAATTTCTGACCAGCAAAGGCTTTTTCTCCGCCTTTTTTCAAGGCTTCCTTGCTGTAGCGGGGCGCTTGATAGGTTTTGGGTTTTCCCGCGGCGATCACAGGTGCCGGCAAGCTGTGACGCCGTGCGTTATCTGCTGCAATTGCCGCCGCTTTTTCTGACTTTGCGGCTTCTTCCTGTGCTTTGCGGCGTCCGGCTTCATAGGCTTTTTCGAGAGCGATTGGGTCGAGTGACGGAGCCTGATTCGGACTATCTTTGCGCGGATTTGGTGCGGGCAGGGGTTCCCCACCGCGATAGCTCTGGTTGAAGGCACTGGCTCTTCCAGCACTGCCCTTCCAGCTGTAGAAGCGGTGCGCACCGATGGTGCCAAGGAATCGCAAGCTGGGTGCCCAGTAAGGATAAATTTCCGTGGTGTGATAGTGCGTCGCCGTACCGACTGGAGATGCGATTTTTCCGCCCAGCGCTAAAGCAGCGACCTTCTTGGCCCGGTTCCAGTGATATTTCGACGGCGTGCGGCGCAGGGCCCCGTCACAGGTATAAGAAAACTGGCACCCTGTGCTGCGCTCGCTGCCCTGAAAAACCACGCCGCAAACGGTGCGCGGATAGCTGGGATGGCGAACGCGGTTCAGAACGACCTGGGCGACCGCGCGTTGTCCGGCGTCAGGCTCCAGTCCTGCTTCGTAATAAATGGCCGAAGTCAAGCACTGCAGCGCGCGACTATTGTCGATCAGCGAGGCGCGGAACGCGACCGGGCGAATCAGATGAGCTGACGCGGTTTGATCTCGGCTGGCGGTTCCAATGCCGCTTCCGCTGGTTAGCAGGTCGCCAATCTCGGTTCCGCCCGGTTCGGCCAGCGGATCAATCGCCAGCTCCGCGTAATTTTGCGGGATCGCATAGCCAGGGTCGATAAAGTAAAAAGCGGAGCCTGCGAAATTCTCCTCGGCCCGCTCGACTGGCTGAAGATTGGGATCACTGGGATTATATTGCTGTGCGTCAAGGCCAGCCCGCGGCATGGTCGCGGGTACCATGATCAGGCTGAAAATCAGCAGGCCCAGCAATATCCGCTCCCGAACATTGAGCGTCAGCCAGCGCGGCAAACGCCAAGGCTTTTCGGCCTGCGGTTCCGGCTTTCCGATATCGGTGACGGCAGTTGGTGTTGAAGGTTCTTGGATCCGTTTCGGCGGGGCTGGATCAGCTGCAACGGCAGGAGCAGGCGCTGTTGCAGATGAAGGGGCGTAGACGTACCCAGCCGGTCCGGCAATCGCCGAACTGCCGCTGCCTAGCTGCGGCACATAGGGAGGAGGAACGCGCACTGTAATTTTCAAAACACCTGCAAAGGCCCAAACGGGCTGAAAGCACCGCAATTAAAGCCTTTGCCCAATGCTATCGCCTTCCAAAAACTAGGTGTTTCAAGATGGGACGAGGCGCTGGCAGGCGTTAAATGGTTAACCCAGCAATTCCGCGGGGCAGCTATCAGAAATGCCCGACCTGCTGTAAAAATCGGACTGCCCTGGCAGAGCGAATCTCTTTCTCAGTCCTTGTCAGAAGCGTGATTCGCTTCCTGAATGTTCACCAGATGACGGGCAATGGCATAGCCGATAACGCCAAACATGACGCCACCAATGGCTGGTCCGATAACGATGCCCGGCAGCCCGTAAAGCGCCCCACCAATCCAGAGAAACGGCAATATACCCAAAGTGTTGCGTGCCCAGTTCATTATTGTTGACCAGGCTGGACGCTCCAGATTGTTACAAGCGGCATTTGCTATGAACAACATGCCGTTGAAAAAGAATAACGGGGTCAGAAAGACCGCGAAAAGCCAAAAGACCTCGCGGCCCTCGCCCCGTAAATTGAACAGATCGCCGATCGGTCCCTGGAGAAAGAAGAGGAGCGGCCAGACAAGCAGCGTATAGCCCAGCGCAAAGCCCATTGCCTGCTTGATGGTCAGCCGGATGCGGTCAAATTGCAGCGCACCGAAATTCTGACCGATTATCGGTCCAACTGCTCCCGATAGTGAGAAAAGCAGGCAGAAAGCGACGGGTACAACCCGGCCCATAACGGCAAACCCGGCAATCACCTCATCGGGATAGCTGGCGATGAAACGGTATGAAATGAAGCCGCCTACAGGGGTCGCCACATTGGTCATGATGGCGGGTACCAGTATCGCCATGACCGGTTTCAGATCCTCCTTGAACAATACGGAAGAGAGTTTCTGGAAACCGCCATAATGCTTGATAATAGGCCCTACGGCCAAGACAGAGGACACGATGGCCGCACAAGCTGTGGCCATGGCTGCGCCGTTTACGCCCAGCCCGAAACCAAAGATGAAAATCGGATCGAGTATGGCATTAGCAATGCCCATGCTCAGCGTAACGTTCATCGCGCGCCGGGCCGCTCCGTGTGCGCGCAGAAAGCCGGAACATACCATGGCCGTGACACTGAATGGCATGAACGGGGCGACAATGCGGATATAGCCGGTTGCGGCTTCTTTCGCGGTTCCCGTGGCGCCGGCAAGATCCAGTATTTGCGGTGCAAAGACAAAGAAAATGATCGCCAGCGGGATTATCAGCATCATGCTGAGCGCCAATATGTTGGTCAGATAGCGGCGCGCATAGCCGGTATCTCCTTGACCGATTTTCCGTGCTGCCAGGGCGCTCGCAGCTATCATCAGTCCGATATTGAAAGCTGTACCGAAAAACAGGATGGTCGCAGCAAAGCCCATTGCCGCGGTCAGTGCGCTATCGCCCAGTTGGGCGATGTAGAGCAGATCGACAAAATCGACGACGAACATCGTCAGCAAACCGATGCTTGCCGTTAACGTCATCACGGTAATATGCCGCATCGGACTACCGGTTAGGAATATGGCGGTCTGGCTGGCGATAATATGATCCTGAAAAATGAATATGTTGGCTGGAATCGACAAATTCCATCGCGTCTTTGCCCTATAGCGTTTTGCCATCCGGTCAATTCATCTCTATGTGAGAAAAAGTTTCTGGGGAGCAATATATGCTAGTGCGTTTGATTATCCTGTTTGTCGCAGCCAGCTTCGTTTCAGCCTGTTCGGCAAATGAAGATGACGGTCAGCGGGGCACGTCCGAACAGGGTTATTTCGAGCGCAAGAACGTTGCGCCGGATCCGGCAGACAATAGCCGGTCGCCGCGAAAGCCCGAACATGCCTACGCACGGATCGCGTTGGATTGCATCAACAAGCAATATCCCAATAAGATCAGCCATGTCATGAACAGCGCCAATGATGTGCAACAGCCGGTGCAGTTGACCCCGGTTTTTTACGGCTGTTTTGACTGGCATAGCGCTGTCCATGGCCATTGGTTGCTGACGCGGCTGTGGGGCAATGGCTCGATCCCGGAAATGGAAGAAGAGATTGCAGCGGCATTGTCGACCAATTTTACCGAAGAAAAAATCGTTGGCGAAGTGGCTTATTTCAATGGTGAAGGCCGGTCCTCGTTTGAGCGGCCCTACGGACTTGCCTGGTTTTTACAGCTGACAGCCGAGCTGAAGGAAATCGCCGCGGGAGAAGGACCCAAGGCACAGCAGGCGCAAATATGGCTCGATCGTCTGACGCCGCTCGAATCGGTCATTACCGGCCGGATCAAGACCTGGGTTCCAAAGCTTGCCTATCCGATCCGGCTGGGCACACATAACCAGTCCGCCTTTGCGTTTGGCCTGTTTCTGGATTGGGCGCGAACAAGTGACGATAGTCAAATGGAAAGCCTGATCACTGACAAAAGCCTCGCTTTTCATGGCGATGATCGCAATTGCCCCATCGCTTACGAACCATCGGGCGAGGACTTTCTCTCTCCATGCCTGATGGAGGCAGACCTGATGCGGCGGGTGTTATCCGATACGGACTTTGCGGACTGGCTGACTGGTTTTCTACCAGATATTCCGGTGGATGGCAGCAGCGACTGGCTTTCCGTCGGTATTGTCAATGATCCGACAGATGGAAAGCTGGTCCACCTGGATGGCGTCAACCTATCCCGTGCATGGGCGCTCGAAGGGATTGCGACAGCATTGCCGGAAGGTGACAGCCGCAAAGCAGCACTGCTGGCGGCGGCGAAATTGCATGGCGATGCGGGCGAGCAATCAGTGCGTACGCCGCATTATGCTGGCAGTCATTGGCTGGCGAGCTTTGCGACCTACTGGCGGACCGAACGCGGGCTGGACAGGACGCCGGAATCAAACGCTGTTCCGGAAACCGGAGATGCCCGGGAAGGCAGTCAGCCCCAGCAATTAGCAACTCCGCCGGAATAACATATGTCGATGCGTTTCATGCCAGTTCCAGAGAGTCTTTCACCAAAGGTATCGCCGTTCTGGCATCGCATATTTCCGGTCAATATCGATCTCGCTATGAAGAGTATCTTTGGTGTCTGGGCCGCATATCTTGTCGTTAATGCATTGCGCACGATCTTATGGGGTGTGCCGGATCACAGTCATACATTAACCGACTATCTGGTGACGACGATACTTTCGGTGGCAGTCACTTGGCTTTTGTATCGCCTGCTCGCCCGGGTTGGTGATCGCAGCGCACTTGCGGTTTTCATACTTACGATTCCGACGATTTTCCTGGCCATAGGCACTGTGTATCTGACCAATCTGATATTGGCTTATCCCATATCGGTGCTGGAGCATATCAGCGCAGAGCACTTGATTCCCTTGGAGGATGCTCTTTCACATTTTTTCGACACAGCCTTTATCAATTATCTGATATTGGTCGGATGGGGTGGACTCTATTTGTCCATGGCCAATAGTCGCAATAGTCAGGTCGCGTTGACTCATAGCCGCAATTTGGAGCGTGCTACCCGTGAAAGCGAAATGCGGGCGCTGCGCTACCAGTTGAACCCTCATTTTGTGTTTAACGCGCTGAATTCCGTCAGCAGTTTGATCATCGACAAGAAGAACGGCCCTGCCGAAAACTTGGTAGACGGTTTGGCGGATTACATGCGGTCGGTATTGGATGATGATGGCGAAAACATGATCCCCGTCGAACAGGAACTGACTCAGCAAATCCGCTATTTGGAGATTGAACAGGTACGTTTCCCGAACCGACTCAGCTTCGATGTGCAGATAGATGACGACGTTCGTGGTTGGAAAATTCCCGCCCTGATCGTCCAGCCGCTGGTCGAAAACGCCATTAAACACGGGGTAACCCAGTCGTGCGTGCCGGTTCGAATATCGATCAGCGCAACGAAAGATGCGGACCGGCTTAAACTGGTAGTCTCCAACAATGGCCGGATGCGAGCCACCAGTTCAAAAATCAAGGGAACCGGGACGGGGCTTGCCAATATACGGGAACGACTGGCGGCACTTTATGGTCCCGCCGCTGCATTATTCACGGGCAATGACTCTGATGATCTGGTGGTGGCAACGATCATCATTCCCGATGAGCAACAAATATTCCGCGATTATTGTTTGTAAGTGCGTTTTTTTGAGATGGCCGATGAGAAACTGCACGTATTGATTGTTGATGATGAGCCCTTGGCCCGCCGGCGGATCAAGTCGCTATGTGACCGGATGAAGGATATTGACCGGATTACTGTCGCCAGCGGTGGCCAGGAAGCGCTGGACATGATGGTCGAAGATCCTCCGGAAATAGTCCTGCTTGACATCGATATGCCCGACATAACCGGTATGGATGTTGCAGAACGTTGCCAAGATCTGGAAAATGCGCCGGAGATTATCTTCACCACGGCACATAGCCGATATGCCGTGGCTGCCTTTCGATTTGATGCGACGGACTATCTGTTGAAGCCCGTTAAAGAGGATCTGCTGAAGGAGGCTCTTGGACGAGTATTGCAAAAACGGCAAAGAGACGTGAATCATCTGCAGCAGCCCGCTGATCATCGGCTGTGGGTGCAGGATGGCAATGGCGCGGTGCAGATCAGAAGCGCTGACATCGACTGGATCTCCGCTGACCGCGACTATATGCGTCTATGCCTGCCGGAGCATAACTATTTGGTGCATGAATCGATGGGATCTCTATTGAAGCGGCTGCCGGATGGCATGTTTATGCGCGTCCATCGCTCCGCCGCCGTACGCCGGGATTTTGTACGCGACATTCGCCGCAAGGGTCGCCGTAGATTTATTGTGCTGGGCGATGATACCGAACTCACCATCGGACCAAGTCATCTCAAGGATGTAATGGCTACTTTTGCCAATTAAGCGGGCGGCTCCGGCTTGTCGGAAACCGTCACCGAATAACGCGGTGCCGGTGCAGGCTGCAAATGACCACCAACATCGACAAATGTCTCACGCTCGACATTATGCGGGTGCTGTTTGGCCTCGGCTAGCGACAGAACCGGGGCGAAGCAAATATCGGTACCTTCCATCAATCCGCACCACTCATCACGCGTTTTCGTCTGGAACAGGTCAGTAAGCTTCTCTTTCAGTGGCCCCCAGGATTTGGGGTTCATCTGGGCATCAAAATCGCTATCATCTTCAAGACCCGCGACCTTTCTTAGTTGCGCATAAAATTGCGGCTCAATTGATCCGATCGAGATATATTTTCCATCCGCTGTTTCATAGCTGTCATAGAAATGAGCACCGGTATCGAGCAGGTTGACGCCGCGCTGGTCTTGCCATTGACCGACATTGTGAAAGTCAAAAATCATGGCCATCAGGGCGGCTGACCCGTCGGTCATGGCACAATCCACGACCTGACCGTCGCCGCCGGTTTTTGCGTGGAGCAAGGCCGAGACCATACCCAGTGCGAGCATCATTCCGCCGCCCCCGAAATCACCAACCATGTTGATTGGCGGCGTCGGTTTATCACCGGCCCGGCCAAAAGCGTGAAGGGCGCCAGAGATAGAGATATAATTGATATCGTGGCCGGCGGCATGAGCGAGTGGCCCATATTGACCCCAGCCAGTCATACGACCGTAGACCAGTTTCGGATTATCCTGCAACAGTATATCCGGGCCGAGGCCGAGCCGTTCCATAACACCCGGGCGAAAACCTTCGATCAGGCCGTCAGCTTGTTTGACCAGATCACGCGCCTGCTGGATTCCCGCTTCGGATTTCAAGTCTACTTCGACCAGCTTGCGAGAGCGCGATAAGGCGAGGCGGCCATCGGGCGCTCCGCCAGGACGGTGCAGAACGGTGACGGTTGCACCCTGATCCGCCAGCATCATGCCGCAGAACGGTCCAGGACCGATGCCTGCGAATTCAATGATGTTGATTCCTGCAAGCGGCCCGGCCATATCCTACTCCTGTTTAATCATTTGATTAAACAGTCCTAATGCAGGCGCCGGATTCTAATCAAGCAGATTGTGAGCGTCGGTTAGCGTGGACGTTGTCCATGGGCGAGCGGCTTGCTCTGATTGCCATGTTTCTTGAGATAATGGGGCAATTCCACTTTACTCTGGCCCACTGGTTTGCGCGCCAGTTTCGGGTCAATCGAATGATCGAAAGCGATGCCCAAACGACCCTGCGCCACCCAGGCCACATAGCCTGTGACCCGGCCGATATTGCGCAGCTCCAGTTCCACCTTGTCGCCACGTTTTGCAATGACCGGAGCTTCCGCCATCAAGCCGCCAGCGGACAGGTTGCGAATCCGCACTTCGCCACAGTCGTCGCCATCTACGAAGCGCAATGTTGCTTTCAGGAACAGGCTGTCCCGGTCAAGCTCGCGTTTGGGTTGGCCACTGGTCTGGCTGTTTTTTCCCAAATTATCGTCAAATGGTTCTCTCATGTGCTTCCCGCAAGTTAAATGTAAAATAATGTTGCTTGCCGCGGATAATAGGCCCGAAAAGGTGGAAGATTGGTTAATGTTCCGGTCGGCGATCAAATGAAATGTGATCCCAAAAAGAAACAACGGGTTTCTGATCGGCAAGTGTCTTGGAACAGCGCGTTAACGCTGTTGAACAAGTGACGGTATTATAATGCGATTCTGGTGATCAGAACGCCAGTAAGCTATTGATCGCGAGAGATTTTCTCGTTGCGTTCATGTGCTTCCTGGGCCTCGACACTCATGGTTGCGATGGGCCGGGCTTCCAGCCGTTCCAGTGAAATCGGCTCGCCGGTAACCTGGCAATAACCATATTCGCCTTCTTCGATCCGGCGCAGTGCCGCATCAATTTTCGACGTCAGCTTGCGTTGACGGTCGCGTGTCCGCAGTTCCAAGCCCCAATCGGTTTCACTTGATGCGCGATCGTTGAGATCGGCTTCCTGGATTGGTCCATCCTGCAAATGGGCAAGAGTTTCCTTCGATTCTTCGATTATATCATGCTTCCACTGCTCCAAAGCACGCTTGAAATAGGCTAGCTGCCGTTCGTTCATGAACTCTTCGTCGGGACTGGGCCGATAATCATCGTCCAGCACGATATCGCCTTTTTTGCCACTATTTGCAGCGGATGAATTTTTCGCTGAGGACGCCAAATATACTCTCCAACAACTATCACCAGCCTGATGGGCCAGCGTACGACAGGCTATGAAGCGGGCCTATAAACTCGGCTTTCGCCTTAGACAAGGTGCAATCTGTCGTAGCAGTGCAATTTATCCGGTTATGCTGCCAATGGCCTTCGAAATCGCCTGAATAACGACCTTGATCGCCAAGATTTCGCGACTCGGCATCATCGATAAATCACCAAAGTTTATGGCTTTTTCTGAGCCCAGCGAAAGATATTCTCCGCAAATGGTATCAATTCGGGACATTAACTGTTCCTGGAGAGAGTCTGATAGGGATTTTTCCAGTTTTTGCAGCGGAAACAAGGTTAACGCAATTGTGATCACTCCTTTCTTCTGCGCTTTTGATTGATATCGGAATCTACAGAGCGGCAAGCATATCGTTGCCTGAAGCCCATCGGTTCCAAAGCGGAAGAGAGTGAAGACTATGTCGGTAAGAATGGCTTTAGCAAAATTATGCGCATGTACATGCGGCGGTGCTTTGATTGGCGGCGGCGCGGTGCATGTATCGGAAGCACCGACAGCACCCTACATCAAGAAGGTCGACAAGAAAAAGAAGGTACGCGCCCGCGTCCTGAAGCGCGGCCAGTCTGCGCGCAAGGTTAAACGCACCCGGCGAACGGTTACCAAGACGGTTACAGCTTGCAAGCCAACGGTGGTAACAATTACCCAGGCACCGCAGCCGGTTCCGCTACCTCCTCCGCCCTATATTCCTGCTCCATTGCCGGAAATTCCCGTGCTTGAAAGCGGCGGCGGTTCTGTCCCTGTCGTCATTGGCGGCAGCAGCGGCGGCTTCGGCGGCGGTTTTGGTGGCGGCTTTTTTGGCGGCTTCTTCGGTGGTAGCTCGGGCGGCGGCTCAGTCGTTATCTCATCGACCAGCAGTGGCGGTTCGACCAGTACTTCTTCAGGTGGCAGTTCGACCAGTGGCGGTTCCACCAGCACGTCAACAGGCGGATTCTCCAGCACCGGCGGTTCCACCAGTACATCAACAGGTGGGTTTTCCAGTACTTCTACCGGCGGTTCGACCAGTACGTCCTCCGGTAGCATCAGCACTTCAACAGGCGGCGTGAGCACGTCAACCGGCGGTGTCAGTACGTCAACAGGCGGCGTCAGTACATCGACTGGCGGTGTAAGCACCTCTACCGGTGGTAGCAGTTCATCAAGCTCTTCCAGTAGCTCCAGCTCGTCGTCGAGCAGTTCATCCAGCAGTTCCAGCTCGAGCGGCAATACCTCAAGCGGTATGACCAGCAGCGGCATGACATCCAGTGGCCATCCCGGCACGTCGACCAGCAGCGGAAATACCAGTACGGGCAGCACCGGTTCTTCGGGTAGCTCGGGCTCGTCCGGAAGTTCAGGATCGTCCGGCAGCAGCGGTTCGTCAGGTAGCAGTTCGAGTAGTTCAAGTAGTAGTTCGTCAAGCAGTTCGAGTAGTTCCAGCAGTGGTGGTTCGGGTGGCAGCTCCGGTTCTTCGGGCAGCAGCGGATCATCCGGATCGTCAAGTTCGACATCCTCTGGTGCGACCGGCGGATCATCCAGCTTTGGCAGCAGTGGCTCGTCGAGCAGTTCGAGCTCCTCTTCGAGCAGCTCGTCCAGCTCCAGCACCTCTTCCGGTGCCAGCAGCGGCGGATCAACCGGTGGTTCCACCGGCGGAACACCGGTTCCCGCCCCGCCAGTTGTCTTGCTCTTCGGCGCAGCGGCCGCAGCTCTTTTCGCGCGTAGCCGCAAAGCCAAGAAGGCGGTTGCTGCCTAAACGCCGGTCGAACAGATCAATTCAAAAGCGGCTGGAGCGATCCGGCCGCTTTTTTGTTGGCTGGGCCACGCTCTGCACTTGAACCGGCGCCACTGTCTCGGCATAGGCTTTTCCCATGCATGATCTAAAAACCATAAGAGAAAACGCGGCCGATTTTGATGCTGCTTTGGCGCGGCGCGGCGTTGAACCTGTTGCAGCGACTATTTTGGCGCTGGACGAAGAAAATCGCAGCATTGCGACCAGGCTTCAGGAAGGCCAAGCGCGGCGCAACGAAGCGTCCAAGGCCATCGGCAAGGCAAAAGGGCAGGGCGATGAAGAAACCGCACAGGCTCTGATGGCCGAGGTGTCGGAATTGAAGGCGAGCCTGCCTGCGCTGGAAGAACAGGGGCGGGAGGTTTCCGGTAAATTGCGCGATGCTCTGGCTGTGCTGCCAAACCTTCCTGCCGCCGATGTGCCCGAAGGCGCGGATGAAGAGGATAATGTCGAGGTGGAGCGCTGGGGCACACCGCGCCGCTTTGATTTCAAACCACGTGAACATAGCGATATTGGCGTAGCACTGGGGCTGGACTTTGAAACGGCCGCTGAAATGTCCGGCGCGCGCTTTGCATTTCTGCGCGGTCAAATGGCCCGGCTGCAACGCGCGATCGGGCAGTATATGCTGGATCAGCAGACCATGGAAAACGGCTTCCAGGAATGCGCACCGCCAGTGCTGGTGCGTGATGAGGCCATGTTCGGTACCGGTCAGCTGCCCAAATTTTCCGAAGATTCGTTTCAGACCACTGATGGCCGCTGGCTGATCCCGACCGCGGAAGTGAGCCTGACCAACAGCGTCCGCGGACAGATTTTGAACGAGGCACAATTGCCGATCCGGTTGACCGCGCTGACCCCCTGTTTCCGTAGCGAGGCAGGCTCGGCTGGCAAGGATACCAAAGGCCTGATCCGCCAGCATCAGTTTGAAAAAGTCGAAATGGTCGCGATTGTCCATCCCGATCATAGCGATGCCGAACATCTGCGGATGACCGAAGCGGCCGAATCGATCCTCAAGGCGCTGGAACTGCCCTATCGTAAAATGCTACTCTGCACAGGCGATATGGGGGCAACCGCGCGGAAGACTTATGATCTGGAAGTCTGGTTGCCGGGGCAGGACACCTATCGCGAGATTTCAAGTATCTCGACCTGCGGCGAATATCAGGCGCGCCGGATGAATGCCCGTTTTCGGGCCGAAGGCGAGACCAAAGGCACGCAATTTGTCCATACGCTCAACGGTTCCGGCCTTGCGGTTGGCCGGACTTTGGTCGCGGTTGTTGAAAATTATCAGCAGCAAGACGGTAGTGTCATAATTCCGGACGCGTTAAAGCCTTATATGGGCGGCATTGAAAAACTGGAGCCTGCAAGCTGATGCGCATATTGCTGACCAATGACGATGGATTTGACGCCCCGGGCATGAAAGTCTTGCTCGACATTGCCCAGCATTTTTCCAACGATATCTGGATTGTCGCGCCATCAGACGAGAATAGCGGCGCGGGCCATTCGCTTACCCTCACCCGCCCCTTGCGCATCCGCAAGCGCGGCGATCAGCAATATTCGGTCGATGGCACACCCACCGACAGCGTGATGATGGCAGTCGCAAAGATCATGAAAAACGGCCCGCCCGACCTGATCCTCTCCGGCGTCAATCGCGGGGCCAATCTTGGCGAAGACGTGACCTATTCCGGCACCGTATCTGCCGCGATGGAAGGCGCGCTCGCCGGCATCCCTTCGATAGCGCTCAGCCAAAGCTATGCGCGCGGTGATATGGGCGATGATGTTCCGTTCGAAGCCGCGCTGCAATGGGGCGAGCGGGTGCTGCGGCCACTGATCAAGCAGAGCATGGATCACCGCACACTGGTCAATATCAACTTCCCCGCGCTGCCCGCCAGCGAAGTCAAAGGCATCCGCGTGGTATCGCAAGGTATCCGCGATTATGGCCGTCTGCAGATTGTCAGCAACCGCGATCCGCGCGGTTTTGAATATCACTGGTTCGGCCTGGGACCCATGGTCGAGACGCCTGCGCACAGCACCGATCTGGAAGCGATTGAAGACGGCTATGTGTCGATCACGCCGTTGCATCTCGATCTGACGCATTATGAGTCGATGGATGCTCTGGGCAAGCTTTACGATAATTAGGTGGTATTCTTTATTTACCTCAAGCGCCGGGCGGGCGCATCCGCGCCCTTGGCTTTCCTCGCATAAGCTCGGGCGCGCGGTCGCGCTTGCCTCGCTGCGCTCGGACGATGCTCTTGAGGTTTTCGCCGGACCGACGCGAAGCGGAGGCAAGGCCGACCGGCCGCCGCGCCTTATGGCGCGTAGCCAAGGGCACGGATGTGCCCGCCCGGCGCTTGAGGTCCAAAAAAGAATCCTCTCCAAAGTTCACACAATTCTCACCACCTCTTCCTCCAAGCTATCCTCACGCTCGGCCTGCTCATAAAAGCCGCTGCGTTCCAGAAACCCGCTGCGATCCGCCCGCTCCCAGTCAAGCTCATCCCACTCTTCGCAGTCCGCCAGATCCAGGTCCGACACATCAATATCCTCAGGCGCCATTGCCATGATCCGCTCGCGCCCATGCTGCAGGCGCAGGGCGTT
>CANMFX010000003.1 GCA_947497315.1 uncultured Sphingomonadaceae bacterium | reverse complement strand
GACTGGGAGCGGGCTGATCGCAGCGGGTTTCTGGAACGCAGCGGCTTTTATGAGCAGGCCGAGCGTGAGGATATCGTGGAGGAAGAGGCTGTGTGATTTGTGTGAACTTTGAACCGCAACTCCATCGTCATTCCAGCGAAAGCTGGAATCTCCATCCGACAGGCACGCCGCCTTGAGGGGATCCCAGCTTTCGCTGGGATGACGGATCGGAAAGAGGAACCGAAAAACCCATGTGATTTGTGTGAACTTTGGGGAGGAGGAGTCTTTGTTTAACCTCAGAAAAATCTCCCCGCAACAATCAGGCTTCGGCGAGGCTTTTCAGTTTATAATCCTTATACTCGTCACGCAGCGCGCGTTTCAGGATTTTGCCGGTTGCGGTGTGCGGCAATTCGTCGATGAATTTCACTTCGTCGGGCAGCCACCATTTGGCGACCTTGTCGGTCAGATAGGCGATTATCTCGTCACCAGTCACATCAGCATCCGGCTTTTTGACGACGAGCAGCAGAGGCCGCTCATCCCATTTCGGGTGATAGACGCCGACCGCAGCCGCTTCCGCCACGCCGGGACAGCCCACGGCGGCATTTTCCAGTTCGATCGAGCTGATCCACTCGCCGCCTGACTTGATTACGTCCTTGGCACGATCAGTGATCTGCATTGTCCCATCGGGATGGAGGACTGCAACGTCGCCGGTATCGAACCACAGATCATCCTCAACCGCTTCTTCATCGGCGCGGTAATAGCGCTGGATGATCCAGGGGCCGCGGATTTCCAGGGTACCGCTCGACTCGCCATCGCGCGGCAGGACATTGCCATCGTCATCCACAACCCTGAGTTCCACACCAAAGGGAGGCCGTCCCTGTTTGCAGATCACGTCGACCTTCTCGTCAAAGCTCAGATCATCCCAGTTGGCGGGAAGCGAGCCTGCGGTTCCAATGGGCGAGGTTTCCGTCATGCCCCAGGCATGCGCCACTCGCATACCGTTTTTCATCAACCGCTCAATCATCGACCGCGGACAGGCCGAACCACCGATGGTGATGACCTGCAGCTCACCATAGTCGCCACCATTGGCATCCATATCGGCAAACATAGAGAGCCAGACCGTCGGCACACCGGCGCTATGGGTCACGCCCTCGTCACGGATCAGTTTCCACAGAACCGGCGCCTCATTGCTGGCCGAAAAGACCATTTTCGCGCCAACCGCCGCACAGGCAAAAGGCAGTCCCCAGGCATTGGCGTGGAACATCGGCACGACAGGCAACATCACGGAACGGGTCGCAAGGTCCATAATATCCGGCTGCACCTCGGTCAGCGCATGCAGGACATTGGAGCGATGTTCATAGAGCACACCCTTGGGATTGCCGGTGGTGCCGCTGGTATAACACAGACCACAGGGATCATTCTCATCCACATCGACCCAGTCGAAAACGCCATCTTCGGCATCAACCAACTCGCGGAACGTCGGATAGTCACCCTTCTCGCCATCAAACTGGATATAATGTTCGACTGATTTCAGCTGCGGTTTCAGCATTTCGATGATCGGCGTGAACATCTTGTCGAACAGCAGGACCCGGTCTTCGGCATGGTTGATGATATAGACCAGCTGCTCTTCAAACAGTCGCGGGTTCACGGTGTGCAGAATGCCGCCAATGCCCGCAGAGCCGTACCAGCTGATCAGATGATGAGCATGGTTCATCGCGATAGTCGCGATCCGGTCGCCCTTTTTCATGCCAAGTCGTTGCAGCGCCTGCGAAAATTTTCGCGCATCCCGGCCTATTTCACCCCAATTGGTACGGGTGAGAGAGCCATCGGCCCAATAGCTGACAATCTCTCGCGTGGTATGTTCCCGCGCTGCATGGTCAATCAGATTGGTGATTTTGAGCGCGCTGCCCTGCATAGCTCCAGCCATTGGTCTCTCCCGTTAGTTATTGGCTGTTTTTTGACAGAAACGGCTCAGCTTACAAGTCTTAAATTGGGCCTTGAATTGGAATTGCGATAACGAACGGGCCGCGAACCGGTGGCAGGGCCCAAGCGGATATTCTCCAGTCCAGTAATATGGCTCAGTGTTTCAGCCGCTTGCGCATCCAGCTGAAAAGACCGGCCGAGACAGATATGGGCGACTTCTCCATCAAAGCTGGGAACCGTCGCGATCAACTCACTCTTGCCCCCTGCCAACGGTGCGAGAAAATTCTTTAGCTCCTGCAGCGCGTCGAGATCGGCAACCTCCAGCTCCATCCGGGTCCGGGTGGTCTTTTCCAGACCGTCCATGGCCTGCGCCCGCCGGATCGCCACGCGCGGGCTTTCGTCATCGGAGCGTTGGTCAAGTTCGACATTGAGCAAGGCACAGTTGCCTTCCTTGGCCATATCCGCCAGCAATTCGCATTGCTCTTCCTCAAAGCAACTGCCGGAAAACTGCCCGCTGCTGTCCGACAAATCGACCAGCACGAACCGTTTGCCGCGCTTGCTCTCTCGCCAGCGCACGCCCTCGATCAGGGCCGCCATCACCGCTGGTTTGCGCTGCCCCTCAGCGATCGGCCCCTCTTCGCACAAAGCGGCATAAGTCATCGCCCCGTGAGAGGAAGTTACCGCCTGAAACTGCGTGACCGGATGAGAAGCGAAGTAGAAGCCGTAAGCATCGCGCTCGCGCATCATGATTTCGCTAAGATTCCAGTTGCTGTTCGCTGGCAGCCGGATGGCCTGCATGTCACTTGCTCCGCCCTCACCGAAAAGGCCGCCCTGCCCGCTCGTCCGCGCCTCTGCCGCGCTGTTAGCGACGGACAGCAACATGTCCGCACCTTCATAAACGGCAGCGCGATTGGGTTCCATTTCATCAAAGGCGCCCGCGGCGGCAAGACTTTCAATCTGTCTTTTGTTCATACCGGACGGATCAACGCGATTTGCAAAATCGTCCATCGTCTCGAATGATCCGCTCTCGGCACGTTCGGCGACCAGCGACTGCATTGCCTTCTCGCCGACATTTTTAAGCCCCGCCAAGGCGTAGCGCACGGCGAGCAGTGCACCCTCCTGCTCTTCAACCGCAAAAGATGGCCGGCTTTTGTTGATCGATGGCGGCAATATCGTCACGCCAAGCCGCTTCATATCATCAACAAAAATGCTGAGCTTGTCGCTTTGATGCATATCGAAACACATGGAGGCGGCATAAAATTCATGCGGATAATGGGCTTTGAGCCAAGCCGTTTGATAAGCCAGCAAGGCATAGGCCGCGGCGTGGCTTTTGTTGAAACCATAGCCGGCAAATTTGTCGATCAGGTCAAACAGCTCATTGGCCTGCTGACTCTCCACGCCATTTTTTGCAGCGCCTTCGACAAAGATACTGCGCTGCGCATCCATTTCAGACTGGATCTTTTTACCCATTGCCCGGCGCAGCATATCCGCCTCACCAAGCGAGTAGCCGGCAATGACCTGCGCGGCCTGCATCACTTGTTCTTGATAGACGATGATCCCGTAAGTCTCTTTCAATATGTCTTCGAGCAGCGGGTGCGGATAAGCGAGCTCCGCGCGTCCATTCTTGCGATCTCCGAAGAGCGGGATATTGTCCATCGGGCCGGGCCGGTAGAGCGAAACGAGAGCGATGATATCGCCAAAATTCGTGGGTTTCACCGCCGCCAGCGTACGCCGCATGCCTTCCGATTCAAGCTGGAACACACCGACGGTATCGCCTCTTTGCAGCAACTCGAACACCTTGGGATCGTCCCAGGCCAATGCCGACAGATCGACTTTGATATTGCGCTCGGCGAGCAGCTCCACCGCCTTCTTCAGGACAGAGAGCGTTTTCAAACCCAGAAAGTCGAACTTCACCAGACCGGCTTGCTCGACAAATTTCATATCAAATTGGGTGACGGGCAAATCCGACCGTGGATCGCGATAGAGTGGAACCAACTGGTCGAGCGGCCTGTCACCAATGACGACACCGGCGGCGTGGGTCGAACTGTGGCGCGGCAAACCTTCCAGTTTCATCGCCAGATCGAACAGGCGCTTCACATCGGCCTGCTTATATTCTTGCGCCAGCTCAGAAATACCGTTCAGCGCCCTTTTCAGATCCCATGGATCCGTTGGATGATTGGGCACCAGCTTGGTTAACCGGTCGACCTGACCATACGGCATCTGGAGAACGCGGCCAACGTCGCGCAGAACCGCTCGCGCTTTCAGTTTACCAAAGGTGATAATCTGGGCGACCTGTCCCGTGCCGTATTTCTCCTGCACATATCGGATCACTTCACCGCGGCGGGTTTCGCAGAAATCGATGTCGAAGTCAGGCATCGACACACGTTCCGGGTTCAGGAAGCGTTCGAAAAGCAGGCCCAGTTTTATCGGATCAAGGTCGGTGATCGTCAGCGCCCATGCGACCACCGAGCCAGCACCAGAGCCACGCCCCGGGCCTACTGGAATATCCTGATCCTTTGCCCATTTGATGAAGTCCGCAACGATCAGGAAATAGCCTGGGAATCCCATATTGACGATGACGTTGATTTCAAAATCAAGCCGGTCAAAATATTCCTGCCGCTCTGCTCCTTCGATATCGCCAGCATGGGTAAGGCGTTCCTCAAGCCCCGCTGTTGCATCACGGCGCAACTGTTCTGCCTCTCCAGCAAGATCACCTGCCAGACTTGGCAAAATGGGATCTCGGCGTGGTGGTGAGTATGCACAGCGTTTTGCCACCACCAGCGTGTTTTCAATCGCTTCCGGAAGGTCGGAGAATAAATCCTCCATCACCATATCGCTCTTTATCCATAAATGCGGAGACGGTTTATCGCGATCATCATTCTCGACATAAGCGGACCCGGCGATACATTTCATCGCATCATGGGCTTCGTGAAAGCCGGGTTCAGCAAAACAACTGGGATTGGTGGCTACCAGAGGAATATTCCGGTCCATCGCCAATGAAATCAGGCCGGCTTCCGCAGCCATTTCTAACGGGTCATCCCGGCGGGATAGTTCGATATACAGCCGGTCAGGGAAATATTGCTGAAGCCGCGACAGATAGGCCTCTGCTTCCGATTGCTGTTCTTCAGCAAGCAACCGGGTTACGCCCCCTTCCCCACCCCCGGTTAGCGCCAAAAGGCCGGCATTGTGCTGTTCAAGCATCTCAAGTGGAATATGCGCATCCAGCTCCGCCGGGCGTTCCAGATGAGAGGCGGACACCAGTTTGCAGAGGTTTTGATAACCGTCTTCGTTCTGCGCATATAGCGCGATCCAATCCAGTGTCGGTTTATCGCCCGCGCCATTGCCGGGCCGCGCAACTCTCAAAAAACAGCCGGTTATTGGCTGAACGCCATTCGCTCGACAGCCGTCATCAAAAGCCATCGATGCGAAGAGACCTATGCGATCCGTGAGCGCAATTGCCGGAAATCCCCGTTCCTTGGCTACGGCGCCCATCGCCTTCGGCTCCATCGCGCCATCCAAAATGGTATAGGCCGAAAAAGCACGCAGATGAACGAACGGAGTCTTGGACATGTACTAAGCTCTAGCGCGGCAAAAAAGCTTTGACCACGACCAGATCGAGTCAGCGCGACCTATCGACCGGTTTTCCACAACTAGTTTGGATTTTTCTTAGAGGAGCGCTTCAATCTCGCTTTTAAGCTGCTCCGGTTTCACCGCTGGTCCATGTCGAGCCACGACGTTCCCGTCGCGATCGACGAGGAATTTGGTGAAATTCCATTTGATTCGTGAACCCAGTAGACCAGATTTCTCAGACTTCAGATAATTCCACAAGGGATCGGCATCCTTGCCGTTGACGTCAATCTTTCCCATCAAAGGAAAGCTCACATCATAGTTCAGCGTACAGAAATTCTTGATTTCTTCTGCATCACCAGGTTCCTGATGACCAAATTGATTGCACGGAAAAGCTAATATTTCCAATCCCTTATCTGCATATTCTTTATGCAGCACTTCCAAGCCCTCATATTGCGGCGTAAACCCGCATTTTGAAGCGGTATTTACGATGAGCAGCACTTTACCCTTATATTGGGAAAGGTCCGACATCGAACCGTCAGCTTGTTTGACTTCAAATTCTGTAATTTGCATAGATGCACCCCGTTCTTTGCAATTTTGTTCCCCGATATAAGCGTCAGATTGGTAGTCGCTTGTCAAATGTCAAAGCCTATCTTGCTACGCTCTGAAAATACTAGCTTAATATCCCGTCATGAAGCCGAACGACACGGTCCATTTTTGCCGCCAAGCGCTCATTATGCGTCGCTATCAACGCAGCACTGCCCTCTTCGCGAACCAAAGCCATCAGCTCGGCCAGCACAATATCCGCCGTTGTTTCATCGAGGTTTCCGGTGGGCTCATCGGCTAAAACCAGTTTTGGCGCATTGGCCAACGCTCTTGCCACCGCCACACGTTGCTGCTCACCGCCTGATAGCTTGCTGGGTTTGTGATCCAACCGTTCACCTAGCCCCAGGCTGACGAGCAGTGATTCGGCGCGTTCTTCGGCATCTTTTTGAGAACTACCAGCGATCAGTTGCGGCATCACGACATTTTCCTCGGCCGAAAAATCGGGGAGCAAATGGTGAAACTGATAAACGAAACCCAACAGTTCCCGCCGAATCCGCGTGTGCCCGCTGGCTGACATTTGTGCCGTTTCCTCGCCATCCAGTTTGATAGACCCTTCAAACCCACCTTCAAGCAATCCTACTGCCTGCAACAGGGTCGACTTGCCTGAGCCCGATGGCCCCAGCAGCGCGACTATTTCGTTAGATCGGATATTGAGATCAACACCCTTGAGTACGTCAATCTGCACATCACCCTGCTTGAAGCTGCGTTTTACGTTGCGCAGCTCTACAACCTTGGCTCCCATATCATTCATAGCGAAGCACCTGTACAGGATCCGTGCTTGCTGCTTTGTAAGCTGGATATAATGTCGCCAGGAAACTGAAAAGAAGCGCTAGCATCGCTATGCCAAACACCTCCATCGGATCTGTTCTCGCCGGCAATTCTGTCAAAAAACGTATCGACGGATCCCACAGGTTCTGACCGGTTATCGTCTGGACAAAGTTAATAACGCTTTGCCGGAAATATATGGCGATAAAGCCCAATATTATCCCTGCCGCGATGCCAAGCGCCCCGATGGATGTACCAACAGTCACAAATATCCTCGTCAAAGAAGCCCGCGATGCTCCCATTGTTCGCAATATCGCTATGTCACGCGTTTTGGCGCGGACCAGCATGATCAACGACGACAAGATATTGAAAACTGCAACCAAGATAATGATCGAGAGGATTACGAACATCACCACTCGCTCGACTTGAAGTGTTTCAAACAAAGAAGCGTTCATGGATTGCCAATCCGTAATCTGAGCGCGCCCATCTATTTTCGGATACAGAGGAGCTATAATCTTTTGTACATTTTGCGCATCATTGGTTTGTATCTCAATCATGCCGACTTGATCGCCTAACAACATCAATGTTTGCGCGTCCTCCATAGGCATGATCACGAAAGCCTTGTCATAGTCGTAGACGCCCACTTCAAATATCGCGGCTACTTCATATGATATTTCTCGCGGCACGGTACCAAACGGGGTTGATCTTCCTTGAGGGTTCATCAGTGTTACGCGGCTTCCGAGTTGGGCCCCAAGAGTTTGGGCCAACCTACTGCCGATTGCCACCCGCCCGCTGTCTGGAGCCAAAGCAGCCAGATCACCTGCAACCGTTTTTCCGTCCAGCGTGTCGTTGTTCAAAATATCGTCGACCAGCATCCCGCGGACCAACACGGCCTCTACCCGGCCATTGTGTATGCCTGCCAACGGCATCTCTATTAGTGGAGAAGCCGAAACCACCCCTTCCGTTTCGCGCACATCCTCTAACAAGTCACGCCAATCCGGAAGTCGCCCCCCATAACCTTGAATCACGGCATGACCATTTAAACCTACAATCTTGTCGAACAATTCCGCGCGAAAACCGTTCATTACGCTCATCACGACAATCAAAGCAGCGACGCCCAGCATCACCGCAACAAGACTGATGCTCGCCACGAGAAAAATAAAGCCCTCACCCTTGCCGGGCAGAAGATAGCGTTTTGCGATGACCCATTCATAACGGGATAGAAGCATAGGAGTTTGATCTTCCTGAAAAACTATTGTGGCTTTACGGTTGTGGAGCGGCGCAGGCAAGAGTGATGCTGGCTGAAATGCTGTTGCTATTATGACACAAGCCTGAACCAATATTGCACATTTGTGAAAATTTGCATGACAATAGCGGCCATCGCGATCAGAGTTAGTTACAGAATCAATTACCGCATAATGGTCATGGTTCAGGGATCCTTTCTGGTTCCGCCGCATGTTGGGGGACAAACGGCGTTGAATAAGACAGGAAAACAGGGGGACGATATTATCGTCACCATTTTCGCCCGGAGTCAGAAATGGCTCCGGGCGTTTTTGATTCCGGTCTGCTTGCAGGCATCTTCAACCTCTTGAAATCGGAAAATATGACAATATCTTGGTTAGGCGAGATGCCTTTACAGATTTCGCTCTACAGAACCGGATGCCATCTTGGGTCCACCATTTTAATTGCTCACAAGAGGATAAAAATATGAACCGTTTTGATTTTACCCCCTACCGCCGCTCAACCGTTGGTTTTGACCGGCTGTTTGATCTGCTCGAGAATAATGCTCGTGCACAGCAATCTGAAAACTATCCCCCGTTTAACATCGAACGTAACGGCGACGACCATTATCGAATCACGCTAGCCCTTGCTGGTTTCAAAGATGACGAAATTGAAATTACCGCGCAGCAGAATCTTTTGCTCGTAGCTGGTAGTAAAGGCAGCGACGAAAATGAAGGAAAGCAGTTTCTGCATATGGGAATTGCCAACCGCAACTTCGAGCGCCGCTTTGAACTTGCCGATTTCGTCCGCGTCGATAACGCCGTATTGAGTGATGGTTTGCTGGTCATTGATCTGGTGCGCGAAATTCCGGATGCGATGAAGCCACAGAAAATTGCCATCAATACCGGTGACAACGTTACCAAGATTGATCACAAATCTGAAAAATCAGAGGAAAAAGCTGCCTAAATCAGCGCTTTAACTATTATCGAAGGCAGCCAACTATCCTTGGCTGCCTTTTTTATTCGCGATAAGTAAAATTCATGAAAATGGGGCAGTCAGATGAGGATCCGACTGCCCCTGACACCCGCGTGGTGTCACTCTTGACGAAATTAGCCCGGGTCGCAAATGGCCAACTTCATTCAAGAATCTGCATTGGCAATGTTGGAAAGGACGGCATGATTCAATATTCGCACCTTTCCACTTTCAACCGAAACAATGCCATCTTCTGACCAGGTTGAAAGTTGCCGATTAATATGTTCCCGCGACATCCCGGCAAAATTGCCCAGTTCGCTTTGACTCAAATCCAGCTTTAAACGCCCCTCTTCTGCACCGACGACTGACAATCTCAATAGGTAACGCGCCAACCGCGGTCCTGATGTATAGGCACGGTCGCCCTCTATCATTGTATTGGCGGTCCTGATGCGGTTTGCCATTACCTTAAGTAACCGTAATGCCATATTTTTATGGTTTTTCAAAATTTCTTCAAAAGCCGCCCGCGTAATGGTCAAAGCCGTCGTTGGTTCAATCGCAGTTACACTGGCAGTTCTTTCACCGCCATCAAGCAAGGCGATTTCGCCCAGAACCTGACCTGGTTCAGCATAATCCAGAACAATTTCATGGCCATTGCTGGCGATCATGCTGGTCCGCGCATTGCCCGATAATAGTATCAGTAATGAGTTTCCAGGATCACCTTGCATGATCAATTCATCCCCTTTTTCATATTGCACGAAATGCCCGCGCAATATCAAATCCGCCAATTCCGCTTCATCACAATCAGCGAATAGACTATGTTCTGCCAGTATTTCTGCAAGGTCTTCGGCCTTCACTAAATTCGCTCCATCCCAGTGTCTTGCGTCTGTTAACTGCTTGATAACCAAATATCATGGCTTGAATGTGACAATAGTCACTTGGTGTAAAAAGGATTGGATAAATTAGACAAGTCGGCTTTGTTTTACCGCGGCTGCGATAAAGGACGCAAAAAGTGGATGCGGATCAAACGGTTTGCTCTTGAGCTCGGGATGATATTGCACGCCGACAAACCAGCTATGGTCAGGACGCTCAACAATCTCGGGAAGCTCGCCATCTGGCGACATTCCGGAGAATATCAACCCGGTCTTTTCCAGCCGCTCAACATAGCCCTTGTTGACCTCATAGCGATGGCGATGCCGCTCGCTAATCACGTTAGATCCATAGATTTCGCTGACTTTGGAACCTTGCTGCAGACGGGCTTCATATGCGCCAAGCCGCATAGTTCCGCCGAGATCGCCACCCGATTCGCGTTTTTGCAGGCCTTCCTCGGTCATCCACTCGGTAATCAGACCTACAATCGGTTCAGCCGTTTCGCCGAACTCTGTTGTCGAGGCCTCATCTATGCCGGCCTGATTGCGCGCTGCTTCGACACAGGCCATTTGCATCCCAAGGCAAATGCCAAAAAATGGCACATCATGCTCGCGTGCGAATCGTACAGAGCCAATTTTCCCTTCGCTGCCCCGTTCACCAAACCCGCCAGGCACCAAAATCGCATGCAAGGGCTCCAGATTGGCAGCCAGATCACTCTCATCTTCAAAAAGCTCGGCATCAAGCCAGCGTACCTGCACTTTGACCCGGTTTGCCAATCCGCCATGGAATAGCGCCTCTTGCAGTGACTTATAGGCATCCTGAAGCCCTACATATTTGCCGACGACGCCAACGATGACTTCGCCTTCGGGATTCTCGATCCGCTCCATTACATCGGTCCAGCGGGTCAGATCCGGTTCCGGTGCATTGATGATCCCGAATGCGTTCAGGACTTCCCGATCCAAGCCTTCTTCATGATATTGCAGCGGCACGTTATAAATACTGCTGGCGTCAAGCGCCGGGATCACAGCTTCTTTTCGGACGTTGCAGAATTGCGCAATTTTAGCGCGTTCGCCGTCCGGCAAATCATGTTCACAGCGGCAAAGCAATATATCCGGCTGAATACCCAGAGACGTCAGCTCACGCACGCTATGCTGCGTTGGCTTGGTCTTAAGCTCCCCGGCGGCCGCGATATAAGGGACCAGCGTTACGTGGACTGAAATCGCATTGGCCCGCCCCACCTTGTTGCGCAATTGCCGAATCGCTTCAATAAACGGCAGGCTTTCAATATCGCCCACCGTGCCGCCAATCTCGCACAGCACGAAGTCAATGCCGTCGAGCTTATCCTGAGCAAATTCCTGAATAGCATCGGTAACGTGCGGAATGACCTGCACCGTGGCGCCCAGATAATCGCCGCGGCGTTCCTTGGTAATGATCGACTGATAGATTCGCCCGGAGGTCACATTGTCCGATTGCAGCGACGGCACGCCGGTGAATCGTTCATAATGCCCGAGGTCCAGATCGGTCTCGGCACCGTCATCGGTCACATAAACTTCGCCATGCTGATAGGGCGACATCGTTCCGGGATCGACGTTCAGATAGGGGTCCAGTTTGCGAATTCGCACCGAATATCCGCGTGCTTGAAGAAGCGCGCCGAGGCTCGCTGCCATGAGACCTTTGCCAAGTGAGGAAACCACACCGCCGGTAATAAAAATATATCGCGCCATGGGAGGAAAGGCTTAAGGCGTAACGAACCGAAATGGCAAGCGTGCGAATCCGAAAAAACGATATTTATTTTCAATCGGTACTAAAATTTACGTCCCGACACGCACCATTATAAGACTATCTGATGGCAAACCACATTTTTTGGCGAACAGGGTTTACTGGTCCAGAGGAACAGCACCCTCTGCAGGCGCGTCTTCTTCCGCCGCCTGTGCTGCCGCGGCCGCCAGCGGGTCATCACCGACCAGAGGTACCGCATCGGCAGGTGCAGCCGGCGCCACCGGTATGCTGGTATCACGCTCCAGAGTCTGGTCAATCGTCGAAGGCTGCCCCTCGGACGCGGCAAGAAAAGCCAGCGAGATGGACAAAGCCACAAACAGAACCGCCAATACCGTCGTTGTACGGGTCAACAGATCCGCCGCACCGCGTGCGGACATCATACCTGACGGACTGCCGCCAACGCCAAGGCCGCCGCCTTCTGACCGCTGCATCAATATAACGCCGACAAGAGCGGCTGCGACAATCGCCTGAACAACGGTGAGAAACAGAAACATAACTAGGTCCGAACTTAATGGATTAACAATGAGCAGCGCACATAGCGATTGGATGGTGCAAGTTCAAGCGGTGAAACGCAATGTCTTCCCGTTTCTGCCGATATCCAATGGGCCCCAAAAGACAGCCTCATTCCTTACTGCGGCCTATTCCAAAGTTCACACAAATCACAGGCCCTTCCCGCCGACCTCCGCTTGAGCAAAGTTCACACAAGTCACGGCCCTCTTCCCGATGGGTTTTGATGTTGACCCTGTTTCGAAGTTCACACAATTCTCACCCACTCTATATGCCACTAATATATATTGTTTCTAATGACTTATTCAAATTTCTCTGTGCTCAAAATTCACCGAATGCCTGTTTCATCAGGAGGACCTTTTCTATACCGATCAGGCGTAATGTAGGAAAGACACTAGTCGGAGAAATCCGATAAAGGGGCGCGGCGAAATGCCGTAGTCTCTAAACCTGTTTTCCCTTTAAATCTGCCACCGCCTCAAAAACCACATCCGGTCGTTGATATAATAACAGATGGGCTGTGTCGGCGACCACATCAACGCTGTAATTGTCTCGATCAGCCGCGAAGCTTTGCATAACGTCAGGTGTGTAATGCAGGTTATGTTGCCCGACCAGATTGCGCACCGGGCAAAGACGGTCATCAATCAGATATTGCCAATCGCCGCTGGCCAGCGTCAGTTCGTTGGTAAAACTGTCATAGCCCTGCCTGGTCGTTTGCTGGAACGCTTGACGAAACTGGGTGCGGATATCTTCCCGTTTTATCGTGCTTTGGTCATTGTCATTGTCGCCCAGAAAGGCGTGGAGATATTCATGGTCATATCCCGAATCCACTTTGGCCAGCGCACCATGCACGACAAAGCGGCCGATTTTGGGGAAATGGCGCATCAGATAGAGCCGCAGCCGTTCGGCTCGATCGACTTTGGCAAGATGTGGTCCGGGCTGCATCGGCACAATGCCATTGATATTGACGATACCGGTAATCCGGCCCGGTAGATATTTTGCGACACCATAGGCGAACATCGCACCGGTGATATGGCCGATTACCGGGCAAGATTTTATACCCAGCTCATCCAGCAATGCTTTTATGTCATCGGCATAGCGGGCAAAGCTATCACTGCCTATGGGACCGTCCCATCCGCTGTTAGACAGACCGGGACGCCAGACCATGATCAAACGCAATCCGTGCTGGTTTAACGCGCGGCGCATCTCTTCGGTCACTGTCATGCCGCCCAACAAGGCGGGGAAAAATAGCAGTGGCATGGCGCTGGTTGCTCCAACCATTTCATAGTCCAGCACGCGGCCATTCTGCCGCAACAGGACATGACCACTTTCTCGCCCGTCTGTTTCCGAAGAATCGGTCTTTTCGCTGCCCTGCCCTTTTACGTTAAATTTTGAAAAACCGGAGTAGAGACAGGCTAGCTCTGTTTGCGAGCGCAGATTGAGTTTCGCCAACAATGTCTTCGTTTGATGCCGCACCGTACCAACCGATCGGCCACGCTTGGCGGCCAGATCACTCAACGACTGCCCGGTCACCACCGCCTTGGTGATTTCAAGTTCTACTGGCGTCAGGTTCAGCAGCTTCTGAAACTGTTTTCCAACATCGGGAAACCAGCTGATATTGATCGCAGATATATGACCGATCGCATGGCCATCGGAATCATGGACTTTGGTCAAGGCGACCTTGATCATCTCGTCGCCATCTGCGCTTTCCATACCAAAAATGCTGATCATCTTGTTCAACTCAAACTGATCAAGCGATTCGAGCTGGGACAGGAGAGTCTTGAAATGGCCACGTTCAAACAGGCTTTCGTCGGGGCGCTGGTTCTTGGCGAGCCCGAATATTTCCTCGGCGGCACTATTGGCATAAACAATCCGCCCATCGGCACCAATCAACGCGGAAGGATGATTGTCGGCATCAATCATCTTCATGGAATATTTCGCGCTGTCAGAAGGCCGGCCCTGCATATCCATCAGCGATTGGGCATTTTCAAAATGGGGTTCGAGTGGCTCAAACGCCGATTTCAGGGCGTCTTCATCCAAAGCAGGTCCATTGACGGGCTCCGATCCGTTGTTTGCCATGTCCAAAGCGGCGTCGAGGCGTGTGCCGAGCAAATCGAACATCTCCCGATAGCGATAGGGGCCAATGGCCATCGAATAGGCCAGCTTTACGATATCTTCGTCGCGCCCGACGATTTCATGATCCACTGAACCCGTGCTCCAAGCTTAAAAAAGCGTCCTCAACAATTGAGCATTTTCTATCATTGCTGATAACGTGTCCGTTGGCGCACGCAATTGCAAAAATGTAAATAAAACAGCCGGTTTCCATACTGTTGTGACATCAATCACAGGGCATACGCGAAATCATCCGCGCGTTTATCCCATATGGGATATTCTATTGTGCCAGGCGTCCCGCCATTTGCTCCCTCGACAATCAAGGGAGACTGTTAATGACACTCAGAAATTCCATGTACCTTCTTGCCGGTATCGCCGTTCTATCCACCGGCCATATGGCCGAAGCGCGAGACCCGTTTGGCGGACTGAAAAGCGCCGTCAAAAAAGTGAAGAAGAAAAAGAAAAAGGTCGATGATGCGGTGGAAGTTATAGACCGCGCTGCGGGAACGTCATCGGACGGATTTGCCAATCGCGGCAGCACCAGCAACAGCCCGCGCGCAGCCAAGCGGACACCCACACGAACCGACTATAAAATGGGCACACCATCGGCCAATTTGACGTCCCAAACCAAATGCACCGGGCTGACACTGTCACAAGTTACAATCGGTAATCTTGGCGAATATACTTTCCAGCAGGGCTTCAGCAAAGAAGAGCGCACCGGCTTTATCAACCGCAAGTCAGGCAAGGTCAGCAAGAGCTGCATCATTACGCCCGGCCTGCAATCTGGCGAGGTGCTCTATTTCGAGGTGGATCGCGCCAAATATAAGGCGCTGGATAAAGGTAATGATTTCGAATGGCAGTGCGTGCGCTCTGACAATCCCGGTGCTGGCGTGACCGATTACTGGAACTGGAACAGCGATCAATATCTCAGCGATTCCCATATGAAGCTGCATTGCGGCAATGATCAGGGCCTTTCTGATTGCGCCACCGGCAGCAATTCATCGCGCGCCTCTGCTTATTCCAGCGCCATGAAAAAGCGCGGGAAATACGGCATCAGCTTTCTCGCTCGCACCACCGGACAGTTCCGCGGCCCGACCGAGAAACTCTATTGTCAATATTACAACAAGCGCACCGGTCAAAGCCTGGTCGGGTTTGAATATATGAGCGCTTCCGGTCGTTAGACCACTGTTTCAATTACTAATATAAGGATATTTTCATGAAGACTCTTACTATCATCACGGCAGCCGCATTGGCCACATCCGGGCTATACGCACCTGCGGCATTTGCCCAATCAAGCAGCTCCAGCGTCGCAAAGGACGGCAGTTGCCCTAGCGGTTTCAAAGCCTCCGGCAGCAGCTGCAAGTCCGGTTCTGGCAAGGTCGCGATCGCGAAAATCGGTTCTTGCCCAACCGGCTTCAAGGCTTCCAGCAAATATTGCGTCGGTGACAAGGGTGATTATGCCGAAGTCAAAAGCGGCAGTTGTCCCGGTGGGCTGAAAGCGTCCGGCAAATATTGCGTGAAATAAACTGATCAGGCTGCTGCCGCTAAAATGCGGCGGCGGCCTCGACAATCGGCCCGAATTTGTCGGCGTTCAGGCTGGCACCGCCAACGAGGCCGCCATCGACATTCGGAACAGCAAGTAATTCCGAAGCATTACCGCCGTTCATCGATCCGCCATAGAGAATGCGGACTGCATCCGCACCATCGCCCATCAGTTCACTCAGCTTGTTTCGAACGGCTGCGTGCATTTCTTCGACATCTGACGCTTCCGGAACCCGGCCCGTGCCAATTGCCCAGACTGGTTCATAGGCAATAGTCAGCCATCCGGCATCTGCATCATCGGGAAATGATCCTTCTAACTGACCGCAAACAACGTCAATCGCCTGCCCTGCATCGCGCTCTTCTTCAGTTTCACCGACACAGATGATGGCGCCCAGTCCGGCAGCATGAACCGCTTCGGCTTTAGCTTTAACATCGGCATCGGTTTCATGTTGGTCGGCGCGGCGCTCGCTATGACCCAATATCGTCATGGTGGCACCGGCCTCGCGGATCATTGCCGCTGACAGGCAACCGGTATGTGCACCCTTACTGGCAAAATGGCAGTCCTGTGCGCCAATCGCAAATCCAGGAACAGTCTCTGTCGCCAGCGCAATCAAGGTTACCGGGGGGCAAATCGCGACATCAACATTTTTATGGTTTTCGGCAATGCTGGCAATATCTGCAACGTCCGATAATTGTTCACGCAGGCCATTCATCTTCCAATTGCCGACGATATATTTGCGATTTGCCATATTCTCTCCGTTCTTTTCAATTCTGCTTCTGCGCTAACAAATTCTGATCGGCCTGCCAAACGCGTTTAAGCGAAATATCGTTTGCCCAGCTGCCTTTCGACTTGCCCCATGCCCTTTTGCTTGAACGAAAAACACAAGCCGCCTAAAGCATCAGCAAATATATTTGCCCTAACAGAATTGCAGCATTTTCATGATCACATTTTTCCGCAATATTTTCTCGTCGAAAATCGGCCTGTTCCTCACCATGTGCTTTGTAGCGCTGATCGCGATTGCTTTTGCATCGGCCGATGTCACCGGCTCTGGCGCCTTTGGAGGCGTCACCGGCTCTGGCACCGCGGCGACGATCGGCGATTCCAAACTGAAAACCTCGGAGCTCAACCAGTCGGTAAACAATGCCTTTCGTGCAGAACAACGCGAAAATACAGGATTGGACCTGAAAACCTATGTTGAAGGTGGCGGATTTGACAGCATCCTGGACCGGTTAATCAACAGCTTTGTCATTGCCGATTTCGGCAACAAATATGGCATGACCGCAGGCAAGCGTCTGGTCGATGGTGAAATTGCCAGCATCCCTTCTTTTCAGGGCGCCGATGGCCAGTTTAGTGAAGAAAATTTCCGCCGTGCACTACAACAACAAGGGATTAAAGAGCAGCAGCTTCGCGATGACTTTACCCGTAACTTGCTGGCGGACCAGCTGCTTCCGGTTGCTGGCTTTGGCGCGTCGGTACCCCAAAAACTGGTGACACCCTATGCCTCTTTGCTGTTGGAAGCCCGCCAAGGTCAGGTTGCCATCATTCCCTCGGCGGCTTTTGTAGAAAATGTGAAGCCTGCTGATGCTGCCCTTGCCGCTTTTTACAGCAAGAATGGATCGCGCTACACCATCCCCGAACGCCGGTCGATCAGCTATGCGTTGTTTTCCAAAGAGCGGTTTAACGAAACAGTCAAACCGACCGAAAAGGAAATGGAGGGACAATATAATCTCGACAAAGCCAAATATGCGGCGAGCGAAACCCGCAATATTGATCAGGTAATCCTGCCGACCGAAGCAGCAGCCAAAGCGCTTGCCGACAAGGTTAGCGGCGGCATGTCGATTAGCGCCGCTGCCGAATCTGTCGGACTGTCCTCCGCTGAAATGGGATCTGTCAGCAAAACCGAATTGGCAGGAACAACGTCACAAGCCGTCGCCAACGCAGTTTTTTCAGCGCCTTCGGGTAATGTTACCGAACCAGCACAAAGCGCCTTGGGCTGGCACATTGCCAAGATTAACGACATCCAGACGGTGCCGGCTCAAAGCCTGGAACAAGTCCGCGCGCAAATTGTCGCTGAACTCAGTCGTGACAAGATTGATGAAGCGCTGGCTGAACTGACCGTTAAAATGGAAGATGAGTTTGCCGCAGGCTCATCACTGGCTGATGTTGCCGAAGCGGAAGAGCTGAAGATTGAATCAACTCCAATGCTACTTGCCAATGGACAAAATCCTCAAGACCCCAATTACAGGCCGATACCGGAGATGCAGCGCATATTGCCGGTCGCGTTCCAATTGGATGACGATTCCGATCCGCAGGTCGTGGAAATCATACCGGGTCAACAATATGCAATCATGGCCGTGAGTGAGATAGCCGTTGCGGCTCCGCCACCGCTCAATTCCATCAAGGAGCTGGTAGCGCGTGACTACATATTGGAACAGGGATCGCAGAAAGCTAAAGTGGTTGCTGACAATATCGTAAAGCAGGTCAGTGATGGCGCTTCGCTGTCCAAGGCTATGGCGGATGCAAAAGTGAGACTGCCGGCGATCGAGACTGTAAAGAGTACACGCGCTGAGCTGGCCCGGCAGAGCCAACAGGGTAACGTTCCACCGCCCCTGACATTGATGTTCAGCATGGCAGAAGGCACCGCCAAGAGTTTGAAGGCTCCTCAGAACCAGGGCTGGTTTGTTGTTAACCTGAACAATATTGATCGCGGAGATGCGTCCGAGCGAGCAGATTTACTGAGTGCAACAAGCGGGCAGTTCAAGCAGGTATTCGGGAATGAATATACCGAACAGTTCATCAACGCGATGAAAGTCGATGTCGGTGTGGAAAAGAATGAGGATGCTCTGACGGCTCTCAAAAATCAGCTGACCGGCCGGACCAGATGATCCGTTCCCAGCCTTTTTCGGACTGACTATGCGCAGCTTCAACATTGCCGCCGCCCAAAATGCCTTGGACGCCGGAAAGCCTGCGCTCATCTGGCGCAAGCAGGTTGCGGATACAGAAACACCGGTATCTGCTGCGCTGAAGCTGATGGAAGCCGAGCGCGGTGATTTCCTGCTCGAATCTGTGGAAGGCGGCGAAACCCGTGGGCGTCATAGCCTTATCGGACTTGCCCCTGACCTTGTCTTTCGCGCTGATGGCGAAAAGGCAGCGATCAATCCAAACTGGCTGACCGATCGCGAAGCCTTTGAACCGGAAAACGCCTCCAGTCTTGATGCCTTGCGGACATTGGTCAAACGCTGCCAGATGGACGTGCCGGAAGGGTTGCCCCGGGCGCTGGCCTGTCTTGTCGGCTATTTCGGCTATGAAACGATCGGTCTGGTGGAAAAGCTTCCCAGAGCATCACAGTCGGAGCTGAACCTGCCCGACATGCTGTTTGTGCGTCCGACCGTGATCGTGATTTTTGACCGGTTGGCAGACGAGATGTTCCTGGTCGCTCCCGTATGGCCGGAAACAGCGGGAGATGCGGAGGGCAAGATATCCGCTGCCGAAGAACGGCTCGATGAGGTGGAGCGGCAGATTGCTGCCAAGGTTCCGCCGCTGGCCTCCGAAACCCCGAATATAGATCCGGAAGAACTGGCCTTTCACCCGAAGCTGGAGCCAGGGCGGTATGAGGATATGGTGCTCAGCGCCAAAGACTATATCGAGGCGGGAGACATATTCCAGGTGGTATTGGCGCAGCGTTTCACCGCGCCCTTTTCCCTGCCTCCGGTAGAGCTTTACCGCGCATTACGGCGGATAAACCCCTCACCCTTCCTGTTCTTCCTTGACCTGCCCGGCTTTGCGTTGATCGGATCCAGCCCCGAAATATTGGTGCGTGCCCGGGACGGTGAAGTTACCATCCGCCCGATTGCCGGAACCCGGCCGCGCGGCAGCAACGCGGCAGAAGACAAAGCCAATCGTGACAGTCTGCTTGCCGACCCCAAGGAGCGGGCGGAACATCTGATGCTGCTCGATCTTGGCCGCAATGATGTCGGACGCGTCAGTACGGCCAATAGCGTAGAAGTCACTGACAGCTATACGGTCGAATTTTACAGCCATGTTATGCATATCGTTTCCAACGTTGTCGGTGAACTGGCACCGGACAAGGATGCACTCGATGCGCTGTTCGCCGGTTTCCCGGCCGGCACGGTCAGCGGCGCCCCGAAAGTCCGTGCTTGCCAGATTATCGCGGAACTGGAGCCGGAAACCCGCGGCGCATATGCAGGCGGCGTCGGTTATTTCTCTCCCGATGGCAGCATGGACAGCTGTATTGTCCTGCGCACCGGTATCGTAAAAGACGGTATGCTGCACGTGCAGGCCGGCGCCGGCATCGTGGCAGACAGCGATCCCGCCTATGAACAACGCGAATGCGAAGCGAAGTCAGGCGCTTTGCTGGCGGCAGCAAAAGAAGCAGTTCGCCGCGCGCAGGATATCGGATTCGGACAGTAAAGCGGGCTAGTAGCAGCATCGCTTAAGCTTATTGATGGCCTATTCCAGCATCTTTGGTGCTTCTTTCTGAAGCTTTTCCTTTAGCTTGTTAGCGAACATGGCAAGCAAGGGCGGCAAATCAAAAATGGCGTAAACCTCGTCTTCGCGGACCTGCATCTCGCCGCCAATGCGCTGCCCCATCACTTCCAATGTGCAGTGCATCGTGTCCTCTTCCCAATGATGGTCTGTCACGGTCGCGCCTGGCACGCTCTCACCCAGTGTGTGCACGCCTGCTCCAATGCGGCTGCGCGCTTCGGCCAGGCCCAATTTGTGAGGAATGTTGACGGTTACCGGTTGGCCCATATTCTTGTCTCCCGAGCTCTGACCTTATCACGCCGATTTTGACCGTCAAACGATCTGCTTGATAAGTGCCAGAAAAACTTGGCCTGCGAGGCTTTTGGCATTAGGCAGCATCCATGATTTTGGTTATCGACAATTATGACAGCTTCACCTTCAACCTTGTCCATTATCTTATGGAACTGGGGGCCAAGGTTCAGGTCGAGCGTAACGATGCGCTGAGCGCCACAGAGGCTCTCGCAACCGGGGCTGATGCGTTTCTGATTTCGCCCGGCCCATGCACACCCAATGAAGCCGGCATCTCGCTTGATCTGGTCGCTGCCTGTGCCGATGCGGAAAAACCGTTGCTCGGGGTCTGTCTTGGTCATCAAAGCATTGGTCAGCATTTCGGCGGAAAAGTGATGCGCGGCGGACTGATGCACGGCAAGACATCACTGGTAAAGCATGACAATAGCGGCGTGTTTGCAGGATTACCCTCCCCTTACACGGCAACCCGCTATCACTCGCTGATTGTCGAGGATATTCCGACTTGCCTGCCGGTCAATGCCACCGCCGAAGACGGTTCCGTCATGGGTTTTCGTCATGAAAGCCTGCCGATTCATGGTGTTCAGTTTCACCCCGAAAGCATCGCCACCGAATATGGACACGACCTGCTCGCCAATTTCATGACACTGGCGGGGCTGACACCTAAACAGATCGCATGACCGAAAAAATCATCTTCACGCCCACTGAGGAAGACTTGCGCGCAGCCTATGGCCTGCATCTGAAACAGATGGGCGGGAAGCGGCTGGGCTATCTGCTGCTCTTCGGTTTGGCGATTGGCTTGGCCATGGCGGCATATGATGGCTTCGAAAATCTGCCGACAGCACTTGGTTTGATTGTTGGTATGACAATATGGGCCGGAATTGTTGCGCTGGCGATGACCATCCTGATCCCGATATGGTGGGTGCCGCGCCTGTCCAGGAAAATTTATAAACAGCAGAAAGACTTGCGTCTGGAAACGACCAGCTGGTGGGATGATGACAAGCTTTATTCCGGCAACGAGCAAGGCCATGCCAACCTGACCTTTGCCGACATGGTCAAATGGCGCGCGGACGACAAAATCGTTCTGCTCTATCGTTCCGATCATATGTTCAATTTCCTGCCCGCCCGCATATTCAAGGATGAGGCACATAGAAACGGTCTGATCCGGCGGCTTCAGGATGCCGGCGTTCCGGGAGAGGAGCAATCATGATGACTTTACCAGATCCAGCCACCGCGCTGTCCGCCACCGATGCCCGGGCCGCTTTTGCGGCGATATTGGACGGCAAGGTCGATGGCGAAGAGATCAGCAGTTTCTTGGTTCAACTGGCCGACCGCGGGGAGACAGCGACCGAAATCGCCGCCGCGGCGCAGGAAATGCGGGCGCGCATGGTTGGCGTTGACGCGCCAGTAAATGCAATTGACGTGTGCGGCACAGGCGGCGACGGCAGTCACAGCCTGAATATCTCCACCGCCACGGCCATGGTCGTTGCTTCTTGCGACATACCGATGGCCAAACACGGGAACCGCGCTGCGTCAAGCAAATCAGGTGCTGCAGACACGCTGGAAGCTCTGGGCCTCGATCTGGCAAAAGCAGCGACCGGCGGTGAGCAATCCCTGCGCGAGATAGGCATCGCCTTTTTCTTCGCACCCAACCATCATCCCGCGCTTGGCCCGCTGGCCCCCATTCGCAAGGCGATCGGACGGCGGACAATCTTCAACTTGCTCGGTCCACTCTGCAATCCTGCCCGGGTCAAACGACAGCTTATCGGCGTCGCATCTCCCGATCTGGTGGAAATCTATGCCGAGGCAGCTGCGCAGCTCGGTTATGAAAAGGTGATGATCGTATCCGGCGAAGAGGGTTTGGACGAGCTTAGCATTTCCGGACCGTCCAGACTGGCCGTTGTCGAGGGACAATCGATCACGCATAGCCGCATTACGCCGGAAGATATGGGCCTTTCCCACCACCCTGCCGAAGCGATCAAAGGTGGCGATGCGGACTATAACGCAAAAGCGCTGCAGGCGCTGTTGCAGGGCGAGCCCTCAGCCTACCGCGATGCTGTATTGCTGAACAGCGCCGCCGCCTTAATGGTCGCCGGCGAAGTCGATAGCTGGGAGGCGGGAGTCGAAGAGGCTGCTGAAGCACTCGACAAGGGGCTCGCCAATGCCTTGCTGAATTGTTGGATCGCCAATCAATGAGGTACGGGCAATGAATAAACTGACCGAAATATGTGCGGCCAAGCGCCTGCATGTCCGGAAGCGCCGGGCTGATATTTCCTCATCTTCCATGCACGATCAGGTGCGGCAGCAGGCTACGCCGCGCGGTTTTGTCCGGGCCATTGAAGAAAAGTCAACAACCGGCTTCGCGCTGATTGCCGAGATCAAGAAAGCCAGCCCATCAAAAGGCCTGATCCGGGAGGATTTCGATCCACCCACCCACGCACGCGCCTATGAGGCCGGCGGTGCCGCCTGCCTCTCCGTTTTGACCGACATGCCCTATTTTCAGGGTGCAGACGAATATCTTGTGGCCGCCCAGGCGGCATGTTCCCTGCCCTGCCTGCGCAAGGATTTCATGATTGATCCATGGCAGGTGGAAGAATCGCGCGCTCTGGGCGCCGATGCGATTCTGATTATCATGGCAGCTCTGGACGATACTCTTGCCAGTGAAATAGAAACGGCAGCGATGGAATATGGTATGGATGCCCTGATCGAGGTGCATGATGAGGTGGAGCTGGAGCGCGCGCTTAAATTGAAATCACGGCTTTTGGGTATCAACAACCGCAACCTCAAAACCTTCGAAACCAGCCTTGAACAGACCGAGCGACTGTCTAAGCTGGTCCCCGATGACCGGATCATGGTATCCGAAAGCGGCATTTTTACGCATGATGACTGCCAACGCCTGTCGCAATCGGGCGCACGCGCCTTTCTGGTCGGGGAGTCGTTGATGCGGCAGGATGATGTGGAAGCGGCGACACGGCTGCTCCTGACAGGTAGCCCGGAAAAGGGATAGGCATAGATGAGCAAACTTACTCATATTGACGGCGACGGCGCAGCGCATATGGTTGATATTTCAGCCAAGAACGAGACTGTGCGCGAGGCCTATGCCGAAGGTTTTATCAGCATGAATCCAGATGTGCTGGAGGCGATCAAAGCCAACAGCATGAAAAAGGGTGACGTACTGGCTACCGCCCGCATTGCCGGGATCATGGCGGCAAAGAAGACCAGCGACCTTATCCCGCTCTGTCACCCGCTGGCGCTCAGCAAAGTCGCGGTTGATTTTGAATATCAGGATGATGGTATAAAGGTTCGGGCAATAGCGCGCTTAACTGGCAAGACAGGGGTTGAAATGGAGGCTTTAACAGCTGCTTCAACCGCACTTTTAACAGTGTATGACATGTCCAAAGCGATGCAGAAAGACATGGTGATTAGCGATATTCGCCTGCTCTCCAAATCAGGCGGAAAATCAGGAGACTGGACAGCCGAATGAAGCCTCTGCTGCCCCTGGAAGAAGCGCAAGAGCGTTTGATTGCCATGGCACAGCCTCTGCCTTCTGAAACCATTGCCATAGGCGATGCGCTGGGGCGCTATCTTGCGGAAGATATCATTGCCAAGCGGAATCAACCTGCTGCCGATATGTCGGCGATGGACGGCTATGCCATCCGTTTTGAAGATCGTGACGGCCCCTGGCAACTGGTTGGTGAGTGCAAGGCCGGAAGCCCGCCCTGCCAGTCAGTACAATCGGGTCAGGCCGCGCGCATATTCACCGGCGCTCTGATGCCGAAGGGTGCCGATACGGTTGTCATGCAGGAAAATGTCCATCCCGAAGGCAACAATATTGCGCTCACCAGCGATCCTTCCCCGACCAAAGGCCGTCATGTCCGGTTCCAGGGCGGCGACTTCAAGGCTGGAGATGTTGCGCTAAAAGCCGGCATTCAGCTCAATGCCGCTGCTTTGGGTCATGCCGTTATCGCCGGTTCCGGCAGCATCAGCGTGGGCCGCTGTCCCAAAGTCGCGATCCTTTCCACCGGGGATGAACTGGTCGCACCGGGCACGGATACACAGCCGCATCAGATACCGGCAAGCAATGATGTCATGGTCGCCGCCATGCTGTCACAGCTGCCGACAAAAACGCGTTCCATCAGCCGTATAAAGGATGATCTGAATAGCCTGTGTGAGGCGCTGGAAAGCGCCAGCGACTGCGATGTCATCGTTACCATCGGCGGAGCATCGGTTGGTGATCATGATCTGGTCGCCCCCGCCTTTCAGCGGCTTGGCGGACAAACCGATTTCTGGAAAATCGCGATGAAACCGGGCAAGCCGCTTATGGCGGGAAAACTGGGTAATAGCCTTGTTCTCGCCCTGCCCGGCAATCCCGGTTCTGCTTTTGTCACCGCCACATTGTTTCTGTTGCCGCTGATCCGCTATCTGGCGGGCGCGCAGGAATATATGCCTGTGATGCAAACTGCGGAAACGAGTACGGTTCTTCCCCCCACCAGCCAACGCGCCGAATTTCTCCGCGCGCACATTAATCACAACGGCATCACCGCCTTTGACAGTCAGGACAGCGCCAAGCTGTCGATACTGGCGGCGGCCAACGCCCTGCTCTATCGCCCCGCTCATAGCCCGGAGCAACCTGTCGGTGCAGAGGTTTCGTATATCGCCATCTAAAATGCTTGACTTGGCACGGTTTGTTTCATAATTGTTCCGTATTCGTTCCCGATAAGGACATGAAACATGCTCACACCGAAACAACATGAACTGCTTTGCTTCATTCATAACAGTCTGGAGGAATCAGGCGTATCCCCCTCTTTTGAGGAGATGAAGGATGCTTTGGGCCTGAAGTCAAAATCCGGCGTTCATCGGTTGATCAGCGCGCTGGAAGAACGCGGCTTTTTGCGCCGCCTTCCCAACCGGGCACGAGCCTTGGAAGTGACCAAGCTGCCCGAAGGCGGTAATTTGAAACCGGCTGCTTCCAATGTCATCAACATTGCCCCTGAGCAGGCTCCATCCGCTCCACTGAAAGAAATTCCTGTCGCGGCCAACAACGACGTGATCGAAATTCCGCTTCATGGCAAGATTGCTGCCGGTGTTCCGATTGAAGCCCTCGAAGGCCAGTCCGCTCTCAGCGTACCGGCGGCATTGCTGGGATCCGGCGAACATTATGCGTTGGAAGTTTCCGGCGATTCGATGATCGAAGCGGGTATATTGGACGGCGATTATGCGCTTATCCAACGCACGGAAACAGCGCGCAACGGCGAAATCGTCGTCGCGCTGGTCCATGATGAAGAAGCCACGCTCAAATATCTGTTCAAAGATAACGGGCAGGTTCGCCTTGATCCCGCAAATCCAGCCTATGAACCGCAGATATTTGGCGCAGGTGAGGTGCGGATACAAGGCAAGATGGCTGGACTATTGCGACGCTATAACTAACGATAGCTGGGCGCAGCTTTATTCCGGACTGCCTTTGATTTCTGCCGCTATTTTGGAAGTTTTCTCTTTCGGCTGCACACTTTTGGCCTCAGTGAAACGCATCCATTGATGGCGCCCGGAACGACCCAAAACGGTTGCAACCTGCTGGTTCTCCAGATCTATCGTCATGCCGCCAACCTGATCCAATAAAGTGCGGTCCGCCTTAAGCCAGCGCGGCTGACAACTGGCAGGGAGGCGTCGTTCGCTGATCACAATATCGGCACGCCGGCAGGACGCTGACAGCGCCATGGCCGGAATATAGTAAGAGCTGCGCGTCGCAACGATCACCCAGTCCCTGTCGCCGGCTTCCATGATGACGGTGCAACTGTCCGCATTACACTGCGCATTGGGCCAGTCCTCTAGGGCCACGGCTTCCCCATCAATCCCGGCATTTTCCAGCAACAAGTCGCGAACGAAGTCACCGCTGCGCGTGCGGAGTATCGCTAGTTCACCACCATCATTGCGGATTCCGACATGGCGGCCATCTCCCGTAATGTAGAGATCAGGCGCACGGGTCATAGCGATCATCAAGACACCCAGCGCTATCGGCGCAAGGCCCCAGAGCCGCCAGCGCTGGCTCCAGAGGGACAGCCATAGTCCGCCCGCAATCACCAACCCAAAAGCCATTAGCGGCATGGTCGGCAACATCGTCACTGATCCGGGACGACTTGAGACATAATGGGCCAGCATCAAAAGGCTGCTCAACGCCCTTTCACATATCCACCAAACTGGTGCACCCATGCCAACCGTATCGAGCAACAATGCCAGTGCTTCCAGCGGCATAATAACGAATGTTGTCAGCGGAATAGCAATGATATTCGCCAGCGCGCCGTAGATTCCAGCTTTGTGGAAATGAAACAAAGCAATGGGCATCAATGCTAGCTCCACCACCAGTCCGGTGAGGAAGAGCGCCAATATGATCCGGCCTGATCGACGGACAATGCCTTCTTCCCGCCGGGCAAACAGTGCCTGTATTTTGGGATGTTCGTGCATCGCAATGATCGCAGTGACAGCGGCAAAGCTAAGCTGAAAGCTCGGACCGACAAGAGATTCCGGCCAGATGATGAGCACAAACAGGGCACCTGCCGCAACCATGCGCAGGGTAATGGCACTGCGCCCCATGACGAGAGCCATGAGAACCAGCAATGCTGCGACACATGCCCTTATCGTTGGCACCTGCGCGCCGGTCATTAACGTATAGCCCAGCGCGGCCACGGCCGCGCACCCCGCAGCCACCAAGGGCAGCCGAAAACGCAGCGCCAATGTTGAAAATAGCGCCAAAACACGCAAAACCAGCAGATAAACTGCACCGACAACCGCAGTCACATGCAGGCCGCTGATCGACAAAAGATGCGCCAACCCACTGCGCCGCATGGCTTCGGCATCTTCGTCACTAATAGCCCCGCGATCGCCCGTGGCGAGCGTTGCACCAATCGCCCCTGCCCCGCCCACCATGCGGGACTGGACATGGCTCGACAGCACTTGCCGATATTCCGGCATGGCCGACAGCGGCCCCCAAGACGGCTCCGCTGCCTGAACGATCCGGATTTCTCCCAGCAACTGGCCGGTAGCCCCCAGTCCCATAAACCACGCACGACGGGAAAAATCATAAGCCCCGGGTAAGCTCGACATCGCGGGTGGCATCAATCTGGCGCGCAGTTGAATGATCGCGCCAGTCTGCAAATCGACCGCCGCTTTGTCGATCGGCACATTCACACGCACCCGCGGCGGCAAATCCTGTTTCTCATGCGTATCCAGCGTCAATCGAACAATGTCGCGGGCGCTGACCACTTCCACCTTTTCAACTTCTGCATAAAAAGACGCGACCATGGGCCGTTCCAATACCGGCGCTGCCACAGCCCATGAGCGGAACCCCATAAGCGCACAGCCGATGCCTAGCAACATCATGAACCAGAAAAACGCGTTACTGATCCGTCCGCCCATATTTAGGGCTTTGACACTTAAGGCCAAGCCGCAAGAAAGTGCGATAAAGGCGATCCAAAGGGCTACATTTGCCAGCAGAAACCAAACCGCGATTCCCGTACCGACACCAACAGGCACCCATAAGGCAAGCCGGTCGCGCTCTTTTTCAAGCTGCATTTCCAGGCGTTTGAAAATTTCCAAATTTCCAAGATATTCAGGCAATTGTCGTGCGCGAAACGGCATGCTAAGGGCCTTGCCATTCGAACCGGAATTGGCGGCCATACCGATATCATTGGGCGTTACGCCAGGGCTATTCGGATCAAAGCCACTCTGCATTATTTTTGCCTAACACAGGGAAACACCAAGCGTGAATCTTAATAAATCAGAACAAGTCGTCACGCGTTTCGCGCCCTCCCCCACCGGGTTCTTGCATATTGGCGGTGCGCGTACGGCGATGTTCAACTGGCTATTCGCCCGGCATCATGGCGGCAAGGCGCTGCTCAGAATTGAAGATACCGACAAGGCGCGATCCACGCAGGAAGCGATTGATGCGATTCTGGAAGGGTTGGACTGGCTGGGTCTTGATTGGGATGATGAACCGGTTTTCCAATCGGAACGCGCGGCGCGCCATGCAGAAGTCGCGCATGAGCTGCTCGATGCCGGAAATGCCTATAAATGCTTTGCGACACCGGAAGAGCTGGCCGCCATGCGTGAGCAGCAAAAGGCGGAAAAGAAACCGATGCGCTATGACGGCCGCTGGCGGGACCGGGATCCGTCGGAAGCTCCCGAAGGCGCGCCTTATGTGATCCGTCTGAAGACGGAGACGGGCGGCAAGATGACGATCGAGGATGCCGTTCAGGGTGAGGTTTCCGTACAAAATAGTGAAATTGATGATTTCATCCTGCTGCGTTCCGACGGCACACCAACCTATATGCTTGCCGTGGTCGTGGATGACCATGATATGGGCGTAACCCATTTGATCCGCGGGGATGATCATCTCAACAACGCGTTCCGCCAGATGGCGATGATCCGCGCAATGGGTTGGGCCGAGCCGGTTTACGCCCATATTCCACTAATCCACGGCAATGATGGCGCGAAGCTTTCCAAACGGCACGGAGCCTTGGGCGTGGAGGCCTATCGCGACCTGGGCATCATGTCAGACGCGATGTTCAATTATCTGCTTCGTCTGGGCTGGGGCCATGGCGATGACGAGATCATTTCGCGTGAACAGGCCATTGAATGGTTTGATCTATCTGGTGTCGGCAAGTCACCTTCACGCTTTGATGCCAAAAAGCTGCAGAACCTGAACGGTCAATATATTCGCGAAGCCGATGACAACGCGCTGGTAACGCTCACAACACCCTGGATTGAGGAAGAACTGGGAGCAAAATTGACACCGGCTGAAAGCGATTTGCTGGCCCAGGCCATGCCGGTTTTGAAAAGCCGCGCCAAAAACCTTATCGAATTGGCTAATAATAGCCTTTTTCTCTATAAAAAACGACCACTTGACCTCGACGAGAAGGCACAATCTCTGCTAGGTGCTGACGCACGGCAGCTGCTTGAATCGATTCATTCGACTTTGACCGACCTTGACGACTGGACGATCCAGGCAACCGAGGACCGGGTAAAGGCCATAGCGGAAGCCGCCGAATTGGGGTTAGGAAAGCTTGCACAACCTATGCGGGCTGCCTTAACGGGAAGCACCAGTTCACCCGGAATTTTTGACGTGCTGATACTCTTGGGCAAGGAAGAGTCATTGGATCGTCTTGCAGATCAAATAAAATAACCTGAATTCTCAGGAGCAGAAAGGACAATATTGTGGGCAACAATAGCGCATCATTCAACCTAGATGGCGAAAATTACGAATTCCCCGTCATGCAGGGAACCGAAGGACCGGATGTCGTGGATATTCGGAAACTTTACGGACAAACTGGTGCCTTCACCTACGATCCAGGCTTTAAATCCACAGCCAGCTGCGAATCTGAATTGACATTTATTGATGGCGGCGAAGGCATATTACTCCACCGCGGTTACCCCATCGGTCAACTGGCCGAACATAGCAGCTTCATGGAAGTGGCCCACCTGCTCTTGCGCGGCGAGCTTCCGACAGCGGATGAATATGCGCAGTTCACCAATACGATCACGCGCCACACCATGCTGCACGATCAATTTTCCACCTTTTACAATGGCTTTCGCCGCGATGCCCACCCGATGGCGATCATGTGCGGTGTCGTAGGTGCACTTTCGGCTTTCTATCACGACAGCACGGATATTAGCGATCCGGAACAACGGATGATCGCAAGCCACCGGTTGATTGCAAAAATGCCAACCATTGCTGCCATGGCTTATAAATATGCCGTCGGCCAACCCTTCATGCATCCGGATAATAGCTTGTCTTATACAGGTAATTTCCTGCGCATGACCTTTGGCGTTCCAGCTGAGCCCTATGAAGTTGTCCCGGCAGTTGAAAAGGCAATGGATCGGATTTTCATCCTTCATGCTGACCATGAGCAAAATGCTTCGACCTCAACCGTGCGTCTGGCCGGTTCTTCGGGAGCCAATCCTTTTGCCTGTATTGCTGCCGGTATTGCATGCCTCTGGGGCCCTGCCCACGGTGGCGCCAATGAAGCGGCACTGAATATGCTCCATGAAATCGGTCACCCTGACCGGATTCCGGAATATATTGAACGCGCGAAAGACAAGAATGATCCGTTCCGTCTTATGGGCTTTGGTCACCGGGTTTATAAAAATCATGACCCGCGTGCGACAGTCATGCAAAAGACCGTCCGTGAGGTCTTTGACGCATTGAAAGTCACCGATCCTGTCTTTGAAGTTGCTCTGCAACTTGAAGAAATGGCTCTGAACGATGACTATTTCAAAGAGAAGAAGCTCTTCCCGAACGTAGACTTCTATTCCGGCATCATTCTTTCCGCCATTGGTTTCCCGACCTCCATGTTTACCGCGCTCTTCGCGCTCGCACGGACTGTCGGCTGGGTTGCCCAGTGGAACGAGATGATTTCTGATCCCGGTCAGGTTATCGGGCGTCCACGCCAGCTTTATACCGGCCCCACACAGCGCGATTATGTGGAAATTGGCAAACGGTAATCCGGACAAAGATAAAATAGAAAGGGAGCTTCATAGCTCCCTTTTTTGTGCCTAAGCGGCGCGTGATGGCAGGCTGAGTTTAAAGGTAGAACCTTTGCCAACGGCGCTTTCGACTGTCAGGCTGCCGTCCATGGCATTGGCGAGGCGGCGGGAAATGAAAAGGCCCAATCCGCTACCGCCATCGCCAGAGCGCCCTAGTCTTTCGAACTTTTCAAATATGCGCTGCTGATCGTCTTCGGCAATGCCATCGCCTTGGTCACGCACGGTGATCGCTGAGAATTCACCCTCTGAGACAACCTGCAATTTAATCACCGAACCATCGGGCGAATAACGGATTGCGTTACCAATCAGGTTGACCAATACCTGCAAAACCCGGCGAAACTCGCCCTTTACCGGCATTTCCTTGTCTTTGTCGGGCAAGTCAATTCGGATCTGGTGATCGGCTGCCTTTACGGCGAGTAGGCCAGCGGCCCGGTGCGCCAGATCAACAAGATCGATATCATCTGCCGCAACGGAAAAACTGGTCCGCTGTATTGCTTCGAGGTCGGACAGGTCATTGACCAGATCCATCAAGTGGCGACCGGCGGAGGCGATATCCTTCGCATAATCGGAGTAATCTCCGCGCAATGGCCCTTCCAACCGGCTACCAATAGTCTCGGCATTGGCGATAATCTTGCCCAGTGGCTGACGCAAAGCCGGGCCCAATTGGGAACCGAAAAGGGAATCGCTGATCAGTTCGCTTTTTTTGATCGGCAGACTTGCCTCGTCTTTATTCTCTTTGGCTTCCCGCTCCTCATCCAGTTCCAGCGCGAAGCGATAACCGGAAAACAGACCATCATTGTCAATCAATGGCTGGCCGGACAGGTTGTAGAAGGACCTTTTTCCGTTTCTCTGGCGAACGTGCTGACCGCGCACCGGCTGGCGTTCAGATATCGATTCCACCAACACACTCTGTTTGGATGGCTCTACAAAGTCGAAAATATCCAACAGGGATTGGCCGATATATTTCTCAACCGCATCCAGATCACCGGGCATGGACAAGGCCATGATACGCAGGGATGCATCGGTCCGGATCGACCCTCGCCCATTGAGCCGGTCAAAATCACGCTGCCGCCCAGATGCCTGACTGCTTGTCGATGGAGCAGGCGCTTCTTTCCAGTCAACGATGCTGATCCCGATATTGCCATACTGGTCACCGGGTTGAAGTCGAATCTCGACCCACATGTTGATCAGGTTATCTTCATCAGCCGCCTGCACCGGACGCGACAGGTTCATGTTCAACTGCCTGCTCAAACGGCAGAGATTTGACAATTGTGGTACAGCAAGCGGCCCGCCCTCATAGCCGCCGCAATGCAGGTGAAGGCGCAGCAGCGGCGGGTCCGCCGAGACCAGACGGCCATCGCCATCCAGTTGTCCGCGAACCGGCTCGGCCAGATTGCCGGTAACCGGCATTAGTCAGAAAACCCCGGAAGGCCAGCATTTAACTGGCGCTGTGCGTCCTGGAGAAGTTTATTGCCAGCCCACTTGCTGACCAGTTCTGCGGCCTTCTCACCATCAATCTCGTTATAGGAAGCGGGGGTCAGTAACTGACCGCTACCGTCCAGCACACCGAAAATCGATATGGCATGGTCTGTCGGCAAGTTAACTGCACGCATGGTCAGAACCAATCGCACCATATTGGGTTCTGCCGTAAACAAAATAAGCTGATCAACCGACAATCCCGACCGCTTTGCCAGACGCGCAAGAAACAGATCCAGCCCGTCATAGAGCGGGTGAAGATGATTTTCGTCCTCCGCCAATTGGTCAACAAGTTGCGCCAGACGGCGTGCCCGGCTTTGCGTGCCGGCACTTTCATCATGTCTACCGAGCAGTTTCTCTGCTGCTTTTTTCAGGCCCGGTCCATCATAGCCGGACAGTTTCTGGACAGCGGCAACAACAGGCCACACGAGTGCGAACAGAATTTCTGCAGGTAGGCTGGCAATATGAGCGTGGATGGAACCCGGTGACGCATTGTCGCGGCTTTGCGCCACAAGCGATGCCATCGCGGCATCCGCAATCGCGGCATCTTCATTGTCGAGATAGCGGGTCAAAACAGCTTCCAGATCGGCCTGTGAAATTTTCTGCAAAAGCCGTGCGCCAAGTTCTACACGCTGCACGCTAATGAAAATATGGTCGAGCAGTGTTTTGGTTTCCAGTAAACCAGCATTTTGAAGCAACGGAAAACTATGCCCTCTGTCGCTGTTACCGATCTCGATAATCGTGTCATGTGTCAGGCCAAAATCTTCGACGGCAATCATGCAGATTTCGGTTTCGATATCCTGGACAATGGACTGCAAATATTGGCGACCGTTGGACAGCATGCGATCAGACAAAATGATGTCCGATTTTGGGAATAGCGCGGCAGCAAGATCATCAGACACAGCGGCGCTTGAACCGCTGATTGCAGCAGCCTGCTGAACAAGGCCAAGGCCCGTATTCTGGTCCATCAAAAAATCTCGCTTCACCATGGCTTTAGCCGTAGGCCAATGTGGTTAATATCTGGCTAAGTGCAATATCTTCTATTTTTGAGATTCAGCGCGAGATTCCGAAGAAAAATAGTCGCTTCGTTCTGCAACCAGATAAACCAAACAGAACAAGGCAGCGATGTAGAGACCTAGAGAAAATGTGCCAAGAGCAGCAGCGATCAATAAAACCAATAGAATCAAAGGAGTATCAGCCCTTATCCAATTCAATCCGATATTATCCTCCGCCGCGCGAACGAGCCACAAATTACCAATTAGTAGCAGCAATATTGACATGTCAGCGAACAAGGTTGCCGAAGACACAGTCCGCAGGACCGTAATTGCCAAAACGATTGCGGCTATCAAATAGAATATTGGTGCGGTCCAGTCAGGCTTGTTCAATTCGGCCGAAAACATGGGAATTCTTTTGTGGAGTATCAAAACCAGGGAACCGAGAAACAGAAAGCCCAGCGAAGCTGCAGGCCATATGATAAGTCCAAGTCCCAGGGCGATAATCGAACAGGCAATACTGGCCATCCCAAAATATTTCTTCGCATCGGGGGCCTGCCAAAGAACTGGCATCAGTTTGCGCATCAACGGCCAAATGACATATCGATCGAGGAAATTCTGCTTGGGAATTCGCACCGCACCGAGCCGCCGGTCGGCATAAGCCAAGCTCCTCTCGGCATCGATCAGCTGTGACACTGCATCCGACTGCATATCCTCGTCAGAAACCAGCTCTCGCTCACATTCCGACTGAACTGCAGTACGAAGTAACGCAGAGCCGACGTCCCAATCATCGGGGATATTCGATATCTCCCCGAGGCGCTTGGCTTTTAAAAGAGCTATGCCGAGCCATCGGTGACTGAGATCAATCCGCTCAAAACTGTCGTAATTATCTGCATTTGCTACGACATAGATTGATTCAACGGATTTCCCGCTCAATTGATCTTCAATCGGCTTGCCGGGGAGAATACCATCTCCGAGAAAAATAAGGTCGTCATTTTCTGAAGCATATTGCCCAAGATCACCGGTGTCGCGGATAATCTCGGCATCAATATTCTGACGCTTCAGGGCATCAACATATTGCAGCAAAGCCCCGGGCATAGTTGGGCTCAGCAATATAACCTTTTCTGCACCCATATTTCGGACAGATCTTACCTGCTGCTCAATAACATTACCGTCGAATAGCGGCAGCATGCCAGCAGGCCCATGCCCCACTTCATGCTCGGTCGATACGGAGATAAGGGCCAGTCTCAAAAATAAATCCCAATTTGCCAGTCAACAGACGTGAACATCATATAGGATTTACCGCTATGGCATCAAAGCGATATCTTCATGTTTTAATGCGGATATACTGGGTGATTAGTCGCGATGATCTTCGATTGCGGCGATAGCCCGTTCGAGCTTTTTTAGCACCGTCGGCTCACCCGGAGCAGACGTAACCGCTTCTTCCGCCAGATCCAGTACATGAGTCGCACCAAAACTGGCGGCCAACCCCTTCAGGCGCAAAGCAGCATATTCCCAATTGGCATCACAACGTGCGCGGTGGAGCAAGTCTACCTGCCGTTTTGCACTGTCCAGAAAGGCTGTACGCAATTCCGCGATAAGTGACTGATCGTCACCAACTGCGGCGGTTAAAGCCGCGTCGAGCGCTCCATAATCGAATGACATGGGCATTTCTTACGGTGCCATGGTTAACTTATAGTTTCTCTGGCCGATTTTTATGGTAAAACCGACTCATGACAGGTGGATCGAAAATTATCGGAATCAGACGTGACCGGGGTGAAGAACCTCATATGGAGCATGTCGAGTTTGACGAAACAGATGGCAGTGATGCCCTTGAGCTGAACGAAGACGATGGCAGCGATGCCGTTGAAAGCGAAGCGGATCAGGAGCTTGACGAGGTCAGCAGTGACGAAGAATGGAGTCATTATGCCGATGACGATATCATTCGCCAGTCACGATCTCATTACATTGCGCCGGTACTGTTAGGTCTATCCATAGCGTTATGGACCGCCTTCTTCGCGTGGGCCAATCGCGACATATTTACCACAATCCCGACGATGAAGGGCGGAATTGACCTGTTGTCGCAATATTGTCTGCCAATTGCGACCTTCGCTATTCTCTATCTGCTCTACATGCGCAACAGCACCCGGGAAGCGAAGCGATTTGATGACGTCGCCTCTTCATTGCGGATGGAATCCGAGCAGCTGGAATTCCGTTTGAAGACGGTGAACAACGAGCTGGCAATGGCGCGTGAATTCCTTGCCGGTGAAACGAAAGAACTGGAAACGCTGGGCTCTCAATCGTCGACAAAACTTAACGAAGCGGCCAGCAATATCAAATCAGCCTTGAGTGATGGCCTGTCCAAGATGAAGAAATTGGATACGGTGGGCGATACCGCTTACAAGAATCTCGAACAATTGCGCGTGCATCTGCCTTTCGTCATCAACACAGCAAAAGACGTGACCAATCAAATTGGTAACTCCGGTCGTGCCGCTCAGACGGAAATGGCTGCCATGGTCAATACGTTGAGCCGGGTTGGTGATGTTGGAAAGGCGGCGAAAGCCAGTCTTGATGAACTGACCAAACGTTCGGAAGATTCGCTGTCCAATCTTGAAACGACAGCTGAAGCAATAAAAGACAAGTTGACCAAGCAACTGACTGAAACGGAAACAGGGTCGACCCGTATTGCTGACATTTTGAAAAATACTTCCGCAGACGTGATCGCCGCTTTGCATAAGACTCGGTCCGAACTGGCGGCGGAAACATCTGAAAGCTCCGAGGCGATCAGGACCGATCTGGCGAGCATAGAAGAAACCCTGACCCTGGTAGGCAAAACGGCTGATGATGAAGAAGCGCGGTTGAAGGAACTTGTGGCTGAACTCCATCAAAGCGTTGCGGATATCTCGACCAAAGTGGAAACGCTCGACAATGAAAGCGGTGAAAAAACCGCCAAGCTGGCCTTTGCGATGACGGCGCTCGAGCAGAATAGCGATGCACTCAAGAAATCCATCGAAGAGGGCCATGGTACTGCTGATCAGATGATCGAGCGCGTGGAACAACTGCTTGTTGCTCTTGATAGCGGCGCACGGGAGCTGGATGAAACATTGCCCGCCGCGTTTGACCGGATGAACGAAAAATCCGAAGCCAGCTCTGCGCTGTTCAACCGCATGGCTGAAGAAGCCGAGAAGGTCGGCGCGGTAACTGATGAAGTGACCGCCAAGATTGAAAAATCGGATGAAGCTATTGAGGAACAGCGCGCGAAGCTAGCCAAGCTCAGCGATGATGGCATTATTGCGACCGACAATGTTCTCGGCAAAATCGAAGGACTCGCGAAAGAGCTGCAGGAAGTCCGTGACCAGAATGAAGCGCTTGCCGAAAGCGCTGGCGAGAAGCTGGTCAGCGCCCTGCTGCGCGTCAAAGAAACCGCCCGGCAGGCATCTGAACATTCGCGCGAGGCATTGGAAAAATCCATTTCAGGATCTGCTGAGACCTTTGAAAAAGTCAGCGAAGAAGCGCTCACCAAGATTGTCGATGAAAAAATCTCTTCCATCGCGCCGAAGCTGGAAACTGCCGTGTCGAAGGCGGTCGCTACGACCGAATCTACCGCCGGCCATTTGACGGCGCAGCTTGCGGCCATTGAAGACATGACCACAAAATTGGAACAGCGCATATTGTTCGCCAAGGAAAAGGCGGAACAGAGCAGCGACGAGAATTTCACGCGCCGCGTCGCTTTGCTCACCGAATCCCTCAATTCCACGGCGATCGACGTCACGAAATTATTATCCAATGAAGTAACCGATACGGAATGGGCAGCCTATCTGAAAGGCGACCGAGGTATATTTACCCGCAGGGCCGTACGCCTGCTTGATACCGGAGAAGTGCGCGAAATTCTGGCGGAATATGACAATAATTCAGAATTCCGCGAGCATGTGAACCGCTACATCCACGATTTCGAAACAATGCTGCGCGGCGTACTTGCGACCCGCGATGGCAGCGCAATCAGTGTGACGCTGTTGTCATCGGATATCGGCAAACTCTATGTCGCCTTGGCACAGGCTATAGAACGGCTTCGCAACTAAAGCTCAGCACCTTCGGGTTACTGCTGTTCCAGTCTGTCACGGCTGCCGAAAAAATCTATGTCATCAACGGTGATCCATTGATTGGTGTAATTGAAATAAAATAAGATAAAGGCCAGCGTCGCCAGTACTGTCGTAAAGACCAACGTCCGGCCCGGTCTGAAATTGACCGGCGCTCCATCTGCCTGCCCCTTGACCATTTCTGTGCCCGTTTCGGAATGGCTGCGTATGCCAAAGGGCAATATAATAAAAGCCGATAGCACCCAGAACAGCACATAAATGGCGAGAATTGAAGTCCAATCCATTGACGTTACGCCTCAATAACCAGAACCGAAACAACCGGTTTTTTGCCAGTCCATTCAGTTGCGCTGCGTCTGACCAACAAACGCAACTCTTCTGAAAATCTGTCGATATCACCTACAGGCTTCTTGAATTTCTTCATTATCGCCTCACACATCTCATCGAGAAAATCTTCCTCATCTTCTTCCAGCGGCACACCTTGTAAACGCAGCATGGGTTGGCCCATGATCTTGCCCCGTTCGTTGAGACCGACGGCCACGGATATGCTGCCATTATAAGCAATTTTCCGACGTTCGTTAAGTGTCTTGCCATCGGCCGGTATGATCACATCGCCATCAAGAACCAGACGCCCCGTCCTCTCCTGACCTATGATTTTCGGACCTTCCGGTGCAAGCCTTACGATGTCGCCATTTTGCTGAAAGATGCTCTGCGGAACGCCCTGCTCTTGTGCAAAGCGTGCCTGTTCTTTCATGTGGCGGATTTCGCCGTGCACCGGAACCAGTATCTGGGGCCGGATCCATTCATACATGCTGGCCAGTTCCGGACGCCCGGGATGCCCGGATACATGAATATGCTCTTGCCGGTCCGTGATCATCACCACGCCCTTGGCGGCGAGCTGATTTTGGATGCGGCCGATAGCAATCTCATTGCCGGGAATTTGTTTGGAGGAAAACAGGACATGATCGCCTTCGGTCAGTTTGATCTTATGGCTGTCGCCAGCGATCCGCCCCAAAGCCGCTCTCGCTTCACCCTGCCCGCCCGTCGCGATGATCATGATTTCATCGCGCGGGATGTTCATGGCTTCATCGAAATCCACCGTTGGCGGAAAATCCTTTAGATAACCGTTCTCGCGAGAGTTTTCGATCATCCGGTCGAGCGAACGCCCGGCAACGCACAGCTGACGACCACAATGTTTTGCAACTTCGCCAAGCGTCTGGAGGCGTGCCGCATTCGATGCAAAGGTCGTTACCAATACCCGGTTTTCCAGGCCTTCAACGACCCGCATCAGGTTGCGATAAACATCGCCCTCCGACCCCGACGGTGCATCGTTAAAGACATTGGTGGAATCGCACACCATTGCCAATATACCCTCATCGCCGACTGCTTTTAACTGCTCCGTTGTCGAAGGGATGCCAAGCATTGGTTCGTCATCCAGCTTCCAGTCGCCGGTATGAAAAATCTTGCCATATGACGTGTCAATCAGCAGCGCATTGCCCTCGGCGATGCTGTGCGCAATTGGCAGATAGCGAAAACCGAAGGGGCCCAGATCAAAGCTACCTTCATTGGGAATGATGTTCAGCTCTACATCATCCTCCAGACCAGCTTCCGCCAGTTTCCGGCGGATCAGACCCGCTGTAAACGGTGTCGCATAGAGCGGAACATCCAGCTCTCCAGCAAAATAGGGAATGGCGCCGATATGATCCTCATGGCCATGCGTCAGGACAATGCCCAGCAGGTTCTTCGATTGCTTTTCAATAAATTCGAGATCGGGCAAGACGAGATCGATACCCGGATAGCCGGGATCAGCGAAAGTCATGCCCAGATCGACCATCACCCATTTCCCGTCACATCCATAAAGGTTGACGTTCATGCCAATCTCCGCTGACCCGCCGAGAGCCAGGAAGAGAAGTTCGTTTTTTGGTTTTATCATTAGGTGTTGGTTGCTCTCTGATAGAGGATTAAGAGTCCGCGCAAGGTAAGGTCGGACTCCAGATGGTCAAATACGTCTGTATGTGCATCAAATAAAACAGACAATCCGCCAGTGGCAATAACTGTGGTAGGGCGGCCGATCTGCGCCTTGGTCCGTTCGACGAGACCTTCAATCATTGCGACATAACCCCAGAAAATACCGATCAGCATCTGGCTTTCGGTTGTCCGCCCGATAACATTGTCATCTTCCGGCGCTTCAAGGGCGATACGCGGAAGCTGAGCGGTTTTCCCGACAAGAGCATCCAGCGACAGGTTTATACCCGGCGCGATTACACCGCCTTTATAAGCCCCGTCATAATCCGCGACATCGAAAGTGGTGGCGGTGCCGAAATCAATGATTATTACGTCCTGCTTATACTTTTCATGAGCCGCAATGATATTGAGAACCCGGTCCGCGCCCACCGTATCGGGTTGCGCCACATCCAGCGCCACACCCCATCCAGCGTCACCGCGGCCAGCCACCAGCGGTGTCACACCGAAATATTTTTCTGATAATACGGTCAGGTTATGCAACGCTCTTGGCACAACAGTGCCAATTATGACGGCATCAATGGCGTCGATACCCAGCCCTTCAAGATCCAGCAATTGCCGCAGCCATACGACATATTCATCCGCCGTGCGCCGTGGATCGGTCGCTATACGCCAGCGCGCCTTAACCTCGTCTCCATCAAAAAGCGCGAAAACAACATTGGTATTGCCGGCATCTATCGCGAGCAGCATGATTGATCCTTCCTTCTAACCGACATCAACATCACCGGCATGTATCTCGATAAGCGCTCCGTCAGCCTTTCTCAAGCGCAGCGCTCCCTGATCGGACAAGCCCGCATATTCGCCTTCCAGACGATTGCCCTTTTCATCGCTGGTCGACAAGCGCGTTCCCAGAGGATGCGCTCGTTCTTGCCATGCTGCCAGAATTGCAGGCAAACCTGATTGTCTCCACTCGTTCACAGCATCAGCAAAATATTGCGCCAGTGTCTCCAGAAAGCTTGCGGCAGTCAGACTAGCCTCGGCTCCTTCTTTGTGGAGGCTCGTAACAATACGCCCTTCGACCTGTGGAGCGACGGCGATGTTGACGCCTATGCCAACAACGACAGCCTCACCCGACCGTTCCAGCAAAATACCGCATATCTTATGACCCGACACCAATATGTCATTGGGCCATTTCAGCCTTATGTCATCGTGCGGTACGTGAGCGTTGATTGCCTTGTGCACCGCCAAAGCAGCGACAAACGACAAGGTCGATGGCTGGGGGTCTTCGGCACGGCACACGACCATGGTGCTGCAATAGAGATTGCCTTCCGGGCTTTCCCATTTGCGGCCGAGACGTCCAATTCCGCCACTTTGTTTTTCCGCGCGAAGCCACAAACCTTCATCGGCACCATTCAAGGCGCGTGCCTTCATATCCGCATTTGTCGATGCGGTTTCAGCCACTGTTTCTATATGAAAGGTCAGAATAAAGCCTGAGCCGCCGTTGCTGTAACCGGTGCCAGCAGCGGGATTGTCAAATATCCCAAAGGCGACACAGCCAGAGCCATCAATCCGATCAACCCGTTCTCGGTCTTGTGGCCTGTTTTGGCAATCTGACCGGCTGGGTCATCGAAATAGATGATTTTGACGACCTTGATGTAATAGAAAGCGCCGATCACCGATGCCGCAATACCGATTACCGCCAGCGGCAACATACCGGCGGCGACGGCTGCATCAAAGACCAGGAACTTGCCCCAGAAGCCGAATAGTGGCGGAATGCCAGCCAGCGAGAACATGAACACTGCAAAAGCAGCGGCCAGTCCCGGTCGTGTTTGTGACAGGCCGGCAAGGCTGGATAATGATTCCAGTGGCTTGCCTTCCGCGTCACGCATTTCCATGACACAGATGAAGCTGCCCAGCGTCATCGCGACGTAGATGATCAGATAGAAAAGCATCGCAGAGATGCCCTGAGCCGTACCGGCAGCCAAACCAATAAGTAGAAAACCGACATTATTGATCGAGCTGTAGGCAAGCAGGCGTTTGATGTTCTGTTGACCAATAGCCGCGACTGCACCGAGCACGATTGACGCGAGTGCGACAAAAACGATGATCTGCTGCCAAGTCGATGTCTGGCCGCCAAAGGCGTCGATAATCACCCGGACCGTCAGCGCGATTGCCGCTACTTTCGGCGCACTGGCAAAAAAGGCGGTTACCGGTGTCGGAGCGCCCTCATAAACATCCGGCGTCCACATATGGAACGGGACGGCGCTGATCTTGAACGCCAGACCCGCCAGCACCAGAACGACACCGATCAGTGGTCCGGTTGACAGATCGCCAGTCAACGTATCAGCGATAACCGAAAAACTGGTCGATCCGGCAAAACCATAAACAAGTGAAATCCCGAACAGCAACATGCCGCTGGCCAATGAGCCCAGCACGAAATATTTCAAACCGGCTTCAGAGGAGCGGACGTCATTGCGGATGATGCTTGCCAAAACATAAGCGGACAGGCTGTTAAGCTCCAGTCCGATGTAGAGCGTCAACATATCCACGGCCGATACCATCATGCCCATGCCGACGGTCGCGAACAGGATCAGCACCGGATATTCGGGCCGATAGGTACCATTGTCTTTAAAGAAACGCGGCGCGATGATCAGCGAAACAATCGCTGCAAAATAGATCAATAACTTGGAAAAACTGCCAAATCCGTCCATCCGATAGAGCCCGTAAAAGGCATCACCGCCAAATTCAAAGGATGGATTGGTCAGGAATTCCAACGCGTAAGCCGAAGAGCCGAACAGGGCGGCAACCGCCAATATGCTAATCAAACGTGCCGACTTGACGCCGCCCCACGCAGCGAGAAGCAGCAAAATCATGCCGCTCACCGACAAAATGATCTCGGGAAGCGTGAAAATCAGTGAAAGTCTATAGTCCATCAGTGCGACTCCCCGTGGCCGGCTTCGGCTTCATGGCCCTTGGGTGCCGCTGTTGCTTGCCCCATTTTCAAATGCGCATCCCCCTCTGGCGCTGCGCGGTCAATACGGGCGACAAGCGTCCCAACATCGCCGCGAATTGGCGCCATAAAGCTTTCCGGATAGACGCCCATCCACATAACCGCCGCGGCGATCGGTGCGAGCAAGGCCATCTCCCGAGCAGACAGGTCCGGCATGGCCTTCACGTCATCATGAACGAGTTCTCCAAATGCGACGCGGCGATAGAGGTAGAGCATATAACCGGCGCCCAAAATGATACCGGTCGTCGCAACCAGCGTGACCCAGCTATTCACTTTGTAAAGGCCGACCAGCGACAGGAACTCACCGACAAACCCGCTTGTGCCGGGAAGGCCGATAGATGCCATTGTGAACAGCATGAACAACAGAGCATATTTCGGCATGTTGATCGAAAGGCCGCCATAGCGGTCAATTTCTCTTGTGTGCAGGCGGTCATATATCACGCCAACGCACAGGAAGAGCGCGCCGGACACCAGACCATGGCTCAGCATAACGATGATCGCGCCTTCAATACCCTGACGGTTAAAAGCGAACAAACCCAGTGTCACGATCGCCATATGGGCCACTGATGAATAGGCGATCAGCTTCTTCATGTCCTGCTGCACCAAAGCGACGAGCGAGGTGTAGACGACTGCCACCATCGACAGTGCGAAGACCAGCCAGATAAACTGCTCTGATGCTTCCGGGAACATCGGCAAGGAGAAACGCAGGAAGCCATAGCCGCCCATTTTCAACAATACGCCTGCCAAGATCACAGAGCCGGCGGTCGGCGCCTGAACGTGCGCATCGGGCAGCCAGGTATGAACCGGCCACATCGGCATCTTGACCGCAAAGCTGGCGAAGAAGGCCAGCCAGAGCCAAGTCTGTGCCTCAGGCGCAAAGTCATAATTGAGCAAGGTTGGGATATCGCTGGTACCGGCATCCTGTACCATCCACAGCATCGCGATCAGCATCACCACGGAACCAAGCAAAGTGTAGAGGAAAAATTTGTAACTCGCGTAAATCCGGTTGGCGCCACCCCAGATACCGATGATCAGATACATCGGGATCAGGCCAGCCTCGAACAGGATGTAGAACAGGAAGATATCCTGCGCCGCAAACACGCCGATCATCAGTACTTCCATGAACAGGAAGGCCGCCATATATTCGCCAACGCGTTCCTTGATCGACTCCCAGCTCGCGCCGATACAGATCGGCATCAGGAACACGGTGAGCATGATTAGCATCATCGAAATGCCGTCTATGCCCAGTGCCCAGGCGAAATTGCCGAAAAGCTCTACCCGCTCGACATATTGCCATTGCGGGCCGCCAATATCGTAATTGGCCCAGAGCACAATGCCGAGAGCGAAGAGCGCAAGAGTTGTGGCAAGCGCAAGCAATCGGGCCGCATGTGCACCCAAAAACAGACAGATGATCGCGGCCAGCATCGGCAAACCCAACATCAGCGACAGGATCGGGAAATCAAGCTGGTTCATCAGTTTGCTCCCCGCACGATAAGCCACGTCACCGCAGCCGCCAATCCAAGCAGCATGACCAGCGCATAGCTATAGAGATAACCGGTCTGGAATTTCTTCGTGACCCCCGCACCGCTAGCCACAACCGCCGCGACACCATTCGGACCAAAGCGATCAATCGTACCTTCATCGCCGGTTTTCCAGAACAGCCGCCCAAACCAGAAAGCAGGACGTACAAAGATAAGGTCATAGAGTTCGTCAAAATACCATTTGTTGAAGAAGAAATTATAGACCGGCTGGAAGGTCGCAGCGAGACGCGCTGGACGATCTTTTCCGCGGAAATACATCAGAAATGCGGTTGTCAGACCGATCAGCATGGCAAAGGTTGAAGCCAGCTTCACCCAAAGCGGTACTTCATGAATTTCGTGCATCAGATGACGATCAAACGCCAGGCTACCAGCCCAGAAGCGGAAGCCTTCAGTCGCATCGATAAACTGGTTGTGGAAAAAGAAACCTGCGGTAATGGCTCCTACGCTCAGCACTCCAAGCGGAATTAACATCGACATTGGGCTTTCATGCGGATGATAGCCGCCCGTTGAGTCTTCGGCCGTTTCCGGTGTCTTGTGAACACTGTGCTGAATATGCTCGGACTGAATCCAGCGCGGCGTGCCCCAGAAAGTCAGGAACATCAGACGCCAACTGTAGAAACTTGTGAGCAAGGCCGCGAGCACGCCGATAGCAAAGGCGAACTGCCCGGTGCTTGTGCCGCTAGCAAAGGCAGCTTCTATGATCGCATCCTTGGAATAGAAACCAGCAAAGCCGCCTAGGCCAACAATACCGACACCGGTAATCGCCAGCGTCCCCGCCATCATCGCCCAGAAGGTCAACGGGATCTCTTTCCGCAAACCGCCATAGTAGCGCATGTCCTGTTCGTGGTGCATTGCATGGATCACCGAGCCGGCACCAAGGAACAACAGCGCCTTGAAAAAAGCGTGCGTAAACAGGTGGAACATTGCCGCGCTATAGGCACCAACACCCGCGGCAAAAAACATATAACCGAGCTGTGAACAGGTCGAATATGCAATCACACGCTTGATATCATGTTGGACCAAACCGACGGTCGCTGCAAAAATCGCCGTGCACGCACCGACCACTGTCACAACCGCCAAAGCCACTTCGCTGGTTTCAAACATGGGCGAAAGACGGCAAACCATAAAGACACCCGCCGTAACCATCGTTGCCGCGTGGATAAGCGCAGACACAGGTGTCGGCCCTTCCATCGCGTCGGGGAGCCAGGTGTGCAGTCCCAATTGCGCAGATTTGCCCATCGCACCGATAAACAGCAACAGACACAGGATGGTCATCGTATCAAGTCGCATGCCCGCAAATGTAATTGTCGAACCCGCCATCGCAGGCGCCGCTTCCAGAATTTCCGGAATAGATACAGTGCCAAATACAAGGAACGTACCGAAGATACCCAGCATGAAACCAAGGTCACCGACCCGGTTGACAACAAAGGCTTTGATCGCGGCGGCACTGGCTGTCGGTTTCTTGAACCAGAAACCGATCAGCAGGTAGGAAGCAAGGCCAACCCCTTCCCAGCCAAAGAACATCTGCACCAGATTGTCGGCCGTAACCAGCATCAACATGGCGAAAGTAAACAGGGACAAATAAGCGAAAAAACGCGGTTGATCGGGGTCTTCGTCCATATAACCCCAGCTATAGAGGTGAACGAGACCCGAAACCGTGGTCACAACAACCAGCATGACGGCGGTCAGCGCATCAACCCGCAAAGACCATTCAAAATTGAGATCACCCGACTGCACCCATGTCAGCACGGGCACAACTTCGGCGGCGCGAGACAACAGGATATAGTCAATAAAGATCGGCCAGCTCAGCGCGCATGACACGAACAGAGCGGCGGTGGTCACGAATTTCGCCGGAACATTGCCAATCACCCGATTGCCAAAGCCTGCGACAATTGCTGCCAGCAAGGGCAGGAAAACGATAAGCTGGATCGTCAAGTCCTTAACCCTTCATCCGGTTGACATCATCAACGGCAATCGTGCCGCGCTGACGGAAGTAAATAACCAATATCGCAAGACCGATAGCCGCTTCACCCGCAGCAACAGTCAGCACGAACATCGCAAATATCTGCCCGGTCATGTCACCCAGAAAGGCGCTAAACGCGACCAGGTTCAGATTGACCGAGAGCAAGATCAATTCGATCGCCATCAGGATGATGATGATATTCTTGCGGTTCAGAAAGATCCCCAGCATGCCCATCACAAACAGGATGGAACTGACCACCAGATAATGTTCAATGCCGATCATAGTTCGACCCCCTTGCCGACTTCTGGCTGCTCGTTGCGTGTCGCGTCTTGCGGACGCCTTGCGACCTGCTCCTGAATATTCTGGATTCGGACACCGCCGCGTTTGCGGTTGGTCAGAACGATCGCACCGACCATGGCGACCAGCAGAACAAGACCGGCGGCTTCAAATATAAACACATATTTGGTGTAAAGCAGCGTGCCGAGAGCCTCGATATTGGAAGGCCCGCCCGCCGGAGGTCCAACAACAGCCGTGGCTTCGCCCATGCCGCCAGCACTCCATGCTCCGATACCAAATATGATTTCTGCCAGTAATACGAGAGCCAACAAGAGCCCCAAAGGCAGGTTTTTCATGAAACCGGCCCGCAACTCGGCAAAATCAATATCGAGCATCATCACGACAAACAGGAACAAAACCGCCACTGCGCCGACATAGACTATGACCAGCAAGGCCGCGATAAACTCGGCACCGACCAGCAGCATTAAACCAGCAGCGTTAAAAAACGCCAGGATCAGCCATAAAACGCTATGCACAGGATTACGCGCAAAGATGCAAAAGGCACCGCTGGCGATGACGATGGATGCGAATAGATAGAAAGCAAATATTTGCATGTTTACGGTTTCCGTAACCCCCTTAGAATCCTGTCAGCGCCTTAACGATAGGGCGCGTCGGCGGCAAGGTTGGATGCGATGGCTCGCTCCCATTTGTCACCATTTTCAAGCAGTTTTGCCTTGTCGTAGATAAGTTCTTCACGTGTCTCGGTCGAATATTCGAAATTCGGCCCTTCAACCACGGCATCAACCGGACAGGCCTCCTGACAGAAACCGCAATAGATGCATTTGGTCATATCAATATCATAGCGCGTGGTCCGGCGACTGCCGTCTTCGCGTGGTTCGGCTTCAATCGTGATCGCCTGCGCCGGGCATACCGCTTCGCAAAGCTTACAGGCTATGCAGCGTTCTTCCCCATTTGGATAGCGGCGCAGCACATGCTCCCCACGAAACCGCGGCGAAATCGGGTTCTTCTCATAGGGATAGTTGATGGTCTTCTTCCGCTTGAAGAAATATTTCAGCGTCAGTGCGTGCGCCAGAACGATTTCGTAAAGCGTAAAGGCTTTTATGACTTCTGTTATTCTCATAGCGGCCACCCAAATTTATCGATCATGACATATCCGCTGACCAGAAATACCCAGAATATGCTGATGGGCAGAAACACTTTCCAGCCCAGACGCATGAGCTGGTCATAGCGATAACGCGGAACCGTCGCCCAAGCCCAACTGAAGATGAAGAAGATCATGAACATCTTCAGGAACAACCAGATAATCCCCGGCACAGCATAAAGTGGCTCCCAGTCAACTGGTGGCAGCCATCCGCCCCAGAACAAGATCACATTCAGCGCACACATCAGCAGGATATTCGCATATTCACCGAGCCAGAACAGCGCGAAGGACATGGACGAATATTCGGTCTGATAGCCGGCGACGAGTTCACTCTCTGCTTCGGTGAGATCGAAAGGCGCGCGCGCCGTTTCTGCCATCGAGCTGATCAGGAACATCACCGCCATTGGAAAGAGCAGCGGATTAACCCCGTAAGCATTCACAAACCCGAAGATATGACCTTCCTGCGCCTTGATAATCTCGTTGAGATTGAATGTGCCGGCAAACAGCACCACCGAAATCAGGATGAAGCCGATGGAGACTTCATATGAAATCATTTGCGCCGCCGCACGCATGGCAGAGAAAAACGGATATTTGGAGTTACTCGCCCAACCGGAAATCACGACGCCATAGACTCCAAGCGAACTGATCGCGAGAATGTAAAGCACGCCGATATTGATGTTCGCGAGAACCATTTCCTCGCTGAATGGAATGACGGCCCAGGCCAGCAAAGCCACGGTAAAGGTAATGATCGGTGCCAGCAGGAACAGGCCCTTATTGGCGCCGGACGGGATGATCGTTTCCTGCAGGAATACCTTCAAACCATCGGCAAAACTCTGCAACAAACCGAATGGCCCGACTACATTGGGGCCGCGACGCAGCGCCACGGCGGCAATAATCTTGCGGTCAACATAGATGATCATCGCCACGGCCAGCATCAGCGGCAGCGCGATCAGCAGGATCAGCGCGAGCGTGGCAACAAGCCAGCCAATCTCGGGCCCAAGAAAAGTCGATTGGAGATATTCGGTCATTCTGCCGCCTCCAGCATATCGTCACCGTGCAGCAATTCTGCCGAACAGCGCTGCATCGTCGCGCTGGCGCGAGCGATGCTGTTGGTGAGGTAGAAATCCTTGATCGGGTGGACGCCCTGCCCGCTCGGCTTGTCTGGAAGTCCCGATGGCGGTGACCAATCAAAGGACACCAGACCTTCTTCCGCCATTTCCGGATGATCCTTGTACATCTTGCTGCGTAGCTCTTCAAAGCTGTCAAACGGCAGTGTTTTGTCCATCACATCGGACAAAGCCCGCAAGATGCTCCAGTCTTCGCGTGCGTCGCCGGGAGCGAAAATCGCTTTGTTGGAGCGCTGCACTCGGCCTTCCAGATTAACATAGGTCCCGTTTTTCTCGGTATAGGCCGCTGCCGGCAGGATAACGTCTGCTGCATGCGCACCGGCATCACCATGATGTCCGATATAGACTTTAAAGCTCTTATCAAACGCCGCGTAATCCATCTCATCCGCGCCGAGCGAGAAGAGCAGTTTGGGTTTCTTCGCTGCAATGGCCTTGATCCCGCCATCATAGGCATAGCCAAGCATCAACCCGCCGGTACGCGAAGCGCCAATGTGCAGCACGTTGAAACCGTTCCAGTCGTCACGGACCAGCTTGTATTTTGCCGCGAGTTTCAAAGCCGCGCCATGTGCGCCTTCGACGCTCAATGCGCCGCCGCCAAGGATGAGTGCGGGCTTTTCAGCATTTTTTAGGGCATCCGCAGCGGCCTTGGGAAGCTTGGCCAGCAAGCCCATATCATCGCCCAGCCATTCCACCGGATAGGTCTGATCCGCCTCTGGCCCGATACCAAAGACTTTTGCACCGCCCTTGCGCACAGCTTTACGGATACGCGTGTTGACCAGCGATGCTTCCCAGCGCGGGTTGGTCGACACCAGCACTATCACATCGGCTTCTTCAATGCCGGCAATGGTCGTGTTGAAATTCACTGCCGCGAGATTGGATACGTCATAAGACAGGCCGGTTTGGCGTCCCTCCAACATATCAGAGCGCATCGATTTCAAAAGCCGCTTGGCCGCATACATGGTTTCGCAATCCACCAGGTCACCGGCTATCGCCGCCACCGAACTGCCTGCTTTTACTGCCGCAATGGCTTCAAAGGCTTCGTTCCAGCTGGCGGGAACCAATTTACCATTCTGCCGAATATAAGGCTGGTCGAGACGGCGCTTCATCAAGCCGTCAATCGCATGGCGGGTCTTGTCGGTCGCCCATTCCTCATTCACATCATCATTGACGCGAGGCAGTGCGCGGAGCACTTCGCGGCCGCGGCTATCGATGCGGATATTGGTGCCGACGCCGTCCATGACGTCAATACCCATGGTCTTGGTCAGTTCCCAAGGACGGGCTTCAAACGCATAGGGCTTGCTGGTCAGCGCACCGACGGGACATAGGTCAACAACATTGCCCGAAAGCTCGCTATGCACTGCCCCTTCGAGATAGGATGTGATCTCCATCCCCTCGCCGCGTCCAATCGCACCGATTTCTTCCACGCCAGCCACTTCTTCGGCAAAGCGAACACAGCGGGTGCAATGAATACAGCGGGTCATGATCGTCTTGACCACCGGCCCCATATATTTCTCGGTCACCGCGCGCTTGTTCTCGTCATAGCGCGAACCGCCCTTGCCATAGGCCATGGCCTGATCCTGCAAGTCGCACTCGCCGCCCTGGTCGCAAATCGGGCAATCAAGTGGGTGATTGATGAGCAGAAATTCCATCACCCCTTCACGCGCCTTCTTGACCATTTCACTATCGGTGCGAATTTCCTGCCCCTCAGCAGCGGGCAGCGCACAGCTCGCCTGCGGCTTGGGCGGTCCCGGTTTTACCTCGACCAGACACATGCGGCAATTGCCGGCGATGCTGAGACGTTCATGATAACAGAAACGTGGAATTTCCTTACCGGCAAGCTCAGCAGCCTGCAGCACGGTTGCGCCTTGAGGAACTTCGAGTTCGACGCCATCTACGGTGACTTTAGGCATTACGAACTCCCAAGTTCAAAATGGTCGCCGAAAAAGAAGAGCAATGCCGCGAGAATAACGACCAAGGATAGCAAAAATCCGAGAGCCTGTATTCGTCCATACTTCGAACTCCTGTCCGGAACAAAATGACTGAACAGCTCGATGATAAGTTCAATAAGCGACGCCATTTCATTCTGCAGCCTCCATCACCGGTTCTGCGCCAGCATTCTCGCGAATCCTCCGCTCCAGCTCTGGTCGGAAATGCCGGATCAGGCCCTGAATTGGCCAGGCCGCGGCGTCGCCCAATGCACAGATGGTGTGGCCTTCCACCTGCTTGGTGACTTCGTGCAGCGTATCGATTTCCTCGATCGTGGCATCGCCATCACGCAGGCGCTCCATGACGCGCCACATCCAGCCTGTGCCTTCGCGGCACGGCGTACACTGGCCACAGCTTTCATGTTTGTAGAAATAGCTAAGCCGCGAAATCGCGCGGACGATATCGGTGCTCTTGTCCATCACGATCACCGCTGCAGTACCGAGGCCAGATTTGAGCGCGCTCAGGCCGTCAAAATCCATTGGCGCGTCCATGATTTCATGGGCCGGCACCAACGGCACCGAAGAACCGCCTGGAATAACCGCAAGCAGGTTGTCCCACCCGCCGGTAATGCCGCCGCAATGCTTTTCGATCATATCCTTGAACGGAATCGACATGGCTTCTTCAAACACGGCCGGTTTTTCAACATGGCCGGAAACCTGAAATAGTTTCGTACCGTGATTATTCTCGCGTCCGAAGCTCGCAAACCAGCTCGCTCCGCGTCTCAAAATGGTTGGAACTACCGCAATGGACTCCACATTGTTGACTGTTGTCGGGCAACCATAGAGCCCGGCCCCGGCAGGAAATGGCGGTTTCAGGCGCGGTTGGCCTTTTTTGCCTTCCAGGCTTTCGATCATCGCGGTTTCTTCACCGCAAATATAAGCGCCCGCACCACGGTGGACGAAGACATCGAAATCATAGCCGGATTTGGCGGCATTTTTGCCGATCAGGCCAGCGTCATAGGCCTCCTTGACGGCCGCCTCCATAACCTTGGCTTCCATGATATATTCGCCGCGAATGTAGATATAGGCCGCCCGCGCGCGCATCGCGAAACCGGCAATCAAGGCGCCCTCGATCAGCTTGTGCGGATCATTGCGCAGGATTTCACGATCCTTACAGCTGCCGGGTTCGGATTCATCAGCATTGATGACCAAAAAGCTCGGCCGTCCATCGGGCGACTCTTTCGGCATGAAGGACCATTTCAGACCGGTCGGGAAACCCGCACCGCCACGACCGCGCAGGCCGCTTTCCTTCATTTCGTTGATAATCTTGTCATTGCCGCGCTTGATAATATCGGCGGTATTGTCCCAATCGCCGCGTTTCTGCGCAGCCTTCAAGTCCCATGACTGAAAGCCATAGACATTGGTAAAGATCCGGTCTTTGTCCTGGAGAAAGTCAAAAGCCATTATTTCTTACTCCTGCGGCCCCAGAGGCCGCCTGCAACCGCAATCGCGACCACTGCCAGCGCAACCCATCCTGCATATCCGTCGAGCAGCATCTTACCACTCCTCCCGATAGTCATGATTGGCCTTGACCATCTCTTTCAAGACAACCGGGCCGCCTTCCGGTTCACTCGTCTTGCGACCAATTTGTGAACCGACCGGAATTTCTTTGCCGTCCGCCAGATCTTCCAAAATACGTGTCATGATATCGTAATCGAGATCTTCGTAATTATCGTCGTTAATCTGGACCATCGGGGCGTTGGAGCAATTGCCCATGCACTCAACTTCGGTCAGCGTGAACAGGCCATCCGGCGTGGTCTTGCCCTTGGCCATGCCTTTATTCTTGCAGGCCGCCATAACGTCGTCGCTGCCGCGCAGCATGCATGGTGTAGTACCGCAAACCTGCACATGAAAACGGCCAACTGGCGCGAGATTATACATTGTATAGAAAGTCGCGACTTCATAGGCGCGCATATAAGGCATGTCCAAATAAGCCGCGACATATTCAATCACCGGAACGGGCAGCCAGCCCTGTGTTTCGGTATCCGCGCCAACCTGACGCTGGGCGAGATCAAGCAAGGCCATAACCGCCGATTTCTGGCGACCTTCCGGATATTTCGCGATCTGCCATTTGGCGAGTTTTTCGTTCGCTGGCGTGAATTTGAAATCGCCCCACTTGGCGCGCACTTCAAGTTCATCAGGTATGTTTGGAGCTTCAGCCATCTACATCACTTTTGTTTCGCGTATCAAAACGCGCTTCCCCGATTTCGTCCCAATGCTTTGAGAAATATATGTTCAGCCAGAAGCCAGCGGCCACTAGACCCACCATCATGGTCAACAAGATGATGTTCCAGAGCATGTTATCCGGCCGCCACAATTCCCAGAGCAGCATGATTGCCACGATCACAAAGACCGTTGCACCGCCGCCGAGCCGCCATCTTTTCGATGTGTCGGGCGCATCAGCCATGGCGCAATCTCCGTTCGAGATAACGCCCGGCATATAGTCCGACAACCGCCGCGAAGGCGGTCGAAAGCGTTTCCTTGAGGCTCACCTCTCCGTGAAACGCCACAAGATAACCCGCCACAAGTGAAGCAAAACCGGCGAATGCCGCGATAAAAATGATGATCTCGCGACCGATCACCGGTCACACTCCCCGAACACAATATCCATCGCGCCCAATATGGCCGTGGCATCGGCCAGCATATGGCCTTTGGACATGAAGTCCATTGCCTGCAAATGCGAGAAAGCGGTGGGACGGATCTTGCAGCGATAAGGCTTGTTGCTGCCATCGCTCACCAGATAGACGCCAAATTCGCCTTTCGGACTTTCGGTCGCGACATAGACTTCGCCAGCAGGAACGTGAAAGCCTTCGGTATAAAGTTTAAAATGATGGATCAATGCTTCCATCGACTGTTTCATTTCGCCGCGTTTGGGCGGGACGACTTTACGGTCGGTGCTAGCCACCGGACCATCGGGCATTTCATTCAAACACTGGCGCATGATCCGTGCGGACTGGCGCACTTCCTCAACCCGCACCATGAACCGATCATAGCAATCGCCGCGCGTACCAACCGGCACGTCAAATTCCATACGGTCATAGACATCATAAGGCTGAGACTTGCGAAGGTCCCAAGCAATACCGCTACCACGGATCATCGGGCCTGAAAAGCCCCAACGCACCGCGTCGTCTTTGGAAACGGTGGCAATATCCACATTACGCTGTTTGAAAATGCGGTTGTCGATGACCAGACTCATCGCATCTTCGAAAAAGGATGGAAACTCGTCCAGCCAATCAGCCATATCGGTAAGCAGTTTCAGCGGTACATCCTGATGGACGCCGCCCGGGCGGAACCAGGCGCTGTGCATACGCGCACCGCTGGCACGCTCAAAAAAGGCCAGGCATTGCTCACGAATTTCGAACACCCAGATATTGGGCGTCATTGCACCCACATCCATAACATGCGCACCGATGTTGAGCATATGGTTGCAGATACGGGTCAGCTCAGCGAACAATACGCGCAGATATTGGCCGCGCAGAGGCACTTCGAGGTCGAGCAATTTTTCAATCGCCAGCACATAGCTATGCTCCATCGCCAGCGGCGAACAATAATCCAGCCGGTCGAAATAAGGCAGAGCCTGCAGGTAAGTCTTGTGCTCAATCAGCTTTTCGGTGCCGCGGTGGAGCAAGCCAACATGTGGATCAAGCCGTTCGACAATCTCCCCGTCGAGCTCCATTACCAGCCGCAAAACGCCGTGCGCTGCAGGATGCTGGGGGCCGAAGTTGATCGTGTAATTCTGGATTTCCAGATCACCAACCGTGGGGTCAGCCTCGTCGGCTATGCCGTCCATTTCGTCGAGATAATCAGCCATTATTCCTTGGCTCCCTTATCATCACCATCTTCCGACTTTTCATCACCGGGCAGGATATAGTCTGCGCCCTCCCAAGGCGACATGAAGTCGAAGCTGCGGAAATCCTGCGCCAGTTTCACCGGCTCGTAAACCACACGCTTGGCTTCTTCAGAATAGCGCATCTCGACATAGCCGGTCAGCGGAAAGTCCTTGCGGAACGGGTGCCCCTGAAAACCATAGTCGGTCAGGATGCGCCGCAGGTCCGTGTTTCCATCAAATAGCACGCCATAAAGATCGAACACTTCACGCTCGAGCCAGCCAGCCACTTCCCAGATATGCGTTACGGTTGGTACCGGCGTGTCTTCGTCGGTTGTCACTTTTACACGGATACGGTGATTTTTGGTCAGGCTGAGCAGATGATAACAAACCTCGAACCGCTCAGGCCGCTCGGGGTAATCCACACCGGCGATCTCGACAAGCTGCTGATATTCATGGCTCTTCCGCAACTTGTCCATTACCGCAGGCAATTTCTTACGATCAACGGTGAAGCTAATTTCACCGTGCGCCTCGACCGTATCAAGCACGGCCGCGCCCAATGATTTCGCGAGAGTCGCAGCAACGCCTTCGTTGCTGGACATGGTTGGAGCCCCGTTTGCCATATTAACGCTCTAACGTCCCGATGCGGCGGATCTTGCGCTGCAATTGCATCACACCGTAAAGCAGCGCCTCAGCCGTTGGCGGGCATCCCGGTACGTAAATATCAACCGGTACGATCCGGTCACAGCCGCGCACTACAGAATAGCTGTAATGATAATAGCCGCCGCCATTGGCACAGCTGCCCATGGAAATCACATATTTGGGTTCTGACATCTGGTCATAAACCTTGCGCAGCGCCGGTGCCATCTTGTTGCAAAGCGTTCCTGCCACGATCATCACGTCAGACTGACGCGGGCTGGCGCGCGGAGCGGCGCCGAAACGCTCCATATCATAGCGCGGCATGTTGACGTGGATCATCTCGACCGCACAGCAGGCGAGGCCAAAGGTCATCCACCAGAGTGAACCGGTGCGCGCCCACTGAAACAGGTCTTCAGTGGACGTGACAAGAAAACCCTTGTCATTCACCTCTGAATTCAGGTCTTTGAAAAACGCCTCATCTGGCTGCGTATTTGGGGCCATTGGCGTACCATCAGCATTCAGAATAACGTTGCTGCCAGTTTCTACTCCCAATCGAGCGCTCCCATTTTCCATTCGTAAATAAAGCCGACCGTCAGGATGAACAGGAAGATCATCATCGACGACCAACCGGTCCAGCCGATTTGATCAAGTGATACGGCCCAGGGAAACAGGAATGCTGCTTCCAGATCAAAAATGATAAACAGGATGGCGACGAGATAAAAGCGCACATCAAACTGGCTGCGTGAATCTTCAAAGGCAGGAAAACCGCACTCATATTCCGACAGTTTTTCAGGATCCGGACTATGCGTGCCCGTCAGTCGCGATACACCCATGGGCAGAAAAACAAACAGGGCGGAAAGGCCAAGAGCCACTGCAAGGAAAAGCAGTATTGGCGCATATTCGGAAAGATCGACCACAAAAGACTCGTTTCTCTAAAATTCAGGGCCGCTTTTAGGGATAGGCTCACCAAGCTGCAAGGGCCAAATGGCTCGAATTGGCGCTATCTATTGCTGTTTACAATGTTACAGCAGCGACCTCGCCAGAATTTTGTGCAACTTGCTGTGCAGTGCCTCGTTCGCTGCCAATATTTCACGCTGTCCTATCGGTTGGTCGCCACCGGTATAATCGCTTACAAAACCGCCGGCTTCACGGACCATCAATATGCCCGCCGCGACATCCCAAACCTGCAGGTCTGCTTCCCAGAAACCGTCATAGCGGCCAGCAGCCAACCAGGCGAGATCGAGCGAAGCTGCGCCATTGCGGCGGATACCCGCCACTTGTGGTGCAATGGAACCGAAAATGCGCGACCATTCGGCCAAGTCGCCATGTCCTTTAAAAGGTATGCCCGTGGCGATCAGCGCCTCAGACAAGTCACGCCGCGCCGAAACCCGCAAGCGCTTTTCACCGAGATAGGCACCCTTGTCCATTTCCGCCCACCATGTCTGGTCAGAAACCGGCTCATAGATAAGACCGCTGGTAATTTTCCCCCAGCCCTGTCCATCATAGGACCGTTCTTGCACAGCGATGGAAATCGCGAAATGCGGTATACCGTGAAGGAAGTTGCTGGTGCCGTCGAGTGGATCAACAATCCAGCGCGGCTTTCCTTCTTCAGCTTCAATCATGCCGCCTTCTTCAAGCACAAAGCCCCAGCCCGGGCGCACCTTCATCAGCTCATCATAGAGGATGCGTTCAGACCGCATATCGGCTTTGGATACGAAATCGGCCGGGCCTTTTTTCGAAACCTGAAGATGTTCTACTTCGCCAAAATCGCGGCGCAGGCGTGATCCCGCCTTGCGCGCGGCGCGTTCCATGACGGTTATAAGGGCGGAATGTGCTGGCATGTCGTCCTCTTGCTATGCCTTGCCGACATATTCGCGGGCATAAACGTCAACAATGATCCGCGTCCCGGCCGAGATAAATGGCGGCACCATGACACGTACACCATTGTCGAGAACCGCAGGTTTGTAGCTCGACGAAGCGGTCTGGCCTTTGACCACCGCATCGGCTTCGACAATTTCAGCTTCAATCTGGTCCGGCAACTGCACGGAGATTGGCTTCTCTTCGTAAAGCTCAAGCTGAACATCCATACCGTCCTGCAAAAACTCAACCGCATCACCAAGCAAATCTGCAGGTAACGTAATCTGCTCGTAATTTTCCTTGTCCATGAAAGTCAGCATATCATCATCGGCAAAAAGATACTGAAACGTCTTGGTATCCAGACGGACCTTTTCCACCGTATCGGCGCTGCGAAAACGGACATTGGTCTTGCGACCATCCACCAGGTTCTTCATTTCCACCTGCATATATGCGCCGCCTTTGCCGGGCTGGGTATGCTGAATCTTCGCGACCTTCCACAGGCCGTTTTCATAGTCCAATATATTGCCGGGACGGATATCTACACCGCTGATCTTCATGGAACGTCTCGCTTTCGGAAATCTTGTGTTGCGGCCCTCTATAACGGCGAACGAAGATAGGCAAGCACAGCGAAGACCGGATATGGCGATTTCATACAATACATTCCCCTAAGCACAATCTACGCGCCAGTTAATGGAAAATGTCCCGGACCCGGTGTCGCCCGAAGAAACAACTGCTCCCGCTGCTGGTTTATTCAGCGGGACCGAAGCACCTGTGCCCACTCCGTCACCGGCATGCCATGACGGCTTTTTGAGCGAAATCGAACGCATGCCGCATTTCGGAATTCCTTCGGAAGAAAGTTTCGTTAGAAATTTCCTGAGAGGACGTAAGGGCCTTTTTGTCATCAGACCTTGAACGATTGCAGCCTGATATCTGCCAGTATGTCTTTTTCATACAATACCGCGCACTGACATCAATGTAACTAACGGATATGGCGCAAGCAGAAATCTTGAAACCCGATCGAAACAAACCCGCAGAAGAAGCGGCCCCATGCGATCCGGTTGCGTCGGGCCTTTTCGGCTATTCCATTAGTGATGGCAGGATACGTTCCACTATACCGCTCCCTGAATATGTTAGAGATTTGGAACAACTACCAAATTTTGCACCACCTTCCAAAGACCAGTTTTTGGAACAATATGTTGAATCGAATATCGGGGTGAACGAAAGCTCTTCCTGAGAGCTATCCGTTCGATGGCTTAGTCTGCCAATATTTCATTGAAACGTTTAACCGCGTGCGCCGGACCTTGCGGATCATTCCAGACCGACCCGCTGACCGCCAGGAAATCGGCACCCGCGTCAACCAGCGGCTGACAGTTATCCGGTGTAATCCCGCCAATGGCAACGCACGGTATCTCCATGATCGTTGACCACCATTTCAATATATCGACCTCCGGCCGATGATGGGTTTCCTTGGTCGTGGTGGAAAAAAAAGCTCCAAAAGCAACATAGTTGGCACCGCCCTCTCCGGCCTCCATCGCCAGATGCCGGCTGTCGTGGCAGGTTATACCGATTTGCATCTGATCCCCCAATTCAGCCCGAGCATCTTTCAGGTCGCCATCGCCCTGCCCCAAATGGACACCATCGGCTGCCAGACGCCTGGCCAAAACAACATCGTCATTCACAATGAAAGCGACGTCATGCGCATCGCAGATCGCTTTGAGTGGTTCGGCCAAACGTTCTGCTTCGTCTTGGTCGACGTCCTTCACGCGAAACTGAAAGGCAGCCACAGGCCCAGCTTCCAACGCCTGTTGCAACTGTTCCGGAAAGTCACCGCCAACATCGAGAGGTGAAATCAGATAAAGCTGGCAGGATGGTATGGTCATGGTCGTTGCCCTTAATTGTCTCGAACTATGCCTAGCAGAAACCCGTCCCATTTTTTTGAACCGACCGTTTGAATTGCGGTGGCATCGACAAGGGGGTGTTCTTGCAAAGCGCTGTATAACGCCCGTGTGCCGGGCACTTTGGGGTCAGAGCTATCAGGATTGATCACCTCACCCTCTCTGACAACATTATCAAAAATCAGCATGGCTCCAGGGCGGGAAAGACGAATTGCATGTTCCAGATAGGTCGCATAATTTTCTTTGTCCGCGTCAACGAAAACAAAGTCGAACCGGGATGCATCGCTCACCTCCAACGCTGCGAGTGATTTCACCGCCTCACCGACTATTATTTCAACCTTGGCCGCCAGTCCCGCTTTCTCGATATTGCTTCTGGCCAGCGCGGCATATTCAGGCTCCAGTTCCAGCGAGACAAGTTGACCATCATCCGGCAAAGCACGCGCCAGCGAGATGGCTGAATATCCGCCCAAGGCTCCGATTTCCAATATGTGCTTTGCCCCGACTCCGCGCGCGAGCAGCTCCAGCATTCGTCCCTGCGTTACCGAAACATCTATGGCAGGAAGGTTTTCGTGTGCATTGGCAGCCAGACAGGCGTCCAGCGCCGGATCGTCACCAATCAAATGCTCGACGATATAGTCATCGACATCTGACCAGCTTGGATCGGACTTTGCCAAATGCTGTTCCCTTATACCTTAACGGTCGAAGCCTTGTGGATCTGATCAATGGCGCTGCCCAGCGACTGATCAAATTCTTCGTCGCTCATGGAAGCCCGCAGATCCTGCAGCAAAGCGCGGGAGAAGCTAGCGATCATACCGCGATTCTTTGCCAGCTCGGTGCAAGCTTCATCGCGCGAGAAACCACCGGAAAGCGCAACCACACGGGCAACCCGGGGATGGTCGACAAGCGGCGCATAAAGATTGGCTTCGGCCGGGATCGACAGTTTCAGCATGACTTTGCGATCTTCTGGCAGGGCAACAAGCTGTTTTGTAATCTCTTGCAGCAGGATGGCGTCGCACTCTGCCCGCTCCGCGCTTTTAATGTTCACTTCAGGCTCAATCATCGGCATCAGGCCGTGATCCAGAATCTGACTGGCGACGTCAAACTGCTGTTTTACGATGGCTGCGATGCCGGTTGGTGAAGCAAGATTGATAACCGAACGCATCTTTGTACCAAAAACATCTTTTGTTTTGGCACGTTCGAGCAATTCACCAAGACCGGGATTGGGTTTCATCATTTGAACACCGTCGGCCTCATCTTCCAGACCTTTGTCCACTTTCAGGAACGGCACGACGCCGCGTTCCCAAAGCAAAGTCGGCACCGGTTTTCCGTCCGCTTCGCCGTCCATGGTTTTTTCAAACAGGATCGCACCGATGACTTTTCCGCTACCAAAGCTTGGTGCAGTCACGATACGGCCGCGCATGCCGTGGATCAGGGCAAACATCTCATCGTCATTAGAATAAGCATCTTCGCTGACACCATAGCCTTTCAGCGCTTTTGGCGTAGAACCGCCGCTCTGGTCCAAAGCCGCAATAAAGCCTGCGCCATTTTCAATTTTGTCCATCATCTTCGGATCATGCATGAAATTCGTCCTCGTTCATTTAGATTTGTTCGGCAAGAATATCGATATCCCGCCACAGGATACGTTCGTTGGGAACCATTGTTCCATGAAGGTCTTTGTCTTCAATCCCGTCTGGAACTCCGCCCAAACGGGTATATAGGCTGCGGGCACGGTCATTGCCGACTACCACATGCAACCATATTCCTTTGCGGCCATTTGCCTTGGCTGCACGGGCAGCCAAGGCAAGTAATTTGCGACCAATGCCTTTGGACCGCCCCTCACTGCGAACATGGAGATTATCGATATAGGGCATCTCGTCATCCCAGACCGCAACAAAGCCCTGAACCCAATCATCTTCGGCCACCAGAACGATGTCCTGCGAACCAATCTCGGCATTGCGCCAATGCTCGACCATCATTCCGGAAAGTTGATTATCCAGAAGGTCGTCAGATAAATAATCGCGATAATTTTCCTGCCAGCTGCGCGCATGGATTTCGGCGATTATCGGCCTGTCTCTATCTTCTGCAGGCCGGATATTCATCGTTGCAGAGCCTTTACGCCTGGCAATTCCTTGCCTTCCATCCATTCCAGAAATGCGCCGCCAGCGGTGGATATAAAACTGAAATCATCGGCAACGCCCGCATGATTAAGCGCAGCGACCGTATCGCCCCCACCTGCAACAGAAAGCAAAGAGCCTTCCTTGGTCAGGGCCGCGGCCGTTTGCGCCAGCGCAACGGTTGCCATGTCAAAAGGCGGTGTTTCAAACGCGCCCATCGGCCCGTTCCATACCAGGGTTTTGCAGGTTTTCAGGACATCGGACAGGGCTTCGACAGCCGCTGGCCCGACATCGAGTATCATTTCATCCTCGGCAACCTCATGCACATTGACAGTGCGGGTTGGCGGATTGGGAGCAAATTCCTTTGCGACAACCACATCATAGGGCAGATGGACCGTGCAATCGGCCTTGTCCGCCGCTTCCAGTATCTCATTGGCCGTGTCGGTAAGATCGTGCTCGCACAGTGATTTGCCGACATCAACGCCGCGCGCCGCCAAAAATGTGTTGGCCATGCCGCCGCCGATGATCAGATGGTCCACTTTCTCAACCATTTGCCGCAAAACGTCGAGCTTGCTGGACACTTTTGCGCCGCCAACAACTGCAACAACCGGATGCTCTGGATCGCCGAGCGCCTTATCAAGCGCGCTCAGCTCCCGTTCCATCGAACGTCCTGCATAAGCCGGCAGATGCTCGGCCAGACCGGCAGTCGTCACATGTGCCCGGTGCGCGGCGGAAAAAGCATCATTGACGTAAAATGTGCCAAAAGAAGCAATCGCCTTAGCCATGCCCGGATCGTTTTTCTCTTCGCCCGGCGCGAAACGGCTGTTTTCAACCACTACGATGCTACCATTGGGTAAAGCATCAATAGTATCGCGATCTGGCATTTGCATGAAGCCAACATCCCGGCCCAGCGTTTTGGCCAGAGGCGCGACCACGGGTTCCAGGGAATATTTCATATCCGCCTTGCCCTTGGGTCGTCCGAAATGGGCCAGCAACAAAACTTTGGCACCGCGATCGGCGAGCTCTGTCACGGTCGGCACAACTGCTTTCAGCCGCGTATCGTCCGTCACCTTGCCATCCGCCATTGGCACGTTCAGGTCCACCCGGACCAGTCCGGATTGCCCTGTCACGTCACCGAGATCATCCAGTGTTTTAAATCTATTACCAGCCATTGCTCAGAACCTTTCTGTTTAGAGCAATTTTGCCATAACGGTCGCGGTATCGATCATCCGGTTGGAAAAGCCCCACTCATTATCATACCAGCTCACCACGCGGGCCAGCTTGCCATCCATGACCGATGTTTCCAGGCTGTCGACCGATGAACTGGCCGGCTGATGATTGAAATCGCTGGAAACAAGCGGCTTGTCTTCAAAGACTAGAACGCCGTTCATAGGTCCATCAGCCGCGGCTTTCAGCGCTCCGTTGACTTCTTCAACGCTGGTATCACGGCCTGGCGTGAAGACCAGGTCGACCAGACTGACATTGGGCGTTGGTACGCGGACAGAGGAACCGTCCAGCTTGCCGTTCAATTCCGGCAATACCAGACCAACCGCACGAGCAGCGCCTGTTGTCGTCGGGATCATGTTGACCGCACCGGCGCGGGCTCGGCGCATATCGCTGTGCATCTGATCAAGCATGCGCTGGTCATTTGTATAGCTGTGAATCGTGGTCATGAAACCGCGCTCAATCCCGATCGCGTCGTTCAATACCTTGGCGACCGGCGCAAGGCAGTTTGTCGTACAAGATGCATTAGAAACAATGACATCCGATGACGTCAATACGTCATGGTTCACGCCGTAAACGACCGTTTTCAAGTCACCTTTTGCCGGTGCAGAGATCAAAACGCGTTTGGCGCCTGCATCAATATGGGGCTGCGCCGCTTCAACTGACTGGAAGAAGCCGGTGCATTCCAGAACGATATCAATACCCATTTCGCCATGGGGCAGCTTGCCTGGCTCGCGTTCCGACGTGACAGCGATTTTCTTGCCATTGACTATGATGCTGTCGCCATCGGCGGTCACTTCGCCCGGAAAACGGCCATGGACACTGTCATATCCGAACAAAAGCGCGTTGGCGCTCGCATCAGCAAGGTCATTAATCGCAACCAGCTCAAGGCCGCAGTCCGGACGCTCCAATATAGCACGAGCGACCAAACGGCCGATGCGGCCAAATCCGTTAATTGCTACTTTTGTCATAAATGTTGCTCCTTTGAATTCCAGTTTCTTGCTGTTTTCAGCCCAGTTTTGCCATTATTTGTGGTGTAATCGCCTTTGCGGTGAGGCCAAAATGTTCGAACAGGTCATTAATCGGTGCGGATGCGCCAAAACTGTCTATGCCGAAGCGCAGGCCGTCCAGTCCGGTGTAACGTTCCCATCCAAAGGTCGTACCGGCTTCGATTGAAACCCGTAATGTTCCGGACTCGCCGAGCAGTTTCGACTTATAATCGTCGGATTGTGCATCAAATAATTCAGTACAAGGCATCGACACGACATCTGCGCCGACACCATTTGCCTCCAGCTTGGCCGCAACATCCATCGCCAGCGATACTTCAGAACCCGTGGCGATCAGCACAACGCGTTTAGCGTTCTCCGCCGACTTCATCAAATAAGCGCCTTTTTCACAATGGTTTACGCTGACGTCATGGCGCAACGGCGGCAGCCCCTGGCGGGTCAAAGCCAGCGTCGAAGGCCCTTCGGATCGTTTGATAGCCAGGGCCCAACATTCCGCCGTCTCAATTGCATCGGCAGGCCGGAATACCTGCATATTCGGCATGGCTCGAAGGCTCTGCAAATGCTCAATAGGCTGGTGTGTTGGCCCATCTTCACCCAAACCGATGCTGTCATGGGTCATCACATAGATCGCACGCGTGTTCTGAATGGCGGAAAGCCGCATTGCACCACGGCAATAGTCGGTAAAGACCAGAAATGTGCCGCCATAAGGTATGATACCGCCATGCAGCGCCATACCGTTCATCGCGGCTGCCATGCCAAATTCACGGATGCCGTAGTAGATATAGCGACCAGAATAATCGTCTTTGGTCAGCGGCTTGGTAGAATCTGTTTTCGTGTTGTTTGAACCCGTCAAATCAGCGCTACCGCCCACCATTTCCGGCATTGCAGCGGTAATCGCACCCAATGCCATTTCCGACGCCTTGCGCGTTGCGACCTTCGGCGGGTCTTGGGCCAGGCCGTCGAGATAGTCTTGCATCGCACCATTATCGGGCAAAGCACCCGACATGCGCCGCTCAAATTCTTCAGAAAGACTGTGAGCTTTCAGACGCGCCTCCCATTCAGCGCGTTTCCCGGCTCCTTTTTCACCAATCTTACGCCATGACGCCAATATATCATCTTGAATTTCAAAGGGTTTATCATTCCAGCCCAAATATTGCCGCGTTGCTGCAACTTCGTCTTCACCAAGTGCTGCTCCATGGGTAGCGGAGGTTCCCTGCTTGTTGGGAGAGCCATAGCCAATCACGGTTTTACAGGCGATGAGAGAAGGCCGCGGATCGGCTTCGGCTTCTTTCAGTGCTTTGCGGATATCGTCAAAATCATGCCCGTCACAGGACACCACATGCCAGCCTGAAGCCCGGTAACGCGCCGGAATATCCTCGCTAGTGGATAAATCCGTGCCACCATCAATGGTTATACCATTATCGTCCCACAGAACGTTGAGGCGGCCCAGCTGCAGATGTCCGGCCAAACCAACCGCTTCATGGTTGATTGCCTCCATCAGACAGCCATCACCCGCGATAACCCAGGTTTTGTGATCCACCAGATCATCGCTGAAATGCGCGTTCAAATGCCGTTCGGCAATTGCCATGCCGACGGCCATGGCAAAGCCCTGCCCCAAAGGTCCGGTGGTCGCCTCAACGCCTTCCAGTTTGAAATTTTCAGGATGGCCCGCACAAGGCGACGATAATTGCCTGAAATCCTTGATATCCTGAAGCGTAGGGCGCTCATAACCGGTCAGGTGAAGCAAAGAATAGATTAGCATCGAACCATGGCCTGCCGACAGCACAAACCGGTCACGATCAGCCCATTTTGGCGCTTTTGGGTCAAATTTCAGAAAATCGCTGAACAATACGGTTGCTACGTCTGCCATACCCATGGGCATGCCTGGATGGCCGCTATTGGCCGCCTGTACCGCATCCATGGACAGTGCACGGATAGCGTTTGCCATCGTTTTCTCTGAAATTTTCTCGGAAACGGTCATGTTTTGCGGATCCCCCAGCAGTGATCAGGTTGTGACAAAGTGGACTTCGGAAATCCAGCGATTCGCCATTTTGACACACCCTTTGCTGGCCTGCGCTCATATCGTCAAGGCTGCGCTTCACCGATCTAGTGTTTACGCAGCGGCCCGAGATTGTTACCAATGAAACACAATAACTTATAAGTCGGAACCAAGTCATGGAAAACGAACGAGTGATCCTCGCGATCGGTCGCATAGAGCGGGCGCTCAGTCGCATAGAAACGGTCAAGGCAGCCACAACTGCCCCACAGGTCGATCCAGCACTGGAAAAACGGCATGCTGCCCTGAAAGAAGAAATGAAACAGGCCATTCATACGATTGACGGGCTGATCGCCCGGCAGGAGCGCTAATATGGCACAGGTAAAGCTGGAAATTGGTGGCCGCTCGTTCATGGTCACCTGTCAGGACGGTGAAGAGGAACATCTCGGCAAATTGGGAGCCATGGTGGACGCAAAAGCGGGAGAAGCGGGCGATCCAGCGGGATTGACAGAAAGCCGGATGCTGCTGTTCACATCGCTTTTGCTCGCCGATGAACTGCATGGCACCAAAACAGCGCAGGGCAATAGCCCAACACCTCAGGCAGCGATCCCTCCTGCCAACAAGCCGCAGAAAACCAATGATGCCGAGGATGAACGCGTGCTGCTGGCACTTGAAAAACTGGCAGATCGTGCCGAAGCCTTTGCGAACAGCCTTGAGCAAGGCGCCAATAACCCCTAGATAGCTGTTGACGGGTACTGCCTGGCACGAGCCAGAAGCGAACATCCCTGAGGCGATATAACATCCAAGGGAGCTGTCCCTGCTCGGATTGCGGACTTTTTGGAAGTCGGGTTCGAAGCATATGGCGCCCACCTGACGTAATTGGCGTCAGAGGATTTTCCGGCAAACGACCCTGGTGGTCCCGTCACCTTTCTCCAAGAAAGATTTATCTTTGAATAGCTTATCAGATAAAAAGAAGACTTTACGTGAAGAGTATAGGCGGCGGCGCGATGCTTTTTATAGCCAGTTGGATGTAGCGACAAAGGGCTTGGCTTTTCGCCGTCCGCCCTCGCCGTTAGCAAAGCTGATCGAGCAGAGTGAAATCGTCGCGCTCTATAGCGCAATGGGCTCCGAAGCCCCAACAGCCAGGCTGGCTGAATATTGTATCGAAATAGGAAAAACCATAGCGTTTCCAGCAGTTATCGGCGACTCTCCATTGGAATTTCGACAAGTGGACAATCTCGAATTGCTGGAAACGGGATATCAGAATATTTCGGAGCCAAGCACCGATTGTCCCGCCGTCACGCCAGACCTTATCATCACTCCGATGATTGCTTTTGACCGATCCCTGGGCCGACTCGGACAAGGCAAAGGGCATTATGATCGGACCTTTGAAAAATACCCGAAAGCGACGCGAATAGGTTTCGCCTGGTCTGTACAGGAAGCGGAAAATATCCCGATGCAGCCTCATGACGTCACTTTGGAGATGATTGTGACAGAATCCGAAATAATTCAAAGGGTTGACATGACGTCATGACGACAGATCCGGACAAGAAACTGCCTTACAATCCGCCAGATGCACCCAATTGGCGCGCTCCTGTTGGTGTGATTTTGATGCTGGTCTTCGTTTTGATCTGGAGCGGTATTGTTGTCAGCCTGATCGACAGGATCAGCGATCTGAATTTCTGGTTGCAGCTTCCGATCTACGTGATCGCCGGGATTATCTGGATATATCCCATCAAACCGCTGTTGCTATGGATAAATACCGGGAAATTCCGTTCCTGAACCGCCAATAACCTCTTTTTGAGGCAATGGCGCGAGTGACGAGACTTGAACTCGCGACCTCCGGCGTGACAGGCCGGCGCTCTAACCAACTGAGCTACACCCGCTTATGCACCGGCATGTTCGCCGGGATATGCAGTGGAGAAGCGCAAGTATAAGAGCTCTGCCTGACTGTCAACAACACTCTTGCAAAGATTCAAAGAAAATTTGCTTCCCGCTTATTGGGTCGCTGATTTGATTGCGAAATTCCGGCAAGCCCGATGACCGATCTGGCGTCAACTTGACCCAATAGGCCAATTTGAAACCACGGTTTTGCGAAGCCCCCATTTCGGATGAAAGTGTTACACAGTTTAACATATGTTACAAATCGTTACAGTTAAGATGGCATTAAGCAAACGTTACATTCCCTGCTGAAATATATGTTAAGTATCTGTTTTATATGGGTTTTATTTGAAATGACGGCAACGACTTTTTGACGTCATCTTTACGAAATATTTGCCTTTCTCCTGCATATCAAGTTCATGAATTATGTAGGAAAAGCATGTTTGACGGGCTGTCTTCAGCCTGTTGGCGCGATAGCAAAACGCGGTGCCATGACGCTGGCCGCCACGCTGTCCGTCATGACGCTGGGGACAGTGGGCATGTCCGCGGCCAATGCCGCTGGCACGATAGCTGGCACGGATATTCTCAATACCGCCCAAGCGTCCTACGATGGTCCCGGCGGTCCTGTCGTTATCGATTCAAATACCGTAACCATTACCGTCGACGAACTGCTTGATGTCACAGTCGCATCAGCCGACCCGGGTGACATTGCTGTAGATAGCGGTGCCACACAGCAAGTTACAACCTATCAAGTTACCAACACTGGCAACGGCAATGAAGCCTTTACGCTCACAGCCGATACAGCCAAGGGCGGCGACGATTTCGATACCACCAACGCCGTTATCTATCTGGATACCGACGACAATGGTGTTTTTGATCCCGGTGTTGATACGATTTATTCGCCCGGTTCAAATGATCCGGTATTGGCACCGGATGCTAGCGTAAACGTCTTCATATTGTCGGATATCCCGGTATCCGCAACAGACGGGCAACGCGCAGAAGTCGAATTGTCCGCCGTGGCTATTACAGGAAGCGGCACGCCTGGCACCAGTTTTGCCGGCCAAGGTGATGGCGGCGGTGACGCCGTTGTCGGTTCAACCGGCGCCGACGGCGAAGCAAGCAGCTTCTTCCTGATACAGGCGGCGCAGGTCGCGCTGGTAAAAAGTGCGACTGTGACCGATCAATTTGGCGGAAATCAGCCGGTCCCAGGCGCAACCATTACTTATCAGCTCGTTGCTACAATCACGGGATCAGGCAGCCTGACCAACCTGAATATCACCGACGATATACCCACTGACACCACCTACACCGCGGAAAGCATCACTCTGGAAGGCGCAAACCTGACAGACAGCGATGCCGATGCTGACGCAGGGTCATTTGACGGCAGCGAGATTGCAATCAGCCTGGGCACGGTTCCGGGCGGCCAGACCCGCACCATCACTTTCCAAGTAACGATAGATTGAGGAACAAAAACGGATGAAAATCAATCTTTTGAAACGTTTAGCAATGCTTGCAGCCTTGGCAATCCCGGGGATCACACCCGGCGTGGCCATGGCTGCAAATAATGTCGCGCTTTCCAGTGATGTTTTTGTCGAACGCAAGATCGAGAACGCGGACGGGCAAACCTCTGTGATGTTGGAAGAGCCCAAAACGGTCATTCCAGGCGATAATCTCGTCTTCGTTGTCAAATATAAGAATGTTGGCAGCACGCCAGCCACCGATTTCTCTGTCACCAACCCGCTCCCCAAAGCGGTCGCGTTCAACGGAACGTCTGATGGCACCGAAATTGTCTCCGTTGACGGAGGCAAAAACTGGGGGCCGCTTTCGGCCCTTACCTATACGCGCGCAAACGGGGAGGTTCGCCCTGCCCTGATGAGCGACGTAACGCATATCAAGTGGAAATTTAATCGTTCTCTTTCAGTGGGTTCGGAAGGGAAACTTGTATTTCGCGGAACAGTAAAATGACCGCAAACCGTATCGGATCGCCGCGGGGGTAAGGCGATCCACAATAGAGTGAAACAGGAGTACAGTAATGACCAGTAAACTGAAACTTCTCGTTGCCACAGGCACTGTTACTGCCGCAATGCTGGGTGCAAACCCGGCATTTGCTGCAGGAACAACCGCAGGCGACGCGATTACCAACAACGTCACCGTTAACTATCAGGTTGGCGGCGTGTCTCAGACGGCTGAAACCGATTCAGACACGTTCACAGTCGACCGTAAGCTCGACCTGACCGTTTCGGAAGCCAATGGTGCTGCCCAATCGGTTACGCCAGGCCAGACGGCAGGCGCGCCTAATCCGGCCTTCCTGACCTACACGGTGACCAACGATTCAAACGATGTGGTTGACTTTGAACTGAGCGCTACACAGCAAACAACCGGAGCCGCGACGCCATTTAGCGGCACCGACGACTTTGATGTGACCGGGCTTCTCATCTTCGTCGAATCCGGCGCAACTCCTGGCTATCAGCCGGCGGAAGACACCGCGACATTCATTGACGAGCTGGCTGAAGACGCCAATGCGACCGTCTACATTGTCGGTGATATCCCGCTTGGTCTTGCAACCGGTGACGCCGCAGGCATCACGCTGACCGCGACCATTAAAGAGGGTGCTACAGGCGGAAGCCTTGGTGGTGACTATACCGTCAACGCAGGTGCCAATACCGAAGATGGTACCGTCAACGCAGCGAATATCGATAACGTCTATGTCAACGCATCGGCATCCGACACGGATAACTTCGTGATTTCTGCTGCTAATGTCAGCGTAGTGAAATCCAGCTCCGTATTGTGGGATCCGGTAAACGGCAGCACGAACCCGAAATCCATTCCGGGTGCGGTTATCGAATATTGTATCGCCGTGACCAACGCGACGGGCAGTGCAACTGCTACCAGCGTCAGCATTTCGGATGACATTTCCGCCCTGGATCTGTCCTTCTATGCAACCGCGCCGGTAACCGGACCAGCCACCATTCCGGCGGCTAATGGTGTTCGTTCTGCCCTTGCCTGCGATGGCACGGGTACAAATGCCGATGCAGGTACTTTGTCAGAATCATCAGGTGTTATCACCGGTGATCTCGGCGATGTTGCTGCCGGCGTTACCGAAACGCTGCTCTTCCGGGCAACGGTAGACTAAGAATAGAGGATAGCGGCGGCTTTCCGGTCATTCGGGAAGTCGCCGCCTCCCCCTTTTTGGATGCGTTGGTTAACCAATCTTATTAAGCCAGTCAGTCTGGCATTTGCTGCAGGGGCGATGATCGCGCCTGCCTCTATGATTCCTGCGCACGCCCAAAGCTTCCCCCTTATTACCAATGTCGCAGAGGCCGAGTGGGACGTTGGCAGCACGCGCCTGCAAACCCCGTCCAATCGCGTCGATATTCAGGTTGTCGCACCCCCAACAGTGCCGCCTGAGATCACTTTATATCGTTTTGATGATCCGCCAGGCGCGGAACAGCTTAATCTTCCGGGAACAATCTGCAGAGGCTCCAGCGGCAATGTCCCGGTTGAACTCCGCGGCGCGTTCGCTGGAACCAATACCAGTCCGGCTGCCATTGCCCAAACCACGAGTATCCGTGCTGGAGAGCCCCTAATTGTCTCAGTTCTTGCCCCAAACAAGAATCTGAACAGTGCCGCTATCGATAATTTCGATGTTGTCCTCACGACGCCTTCTGGCGACCGCGAGACGATCAACATCATCGAAACCGAGGTGAATAGCGGTCGTTTCGTTGGCATGATCAATACCGCAGCGATACCGCCCGCGCCAGTACAGAGCGATTGCGTTCTGTCTGTGCAGCCCGGCGATATGCTCAACGTCGGTATTGATGAGGTCAGCGGTAGTGCCATCGGCACAGTCGAAATCGGGATTTTGATCGATCCCTTTGGTGAAACCTTCGACAGCGGTGATGGTACCCCTGTCGATGGCACACGGGTAACGCTCATAGACGTTGCCACGGGCCTGCCAGCTGAAGTTTTCGGTGATGACGGCGTCTCTGTGTTCCCCAGCACAGTGATTTCCGGCGGATCCGTGACCGATAGCGGCGGCAATGTGTATAATTTCACCGAAGGCTTCTATCGCTTCCCGTTTGCCCGTCCCGGCCAGTACAGGCTGCTGATCGAGCCGCCAGCGCCCTATACGGCGCCCTCGGCGGCCACGCCTGAGGAGCTTGACGGCTTCCGACGAACGGACGGCCTGCCCTTCACCATTGTGGATGGCTCATATGGCGGGATCATCACGCTGGATGATCCGGCGCCGGTGCGCGTCGACGTCCCGCTCGACAGACCGGGCGTGCCGATTACCCTCACCAAGGAGGTATCCACCGCGATTGCCGTCCCGGGTGATGCCCTCCAGTACCGGGTGACCGTGCAAAACAGTGATCCGGTGCGCACAACCGGCGCAGTTACGATCGAGGACCAGTTGCCGAACGCGATGCGCCTGCGCATCGATACTGTTCGCTATAATGGCGCTCTCGTAACGCCCATTGTGCAGCCCAACGGACAGAATTTCTCTGTCACCGTCCCTGCTTTGCCCCCAGCAGGCAGCGGATTACTCACCTATTTGGCCGAAGTCCGTCAGGATGCCAGCCCCGGAGATGCGATCAACACGGCCCAGGCGCGCGACAATCGCGGCGCCGAAAGCCCTGTCGCCAGTGTGCCCGTGCGTATTGAAAGGGACGGCATCTCCGAAAGATTCACGATTATCGGCCGCATTACCGACGGCGGATGCAGCGTTGACCCGCGCAAGGCCGCAGGAATTGGCGGTATTCGCGTCATGCTGCAGGACGGAACCTACACCGTCACCGATGAAGACGGCCGCTATCATTTTGAGGGCATCAGGCCCGGATTGCACGTCGTTCAGGTCGATCCATCGACTTTCCCGGCTGATATGGCTCCGATTAACTGCGCACAAAACACGCGCGCCGCCGGCAGCGACATATCGCGCTTTGTCGAAGGTCGTGGAGGCGCCCTGAAACGCGCAGATTTCCGGGCCAAAAAGGTAGTTGCACGCGAAGTAACGACTGCCAAAAAATACGAGAAACCCGAAATTCTCTCCGATCAGGAAGCTGCTGGTGCCGAGCGTAACTGGCTGGCCGGGCAGGCCCCGGGCATTGCATTTGTCTTCCCCGAAACCGGCTATAACCCCCGGGTTAAGTCGCTTCGGGCGGCGGTGAAGCATCGCAAGGGCCAACGGGTCGAACTCTCTTTGAACGGCGAAAAGGTCAATCCTCTGTCGTATGAGGGCAAAGAGAAAAGCGCCAATGGATCGGTACAGATCAGCATCTGGCGCGGCCTGGATATTAAAAACCGCAAAAACACGCTCGTGGCGCGGGTTTTGGACAGAAACGGCAAGCTGGTCGAGGAATTGACCCGCGAAGTCCATTATTCGGCGAGCCCTCTCAATGCCGAACTGCTGAAAGATAAATCCGTTCTGATCGCAGACGGCGTAACCCGGCCCATTCTGGCCGTGCGCCTGACCGACCGTGACGGTCGCCCTGCCCATCACGGCGCAACCGGCGACTTTAGCGTCCCTGCCCCTTACGCCCCCGCCATTGAGGTGGATGCACAGCAGGCAAACCAGCTTTCCGGCCTCGAACGCGGTGCCCCAGTGTGGCGCGTAGAGGGCGATGACGGCATTGCCTATATCGAATTGGCTCCAACGACCGCTTCTGGCTCTGTCAGCGTCACATTCCCGTTCCGCGATGGCGAAGTATCGCGCGAACAGCGCATTGAAACCTGGCTTGATCCCGGTGATCGTCCGTGGACCGTGGTCGGCTTTGCCGCAGGAACCGTGGGTTTCAACACCCTCGACGAGCGTCTGGAAGATCTGACCAAGGATGATGATAACATCAATCTCGATGGCCGTGTTGCCCTCTACGCCAAAGGTCGTGTCACCGGTAAATGGCTGATGACCCTGTCTTATGACACCGACAAAGAGGAAGATGAAACCCGCTTTGCTGGTGTCATTGATCCGCGCCGCTACTACACGGTCTATGCTGATCGATCCGAGCAACGCTACGACGCCGCATCGGTGCGCCGACTCTATCTAAAACTTGAACGCCCGCAATTTTATGCGCTGTTCGGTGATTATGAGACCGGCATCAACGAACCGGAACTGGCCCGCTATCAACGCGCGTTTAACGGTGTGAAAGCCGAATATCGCAGCGATCAGGTCAGCGCGCTCGCCTTTGGCGCGGATGCCGCCAATCGTTTCCGCCGTGAGGAAATTCAGGGCAATGGCCTGTCCGGTCCTTATGCCCTCTCCACCCGTGATATCATCGCGAATAGCGAGCGGATCACGTTGGAAACCCGCGACCGCCTGCGTTCTGACCGTATCGTCGAGCGCAAAGAACTAACACGTCATATCGATTATGATATCGACTATCTCGCCGGCACCTTGCGATTCCGGGAGCCGATTTTGAGCCGCAGCAGCGGTCTCGATCCGCAATTCATCATCGCCGAATATGAAGTGCTTGGCGTCGGTGGCCGCGATCTGAACGCTGGCGGCCGTCTGACCTACGAGTCCAAGGACAAGAAATTCAAAATCGGCGCAACTGCGATCCATGACGAGAATGAGAGCGTCAAAAGCGATCTCGTCGGCGTGGATGTTCGCTACCGGCCCAATCTGAAGACGGAATTCCGCGCAGAGGTGGCTTCCAGTGACAGCGAAGACAAAACCGCCGATGTGCTGAACGGTGAGCCGCGCGGTGCGGATAGCGCCGTCGCGTGGCTGGTCGAGGCCGAGCATCATGGCTCCAATTTCGACGTGCTCGCCTATGTGCGTCAGCAATCTGCGGGCTTTGGCCTGGGTCAGCTCAACGCTGCGGAAAGCGGAACACGCAAATTCGGCATCGATACGCGGGTGCGTCTGAGTGACAAACTGTCGCTTGCCGCTAGCGGTTATCAGGAAAACTTCCTGACCACCGATGCCCGCCGGCGCTCTGGCACAGCGGAAATCGAATATCGCAGCGATGATACGGCCCTGCGCGCCGGTGTCGTCCATGCGGAAGACAGATTGTCGGACGGCAGCGTCAATCGCTCTACTCTTGCGCGGCTTGGGGCGACGCAAAGACTGTTTGACGGCAAGCTGGAACTCGATGCGCAAACCGAATTCGCGCTGGGCGGACAGGATGAAAGTATCGACTTCCCCGCCCGTCACAGTGTGACCGCCCGCTACGCGATCACCAACGATATCAAGCTGGTCGGTACTTACGAAATTGCCGATGGCGAAAATATCGATGCGCGCACCGCTCGTATTGGTGTTGATGTCGCGCCGTGGGATGGGGCCCGCGCCGTGGTCAGCGCCAATCAACAGGAAATTACCGAATTCGGCCCGCGTACCTTTGCGGCTTACGGGCTTACTCAATCTATTCCGCTCGACGACAAGTGGACGATTGATTTCTCACTCGATGGCAACGAAACCTTGGGGGGTTTTGACCGCAGCGATGTGATTAACGACGAACAGCCTGTCGCTTCCGGTGGTTTTCTGGGCAATGATGGCTCGTTGACGGAGGATTTCGTCGCCGTCACTGCTGGCGCAACCTTCCGCACCGATGATTGGAGCTGGGTATCGCGCGCCGAATATCGTGATGGCGATATTTCGGAACGCTATGGTTTCACCTCTGCCGTTTTGAAACAGATCGGTGAAGGCAGCGCTCTGGGCGCCTTGGGCAGCATCTTTGTCGCTGAAGACGAAACCGGCACCAGCACAAGGGTGATCGAAGCGGAAGCCAGCTGGGCCCATCGCCCGGCAGACAGTCAGTGGTCCTGGCTCGAAAAACTCGAATTTCGCGAAGACCGCGTGCGCAATGCGACCGCAGGCACGTCCGGACCGATTGGCGGCGCGCCGTTGCTCGTCAATGGTGACGTAACTTCTCGTAGAATTATCAACAGTTTAAGCGTCAATTATACGCCGATTGACGCGGATGACGGCATCTTTACCGAAGCCGGAGAATATAGTTTCTTTTGGGGAAGCCGCTATGTTTTCGATAAATTTGGTGAAGATGATGTCGAAGGCTGGAGCAATGTGGTCGGGGCGGACGTCAAGTTCGACCTTTCCGATACCATTGATATCGGCGGACAGGCGACTGCGCGTATAGGCACGGATTTTGATACGATTGCCTATAGCGGAGGACCGAGCATCGGGATCACGCCGTTTAAAAATGGCTATATCTCGCTCGGCTATAATGTGGTGGGTTTTGAAGACCGCGACTTTGAAGAAAGCCGCTATACCAGAGATGGGCCCTTCATCACCTTCCGCCTGAAATTTGACCAGCAAACCTTAGGAAGTTTGGGGCTTTAAGGGGTGAGTTGCGTCTAAAATCCGCTGCCTTTCAGTCGGCGGATCGATAAAGCTGATCGGATCAGCGCCTGACTTTAGCAGGGCCAGAACCTTTGGGGAGGTGACAGCTTTGCTAAGCGTGCCGCGCTATGTTTCGAGGCCTTTGGGTCAATCAGCGAACAACAATACAGGTGTTTCGAGCAAATGCTTGAGCGCTTGCACATAACTGGCGGCATCATAGCCGTCCACGACCCTGTGATCACACGAGATCGACAGATTCATCAGCTTGCGCGCCTGAATCTCGCCGTCAATGATCATGGGGCGCTCGACGATCTTGTTAGGACCGATAATCGCGACCTGCGGGCGCTGAATCACCGGTGTGGTCGCAATACCGCCCAAAGGCCCCAGAGACGTCAATGTTAGCGTCGATCCCGACAATTCCTCCGCTTTGGCGCTCCCATCGCGTGCCGCAGCCGATAAACGGCCGATTTCTGAGGCTAATTGCCAGATATTCTTGTCCTGTGCGTCCCTAATAACGGGCACCATGAGGCCTTGTTCGGTCTGTGTGGCCATGCCCAGGTGCACGGCGCCATGACGCGTCACCAGGCCTGCCTCGTCGTCATAGGTGGCGTTGAGCATCGGAAATTGCGCCAATGATTTGCAAATAGCGACGATCATCAGGGGCAACATGGTCAGCTTTGGCCGGTCGCCGCGATTGGCATTGAGGTCGGCGCGCATGTCTTCCACCACGGTCATATCAATTTCATCGACATAGGAAAAATGCGGAATATGCCGCTTTGATTCCGCCATGTTCTGAGCAATCTTGCGGCGCATACCGATGACCTTGATGGTCTCGTTATCACGCTTCTGGGAAGCGCCTGCGGGACGATAGCCCTGCCCGCTGCCATAGCTTAAATAGGCATCGAGATCACTGTGGCGGATATGCTCACCCTGCGCCTTTACCTGGCTCAGATCGACACCCAGATCGGCCGCGCGTTTGCGCACGGCGGGGGTTGCGAGAACCTTTGCCGATGGTGCATTTTCTGCTGTCGTGACGTCACTTTTGGGTGGTTCCGGTGCGGTTTTGTGACCTTCGGGTTCCGGCGCGGGAACTTCGGCTATAGACTCACTTTCCTCTTTTATAACAGTATCTTGCGGTGGCGTCGTGACGTCACTCTCGACCGCAGCGTTACTTTCCGACCGTCCCGCTTCCGCGGCACTTCCGTCACCTTCCGCCTCGATCTGAACCAGCATAGAACCAATCGCAATGATATCGCCTTCTTCACCAGCAACAGCAACAATCGTTCCGGTTACCGGCGCTTCCATCTCCACGGTCGCTTTGTCAGTCATCATGTCGGCAATCTGATCATCTTCCTCGACCCGGTCACCAACCTTCACATGCCAAGCAACGATCTCCGCCTCGGCAATGCCCTCGCCAATATCCGGCAGGTTAAAAGTGTAAATGCTCATGATGTCAGCTCCCCGACTATCTTATCCAAAGCTTCCCCAATTCGGACCGGTCCCGGGAAGTAAGCCCATTCCAGTGAATGGGGGTAAGGCGTATCAAATCCGGTCACCCGCTCAATCGGTGCCTCAAGATAGTAGAAGCAGCGTTCCTGAACCAAAGCCGACAGTTCGGCACCAAATCCGCTCGTGCGGGTCGCCTCATGAACGATCAGGCAGCGCCCGGTTTTCTTAACCGATGCTTCGATCGTCTCGATATCCAGTGGAACGAGTGTGCGCAAGTCAATCACTTCCGCGTCGATGCCATGCTCTTCAACCACTGCATTGGCGACATGCACCATCGTACCATAAGCTAGAACCGTCACAGCATCGCCTTCCCGAACGATATTCGCCTTACCGATCGGTATCTTGTAGTAGTCTTCGGGAACCTCAGACGCCTCAAACTTCGACCATGGTTCAACCGGTTTGTCATAATATCCTGTGAACGGGCCATTATATATCCGCTTCGGCTCAAAGAACATCACCGGGTCGTTGTCCTCAATCGCCGAGATCAAAAGGCCCTTGGCATCATAAGGCGTCGATGGAATAACCGTCTTCAGCCCACAGACATGGGTGAACATGCTTTCTGGTGATTGGCTATGCGTTTGCCCACCAAATATGCCGCCACCAAAGGGCGAGCGCACGGTAATCGCGCTGGTAAACTCCGCCGCTGACCGATAACGCAAACGCGCTGCTTCTGAAACGAGCTGGTCAAGGCCGGGATAGATATAATCTGCAAACTGGATCTCCGGCACCGGCCGCATCCCATAAGCCGCCATGCCGACGGCCACACCGATAATCCCGCATTCGCTAATCGGCGTATCAAAACAACGGGTCTTGCCATGTTTTTTTTGCAATCCCGCAGTCGCCCGGAAAACGCCTCCAAAATAGCCGACATCTTCGCCCATGATGACAACATCATCATCGCGCGCCATCATATTATCCAGGCCACTGTTAATGGCTTCTATCATGTTCATGGTTGTCATTATTTAGATGCCTCCGCATCAGGCCATTTGATTTCCCGTTCTTTGTTCGCTTGCTCACTCTGTTCTCTCAAATGCCAGGGCATTTCTTCAAACACATCCTGGAACATGGTTTCAAATGGTTGATGCAGACCATGACCCAAAATGCCGTTTTTCTCGGCTTCCTTGGTCGCCACTTTCACAGCCTCAATACATTCCTTGTCGAGCGCTTCATGCTGCTCCTTGCTCCACACGCCGCGATGAATCAGGTGGCGCTTCAATCGTGTAATCGGATCACCTAAAGGCCATTCCTCACGCTCTTGCGCGCTGCGATAGGCACTAGGATCATCGGAAGTACTGTGTGCCTCTGCACGGTAGGTAAAGTGCTCGATCAATGTGGGGCCGTTATTGGTTCGCGCCCGTTCCGCCGCCCATTGGGTTGCAGCATAGACGGCCAACGGATCATTGCCATCAACCCGCAAGCCGGCAATGCCATAGCCTGCAGCCCGTGCTGCAAAAGTTGTTCGCTCTCCTCCGGCGAACCCTGAAAAAGAAGAAATGGCCCATTGGTTGTTCACGACATTCATAATGATTGGCGCGTTATACACCGTCGCAAAGGTCATCGCGCTGTGGAAGTCGCCTTCCGCGGTGGACCCCTCCCCACACCAGGTTGCTGCGATACGCGTGTCCCCTTTGGCCGCGCTCGCCATTGCCCAACCAACGGCTTGCGGATATTGGGTTGCAAGATTTCCAGAAATGGAAAAGAATCCCAGTCGGCGCGAACAATACATGATCGGCAGCTGACGGCCTTTCAACTTGTCTTCCCGATTGGAGAAAATCTGGTTGATCATGTCCACCATCGGATAGCCGCGGACAAAAAGTATCCCCTGCTGCCTGTAACTAGGAAAACACATATCGTCGCTATGCAGCGCCATAGCTGCCGCAACTGAAGTCGCCTCTTCTCCCGTGGATTTCATATAGAAGCTCGTCTTGCCCTGTCGCTGCATGCGGTGCAGCCGGTCGTCAAAGGCTCGCACTTGTGCCATGGTTTTCAGCATCTTGAGCAGCGTGTCATCAGAAAGCTTCGGATCCCATGGCCCAACCGCTTTATAGTCTTCATCCAGCACCCGGACCATATCATATACCATTTCGCGCATGATTGCGGGATCGCTGCTGACATCGGGGCGGGGTTGATCACCTGCTTGGGGTATATCTACATCGCTATAATCAACCGTATCGCCTGGACGGTATTTCGGTTCGGGAACATGCAGAGATAATGGTGGTAAATTGGTTTTGCTATTGTCGTCAGCCATCCAAAATCTCCTGCTTAGCTACATTGTTGCAGCGCAATATTTATTTCAATTGATTGTTATATTATTTCATCTTCCCAAAAAGGTCAATATATCTGTCCTATGCCTTTGGACAAAAAAAAGGGGAGCAGATATCTGCCCCCCTTTTCCACGTTATCTTTGGTGATGTCTACATTCAGAAACGCACAGCCATGTTTACGACTGCCCGATCATCCCGGAAGACCTGCTCACCTACCCGGGTTTCAATTGCCGCACCAAAGCTCAACGGGCCATTGGTGAAGTTAAACCCACCTTTCATCTCCCCATAAGACGCATCCTGCAATCCGATAGGCAAAGCGAACGGTAAGTTCTCGGCATCCAGGAACCTCACACTGAAGTTGGTGTCGTTCCCTGAAATCCGGTTGACATAGTCAAGCTTCATCTCAGGCTGGAACGACCACCCTGACGCAAAACCCATTTTGGCGTTGCCGGAAATCTTCAGACCTACCTTGGCTTCCAAGCCGGCACGACTAATTTCATCCACAGCCATTGCGAGACTACCAGCACTGTCGCGAAACCCATCAACATTATAGGACGAATAGCCGATACTGGCACGCGGCGTCAGCAGCAAACCATCTACATCGATATTGTAACCAGCTTCAATCTCACTCGCAAAGGCCAGTGAGCTGGTATTCAAATTGCTGAGAGCAGTTCCACCAGCTACCCGGCTGTCAGAGTCGATCCGAGAATGAGACATGGACGCTTGCCCGCCGATATAGAAGTTACCACCAAGACGATAATTGCCATAGACCGACGCCTGATTGGTCTCAACATTCGCCAGGCTTCCACTGACTTGTTGGGCACCATCGGCATAGCCGAAGGCAGTGCCAAGAGTTGTGCGGTCGTCCAGGCCAAATTCCAGCCCCATAGCGATATGCCAGCTTCCCTGCTTGTCCTGCGCACCATTGCCACCGAATGCCAATGCAGACTGATTATATCCAGCCGACATAAATCCACTCATATTCTCAGGCAACTGAACCGCATTCCAGCTTGAAGACTGGTAGTTTCCGGCAAAACTCAGTTGCGAAGCCGAGCTATTCGTCAGTTGGCGACTGTTCAGAACTCCCGGCGCACCGATGATCCTGATCTTGCCTTTCACACCTTCCTTGGCACCAAGTAGCGACAGACGGTCCGACACAAGATTACGCATGGCAGCGCCCTGTTGTTGATCGAGTGTCGTCGTCCGCCCAGCTTGAGATGCCGAGAGATTCTGGAAAGTGGCACTTAACTGACTGGCTTCCATGACATCAATCAAACCGAAGACGTCGGACAGATCGTTGTAAGAGCTACCTCTAGCGCTATCCAGAGCGCTACCGAAAGCGAGTGAAAATGGGTTGGTAACCCCGTTACCCCGGAAGAAGTCCGTAAAACGAGCCGCTCGCATTCTTGCAATCACGTTGTTCGGACCATAAATCAGCTCCGGATACAACACGCCAATTCGCCCTACGACATCATCAAAAGTGTTCTCGACTCCACCTTCAGCTGTAACAATCTCAAAAGTCTGGCCAAAGCGGGCGCTATTCCGCCCAAAGGCATTAAACACTGCCGCTACACCACCCAATGAAATGATACCTGCGTTGTCATCATCGCCGAGTACAGCCAATTTATCGTTACCGGAACGGGCAACTTCAAAAACCGATATCGTACCCGAAGCCAGGATAACGTCACCAGCAATTGTCAAAGTCGCTCTATCCCCGATATCACGACCAGGTGCGATGACACCATTGACCGAAGTCAGGAATGTCGGATCAAAGAAACCATTGCCCGTCAGAAGTCCAGTACCTAAGAACGCTTCGCCGGTTGTCAGAGTACCCCGGAGGTCAAGCCAACCGCCGGTTTGCGTATAGTCACCCCAAACTTTCAGATTGCCGCGCCTACGGATATCCAGGCGTGCCTCACCCTCTATATTGAGACGATCGATGGTCACATCGTCACGCAATCTCGTCGCGCCAGGGGCAGCCAATGTAACCTCGTAATAGCGTGCCCGAATGCCAGCTGACGGATCAGCTACTATGTTGTTAGGGACGAAATTCCGGCTACCGGGGCCGCCTTCGATAAAGACGCTATTGGGTGTTCCTTCATCAAATTCGACGCTGAGTGTCGACAGATCAAGGCAGTCGTCCAAGAAACAGACATTGCCGAATTTTGGAGTATCACCTGTAACGCCCGGGGCTTCGAAGCCAGGCAGTGCATTGACCAATTCACCATCGACATTGATGCCATAATTTGGATCCATATCCTGCACCCAATGGCGTGGATTCATCCAGTTACGCGTGCCAGGGCGGCTGGAGGCATAAACATAACTGTTATTCGCAACAATTTGATCCCAGAACAGATAAAGCGGCTGGTAGAAGCTTTGCGTGCCATAGGACGAGAATGGTTGGAATGTTAAAGGATCTTCCGGATCGTTCCCAAAAAATCGCGAACCACCAGATAATACCGATGTAATTACCGGTGTATCGAAAAGTTCGTCCGCAACCAATGCACTGCCGGAATCACCACCGGCCGTGGTGCCTTCTCGCGGCAATGCCTCACCGTCATAAAGGTCAAAGTCGAACATGCCATTGTTGGGATCAAAAGCATCTTGGCCAGCCGGACTGTCAAAATCCGTATTGTAAAGTGTTTGAGGCAATGTCGGATCACCGGGACCGAACAGGAAATTATTTCTATCGTCCAGAGAGCTAGCCGACGAAATCATATTCTCTGCAATGCGGCGACGGAAATCAATGCCTAGATTGGAACCATTAGGTCCTAGTCCTCTGGCCCCATAGCCGTTAATGACGCCGTGTGTTTCCTCTCGTAGTGGCGAGAATAGAAGAGTCCAAGTCGGAACGCCATCTGCATGCGTATCAAGCGTAGCAAGAGCCACATCTGCTTCTAGAAAACCAGTCGGGATAGAGCGTTCGTCATACCAGACCTGCTCGACATTATAGATATTGAAATCTACGTCTGTCTCGTTTGCAGTACCACCGTCCAGTCCAACCCAGCGACGCACCGCAGGTCTGTTATCAGCGCTAAAGCCAAAGGCAATGGCCGTACCACCTGTCGCGAATCCATAGCTGTCAGCTGCCTGATCATTAACACAGTGAGCCGCAAATATCACGGTACGTGGATTGATCAATGTACCGGTACAAAGGCCTAAGCTAGTCGTCGTCTGATCAGGCCGCACTGTCATTTGCCCGACACCCGTCACATCGACCGTATTATCGAATACACCTACAGGGGGCGGATCATCTAAAGTGAGGTCATCGCGGATGACAATATTGGGAGCATTTTCAACCATCACCGGTCGGGATTGGGCAGAATTTTCTGCTACGGTCAGTGTGGTCTGCGCTTGGGCAGTTGCCGCCAATCCGGCGACGCAAGCGGTCGCGGAAACACTAACGAATAAGACACGACTAATGGTTTGAAATGACATTTCAGCTCTCCCTAGAGTTAGTTGAACTACTCCGCACTACTAGTTTGAGAATCCCCTACGACTCGTCAAGATCGAAGGATTATCACATTTGACTGAAAACTTACATTCCTGTGGCGGAATAAAATTACTCCATTTTGGTATGCAATAACCACTAGGCGTAACTTTGCAGCGTTTCCGGATATGATCCTTAAACAGCCACAGGTGCAGAAATGTGCGGCTGCGGCGTATAATCCAGAACATCAAAATCAGTAATCTTGTAGTCAAAGACAGATTCCGGTTTCCGCAATATTTTGAACTTTGGGGAGCCAGCAGGCTCGCGCGATAATTGTTCTTGGACAAGCTCTGAATGGTTCAAGTAAAGATGCACGTCGCCGCCATTCCAAACCAGTTGTCCTGGTTCCAGATCGCACTGCTGAGCGATCATCCGGACCAACAATGCCGCCGAAAACACATTAAAAGCGAAGCCCAGCCCCAAGTCGCAACTGCGCTGATAGAGTATCGCCGATAACTTGCCACCTGATACATAGAACTGATATGTCTTATGACACGGCGGCAAAGCCATCTGATCCAATTCAGCGACGTTCCAGCCGGTAAATATATGGCGACGAGAACCGGGATTGTTTCTCAGCCCGTCAACGAGCAATTTTATCTGGTTGATACCTTTTTCTTCAAGACGATAGAGCCCCTCACCGGCCGGTGTGTAGCGCGGCCAATCAACCCATTGTTTGCCGTAGACCGGGCCCAAGTCACCCCATTGCCTGGCAAACGCATCGTCCTCGATAATACGTCGTTCAAAGGCATCTCGGTCGATTTCTTCGCCAGTTTCCCTCCGATAGTTGTCTAGCGGCCAGTCGGTCCAGATATGAACTTTTTGCTCTACCAGCGAACGGATGTTCGTGTCTCCGGTTAGGAACCAGAGCATTTCTCTAGCTGCGGTTTTCCAAAAGACCCGCTTGGTAGTCAGCAGCGGAATCGCATCGTCAGCCAGATCAAAGCGCATCGTTGCGCCAAAAATTGCTTTGGTTCCGACGCCGGTACGGTCCACTCGTTCATCGCCTTGCGTCCAGATATGCCGCATCAGGTCGAGATATTGCTGTTCATAATGCTCGCTGGGAATCACACGCTTACTCCATGTCAGTAGCGATCGATGCTATACAGCTCCACGGCTATCCTCAACCGGACAAATCACAATAAATTGGAACACTTCCATGACCATAGGCTTCAATCAGCATGCCGCCCATCGCACATCTCATAGTCTAATAGATCGTTATAGCTGCTGCCTCGCCCAGGCTTTGAAATCACCAATGATCATTTTTTTTGGTGCTTCAAGACAGCTAAACACGCCGTTTAGAATGGCGGCGAGGAACTGTCGCAAATCAATCAACGCATAAGGAGAACGATGGGCATCCAAACCGTCGCTGGACAAGATTTGCATCATATCCTGATGGGACAGCAGTTTAACGATTTGGCTCCAATCCGCTTCTTCTTTCAAAGACATAAGGTTGGACAATTCAACGATCAGGAAACATTTAAAGTCCCGGCTATCCTCTTCCTGAGTACCCAGCCCAACACTAGCAATTGCCGACAGGAAAACGTCTTCAAATTTCACAATTTCGTTTACACTTCGATCTGGTGTGGATCCGATTTCCAGGCAATCCAATGCCAAACCAATCAAGAAAAGCTCACGCCATGAATAGGCAACCCCCTTGCCCTTTCCGGTATTCGCGCCCGCAGGAAATCCAAGCCGTTGAAAATGCTGCAATCGCCCACGAAAAGCGATTTTTTTAGCGCTGGCAACATTATGCTTGGTCGATAAAATATCTAGTATCTCGGCATAGGTAAATTCCACAATTCCCCCCAATAAACAACGCAACGGTTCTGAGACATGTTGATGAACATCATTGTTCTTGTTTCGAACTTGTTATCGCAATGCTGAATTGGAACTCCGGTAGCAAGAAGCATCACAACCAAAATGGTTCAATCCAGTATCAAGCGCAACCGGATTTGCAATCTGCCAAGATAAGATCGAGGACAAACGATCCGTATGTAACCGATTAAGAGCAAGACCCTTCAAGAATCGACTACAATTTTCCGGTTTTATGGGTGAATCTTTTCATTCTTTGGCTCTTGTGGACAAAGATGATCAATCGCAAAATCCCTGCACTAGCGGACGGCAAACTTGGCCCCATACCTAAAACAGCTGGTTTTTGGCCGATTTCCAAAGGTTGACTAACAAAAATACCACCCGATACTATACCAATGACGCGTTAACCTTATTTTGATTATCCCCTCCTATTGCGACTGTATGACCACGCGCGTTCTAATCGTCGATGACCGGCCCACAAATCTCAGGATTTATGCCCAGTTTGTGACTATGATGGGGGAAGAGTATTCCTCCGTCACATTTGCTGATCCGTTGGAAGCGCTTGAATGGCTCAACAGCAACAGCGCGGAACTGTTGGTTGTTGACTATCGGATGCCTCAGATGAACGGCGCAGAGTTCATCAAAAAAGTCCGCAAAATGTCTAAATGTGGTGACGTGCCGGCAATCGTAATAACCGCCCATCAAGACCGTGAATGTCGGCTGTCGGCGCTAGATGCCGGCGCCACTGATTTTCTGCAGAGCCCAGTATCGCATGTGGAATTTTGCCGGCGCGCGACATCGCTTCTGACAAAAAGCCAAAAAAGCGATAACCTGAGAAAACGGGCATCCGAAATCGAAAGAAAGCATGCCGCACTTTCCGATCTGCCGGATAGTAACGCACCAGCAAACAAGAGCATGCTTGAACAGATCATCGATACAATACCCATCATGATCAATGCCACCGATCGAGCCGGTCGCTGCTTATTCACCAATGCCTATCAATCGGCACTTTTTGATAAAACCCCCGATGAGATGGTCGGCCGAGATTTTGGTGAGATACTGGGCCCTGGCCTGGCAACAAATTCAAATCGCAGAAACGAGATAGTGCTGAAGTCGGAACAACCGATCCCACATTATGAGGAAAAATTCTCCAGCGATGGCGTTGAATTGATTTTTCACTGCAACAAGTCTCCGCTGCTGAATCATAAAGGCGAGACAATCGGTGTATTGACCACTGCGGTCGACATCACTGCCCGCAAGTTTGCCGAAGAACACCGCACCCATTTGGCTTTGCACGACATGCTGACCGGGCTGCCCAATCGTGCGCTGCTAGCGGAGAAAGTACGCAAAACAATCGACACCTGTCAAAAGACCGGTCAGGAATCAGCTCTACTGCTGCTGGATCTCGACCGGTTCAAAGTCATCAACGATACACGCGGCCACCACAGCGGTGATACATTGCTGCGGGAAGTTGCAGAACGGTTGCTCGATATTATCGGACCGGACGATTTCGCGGCACGTATTGGCGGTGATGAATTCGCCATTATTCTTGGCAAAGTCAGCGGACCTGATGCGATCAACTCTCGTTGCACAAAAATACTGAAAGCAATTAATGAGCCATATTCCATAAGCGGAATCGAACAAGTCATCGGAGCCAGTATCGGCGTCAGCTTGATTCCGAATGATGGCGACGAATATGAAGAATTGCTAAGGCTTGCTGACCTCGCGATGTATGATGCTAAGGCAAATGGCCGCAACTGTCATCGTTTCTTCTCCGAGGGCATGAACCAAATTGCCCAGGCAGATGCCTCGCTTGAGATTGAATTGCGTGACGCTTTAAGTCAGAATCAGTTCGCTCTTGAATATCAACCAATAGTCGATGCCAAAACATTAGAATATGTAGGTTTGGAAGCACTAATACGCTGGGATCATCCAACGCGTGGACGGCTGCTGCCGGTGCAGTTCATTCGCGTCGCAGACGACACTGGAATAATGGATTCCGTCGGCAAATGGGTAATCGCTGAGGTATGCAGCCAAATAAGACGATCAGCGGATGAAGGTGTTGATCTTCCGCGTGTTGCTATCAATGTATCCCCGCGTCAGTTTCAGAATCAGAAAATCTGCGAAGAAGTGTTGAAAAACATTGAATTGAACCAGATTGATCCTTCTAAAATTGTGATTGAGATTACCGAAGAATTGCTGCTGAATAACAATGATCATGTGAGCGACTCTTTGATCAGATTGCGCGAGGTTGGGGTCGGTATTTCGATAGATGATTTTGGAACCGGCTATTCCTCACTACAATATCTAAGAGATTTACCGGCCAATTGTTTGAAGATTGACCGTACTTTCATATCGCGGATTGAGCATTCTGCAGCAGACCGTGCGATTATAGGTACAATTTCTCATCTCGCTCACGCGTTGGATATGCGGGTTATAGCTGAAGGCGTCGAAAATGATGCCCAGCTTGAACTGCTTCAAGCGTCAGGATGTGACGAGATTCAAGGCTTCAAAATAGCGCGGCCACAGCGTGCGACAGACTTGTCGAAATTGTTCGGATTACAACGGAAACAAGTTACCGGTTCGGCGGAAGGATAGCGGCATGCTACCTTTCTTGCAAAGCAAGCGCTCTACCAAGCAGCATAACACGCACAGGCACGTTCATCATCATCGTCACTCACATCACAGCGACGCTACTGAGCGGGGTCGCGACCGCGAGAGAGAGATGATCATAAACCGACTGGTTTTGATCGTGATCGCACTAACCGTCACCTATTTCCTTGACGGGAATGCAGACCTGATGCTCGGCTTTCAACTGCACCTTTTGGGCAGCCTGGCGATCTTTATCGCTTATCGCTTAAAGCCTGGACCAAGCAACAGTCGACGACTGGCAGGCTTGGTGGTTGACTTCGGTGTATCGACCTATTTGTTTGAAATTGGCGGCGGCGCAGTTGCTGCGCTCTATCCATTATATCTGTGGGTGATATTAGGTTATGGCTTCCGCTTTGGTATCAAATGGCTTGGCATCGCGGCTGCGCTAGGAACAATGTCATTCGGTTGGGCCATATATTCCGTGCCCTACTGGCATCATAATTTATCCCTGTCTTTAGGCCTCTTGGGCGGCTTGGTTGTCGTTCCTGCATATTGTTCGACCCTGATTATCAAAATATCCAAAGCAACCAGAGAAGCTGAAAGCGCAAATAAAGCGAAGAGCCTGTTTTTGGCAAGTATAAGCCACGAGCTGCGTACGCCGCTGAATGCCATTATCGGATACGGCACACACTTGCTCGACATGAAGTTGCCTGAAGCACAACAACAGATGGTGAGCACCAGCGTATCCGCCGGCCAGCACCTGTTACATCTGATCAACCAGCTATTGACCTTTGCGAGATCGGATACGCAAGAAGAACTGCCGGAACCAAAAGAGTTCAGTATCGTTGATGTATTGACCGATGTACGCGACATCTTGCAATTGGCGGCGGCGGAAAAAGGTCTGAGAATTCATCTAGAAGCCGAAGCACTGAGCGACCAAGCTGTTGCGGGACAACTTGACCATATCCGCAATATCCTGATCAACCTGACCAGCAACGCCGTAAAGTTTACGGAAGCAGGTACGATAACATTGAAGTGCGGAATAGAAGATGATGTCTCTGAAGCTCCCGTGTTATGGTGTTCAGTCACTGATACTGGACCGGGCATACCAGCCGAAGCGCATGAGAAAATATTCGGCGTTTTCCAACAAGCCGATGACAGTATCATTGACAATTTTGGCGGCACGGGGCTGGGCCTTGCTATTTGTAAGCAACTGGCAATGCAAATGGGCGGCGATATTGCATTGGAAAGCACTGTCGGAAAGGGCAGCACGTTCACTCTTGCTTGCCCAATCGAACCGGTTGTCGATAATGAAACTATGCCGAACCCAGAAAGTTACAGAATATTGTCGCTGGGCTTTGGTCTGAATGGGCCGAATATTGAGCAAGAGAATGACGGTTCTGTTGTCATTGAACATATTCAATGCGCAAAGAATGATCGCCTGGAATCGATCCTTAAAAACCGCTCACTCTCCTCTTATGATATGGCTCTTCTCGATGAAGAAATCGCCGAGCAACACAAAGATGACTCCATATTCTGGAATCATTTTCGCGAGGCCAAATTGCCACCTGTCCTACTCTCCAAAAGTGGCAGCAAGAGCCTGGACGAGATCAAACTGCGAGCCGCTTTCGCATCAGTATTACCGGCATCTGCAGACTTTGATACCGTGCGCAGCGTTATTCAAATTGGTTGTTCTTTCAGTCGTATCGGCAAGAAATTGGAAGACAACCCTGACCGCATCATTCGAACATCTGCTTCGCTCAAGATATTGGTTGCTGATGATAATCGCACCAACCAGATGGTCTTGCAAACCATCCTTATTAATGCTGGTCATGAAGTAGTCGTTGTTTCTGATGGTGAGCAAGCTCTTGATGAACTGGAGCAATATTCCTTCGACATCGTGTTTCTGGACGTCAATATGCCCAATATTGGTGGCATAGAATGCTGCAAGCTCTGGCGTCAGATAGAAGGTCCTCGCAATCATATCCCGATTATCGGCCTGACTGCCGATTCTACCTCGGAAACAGAGAAAAAATGCCTTGATGCCGGCATGGATTTACGGCTCACAAAACCAATAGAAGCAAGCGTTTTGCTTGACACCGTTGCGGAACAGACAGGCAATTTCCATAAGGCAGATGAAGTGCAAAAATCGCTGCATGATGATCCATTCAACGTTGTGCAGACCATCGGATCAAGGTTGACAGATGACCCTCAACCACCAATTGATCCAGAGCAAATGGACTATTTGAAATCCATAGGCGACGAGGCATTCGTTCAGTCAATCATAGATGCATATGTTGAGGATACGTCAGACATCATGAGGGCATTCAAAAAGTCGGTTGAAGGCGGAAAAGTAGAAGAGTTTCGTTTCCATGCTCACGCTTTCAAGAGCGGTGCCAACAATGTCGGCGCAAAAAAATTGTCTCAAATCTGCAGCCACCTGGAAGTCATAACGGAATCAGAATTCACGCAGAAGCGTTTTGAATATCTCGTTCAAATCGAACAAGAAGTGTCACTCATCAAAGCTTTCTTGAACGATCCGAAAATGGCTCAAGACGGCAAGGCCGATAATGGGTATAGCGCAGCAGGCTAAGCTTGTAGCTAAACAGTCTTGAGCGAGCGGGCAATTCGGCGCTCTTGCGCATTTGCAAGGCGTTCCATTTTTCTTACATCGACTTCATCAAGGTAAAGCGCCGTTTCTGCCCACATCTCCGTAATTTCGAGCAATTCATCGATCGTTACGGGATTGGCGAGGCGACGCGCCTTGTAGACAGCACGTTCAGCGTGGAACCGTTTCCGGTTTTGCTGGGTATATTCAATGATGGCTTGCTCACCCTTGCCGTCCTCAGCGAGGATATCGACCACGCCTATCTCATAAAGCTGTTCGGCAGTGAACAGTTTTCCTTCGAGAATAAACTGTTCTGTCTCTTTGCGGCCCAGACGCTGACGCAGATAACTGTAGGCACCCATACCAGGGAAGAGATTGAACAAAATTTCGGGCAGGCCCAGCCTTGCACTTCTCTCGGCCACCAGAATGTCAAAAGCCAAAGCATGTTCAAAACCGCCACCGAGCGCATCGCCCTGCACCAAAGCCATGGTGATAATTGGGGCACCAAAACCCGTGCTGTTCGCATATTGCATATGCACGCAGGTCCGGGCGTATTTCTTTAAAGCACCCAAGTCGCGACGCCGAATGCAGTCCGCAAAATGTTTCAGGTCACCGCCGAGATTGTAAATGCCAGGCGTGTGCGATCCACAAACAAAATAGCGCATTGGATCCTCGGTGTGGGTTCCATCCATGGCATAATTTGTATGAATCCAGTCTTGGACCATCTGGATTTCATCGCCCAATTCATATGTGTAGCTGGGGCGAGATTTCTGGTTCATATAGCACCAGAAAATTTCATCCGTTTTATCGAACCGCAAATCAATTTCATTGAAGTTCTGTTTGAATATATCATAGCCAAGACCACGGTGCGGTGTGATCAGCGTTTCGGTTGCGTCGAATACGAGATCAGTCTCGACATCGTTTACGGCTTGGCTTCGTAAATCCATATACATACTCTCCACATAATCGGGGCTACGTCGAAACTCTGACGTAACAATTTCCGAAGTGCTTGAGAGATATTTTTATGGCACGCCCCAAAAAGAAGCAAGTAAAAGTACTTAGCTTAAACTACATCCTTAATGGACCAAAAAAAATGCCAGTCTTTGGCGATGCTTAGTGGTAAATAAGCTTTTGTAAAATCTAGTAAATTTTCAGGTTGGAATGACCATTTTTGACAATACGGCTTGACGTTTTCGGCCAATCTTTTCTGGATAAATTACAGTTTCTTTTGAAACTGTCTATCCAGCATCAGCCTCCGAGCCTGCAGATGCGCTGATTAGACCACGATAAGCGCGGACAGCTGAACGCGTTCCTTTTGTTACTTCAAACACGTCTTCTGCAATCGGCATTGCAACATTATATTTCTTGGCCAAAGCCATAACCGTCGGCGCGCTTTTGACACCTTCGGCAACCATCAGCATTTCTTCAATAATATCGTCAATTTTGCGTCCCTTGCCAAGCTCTACACCGACATGCCGGTTTCGGCTCAATGGACTTGTGCAGGTGGCGATCATATCCCCCATTCCCGTAAGGCCAGCAAAAGTTTCCGGGCGACCGCCCATCGCGACGCCCAATCGTGTGATCTCTGCCAGACCGCGAGTGATCAGAGCGGACCGGGTGTTATCTCCTGCGCCCAATCCATCCCCCATGCCAACGGCAATGGCGATGATGTTCTTCAAGACTCCGCCCAACTCGCAGCCCAACAAATCAGTATTGGTATAAACACGAAACATTCCAGAGTGAAAAAGCTGTTGGAGTTGCTTGACGATAATCTCGTCTTCCATAGAGATCACGCTGGCCGCAGCCTGTCCGGCCATGATTTCCCGCGCCAGATTGGGGCCGGTCAGAACACCAACAGGGTGACCCGGCAAGACGTCTTCGATGACTTCAGTCATACGTTTGCCGGTAGAGAGTTCCAAACCTTTTGTCAGGCTGATCACAGGAACCCAGGGCCGCAAATAGGATTTGGCTTCTTCCAGTACATTGCGAAAATTGCTGGACGGGATTCCCATGACAAGTACGTCAGCGTCAGAGACGGCCTCACCAATATCACCCGTGGCCTCCAGTGCTTCCGGCAACTCGGCATCAGGCAAATATTTGCTGTTCCGGTGATTGTTATTAATATCGTCGACGGTGTCGCCATCTCGGGCCCATATCTTGATTGGGGCATTGCGCGAGACCAGTGATGCCACGGTTGTCCCCCAGGACCCTCCACCCAATAGCCCGACGCGCAATTTCATAGCTTTTCCCCAAATTTTATTGCGACTCCCCTCTTGAGGAGTTCTATGTCGCTAAACTGGCTGGAAATTTAGTGTTTTGCAAGAAATGCCCGGTGCACGGCGGCAGTGTCTTTGGGTTTCTCGATCATCGGAATATGCCCGGTTTCTTCGAAAATAACCGCTTCACTATTTTTTATTCCATCATCCAGCACCGAAACACAGCTAACATCAATCAACCGATCATGGCGCCCCCAGATAATCAGCGTTGGTGCAATTACCTCGTCAAGGCGATCATTGAGCGGGTGATTGATACCGGCACCGGCAATTTGCCAGAATATCTTGTCGAGAACTTCTCTATGGGTTTCGGCCTCTGCAAAGAATATTTTTTTGAAGTTCTTTGGCATCGGCACTGGTTTATAAGAAACGAAAGCCATAAGCCGGTCAACATCGGAGATGTCGCTCAGCGCCAGAGAATTTTCGCCTTTTTCTGCCGCAATTGCCAATTCGCTCTTCACGTCGCCCATGACGCCAGCATTGTTAAACAAGGTCAATGATGCAACTTTGTCCGGATATTCCATTGCAAATTGCAAAGCGATAAATCCGCCCATGCTATTGCCGCCGATATGACATTTGGGGACATTAATAGCGTCCAGAAACGCACTCAGTCGATGGACCTGCGAGAGGATATCATAGTCACGATCCAGAGATCGGTCGTTCTCACCAAAGCCTGGCAGGTCCGGTGCAATCAAACGATGATCCTTGGTGATATGCGGTGCGTAGATTGACCAGTTATCCTTGTCACCACCAAAACCATGCAACAACACGAGTGGCACACCATCCCCTCGCCCACCTTCCAGATATGGCCAGACATTGTCACCGACTTTGATGGATTTTTGGCGCATTCCTCCCCGGAGGCGCAGCGAAGCGGTCATGAGATCATAAAGCGCCTTCGGAAACACGAAATAGGCGACCAATACAGCCAGTACTAAAGCGCATAAAATATATAGAATGATCATCATTGCGAAATTCCCCCGTTCGCACTTCTGGTCGCTATTTTGTCAATATGCGATCCATCCAGTCAGTCATATCCGTCAGCACCGCATCTTTTTCCGGTTCATTAAAAATCTCGTGAAAAAGTTCCGGATAGATTTTCAACATTTTTTCGCCGGAGCCAATATTCTCATTGAGAAACACCGACCCTTCCGGTGCTGTCAGGCTGTCTTTTCCGCCGTGCAGCAGCATTATCGGTAATGTTATTTTGGCAGCGTGACTTTGCACCAACTCCATATTAGCCATCATTTCAGCTGCCAGCCGGGCACTGATCTTGGTACCAGATACCAACGGATCGGCCAAATAATCAGCGACAACCTTCGGATCGCGGCTCACTCCATTCGCATCCAATGCTAAAACGCCCATTTTTGGCGCCAATTTTGAGAGAAGTTTGCTGAGCCCCTTCATGACTGCAGAAGGTTCTTCCGTCGCTTTAATCGCTGGGCCAGACAACACAGCTGCCGTGAAACGAGACGGATTTTTGAGTAGGTAGGTCGCACCAATTAAACCGCCCAAACTATGTCCAACCAATATCAGTGGTAGCCCCTTTTGTTCCGCAGGCAATTGTCTGATCAGACTATCCAAACCATCATGATAAACTGAAAAGTCCGGAACAAAGCCATTTGCTCCGTCCGACTTTCCATGCCCCCAATGATCAAGGGTTTGAACCGCAAACCCGTGTTTGGTGCAGTGATCCGCAAAATATCCGTATCGCCCGCTATGTTCATCATAGCCATGAACCAGTATAATGACCGCTTTCGCAGCAGATTCCGGCGTCCAGCTTTGGCAATAAAGCGATGCACCCGCGGCCGCCGATGGCGCGGCCAGGGTCAAACTCGCTTCTTCATGCCTCAAGCAATTTTCCTTTTCATCACAAGTTCGTGATCATGGGCCAGTTCATTTTCATATTCAAACAATATGCGATCCAATGTCTGGCTGATTTTGGACTGGGTTCGCACCATTTCAATTTTCGGCCAAGTCGTCCGCTCGCCAAGCTGGATCAGCTCACTAATTTCTTCCACCGACAAATCACTTAGTATTTTGGCCGGGCTCCAGAACATCGTCGGACGGATGATGTTGATATCGCCGGTATAGTCCTGATTAATGACGGATAGCGTCATATTGGCTATACTGTTCAGTCGCGGAAAATAGGATAGCGGCTTCTGCATAATTTCGACGTTGGCGTTGAGCCAAGCCTTCATCGTCGAAGTAGTTGCGTTCCGAATTGCCGAAATAGGAGTTCTCTGCTGCTTTACGTCAGTCGCAAAGGGCGTGATCAGCGGATTTGCCTGACTGACAATATGGTGATTAACTCCATAAAGTCGGCCCAACCGTTTTGCCGGCAAGTCATGAGTAACAGAACCATCAACCCATTTGCGATTGGGCAGATAAGGTTTGCGTTCCCCTTTGTGATCCTTGGCTGCCAATGTCACAGGAGGATAAACGCCCGGTACGGCGCAAGAAGCCATAACTGCTTCCCGGATATAGACATTGGGTGACGCAATAGCGTTCAAAAGGCGTGATGTTTGATGCTTTTCCGCTGGAGCGATCGAAACATTCAAATGCCGCCCGGTCAGTTCATAAGCCTCCTGAAATGTCAGATCCGGGATCATATTGCTGATACGCTCTCGGATCTCATCTATTTTCAGACGCCTTGTGCCACCAAATATGCTCAACCCCGTCTGCGAGGCTATTTCATCGCTGCCTTCGGTGACCAGATTTTCAGGTTCGAAAAACGGCGGAATCTCGTGATCCACATGCGTACTGATCAAAGCGCCAACGATAGAGCCGCCACTGGAACCCGACATAATATGCGGCAATAGCCCTTCCGACCACAAAGCTTTTACCACACCCATATGGAAATACAGAAAGGCGCCTGAGCCGCTCATTAAAAAGGCAGAGCGACCATAGCAATGTTGCGCCCGACGAAAGAAATCCAGTTTCTCTTCAAAGGGAATGTCATCAACCTTATCACTCGCCAGATATTCTAGCGAATTGACAATGGCATCCACATAATCCTGAATCAGTTGCTTGGTGCCAAATTTGGCTTTTTGGTGCAGGCGGTCATTGCCCATACCATCCATATTACCGTGAATACCTTCATTCAATGCATAGAGCAGGCCCGCATTATCCTGGGCTTTCCAAAGCTTTGACAAGCGTTTCAAACGCCTGCGAATAGAGGCATTATCAAAATGCTTGCTATCGTCAGAGGCCTTCCACTTGTCGACGCCAGTGGAGCGGTCGTGGGCAGCTGCGGCATCAGACCAATCGGAATAATTTTCCGCTTGGGCCATCGCCTTTTCCATCTTCAAAGTTGTATTCAAAATCATAATTTACTCGCTTACTGACAGACCGAATACACGCATTGCTTAGGAAAAACACCCGTTAACGGGAAAATTAGGTAGTTATCCACTACTTATTTAATCTTTTTCTTTGGTGTTCGTCTCGGCGTCTTGGATACCCGGCGATACATAACCGAAGCATCTTTGGGTTGCGGTGCCTTTTTGACGGACGTGCTCTTTGCCTTCGGTCTGCCCACCGCTGGCTTTGCATCCCTCAGTTGGACAAAGGCGGCCTCAATGCATTCGCGGAAAAATTCAATGTCAGGCATGATTTTTCTGTCGGTTGTAACCGCAAAGGACATCGTTCCATTGTAGCTAGGTGTCGCGATAAACAGGCCCATTCCATTACCGAGCGGCGCCATGCCATATTGATGCGTAAGTTTCGCACCATTCATATACATCGGCATTTGCGGTCCAGGCACATTGGAAATGAAGACGTTGCTCATCTTGGGAGCGAAACGCTCACTGGTCAGGATCTTGGCGACACCAGCCATAGTCGCACCGGGAATATGCTGGGTAAGGTCCGTCATGATCCGTGCACTCAAACCAGACTTGGCGGCTTTCGTTTCCCTCGTCGTATTACGCACAGCTTCCAGTCGTTCCAGCGGATTGGCAATATTTGTCCACAGATTGACTGTCATGGCGGTAATCTTATTACCGGGTGTATTTTCCTGACCATCCCGCTTTCGGGCGTTGACAGGGGCTACACCCACCAGCGTTTCTTTTGGCAGTTCCTTATGTTTCATCAGATATTTACGCAATGCACCGCTGCAAATGGTCAGTACGACATCGTTAATTGTCGCACCCTCCACTTTGGTCCGCATGGCCTTTAGCTCGTTTAAATCGAAACTGACGGCGTCGAACATCTTGTGCGGTGAAACTGCACCGTTGAACCGGGTCTCGGGAACAGTGAGTCCACCGCCCTCCCCATCACTGGACATGTTTTTCTGCGCTGCATCCCAAAGGGTAGGCGTTAGCTTTAATACAGCGTTGGCCAGCTTAACTGGTGATGACAGATTGCTGGAAAGAGCGCGGTTCATGACATCCGAAGAAGATGGCACATCACCATAATCCCAATCGGAAGCCGGAACTTCTATCGCCGGTGTGCCCTTTGTATCCATGTCGCTGAGCGCCGTGAAAAAATAAGCAGCTGAGGCACCATCAATCGCGGCATGATGCACTCGTGTCAAAATTGCATAACTGCCCTTGCCATAGCCTTTGACCCGATCGAGCCCTTCCACGACATACATATCCCACAGAGGGCGGTTCATATCCATCGGCTTGCTAAAATGGCGAGCCACGTGAATACAAAACTGCCGCCAATCGCCTGGTTCCGGCAATCGGCCATGGGAAATATGCGCTTCGATATCGAAATGCTGGTCTTCTACCCAGTAGGGATGATCAATATCAAAAGGCAGCCGGTAAAGCTTACGCTTGAACACCGGCGATATATGAAGCCGACTGCGGACATGATCGATAATGTCCTTAAATCTTACCTTCTTGGCAGGCGCAGTCGATGGATCATAGACGTAGACCGCCATGACATGAGTCAAATTTTCCGGTGTTTGGATATAAAGGAACTGGGCGTCTTGGGCACTAAGCTGATGCAACATATATCGTTCCTCTAAGTCTAAAGATCCTAATCAAAAATCTTGTCAGCCAGGCTAAGCACCTCAAGCCGCGATTTTTCCATTCGGCGCGACAATGCTCGGAATTTGCGGAGCAAAGCTTTTCGGTTCGCTATGGTTTCTTCGGTTGTTTCGCCGGTTAAATCCTGACTGGCAGCCATCTTAAAACCATTTTCAAACAGAATCTTGCCAATGGACGCTTCGCTGGTGATGCGCCGTAGCAAATATGCCTGTTGCCCCTCTTTCAGAGCCTCTTCCACACAATGCTTCTTGTCAATGACCTGCCCTAGCTCCAACCGGGACAATATATCTAGCACGACCGTGTAAGATTCCACGAATGGCAAGAATACTGCGTGACCAATAAGCGGTTGAAACCGGTTCGTTAGACTCTTTAGCATAACGCCGCCCTGATCGAGCTTCATCTGCCAATCCGGGCAAGCGCGGGTCAATTCTGCTTTCAGATTTTCGCGATATTCATCCTTCGGCGGATAGAAAAATTCAAATTTGAACAGGTCTCGCAACCTGTCTGTTTCATCCCAGAATACGTCCGCAGCAACTTTATCCTTATCCTCCCTCGCCTTAAGCAAAGACATTTCAATAATTGCCTTGTCCAGAAAATGATGAATGATTGAATTGCGATAATAGCTTGCCAGCGGATGTTTTTCGGGCTGGATAGCGTAGACGGTACTCGAACCCTGATCGTAGCGCATGAACAGGCCACTATTGACCAGGGTATCGACAACCCTTTGAATGCCTTCCAGATTTTGCCTGGTCAGATCATCGCTGAACCGAATATTGCGTTCCTGCGCCCATTCCACGAAGAAGTTAATGACAGCGCGCAATTCATCGGCCGTCATCGCGCGGGGCGCAGTGCCCAGCAAACTGAGGCACATGAGTGAAGTCAGCGTTAGCGGCGTGGCCCGGTTGGCCTCCACCGCCACTTCAAAGGCAATTTTGGACAGCCCAATACGATCATCAGGCTCCGGGGCGTTGCCAACAACAACCGGCTTGCCAAAATCCACATAGACCTTGCCCATAGGTTCTCGCAGGCTACGTAGATAACCCACAAACCAACTCAGCGACTCTGCCTTTTTGACCCGCCCCGTTTGCTCGGTCGCATATTCCTCGACATCACGAATCAAGTCGAAACTGGTCACGACCGGGATGATATGGACATTTTCAATGTCATTCAGATTGGCGCTGTCCATGACATATTTGAGCAAGCCGTAGCGTGGCGGCATCAGCTTGCCGAGCCGCGAGCGCGTGCCTTCAAACGCCCAAGTCATCGGGAAGCGCTTTTCCAACAAATAGCTGACATAGTGGCGTAGGACGAGCTTGTAGACCGGGTTATTTTCAAAGCTGCGGCGAATGAAAATCGTACCCGCGCGGCGCAAGACAAAGCCCAGCCCAAAGAAATCAAGATTAATACCGCCGAAAACATGCACCATCGGCAAGTCATTTTGGTACGCCAGATCAGTAGGCGTCACGCCATCAATATAGGTTTTGTGTGTGAAGAGCAGCAAGGTTGGGTGGTCGCGCATCGTCTTGCGCAGACGTGCAAGCTCATTCTTGTCAAACACGATTTCATCTTCATAGCCCTGCGACAGCATGAAGCGGTCCAGCCGGGCCTTCATATCAATGAAAAACGCGCTGGGCCGAGCGATCAGCTCCTTCATATATTTGCTGGCCTCTTCGTACAGAGCCGATTCCGGCTTATCCAGATCGGTGGCGAGCTCTGTCATCGCCGCACGGAACTTTGAGCTGGTGCGCAATCCATCAGCCACAAAACGGGGTACTTTATACCGCCGTCCACGAAGGCCGCGTTCTTCTATATCGAGAACCAAACCAGCCTGACGCGCCACAAATCCGGCAAACTCATTCTCACCGTCGCCCTCGGCATGCAGCGCATTTTGATGTTCAAATCGCTCTCTTAATTCGCCGATAGTGGCCGGTTGTCCAGTCAAGCAATGAGCGCGGCGTTTGTTACGAACCAATATCATGCGAGCTCGAAAGCTGCCGGGCGTCCGAGGATCGCCAAAAAGAGCATGCCGTTTTTTGAGAGCCCGGCTCTTCTCGAAATTAGGTATGCGCCAGGCAATACGGACCGGTATCACCATGGTATCCGGATCGGCATCCAGTTTTCGGCCCAACTCCTTCAACCGCAATCGGGCGCGCTCATCGGATATTGGAAGGCTTACCCAGTTTATCTCCCGGTCCGGACCGCCTTCAGCCAGCGACGTATGAAGCCAATCCAGCAGATGACGTCGCTCCACCCGGTTGCGGGCATCAATGACAAATAGTTTGGGCCCCTGTGTAAGTAGAGGTACCGCCTTTGCTATTGCCTTCGATTCATCCATTCCGGCTCCCTATTTTTTCGTTTTTGTCGGCTTTTTTGGCGGGTGTCTTTTTGGGCGCAGGTTTTCTCGCTGATGTGCCGCCGGCCGTTGCTTTTTTAACAGATGGCTTTTTGACCACAGGCTTGCGCGTTGCAGATTTCGGTGCTGTTTTTCTAGCAGCAGGTCGAGGAGCTGCTTTTGCGGCAGTCACCGTTTTCCTGACCGTAGGCTTTCGGGTCGACCCCACCTTTTTAGCAGCCGAAGCCGCTTTCTTGGGAACAGCCTTTGCTTTTGACTTGCCACGACTAGCCGTCTTTGCGGTGGATGTCCGCTTCGATGCTGTCTTGACGGGTTCGGCCTTCGTTTTGACGGGCGCGTGAACGGGCTCCTCATCCTCTTGCCCCAAGGCTTCCAGGAACATGCCTCGTACCTCGGCAACATGAGCATCAAGCGTTGATTTTTTCCACTTACTGGTGTCGACCGGCGGCAAAATATCGACCTTTACTATGGCCGGCCGCATTACAAATTCATTTTTGGGAGCCACATCGCCAGCATTGTGGATAACAATCGGTACCATCGGAACGCCCGCCTGCATCGCCAAGTGGAAAGCACCTTTCTTGAATGGTCCCACTTTCGGCGATAATGTTCGGGTTCCTTCAGGCGCAATACAAATTGATTTACCGTCAATTTTAATCGCATCGATCAATGGCTCCATCGCTTTGATCGCATTGCGGCCATCAGCCCGGTCCACAAACACGGTTCCGGCCATTTCCATGACCTTGCCGATAATTGGCGTATCCTTAACCTCTTTCTTGGCAATGCCGCCAACATCTTTACGCACCAGCTTTGCCATGATCATCACATCGGCCTTGCTCTGGTGGTTAAAGACAAAGATGCATGGCCGATTGACCCAGAGATTTTCTTCGCCAGTGATATCCAGTTCCACGCCGGTCAGTGCCGTGGCGATATCACCAAATAACCCGGTCGAAAAATTGGTCGCCTCCCTCTGAGATCCGGTTAAGGCCCAAATCGGCAGTCCAGCAACAAAAGACGTAACTAGCGAACCTGTGGCATATATCGTTCTGAGATAATCAACCGGCTTGCCTTGCCCGCGGCTGTCAAATTTCTGCAGAGGCCAACCACGTTCCTTGGAAATTTCAGTAAGTTTGCTGTTGGGATTCAACGGCCGTGGTTTACCGACCCGCTCCAACAACTCCAGATCGTCATCACTATCTGAATAGAAATAACTCTTGCTCAAATCCAGCTTATGCTCTTTTGCAAGCCTTTCTGCAGCGATAACCTTGCCTTCACCAAAACAGAGTGGACGGATTATATTCCCGGTAAATTCTCCATTTTCGACTTCATATTGCGAGCATAAGACATGCTCGATATTCAGATCACGCGCAGTTGGTTCAATCTGGTAAATGGTTGCAGAAGAAACGATCGCAACGGTATGGCCCTTCGCAATATGCGCTTCAATAAGTTCACGAGATTCCGGATAAACTTTACGCGCGATGTGTTTTTCATAAAGCTCTTCGCCAAACTCAAAATAGCTGTCTTCGGTTACGCCTTTCATGAATTTCGAGGCGGCCGACATCAGACCAGAGAAGCCCATGCTCCCCATACTGTATTGGGCCATTACATTGGCGGTTTCGACCAGCTCTTCCGCAGTCATCTCACGGCGCTTTATCTTCTCCCATAACATGGCTGTGGCAGAGTAGCCGGCAATAATTGTGCCATCAAAATCAAACAACGCGCCGATATGCGGCCCGTCAGGCGCCTTTAACACGTCCTGCAAATGGGAATCCCGATCAGCCATATCAACCCTCAAATCATCCAGACCCATCCGGCCTTAAATCATCCTGCCAAAAAAATACTGCGTTTCCCAGTCTTTATTGGTCAAAATGGATATTAGACGACAGACCAGACCACTTTGTCCGGATATCAGGCAACTAGCAGAATTCATACATCGACGTAGAATGCGATTCTCTCTCGCGCTTAGTGATCCAGTTTGGCGGAGAGACAGGGATTCGAACCCTGGGTACGATCGCTCGCACAACGGTTTTCGAGACCGCCCCATTCGACCACTCTGGCACCTCTCCGCACTTGGTTGGAAACCATGGCCTGAGCGGCCATAAGCGTCAAATCTGCGGCGCGCTTAGACCATGATTTGTGATTTGCCAAGCGAGAAACCGCGATGATAAACAAATGACCGATGCTTGCATCTGCACCGGAACTGATTAGATTAGAACTATGGCTCAAACCAAATATCTTGCGTCCACCAATCCTCTGCCAAAAGGCACACCGCCCGTGCTAAATGCGAATTTCACGATAGGCGATGTGGTAAAACATCGCTTGTTTGATTTTCGCGGCGTGATTTATGACATTGATCCGGTCTTTGCTAACAGCGATGAATGGTATGATGCCATTCCAAAGGATCTGCAGCCTTCAAAGGACCAGCCGTTTTACCATCTCCTGGCGGAAAACGCAGATAGCAGTTATGTGGCCTATGTCAGTCAACAGAATCTGCTTGAAGACGATAGCGGAGAGCCCGTTATGCATCCCGAAGTCGGAAAGATGTTCAAAGTCGAAGATGACGGCAAATACAAGCTGCACCGGATTCACCGGCATTAGTCCTGTCGAAGCACTAGGATTTAATCTTCCAGCCTTTTGAGAGCAGAACGTAGCAAAGGGCGGTCAGCCCGATATTAATCCCCAGCAGAACAAAAGAACCAACAATTATCGGGGAATCGGCTGCGCCCAGAAACCCGTAGCGGAACCCAGAAATCGCGTAGAAAAACGGATTGAAGTGACTAAACGCCTGAAATGTGGGGGCCAACCTGTCAATCGAATAGAATGTCCCCGATAACAAGGCCGCGGGAGCCACGACAAAATTGGTCACAGCCGCTGCATGATCGAATTTTTCCGCCCAAATCGATGTGAGAACACCAAGCAGCGCCAGCATTGCCGAGCCCATGAAACCAAACCAGAGCACGGCCCACCAATGATTGACGCTAACGTTAACGCCCGGCCAAAGTGCCATGGCCAGCCAAACGGCAAACCCAACCAGTGCTGCCCGCGTAATTGCAGCTCCAACGAGGCCTGCCAGCAATTCGCCAACAGACAATGGCGGCATAAGATAATCCACAATTGTGCCTTGAATTTTCCCGACCAAAAGCGAAAAACTGCTGTTAGCGAAGGCGTTCTGAATCATGCCCATGCAGATCAAGCCCGGTGCAATGAAATCAGCAAACGGCACCCCCAGGACAGTGCGATCCCCCCTGCCCAACGCCACGGTAAAAATCACCAGAAATAGCAAGGTAGTAATCGACGGAGCCCAGACAGTTTGAAGCTGTACCTTGAAAAAGCGGCGTACTTCCTTCCAGTAAAGCGCCAGGAAACCGCCCCAGTTGACACCGCGTATGGCCGGCACACCGGGCTCGGCATAAGTTTGTGCAATAAACTCGGGTTGATCAGAATTGTTATTTTTGGGCTGGTCTAACATAGGCTTTTCGCCTATCTGCTCCGGACAGCAATCACAACCCATATTATCTTGGCCATTCGCGTATGATTGAATATGCGGTGACAAGACTTATATTGGGCGCAGTAGTGGAACAGATTAGGATTTTGCATGGCTTGGACCGACGAACGTATCGATCATTTGAAACAAATGTGGGAAAAAGGCCTGACAGCGAGCCAGATCGCCGAAGAATTGGGCGGCGTTAGCAGGAATGCAGTAATCGGCAAGGCGCATCGCCTCGGCCTGAAATCTCGCCCATCACCAGTAAAAGCCAAAGCGAAGACGGCAAAGGGTGACAAACCGGTGCCCAAACCGAAAAAGGCATCGGTCAAAGCGACCAAGAAACCCAAGCAGAAAGAAGAACATGTAGCTCGCCGCGCGATGCCGCCACCAACGCCCGCTGCTCGCACACATGCTGCGCAACAGTCAAAAATGCCCAAGTCTGACGGACCCAAAATCGTTTCCGTTGGACCTGGCGGTTTTTTGCGTCAGGGCCCTGGCGACCAGCAGGCTCCCATTCCACCCGCACCGCCGCGGCGTCTGGTTCCTGCCAAACCCAGTGAAGAAATTGCTGACAAAACCAGTTTGCTGGACTTGAACGATAAAATTTGCCGCTGGCCGATGAATCATCCCGGTGAACCGGATTTTCATTTCTGCGGTGAAGAGGTCAATCCAGGCTTCCCATATTGCGTAGAGCATTGCGGCAGAGCATTTCAGGCACAGTTGCCACGCGGCGCACGGCGTGCACCGCCACCGCTGCCCTTTGGCGGCCCCAGAGTTCGCTGAATCAGGCAATAAGACGTTATTTTACAGACCATTTGGCAGGAGGCCCAACAAGCCTCTTGCCAGTCTGACTCTCACACTCTTATAGGATCATTATGTCTGATGATCTTTTTGGCGGTGATCCGCCAACCAATACAAAATCCGGTGAATATGATGCCTCTGCAATTGAGGTATTGGAAGGGCTAGAGCCTGTCCGCAAACGTCCCGGCATGTATATCGGCGGCGTTGATGAGCGCGCGCTGCATCACCTGGCAGCAGAGGTCATCGACAACAGCATGGACGAAGCGGTGGCCGGCCATGCCAGCCGTATCGAGATCACACTTGATAGCGACAATCGTTTGACCGTTACAGACAACGGTCGCGGTATCCCGGTGGATCCCCATCCCAAATTTCCGGATAAGTCAGCGCTGGAAGTCATAATGACTACCCTGCACTCAGGTGGTAAGTTTTCGGACAAGGCCTATGCCACATCAGGTGGTCTGCATGGCGTTGGTGTCTCGGTTGTCAATGCCCTGTCCTCTGACACTGTCGTGGAAGTGGCGCGCAACAAAACCATCTATCGCCAATCCTTTTCACAAGGCAATGCTGTTTCAAAACTGGAAGAAGTCGGCAGCACGCCAAATCGGCGCGGCACCAGTATTTCCTTTGTTCCAGACACGGACATTTTTGGGGAAGGAAATAAATTCAAGCCGTCCCGCCTGTTCAAGATGGCTAGGTCCAAAGCGTATCTCTACGCGGGTGTGGAAATCCGCTGGAAATGTGATCCAGAACAGGCCAGCGATGAGATTCCCGCAGAAGCCGTATTCCAGTTCCCTGGCGGGCTTTCCGATCACTTGCGCGAGCAACTGAGCGGGCGGGAATGCGTCACAACAGATTTCTTTGCCGGTAATCAGGAATTTCCGGACAGCGCTGGCAGGGTCGAATGGGCCATCACTTGGCCGATCTGGACCGATGGCAGCTATAGCTGGTATTGCAACACCATTCCGACACCAAATGGCGGCACACATGAAACCGGGCTGCGCAACGCGTTGGTCAAGGGCATGCGTGCCTTTGGTGAACTGGTGCAGGTAAAGAAAGCTGCGCAACTCACGGCCGATGATATCATTTCAGGCGGCGAGATGATGCTATCCGTATTTATCCGCGAACCACAATTTCAAAGTCAGACCAAAGACCGGCTCACCTCTCCCGAAGCGGCGAAATATGTCGAAAATGCCGTGCGCGATCATTTTGATCATTTCCTGACGGACAATATGGACCGCGGCAAGGCACTGCTCGGCTTCGTCATGGAGCGCATGGAAGAGCGTTTGAAACGCAAGGCCGAGCGTGAAGTCAAGCGCAAGACCGCTACCAGCGGCCGCAAGGTCCGCCTGCCCGGCAAGCTTACCGATTGCTCTGGCAATGACCCGGCCGGAACCGAATTGTTTATCGTCGAAGGCGACAGTGCTGGCGGTTCTGCCAAACAGGCACGCAACCGAAAAACGCAGGCGATCCTGCCTATACGCGGGAAGATCCTCAACGTTGCTTCTGCCGCTAGTGCCAAGATTTTTGCCAATTCGGAGATTGCTGATCTTACGCTGGCACTGGGTTGTGGTACGCGTAAAGACTGTGATCCGGACAATTTACGCTATGAGCGCGTCATCATCATGACCGACGCCGACGTCGATGGCGCGCATATCGCAACGCTTTTGATGACTTACTTCTTTCAGGAGATGCCAGAGCTCGTACGCCAAGGGCACTTGTTTCTTGCCCGACCGCCACTCTATCGCCTGACCGCTGGCGGCAAGAGTCTCTATGCGCAAGATGACGAAGCGCGGGCCGAAATCGAGAATGGTCCGTTCAAGGGCAAAAAGGTTGAAGTCAGCAGGTTCAAAGGTCTTGGCGAGATGAACCCGGGTCAGCTTAAAGAGACCACCATGGATCCTGAAACGCGTTCTTTATATCGCGTCACTTTGCCGCAAGAATATGAAAACCGGGCGGTAGTGAAGGATCTGGTCGACCGTCTGATGGGCAAAAACCCGGAACACCGGTTCAACTTCATCCAGCAAAACGCGGCCAGCCTTGATGAGGAAGCCATTGATGCCTGACCGGTTTGCCCGGTTCTGGCTTTTCGCAGCACTTGTCGCTATGTTTTCTTCAGGGGTTCCCTCTCCAGCAAGGGCGGAACAAATGACAACTGTTTCCTCTGAATATCAGGGCCGCGCGTCCGAACTTCTCGAAATTCTAAAAGGGTCACAAAAAGAAGAAACTTTCTTTGCCCGCTCTTTTCTGGATGCCGTTCCAATAGCTCAGTTTCGTGATCTTCTGAACCAACTCAACACGCAATATGGTGAACCGCAAAGCATCAGTCGGATCATTCCGGCAAGCGACAAGGACGGGACGGTTGAAATTACTTATACCAAGGCGGTTCTCGCGATGAGGATGGTTTTGGACGGCAAAGCACCCTATCCGGTGATCGGTCTGCTCATTACTGGCGCCAATATGAAGGACGACAGTGTCGAGAAAATTGCAGATGAAATCGCTGCCCTCCCCGGTGTCGCTGGATTCCAAATTGCCGACTTGTCCGGAGACAAGCCACAGGTGGTCGCCGGGCTTAATCCCAATCAACAACTGGCGATCGGGTCGACCTTCAAACTCTATGTTCTGGCCGAATTGTCACGCAGCATCAAAAACGGCGAAAGACAGTGGAGCGATGTCGTTCCCCTCAGCCGAAAATCCATCCCGTCTGGTGTATTACAGGATTGGCCAGACAGCACACCACTGACGTTGCAAACATTGGCAACTAAGATGGTCTCTATCAGCGACAACAGCGCGACCGATATCCTGATCGACGTTGTCGGACGTGATAATGTTGATGAGACGGTTCGGCGCACAGGTCATGCAAAGCCCAAAAAAATATCGCCTATGCTTACAACGATAGAAATGTTTGCCCTAAAAATGCCGGCCAATGACGATCTGCGACAGCGGTACATCAAGGCATCTGAAAATGAGCAGAAGCGGCTACTGGATAGCGAACAAGCTCGATTGGGCATTGATTCAGTGTTAGTAGAAAATCTGGTCAACGAACCCGTTCATATCGATACGGTTGAATGGTTTGCTTCACCGGCTGATATCTCAAATTTGCTCGACTACATCGTCAAAACCGATGACCCGGTAGTGCTCGATATCTTGAAGATCAATTCCATCATTTCACCGGGCGATGCGCTGCGATGGAACTATATAGGCGGCAAGGGCGGTTCTGAGCCCGGAGTGATATCCTTCGCCTTCTTGGCAAAATCGAAATCAGGCAAGAGCTATGCGGTTTCCGGAAGCTGGAACAATAGTGAAGCGCCTGTCGACAATGACCAATTCACTCTGATGATGAATCGATTGTTAAATCTCGTCGCCGCTCGTTAGATTATCGATCGACATTCAGCCAATCATCACGCAGCAATCCAAAAATCAAACTGTCCCGGATTCCGATATGTGTTTCCCATTCCTGCCGCAAATGTGCTTCTTGTTGAAAGCCCAGAATCTTCAGTAGCTTGATTGAAGGTAAATTATCAGGGTCAACATCTGCGTAGATGCGTCGGAGATCAAGTTCTTCGAAGCCATATTGGATCGCTCGGCTAACGGCCTCTCGCGCTATTCCCTTGCCCCAAACAGCACGGTTTAGAATATAACCAATTTCCCTAACATTTGGGCGATCTTCTGAACGGATAAGAACAACCCAGCCCAGAGCCACATCTTCCTGAATTGTCGTTATGGCCCACGTTTGCCAACGCGTACCTTCGCAATTTTGCGCCACATAGTCCCGCGTTTCCGCGACTGTTTTATGAGGTCCACTGGACCACCATTGCAATAAATCTTCATCTGCAAAAGCGGGGTGAAGAGCATCAGCATCATCAACTTGCAAAGGGCGCAGACGCAGCCTCTCTGTCGACAAAATAGGTAAGGTCATGCTGTTAACGCGGCGACCAGTGCCTTTACCTTTTTCTGTCGCCATTGCGGGAGCGGCGCAACCAACCAGTAACCGCGAGAAGATTTGCTATCCTCACCGATGACTTCAACGCGGCCTGCTGCAATGTCCTGCTGTACCAACATCTTAGGTACCCAGGCATGCCCAAATCCGTTGGCAGCAGCCTCTATCGCCAAGCCACCGTCTGCCACGCGCATCAAGGTTTCTTCACCTTCCGAGATAGGGCAGCCGGGCCAGTCAATTTTCTGACCTGCCTTCCCGCCGGGAGCTGCCACTTTGACGAACATCGTGTCGCCGATGATAACACCCTCGTTATCGCCCGGACCATCTGTCAGTCCGATCGCCACATCCAAATTGGCTTCGGTAAAATCCGCGCCGCCTTCTGATGCAACCAGTGCGAAACTGACATCTTTGTTGTCCTGTGAAAAGCTTGCGAGCCGTTCATTCAACCACTTCGCGGTCAAATCACGCGGAGCTGCAATGGTAAGCTTGTGGGACGACTGACCGGCCTGCATAGCCCGCACTGCATCTTCAAATTCCAGAAAACCCGATCGCAGCGCGTCCAGACCTGCGGCAGCTTCGTCTGTCAGCTCCAACCCCTTTGGAGTGCGCCGAAACATCACGACCCCAAGCATATCCTCAAGCGCCCTGATCTGTTGCCCGACAGCGGCAGGTGTAACCGCCAATTCGTCAGCTGCTCGTGTAAAGCTGAGGTGCCGAGCTGCGGCATCGAGCACGCGAAGCCCGTTGAGCGGCAAATGCGTACGCTTCATTGCTCTACAGTAGGTGCAGTAAGAGGGAAGTGAGGAATGCGAACTTCAAAAGCTTCTGGTTCTTCTCCGACAAACATGAAGTGTCCAGCCATCGCGCCGCTTGGCGTATTGAGCGGACAACCTGAGACATAATCATGTGACTTGCCTGGCTGGATGATCGGCTGCTCGCCAATGACACCATCGCCATCGACCCGGTGCAGTGCGCCCCGCGCATCGGAGATTCGCCAATGCCTGGTCATCAACTGAACTGCGCTATCGCGTTCATTCTCTATGCGAATATGATAGGCCCAAAACCAGCGCAAACCATCAATGTCCGATTGCTCCGGTAAAAATGTGACCGATACCCGAACGGTCACGCCGTCGGTAGTTTCTGAAAATGGAAAGAACGCCTGCATCATCTTTTAACAATAGCGTCAAAGACCAACAGACGAAAGGGCCTGATCCAAATCTTCGATCAAATCGATGGGATCTTCCAGACCAACATTGATCCGCAGCATGTCTTCGCTAATCCCGATTTCCAGTCGCGCGTCTTCGCCCAAGCCATGATGGGTGGTAGATGCCGGGTGACACATTAACGAACGACTATCTCCAATATTGTTTGAAATATCTATTAGATTCAATGCATTAAGAAGGCCATGGGCCTGTTTGCGGTCACCGCCCACATACAGCGAGAAAATCGGTCCGGTCGCTTCCATCTGGCTCATCGCCAGATTATGCTGCGGGTGACTTGGTAGGCCGGGATGCAATATTTTCTCTATCCGCTGCTCTAAAAACTTGCCCACCTCAATGGCGTTATTGCTCTGTTTGCGAATCCGTAAGTCGAGCGTCTCGAGTCCTTTCAGCACGACCCAGGCATTGAAAGCACTGAGTGTTGGGCCTGTATTTCGGGTAAATGCGAGCAAGGTTTCCTCGATAAACTCTTCGTTTCCACATACGGCACCGGCCAGCACACGCCCCTGCCCGTCCATCATCTTGGTGGCACTATAGGCAACGACGTCAGCACCGAATTCCATCGGCCGCTGGAGCACATTGGTGGCAAAAGCATTGTCGACCACGCTGGTAATGTCCTTGGCCCGCGCTAGATCACAGACTGTCCGTAAATCAATAACATCCATGGTCGGATTGGCCGGTGTCTCAAAGAAAAACACCTTGGTCTTGGGCGTGATCGCCTTTTCCCAATTTTCGATTTCCCGGCCATCGATAACAGTGGTTTCGATACCGAATTTCGGTAGAAGTGTGTCCGTTAGCCAGCGACAGGAACCAAAAAGCGCACGGCTGGCCACAACATGATCGCCAGCCTGCAACTGACATAGCAAGGCAGCCGTCATTGCCGCCATGCCAGAAGCAGTTGCCCGACAGGCATCTGCCCCTTCCATCAACGCGATGCGTTCTTCCAACATCTGCACCGTCGGGTTTTGCAGGCGGCTGTAGGTCATGCCTGATTGCTCGCCATTAAACCGTGCAGCGGCATCTTCGGCACAATCATAGGTATAGCCCGAGGTGAGGAACATCGCCTCCGACGTCTCCCCAAATTCGCTGCGCATGGTGCCGCTGCGGATGGCTTTGGTCGCCGGGCGCCAGTTCTTCGTAATCTCTCTATTTTGGCCGGTATCTCTTTTCATGTCTTTTCCTAAGCCTGTTGACGCTTAACTGGCAAGCTGCGCGACGACCGCATCGCCAATTTCCCTCGTAGAAGCACTGCCGCCCAGATCATGCCCCAATATGCCCTGTTGCAATACATCAGCGACAGCCTGCTCAATCCGCACCGCTTCTTCCTCCATCGCGAAGCTGTGGCGCAGCATCATCGCAGCGGACAATATCATTGCAGAGGGATTGGCAATGCCCTGCCCCGCGATGTCAGGCGCGCTGCCATGAATGGGCTCATACAGGCCTTTCGTTCCAGTACCCAGGGAGGCTGATGCCAACAAACCGATCGAACCTACACACATACTCGCCTGATCAGACAGGATGTCACCAAAAATATTTCCCGTGAGCATCACATCAAACTGACCCGGGTTGCGCACAAGCTGCATTGCGGCATTGTCGACATACATATGACTAAGTTCAACATCGGGATAATCGGCACTGACTTCGTTGACAACTTCGCGCCAGAGCACTGATGTTTGCAGTACGTTGGCTTTGTCTACCGAGCATAGTTTTTTGCGGCGTCCCTGAGCCGCCTTGAAAGCGACATGGGCGATGCGGCTGATCTCTTCCTCGTCATAGGCCATGATATCATAGCCTTCCCGCAAGCCGGCATCAGTAGTCCGCTGACCCTTTTCACCGAAATAGATATCGCCGGTCAGTTCTCGCAAGATCAGCAGATCGATCGCGCCTGCAACATCCGGTTTCAAGGCTGACAGGTTTTCAAGGCCAGCAAAGGCCTTGGCTGGGCGGAGGTTGGCAAATGTCTGCATTTCCTTGCGCAACCCCAGCACCGCTTGCTCAGGACGCAGCTGGCGGTCCAGATTGTCACAGTCGGGATCACCAACAGCCCCGAACAAGACGGCATCGGCGGCCATCACCAATTCGAGTGTCGCCGGCGGCAATGGATGACCGTGGTTTTTGTAAGCCACTCCACCGACATCGGCTTGATCCAGCTGCAGATCGGGCAGCCCCATCGCTTCTAACACGCGCAAAGCTTCCGTCATGATTTCCTGACCTATGCCGTCGCCGGCGAGTACCGCAATATGCATGCTTTTTCCTCAACTCTTTGCGCGCATCCCTGCCGCGCTTGAAGAGATTAGGCAACCACCCTTTTTAGGCGATCCACCAAAACCGTGCGGGACGCCATGACGTCATTGCGACGATCTTCGAAAAAATGCCGCCTGAGGAAGAATCCGGTGACTTTCAATCCGTCAAAAATGTCTTCCCATTCGGGGATCGCTGGTTCCTTCAAAAAACGCGGTAATGGCAAAAGCTTATCCTTGTAAACCTGCCCTGCCCCCCGACTAACGGCTGTCGCGCTTTTGGGGCTGATGAACACCAAGTCATCGGTGTCACCCGTCACGGCACATTTTTCGAGCGACAGGCCAAATCCCAGTTCGGACAGCAGAAGTAACTCATAACGGACCAGAGCGACCGCCCATCCCTTAGCAGACGGTGCGCCGCATATTGCGTCCAACAACGCCGATAGCGCGCTGTGCAGCTGCGGATAGCTGTGCTCTTCCGGCAAGATCGCGGCTGTGAGCGCTGTCACCCAATCCAACGCAGCGCTAGCGAGCGGTTCACCAAGATAAGGGCCACGGCTTTGCTGCAGTTCAGCGGTCATAGAAGCAAGCTGGTCTTCCGTTCGTGCACGATAGTCCGCCTGAACGATGTTGGACGGAATGAGAATGGGCCGCATTGTCCGCGACCTCGCGCCCCTGACATATCCCGCCAGCAAGCCGTTTTCGGGCGTCAAAGACCGCACGACCGCGCCATGCTCGCCGTGCTGGCGGACGGAACAGATGATCGCGGAAGTGCGCAGACTAGCCATGGAAATAGTCATACACTTTCTGCGCCACAGTCGCCGAAACGCCGGGCGCGCCTTGCAGATCTTCCAACGACGCGTTTTTCACCGCCCGTGCCGTACCGAAATGCAGTAACATCGCACGCTTTCGCGCCGGACCAATGCCCGGGACGTCATCCAGCGAGCTATGACCAATAGACTTTGCGCGCTTCTGGCGATGAGCCCCGATCGCATAGCGATGGGCCTCATCCCGCAGCCGTTGAAGATAGAATAATACCGGGCTGTTGATCGGCAGATTTAACTCGCGCCCATCCATGAAGTGGAATGTCTCACGCCCGGCGTTGCGATCCGGCCCCTTGGACACGCCAATCATGTTGACGTCTTCAACCCCGATTTCCGCGAGGGCTTCTTTGGCAGCGGTCATCTGGCCCTTGCCGCCGTCAATGAGCACAAGATCAGGCCATTCGCCCTTCTCGCGATCAGGGTCTTCTTTCTGTGCCCGCGCGAAACGGCGTTCCAGCACCTCGCGCATCATCGCAAAGTCGTCACCTGGTTTGGTATCGGGGTTTTTAATGTTGAACTTGCGATAGGCACTCTTTCGAAAACCTTCCGGGCCAGCGACCACCATGCCGCCGACCATATTCGTACCTTGAATATGACTGTTATCGTAGATCTCGATGCGATCCGGTACTGTATCAAGCTCAAGCAAATCGACCATCTCGCGCATAATCTTCGCCTGTGTCGATGATTCTGCAAGCCGCCGGTCGAGCGCTTCTTCTGCATTGCGACTTGCTTGTTTGAGCAGTTTTAAACGATCCCCGCGCTGGGGTCGGGATACGCTGACTTTATAGTCAGCGCGTGTTCCCAAAGCCTCTGCCAGTAACCCCTCATCGGGCAAATTCCGGTCTAGCAACACGAGCTTCGGCGGCGGCATACGATCATAGAATTGCATCAGGAAACTGGAGAGAACTTCCTCAATCTCAACATTACTGGTGTGCGCCGGGAAGAAGCTGCGGTGCCCCCAATTCTGGCCACCACGAATGAAGAAAGCCTGTATGCAAACCGTCGATCCTTTGGCCGCCAGCGCGAATATATCAGCATCTGGAAGCCCAGCTGCATTCACCGCTTGATTGCCTTGAATGAAGGTGAGCGCCTTTAATCGGTCACGATAAAGAGCCGCCATTTCGAAATCGAGGTCCTCAGATGCCTTTTCCATCTGCGCGCCGAGTTTCTGCTGCACCTCAGTCGATTTGCCTGAAAGAAAATTCCGAGAATCCTCGACCAGCTCCGCATAGTCTTCCTTGCTGATCCGGTCGACACAAGGCGCCGAACAGCGTTTGATTTGATAGAGCAGACAGGGTCGCGAGCGATTGTTGAAGAAGCTGTCCGTGCAGGAACGCAACAGGAAGAGTTTCTGCAAAGCGTTGAGCGTCTGGTTTACCGAACCAGCGCTGGCAAAGGGGCCGAAATATTTGCCTTTGGTTTTCTGTGCCCCGCGATGTTTCTGGATGCGCGGAAAATCATGATCTTCACGCAGCAGAATGAACGGAAAGCTCTTGTCGTCACGCAGCAGCACATTATAGGCGGGGCGAAATTTCTTGATCAGTTGTGCTTCGAGAAGCAGCGCTTCGGCTTCACTGCCTGTCGTCACAATCGTCATCGACCGGGTCTGCGCAACCATCCGCAACAAACGGTGCGGCAAGCGGTTCATCTGGACATAGGAACCAACCCGATTTTTGAGTGATCGCGCTTTACCGACATACAGCACGTCGCCGCGACTGTCCTGCATCCGGTAAACACCGGGCCGCGTTGGCAGTGTATTCAACGTTTCGCGGATCGCCGCCATGCCCGTTTCAAGGTCCGGCGTCTCATTACCGCGCACGGCATAGGTCGCTTTATCTTCGTTAAAACGGTCGGGAGATTGTGGGCCAGACATGCTATATATCTAAGCGTAGGCGCTGATGATTACCAGCGCCCAATCCAGACCCGAATGCTTTGTATTAGTTAAGCTTTGTGCCCAGATCGCTGATCGTTTTGTCGATCATTGCTTTGTCCGCGGCTGCATCATGTTTGGCAGCGATCAGGTTCTGCGCGGCAATTGTTGCCGCTCCAGCAGCCTTGGCACGAACGTCGGCAATTGCCGAACGTTCTGCCGCAGCGATCTTGTCTTCCGCCATCTTCTTGCGACGTGCAATCAGGTCGGTGGTTGCTTTCTTCGCGTCTGCGACAACCAGCTCCGCTTCGCTTTCGGCTTGTGCCAAAATTTCAGCAGCTTCGTCATCGGCCGCCCGCAAACGGGACTCATATTTCGCACGGAGCTCTTCCGATTCTTCACGCAGCTTTTTGGCTTCATCCAGTTGCTCGCGAATATCAGCGATTTTCTTGTCGAGTGACGCCCCGATCGCGGCAGGAACTTTTTTCCAGAGGACCAGGCCGATAACGACCAACATCGACAACGAAACAAATACGGTCGCATTGAAGATGCCGAATACGGAAGGCGTAACATGCTCTTCGCCAGCACCTGATGCCAGCATTGCAATGTCAGCCGCAGCTGAAGCGAGAATAGCGAAATCAACCATGTTTCAACGCTGCCTTTGTTTCTTTCAATGCCGCCGCTTTGGTCACTTTCGCGCCAGAGATTTTGGCAACCATATCTTGTGCAACTTCCGCTGAAACGTCTTCAATTTCTCTCAGGGCTTCATCGGAGCGTGCCTTGATATCCGCTTCTGCCGCTGCCAGTTTCGCGGCAATATCGGCATTGGCTTTGGTTTTGCGCTTCTCGGCAGCTGCATTGGCTTTCGCCTTGCTGGCTTCCACCACAGCTTGAGCCTCGCTACGGTCTTTTTCCATTTTGACGCGATAGCTTTCTTCCAGCTCGTCCGCCTTGGAATTAGCCGCACGCGCCGCCTCCAGATCGTCTGCAATTCGCTTGTCCCGGGCATCAACTGTGCCCTGGATCTTCGGAAACATGCCTAAACCGATAACAAGGAATGTGAACCCGAAAGTCAGCAAAAGCCAGAAAATCTGGGATCCATAAGTTAGGGCAATTTGATCAATCTGTGGCATCGAACCAGAGGCTCCAATAGTTGAAACAGCGGAGCAGAGTTTCTGCCACTCCGCCAGTTTCATATCATATATTAGGCAACGAAAATCAGGATCATTGCGACAACAAATGCCAGGAGACCCAAAAGCTCGGCAGCCGCAAAGCCGATGAACAAACGGCCCTGTTGACCGTCAGCAGCGGATGGATTGCGCAGAGCGCTTTCCAGGAAGCTTCCAAATACATTACCCACACCTACGGCGGCTACACCGGCACCAATTGCTGCCAGACCTGCGCCCAATAATTTTGCTGCTTCTGCGTCCATGATAATAACTCCTGTTCAAAAATATCGTTTGGAAATAAAGTCTTGTTTCAAATCAATGCAGGTTTTCTGCATCATTTATGTAAAGCGATGTCAGCAGCGCAAAGACATAAGCCTGCACCACCGCCACCAGCAATTCGAGGGCGCTGATTCCTATCATCAGCGCAAAACTTGGGATACCAACCAGCACGCCATATCCGGCACCGGCGTTGGTGCTGTTGATCACAAACCCGGCCAGAACCTTCAGCAAAATATGACCTGCGGTCATTGCGACAAAAAGCCGCAGCGCGAGGCTGAAAGGACGAACCAGAAAGGACAGCAACTCCACGATGAAGATGAAAGGTATCATCGGAAGCGGCGTCCCGTGCGGGATGAACAGCGAGAAGAAATGAAGCTTATGCTTGGCGAAGCCCACAATCAGAACGATCGAGAAACTCATGATCGCCAATACGCCGGTCACGGTCAGATGGCTTGTAACTGTAAAGGGATGCAATCCCAAAACGCCTACCGGCAGCAGGCCGAAAACGTTCGAAAACAGGATAAACATGAATAGGGAAAACACATAAGGCGCATATTTGCGGCCAGCGGGACCGATATTGGCCTCCATCATATTGTCGATAAAGCCTGTAAAGCCCTCAACCATCATCTGCCAGCGACCGGGAACCAGTTCCCGCTTCATTCCGCCCAGCATAAATAGCCACAGACCAGCAACCGCAACCAGCATCCAGACCGCGCTATTGGTAAACGCAATCTGCTGTCCGCCTAGTGAAAAGCCTTCCAAAATCGTCTGCACCTCAAATTGGTACATTGGATCGATTTTACCTTCTTCAGTCGCCACGCAAGGGACCCCTGTTTTCCAAACGGTGCGCAAAAGTCATTTATGCTTCTTTGCGCTCTCGTTTGAGAGTTTAATAATATTCCTGAATGCCACGATGATCCCCAGAAACAGGAAAACCAAAAGAAGCCATGGCGAGGTCCCGATAAAATGATCGAGCACCCAGCCGACCAATGCACCGCCACCAATGCCTGCAATCAAATCCGCCAAAACCCGATTTCCGAGTCGATAATTATCATCGACCCCTTTTTGGGTTTTGCCTGATCTGACCGCTTCTTCTGACGTTGCCTGATCGATCCGCTTTTTCAGCGCCTCTATCTTAGCATCATCGTCCATCAGATTTACCAGGTCCATTCTCTGCCGTGATTCTTTGCAAAACTATTGAAAATCAGCGAAAAAGCCGATTAATCTGGTTCTACTCACGACAGCGAGCAGCCCCGCTAACCGCGCCCGTTTAGAAAAGCGGGTGCGCCAAGTCAACAGCGATGCTGCACTGCAGAAAATTCTGTAAAAAATCAGCAATTTGAAACGAAAAAGGGCGCGCCGATTTTGGCGGCGCGCCCATTGTCATAATTATATAAGCAATTGGCGTTATGGGCAGCGCGAGTCACGCGTTGGCGCGGCCGATGTTCTGGTCTGCCAGCTGCCATTGGGTGCCTGATACTTCTCACCGGCCACCGTGCGCATGATCAGATTACAGCCCGAGGTAAAAGCGAACTGTTCCACCGTTGAATTGGTTTCCTGCGCCTTGCGGGTATAGGCCGCCTTGCGCTTGATGTTCAAATCTTCGACCATGGCTTTCACCGATGCCGATGGAGAGCTCACATAGCCGAGATAGCCGTCGGGCTTCTCACCAATCGCGCCAGACGCGCGTGCCGCCGCATAGGCTGGATCACGCTGTGCCATGACCGGCGTCGCAACAATTGCGGTCAAAGCCAAGCCGCCAACGATGGCAGCGGCCTTATTTTTCCGTATAAACTCAAACATCAGAAAATCTCCGCTTCACTGTTAATCAAATCCTTCGCATCGCCATCCAGACGATACACGACCTCCTGCTTGATATTGATATTCAGGTTGATCACGATGGGTTTGTCGGGCGCAGAAACCTGCACACATCCTGCCAAAACGGCACTTAGCCCCAAGGCGACACCAGATATCAGGCCGGTTGTCTTCCTATTCATCATAATTGATCGAATCGCATTTCCAGACCGATCCGTCAATTGGCATATCTTATGGCTCATTATCGCTTTCCCGTGGCTGAACAGTTGATTCAGAATTACTTTCTAACGCTTTTGCGGCCTCTGCAGCCCGCTCTTCCTGCGCCCTTAACAGCGCTGGCAAGTTCTGGCCGACCAGTATTTCCGGCTCGTAAAAAGCTTTCGCACTGCTCAATAGCTGCATGAAAGGCGCCTGGATGCGGACGTTGAATTCAAGAGGCACCTTGGCAATTTGCTTGGTGAAGAAATTTTTACTCGCGGAATCGCCTTGTTGCAGCCCGGCAAATTTAACCTCGGTAATGATTTCACCGTCAATAGCACCATCCATGCCGATGGTAAGCTGTTCATATTTCAATGATTTCAATGCATTGAATGCGAAGTTTGCGAAGGTTCCCATATCTTCGTAGGTCAATTCGCCAATATAGGATAGCGAGCCGCCGCCTTTGCGCGCAACCAGATACCCACCGGCAATCCGGCCGCCATCCTGATCAAAGACCATTGGCAATTTCCCATCAAAAACACCCGAAGCCGTGATATTCTCAAAATCAAATTGTGTGAGAAACTGTGCAGCATCGACACCAACAACGGTGAATTCCAGCCGCCGTTCCGCATCCTCGCCCAGATCAAGGATGGTCGGTTCAAGATAAAGCATCCCGCCGGCAAATGGCCATTGGCCGCCTTCCACCTGCATTTTATAATCAGGTAGTAGCCGATAGAAAAGCTGGCCATTGAAGGCCGCAACGCCCGGATTGACTTCCGCTATGCGAACGAGCTGACCCTCCGTGGTTTCAAGACCAAGCAAATCTGAGAATTCTATTACCCCGGACAGCCCGGTAACCGGTCCAAAGGCTGCCGCGAGATTGATAGAATCCGTCCGAAAACTGCCCGTACTGCGAACACCGTCACCGGCTGCATCCCAATTGATTCTTCCGTTACCCGTCACGGTACCGTCGACATTGGCAACTACACCAAGCGTTAAAGGCGTCAGCAATTCTGGCTGCAACCGGTCGTCAAAGGTTAATCCGGAAACCTTTATCACGGCCTCGCCCGTACTACTGTCTAGCACATGAAGGATATTGACGGTCGCCACCGCACGCTCTGTCGTTGGTTCTTGCAGTAAGCCTTCAGCGGTAATTTGACCGTCAGAAAATTTGATCTGGACATTTTTGCTGATTAACGGACGAAAGCGTTCAACCTGTTCTTCATCCCGCACCCGCAGCTTTGCGTCGGCCAAGAACGCGCCATCCAGATAGCGCCAGTCACCCTCGACATCATTTAGTAGCAAGGGAACGTTCGCGATCTGCCCCTCTGCGCCGGTGATTTTGCCGGTGATCGTCTGCCCGAAAGCGGCACTGAGGCGCGCCATATCAAATTTCGTCATGCTGTCGGCTGTGCCCATGCGGAGGGAAACATCCTGTGCTGTAACACCATTGGCCACTGAAAAACCAAGCGCACCGCTGGACAGGACAAGTGGTGTTCCACCAACATTACCGGTAAGGTCAAAAGACGGCGCGCGGGCCGCGACATTGAGGTCGCCGCCCTGGCTGGACACGATGCCGCGACTGTTCTCAGGACAAAGCCGTGTGCGGGTCGGCCCAGCGACAAAAGACGCTGAGCGCAAACTGGCAAATTGCAAATCGACACATTCGCGGAACAGGGAAAAGCCCTCTCGCCCACCAAAACTGCCATTGACCGGTACCTGAAGACCTGTAATCCGACCGTCTGGCAGTGGACCGGACAGGATCAAGCGACCATCGAATTTCGTTCCGCCGCCGGGCGCAGGCGCAAAGCTGAGGCTTGGAATATTGAGTTTCGCTGTTCCCGCTTGATAAGCGGCCATATTTACGCTGCCGGCAAAACCGCGTGAGAGGCTGCCGTCATTCAAATCTATTCTGGCGTCGGGGAAACCGCCGCCATTGAGCAGGAGATCGCCTTGCGCGAGCATCCTCACATCATCGCCGACAAAAGTGAGCAAGATAGCGTCATCTAACGCTATTTCTCCGCCAGACCGGGAAGTTGCGCTTAGCGCATTGATCGCCAATTTGGTCCCCGCTGCCCCTGTATCAAATCGGATATCGCCGGTTAGATTAAGAGAATTGCCCGCGCTACGAATCGCTGTAGCCAGCTTTGCCGCAATGGGCCCGATAGGCGTCCCTTGCGTCGATGTTGCCAGCCCGGCCGTTTGCCTGAGCATGCTGGCGGATATTTTTGCTGACCGGATTTCAGGCGCGCCCTCAAACCGCGCTGTTATGGGATCATCGCCATAGCCAATTTGGAAAGGCCCACTAACCCGCGCAATGTTCGCGCGACCATAAGGTGAAGCCACTTCATTTGTTGTCAGATCAATATTGCCGCTGCTGCGGTCCAGATCGCCGTTAAAGCCAATTGTCGATTTTACTTCCTTGGCACTATAGTCGGCGTAAACCAGTGGCCCGCCCGATATACCTGCATCGCCTGACCAGCTCGTAAAATCCTGACCCAGTTCCAATGCAAGCTGAACGCCTATATCTTTCGCTGACAAGTCCAGGTCGGGACATTGCACATCGGGAAGGCGCAGTGGACCATTCAAACGGGGTTTACGCTGGCTGATCGCAATCTCCCCGAAATAGCTGGGATCAGAAATAGAGCAGCCGCCCAAATTCAGGTTCTTGCTCAATGCGGCGAGCTCACCTTCAAAGCCGTCATGCAAGTTGCCAGCGCCGTTTAGGGCCAACCCAACCGCGCCAAAGTCACTATCGATCCGCAATTGCGCCCTTTCAACGGTCAGTGCAATATCGGGCAGTGCCAGAGGACTATCATCTTCCGGATCCGAAAACTTGTCGAGTGCGCCAAGGGACAGTTTACCGTCTTGCAAACGACCAAATGCCTTGACCCCTGTTGCTCGGACCCAGTTTATTCCGGCCCCGCCTGTCCCCACACTATTTCCGATTTCTACCAAGTCCGCTGTCAAATCAGGCTGCTGGGGATCCCCAATTACCAAATTGCGGATGACCTGCTTTCGCAAACCGATATCTTCAATCTCGTAAGTCGCCTCTATGCCCAGATCATTGAGCTGCGAGCGGACGAAATTATCGGCAATAGTTATTCGACTGAACCACAAGATAAGAAAGCCGACCAGCAATAGAAACAGGATCAGATAGACAAACAGCCGTCGCCCCAGTCGGCGCCCTATCGGACCTTGGTCGGTTTCTTCCTCCATGGCGATTGAAATGCAGAAGTCTAGCTTAAGTTGCAATGTACAAGTGCGCGGGGCGAACAGTTTTTACGTCATTTTTTTGGAATTGGACATATTCGGCCAATTCAGCAGGTTAATGGGCTTTCTTATCTCATTTCCCGACAAACAATCTATAGTTCGGCCATGCCCGCTCTGGATAACGCCCAAAAATCCAAACGAAACACAAAAGGCCATCACGGCGAAGGCCATCGCGCCCGACTGCGTGAACGCTTGCTAAACGGTGGCAGCGAAGCACTTCTGGATCACGAACTTGTCGAATATCTGCTTGCTCTAGCCATCAGGCGACAAGACACGAAACCGTTGGCAAAGGACCTAATCGATACATTTGGTAGTCTGTCTGCGGTACTGACAGCCGATGGAGAGTCGATCAGGAAGGTGCCGGGAATGGGCGAAAACAGCACGGCGGCGATCAAAATTGTACAGGCAGCCGCGCTACGCATGATTTCCGAGCCCGTCCGTGAACAACCGGTTCTGACAAGCTGGCAAGCGCTACTCGACTATCTCCGCGCAGATATGGCGCATCTTGTCCACGAAAGAGTTCGGGTATTGCATCTTAACAGCAAAAACCGTTTGATCCGTGACGAGCTGGTCAGCGAAGGCTCGATCGATCAGGCGGCGATCTACACAAGAGAAGTCATCAAACGAGCGCTGGAACTCGGGTCCGCGGCGATAATATTGGTCCACAATCATCCAAGTGGTGATAGCATTCCCAGCCGTCAGGATATCGCAGTTACAAAGGATATCTGCGACGCCGGTAGAAAACTCGGCATTGCGGTGCATGACCATATCATCATCGGTATCGACGGGCACACATCCTTTCGATCAAAAGGTTTGATCTAAATACCGCTTTAAGCGCCGCTATCCTTGCCAGTGATCAGGCGAATGCCGAGTTGCAGTGTGAAATAGGACCATATCCAGTTTACCAACACTGCTATCCGGTTTCGCATCCCGGAGAGAAAACCGACATGCACTGCGCCCCATAACCACCAGGCCAAAGCGCCGTGCAATTTCATAAAGCCAAAATCAGCCACAGCGCTTTTGCGGCCAATGGTAGCAAGACTGCCTTGGTGTTTGTACTGGAAGGGCGCAATCTGCTTGTCGTCCAGAAGCTGTTTTTGGATATAGTCGGCCACATAGACCCCCGCTTGCTTGGCGGCAGGAGCCAGTCCCGGAACCGGATTGCCATCCCACGCATTGCTACCTGCCGTATCGCCAATCGCGAAGACATTCTCGTGGCCTGTAATTCGCAAATAGTCATCCACAGCGACCCGCCCTGCCCGATCGGTTTCGGCATCCAGCCATTTACCGGCAGGAGAGGCAATCACTCCTGCGGCCCAGAGCACCGTTTCGGTCGCAATTTCCATATCATCGCCAATTTTCACACGATCAGCGGCAATATCCGTCACACGCGATTTCAACCGGATGTCCACACCCAGGTTGCCAAGCGAAGCCGCTGCGTGCGCCGACAGATCTTCAGGAAACACCGGTAATATCCGGTCGCCGGATTGCACCAATATGATCTGTGCTTGAGCTGGGTCAATTCTGCTAAACTCATCCTTCAACCCCTGATGGGCCAGTTCGGCAATCGCGCCGGCCAATTCCACGCCAGTAGGCCCTGCCCCCACAATGACAAAGGTCAGCAAGCGTTTCACCCGCTCCGGATCATTGGACGATTCTGCCCGTTCAAAAGCGCGTAGCACATGGGCACGCACCGACACGCCGTCTTCAATGGTTTTCAGGCCGGGTGCATAAGGGGCCCATTCATCCTTGCCGAAATAACTGTGCGAAGCGCCGGTGGCGAGAACCAGATGGTCATAGTCCAGGCTGTTCTGCCCATAAGTCAACGTCTTCGTTTTGCTGTCGACGCTGCTAACCTCACCCAGTAGCACCCGCACGTTGCCGTCATTGCGAAACAATCCCCGGATCGGGGTAGCCACATCGGCAGGTGACAGCGCGGCTGTTGCAATTTGATAAAGCAGTGGCTGGAACAAATGATAGTTATGTCGGTCAATAAGCGTGATCCGCACAGGCAGGTTTTTTAATTTGGCTACACAGGCCAAGCCACCAAAACCGGCACCCACAACGACAATATGCGGCCAATGTTCCGGTACATCCTCATATTTGCGATCAAACAAAATATTATGTTCCAGCCAGTTTGAAATCATCCGGTCGACAGACAGGTAGCCAGCACCAAATATGATCATCAATCCAAAGAGTAACATGGGATAAAGCGTCAAATCCGGATGCAGCCCCATTACGGCCAATGTGCTGAGGGCAACTATTAACGCAAAGCCAGCTATCGGAATAACCATTCCGAAGACCAGCAACAGAGCTAATCCAATGGCTATGATTGGATCAATGCCAGCTAAGCTCTTCACAGGCAGAAATAGCTCCACCTCGGTCATACTTGTCAGACCAGCAACAACGAGCAAGGTCACCGCCACCCATATCCGAATGATCAACAACCAAGCCAGTGCAGCCTTATCCGTCAAATATTCAAAAAAGCGGATGATAGGATCGGCAAATGGCAGAGCACTACCACTCAATCCTCCGGCCACGGCACGATCGAAGGAAAAACCTTTTGCACCACGCAATACAAACCAGCCCAATATCGCAATCAGCCAAAGATTGAGATCGGTCGGGATATATTCGACCTGGCTCACCACCAGCAGCGTCAATATCACCAGCGCCGCTTCTCGGGTTAAAAGTCCAACGAGCAGCAATATCGGTGCCGCAACTTCTATGGTTACACCAATCACAGCGGCCGTCTCCGGTGCCATCCAGGAAACCGGATATTCAAACCGCGCAAGGCTTAGCGCTGTATCCCAATCCGATAGTTTCACGACACCAGAACGAAATATCGCCTGCGCGACAAAAAGCCGGACAAGCAGATCGAAGACCGGGCTGATCAAGCCGATTATGGAACGATAGGTCTTCACCCATATACGGAGCGTTACCCGCAAAAAAGGTGACAGGCGTTCTTCTTGCAGCATGGATTGATCGACAGTCATTTCATGATCCCCTCATCACCTTAATTCGCGCGATGCCTGTTTAAGTTACACCACCTCAACACGCTCAAATATCGTCTTAATATAGAAACATCGGCATACCTTCTATCTGCACGAGATTGGCCCGATATTCGCGCGCATCGTAAAGACCAGATACGTTAACGCCTTTGGTTCCGCCCAGCAGCGTCCCAATAGGAACGACACCGTAGTTGCCATCTTCAAGGCAAACCATGTTCGATGTGCGGCCTTCCTCGATCAGTTGCACCGCCAAGGCGCCAAATGCGAATCCGACCATCCGGTCCATCGCATCCGGCTCACCAGCCCGCATTAGATAGGCCAGCTCCTGAACAATTGTTCGCTCGGGCGACCGTGCCTCAATTTCTCTCGCCAATTGAGTGCCTATATTCACGCCGATCCGGTTGGTGTTGGATTTGCTCATCTCACGATCATCCGTATCACTACCTGCCAATTGAGCCCCTTCGGACACAAGGCAGATGGCATAGCTTTCCGGATTATTCGCCTTGTCTTTCAGCAACAAGGGCAAGAGCGCATCAATATCCGCAGGCACTTCGGCGATTACGGTGCGATCAGCCTGGGACAAAAAGCCGGACAGCAGAGCGGTTTCGCCAGAACGGCGGCCGAACAGTTCGATAACCGCGATCCGTTCGTGGCTGGCCACTGTTGTTCTGAGTGCATTTATCGCAGCGACGGACCGGGTGACAGCAGTTGAAAAACCGATGCAATAATCGGTGCCGAACACATCATTGTCCATCGTTTTGGGGATTGAAATGACATCGCGTCCCAGACTGGCGAGATGCGCTGAGAAACGCAATGTTCCATCGCCCCCCATGGTGATCAGCGCATCCACCTTCAGCGCATCGAGTATATCAAGTACTTTTTGTGTTTGGTCACCTTCACTGGTGTTTCGAGGGTCGCAGCGTGAGCTGTGTAAAATGGTTCCACCTTGCCGATCAATACCCCGCACTGCGTCTCTATCCAGCACCATCGCGGAATTTTCCAGCGACCAGGGATCGGTTGGATCGGTTTCCAAGACGCCTTCCCAACCGCGGCGCAGTCCAATGACATCCCAACCGCGCTGCCAGGCAGCCATGGCAATCGAGCGGATACATGGGTTAAGGCCAGGAACATCGCCGCCGCCGGTTAATACTGCCAGACGCATATTTTTCTCCCTAATGAACCACGTTGCCGACTCATAATGTAGCTGCTAGCGGGTCGGCAAATCTCTGGTCATGCTATGATCGGATTAAACCAGCTTTTTCAGTTTCAAGGAAAGAAAAAATGATCCCGCGCTATTCTCGCCCCGATATGGTTGCCATTTGGGAACCTGAATCCAAATTCCAGATCTGGTTCGAGATAGAGGCGCATGCGACCGATGCGCTCGCCGAACTGGGAGTTGTACCAAAGGATGCCGCCGAGGCGATTTGGGCCAAAGGGAAATTTGACGTCGCGCGGATTGACGAGATTGAACGCGAAGTAAAACATGACGTCATCGCCTTCCTGACCAATGTTGCTGAAAATGTCGGCGAAGAGGCGCGCTTCATGCACCAGGGCATGACATCAAGTGATGTGCTCGACACCTGTGTGGCCGTCCAACTGACCCGCGCGACGGACATATTGCTCGATGATATGGACAAGTTGCTCGCGGCGATCAAAACCCGTGCTTACGAGCATAAGCTGACCCCGACCATTGGCCGCAGCCATGGGATTCACGGCGAACCGGTGACTTTCGGTATGAAACTGGCGCAAGCTTATGCCGAGTTTGAACGGAACCGTGAACGACTGGTTTTGGCGCGCAAGGAAATCGCGACCTGCGCAATATCAGGCGCGGTGGGTACCTTCGCCAATATCGACCCGAAAGTCGAAGCGCATGTTGCGGAAAAAATGGGGCTGGAAATAGAGCCCGTTTCCACCCAGGTTATTCCGCGCGATCGCCATGCTCAATATTTTGCGACATTGGCCGTTATTGCTTCTTCGGTGGAACGCCTAGCCGTCGAAATTCGCCACTTGCAGCGGACCGAAGTACTTGAGGCGGAAGAATATTTCTCACCGGGGCAAAAAGGTTCGAGCGCGATGCCGCACAAGCGCAATCCGATTCTCACCGAAAATCTGACCGGACTTGCCCGGATGGTGCGAAGCTACGCGCTGCCTGCGATGGAGAATGTCGCTCTATGGCATGAGCGTGATATCTCTCACAGCTCAGTCGAACGAATGATCGGTCCTGACGCCACGATCACATTAGACTTCGCCCTCGCCCGTCTGACCGGTGTTGTCGAAAAACTCCTCATCTATCCGGAACGCATGCAGAAGAATCTCGACCGGATGGGCGGGCTTGTGCACTCCCAGCGCGTGCTGCTGGCACTTACACAAGCAGGTATCAGCCGGGAAGACAGCTACCGCATCGTTCAACGCAACGCGATGAAGGTCTGGGAATCTGATGGCGAAGTGGCCTTGCTTGACCTCCTGAAAGCTGATCCCGATGTAACTGCAAAGCTATCGCATGCGGAGTTGGAAGAGAGCTTTAATCTGGATTATCATTTCAAGCATATCGACACGATTTTCGACCGGGTTTTTGGCGGCTGAAGTCCGAGACAGAAAAATCTGCCATGTGATCCAGAACAGCAACACTCTGGTCACTGGTCGAAATTACGGGTAATGTGCATGAAATGGGTAATTGAGGGTTCCGAATGCAATTCATAAAAACACTTTTCTGGGTTATATTGGCCGTCATTTTAGTGGTGTTTGCTGTCAATAACTGGTCACCAACATCGGTGCTGATTTGGCAAGATATCCGCATAGACACGAAACTGCCTGTTCTCGTCATTGGTGCGTTTCTGTTGGGTTTCGTTCCGTTGTGGATCCTTCACCGCACATCAAAATGGCGCCTCAATCGCCGTATCAAGACACTTGAAGCAGCTGCTCGGCCTGCACCGGTGCCCGCAACTGCGACAAGCGCTGCTACCAAATCCTCGCCAGCACCAGCTCCGCAAACAAGTCCAGCTGCGGCGCCGCTGGACTTGGATAAAGAACAAATCTCTGAGCCTGCGACTGCGGTTTCACCGATCACGGGCGACGACAAGGCTGCAGGCACATGAGTAATCCTATATATGTCGCGCTTGATACGCCCATATTGGACAATGCGGTCGCGCTCGCCAAATCGATCAACGGTCATGTAGGCGGATTGAAACTCGGCCTCGAGTTTTTCTGCGCCAATGGCCATCACGGAGTTCACGAGATCCAGAAAATCGGTTTGCCGATTTTCCTCGACCTTAAACTCCATGATATTCCGAACACGGTCGCGAAAGCGATGCAGGCGATTAATGTCCTCGAGCCCGCGATAGTGACGGTGCATGCATCCGGCGGACGGGCGATGATGGAAGATGCCAAAGCAGCGGCAGGCAGTAACACCAAGGTTGTCGGCGTTACCTTGCTGACCTCTCTAGACCAAAATGACATGGGCAAGATCGGTTATAACGGCAGCCCGCATGATCAGGTCGAGCGCCTGGCCAATCTCGCCGCCGAGGCTGGCCTGGATGGCATTGTCTGTTCCGGCAATGAAGTGGGCGCGGCCCATAAGATCTGGAAAGAAGGTTATTTTGTCGTACCCGGGCTGCGTCCTGCCAATGGCAAGGCTGGCGATCAAAAACGCACGGTAACGCCGCGCGCTGCTCGCGATAATGGCGCTAGCGTTCTGGTCATTGGCCGCCCGATTACAGGGGCGGAAAATCCCAATGCAGCGGCGCGATCGATTGAAGCGACGCTTTAAGCCAGCCTATGAAAACCCAGATTAAAATATGCGGCTTGTCCGACATCACCACTATCAACGCAGCCGCTGATGCCGGAGCTGATTATATCGGCCTCGTTCACTTCGAGAAAAGCCCGCGTCATGTGTCGCTGGAACGTGCAGCCGAACTGCGCGAAGCTGCTCCGGAGTCGCTAAAAATGGTATTGTTGCTGGTCAATGCAGACCCAAAGCTGACCGGGCACGCAATCAACTTTGTCCGCCCCGATGTGATCCAGTTTCATGGCAGTGAAACGCCGGAATGGATCAAACTGGTGCGCGATCAGAGCAATGTCGAGGTATGGAAAGCACTAGGTCTGCGAGACAAGGCAACGCTCGCTAAAAGTACTCGGTTCGATGATGCTGCTAACCGGCTGTTATTCGATGCACCCGCAAAGGCCCTTCCCGGCGGCACCGGAACAAGTTTTGATTGGACTGTCCTTAACGGTCATGATCACAAGATTCCATGGGGCCTTGCGGGCGGGCTGGACCCACAAAACGTGGTTCATGCCATGGAAGCGACGAGCCCGCCACTCGTCGATGTTTCCTCTGGCGTTGAATCCGCGCCGGGTGTCAAAGATGTGGACAGAATCGCTGCCTTTTGCCAAGCGGTTCGCACATATGACGAAACACGATAAACTCTCGAACAGCTTCCGCAATCAGCCCGATGAACGCGGCCATTTTGGTCAGTTTGGCGGGCGCTATGTGGCCGAGACCTTGATGCCGCTGATCCTTGATCTGGAGAAGCATTATCGCGCCGCGCAGGCTGATCCTGCTTTTGCGGAAGAATTTGATGACTTGCTCGAACATTATGTCGGTCGCCCCAGCCCACTCTATTTTGCCGAGCGCGTGACCGAGCATGTCAGAAAAGAGGCTCCGGAAGGCAAAGGCGCGCAAATCTGGTTCAAGCGCGATGAACTCAACCATACCGGCGCTCACAAGATCAACAATTGCATTGGCCAGATATTGCTCGCCAAACGCATGGGCAAGACCCGGATCATCGCGGAAACCGGTGCGGGTCAGCATGGCGTTGCCACCGCTACGGTCTGTGCACGCTTTGGCCTGCCCTGTGTCATCTATATGGGCGCAACCGATATTGAGCGGCAGAAGCCCAATATTTTCCGGATGCGTTTGCTTGGCGCAGAGGTCGTGCCAGTAACCAGTGGCTCGGCAACGCTGAAAGACGCCATGAACGACGCATTGCGCGACTGGGTCGCCAATGTGCACGACACGTTCTACATCATTGGCACTGCCGCTGGCCCCCATCCCTATCCCGAACTGGTGCGCGATTTCCAGAGTGTCATCGGCCGCGAAGCACGTGAGCAGATGCTGGCGCGAACTGGCCGCCTGCCCGATATGCTGGTCGCGGCCATTGGCGGGGGGTCTAACGCTATTGGCCTTTTCCATCCGTTTCTTGATGATCCCGATGTAGAAATGCTCGGCATCGAAGCGGCGGGCCGTGGTCTGGAAAAAGAACATGCTGCATCGCTGGCGGGCGGCAAGCCCGGCATTTTGCACGGCAACAAGACCTATCTGCTGCAGGATGAAGACGGACAGATTGACGAAGCCCATTCGATCAGCGCGGGCCTCGACTATCCCGGCATTGGTCCGGAACATAGCTGGCTGAAAGAGTCAGGTCGTGTACGCTATGACAGCGTGACCGACACCGAAGCGCTAGAGGCGTTTCAATTGCTCTGCGGCACCGAAGGGATTATTCCCGCACTGGAACCAAGCCATGCGATTGCAGCTGTGGCGCGCGAAGCCGTGAAGATGGACAAGGATCAGATCATCCTCGCTAATCTCTGTGGTCGCGGGGACAAGGATATTTTTACAGTCGCTGAGGCTTTGGGAACCGAGATATGAAAAAGCGGTTTCGCTCTGATGATAGCGGAGTGTTCCAACGTATGGCATTCCGATCGCTCATCATTATCTCAGTTCTTATCGCAGGAGCAGTCTATTATGGCGGCGTAGGCGATATGAGCGCATTGGATGGGATCAAAATCATAACTATAATCGCTATTGCCATAGGGCTCGGCAGCCTCGCTCGCCGGATTCGGAGACATTAATTGACTCGCCTTTCCTCATCCTTTCCCGCTGACCGCGCAGCCCTTGTCGCCTTCGTCACCGGAGGTGATCCGACCACTGCGGACACTGGCGCAATACTTGACGCGCTCGTCGAAGGCGGCGCGGATATCATAGAACTCGGCATGCCGTTCACCGATCCAATGGCCGACGGCCCTGCCATTCAAGCCGCGAATATCCGCAGCCTGAGCGCTGGTACAAAAACCGCGGACATATTGAATATCGCGACTGCTTTTCGGGAACGCCATCCCTCTGTTCCGCTCGTCCTGATGGGCTATGCCAATCCGATGACAATACGTGGAGCTGATTGGTTTGCCGACGCTTGCGCTAACGCAGGCGTTGATGGTGTAATCTGCGTTGATATTCCGGTGGAGGAAGATGATAGCCTTGGCGACGCGTTGCGCGCGAAGGATGTCGCCGTCATCCGTCTCGCCACACCGACGACCGATACTGAACGGCTACCGGAAATCCTGAACAATGCCTCGGGCTTTCTCTATTATGTTTCTGTGGCCGGCATTACCGGACTGCAACAGGCAGCACAGGCCAGCATTGAAGAAGCGGTTGCGCGCCTAAAAGCCGGAACGGACCTGCCCGTCGCCGTGGGCTTCGGCGTTCGCACACCGGAACAGGCCGCTGATATCGCCCGCGTTGCCGATGGCGTTGTCGTTGGCTCAGCCATTGTCGAGATCATCGCCGAACATGGCGCCAACGCCGCGCCGCATGTCAAAGACTATGTAAAATCACTTTCTGATGCTATCAGAAGCGCACGATAAAAACCTGGGGAATTGACGCATGTCTTGGCTTAGCAATGTCCGTAACAAGATCGCTTCGATCACCAAAAAAGAATCACCGGATAATCTCTGGCACAAATGCAAAAAATGCGAAGCGATGGTGTTCCTCAAGGAATATGAGGACAATATGCATATCTGCCCGAAATGCGAGCATCATGGCCGCATCGGACCGATGATCCGTTTTGCGCAGATCATGGATGAGAATAGCTGGAAGATCATTCCCTTTTCAGCTGTTCCGGAAGATCCGCTGAAATTCAAAGATCAGAAAAAATATACCGACCGACTGAAAGCAGCGCGCACCAAAACTGAAGAACAGGATGCTTGGGTGAACGTTACTGGCACGATCGAAGGACACAAGTGTGTAGTTGGTGTGCAGGATTTTGCTTTTCTAGGCGGCTCCATGGGGCTCGCTGTGGGGCAAGCTTTTGTCGATGCAGCCAATCGTGCAATTGAAGATCAATGCCCTCTTATCTGTTTTACCGCTTCAGGTGGTGCCCGGATGCAAGAAGGCACCCTGTCTTTGATGCAGATGCCTAAAACGACGGTCGCGATTTCGATGATGAAAGAAGCCGGCATCCCATATATTGTTGTTTTGACTGACCCAACTTCAGGCGGCGTTATGGCAGCTTATGCAATGCTTGGAGATGTTCAGATTGCGGAACCCGACGCTACGTTGGCATTTACGGGGCGGCGCGTGATAGAGAATACTATCCGTGAAAAATTGCCTGATGATTTCCAGACTTCGGAATATTACCTTGATCACGGGATGCTGGACATGATTGTTCACCGCAAGGAACTGCGTGCAGAACTGGCTCGCGTGATGAGCTATCTCATGGCCTGGAAAACAGCGGCTTAAGCCAGCCGCATTCATTCATGGCAGACGGCGCACGATCCGACCATCCGGCGGTTCAGAAACAACTCGACCGGCTTTCGCTATTATCGCCCGGACGCGATGTGTTGGGGTTGGAGCGGATCAGCGTGGTTCTAGAACGCGTGGGCAATCCGCATCTCAACCTTCCGCCGGTTTTTCATGTCGCCGGAACCAATGGCAAAGGTTCCACCTGTGCCTTTTTGCGCGCGGCGATAGAGGCGGAAGGGCTGTCGGCGCATGTCTATTCCAGCCCGCATCTGGTGCGTTTCAACGAGCGGATCAGGCTGGCCGGAGCATTGATCGAGGACGAATATCTGGCAGCTTTGCTAGCGTGTGTCCTCGACGCCAGCGAAGATATTAATCCCAGCTTTTTCGAAGCGACCACGGCGGCGGCCATGTTAGCGTTTGCCGAAACACCCGCTGATGCCAGCATTTTGGAAGTTGGTCTGGGCGGCCGGTTGGACGCAACAAACATCGTGCCTGTACCTGCCGCCACCGGTATGGCCGCGCTCGGCATCGATCATGAAGCCTTTCTACTCTCTCCAGAAGAGGGTGTGCCCGCCGATCCGATGGTGCGAATCGCTTGGGAAAAGGCGGGCATTGCCAAGGCGGACGTTCCCCTGCTCACGCAGAAATATCGCGATGATATGGCTGACGTGATTGCCGAGCATGCCGCCGCGACGCAGGCGGTCTGTTTGCCGCGCGGCGATAGTTGGGATGCTGCAGTTTACGAAAACCAGCTCCATTACCGCGATGATCAGGGCAAATTGACCCTGCCCCTGCCCGCCCTGCCCGGCGCGCATCAGGCGGATAACGCAGCCCTTGCGATCGCCATGCTGCGTCATCAGGATAAAATCGAAATTTCCGAAGCGGCTTTCCGGGCTGCCATGGGCTGGGCCAAATGGCCTGCGCGATTGCAACTGCTATCGCCCGGGCCGTTGCGGGATATCTTGCCAAAGGATACGGAAACATGGCTTGATGGCGGGCATAATATAAATGCCGGCGAGGCTTTGGCAGCCCATTTTGACGGCTACACCGACGGTTCCATTCATCTGGTTCTCGGTATGCTCGCCAATAAAGACCCTGCCGCGATTATCATGCCGTTGGAGACGAAGATCGCCAGCATTACCGTAGTCCCGGTCGAGGGTCACGAAGCGCATAGCTTGGCTGATTTCCAAACGGTTGCGGTACCGGTGTCAGAGGCGTCCAATGTCGCGGCAGCGTTGACAGTAATTGCACAGAAAAAGCCCGGAACAATACTCGTCGCTGGCTCTCTTTATCTGGCTGGTACCGTATTGGAGGCTAATCGGCAGTTGCCGGATTAAGCTGCTTTTCCTGCGCTGTATTACGATTGGTCCGGACCCATTCAAAAATACATAATATGATCGCAGCAACACCAAGCGCGGCTGTAAACAGGAATATCTGATAATAGCCATTCCGTTCGATCATCTCACCGAGCGCCCCTCGGCCCAGTGTACCAATCAAGAAGGTCAACGATGACAGAAGCGCATATTGCACGGCACTAAATTGTTTGCTGGTGATGGAAGAGAGATAAGCAACAAATGCCGCGCCAGCCAATCCGCCAGCGAGATTTTCCCCCGTAATTGCCAGCATCAACTTCGCCATCCGTTCGTCAGCTCCAAATAGTCCAACCAACCAGGTAAACCCGGTCACTTTGGAAACGGTCGCAATAGCCGCCCCTCCAGCTGCCAGATTGGCATAGAGCAAGTTACTGGCCGCCGCTGTTGCTGCACCAATAGTTAATGTCGCCATACGACCAAAATAAGCGAAAGATATACCGCCCAGCGCTATGCCGAGCATTGTCATGCCTACCCCGAAAAACTTCGATGCGACGGCGACTTCACTTTTCGTATATTGCAGCTCTCCAAGATAAAACGGATAGGCAAAGCTGCCCCAGATATTGTCCGTAATCCGATAGGACAGGATCAGCGCCAACACCAATATGGCTGCCCAGCCGAGGCGGCCCATAATGTCGGTAAGCGGGAGGACCAATGCACGATATCCATGATCGAGTACGGCATCAAAAGTTGTTTCACGCTGGGTATCCGTTTGTAGTACATATTTCCCGTTGCGACGCCAATGTTCCAGAACGGCAGCAATAATGGCCGGGATGATGACAGTGGCTATGACAATTAGCGGCCCGTTAAACTGGATAAACGCAACAGAGTCGGGTCTCGTTTCCGGGTCCGAACCGAGCGACTGCACCATGAATACGCCAACTCTGATAAGAGCCCATCCCCAGAGAATGCCGACGATCACCAGACCATAGGTCCGGATTTTGGGATCAAGCTGCCCCGCCATGCGCAGCGCATTGTCACCATCAGGACCATTAATTGCCGGAGTGTCCGGAGCGAAAAAAGTCATCATGGATATCGCGATCATGATCGCGCCCATAAGGCCGTAGACCAGTGGCCAACCATATGCATCTGCGAGAAACAACGCCAAAGCACCGCCCGCAAGCGCTGCAATCCGGTAGCCCAGTTGATAAACTGTCGACAGCATATCCAGCGTTGCGACTTCATCGGCCACATCAACGCGCCATGCGTCAATCACCACATCCTGTGTCGCCGAAGCAAAGGCTCCCAGGCCGGCCAGTAGAGAGAACCAGCCTATGGAAGTCTGGGGATTAAGCATCGACAAAGTCAACAGAATGACGCCGAGTAACAACTGCGCGGGTATGAGCCAGCTTTTGCGACGACCCAATCTCTGAAGAACCGGAATTTTCACACGGTCGACAATCGGTGACCAAAGAAATTTGAACGCGTACGCAAGGCCGATGAGTGAGAACACACCCATGGTTTCGAGATCGACTTTTGCATCAGACAGCCACGCGTAGAGCGTACCAAGCAATAAGGAATATGGCAGCCCAGCTGAAAAACCGAAAATGAACATCATGCCGGTCTTTCGCTGCCCCAGCGATGCTATCAATTTCTTGAAACCTGGCTTTTCTGCTGCTTGGGCCGCTTCACTCACGCCATACTCTCCCTCGAACTGAGGGAAACACTAGCGACAAATGTTTCGAATACCAGTCAGATTTTTTGAGTCAGCCTAAATATCGAGCAGCTTGGCGCCGACAATCGCGCCTGCGCCGGGGCGCTGGACGATGATCGCATATTTATCGGCACCGGGGACATTCAGGTCCCCGTTCGACAGTTTAACCTGCATCGAGGTGCCATCCCAGCTGCCCAGGTCACGCTCGCTTTTGACGACATTTGTGTAATGCAGCTTGCGCCCGCCATTTTCGCCGCGACCGACTTGTACGGTTTCGGAGGAGCTGAGCGCGAGCAAAGAAACTCCAGCCATATACCGGGATTGCCCGCTGATTGTGACGGTCACGTCGCCGTTATCATCGCGATTGGTCACAATCACAGGACCGGCATTGTTTTTCGCCAAACGGACCAGCGATCGTACATCGCCTTCACGGGAGCCGACGGCTCCGCCACCGCCATTGACAACCATCTGAGGTGTATAAACACCGGAACCAGCCTTACCTTTGGCGGCATAGGTTCGCTGCAGCCGGGTATTTTCCTCCCGCGCCAGCGTATCTTTCCAGCCAAGGCGGTCCCAATAGGTAACGGGCCGCGAAATCACCAGCAGGGAGTCATCTTTTGCTAGCCGGGATGCCAGCATGTCCGCAGGAGGACAGGATGAACATCCCTGACTGGTGAACAGTTCGACGACGACCGGGGTAGGGGGAACCGTTTCGTCGCCAAAAGTTTTCGCGGGTGCAGTTGCCTGTGCGGAGGCCTCGCTCGATGACTGGGCGATTTGGGCGCCCATAAAGCCTGCAAATGCAGCTCCTGCAATCATTGCTGGCAATATGATTTTCCGCATCAAAAGACCTTCCAAACAAGTAACTATCCTGTCATTCGCGAGTACCATCCTGCAGGTTACAGATTGCGACAAAGTTTTTTTTCCGCCATGCGCAAAATCATGACCGATAAAGAATCAGGTAAAATCTATAAGGCCAAACCGACACGCGGTGCAAAGCAGCAACCAGCCAAGGCTAAGCCTTCCGAAGCGCCAGTGCGCGAAGGGCAGCGCATTGCCAAATTGCTTGCCCGTGCCGGCGTTGCATCGCGCAGGGAAATTGAAAGGATGATTGGCGAAGAACGCATCGCCCTGAATGGCGTAACCGTGGAGCACCCCTCCCTGCTGCTCAAGAATCTGACCGGGATCACCGTCGACGGCAATCCCGTCGCGGAACCCGCGCCCGCCAAGCTTTTTCGTTTCCACAAGCCCAATGGCTATATCACCGCTGAACGCGATGCCTCCGGCAAGAAAACCATTTATGATGTGCTGCCCAACGATCTGGAACGGGTCATGCCGATTGGGCGGCTCGATCTCAACACCGAAGGCTTGCTGCTGATGACTACGGATGGCGAGTTCAAGCGCGAGATGGAACTTCCCAAAACTGGGGTTGAGCGGACCTACCGCGCGCGGACATTTGGCGATATTACCCAGAACCAGCTGGAAGAACTGTATCGCGGCATCACCATCGAAGGCATGCATTATGGTCCGATCGAAGCCAATCTGGAGCGCCGCACCGGACGGAACCAATGGATTGAAATGACCCTGACCGAAGGCAAAAACCGCGAAGTCCGACGTGTGCTCGAACATCTTGGTCTGAAAGTCTCCCGCCTGATCCGCACCCGCTATGGACCGTTTATACTTGGTGATCTCGCCAAGGGTGAGATTGACGCTGTCCGCCGCCATGATCTGGTCAAGTTTCGGAAGACTTTAAAATGAGGTTTGGGAAATAATGCGAATTATCGCAGGTGACTGGCGCGGGCGCAAAATTGTTGCGCCCAAGGGCGAGACCACCCGTCCAACCGCGGACCGTACCCGCGAGCGGCTATTTTCCATGCTGACCAGTCGTTTGGGCGATTTTGCCGACCTGCAAGTGCTGGATCTGTTTTCCGGGTCTGGTGCGCTTGGGCTAGAGGCTTTGTCACGCGGTGCAGCCTATTGCACATTTGTCGAGCAAGACCGTGAAGCTCTGAAAGCCTTAGAGAAGAACATCGAGACGCTTGGTGCAAAGGCCGACGTTCGCATAGGCTCGGTCCTTGCGCTTGGTCCGGCGCGAAAGCCTTATGATCTTGTACTGATGGACCCGCCTTATGAAACGGGGGCCGGTGCAGTGGCGCTCGACAAGCTTAGTCGCCATGGATGGTTCGCGCCGTCAAGCTGGATTGCTATTGAAACGTCTCGCAAGGAAGAGATCGACGTCAAAGGTTTCACACTGGAACGTCAACGCGATAGCGGCAAGGCCAGGCTCCATATTTTGCGACCCACCTAGTTGCCTTGCCGCCTCAAGAGGTCAGCTATTCGCTGCCTCAAAAGCAGATGCAGTTTCCTGCTCGTGATTTTGTGAGTGCGTATAGAAGGTCGTCGTCGCCATCAAAGCGGTTGCGAGGATCGCACTAAGCATCAATCTTTTACTCATTGTCGGTTCCAATTCTTGGGAGGATTTTCTGTTGATCGCTATTTGGTGCACCGCAACATGAATTACAACCTGCACCTTGGGTCATGTCAAAAGTGATATTGGCCTTGCCGCCGCTTACGATGTTCCCTAACTGTTCACCTGTGACCGATGCTTCGAACATACCCGCCGATAGCGATCCACCCTATGTCAGAGGCTTGAATGCGCCGCAGCGCGATGCTGTGCTGACAACCGAGGGACCGGTTCTGGTTCTGGCCGGTGCGGGCACAGGTAAGACAGCTGCTCTCACGCGGCGGCTGGCGCATCTGATTTACTCCCGCAAAGCGTGGCCATCAGAAATTCTCGCGGTGACATTTACCAACAAAGCAGCGCGCGAGATGAAAGAGCGGATTGGTGCGATTGTCGGTGACGCGGTCGAAGGTATGCCGTGGCTCGGCACATTCCACAGCATCGGGGCCAAAATGCTGCGCCGCCATGCCGAACTGGTCGGACTGCAGAGCAATTTTACGATTCTCGACACAGACGATCAGTTGCGCTTGCTCAAGCAGTTGATTCAAGCCGAAGAACTGGACGAGAAACGCTGGCCTGCGCGCGCTCTTGCCGGACTGATCGATCAATGGAAAAATCGCGGACTGAACCCAGCTGATCTCGATGCCAATGAAAATGAACGCTATGCCAATGGCCGCGGTCAGGAATTTTATGCCGCTTATCAGGCGCGGCTAAAAGCTCTCAATGCCTGCGATTTTGGGGATTTGCTGTTGCATATCCTTAATCTGCTGAAGACGGATCGAGAAATATTGAAGCTCTATCAGGAACGGTTCAAATATATCCTTGTCGATGAATATCAGGACACGAATAGCAGTCAATATCTCTGGCTTCGGCTGCTCGCGCAAGAGCGCAAGAATATCTGCTGCGTTGGCGATGACGATCAAAGCATATATTCATGGCGCGGTGCAGAAGTCGCCAATATCCTGCGCTTCGAAAAGGATTTTCCCGACGCCAAGGTCGTCAAGCTGGAGCAAAATTATCGCTCTACGCCGCATATCCTGGCCGCTGCCTCTGCGCTGATTGCCAACAATAGCGGCCGTCTGGGCAAGACCTTGTGGACCGAGGAAGAAGACGGAGACAAGGTGCAAGTCACCGGCGTCTGGGATGGCCCCGAAGAAGCACGGCGTACCGGCGAAGAGATGGAGAGCCTGCAAAATAAGGGTGTCTCGCTTAATGATATGGCGATCCTGGTTCGCGCGCAGTTTCAAACGCGCGAGTTTGAGGACCGGTTTATTTCCATCGGCATGCCGTACAAGATTATCGGCGGCTTTCGCTTTTACGAGCGGGCGGAAATTCGCGATGCCCTCGCCTATCTGCGTGTGATAGCGCAGTCGGCGGATGATTTGGCTTTTGAGCGGATCGTCAATGTGCCTAAACGCGGGCTTGGGGATAAAACTGTGGAAAAAGTCCATCGGTTAGCCCGAGCGCAAGGGATTCCCTTGGCTGCAGCCGCGCTTAGCATCTGCGATACCGACGAATTACCGACGCGCGCACGAACCACGCTTCAGGAACTCATGCGCAGTTTCGCGAGATGGCGGACCAATGCCGATGACGTGCCGCATGCTGAGCTGGCGCGGATCGTCCTCGATGAATGTGGCTATACCACCATGTTGCAGGCGGATCGCACGCCCGAAGCCGCTGGACGGCTAGAGAACCTGACCGAGCTGACCCGGGCGATGGAAGAATATGAAACACTCGGCGATTTTCTGGAGCATGTCAGCTTGGTCATGGACAATGATGCAACCGATCATGAAGCCAAGGTCACGATCATGACCATGCATGGCGCCAAGGGTCTGGAATATGACTATGTTTTTTGCGCAGGATGGGAAGAAGGGGTTTTTCCGTCCCAGCGCAGCCTCGACGAAGGCGGGATTGCAAGCCTGGAGGAAGAGCGCCGTCTCGCTTATGTCGCGATCACGCGAGCAAAGAAAAAATGCACCGTTTTCCATGCCGCCAACCGAAGGATTTACGGGCAATGGACCAGCTCCATCCCTTCGCGCTTCATCGGCGAATTGCCGCCGGAACATATTGAAGAAGAAACCAGTATGATGGGCGGCGAAAGCCTGTGGCGCGCCAACTGGTCAGAACGTGCCGATCCCTTCGCCGATGCCGCGCGCGGATCAACACGAGGACCCGGTTGGAAACGGGCACGCAATACCGGCAGCTTTGACAGCAAGCCGCAAAATATCAAGGAAGCCAGGCGGAGCGCGGTCTCTCTGGGCAATAAGGGCCGCGATGATGTTACCGTTGGCATGCGCGTTTTCCACTCTAAATTCGGCTATGGCGAGGTCATGGAAAAAGAAGGTAACAAGCTGGAAATCGAATTTGAAAAGAGTGGTCAAAAACGCGTGCTTGATAGCTTTGTAGAAGTCGCCTGAAACACCCCAAGCTAAACATCCGGAGAATATAATCATGAAAATCGCCATTATCGGCGCCGGTCTGTCCGGGCTGGCTTGTGCTGGTCCTTTGGTAGCTGCGGGTCATCAGGTTCGGCTTTTTGACAAATCCCGAGGTCCCGGTGGCCGCATGTCCACGCGGCGCGCCCAGACAGCGGCAGGTGAATTACGTTTTGACCATGGCGCGCAATATTTCACGGCTCGTGATCCAGGCTTTCACGCAATTGTAGAACAGTGGCGCGAAAATGGCCTGGCCGCGAAATGGCCCGCGGCTGGTGATGAGGCATGGGTAGGAACCCCATCAATGAACGCACCCGTCAAGGCAATGGCGGCCGAGCATGATGTCACATGGTCGATGCGCGTCGAGCGCCTCACGAAACAACAGGATCACTGGCAGCTTCATGGTAAAGACGAGGCGGTGGAGACGCTGTTTGACGCCGTCGTCATAGCGATCCCAGCGGAACAGGCTGCAGACTTGCTCAATCCACTGGACAACAGTTTTGCTGAAACAGCGCGCGACACCGTCTCCGATCCTTGTTGGACCGTCATGCTGGCCGTTGTCGAACCGCTGGCCACCGACCTTAACATCCTGAGAGACGGTGCAGTCATTGGCTGGGCCGCCAGAAATAGCAACAAACCAATGCGCGAAGGCGCAGACAGCTGGGTCATACAGGCATCATCCGACTGGTCGCGAGACCATCTGGAGGATGATGCCGAGCAGGTGTGCGCCGCCTTGATCAAAGCTTTTGCTGCTGATCTTGGTATGGAATTGCCAGCACCCATTCATGCTGTCGCTCATCGCTGGCGCTATGCACGGTCGGGCAGCGCTGCTGTAGATGCGCTCTACGATAGTGAGGCCAAGCTCGGTGTTTGTGGCGACTGGTTGCTCGGTCCCCGGATCGAATGCGCCTGGCTTTCCGGTCATGCACTCTCGCAAATGATATTGGACTGAAAGTTTACCGGGCTAGACCGGCACTTGTCGCCATTCACCGGACGGCAGACCATCCAGGCTCCACTCACCGATACGCCAGCGCACCAGCCGCAGCGTGGGATGACCTATGGCGGCCGTCATCCGCCGCACCTGCCGGTTTCGCCCTTCCCGAATGGTCAGTTGCAGCCAGCAATCGGGCACAGTCTTGCGAAAACGCACCGGCGGATCGCGAGGCCACAGGTCCGGGGCATCAATCCGCTCAACGTCAGCTGGCCGAGTCAAACCGTCCTTCAAACGCACACCTTGCCGTAACTGATCAAGGCTGCCTTCATCAGCATTCCCCTCAACCTGCACCAGATAGGTTTTCGGCATTTTATACTTGGGGTCGGCGATCCGTGACTGCAGCTTCCCGTCATCCGTAAGCAACAACAACCCCTCACTATCCCGGTCCAACCGCCCGGCGGGATAAATGCCGGGCAAATCTATGTAAGCAGACAGGGTCGGACGGGTAGTTTGCGTGCCGCGGTCAGTGAATTGCGACAACACTCCGAAAGGTTTGTTGAAAAGGATGAGTTGCGACATGGCACGTCTTTGGCACTGACCGCGGCTGTCGGCAAATGATTAGGTGCTTGTCTCAAGCTCTTTACATCATTACGAACATCATGCCGTGCTAGCCAATGGCACCATCCTGCCAATCCAGCACGGTCAGATAATTGGCCAGCCGATTTTGCTCCAGCTTGGCGATTAGGGGATTGTCGTGAAACGGGACAAGAAAATCACTCAACGGGCCGGCCCAGGGTGCATCGACATCGAATAATATACCGAGTCCGAAGACTGCCGGAATCTCGGCATAGGCCATGGCACGTCCATTGGCTTCCGCTTCGTTGATAAAGTCAACAACAGCGCATTTTACACCGTTACGCTCGCCGCCTTCATGCAGAGCCCAGCCAAAATGACCCATTCCCCGCATGCCTTGTTCGCGGAGCAATCCCGATTGTCCGGGTTTCGCGCCGCTATCCATACAATAGTCATGGCGATATTCGTCCGGAATGGCATCCGGAGCATAATACATGTCGCGATGGGCGGCGGGCCAACAGACATCATGCATAATCGCAAAGAACGGTTTCTTGTCCCTGGTACTTGCCGCCTCAATGGCTTTGAGCTCATGATAAACGGTGAACCAGTTATGGTCCCCGTCCACCAGCCAGAGATCGATATTTTTGAGTTTAGCAAAAGCGTCCAGACTTGGTTTTGCAATATGAGTCACCTTTTTATGAGCAGCAACCCAATCCAGAAATTCCCGCTTTGGCGTCGGGTCTATGCTGTAAAGATGACCATCATTCGCCTCGACATAATCAGCCAATATGCTTGTCATCCCGCCATATTCCGCTCCGATTTCGGCAATTTCCGAAACGTTGGCGATGTTCATCGCATTGACAATGATGTCGGAAAATTCGGACATTGAATGAATCAGAAGATCAGGCATGTTCAGGCGACCTTTCGCGCAGCAATTTGGGGCGAACTACTCAATATTGTTGGCCGGAAAACCAGATTCAGCATGAGTGCTTCACCAGTGGTGATAGTTGGGGGTGGGACGAACATGAACGCATCTTTCCTGCCGCAACGGTGGAGGCCGGGTGCATTTTCCGTCATTCCTTCATAGACCGGGTGAGCCGCAATCGCGTCATCATCGATTTTCTTCGCCATGAAATTTTCGATTTCTTGAAAATTGACCTCTTCCACCTGCAACCATTCGCAGACTTGTCCTAGCATGATCGCAATATTAAACCGGCCGTTGCCGGCTGGAATCAGGGCTTGATAGTAACCATCACCCGTCGGGTAGGCATCAATTTCCACCTGAATATGCTCTTGGTCGTCGGCGAGCACAACCGGGACTTTCATGCCCCCGCTCTGGAAATCGTTTTGCCGCAAATCAAGCCCGAAACGATTGCCGGTAAACAGGGGGAGCAGAGCTTCCATCCCTCTCTGCTTTAATTCTCCGGGCAAATAAATCCGGGAGATGTTTTTGGTGTAGAATAATCCGCGGCGTCTTATTCCCTGTTCCGCCGATTCCGGATCGATAAATTTGAGCATGTCTTTTGTGCCCAGGTTTACGTCATGATTGAAATTTTCAAAGATCCCGATCTCCCGCTCAACAGGCAAGAACAAGAGTCGTGAAAGACAGGCAGTCGCCATTTGACGGGCGCAATCGCTGTCCCATGAACGCGGCGTTGTTGCCCATCCGTGGCCGATTTTCTCAATATAGCTTAAACAAGCCGCTTGCGCCTGATCGCGCTCGTCACTCTGTTCTCCCTTGATATCGGCCGTGTCACGCTTTGGCTCTCCTGTTTCGCTATATCCAAGAACAGAGCCATTTGATTGCGTGCTGAGCTGCTCCAGAACTGCAATAGACTCGCACAGAGCGTTGAGCGCGCTATTATCATAGTGGCGGATATCGATGAGACCTTTTTTATCAAGATCAGTTATCATCAACTCCCGAAGAAGGAGATAACGACCGGATATGTCGAGGCTCATTTCGGAATTGAGCACCGGTTCAATCACATTCTGGACAGACCCGTTATACCCCAGATCAACAAAAACAACGCTATCGCCTTTTTCCACACCGTTATTTTGAAGATGCGCGACCAGTCCGGCTCGAAATTTCCTGGAACGAGCAACGATCTTTTTGACGTTTTTCTGTTTTAGAACTTCACGAATAAAGGCCTCGGGAGTCTTAGTAGCAGCCAGCTTCGGTATCTCGTCTTTGCCGAAAAGCAGCTGTCGGCAATAGGCCGCTTGGCGCTGGTTCGAATAGGCATCTTTCTTGTTGCTCGTTGCTTCGGCCATCAAAAAGGACTTGATCGCATCTTTGTTCGTGAAACTCGCTGCATTGGCGGTGAAGCGACTAAGTTCGACCATCGCCACCTGGTCGGCATATTCCGGATAGATCTTGGTGAAAGCCTGAGCCGGTAGAAAGCCATCTCTTAGCAGGAAAAGCAGTTTGGGCTTCTTTCCTGTCTTCGTTTCAATGTCCTTTGCCTCTTCTGCAATCCAGCTAGAGAAACCCTGAAATATCGGACCCAATACATCGTGACCAAATTGAAAGGTCGGGTCATTTTTTTGTCGCAGCGAAATCTGTGCGCGATGCGGCTGTAAAGCCGGGAAGACTTTACGGATATCTTTATCCATTATGGTTGCAGCGACCGCTTCCAGCCGCAGGCGTTCGGCAGCTTCATCATCAAACTGTTCGAAGTGAACACCATGAATCCCGAGTTTCGCGGGGGCTTTAAAGTCGGCTTCGAGATTATCACCCAAATGGAGGATTTTTCCCGGCGATATCCCCAAGTCAGCTAATACAGGTTTAAAAAGACCACCTGCTTTACCCATGCCATATTCGCAGGAACAGAAAATGCGATCGATTTTTTCAGCGATTTCTGAACCAGCTGCATCTGTTATCAATCGGCGAAGCAACGGTTCCGGCAAATAAGTATCCGAAACGATAATGATTTTCAGGCCGCGGCTTTTAGCGCGCGCAACCAGTTCGGCTACAGGCTGAAAGGCGAAGCAATGTCGGGCCTCTGCCAACAGCTCTTCTTCAACACATTTTGAAATACGCGCATCATCGGCGCCCAGGAACATCTTTTGATAAATTTCTTCAATCGTGACGTCATTCTTGTTCGCATTGAGAATGAGTGACTTGCGCGCCCGCTTCTCCGCCAGAACACGCAGTTCCATGTTGCATTCCGGGATATCCAGATCATGAAAAACGTCCGTTGGCCGGTTTACGTTCCGCCAGATCAACGTGTCGAAACAGTCCAGCGACAATATTTCTATATTCTCATCCAGATCATCAAGAAGCGTTTCGATTTCCCAAGCTGCAACGGTTTTCTTCATAAGTTTCGGTCCTCTTTTGCGGATCTACCCATCTATGGCGACCCTGCTTCACCGCGATGCGAACACAGACGCAGGCGCGACATTTCGATATCTTGAGCCGAACAGAGCAAAGCCTGTGCCAGTTTTGGTTGCAGGCGTTGGAACGAGCCATTTGCCGACTTTCTCCCGGTCAAGAGGCAGGCAAGACAGTTGTTTCGGCAAAAAATTGCCACCCACCGGAAAGAATTTGCCGCTTTCCACTGTCTGCAGTTATTTGAAAACCAACCGGACTTGACGGAGAGACTTTTCCGGTATCGAACGTTATTATTGATGATTATCCCGGCCGCTTTTGTATAGGGCACATATGCAATTGACCGATTTCAACGCCGACAGTTTCCTGCGGGACTATTGGCAAAAAAAACCATTGCTGATCAAAAATCCGTGGCGGTCTTGGGAAGACCCGCTGGAGCCGGATGATCTGGCGGGTTTGGCATGCGAAGAAGGCGTGGAATCGCGCTTGATCACGCAGACGGCCGCAGCAGGCGGTTGGGAACTCGAACACGGCCCTTTCCCTGAAACACGTTTCGGCCAGCTCGGCGAAAAACATTGGACGCTGCTGATACAGGCCGTCGATCACTATGTGCCGGAAGTGGCCGCGCTGATCGAGCCGTTTCGCTTCATCCCCAACTGGCGGATCGATGATGTGATGGTCAGTTACGCAACCGAAGGCGGTGGCGTTGGCCCGCATTTTGATCAATATGATGTTTTTCTGATTCAGGGCTTGGGCCAGCGCAGGTGGCAAGTAGGCGTTTCCTGTGACGAGGACACCAAATTAATGCCGCATGATGATTTGCGACTGCTCTCCAGTTTCGACGCAACTGATGAATGGATTTGCGAACCCGGCGACATACTTTATGTCCCGCCCGGTCTAGCGCATAATGGCGTCGCTATCGGTCAGCACTGCATGACATATTCCATCGGCTTTCGCGCCCCGTCGCGCAGCGAACTGATTGGTTACTGGGCCGATGACCTGCTCGCGGATATGAAGGACGATGACCGTTACCGCGACCCCGTCATGACGCCACAAGAGAACCCCGGCGAGATACAACCGGAAGCAATCGTATGTCTCCACAATATGATCATGGAAAAAATCGGCGACCGGGAAGCGTTTGCACGCTGGTTTGGCCAATACAGCAGCACGCCAAAATATCCAGACGTCGACTGGCGCGCCGAAGAGGTCGTTGACGTGCTGCAGATCAGGAAAAATCTGGTCAGTGGCTTGCCCCTCTACCGCAATCCTGCCAGCCGTTTTTCCTACATTCGGCAATCAGCCGTTTCAGTTCTGCTATTTGTCGATGGCGCATGCTTTACCTGTGCCGATCAAACCGGCGTTTTCGCTGAGAAACTATGTGCAAGGGATCGCGTAGAACTGGATGAGAAACTTGCCGGGTCGGATGACGTCATATCTCTGGTTTCAGAACTATACAACCGAGGCAGCTTGATCTTTAATCACGACCGTTAAGGGAACCATTTTGAATGGCGTTTCCCCGTTCAAACTGTGATTTAACGCACAGCAATGTAGCAGGTTAAAGCTTAACATTACCGGCCAATATATATTATTTTTTGCCGAGCTCACGAAAAACGCTATAAATGGTCTTGGTAGGGTCATCGTCCGTGTTGCGGAGCACGGAAACTGTTTTGTTTGAGGCAACCTAGTGATTATTGACCTGAGGAAATCCGATCCCTCGACGCGGTTCGAAACGGATGTTTGTATTGTTGGAGCAGGCGCAGCGGGCATTACACTGGCGCGCCGACTGGATAAATTAGGCCAGAGAGTCTTGCTGCTGGAAAGCGGCGGCATTGATTTTGAATCTGATATTCAGGCGCTGGCCGAAGGACCATCAACCGGCCATGACTATTATCCACTGGTAGATTCACGTCTGCGTTTTTTTGGCGGAACCACCGCCATCTGGGGCGGGCGCTGTGCGGAGTTTAACCCTATTGATCTCGAACGCCGGGACTGGATACCCCATAGCGGTTGGCCGATCTCGTTTGATGATCTCAAACCTTATTATGATAGCGCGCGGGCACTACTTGATTTGCCGGCGAATCAATCACCTGAAGATCTTTGGGAGCAGTTCGGACAACAGCCCCCTGCTTTCGAAAAACAGGGCCTGACAACGGATTTCTGGCAATTTACACCGCAAACTGAACGCTTTACATTGCGCAAATGTCAAGATCTGGTGGACAGTCAAAATGTGCACATCCTGTTACACGCGACCGTCACGGCCATTGAAACGGGCAACGACGGTCAACGGGTCAACGGACTGTCCGTTACTGACATTTCCGGGAAAACCGCCGCCGTCTGCGCACAGCAATATGTGCTCGCGGCAGGCGGGATAGACAATGCGCGGCTGCTTCTCAACGCCGATATCGGCAATGGTTATGATCAGGTCGGTCGCTATTTCATGGAACATCCCCATGCGCGCGGCGGTCAAGTCAAAAAGGGGCAGTTTTGGCAGCTGCTGAAACTACTCAACGGGCGGATACGCGACTCCGGCGGAAATGTTCATGCAGCGCTGATACGTCCCTCCGACGCCATGCAGCGGCGCGAAGGAATACTTAACAGCGCCTTCTCACTTGCCGTCAGACAGCAGGCAAAGGCGGACATGATCGCGACGATGAAAGCTTATCATGGCCTGAAACATTCCCTCTCCCCTACCCAGTCGAACCGGACGCTGTGGCTCAATATCAAAAGAGCCGCCATGCGCGCCCATGAAGTTGTGGATCCGCTTCGTCCGTGGATGCTTTTGGGTTTTGGCTGGCGTCTCAGCGCCGTGGTCCGGGCGGAGCAGGCCCCTAATCCCGCAAGTCGGGTAAAACTGGCCACGGAGCGCGACGCGCTGGGCATGCCGCTGGCAGAACTTGACTGGCGTTTTAGCGATATCGACAAGCATAGTGTCAAAGTCATGATGCAGGAATTTGCCAAAGAGCTCGAACGGCTTGGTATCGGAAAATTTGATCCGGCCCCATGGCTGGAAGATACCGAAACACTTTGGACCACCGACCGGCTTATCTCTACTCATGCCCATGGCGGTTATCATCATATGGGAACGACCCGGATGTCAGGATCACCGCGTACCGGTGTTGTCGATGCCGATTGCCGTGTGCATGGTTTGCATAACCTTTATGTCGCTGGCAGCTCGGTTTTTGCAACGTCAGGATGGGCCAATCCGACACTGGGTATCATGGCACTTAGCCTCAGATTGGCAGACCACTTGATTCATCGGGAGGCAAAGGCAAGCCCAAGCATTTCGATGGCAAACGTGTGAACCGGATCAGCCCGCAACAATTGGCTCGCCAAGATCCAGCATCTTGCCATTGGTGACGATCACCCGGTCACCGAGCTTGACCTGCTCAAACAGCAACCGGGCAAATTCATGGGGCACGCCAATGCAGCCGCGTGTCCCATATCCCCATTTCACTTCGGCGGCATGAATGGCGATACCGTCATTGGTTAGGCGCAGCATATAGGGCATCGGGACATGATAGATGTTGGAGACATGATCCTTGCTCTTTTGGGTAATCGGAAAAACACCGGTCGGCGTCGGTTTCAGAGCATCGCCGAATTTTATTACCGTCGCCCCAATTTCATAGCCGTCCCTGAAAACAGACAGTGATTCGGCCTTTAAATCGACGGTGATGACAATCTCCCCATCTGGCACGCCTTCATCGTCCCATTTATAATACCCATGCACAAATGGCTCATCAATCTGAAGGATACGCTTGACGACAAAAGGCGATGCCGGTTTCGACTGTATCGCAGAAACCGTATCCACAGCATTCGCCACCGGTGGATTATCTATTGCAACATCGATCGGCGGAACAGCCGCGACCGTGGAGGTATCAAGCAGTTTCTCGGGGGACTTGCTAGACAGTTCGCTGGCGGATTGCACAGCAGGCGTCTCGACGACAATAGCCCGGGTAGCTCCCAGGGTCAGGAGTGCAGCAAGTCCAACTCCTGCCAAAAACAGTATCGTCTTGCTGATCCGCATTGCGATATCATGAGTCATGTCCAAAGCCCCTCAAACGTTAAGAAGCTGTTTACCAAAATCAAAAACACGCAACCATCACGGATTTCGGCCTGTACCGCTGGGAGACGGAGAAATGACAAAGATTAAAAAGCATCGTTAAAGCAGCGCCGACCGGATAGCGATCTAACCAAAGCGCATGCTGAACTCGCCTGCGGGAAACACTTGACAGAAGCAGTTGCACAAGACTTTTGATTCGATATAGCAAAACCATGACCTTATCAGCAGCAGATGCCCAGACGCTTTTACAGGATAGCGTGACCGCCTTGCGAGCCGGAAACGCGGAAAAAGCGCGCTCGCTATTGGAAGAATTGCAACAGGCTGGCGATGCTATAAATCCGCAGTGGTTGTTGATGGCCCATGCATGCCGCATGATGGACGATGACGAGGCGGAAGAAGCGGCTCTCCAAAAATTACTCGCGATAGACAAACGCCATCTGGCGGCTTTGTTTTTAATGGGCGAACTAAAGGCCCGTCAAAATGATGACCGCGCCGCCAATGGTTTTTATAAAGCCGCTCTGAATATGGTCAGCGTTGGTGCCAAGGTAACCGATGACCTTCGACCCAAGCTAAAACAGGCTGAAGATTTTCTCGCTGGCGCACACGGTCGCTTTGAGGATTATCTCCTGCGAAAACTTAGTGAAGCCGGTCTCCAAGGCAATGATACGCCAAAGCCGGTGAGCAATGCCATTGACATGTTGATGGGCAGACGGGAGATTTTTTACCAGAAACCGTCAATGTTCCATTATCCCGGGATGCCGCAGCGCGAATTCTATGAACGGCATGAGTTTCCGTGGCTGGAACAGCTGGAATCGGCCATTCCCGATATGAAAGAAGAGTTGGCCGCAGTCCTCGCGAAGACACAAGAATTCTCTCCCTATGTCGAATCGATTCCCAATCGTCCTCGACCCAACAATCCCTTGCTGGATGATTCAAGCTGGGGAGCTTTTTATTTCTGGAAAAGTGGCGAAGAGGTTACCGAGAATACCGTGCAATGTCCAAAAACGGTCGCAGCGCTGGGCACGGCACCTATTCCGATCATAAAAGAGCGTTCCCCGATGGCACTCTATTCAGTGCTGGAAGCGGACACCCATATCGCGCCACATTATGGTGTGCTCAATACGCGTTTGATTTGTCACATACCGCTGATTCTGCCTTCCAATTGTGCATTGCGTGTGGGTGGAGAAACGCGGCCGTGGAAAGACGGTGAAGCCCTTATCTTTGATGATTCTTTCGAACATGAAGCATGGAACCGCAGTAACGAACGGCGCGTTGTACTATTATTTGAAGTATGGCGACCTGAGATTTCTGAAGCCGAACGATCCGCGCTAACCACCATATTCGAAGCGATCAATGAATATCAAAAACCGGTGAATATCTGATCTACTTCGAACAATAACGGCAACAGTAATCTGGCTACAATAACCGGTTATTGCTGGCTGTGCTTGCTTTGTGATCCAAATAGATATTCGGTTTGTCACCCCATGCAAACGGTTCAACTGAATTTCACACCCGATTTGCGTATAACTTGTCATCTTTGCGAAGAAACAACAGCTAATTTGCGCGATCAAATAAAAATTTGCTGTTCTCACATGCATACGCTGCGTAAAGTCATCCAAAGCAATTGATCTTCAAAGAAATTCAGCACCATCGCTCAAACCGCACCCCATCCCTTTGCAATAGCCAATTACCGCTATTTGTGGTTCTCACGACTGGCATCCATGTTCGCGCTCTATGCGATGATGCTGATTCTCGGCTGGCAAGCCTATAATCTGGCTCGCGAAGATATGGGCATAGGAGCATCGGCTGGCATATTGGGCCTGCTCGGTTTGCTACAATTTGTGCCTCTGTTTATTCTTACTCCTTTGGTCGGGTGGGTAGCCGACCATATGGATCGGCGCTGGATTGCACGAATTGTACTCGGCGCTCAGGCGGCCATTGCGCTGGTCCTCGGATTGCTTACCGTTTCGGAACAGATCACTCTCTGGTCGATTTATATCATCTCCGTTTTGCTGGGAGTATGCAGAGCTTTCCTTGGACCAGCGGTCACATCGCTTGCGCCCAATCTGGTACCAAAGGAGTCACTGCCGCGCGCCATCGCCCTTTCAACCATTGCCTGGCAGGTTGGCGTGATCGCAGGTCCGGGCATGGCAGGCCCCCTCTACAAAATTGCGCCTGCCCTGCCCTATTTTGTCTGCGCAGCGCTTTATACGCTGGCGACGCTGGCGATCTTCATGATCGGTCCGGTGACGCGTAGCGCGATAGACCGGACCAAAGGCCCGCTGCGTCAGGTGATGGACGGCATGTCCTATGTCTGGACCAACAAGCTAGTACTGGGGGCAATCACTCTCGACCTGCTGGTCATGTTTCTCGCCGGCGCGACCGCAATGATACCGGTTTTTGCGAAAGACATATTGGGTGCTGGCGAGATTGGCCTGTCACTACTCGCGGCTTCTCCAGCAGTTGGAGCTGTTATTGTCGCCGGCATATTTTCGTTTGCTCCGCTGTCACGCAATGTCGGCAACATGATGCTGATCGCCATGGCGGTCTTCGGCATCGGAACGATCGGTTTCGGCCTTAGCACGTCCCTGCCGCTCTCGATGGCCTGCCTAGCACTGTGCGGGGCGGCCGATATGTTCGGTGTTTATGTTCGCAGTTCCCTGATACAGCTGCACACGCCCGATGATCGACGTGGCCGGGTCAATGCCGTCAGCCAGATGACAATCAGCGCATCCAATGAACTGGGTGATGCCCTGTCTGGAGGGCTCGCTGTTTTATTTGGCCCTATTGCAGCCATTGTCGCGGGCGGTGCAGGTGCTATAGTAGTTACAGGAATTTGGTCGCGCCTGTTTCCACAGCTGGGTGCGGCCAAGACTTTTGATCCCCCAGAGGATTTGGAAGAAGACCAAAACCAGACGGCTAGTGCCACATGAACATGTCTAGGAGAACAGACCAATGATCGCCGATAATATTCTCGAAACCATCGGAAACACACCGCATATCAGGATGCAACGCCTGTTTGGCGATGCCAATGTGTGGATAAAGTCAGAGCGGTCTAATCCCGGCGGCTCGATCAAGGACCGGATTGCACTGGCGATGATCGAAGATGCCGAGAAGTCCGGAGCGCTGAAACCCGGCGGCACAATTATCGAACCGACATCGGGCAACACCGGTGTCGGCCTTGCCATGGTCGCCGCAGTCAAGGGCTATAAGCTGGTTCTGGTAATGCCGGAATCGATGTCGCTTGAACGGCGCCGCCTGATGCTGGCTTATGGTGCCAGCTTTGATCTCAGCCCCAAAGAAAAAGGCATGAAGGGCGCTATCGAACGCGCACAGGAATTGATCGAATCCACACCAGGCGCCTGGATGCCACAGCAATTTGAAAATCCCGCGAATTTCGAGATCCACAAGCAGACCACAGCGCAGGAAATACTGGCGGATTTCAAAGATGACCCCCTAGATGCGATTATTACCGGTGTTGGCACCGGAGGTCATATTACCGGTGTAGCTGAAGTGCTGAAAAAGGAATGGAGCGGATTGAAAGTCTATGCCGTGGAACCAGCCGGTTCACCGGTCATAAGCGGTGGCCAGCCTGGCCCCCATCCCATTCAGGGCATTGGCGCCGGTTTCATTCCAGGCAACCTGCATACACAGAGCATTGATGGGGCCATTCAAGTGGAACCTGCAGATGCGAAAGCCATGGCGCTACGCGCCGCAAAAGAAGAAGGCATGCTGGTGGGCATCAGTTCTGGAGCGACAATGGCTGCCATCGCTCAAAAACTACCGGAACTTGGCGAAGGAGCTAATATACTCGGCTTCAACTACGATACCGGTGAGCGCTATCTATCTGTGCCAGAGTTTCTGCCCGAAGAATGAGCTCTATCGAAGTCAACACATTCACCTATCATCATGATGATTTGGAACTCGCTGGCTATATGGCCCAGCCGAGCCGCTATCCGCGCGCTGGAATATTAATTGTTCCGACCATCGCTGGTCCGAACAAGATCATGCTAGAGCGCGCACGCTGGCTTGCCTCCCAAGGCTATGCCGCCATGGTCTGCGATCTTTATGGTCAAGGTGAAATTACTGATCACCGCGCGGCTTCATCCATGGCCAATGCGCTTCGGGCGGATCCCGAAAATTATCGGGAACGCTTTCGTTGTGCACTGGACGAACTGCGCAAACGATCCAAACTCGCGAACCACCGGATCGCAGCGATCGGTTATTGCATGGGCGGAGAAATTGTCCTGGAAATGGCGCGCGGCGGTGAGGATTTGGCCTTGGTCGTCAGCTTTCACGGGCTGTTGGCCACGCCGCTTCCGGCAAAAAGGGGAGCGATCAAGGCACGGATACTGGTCTGCCATGGCAGGGCCGATCCACTTGTCCCACCAAAGCAGGTACGGGCTTTTCTGGAAGAAATGGATATCGCGGGCGCCGATTGTCACATGCATACCTATACCGGTGTAGTGCACGGCTTTACCGACCCCGCAAGCGATGCGAAACCGCTTGATGCAGTGGCTTATAACAAGTCAGCAGATCAACAGAGTAAAGCCGCAATGCTGAGTATGTTTGAAGAGTTGTTCTAGCAAAAAAGCGCCGGGCAAAGTGCGACCCAGCCCGGCGTTTTAAGGCAGATTGGCGTTAATCTGGCTTGCCGTCGCCATCGTCGTCAAGCAGGTCTGGCTTGCCGTCACCGTCAGTGTCCCAAGCGTCAGGCTTGCCGTCACCACTGCGATCCCATGCATCCATCGTGCCGTCGCCATCGGTATCAATGGTTGGTGCAGGAATTTCGGATTCCATTGGCTCTTCTTGTGTATCCTGAGCGGCAATCGCGCCAGTGGCCATGGAGAAACCGACACCAACAGTTATCAAGTAAGGTGTCATCCTTCGCACTGGCTTCAAAGTCTTTGTGGAAGTCATTGCATCTACTCCTAATGCAGATCATTCCCCTGTCAGGCGCATTACTGTCCCACCGCCACCCGCAAAACAAGCGGGCAGCGGCTAGACGAGACAAAAACAAGACTTTGCGGCGGTTTTTTGAAAACCACCCGATATCCAGCACTATCTGCCGCGAAGCAAACAGACTTAGGCGACTGCGAACATCTCCGGCTCCAGGCCCATGATTGCTTCGCTTCCACCTTCGATTTTGCGGCGCAGCGAACCAGCGTCAGGAAAAAAGCGTTCGGAGAAATATTGAGCGGTCACCAGCTTGCTTTCATAAAACTGTGCACTGTCTTCACCCGAAGCCAACGCTTCCGAAGCTGCTTTTGCCATTCTGAGCCACATCAGACCCAGAGCAACAATGCCCATGATATGCATATAATGATGCGCGCCTGCCCCGGCATTATTCGGGTTGGCCATGGCATTTTGCATGAACCACATCGTAGCTTTCTGTAGCTCGCCATTGGCTTTTTCGAGACCTTCGGCAAAGCTTTTCAGTTTGTCGTCACCCTTGGCTTCTTCGACTTCTTTGGCGATCACAGCAAATAATGCCTGCACACCGCGGCCACCATTTTGCGCCAGTTTCCGGCCGACCAGATCCATCGCCTGAATACCGTTGGTCCCTTCATAGATCATGGCGATCCGGGCATCGCGGACATATTGCTCCATGCCCCATTCGCCAATATAGCCGTGCCCGCCATAGACTTGCTGCGCATTGGTAGCGACCTCATAGCCTTTGTCGGTGCCATAGCCCTTGATGACAGGAGTTAGCAGCGACAGAAGGTCGTCTGCCATCTGACGTTCTTCTTCGGTCTGTGCTTTGTGAATAAGGTCAGCTTGAAGCGCGCCCCACAGGCACAAGGCCCGCATGCCTTCGGTAAAGGCTTTTCCATCCAGCAGCATCCGACGCACATCAGGATGAACAAACAAAGTGTCCGCTTTTTCCTCGAGATCTTCTGGCCCGGTTAACGCCCGCCCCTGACGCCGGTCGTTGGCATAGTGAACCGCATTTTGATAAGCGACCTCAGCGATGCCCAAACCTTGCTGACCTACGCCCAAACGCGCGACATTCATCATGATGAACATGGCCGCAAGACCTTTATTCTCTTCACCAACCAGATATCCGGTCGCGCCGTCATAGTTCATCACACAGGTCGAGTTTCCGTGTATACCCATTTTATGTTCGATAGAACCGCAAGACACGGCGTTCTTGTCGCCGAGCGAACCGTCCTCGTTGACGATGAACTTCGGCACGATAAACAGGGAAATACCCTTAACACTGTCTGGTGCGTCCGGTGTCTTTGCAAGCACTAGATGAATGATATTATCGGACATGTCATGTTCACCAGACGAGATAAATATCTTGGTCCCGGTGATTGCATGAGAACCGTCGGCATTCGGCTCGGCCTTGGTTCGGATCAGCCCCAGGTCTGTACCACAATGCGGTTCGGTCAGGTTCATTGTGCCAGTCCATTCACCCGACAGCATTTTGGGAACAAATTTGGCTTTCTGTTCGTCACTGCCTTTGGCCAAAATGGATGAGATCGCGCCGTGGGTGAGGCCCGGATACATTGCAAAAGCCATATTGCCGCTGGCCATATATTCTTCAAATGCCATCGAAACGATATGCGGTAGGCCCTGACCACCAAATTCTTCTGGCCCCGACAACGTACCCCAACCCGCTTCGCAATATTGTTTGTAAGCATCTTTGAAGCCCGTTGGCGTGGTTACACTGCCATCTTCATGGCGCGTACAACCTTCAAGATCGCCAACTTGGTTCAGTGGAAACAGCACGTTTTCAATAAACTTGCTTCCTTCGGTCAAAATAGCATCAATCATTTCTGGCGTGGCATTTTCAAAACCGGGAAGATTTGAAAAGCGTTCGATTCCAAGAACATTATTGATGATGAATTGCGTATCCCGAACGGGCGCTTGATAATTTGGCACTTTTTATGACTTTCTCTTAAATGGGAATAGCCAGATAATACTGGCAAATTGTCCTCTAACTTTGTTGTACTTTGGCGTCTTTTACGGCCTCTTGCACAATCTTTATAAACTCGGTCAGTTCTTTAATCGAACTGTCAATGTCGCTTCGCTGTTGCTTAAGCAGGTCTACTTTTTCCTGGCATCGATCAATCGTCACCTTCATCTGCGTAATTCGGCCGTCACCCAGATCATAAAGATCAATCATCTCACGAATCTCGGTCAGGCTGAAACCGACGTTTTTAGCGCGCATGATCCATGCAAGACGTGCCCGATCACGCTTTGTGTAGATACGGGACAACCCTTTGCGATGTGGTGCGATAAGGCCTTCGTCTTCATAGAAACGGAGCGCACGAGCCGTGACTCCAAATTCCTCAGACAGATCGGAAATCGTAAACGTTTCACGATTCTTTAAGTCAGGCGTATCAATCTCGGCATGGTTAAGCGATTTCGACATGCCTCCTTATAGCTTACGCTAACGTAAACGTCAATACTAACCGCTGGGACATAAGCTATCAATTTCACGGCCGCGCGTTGATCGTGCCACCGCGTCCCCTTCTCCCACCAAGTAGAAGCTGACTCCGTCGAGAACAGCCCGTGGCGTGCAATAGCTCGCACAAGATTCTGGCAAATTGCCCGGAAAACGAAGGGAAACGCCATCAAAGATTGCGGTAAAACCACATCTTTGTTCGCTGTCCAAAATTATCTCAACGTCTTCGCCCAACCGTCTAGCAGCCCCCAACCCTTCGCATTTGCTATCTGGTCCAAAAACCGCGAGCAGGCCAATCTGATAACCGGCTTCATCATTACCAACCGCGCAAAATCGATCTTCTCCCAGATCACTTTGTCTCTCAAAGGCTCCTGATAGACTAACGTTGCGAACATCTGGAATAACGCCCGCTTCGATCGCCGCCTTTTCCAACCCCGAAGGCTCCTCTGTTGAAACTGCTAGAGAGTCGTCTGATTGTGTACCGGACTGATTGCAAGCAGCTAACAAGCAGGCTGTCAGTGCAATAATCCTAGGTTTCATTCGATATTCTCCAATCGATCCTTCCCCACTATCCGATAAAAGCAACTTGTGGCTCCGGTATGGCAGGTCGGCCCAGCTGGCCTAGCCTTGATCCATATAGCGTCTTGATCACAGTCAATGCGCATCTCGACCAAATTCAAAATATTGCCCGACGTCTCACCTTTCTTCCAAAGTTTCTGGCGACTGCGCGAATAGAAATGCGCCACGCCTGTTTCCAAAGTCAGATGTAGCGCCTTAGCATCCATAAACGCCACCATCAGAACATCGCCAGACGAATCATCGGTGACTACAGCGGTTATCAAACCGTTCGAATCATATTTCGGATTAAGCTGCAAACCGGACTCACGGTCTGAATTTTGATCATCGGTCATTCGTTTGAACTAGAGTTGCAGAGCACAACACGCAACGCAAAACCGCTCTTTCCGCTATCAAGTCGATGAAACGCGACAAATATGATATTTTTATGACCAAGGGGGAAGACAAACCCGGGAATCAAATCTATATCCCTGCCATCCCCTGCTGGCGTCATTAGGACGCATATATTTTGGGCAGCAAACAAGGTGCGATATGCTTACAACCCACCCGTTTGAAGATGACAAACTACATGAAGAATGCGGTGTATTTGGTGTCGCCGGAGTTGAAGACGCCGCCGCGATGGTTGCTCTGGGCCTTCATGCCTTACAGCATCGCGGACAAGAGGCAGCCGGAATCACATGCCGCAATGGCCGCGAATTCTATAGTCATCGTGCCCTTGGCCCAGTGGCAGGCAATTTCGATAGCCAGGAAGTCATGGACAAGCTGCGCGGCGACTATGCTTGCGGCCATGTCCGCTATTCCACTACCGGTGCCGGGACATTGCGTAACATTCAGCCGCTGGAAGCAGATCTTGCTTCCGGCGGTTTTGCTATCGCTCATAACGGAAATATTTCCAATGCGCTGAAATTACGGCACGAGTTGGTGCAGAATGGATCGATATTTCAGTCAACCAGCGATACCGAAGTGATTATTCACCTGCTGGCGACATCAAAATACCGGACACTTCTGGACAAGTTTATCGATGCCCTCAGAAAAGTGGAGGGCGCCTACTCACTCATTTGCATGACACCGGAAGGCATGATTGCCTGCCGTGATCCTCTGGGCATCCGGCCTTTGGTGATAGGGAAAATTGGCGATGCCTATGTTTTTGCATCCGAGACAGTGGCCCTCGACCTTGTCGGCGCAGACTATGTCCGAAGCGTTGATGCCGGCGAGTTGATCGTCGTCTCCAACGGCGAAATGCGTTCGCATCGACCATTTGGACAAACAAATCCTCGACCCTGCATTTTCGAGCATGTCTATTTTTCGCGTCCGGATTCCATCGTCGATGGCTCGTCAGTTTATAGCGTACGCAAAGAAATCGGTGCGCAGCTCGCCATCGAAAACCCGGTCGATGCAGATTATGTCATACCAGTTCCAGATAGCGGAACACCCGCTGCCATCGGTTACGCTGAACAGTCAGGCATCCCATTTGAACTGGGCATCATTCGGTCCCACTATGTCGGCCGCACTTTCATTCAACCCGGTGACGGCGTCCGCCATCTTGGCGTAAAACTTAAACACAATGCCAACAGACCATTGGTAAACGGCAAAAAAATTGTCCTGATCGATGACAGTATCGTGCGTGGAACCACCAGTTTAAAAATTGTCCAGATGATGCGCGAAGCTGGCGCCGCAGAAGTGCATATGCGTATCGCCAGTCCGCCGACCATGCACAGCTGCTTTTATGGTGTGAACACGCCGACACGGGAAAAATTGCTGGCTGCGATGAAATCGGTCGAGCAAATGTGCGAGTATATTCAAGCGGACAGCCTCTCTTTCATTTCCATAGATGGACTTTACAAAGCCGTCGGTGAGAAATCACGTCAGGAAGTGGAGCCACAATATTGTGATGCCTGCTTCACCGGCGCGTACCCAACACCGCTGACAGATCAGGAAGGTGGGCAGCAGCCTGATCAGCTTACTCTGTTAAATGAGAAGGTGGCGGCAAAAGAAACACCTATATTGGTCGAGCAAGTTGGATAGGTTTGAAATTTAACAATGAGTTTTGAAAATCAACTGGCGCTGGTCACCGGCGCAAGCCGTGGTATTGGTGCTGCTACTGCAATCGCTTTGGCGGCGAAAGATGCCCACGTCATATTAACGGCTCGCACTGCAAAAGACCTGGAAGAGGTAGAAGAGAAGATTCACCAGGCCGGCGGACATGCCACTATCGCGCCTCTTGATCTGACCGATGGCGATAGCATCGGTCGCCTCGCTCATGCCATCTCGGATCGCTGGGAAGCACTTGATATCGTGGTTTTGAATGCGGCCATGCTGGGTACATTGACTCCGGTTCCTGCCATTGATGGCAAAGAGTTTAACAACCTCCTGACTCTCAACCTGATCGCGCAACAAGCATTGATTGCTGCATTTGATCCAATGATGCGCAAAAGCGAAGATGCCCGCCTACTCGCCATAACCAGCAGCGTCGGCCGCTCTCCCCGTGCCTTTTGGGGCGCCTATGGAGCCTCCAAAGCCGCGCTCGAAACGCTAGTCATCAGCTATGGCGAAGAGATGCGCAACCTAGGCAAATTGCGCACCGCGATTATCAATCCGGGTCGTACTCGAACGAATATGCGGGCAAATGCCTATCCTGGTGAAGATCCCCAATCCGTAAAACCGCCGGAAGTCGTTGCAGATCGCATGGTTGAAATCCTCGCCAGCGATTTTGAAACCGGCGAGAGTTTCGACGTCAATTAGCAGCAGCGGTTTCCGTCGCTTCTCCATTCTCTGAATCCAGATAGGCTTTAACCGCATTGAAAAAGGCGATGCGTTGAGCACCCTGCTCTTCCGGGGTTGCGCTTGGCCAATTGCTGTTACTGGCGACCACCAATTTGCGCGCTGGATCGATGAATATCCCCTGCCCGAAAATACCCTGACCGGCAAAGCTGCCATCATCAAAAGTCCACCATTGATAGCCATAACCGCGACCGGGAATACCAATATCAGCCTGCTTCGTGCCCGCCTTGGCAAACCATCCATCAGGAACGATTGACGCGTCACCAACAGTCCCGCCGTTCATCGCGAATTGGCCAAAAAGCGCATAGTCCCTGACGGTGGCAGAGATACAGCAACCGCCAATTTCCTTACCACCTTCATTGAGTAGCCATTCCCCGTCCTGTGACATGCCATAAGGTGTCCAGACTTTTTCAGAGAGATATTCGGATATCGTTTTGCCCGTAGCCTTCGCTACCAGCACCCCTATAAGATTGGTTTCACCGGTATTATATTGCCAGCGCGTGCCGGGCTCTGCTTCACTCTTCAGCGTCTTCATATAGACGATGATCGGGTTAACGCCATCAACCGGCTTGGTATTGTTGAACAATGCTACATCGGATTTAGGATCGGCATAGTCCTCATTCCATTTCACCCCGGACGTCATGGTCAGCAGTTGCTGGACCGTAACGCCGTCATACCCACTGCCTTTCAGCTCGGGGATATAATCGGTGAGTGGATCGTCGATAGACTTGATAAAACCATCCTTGATCGCTGCGCCGACCATTGTCGAAACCAGCGATTTCGCGACAGAGAAAGACGTCCAGCGATCATCCTTGCCAAAATCCATGCGATATTCTTCCAGCCGGATTTTCCCGTCCTGCAATATCACAATGCCGGCGGTTCGTTGATCAGCCATATATTGATCAACCGACAGCATCTCGCCATCCACTTCAAATTCCTTGGGGAGCGCTTCGCCTTTTTCCAGTATCTTGGGCGCTGAACCGGCCTCAATCGTATTGGAAGGTACGAGCGTATCCATCATCCGAAAAGCTTTGTTGCGCTGATCATCTGTCCAGAACAGGATATTTTTATCGGTCGGCAATCCAGCGGCATCTGCCGCAACTTCCTTGACTTTCTCGCAACCGGGTAGCGCGAGACACAGTCCAACGCCTGTCATCGCAAGCGTCAGTTTTTTACCTAAACCCATTATCCACTCCTGTTTTTATTCTTTTATCAACGTCACTTGCGAGACATTAATGCCGCCACCACTGAAACCGCCTTCGCAATAGGTCAGATAATAGCGCCATAGCCGGACAAAACGCTCATCAAATCCTTTTGGTAATTTCCCCTGCTCGACAACCGCTTCGAAAAGCTCACGCCAGAGACGAAGCGTATGAGCATAATCGGCGCCGAAGTCATGCTGATCCGTCCAGACGAGACCGCGCTCTTCGGCAAGAGCGCGGAACCGGCTTTCCGAAAGCAACATACCGCCGGGAAAAATATAGGTCTGAATGAAGTCAGCGCTCGCGGCATATTGTTCGAAAATATCATCAGCGATGCTGATATATTGAATGGCAGCGCGCCCACCGGGTTTCAGGTTGCGCGCCACGCAATCCAGAAAATCCGGCCAATATTTCTGCCCGACCGCTTCAACCATTTCGACGCTGGCAATCGCGTCATATTGTCCATCGACATCACGATAATCTTGAATCAGGAAATTGGCCTCCGGATGGTGCTTGCGCGCCCATTCGGTTTGCTCGTCAGATAGGGAAATGCCGGTTACGTCCAGCCCGTGGTCTCGTGCCAGTGTTCCCGACAAATATCCCCAGCCGCATCCGATCTCCAAGACCTTCTGACCGGGCTTGGTATCGAGACGGCTGGCTATCGCCGCAACCTTCTTCGCCTGCGCTTCGTCTAACGCTTCTGCTTTTCCTTCCGCATCTTCGAACAATCCACTGGAATAGCTCATGGTTTCGTCGAGCCACAGGCGGTAGAAATCATTGCCCAGATCATAGTGATATTGGATATTCTGCCGGGCGCGTATCTTGTCATTATGCCGCCGCGAATGGCGCAATTTGGCAATGAACCGAAATATTCCGGCAGCACGCCCTGTATCCTTCAAACCAGCACGGTTGCGCGTGAACAGATCGAACACCGGCACCAGATCCGGGCTTTCCCACTCGCCGAGTTCCCAAGCGCGATACCAGCCAACCGATCCGCTATTCACTAGACGTAGCAATGCGTTCCAGCTGTGGATGGTGATTTCCGCCATCGGCCCCTCACCGCGGCCACCGACAATGCGGGTGGTACCATCGGGCAATTTACCTTCAAACGTCCCATGATCCATGCCGACGTCGATCCGGTCCAGTATCCGGTGAAAGCCCGGCGCAGTCAGGCGCGCGAACAGTCCGCCCCCTGTCCCGAAGCGCTTGCGCGCGTCGAGCAGGTGCTTGCCTCGTTTTGGTGCCTCCGCATTCATGATGCAAATATGGACCAGTGGTAACTGCTTGGCAATGCGGAACTATCCGTATCAATGACTAACAATTCAAGACCCCGGAGCCGCAGCAGAACCAGCCAAAATGCCGCCATCAATGGTCATTTCGGTGCCAGTAATATAGCTCGCCTCGTCCGAAGCCAGCAGCACAGCAACTGCCGCCACTTCCTCGGCCTCGCCAAAGCGCCGCATCGGCGTATCCTTGACCAGTGCCTCAATCGCGGTCTCGCGCTCCGCACCGTCGCCCAGCATCGGTTCCCACATCGGTGTCATGATTGCGGCCGGGTGGATGGAATTGCAACGGATATTCAAGCCCAGTTGCGCGCAATAGAGCGCCACTGATTTGCTGTGGTTGCGGATCGCCGCCTTTGAGGACGCATAAGCCGCGGCACCGGGAATGCCCACCATGCCGGAGCGGGACGAGATATTTATGATCGAACCAGCTCCCTTTTCCTTCATCGCACGGATAGCATATCGGCATCCCATGAACGTGCCATCGAGATTGACTCGGTGTACAGCCCGCCAGTCTTCCAGCGACGCACTTTCCGGGTCATGAGGCCCCACGCCGGCTTCAAATCCGGTAACCCCGGCATTGTTGACGACGACGTCCGCCGAGGGATGCAGCTCGGCCAGATGGCCCCAATCCGCTTCCTTTTCGACGTCGAGGACGAGGGTAGGACTTCGCAATTCCCGTCCAGTCTGCGCCAATGTTTCGGCGTCCTTATCGGTCAAAAGGACCGTCGCTCCCTCGTCGATAAAGGCCTTGGCAATCGCTTTACCAATGCCGCGAGCAGCACCGGTGATAACGCAAAATTTTCCTGATAATCTGTGCATAAAAGATCCTGAATATAGGTGTCAAAATACCCAGCCCAGCGGACTGAAGGGTTTCATTTTGATTTGCCCGAAGGCGACCTACTTATTCATCGACCTGATATCCTTCTTTCGAATGCTCGCGTGGATAAGCAATTACCCCTGCCATTTCAATCCTTTCTCTCATTTCACTTGTGCATAGGCGTCCAATGCTCGCGTGCGCGCCTCCTTGTGGGCTATGATCTTTGACCGATAGCTTGGCGGTTTAGCGCCACTTTCCTCGGGGTCATGGATATAAGGATCGCTGATATCGGCAAGTTCCGGCACCCATTTACGGATATAATCACCTGCATTGAATTTTTCTGATTGGGTCAGCGGTGCCATGATACGGACGAACATATTGCTGTCGACACCGGTTCCGGACGTCCATTGCCAATTGACGCTGTTCGAAGCAAAATCGGCGTCGACCAAAGTATCCCAAAACCACTGCTCGCCCTGACGCCAGTCGATCAGCAAATGCTTGACCAGGAAGCTCGCCGTGATCATCCGCACGCGATTATGCATCCAGCCCGAGGCCCATAGTTCCCGCATGCCCGCATCGACAATCGGATAACCGGTCTGACCGTGACACCAGGCGTCATAATCCTTGCGAACCTTGGGGTCAGACATATCGCGCCACGGGAATGCTCTGAATTTTTCGCGATAGCTTTCCCCGCCATATTGCGGAAATTGCTGAATGACATTCTGCGCATAATCCCGCCAGACAATCTCTTTCAGATAGGTTTCAACTTCGGCGCCCCGCCCGGCAATCCGGTTCCAGATCGTCGCTGGACTGATTTCACCGAAATGGAGATGCGGAGACAGGCAGGACACCAATTGTTCGGATGGCAGATTGCGGCCTTCATCATATTGCACCGCTTTATCGACAAAAGCCTCAAGACTGTCCTGCGCACCTTGTTCACCCGCTGTCCAATGGTCGGCAAATCCCTTTGCCCAATCCGGCTTGGTTGGCAGCAAATTCCAGTCATCCAGAACATCGCTTTCCGGCCAGGAATCCGGGGAAACCAATGCCTTGGGCGGGGCCATCGCCGGCGCTGGCGGCATCCTTTCGCGCAGGGATTTCCAGAACGGCGTATAGATTTTGTACGGACCACCACTGCCGGTTTTTAATGTGCCCGGGGGCAACAGGTAATTGCCATGGTGTAGAACGAGTTCAGCATCATCATCCAGTTTGGCCCGCAAGTCCTTCTGCGCATTGAGCCACCAGGGTTCATAATGATGCAGCGCGTGGATTTCTGTCGCGCCATATTCCGCGGCCAGTTCCGACAAAATATCAGCCGCTTTACCCCGCCGTAAGATCAGCCGTGATCCTTTGGCTCGCAGGTCGGTGTCGAGAGATGCCAGGCTATGATGCAACCACCAGCGCGAGGCTCCGCCCATTATGCGGTGTTTGGGTGTTTCATCGTCGAGGATGTAGACCGGGATGACCGGGCCCTTAGCGGCGGCTGCAGCAATGGCGGCTTGGTCAGAAAGGCGCAGATCGCGGCGAAGCCAGACGATGGTAGGCGCATTCACTTGCTGCCTGTGCCTCTCTCTGGTTCCGTAGGGTCAACTTTACGCGGTAAGACTGTCTGCACAGTAAAGCGATCCTTCACCAAAGGATCGCGAAACCGCATATCTGCTATATCCAGCACCAGATTATCGGCGTCATTTGGATCATCACTTTGCTGCAGAACAGGCATCCGAGCCCAGAAGAGAAAGGCCCATACATTGGGATCCGCCTTTTTGGCGTCTGCGATCATCTGTTCAGACGCATCATTAACAATCAATTCGCCTTTCCAGTAAAAAGGCTCAGAATCGAAAAGGTCGAATATCGTTTCGCCATATGCCGTGCCGTTCTCATCCTCCATTTGCCAGATCATGTCTCGGCGCCAGAATGTGACCGGCATCGGATTGGCGACAACTTGCGCCGGTTGCTGGCCTGTTCCTTGTTCGACAGCCAAAGCCGTATCCGCTTCCGCCTTGCCGGTAATCAGCCCGTTGGCAAAGATATACGCACAAATCACGGTAAAGCTTACCCACGCCGGCCGCTGCCAGTCATCCCTGCCCTTTTTCTCGCGCCGTCGTGATATCCAGACACCGATGATCAGCGCGGCCCAGATCCAGATATCGATGATGAAGATGCTGTCGCCATAATACCATTGCGAGGAAAAAGGCTCGAGGAGGCGAACGCCATAGCTGTTAAGCCAATCCAGCGCGGGATGGCTGAGGCAACCAATATAAGCCAAGGCCAGCAACCAGCCCTTGTGAATCGGCAAGCGATCCGCCGGTCGTTTGCCGCGCTTGGTCTGCCAACCATCGAACCACAGCATGAAGCCAGTCAGCAGTAACGGCAAAACCACCATTGCAATCGGGCCGTGCGTAATACCGCGACGGATAGCGAGATGCTGGACGCCGCCGAGCAGCGTTGCGAACGCATCAATGTCGGGAATATTGGCGGCGATTATCAAGGTCGCCATACCCAGGCCGGTTTTCTTCTTCAAACCAAGCTGACCGAGAACGGCGCCGGCAAGACTATGCGTCAGATTATCCATGCGACCGAAAGCCGCCTAAACTGGACTGGGAAATTATACATAGTATACACAAAACGGGGGTCATCTTCGGTTGAAATATTTCATATGAGCGACGAAATGTCCGTTCAGAATCGCCCCACCCCATAGCGTGACGAAAGGGGCTGAAGCCCTGTCAGCATGCTGGCAAAGCAAATCCTACATTGCAAGCATCAAGTGCTGGAAAAGGCCGCTAAAGTTCCGGGCCGTCCTCTGTCACGGTCCAGGTTTGACCTTTATTCAGCAATGCCTGCAGGTCCGCCTTCTTGCCTTCCGCTGCCTGCGTATTTTGCTCAACAACAGCCGCTTCGAATGTCGGACGCGGATCATCGTAGAGCACGCCGATGGCCATCGGGAATTCGCCGAACGGCATTTCGATCAGCATATGCGCGACCGAGCGATTGGTCACATCATGGACGATCACATTGGCGGCCTGCCAGTCGCCATCGACAACATCGACCACTTTCAACGACAGGGTTTCGCGGTCCAGCGTGATGCCTTTTTCGCCTTTTTCAAACAGCATCGGTTCACCATCAGCGAGCAAGAGCTGGGTCGACGCAGCAGTTTTCTTGGCTGCAAATTCCTCGAATACGTCTTTATTATAGACGATACAGTTCTGAAAAATCTCGATAAAGGCAGCGCCTTTATGCGCATGGGCGGCTTTCAGGACATTGGTCAAATCCTTGTGCACGTCGATACCACGGGCAATGAAGCGCGCACCGGAACCCAGTGCAAAGGCACAGGGACTAGCGGGACGATCAACCGAACCATAAGGCGTCGATGGCGTATTGGTTCCTACCCGCGATGTCGGGGAATATTGCCCTTTGGTCAGGCCGTAGATTTCATTGTTGAACAGCATGATCTGGCAATCCAGATTCCGCCGTAACAGGTGCATCGTATGGTTGCCGCCGATGGACAGCGCGTCGCCATCGCCAGTGATGATCCAGACATCAAGGTCGGGATTGGCCAGCTTGGCACCCGTCGCCACTGCAGGCGCGCGGCCGTGGATCGTGTGAAAACCGTAAGTTTCCATATAATAAGGAAAGCGAGAAGAGCAGCCGATCCCACTGATAAACAACGTATCTTCCGGACGCACGCCGAGATCCGGCATGGTCCGCTGCACCGCTTTCAGGATCGCATAGTCACCGCAACCCGGGCACCAGCGGACTTCCTGATCGGTTTCCCAGTCTTTCAGCGTCGTGATTTTCGTCATCTCGTTCATGACAGATTCTCCTCAATCGCCGCTTCAATTTCGGCAATGGTAAAGGGCTGGCCCGATACTTTGTTTACAGGCTTTGCATCGATCAGGTATTGATCACGCAGAACCGTTTTCAACTGTCCGGTATTCATTTCCGGTACGATGACCCGGTCATAGCTTTTCAGCAAGTTACCCATATTTTTCGGCATCGGCCAGACATTCCTGATATGGATATGACTGACGTCTTTTCCAGCCTCCACTGCGCGGCGCACGGCCTGATGAATAGGTCCAAAGGTCGAGCCCCAGCCAACGACGGCCAGTTTGCCGCCAGCCTTGCCCAACGCAACATCCTGATCGGGAATGCTGTCCGCAACGCCGAGGACCTTGTCACGCCTGATTTCGGTCATTTGCTGGTGGTTGGCTGCGCCATAATCAATATGACCGGTATCAATGCCTTTTTCGATACCGCCGATCCGGTGCATCAATTCCGGTGTGCCCGGTTTGATCCAAGGCCGTGCGAGCTTCTCGTCTCGCGCATAGGGTTTCAATCCGCCTTCCGGCATTTTATCGAGGAAGCTGGTCGGGAATGGTTCCAGACTATCAACGTCCGGAATTTTCCAAGGCTCAGCGGCATTGGCGATATAACCGTCGGTGAGCAGCATGACCGGCGTCATATATTGCACCGCGATCCGCACCGCTTCAATCGCACATTCAAAGGCATCGCCGGGCGAGCGCGCGGCGATGACCGGCATCGATGCATCACCATTGCGGCCATAAATGGCCTGATACAGATCCGATTGCTCGGTCTTGGTCGGCAGACCGGTCGAGGGCCCGCCACGCTGTGAATTGACAATCACCAGAGGCAGCTCGGTCATGATCGCAAGACCCATGGCTTCGCCTTTTAGCGCGATACCCGGACCGGATGAAGAAGTAATGCCCAGTTTACCAGCATAGCTTGCGCCGATGGCGGCCGCGATCGCCGCGATCTCGTCCTCGGCCTGGAAAGTTGTTACGCCAAATTCTTTCAGGCGCGACAGGTGATGCAGGATCGCCGAAGCTGGCGTAATCGGATAACCGCCAAAGAACATCGGCAAATCCGCCAGCTGCGCACCGGCTACCAAACCGAGCGACAGGGCTTCTGCGCCAGTCACTGTGCGATATTGGCCCGGTGCTGACGGCGCTGCCCCCACCTTGCGGGTGGTCAGATGCCCACTACCCAAGCCGTCTCCGGAAAGCTCGGCGGTTTCGCCATAAGCATGGCCGGCATTCAGCGCCGCGATATTCGCATCCGCCACATCGGGGAGTTTCGCGAACTTACCCTTGAGCCAGTCGATAATGGGTTGGCGTTCCCGCTCGAACATCCAAAGCGCTAGGCCGAGCGTCCACATATTCTTACAGCGCAGAGCTTCTTTGTTCCCGAGTCCAAAGGGCTTCACCGCTTCGAGCGTCAGCGCAGAAATATCTAGTTTAAGCAGCTGCCATTTGGCCAGCGAGCCGTCTTCCAGCGGATTATTTTCATATTTGGCTTTATCGAGATTGCGTTTCCCGAATTCACCTTCGTCGGCAATGATCAAACCGCCTTCACGCAATGCATCGACATTGGTCTTCAATGCGGCGGGATTCATTGCAATCAGGACATCAGGCTGGTCGCCCGCAGTCTCAATGGCGCGACTGCCAAAGTTAATCTGGAAAGCGGAAACGCCGAAAAGCGTCCCTTGCGGCGCCCGGATTTCAGCAGGAAAATCAGGAAAAGTCGCGAGATCACTGCCCGCCAGCGCCGTCGACAATGTGAATTGCCCGCCGGTAAGCTGCATGCCATCGCCGCTATCACCAGCAAAGCGAACGACGACATTCTCTGCATTCGCTGGCTGGTTATTGTCTGAATCGTCCTGTTTAAGCGCCGTAGCCATATATAATTTCCGTACCCAAAACTCTTTAGAAGATGCGGTAAAGCACTTCTCCCCTCTGCTTCAAACCATAAAAACTACTAGGGATAAAGTTTTTGTTTGAAACGGGAGAAATAGAATACATCTTGCCTAGTGAACCCCGGCTGATCTACTCGCCACAGGATCAGTAGCAAATCAATATGCAACAATACGGAGATAAGAGGATGACGACGGCTTTTGTGCGACCCGATGCCCAGGCAATGCTGGCCATGCTGGAAACAGCCATGGAGGTCCCGATGGACCAGATGGAGCCAGCGGCAGCGCGTGAAGCCTATGTCGGCATGCGTTTTCTGGTCGATGCCGAACCCACCGAACTGGCGGTTATCAAAGACCTGACCTGTCCGGGACCAGCGGGCGATATCAAGCTGCGCTATTACGACAAACGGGAAACGAGGGAAAAAGGGCCGGCGATCATCTTTTATCATGGCGGCGGCTTTGTCATTGGCGATCTTGAAAGCCATCATCCCTTTTGCACGGAAATGGCGGCACAGATGGATTTGCCCTTAATTGCGGTGGACTATCGACTAGCCCCGGAAGCCCCTTTTCCGGCTGCCCCGGATGATTGTGAAGCAGCCACCCGGTGGGTTGCTGAAAATGCCAGCAGCGCTCTTGGTATCGAGATAGATGGTCTGATCCCCTGCGGCGACAGCGCGGGCGGCAATCTGGCGATTGTGGTGGCACAGGACTTGGCAAAAAATCCAGCGGCAGTGCCGGTAATTGCACAGGTTCCCATCTATCCTGTCGTCGACAGCACGGCTTCCGAAGGATCGATGCGGGAATTTGCAGAAGGTTTTCTACTGACCAAGGACTCAATGGACTATTTCATGGGTCATTATGCCGGGGTCACCGGCGATAGCCGCTGTGACCCTATCCACGGTGATCTGGCCAGCAGTCCGCCTACGGTACTGATCACAGGCGGTCTAGATCCGCTCCGGGATCAAGGCCGCGCCTATGCTGCCAAGCTAATCGAAGCAGGTGTTCCGGTGACCTTCATGGAAGCCAAGGGCAATATTCACGGACTCATTTGCCTGCGCAAGGGCATTCCCTCGTCGCAACAGGACGTTGATAGCATCTGTGACGCCCTGAAAGCGACCCTGGCCGCTCTATGACCGATTTCAGCAACCTTCCTTATCGGCCGTGCGCCGGCATCATGCTGGCCAACACAGATGGTAAAGTCTTTGTCGGGCAGCGACTGGATGCGCAGGACAGCAAATATCCTCATGCCTGGCAAATGCCGCAGGGCGGGATTGACAAGGGCGAGGAAAGCGAGGCGGCTGCGATACGCGAGCTTGAGGAAGAGACGGGCATATCTGCTGATCTTGTGCAAATAATTGCCCGCAGTGCAGAAGAATATTTATACGATCTGCCCGACGAATTGTTAGGGAAAATCTGGAAGGGGAAATACCGGGGTCAGCGTCAATACTGGTTTCTGATGCGGTTTACAGGCGAAGACAAGCATGTCAATATCGCTACGGACCATGCGGAATTCTCGGATTGGCGATGGGCCGATCCATCAGATTTGCCCGAAATGATCGTACCATTTAAACGAGATCTTTATCGCGCAATATTAAAGGAATTTGGACCGCTGATCTGAGTGTAAACTGGAATAGTTACGGGAATATAGTATGTTGCAGAAGATAGTTTGGCCGTTTTCAATAGCGGCTGCTGGCATAGTATCGCCAGCGCAAGCAGCTCTTCCTGAACCGGTAAAGGCGATGATTGATGCAGCCATTGCCTCCGGCAAAGACGCGGAGGTAAGATCCGTGATCAAGTTTGCCAAAGTTGCGAATCCCGACGATATTGCCGAAATTGATGCAATGTTCGCAGCATATACCGCAAAGAAAACACAGCTCGCAGCAGCTGAAAAAAAGGCAAAAATGGAAGCGCCCTTTTTCGAAAACTGGACGGGTGAAGGAGAGCTTGGCGGCTTTCGCAACACCGGTAACTCCAGCAATGTTGGTATAAGCGGTGGAATCAAGCTCGCGAAGGATGCGGTAGATTGGCGCCTGAAATTTCGCGCACGCGCCGATTATCAACGCAGCAACGGGGTGACCAGCAGAGAGCAATATGCAGCCGCGCTGGAACCAGAGTATAAGATTGATGACCGCCTTTTCATCTATGGATTGGCGCAATATGATCGAGACCGGTTTCAGGGCTTTTCTTCACGCTATACGGTCTCTGGCGGGATCGGCTATACTGTGATCAAAGAGAAAGACATTTTCCTAGATGTGAAAGCCGGACCTGCCTGGCGGCTCACCGAATTTACCGAAGGCGGGTCGGATAGCAGTATCGCCGGCTTGATCGGTCTTGATCTGGGCTGGCAAATTGCCAAAAATCTGAAACTGACTCAGGGCGCAGGCGCAACGTTAGCCTCGGATGCGCAAAGCCTGACGAGCGCCAATGTCATATTTTCATCTGGCACCAATACGCTAACTGCAACGACCGGACTGGATGCCAAGATTAACGGAAAGCTGTCTGCGCGCCTTTCTTATGCGATTGAGCACGAGACCAATCCGCCCGATGGACGCGAAAAAACCGACACGCTTAGCCGTGCCACCTTAGTCTACGACTTTTGAACTAGATCAGTTAGGTTTGACGTCGTCAGCCTTCTCATCACCGACTTTCGGCTTCGGTGTTACCGCCTGAGCAGAGAGAACCGGAGTCTTTTGCGAGGCGGTAATAGCCGAAGACAATTGCGCTGTTTGTGGGCAACGGGTCCGGCAAAGTGTTTCGATTCGCGAGAGATTGATTTTGGCCTTTTCAACCGCACCGCGTTGAACCAGCGCTTCGCCCTGCCCTGCCAATGCATCCAGATTATTGGGATCCAGGATCAGTGCCTCACGGTAGAATCTTATGGCTTTACCCGGCAGTTTCTGAACCCGCGCGATCTGGGCCATAGCGATAAAGGCAGACCCGTTTCGTGGATCAACAGCCAAGGCAGTTTCATAAAGGTCTGTGGCCAGCTCCAGATTACCCTTTTTCTGCGCGGCTTCTCCCTGCTGCATATAGGCTACCGAACGAGCCTTGATTTCCACATCTGCTGACTGGCCAAAGCTGGCGCTGGAAACAGTGGCTAAAACCAGGGACATCGCAAGGGCGGCGGGTGAAAAACGCATAATTAGCTCCAATAAAGACTCAGGCTTTCTAGCAGAGCCACCTGCACGTTCGGTGAACATGCCGGTGCCTGTCATGATCTGCTATCACAATTTTTCGAGGCAGGTAAAATAAAAGCCATCCGTTCCGTCTTGATACGGGGTGAGTAGAGTTCCTTTACGATATGGCCGCCCTATCGGCAAATCAACCTCTATATCCCGCCATTCCGGATGGTTTTTGACGAAATTCTCGGTTTGGTCGCCGCCTTCAGCATCCAGAAGCGAACAAACCGCATAGACAAGCTGGCCGCCCGGAGCGACCATGGCACTAGCCAGTTCCAGCAATCGCGCTTGCAATTTTAACGTTTGATCGAGTCTTTTTGGCGTCATCCGCCAGCGCAGCTCAGGGTTCCGCCGCCACGTACCGGTTCCCGTGCAGGGCGCATCGACAAGCACGAGATTGCATTTACCCTTGAACGGAGCCAGCGTTTCACCCTCTTTGTTCGGCGACAGCAGCAGAGTTTCGATATTATTGGCGCCGGACCGGCGCAAGCGCGGTTCAATGCGGCTCAGACGCCCGCGATCCGTATCGGCAGCAATGATGCGGGTTTCATCCGGCAATTGTGCTGCCAGGCCCAGAGTTTTACCCCCTGCCCCAGCGCACATATCCAAAACCAGCTTTGGTTCACTTGGCAGACAAGCGGTAATTATCGCCTGACTGCCCAGGTCCTGAATCTCGATCTGACCGCTATTATAGGCCTTGCTGTTTTCGACATTTGTTCCGGTCGGCAGCCGATAGGCATTGGGCAAAGGCAGTGCTTCTATTTCCGGCCATGCTGCTTTTGTTAACTTGGCATCGCCTTTTTTGGGATTCAGCCGGATATCGAGCGGCGCGCGGTCAAATAGTGTTTTTTGCTCATCTCCATCTATTGGTCCCGCAAATCTGTCCAACAGCCAGCCGGGTATATTGTCCCCTGCGGCCTTCTCTTCGCCTTCTTGGAGCAGCGCTGGCCCATAAGCCGATCCATCAAACAAATCACGCAATTCTGGCTGTTCCTCGGCCAACCCTGCCATTGCAGCGCGCCCGTTCTCGGGTCGATCGCCAAAACGCCGGATTGCCGCATAAACATGCGCCCGGACAGCCCGGCGATCTTTGGAGCCGGCATAGCGGCGCGCCTTGAAGAATTTCTTGGCGATATTATCCGCCGAAGCACCATTGTCCCGCGCCGCGACAATGATTTCGTCAAGCAGCTCGATGGCCGCTTGCAGGCGTGCCGATGGGGTCATTCCTTGATACGGCTATCTCTGCTCAAACAATGATATTCCGTTTGAACATTATCACCATATGTCTTTGAAGCCTCTTCAATGGCTTTGGCCGCATGGTCCTGACATTCGGTCACGGTCATAAAGGGCACCGTAGACCACAAGGGATTGCTTTGATCCTGCCCTTCCGGCCAGATCAACAGCATCAGAAAAATCGTCGTTTCGATCATTGGTCGGCCCCCTTAACGTGTGGGATAATTGGGCGCTTCACGCGTAATGGATACATCATGCACATGGCTTTCCTGCAGGCCCGCATTGGTAATGCGGACAAATTCCGCATTTTCCCTCAAATGCTGCAGTGTATTTGAGCCTGTATAACCCATAGCCGCCTTCACACCGCCGACCAATTGATGCACAACATCGCCAGCCGGACCTTTAAACGGCACTTGCCCCTCAATACCTTCAGGTACCAGTTTCATCTGGTCTTTGATATCCTGTTGGAAATAACGATCGGCGGATCCGCGCGCCATCGCCCCAACGGACCCCATACCGCGATAACTCTTGTAAGCGCGTCCCTGATAAAGGAACGTCTCGCCCGGTGCTTCTTCGGTACCGGCCAGCAGCGAACCGACCATGACCGATGATGCGCCGGCAGCCAATGCCTTGGCTACATCGCCCGATGTTCTAAGGCCACCATCTGCTACAACAGGTATACCGGATTTAGCCGCTTCCTCGGCGCAATCCATGATCGCAGTCAATTGCGGCACACCCACGCCAGCAACAACGCGGGTCGTACAAATCGACCCCGGACCGATACCCACCTTGATGCCATCTGCGCCAGCATCAATCAGCGCCCGCGTTGCGGCAGCGGTGGCAACGTTTCCAGCAATAATCTGCGTCTGGTTGGAGCGCTTCTTGACCTCCTCCACCGCTTTGGAAACCATTTTGCTATGACCGTGCGCGGTATCGATAACGACCAGATCACATTCGGCATCGATCAGCGCTTCGGTCCGCTCCAGACCGGCATCACCAACCGTTGAAGCAGCGGCCACCCGCAAACGCCCCGAACTATCTTTGGTGGCATCGGGATAGGTCACCGCTTTTTCAATGTCCTTGACGGTGATCAGTCCTACACACCGATAGCCGTCATCAACCACCAACAGTTTTTCAATGCGCCTCTGGTGGAGCATTCTACGGGCTTCTTCCTGACTGACACCCACCGGAACCGTGACCAGATCATCCTTCGTCATCAGTTCGGAGACAGGCTGCCGCGGATTTTCTGCAAAGCGGACATCACGGTTGGTCAATATGCCAACCAGTTTCCCGCTCGCTTCCACCACAGGAATACCCGAGATTTTGTTTTGCGACATGGTTGCTTCGGCGTCTGCCAGAGTAGCGTCCGGTGCGATGGTGATCGGATTTACGACCATACCTGATTCAAAGCGCTTTACCTGCCGTACTGCGACAATTTGTTGCTCCAGCGTCAAATTGCGGTGAAGCACACCAATGCCGCCCATCTGGGCCATGACAATCGCCATGTCAGCCTCGGTCACGGTATCCATCGCCGAAGACAAAACCGGAATATTAAGCCCGATTTCCTTGGTCAGCCAAGTGTGGGTATTGGCCTGGCTCGGAACGATATCGGACGCACCGGGTTGCAACAGAACATCGTCAAATGTTAGTCCGGTTCGGATTTCTCTGCTGCTCATGGAAGGCCACTTTCTGCTATGCTGAATTCGATTCTGTGGCGGCCCATGTAATCAGTTCTATAACTATTCGCCAGCACTATTCGTCCCAAGATTCCCGTCATCTTTCAAAGGATGGCTGTCGACGCTGCCGAAATAGCGACCCAATGCAACATGGAAGTTCGCATCGTCTGCTGCGCCGCTCAACAAAAGTGTTTCATCCACTTCGTCATCAACACCGTGATAGCGACCATTCAAAAAACTATCGAGACGCTCCTGATCTGAAAAAGCACTGGTGATCATGAAGGCGGGAATGTCTTTCTCCAGGAAAACATAACCGTCCTGACGCTTCAGAAAAGCATTGGCTTTGTCGGTTTTGTCTATTTCCCGATCTTCTGCAGCGGCAACTTTTTCAAGATCCTCGTCCAAACTCGTCTTACCGCGTCCGACAACCGCCAGCAGCTTGCCATCTGGCGCTAAAGCCACGGTGTCCACATTGAACACAGCGACGAGATCCTCCAATGGGAAGCTGGGATCGGCGGCAAAGGCCCGGGCACCAAGCAATCCGCTTTCCTCCGCCGTGGTCGCGAGAAAATAGATATCCCGATCCTGGCGATCCTTTACCAGCCGCCTGGCAGTTTCGATTAACAGTGAGATGCCGCTGGCATTATCCACTGCGCCGTTACAGATGCGGTCTACGGCTGGCTCCGGGCGACATTCGCCAAGATGATCCCAATGACCAAGAAACAGCACGGCACCGCTACCCGGTTTGCGTCCGGGAATTTTGCCAATGACATTGTGGGATTGATAGGATCGCACCCGGGTACTGGACGTCAGATCTGCATAGACGCCCGTTTCCACAGGACTAAACGCGCCTGAAGCCGCATCTTTGGCCAGCTGTTTGTAATCGATGCCAGCTTTGCGCAGCAGCTTTTCCGCCACCGCCTTGGTGATAATACCTTCCATACCGGCATGATATCCTTCAGCGTCGATAGTGGTGCTGGCGCGGCGAAAGCGTCTGGCCAGGCGGGCATAGCGTGCTTCACTTCCCGCAATTGAGATGACTCCCCATGCACCAGCGGCCAGGACTTTGGCTTTGCGTTCACGATAGCTTGGAAAATCCTCGGTTCCAATTGGCGAACTCACGAAGATGAAAGCTAATTTGGTCGACACGGCTTTTGCCAGTACATCAGCGCTCTGGTTGCCATAACCGACATGTACCACAGGAACATTGGTCGACCGGCCCGACTGCATGGCGGAGCGCAGCATGACCTCATCGTTATCAATCCGAATGATCTTTTCCTGCTCGCCCTTGAACCGTGTGAAACGCACGGTCTGTTCCAATGGAGTCCGGTCCACCAGAGCTACCGGCGCATACCAGGATGACGATTCGTCTGCGGGTACCAATCCAGCCTGTTGCCACTGGGTCGCGATATATTGAAGGGTCTTGTTCTCCCCCTCGGTCCCGGGCTTCCGGCCACCGAAATCATCGCTCGCCAATATTTCGATATGGGCCCGCAAGTCTGCTTCCGAAATATCATCAGCATGAGCCGCCATTGAGAATGAAGATAACAGGACGGCAACGGTGAAACAGAAACGCATCAGAATATGATAACCTTGTTCTTGAGGGAAATATTCGCTTTTTCCTTGGCATTATACGGCAAATAATCAATGATAATCAGACTTAAAGATGGAGGGCTTCACAGATGGAATTCACAGCCGCATTTTTCTTTTTCCTGTTGGTGATCATATATCTTGGCGCGAGCATCAAGATTGTTCGCCAGGGTTTTGAATATACGATTGAATATTTCGGTCGGTTTACAGCCATCGCAAAGCCAGGTTTCAACTTCTATCCAGCGTTTTTCTATCGTGTCGGCCGAAAGGTCAACATGATGGAGCAAGTGCTCGACATACCGGGTCAAGAAATCATCACCAAAGACAATGCGATGATCTCCACCGACGGCGTGGTGTTCTTTCAAGTTTTGGAAGCCGCCAAAGCCGCTTATGAAGTCAATGATCTCTACAACGCGATCCTCAATCTGGTGACCACCAATTTGCGGACCGTGATGGGTTCGATGGATCTGGATGAAACGCTATCCAAGCGCGACGAAATCAACGCGCGCCTGCTGACTGTCATCGATGATGCGACGACTCCTTGGGGAATCAAGATCACCCGCGTCGAGATCAAGGATATCCGGCCGCCACAGGATATTGTGAACGCCATGGCCCGGCAGATGAAAGCGGAGCGCGAAAAGCGCGCCAATATTCTGGATGCCGAGGGTGCTCGCGCTTCCGAAATTTTGCGTTCAGAGGGTGAGAAGCAAGGACAAATCTTGCAGGCAGAAGGGCGCAAGGAGGCCGCTTTTCGAGATGCGGAGGCGCGTGAGCGTGAAGCAGAAGCGGAAGCAAAGGCCACACAAATGGTGTCCGAGGCGATCGCAAACGGGAATGCTCAGGCGATCAATTATTTCGTCGCGCAGGATTATGTCAAAGCCGTCGAGAAATTTGCGGTCTCACCCAATGCAAAGACCATCCTGTTCCCGGTCGAGGCGACACAGCTTATCGGGACATTGGGCGGCATTGGCGAGCTGGCCAAGGAAGCGCTGGGCGACAATGGCGGTGCCGTTACACCACCGCCGCGCCGCAAAGGTCCGTTTGAACAATAAGGCGAACAAATATGGATATCATTGAACAGATAATGTCACTGGAATCGCATTATCACTGGCTGATAATCGCCCTCTTATTGGGCATTGGCGAGATCATGGTGCCCGGCGTGTTTCTTATCTGGCTGGCTGCTGCTGCCGCAGTGACCGGCTTTGTTGCGATGTTCATCGACATCACCGTCGCCGGTCAATTCACCCTGTTCGGCTTACTCTCGCTGGCATCGGTTTTCTTTGGCCGTCGCTGGTATCTGGCCAACCAAGTTGAAAGCGAGGACCCATTACTCAATGACCGGTCGGCGCGGCTTGTCGGCCAAACCGTTACGGTGGTCGAAGCGATCAGTGCGACCAGCGGCCGTGCAAAAGTCGCCGATGGTGAATGGCCCGCAAAAGGACCGGATATGAAAAAAGGTACCACGGCACGGGTCACGGCTGTGGAAGGCGGCGTCCTCCAACTCGAGGCGCTGGAGGACTAGAACCGCTTTTAGCTTAATTGAGACAAGGCTTATTTTTTAAAGAAACCCTTGGCCATGTCTGTGATGTCATTTAGCGGATTGCCATCGCCGTCACGGTCCAGAAAACCGCCGACTTTGCCAAGAATTCCGTCTTCTCCGCCGAGTTTTTCCATCAGACCGCCCTCGCCATCCAGACCCGCTTTTTCAGCCATGGCGGGCATCAGGCCTTTTAGCTTCTCTGCATCGACGCCGGCTTCCGCCGCCGCTTCCTTGATCGCAGTTGCTTTATCAACGCCGCCATCCTGCAGTTTCGTGAAAAGCGCTTCTCCGCTGGATTTTAATTCATCGGCCGACATGCCGACTTTCTCGGCCAAGCTGTCCAAATTCACATTGTCGGGCAACATGCCCAGTGCATTGTCCAAAAGTCCCATTGATCGTCTCCTTCGTTGATATTAGCGGGTCAGCTTACCGGCCATGCCGATAATGTCGTCGAGCGGGTTTCCGTCTCCGTCCAGATCAAGCAATGATCCCAGTCCACCAAGTCCGCCAGAAGAGGCTTTGGAACCACCACCCAATAGCCCTCCAATAAGGCCGCTCAAGCCGCCTCCGTTACCTGAATTGTCACCGCTTTGCTTCGCCATATAGCCAGCAACCATCATCGCAACGATGGGCAGCATTTTTTTGAGCAAATCACTACTAATGCCGGTTTGCTGTTCCGCACCGGCGGCGACCGTGCGGCTGACTTCTTTCGATCCGAAAATCTGACCGAGAATTTCATTACCCTGGTTCACCGGTGTAGGTTGACTACCTAGCACACTGTCGAGCAGCCCGCCACCGCCTAGCTGTCCCAACAGACCGCCCAGTCCATCCAAACCAGTGGGCTGCGCTTGCGTTGTTTTCTTGAAACCGCCCAAAATGGATGGAAGTAGCGCTGCAGCCCCCGCTTGAGCCACGCTTTCGTTCACCCCCAGCTCGCGTGCCATTGTTTCGATGCCACCAGATTGCTGCAAAACATCCAAAATATTCATCACCGGTCTCCTTTAATCCCAAAAATTTCTGCTTTGATTCTGTTCTCAGGGGCCCTTTGTACCAGATTTTTCCCCGCCTAAACGCGCAACGGGAAAGCTTTACCAGTGTTTACACTCGGGAAACCTATAAATCGGCCGAAATTCGGCTTCCGGTATTTGACTCTGCGGGCTGTAACACCGAAGAAACCATCGAAGGGGCGAATGACAAGACCCAAGGAAACCAAAGAGGAGCACATCATGAGCATATTTGGAAAAATCAAAAACGCAATTTTCGGTGGTGAAGCAAAAGCCGCTGAGCCCGAAGCTGCCCCGGCTGCAGAAGCAGCGCCAGCGGCTCGCGCAGCCATTACCGAAGTGGATGTCACCGCGCGGCTCGACAACATCCCGGGGTCAGACAAACTGAACTGGCGCACATCGATTGTGGACCTGATGAAGCTCGTCCAGATTGACGCGAGCTACGAGAACCGCAAGGCGCTTGCTCAGGAACTCGGCAACGCCAGCTATAGCGGATCTGCGGAAGACAATATCGCTCTGCACAAGCGCGTCATGTCGGAAATTGCGGCCAATGGCGGAATCGTTCCGGCTGAATTGAAAGACTGATTATTCAGTCCTTTACTGGACGTAATGTCCAAATGATTTTAGGCGGGGGCTATGAGCGATCATAGCCCCCTTCCTTTTGCCGAGGCACCCAAAAACTGCCGTCGCTGTCCAAGGCTTGTGGGGTTGCGCAAATCCCTCCGAAAAGATCAGTCGGAATGGTGGAATGCGCCTGTCCCGGCCTTTGGAGACCCCGACGCGTGGCTTGCGATTGTCGGTCTCGCACCGGGTAAGGAAGGTGCGAACCGAACCGGCAGAGCCTTTACCGGCGACGCATCCGGTGATCTGTTGTTCGCTACGTTGAACAAAGTCGGACTGTCCAATGGGCAATTTCATTCCCGCATCGATGACGGCGTAACCCTAAACGGTACGATCATTCTGAACGCGGTCAAGTGCCTGCCACCGGAAAACAAACCCACTGGCGCAGAGATCAACAATTGCCGCCCCTATATGATCAAGGCTTTAGACACCCTACCCAATTTGCAGGTCATATTGGCTCTCGGGAAAATCGCACATGACAGCGTGATCCGAATGGCGGGGTGCCGGTTGGCCGACCATAAATTCGCGCATGGCGCAGAGCATAAGTTGCCCGATGGTCGCATCCTTATCGATAGCTATCATTGCAGCCGCTATAATGTGAACACCAAGAGATTAACGGCAGAGATGTTTGAAGCTGTATTTAAGGAGGTTAAAAACATTGGAAGATCAAGCTAAGAGCGTCGAGAAGTTCGATAAATATCGCCAAAAGTACGTGGCTTTTTTGGATATTTTGGGTTTTTCATCTTTCACTATGGAAGCCGACAAGTCTGTCGAAAAGAGAATGGAGGTTTCTCAAGCCTTGGCTCGTATGAAGTTTCCATTCCAAAGTAATTCAGCTAAAGGTTTTTACAGCACGCAGTTTAGTGATTGCATTGTGTTTTCAGCCGAGAGAAATATTGAAGGACTAAAGCAAATTTTATTTGCCGCGTCTGGAACCGTCTTAAACTTACTAGGAGTTAGATTACTAGTTAGGGGCGGCATAGTATTAGGCAACATTCATCACGGCTCAAAAATTGTCTTTGGTCCAGGATTGATAGAAGCCGCCCGATATGACAAGAGCGGCAGCCCACCAAGGATCTTGTTAAGCACCCAAGTTCTAAAGGACCTGGAGAAGCATTCAGATGGCGAGGAAAACTTGTTGTCAAAATTTGTTCGAAACGACTGCGATGATCAAAGTGAAATGTTACACTATCTTAGAATGGAGGAAAAACACGAGGGCGATAATCCGAACGGGAACGGTTTGATTTTGGAACCTGGAGCTGCAAAGTTTGCTGAGTATGTCGCCACTCAGTGTAGTAACAGAAACCTCAACGGTAGTGACCGGAAAAAATGGATCTGGATGCAAAACTATTGGAATCGAACTGTCGATATCAAAGGTATATTAAAACGATCAACATAGCTTGGTTTAGCGAGCGCAAAAAATCTTCAATATTAGCGATCCTCAACCAACCGCCCATAAAGGTCCGGTCGGCGATCCCTGAAAAAACCCATGCCTGCCCGATGTTTGCGCGCTTGCTCCAGATCGAAAGTCGCAACCAACACGCCGCTGTCTTCCGCGCCATATTCCAGCACCAGGTCACCCCATTCATTGGCAATGAAGCTATGTCCGTAAAAGGCCTGCCCGTCTTCCTCACCGATACGATTGCTAGCAATTACCGGAATGCAGTTGCTCACGGCGTGACCCTGCATTGCGCGCCGCCACATGCGACTGGTGTCCAAGTCTGCGTCATAAGGCTCTGAACCGATCGCGGTGGGGTAGAATAGGATTTCTGCCCCCATTAAAGCCATCGCCCGCGCTGTTTCGGGATACCATTGGTCCCAGCAAATTCCGACACCGATGGTCGTACCGAAAACATCCCAGACCTTGAAACCGCTATTGCCGGGGCGGAAATAGAATTTTTCCTCATAGCCCGGGCCGTCGGGAATATGGCTTTTGCGGTAGACGCCCATGATCTCGCCATCCGGATCAATCATCGCGATGCTGTTATAATAATGCGGCCCGTCACGCTCAAAGAAACTCGCTGGAATTGCGACGCCTAATTGCTTCGCGAGTTTTTGCATCGCCCGCACCGGCGCGCTGTCTTGTGCTGGTTTCGCGAGCGCGAATAATGCCTCGTCTTCCATCTTGCAGAAGTAGGGGCCAGCAAAAAGCTCCGGCGGTAATATGATCTGGGCGCGCTGCTCTGCCGCTTCGGCTACATGTGCGCTGACCGCTTCGATATTTTCCGCTTCACTGCCATTCAGGGACAGCTGCAAGGCGGCAACCGTGATATTCTGTGTCATGATGCGCTCATAGCTTGATGCCGAAACGGGCCGCAATCGGAATTGTCGCGATATAGAGAATTATCGTCACCAATATGCCGGCCGACAGCGAAGCCCAGAAATTTATCCCCTGCCGCAACATCATCGGAATGAGGAGAAACATCGGCAGACTCGGAATGACATAGAAGAAAGTCGCCTGCACATGCCCGGCCAGCAACTCCGTATCGCCGGTATCCCGCCACAACCAGATCATCGCCAATATCGAAATCAGCGGCAATGACGCGATAAGGGCGCCCATGGCCGGATAGCGCCGGGCGATTATCGCAACAATGGCGACAATGATACCCGAAACTATGGCCCGGACCGCAAATTCACCCATATTTCAACATAACGTCATGGCAGCTTTTTGAACAGCAACGTCATACGATCAGATTCGCCAATTTCAGTATATTTGGCTTTGTCCGTATCGCCCTCAGCATAGCGTGGCGGCAGGGTCCAGACACCTTTGGGATAGTCCGCCGTGTCTTTGGGGTTCGCATTGACTTCGGACTGCTTCACCAGTTCAAAGCCATGCGCCTCCATGAATTTCACCACGGTATCAGTGTGCAAATAGCCTTTATTGCCATCGGCATAGCTAAACGGCGTTCCGTCTTTGGCCCGATGCTGAATGATGCCGAGCATGCCGCCATCTTTCAGCATATTGCGCATCACCTTGATTTCGCTATCTGCCAGATTCCATCGCATCAGGTTGTGCATCATCCGCGGAATGATGACGTAGTCTGCCGTGCCATTGGCCTCTTCTGGAACCTTGTCGGTTGTGTAGGCAGAAAATTTCGCGGCTGGCATTCCGGTCCATTCGGCGACATCATTGGGAAATTTGGTTGGGAAGCCGCGAATACGTTCTTTTGCCTCGTCTCCGAATGGCAGGGGATCCGGCGCAAAGGTAAGCCCGATAAACTTGCCTTTTTCTGCGACATAAGGTGCTAATATCCTGGAGTACCAGCCACCACCGGGAACATATTCGACGACCGTGTCGCCGGGTTGGATATCAAAGAAACTGATGGTCTGAGCCGGATTGCGATACTTGTCACGAGCCTTGTCTTCTGCACGGCGTTCGTGCGTGATGACAGTACGCAAATTGGTGTCACCTGACGCACCATCTTTTGCATGATGTTTTGCCGAAGCCGGAGCAAGGGCAAGTGCTCCAAGCGCCATAACCGCGCCCATCATAATCCATTTCTTTTTCGTCATCTTTCCTCTCCTTCGGCAATTATTCAACGAGAGAGGCGATACGGATTATCGCCCCTCCCAAAGACTAAGGTCTTTTCTTGAATAGCAAGGTCATTCGGTCGGATTCGCCGATGGCCTGATATTTCGCTCTGTCTTGATCCTTGTTCGTAAGGACAGGCGGCAATGTCCACACGCCTTTCTCATAGTCTTTTGTATCTTTTGGATTGGCATTAATCTCAGACGAGTCCACCAATTCAAAGCCGTTCAGTTCGAATAGCGCGATAACGGAATCCTGTTTGAGATACCCCTTTGTTCCATTGGACATTGCATAAGGCGCATCAGCATTTGCACGATGCTGGACAACGCCGATCATGCCATCATCAGCAAGAATATCTCGCAAAGCGCGTAATTCGGAATCGGCGCGCGTGCCGTTGAGCATTCCATGCAGTGAGCGAAAGATTACCACCCGGTCGATCTTGCCTTTCATCTCGTCAGGCACTTCGTCGCTTTCAAAAGCGGCAATTTGATCGGCAGGAATACCTGTCCACCCTGATGCAGCATCAGGGAAACGCTCGGGCCAGCTTTTCGAGCGGCCTTCGCGTGCACGGCTGGTAAAATTAATGCTGTCGCTATTGCCATTCACCGCGACATATTTTCCATTGGCGCTGAGGTACGGCAGTAATATCCGTGTGTACCACCCTCCTCCCGGGCCATATTCCGCAACGGTATGAGTCGGTTTTACCTGGAAGAAAGCGAGAGTCTCAGCCGGATTACGATAAACGTCGCGGGCATTATCATCCTTGCGCCGATCATGGTTGATCACCGCCATCAGGTTAGCATCACTTTGCGTCGTGCCAGCTTTGGCATCATCTTCCGCCAGCGCGGGCACTCCTGCAGCTGCCAATAACGCGGTTGCGACACCAGCGAATAAGAGCTTCTTTGTCATTCTTTCCGGCCTTTCAGTTGGGGATTATCTCTCTGATAGACGACATAAATCAGCTGCACAGACATGCAAAGCAGTTTATCCAGAGATGTCTTCTATCGCATTGAATTTCTTTACAACCTCCGGCCGCGGATAGAGCTCATCCAGCGCAATCGACTTGCCAGTGTCCTGAACGATACGGACATGCTTACGGCCCAATTGACGCGGCTCGTCAACGCCGCAGCTGTGGGCCAGCACTTCAACCTCGTGAACAAGACTTTTGCAATAGTTGGCGACCTTGACTTTTTTGTCCGACGGATCAAGCCCTCGCTGCAGCCTAGGATCATGGGTTGTGATGCCGGTAGGGCATGTATTCTTGTTGCATTTCATCGCCTGAATACATCCTAGTGAAAACATGAAACCGCGCGCGCTGTTCACGAAATCCGCGCCCGCACAAATGGCCCAGGCCACCTCGCTGGGCGTAATCCTTTTACCCGATGCGATAATCCGGACGCGCTGCCGCAAATCATATTTGTGCAGGATATCAGAAAGCATCGGCAGGCTTTCATCCAGCTGCAGGCCGACATTGTCCATCAACGGCATTGGCGCGGCACCGGTCCCGCCATCACCGCCATCAAGCGTGAAGAAATCCGGTGCACTCTCTATACCGCGACGATGAATTTCCTCGCAAAGGCTCTCTATCCAGCCGTAGGCACCGATAACAGCTTTGATGCCGGTCGGCTTGCCAGTGACTTCGCGGACATGATCAACAAAATCGAGCATGTCTTCCACGCTGTTGATTTCTGGATGGCGATTGGGGGAAATGGATGCTTTGCCTTCCGGAATACCCCGCACTTTTGCGATTGCCTCTGTAACCTTCGCGGCGGGCAAAATGCCGCCTTTTCCAGGTTTCGCACCTTGCGACATTTTGATCTCGAACATACGGACTTGCTCGTGATCCGCTATCGCTCGCAGTTTATCGTCATTCAAACTGCCATCATCGTTGCGCACGCCATATTTGGCGGTACCAATCTGAAAGACAATGTCACAACCTCCCTCGAGATGATAAGGCGACAAACCGCCCTCACCGGTGTTCATCCAGCATCCCGCCATTTTGGCTCCATGAGACAGTGCCCTTACCGCCGGTACAGACAGCGCACCAAAACTCATCGCAGAGACGTTGAACAGTGATTTGGCTTCAAAGGGTTTCTCGCAATAGGGACCCAATGTGCATGTTGCGGTTTCCGCAGCATCTTTTTCCAGCGTGGGAAACGGGCAATTGACGAAAATCGGGGTACCGGCAGGGTCGAGGTTTTTTGTAGAGCCAAAAGCAATCGTATTGCCCGTACCCTTTGCCGCGCGACCAACCCATTCCCGTTCCGCCCGATTGAAGGGCATTTCCTCCCGGTCCATGGCGAAGAAATACTGCCGGAAAAATTCACCCAGACTGCTGAACAGATGACGAAACCGGCCGATAACTGGATAGTTCCGACGCACGGCATCCTGCTTTTGCGTTATGTCGATGACGAACAGGACGATCACACCGGCCAAACCAAGGCCGAGCAAAAAAACCAATATATATGTGAGCGCGCTCAAAACACTCAAAATTCCATCAGCCATAGGCCATCCTATCAATCATATGGAAAGGGATTAGCATTTTGCTCCCCTCAAACATAGTTCGTTTGAATCGGATTGAGGTTACAGAAAATCAGATCTGGGGGATTTGCTGCGAGATGCAGTGAAAGCTCCCGCCACCATGCAACAAGGCTTTGCTGGAAAGGCCGATGACTTTGCGATCAGGAAACAATTCCGCAAGAAACTCCACTGCAGCAGCGTCAGAACTCGCTCCATATTGCGGCACGGCAACAACAGCGTTTCCTACATAGAAATTCATATAGCTGGCAGGCGCGATGTCATCGTCAATTTCATATTTGCCAACGGATGGTATGCGAACGACATTTAGGCCGGCTATTGCCGCACGGTTAGCAGCATCGTCAAAAATATCGGCATTGGGATCATCAACATCACTGGCCTGCGGAATCACGATTTTTCCGGCTGCTACAAAGCGTGCCAGATTATCGACATGGCCATCGGTATGATCAGCCTTCAACCCATCGCCAAGCCAGCAAACATGCTCAATATTTAACGCTTGCCGTAACTTCTGGCGCGCTTCATTTTTGTCCATATTATGGTTGCGATTGGGATTGAGCAGGCACTGTTCGGTGGTGATAAGCTGGCCAGCACCATCTCCATCAATGGCACCGCCTTCCAATATCCAATCATGCTGGCAAACGGACAGTCCTGCAGCGGTCGCAAGGCGCTGCCCGATATCCTGATCGCCCGCCATTTCGAACTTCCTACCCCAACCATTAAAGCCAAAGTCCTGGGCCTGTCTATCCGCGCCGACCGTTATTATCGGCCCGGTATCGCGCAACCAAATATCACCAAAGGGTTGGAGCATAATTTCGATATCATGATGAACCAGTTCGGACGCTCGTTTCGCATCGCCGGAGTCCCGGCAAACAAGCCTGACTTGCTCGCCATTGCCATCATCACGAATGGCATTGGCGAAGGCGGCAACTTCGTGCTGCGCCTCCGCCAATTGCTGCGGCCATTCATTCGGATTGCCCGGAAAGCCGATCCAGACCGCTTCATGCGGTTCCCATTCGGCTGGCCATCTCATCATATATGCAAGCGGTTAGAGATCAGGCCCCGGCGCGACTCTTGTCACGGATATCACGGAATTCGTCGCCGTCATTCCAGTTCGGCCAATCTTCGGTCATCGCCAGCATTCTAGCAACAGTATAATAGACCTTCAGATCACCCATGACGCCGTCCCAGTTCCAGTTCGGATCAAATTCGTCTTTCGGTCCATGGTACTTGTTCTCGGTATAATCCTGGCTGATCGCTTCACCAGCGGCACGACCACCTTCAACAAGGTCTTCACCGCCTTCGAAATAAATCATCGGCACGCCGAGTTTCGCGAAGCTGAAGTGGTCGGAACGATAGTAAAAGCCTTTTTCAGGTGTCGGCTCAGCCTCGGCAGTTCGCCCGTCAACGGTCAACGCACCCTCCAGATAACGATCGAGTTGCGATTTGCCTTTGCCTACCACTACGACATTTTTCGCAGGACCAGCCATGCCAAAGGCATCCATGTTCACACCACCAACCGTCTTGTTGAGCGGATAGACTGGATTCTCGGCATAATATTTTGATCCGAGCAGGCCGGATTCTTCCGCCGTCACGGCCAGAAACAATATGCTGCGATCCGGTGCGCCTGCCTTGACATGCGCTTCGGCGAGAGCGACCAAAGCGGCCGTCCCGGTGGCATTGTCGACAGCACCGTTACAGATATCATCACCGTCAGGTGCTGGCTTACAACGTCCCAGATGATCCCAATGCGCAGTGTAAAGCACATATTCATCGGGCCGGGTTTTGCCCTTGATCATGCCTATGACATTCTTGCTGTTCATTTTACTTATGTCATTTTCAAAGGACATCGAAGCGGTCACGCCCAGAGGCACGGCTTTGAAATCCTTGTTCTTCGCGGCGGCCATCATCGCTTCCAGATCCTGACCGGCACTGGCAAAAATCTTTGCAGCGACATCCTTCTGAACCCAACCATTGGCCTTTGTCTGATCAGCGCCACCATTGGCTGACTGCGCATAGAATTGCGGTCCGCTCCAACTGGATTCCACAACATTCCAGCCGTAGGCCGCTGGTGCTGTGTCATGAATGATCAAAGCAGCCGCTGCACCCTGACGTGCCGCTTCTTCATATTTATAGGTCCAGCGTCCATAATAGGTCATCGCCCGACCACCAAATTCACCTTCCAGGCTTTCGGTTCCGAAATCCGGATCGTTTACAAGTATGACAACGGTCTTGCCTTTGACGTCGACTCCCTCATAGTCATTCCATTCCCGCTCGGGCGCGTTGATGCCGTAACCGACAAAGACCAGTTCACTATCCGCGACGTCGATTTTCGGCTGTTCCTGATAGGATGTAATCACCATTTCAGGACCATATTTGAAACTCATGTCGCCGGTGCCGCCCTTGATCGTCAGGTCGGATACGTTTTTCGCTTCAATCTCGACCAGCGGAACATCCTGAAACCAGCTAGCGCCATTACCTGGTTCCAAACCAGCTTCGGCAAATTCTTTGGTCAACAGAGCAAGCGTTTTTTCTTCGCCAATAGTACCCGGTGCGCGTCCTTCAAAGGCATCGGAAGAAAGCTCCTGCGTAATATTACGCATTGTATCAACCGACAATTCCGGTGCAGCGACCTCTGGCAGTGGGGCAGCGTTTTCGGCATCATCCACCTGTATTACACAAGACGCCAAAGCCAGCGCCGGTATCAGCGCAAGGGCAAACCATTTCTTTTGCATTTCAGATCCTCATCCAAATTTAATCATCAAACTAATTTCTATTGTCACTACTGACAGCGTCCTTGATCTGGCGCAAGGCTTTGCCAAAGGCTTAAATAAAAAAGGCGGCCTTCTCAGACCGCCTTTTCTGAAAATCTCTTGGAAACAGTTAGCGTGAGTAAAACTCGACAACCAGATTTGGTTCCATCGTCACCGGATAAGGCACTTCGTCCAGCGTTGGCACGCGAACATAGGTTACTTTGTCAGTGCCGTCTGGCGTGACATATTCGGGAATATCGCGCTCTGGCAGACTCTGTGCCTCGATAACCAGCAGCATTTCTTTTGCTTTATCGCTCAGCGAAACAACATCATTTGGCTGCACTTTGCGCGAAGCAACATTACATTTAACGTCGTTGACGCGAATGTGGCCATGGCTAACCAGTTGGCGAGCAGCAAAGATGGTTGGAGCGAATTTGGCACGGTAAACAACCATGTCCAAACGCTGTTCCAGCAGACCGATCAGGTTCTGGCTGGTATCGCCTTTCATGCTCGATGCTTCTTTATAGGCACGCTTGAACTGTTTTTCGGTCACGTCACCATAATAGCCTTTCAACTTTTGCTTGGCGCGCAGTTGAATGCCGTAGTCAGACAGTTTGCCTTTACGGCGCTGACCATGCTGACCAGGGCCGTAGTCGCGGCGATTGACAGGAGATTTGGGGCGGCCCCAAATATTTTCGCCCATGCGGCGATCAAGTTTATATTTCGAGCTGGTACGCTTTGTCATTTCACTGACTCCTAATTTGCTGCTTCAATTCGTCCCGGGATGCACCGAAAACCCGCTTGGATTAACGCGGCTACCGCTTCACCGGGGTGCGGAGCCAATTGCAAGACGCGGCCTATGACGATCTAATGGGTGATTGTCAAGCATCTGTGGACCCAAAAATTGCACCAAAATCCCATCATTACTCGACTTGGGTGGTCGCAGTGATTAAAGGCGCTGACATGACAGAAACGACGACGCTTCCTCCAATGGAAACCATGACAGATGTCCGCGAACAAGTGGACCGAATTGACGGCGAACTTATCGCCCTGATGGCCCAGCGCTTTGCTTGCATGGACGCCGCTGCGCGGATCAAACAGAATCGCACCGCAGTGCGTGACGAGGGACGAAAAGCAAAGGTTCTGGATAATGTGAAACAGCTTGCCAGTAGCGCAGGCGTTCCGGTTCCGACCATGGCGGCGATTTGGGAAATGCTGATAGAAACGTCGATCAGCTATGAGCTCGAAAAATGGGATCAGATGCGAGACAACTGAACGGTCAAAACGTCATTTTTTAACAAATGGTTTTTCCAGAGAGCTGATAACGCCGCGCCAGGTTTGCACTTCTTCATTGGTCCACGTCGGCTTTGTGATCATATTGCGGAGCGTCACTTTCGTCGCAGGTGCACGATCAGGCGGATAGAAATACCCGGCCTCTTCCAATGCCCGTTCCAGATGCTCGTAAAAACGGTCCAGTTCGATTTGTGGGGCCGGTTCGCGCTTTTTTGTCTCGATTGTCGGCTGCACGGTTTCGCCGCCATCCAGTTTCGACAGCTCATAGGCGATCAAAATCACTGCCTGAGCCAGATTGAGTGAACCGAATTTCGGGTTTATCGGCACGGTGATGATCTTGCGGGCGAGTTCGACGTCGACCAATTCCAGACCGGACCGTTCCGGGCCGAATAATATCGCGCATTTGCCGCTAACGAATGCCATGTCTTCCGCCGCCGCTGCGGGGGTCAACACTTCTTTGGTCATACCGCGTTTACGAACCGTAGTGGCATAGACATGCGAACAGTCCGCCACCGCTTCGGCGGTAGTCTCGAAAACCTGAGCGTCCTCCAACACACTGTCTGCGCCCGCCGCAGTGGGACCGGCCGATGGATTGGGCCAGCCGTCACGAGGATCCACAATCCGCATATCGGTGAACCCGAAATTCAGCATCGCCCGCGCCGCCTTGCCGATATTTTCACCCAGCTGTGGCTTCACCAGAACGATGATCGGCTTGCCGGTGCTCATTTGCCGCTGGTATCGCCGATACCCACATCTTTCACGCTGCCGGCGAATTCCTCAAAATCCTTGGCCTCGGTAAAATCCTTATAGACCGATGCAAAGCGAATATAGGCAACGCTATCGAGTCCCTTGAGGCCTTCCATAACCATCTCGCCGATACGTTTGGAAGGGATCTCATTCTCTCCACTAGTTTCCAGCTGCCGCTGGATACCTGACACCAGTTGATCCATTTGCTCCTGCGCGATCCCGCGCTTGCGGCAAGCCAGAGAGACGGACAAATCAATCTTGGACCGGTCAAACGTCTCGCGGCGGTCCTCGCTTTTTACCACTGTGATCTCGCGAAGCTGTATCCGTTCAAATGTCGTGAAACGTGCGCCGCACCCTTCACATTGCCGACGCCGCCTGATGGTCGTACCATCTTCGGTGGGCCGGCTATCTTTTACCTGACTGTCATCATGGGCACAAAAGGGACAACGCATAAGGGTCCGTTTCGCCTATTCAGGGTAAATTGGAAAACGAGAGCATAGCTCTTCAACGCGCTGACGGACATCGGCTTCCACAGCCGGATCACCGCCCTCTCCTTTTTCACGCAAGCCATCAAGTACGTCAGCTACCATGTCACCAATCATCTGGAACTCCGCCGGACCAAAGCCTCGGGTTGTACCTGCCGGTGAACCAACACGAATGCCGCTGGTTTTCATCGGCGGCTGCGGGTCGTTGGGAATGCTGTTCTTGTTGCAGGTAATACCGGAGCGTTCCAGTGCTTCATCGGCATCGCGCCCGGTGATACCCAGCGGTGAGAGATCAATAAGAGCCAGGTGCGTATCTGTACCACCAGCAACCAGATTGGCGCCGCGTTCCTTTAGGCGCGCAGCCAATATTTTGGCATTTTCGATGACAGCGGAAGAATAGCTGGCAAATTCAGGGCGCAACGCTTCGCCAAATGCGACCGCTTTGGCGGCGATGACATGCATTAGCGGACCACCCTGCAGACCGGGGAAAACCGCTGAGTTGATTTTCTTCGCAATAGCCTCGTCATTGGTCAGTACCAGGCCACCGCGTGGACCGCGCAAAGTCTTGTGTGTGGTGGTCGTAACCACATCTGCAAATTCCAGCGGGCTAGGATGATAGCCAGCTGCCACCAGGCCAGCGAAATGGGCCATATCGACCATGAAGATCGCGCCGACCGCATCTGCAATCTCACGAAACTTCGCAAAATCGATTTGGCGCGGATAGGCAGAACCACCCGCGATAATCAGCTTTGGCTGATGCTCTTTGGCCAACGCCTCGACTTCCGCATAGTTGATCAGATGATCGTCTTCGTTGACACCATATTGTACTGCATTGAACCATTTGCCCGACTGCGCGGGCTTTGCACCATGCGTCAAATGGCCGCCTGCATCGAGCGACATACCAAGAATGGTATCGCCCGGCTTGGTCAGCGCGAGCATCACTGCACCGTTTGCTTGTGCCCCTGAATGCGGCTGAACATTGGCAAAACCACAATTGAACAGCTGTTTCGCCCGTTCGATGGCAAGTGTTTCAACATCATCAGATGGCGCACAGCCCTGATAATAGCGGCGTCCCGGATAGCCTTCTGCATATTTGTTGGTGAATACGGAGCCTTGCGCCTGCAATACGGCCTTGGAAACGATGTTTTCAGAAGCAATCAGCTCGATCTGATTTTGCTGGCGCGACAATTCTGCATTGATTGCACCGGCGACCGCGGGATCACTCTCATCCACCGAAAAATCGAAAAACCCGGTCGGACGGATATCCTGCATATCTGCGACATTACTCACGCGTGTTCTCCTTCAACTTGCGGGGCGGACAGCTTATCAACACGGCGTTGATGACGGTCTCCGCCAAATTCGGTGTTCAAAAAATTGTTCAGGCAGTCTTTCGCGATTTCGATGCCAACCAGACGCGCACCCATGGCAATAACATTCGCATCATTATGCTCGCGAGACAGTTTCGCTGAAAGACCTTCAGAAACCAGTGCGCAACGACAAGCTGGGTTACGATTGACGGCTATGGATATGCCTATGCCCGAACCGCACAAGGCAACGCCGCGTTCTGCACTTCCCGATGCAATCGCATCGGCGAGTTTATAACCATAATCAGGATAATCGACGCTGTCCGTTGCCATGGGACCCAGATCGACAACTTCATGCCCGGCCTCAGCAAGCCACTCCACCAAAGCGGCTTTCATGTCGATAGCTGCATGATCAGAAGCAATGGCAATACGCATAAGCTTTGTCCTCAATATCCAGACAAGAATCGAATGCCCGCTATCTAGTAGACGATCCCCTTATGCGCCACCAAATATTGCCCTTGTCGGCGATAAATTTACGATGGACAAGGGCAACGGTTCACAAGAGACTGTCATATATGAAAAACAGCATTGTTAGCGGCACCGAAGGCTATGCCAAACAGGCCCCTTTTCTCCTGGAGCAATATGAAAGCCTCTCGTTTGAAGAGAGTTATGCGGCGGAGATCGGCTACTTCCCGCAAAAGCATTGTAAAATTCTGGACATTGGTTCGGGCACCGGACGCGATGCGGCCTGGTTTGATAAGAAGGGACATGACGTCGTCGCGGCCGAACCAACCAAGGAAATGCGCGAAGGAGCGGTTAGACTGCATCCCTCGCCAACAATCAGATGGTTGGACGACAGCCTGCCTGATTTGGAGAAAATCAGGAATTTGAACGAACAGTTTGATTTCATACTGATCAACGCCGTGTGGATGCATCTGGACGAAGATCAGAGGGAAGTAGCAATGACAGCGGTGGCTACCCTACTTGGTCAAAATGCCCGGCTTTTTATTTCCCTAAGGCACGGCCCTGTCCCCAAGGGCCGGAGAATGTTTGCCGTCTCGGCTGAAGAGACAATTGCATTGGCTGCGCACAATCAGCTTGTACCGCTTTACAACGACCGCTCTGAATCCATTCTACCCGCCAACAAATCCGAGGGGGTCAGGTGGACAAAATTGATTTTTGAGCTTCAAACCTAGAGTCAGATTTCCATCTGACTGCCCAGCTCCACCACGCGGTTGCTGGGAAGCTTGAAAAATTCCATGGCGGTGGCGGCATTGCGCAGCATCCATGCAAAGATTTTCTCTCGCCAGATCATCATCTTCGGCCTCTCTGACGGCAACAATGTCTGCCGGGAAAGGAAGAAACTGGTGGTCATCATGTCAAAGTCCATGCCGCATTCCTTGACCTTTTTAAGAGCCGCCGGGACATCGGTTTCCTGCATGAAGCCATAGTTCAAAATGAGTCGATAGAAACCATCACCGAGATCTTTAACCTCTATGCGTTTTTCCGATTCCACATAGGGCACATCTTTGATGTTGACGGTCAAAATTACCACCCGTTCGTGAACCACTTTGTTATGTTTGATATTATGGAGCAAAGCAGACGGAACGCCGACCGATGCAGAGGCCATGAAAATTGCCGTTCCGGGAACCCGGGTTGCACTGTTCTTGGCGGACTTGGTGAAGATTTCAATCGGCATCGCTGCTTCTGCCATATTTTCCCGCATGATCTTGCGTCCCTTGGCCCAGGTCGTCAGCAACAGGAAGGCGAAACCACCGACCATTAGCGGGAACCAGCCGCCTTGCGGAACCTTGGTCAGGTTTGCCGCAAAATAGGCGCCATCAACGAGGAAGAAAAGGGCAAGCAGAGGAACGGCATACCACCATTTCCACTTCCACAGCGTGAAAACCAGAACCGCGAGCAAACATGTATCGATCAGCATGGCACCAGTCACCGCAATCCCGTAGGCAGACGCGAGGCTGCTTGAACTCTGGAACGTAAGTACCAGGATCAAAACCGCGATCATGATCGTCCAGTTGATCACCGGAATATAAATCTGCCCCGCTTCGGAAGCACTGGTATGTTTGACTGTAAGCCGGGGGATGAAGCCCAGTTGAATCGCCTGATGCGTGACCGAAAATGCGCCGGAAATTACTGCCTGGCTGGCAATGAAGGTCGCCATGGTGGCCAATATGACCAATGGCAAGCGTAGCATTTCAGGAGCGAGCAGGAAGAACGGGTTCTGGATTGCTGCCTCTGCACCCGCCTGATCCAATCCGATGATCATCGCGCCTTGGCCGAAATAGTTACACAGCAAGGCCGGCATCACGAAACCAAACCACGCTATCCGCATCGGCTTACGACCAAAATGCCCCATATCCGCAAATAACGCCGCAGAACCAGTCACGGCCAACACAACCGAACCCAAAGCCAGAAAAGCCTTGAAACCATCGATCAAGAAGAATTGAACAGCATACCAGGGGTTCAACGCGAGCAGTATTTCGGGTGTGTGGAATATCTGCGTCAGGCCCAAAATCGCGATGACGGTGAAGTAAACGAACATCACGGGCGCAAACAAAGCGCCGATTTTTGCGGTCCCCCGCGACTGGATAACAAACAGAAAGACCAGCAACCCCACCGCAATCGGGATAACCATCGGCTGCAGTCCGCTATTGACCACCGTCAGCCCTTCAACGGCTGACAAAACCGAGATCGCCGGTGTGATCATACTGTCGCCGTAAAATAGCGAAGTCGCAAAGACGCCCAGCAATATGGCGACCCAACCGAATTTTGATCGTCGCAACGCCCCGGAAAGCAGGGCAACGACAGCCAGGCTGCCGCCCTGCCCCTTATTGTCCGCGCGCATCAATATGGTCACATATTGAATCGCCACGACCAACGTCATCGACCAGAAAATCAGGCTGACCACTCCAAGGACGTGAAGCTTGTCCAGCTCAAGAGGGTGGGCACCAACAAATGTTTCGCGAAATGCGTAAAGCGGGCTGGTACCGATATCGCCGAACACAATACCAATCGCGCCAGCAGCGAGCTTTGCAACGGCGCTTCCCTCTTGGCGTGACCCGTGAGGCTGGATTACGCGACTGCGTTTCCGTTTCGGTTGTGACGTCGATTCAGACATTGATTGCCGTCTTGGCGGTCCCCTGATTGGGTCGAAATGGTTGCGCTAGCCCCGCACATCTGTTTCGACAAGCGCGCGCGACTAGCATGGGCCTCTATAGCACGCAACCAGAGCCGCAGATATGCCGATCAACCTCCTGATATAACTATATTTTAGTTACCAGCAGGTGGGTTTTGAGGCATCGGCAGCGCGGGTTGCATTTTCTCCATAGCCGCCAAACGCGACTCGAGATCCTTGCGCCATGGCGCATCTTCGGCACTACGTTCTAACAACTCTGTCCATATCGCACGTGCCTGGTCAATCTTGCCAGATTGCGCATAGGCCATGCCAAGGAAGAACGGCGGACCAGGATGCTCGGGAGAAATGTCAGCTGCTTTTTGAAACGCAAATTGGGCCGCCGGGGTAATCACACCATCTGCATGAACGACTATGGCATTGCCCAGTCCGACCCACAGGTCTGGATCATTAGGATGCTCTTTGACCCCGTTACGCAGATAATTGGCCGCTGCACCATGCCGACCATTGCGATTCAAGGCATCTGAAAATACCAACCATTCCCGCGCTGTGCCAAAACGCTGGCCCATTTCCTCACGCGATGTAATACTGGCTTCATCAAAGCTATTCGGCTTTTCGGTTGGTTCGACCGACACACCCGCCATCCCCGGGTTGGCCTGCCATGCATAGCCCGCAACGCCGAGCAAAAGAGCTGCACCGGTCAATTCAAAAGCGGTCCGCGGCAGTTTGCCCAAGAATACAAGCGCACCGAAAAGTGCGATTATCATAACGAGTAGAATGAGCCAGCCCATCAGCTTGCATCCTTCTGGTTAGTTTTACGCCGCCGAAAGAGCCCGCGCGCGAGCCATATGGCGAATATCAACAGCACCCCTGGCGCAATCCAAAGTGGCCAAGTTATGGCATTGACCGGTGGATTGTAGGTTACCCAGTCGCCATAACGTTCAATGAGCCAGCTGCGTACCTCCTCTGGCGTGGCACCGGCAGCAATACGTTCTCTCACCTGACTGCGCATGTCGCCCGCCATCGGCGCGTCGCTGTCCGCAATCGACTGGCTCTGGCATTTCAGGCAGCGCAATTCTTCCATCAACGAGCGCGCTTTTTCTTCCTGCACAGGGTCATCCAGCTGTTGATGAGCATAGGGAGATGCCGGGAGCGCGTTTTGGGCCATCACAGGTGCTGAAAACAGCAAGGCGAACAGAAAAAGAAATCTGGTCATCCCGCTTTCTCCAATATTTCAAGCAGTTCCGGCACATCTTCCTTGCGGATATCGCCGATATGCTGATGTACGATGATACCATTGCCATCGATTACGAATGTCTCTGGAACACCGGATGAACCGAGCTCCAATTGGACGGCGCTGCGAACATCTGTGCCGATCCGGACATAGGGGTTACCCCAACGATTCAGGAAATTCGCGATATCTTCCGGCGTGTCGCGGCTGGCTATGCCGTTGATCGATACTCCTGCCTGCTCCAGTGCGAGCAATTGCGGTGCCTCTGCGATACAGGGTACGCACCAGCTTGCGAAAATGTTGAGCAGTTGCGGTTTGCCGGTAGCCAGATCCGCGGTGGTCAGCGCCGGGCGCTGCTCAATGGCAGCTGGCAGCGCAAATTCCGGGATCGGTTTGCCGATCATTTTCGATTCAATGATATTATCCTTGGGCCTCATCAAACCGCCTGCGACGATCGCGAAGAACAGGCTGAACAACACCAACGGAATCCAGAGTAACCAACGGTTCATATCACTGCCTCGGCATAGGCTCTTTGCTGCTTTTGGCGGACCGCGCGGCGCAGACGGCCGATCATCGCCAGCAACCCGCCCAAAGCAATCAGCACGCCGCCATACCAGATCAGCGTCACAAACGGTTTCCACCAGACACGCAACTGCCATCGCCCTTGCTCGTCGCTGTCACCGAGAACAACATAAAGCTGTCCGTTCCAACGGGTCAGCAGAGCTGCCTCGCTAGTCTGCATCTGTGCAGAGGCAAACATCCGGTTTTGTGGCGCAATCTCGTGGATCGCTTCATCTTCATATTGTGCCGTCACGCGGGCTTCGAGAGCCGTCCAGTTGGGGCCGGCGACGGGTTCAATCGCCTGGAATTTAATCTTCCAGTTGTTGACCATGATTTCGTCACCGGGTGTGGCAGCCACCAGTTTCTCCTCGGTGAAGCTGGTTTCCGATGCCATTCCTACCAGCGCAACAGCTACGCCGAAATGTGCCAGAACCATGCCATAAACATGCATCGGCGTGCGGCGCAGATTGCGTTTCCATAGCGGCGCAAAACTCGCCACGGCGATACCGGCTGCCAACGCGAGACCCAGCAAGGGCAGAACCGACATTGATGTGGTGAATATAACCAGCGCAAACAGCGCTGCTGCCGTCAAAAAGACTGGAATCGAAATCCGGTTAAGCAACGCTTTCGCCTGATCACGACGCCATCGCAAGAGCGGCCCGGCAGCCATTATCGCCACCAGAATTAATGCCAGTGGCCCTGTCGCCAGATTAAAATATGGTGGTCCGACAGAGATCATCTCATCGCTGAATCCTTCTACAACCAGGGGATAGAGCGTCCCGATAAAAACAATACCCAATATGGCTGATAGCAAAAGGTTGTTTGCCACCAGGGCACCTTCCCGGCTGACGGGTTCAAATTGAGAGCCTTCTTTTACCGTACCAACGCGCAGCGCAAACAAAGCCATCGCTCCGCCAATATAAATGGCCAGCAGCGCAAGAATGAAACTGCCTCGCTCCGGATCCACCGCAAAGGCGTGGACGCTGGTGAGAACACCGGAACGTACCAGGAAAGTGCCGATCATCGACATAGAGAAAGCAACAACTGCGAGCATTAGCGTCCATGCACGCAAACCATCACGTGTCGCCAATACGGTAACCGAATGCAGCAAAGCTGTGGCAGCGAGCCAAGGCATCAACGAAGCGTTTTCAACCGGATCCCAGAACCACCAGCCGCCCCAGCCCAGCTCATAATAAGCCCAGTAACTGCCGGCTGTAATGCCCAGTGTCAGAAATACCCATGCGCCGAGCACCCATGGCCGCATGGCTTTGGCAAATTCCGGCCCGACATCTCTTGTGATCATGGCTCCCACAGCAAAAGAGAACGCGATCGATAGACCGACATAACCGATATAAAGCGTCGGCGGATGCAGAGCGAGTCCAATGTCCTGCAATAGCGGATTAAGTCCCTGCCCGTCTGCCGGAACCGGGAATATCCGTTCGAACGGATTGGAAGCAATCAACAGATAGGCATAAAAACCAATGCTGATAAACGCTTGCGCGCCCAAGGTTGTCACCAAAGTCTTCGTTTTCAGATTGCGTTCAAAAATACCAATACATGCGCCAGCAAGCCCCATGATGGCGACCCAGAGAAGCATTGATCCTTCGTGATTACCCCATGCGCCCGAAATCTTGTAGATTAACGGCTTGATCGCAACGCTGTTGGCGACGACGAGCTTCACCGACATGTCGGACCGCACAAACAGCCAGACCAGCAGCAGAAAAGACAAGGCAACCAACACGCCCTGAGCGATGGCCACGGGCCTGATTGCTGCAAAAAACTCGTCCTGACCTTTCACCAGACCAATGGTGCATAAAGCAAATTGCAAGAACGCCATGCTGGCAGCGAGCCAGAGCGCGATAAGACCTGCTTCTGCAATCATTCGACCAGCGTATCCGTTCTCGTCATATTACCAGTCATATCAATGCCTTCCAGCTCGCGCGGAATATAATTTTCATCATGTTTGGCAAGCAACGTATCGGCAACAAATAACCCATCGGCAGTCAGCTTTCCGTCCGCTACGACTCCAGATCCTTCGACAAACAGATCTGGCGTAATGCCAGTATAGGTTGCGGGCTGAAAGGCAGCACCGTCGTGAACCGTGAATGTTACGGTTACACCATCGTCGGCGCGTTGGATGGAGCCTTTCTGAACCATGCCGCCAAGGCGAATTGCCTGACCCACTTCAGGTTGCTTTTCAACGATATCTGAAGGCGTATAAAAATAATTCGCCTGATCCTGCAGCGCAAATGCCGCCAGCAGACCCGCGCCGACCAAAGCGATCAGCGCAAGCACCGCCAATGCCAGTCTTTGATGTTTTGCCTTCATTTACGTTTACTCAATTGTTTCGCCTTTGCTTCTGCCCTGCGCATGGCTGCATAGCTGCCCCAAATGACGATTGCCGTGCCGAGCAGCACTACCGCATAAGATGCGATTACAAAAGGCCAGTGATTCATTCTGCAGCCATCCTTTTCAGCCGCGCTTCGACTTTGGTTTCCGCCAAAATTCCGCGCATACGCATCAATACGATTGCCCCGAATAAAAGGCTGAATCCAATAACATTTACAAGTAGTGGCCATAGAAAAGCACTATCAATGGAAGATCCTCCCACCGTAATACTCGCTGGCTGATGCAAGCTATTCCACCAAACGACCGACCGGTTGATTATCGGAATGTTGATAGCGCCAACGATACCAAAAATTGCGGTTACCCGTGATACACCGCCTTTTTCGCTACTTGCAAAGGCCAGCGCAATATAGGCAAGATACAGAAAAAACAGCACCAATACTGATGTCACACGGCCATCCCAAACCCACCAGGTACCCCAGGTCGGTCGCGCCCAGATTGATCCGGTAATCAACCCCAGAGCGGTAAACAAAGCACCCGGAACAGCCACTGCACGCGCTGCAACCGCTGCCAGAGGGTGCCGCCATGCGATCTGCACAATACTGGCGATCGCAATTGCAGTCCAGCCGCCCATAGCCAGCCAAACAGTAGGAACATGAATATAAAGAATACGAACACTATCACCCATCAAACGGTCCGCAGGAGCGTAGAATAAGCCATAGGCCGAGCCAATGGTAATCAATGCCAGGCCAAGGATCAAAAACCAAAGCGTCAACGGTCTGGCAAGTGACAGAAAGCGGGTAGGATTTGCGTAAGCGTGCATTTAAAAAACGGTCATTGCCTCTTGCTACTGTGCGACCAGTAGAATCTGATTTTTTGATGGCAGAACTGCAGCAAAGCGACAAGTGTTTTTCTGGTCAGTTCGCGGTCCACCAAGTCCCTCCGAATTGATTGTCCAGAAAACAAAAGTTAAATAACTGCCGTTAGCGCTATCGTAACCATGTGTGGTTAAACCCGAAACCTCAAAACCGGAATTAACTTATCAGTGGGGCTGAGGTTAAAGAATATCTATGGCAGTCAAAGGTTTACTCAAGGCGTTTTCCAATGGTTCATCGGATGAATCAATATCCGTCATTACATCTGACAACCATTCCCGACGTCTGGAAGTCCTGGATGACTTTGAACAAGCAGGGATAAATTGGCTGTGGGCGACCGATGCAGAGGGCCGCTTTGTTTATCTTTCCGAAAAAGCAGCGGAAAACCTGAACAAGTCGGTTGAGGAGATATTAGCACAACCTTTAACGGCGCTTTTCGAGAATGATCCGGATAATCCAGATGAGAAATCAGATCGTCCACTTCACTACCAACTCAGCAGGCGCAGCAAACTTCGCGACCTCGTCGTCCGGCGGGTGCCAGCGACATTGAGCCAGGACGACCATCCAACCTGGTGGATGATATCGGCCCATCCAAAATTCGATGATACGGGTGAGTTTCAGGGGTATCGCGGGAGCGCCAACGATATTACCGTCGAGTATCAGCGCAAGCTTGAAGATTCACGGCTAGCAGAATTTGACTCCCTGACCGGCCTTGCCAATCGCCATCGCATGGACACTCAGCTCACCGGAATCTTGGGCGCGTTTAAGGCTGCCAACCGCAGCTGCGCGATCATGATGCTTGATCTGGACCGGTTTAAACAGGTCAATGATACAATGGGCCATCCAGCAGGTGACGAGTTGCTTAAGCAAGTTGCCAAAAGGATGCGCACCATCATCGGTGATCGCGGTGAGATCGGGCGATTGGGCGGTGATGAATTCCAGGTCATTTTACCGGATCTGGATGATCGCGGGAAGCTCGGCGAAATCGCTGAAAAAATAGTGAAAATTGTTTCACAGCCCTATCCCATTGAAGACAAAAGCGCGGTTATCGGTACATCCATCGGGATCGCCGTTGCCCCGTATGATGGTGTTGAAAAGGACGAACTGGTCCGCGCCTCTGATCTCGCTCTTTACTCTGCGAAAAATTCCGGGCGTGGCCAATTCCGCTTCTACTCCGCTGATTTGAAGGATGAAGAGGAAGAACGTCGACTGTTGGTTGAAGACTTGCGCGATGCACTCGATAATGACCAACTGGAACTGCATTATCAGCCGGTAGTCCGCACCGATGATCATATGGTGGTCGGATTCGAAGGACTGATGCGTTGGGTTCATCCTGAGAGAGGCGCGGTTAGCCCCGGCGTTTTCATTCCAATTGCAGAAGAACTTAATCTTATCAATCAACTAGGCGAGTGGGCGCTGCGTAAAGCTTGTACAGATGCTTTGCAATGGCCCAAATCGGTCCGGATTGCGGTCAATGTATCGGCTGTTCAATTTGCCAATAGCGGCTTCCCGGAAATTGTAATGAATGCCCTTGCATCTAGTGGGCTGGAGCCTGAACGCCTGGAACTCGAACTGACCGAGAGCGTGTTTATGGGTGACAGCGAAACCATCGATAATACGTTCAAAATTTTGAAGGAACTGGGCGTCCGCCTGGCGCTTGATGACTTTGGTACTGGCTATTCATCGCTCAGCTATCTGCGATCGGCACCGTTTGACAAAATCAAGGTCGACAAGAGTTTCGTCGATTCCTGTACCCAGAAGGACAAGAACAGCGCCAAGATCATTGCCGCCATTGTCAGCCTGTCCGAAGCGCTGGGTATGGAAACCACGGTCGAAGGTGTCGAAGCCTTTGATCAGTTTGACCTCGTATGCTCGAAGGGCGCCCGTTATATTCAGGGGTGGATTTACTCCAAGGCTCTCAGGCTTGAAGAAATCGAGGAAAATCTGGGAACCGGCCTATTCAAAATTGAACCTGATGGCCCCGATTTATATCGTCCAGACCGACGCACAGTGTTCCGCCGGATCGGCGCTATTCATGAAGACCACAGATATGACGTTGTCATGCGCGATCTTTCCAAAACCGGCGCCCGGTTTGAAGGTCTGCTCGGCGTTCCAATCGGTACCCAGCTGGTCCTTGACCTTGGCGGCGGGCAATTGGTCATCAGCACCGTTATACGGGTAAAAGAAGCAACGGTCGCAACTGAGTTTGAAACACCATTGGTTAGCGATGGCGCGGGCGGCTTGTGCACCCGTCACCGGGTCTCGCCCTATGACCTTGCAGCAGCCGGAATGCCACTCGCGGCTTTGCCACCAGGCAACTATCCACTTGCCCAAAGCGCGTCAGAGCAGACGAGCAAACCCAAGTTTATGCAAGTCGCGGTATAGCCCGAATTTTTAATGGCTAGCATCAATCCGAGCCTTGGCTTCGTGATGCATGAAAAGCTTCTATCGACCTATTAGCGCCCGAGCCATATTGTCGGCGACTTCTGCTGATGGCAACTTACTCGCTGCGCTTTCTTTCCAGATTTCTGTCAGTCGTGCAGGGATTTTAGCGACCCGCCTATTGACCTCATTGACGTCGCTGTCGCCTAGATATTCAAGGCCGACGCTGATGATGCCCCCGGAGTTGATGACATAATCGGGCGCAAACAGAATATCGCGGTCAAAAATCCGCTGTCCATCTTCCGGAGTCGCGAGCTGATTATTGGCCCCTCCAGCAACGATCGGAACGTTGAGCTGCGCAATTGAGACTTTGTCCAGAACCGCGCCCAAGGCATTGGGACTAAAGACATCAGCCTCAAGACGCATCACATCATTTAAGCCAACGACGGTCGCGCCAATCTCCGCAGCCAAATTGGCCGCATGGTCCTTGTTGATGTCCGCAATGCTCAGCCGCGCACCATCTTCAGCCAGCAAGCGCGCCAATCCCCCGCCGACACTGCCAACCCCTTGAATGGCAACATGGATATCTTCCATGCTATCGCGGCCCAACTTGTGCTTTACCGCAGCCTTAACACCAAGATAGACACCCATGGCCGTAAATGGTCCCGGATCTCCGCCAGCGTCACTTTGATCACTCACCGGCAGACCAGAGACATATTGTGTCTGCTTGGAAACCTCGACCATATCGGCGGTACTGATGCCAACATCTTCCGCCGTTACGTAACGGCCACTCAGAGAATCGATCATCCGCCCGAAAGCGGCCATCATTTCTGGCGATTTGGTACGATTGCGATCCGCCAATATGACTGCTTTTCCACCGCCAAGAGGCAGTCCAGCCATCGCGTTCTTGAAACTCATCCCGCGCGACAGGCGCAGAGCGTCAATTACAGCGGTTTCGCGATTCTCATAATGCCAGAAGCGCGTGCCGCCAGCGCCGGGACCCAATTGGGTGGAATGAAGGGCAATAATCGCACTGAGACCAGTTTCAACATCCTGAAAAAAATGGACAGCTTCATGGCCGTCAAAATCTGGCAAATCCCACATTACCGACATTGGCAAAACCCCTCAATTGATGAGTAACATAATTTGGTGGAAACGTAATAATATTACAAAACACTTTTGTCACCCCAAGATATCCTCGGAACCCCTAACCATTTGAATATATGGGATATGTGATTTTGAAAATGGGGCGACCGAGGGGTCTCGAACCCCCGACCTCCGGTACCACAAAGCTGGGTATTTCAGTAATTCTGCGTACTTTACGACCGGATTGCAACCAACTTACGAACGTACAGCCTTCCCTTTCACACCCGACTTGATCTTCGCGGTTCATAGTGAACCGGGGAGCACAGGTACAACAAAAAAGTGCCTTTTGGGTCAACATTCGAATTGTATTTGAACCGTGGAGCACTGGTTTTAATGTACAGAGCTCGTGGGTCGATAAACACCCACCCTGATGCAATCATAATTGATTGTGCTAAGGGGAAATATGAAATCAACTCTGAAGAGACGCGGCCCCAGAACTGTTGCTATGTTGGCGGTGGAGATCATTTTGGCGGGAGTCTGGGCTTTATTTGATGCCGACTTCCTAAAGGATAACGCCGTTTGGTTTATTACTGCCGGGCTGTTGGGATTGGCCGCCGTTTGGTTCTATGAGCAGATTAACGAATTTCGGGAATATAAGAAAACAACAGGTACTCCCCGTACCCAACATACCGATTGGATGCCCATGCATCTAGCGTTGCGGTATATTGCCCTTGAAAGCGAATGGTCTCACCAAGTCGAACTGTTGCCAGCACCTGACCTGGACAGTCTTTTGGAAAACGAAGTCAAGGAACGTCTTGCTCGAGGTCAAATCTCTGCCCGTGGAATTGAAACAATAAAAGCTGGAATGACACTTGAAACAGAAACTACCACCCCAATCAATCCAGATTTTTGGGAAACAGCTTTTTTTCAACCCTTCGCCGAAATACAGTTGTGCGATGATAAGCGTGGAGCTGCATCAAGACGGGGAAATCACTTGCACGTTCCAGCAAAATCATACCGCCAAGTTGTTTTCAATCGAGACGACATAATAAGAGAATGGCCCAAATCAAAGTTGGGCAAAAAGCTGTCTCGGTTTTATCAACCACTTATTGATGATTTTACGAGATGCAATGAAGGTAGCGAACCATCAATCGACGAATTGGAAATGTTTACGGCGAGCCATGACGAGTTTAGATCAAATTAGACGATTTGACGCCTTTCTATATGCTATGACAGCCCACCAATACTGAGAAAGCCAAGAAAGAGTTATCGGTTCAACTGAACCGGTAAAAACCTAGGAGCACAGTTACAAAATCGCTGTAACCCGCAGAAATAATGGGGCGACCGAGGGGTCTCGAACCCCCGACCTCCGGTACCACAAACCGGCGCTCTAACCAACTGAGCTACGATCGCCATAATCGCAAGGCATCAAACTACGTGCTGCGCCGCGCTGCATAGGGATGCATGGGGGCAGCCGTCAAGTATTTAGCGTATCTAATGATAATCAAACATCACCACCAATTGTCAAAGCGCATCGCCGCGCTGACGGTGGACAAGACGCGCCGGTTGGCGGGCCGCGTCAACCAAGGCCCGCTCCTCCACCAGAGCGCTTTGCATTTCGACGGCCATGTCCAGCCTGAACCAGCGTGTTTTCAATTTCACTTGCCCCTGCACCTGCGATGGTGCCAGAAAGCCTGCGGGAAACGGTTCTGCCCAGAAGTCGTTGAGACTACCATAACCGGTCTCCGTTCGTCGTCCAAGAAACTGCCGGGTCTGCACAATATCAGGATTGTTGGACAGCATGGCCAGCAAGACAGCCTGTTCCGGACGGAGTGTGTTAATATTGATTGGCGACAAGTCAGTGGTCGGCAACGCACAGAGCCAGGGTGCCAAACGAGCGTAAACATCACTTGTCACGCCTTTTACCGTGCGGAGCTCACTGACATCAACCATGATCGCATTAGCGGTGCGATAGGGTGTTTCCAGTTGGATATAATATTCATCCTCTGCACCGCGCGGAAATGGAACCGTATCGCTATCAATCCAGTCGGTAACAGACTCTGCAATATCCGCCGCCTGCCCTTGGGGGATTTCCAGCAACTCCATCAAGCGGACAAATTGCGTTTGTCCTTCCGGTCGAGCCGAAAACACCGCGTCAGTCTGGCTTACCAAACTGTTGATGTTGAAACAGTTTCCACCGTCTGTAAGCGCTGCAGTGATCAATCCACCAGGAACCGGAAACTGACGTTCCTGACCGTTCCAGCCGCCAAGATTAGTCGTCCGGCCGGGCGAAAGGCTAACGATTTGTTCGGCCGACTGCATGCCGATGGATTCTGCCGCGATCAGATATGCCTTGGCCTGGCTGAGCTCACGCGCGTTGGACGCGAGTTTGGTCGCGCCCGCCAGCCGGTCAATCCCATGGGCGGCCAGCACGGCGATGACCGCAACCAAAAGTAGAACGGTCAGCAGCGCGGCACCCCTCTCACTTTTCTTGGCGAAGTAAACCGGCTTCACAAATAACCGGTCCCGATCAGAAAAACATGACGATAGCTTCGCCCATTCTGATCAAATCGCATTTCGACCGCGCGCGGTATGTCGCTGAGCCTTTCTGTCTGCCAACGACTAACCCACTGTCCTCTCTTGTCGCGAAAACGCAATTGAAGCGCGCTTATGCCATCCAGCAAGACGGCAGGCTCGCTCACTGCACCGCCATCGGTTGCTTCATATTGTAGGCGTTCCAATCGGCCGTCATTCAGTTGATAGGATACACGCTGCATATTGGAGCGCGGCTTATTGTTGATATTGCTCTGTCCGCCGCGGGAGAAGGATAAAAATCCTCGGCCCTGCGACCCGGTTTCGCTTACAAAGGCGGCAACTCGGTCACCCTCTTCATTGCGATGCGGCCGTGGGAGCGCCTGACTCAAATCCGCCTCCATTAACGAAACGAGCCGCTGCATCTGCGCCATGTCGCTGAGCTTGGCGTCGGTAACTTCATTACTGTTCACCGCACCGCGCAAAAGGACGACACCGGCAACAGACAGCAGCGAGAAAATGAACAGGGCGACCATCATTTCCACCAGCGTGAAACCGCGCTCTGCACCAGTACTGTCGCTGCGATTGAGATTTGTGTCTGCCATGATTAGCTTTTCTATATCCCGATTCCACCGGACCGCAAAGAGCGGTTGCAGCATACGAATTTTCATTTAGTCTGAGCATGATAATAGGAATGATTTCGGACCGTTTGATGACAGATCAAAACACCACCTCTGCCGACTATCTGGTCGCATTGGGCAAGGTACAGCGCTATCCCAGCAAAAGCGTCGAACTTTGCATGCTGAAAAACTTTATCGATCGAAGCGAATGCGAGGAGCTTATCCAGCGCATTGACGAAAAGCGCCGCCCGTCAACGATTGCCGATGCCAACGGCGATGATTATTTTCGCACCAGCGAGACCTGCGATCTGGATCATGATGACCCATTTGTGTCGGCGATGGATGAAAAAATCTGCAACTTTGCCAATATTGACCCTGCCTTTGGTGAACCGTTGCAGGGACAACGCTATGCGGAGGGACAGGAATTCAAGGCCCATACAGACTATTTTGATCCCAATGGTCAGGACTTTGAAAAATTCTGCGCTGAATCTGGCCAACGCACTTGGACATTCATGATCTATTTAAACGAACCGAGCGCCGGCGGGGCCACGCGCTTCGTCAAACTGAACAAGAAGTTTGTACCAAAGACTGGCAGCATATTGTGCTGGAACAACATGGGCGCCGATGGCAGCGCCAATGATCTGACCCTGCATCACGGAATGAAAGTGCGTAGCGGCACCAAATATGTCATTACAAAATGGTTCAGGGAACGGCCCTGGCCGTGGGCGGGTTAGATCATCAATAATGATTAGATTGCAGCATATTTCATGAAGATAACCCGCTATCGCCCCGGCCCGGGGATGTTGGTTTCCGCCGCCTTTATCGGCCCCGGTACGGTTACCGCCTGCACCCTGGCCGGTGCGAATTTCGGTTTTGCGTTGATATGGGCACTCGCCTTTGCCACCGTGACGACCATCATTTTGCAATCGATTGCCGTTCGGGTCGCGCTGGTTTCTCGCATGGGTCTCGCCGAGGCAATGATGCAAACGGTCGCTTCGCCGCCCCTACGGTGGCTGGCGGCTTTGCTGCTTATCGCTGCCTTGGCTCTCGGCAATGCAGCTTACGAGGCTGGCAATATATCTGGCGCACTGTTGGGTCTCGAAGCGCTTAGCGGCAGCTTTTCTGACAACCGCAACCTTGCAATTGGATCCATCGCCTTGCTTGCCGGGGCACTCATCCTGTTTTCCAAACCGCGCTGGGTAGAACGGATATTGATAGCGATGGTGCTGTTCATGTGCCTATCCTTCTTGTTGACATTCCTGATCACCCGCCCCGATATGGCAGCAATTTTTAACGGCTTCATTCCCTCCGTTCCCCAAGGCGGACTGTTAACAGCCATTGCCCTGATCGGCACAACAATCGTCCCATATAATTTGTTCCTCCATGCCGCGAGTGTACGGGAACGCTGGAAACAGGAGGATGATCTAGCCGAAGCACAGACGGACAGCGCTTTTTCCATCGGACTCGGCGGACTGGTTTCGATCACCATATTGGCAACAGCGGCGGCCAGCCTGTTCGGAAGCGGCAAAGAGATTTCCAGCGCGGTTGATATGGCGGAGCAGCTCAATCCGCTATTCGGTAGTTTTGCAAGCGCAACGCTGGGCGCCGGGCTATTTGCCGCAGGATTGACTTCCGCTATTACAGCGCCGCTCGCTACGGGATATATTGTGCAAGAGATTTTTGGCAAAACTGGTGGTGGTGCATCGCGCACCCCTTTTAGGATCGGCGCGTTGCTTGTCATCTTGTCCGGTACTTTCGGCGCATTGCTGAACTATAAACCAGTCGAGATCATCTTTGTTGCGCAGATAGCCAACGGATTGCTCCTCCCTATCATCGCGTTTTTCCTTATTAAACTGGCCAATGACAAGGCCTTACTGGGCGGTCACGTTAATAGCTGGAAGGGCAATATAGCCGGAGCGATTATATTGGCGGTCACAACAATGTTAGGCGTCCGGCTCATCGCCCGGGCCTTGGGATGGTGGCCATGACTTTCTCCATCGACCTAAATGCTGATCTGGGAGAGGACGACAGCGCCGAAGCCATGGCGCGCGATATCGCGATTATGGACGTTGTTTCCAGCTGCAACATTGCCTGCGGTGGTCATGCCGGATCGCCAAAAACGATGCGGGCGATGCTGGAGGCCGCGAAAGAAAAAGGCGTGTCAGCTGGTGCCCATCCCTCTTATCCCGACCGCGCCAATTTCGGTCGACAGAGCATTACGATTGAACCTGCCATATTGAAGGCCAGTTTGCTGGAGCAGGTGGAGGCAATCAAGGCTGTAGCGAAAGACGTAGCGGTAGATATCACGCATCTGAAACCGCATGGTGCGCTTTATAATGATGCGCAGGATGATGAAATACTAGCGGATATCCTCGTCGAAATCGCCCACATGGAAAATCTGGCGCTGGTCAGTATGGCGGGATCTACGCTGCATCAAAAAGCCGCCAAAAGCGGCGTTCTTTTTATTGCCGAGGCATTTATTGACCGGCAATATACGCAGCATTCTCGCCTCGTTTCTCGCACGGAAGCAGGAGCCATTATCGCCAATGATGCCGAGCGCGTGAAACAGGGACTGGCTTTGGTCAAAGGACAACCCATCACGACGGCCGACAATACACCAAAGATAATCCCTGCCGAAACGCTATGCCTTCATTCCGACAGCGACGGCGCCCTGGAAACCGCAAAGGCAATGCGGCGCACACTGGAGCTTGAAGGCATATCTATTGCGGCACCGGAAGCGTGAATATTGTCGACATTCACATATGCGATGACACGCTTTTTTGCCAATTGGGTGACCTCGACACCGTTCAAGCCGCTAGCTCTGCCTTAAGGCAGCAAACCATATGGCGGGAGATTGTTCCCGGCCTAAAAAGTGTTGCCGTACAGTTCGATCCTGCCCAGATCACACCCGATGAAGCGTCCGACCTGCTTCGTGAACAACTACTGAAACCGCAGGCTGCTGCAGTGCCGCAAATAGAGCCCATCGCAGTTCCAGTTTGTTACGACAAAATATTCGGCCCCGACCAGGAATGGATAGCCGACAAAATGGGAATGTCTTCCGAAGCATTGGTTGCATGGCACAGCAATCTGTCTTTCACTGTGACAATGCTCGGGTTCATGCCTGGTTTTGCTTATCTGCAATGCCAGGAGGAAATTGCCAAGATCGGCAGATTACCAAAACCCCGACAGCAAGTGGAGGCAGGTTCGATCGGTATCATTGGCGACCAGAGCTGTATCTATTCTTTCAGCAGTCCTGGTGGCTGGCCGATCATTGGCCGCACACCTGTTCACCTGTTTCGTCCCGAGAACAACCACCCCGCACTCTTGTCTGCCAATCAAGTCGTATCATTCAGATCGATTGATAAAGCCGAATTTGAAAAGATTGCCGAAGAACAATATTCCAGAGAACTGGGCGAATGAGTCTCACCGTTGTCAAACCCGGTTTGCAAACGACTTTGCAAGGCTCCCCATTTTCCAGCCATCGGCACTTAGGTATGCCTGCAGCCGGAGCGGCAGATTCCCTGTCCCTCGCCCTGGCCAATCATCTGGTCGGCGAAGTTGCAGGCGCGATAGCGATCGAAATCACTCTGGATGATGCCAAATTTGTGGCCGAAAAACATAGTGCTATGGCTTTAACAGGCGCCGCCTCATTTTTCCGCATCAACGGCGAAGATCAGCCGTTACACACACAGACCCATATGAAACCCGGCGACGAGATTCATATCGGTCCGGCAGATCAGGGGTGCCGATCCTATCTCGCTGTTGCGGGGAAAATAGGCGCCCAGTCTCTTTTGGGCGGTCAATCCACCTATCTCGGTGCCGGATTAGGAGGTTTTCATGGTCGCGCCGTGAAGGCCGGTGATGAAATCCAGTGGGCAGGGAATTCTGAACCTGATCCGACGGCTACGAAAACACCCATCGAGTTGCGCCCCAACCTGTCCGGAAAATATATCATTCGAGTGACCACCGGACCCGAAATTTCGGCCTTAACTCTTTATTCTCAAAATAAATTATTCGAAGAAAAGTTTCAGGCCGGACGAAGAGCTAACCGGATGGGGCTCAATTTGCATGGCATTGTTCTCGAAATGGAGAATGACGAAGAGATGCAAAGCGCGCCGGTTTTTCCAGGCACAATCCAATGCCCACCGGACGGAGAGCCTTTTTTGCTCGGACCAGATGCGCAAACAACCGGAGGCTATCCGCGAATAGCACAAGTTATAAAGGCCGATCGCCACCTGATCGGGCAACTGCGCCCAGGCTCGGAAATCCAGTTCGTAAAAATCTCAAGTCAGCGGGCAACGGAAATTTATCGCCAGAAGCTGTCGCTTCTCACGCCATGGCTTGGTGCCGTTAGCTTGTGGTGAGCAGTGGCCCTAAACCTCTGCAAACGAAGCTTAGTTTTTCTTGAGTGACAAACCGCCAAAACGCTTGTTGAAACGTGCAACCTGACCGCCAGCATCCATAAGGCGCTGGTTGCCGCCAGTCCAAGCCGGATGCGATGTCGGGTCAATATCAAGCTGCAAAGTTTCGCCCTCTTTGCCCCAGGTGGAGCGGGTTTCGAACACAGTGCCATCGGTCATCTGGACCTTGATCATGTGATAGTCGGGATGCGTATCTTTTTTCATTTTTTGCTCCAAAGCGGGCTGGTTTCCGACCAGTTCCCTAAGCGTGTAATAGAATGCGAAGCGGCGCATTAACTGCCGCCGCTCCAAAGTGCAAGATTCTTTTGTCGTCTATCTGCCCAATTATGAACCGGGCGGATCAGCGATCATGGCTGTAAAACTGGCCTCGGCGGCCAATTTGTCGCCAATCATCGCTTTCCCGGAGAATTTGCAGACCCGCGGACGTTTCTGCACAAATTCAACATTGAGCGACAGCAAGCAGCCTGGCTCCACGGGATTTCGGAATTTTGCTCCGTCAATCGCCATAAAATAGACAAGCTTGCCAGAACCAACCAGTCCAAAGCTTTCCATCGCCAAAACGCCGGCAGCCTGAGCCAAAGCCTCGACAATCATAACGCCTGGCATGATCGGTCGTCCGGGGAAATGCCCCTGGAAGAACCCTTCGTTCATCGTGACGGCTTTCACCGCACGAATCGACTCGTCCTTGATCAATTCTTCCACACGATCGACCAGCAACATGGGATAACGGTGCGGCAACACCGCCATCACCTTTGTTACATCATAATCCAGCGATTCAGACATAGCGGTTGTTAACGACCGGAAGGTTGTTCAGTTGCCGCCGGCTGCTGTGCCTGTTGTTGCGCCTGACCAGGCTTCCATCCAGCTGGCGGTGTAATTGTCGCGGAAGGAACCAGCTTGTTGAGTTCCGCTACGATGGATTCGGTTATGTCAACATAAGGCTCACGTGCGACAACAGCTTGGGGTTGCAGCACGAGATCAACATTTTTGGCTTTCATCGCCGCCTTGATCGCATCATTTAGTTTCATGCCAACCTGCTCTTCCACATAAGCTGTCGCCAACGTGACACGCTGTTGCAGACGGGCAAGCTCTTGCTGGCCAGATTGACGTTTAGCTTGCAGTGCTTGCGCTTGTGGCTGCACCGTTTGCGCCGTCGCACCGGGTTGCTGAACAGCCGCGTTATAAGCGTCTACCAAAGGTTTCAGCTCTGTCTGCAATGCCGTTGCACGCGCATTTGTCGCATCAATATCTGCCTTATAGGTTGTTTTCATCTGCTCCACGGCCGTCCGGTAAGCTTGTGACCGAACAACTGCCGCTTCATAATTCGCGACGCCGATGCTGGTTCTAGACTGCGCAGCCGCCGGCGAGGCAACAACCGCTGGGACAGACAAGGTTGCAACGGCCAATGCCGCCGATTTCAAAAGTGTCTTGGTTGAAAATGTCATTAGAATTGTGTTCCTACATTGAAAGTAAATAGCTTAGTATCATCGCCGGGCTCTTTCAGCAAAGCGCGGGCGACATCAATCCTGAATGGACCGAATGGGGAATTCCAGTTGACACCGATGCCAACGGAAACACGGGGACTGGCAGTATCGCCAAAGAAGCTTTCTGTGAAAGTGGTCGCGACCGGAAATGGATTACCGTTGGCGTCAGTGGCTTGCGGCGTAATAATAGCGTTGCCATTAGGGTCTGTTCTCAAGAAACCCAGAGCATTATCAACAAAGACCGGATCCTGAATCTGCACACCATTTGTATCAAGAACGGGTGCACCATTTCCATCAACACGCCCTATTGTTACGCCAGCACCGTTCGCGTCGCGTTCCTGAAGTCTTCCGACAAACTGAGGATTTTGCAAAATCGGCGTAGTGACCTTAAACACCGCACCGGCATCAACAAAGATCGAAGGCCTCAAACCTAACTCACGGGCTCCGGAACCAAGGGGAATCTCCAATTCAGCCCGCGCCAAATAGTATGCCCGCCCGCCGATAGCATCATCCGTGCGTTGATTTTCGTTGATGATGATCTGGTTAAATGGATTGCCATTATCGTCCAGCGCAGGCTGCGTGAAGTTCCGAACAACCCGAGGACCAACCCCGCGAATACCAAAGCCACGAATTTGTGGTTCACCAAGGAAAAAGCGGTCAGTTAAGCGGATATCATCAATCCCATCAGCCGCACTGCCCCTATTCTCCAGCGGATGAATATACCCGGCCTCGCCGCTTATCGAGAAAATGAACTGACCAAATGGGCGCCAATATTTCGCCGCATTAAGACGTCCCCTCAAATATTTGACGCTGCCTCCCAAACCGGCAAAATCAAGACTGCCGACGATAGTTTGACCGCGCGTCGGGCGAACTCGGTTGTCGCGATCATCATAGATCAGCGACGCGCCGATTGAGGAGGTGGTACGTTTACCGAGCGCATCACATAGAAAACGGCCCGCGACCAACGGATCACAAGTATCATCAGCGCTGTTACCGCGAGTGCCATCACTATTAGAGTCAGTGAAAAACAAATCCCTGTCCAGGGTCACGTCGTCGAAACTGAGGCCGTAGCGCAGTGAGGCAGATAGATATTCGGTGATCGGTACGCCCGCACGAACCTGGAAACCGGTTGTCAGCTGCTCAAACGTCGTCTCACGATCATTGCCGACAAAGTTGAAACTGTTCAAATCACGGCGAAAGACATCGACGCCGACAGCAATGTTCCGGTCAAACAAATATGGCTCGGTAAACCCAAATTCAATTGCCTGAGAGAAACTGGAATAGCTTACGCTTGCCCGTAATTCCTGTCCTTTGCCGCGGAAGTTACGTTGGCGGACAGAGGCCTGGAGGATGAAATTCTCAACACTGGAGAAACCGGCTGAGAGCTGCAACTCACCGGTTGCGCGCTCTTCTACATTAGCTTCCAATATAATCCGGTCGGGCGCACTGCCCTGCTTCTGTTCAATTTCCAGTTCATCCTGGAAAAAGCCAAGAGACTTGATCCGGTTGGCGGAGCGTTTGACCTGAAAACTGTTAAACGCATCACCTTCATTTAACCGGAATTCGCGCCGGACCACTTTATCGACGGTAAGCGTATTACCATTAATATCAATGCGCTCGACGTAGACACGATCACTCTCGGCAACCTGAAAGTTGATCCCCATAGTCAAGGTGTCTTTGTCGCGCGTAAATTCTGGTCGGACATCGGCAAAGGCGTAGCCAAACAGGCCAGCTGTCTCGGACAGGTTTTCCACTGTGTCTTCGACTTGCTTCGCGTTGTAAAAATCGCCTTCCTTCATCGGTAAAAGCGGGGTCAACGTTTCTGAAGTGAAATCGCGAATTTCGCTTTCAACTGTGACATCGCCAAATTTATAGCGATCGCCCTCCTCCACAACATAAGTGATGATGAAGTCTTTTTTGTCCGGTGTCAGCTCTGCCACCGCTGAAATTACGCGAAAATCCGCATAGCCTTCGGTCAGGTAGAACTGGCGTAGCTTCTGTTGGTCAAAAGCTAGCCGGTCCGGGTCATAGGTATCGCTCGAACTGAAAAAACGATAAAAACGGGCCTGTTTCGTAGCCATTTCGCCGCGCAGCTTGCCATCCGAAAACACTTCATTTCCGATGATGTTGATCTGCTGAACCTTGGATTTCGGGCCTTCATTGACTTCAAAAACAATATCAACGCGGTTCTGGTCAAGTTGAACCATTTTTGGCTCGACACTGGCCGCAAACCGGCCTTTGCGTTTGTATAGCTCGACGATCCGGGCCACGTCAGCACGTACTTTGGAACGAGTGAAAATCTGTCGCGGTGCCAAGCGGATTTCCGGACGGATTTTGTCCTCTTTGATCCGCTTGTTGCCTTCCAGCAATATCCGATTGATCACAGGGTTTTCAACAACCTCGATAACAACCGCACCGGCATTGTTACGGATGCTGACATCCTTGAATAATTCTGTTTCGAACAGGTCCTTGAGCGCTTGGTCGGCAGCTTCCTGCGTGTAGGTCTGCCCGACCCGAAGCTTCATGTACGAAAGCACAGTCCCCGATTCCAGCCGCTGAGAGCCGTTTACCACGATGGATCTGATCGTGTTGTCGACAGGCAGAACAGGCTCAACCGCTGGCGCCTCCTGTGCATAGGCCGGCACCGAAATGCCTGCCAATATGGTACCACTCAACAACATGGGCAGGAGCCGTTTTTTATGCTTCACAGACAAACTCGCTTTCACGCCTAAAACTCAAAAATACTAACCAGTGCATAAATGCATCAAGTTTTGCGAAACCCCCTGCCCCAACCGGAGCGATCAATCAATGGTCAATCAACAGGCTGTTAACCAGAGATTGCCCTGAATAACCCAAAAGAGGCCAAATCATTAAACGTCACCACCAACATGAACATTACCACCAGTGCAAAACCCGATCGAAACGCCCATTCCTGAACCATAGGATTAGCAGGCTTTCGCCGGACCGCCTCTATGGCATAGAACATCAAATGCCCACCATCGAGCATGGGGATTGGCAGGAGGTTGATGAACCCTAAGTTAATTGAGATTAACGCTACAAAGAATATGAACTGGCTCAGCCCAGCAACAAATTGTTCACCTGAAACCTGTGCAATTTTAAGCGGTCCACCTAATTCTGTAACCGACCGTCGGCCGCTGATCACCTGTCCCAATGTTGTCACGATGAGATCCACAATCTCGCCGGTCTGACGCGTTGCGACAATAGGCGCTTCCCAGAGCGGAACATCCCGGCGCTCCACGCTGCCCGGCGATATCCCCAGCAGGCCGATCCGATATTCGTTGCCGAACCGGTCTTTTTCAATGCGCACACCAATTTTGGCTTCTTTAGAGATGACCGTACCATCGCGCTCGAAGGCGATTTCCACTGTTTCGTCAGGAATGATAGAAATTTCGCGCGATAAATCGGTAAAACGGGCAATAGAATCACCGTCAATAGAGACGATTTTATCGCCTTCCTTCAAACCGATACCGTCGGCAGTCGAATTTTCTGCAACCGTTCCGACAACCGGTGGCGTCACGCTCTCTCCAAAAGTCAGGGCGAAGCCCGCCAAAATCAAAATGGCGAAAAGAAAATTAATCGCTGGCCCTGCAAAAACAATCGCCGCCCTTTGCAACAAGGATTTAGACTGAAAAGTTTGATTGCGTTCTTCCGGCGGCAGCTTGAGCCAATCGTCGCCAGGTGTGCTGGCCGGATCCATATCGCCAGCAAACTGGACATAACCGCCAAGTGGCAGGGCACAGATTTTCCATCTTGTGCCACGCTTGTCATTCCAGCCAACCAGTTCTTTGCCGAAACCGATGGCAAATGTATCGGCTTTTACGCCGCACCAGCGTCCAACCAGATAGTGCCCCATTTCATGGATGAAGACGAGCACACCGATAGTAAGCAAAAAAGCAAATAAAGTCAGCAATATGCCTGGATTTTCAGTCAAACTCTAACATCCTCAATCATGGCTGCGGTTCGTTCCCGCACTTCTCTATCAATCCCAAAAATATCCACAAGATCATTGGGTACCGGCGGGCTATAGCTGTCAATAATGCGCGATACAATCTCAGTGATTTCCAGAAACTGAACATCTTCCTTCAGGAAGGCTGCAACCGCAATTTCGTTGGCTGCATTTAATATGGCCGGAACCGCACCACCAGCCTCTATGGCGTCACGCGCCAGCTTTATCGCCGGGAAGCGATCATGATCAGGCGTTTCAAAGTCCAAGCGAGCGATTTTGGCCAGATCAAGCGGCAAACAGTCAGTTGTCATGCGTTCTGGCCAGGCCAGCGCGCTGGCGATGGGAATGCGCATATCCGGCGACCCCAACTGCGCCAATGTGGACCGGTCTTTATATTCCACCATGGAATGGATAACCGATTGTGGATGGACCAATATGTCAATATTCTCCAAACCAACCGGAAACAGATGATGGGCCTCGATCAGCTCAAGCCCCTTGTTCATCATGGTGGCACTATCGACAGATATCTTGGCACCCATGTCCCAATTGGGATGCGCCACGGCCTGCTCTGGTGTGACCGACGCCATCTGTTCTCTGGACCATGTTCGGAAGGGTCCGCCGCTGGCCGTCAGCGTAATCTTGCGAACCTGATCAACGCGCCCGCCCTGTAAGGACTGGAAGATTGCATTATGTTCCGAATCCACTGGTAGCAACGTTGCGCCGGCCGCCCCGGCCTGCGCCATCATCAGCGCACCGGCGGAAACCAGAGCCTCTTTATTAGCCAGCGCCACTGTCTTTCCGCACTTCAAAGCCGCCAGTGTTGGCGGCAAACCGGCACAGCCAACGATTGCAGCCATTGTCCAGTCAGCACTCAGCGCAGCAGCATCAACCAGCCTGTCGGGTCCGGCGGCAACTTCGGTTTTTGTGCCGGCTAGCAGGCTTTTCAGAGCTTCATACTGATGGCTATCCGCAATAACGGCAATCTCAGCGTCAAATTCAATGGCCAGCTTCGCTAATTCTTCAGCATTGCTATTCGCGGTCAGTGCAAGAATGCGATATTTATCACGCTCCAGCCGAATAAGGTCCAGCGTAGATGTACCTACCGAACCAGTGGCTCCGAATATGGAAACAGTTCTTGGTGATGCGTGGTTCATTGGCCGCCAAATAATATGATGATCGCAACAACGGGTGCGACCGGAATCAGGCCATCCAGCCTGTCCATAACTCCGCCGTGGCCAGGGAATATGGTACCGCTATCCTTGACCCCTGCCCGGCGTTTCATCTGACTCTCAAACAGGTCCCCCATTTGAGCGAGTATAGCCAGCGGAATGCTCAGCAGGACCAGACGGAACGGTAGTTGAAAGTAAACGTGCAGGGCAAAACTGAACAAGGCTGTCACAATCACGCCTCCGATCAATCCCGCCCAGGTTTTGTTTGGGCTATATGTCGGTGCCAGCTTTGGTCCGCCGATCGCACGGCCTGAAAAATAGGCGCCAATATCCGTCGCCCAGACTAATGCCAGCGTCCAGAACAGAACAAGCAACCCATTGTCAGTACCTCGCAGATACAAGACGGAAAGCGCTGGTAATCCAGCATAAATTATCCCGAGAGATAATTTTATCGAGCGGTCAAAAACTGCGATGAACATCGCCGCACCCAATAGCAGTCCCAGCGCAAGAAACGACGGTCCGGCAGCTAGATATGACATGATGGCTAGCGGAACAGACAGGGCGTAAAGGGCAAGGCGCTTATTCTCCAGCCGCCCGGTCAGTTCGGCCCATTCAGACATTATGCCCAATGACATTAATATCACCAAAAACCACAAGGCGTGCCTGCCAATTTCATGGTCGCCCATTACAAGCGTAACGACCGTTACTGCCACCAGAGCAACGCCGACAATGATCCGGGTCAACAGTTCATTCGGCGGCTTTTTCACAGGACTGGCGGGATCGTTCATGACTCAACGTCCGCCGAAACGGCGTTCCCGGTCCCCAAATGATTTCAAAGCGCGCTGCAGCTCCCTTTTATCAAAATCAGGCCATAGGGCATCGGTAAAATAGAGCTCGGAATAAGCCGCCTGCCAAAGCAGGAAATTGGAAAGACGCAATTCACCAGATGTACGGATCAAAAGATCAAGCGGTGGCAGTCCGGCTGTATCCAAGGCTCCGGACATATGACTGATATTGATCTGATCTGGCTCCACATCACCCCGCTTCACAGCCTCCGCAATATTCTGCACCGCCCTCAGCATTTCGTCCTGTGCGCCGTAATTCAAAGCAATGGCAAGAGTCATCTTGTCGTTATCAGCCGTCCGTTCCAGGGCATTGTCGATCAATTGCACAATATCGCTGTCGAGTGCCTTGTAATTGCCAATGACCTTCAGGCGAATGCCGTTTTCGTCAAATTCATCAATGTCCGACTGGATATATTGGCGGAGCAAACCCATCAAATCAGTGATTTCATCAGCTGGCCTGCTCCAGTTTTCTGAAGAGAAAGCATAGAGGGTCAGCGCCTCGATACCCATTTCTCCTGCAACCCGAACAATGTTGCGAACGGTTTCGACACCCTTTTTATGGCCCATTGCCCGCGGCAAATGTTTCTTTTTTGCCCAGCGACCATTACCGTCCATAATGATGGCGACATGACGCGCGCCATAGGTCGGGTCCGCGATTTGCCCGGCCGCGGAATCGGGATCAATCGATCCCTTCTTGGCGGGCGCTAGCCTCACTGTGTCAGAATTTCCTGTTCCTTGGCGGCTGCCAGCTTATCCGCCTCTTCGATCATCTCGTCGGTAAGTTTCTGGACTTCGGTTTCCAGACGCTTCTTGTCGTCCTCGCCAATTTCTTTCTTATTCTCGTCGGCCTTGATGTCATCCATGCCGTCGCGCCGGACATTACGGATCGCAATGCGGGATTTTTCAGCAAACTGGCCGGTCATCTTGGCCAGTTCCTTGCGGCGTTCCTCGGTCAGATCGGGAATCGGCAGGCGAATATTGGGGCCGTCAATCATCGGGTTGAGGCCAAGCCCGGCGGAGCGAACCGCTTTCTCGACGGGCTGGATATTGCCTTTGTCCCAAACCTGAATGGAGAGCATGCGGGGTTCAGGCACGGACACAGTTGCCACCTGATTCAGCGGCATCTTTGCGCCATAAACCTCAACCGTAATGCTATCGAGCAATGCCGTATTGGCCCGGCCTGTACGCAGACCGCTTAAGTCATGCTTAAGGGCCTCGATCGATGCCTTCATCCGCTTTTCAAGCGCGCTCTTGTCATATTTCGCCATTGCTCAATTCTCCCAATATCTATTCCGTTGCGCCGACGATGGTTGCCGTACCGCCGCCGCCAAGTACCGTCGCCAGATTGCCTTTTTCACGGATCGTGAACACCACAATCGGGATGTTGTTTTCCCGGCACAGAGCCACCGCGCTGGCATCCATCACTTTCAAATTGTCGGTCAAAACCTGATCAAAGCTCAGCGCATCATAGCGCACCGCATCCGGATTTGTTTTCGGATCGGCATCATAAACGCCGTCCACGCTAGTCCCTTTAAACAGAGCTTCACAGCCCATTTCCGCCGCGCGCAAGGCCGCGGCTGTATCGGTCGTAAAATACGGATTACCGGTGCCTGCCGCGAATATAACGATTCGGCCTTTTTCCAGATGCCGGACTGCTTTGCGGCGAATATAGGGTTCGCAAACGCTTGCCATTGGAATGGCTGACAAAACCCGTGTGTCACAACCCATTTGTTCGAGCGCATTTTGCACGGCCAGCGCATTCATTACTGTGGCCAGCATGCCCATATAGTCGGCGCTGGTCCGGTCGAAACCTTTAGCCGCTGCAGCCAATCCGCGGAATATGTTCCCGCCGCCGACGACCAGACATAACTCATAACCTGCTTCTTTCGCAGACTTCACTTCGGCCGCGATCCGATTCACGGTTTCCGGATCGATTCCGAATTCTCCGGACCCCATCAACGCCTCGCCAGAAAGTTTCAGCAAAATGCGCTTAAACGCTGGTCTTTTCATGCAAACTCCATCCCGCTAACTGTCATGTATCAGCACCAAATATGACAATGGCGCAGACCATAGATAGTCCGCGCCATTGCGCCAAGTGTTAATGCGTCCAACTGATATTTGGACGCAAATTTGGTTGTTTAGCTTCCGAGCGTTGCAGCCACTTCCGCTGCAAAATCTTCTTCTTTTTTCTCGATGCCTTCGCCAAGCTGGAAGCGGACATATTCGGTCAACTTGATTTCAGCGCCGGCATCCTTGCCTGCCTGCTCGACGACCTGAGCGATTGGTGTCTTGTTATCCATGACAAAAATCTGGCTGAGCAGCGCGTTTTCTTTGGCAAATTTCGCCATCGCGCCGTCGACCATTTTCTCGACGATGTTCGCTGGCTTACCAGATTCAGCTGCTTTTTCAGCGGCAATTGCGCGTTCGCGATCCAGCATGTCCTGATCCAGGCCATCAGCGTTCAGCGCCAATGGGAAGGCCGCAGCAATATGCATAGCGATCTGCTTGCCGAGTGGCTCCAGAACATCTGCGCCCGCGGTGCTTTCCAAAGCTACCAGCACGCCGATTTTGCCCATTGTAGGTGTCACTGCATTATGGACATAAGGAACAACGGTACCGTTGCTCACCGCTACAGTTTTCATCCGGCGGATCGCCTGATTTTCACCGATGGTTGCGATATTGTTGGTCAGGGTGTCTTGAACCGTACCGCCAGCAGGATAGTCTGCCGCTGCCAAAGCTTCGACATCATCGCTGCCCAAGCCCAGAGCGACATCGGTCACGCCGGTCACAAAGGATTGGAATTGCTCGTTCTTGGCAACGAAGTCGGTTTCGCTGTTCACTTCAACAGCAACGCCTTTGGTACCGGACACAGCCACGCCGACAAGACCTTCAGCCGCGGTACGGCTCGATTTCTTCTGAGCGGCAGCAAGGCCCTTGGTGCGCAGCAAATCAACCGCTGCTTCCACGTCGCCATTTGTTTCATTCAATGCTTTTTTGCAATCCATCATGCCAGCGCCGGTGCGCTCGCGCAGTTCTTTCACTGCTGCTGCGGTAATAGCCATGTTCTAAGTTCCTCAATATTCGTGTGTGAGAATGATATGCTTTTAATAAAATGAAGGGGCAGCACCGATGCCGCCCCGCCATTTTCCTATGCGGTCAATATATGACCGCACCAAGACGCTTCAAGCTTAGGCCTTTTCGTCGGCTTTCTTGTCGTCGTCCTTTTTAGCGGCGGCTTTTTTTGCTGGTGCTTTTTTGGCAGGAGCCTTTTTCGCAGCCGCTTTCTTGGCTGGTGCTTTTTTGGCAGCTGGCTTTTTGGCCGGAGCTTTTGCTTCTTCAGCAGGCTTTTCTTCTGCTGGCTTTTCTTCGGCAGCAGGAGCTTCTTCAGCCGCTGGTGCTTCTTCAACCGGAGCCGCTTCGACAATCTCTGCAACTGCAGCCGCTTCACCAGCCGCCATTGCGCTGGCATTGGCTTCGCTGGAAACGATCGCTTCTACTGGCGGGGCAACTTCTGCACCCAGGTCTTTGCCAGATGCAACAGCCGCTTCCTGGCCGCCTTTGGTCGCCGCAGCCGCCACGGATTCGCAGTAAAGGCGGATGGCGCGCGCCGCATCGTCATTGCCGGGAACCGGGAATGCGATGTTGCTGGGGTCCACGTTGGAATCGAGGATCGCAACAACCGGAATACCCAAAACATTGGCTTCCTTAATCGCGAGCTCTTCCTTGTTCGCATCGATTACGAACATCACGTCCGGAATGCCGCCCATGTCGCGGATACCGCCCAAAGACAGTTCCAGCTTGTCCCGCTCACGGGTCATCTGCAGGGCTTCTTTCTTGGTGAAGCCCGCCATGTCACCGGAAAGCTGCTCTTCGAGCGTCTTCATCCGGCGGATCGAGTTGGAAATGGTTTTCCAGTTGGTCAGCATGCCGCCGAGCCAGCGATGGTTGACAAAATGCTGTCCGCTCATCCGCGCTGCTTCTGCGATAGGCTCTTGCGCCTGACGCTTGGTACCAACGAAAAGAACCTTGCCGCCGGAAGACACTGCATTGGCAATGAAATCAAGCGCGCGAGCGAACAAAGGAACACTCTGCGAAAGGTCAAGAATATGGACGCCGTTGCGGGCTCCAAAGATGTAAGGTTTCATCTTCGGGTTCCAGCGGTGGGTCTGGTGGCCGAAATGCGATCCGGCTTCAATCAATTGCTGTAGGGTGACGACAGGGGCCGCCATAATATTTCTCCTTATCCGGTTATGCCTCTGGAAAGCTGAGAACCTCAAACGACCTGAAAGGCCGGTATCAGCACCGGTATGAGCGCTTTCCATGTGGAATGAGCGTGCCGTTAGAGCGATGTGCGGGGAAATGCAAGGGTAAAGTTGGGAAACACGGCAAGACGCCCCTTATCAATAGCAACCAAGCCACGGATAAGCTCAGCTCCTCACCAACTGTCCGGGTCTTGCGCCGGTTGATTGGTCAAATCTGCGGATCACTTCGCCAGAAACTATGGTCGCATCATAGCCCGTTGCCCGCTGATGGAGCCGCTGGCCACCGGCGGGAAGATCATGCACAATTTCGGGTAAGTGCAATTTTAGGCCATCCAGGTTGATCACATTTATATCGGCCTTGGCCCCCGGCTTCAACAGGCCGCGCTCAGGCAGTCCGACCGCTTTGGCAGCCTTGTGCGACAGCATATGCACCGCCTCGGCAAGGTCAAAGCGGAGACTGCCGGGGTTTTGCACAAATTGCGTCAGCAAAAAGGTCGAGTAGCTGGCATCGCAAATCGCACCATAATGTGCGCCGCCATCGCCCAGGCCGGGAATGCAATGCGGATGGCTGAGCATTTCATGCGCACTATCAAGCGTGGCATCCTCATAATTGCCCAGCGCGGCAAGGAACAACCCTTTGCCCTCTGTTTCCAACAGCCGGTCATAGGCGATTTCTTGCGGCGAACAGCCTTTGGCCTTTGCCTGCCCAGCCATGCTCATTTCCTTTGGCGGGGCATAATCTGGCGGATCGTCCAGCGGGAACAGCCAGTTCCAGTCCCTGGCCAGCTCGTTAAACGGATGACCCTTTTCGAAATCCTCGGTGATCAGGGCTTGGCGTAATTGTGGATCACGCATCGCAGCAACCTGCTTTTCGACCGACAAGTCGGCAATTTTGGACCAACTCGGACAAAGCACGAAAGGATGCACGGTCAGTTCCAGACCCGCGATCAAGCCGATCGGACGCGGCATAATCTGCGCCGTGGCCTTACCGCCACTGGCATTGGTTTGATCGATCATGTCGAGCACCTTGCGCCAACGCGGCGGGCCGTCATTTCCCGATGCAAGGGTGAAGGTCGCGGGCCGGCCGCTCGCCTCGACCACCCGCTCGATCACCTTATATTCCTTGTCCCAGCCAACAAAGGCATCAAGCACGACCTGAAACGTTCCGGTCCCGGCATCCGCCATGCCGCTGCAAATCGCTTCCAGCTCCTGAACATCAGCCTCGAATGTCGGAATACTTCCGCCGTCCGCCGTTTTGTGAATCGACAATCGCGAAGTGGCAAAACCCAGCGCACCTGCTTCTATCGCCTCTTTCGAAAGCTTACGCATGAGTGCCAGATCATCATCATTGGCCGGTTCTCGGGAAGCGCCACGCTCACCCATAGCATATACCCGGAGCGGAGAATGCGGCAGATAGGCGGCGACATCAATATCGCGTTTGCCCTTCGCCACAGTATCCAGATATTCCGGGAATGTTTCCCAGTTCCATGGCAAACCGTCCGCCATCACGACACCGGGTATATCCTCCACTCCTTCCATGACGTTGATCAGCAGATCATGATCCTCTTTTCGGCACGGAGCGAACCCGACACCGCAATTACCCATTACTGCGGTTGTTACGCCGTGTGAGGATGAAGGACTTAATTCTTCCGCCCAGATGCACTGCCCGTCATAATGGGTATGCACATCGATAAAGCCCGGCGTCACGATCCGGTCAGTGGCATCAATTTCTTCGCGGCCACTACCGGTTACCTTTCCAATGGCAGAGACTTTACCGTCGGAAACAGCAATATCACCTTCGATAAGCGCGCCGCCACTGCCGTCGGCAATAGTACCTCCCCGGATCACCAGATCATGTTCCATGCTCATCTCTCTCATCCTTTGATCCGATCATAGACAGGATGAAGGGGAAGACCATTATATATTTGGATAAGGTCGGCCTCATACAGAATCAGGAAAGATACAGCGCATATGGGCTCAATAGTTTTTAGCATCAGCGGCAGGATGTAACCTTTTCGCTACTTGATGCGTATTTGAGGCATGTTTCAGATAATATTTGACAAGAGAACATATTTAGAACATTAAAGGTTCATATAAAGAACAAACGGGATTTTGACATGCTGACATTCGCTATTGCCACCTTCTTTGCCCTTGCCCTGATTGGCGCAGTTATGACCATCGGGATGATGTTTCATACTTATCAGGACAAGATAATGGCCGTGATAGTTGCGGAACTTGGTGAGAAGAACATTGGTGCATTGGCTGTCTCGCAGCGCAATCGTGGTCCAGCGAACAAGGCTTGCCGGACTAGCCCGCACCGCCGGACTGTTCGGACAGCTCCTTTGCGCGCTGCCGCTTAACCTTTGCGTAGCTACGGATGCTGAACGGAATCAGAACGATATAGCCGATACTGATCACACTTAATGTTATCCAAGGATTGTTGATAAGCGCGACACCAAGCAGAGCGAAGCCCGCAAGAGCCTCCAGACGGATATTCTTACGCAACCGAAGTGAGGACCAACTATAGGTGGCTGTGTTGGAGATCATGAGGAAGGCGATGAGCACAATCCATGGCCCGACCACAAAATAATGGCGAAACAGCTCCTGATCAGTAATCACCCAGAGATATAAGGGCAGCATGGCAAGACCGGCAGCGACCGGAGCGGGAATGCCAGTTAAAAACCCAGCCGACTTGTGCGGCTGATCCTCGTCATCAATATGAGCGTTGAACCGGGCCAGCCGTAATGCACAACCGACGGCCATGGTCAGGGATATCACCCAGCCAAATTGCGGCATATGCTGCAGTGACCAGAAAAACATGACAAGCGCTGGCGTAACGCCAAAAGCGATCACGTCAGAAAGCGAATCGAGTTCCGCACCAAAACGGCTTTGTGCATTCAACAACCGGGCGATGCGCCCGTCCAATCCGTCCAATATACCGGCCAGAACAACGGCACCGGCAGCCAGCACCCAATTTTCCAGAAATGCAAAGCGCACACCGCTGAGGCCAACACAAAGCGCCAGGGCGGTCACCGCATTCGGCGTAAAGGCCCGCAGCGATATACCTCGTTCCGGTCGTTCCGTGGTTTTCTTATCAGCCACTAACTAGGTCGCGCCCTGAATATTTGGCCCGATCGTCATTGACCAATGCCTTCAATTTCTCTCACTTGCCCGATTTGGGCAATAATCGTTTCTCCGGCAATGGTCCGCTGTCCCAGAACCACATTGGGTGTTGTGCCCTTGGGCAGGTAAACATCGACGCGGCTACCGAAGCGAATCAGGCCAACACGCTGTCCGACCGCAACAAAATCGCCTTCTTTCACAAAGGACATGATCCGCCGCGCGACCAGTCCGGCAATCTGGGTAAAGCCAACCTTCAGACCATCGTTGCGTTCGACCATAAAGTGCTGGCGCTCGTTCTCGTCGCTGGCTTTATCAAGATCGGCATTCAGGAATTTGCCCGATATATAGGCCTGCCGTTTCACCGTACCTTCAATGGGCGTGCGATTGATATGCACGTCAAAGACGCTCATGAAAATTGAGACACGGATCAATTCCTCGTCCCCGAGACCGCCCTCACCCTGTAATTCCAGCGGTGGCACGACCGGCATGATCAAATTTACGAGGCCATCCGCCGGCGCAACAATATATTTGTCATCCAGAGGTGTAACCCGTTTCGGATCACGGAAAAAAGCCAGCACCCAGATGGTAACACCAGCCATGGGCCATGCCAGTGTTTCCCATGCGAAAAACGCAAAGACTGCTGTAATGGCCGCCGAGATGACAGCAAATTTACGGCCTTCGGGGTGGACCGGTGGAAAAGACCATTTGGCTTCGCCAAGGCCCTTGTTTGAATATTTTTCTATCGCCATGCATGTTCCTTAGAAGCAGTGTCCTGCTCTGACAATACTCCTGCAGCAGTTTTGCAGGATCAATGACGAGAGTTTTGAACAGATGGTTGAACATATTGCGATCTTTGCTAAGAGATCGTCATCTTAGATTCCTCCCACCGAATGCTTCGATACACATTGCTTGCAGGAAAGAATAATTTCTATGTCTAAAATTAAGGTCAAAAACCCGGTCGTCGAACTTGATGGCGATGAAATGACGCGGATCATCTGGCAATGGATTCGCGAAAAACTGATTGAACCTTATCTGGACGTTGACCTGCACTATTATGACCTCGCCATTGAAGTGCGTGACGATACGAATGATAAAATTACCGTTGATGCCGCCAATGCGATCAACAAACATGGTGTCGGCGTCAAATGCGCGACCATCACTCCGGATGAAGCGCGCGTCGAGGAATTCGGGCTGAAGCGGATGTGGAAATCACCAAACGGTACCATCCGTAATATCCTTGGCGGTGTTGTTTTCCGTGAGCCAATCGTAATTGACAACGTTCCGCGGCTGGTCCCCGGCTGGACCGACCCTATCGTCGTTGGCCGCCACGCCTTTGGTGACCAATATCGCGCAACTGACTTTAAAGTTCCCGGCCCTGGCAAACTCCGCCTGGTCTTCGACGGCGACGATGGCACAAAGATCGACGAGGAAGTATTCCAGTTCCCGTCCCCCGGCGTTGCCATGGCCATGTACAATCTGGACGATTCCATCCGCGACTTTGCCCGTGCTTCCATGAATTATGGCCTTAATCGCAACTGGCCAGTCTATCTGTCTACCAAGAACACGATCATGAAAGCCTATGACGGGCGCTTCAAAGATCTGTTTGAGGAAGTGTTCGAAACCGAGTTCAAGGACAAGTTTGAAAAAGCGGACATTATCTATGAACATCGCCTGATCGATGACATGGTCGCCTCCGCCATGAAATGGAGCGGCAAGTTTGTCTGGGCCTGCAAAAACTATGACGGCGACGTTCAGTCCGACACCGTTGCGCAGGGCTTTGGTTCGCTTGGTCTCATGACGTCAGTATTGATGACTCCAACCGGCGATACCGTGGAAGCCGAAGCGGCACATGGTACGGTTACGCGGCACTATCGCCAGCATCAGGAAGGCAAAGCCACCTCAACCAATCCGATTGCTTCCATCTTTGCATGGACCCGCGGTCTGATTTACCGCGGCAAGTTCGATGATACGCCAGAAGTCACGCGCTTTGCCGAAACACTTGAGAAAGTCTGCATCCAGACAGTGGAAAGCGGCAGCATGACCAAGGATTTGGCGATCCTCATCGGCCCGGATCAGAGCTGGATGACAACCGAGCAATTCTTTGAAGCGGTTCGCTCCAATCTCGAAACGGAAATGCAAAACTGGAAATAATCAGGCTTTCGGCGACTGGATAGCCTCTCGCCCCAGCCCCATTCCAATGACTGTACCGGGAATCCGCCGCAATATCGGAATACGGTTCAATATCCGTAACGGCAGAAACGGTTTTTCAATAGGCTTATTGCGTGCAAGCAATGGGGCTATGACTCTGTCTTGTGCAAGTTTTTGAACGGCCTGCATACGTTTGACCGGTTTTATGCGGCGTCGATAGATATGCTCCAATAACGTATCAGGGTTCTTTCCTTGCACCATGGGTCCGGCGAGGACGTTTGCAGCCGTGACGGCATCTTGAATGGCAACATTAATTCCGACACCGCCAATAGGTGACATGGCGTGCGCCGCATCGCCAATGGCCAGCAAGCCGGGTCTATGCCATTTTAGCAACCTATCGAGAGAAACTTCCAGTGTCTTGACCTGCTCCCAGTCTTGGATTTGATCAAATGCGCAAGCTAGATCGGGCACCAAGATCTTAAGGCTGGCTCGGAATCCCTCAACACCTTCTTGGCGCACGGCATCGGCCTTTCCTTTCCCGAACACATAGGCGCATTGAAGATATTCACCGCGATCAATCAATACCATGAATTGCCCCGCACTGATGGTTCCGGCCAGATCACCGGTATAATTATGCGGCTTGTCGACCCGAAACCAAAATACGTCCATCGGCGCTCCAATATTTTCTATTGGAAACTGGGCTTTTCCGCGCAGAACAGACCGCCGCCCATCGGCAGCGATTACCAGTTTCGACCGCAGAATTGCCCCCGAAGAGGTTAGCACGCCACTTACCCGGCCTTGGCTGTCATAGTCTAGATCCGTGGCTTCGGTTTTCATGCGAAGTTGAAATCCCGGATAGACGGAAGCCTGGGTTGCGATAAAATTTAGCAGGTCCCATTGCGGCATCATCGCAATATAGGGGGCGGCAACCGGAAGATGCTGCATATCAGCGATCCGCATGATCCTGCCGGCAATCCGAACGGAAAATCTATCAAGTCTGCTATGTGGTATCTTCAGCAGTTCATCGAGCAGCCCCAATTGGTGGAACAGTTCAAGTGTCGAAGGGTGTACCGTGTCACCACGAAAATCTCTCAGGAAATCAGTATGTTTTTCTAGAACATTCACTTTCAAACCGGCTCTGGCGAACAGCAAGCCCGCCATCATCCCTGCCGGACCGCCGCCAACGATCAATATGTCAGTGCTTATGTCGTTCATGATGGTATTTGCTCAATTGATAGTGCTGACAAACACCATCTTTCGCGTATAGATGGCGTCATGTCCACTCCACTCGACAATCCAGCATTTATCGACGCTATCGTCATATTGGGAGCCGCCGGACTGGTTATTCCCGCCTTCGCGCGTTTTCGGATCACGCCGATTATCGGTTTCATCCTGGTCGGAATTTTGCTTGGTCCTTCGGGACTCGGCGCTCTTTCAGGCCAATATGACTGGCTCAAGTTTGTCACGATCAATGATCGGGAAGCGATAGAGCCCTTCGCCGAGTTCGGGATAATCCTGCTGCTATTCTCCATAGGCCTGGAACTGTCTTTCAAGCGGCTTTGGTCCATGCGGCAACTCGTATTCGGTGTCGGCGCTGCGGAGTTGACCATATCCGGTTTCATCATTGGTTTTGTCCTTTATCTGATCGGGCAGAATCCCGCCGGCGCACTCGGTCTCGGCCTGGCCCTGGCCTTGTCGTCCACAGCTCTTGTATTGCCGATGTCCGGTACAAAAACTCCGGTAGGTCGCGCTGCGCTGGCCATGCTCCTGTTCGAAGATGTTGCCATCGTACCGATCATCTTTCTGCTCGGCGCCCTCGCACCTTCCTATGCCAGCGGATCGTCTTGGGAAGAGTTGATAAACACCCTTATTATTGGCGGCGCGGTGATAATCGGGATGCTGGTGCTTGGACGACTTTTGTTGCCGCGGATTTTTGCACAGGCGGCGCGGACAAAAAGCCCTGAACTCTTTCTGTCAGTCAGCCTGTTGGTCATCATCCTCGCCAGCCTTGCGACGGCCGCGACTGGCCTCTCGCCGATAGTAGGTGCACTTTTAGCCGGACTACTTATAGCCGAGACCGAGTATCATGGCGAAGTTGAGGTTATCACTGCTCCCTTCAAGGGGCTAGCGCTCGGTGTATTTCTAATCACGGTCGGCATGCAGATCGATATCAGAGTCATTCTGGAAAACTGGGCCAGCCTGATCACGGCTGTTGTCGGGGTGGTACTGGTGAAAGCCATTGTAACCGGCGGCTTGCTGCGGTTTGCCGGTGCACGGCCGGGTACAGCCACGGAGGCCGGCGTGTTGATGTCCAGCCCATCAGAAACCACCTTGATCGTTCTGGCAGCCGCCACCCAAGCGCAACTTATCCAGCCACAAACGGCCGCTTTCTGGCAAATTGTTACTGCAATCGGTCTTACGATCACGCCTCTGCTGGCCAGGTTTGGTCATGATATGGCCAGGCGGATTGAGCTGCGAGGCGAAAATATCGAAGCCACCGACGATCAGGTCATCGATGCGGAGAAAACGATTATCATTGGCTTTGGCAGAGTGGGGCGCTTGGTGGCGGACATGATGCAGGCACATGACCAGAACTATCTCGCGATAGAGTCGAATATTGATGTGGTCGCGGGCGCCCGGCGGGACGGCTATCCGATTATCTTTGGGAATGTTGCGCGCAATGAAATGCTGGACCGGCTAAGGCTTGGGCACGCTAAGGCGCTCGTATTGACAATGGACGAACCGGTTCTCTCGGTCCAGGTTGTGAAGAAGGTTCGTGCATGGGTTCCCAATTTGCCGATTATTGTACGCGCCCGGGATACAGAACACGCCGCCGAGCTTTACCAGGCCGGCGCCACCAATGCGGTACCCGAGGCACTGGAAGGGTCACTGCAATTGTCAGAGGCGATACTGGTGGAAAACGGTGTCGCCATGGGCCCTGTCATTGCGTCCATCCATGAGAAACGGGATCAGATTCGGCACCGGATCCAAAAAGACGGTGATCTGGAAGTTGGGCCAAAGCTTAAATCATCGGCTTTGGACGATAGCACCGTTTCTGCGACAAAACTCAGCCCGCAAGAATAGCCTTTATTGCAGCAATAGCATCATTGGCTTTGGTGCCATCCGGTCCGCCGCCTTGCGCCATGTCAGGGCGACCGCCGCCACCTTTTCCGCCGACAGCCGCGACCGCAGACTGAACCAGATCAACTGCATTATGCGAACCGGTCAAATCATCCGTGACGCCGACAGCGACGGTAGCACGGCCGTCGTTAACCGCGATCAGGGCGCTAATACCGCTGCCCATTTTCTTTTTTTCTTCATCAATCAGACCCCGTAGCTCTTTCGGATTCAGGCCATTTATCACCTGACCGCTAAAAGAAACATCGCCAATAGCTTCCACTTCGTTTTTTGCCGAACCGCCGCCATCTCCGGCCAGTGCCAAAGCCTTTTTCGCTTCCGTCAACTCGCGGTCGAGCTTCTTACGCTCTTCCACCAAAGCGGAAACGCGCTCGGCTGCCTCCTCGGGAGACGCCTTCAAGGCAGCGGCAATGGACTTGAGCTTGCTGTCACGTTCACCTAACCACAATCGGGCAGCTTCGCCGGTCAATGCCTCGATGCGACGAACACCGCTCGATACTGCTGATTCAGAGATGATTACCATCAATCCGATATCGCCAAGCGCGTTGACATGGGTTCCGCCGCAAAGCTCAACCGAATAGTCGTTATCATCTTCCACACCCATGGAAAGAACACGAACTTCATCGCCATATTTCTCACCAAACAGGGCCAACGCGCCGGCGGCTACTGCATCGTCGGGGCTCATCAAGCGGGTTACAACAGGGCTATTGCCCCTCACCTGCGCATTTACATCAGCCTCAACCGCCTTGATTTCAGTGTCTGTCAAAGCAGCCGGATGAGAGAAGTCGAACCGCAGACGGTCGGGCGCCACCAAACTGCCCTTTTGTGTCACATGATCGCCCAGATGGTGTCGCAGCGCCTTATGCAGCAAGTGGGTCGCGCTATGGTTGGCGCGCAGTTCGGTCCGGCGTTTTGAATCGACCACCAGGTGGACGGTATCACCGACAGCAACCGCTCCGTTATCTATTTTCATTTGATGTGCGTGAAGGCGACCGAGAGGTTTGCTTGTATCAGCAACACCGGCCGAGAACCCGCCTTGCCCAGACACCATACCGCTGTCACCCATCTGACCACCGCTTTCGCCATAGAACGGCGTCTGATTCGTCAGCATTGTGACTTCATCACCGGTTTTGGCAGACTGAATTTCTTCGCCGTCCTTGACCAGCGCTACGACAACACCATCACCGGATTCCGCGCTATAGCCCGTGAATTCCGTGCTCCCTTCGCGCTCAGCGATGTTGAACCACACGGTCTCCGATGCCTGATCTCCCGATCCCTTCCAGGCGGCGCGGGCAGCGGCCTTTTGTTCTGCCATGGCAGCATCGAAACCATCGCGGTCGACACCCAGCGATTTGGCCCGCAAAGCATCTTCGGTCAGATCATAGGGGAAACCATATGTGTCGTAGAGTTTAAAAGCAGTAGCGCCGGGCAAAACATCACCGTCGTTCATGTCGGCAATCTCGGCATCGAGCAGCTTGAGGCCCTTGTCGAGCGTCCGGCGGAAATTGGTTTCCTCCCGCAGCAAGGTTTCCTCGATAAGCGGTTTCGCACGGATCAACTCTGGAAATGCATTGCCCATTTCACCGGTTAACGCACCGACCATCCGGTGCATCAGCGGGTCCTGGGCACCCAGCAAGTGCGCATGGCGCATGGCGCGGCGCATGATCCGCCGCAGCACATAGCCGCGGCCTTCATTGGCTGGCAGAACGCCATCGGCCACCAGAAAGGATGAAGCGCGCAAATGATCAGCGATAACGCGGTGACTGGCCTGATTATCCCCTGCCGTTTCGGTGCCGGTCAGAGAACCGGATTGGGCAATCAGTGCCTTGAACAGGTCAATTTCATAATTGTCATGCGTGCCCTGCATCACGGCCGCAACGCGCTCCAGCCCCATGCCGGTATCAATTGATGGCTTTGGCAAATCGATACGATCGCCACCGGCATGCTGTTCATATTGCATGAACACCAGATTCCAGATTTCCACAAAGCGATCACCGTCCTCATCCGGGCTACCGGGAGGGCCACCAAAAATATGATCGCCATGATCATAGAATATTTCGCTACAGGGGCCGCAGGGGCCGGTGTCACCCATGGACCAGAAATTATCATTGGTCGCAATACGGATGATGCGTTCTTCTGGCAGGCCGGAAATCTTGCGCCACAAATCAAAGGCTTCGTCATCGGTATGATAGACGGTCACTGTCAGCCGATCGGCGGAAATTTCCCACGTCTTGGTGATTAACTCCCATGCATTATGGATCGCCTGTTCCTTGAAATAATCGCCGAAGGAGAAGTTACCAAGCATTTCAAAAAACGTATGGTGCCGGGCAGTGTAGCCGACATTATCAAGGTCATTATGCTTACCGCCAGCACGAACGCATTTCTGGCTTGATGTCGCCGTCGGGAATTTGCTCTTCTCAGCGCCCGTGAAGATATTCTTGAACGGTACCATGCCAGCGTTGATGAACATCAACGTCGGGTCATTGTGCGGAATCAGTGGAGACGAAGGAACAACTTCGTGTCCCTGTGCCGCAAAATATTCCAGAAAAGAGCGTCTTATGTCGTTGGTGGTAATCATGAAATCGACTTAGGCGAGGCCCGTCCGGTTTACAATCCCGTCAATCGATCAATCAGCAAATTCTGATGCACGATCACGCATAGGCATAGGGACCACCTTTTTCGAGCGCAGTTTTATATTGCGGCCGGTCATGAATGCGTTTGAGCCAGGCTTGCAAATTCGGGAAACGATCATCCAGACCAGCGCGTGCCTGGCTCGCCTCCAAAGGAAAACTCATCATGACATCGGCGGCGGTAAGTTCGCTACCCGCGAAATAAGGGCGGGACGCGAGTTCGGTTTCAAGCCATGAGAGCAGGTCTTCCACCATGCCCATTATCGGTTTCTTTGCCGGCCAGCCCAGAAATCCCAAGCGATTGATAACAAGTGTGCCAAACAGCGGCGGCATCATCGATCCCTCGGCAAAATGCAGATATTGGGTGTAAAGCTGGGCTCCCGTCTTGTCGTCCGGCGCTCCCAGTGTCCCACCTGCCTTCCTCACGAGATATTCGACAATTGCTGCCGTTTCGATAATCACCTGACCATCATCTTCGATCATCGGCGATTTGCCCAGCGGATGGATGGCTTTTAAACTGTCCGGCGCGCGCTGGGTCTTCGGGTGCCGTTCATAGCGCTTGATCTCATAAGGAAGCGCCAATTCTTCCAGCAACCAGAGGATGCGTTGGGACCGGCTGTTTTCGAGATGATGGACAATGATGGTCATGAATTCCCCTTTTGAAGTGATCGCAAATTTACCCGCCCGGATTTTCCAACTTTTGACAGGAAATTGTTGGATAGCAAATAAAAAGGGGCCGTCCTGACTATCGGGGGACAGAAGGACGGCCCGGATGCCAAGGTCCGTCTCGGGGAAAACGGACCGGCAAAACTTGAATTTTGGAAAGAAGGACAGAGGCTGATCTAGCCCGCCTCTGCACCTATTTTATTCGGCATCAGCTTCAGCTTCAGCGTCGCTATCCGCTCCAACAGGCCCGGTCATCATCTCATCGGCAATTTCTTCTTCATTGCCGCGAATTTGATTTTCCAGCTTGGCCATCATTTCCGGATTCTCCAGCAGGAAGCGTTTCGAATTTTCGCGCCCCTGTCCGATACGAACGGAGTCATAGGAGAACCATGCCCCTGATTTCTCGACGACACCGGCTTTGACGCCAAGATCGATAATCTCGCCAACCTTGGAAATGCCCTGCCCGTACATGATGTCAAATTCAACTTGCTTGAACGGCGGTGCGACCTTGTTCTTGACCACTTTCACACGGGTCGAGTTACCGACAATATCATCCCGTTCCTTGATCTGCCCGGTGCGGCGAATGTCGAGACGAACCGACGCATAGAATTTCAGTGCATTACCACCCGATGTGGTTTCGGGATTGCCGTACATCACGCCAATTTTCATGCGCACCTGGTTAATGAAGATCACCATGCATTTGGAACGGCTGATCGAACCGGTCAACTTACGCAGTGCCTGACTCATTAAACGCGCCTGAAGGCCAACATGGGCATCACCCATTTCCCCCTCAATCTCGGCGCGTGGAACCAATGCAGCAACCGAATCGACAACCAGAACATCAATCGCGTTTGAGCGAACCAACGTATCGGTAATCTCAAGCGCCTGCTCCCCTGTGTCGGGCTGGGATATGATGAGTTCGTCAATGTCCACACCAAGTGCATTGGCATAGACAGGATCCAAAGCATGCTCGGCATCGACAAAGGCTGCCGTGCCGCCGGCTTTTTGTGCTTCGGCGATGACATGCAACGCCAATGTAGTTTTACCAGAGCTTTCCGGACCATAAATTTCGATTACACGACCCTTTGGCAATCCCCCGATGCCAAGCGCGATATCCAGCCCCAAGGAACCGGTAGAGATCGATTCGACCTCCATCGCCTTGCGGGAGCCCAGCTTCATGGCCGAACCTTTACCAAAAGCGCGATCAATCTGCGCCAATGCGGCGTCAAGCGCCTTTTGTCTGTCTGATGAGTTCAATTGATTATCCGATTCTACGACTTTTAAATTGCCGGCCATTTGCCTGTCCCCTTCGCTAAATGCTTGTACGTTATCAATCAATGATGGATATGATGTACCGCATTTGTTCTACTAGAACAAGAGTGGAACAGATTTTTTTTGAAATTGCATAAAACACAATTTCTTTAAGTACTTATGTGGAGCATTAAATGCTATTTGGCATGTTCGGCCAAAACTTCTCCTACGGCCTCGGCGATTTGGGCGACGGAAAATGGCTTGGGCAGGAACGCAACATTGTCGAGATCGATGGACTTGCGCAATTGCTCCTCGGCATAGCCCGACATGAACAGGATTGGCATATCGGGATATTGCGCGCGCACCTCTTTAGCCATGGCCGGTCCATCCATGTTTGGCATCACCACGTCCGATACGATCATATCGAAAATCTCTTCGCCCTCACCCAGCGCTTCGATATGCTGCAGTCCTTCTTCGCCATCGCTGGCCGTAACAACTGTATAGCCTTGCCGGGTCAACGCCCGTTCAGCGACAGCACGGACCATGTCCTCATCCTCAACCAGCAGGATGTGACCGCTGCCCCATAGCTCTTTCTTCGCCACGGCCTTCAGCGGCTCTGACGACGGCAATGTTTCCTGGTCGGAAACCTGGTGTACGGGGAAGTAGATGGAGAAAGTCGCACCTTCGCCCGGTTTGGAATCGGCAAAAATGTAACCGCCTGACTGTTTGACGATCCCGTATACGGTGGACAATCCGAGCCCGGTGCCCTTACCGACTTCCTTGGTTGTAAAAAACGGTTCAAAAATCTTACCGATCACCGCTGGAGGAATACCGTTGCCCGTATCCGTGACAAAAAGCGCGGTATAGTCTCCAACTGGAAGAATATCGCGCTTCATGGCGCGCACGTCGGACGGAGCGATCATTTGTGTGGTGATCGATATCTTGCCACCATTGGCACCGCTGGCATTGATGGCATCGCGCGCATTGACGCCCAGATTGATGATCACCTGTTCCAATTGCCCCGGATCGGCGCGAACCAGGCCAAGATTGCGGCCATGCTTCACTTCCAGTTCGATGCTGTCGTCAAGCAACCGCTTGAGCAGATTGGATACGTCAGCAACCACATCGGGCAACTGCAGAATTTGAGGCCGCAATGTCTGCTGCCGCGAAAAGGCGAGTAATTGCCGCGTCAAACCGGCGGCGCGGTTGCTGTTATTCTTGACCTGCTGAATATCATCATAGTCACTGTCGCCCGGCGCATGGCGGAGTAACATCAGGTCACAATGGCCGATAATCGCCGTCAGGATATTGTTGAAGTCATGCGCCACGCCGCCTGCCAACTGGCCGACCGCCTGCATCTTGGTCGCCTGCGCCACCTGGCTCTTCAATTTGGTCTCTTCGCTATTATCCTTGATGGATAGCAAGACTGCCGCATCGCCGAGCCCGCGAATCCCGGCCATGCCCAAAGCGACCGGATCATCTCCACCATTGCGCAACCGGACCGCAAGATCGCCGGACATGGAAGGCCCGCTGGCATAGCGCCGCACCGCGTCCGCCACCGCCGACTTGTCGTCCCGGATCATCAAGTCACCAGGATAGAGTGGTTTCTCTCCCTCCTGCACACCAGCCACTCTGCCAAATGCGTTGTTGAAAAACAGGAAGCGCCCATCGCGGTCGGTCAGCGCCAGCCCAAGAGGTAGCAACGACAGCATCGATTCGACCTGTTCCAGCGCCTGACCGCGCTCTACCATACCGCCGTCATCGTCGATGAGCAGGATCAGCGCAGGGCCTTTTTCCTGTTCACGGTCCAGCGGAATATGAAACAGGCGTACCGGTGTACCATGCCGGCCGTCGCGTTCGAAAAAGATTGTGCCCTTGTCATCGGACCGCAGGAAGTTGATGAAGTTGCGGCCGGATATATTGGCTTCTTCACGGCCGGTAGCTCTTAAAGCGAAACCCTGGTTGGAAGCTCTAATCCGCCCCTCGCCGCCAATAACCGTCGCCAGCACGCCCGCTTCGGACAGCGCCCGGCCGGTCGCGCCGCCGACCATGCGGATGGTATCATCAAGCACGTCGTTGCGGCGCTGCGGTTTGAATTGCCAAAGCAGATATTCATCGCCCTGCCCCGCACGCACGACTTTCGCATTATATTCGGCCACCCCGCGCTTCAGCCCTTCGGCATAGCCGCGGCCATCACGCCATGCGTTCCGGCCAGCGGTGGTCAGCAACTCGTTTCCACCATCCTGCAACGGCAGTTCCGGCGGAATCGCCGGGCCGTTAAACCATTTCGTGAACAATTCATTGGCGCAAACCAGACGCCCGGCACGATCTGTAATGGCCAGTCCTATTTCGGATTGATCGGCAACGAGCCGGGTGACCGCCCAATCGGCCAAAGATGCCGCTTCTTCGTCGGTTGCCTTGCTTTGCGGACGCAGAAAATAAACCACCGCGCCTGTGGTCATTGCCAGTGCCAGAAAAGCAAGGAGCAGCGCGGTGTTCTGAACCTGCCAGTAAAGCAGCCCAAGCGACCCCAATATAGCCGCCACCAATATCAGGATACGCAGACGTACGTCATTCGTGGTCTTGCGCGTGCTGGGATTCAGCAACCCCATATTGTCTCGGGCTTCACTCGCCATCTTTGTAGCTGTCCAAGTTCAATTTCTTAATCCGTCGTTCCCATTTCCGGGCTGTCCACCAGCGCCAGCCGAATGAACTGATTACATAGCCTAAGGCGGAGAAAGTAATTGCCAACAACAAAAAGCCAAAAGCCGTCACACCTGCTTCACGCACAAACCAGCTAAGCCACATGCCGAACTCGCTGCGTATCTGGGTATTGATCGGCTGACCATAGGTCAGCGCATCGATACGCAGGGCAAATTTACCAATCTGGTTGGCTGCGGCAATCCAGAACGGGTAAGTAAATGGATTGGTTATAAAGGTCGTTAGCGCCGCAACCGGAACATTTGCGCGAATGGGCAGCGCCAAAAAGACAGCGCCAAATATCTGTCCCACCGGAATCAGAAAGGCCGCCAGCATGCCAAGCGCCACACCGCGCGGCACTGACCGGCGCGTGAATCGCCATAGGTCAGAGCGCAAAAAGCGGTGGGCAATTGGGCGCAAATACTTGTTTTTTGCCATTCCTGCCCGGGTTGGCATTTTTTCTTCGAGCCAGCGGAAGACGCGCATGATGGTCCGCGCACCCCAGTCTTTACCCGATGAATTAGGATCAGCCATGTTCGCGCAACAATCGCCCTTGCTGACGTTTCCAGTCGCGGTCCTTTTCGGTAGCGCGTTTGTCGGGGGCTTTCTTACCTTTGGCCAATGCCAGCTCGATCTTGGCGCGGCCCTTGCCATTGAAATAGATGGACAAAGGCACAATGGTCATGCCCTTGCGCATTACGGCGCCGTAAAATTTGTTGATTTGCCGCCGGTTAAGCAGCAACTTACGCGGGCGCTTCGGCTCGTGATTATGGCGGTTGCCATGACTCCATTCAGGAATATTGGCGTTGATTAGCCAAACTTCGTCATCCTTTACCTCGGCATAGCTTTCGGCAATGGTTCCTGAACCGAAACGCAAGGACTTGACCTCTGTTCCTGTCAGCATGATGCCCGCTTCAAACTTCTCATCCAGATGATAGTCATAGCGCGCACGCCGATTTTCGGCGACGACCTTTTGTTTGTCGAACTCAAGAGGACGAGGCTTCGCCATCAGATCAAACCAGCTCCCTCCAGCGCGGCGTCCACGGCTTTGCGGGCTGCATCTGAAGGCGGCGTCATCGGCAAGCGCAAATCAACCGGAAAACCATCAACGACCCGGGACAAGGCATATTTCACTGGCCCGGGCGATGCATCGGCGAACATAGCCTTGTGAAGCGGATAGAGCTTGTCATTCAACTCACGCGCTTTTTCATAGTCGCCCGCAGCGCAAGCCGCCTGAAATTCAGCGCACAGCTTAGGCGCAACATTTGCAGTCACAGAAATGCATCCGGCACCGCCAGATGCGTTAAAGGCGAGAGAGAGTTCATCCACGCCGGACAACAGGCAGAAATCATCATCGCAGGCAAGCCGGTGATCGGTAACCCGGTCAATTTCACCGCTGGCATCCTTTATCGCAATCACACTTGGCAGCTTGGACAATGCCGCTACCGTTTCCGGCAATATATCCGTCACCGTGCGCGCAGGCACATTATATAGCACCAGCGGCAAGTCATTTTTCGTCGTCAGCGTCTCAAAATGGGCGTAAATGCCTTCCTGGTTGGGCCGATTATAATAAGGCGCCACGACCAGTCCGGCTGCTGCGCCGCATTTTTTGGAGAAATTCAAATGGAGCAAGGCGTTGGTGGTGTCATTGGAACCGCAACCGGCAATGACAGGCACCCGTCCGGCGGCTTGTTCGATGCACACTTCGATAACACGATGATGCTCGGCATTGGACAAAGTCGAGGACTCACCGGTGGTCCCACAGGGGACCAGACCGCTGCTACCTTGCTCTATTTGCCAGTCTACCAAGGCCCGAAATTCACCTTCCGCAAACGATCCGTCGCGAAAGGGAGTCACCAGGGCCGGAATTGAGCCGGAAAACATGGAAATACTCCTTTAAATTTGGCTAAGAAATTGCCAAGGCTTACTCAAGCTTAACAATGATATAGTTCTTCGTTCAGCGCCTGATAAGGAGCCTACCCCCAAAATGTCCAGTATGGTATCAAGAATTATTCTCGCAAGCCTGCTTTTAGCACCAGTAACATGCATGGCTGCAGAGCAAAGTGGCGGTGCGACACTGTCCGACCCCACTGGTGGAAATGCCGTACTCGGCCTGCAACGCTGGCGCGTTTTGACGCAATCCGACAATTATTCTTTTGAAGACTATGCCGGTTTTCTTATCACTTATCCTGACTGGCCAGACGGCCCGCGTATGCAGCGCAATGCAGAGCAGGCCATTGATATCAACAATTTCTCCGCTGGCCGTGTGATTGCCTTTTTTGACCGCTTCGCTCCGCTAACCAATGCCGGGGCGGCAAAATATGCGGTTGCCCTGCAATCCAGGGGAGAAACTCTGAAAGCCAATGCGATGGCCCAGCAGGCTTGGCGTGGCGGCACGTTGACCGACGAGGATGAAGCAGCCCTGCTCAGCCGGTTTAGCTCCGCCCTGACAGTGGATGATCATGATGCCAGGATGGATGCGCTTTTATGGGCACGGGCGACACAGGATGCAGCCCGGCAGCTCGGCTTTGCATCATCCGGGCGTCGGGCAGTTTTTGCCGCCCGCCTGGCGCAACTGACCAATGCGCCGGATGCCAATGCGAAAGCCGCAACAGTCAATAGCCTAGGCCAATATGATGCTGGCTATATAGCCGACCGCGCACGCTATTTGCGTAACAAAGGACAGAGCTACAATGCGCGCCAGCTTATGGCCAATCGGCCGGTATTGCGGATTCGCCCCACCAGCGATTCCCAGATCGCGACCTGGTATGATGCGAATCTGATCAATGCCAAGGCAGCCGCCAATGACCGTCAATGGACGGTTGCTTATAATATCGCATCGAAAGTCGATGATGCCTATGCCGGATCGACTGATATTGCCGCGCAGAGCAGCCGGATCCGTGACAAATATTCCGACCTGACCTGGCTGGCCGGCAATGCCGCCCTCTGGGGTCAGCGTAGTCCGGCCAAGGCGGTCGCCATGTTTGACCGCTATGCGCGCTCCTATAACAGTCCCAACATCCGTTCAAAAGGCTACTATTGGGCTGGCCGTGCTGCCGCCGAAGCAGGACAAACCGCTGAGGCAACAAGTTTTTTTGAGAAGGCCGCGGCCTTCCCCGATCATTTTTACGGTCAGCTGTCGCTGGAAAGATTGGGTCGGCCCCTTCCAACATTTAACCGGAAACCGGCCATCGAGATCACCGACGAAGACCGGCGCACCTATGACCAGAATCCTCTGGTCATTGCCACAAAGGCCTCCACACGGACTGGGCCATGGAAAGAACAAATTCGTTTCCACCGCGCCTTGGCCTATGAGGCCGACAGTCCAAAAGACTATTTGTTGATCAGTGACTTATCAAAGCGTATCGGTGCCCGCGATCTTGGCGTGATCAAGGGAATAAGCGCGCTTGGCGCTGGCGTCGGCCCGATTGATGAAACCTCTTTCCCGACCATGCCGGTTCCTTCCGGTCATCAGAGCAGATGGACCATCATTCACGCGGTCACGCGGCAAGAAAGCCAGTTTGCGCAGGGCGCGATCAGCCATGCCGGTGCGCGCGGTTTGATGCAACTGATGCCCGGTACTGCGCGAGAACAGTCCGGCAAAATAGGATTGTCCTATAATCTGTCCGGCCTGACCGGCGACCCCCAATATAACATCCGGCTGGGAAGCAGTTATTTCCAGCGGATGCTGAGCTATTATGGCGGCAGCTATCCACTGGCCGCTGCGGCTTATAATGCAGGGCCCGGCAATGTGAACAAATGGCTGCGACGCAATGGCGATCCGCGACAGGGCGGCATCGACTGGCTGAAATGGATTGAAGACATCCCGATTTCCGAGACCCGCAATTATGTCAAACGCGTGCTGGAAAATGCAGTCGTCTACGACACAATGAACCCGCGTGGTCCGACGATCAAAAGCGATACGCCGCTGACCCGCTATATCGGGAAGAATTACAAAGGTTAATGGCAGGTCCGCTTTGTTGCGGAAGCGGATGCTTTTGAATGGCGGCGAGTACACTTACTTTCGTTGTTATCGGGCTCGCAAATCTACAAGATATTTTATATCTGGTCGTATGAGCCAGATTACGTCGCTATATGTTTACAAGGTCATCGGGCAAGCCAGTGCTGGAGTTGAGGCGCGGGACTTGGTTGAAGGATTGGGACTGGCATATGATGGTCCCGTCGATCCCACCCGCATGGTGTCTTCGACAGAATATTATGACTTCTTCGCTGCTCTGGCCGAGCGTGATCCGAACGGCCTTGAACTGCCCCTCCGCATTGGTGCGGCCATGCATAGCGATGAATATGGAGCGTTTGGATTAGCATGGAAATCTGCACCTGACCTACGGGGCTCTTATATAAGATCGGAGCGCTATGGCCGGGTATTAGGCAGCGCTGAGACCTATTCGCTCGAGCAATGCGCAGAGGGCCTGTTCTATAGCCTTGATAAAACTGGTGATGGCAGTCTTGGCATGCTGCTCTCGAATGAGGCTAGTCTTTCTGCTGTCGTCACCATTAGTCAGGAAGTCAGTTTGGCTCCCTTTGTCCCGCAAGCCGTGTTCTTCAAACATGCTCCAAGGGGTGACGAATCGGTTTACACTGATCACTTTGGTTGCCCTGTACACTTTGAATCAGGTCGCGACGCCTTGCTCGTCAGCGAACAGAGTTTAGCGGCGCCCAACAAGCTGGGTGACGAAACAATTGCGAGATTCTTCGACCGCCATCTGGAACAAGAACTTGCTGCGCGGGCAGATGAAAATAGTTTGGATAAGCGCGTCCGGATAACGGTGGCGCAGTTACTCAGCGAAGGCGTTCCAACGCTTTCACTTATCGCATCAAAACTGGGGATGAGCTCTCGCACTTTGCAAAGACGACTGTCCGATAAAGGGCAATCCTATCAGAACCTCGTCGATCTGGCCCGTCAGGAACTCGCCCAACAGTTGCTTCGAGACACGGATTACAGTCTCGCGGAGATCGCATTCTTGACCGGCTTTGCAGAGCAGAGCGGATTCACGCGGGCCTTCAAGCGTTGGGCGGGGCAAACACCGCGTTCCTATCGTCTGGGATCCACGATTAGCTGACTTTTGGCGCGAATTGCCAAAAGACTGGCACCATCAGGCAAGATTACAAACCGGCCGCTCCTTAATCATCGGTTTGCACCCACCAAATAAGGAGCAAGCCAGTGGACTTTCAAAATGACAAGAAAAACATCACCCTTGTTCTGGGCGGTACGGGAAAAACCGGCCGACGCGTTGCGGAACGCCTGAGGCGATCTGGTTATGATTTTCGGATTGGGTCAAGATCCGCCGTTCCATCATTTGATTGGGACAATGACGCGAGTTGGGACCCGTGCCTCAAAGGAGTGACTGCGGTATATATCACCTACACCCCCGACCTCGCCATTCCCGGTGCAAGTGATGCCATCCAGGCTTTTGTCAACAAAGCAAAACGCGATGGCGTCAAACGGCTAGTACTTTTATCCGGCCGCGGCGAGACGGAAGCGCAAGCCTGTGAGCGCATAGTCCAGCGAGCAGGTCTCGATTGGACTATTGTCCGGGCCAGCTGGTTCAATCAGAATTTCTCCGAGGGCGCCTTTATTGACATGGTAGTGGGCGGCGCGATCACATTGCCAGCAGGCGACACGTCGGAACCTTTTGTTGATGCAGACGATATTGCCGATGTGGCTTTTGCGGCACTGACCGAAGATGGTCATGCAGGAGAGATTTATGAAGTCACAGGCCCAAGGCTGATAACGTTCAACGACGTGGCCAAAGCACTGTCAAAAGCAACCGGCAGAGAAATCAGTTATGTCGATGTTCCTCACGAAGCTTTTGTCGAGAACATCCGGCAGTCCGGCGCTCCTGGCGAAGTGGTTTGGATGCTCGACTATCTTTTTGCAACGGTACTTGATGGCCGCAACGCGCATATCGCTGATGGAGTGGAGCGAGCTTTGGGTCGCCCTGCCAGGGATTTTGTAGATTATGCCAACGATGCAGCGGCAACTGGTTGTTGGGAGGTGGTGGCATGATGCACGATCGCCCGCCGTCACAAACGCTGTTTCAGGCCATGATTATGGAATTGGTCATTGCCGGTCTAGGCGCCATTGCCTGGCTGCGATTTCGTTCAACACAGTCCCGGTAATCATGCGTGCAACCAAGCAATATCTCACCGGAGAAGGAATTTCTGATGTCTTATCTATGGTCTGTCTATATCTGCCTTGCCCTCGGCCTATGGTGCGCCTTTGAAGGTGGCGTGTTCAAGGCGTTTTCCGAATTTGTCATGAAGGGCCTGCTGCGCGCGGCACCTGCTAGCGGTATTGAAAGTATGCAGCAGATCAACAAAACAGTGATCCGCACCGAATTTGTGGCGGCGCTGTTTGCCATCACTGCCTTTTCAGCGGCATTTGCAATTTATGGCATGTTTGCCCTGGATGGCATGGTCAGGCTGATCCTCATTGTGGCAGCCTTCAGCTATCTTTGCAGCGTGTTCTTGATGACATTGTTCGGCAATGTCCCGATGAATAACCGGCTCGCTGCGCTGGCCCATGACTCAGTCGAAGCGCGTGGCTATTGGCAGCATTATGGCCAAAGATGGACCAAGCTTAATCATTTCCGTACCGGCGGATCTTTTCTGACGGCCGGATTATATTTGATCGCAGCACTGACCTTGATGGTCAACAAATCTGTCTGATGATCACGAAACAAAGGAGCAGATTATGAAACGATATATTCGCATTGTATTGGGCACCATCGTTGCCGTTATCAGCTGGGTGGCCTTGGTTTTCCTAGTCTCCAGTGAAGGATGGCTGCGCGAACCAATAACAGCCTCCCCTTCATCAGATGCGTTTATGGCTGCTGCCGAGAAGATCATTGATGAAGATTCTGTTGGCAATATAGCGATGGTGCTTGTCGAAAAAGGTGAAGTGACAAATAGCTACTATCGTTCAAACGGTGCCTCCGTTGATGAGAATAGCGTTTTTCAGGTTGCTTCACTGAGCAAATGGTTGACGGCCTGGGGTGTGATGGCTCTGGTAGAAGACGGCTTGATCGACATCGATGCTCCCGTCTCCCGATATCTAACGCGTTGGCAATTGCCCGACAGCGAATTTGACCATTCGGGCGTGACCATTGGCAGACTTCTAAGCCATACTGCTGGTCTTGATGACAGCCTAGGATATAACGGGTTCGATACGCCCAGTGACGTGCAGACACTTGAAGATTCACTGACGCGCGCCAAGGACGCCTCACCTGGGAAGACCGGGGTGGTCAAAGTCGGCCATGAACCTGGTAAAGAATGGAACTATTCCGGCGGTGGGTACACGTTGTTGCAGCTCGTTGTCGAAGAAGTCTCGGGCCTTTCATTTGCCGACCATATGAAAGAGCGGGTGTTCGAGCCGCTCGGCATGACGCACACAACATTTGACCATGCTGAAGCTATTGAGATGGGGCTTGCAGAAAATTTCACACTGGACGGTAATACCGAGCCGTTCCGCTGGTACACAGCTGTTGGAGCAGCTTCGCTTTTTACATCACCTGCTGACATGGCGAGGTTTGTTGAAATGCAGTCACCGGGTAAGGACCAGTCCGTGCTGTCCGAAAAGATACTCGGCATGATGGCCACCTCTCACGCATCATCGCTGGGTGCGGATGTTTGGGGATTGGGCGTGATGCTATACGCCCCAAATAACCGCGGCGAGTTCATCATTGGTCATGACGGGAACAATGAACCAGCGATCAACACCGCAGTCCGACTTGATCCGAACACTGGCGATGGAATTGTTGTCCTGGAAACGGGTAGCGCCCTGCTCGCTACAGAAATCGCGGGCGAATGGGTGTTTTGGAAAACCGGCAATGTCGACAACCTGGCATTCGCGATGCTGCTGGATACTATGTTCCTCTGGATATTGATCGGCAGCTTTGTAATTTTGTTCATCGGGATAGTCATCGGATGGCGCGGAGGGCGAAACAGGGCGGGCTAGTGAGAGGGGCGCTTCTCTGCATATAGATCCAGTGTCCGCTTTGCGCCCGAAGCGCAAACTAGCGACACGCCTTCGAGAACCGCGTTAAACTGCATTTACGATCCCAACATCCATTAACCCATTGCCCCCGTCGCATCCCTCGCCTAAATCTTTCGACATGAGTATTTTTACTGGCAACCATTTCTTTCTTCCCGTCATTGCAATCGCTGCATTGGCGGCCACCACTCCGTTAGCAGGGTGCAAACGAATACCCGATGCTGATGCCAACCGTCCGGAAACTGCGCTTGCGTATCCGCCGGCGTCTCGGCCGGTATCCGAACTTGCCGGCAATCAATGGTCGACCGAAACCGCACGCGACAAGGTTGGTGAAGCGGAAGAAATCATGAAGGCCGCGGGAATTGAACCCGGTATGACAGTTGCTGATATTGGTGCTGGTGAAGGCTATTATACTGTCCGCTTGGCTGAAAGAGTCGGTGCCGAGGGACGGGTATTGGCACAGGATATTGACAAGGACGCAATAAAACGGCTCGCTGATCGAGTCGCTCGCGATGCGCTGGACAATGTCTCCATAAAGCTGGGTGCGCCAGATGATCCGCGCCTCCCCGAAGACAGCTTTGACCGTATTTTTCTGGTCCACATGTACCATGAGGTGCGGGAACCTTACGCATTTCTGTCACGCCTGCGGCCATCGATCCGCCGGGATGCAAATGGTGGCAGCTATGATGGCGGCGAAGTGATTGTTGTCGATGTCGATCGCCCCTTTGTCCAGCATGGTATCCCACCCAAACAACTATTCTGCGAATTTGAAGCGGTTGGTTATCAACTGATCGGCTTTATGGAGCGGCCGGAACTTGGCGGCTATTTCGCACGCTTTCGCCCGGTGGGCAAAGCGCTGCTGCCGGGCAAGATCAAGGCCTGCGAGTTAGAAAAGTAACAAGCTTCGCATATGTCTTGAGCCCGCAAGCCCTGCACCCCCGGCATCACGCATGTTCAATAATATATATACTATAGGCGCTTAACTAGCTTTCATCACCCATTTTCAGAGCAGCGATAAATGCCTCTTGCGGGATGCTGACATTGCCATATTCACGCATTTTGGCCTTACCCTTTTTCTGCTTGTCGAGCAGCTTCTTCTTTCGGCTGATATCACCACCATAGCATTTGGCGGTCACATCCTTGCGCATCGCCGCGATTGTCTCGCGCGCTATGACCTTACCGCCAATTGCCGCCTGTACCGGGATCTTGAACAGGTGACGCGGGATCAGGTCTTTGAGCCGTTCACACATATGGCGGCCGCGCGATTCCGCTGCATCGCGGTGGACAATCATGCTGAGCGCATCAACTGGGTCGCCGTTAACGAGAATGTTCATCTTGACCAGATCACCCGTCCGCAAGCCGACCTGATGATAGTCAAAGCTCGCATAGCCGCGCGATATGCTTTTCAACCTATCGTAAAAATCGAATACGACCTCATTGAGCGGCAGCTCGTACACAACCTGTGCGCGGTCCCCGACATAGGTCAGGTTCTTCTGCACTCCGCGCCGATCCTGACAGAGTTTCAAGATACCGCCAAGATATTCATCCGGGCAGTAGATCGTGGCTTCAATCCAAGGCTCGTCAATATTGGATATCTTCACGACGTCCGGCATGTCGGCGGGATTGTGCAAAAATTGTTCGGTCCCGTCGTTCATCACCATCCGGTAAACGACAGATGGAGCCGTTGTGATCAGGTCGAGGTCATATTCACGGGTCAGGCGCTCCTGAATAATCTCCAGATGCAGCAGGCCCAGAAAACCGCAGCGGAACCCCTGCCCCAGCGCGGCGCTGGTTTCCATTTCAAAGGTAAAGCTGGCGTCATTAAGCCGCAGCTTGCTGATGCTTTCACGCAGCTTTTCAAAATCCGCCGCATCGACCGGGAAGAGGCCGCAGAATACAACCGATTGCACTTCCTTGAAACCCGGCAACGCTTCTTCCGCTCCGCCTTTAACGGTCGTAATCGTGTCACCAACCGCCGTCTGGGACACTTCCTTGATCTGCGCTGTGATAAAACCGATCTCGCCCGCCGCCAATTCCGGCAATTGCTCAATCTTCGGTCGCATACAGCCAACCCGGTCAACCAAATGCTCGGTGCCCTGCGCCATGAACTTGATCCGCTGTCCTTTGGTCAGCACACCGTCAATCACACGGACAAGAATAACAACGCCCAGATAGGGGTCATACCAGCTATCGACCAGCATGGCCTTCAGCGGCGCATCTCGGTCGCCGCCGGGTGCCGGTATCTTCTCGACAACCTGTTCCAATATGTCTTCGATACCAATGCCGGACTTGGCCGAAGCCAGCACCGCTTCGGATGCATCAAGACCAATAATCTCTTCAATTTCATTACGCACCCGCTCCGGTTCTGCCGCAGGCAGGTCGACCTTGTTTAGGATGGGAACAATCTCATGATCATGTTCGATCGACTGATACACGTTGGCGAGCGTCTGCGCTTCCACGCCCTGTGCCGCATCAACCACCAGCAAAGCGCCTTCACAGGCGGCCAGGCTGCGCGACACTTCATAGGCAAAATCAACATGACCCGGTGTGTCCATCAGGTTCAGCTCATAGGCCTCTCCATTTTTGGCGGTGTAGTTGAGCCGCACCGTCTGTGCCTTGATGGTGATTCCGCGTTCGCGCTCGATATCCATATTGTCGAGCACCTGCTCGCTCATCTCGCGCGCAGTCAAACCGCCGGTATATTGGATCAGGCGATCCGCCAGCGTGGATTTGCCGTGGTCAATATGCGCGATGATCGAGAAATTACGAATATGGGAACGTTCAGTCATGCTCGCGCCGATAGCAGGGGTTTTCGCCGCTGTCAGCAGGGAAACGCGTAAAATGCGCGCCGCCTGAATATAGTCGTTCGGACGGCGCGCATATTTCTATATTATCGGAGAAATATCACCCGAAACTAGTTACCGCCGCCAAGGGGGATGCGAAAGCCGACATTGAACAATGATTGCTCACTCTTCACGCCCAAAGTCGCGGGCAACAGATTGACATCATAGTCGCCGCGATCCGTGGCACGATAAGTATATTGACCGAAAAGCTCGAAGGACGGGCTCAGTCTGTAAGTCACACCGGCTATGCCCTGATAGGCGAACCGGGTCTTCTTATCATCAACCACATCGATTCCCGATGGCGCATATTCGACATCCTGTCTGGTAAAGCCAACGCCCGCGCCCACATAAGGCACGAGACTTTCGCTGATCTTGAAATCATAGAGAGCATTGGCAAACAGACCGTAGTTTTTGATCTGGCCGTCATCGGTACTCAATACCGCACCTACGGTCGGATTGGCCGCATTGGCGACACCACGGGTCAGTATAGCCGAGTCTAAGCCGTCAATCACGGTTCCACCAACGGCTAAATCCCGATGCAAATCAACATTGGCCTTGTTGTAAAAGCCTTGCACTTCCACCCGGAAGCCATTGTCAAAACGATAGCCAGCCAGCAGATTCAGGTCGAGGCCGTTATCGAGCTCTGTCGTCCAATCGAGATCGGTACCCGATGGGATAGCATCAAAGTCGGCAGTAGCCGCTACATCGCCTTCAAATTCTCCGCGATTTTTTGAATCACTTGGTAAATTCAGCCCTGCCGATGCACCTACATAAGGCTCTCCGGCATGTGCGGCACCGCTGAACGCAAGAGACGTTCCGGCGGCAAGGACTGCAAATAGTTTATACGAACTACGCATATTCAACTCCAAACCCCTGTTCGGTGTTGCCCCGCTCGCGTGAATTGGGCATGCGCCTGATTATTTCAAGAAGATGACAACTCGGCCTATCGCAAAATGGGTCGATTTTGGGTGATTCTATCGCCATTCGTCGTAAATTGTGGCGCCGGTGCATCACCTGACCGACGGTTTCGCCCGCTGCTGTTGCTAGTAAATTCCACCTTCATCCTGCAGGAAGTCATCGTCATTTTGCGCTGGCCGGTTGCGGTTGTTCGCATCACGTTCGCGCGCAGCCAGTTTAGCAGCTCGTATTTGTGCCTTTCGGGCTTCCAGACGTGCCAGTAACTCTTCCTTGCGGATGGATCGCCTTGGTTCGGTTTCCGGTTTGAATACATCCCAAATCACGGCCGACCTAGGATCATCGGATGGCCAGCCGCCAAATACCCGCTTACCACTCTTTCGGTCCACCCTGACCATACGGATACCGCGCGGCGCTACAAAAGGCGTTTTTGGCATTCCGGCCATGGCTTTTTGAGCAAATTCCTTGAAAATCGGTGCAGCCAAAGTGCCGCCCTGAGCATAGCCGCCCATATTGGCAGGCTGGTCAAAGCCCATATAGACACCAGCGACCATATCTGGAGAACCGCCCACAAACCACACGTTGGTCGGACCACTTGCTGTTCCGGTCTTGCCAAATAGCGGACGGTTCAGGCTTTTCAGATTTTGCGCGGTACCGCGGGTGATCACGCCTTCAAGAATATTGACCATCTGATAAGCCGTCATCGGGTCCATAAGCTGTTTCCCGGCCGGACGCGGACGCGGCATTGCCTCGCCGTCCCAATCATCCCGATTACAATCTTCACAAATCCGTTTATCGGCACGAAAAATGACCTTGCCCTGACGGTCTTGTACAAAGTCAATGACAGTCGGTTGCAACTCTCGGCCATGATTGACCAGCATGGAATAGGCATTGGTCAACTTAGCGACCGTGGTATCCCCGGCACCCAATGCAAAGGCGAGATAAGGTTTGTAATCGCCAATACCCATGGTCTTGATGGTCTTTACGACATTGTCCATGCCTGCGTCATTGGCGGCGCGCACGGTCATCAGGTTACGGGATTGCTCCACTCCCCAACGCAGTGTTTGCTCACCCGCGCCGCGAGAACCGCCGAAATTGCGGAAACATTTGCGGCCGAGCGCCGCCGATTGATAAACACAGAAAGGACTGTCGACAATGATGGTCGCTGGCGTCATGCCTTGGTCTAGCGCGGTAGCATAAACAAACGGCTTGATTGTCGAGCCCGGTTGGCGCTCGGCCTGTGTTGCGCGGTTAAACGAACTCATCCGGTCATCAAACCCGCCCTGCATTGCCCAAATCCGGCCGTTGCGAGGGTTTTGCACCACCATGCCGCCCGAAACCTTGGGAACATTACGCAGCACATAGCTACTGCCACCGGCTGGGCTTACCGCGATAATGTCGCCCGCTGCCAGCTTGCTCGGCGCGTTCCCGATGCGTCCGGTTGTTCCGTCGGTAAATCCGATTTCTGCGCCATTTCCTGAACGGTTCAAAGCGACCGCGATGCGCCAGTCAGCATGGTCAGTATTGATGAAAGTTGAGGCCAGGCGCTGCGACCACTGATCATCGATCTCAATCTTGTTAATCGGTCCGCTCCAGCTTTTGCCGCGGCTATAACGCAGCAAGCCGTTGCGCAGAGCATCTTTGGTATAATCTTGCAACTCAGGGTTCAACGAAGTGCGAACCCACAGGCCACCGGAATAGACGCTATAAGGCCCGGCTTCCTCGTTCTCGCCAAATTGCTCAATCAACTGGCGCCGGACTTCCTCGATAAAATAACCGCCCACGCGCTGAAAGCGCGCACCGCGAGAGCGGATCGCACCCAAAGGTTGGGCAACCGCCAGATCATGCTGCTCCTGCGTGATCCAGTCATTGTCCAGCATCCGACCCAATGCCCAATCGCGCCGGTTGACAGCGCGCTGTTCGTTATTTTCAGGCCGATAGTTGGACGGCCCCTTGGGCAGGATCGCCAGATACGCCATTTCATGCAGCGCCAGTTCATCGACGTCCTTGCCAAAATAAGCCTGGGCAGCGGCCTGTACACCATAAGCGTTCCGGCCAAGGAATATCTGGTTGAGATAGAGTTCCAGAATCTCCTGCTTGGTCAGAACCTCTTCGATCCGGTAAGCCAGCAAAGCCTCCCGTACCTTGCGGCGATAGGAAACCTCATTGGTCAAAAGCAGGTTTTTGGCAACTTGTTGCGTGATCGTGGATGCACCGACCGGCCGGCCGCTGCTTGAGATATTGGTCACAATCGCTGTTGCGATACCGGGATAGTCCAGACCGCCATGTTCAAAAAATGTCCGGTCTTCTGCGGCCAGATAAGCGCGGATCAAGAGCGCAGGATATTCGGCATATTCCAACTGTACCCGGCGTTCACGGGCATAGCTGTGAACCGGTTCGCCATCATAAGCACGCACCATTGTAGGCAATGGCGGTTCATATTGCTGAAGGGTCTTCGCATCAGGCAGGTCGCGAGCGAAAATAACCCAGATCAGCAACCAGCCCAACAAACATAATGCAACAAAGGCCAAAAACAGCCGAAACCAGCGACTTTCCCACAGTTTTTCAACACGATTCAGAAAACCGCCTGTATTGCGTTCCAGCTTGTAGGCAAGGCTTTCGGCCGCGCTAGTGCCTTGATTATCGGGTGTATTCTCGACCATATACTGCGCTATCTAGCAGCATCAGGAGCATTTTCCAGAGAATATCGACGAAAAACTTCACAGGCACATGATGTTACAAAAGTCAGCGTTACGATATTCGCTATTTGGACCCGGCACCAGAGCTTTGCGAAACTCGCCGCGCCAGTTTCCGGGCGAAATGTGCTTCGATTGCGTTGGCGATACCAATGGCAACCTTCGACTGGCCGGCACGGGAGCTCAGCAGTTCGACATCCTCTTTGTTGGTCAGATAACCACTTTCGAAAAGGACTGACGGCGTGTCGGGTGCTTTCAAAACCACCAGAGATGCAAAACGATGGGGATTGGCGCGGAACTTTATCATCCGCTGCCCTTCCCGGATCAACAGCTTTGCGAAGTCGGCCGATACATTCATCGTCTCGCGCTGAGTCAGGTCGATCAATATTGATGATACATCGCGATTGGACCCGCCAAGATTGACACCATTGATGATATTCGACCGATTTTCACGTGCGGCCAATTTGGCCGCTTCCCGGTCCGATGCCACTTCGGAAAGGGTATAAACGGTCGCGCCAGCGGCCGATTCATTGCCTGCAGCATCAGCATGGATAGAGATGAACAAATCCGCATCCAGCCTGCGGGCGATGCCGTAGCGCTCCTCGAGCACAAGATATTTGTCACTGTCGCGTGTCATCGCCACGCGCACTCGGCCACTGGCAACCAGCTGATCACGAACAGCCCGCGATATGGCGAGAGTGATATTCTTTTCGCGCTGACTGCCATGCGGAGAAATCGCGCCCGGATCATGACCGCCATGGCCCGCGTCGATAACAACCAGCGGCCGACTGGGATCATCAGGACCACTGATTTTCGGGAGATCCACAGTGTCTTGCGGTTTTCCCAAGGGTACCTTGACACTGTAGGTTTTCTTCGGGGGTTCCGCCCGGAATTTAACCGGCGGAAAGAAGGTTTTACGCCCCTTCTTGATCGCAGCACCGCCTACTGATTGCATGCTAAGTTTCAGGCTTTTTCCGTCGGCGGAAAAACCGCCTCCGGTGATGACTGCAGGACGATCGAGATCGAAAACGATCCGCGCCGTATTGGGGTCATACTGCCCCTGACGCACGGATTTAACCATCCCTTCAGCGTGACCGCCACGCCCGGCTTTGCCGCCCTTTATGTCTACGGCAATGCGGTCGGGACCAACTAGAGAGAATGTCGACGCACCCTCCACCAGACCATCGAAAGAAACAGTTATCTGACCATCGCTGCTATCAATACGGCTTACAGAGCCCGCATCTGCAGGGTTCAGGGCCAATAGCGAGGATGCAAAAATTGCTGCGAACGGCATGGCCGCCTTATGCAATGTGCCAGCCATGTCGGTCCAGTTAAAATTCATATCGGCGGCATCATCCTCGGTTTCCCACCACAAAACGCGGTAAAAACCCTATTAAGGATAAGCCTATAAGCGCCGGTAAAATGACTTGGTTAACAGCATTTTTACTATATTTACGATGAGCTTAGCTTCTATTCGCAACGATAGTACGCCGGTGGTCCGATACGGTGATAGTTTGTGTTGCCGATTTGCTATTGCGGTGCTAGCACCCCATTTGTGTCGTTAGAGATTTTTGAAAACGGCACGAGCTAAGTTGGATGTTTATCCAGCATATACAGGTTGAAGCGACATGAGGCATGACATCTCCGGCTCCGAAACTCTTCCACAAGGAAGTGTTTCTATGGACGGAAAGACCCTGGCTAACGGCCCGGGCCATGCATTTGTCGCAGACACATTTTTTTCAGAGATATTTGAAATTAACCGGATGACGCCGCCCGCTCCCCCTATTTCGGCAGCGCGCAAGAAGACGTCGTCCCTTTTATATTGCATGGTCCCGCCGGGAGCATTCCCGCCGCATCATGCCAGGAGTATATTGAATGACAACGCGCATGTTAATCGACGCGCGCCACCAGGAAGAAACCCGGGTGGCGGTCGTAAAAGGGAACAAAATTGAAGAGTTCGATTTTGAATCTTCCGAACATAAACAGCTAAAAGGCAATATTTATCTAGCAAAAGTGACACGGGTCGAACCCTCGCTACAGGCCGCTTTTGTGGACTATGGCGGAAATCGTCACGGGTTTTTGGCCTTTAGCGAAATCCATCCCGACTATTACCAGATTCCGAAAGAAGACCGCGAACGCCTGCTCGCCGAAGAAGCTGAGCATGCCGCTGAAGAAGCGGCCCTGCGCGCGCAGGAGGAAGAGGAAGAAGATGCGCCCGCGGACATGGTGCGCAGCGAAGCGACCGAAGAGCTGGATACCGCACTGGTCGAAGTCGAGAAAGACGAAAGCGTCGATACAATTGATGTCACGGAAGGCGAAGTGCCAGCCGAAGATACCAATGGCGATGACGGTGACGACGAAGATGGCGACGAAGATGGCGACGATGAGGAAGACGGCGAAACTGAAGACGAAGCCGACGATGATACCGATGCATCGGCAGACAGCGACAAAGAAACCGAAGCCAAAGGTCGTAACAGACGCGGTAAAGGCCGCAACCGCGGACGTGGTGGTCGTGGCGGCAAAAACGTAGCCAAAGCCAGCGATCAGGCGCGCCAAAAGCGCATGGCCCTGCGCAAGCGTTACAAAATTCAAGATGTTATCCAGCGCCGCCAGGTTGTTTTGGTGCAAGTCGTCAAGGAAGAGCGCGGCAATAAAGGTGCGGCTCTCACCACCTATCTTAGCCTGGCCGGTCGTTATTGTGTGCTGATGCCCAATACGTCTCATGGCGGCGGTATCAGCCGGAAAATCAACAATGCCGGTGATCGCAAGCGGTTGAAATCGATCATCGCCGATCTTAACCTGCCCAACACAATGGGCTGCATTGTTCGCACCGCAGGCCTGTCGCGGACCAAACCGGAAATCAAACGCGACTTCGATTATCTTGCCCGGCTGTGGGATGAGGTTCGGGAGAATACATTGGGTGCAGTCGCCCCCAAGTTGATCCACAGCGACAGCGATCTCATAAAGCGCGCCATCCGTGACATCTATAATCGTGAAATTGAAGAAGTGCTCGTCGAGGGTGCAGATGGCTATGCAGCGGCCAAAAACTTCATGAAATTGCTGATGCCGAGCCACAGCCGCCGCGTAAAAAGCTATGCCGACCCGGTATCGCTGTTTCAGCGCTATGGTGTCGAAGATCAGCTTTCGGCAATGTATCAGCCCGAGGTTCAGCTTAAGTCCGGTGGTTATCTGGTGATCAACCCGACCGAAGCTTTGGTATCCATCGACATCAACTCTGGTCGTTCCACGCGCGAACATGGCATTGAAGCCACAGCAGTTAAGACCAACCTGGAAGCTGCAGCGGAAATTGCACGTCAATTGCGCCTGCGCGATATGGCTGGACTTGTGGTCATCGATTTCATCGACATGGATCGTCACGGCAATATCCGCAAGGTGGAGCGCGCGATGCGCGACGCGTTGAAAAATGATCGCGCGCGCATTCAGGTGGGCCGGATTTCCAGCTTCGGATTGCTGGAGATGAGCCGCCAACGCCTGCGCACCGGCGTATTGGAAGCCTCAACCAAAGTTTGCCCGCATTGCGAAGGTACAGGACTTGTCCGTACGGCGTCCTCTTCTGCGCTTTCAGCTCTGCGTCTGATCGAAGAAGAAGCAGCCAAAGGCAAAGCCAAACAGATTACGCTGACAGCCAGTCAGGAAGCGACAATCTATGTGCTGAACAGTAAACGGCACGAGATTGACGAAATTGAAAAACGCTATGGCGTTTCAGTAGAGATCACACCTGACGGAGAGATTGAAGGCGCACGGATGGAAGTCAAAGGCTCTGGTGGCCCTCCCAAAAATGCTCCGAAATTCGAACCGATTGTCGATGAAGATGATGACGATATTGTCGACACCGCCGAACGGGATGAAGAGGCAGAAGAGCGTCCTCGCAAGCGGCGGCGGCGGCGCGGACGTCGGGGACGCGGCGGAGATCGTAACAACGAAAGCAATGTCGAAGCAGCCGAAGGCGAAAATACCGCTGAGAAACAGTCAGCTGAAGACAGCAAAGTGGAAGCCGACGAGAAAGGCAGCGATGACGGCGACAAACCGAAATCACGCCGTTCTCGGAGCACACGCAACCGGAAATCCGAGGATGACAAGGCAGCGGAGGCCAGTTCTGATGACAATGCTGAAGCAGCGGAAAAACCGAAGCGAGCCAGCCGTTCGCGCAAAAAGTCTGAAACTCCTGATGAGGCACCAGCCGCCGATGACAGCGTAGCGAAAGACGTCGAAGAGAAACCAAAGCGTCGCCGCGCACCGCGCAAAACCAAAGCAGCTGAAAAGTCAGATGCTGCGGCAGAAACGACCGATGACGCCAAGGCGGAAAAACCGGCGGCCAAAAAGACGACCCGCTCGAGGGCCAAAAAGACTGATGCGGACGGCGTGGAGACGGCTGAGAAACCGGCCAAGAAGGCCCCCGCCAAAAAGACAACAGCGAAGAAGTCGGCTGCAAAAAAAGTTGATGAGAGCGCTGCAAAGGAAAGTAAGGCCACCAAAAAAGTCGACGATACGGCCGACAAGGCCGACCAGAAGGCGGAATCGCCGCGCGGCGGATGGTGGCAACGGACCTTTGGTTGATTGTTGACGATTGATTGCTTGAATATGGGCCTCTGCGTAACCAGAGGCCCATAATCCCATCCCGACCGTTTTGGCCATTGTCGAACAAAATTCCGGTTTGCAAAGGAATAGATAGATTTCATCGCAGGTTCACTCTGTTTGTGGTAATGGACAAGCGAATTTGCCAGAACTTCATGCAGAGGACGTCCCGAAGGAAATCTATGTCATCGTCGAATGATACCAAGCGCCAACCGTTTGCTCACCTTTCTATCTCCCGCATCGGACAACTCATCACCGCGTTTCTCGCGATGGTCGCGATCACCGTTCAACCCGTTGCGGCGCAATCCATTCTGCGCGATGCCGAAACCGAAGCGCTGTTCAGTGATATGGTATCCCCACTGGTCGCAGTGTCCGAACTGGATGCAAAAGATGTCGAAGTCATCCTGATCAACAGTAGCCAGATCAACGCCTTTGTCGCGGGCGGACAGCGCATGTTTTTCTACTCCGGAACGATCGAGGCCGCCGACAGCGCGGTCGAAATTCAGGGGATCATGGCGCACGAACTCGGTCATATTACAGGCGGTCATATCATCCGCTTTGATGAAGGTATCAAAACCGCAACCGGCATTACCATTCTCAGTCTGATCCTGGGTGCCGCCGCCATTGCCGCGGGTGCGGGCGATGCAGGCGCCGGGATATTGGCCGCAGGTCAGCAGGCGGCGACCGGCAAGTTCCTGGCTTTTAGCCGTGTGCAGGAGCGGGCAGCGGACTCCGCTGGCGCACGCTATCTTTCCGCCGCTGGGATCACTGGTCGGGGTTCGATTGATTTCTTCAAAAAGCTGCAAAATTACGAATTCCGTCTCGGCATTCCTCAAGAGGATAGCTATGGCCGCACCCACCCGCTCTCTGGCGAGCGCGTGACGCTGCTCCGAGACGTCTACCAGGCCGACCCGGCATGGGACACACCGCCAAACCCGGAAATTGAAAAACGTTTTCAGCGTGTTAAGGCAAAATTGCTTGGTTTCACCAATGAACCGACCACTACGTTGCGCAAATTCCCGGAAAGCGACCAGAGTATCCCTGCTCGTTATGCGCGCGCCTATGCCTGGCATAAAAGCGCCTATCCCGACCGTGCCTTGCTGGAGGTCAACAGTCTTCTGAAAGACGCACCGAATGATCCCTATTTTCTGGAACTGCACGGCCAGATCCTGCTGGAATCTGGTAAACCGAAAGAAGCCATCGCCTCACTTCGAAAGGCGGTACGGCTGACCAATAACCAGCCCCTGATAGCCAGCCTGTTCGGCCATGCACTGATCGCGACGGAAGATGAAACGCATTTTGAAGAGGCAGAACGGGTCCTGAAAGCCGCCGTGGTTAAGGACAACCGCAATCCCTTTGCATGGTATCAGCTGGGGGTTGTCTATTCCCAACAAGGCGATACGGCCCGCGCGCAATTGGCGACCGCAGAAAGTGCCCTGCTGCAGCGCAACTACGGCAGTGCGATCCGCAGCTCGCAAATCGCTATGGCAGGAATCAAGGAAAACACGCCGGAATGGATCCGCGCGCAGGACATATCTCTGATCGCGAAAAATGAATTTGAACGGTCAGACCGGCGCCGCCGCTAAGCTGGTTTACAAGCAACGCTGACAGGCAAAATCAAAACTCCCCTGTAACAATTGTGGACAAAGGGGCGAAGCTTCGACAAGGAGGCTTCGTCTTTTGGAATGGAAGAACGTGGAAAATACAAATAGAAAGTGGATGATTATGGCAGGTGGCGGTTTGGCCATAGCGGCGGCTGCGGCCGTCTGGTTCATGCAGACAGGCGGAGCATCCGCGAGCGATGAAACCGCAAAAGCCGCTCTGGCGGCGGGGATTGACAGCAAACAACAGGCAGCTATCGAGGCCATCGTCCGCGACTATATTCTCAAAAATCCGGAAATCATTCCCGAAGCCGTCGAGATATTGCAAACCAGGCAAAAGACTGCTGCAATTGATGAAATCCGCTCCGATATCGAAGCGCCTTTTGCGGGAGCGGCTTTTGCCGGAAACCCCAATGGAGATGTTGTCATTGTCGAATATTCCGACTTTGCCTGCCCCTATTGCAAACAGACCACGGCCGATATCGACCGGCTCTTGAAAGAAGACAAGAATATCAAGGTTGTGTTTCGCGAACTCCCCATTTTGAGTGAAGCGAGTAATGACGCAGCCCTGATGGCATTGGCCGCCGCCAAGCAAGGGAAATATTACGCTTTCCACAAAACCATGTTCGCTACCGGACGCCCTACCCCGTCAACAATCGAAAGCGCGGCCAAGGAAGTCGGCCTGGACATGGCCGCAGCCCGCAAATTTATTGCGACGCCAGAGGCTCAGCGGGAATTGCAGAACAATATCGAGGTTGCCCGAAAACTTCAGTTCACCGGAACACCGGCCTTTGTGGTCGGCAACCAGACCGAAGTTGGCGCGGTCGGCTATGATGGTATCAAGGATATGATCGCCAAGGCACGCGGGTCCAAATAGGTTAGATGCCGTCGTCGCTGAGTTCGCCAACTCTCTCGCGCTTTCCTACAAACCGCTGTTTGTGATAGAAACTGACAGGCTCTTTCTCAGTTTTGAACATCATCCCTGTCGGCCATTCTAGCATCTGAAGCTTTGAAGATTGTGTGAACTTCGGGTCGTTATCTCGCCTTTTGGCGTTGCGGAAAAATCCCCAAAAGGACATTGTGCACTTTGTAAACTTCGTACGCAAAGGGCGGTGAGAATTGTGTGAACTTTGAAGGACGCCGGCTGGATAAATTTCTCTAAAAGGACACAGTAAACATTGTAAACTTCGCCGCCATTGGCTTTTCAGGCGGTTTCCGGCCGTCCCTTGAAACCCTGAGCCACCACATACCATTCGGATGAACCCTTGCGGCTTGCAGGCGGTTTGGCATGTTTGACAGTCTTGAAATGCTTTTTGAGCATGGCCAGCAATTCATTGTCAGTCCCGCCGGCCAGGACCTTGGCCACAAAGGCGCCGCCTTCCTGCAGATTTTCAATCGCAAAATAGGCACCGGCCTCCACCAGGCCCATGGTACGCAGATGGTCTGTCTGTTGATGCCCGACCGTGTTGGCAGCCATATCAGAAAGGACGAGATCAGGCGCACAGCCCAGCGCATCGATCAATTTGTCTGGCGCGCTGTCATCCATAAAATCCATTTCAAAGATGGTGACGCCTTCGATCGCATCGACCGGTAATAGATCGATACCAACAATCTTCGCTTGCGGAACAAATTTGCGGATGACCTGGGCCCAACCGCCCGGCGCAATACCAAGGTCGACGACGGCTTTGGCCTTGCGGACGAATTTGAAACGCTCGTCCAGTTCCAATATCTTGTAGGCTGCCCGCGAACGATAACCATCGGCCTTCGCCTGTTTGACATACGGATCGTTCAATTGCCGTTCCAACCAGCGTGTCGAGCCGATTTTCCGGCCCTTGGCGGTTTTTACGCGCTGTCGTTGTCCAGACCTGCCCCGGCTCATGGCGATTTCCTCTTCATTATCGCCGCGCCCTTTCGTTGGAGGACATCAAGGAACGCAATATACCTTCCCTGATCCCGCGATCAGCTACGCCGACCCGGCTTGCAGGCCAAATATCGAGGATGGAATCGAGAATGGCACACCCACCGACCACAAGATCTGCCCGCTCTTTGCCAATACAGGGTATCGCGGCACGTTCCTCTGGAGAACATTCCGCCAGCATTGCACTGATGTCGCGCATTGATTCGGCTGGCACAATCAAACCATCGATGACCTTTCGGTCATAATGTGGCAGTTTGAGATGCAGGCTGGCCAGCGTGGTCACGGTGCCGCTGGTGCCCAGCAAGCGAAAATCACTATTGTCGGAAGATGGCAAGCGACTGGCGAATTCTGCGAAACTGTCTGTGACGCGTGCGCGCATGTTGGCATAGGCTTGTTCACGCGCCGTCATATCACTGCCATCATATTTCTCGCTCTCGGTCAGTGAGACCACGCCCCACGGCGCGCTGAGCCAATCGATGATTTCTGGTGCTGCTCCGGATGTATCGACCAGCACCAGTTCTGTCGATCCGCCGCCAATGTCGAATATCAAAGCTGGCCCCTCGCCCGGTTCCAGCAAAATCTGGCAACCCAATACGGCAAGACGCGCTTCTTCTTCGGCTGTAATGATATCAAGCGCAATGCCGGTTTCCTGCCGCACACGGTCTATAAACTTGTCACCGTTGCTCGCCCGTCGGCATGCCTCCGTCGCGACGGAACGCGCCAGTGTTACATTTCGGCGTTTCAGCTTGTCGGCACAGATAGACAGTGCCGCAACAGCCCGATCCATCGCGCGGTTGCTTATCCGGCCCGTCTCGACCAAGCCTTCGCCCAGCCGCACGACGCGGGAAAAGGCATCGGTTACGATAAAACCGTCAGCAGACGGTTTTGCGACCAGCAACCTGCAGTTGTTCGTACCTAGATCAATCGCCGCATAAGACCGCAATTTGGGCCAGCGAGCGCCATTATTTCGATAGGGAGGCGCATTTCGACTCCCGTTTTTATGTGTCGCCGCATGTTTCGGGCGGACCGTCTTTGCCGGTTTTCCGCCGTCCTGTCGTTGCGGCGATGGGGATGATTCATCCACCATAACCGTTACTCTTATATTTCTCCGGATCGGGTAATACCGCCGGTACTTGACCGTAGAGATAACCCCGGGGCGTTCGATGTGCAAGAGTTTAGCGCTAAACGGCCCGCCATCTCGCGTATTTGAAAAACCTTGACCAGCTTGCATGCCGGGCCTATTGCGCCCCCCGGCACTCCCCTGTCGTATAATGGTAATACCACGGACTCTGACTCCGTTAATTGAGGTTCGAATCCTCACGGGGGATCCAAAACAAACAATATGTGACGAATATCTTTATTCGAACGAGCTGGTTGTTTGATTTGCAAACGCCTTTAAGGACAGCCCAATCGCAGTTTTGACGTCTGGCGGTACGTCGGTGTCAAATGATTCCGTAAAGGCAGTTGTACTTCCGGTAACCCCGATCACCTGTGTACTGATATGCTGCTGGCACCAAAAACTTCCTTCAATTTTTCGGAATTCTACACTACACGGCTGGCACATCAAATATGGCATCTAAATCAGGAAAGAGGAGACAATATGCTCAAGTTTAAAGCCCTAACAGGGGTGATTGCTTTGTCGGCTCTCGCAGCAGCCTGTTCCGGTGGAGGATCAGAATCTACTCCACAAGCAGAGACAACCGAATCAAAAACATCAGAGCCAGAATCAGAAGCAACTGAAGCGACTGCTCCGCCTGTTGATTCCGGGACACCAGCTGCCGACGACATAGCAACGCTTGATGGTGTTGAATATGCCAGCCTGACCGGCGATGCAGAGGCTGGGAAAAAGGTATTTACCAAGTGCCGCACTTGCCATGTTACCGACCTAGGGGTGAACCGCATTGGTCCGTCAATGGCGGGAATTATGGGCAATCAGGCAGGTGCAGTTGAAGGATTTAACTACACCGATGCCAACAAGAATAGCGGTATTACTTGGACCGAGGAAAAAATGTTCCAGTATCTGGAAAAACCGCAGCGTGTGATTCCAAAGACAAAAATGGTCTTTGCTGGCCTGCCGGACGCACAACAGCGGGCGGACGTAATCGCCTATCTGAAAGATCCGAGCTGATTATCTGACCGTTGTATATCAGGAAAAGGGTCAGGATTCTTTCCTGATCTTATTTCTTGCATCTTTTTGGGCGAGCTCACGCCGACTCCGGGCGTCATTGCGTGCAACCGCTCTACCCTTTGGCAAGAAACGGCATGTGGTTGAGAAAAGTTCTGGAGGCCCGAGCCGGAATCGAACCGGCGTACACGGATTTGCAATCCGCTGCGTCACCACTCCGCCATCGGGCCGGAGAGGGGGCGCAATTGCTTCGCTTTGCCGACAATGTCAACCCTAACTTATTCCGGTGCACGTTTCACGATGTTACGCAAAAGTTGCTATCATTGGAAAAACGCCGAAATCCGTCTTGGCTGTGTCGGCAAGTGCGGCTAGAAGCTAACAGAATATTTCCATACTGTATTGCGTTAATAATACAGAGATGGCATGGTTCGTTTTTGAAATATACTAATACACATCAAGGGTGGTAAAGTGGGTCACGAGAACTTTAAGCAAATGCGCAAAGCGATGGTCGTCAGCCAGCTGCGGACAACCGATGTCAGCGACCCTCGTGTCATTGCCGCAATGAGCCATGTTGCACGGGAAGATTTTGTGCCTGCCGCATCACGCAGTGTCGCCTATTCCGACCGTGGTGTAGCCATTGGCGACGGGCGCGCATTGAACGCGCCACTCGCCACGGGACGGCTGCTGAATACGGCCGAATTGAAAAAGGACGACAATGTTCTGCTGATAGGGGCCGCGACAGGTTACACCGCTGCGGTAGTGGCACAACTTGCGGGTTCGGTCGTCGCCGTAGAGCAGTCATCAAAGCTTGCGACCAAGGCGAAAAACAACCTGAGCGAACTCGACAATGTCCAGGTTGAAAAAGCAAACCATAGTGATGGTTTTGCTGAAAACGCACCTTATTCCGTGATCATTATTGATGGCACTGTTGATGCCATATCGAACGCGCTAGTCGAACAACTGCAACCCGAAGGCCGACTAGTGGGAGCGATCCTGGATAACGGTGTGGCGCGTCTTGTCATCGGGCACAAGGCTAGCGGCAATATTGGGTATCAATATTTCGCAGATTGCGGCGGTGTCGCCCTGCCCGGCTTTGAACAAGCCAAGAGTTTCAGCTTCTAAGATGCAGGTATTCCTGCAAAACTTCCCAGGGAGACGTTTTTAATGTGTAAGCGCCATCTGTTGCTTAGCGCCGTCGCCGTTGCGACGCTCTCTACTCCTGCCCATGCTGACACTCTGCGTGAAGCTTTTGTGGCTGCCTACAAAACAAACCCGACATTGTCGGGAGCGCAAGCGGGACAGCGCGCGGAAGATGAGAATGTTGCTATCGCCAAAGCCGATGGGCGGCCGAATTCAGGGTCCCGCTTCACCTTTCAGGAAAATTTTCTTCGAAACTCGAACAGTTTTAACGCACCTCTTCGGCAAGCAAGCGCAGGGGGTGAATTCAATGTGCCGATCTATTCCGGAGGCAGGGTAAAAAATGCTGTGCGTGCTGCTAAAGCGCGGGTTGTCGCCGGTCAATTTAGCCTACGAGGTACCGAGGCCAGCCTGTTCAGCAACGTAGTCGCCGCCTATATGGATGTAATGCGAGATGAGGCCGTTGTGCGGCTCAATCGAGCCAATGTCGGTGTTCTAGCCGTCAACCTGGAAGCGACCAGTGACCGTTTTGAAATCGGTGATCTCACTCGTACCGATGTAGCCCAATCCGAATCGCGCCTGGAAGTTGCCAAAGGAGAATTGGAATCTGCACGCGCAAACCTGATCACGAGCAAAGAAAATTATATTGCCTTAGTAGGACAGGCTCCCGGTGAACTGCAATCACCACCACCACTTCCCAATCTGCCAGAATCACCCGATGAAGCCGTAGATATTGCCTTACAACACAATCCTGACCTGCTGGCGGCCAAAGAACGAAGCGCAGCATCTGAAATCGATATCAAAACTGCAAAAGGCGCGGTCAAACCTACAGTCGAGGCCTATGCTCAGGGTAGCTATGTCAATTTCCTTAACACGCTAGGCGGCAATGTTCCGGGCGTGAACTTTGTTCAAGAGCAATCAAACGCAGAAGCAGGTGTGCGCATGACTGTTCCAATCTATCAGGGTGGACGGCCAGCGGCGCAGGTGCGACAGGCACAAGCGCGATCGGGTCAAGCTTATGAACAGCTTATAGAGACAGAACGTAGCATCATCGCGCAAACACGCGCCGCTTATTCCAGCTGGCGCGCATCCGAGCGAGTCATCCAGTCGTCGGAGCGAGCCGTGGCAGCCAGCGCGCTCTCCTTGGAAGGCGTCAGAGCTGAAAATAGCGTAGGCAACAGAACGATCCTCGACATTTTGAACGCGGAACAGGAATTGCTCAACGCCCAGGTGCAATTGGTAACAGCGCGGCGCAACAGCTATGTGGCAGGCTTTACGTTGCTGGCTGCCATGGGTCGTGCGGAAGCTCGTGATCTGGGTCTTGAAGGCGGTCCACTCTATGACCCCCAAGTCAACTATGACCGGGTTAAAAACCAGTTCTACGATTTTCAATCGGACCCAAATCCTGAACCCCAGGCGACCCGGACTGTAGATACGCCCGCACAAACGGCAGACATAGAACCCTTGCCGGAGTCGAGAGAAAGCGAATAAGACTGGGCGGCTAATGGTTGCCGATCTAGAGGTTAATGCGCTAAAGAGATTGGATAACTAGCGGCTTTAACATTTTTTGAGTTTGGGGCTTTTGCAAATGGCAGAACAAAATAAAGAATCGTCCATGGAAGAAATTCTGTCGTCGATTAAGCGAATCATTGCCGAGGACAAGGCGATTGACACAGACCGCTCTGCCGAAAAAAATGAAGATATTCAGCAAGGCGAAGATACTGCATCGCACTTAAAGCCTGTTCCCGACAACGTAACACCTATCGCACCGCTGCCAAAAAATATTGCGACCAAAAGCAGTAAAACCAAAAAGCCAACTGTGAAGACCACCGGCGATGATGACAGCGTTCTTGAACTAACCAATGAGGTGAAGGACACCGGACCATCCTCCGCTCAAGGTGTTTTCGGTGACCGCCGCAAAGAAGAACGGTTAATCAATGATCAGAAGCTCGATTCTATGCGCCAGTCCTTGTCAGCCTTGGTCGCTATGGAGGGGGCAAGCACCCCGGCTCCGGCAAGACCAAGTCAAGGAACCTCACTGGAAGACCTGACTCGCGATCTCATGCGGCCGATGCTGAAAGAGTGGCTGGATGAGAATTTGCCAAAGCTGGTTGAGGAAATGGTCGCTCGTGAAATTCAAAGGCTGAACGACAAGTAATTTCAATCCCAATTGCCTTGGCGCGCAGGCCTGCTAAACCGGCGTCTATGAAAAATCTATCCAAAGCATCATGTATTGCCTTGTTGATGACGGGCGCGCTTCTGTCCACCCCGATAGCTCTAGCTCGATCAATGACAGCAGAGGATCTCGCAACTCTGAAACGCGTTGGTTCTGTGACTGTTTCGCCGGATGAGAAATGGGCCGCTTTTGGCGTAACTGAAACTGATCCGGAAAGCTATAAACGCTCAAAGGGGCTTTACCTGCTTGACCTGACCAAGCCAGATGCAGCTCCCGTGCGTATTGCCGATAAAGCGAGCGCCAGCGAACACAGCCCGTCCTTTTCTGCTGATGGAGGGATGCTCTATTACCTTTCCGATGCCGGTGGATCGGAACAGCTCTGGAAGGCTGCGATAACTGCTGGTGGACAAGAGGGTGAGCCGGTGCAGGCTAGCGACCTCCAAACCGATATCGCGGGCTTCAAACTATCTCCCAAGGGCGACAAAGTTGCGATCTGGGGAGATATCGCCAAAGATTGCCCAACATTTGGTTGTGGTAAAGCTGAAGGCGGCGATGGCAATAGCGCCCTGCCAGGCCCCGGTACAGGCCGTGAATATGGAAATCTGTTCGTGCGCCACTGGTCGAGTTGGGAAAAGCCCGGCAATTACAGCCGGATTTTTGCTTTTGACTTACAGGATGGCAAACTCACCGGCAATGGAATCGCGCTAGATGGCGAGCTTATAGGCGATAGTCCGTCAAAACCCTTTGGTGGTGGGGAAGAAATTTCCTGGTCTCCAAGTGGAAGAGGCTTGGCCTTTACATTGCGCAAGGCAGATCGCGATGAGCCAAAATCAACTGATCTTGACATCTACGGCGTCGCCCTTTCCAGCGGCGAACCGAAACTCATGCCAGGAAACGGAGACGCAACAGATACCTTGCCTGCTTTCTCTCCGGATGACCAATGGCGGGCCTGGGCGGCAATGGAACGCCCGGGTTACGAAAGTGATCGCAAGGTCATCAAACTGCTTGGCAAAGGTGAAGAGGAACCCAGGATATTAACCGGCGACTGGGATCGCTCTGTCAGTTCGATCACATGGACACCGGACAGCAAGGCGCTGATTGTTACGGCTCAGGAAGTTCTCGACTATGCAGCCTTTCGAGTGGACATTGCCGATGGCAAGGTTACTCGTTTGACCGGAAATGGCAGCGTCGGAAATATCACGCCGTTAAAAGACGGATCGATGCTTTTCACCAGAAAAAGCTTGCAAGCACCGGATGATATCTACCGCCGGGATGCTGATGGAAAGGTTACACAGCTTACCAATATTAATGGCGAGAGGCTGGCGGAGATTAGCGAAGTTGCCGTGGAACGCTTTAGCTTCAAAGGTGCTGGAGGCCATCAGGTTTGGGGTCAGATCATCAAGCCGAAGGGCACCAAGGGCAAGCTACCGATGGCGTTTTTGGTGCATGGCGGGCCGCAGGGCAGCTTTGGCGATAGCTGGTCTTACCGCTGGAATCCAAAGGTCATGGCCGCGCAGGGATATGCTGTGGTGACAATCGATTTCCACGGGTCATCGGGCTATGGTCAGGAGTTCATGGACAGCATCAACCAGGATTGGGGCGGAAAGCCACTCGAAGATTTGCGTTTGGGTTACGAAGCGGCACTAAAAGTTGACAAACAGATAGACGGGACACGATCCTGCGCACTGGGTGCTAGCTATGGCGGCTACATGATGAACTGGATTTCGGGCCAATGGCCGGATCGGTTTGACTGCATCATCAACCATGCCGGCATATTCGATCTGCGCAGCTTTGCCTTCTCGACCGAGGAACTGTGGTTCGATCAGTGGGATCATGGTGGGCCCTGGTGGGAACGCGCTGATCCGGAAAAATGGAATCCGATCCAGCATATCGGCAAATGGAAAACACCGACCTTGTTCATCCATGGCGAGAAGGATTTCCGCATTCCCTATACGCAGTCAATCATGCCATTCACCTATGCACAAGAACGAAATATTCCATCCAAGCTTTTGATTTTCCCGGACGAAAATCATTGGGTGCTCAAAGGCAGGAATAGCGTCCAATGGCACAATGCGGTGTTCGACTGGATGGGGCGCTGGACCAAGGAAGGCCAAAGCGAATGAGCTTTTTTCCCACCGAAACTGACGGCGACACCGTCATCGTCACCCTCACCAACGCGCCACGCAATACGTTGTCGACTGAGTTGCTCAACGAGGGCACGGAAGTGTTCCGGAAGTTGGCACAGGACAAACCCAAAGGTGGCGTGGTGCTAACGGGAGCAGGCGAACATTTTACCTGCGGTATGGACACCAAAATTGCAGCATCCCTCGATGAGGCTGGGCAAAAGCAGGCGATTGCCGCGATCAACGCCTATGCCGCATCGCTCCATCGCCTGCCCTGCGCATTTGTATGCGCGGTCAATGGCAACGCTATTGGTGCTGGCGGAATCATGATGTTGTGCGCGGACTGGATTTATGCCGCCTCTGGTCACTATAAAATCGGACTGCCCGAGGCCAAGGCCGGACTGCCCTTCCCGCCCGTCCCGCAAGCGGTATTAGATCATTGGCTGGAACCCTCGTGGCGGCGGCGCTTGGCACTGTCGAGCATGTTGCTGAAACCCAATGAGGCCATTGGTGCTGGCATGGTTGAAGCGACTCTGATGCCCGGCGATTTGATCGAAAAGTCAGTGACAAAGGCGCAGGAGCTAAATGCGCAGCCCGGTTTCGCCGCCTGCAAGCGCCAATTGCGCGCCAAGGCGAATGCCGAAATTGATGCAATTTTGAACGGTTGAATAACGGCGCAAGCGCTGGCAAAGGCAGCGCATGACATTAGATAAAAATTTCGACCCGGCGGCCATTGAAGCGCGCTGGTATGCACATTGGGAAAAATCCGGCCAGTTTCGCCCCGAACGTGGCGACGCGGAGCCGTTTACGATCGTCAATCCGCCGCCCAATGTTACCGGAAGTTTGCACATTGGTCACGCGCTCGACAATACGTTGCAGGATATCATCATCCGCCATGAGCGGCTGAAGGGCAAGGACGCGCTTTGGGTCGTTGGTATGGACCATGCCGGCATTGCGACGCAAATGGTCGTCGAGCGGCAGATGGAAGAGCGGCAGGACAAGCGCACCAATTATACGCGCGAAGAATTTGTCGAAAAAGTCTGGGAATGGAAAGAGGAATCCGGCGGCGCGATCACCGGACAGCTTCGCCGTCTCGGCTGTTCGATGGACTGGTCCAACGAGCGCTTCACCATGGACGACGGCATGAACGAAGCCGTGCTCAAAGTCTTTGTCGATCTTTACAATGACGGCCTGATCTACCGCGACAAGCGGCTGGTCAACTGGGATCCTGCGCTAAAAACCGCGATTTCCGATCTGGAAGTCGAGACTACCGATATGAAAGGCAGTTTCTGGCATTTCAAATATCCGCTGGCTGACGGCGTAACGCTCGACAACGGGCAGGACTATATTGAAGTTGCCACGACGCGGCCAGAAACCATGCTCGCAGATATGGCCGTTGCCGTGCACCCCAGTGACGAGCGCTATCAAAGCGTCATCGGCAAAGAAATCCTACAGCCAATCACCGGACGCCGTTTCAAGATTGTAGCAGACGAACATGCCGATCCCGAGCTGGGCAGCGGTGCGGTGAAAATCACCCCCGGTCATGATTTTAATGATTTCGAGGTTGGGAAACGCGCCGGTTTTGCGGCGGGCGAAATGCTCAACATGCTGGATGGTGAAGCCAATGTTTGCCAATCGGCTGACGGTTTGGTGCCGGAAGAATTTATCGGCCTGCATCGCTTCAAGAAAGACGGCGTCGATGGCGCGCGCGAACTGGTGGTGCAGCGGATGAAGGAACTTGGCTGCCTGATCCCGCATGTGACCAAAAACAAGGACGGCGAAGAAGTCGAGCATGATGCCGAACCGCGTACCATCGCAACACCTTTCGGGGATCGCGGCGGCGTGGTGATTGAGCCTTGGCTCACGGATCAATGGTATGTCGATGCGGAGACATTGGCGCAGCCCGCGATCAAGGCGGTGCGCGACGGCAGTATCGAGATTGTCCCCAAAACCTGGGAGAAAACCTGGTTCAATTGGATGGAAAATATCCAGCCTTGGTGTGTATCGCGCCAACTGTGGTGGGGGCATCGGATACCGGCTTGGTATGGGCCAGATCTTCACGTGTTTGTTGCAGAAAATGAGGAAGAGGCCGAAAAACAGGCGTTAGTTTACTACAAAGAGAAAGGCTGGGAAGACCCAAAAATCCGCTTTCCAAAGGTGGTTCAATCGCAGCGGACTAGAACAGGCGGGCTTTACATGAGCGGACCGATGGATGACGATCCCAGCGACATCAAAAATTTGGTTCTGTTGCGCCGGGATGAGGATGTCCTCGACACCTGGTTCTCCTCCGCCCTTTGGCCCTTTGGTACCCTCGGCTGGCCCGAAGAAACCGAAGACCTCAAGCGCCATTACCCTAACGACCTGCTGATCTCCGGCTTTGACATCCTGTTCTTCTGGGATGCACGGATGGCGATGCAGGGCATACAATTTATGAAGGATGTGCCGTGGAAACGGCTCTATCTCCACGGGCTAGTGCGCGCCGAAGATGGTTCGAAAATGTCCAAGTCCAAGGGCAATGTGGTCGATCCACTCGGCCTGATTGACCAATATGGCGCGGATGCGCTGCGTTTCTTCATGGCGGCGATGGAAAGCCAGGGCCGTGACATTAAAATGGATGACAAGCGGGTCGAGGGCTATCGCAACTTTGCGACCAAGCTCTGGAACGCCTCGCGCTTCTGTGAAGTGAATGGCATTGGGGCGAGCAAGACGCTGCGCGCGCCAGCGGCCACGCTGCCGGTTAACCGCTGGATCATATCCGAAGTGACCGAAACGCTGACCACGCTGGACAAGGCGCTGGGTGACCTGCGCTTTGATGCGGCCGCCAACACGATTTATCATTTCACCTGGGACCGGTTCTGCGACTGGTACCTGGAACTGATCAAACCGGTCTTGCAAGGTGATGATGCAGCAGCTGCGGATGAAACCCGCGCGGTTGCCGGTTGGGTGCTCGACCAGATCATTGTGATGCTCCACCCGTTCATGCCGTTTATCACAGAGGAATTGTGGCACAGCATGGCGTCCGAAACCGGTGGTCGAAACTATGACCTGATTGTCGCGAAATGGCCGGAACCGAGGGCGGAAATCGATGCCGATGCCAAGGCGGAAGTCGACTGGCTCATTCGTCTGATCTCGGCAACCCGTACAGCAAAAGTCGAACTCAACATCGCGCCGGGCACCAAGATGACCACCCATGTTCGCGATGGTGATGATGCCTTGCAGGAACGTATTGCGCGGCAAGCCTCCGCCCTGGATCGGGTTGGTCGTTTGGAGAGTTTCTCTTTTGATCCAGCACCTGAGGGCGCAACCGCACAGATTGTTATCGATGGTGCTACCTATGTCCTACCGCTGGCCGGTGCGATTGACATTGATGCCGAAAAAGCGCGCCTAGGCAAAGCGCTGGAAGGCGTGTCCAACGAAGCCAAGTCTCTTGAGGGCCGACTAGGCAACGCCAATTTTGTCGAAAAAGCCAAGCCGGAAGCGGTTGAAAAAGCCCGTGCCGATCTGGCGGACAAAAGCGCGGAAGCGGAACGGCTGCAAGCCGCTCTTGCGCGTTTGGGGTAATAGATTCACACAAAGGGCGCTAAGGTTTTCAAGAGGGCAGTTTATGGTCGATCTTGAGGGAATAGCGAGCCGAGTCATTGATACGACTATGGGCGTGCATGTTGATTTGGGGCCGGGTTTGCTGGAATCAGTTTATGAACAGGTTCTGGCTAACCGGTTGCGCAAGCAAGGCATGAAAATTGACCGGCAGATGCCGGTCGGCACACGGATTGATGGTTTGGATTTTCCGGATGCTTTCCGCGTGGACATACTGGTCGACGACAGACTGATGCTGGAAATCAAAGCCGTGGAACGGCTTTTTCCTATTCATACCCGTCAGACGCTGACTTATCTCCGGCTCATGAAACTTCCATTGGGCCTGCTCATCAATTTTGGCGGCATCACCCTGAAAGAAGGACTCAAACGCGTAGCAAACAACTATCGCCTACCCTGACCTAGCGTGCGGCTAGCTCAAACTCTTTCACTACCCTCTTCAAAATCCTTGCGCCCTTTGCGTGAAACCAATCCACAGAACAGCTCCGGCACAATTGAAGAGGATTCGAAGCGAGTTTTAATCCGTATCACCGCGCCGCATTTTCTCGGCCGCTTTTCGCATCTCTGCCGCACCTTCGCGCATTTCGGTTGCACCGCGGCGAAACTCGGGAGCTTGTGCCAGCAGTTCATCTGCTGTCATGTTGCCTTCGTTCCATTTATTCCTCTTCGCCGCTTCGGCCTCGCGAAAGGCCGCGTCACTTTCCAGCCGGTCGGCATAGGCTTCCATCTTGTCGGCACCGCGCAGCATTTTGTCCGCGCCTTTTTCCATTCCGATTGCGCCCTTTGCCATGCCGGCGGCAACCTTGGCTTCGATCTTCTTGGCTAGGTTTTCGCCCCATTTCTTATCGAACTTGTGCACGCCATCATGTGCCTTGCTAGCCGCAAGCGGGATTATGGACGTCATGGCAACCAGTGCCAGTCCTGCAATTGCTCCCGTGAATTTTGCATTTGTCATTTTTGTTCTCCATCCAAACTGACCGGGCATCATGTCCGGCCCATTGACTACAGATGTAATCGAACGGATCGAGCGCGCTATTGATCTTCGACCAACAACCTATGAACAAAGATAAAAGTGGGCTTGGGGATTAACGCCCCTGACTTCTCCAGCGCTTGATTACCCGCTGGATAATCTCTTCCTCGCCACCGTTTTCGCGCCACAGTTCGCTGAACATCGGGTCTTCCGACGCAGGACGGCGTTCTTCGACCAGCGTATCAAGCGATACTCGAATGGGAATCGCGACACCCTCACCGCAGCAAATAACCTCTCGGTTTCTCAGTGCCGGAATGGAGTCGAGAAAACCGCGTGCACCCTCTGGCATGGCGGCTTTCACAAAGGCTTGGTCACGGTCGTTGTTCAGACGCATGGACAATATGGTGCCGCATTGCGACAATACGCCCTCGGCCAAATCCGATGGACGCTGCGTAATCAGGCCCAGTGAGACGCCATATTTACGGCCTTCCTTTGCAATCCGGCTCAAAATATCGCGGACACTGCTGTCGCCGCCTACATCATCATTGGGGATGTAACGGTGGGCTTCTTCGCAAACCAACAAGATCGGCCGCTGGGGCTCATTTTTCGCCCAGATGGAATAGTCGAAAACAAGACGACTCAAGACGGCGACCACAGTCGGCGTAATCTCCGAGGGCACCGCTGATACATCGATAATCGAAATCGGTTTGCCGTCGGAAGGCAGGCGGAAAATTTTCGACAGGAAGTCAGCCATCGTATCGCCAACCAGCATGCCGGAGAACATGAAGCTGTAGCGCGGATCGGCCTTGATCTCGTCAATCTTGGTCTTCAACCGCATATAAGGCGCCGAATTGGTGGACTTGTCGAGTTTGCCCATTTCATTTTGAATGATCGTCGTCAGATCGGACAACAGATAAGGTACCGGGCTATCCACGGTCAGCTTAGCCACACCCTGCGCTGCCTGACTCTTGGCCTTCGCAGCCAGCAGACATTTAGCGAGAATGTCACAATCCATCTGTTTGGCATCACCGGTGGATTGCACAAATACTTCGCAATGCTCGCGAAAGTTCATCAGCCAATAAGGTAAGTTCAGATTGTTCACGTCGAACAGGCGTCCGTTATTTTTGAAGGCGGCCGAATATTCGCCGTGCGGGTCGATCATCAGGATGTGGCCCTCTGGCGCGATGTCGCAAATCTTGTGCAGGATCAGCGCGGCCGATGTCGATTTACCGGTACCGGTCGATCCCAGAAGCGCGAAATGTTTGCCGAGCATCGCATCAACATATAGCGCACCGCGAATATCGTCAGTCGGATAAACCGTACCGATTTCAACATTGGCGCGCCCATCGGATGCGTAAACCTGTTTCAGATCAGCGGTCGTAACCGCATAGATCAGCGAACCGGGAACCGGATAACGGGTCACACCGCGGCGGAAATTATAAATATGACCGGTGAGCCGTTCTTCATCACCCTCACCCAGAAAGTCAATTTCGGCAATGATCAGGCCGGCCTGACCTTCGTAAAGTTTCTGCGTGCGGATGTTGGCGAGCAACCATGTCTGTCCGACACGGATTTTAACCTGACTACCGACCTGCCCAGCCATTTTTACGGTTGCGTCGGGATGTTCCGTCAAACTGCCCAGAACGGCTGCATCCATGACGATGCGAGAGCCTGATCCGGCAATTTCAATGACTTCACCAATCTTGTGCCCCTCTGACCGCTTCGGCGTCGCTGTTGGCGCGGGCGTGGCCACCGGTTCGGCCGCTACGTCATCATCATCGGAAGGAAGCGGGCGAGCGGCTGGAAAACTATGAGAACCCATATCTGACATGAAGGCACAATCCTGTATTGTTTATCTACCAGCTGGATTAAGCCATCATGGTTAAGGAAGATTTACCGGCCTCTCAAAAAGGTAGTCCGCCGGCGAACAAGCGGATTGCGTCAGATTTTCCGGAACAAATAGCCTGCGGCCCAGCCCAGAATGACGGAAATCAGAACCGCCAGCAGGCCGTAGATAAAGCCGTTTTCCTGCGACAGGTTGGTGATAAACCGCCCCAACCCGATTTTCTCGATGGTAATGTCTTTGATTTCAGCGGCTTCAACACGGCCATCAATGATCAGGAACGTCTCGGCAGAATATTTACCAACGGGCACGCTGGCAGGCAAATTGATCCGCGCCTGATAAAGAACGGAATCGGTGATTTCGACGCTGTTGGGCAGGTTCTTGTACAATCTGCCGCGCGTGTTCAAATCCACCAGTCCGTCGGTAAATCGGTCCAGTTCCCTGCTGTCAATGGCACTGGCGGGTGACAATTGCAGATGATCGAGGCCGAGCTCGTAAATATCGGCTGTCTTGTCATCTACAATCTCTTCCACCGGCCGCGAGGAAGCAACGGCATAATAACCGGGGGCGGAGCGAAATTCGCTGCTTGCAGCGTTGATCCAGATCCCTGCTACCTGCTGCTTTTCGCGAAGTACAATGGATTCCGTCGGGCCTTTAAGCACGACGACAATATCGGCCTGATCACGGTTGGGCGTACCCGGCGGATAAGTGATCGCACCAAATAACAACAGCTGCGCGCCGTTAAAATCACCCTGGATGCTGATCTTGTCCTGAGACACATCAGGCACCAGAACCGGCGTGTTCGCGGTAGTTAAAAACAGAACACCAAGAGCGCATAAAATCGTCGCGAATTTCGATTTCAGTCCGCTCATAACAGCTGCACCGTGTAAATCTCATCCGGCTGGAAACCGAGCCCCAACGCCATGCGAATGGCAACCAACAACACCATCACGGCCAAGGCCAGCCGCAGATATTCCGGCCGCATCCGCTGCGCAAATTTCGCGCCAAGCTGCGCGCCGGTGACACTGCCGATCAGCAGTAGGCTGGCCAGAACGATGTCTACTGCTCTCGTTGTCATGCTGTGCATCATGGTTGAGGCAATGGTGACAAACAATATCTGAAAAAGCGAGGTGCCAACCACAACCTGCGCGCCCATGCCAAGCAGATACAGCATCGCTGGAACCATTATAAATCCGCCGCCGACACCAAGTAGCATTGTCAATATCCCGGTCATCAGACCGAGCACGAAAGGCGCGATGGGCGAGATATAGAGCCCGGAACGATAGAAGCGCCATCGCATCGGCAGGTTCGCGACCAGGGGATGATGCCGCCTTTTACGCGCTGGCAACGGCTTGCCGGAGCGAACCGCCTTGACGCTGCCCCAGGATTCTTTGGCCATCATCGCGCCAATGCTGCCGAGCATCAGAACATATAACACGGAAATTACGGTATCAATCTGACCCCAGCGCTGCAGAATCTGGAACAGCCCGGTGCCTATCAAAGTGCCAACAATCCCGCCAACCACCAGGATTGCCCCCATCCGAAAATCAACGCCCTTCCGACGCATGTGGGCCGCAACCCCGGAAATACTGGCACCTGTAACCTGTGTCGACGCCGACGCTGCAGCGACGGTTGGCGGAATGCCATAGAAGATCAAAAGCGGCGTGGTGAGAAAACCACCACCAACACCGAACATGCCTGACAGGATACCCACCAGGCCGCCGAGCAACACGATGACAAACGCATCGACCGACAAATTGGCTATTGGGAGGTAAATATCCATATTTCCAAGGACTAATCCCTTTTCGTTACAGGATAAAGGGACTTGACCTAACTATGGTCAAGAATCTTTGAGAAACCCGAAACACAAGATCATCAAAACCCCGTTGCGACAGTTACTGCCAATCCAGAATCCGGCAGTGCATTCCCGCCAACTCGCTGCCGCCAATCCAGTGAAAGTCGCGTATCCAACTTACCTAGCGGGATATGAAGATTGGCCCGCGGTCCGATATCCACCCGCGTCAATCCTTCTTGTCCTCCTGCCCAGATTCCGGCCCCGGCCGTAACCTTATAGTCACCGCGCGCCCATAACCTGCGCTGCAAGGTAGCCGAAGCATCAAAAAAATAGCTGCTGTTATCGGCAAAGACAAAGCCCGCCTGCCCATAGGTTTCCAGATTGAAATCGGCCCACAGCCTATCCGGCCCGGTTCCCCCCGCCACGTAGACCGATGTCCCGCGATTGCGAAAATTCTTTGCACCTAGCCGTTGTTCAGCAAACACGGACAAGGGCAGCTTGGTGAAAGGCTTGGCGCTTACGCCTATCGCCAATTCCTCTTCACCAGCGGTGGACAGGGCAGTCGACAGGCGAACAAAAGTCGATAGGCTACGCCGCTCGTTTCCTGCCAATCGATAGGCCACAATGGCTCCTGCCTGGCTCCCACCATATTGTCCGCCCGGCGATTGCGCAATTGGTGCCGCCGCGCCGAACTGTGCCAGACCGTTATTTTGTCTAGCAAAGGCCCAGAGGTAGCCAGATAGAGGCTTTGATGACGGAGACAAGCCAGCAGTTCTTTTTGAAGCCGAAACCTCAATTGGTGATATTGACGATATCGGCTCCCCAACACCCGTGGAGTTGGGCGGTTTTGACGATTCAGATTGTGTTTTCACGAGTAACGCCTGTTGTAGCCATTTGCCGGACATGCCCACCGCCAAAGACGGCACCTTTTGGCAGCGGGTCTGTCCCTGCCCTCGATCACCCGGCGGTTCCGGCTTACGGCTGATTAAGGCAATTTTATCAAAAACAGCCGGTGGCGGGATCAAAGGTTCGACGGCGTTTTCATCGAGCGGCACGCTAGCATCAATTTTTGCGGCCATTGCTGGCTGCAAATTCGCAGAGGGAAATATCGCTTCCCAAACAATCCGGACCGCTATCCAGAGGATAGCAATGGTGGAGAGCGCTCTCAACGGAGCGCCTTTATTGATGGACATGGGTTTATTGGCTCCGGCGGATGTTTTCGGTTGCTCTTAGCCGCTTGACATTGGCGGTATCGGGATGAAAATGGCTTGTTTTTTCCCATCTGGCCGGAGCACCGGAGAGAATTTGCAGATATTGAACAAGAGCGCGCTTGGCCGCCAATATGTTGATCATATTGGCTACAAATGTTCGAGGAACCGAGAGCAAGGCTTCGCGCAATCCATAAAGCGCAAATACAAAATAACCCTTGATCGCCAGTCGCCACAACAAAAACAGGGCATTGAACGCAAGCATGGTTTTCAGCAAACCGGAAACCGGTCCGGGCTGATAAAGGCCCGTTAGGCCGACAACATATAATAATCCTGTCAGCAGAATTGCGATGTAAGCCAATGCCAGAATGATGGCCGCGAAACTGGCTTTGCGATCGCGCAGGCGCATCCAGTTTTCACGCCAACAAGCTTTCCATCCGAGCCGATCCCACCCTGACAAGGCTATACCGATCATCCAGCGGCTTTTCTGTCTTATCGCATCTTCAAAATTGTCCGGAAAAAATTCCTGTGTAGCCACCCATTGACCATGTCGGTCCTTGAGCCGCGCAAAGATTCCGCGGGCGTCCCCTTCGGTCAGGTTGATGCCAAGTTCGTAATCCTCAGTAAGACTGGACGCATCAAACGGCTTGCCCTGGGTTCGGGCGGACAGCTTGCCGAGAGCACTCCGGCTGAAAGCACATCCCACCCCTGCCGCCGGAATGGATACGCCAAGAGCTTCTCTCAACACCATTTGTTTGCCGTGCAGTTCAGCAAACTCGTCACCATAATGACCCGCCACCCATGTCGAGCGCGAGGCGCGGCGCGGAATAACCGGTATCTGCACAAGTGATGCGCGGTCGATCAGATAGTCGAACAATTCCAGAGCATTGGGGTGCACGAGGTCCTCCGCATCCTGAAGAATGATGGCCTTGTAGCTGGTCGATTCAAGAATCTCGTCTTCGCATAGTGCTCGCCACAATCGGTTCAGACAATCCGCTTTGGACGTCGGGCCATCATGGTCGCAAATGATGATACGGATGTTCCGCGCACCGGCCGCCACATCCGCTACCGCCGCGATTGTCTCATCATCATTGGGGTAGCAGCCGACGTAGATACGATAGTTGCCCTGGCCCCATTGCACCAAACATCGTCGCAGCATGATCCCTATAACCGCAGCCTCACGCCATGCCGGCACAAATATGGCAAGCGGTTGATCCTGGTCCGAAGACGGCAGTTGCTCGACAACAGCACGATCATATTGGCTATAGATCAGGAATTTCCGTTTCGCGGAATGAACGATCCACATCATGTCAAATATGATGTCGTCAATGGATCCGATGATAAAACACAAGCTTGCGAAGAGAAGCAATTCCTTTTGTACGACCTCAACAGCCGGTAGAATATAATCATTCATTTGTTGCGACGCCCCCGTCGTTTCGGCAATATTACCAGTCCAATTCCCCGCTCGAAACAACAATGCTGCAACCGCTGCCTGCGGAAATGAGCCTACCGAGATATATCTTGATGTAACATAATGTAACACAATTCAAAGCAATTTATTGAAAAACCAGACAATGCGTGCTGGACTTGCAAGACGGATCAGGCCATCATCTCAAAAAACAGATTTAGGAGATGATATGAGCGCAACCCAGGCCCAGGGCTCGCCCACCACAAATACCGGACAGGCATTTGGTACGAGTGGTTATCGCAACTACGTTCTGTTTTCATTGCTCGTTGTTTATACACTCAACTTTATCGACCGCGCTTTGATTGGCGTTATTTCAGAACCAATCATTCAGGAATTTCAACTCACGGATTTACAATTCGGCTTGCTTTCGGGCTTTGGGTTTGCCCTGACCTATACGCTTTTCGGAATTCCGATCGCGCGGTTTGCAGAACAATATAACCGTGTTCGCATTATCGCATTCAGCGTCATCTTCTGGTCAGTCATGACGGCGCTATGCGGGCTCGCAGGAAGCTTCATCGCATTGCTGGTATTTCGTATTGGTGTAGGAATCGGTGAAGCAGGCTGCACACCGCCCGCCAACTCAATCATCGCAGACTATTTTCCGCCGCGAAGCCGGGCACGGGCACTCGCGATTTACGCAATGGGCGTGACGCTGGGCAGCGCGTTGGCTGCTGCTTTTGGCGGCCCTATTGCGGAAGCTTTTTCCTGGCGCGAGGCGTTTATAATATTGGGCCTTCCCGGGGTAGTCATTGGCCTGATCGTATTGTTCACGATCAAGGAGCCACCGCGAGGCTATTCTGACCCTCCCGGCACACCACAGTTGGAGAAGCTGGGCTTTGGCGAAACGCTGAAAAGACTGAGCGGAAACCGCAGCTACTGGATCAACGCTCTGGCGGCGACGATTGTCGCCTTTGTTGGTTACGGGGTTTCCAGTTTCCAGGTGTCTTTCTTCGTTCGCGTGCATGAATTGAGTATCGCCGATGCTGCCCTCCAGCTGGTTCTTCCCGTGTCGCTCGCAGCGGCGGCAGGAACCTTTGGAGGAGGATATGCGATCGAGAAGCTGAGTGGTCGCTACGTTAACTCTGTAGCTTGGGTTCCAGGATGGTCTCTTATTATATCGTTGCCGCTATATTGGATTGGCTTTTCAACAGACAGCCAGGCAACCGCTTTGGTGATGCTCATCGTTGCGGCATTCCTGCACTATACCTATCTGGGTTCACAATATACGATTGCGCAAGGTGTGGTCGATGTGAAAGCAAGAGCGACTGCAATCGCTATATTGCTATTCGTGGTCAACCTGATCGGATATGGTCTTGGTCCTCTGTTTGTTGGTGCGATAAGCGACTATTTGTCAGCGTCCTATGTCAGTAGCAATGCCGCCTTGAGCAGCCAGATGACATTGGAACTTTGCAAGGGTACCGATGCAGACATATTGGCCGCTGGTAGCCAGGCCGTTCTGGAAGCATGTCGTCAGGTCACGGGCGAAGGGGTGCGCGATGCATTGCGCTTCACAGCCATGATCTATGGCCTGTCCGGCCTTGCCTATCTATGGCTTTGCAAGCATCTGCAGAACGACTTGCTCGCCAAGATGCACTAGTTTCCGGATTACAAATTCAAAGAGTACCCTATGCCCAAGCCTGAACCCTGGCAGCTGTCAAAGGCGAGCTATCCCTTTTCCAATGTCACCCAGACGCGCTTTGGCGACATGGACCTGCTCGGCCATATCAACAACGTTGCGATGGCCGACTTGTTTGAAAATGGCCGGGTCCGGTTTAACCGGTCCATGGGCATGGAAAACCGGACCGAAGGCGACCGCTGGCTGATCGCGGCGGTGCAGATCAACTATCTGCGTGAGGCTCATTTCCCGGAGGACGCAGAGATTTGCAGTGGTATTGGCCGGATTGGCAATTCATCTTGGGATATATTATCAGCCGCGTTCCAGAAGGACCTGTGCGTCGCCACCTGCACCACCACTTTGGTGTTGACCAACACGCAAGGCGCCAAGATTATTGACCGCGAATTCCGGGCGGTGCTCGAAGCGCAGATGGTAAAACGCGGCTAGGCGCTAGTCGTTAAAGTTGGCCGCACGTTTCTGCATGAAGGCCATGACAGCTTCTTTCTGATTGGGCGCCCTGCTCACCTTGTCCTGCTCGACGCTTTCCATCATCAGAATCTCGTCTTCATTCATATCGGGCAGCTGGTTCATCAACCGCTTGGCGGCTTTGATGGCATCGGGGTTCTTGCCGGCAATTTCCGCTGCCAGCTCCATCGCTTTGGCATGGGGATCATCGGCGAGGTGCGAGACAAAGCCTAATTCCTTACCTTCTTCGCCAGAGAAAATCCGGTTGGTGTAGGTCAGTTCACGCAAGATATCATCGCGCACAAAACTCCGCCAAGTCGTGTAGCTGCCCATGTCCGGGATCAGCCCCCAGCGCATTTCCATGATCGATAGTTTCGAGTCAGGCGCCGCAATCCTCACGTCCCCTGCCGATGCGAATTGCAGGCCGCCACCGACACAAGCACCATGAATGGCGACAATAACCGGCGCCGCGAGCCGCCGCCATTGCAGCACGACATGCTGATATTTATTGGCATTGCCGTAGCTGCGGTCGACCAGACTGCCGGTCGTGCTCGACTGCGTGAAGCTGGCCATGTCCAGCCCCGCACAAAAGCCTTTGCCATTGCCCGACAGCACAATCGCCCGCACATCCTTCATTTCGGCAAGCTTGTCGGTCGCATCGATGATCGCATCAATCTGCTCTGGATCGAGCGCGTTCATCTTGTCCGGCCGGTTAAACCGGACATCGGCAATATGATTTTCAACCGAAATGGTGACGCGTTCTGACATGATTAGGCTCCCGTGTTTCTGGGCTATGATTGGATTCGTTCAGTTATTCAGCCGCGAGTTTAATCGCTCGATTAACCAACGGCAACTGGTCATTGCCAAAATACATCCGCTCGCCACCTTGATAAGGCACAAAAATGCTGGGCGACCCATAGGCGCCGCGGGCAATAGCTTCCTCTGTATTGGCGCGCAGCCGGTCTTTGACAGCCTGCTCCTGCGTCTGCGCGACCAGCGCCTCACCATCCATGCCGATTTCATTGGCAATTGCCGCCAATACTGCCGGATCATCCAGATTACGCTGATCGGTATAATAAGCATTGAAAGCTACAGTCGCGAATTTGTGCAGCGCGGCCTGATCGTCCTCCAGCGCGCAACAGGCGCGCATCGCGTGCACGGATTTAACCGGATGGTGCTCGCTCGGAAAATTCATCGGCACTCCGACCAGCGCCGCCCAGTCTTTCATCACCCGAAAGCTGTGCACAAATTTGGGATTGTCAGCATTTTCGCGCGCGGCATAGACGCTCTGGTTCACCGCATTAAACACGCCGCCCACAAGAAACGGTTTCCAGATAATTTCTGCACCGGTTTCTGCAATAATCGGCTGAATGTTGTGGAAGGCCAGACAGGTCCACGGGGACGAAAGATCGAAGTAGAACTCGACTGTGGTGGTCATGCTCATTCCTTTATTCCGAACAGCGTCTTGCGCACCTCGGCATCATCTTGAGGATTACGATTAATCTTGTCACGCCCCAGTGCCATGCCGCGCCGCAGCCCTTCGCGCTGCTTTAATATCTCGTACCAGCGCTTCACATTGACGAAATCCGCCAGATCAATTTCCTGCCGCTTATAGGTCTGCACCCACGGGAAACAGGCCATGTCGGCGATACTGTAATCCTCTCCCGCCAGATAATCATGATCGCCAAGCCGTCGGTCCATAACCCCGAATAATCGCAATACCTCGTTACGATAGCGCTCGGTTGCATAGGTGATACGATCCGGCGCGTAGAGTTTGAAATGGCCGTGCTGTCCCATCATCGGGCCGAGCCCACCCATCTGCCACATCAGCCATTCGGTCGCGGCAATCTGGCCGTGCAGATCAGCAGGCAGAAATTTCTCTGCCTTGTTTGCTAGGTAAAGCAGGATCGCCCCCGTCTCGAAAACACTGACTGGTTCATCGTCTTCGATGGGATCATGATCGACTATCGCGGGTATCCGGTTATTGGGGCTGATAGCCAGAAACTCGGGCTCAAACTGTTCGCCGGCGCCGATATTCACCCATTTGACATTATAATCGAACCCACATTCCTCCAGCATCACGCTGATTTTCCAGCCATTTGGCGTGGGAGCAAAATAAAGGTCGATCATTGCAGGTTACTCCACACAGAAAGGAGACAAATTATATGCGATATGGAACTGAAATTCGATTGAGTCGAGCGATCTCGATGGCGAATGGAACTCGGGAATCACATTGGCATGCAACAGGCATAAGCCATGGTCGCACAAAAGCGGTCTTGTAGAACAGAAAAATCGAGGAAATTTGTACCTGGCAGGAACACCGCAACAGTTTGTTTTCGGAAATTCTGCTCGGGGCCGCAAAAGGGAACATCGGTATTTGGAGATAGTGATCACCGTGCTAGAAACACCGTATTCTGCTCGAATAACGCAGGATGAGGCGGGAGCAGGAAACCGAAAATGATAAAATTGCAAAATGTTCTAAAATGGATTGCATTCTTGCTTCTTGGTATCGCGGTCTTTGTTGGAATATTGGCATGGTATCTTCACACCGACATTTCAAAAGAACGAAAAAGCAGACTTCAAAATTCCGAGCATTATGTCGATGGTGCATTTGTGAATGAAGAACGTCAGGCCGAAAATGAGCTTGGCATGGATTTCCTTGAGGAGCAGTTTTTTGGCGAGCAGCAGCGAGAACCGGAAGGTTCTGTTCCGGTAACTCCTATAGATGCCAGCGATTTGCAAAATAGTCCTCGACCGGGTCTTCGATCTATTTGGCTTGGCCATGCCAGCGTATTGGTGGAAATTGATGGTTATCGCATTTTGACCGACCCGGTGCTGTCGCAACGAGTGTCACCTTTCCAGTTTATCGGGCCCAAACGAACGCACAAGGCCCCGCTTGAGCTGGAACAACTGACCGGTATTGATGCGGTGGTAATTTCCCACAATCACTATGATCATCTGGATGAAGCGACGGTCCGCCATTTGTCGGCTCAAGGTACGAAATTTTTTGTTCCACTGGGGGTAGGACAATATCTTGAAGACTGGGACATTCCAGCGACCCAAGTGGTGGAAATGGACTGGTGGCAAAGTGCCAATATCGGTGAACTGACAATTATTGCCACGCCCAATAGACATTATTCAAGTCGCGGGCTGCTGGACAACAAAGCGACGCATTGGAGTTCTTGGGCAATTTCTGGAGGAACTCACAAAGTTTTCTACAGCGGTGATAGTGGGTATTCCAAACTGTTCGCCCAAATAGGAAAGCGGTTGGGTCCATTTGATTTGAATATTGTAAAAGTGGGCGCTTACGGCCCCGGTCAGTCGTGGAGAGATATTCATATGACGCCAGAAGAAGCTATCCGGGTCCATTTGGATGTGGGTGGCAAACGTCTTCTTCCGGTGCATTGGATGACATTTAATCTAGCTCTTCATGATTGGGATGAGCCGATCGACCGCGCCTTGGAAGCTGCCACCGAACAGAAAGTTGATATATTGACACCAACAATTGGTGAAGTGGTTGAGGCAGATCAACCCTATGTGAACGAAAAATGGTGGGAAAATGTCGATTGATAATGCGACCATCCGACGCGTTCCAGCTCCACTTTCGGGATAAGGCAGCCGCCGGACTGCCCTTCCTCTGCACGCGGTTAGGGAGTGAAATTTGGCTTGCCAATCAGGGGCTATTGCCTAACCACTGTTCCAACTGAAAGTGATTTGGGATCGGGGGCTTGGCGTGAGTGATACAAAAACCGTAGAACCAGGCACCACCAACAAACCGACCCAGGCACCCCCCACACCGGCAGAAGAAGTCGGTAAGATTGACATTAGTTTCTCACAAGGTCTGGCCGGATTTCTCGCGGCCAATAATATCTCGATAGGTTTCACCTCTTACCAGACCGGTCGGCTTTATCTGGTCGGCCGCGGGGCAGATGGCAAGCTGGCTTTGCATGAGGCCCTCTATCCCCAAGCCATGGGTTTAACCGGTAATGCCGACCGCATTTACCTGGGAACACTGACTCAGGTGGTCCGCATGGAAAATGTGCTGGCGCCCGATCAGTTGGCAAACAATGCACATGACAAAGTCTATGTTCCCCGCAACATGCAGACCACGGGCAATGTTGATATTCACGAAATCGGTATCCGCAAAAACGGTCATATTGTTTTCGTAAATACGCGTCATAGCTGTTTGTGCGAGCCCAGTGTAACGCACAGCTTCAAACCCATCTGGAAACCGGATTTCATCTCCAAACTGGCGCCGGAGGACCGCTGCCACCTCAACGGATTGGCAATGGTCGAAGGCGAGCCTAAATATGTGAGCGCTGTTTGCAAATCTGATGTGATTGATGGCTGGCGCGATCGCCGGCATGATGGCGGAGTTGTGATCGATGTGGACAGCAACAAAATCCTGACCGATGGACTGTCCATGCCGCATAGCCCGCGCGTATATGATGGCAAGGTCTGGCTGTTAAACTCAGGCACGGGTGAACTGGGGTGGCTAGATCCCGCCGATAACAGCTTCACACCCTTTGCTTTCTTCCCCGGTTTTTTGAGAGGGCTGGCTTTTCACAATGAGCATGCCTTTGTGACATTGTCCAAGCCGCGCCATGAACGTTTCGAAGGCTTGGAGCTCGACAACAGGATGAAAGAAAAGGACGCTGACCCATGGTGCGGCATTCAAATAACATCTTTGGCCAGCGGCGATGTTGCCCAATGGTTGCGTTTCGACGGTGCGATTACAGAGCTGTTCGACATCTGCGTCTTGCCGGGTGTCAAGAACCCCATAACTCTTGGTCCCAGCTCAGTAGAGATCAGGGACTTCATAACCATTGAAAACCCCGACGGGCCGATCTGAGCTGTTTTGTCGCGACAAAACGCTCTGGTACCAAGCCGGAATAGATAACCCTAAACAAACGCATTGCGGTTTTGACATTACAGGTTCGTCCTGTTTCTATTGATATGCGATCAAAATCTGCAAGTTGAAAAACGGAAAAGCTACAATGAAACTCTCTCTCCGCTCCGTATCGCTGCATCTGGCGCTGATTTCATCTTGCTTGCCTGCATCCGCCCCCGCCATGGCACAGACACCGTTAAAACGCGCGCTGAACGCAGCAGAAAACGGCCCGGCCTATTCTTATGATATCAGCTATGTGACGCGCGAAATGAATGCAGCCGGGCGGATCAATCCCAGCCGCCCGGCTGGTCAGCGGGTAAAGGTATCTCGACCGGCAAAATCCACCTGGACAGATGAGTTTAAAAAAGCCGTCAAGGAGATCGAAAATAATGGCTACAAGGGCTTTTGGTGCAGCGAGATGGCGAAAAGCATTCCGGCAAGCGCACGGCTCGTCAGTCAAACCGCCACGACTGCGACCTACGCCTTCAAGCCGCTACCGGACCCGGAAGAAAAGGCCAGCAAGAAATTTGTCAAGCATCTGACCGGACGGGTCACAGTGGACAAAAAGGCGCCTGCGATATTGACCTACAGCCTGACGGCCTCGAAATCGTTCAAGCCAGTCATTTTTGCTCGTATCAATCAGTTTGATCTACAAACAAGTTGCGCCAGAGCGCCAGACGGGCGGACCTATGTAAAGAGCTCCAAAGTCGCGGTTTCAGGCTCCGCACTCGGCAAGAGTTTCGACGAAAAAACAACCCGAACGCATAGCAACCTGCGCCGAGTGTCACGCTAGAACTACAATAGGCTGGACGACCGTCGATCGACCACCAAACTTGCATAACTCATTAATTTATATATGATGTTATATCATTACAATCGTTTATTGGAGTAATAATCAAAACGGGAGAGAGATAAAATGCCAACTTATCGACCAAAGTTTCGCCAACATGGTATCCGCGCTTCCAACAGCCAGCCGATGTCGCAACTGAATATCACACCGCTCATCGATGTGCTTCTGGTCCTCTTGGTCATGCTGATGCTCTCCATTCCCATCGCTACCCACAAAGTCGAGGTCGCTTTACCGCCGCCGATCCCGGGGACTGGCGAACCGCCAAAGGTCAACCTTTTACGCATAAACAATGCCGGACTGACTCTTTGGAACGGTGAAGCTGTAAATGAAACGCAGCTTAAGTCGCGTCTAGCAACCATGCTCAAGGATCCCGACAAGCCACAGCTCCATATGCAGACCGATGCCAATGCGCGCTATGAGATATTTGATTACACCATAGCCACGGTCAAACGTTCCGGCGTTCAGGCTATTGGCTTTATCGGCAACCGGCAGTTTGAAAATTGGGATAGCGGCCTGAATTGACTCCCCTGTTCCGGGCTGACAAATTGGTATTCCATTTTGGGAGACTGTGATGATTGGCCCGGAACTTTTCGATTTTCTGCGGGAACTGGAACAGAATAACGACCGCGAGTGGTTCAAGGCGCGCAAGAAACGCTATGAAACAGAGGTAGTCGATCCGGTCACCGATTTCATTATCAATATGGCACCCCGGGTCGCGGCCATAAGTCCCCATATAACGGTCGATCCGCGCCCCAATGGCGGCAGCCGCTTTCGCATCTATCGCGACACGCGTTTTTCTAAGGACAAGAGCCCCTATAAAACCCATGTCGGATGCCAGTTTCGCCACAAAGCGGGCAAGGATGCCCACGCACCCGGATTTTATGTTCACCTCGGCCCCGGAGAAGTCTTTTTTGGCGGCGGTGTCTGGGGTCCGCAGGGTGAAGCGCTCCGTAGTATCCGTCAACGTATCGTCGACAAGCCTGCTCGCTGGGAAGAAGCGATCGAAGGCCTTGATCTTCGCGGTGATCAATTGGTGCGCGCACCCAAGGGCTTCGATCCCGACCATCCCTTAATCGACGACCTGCGCCGCAAAAGCTTTTTCAGTTTTCAAGATGCCGACGAGAAGCTCGCAACGTCCGCCAAGTTTGAGGATGCTGTGGAGGCCCAGTTTGAAAAGGTCGCCCCGCTTATGGGTTTTGTCGCCGATGCCATGGGCGTGGAGTTTTAGGCACTTTTCGCCAAAAGAAAATGAGTGGTGGTTGGCGATTTTAACGTTCCGTCATCTTGCGCATATTGGCGCACCGCATCGGTTAACTCCGCGATAATCGTCTCGATCAGTTCGTCCGCCGCGTCATCTTCCGGATCAATGACCGCTTGCAACGCGCCGTCGGCATCCGGACGGCCAAGAAAGATTACGTCGAACAGCACAAAGTCCCGCACCGCTGGCAACGTCGTGATCATCTCCCGGCGCTCAACCGCTTGTACGTCAAGTCCGGCTTGCTCGGCGACCGACCGGATCTCCTCCGGATCGCCATAAGAGAATGGCGCGATCGGAACGATATCACTGCCGATGTTGCGCGCCAATATATCTTCGAAAGCGCCAAAGACCGGATTACCGTCATGCGTTGAAGTCCAGACAGCAGCCCCCAAATGGCCGCCAGGCTTTAACACCCGCGCCGCTTCGCGCAATGCCAACACTTTGTCGGGGAAGAACTGCAACCCCTGCTGACACAGCGCCACATCAAAAATGTCATCATCAAATGGTAATTCGAGGGCGCTCGCAACCTGAAACTTCGCGCGCGGCGCATAATCTTTTTCCCGTTGCAGGGCTTCCGCCTTGGCGATCATTGGTGGTGCAACATCTATCGACGATATTGTTGCTACCTCAGGCAAATCAGAAAGCTTGCGGGAAATGACGCCCGTGCCACAAGCAATATCGAGACAGGCGCCCGAAGCCGCAACAACCTCAATAAGCGGATCGGCCCAAGGCATGAACAGCCCCTTTGATAGATAGGTTTCATATAAATCCGGCGGCGTTCGTCCCGCGATAAAGTCGCTTATCAATGACATTGTCGGTTCCCATCTCCCGCGCCTCACCTAACATATATGATATTGGGAAAACAGGCGCTCCGACACCGGCGGTTTTTCTGCCAGATGATCCAAACAGTTTTGTCAGTCGCTCCTGTCGCTGCCCATGATAAACTCGCGGCCGTAGGAGAATATTATGGCCGTTGAGACCAAGAGAAGTTTTTGCCGTTTTTGTCATGCCAGCTGCGCGATGCTGGTGGATGTTGAAGATGACAAGGTCGTTGCCGTGCGCGGCGACAAGGAAGATCATTTGTTCAACGGCTATACCTGTATCAAGGGTCGTCAGCTCACCGATATGCACAACCTGCCCGACCGGATGATCACCAGCAAAATCCGTCAGGAAGATGGCACGTTCAAGGACATTGCAACGGCAGACGCCTTGGCACTGGCCGGCGCGCAGATGAAAAAGATGGTCGAGGAACACGGTCCCCACAGCGTAGCGGTCTATTGCGGCACCAATGCGTTTCAAAACAGTGCTGTGCTTGGTACATCTTACGCCTTTGCGCAGGGCATTGGCTCTCGCAACTGGTATACCAGTGTTACGGTTGACCAACCCGCCAAAGTGTTCACCACGGCCCGCTATGGCATGTGGATGGGTGGCGGTAATGCCTTTACGGAATCAGATGTCGCGATGTTTGTTGGTAACAATCCGATCGTCTCCCACTATTCCGGAGGCATGCCGACATCCTCGCCGTCTCGCGGCCTGCGCGATGCCAAGGAACGTGGTCTGAAGGTGATTGTTGCCGACCCGCGGGTCAGCGACATGGGACGGTTGGCAGACGTTTACCTACCGGTAAAACCGGGCGAAGACCCTGCCCTGCTCGCTGGCATGCTCAATGTCATCTTTGCCGAGAAACTCTATGACCAGAATTTCGTCGCCGCCCATGTTGATGGCGTTGAGGAGCTGGAAGCTGCCGTCAAATCGATGACACCCGATGTCGCTGCACAGCGCGCCGGGGTGGACAAAGACGAGCTGGTCAAGGCAGCCCGCATGTTTGCTGGCGCAAACAAAGGCCGCGTTGTCACCGGCACCGGTCCGGAGATGGCGGGCAATGGCACGCTGACCGAATATCTGGTCGCGTCGCTGAACATCCTATGCGCACGTTTCAATCAGGAAGGCGAAAAGGTTTCCGCGCCGATGGTTTTCAATCCGCTCAGCGGCGCGCCCAAAATAGCTCAGGTTGCCCCGCCCACACCGTTGTTCGGTGAAGGCTTTGCCAAATCCCGTATTCGCGGCCTGGGCATGTTGGGCAAGGAAATGCCCTGCAATGTACTGGCGGATGAGATCCTCACGCCTGGCGAAGGTCAGGTAAAGGCGCTGATCTCAATCGGCGGCAATCCCGAAATCGCATTTCCGGACCAGCAAAAAGTCCGCCGCGCACTGGATGAATGCGAACTTTTCATCCAGATCGATCCATGGATGTCCGCCAGCGCCAAGCGTGCTGACATCATCCTCGCGCCCAGCATGTGTCTGGAGCGGGAAGACATTAACAATGTCTCCGATGCGTTCACAGAAGAGGCCTACGCCCATTATACCGAAGCCATGGTTCCAACGCCCGGCGACACGATGGATGAATATGAAATGCTCTGGTGGCTAGCCAAGCATATGGGCATTGAAATGAACTATCCCGGCGGTCCGGTTTCAATGGACGAATGCCCCGACAAGGCGACCGTTCTCGACCTGATCACCGAAGGTTCGTTGCTAAAACCCAGCAAGGCGAAAGCCGATGCAGCGGCGCTGGAGCGCAAGGGCGCGGCGATCACTTATGACGAGCTACACCCAGTCGTTGGCCCCGCTGACCCGGATAGCGAGAATCGTTTTGATCTCAATGCCGGAGCTATGCCGAGCGAACTGATCGACTATGCGACCAATGATCCGGTGAAAGATGGCTTTGACTTCCGCCTGATTTCCCGCCGGTCCAAGCATCGCTACAACAGCAACGGCCATCCCTTCCCGAAACTTGTCGAGAAAATGCCAACTAATCCGGCCTTTATCAATCCCGATGACATGGCCAAGGCCGGCATTGACGATGGCGCGATCATCGAAATCACCTCCCCTACTGCATCCATCTTCGGCATGGCCAAAGCAGACGAAAAAGTCCGCCCCGGTGTGATATCGATGAGCCATGCTTTTGGCGACAGCGAGGCAGGCAAGGATGATGTGATGACAAAGGGCGGATCGACCAACCGGTTGATTGTCGATAATGATCATCTTGATCCGATTACCGGTCAGGCTGTGCAAAGCGCGATTCCAGTGCGGGTGAGTGCGGCTTGATTCGCCAAGTCAGGAAATTGGAGTAGCCCTCTCTCGTTCCGGCCTATAAAAAAGTCTTCGATTGACAATCCCGCATCTGCCTGCGATAAATATATCCACTGGATATATAAGGGCCGCTATGACACCATATGACATGATCCGGGAAAGCATTTCCCAATCCGTTCCATTTGCCAACCATACCGGGGTTGAGCTGATTTCAATAGAAGATGGCGTGGGCGAAGCATTGCTGCCTGCGCAGGACGTGACGCTCAACCACATTGGCAGCCAGCATGCCGGCGCGCTGTTTACGCTCGGCGAAGCGGCATCCGGTGCCGCGATGGCGGGAGGTTTTGTATCGGTTCTGATGACGGTAAGGCCGGTGGCCGCCAATGCCTCCATCCGATATGTAAAAGTGGCCAAGGGTCCGATCCGCGCTTTTGCGAAACTATCCCAACCAGCAGAAAATCTGCTGAGCGCGCTGGATGAAGCTGGCAGGGTCCAGTTTGCCGTGGAAGTTTCCATGCGTGACGAGGCGGAAGAAGAAGTCGCGACCATGCAAGTCGACTGGCATGTTTCGAAAGCGGCAGCTTGACCAAAAAATCCCGCGATAACTATCATCATGGGGACTTGCGCCAGGCAGTGCTCGACCTTGCACGCAAGCGTATTGATGAGGGCGACGCAGAGAAGCTGAGCATGCGATCTCTGGCCACCAAGATCGGTGTGGCGCATCGCGCGATTTACAATCACTTTGCTGACAAAGACGCATTGCTGTCGGCTGTCGCTGCTGGTGGTTATCATGAGCTTTCCGGTCTTCTCGCCAAGACCAGGAATGCCGCAGAATTTGTCCGCACCTATGCGACATTCGCACTGAACCACCGTCACCTTTACACGATCATGATGAACCGCAGTTACGCACAGTTTGAAAATGTGCCCGAATTACGCACCGGCGCTGATGCCATGATCGCTACGTCAATAGCCGTGCTTGCGCCCGACCAAGGCAGCGATGATGACAAACGCAGGGCTGTGATGCGTTACTGGATGCTCGTGCATGGCGGGGTTGGACTGCATAGCTCGGGCACGCTTAAGGCTCGCCCAGACGAAGACTTTATTGAGGAGCTGCTTGCGGTTGCTGGCTTAGGGCCCGCACCCGACGAAGCTTCGCAGGCGCTCTGGTCTACAAAAAAGGAGTCCCCCAAATGATTCAGAATCAAGCGATCAACATACTGAAATACCTCTTGATAGTCTTTTCTATCGCCTTGCTCCCAGCCTGTGCAAACGCACCGGCAGCCTCAGATGCGGAAGCGCCCGTAACACTCATCATCAACTTTGAGGCGACCGATGGAGGGCTAACGGAATTTTCGGAAATAATGGCCGGCGTTTCCGAGGCCATGGCTTCGGAGCCGGGATTTGTCTCCGCAATCGTTTATCGGAATGTCGAAAGACCCAATGCCTTCGTGCTGCAGGAAGTGTGGGCATCAAAAGAACTTCATGGCGAACATTATGATCGCATTGTCGCGTCGGGAGATTGGGACCATATCAAAAGTCTTTTGAAGGTTGAGCCAGTCATGGGCTATTATACGCCAGATCCCGCCGACCTATAATTGCTTACCGGACAGGCAGTCAGAATTTGTGCTCCGGAACTGCTTTGGACAGCCAACGCTTGGCAAACGGGACAAAAGTCGGGACACGGTCACGATAATCGCGATAAGGTTCTCCTATCTCCTCAATCAGGTCCGCTTCCTCAAACGGTGTCGCCATCAGGATGTAAGTAAAGGTCGCACCTGCAAAAACCAAATGGCCGACCGTGAAATGCGGCGTCATGAAAGGCGCAAGCATCCAGCCGAGACTGATCGGATGACGGACCAGCGCATAGAGATAACGCGCGGTCATGTTGGATGGCGCGGGTTTGGTATTTCGAAAATTCTGCCATGCCTGTGCGAGCCCCAGGAAACCGAAATGGCCAAAGTGAAACGTCGCAGCGACCATCATCGTCCATATGCTGATATATCCGGCATAGATGAAACCGGCCGCCAGCGCGGACTCCACATGCCATATCGTGATCGGAATGGGCTGCCAGAACACGACCAGCAATGCCGTCATCGCCGCAGTCATATACAGATAGGTTGCCCGTTCAATCGGTGCCGGAATGACCCTGGTCCACCAGCGTTTGAATGACGTCCGCGCAGTAACCGAATGGTGCAGACCGAAAAGCGCGATCAGTCCGGCATTGACCAATATGGCGGGCCAAAGCGCAAGGGATTCGTCATCCGTTGCGCTTTGGCCGCCTATCCCCTTGGGCACACCAAAGTCGATCAGAAAACCCATGATGTAGACAAGCACCGCCATGCTGAGGGCATAGGCACCGAGGGCGTAAATCAGCATCAGGCTTTTACGTATCATATCCGTGTTCCTTTGGCTCGCGATAGACCTATGCCCAGTTTTTCTGATGATCCGCGTGGGTTTTCAGATAGGCGCTGTGATCAAAATAAGTGTCATAAAAACCGGTATCCAGCTTGTGCGCCTGAAGATACATCAGCGTCAAGATAGCCGGAACTTTAGCTGGAAACCGGCCGAACGTATCCTGCACATATTGCGCCATCGTCGCCACGCAATCGACAAACTCATCGTTGATCGGTGCCGCGCTTCGGCGGACAGCATCAGTCTCTTTATAGTGGCCGGGCGTATTACTGTTGAATGGACCGCCTTTACCAAACTTGCGTTCAACCACTGACTCTACTGCAGCGCGCATATCCTTGAAATGGGGCTGGCAATGCCCCTCCAATATGCCCTCCAATCCGGTGACATGCGGCAAGGGTTCGTCGGGTAACATGTCAAACCGGAAGCCAAGACCCGGTACGTCAGGGTCGCCGCTGGCACCCAAAACGCTGAACGGATTGAGCCCGTCATACATCCAGCCGCCAAGTCCCATAGCCTGCAACATGAGTGCACCGGCATAGCAGGAACAGGACAGCTCTACCGTCACTTCATTCGCGCTAACCTGCTCGACAAAAGTCATTGGATACGGGTTCTCCAGATCAACCAGGTGTTTGAATTTCTCCAGACCCGGGATCGGGCGATTGTTGATATCGTCATAGATGCACACACCGCCCTGAACGAAATAGCACAGCGCCATGATGATATGCTGCGCCAGATCTGCGACCGGGAAGATCATCGTGCTGCCCGGCACATTGGCGCACCATTCATTGTGCATTTCCATATGTTCAGGCCGTGTCGGTATGTTCAGACGGCCATCAGCAATCTTCACGATCCGCGACTTATGCGCATCCAGATAGGCTTTCAGGTCGGTTTCACCATTGGGCTTGGTTGCGCTGGTAGCCGGCATGTCGCGAGTGGGGAGGAAATATACGCCTTTGTCATCAGTGTAGAAAAATTCCGTAATCTGGAACCCCGCACATGATGGAAAAGTTCGTCCGCCCGCGGCCCCGGCATAGTTGGGAATGTGTGGTAGATAATTGGGATTATGGGGGATCAGATTTGACCAGCCGGTATTGCCTGCAACAGTGGTCAGCAATAGCATCTGTTCCAGCTCCGACAAGGCTTCGGGTTTTTGCTTGGACGTATAAGCAAGCGGCCCGTCCGAGATGGATGCACCGCGCGCAAAGCGCCGCGACCGGCGGCCGTGAATGGCCTCGATCAAAGGGAAGTTCACTGCGTCGACAAGGCCCTTGGGCAAGTCAGGAACGCGATTCAGCAAGATATTGCCTTTTGATTTCAGGGTGGCACCGGCGGCGCTGGCACCAATGCCGGCAAGCATCGTTCCGGCACCAAGCATCGAAGCACCAAGAACCTTGCGCCGCGATGTTCCAAAACGTGTTTTCACTTCATGAGGGGACATGATTTTTCCTTCTAAGTTTCCATTGATTTTTTATGTATCCAGTGGATACTTAATAGTTGAAACAGGACGTTTCTGTCAACATTCGTGATTACTAGGGGATTTTACCACCTTAACCATCACCATGTTACAATGACTTAAACTTGCATTTTCAACATGTTAGTTGAGTTGATCCGGACAAGATACTGCTCCGTCCCAACAAATCGTTGTCTGGTAAATTAAGACTTGACCAAAATTTCTAACAAGCTGTGAAATATTCGGGAATAGAGCAATGACAATAAGATCTGTGGGGATCGGAGGGCAATATTTGGCGTCCTGATTATCAAATGCCAAATTGATTAGACGCAATTGGCAACCACTGCTCGAGAAAAGAACGCCACGTGATCGCGGGGCAGACCAGAGCAAAATCTGTGGATATGCTTCAAATTGCTGCAAGTGAGGACCAATGCTAACCTTCGATGAAATTGGCAAATTAGATCAATGTGACAGCCCGGCCAGACTATGGAAATATGTTCTGAAAATCGCTCGACAATATGGGTTTCGAGCCACTGTATATGCTTGCCCGCCACCGCACAGAAAACCCACACACCCCGATACCATCTTAAGATATGTTGGTCTCTCAGATGAACAATTCCAGAAATTTGTCATCGCAGGGTTGATCAAACAAGGTCACATAACAACCGAGAATAGCCTTTTAAAAGGCTCAGCATTTCGTTGGACGGAAATCGCTGACTTAACGAACAGTGAGCAGTTGTTCGAAAATCTGAAGCAAGAAGCCAATAGCATAGATATTGATGAGGGCTGGATATTTCCTGTTTTCGGACCGCAGTCCCGCAACGGACTGGCCTCCTACGGCAAACCTAAAAGCGAAAAATTGATGGACAACGACATTGGGTTGCAGTTCCACATTTTTGCGCAAATGGCGCATTTGCGCTTTTGTCAGCTAACACCTGATCTCTATGGAATAGACAAGTCTTTATCCAAGAGAGAAATGCAGATCATTGCATGGGCCGCAAAAGGAAAGTCAAACTCCGAAATCGGTACAATTCTAAAATTATCAGAAAGCTCTATCGACAGTTATATGCGGCGTGCGTTTACCAAACTGGACGTGCATGATCGCACATCGGCATCGGTGAAGGCAATCAGCATGGACCTGGTAAGGACGTAAGGCAGTCAAAACTAGCGCCCAGCGCCTATCAAAAAGCTTACTTCTCAGGTACAATATATCACGGCGCTGACGCCAGACAGTTGTTGAGCCAGGCAGCGATTTGCTGCTTGGTTTTCTCGCTGGCAAGATAGCGAAATTTCGGCGCCGTATAGCGATTGAAATTCTCAAAAACTGCATCACGTTCGAGAAGGTAATCTACACATCTTTGACACAAGGACTTCGACCTCTCCTGACGGTCCGATATCGCGCCAATTGTCGTTGATTGATCCGTTTTTTCGGAAACATATATGTCCAGCAAAACATCCCAAATAGGGTCGCCAAATGTCAGGCCTTTGAAGTATTCGGATCGTAATTTGTTTTGCTCAGCGATATGCGCTGTGAAATTGAGATGAGTGACGTCAGAATAATTGGAGTTGTCATTACCCGGAACACTCTCTGTATCTTCTTCTTCGTTCAATATGTCCTCCCACAAACTATTGACCTCGGTATTCTCAGAAATCTTAAAGTATAGAACCACTGATAGTCACGCCCCGAGACCACGTGACAAGACTTTCTGATGAACAGGTCTCATGGTTTTCGCCGCTGATTTTGATACCATAGCACAGCTGTCTTTCTTCTATCACTATTGTCAATCGACCATATGGTCGCCGTTATGTCATGAAGCGATATTGGGAGAGATGAATAGACTAATGTCGATGGATACAGCTTATGTTGCGCAGATGAAGCGCCTGATGGAGTGGGAAGCATCGCGCTCTGCGCCGCCGGACGGTTTTCCGTCTCTGCCTGACCTTCCTGCGGGTCGTTATACTTCACAAGCATATTATGATCTGGAACAACAGCATATCTGGAAAAAGAGCTGGCTGTTCGCCGCGCATATTGATGAAATCCCGGAACCGGGATGCTTCATGAAATGGGAGAATACAGGAACACCGGTTATCATTGTCCATGGCATGGACGGTCAAGTACGGGCATTTTATAACACTTGCCGGCATCGCGGGGCGCCTGTTGTTACCGAAGAAAAGGGCCGGTCACCGCGTTTAATGTGTGGCTATCACAACTGGACTTACAAAACCGACGGCACTCTTGTCGGTGTGCCGGAAAAACAGGATTTCCCAGCCGATTTCGACTTTAGTTGCCGCAGCCTGATCCCGGTCAAATGCGAAATGCTGGGCAATGTAATCTTTGTGAACTTTGATGATGACGCAATGCCGCTGAAGCAGTGGCTCGGCCCCGTCTGGAATGACTGGGAAGAATTTCAGTTCGACAAGATCAAACTCGCCGCGCGCCACTCCTTTGACCTCAACTGCAACTGGAAGGTGGCGATGGAGGCCAATATGGAGGTCTATCATGTGCCCTTCATCCATCCCGAAACCGTCGCGCCACTGGTCGATAGCAAGCGTAATGTGAACACCATCTTCCCCAATGGCCATGCCCGGATGCTGGCCCCTGCCCCGCAGGAAACCGACCGTGAGCATGTCCGAGCCGTTGACTCACCCCCGGAATGGCAAGAGATTGATACGGTCGGCGAACTGGGCCGCACCTGCACACAAAGCTACACCATGTTCCCCAACTGGGTGTCGCCGCTATCCAATTATTTTGTACCACCTTTGGTTTTCTGGCCGACCGGGCTGAATAAAACCCGGTTGGAACTCGTCACGATGGCGCTGGACTGGGGGGACGGTCCAGCGCCAGACTTGTGGACAGTGCCGGATGAGAGCAAGCCGAATGGCAGGGACATGAGCCCGATCATCCTCGAAGACACGCAATTTGGCGAGATGATTCAGAAATCGATGGAAAGCGACGGGTTCAAGAGCGTGCCTTTGAGCTATCAGGAAGCGCGTATCTACAGCTTTCATCAGACCTGCGACAAGATGATCGGCCTCGATAACGTGCCGGACGAGCTCGCAGTGGAACAGGTGATCGGTGAAGAATGGGTCCATCCCAATGATCCACGCGTGACCCAAATGGAGCAATTGCAGGCGGCGGAGTGAAAATCTGCGGATGATGCCGCCAGCGATAGGACTGGGTAATCAAGCCTCTAGCTATTCCCTTCGCCCTTCCCTAAATGCACAACCATGCATTTCTTAGATCAAGCCAAAATATATGTGAGCTCGGGCGCGGGCGGCCCTGGTGCTGTCAGTTTTCGGCGTGAGAAATATATTCAATATGGCGGTCCAGACGGCGGCAACGGCGGCAAAGGTGGCGACATTATCTTCAGGGCGGTTGAAGGTCTCAACACCCTGATCGACTTTCGCTATACCCAGCATATCAAAGCACAGCGCGGCAAAGGCGGCGCCGGCCGCAACCGCACCGGTGCCGGCGGCGAGGACCGGATTATCGAAGTGCCGGTTGGCACGCAGCTCCTGTCCGAAGACAAGGAACATGTGCTGCTCGACTTCACACGTGAAGGGCAGGAAGAACTGTTCCTCGAAGGCGGCATCGGTGGCCGCGGCAATGCCAGCTATAAAAGCGCGACCAATCGTGCGCCCCGACAGCATCAACCCGGTGAGCCGGGCGAAGAAGCGGCGGTCTGGCTACGGCTCAAACTGATTGCCGATGCCGGTTTGGTTGGCCTGCCCAATGCAGGCAAGTCGACACTGATCAACTTTGTCAGCAATTCAAAGGCCAAAGTGGGCGCTTATCCCTTTACTACCATCCATCCACAATTGGGTGTCGTCCAGCACAGGAGCCGCGAATTTGTTCTCGCGGATATTCCCGGCCTGATTGATGGCGCTGCCGACGGGGCCGGCATTGGTGACCGGTTTCTCGGTCATATTGAGCGCTGCAAAGTGCTGCTCCACCTGATCGATGCAACCGGCGATGATCCTGTAGCTGCGTGGAAAACCGTGACCAAAGAGCTGGAACAATATGGCGGTGGTTTGTCCGAGAAGCCCCAAATACTAGCGCTTAACAAGGCCGATCTGCTTGATGACGAGCTAATGGAGGCAATTGCTGATGACCTGCGTGCCGCGGGCGCGGAGGAAGTGTTGCCACTATCAGGTGCCACGGGCCAAGGTATGGATGCGGTGCTTGATAAAGTACTTGAAGCAGTCGGGGCGAATAGCTCAATCGAAAAGGCTGACCAACTCGCCAGCGATAGCGATGGCGATGAGGAGGAAAAAGCAGACTGGTCACCGCTGTGAGCTTGCAGGACAAGAAGAAGATTGTCGTAAAGGTTGGCTCGTCGCTTCTAATCGATTCCGATGGAGCGGCGCGGCGCGCTTGGCTGGAAACACTGGTTACGGACATTGCGAAGCGCCACCAGGCTGGCGCGTCTGTCATTATCGTATCGTCCGGTTCCATCGCATTGGGTGCACGCAAACTGGGTTTTGAAAAAGGCGGACGCGCCAATTTGGCTGATGCTCAGGCCGCCGCTTCAGTCGGGCAAATTGCACTCAGCAGCCTGTGGTCCGAATTGCTCGCAAAACACAACATCACCGCCGCGCAGATGCTGCTGACACTGGACGATATGGAAGATCGCAAGCGCTATCTGAACGCCACGGCCACACTTGACCGGCTGGTCGACAAACGCGCCGTACCCGTAATCAATGAAAATGACAGCGTTGCGACCGATGAAATCCGCTTTGGCGACAATGACCGTCTCGCTGCACGGGTGGCGCAAGCAGCAGGCGCAGATCATGTCCTTTTGCTATCCGACATTGATGGCCTTTATGACCGGAGTCCGGATAGCACCGATAAAGACCAGTTGATCAGCACTGTCGAGCAGGTCGACGAGCATATATTCGCCATGGCTGATGGCAGCTCTTCATCCGGGCTGGGCTCCGGCGGCATGACGTCAAAACTGGAAGCGGCACAAATTGCCAATATGGCCGGGATTCCGCTGTCCATCATATCAGGACGCGAAGATCATCCGCTAGAACGCTATGAAGCCAGCAGGAAAGGAACTTTATTCAAGGCAAACGAAGGCAAAAATGCCCGTAAAAGCTGGCTTGGCGGCCGGCTTACCTCGGCAGGCACGATCGTGATCGATGCTGGCGCTGCGGCGGCGCTGAAGGATGGCAGCAGCCTACTCGCCGCTGGCATCGTCTCGGTAACTGACGGATTTGCGCGCAGCGATGTTGTGGATATTACGGATCCCAATGGTCAGGTAATCGCGCGCGGGCTGGCCGAATATGATGCACTGGACTGCGCAAAGATTATCGGGCGGCGCAGCTCGGAACTCGAAGCCTTGCTCGGCTACGCACCGCGCAGCGCTGTCGTGCACCGTAACCAGATGGTGCTGGTGTGAAGCGGGGCATGGACAGGTAACCGCATGCGGACGAAACCAACTCTGGCAATCACCGGCGCGACCGGTTTTGTGGGTAGCCATCTTCTCAACCTGGCGGTGCGCGCCGGTTTTCCCGTGCGCGCCCTGACACGCCAGACACAGGATGACCGCCCCAATGTGACGTGGGTGCGCGGCGCGTTGGATAACCCGGCCAGCCTTAGCGTACTGTGCACGGGGGCAGATATAGTGATCCACATTGCCGGGGTTGTAAATGCTCCAACGCGAGAAGGCTTTGAAGCTGGCAACGTCGCTGGCACTTTGGCGGTCGTAGAGGCGGCCAAGAAAGCAGGATGCAACCGCTTCATTCATGTCTCGTCGCTCGCGGCGACCTTGCCCAAGCTGTCTATCTATGGCGATACCAAGGCCAGAGCGGAAAAGATCGTCGCATCCAGCGGGCTCGATTGGACGATCATTCGGCCTCCTGCCATTTACGGGCCCGGAGACAGGGAACTGCTGGAGCTGTTCAAGATGGCAAAAACCGGCTTTATCACCCTACCCCCCGATGCCGACGGGCGGCTGTCGGCGATCCATGTTGACGACCTGTCCCGCGCTCTGATGACGATCATTCCGGAACATGAAGATCTTACCACACAGATTTTTGAGGTGGACGACGGCAAGACCGGCGGCTGGACCCAGACCAGCTTCGCCAAAGCCGTTGGATGGGCGATTGGCAGACGGATTAAACCAATAGCAACACCAAGATTTCTGTTGGAATTGGGCGCAAAAGCCGATCGTTTTTTCCGCCGTGACAAGGCCAAGCTTACCGAAGATCGCGTCAGCTATTTCTGTCATGATGACTGGACGGTCGATCCCGCCAAGCGCCTGCCGCCCGAATTATGGACGCCGCAAATCGAGACGCGACAAGGGTTGAAAGATACCGCAAAATGGTATCGTCAGAATGACTGGCTCTGACGCCTCCTAAAATCACTAGCTGCCATTCTCTCCAAACCGGCGCATAATTACGTGCTGGGAGAGGATGTTATGGAAAGCAATGTAGCGGTGCGCGATGACGTGCCCACTTATGACTTCGATATATATGGCGAACCGGCAATCAAGGTGGATGTGCACGACGCCTTTCTGGCGCTAAAGAACGAAGCGCCTCCCCTGTTCTGGACACCCAGAAATGGCGGGCACTGGATTGTCACTGACGGTGACATGATGATCGATTTGCTGCGCAAGCCGAATATCTTTTCCAACGAGAATTTCTCAATTCCCCATATCGAGAACATACCCAAGACTATCCCGCTGTCTCTCGATCCACCGGAACACCGCCCCTATCGCCAGATGATGCGACCGTTTTTCGAGAAAAAGGCAATTGCACCCCTGCAAGAACGGATTCAGCAATGGGCAGACAGGCTTATTGGCGCGGTCAAGGCGGATGGACAGTGTGAATTTATCGATGCGGTCGGATCGCGCTTTCCAGTATCGGTCTTCATGGAAATGCTGGGATTGCCGCTGGATCGATTTGATGAGTTTCGCGCGCTCGTAAACGAGAATTTTGAACTGGCGGGCACGCCCGAAGTTGCCCAGGTTCAACAGAAAATTGTCGCGATGCTGGCGAAATTTGTGAAAGAACGTCAGGCGGACCCGAAGGACGATATGATGAGTCATATCATCCGGTCCGATATTGACGGGCGCGAACTTACTTTCGAAGAGCTGCTCTCGATTGCGCATCTCCTATTTCTCGCGGGGCTGGACACTGTGGTCAATGCACTCAGTTTCAGCATGAAGCATTTGGCCACAAATCCATCCCTACAAGAGCGGATTATCGATAATCCCGATTGCATTCCCGATGTTACCGAAGAATTGCTGCGCCGATACAGCTTCGTCAATCTGCCCCGCCAGATCAATGAAGACACGATATTGGGCGGCCAGAAACTGTCCAAAGGTGAAAAGATCATTTGCCCGCTCGCAATGATCGGTTGGGAGGACAAGCTCAACGAAGACCCGATGACCGTTTCGGTTGATCGCAAGCATTATCGCCATGGCGCTTTTGGCTCGGGCATCCATACTTGCCTGGGGCTGCATCTCGCACGGATGGAGCTGCATATTTTCTATGAGACCTGGTTTCGTGAAATTGGCCGGTTTCAACTTGATCCGGACAAACCACAAGGCGCGATGCGCGGCGGCGTGGTCTGGGCGATTGAGGAGCTCTGGCTCAACTGGGAATAGAATGACCTTAAAGCAACGGTCCGGCAAACTGTTCCACCAGATATGTCACAAAGGTCATTGATAGGCCAAGCAAGAACACCCGGTATGCAAGGCCGAGATAGCGGTATTTCTTCCGCTCGAGGACCACACCCATTTGATATATATCGCGCAACATGGTGCGATAAACGGTTTCCTGATCGACGAAATTCTCAGACAAAAGCTGATCTTTAAACTCGTCTTCCGATATTTTTGAGAACGCCCCGAAAAACAGCATGTTAGGATTGGCACCGGCCCGTATCTTGGTCGCTGGCATCACAGCGATCGCGGCCAGACCTGCTGCACAAAAAGCGGAAATTGCGAGTATGAGCAGAGGCAAGGAGAAGCTGCTCGCATGACTTTGCCCGATAGCCAGAGTAAAAACCACGAATGTCGCGCCAATCAGCATATTGGCCTTGTGATCGGCCATCAGACTGAGTTGAACATGATGTTGCTGGGTCGTGCGCAGCAATTGGATGACTTCATCTGGCCATTTTCGGTCCTCGGTCATGTTTCACCCTCCGCACAGGCGCGACCCGGTGCGCCGCAAGAGTGACATAATCGGCGCAATTGGGCAAGTTACGGCGCATATGCCCACCCTTGTGCCCTGTTTCGGCCTTATTCACTTGCCAATGGGGGCTTCACATTGGCAAAGGTTGCTAGGAATGAAGCAGGCCGGATATTGGGGAATTAAACATGGCAAGTCGCGAAGAAATTATGGCCAAGGTGGAAGCCTTGATTGGCCCTTTCAACAACAAGGGCGTGGAACTCAAAGATGCTACCACTTTTGCAGGCGATCTGGAGTGGGACAGCCTGACGGTGATGGATTTTGTCGCTGCGGTGGAAGATGAATTTGATATTATCATTACCATGAACATGCAGGCCGAAATCGAAAATGTCGGTCAGCTTGCCGACGCCGTTGCCAAGTTGATGGATCAGTAACAGCATAATCGGCATCCGGAACCCGTTTCAAGATGACGAAAACACGAGAGTATAATGACCGACCTTCTGAGTAAATATGATCCGCTGATTCAGGAACGCGAAACCCTGCTTGCAACCGGCGTTAAGGACCCTTTTTCACTGGTAATGGAAGAAGTGAAATCGCCCACTGTTGCCATATGCAATGGCAAGGAAACCATTCTGCTCGGCACCTATAACTACATGGGCATGACCTTTGACGATGATGTCCAGCAGGCCGGACTTCAGGCGCTCAAGGACTTTGGCTCTGGAACAACCGGCAGCCGCGTTCTCAACGGCACATATAGCCCGCATAAAGATTGCGAAGAGGCGCTCAAAGAATTTTACGCGATGGACCATGCGATGGTCTTTTCCACGGGCTATCAGGCCAACCTGGGAATTATCTCTGCGCTGGCCGGCAAGGGTGATTATGTCATTCTGGATATCGACAGCCATGCGTCCATCTATGACGGCTGTTCCATGGGTAATGCAGAAATTGTCGCGTTCCGCCACAATGATGTCGAAGCACTGGAAAAACGATTGAAGCGTCTGCCCGCAGACGCTGGCAAGCTTGTCGTGCTTGAAGGCGTCTATTCGATGCTTGGCGATGTTGCGCCGCTCAAGGAAATGATCCGTATCTGCAAGGAAAACGGCGCCATGACCCTGGTTGATGAAGCGCACTCAATGGGCTTTATCGGTGAAAATGGCCGCGGCGTCTGTGAAGAACAAGGCGTTATCGACGATGTCGATTTCATCATTGGAACGTTCAGCAAGTCGGTGGGAACCGTCGGTGGATTCTGCGTCTCCAACCATCCGAAATTTGAAATCATGCGTCTGGTATGCCGCCCCTATGTGTTCACGGCCTCGCTGCCACCAAGCGTAATGGCAACAGCCAGCACCTCGATCCGCAAGCTGATGCACAGCGGCAACAAGCGCGCGCATTTGTGGGAAAACAGCAAGAAGCTCCACAAAGGCCTGCGCGATTTGGGCTTTGAACTCGGTACGCCGGAAGCGCAAAGCGCGATTATCGCGGTCATCATGCCGGACCTCGAACGCGGTGCGATGATGTGGCAGGCGCTGCTTGCGGAAGGCCTCTATGTCAATCTTGCGCGACCACCGGCAACTCCGGCAAACATGACCTTGTTGCGTTGCTCACTTTGTGCCGAGCATACGACCGAACAGGTCGACCAGATCCTGGGCATGTTTGAGGCAGCCGGCAAAGCGGTTGGAGCGATCTGACCCTCCTTGTGGGAGACACGAATGACTAACAGCCTGCTCATCGAACAACGCGGCGCGATTGAAATTCTCTCACTCAATCGGCCGGATAAGCTCAATACGATGAACGAAGACATGATCTTCGCACTGCAGGACTATTTTCGAGGGCTGCAGGACCGGTATGATGTCCGGGTTGTCCTGTTTCGCGCAGAGGGACGAGCCTTTTGTGCAGGTCTAGACATCGGTGCCTGGAAAAATGATGGCTCGCGTGGGCAGGTTCAACATATCTGGCGGACGCAGCGATCCATAGCCACGGTCATGCAACTTATGCGGCAATGTCCGCAGCCGATCATATCATTGGCTCAGGGCGCGGCCTGCGGCGGCGGTTTTTCTCTGCTGCTGGCCAGTGACGTCCGCTATGGTGCACCCAGCCTGAAAATGAACGCGGCCTATATTAAAATCGGCCTGGGCGGATGCGATATGGGATCGAGCTATTTCTTGCCGCGGTTGGTCGGATCTTCGCTCGCATCGGAATTGCTTCTGACCGGCCGGTTCATTCATGCTGAACGCGCTGAAAAACTGGGGCTAATCAGCGAAGTTGCTGACGAAGATAAATTGGTCAGCACTGGTCTCTCTCTCGCGGAAGAAATGCTCGATACAGCGCCCATGGGCCTGCGACTGACCAAAGATGCGCTTAACCGCAATATCGACGCTCAGAGTTTTGAAGCGGCCATGGCGATTGAAGACCGACAGCAAGCCATGCTCAGCATGACCGAGGACAGCCGCGAAGCCGCCAAAGCCTTTTTCAGCAAGCGCAAGCCAGACTATAAGGACCGCTAGATCGATCGCTTAACGATCGCGATTTTCGGTGCCCTGCCCTGCCGTAATGAAGAGTGCGGTTGCTTCTCCTTCCACGTCTGCCGTGTGCCAGACGCCGGGGGGATTGATCGCATATTCGCCCTCCCTGAGCGCGATTTGTCTCTCTGACCCATCTTCCATTTGCTGAATGAGGGACATTTCGCCTTTGACACAAACAACGGCTTCAGCACCGACAGGATGCATTTCCCATACTGTCCACGGTTCAGTAAAATGGTGCAGCGACACAAGGCGTCCCTCTGCGCCATCATCGGCATGACGTTCACCATAGGCCTGATACCAAGCCGGATCGCCAGTAAAACGGGGTTCGGAAAATGCTGTTGCACCTAGTCCCAGATGTATCGGGTTATCGGTTAGTTTGTCAGCCATAGTAGCGCCTCCCTGAAATGCAGGCGCACATTCTACCCTATTTAATCGCTCCACCGGCAATTAATCTTGGCAACATGGTAAGCGCGCCCAGTATCGGCCATTTGCGTTGCCATGGCTTGATCACATAGTCGGTACCAGCATGACGGTTGATCTTCCACGCAAGATAATCAATCCCGCCAGCATAGGTTCCAGACGCTTTTGCCAGCCGCGCGAGGGTGAGCAGCTTGCCATTGCGGCGCAACGCCTTCCAACGTTTCTCCGCTTCTGCGGTCGACATCTCGCCAGATTCAGATGGATCCTGATCTTGCAGGGTTACCATCGTGGCGAGACCAAATCGTTGATAGCGCTCGGGATCAGCATCAACGACGGAGCCAGGGCGATTGGCCCGTTCGGCTCGTAACTCTGCCCCATAAGTCAGTTCGAAACCCCGATGCCAGACCAGTATGGGCGCCTGCGGCTGAATTCCCAGCACCGGCAAGGTGAGCTCAAACAGGGTCACGGGCGCACAGGCAATCGCCGCCGCCACTTTTTCACGCGCCGCGTCGTCGGCACACCAGACCAGACGTGACGGCTGCGCAAAGCGCGCCCATACACTCACTGCGCTGGCCTCTAGTCCATTTAACTTGTGAAAATCCTCTTCGCTCAGCACCGCAATTTTGGCGACCAGTCCGTCATGCTCGGCCGGAAACACATTCGGCGGCAGCAGCTCGTTTGCGCGCACCAGCCAGCTTTTCCCATAGGCTGCTTCATAACTGGACACGATCAGATAGAAATCCAGCATCTGTCCTTCGAGCTCGGTTGTTCTCAGACAAGAACCATAAAAGAGAACCGCACGGGACGCATCGCCATATTGCGCAGCGACCGCCTCTGCGAAAGCAGATACACGAGGATCAACCGGCTCTGCCAGCTCCTCTTCTACAAGGGGTTTCAGATGATTCACCCGGCGGATGATAGCCTAAGCAGCGAGGCGAAGGAAAGATACCGGCTTCGTTGATTTCAAAACAATCGGCTGGCCTTCCTTTGCGCGGAAAAGTTCGCCATCCATAACAACATTGCTATTCTTACCCTCAATCCGGATCATGTCACCCTGCTCAAGATGAATACCTTTTTGCACGGTTTTACCCAGCCGGCCAAATAACACTGACAGGATGAAACGGACCAGCACCATCGGTTTCTGGTCGATCGCCATGAATTGCAGGCGTCCGCGTTTGCTCCGCGAACGTGTAAAACGGCGCATCAACAATAGTTTTTCAAGTGTTGTTACGATCAAAATTGCAAAATTGCCTTGATATTGCCCCTTTTTGATCAGCGAAATACTGATCGGTGAAGGCCGGTTCGGCAGAAACTTCGCTCTTATTCCAAACAGAACCGAGGCCAGCGCCGCAAAAACCGTCAAAACATGGGAAGCCGCATTGGGCAAGCCCAAAGGATAAATTTTGTGACGGCAATAAAGAATAAACTCGGACAGGCCAGCGCCGCCAAGGAACATGCCGAGGACGACCTTGCTATCTTTGTTGCCATCAGACAAGGCAATCAGTTCGCGGTCGACCAGATGCTCATGCAGATCATGTTTTGCCATTTCGACAATACGTTCCAGCGCCTTTAATGGATTACCCTCTGCGCCAAGGTCCAGAGCGATCAAGTTGGTTTTGCCATTGGGCAGTACGGCAACTGGCGGCGGATTATCACCAAAATGTCCACCCTGATACAATTCTGTAAGAGCGGCCTGCACGGTGCCATCACCACCGTTAATCACCAGAACCTTGGGTTTCACTCTGGCGATGGTTTGCAGCGCCTTGGTGATCTCATCAACAGCATCCACCTCATAGTGGAAAACATCGCAGTTTTTGACGCAATAAGAGCGCACTTCCGGCAATATCGCACGGTTACCCGTGGAATTTGGATTAGAAAGTAGCGCTACATTGGCCATTATTCGATTGCCTGTTTCTCTTTAATATCTGCCCATCACAGATATTTCATTTTGATACTGATAGATTTCACTTCGTCACCGACCGCAAATTTGGTCTTCTTGTAACTGGGTTTCCCCAGGTTAAAGATATTGATGCTCGGATTGTTCGACATACCGCCACCATCTTTGGAAATATCGGTCTTGCCATTGCCATTCACGTCATGGCGCACGGCAATGCCGTACATCCCACTGGATGGGACGGGCACACAAAAGGTCATATTGTTGTTCTTTGCCGGCGCTTCAATCCGGTTGATCCAGGCGCCTTTCTTCAGCCATTCAGCCTTGGTCCCGCGATAGCTTTGCACCCGGATTTTTCCGGATGCCGCCTTGACGCCGCTTATATTCACCAAGACGGCAGGGCCGTTGCCGGCCTGACATCTGCTCAGATCATTCGAAATTTTCTGTCCGGCGGTCGCTGCCGACACTGGCATAGCCAAAAGGGCGGTTGAAAGCGCAAAAGACGCTGCAATTTTCAACATGACGAAAATACTCCTAGTCGTTATACCCGCGTTCAAACTGCTGCGGATAGAGAATCAACCCCCTGATATAAATGTGGTTATGAAAATGATTTGCGGCAGAAACATGGTAAGAGGGCGACGATAAGTTGAAATTTCTCAGTTCCACTGATCGCTACATAGCCCGTTTGATTGCCGTTCCGCTGTTTAGCACGCTGGTTATCGCGGCGATGTTGCTCGTACTGGAAAAGATGCTGCGGCTATTTGACTTTGTCGCGGCAGAGGGCGGACCGGTCAGCGTGGTCTGGCGAATGCTGGCGAACCTTATTCCCGAATATCTCTCACTCGGTATCCCTATCGGCCTGTTGCTGGGAATATTGCTGGCCTTTCGAAAACTCGCCCTAAGCTCCGAACTGGACGTTTTTCGGGCGGTTGGCCAGGGTTATGCCCGCCTTTTGAAAGTGCCTTACATGTTCGCAGTGTCACTGATGCTGGTGAATCTTGCATTGGTCGGGTTCATCCAGCCACTGTCGCGCTACTATTACGAAGAACTGCGCTTCGAACTGCGCTCCGGTGCGCTGGGAGCGTCGATAAAAGTCGGCGAATTCACCAATTTGGGCTCCAGAATGACAATGCGGATCGAAGAAAGCCGTGATAACGGAACCAAGTTAAGCGGCATGTTTGTCCGGGCTGAAAACAAATCCGGTCAAATCGTCTCTGTCACCGCCGAAAATGGCCAGTTTCTGGCGACGGATGATCCCGACACAATCATATTGCGTTTGTCTCAAGGCGTGCTGATCCATGATGCGCCAACTTACGAAAAACCGAGGATATTAAGTTTTAGCAGCCATGATCTTCCTATCGACCTTCCGGATATCGAGGCGTTTCGATCGAGAGGCGGTGCTGACCTGGAATATACAATTCCGGAGCTTGTCAGAGTGGGACTGGATCAAGATCGCTCCGAGATCGAGCGCAATCAAAGCCGCGCAAACTTCCATTTCCGTATGGTCGAAGTGGTCATGATGTTGTTGATGCCGCTATTGGCTGTGGCCTTGGCAATACCGCCAAAAAGATCCAATTCCGCGCTTGGTGTCTTCATTTCAATTGTCATGATTGTGACTTATCACAAGGTCAACCAATATGGTGAAGACTTGGGAGCGCTCGGCATTGTTGACCCCATTATCGCCCTGTGGGTTCCATTCGCGCTGTTCGGCGGGCTCATTATCTGGATGTATCATATGGTCGCGAATGTCCCAGGCGGACAGCCAATCGCTGCACTGGAAAAGGCTTTTTCAAAATTTGGCGGTGTGTTCAAAAGCATTCTCAATTTCAATCGAAAGCGCGCCGATGTTCGGGATTAGACTTAGTGGCCTCACCGGCAAGAACGGAGACGCATAGACATGGATTTTTTCCCGTCGCGAACGCTCGCCCTCTACATGGCGAAAATGCTGATGTTGCGAACCCTGGCCGTGCTGGCGCTTTTGGTGCTGGTGTTGCAGGCGCTGGATCTACTTGGTGAAAGCGGGCGCATTCTTGCACAGGAGGGAAATGGGCAGAGCGAACTGTGGACTTACGTAACATGGCGGGCACCTCAGCTCATCCAGCGTTTTCTGCCCTTTGCAGTGCTGTTGGGTACTATCATAACTGCCGCGACGCTGAACCAGAATAGCGAAGTTATTTCGATGAAAGCTGGCGGACTCTCCGCGCATCAGATTTTGGCGCCCTTGATCATTACGAGCCTGTTCGTCGCCATTATATCTTTTCTGTTCAACGAAATTGTTGTGGCACCGGCTACAGCCAAGCTTTCAGCCTGGGAGAAGGTTGATTATGGACCAGTCCCGGCCGCGAGCAATGTCCGGACCAACGTTTGGGTCAAAGACGGAGACAATCTGGTCAACGCAAAGACCGTGACTGGCCGTGGTACGGATGTGGTTCTGGAAGATATAACTGTCTATAACCGGACCAACAGCGGCTTGCGCAGCCTGATGCAAGGTGACGAGGCAAGGTTCACCGGATCATCTTGGACCGTAACGGGCGTAACCCAGTTTAACGTGCTGACCGGTACGGAGGAAAAAAGGGACAGCATCACAGTCGGTGACACTTTGCGCCCTGACCAATTCACGCTGGCGGATGTCAAAGCAGATGGCTTGTCCTTCCCGCAGTTAAGGTCCGCCATTGCGGAATTGAAAGAGGCGGGACGGCCAACGATGGCGCTCGAGGCCAGTCTGTGGCACAAGATTTCAGGGCCCTTGTCTGCGATATTGATGCCGCTACTTGGCGCAGTTGCTGCTTTTGGTCTGGCGCGGTCAGGACAGTTATTCGTCCGCGCAGTACTTGGGATGGCGCTTGGCTTTGCCTATTTTGTCGCAGACAACTTCTCGCTCGCCATGGGAACAATCGGTGCCTACCCGCCGATATTGGCGGCCTGGGCGCCGTTCATTCTGTTCTTCCTGATCGGCGAAACAGTGTTGATACGAACAGAAGAATAACCTTAGCTGGCTGCGTTTGACTGGCTAGACGCCGCGTGGCCAGAACTGCCCCGCACCAATCCCATCACCAGACCCCATAGGCTGGTATGATTGGCCCGATAGTAGGTCGATCCTTTCGGCAACGCTTCGGCAATACGCCGATGTGCCTCACCCAGTCCATGATAAGGAACGCCCGGCAACAAGTGGTGTAACGCATGATAGCGCAGTCCAACTGGCGCCCATAAAGCCGGCAAAAGCCCGGGAGGTGGAACATTCACGCTGTCGAGATATTGCTCGGTCACACTCATGACTTCGCCATCATTTTCCCAGAGATGGGCAACCAGCGTGCGAATCTGGTTGAGCACCACCGAGCCCGCTGCAATCGCAACAGCTATCAAAAATGCTCTCAATGGCAAAAACCCCGTAGCCACGGCCGTAAGCACAGCAATAGCCCAGATGCTTGCCGCAATTTCCTGTGCATACCATTGTTTTTTAAAATCGCCTTCCGGTGGACGGCGACGAAATTCCGGATTGATAATCAGGCCGGAATAGCGCTCAACAACCAGTTTTCGAAGTGGCGGAATCACAGCCGATAGCGGCGCCAGCAGCGCATAACGGATGAACAGACCAACCGGCGCCAATGCCGATACCAGCACAAACAGCGGCACAGTGTAAGGTTTCATAAGGGCCAGCGGCAAATATTCCGGATCTTCGACGGTACCATAGCGCGTGCGAGCATGGTGGAGATTATGAATCCCTTCGTACATGAAAGACGGAAGCAATAGCGGAACACCTATCAGAGCATTCCAGGCAAAGCGGAAACCTGGCAGCGCACCACGTCGGATATGGGTCAGTTCATGAATGAAGCTGCCAGCCCGATAGAGCGCCAGAACCGAGACAATAGCCGCCAGTATCGCTACACCGATATTGTCGAGCATGATCGCGGCAACCATGGCAGCATAGCCAATCACAGTGGAAGCCAGCAAATCTGACCAATAGATAACAGGGCGAACAGCGTTAAGGTCACGCGTGACTTTCGCGGCCGTGCGGATCAGTTCATTATCATCAAAAGCCGGGGCTTTCGCGGCATCTGTGGCCTGAGGGGGAGAATGTTTCATAATATCCTGTCTTCGTAATGTGATGCCTACAGCAGTACATCATGGCGAGATGATGGCATTGCTATGGTTTCTCGCTCCGGCCTTCAACACAGGCGAGACAGGCCCAAGCGCTTGACATGCTGGTCTGAATAACGCCACAGCATGGCAAAGCTAAGTGCAAATTATCACGCAAAAGGTGCAAATAATTACAGTGTCGTCGCATATAATCATAAAACCCGTTACCACCAAGGCCCAGCTCAAAAGCTTTGTCGAACTGGCCTATCGTTTAAATGCAAATGATCCGCATTGGGTACCGCCTCTAAAATCTGAGGTTTACGCACTTCTGACTCCCAAAAAGAACCCTTTTTTTGAACATGCGACGGTTCAGCTTTTCCTCGCCGAAGACGACGGGAAAATCGTCGGCCGGATTAGCGCGCATATCGATCATCTGGCCTTGGAACAGCCTGTCGAAAAGGGCCTGGGCCCCGGCACCGGCAATTGGGGTCTTCTGGAAGCAGAGAATGAAACCACGGCAAAAGCATTAATCAAGGCGGCGGAGAAATGGCTGAAAGAACAAGGGATGCATCGCATCATCGCCCCCATGAGCCTGTCTGTATGGGACGAGCCCGGCCTGCTCACCATGGGTCATGATCATAGCCCGACCGTGATGATGGGGCATCATAAGGCAGATTATCAAGGCTGGATTGAAGCAGACGGTTACAAGAGCGTAAAAGAACTGATCACGTATGATTTACCCATCACAGAGGGTTTCCCACCGCTGATTGAGCGGATTGTGAAATCCGGAGAACGCAGCGGCAAACTGAGATTGCGCAAAGTCGATAAGAGACATTTTGACCGCGATGCCAAAATCATCATGAATATCCTCAATGATGCTTGGTCGGACAATTGGGGATTTGTTCCGCTGACAGATCATGAGATTGACCATGTTGGCGTCAAATTGAAACCGATTGTATATGAAGACCTGATCATGATTGCTGAGCTGGACGGCAAACCGGTAGCTTTTATGATGTCGTTACCCGACCTCAATGACCGAATTAAAAAAATGAAAGGCAGTTTGCTGCCGTTCAACTGGGCCAAACTCCTTTGGTGGCTTAAATTTCCGACGTCGCCGACCATGCGCGTACCGCTAATGGGTGTCGTCAAGGATTTGCAAAACAGCCGGATGGCCAGTCAAATGGCATTTATGATGATCGAATATATCCGCCGGGAAGCCGTTGCCAACTATGGCGCGACGCGCGGGGAAATCGGATGGATATTGGATGACAATAAGGGGATGGTGGCGATTGCCGATGCCATCGAGTCCAAGATCAATCGGGTCTATACACTTTACGAGAAAGCAATTTAACTGGCCCATTCATCCCGGTTTCAGCCCAATCATATTAGGCATCAAAGCAGCTCTGCCCCGCTTTTTTCAAGAGAAAATCATATGATTGCTTTCAAAGCTGCTTCTCGCCTTGTTCTAGCCGCTACGTTAGTAGCCCTGCCCATTCAGGTTTTTGCAAAAAAACCAGAAAAATGCTCCGCCGAAATAAAATATGTGGGCCAAGCTGCGATTTCGGTGGCGATACCAACCATGGTTGCAGCATCTCCAAGGCAAGCGCCAACGGACCAAGACGCTTTTGCAGCCCTGTTCACGGACATGCTGACAAAGTCCAAAGCAACCAGCTTGACTGTTGCGCTGGCCGATCAAACTGGCTCCATCTGGACCAAAACACAAGGTTTGCAAGGCTCCGAGAAACTCCATTATTGGGCCAGTGTCGGCAAGAGCTTTACTGCCATAGTTATTATGCAACTGGTCGAAAATGGCCGCCTGTCACTGGACGACAAACTGTCTAACTGGATTGATGGCGTGCCCAATGGCGACTTGATCACTGTCAGAATGCTGCTCAATCACACCTCCGGCCTTTACAGTGCAAATGAAGATCAGGACGCCACCAAAAACCAGCCAGCAGCGCTCAGCCTGAAAGACAATATCAGAATCCTCAAAAAACACGGCCCGCTTTTCTGTCCAGGACAATATTGGCGTTACTCCAACACCGGCTATCTGTTTCTCGGTGAAATTGCGGAACAGGTTTATGGACAACCGTTATCAGACGTTATTCAGAACAAGATCATCGATAAAATTGGTCTTAAAAACAGTTATATGGTCACGATAGGTGATAATTTATTGGATGTTGCAAAACCTCGACCAAGTGGCGACCAAAAGTCTGATATCCGTACGCCCGGCGCGGCTGGACCAATGGCTGCAACATCTTCAGACATGGTTCTTTTCTGGCGCGCATTTCTAAATGGGGATCTGGTTAGCTCTGACACGCGCGATGTAATGTTTTCGACCCTTTACCCTATGTTTGACAAGAACATGTTTTACGGGCTCGGCGTCATGGCCATGCGAGCACCGGGGCCTGACGGTGAACCGGCTATCTGGATTGGCCACGCCGGCGGAATGCCGGGGATAAAAGCTTTCGTAATGATCGACCCGGCATCACTCCAATATGCCGCCGTTGCGCTGACGGGTGACGGTCCGGCCAGCGCCGTGGCCTATAACATGTTGCGGGAGTGGCAGAGGGCATCAACTCCTCAGCCAGAAAGTTAGCCTCCGGACACAAAACGCTGGGCTCCATCACGCACGATTGCGTCAATCCCGCGCATCCAAAGATCATTATGCCCACCATTTTTAATCGGCTGTGCGATTTTGGGCTCCTTGGCAGCGTCAAATAGTCGTTGTCCCATCTCAAAGGGTATCAGTTCATCATTCGTGCCATGTATCCAGATTAGCGGCATATCAATTTGGTCTATCCGCTCGATCGAACGATAACGGTCCTTTATCAGCAGTTTCGCTGGGAGGATCGGGAATTGTCGCTGGGCCATCTCATCCATGCCGGTATAGGCCGCTTCCAAAATCAGACCGGAAGCGTCGTTACGAGATGCCAGCCATATCGCCACACCGGTTCCCAGAGACTGAGCTGCAATGACAATCCGGTCAGCACCATAGCCCTGGACGAGCAACCAGTCATAATGAGCCTGTGCCGCCTTGTAGAAGGCTTCTTCACTCGGCGCGCCGGGATTACCGCCATAACCCGGGTATCCGACAGCCAGCACGCCTGCGCCATCTTGCGCCATGGCCTGATAAATGGGCAAGCGCACTGCTAGCGAGCCGGCATTGCCATGGAAGTGAATGATAACCGGTTTCGTCTGATCGGCAGGAGGGCGCCACAGGGACGATAGTTCGGCGGCACCTTCTGATGCTATTTTGACAGCTTCAAAGCCCGCCTCCTCCAATTGTTTTTCTGAAAGTACGGTTTGACTAGGAAAATAGAGCAGATCACGCTGGAAACTGTAAGCCAATGCCACGATTGCAAAATAGAGCCCCGCAGAAATGGCCAGACTAGCCAGCAAGGCGCGCATCAGATGTCGAGTTCAACCCATGTTGGCGCATGATCGCTGGCTTTTTCCCGCCCGCGATGTTCTTTATCAACGCCGCAACGGGTAAGCTGATCAGCAGCCGAAGGGCTGAGCAACAGGTGATCAATCCGGAAACCCTGATCGCGCTGCCAACCACCGCTGCGATAGTCCCAATAGGTCCAGATATTGCCTGCAGGATAGGTAACACCCAGCGCATCCGTCCAGCCGTCATTAACGATCCGCTGATAGGCCTGCCGACTTTCCGGCTGCATCAAGGCGTCATTTTCCATCGCCTTAACCGAAAACACGTCATTATCGCGCGGAATAACATTGTAATCACCTGCCAGGACCGCAGGAATTTCCTCCTGCCAGATTTCAGTCGCACGATTACGCAAACGTTTCATCCAACGTAGTTTGAAATCGAATTTGGGACCCGGCTGCGGATTGCCATTAGGTAGGTAAATACTAGCCACGCGCACTGTTTCGCCATCCGCACTCTTCACATTGGCTTCAAGGTAACGACTATGTTCGTCTTCCGGTTCGCCATCAAGGCCGCGTTTGATCTCTTCGGGTTGTTGATCCCGGGTCAATATGGCCACACCGTTAAAGCTCTTTTGGCCGTGCCAGATGGCACCATAACCAATTTTCTCAAATTCCGCCGCTGGAAAGCCCTCATCTTGCGTTTTGATTTCCTGCAAACAGGCAACATCCGGTTTGGTCTCTTCGAGCCATTCGAGCAAGCGTGGCAGGCGTGCTTTTATGCCGTTAATGTTAAAACTGGCTACTCTCACCGATGCAGCAATCAGACAGAAAAGCTGGAACCGCAACCGCAGCCGGAAGCTGCGTTGGGGTTTGTCACTTGAAACGCACTGCCACCCAAGGATTCGACAAAATCGACTGCACTTCCGCGAACGAGATCAAGGCTGATTTCATCGACGACCAGCGTCACACCGGATTCCTGAACAGCAACATCATCAGACTCAATTTCTTCAGCCAAGCCAAAACGATATTGAAAGCCCGAACAACCGCCACCTTCCACCGCCAGACGCAATATCGCCGGTTTCTCTTGCTTATCGGCAATAGCAGCCACACGCTTAGCCGCGTTGGGGGTCAGGATGATGTCCTGGGAAGGGGTTTGTTCTGCTGTTTGGGTCATGATCTTAAGATAGGGATTGCATAGCTCACTGTCAAAAGAAGCTGGCAATTAAAAAGGGCCGGTAAGCGTTTCAGCGTCACCAGCCCTCTTAGGCACCCTCTCCCAAAGGTGTATCGGAATGAAATTATTCGGCCGGGCCACCAAGTGCAACGCCCGGCGTCGCCTTTTCTGCCAGCAGGAAATCATTTGATTGCATGAACGGGACCGGGTTAACCGCTTCGCCCGCAATACGCACTTCATAGTGCAGATGGCTACCGGTAGAGCGGCCGGTAGAGCCCATAAAACCGATAAGATCGCCGCTCTTTACGCGGGCATTGGCTTTGACATTCAGTCGCGACATGTGACCATAGCGTGTCTGAATTTCATTGCCGTGATTAATTTCAATATAGTTGCCATAACCGCGAACCCATTGGGAGCGGCCGACAATACCGTCAGCTGTTGCATAGATTGGCGTACCCACTGGTCCAGCCATATCAATACCTTTATGGCGAGCGCGGCGACCTTTGAAGGGATCAGACCGGAAACCAAAAGAACTGGTTAATCGATAATTTTCAACGGGTTTGCGGGAAGGAATGGTTAGTTTGACGGGTTGTTTTTTGCCTTGACCAGACCATTTGTTAAAAAGGAGCCGAAAGGCCGGATCTGCTTCACCCAGGACATTGTCGGAGCCATCCGTTTTGCCTTTGAGGACATCAAGCGGAAGACTCGAGTCCGCATCCGCCGCCTCGGCTGCCATTGCTGTGGAAGAAAAAGTTATTGCCGATCCCAAAATCGCAACTGCTGTGACTTTTTTCACAACCCCTTGATACAAACCTACTACGCTATCGGTCATAAACTGATCGAATCCTGCTACTACGAACCAAAAATACATCCCGGCTCTAATTTTTTGACAGAAAGTCTGCCCCGTTCCTGTGAGGACAGAAGTAGGTTTATTTTGGTTAATTATTCAATACCAAGATAATATTCTTGGGTTAAACCGGCTGCAAGGCGCGCTGAGTCGTTGAATGGAGGCTTCAAACCGCCTCTGAAGTGAGTTTTTACAAGATTTTTCCAGTGGCGATGAGGGTCGGTTTTTTGCCGTTCGCAGCAATATTCAAACCATTTTGTTCCAAAAAAGACGTGATTTATCTCGTCGTGATAAATACGGTTCAATACTTTCGCGGTCAGCGGATCACCCTGTGTCTTGAAGCGTTCGACGGTGTCTAACGTGATATCCAAACCACGCGCCTCCAGAACCATCGGGACGATCGCAAGCCTTGCGGAAGCATCATAGGCTGTCTCTTTTGCAGTATCCCAAAGGCCGTCATGAGCCGGCAGATCGCCATAATAACTGCCCATTTCGCGCAATCGCCGGTCCAAAAGTACAAAATGCATGGCTTCTTCAGCGCCGACACGAAACCAGTTGTCAGCAAATTCACCCGGAAATTCGGCTCCAAATCGACCGATCATGTCAAAGGCCAGATCAATCGCGACAAATTCGATATGGGCCAAAGCGTGGATCAGCGCGATGCGCTTGGTCACCGATGTTCCCTTGCCTCGCCGCGGCATCTGGCCCGGCCGAAGCAGTTCAGGCCGACTGGGCCGGGCTGGCACGTCAGGCATTGATACACCAAAATCCGGCTCCAACCTTCCATGACGCCATTCTCTGGTGGCATGGCGAGCGGCCATGACCTTTGCGGCTGGGTCCGCCGTCATGAGCACGTGCCGCACAGTTTCGCCCACCGATGGCTTCATGGCTGTTGCAATGTTCAAGCTCGGGATCCCTAGACGGCCTGCACTGCCGCGAGCACTTCTTCGGCATGCCCTTTAACCTTTACTTTCGGCCAAGACTGCAAAACCTTGCCATCCGGTCCGATCAGAAAGGTCGAGCGAATAATGCCCATATAGGTTTTACCGTACATTTTCTTTTCCGCCCAAACACCGATTTTCTCAAGAAACTCGGTGCTTTCGTCGGACGCGATATCAACGGTCAGTTCCTGCTTATTGATGAAATTCTGCTGACGTTTTGGACTGTCTGCGGACATACCAAGCACTGCGGCGCCTGCTTTTTCAAATTCCCGCAACAAAGCGGAAAAGTCTTTTGACTCAGTTGTACATCCCGGCGTGCTGGCCTTGGGGTAAAAAAACAGCACCAGCTTCTTCCCGTGATAGTCAGATAGTTTCACCGTGCCGCCATCAGGCGCAGTCAAATCCATGTCGGGCATCTGCTCACCAGCTTCTATCATATTATGTCTCCTAAAATTTCATGGGGGTCCGGCCGCAAGTGTCGATTCCATTCTTCAATAACGCATTGCCGGGCCGCGTCATACCCGTTCAAAAGGGCATCCCAGTTTTTCTGACCTGCCGCTTTCGCAATCAACTCACGGCTTGTCTCCGGCGGATAGTCGCAGGTCGGCGACATTAATCGCAAAGCCACAAGCAAACGGGTCATCAGTTCATGAGTGGCAATCATATTTTCGTTCAAATGTCCGCCAACAACCAACCCGCGAGCAGCCAATCCCAATTGCGGATGCAGGGCCTCTCCGGTTTTGAGTTGAAGGAAATGAATGATAAATTCCCAGTCCACCAGACCACCCTCCATAAGCTTGGTATCCAGCGGTCCTTTGGGGGGCTTGTGTTCGACAATATCCAATCGCATTTTGCGCACAGCCTTGCGCAACGTTTCCGGCTCTCGCTCTTTCTGTAAAATGGTTACGATCTGGTCCTGCAACTGATCGCAGGCCGCTGCGCTACCATAGACAGGACGGGCTCTCGTTAGTGCCATATGCTCCCAAGTCCAGGCATTTTCCTTTTGATATTTATAGAAACTTTCGATTGTTACAGCCATTGGGCCTTGCGTTCCGGAGGGCCGCAGGCGTGTGTCCGCTTCATAAAGCGGTCCTGCCGCGGTGGGTACGGATAGTGCAGCAACGATACGCTGCGCGAGCCTGTTAAAATATTGCGTTCCGCCCAAGGGTCGCCGACCGTCGGACTCCGCGCTGTGATCTCCTGTAAACAGAAAAACCAGGTCCAAGTCAGAGGCATGAGTCAATGCTTCCCCACCCAGACGGCCCAGCGCAAGCACCAGTATTTCGCTGCCTTCTATCTTACCATGAGCTTCTTCAAATTCCGATATAGTAGCATCGGTGAGCACCCGGATTGCGGCTTCTGCAACACGGGCATATCCAGCAGCTATCGCAAGCGGATCGTGGCGGGATTCGATAAGCTGGGTACCCAAAGCAAAGCGCTTTTCCCCTACCCGCGCCCGCACCCTGTCGAGCAGCATCTGATAGTCATCACCATCTTCGCGGCGGGCAAATTGCTCTGCCAGCTCATCAACAGACGGCGGCAGATCTAAGGCGGTTGTATCGATCAATCCTTCAAACAATTCGGTTCTGCGGGACAATTCGTCAGCCAGAACCGGCGCATGACTCAAAATGCGGCTGAGCATATCCCGAAGCCCCGGGCGAGCCTCCAGCATACGAAAGAAGTTGATTGCGGTCGGCAATTTGTCAATCAGGCTGTCCAGTCGAATAAGAGCCTGCTGCGGGTCCGGCGATCCGGCAATAGCCTCAATCATATCCGGCAATACGGCTTCGAAAGACTCCACAGCCGCGGGGCTTCTCAGCGCCGTGACTTTGCCACTGCGCCACCGCTTGATTTTATCGGCGAAAATACCGGTTTGCGCGACACCTCTTTTTTCCAGCGCTGCCACCAAAGCCTGATCGGCTTGCGGCAACACATCGCTGTCGTCGGAATCAATCAATTGATCATAAATCGCGCCAACCGCCTCGACAGATGGTTCCAGCAGAGCCAACAAATCAATGCCCTGATCCAATCCATGAAGCTTCGCCACTCGGTCCATCCCAGCCTCATCATCAGGTAGGCTATGGGTTTGCTGGTCATTGACCATCTGCAGGCGATGTTCGATGACGCGATATAGTTCATAGGACTCAGACAATATCGAGGCCTTGTCCGCTTTGATCCTTCCCGCGTCCGCCAATGCGCTTAACGCATCTCGCGTCGCTGGCACCCGCAGCTCCGGTTCCCGTCCACCAAAAATAAGTTGGTGCATTTGCGCGTAAAACTCGGCTTCCCGGATACCGCCGCGCCCGCGCTTCAAATCATAGCCAAGCCCGAATTTTTGACCAGCTGCATAATGGTCGCGAATTTGCACCGAAACCGCGCCAATATTCCGAATAGCACCATAGTCCAGCGAACGCCGCCAAATAAACGGGTTGATTGTCTCCAGAAGATAACGACCCAAGTCCGCATCACCAGCCGCAAATCGCGAACGAATAAACGCCGCCTGCTCCCAAGCAAGTGCGCTGGATTCATAGTAGCTGATCGCGGCTTCAACGGGCAATGCGACTGGACTGACTTCCGGTGATGGGCGCAACCGCATATCGACGCGGAAAACATAGCCATCGGCATCCCGCGTATTCAGCGCATCGACCAATTGCTGACCAATCCGGCGCGCGGCATCGCTTGGTTCTTCGCGGCCACGCGTAGGGATTTTTTCCGGATTGTAGATAAAAATCGGATCAATATCGGATGAATAGTTCAGTTCCCGGCTGCCATGCTTTCCCAGACCAATGACAGCAAAACCAGCGGCGTCGGCATCCGGATAGCGGGTAGCATAGATATCCGCTAACGCCTCATCCAGTGATCGGTCAGCAAAATCCGAAAGTTGCGTGACCACATCCGTCAAACTTAACTGTCCCGCCAAATCGCCAATTGCCAAGGTCAGTGCCAGCGCCCGCTTCTCCCGCCTTAGCTTCTGGCGAACATTTTCAGCATTGGTGCCCGCTTCCTTTACAAATGCGAACGCAGCTTTCAAATCCTCTCCATCCAGCCACGCCGTAAGTTCCGGTTGAACTTCCATAGCCATGCACAGATAAGGCGCATGGTCCTGCGCACGCTTCATAGCGTCTTTCAAACTCGTCGGTTCAGGCAGGCCTTTGATCATTGCCGAAGATATTTCCCGCGGAAATTGCTGGCAAAGGCCGCAAAAACTCCGCCTGCAATAGCCTCTCGCATTCCAGCCATAAGCGATTGGTAAAAAGCAATATTATGCTCTGTCATTAACATAGCACCCAGTATTTCCTTTGATCGGATCAGGTGATGCAGATAGGCGCGGCTATAGGTCTGGCAAACCGAACAGGTGCATTCTGCATCCAATGGTTCCAGGTCTTCGGCGAATTTTGCATTGCGAATATTGATCGGCCCGTTAGCAGTGAACGCCTGCCCGTTGCGGCCAGACCGGCTGGGCAGCACGCAATCGAACATATCCACTCCGCGCTCCACTGCGCCGACGAGATCATCCGGCTTGCCTACACCCATCAGATAGCGCGGTTTATCTTCGGGTAGTTGGCCCGGTGCGTAGTCGAGTACATCGAACATCGCTTCTTGCCCTTCTCCCACGGCCAGTCCGCCAATGGCATAGCCATCGAAACCGATCTCGATGAGCGCTTGGGCCGAAATCGCCCGGATATCCTTGTCGAGAGACCCTTGCTGGATTCCGAAAAGCGCTGCCTTTGTTGCGTGATCCTGACCGCTGTCAAAACCATCGCGGGATCGTTTCGCCCAGCGCATGGAGCGCTCCATGGACAGCATGGCTTCCTCTCGGGTCGCGCCATTTTTGGTGCACTCGTCAAACGCCATGACAATGTCACTGCCGAGCAACCTCTGAATTTCCATCGACCGCTCCGGTGTCAGCATATGGCGGGATCCATCCAGATGACTCTGGAACTCCACGCCATCTTCGCTCATCTTCGTAAGGTCGGAGAGGCTCATCACCTGATAGCCGCCACTGTCGGTCAGAATGGGCCGATTCCAGTTCATAAATTTATGCAGACCGCCGAGCTTTGCGACTCTCTCAGCACCGGGCCGCAGCATAAGATGATAGGTGTTTCCCAGAATGATATCCGCGCCGGTAGCGCGAACCGTATCCGGTTTCATAGCCTTGACCGTGGCCGCCGTACCGACCGGCATAAACGCCGGTGTACGGATATCTCCGCGTTGCATCGTAATTTTTCCGGTACGCGCCTTTCCATCCGTGGCGTCGATCGAAAAAGAAAAACGGTCGGCCATTAAAATCATCCTAATCAGCGAACTAAGGTTCGAAAAAACAAAGAATTTTGCGTTTTTTGCCTTATGGTGTAACCAAGGGGCCGTTCTGTACGAATCCCTCAATAACTGTGCAGGATGGTAGCAGTTTTTCAAAGACCAAAATCGGGAGTATTTTATGACGAAGACAAAGAAACTGGGTTCAGCGGCAACCGCGCTTATCGCAGCCGCGGCTCTTTCCGCCTGTTCCGGGGGTGCCAGCGAAGCAACAGAAGGCGCTGAAGCTGCAGGTGAAGAAGTGACCGAAGTTGCGGCCGCTGAAAAAGAAAAATGTTTCGGCATCGCCAAAGCAGGCGAAAATGATTGCGCCGCCGGCGAAGGCACAAGCTGTGCCGGTACATCGGTTGTCGATTACCAGGGCAACGCCTGGAAATATACAGAAGCAGGCGAATGTGAACCCCAGGGCGGTTCGCTGACCGAAGTGGCCGACAATGATCCGCCAGTGCCGGTAGCTGCTGAAGGTTAAGCCTTTAACATATCAGATATTGAAAGGGCGGTTCGATAGAGCCGCCCTTATTCTTTCTGCACAACTATTTACGCTTGACTACAGCCGAGCAGACACTGAGGATCGGTTTCATGACAAAAACCCTCAACTGCTTTACCTTGGCCTTAACTGCTGTTTCCATTCTTCCTGCCCAAGTTTCCGCACAGGAAGCCAAATCGGAAGCTTTTTCTTTTCCTAACGTGCCGCCATCTTCTCAAAGAGCTCTCCAAACATCTGACTCCGAGACAAATCAAAGTCAGCAGTTAGCCGCACCAAAGAAACCGGATGTCAGTGTTCTTGAGCGCATTATAAGCACGAACCCCGAAACCATAGTAATACAAACAAAGCATCGGGATGATCTGCGAAGCTGTTGGGCTACCGAAGGCGAGGCCATGATGATCGCGCTCTATAATTGCTGGCCATTACTTGAAGGTTTCCAGACCTATAGAGAAGCGAAGGAAATTACCCGTGATCATCGACGGTCTCGACGCGCTTTAATGCGGGACAAACCAGAATATCTCGGTTCCAAGGAATATGAGGCCAGTCTGGAAGCGGAATATGATGACGCAATACGATCCGCGAAAAAGATAGAAGCCCTTGCTGGAAAAAGGGAATATCCAATGCAGGACATGCTCCTGTTTCTTGCCAATCTGATCCAGTCGTCTATCGCCAAAAAGCGGGATGATTATGACACCGCGCTCGCCAGTGTTGATAATTCAATCCTGCTATTTGAGACGACCAAGATTACTGAACCAGATTTTGCAAACCTGGAAGCACTGCAAAGAGAACGAACACGGCTGCTGGACAGGAAAGCCGAGGCCAGTAAATAACTAACTCCTATCTGGCAGCAGCAGGCTCGAGTCCCCGTAACTATAAAATCGGTACCCTTGCGCAATAGCGTGAGCATAAACCGCTTGCATAGTCTCAAGCCCCATCAGCGCACTGACCAGCATGAACAGAGTTGATTTGGGCAGATGGAAATTGGTCATCAGGCCGTCAATGGCGCGAAACTTATAGCCGGGCGTGATGAAAATATCGGTGTCCCCCGCAAAGGGCTGGATAATGCCATCTTCTCCGGTCGCACTTTCCAGCAGGCGCAAGCTGGTCGTTCCGACGGCGATTACGCGGCCGCCATTCCGGCGTGCCTGATTCAGACGATCAGCCACGTCAGATTCGATCCGACCCCATTCACTGTGCATCTGATGATCATCAGTTTCGTCCACTTTCACCGGAAGAAACGTTCCTGCGCCAACATGCAAAGTAAGTGTTTCTTGACCCACACCAGCCTCGCTCAGGGCTTTCATCAAACCATCGGTAAAGTGCAGCGCAGCTGTTGGTGCTGCGACGGCTCCTTTTTCACGCGCAAACATTGTCTGATAGTCTTCCGCATCGCGTTCGTCGATGTCACGTTTGCTGGCAATGTAAGGCGGTAGCGGCATGCTCCCTGCCCTTCCCAGCAGAAGCTCGACAGGTTCGTCACCAAGAAAGTGGAGCAGGAAACTCCCGTCATCATGTTTTTCTTCGGCCCGCGCCAGAACCTTCTGGCCAAAGTCGATGACATCATCAATCTTCAGTCTTTTGGCGTTACGAATAAAAGCCTGCCAACGCCTCAGGTCGACGCGCTTATGTAATGTCGCACCTATCTTCGCCTCGCCGCGACGCCCCTCCAGCTGAGCCGGGATTACTTTGGTATCGTTGAAAACCAATATGTCGTTTTTTGACAGCAACTTTGGCAGTCCGGAGACGAGATGATCGGACAATTGTTCTGACCCGCAAACGCTCAACAGCCGCGCGCTGTCTCTTGGCACGGCGGGTCTTAGCGCAATATTGTCCTGCGGAAGCGCAAAATCAAAAAGATCAACGCGCATAGGAAAAGCCTAGGGGTTAATTGGCGCGTTCAGGTCGTCGATAGTGATCTCTTTTTCAGCTATTGGCGCAAAAGACCTAGGCGCTGGCGGTGCTTTGCCGTCAGCTGCGATCGAAGCCTGCAAAATCCTACTCGGGCTCGCTGGTGGCTCGCCGCGATTGATCGCATCGACATATTGCATGCCGGCAGAGACCCGGCCGAAAACCGTGTATTTTTTGTCCAAAGCAAATCGCGGATAGAATACAATGAAAAATTGGCTATTCGCACTGTCTTCACTTTCGGCGCGAGCCATGGATACTACGCCTCTCAAATGGGGGAATGCATGGAATTCAGCTTCTAGGTCAGGCAGCTCTGACCCTCCCGTACCGGTACCGGTAGGGTCTCCGGTTTGAGCCATGAAGCCTTCAATGACTCTGTGGAAAATAATCCCATCATAAAAACCCTGCCGCGTGAGCGTCTTGATCCGTTCTACGTGGTTCGGGGCCAAGGCTGGATAAAGCTGTATTGTGACCCGTCCGCCGGTGGACAAGTCCAAATGTAGAATATTTTCCTCTGCCGGCACAGACGCCGGAGCCGGTTCAGCGGGCGCCGCTTGTTCCTGTGCTGCTGCGCCAGTGCTGATCATGGCGGCAGCAAAAAGGGAAACAATATATTTGCTTAGCATATTAAACTACTCACCTATTCTTTGGTCATTTCGGCGGCGCTTATCTGCCCGCCCAATCATAATATTGCTGCCTATTGGACGAGATATGCTTTCGCCGCAATGAACTGCTTGTCAAAACCCGATTTTCATCTTTGCATTGCCCGCTTATTGTTCGCCCTTCAAGCCAGTTTCTGCCACTCGGGCGACGACTTCTTCACAGACTTTGGGCGATACAAATTTATGAATTTCGCCGCCATAAACAGCGATCTCCTTCACCAGACGAGATGCAATTGGCTGCAACGAGACATCGGCCATCAGAAACACCGTTTCAATCTGATCATTCAGTTGCTGGTTCATGCCGGCCATTTGATATTCATATTCAAAGTCGGCAACGGCCCGCAACCCGCGTACGATCACGCTGGCACCCTGCTTTTGGGCAAACTTCATCAGCAATGCATTAAACGCGACCACCTCAACCGCATCACCCAAGTCAGCTGTTTCGCGGCGAACCATTTCCAGCCGTTCTTCGAGCGAAAACATGGGGGATTTCGAAGGATTGGTTGTCACACCAATTACCAATTTGTCTACCAGTCGCGTCCCGCGCTGAATGATATCCATGTGCCCAAGTGTGACCGGGTCAAAAGTCCCAGGATAAACACCGACTCTCATATTACCTTCCCCCTTGGTTCACTGGTACCGCGACTAGCGGTCCCGCTGCACCGTAAATTCTGCGATGGCACGAAGCAAATTGGCTTCCTCACCATGGCCGTTTAAATGCGACTTGGCTTGATTGACCAGCATTTGCGCCTGGTCCCTTGCACGATCCAGTCCCATCAGACTCAAAAAAGTCTGTTTGCCAGCTTTTTCGTCTTTATGCAGCGCTTTTCCAGCAACCGCTTCGTCACCCTCAACATCCAAAATGTCATCGGCAATCTGGAAAGCGAGACCAAGATCATGAGCATAGCCTCGCAATCCCGTCCGCCCTTCAACCGGGACGCGGCCCAATATGGCACCAATCTCGACACAGGCACTTATAAGCGCACCTGTTTTCAACTGCTGCAATCGCGTGACAGTCGGCAAATCAAATGTCGTTGTTTCAGCGACAAGATCCATCATCTGTCCTCCCGCCATGCCTGATGGTCCGGCCGCTTTGGCCAGACAAGCTACCATCTCGGCCCGAACAAACGGATCGCTATGGGTAGCGTCATCCGCCAGCAATTCAAATGCCAGCGCATGGAGCGCGTCCCCTGCCAGAACAGCCGGCGCTTCGCCAAACGCCTTGTGCGCCGTCGGCTTCCCGCGCCGCAAATCGTCATCGTCCATACAGGGCAAGTCATCATGTATCAGCGAATAGACATGTAATGCTTCCAATGCTGTCGCAGCCCGCAAGGCGCAAGTTTCATCGACATTGAACAGGCGCGATGTTGCCACAACCAATAACGGACGCAGCCTTTTGCCGCCGCCAATCGCAGCATGGCGCATTGTTTCAAAAAGCTGCGCGCGCGCATCATCCGGCACCATCAGCAGCAGATCAAACTGTTTATCGACCGCTGCAGCCACGCGGCTCATTTCCTGCTGCAGGTCCAGATTGTTATTGGCGGGCACAGTTAGTCTTCGTCAAAGGCAGTGACGCCTTTAGCCTTGCCATCGCGGTCGAGGGTGATTTTCTCGATTTTTGCTTGGGCGTCTTCCAAACGTTTCTGGCAAAGTGTGCGAAGCTTTTCGCCCTGTTCATAAAGGGCGATAGACTGATCCAGCGGTACATCGCCGCTCTCCAGTTTTCTGACAATATCTTCCAGACGCCTGAGTGCATCTTCAAAATTCAAATCTGCTGTATCGTCCGACATGTTTTGGGCACTTTCATTCATGGCCATTCCAATGACGGTGCTTTGGGTTTCGGTCAAGGCCCCGAGAGCGCAAATTAATCAGTTTCGATATTCTGATCCCAATCTGGCTATTTTTCAGCATGAAGTTTACGGTCTCCTGAAACAGGGGAGGACATTATGTTTATCGGGCACTACGCACCGGCAATGATCGCCGCAACCCATCCAAAGGCACCGGGCCTCGGTACATTGTTTGTTGCGGGGCAACTTGTCGATTTCGGCTTTTTCGGACTAGCGATTTTCGGCATCGAAAACTTCCGGATCACGCCTGGGATGACGGTTATGAACCCGTTGGATCTATACGATATGCCCTATACACACAGCTTGATTGGCAGCGGTGTTTGGGCTTTGGGCTTTGCATTACTCATCTGGCTGATCACCCGCAACAAAACCGGAGCCATCATCGGCGGCCTTGTGGTCTTGTCCCACTGGCTGCTCGATCTACTGGTACATGCGCCGGATCTCACATTGGCAGGATCACCGCCCAATCTGGGTTTCGGACTTTGGAACTATCCGGCCATCGCCATGCCGCTTGAGCTCATACTCACCTTTGGTGCTCTTGCATTTTATGTATTTCGAACACGATCAACTGCTCCATTGTCTAAACTGGCCTTAGTACTTCTGGCCATATTGCTGCTCGCTTTTCAGTTATTTAACTGGTTTGCTCCGGAACCGGAAGCCGCTGACCAAGCAATGATGATAACGGCATTGATCGCCTTCGCTGTCGCATCGGTTGCCGCAGCATTTGTAAGCAGGACACGGACACTGAAACACGCCTAGGAATTAAGGTCCACAAACAGGAAGCACTATGACCCAATTTGTCATCGCCTATATTATCGCAGCCGTCATTTTCGGCATCCTCGATTTCCTGTGGCTCAGCAATATGGCGAACAGTTTATATCGCCCAGTGATCGGCGAAATCATGGCAGACGAGTTTCGCAAAGCGCCAGCACTGGCCTTCTATCTGATCTATCTGTTCGGGATCATCTGGTTTGGCGTCAAACCCGCACTTGCAAATGGCCAATGGACTACTGCATTGCTTAACGGCGCCCTATTCGGCGGCATTGCCTATGCGACTTATGATTTGACCAGTCAGGCAGTGCTTAAAGTCTGGTCGACCAAAATCACCCTCTATGACATCGCGTGGGGCACGTTCGCGACAGGTGTGACGGCTGCGCTAACCGCTTATTTGGTGATAAGGTTCGTGAAAGCCTAAGACCGGATGTTGTCCTCAATATGCTGGCGTCCAGAAACTAGCTATTTATCAGTGCTTCCCTCACCAGAATCGTAGTTGATCTGCAAATTTAGCAATATCGCTTTGACTGGTGGCAGCAGGATCAGACAAACGAGCGAACACAGCACGATACCTATGATGAAAGCCAATATCTTCGCAAATATGGTATCGGCCGACTGGACCAGCGCCAAAATTATCGGTGCAAAAACAATCATCGTAAAAAAACCTACGAAGAAGGCGGGGCCATCAGCCGTGTCGGCAACAGTTAAATCCTGACTGCAATTTGGGCAATTGTCATGAAATTTCAGATAGCCTCTGAAAAGCTTTCCCTGTCCGCAATGCCCGCATTTCAGCTTCATACCTGATTTTATTAAGGCAATCACTTCGTCTTCCATGCTCTGTTCCTACCCATCTGTTCGAGGTCAGTCGGTCTGATCACCATCTCTTTGACCAATTTTTCAGCGGTGAATTGGCTCGGCCAGTAGGGGGCGGAAGGCCGAGCCGTTCACTGCAACCCGGAAGGCTACTGCGAAGATCATGACAATCATTTGCTGCATTATGGTCAGATCACTTTCATCTCATGTGACCTGCCGCTTTTCATCGCTCGTCAGATAGGATTTTTCTTACGCGGAATAAATGGACTTTATGGAATATTATTGTTGACAGGGATTCATTAATGGCGAGAGGTATCAACCATGCACCCCATAAACGAAATGTCAGTTTTTACCGAAGTTGTGCAGTCAGGCAGCTTCATTGAAGCGGGCCGCAGGCTTGGACTGACTTCATCCGGCGTCAGTAAAAAAATAAGCAGGTTTGAGGATCGGCTTGGCGTCCGGCTGTTTAACCGGACAACACGTACCTTATCACTCACCGAAGCTGGAAACGCCTTGTTTGAACGATGCGAGAATATTCTGGCTGCCATCGAAGATGCCGAAGACACGGCGCGGAATATGAGTACTGTGCCTAGAGGTGTATTGCGCGTCGCTGCCTCTGATGCGCTGTCGTTGCAAGTCCTGGTGCCATTTCTCAAGACATTCTCACAGAATTATCCGGAAGTTTCGGTTCTGTTGCTACAAGGCGATGGCGGGATTAATCTGTTGAATGAAAGAGTTGACGTTGCGTTGCTGTTTGAACGCCCTGTGGAAACCTCATTCATCGCACGCAAACTGATTGATGATCCCTGGGTAGTTTGTGCTTCACCGGAATATCTTGAACAGTACGAAGCTCCAGTCGCACCGCTTGACCTTCTCGACCACCGATGCCTGACGATCCACGCCAAAGGTCAAACAAACGATCAATGGACGTTTGATGGTGGCGATGAAGCACAGACTGTCCGCGTCAACAGTATTTTTTCCGGCATTGGCCTCACAGTAAAAGCCGCTGCACTACAAAATATGGGGATCGCTCGCCTGGCGCACTTTCTGGTTTACTCCGAAATAGCGACGGGAAAGCTGCAACCCATTCTCACAGACAGGATGAAAAACGAAGATAGGGCGATTTATGCCGTTTACCCAAACCGGCAACACCTTCCCTTTAAAACCCGTGTCTTTGTTGATGCGTTGCATCAGTACATAAACAGGAATTTGATCGCCCCATAGTGGCTATCACTGGTCGGTAGTTTCACCAATATCCTGCATCCTGGCGGGAAGCAGCGATAATATTTCCTGCTGACGGTCTGCGGTGGCGGATGCCCATTCCCCGATTTCTGACAAGGTGCGGCCGCAACCCACGCAAAGACCGCTCGGCGCATCTATCGCGCAGATTTTTTTGCAAGGAGATTCCATACGGGATTCTTCAGCATGTTGGCGTCGCTCTGACAAGGTCAGTTTTCTCTTAAAAAACCTTGGATCAAGGCCAAGATCACGTTGCCAACTGCTCGTCAATTTGCATCAAACGCTCTTTACCAAAATACATCTCACCATCAATGTACATGGTCGGAATGCCGAATGCGCCTCGCCCGACAACATTTTCGACATTGTCCATCAATTCCTGTTTGACTGCCGGATCCTGTGTCTTTGCAAAAAGCTCCTCCGCATCAAAGCCGCCTTCTGTAAGGATTTTACCAAGCACTTCTGTATCCGTAACGTCCAACTGCTCTTCCCAAATTGCAGGCAGCAATGTTTCGATAAAGCTTGCGCGCTTTTCCGGTTCCAGCGCGACAAGCATCCGCTGCAGGCTAATGGTGTTGAATGGGAAATGCGGGTTCATCTGAAATTTGGTCATACCATGTTTGGCAATGAATCGGTTCATTTCCAGCATGGCATAGGCGTTTTTACCCTTCACTTCCGCGTCACGGATAAAAGGTGGTGCATTGCCGGTTAGTTTGTGCATTCCACCGAGAAATGCTGGCAGCACTTCAATCTTGGCACCATGTTTTTCGGCCAATGCCTTTAGCGGGTGCCAGATCAGATAGGCATTCGGGCTTACAAAATCGAAAACAAGTTCAATCGTCTTGGTCATCTGGGTTTCCTTATCATTGTGCCTGTGTACCGGAACAGGATCATCACCATTTTTCAGCCCAGGGCCGGACATCCATTTCAAAAGTCCAGGCACTGCGCGGCTGTTCGTGCAACATCACATAATTTTGCGCCAGATCGTCCGGATTCACGACGCCGTCATTGGCTTTGCGCTCCTCATAATCCGGCAGCATGCCCTTGATCCAATCGGTATCCACGGCAGCATCAATCACGACATGAGCGACATGAATATTTTGTGGCCCCATTTCGCGGGCAAGGCTTTGCACCATATTGCGGAGCGCGCCCTTAGCGCTGGCAAAGGCGCCAAATCCCGCCGCCCCGCGCATACTGGCGGTTGCGCCGGTAAAGATGATCGAACCATGGCCACGTTTGGTCATGACGCGCGCTGCTTCACGTCCAGCAAGGAAACCGGCAAAACTTGCCATTTCCCAGATTTTCAGAAACTTCTGCGCGCTGGTGTCGAGGATTGTCATCGGCACATTGGCGCCGACGTTAAACACCACGCAATCCAGCGGGCCGATATTGGCTTCGATATCGGCGAACAAAGCTTCCACCTGATCTTCCTTGCGCGCATCACAGGAAAATCCGTGGGCCTGCTTGCCGGCGCTGCGAAGCTCTTCAACCAGCGGCTCCAGTTTCTCGCCACCGCGCCGTGCACCGCAGACAGTATAATCCTTCTCTGCGAAAGCCCGCATGATCGCGCTACCAATCGCATCACCAGCCCCGATAACCAAAACCACTTTTCCCATATGACATCCCAACTATCGAATCATTTTCAGTTTCAATATGAAACCATGTTCTGATGCTTAAAGCAATGCGGTGCTGGAAAATGACAATTCGTACTAGGCGGAATCGGGACTGCTCGTTAAAGGGTTTTCATGACACAGACATCCTCGCGCACCGCCGAAAAAATTACACCTGAAATTGTTGCCGAACATGGCCTCAACGAAGAGGAATATCAGCGCATACTCAATGCACTCGACCGCGAACCGAATATCACGGAGCTCGGCATTTTTTCGGTCATGTGGTCGGAGCATTGTTCCTACAAAAGCTCGCGCCTGCATTTGAAGAAACTGCCCACGACAGGCCCTCAGGTGATTTGCGGTCCGGGTGAAAATGCAGGTGTAATCGACATAGGCGACGGCCAGGCCGCGATCTTTAAAATGGAGAGCCATAACCACCCGTCCTACATCGAACCCTATCAGGGTGCCGCAACCGGCGTAGGCGGTATCTTGCGCGACGTGTTCACCATGGGTGCGCGTCCGGTGGCGAATTTGAACGCGCTGCGCTTTGGCCGTCCTGAGCACCCGAAGATGAAGCACCTCGTCAAAGGCGTGGTCGCTGGCATTGGTGGCTACGGTAATTGTGTTGGTGTCCCAACCGTCGGCGGTGAAACCAATTTTCACGAGGCCTATGACGGCAATATCATCGTCAATGCGATGACCGTCGGCGTGGCAGATGCGGACAAGATTTTCTATTCAGCCGCTTCCGGTGTTGGCAACCCGATTGTTTATGTCGGATCGAAAACCGGCCGCGACGGCATTCATGGTGCGACCATGGCCAGCGCGGAATTTGATGATGACAGCGATGAAAAGCGCCCCACCGTTCAGGTTGGCGATCCGTTTACCGAGAAGCTGCTGATCGAGGCCTGTCTTGAATTGATGGCAAGCGATGCAATTGTCGCGATTCAGGATATGGGTGCAGCCGGTCTCACCAGCTCGAGCGTCGAGATGGCGACCAATGGCGAGGTCGGCATCATTCTCGACATGGACAAAGTGCCATGCCGCGAGACAGAGATGACCGCCTACGAGATGATGCTGTCCGAAAGCCAGGAACGCATGCTGATGGTCCTGAAACCCGGCCGTGAGGAAATGGCCGAGGCGATTTTCACGAAGTGGGAACTGGACTTTGCGGTGATTGGCGAAGTGACCGACACCCGCCGCATGGTGCTGACCCACAAAGGCGAGACGGTTTGCGACATTCCGCTCGGCCCGCTCGCCGATGATGCACCACTTTATGACCGGCCGCATCTCAGCCAAGAAGAATATAAGGCGCATGTCGCGACCAAGCCGCTCGGCGATATTCCGGAAAGCACCGATATTGGCGCGGACCTGCTCAAGATGATGGCAAGCCCCGCCCTCGCCTCGCGCCGCTGGATCTGGGAGCAATATGATAGCCAGGTTGGTGCTGATACTGCACAGCGCTCGGGCGGTGATGCCGCTGTCGTTCGCGTCCATGGGACCAACAAGGGTTTGGCAATCACCACCGATTGTACCCCGCGCTATTGCAAGGCCGATCCTGTCGAGGGCGGCAAACAAGCAATTGCCGAAGCTTATCGTAACCTGACCGCGGTCGGTGCAAAACCTCTGGCGACGACCGATTGCATGAACTTTGGTAATCCCGAAAAGCCGCATATCATGGCGCAATTTGTCGGTTGCATCGAAGGCATGGCGGAAGCCTGTGAAGCGCTCGACATGCCGATCGTGTCGGGCAATGTGAGTCTGTATAACGAGACCACAGGCGCCGATGGCGTAAGCCATGCGATTTTACCGACCCCGGCTATTGGCGCCGTGGGATTGATAGATAATCTCGATACGATGATGACCATCGGGTTCAAGAATGATGGGGACTATATTGCTACAATTGGTTTCCACTATGAAGAATTGGGTCAGTCGCTCTGGATGCGAGAAATTCATGGCAGCGAAGACGGAGCTCCGCCGACGGTCGACTTGAAAGATGAAAGCCTGACGGGCCGTACGGTCAGGCAGTTGATCACGGATGGTAAAGTGACGGCTGTTCATGATGTCAGCGACGGTGGACTTGCCGTCGCGCTAGCCGAGATGGCGCTAGCAGGCAATTTGGGTGCGGAAATCCAAGATATGACCAGCGCTTTTGCCTTTAGCGAGGCGCAAGGCCGCTACATTGTGACCTATCGCAACGAGGATGACCTAGATCCAGAAAAAGTGCCATTCACCAAAATCGGTAGGGTGAAAGGCGATGCGCTTGTCTTGAACGGACAGGCTGTTCCTGTCGCCAACCTCCGCGAAGCCAGCGACAGTTTCTTCCGCGACTGGATGAAAGACTAAGCTCTCAAGCGTTCAAGCCTACGTCATTTAGAAACGGCGAGGAAAACGCATCGCGTTCGGCCGCATCGGGCAGCAGCAATTTGCGCACCTGATTCCAGCGATCCACACTGCCGCCATAGCCGCGCCGCACGCGCGTCTTGGTGAGGTCATGCATCTTGCCCCAATGCTGAGTGAACGGCATCCCTGCCGCCTCCAGCCGCTGACCGGCCAGCGTAATCAGCTTGCGCGTCGCAGGCGTGTCGATGCCGTCAATATCAATTACGCAGCATGGATCATAGCGCGTGAATGCCATCATACCGGGCGATTTTTGCGCATAGCGACATGTGAACACTACCGGCGCGCTTTTGTGGACCAGAAACGCCTGACGCATAATTTCAAGCGCGGTTGTTACCTGCGCAATCGGCACAGCAAAACCGGAACTCGCAATCCCCTCTCGCGCGCTGGTAAAGCTATAGGTTTCGCCGGGTAGTCGCCATTCATGCGGTCGGTCGGAACGCACTTTCAGCTCGGCCTGGATCAGCAAACTCGTGGCAGTGTTGCGCAAGTCCGGGAACATCTTGATCGCCGACGCAATCAGGCGCGGCAGATCGGTTCCCGGTTCTGCTTCGGATTTCAGGTTATAATCCGGCCGGTATCCCGGCGGACACAGTTCCTTGTACCGCACGGTCGTATACCCAATGTCCATCTTGTTGGGATCCAGGATCACCTGGAAAAAATAAGGCCTGCGGGTCTGGTCGGGCAAGCCTGACCCCCTGAAATCCAGCATGTTAAGCGCGCCTTGCAGTTGGCCATAGGGAATATGGAGCAGCGACGAGTTAAGCAGATAGCGTCCTGTAGAACGCAGCATCACGCTATGAACAATACCAAGAGCACCGAGGCTGACAATCGCAGCATCAAATTTGGCATCATCACGCACCAGCGTTGCCCCCAGTTTCGCTGCGAAGTTCGCTGTCATCACGGGTGCTCTGGCCGGTTCGATCCAAAGATTCTGGTTGGCCGTCAAAATCTGGATACCAGCAACCTCGCTCTCCATCGCGCCCACGTCAATCGCCGAACCATGGACGCCAGTCCCGATCGCACCGGCAATGGTCTGACCGTTGCTCGCCCCCGATGTCCGCAACGCACGGCGGCGCGTTTTGGTCTCTAGCCGCTCGTTAATCTTGGAAATATTGGTCCCGCATTGCACCAGGTACAGGTCATCGACCGACGTGGCGCTGTTCACATCAACATCATTCGATCCAACTTTGAATGTCCAGTCGAGATTGGCAGTTTCCACTACCCAACCATCCTTGACGGCCGGTATATCAGAGAAGGACCAGCGCGATCCGCAAGCTCGTATCTGCACTCCGGCCTGCAAGGCGTCAGCGATAATCCCCTGCAATCGCGCTGCCGTTGCCCGCATGCCCGACATGGAGGCACGGGTTGGGTTTTCGTTATGCACTCTCAACCGCTTGGCAATCGGCACCTGGATATTGAAATGATGGTTCACCCATTCAATATTATTGTTCACCTGAATTTGATTGGGGGGCATCATGTTTCTCCCGTCCGGCTGAATGTCGTGGATTATTCGTCGGTGCTACCTTCATCCGAAGGTACCTTGGCACAGTAATATTCGATGGTGGCTGGCTGATAGATGCCAAGCGTCAGTACCGTAATCAACGACTGTCCGAAATTGGTTTTGACGCGTACCTCATCGATCAAGTTCGTCTGACACTCGGCAACATTGCGTGGTTGGCCCCTGGGCAGAAGATAGGCTTTGCTATTCACTATGGCATGCTCGCCGTCGGGATTAGGTCGCTCTACCACCAGCCGATGCTCGGCGCAGCTCGATAGCAGCACAGCTCCGATCAAAATGGATAAAAACCGTATCTCCATGATCTTGTCCCCTCTCACAACCGGCAGCCCGTCGTTGAACGCAAAGGTTGAAAAATCGGGCGACCCTGATTGTTTATCGCTTAAACGCCGCCCGATCACAATGGGGGATTTATAACATCTGATCGGCAGCAAAAACTGACAATTCGCAATATGCCAGAGCAAAAGAGCACCTAAGAGCAATGTGGGTAATCACATCAAGAACAGGACAGTGATATGACGGAGCTACACTGGACAGAGATCGGTAAGAATGCACTGACGCTGATTCGTGACCTGTGCGTTTTGGGAATATTGGTCTTTTTCCTGTTTTTCCCAATCGAATTTGGAGAACAATTGGGAAAGACAAATATTGGCCGCTTCAGTGCATTCGGAGTTGAGGTTGAATTGCAAGCCAAAGAGGTTCGCGATCAGGCCGAGGCCGCCAAAACAGAAGTTGCCGCCGCACAAGAGGCCGTCGACCAGACGCTTTCTGATCTGAGAACATGGTCCCGAACCAATCCACAAATCAGGTCGCGCGTCAATCAGCTGGAAGAAAAAGTCATGCAGTCGTCAGAAAGACTGAACAAAGCGGAGATGGAGATAGAAAACTCCGTCAAAGGCTACGATATATTGGTCAAAAAAATAGAAGCAGTGCAGTAGACACTCTTCCAATCCTAGGCCGGATGACCCAACAAGTTATAGGGATCAATTCCCTGCGCTTCATAAGCGGCATGGGCCTGCTTGTAATAGATCGGCTCACTGATATTCAAAAAAGCGCGTGCTTCGTCGAGCGGCATGGCCAGTATCTTTTCAATATCATAATAAGCCAGTCTTTTGGCCGCCTTACCCAGTTTTTGACCCTCGCGAACGGCTTTCAGAACAGGCGCATCGGACGGTGCCTGCTTCTTCATTTCCAATGCGCCGGCATAAGCGATGAATAGAATTCCAAGATTGGGGTTCTGGCCATATGTGAAGGCCAGCACACATTGTTCACCCAAAGCATCGCGGCCATAGCCGGTTAAAACATGCAGCAAATCATGTGTATCGCGCATCCGGTCGCCAAACCATTCGGTAACATCGTTGCGCTTTTCATAGTTCGCGCCGTAGCGGTCAAACTCAGCCACCAGTCCGGCAGCAGTCAGACCTTCTTTTTCCATGAAACGAACATAGGCCTGTCCCAGGCTGTCGGCAGGAAGCTCGCGCAGCTTGTCATGATTATCGAGCATGGTTGGCAAATCGACATTGCGCTCCATCAATTCCTGTGCATGCGGACTTTTCAAGAAGCGCTTGGCATTGCGGACAAAGGCCTTCCCCGCCAGCGCTTCGATAATGTGGAATACTTCCGCCGTATCTTCCTTGTCCGCAATCAGGTTACGGAAATGACGAAACGCCTTGACCGGACGGATGCCCGGCGTGGAGTGTTCAAGGTTGAGAAGAGGCATGTCCGCTGGAGAGATGGCTTGGGAAGAAGTCGTCATAAAAGGAATCGCTTTATTGTCTATTGTTATAAGCTTGATAACGACTACTGACACTAATGTCAATAATGATATTTTCTTTCCTACCCTGCAGCTGATGGCTATGACAACGCAGACCAATCCGGCTCGCGCTTGCCCGGCAAAATCGGGTGTGATTTGTGTGAACTTTGAAATTTAACATTCGCCAAGGAATCAGCGATGAAACCCCATGATACCCTGCCCTATACCGAGCTACCGGACTATTCCGACGAGGAGCGCATCGCACGATCCAGAGCTTTTTATGACAGCCTGAAATTGCGGCGCACTTGCCGCTATTTTAGTGATGAAGCCATTCCGCGTGCTGTGATCGAGAACGCATTACTGGCTGCTGGCACTGCGCCAAATGGCGCCAATCATCAGCCATGGCATTTTGCTGTCATTGAGTCTGCAGCCAAGAAAAAGGCGCTGCGTGAGGCCGCCGAACGGGAAGAGCGGGAATTTTACGAAAACAAAGCCAGCGACGAGTGGCTGGAAGCACTTGGCCCGCTCGGCACCGATGCAGACAAACCGTTTCTCGAGATAGCGCCCTATCTTATTGTCATATTCGGTCAGCGTAAGGGCGGCATGATGCCCGGCGAGATGAAGCAAAACTATTACGTCAACGAAAGCGTCGGTATTGCCGCCGGCATGCTGATCACCGCACTACATGATGCCGGTCTCGCCACCCTTACCCATACGCCCAATCCGATGAAGTTTCTAAACGAGCTTTGCGAGCGGCCCGCCAATGAAAAACCAATGATGGTACTGGTGGTCGGCAAACCTGCCTCAGATGCGACTATCCCTGTTCACGCAACATATAAAAAGCCGCTGGATCAAATTGCCAGCTGGCTTTGAAAATATCTATTCCATTCTGGTTCACTCAGCGAAAGAGATAAAATGAACGCTCCAGAGAACACACGCTATTTGACCCTGGATGCTTTGCGCGGCTTTGCGGTCATGGGCATATTGCTGATGAACATTATCGCCTTTTCCATGCCGGAAATGGCTTATATGAGCCCCTCCGTTTACGGTGGTACGGACACACCAGATGTCATCGCCTGGTTGATGTCTTTCCTCTTCGTCGATGGCAAGATGCGGGGACTGTTCACCATCCTGTTTGGTGCGAGCATGATGCTGGTCATCGAGCGCGCTCAAGCCAAAGGAGAAAATCCGGCGAAGGTCCACTATTCGCGCATGTTCTGGTTGGCGTTATTTGGTTTGGCGCATTATTTTCTGATCTGGTGGGGCGATATCCTGTTTCTCTATGCCATAATCGGTTGCGTCGCATTCCTGGTGGCTCATTGGGACAGTAAAAAGCTCATCCGCACCGGACTAGTCATCTATTGTGTCGGGTTTACAGTCTTTCTGCTGTTCACGGGTAGCCTGATTTACCTGCAAGCTCTTGCCATAGAGGCTGGCCCCGGTTCCGCCATGGACATGGAATATCAGGAGGCAATGAAAGACATCGCGACCAGCGCATCTGCATTGGCCAAAGATATTGCCATTCATCAAGGTAGTTACACAACCATATTTGCGGACAAACTCGCCGAACACTGGTGGGGTCCAATCGGTATGGTGTTGATGAGTTTTCCAGAAACTCTGCCGTTCATGATGATCGGCATGGCGCTTTACAAAAACCGTTTCATGACCGGTGAATGGGAAACGGCGCGCTACAAGAGATTCGGCATCGGTTTCACGTTCATGGGCCTCCTGCTGCTGGTTCCATTGGCAGCCTTGATGATATTAAATCAATTCGATCCGCTGATCGACTTTAACAGCAGTGTGGCTTGGTCGATGCCATCGCGCCTGATGATGACAATTGGTTATGCGGCCTTGTTCATTTTGCTGATCAAGACACTGTCTAACAGCCCCTTGCTGCACCGGATTGCTGCCGCCGGACGCGTGGCTTTTTCCAACTATATCGGCACCAGTATATTGATGACCTTTATCTTTTACGGCTGGGGCCTGGGTCTTTATGGTCAGATAGATCGTGCCGAACTCTACCTGTTCGTGCCCAGCGCGTGGATTATCATGCTGCTCTGGTCCAAACCGTGGCTGATGCGCTTTCGCTATGGTCCATTGGAATGGCTGTGGAGATCGCTGTCACGGTTGGAGACTCAACCATTGAAAATCAACAGATCTTAAACAAATGTGTTTTTGCTATTGCGATCTATTCTCATTAGTCTTATACGAGTCGTGTAAGGAGCCCAAATGGTTGTTTGTGTCTGCAATGCGATAAAGGAAAAAGACCTGCGAGCCGCGGTGCGCAACGGGTCTGAGAAGCCGAGCGAGGTCTATGCCGAACTCGGACGGAAACCAAAATGCGGCCAATGCCTGTCGTTTGCGCGAACCATTATCGAAAACGAAGTTGCGACCGCTTAGCATTCTCTTTATCAAATCATTGAAATAATTAGCTTTTCTTGGGAACAAGCCCTTTCCTACAGGGCTACGCTCGTGTATAACGTTGGCTAACAAAATTCCCCATTGAAAAGGATTACGCCATGAAGGGTGACGCAAAGGTCATTGATTATTTGAATGAAGCGCTGAAAAACGAACTGACGGCGATCAACCAATATTTCTTGCATAGCAAGATGCTCGACAATTGGGGCGTCAGCAAATTGGCGAAGTTTGAATATGAAGAGTCCATCGATGAAATGAAACATGCCGATAAGCTGGCTGAACGGATTTTGTTCCTCGATGGCTTGCCCAACTTCCAGTTACTGGGACGATTGAAAATCGGTGAATCTGTAGAAGAAATCCTGAAAGCCGATTTGGCGCTGGAACACGAAGCGCTCCCACCGCTAAAAGATGGCATAGAATATTGCGAAAAAGTACGTGACTATGTGACGCGTGATCTGTTTGCTGAAATTCTTGAAAGCGAAGAAGAACATGTCGACACGCTGGAGAAGCAATTTGACATGATTGAGCGCATGGGCATCGAAAACTATGTCCAGTTGCAGTCAGAGTCGGCTGAGTAAGCCATTCAGCCTTAGCCGAGATGGTTAGTAAGACCAGTTGAGCGGCGTCCAGCCTCTGCGGGCTGGCGCTGTACTACCGGGCTGGTTTCATGTTCCAATATTGGTAGTGTCTCTTCAAACAGCGGCCGCAAGCCAACAACCTGTTCGATTATTTCATCAGGTGCTTCCTGATGTTCAACGCATTTGCGCGCTGTCATTTCGATGAGTTCGGCCAAAGCGGCCAACCGGATCGCGCCAAATTGCAGCGACTCACCTTTTAGCTTGTGCGCCGGCATGATGATTTGGGTTGCGTCCTTAGCACGTAGAGCATCTTCGATCTTAACGATCGATTGTGTGCCATCTTCGCGGAAATAGCCCAATATGCGTACAAAATCAGGCCCCAGCGAAGATCGAGTTTCGCTATAGACCGCCCAGTCAATCAGTTCGCTATCAAGCTGCGTCAAAGATCATATCCCTAAGAGAAACAAATGAAACATACTCTTAGGCGAAAGTTTAGAACCCAAACTGTAAAGACTTGGTTATCAACATGGAAAAATAATTAACCATAAGATGGAATTGATGGAATGAACCAAGCAATTAATCTTTGTCGTGATAAGGATTTTTGGGAGATCGTATGATCAGTCGCACAGGCACACCGCCAAAGCCCAACTCACGGCGGATACCATTGATGAGATATCTGCGATAGCTCTCTGGCAAGTCGTCCACACGCGTTCCGAAAATCACGAATGATGGAGGCCGTGTCTTGGCCTGCGTAATGTAACGCAGTTTGATTCGCTTACCACCCGGTGCTGGTGGCGGATTGTCCTCTATCGCATCTTCAAACCATCGGTTGAGCTTGCCGGTAGCAACCCGCTGAGACCATATTCGCCGGCTGCTGAATGCCGCTTTCATCAGCTGATCGATTCCTTTGCCGGTAAAAGCCGAAACAGCGATCAGCGGCACGTCCCGCACCTGCGCCAGACCGTCATCGAGAGCAGCACGAATACCGTTGAACAGCTTGCTCGGCCCCTCTGCGACATCCCATTTGTTGATCGCAATGACCAGACAGCGTCCCTCTTGAATAGTCTGGTCAGCAATACGCAAATCCTGCGCCTCAAGTCCTTTTGTCGCATCAAGCAGAAGCACGACGACTTCAGCGAAATCTATCGCCCGCTTGGCATCGGCGACCGACAGTTTTTCCAGCTTGTCATTGACCTTGGCACGCTTGCGCATGCCAGCGGTGTCAATTAACCGGACCTTGCGTTCCGGTTCAATGCCATCGAGCTTTTCATCTTCGGTCAGCGCAGCGTCATGCCAGACCCATTCGACAGCGATACTATCACGGGTAATCCCGGCTTCCGGGCCAGTAATCAACCGGTCCTCATCGAGCATCTTGTTGATCAATGTCGACTTACCCGCATTGGGCCGACCCACAATGGCCAATTTAAGGGGAGCCGCTTCATCAACCGGTTCGTCCTGTGCTGCAGCCTCAAACGCCTCGACATAAGGACGCACTGCCTGAAACAGATCCGCAATTCCGTCTCCATGCTCCGCACTCAGCGCAATCGGATCACCGAATCCGAGAGCATAGCTTTCCAATATTCCGGATTCTGCAGCCTTGCCTTCTGCCTTGTTGACCAACAACACGACTGGTGTTTTGGATCCCCGCAACCAGCGCGCAATCTCTTCGTCGAGTGGCGTCAAACCAGCGCGGCCATCAATAACAAACAAAGCCAGTTCGGCCCCGGAAACTGCCAGTTCCGTCTGATGCCGCATCCGCCCGGGAAGGCTCTTTGCATCTTCATCTTCATAACCGGCAGTGTCGATAATGTTGAACTCTAACCCCAACAGATTGGCTACACCCTCACGCCGGTCGCGAGTTACCCCAGGGCGATCATCGACAAGCGCCAACTTCTTGCCAACAAGCCGGTTGAACAGCGTGGACTTGCCCACGTTTGGCCGCCCGATAATTGCAATATTGGGCAGCATGTGGCTGTTCCCGTTCCTTGTTTGATGACTCTAACGGAACGCCGAAATGCGGCCGCTATTGTCTAATATGTAGAGCATTCCGTCCGCTACGATTGGAGGCAGGGATACGCCTTGCTTCAGATCAAACAAGGCCGCGCTGCTGCCTTCTTCCAGCGAGACAGAAACCAGATCGCCTTCGGTGCTTGCGACAATCAGGCGATTGCCAGCCAATACCGGGCCATTCCAGTTGATCGGATTTTTCTTCTTTTCTTCGTTGCGGTAGGCCGCCAATTGACTGATCCACCGTACTTTTCCGGTCGGCCGGGCGATGCACAAAAGCTTCGCATCATCGGTCAGCACAAATACCCATTCTCCGGAAACCACAGGAGTTGCGATGCCAGCGATGTTCAGCTCCCAGATACGCTGTCCCGTGACCAGTTCGTAAGCCGCCATCCGGCCTCCCTGCCCCAATGCGAAAACACGCCCGCGATCAATGACGGGATCGGCATCAATGTCCGACAGGGTAGCAACAGATGTTGAAATGCTGGTCCGCGCCAAAGCATCATTCCACAGATTACGTCCATTTTCATAACGATAGGCTGTTAACTCACCGGATGAATAACCGGCAATGACAGTGCCCTGCGCCGCTGCGGGTGCAGCAACACCAAAGATACCGGCCAGACCAACCGTCCCAGCCTCATTCCATTGCACCGCACCATCAGCCTGACTCAGTGCATAAATCTGGTTATCCTGAGTCATGACATAGACATTGCCATTGGAGATCGTCGGTGCTCCGCGTAGCGGGCCCGCTGGCCGGACTTTCCAGACCTGACTACCATCTGCTGCATTAAGAGCGACGACATCACCGACGCCATTGGTGGCATAAACCATTGTCCCCGCAGCGCTGGCACCTCCGCCAAAGCGAGAAGGCTTGCCATCGCTTTGCACTTCGATCTGCGTCGACCAGACTTTTGCTCCGGTTTTGGCATCAAATGCATGCACCATGGCCTGGGTATCAACGACAAACAGACGCCCACCCGACACCACCGGAGCAGCAGCCAGACGCTCCCTCTTGTTTGTTCCACTTACATCGGCGGTCCAGACGCGCGTTGAAGCAGAGCCCAACGCAATATGTCCAACCGATTTCCCTGCATTTCCGCCAGACTGGGCCCAATCCGTATTTGCGCGAGGTGCCGGCACGATAACAGAGATACCGGCCAAGGCGGGATCTACTTCCGCGCCACTTTCGCCGGTCAGGATATTGGTCCGTTTGCCCAAAGTCGGTGTATCTTTTTTCTTGTCGTCTCCACCACCCAAAACGGCGCAACCGGACAACAAGGAAACAGCTAACAGTCCCGCACAAAACTTGGAGATATGTTTATTTTTAACCGAAATCATTACTCTGTCTCTCCCTCACTCGCTGCCGGTTCTGCTGTTTCGGCGGCGGGATTAATTTCTCCATCGGTGTCCAGTTCAACCGCATCTATTCCTTGTACTCCAGCCATCTGCAAAGCACGTGACCGGATCGTTGGTGGAACATTGTCATCCTTTGCAAGCTGCGCAAATAACGGTCCCGCCAGATCTGTTTTTTCCAAATTCAAATAAGACAACGCAACCATTTCACCCGCACTGCCAAACCATGGATTGCCTGGCACCGCGAGCGGTTTCAGCCGGTCGATCACTGCCTGCGGCTCCAGCGTGTCAAATTCAGCTGTCGTCTGACGGATGAGCGCAAGATCACGAAATGGTTGTGGTAACTCTGAATCAGCCACAATCGCCTGATACCCGGCGATGGCAGCTTTCGAGTCCTGTTTCTCCAGAGCAATGTTCGCCTGCATCAGTTTAGCTGCGGCTTTATATCCTTCCTGATTCGCCTCTTCCAGCGATTCCAGGGCCGTTGCCGCACCATCAAGGTTATTCCGCTTCACGCTATCGATAGCAGCAACATATTCCTCGCTGCGCACCCCAGATTCCTCTTCCAGACTATTATTATAGAATATCCAGCCGGCCAGCGAGGCCAAGCCGACGACAACAGCCACACCAATTCCGATGCCATAACGGCGCCCGAAATTTTTCAGATCGTCCTCACGAACAGCATCATCCACCTCACGCATGAACACCTGTTCTTGACGGTCTGGTTGTTCTTCCGGGATATCTTTGTCGTCTTTGGCCAACCTGGCCTCCTTCAATCTCTATTCTTTAGCAGGAAGCAACTATGTACCTCCCAAAAATTCATCGCTAGTCCTTTAGCGATGGCTCATGAAAAGTCCAAATATATCGTCCATTTCCGAATGCTGAACAATTGGTTGTTAAAACACGGGTTTCATACTATTTTTTCGGTTGATAAAGTTGATCAGGGCCTGGAAAACTGCGGTTTCGAACTTCCTCTGCATAGCTTTCTGCAGCCTGTTCGATATTTTCCGAAATATTGTGATAGCGTTTCACAAAACGCGCGGTGCGTTCGAACATCCCCAACATGTCTTCTGTCACCAGCACCTGACCATCACATTGGGCAGAAGCCCCTATGCCGATCACCGGTACATCGACGCTTTTGGTCACTGAAATGGCAATCGGCTCCAGCACGCCTTCAGCGACCATCGCAAAGGCACCGGCATCGGCCACTGCGGTGGCATCTGCGAGGATCTTTTCATGCTCTTCCTGAGTGCGGCCTCTTGCAGCATAACCGCCCAGTGCGTTTACCGCCTGCGGTGTCAAACCAATATGCGCCATAACCGGAATGCCGCGCTGCGACAGGAAAGAGATAGTGGAAGCCATCGATTGGCCACCCTCCAGTTTTACTGCTGCGCATCCGGTTTCCGCCATGATCCTGCTGGCTGATTCAAACGCCTGTTCCGGTGATTTTTCATAAGAACCGAACGGCATATCGACGACAACGAGACTGTGATAGCTCCCTCGCACAACTGCAGCGCCATGATTACACATCATATCAAGGGTAACCGGTAAAGTGGACGGCAAACCGTAAATCACCTGGCCGAGCGAATCCCCCACAAGCAGCATGTCGCAGTGCGCATCGAGCAATTGGGCTGTACGGGCGGTATAGGCGGTCAACATGACCAAAGGCTCTTCCGTTTTGCCCTCAAACTTTCGGCGTTGAACGGCGGGAACCGTCAACCGTTTCAACGGCTTAGGAGTCGGATTGGCACGGCTGGTCGAAGTGTCGAGTGTGAATGTTGTAGACATGACAGATTACATAACTCCCACAATGCAATAAGGCCAGCGTTGCGTTTATTCGGAAAATGCGGCATCAAATAGGTCTCTCACGACTCACCTTTACATTCCATCTCCAAACTATTGGAATTCCCTATGACATCGGCCCGAAAGCCGCAGTCCATATTGCTGTTCGTCGCGTTCATTGTGTTTATCGACATGATGGGAATCGGCTTGATACTTCCGGTCATGCCTTCGCTGATCACCAATCTAACCGGTGCCTCCATTGACCGCGCTGCAGAAATTGGTGGTTGGTTGCTCTTTGCTTACGCAATGATGCAATTCCTGTTTGCTCCGGTGATCGGTGGCTTGAGCGACCGTTTCGGCCGGCGGCCCGTACTGCTGACGACATTGTTTCTGCTGGGACTCGACTACGCGATCATGGCCTGGGCCCCTGATCTGGTCTGGCTATTCATCGGCCGGATCATTTCCGGTATCATGGGTGCGAGCTGGGCCGCAGCGAACAGCTGTGTGGCGGATGTTGCAAAGCCGGCAGAACGCGGAAAGTTTTTCGGAATATTGGGCGGCGCAGGCGCTTTTGGCTTCGTCATCGGGCCGGGCCTTGGCGGAATATTAGGCGAATATGGAGACCGCTTGCCGTTTATTGCTGCGTCGATATTAGCGCTTGTTGGTACGGCCGTTGGCATCATGATTCTCAAAGAAACGCTGCCTCCGGAGAAGCGCAGAAGCTTCTCTATTACGCGCGCCAATCCGTTGGGTAGCGTCATGCAAATGTCCAAAACACCGTTGGTAATCGGTTTTTTATCCACGATATTCGTACTCCAACTGGCTGCCCAGGCCCAGATTGCAGTATGGGCTTACTGGCTGATCGAACGATTCGACTGGAGCAAATTGGAGATAGGGTTCAGCGTAGCGCTGTTCGGAATATTATTGGCCCTTGTCCAAGGTGTTTTAACCGGTCCCGTGATATTGCGCTTCGGGGAGAGACGGACGGCCTTAATCAGCCTGATGTTCGGGATGCCCGCCTATCTCTGCTTCGCCTTCGCCCCTTCCAGCGGGTACGTCTATCTTGGTATCGTTATTGGCGCCGCTAGCGGCTTCGCCTTTCCGGCCATGCAACAGATGATGAGCACGCGTATAGAGGAGGATGCACAGGGCGAATTACAGGGTGCGATAGCAAGCATGATCAGCCTCACGTCAATTTTCGGCCCAGTAATGATGACTGGCATATTTGGCGCTTATGCAGACAAACAGGGATTTTACTTCCCTGGCGCTCCTTTCATCGTTGGAACCGTTTTAATGGCGGTGTCGGTAATCATCTATGCGGTCACTGTTCGGCGTCATTATTCCGCAAACAGCTGATCAGCGGCCTGAGATGCCTCTCTCGGATTATCACTGAACAATCCATCAATGCCCGTCGCAAGAAAGGTATTTATTTCCGCCTTGATATCGCCGTTGGCGGATGCAGTATCGCCACCTTGAAACTCGGTGGGCAGAAATATATTTTCGATGCGGAACGTCCACGGATGCACCACAAGCCCTGCTTTGTGGGCGTCGGAAACAAGGCTCGTCGGATTTCCAAGACGCTCCGATGTGTGGCGCGGAATCACGAGGTTTTTGGACGGCCCTATTCCATCGGCATATTCGGCTATTTCCGCCAGGCCATTGCTCGTCACCATATCTGCGTAACGAATGCCCGGTAGATCAAAAGGGCCACCCTGATCGGCGACCAACTGAACCAGACGAATGTCGGTCTTTGCATTGAGCGCTCGCAAGTTGCCAACCTCGAAAGACTGAATGAATACGGGATCTTCAGCATCAGCAAAGCCATATTGTTCGAGCAATGCGAGCATCGGTTCCTCATGCGCCAAGCCAATGGAACTGAAATATGACGGATGTTTGGTTTCAGGATAAACGCCAATCCGCTCGCCTGTTTTCGCCTCATGTGCTTTGAGCAGCTTTAGCACTTGTTCAAAAGTCGGAATTTCAAACTGGCCATCATATTTCATGTTTTCAGGCCGCACATCCGGCAGCCGCTCCTTTGCACGCAAGGTCTTCAGCTCTGCGAGCGTAAAATCCTCGGTGAACCAACCCGTATAGTCCCGTCCATCAATGGACTTCGTGGTTTTACGGTCGGCAAATTCTGGCTTGTCAGCCACGTTTGTCGTTCCGCTAATCTCATTCTCATGCCTGGCAACCAGCACACCGTCTTTTGTCAGAACCAAATCGGGTTCGATAAAATCAGCGCCGTAATCAATCCCACGTTGATAGGCCTCCAACGTATGTTCCACTACGTTACCGCTAGCGCCGCGATGCGCGATCACAATGGCTGGCTCACCGGATAATGTCGGTACAGGTTTGACTGGCATGTCACTATTCTCCGATCGCGGACTGCATGCGCCGACGATGACCAACAACAAGAGCGGTAAAAAGATACGCCCAAACATCAAAGGGATACTTCCACGCCCTTCCAGAAAGCAATTCGATCCCTGATCTCGCTCGCGGCCTCTTTTGGTTCCGGATAATACCAGGCAGCATCGGTATTTGTTTCAGCATCAACCACCAAAGAATGATAAGAAGCTGTGCCTTTCCAAGGACAAAAACTGGTCGTGTCGCTGTCTGTCAGCATATCCGCCTTTACGGCATTCCGCGGAAAATAATGGTTACCTTCAACCACCACGGTATCATCGCTTTCCGCGATTATTACTCCGTTCCATTTTGCCGTAACCATCTTGCTCTCCATTGCTTCAAACCCAGGACCATAGTCACCAGAAAAACCAGCGGCATCCATATCCATATAGCTTCCGATTGTAACACTTTCATACCGCGTGTGGAGATAAAATCCGATATGCCAATGGGTGACACTGCGATAGGCGTTATAGATGCGAAATGACGGGTTTCATCCCACGGCCAGAACAAAGCCACACCCAATCCGCCATTTGTCAGGGTATCTAACAACCCGTGTGACGCCATCGCGATAAACAGGAAAAAACCCGCCAGAAAAAAACGCCTTGGCCGGATTAGCGCGACCGCCAATAGGGCTGCAGCGGCGGCGAAAGCCAACGAATGCGTTGCTCCCCGATGTCCCCAATTATCGGCATAATCGATCCCGAAACCAAAGCCTATGACATCCGCATCGGGCAGCATCGCGAAAACGATACCCGTCACGATAACCGGAACTGACAGGCAACTGCGACCCAGCAACAACGCCCCGGCAATCGGAACGGCCGCATGGGTCATGATCGTTGGCATCGAATATGTTCTAGCTGTTACGCGCTGTCAGCCCTGCTGCCTCATAATCTGCGGCTTTAAAACCGACAACCAGCTCATCGCCATGCTCCAGAACCGGACGCTTAATCATGCTGGGATTTTCCGCCATCAACATTATCGCGCTATTTTCGTCGATATTTTCCTTCATCATGTCGGGGAGCTTCTTGAAGGTTGTACCACGCTTGTTGAGCAGCGGTTCCCATCCCACCTGCATCACCCATAGTTCCAGCATATCCTTGGTAATACCGGATTTTTTATAATCATGAAAAACGTAATTGATCCCGTTTTTCTCCATCCAGTTGCGTGCTTTTTTGATCGTGTCGCAATTGGAAATCCCGTACATTTTTGTCTCGTTACTCATAGTCATCACCCTATTTTGTCTGCGCAGCAAACCAGAGACAAATGTCGCTCACGGGACACCGGTCGCATTTCGGACTCCGGGATGTGCAGATTTTCTTGCCAAACTGAATAAGCCAGAAATGTCCGTCTTGCAAAGCCCAATCGGGCGTGCGCTCTTCTAATTGTTGCGCCGTCTTGTCCGCGACCTTTGCGTCGGTCAATCCGATGCGATTGCGAACGTGGTTGGAAAGTAAAAAAAGACCAGACTGGGCACCTGATGCTTCCTAGAGGTTCAGAACCACGTTCTGCGAGACTATTTCTCCGGCTTTATATCGAAATGCAGCACGTCTTCCCGGGTTCCAAGACCGGTGTAAAGGGTAATGGCGGGATCATCGCCGTGATCTGCCTGGACAAACACAACCCATGCCCCGCGTTCGACCGCAATTTCACGCAATGCATCGATCAAATGTGTTGCGATATGGCGCCGGCGATGACTTTCCAGCACTGCCAGATCATAGAGATAGATTTCGGACCGTTCCAGCTCTAGCTTTTCCATTTCATAGGCGGCGATTCCGCCCACCACCTTACCGTCAACCAGCGCGACCAAGGCCATAAAATGATCACGGGCCAGCAGCTTTTCCAGATAATCCTTGCTGGAAGCCTTGGAATCATATGTTGCTTCATCTTCGAACGCCTGACCAAAAACGTAAAGTAGTTCACGCGCAAGCTCTGTGTCTGCGGGAGACAATTGCTGGATGATGGCGGGGGACGGGTTATCCATCAATCAAGTCTCCGTCCGATCGTGACAACCGGCTGCACCTCATATCCCAGCGCTTTGTAAAACCCGATAGCCTGTTCATTGTCATCCCGCACCATCAACTGGATTTTTGGTGCATCGCGTTCGTGTAACCACTGCTCGGCGGCCGCCATAATCATTCGTCCAAATCCCTTCCGCCTGCCATCCGGCAAAACACCGAGATAATAGACCCAGCCGCGATGGCCATCGTCACCAACCATAACTGTCGCCAACAGTTTTCCGTCCTCTTCGAGACACAGAATCTCAGATGTTGCACCATCAATAGCGCGTTTGAAGTCGGCATCAGCATCATTCCATGGGCGAGTCAGACCGCAGGCCTCCCAAAGCGATAGCACCGCGTCACGATCATCCGCCCCGGCCCGGCGTGTTGGAGGATAAGTATTCAAGATACCTGCTTTCCGGAAGCCTGTCCCGTCTCACATTCGCCGCGCACCGGACAGCTCGCGCAATCGGGACGAGAAGGCCGACAATGCGTCTGGCCCAGTTTTTTGACCAACAGATGATGCTCGTCAATATCCGCCGCCGACCAGTCAGGCGGCAGAACCGGCATCAGGATATCATAGGCCCGCGTCGTATCGGCTTTGGGCGGTACCAGCCCGATGCGCTGGACCACTCGGCGGTGGTGCGTGTCGATGACCAGCGCTTTGCGCTTCAGCGTGCTGTTGCTCATCACACCTGCACTGATCTTGCGTGCAACACCGGGTAAGGATTCCAGCCATATCATTGCTTCTGCGGTTGTCATATCCGTCAGCTGGGACAGATCGACAGCCCCGCAGCGATTTATGATTTCCGACAGACAATCCTTTAAGCGACTTGCCGAAAGGTCAGGAAAAGTCTGATTTGCGAGATAGTCCGTCAGCGCTTCCAGCGGCAGCCCTGCAACCGCTTCCCAACTACCGAAATCAGCCAATAAGTGGTCGGTCGAGGCGTTGGATATTGCGGTTTTCGATCGCGCGCCGATCACGCCCTGCACCAGCGTCCAGACCGGATCGCGGCGCTTGTCCGCCGGGCGCACAATTCGTCCGAACCGGACAATGAGTTGCCCCTGAACACCGCGTAACTTGTAGGTTCGGGGGTCGGTTCCAAGAGACAGTTGCATTACCGGAACATGCGTTGCCAGTTTGTGAGAGGCAAGGCTCATTTTCCTGGCCGTCTAAGCTGAGGCTGTGTCCACATAGGTTACAAAACTCATTTTATTGCCATCAGGATCACGCGCATAACCCCCGTAAAATTCCGGACCATAGATGGGACGCGGGCCCGGCGCACCTTCATCACTGCCGCCATGTGCGAGCGCCGCCCTATGCGCCCTGTCCACTGTATCAGCGCTATCAGCGTAGAGACCCGCCGTATGACCATTGCCGCAAGCGGGTGGCTCCCCATTTTGGGGTTTCGAAACCCAGATTCGGAAACCGCTGGGCATTTTATAACAAAATGTCATACTAGGATAATCCGCTTCCAGTGTTGCACCAAGAATCGGCATCACGGCGTCATAATATATATGCGATCGTTCAAGATCGCTGCTGCCCAGCGTTATATATTCATTGGTCATCAGATCGTCCTCCTCCGCCACGAAAAATATGTTCTTTGTACCTACATTCTATATCACGCCGGTCCAGTGCTTTCCCAGATCAAATATCGACGATGATCTTGCCGAAATGTGCGCCCGATTCCTGATGGCGGAACGCATCGGCCAGGTCCGCCAGCGAAAAATGCTTGTCGAGCACTGGCTTGATTCCATTGGCTTCAATCGCGGCAATCATATCGATCTGCTGCGCACGGCTGCCGACCGTCAGGCCCTGCACGCGCAGGTTTTTGGCCATCAACAAGCCGGTTTGAACCGGTCCCGCAAATCCGGTCAGCACACCGATCAACACGATATGGCCGCCAATGCGGGTCGCCATCATCGACTGGTCGAGCGTCCCGGGTCCGCCAATTTCGACCACGCAATCCACACCCTTGCCGCCGGTAAGCTCCAGCACCTTTGGCCCCCAGGCCTCGATTTCCTTGTAATTGATCAGATGATCTGCGCCCAAGTCTTTCAGCCGCCCAAGTTTTTCATCCGACGAAGAAGTCGCGATCACCGTCGCGCCCGCCGCCTTGGCAAATTGCAGAGCAAAGATCGAGACGCCGCCCGTGCCCTGCACCAGCACCGTATCGCCGGGCTTCACACAGCCATCGACAAACAAGGCGCGCCAAGCAGTGAGCCCCGCACAGGTCAGCGTTGCCGCTTCGGCTGCGCTATAGCCCTTGGGCGCGTGGGTCCAAGATGTCGTCGGGCCGACCGCCTGTTCCACTGCATAGCCGTCAATCCCGTCGCCGGGCACACGCTGAAACCCGCCTTCCGGTGGCGGGCCATCAATCCAGTCGGGGAAGAAGGTGGAAACCACGGCATCGCCGACCTTAAACTCGGTAACGCCCTCACCCACTGCCGTCACTTCGCCCGCACCGTCCGACATGGGGATGCGCTTGTCCGCGGTCGGCAGCATGCCCTTGACCACTGCATAATCATGATAGTTGAGCGATGAGGCGCACAGCCGAACGGCAATTTCACCCGGACCGGGAGTGGCGGGGTCGGGGAGATCGACCAGTTGGAGATTATCGAGCGAAGCGGGGGATTGGAGTTGGATGGCTTTCATGATGTTTCTCTCCTGATTTTGGTCTACTTCTTCGTTAGTCTGAACTTTTTGGTCTCCAGAACAACGGCTCGCTAAGTCACCCAATCACTCCCACTCAATCGTCCCCGGTGGTTTTGATGTATAATCATAAACCACCCGATTAATCCCCTTCACTTCATTGACAATCCGCGTCGCCACGCGCGTCAGGAAGCTTGCGTCAAAGGGATAGACATCGGCGGTCATGCCGTCGGTGCTGGTCACCGCGCGTAGTCCGCAGACACTGTCATAGGTGCGGTGGTCGCCCATCACGCCGACGGTCTTGACGGGCAGCAGCACTGCAAAGGCCTGCCAGATTGCATCATATAGTCCGGCGTTTCGTATCTCTTCCAGATAGATAGCGTCGGCTTTGCGCAAAATATCACAACGTTCCTTGGTCACTTCACCGGGGATGCGGATGGCAAGGCCCGGACCCGGGAACGGATGGCGGCCGACGAAAATTTCGGGCAGGCCCAGTTCGCGGCCGAGTGCACGGACTTCGTCCTTGAACAGTTCGCGAAGAGGCTCGACGAGCTGCATATTCATACGCTCGGGAAGCCCGCCAACATTATGGTGCGACTTGATCGTTACGCTTGGCCCGCCGGTAAAGCTCACACTCTCGATCACATCGGGATAGAGCGTCCCTTGCGCGAGGAAATCAGCACCGCCGACCTTTTTCGCCTCAATCTCAAACACATCGATAAAGGTCTTGCCAATAAACTTGCGCTTCTTTTCGGGATCCGTCTCACCCTTCAAGCCATTCAGGAACAATGTCTCAACGTCGAGATGCACCAGCGGAATATTATAATGACCCTTGAACAGGCTCACCACCTGATCCGCCTCGCCCTGACGCATCAACCCGTGATCGACAAAGACGCAGGTTAGTTGCTCGCCAATAGCTTCGTGAATCAGAACAGCAGCCACCGCACTATCAACGCCGCCGGAGAGGCCGCAGATTACCTTTCCGTCACCGACTTGCTCGCGAATTTCCTTGATCTTGGCCGCCTTGAATTCCGCCATCGACCAGTCGCCGGCACAGCCGCAGACATGGCGGACGAAGTTGGCGATCAGCTTGCCGCCATCTGGTGTGTGGACGACTTCTGGATGAAATTGCATGCCGTAAAAGCGCTTTTCATCATCCGCGATAATCGCGAAGGGCGCGCCTTCCGTGGTAGCAACGATCCGGAAGCCGGGTGCAAATTCGGTGACTTTGTCACCATGGCTCATCCATACTTGGTGTTTTTCGCCGACTTTCCAAAGACCGTCAAACAGAACGCAGCTTTCCGAAATCTCGATAAAGGCTCGGCCGAATTCGCCGCTTTCCCCGCCCTCGACCTGACCGCCCAATTGCGTGGTCATCACCTGCTGGCCATAGCAAATCCCCAGTACCGGGATGTCGGCATCAAGGAACGCCTGCGGAATACGCGGGCTACCATCTTCGGTGACGCTGGCCGGGCCGCCAGAGAGGATGATCCCTTTCGGTTTCATCCGCGTAAATGCCTCTTCGGCATTGTTAAACGGAGCAATTTCTGAATAGACCCCCGCCTCGCGGACCCGGCGGGCGATAAGCTGCGTGACCTGAGAGCCGAAATCGACGATCAGGATGGTTTCTTCATGAGCTATAGACATGAAGAGCGCTTAATCTGACATGCGGAAAGAGTCTATAGATTGTGAGGCTGATTATGAAGTTTGTGCTTGAATCTAGAGCCGCGCAAGTAGCTTTTCGATCTGTACTTGCTGATCGGCGCTCGCAAAAGCTTTCAAACTCGAAATGATCCGTTTTGCCTCAATTTTTTGTCCATTTGCGGCCAACGCATTGGCGAGATGCCAGCGAATTTCCAGATTGCCCGGCGCACGGGAAGAAGCCTGCCGCAGCAGTTTCAACGCTTCGGCCTTGTCCTGGCCCGATTGCAACAGCGTCCAACCCAGAGTGTCGAGTACATTGGGGTCATCGGGGGTCAGCGCGAAAGCGGCGCGAGCAAAGCTCACAGCCTCTGTTTCATTACCCAACTCTAGCTGCACCAGCGCGCTGTTGTTGATGATGATCGCATTGCCGTCCAGGCCAGAAGCCCGCAGATCGGCGTAAATAGCGTCCGCCTTGCTCCATTGCTTGTTCGCAATCGCCTGTCCCGCCTGGGTCATTTTCAGCGCAATATCATCGCGGCCCTGTGGCACCTGAGCCCGGCTTTCAAAACCAGCCGCCAGCGGGTCGTTCTGCAACTTCCCAAGCCTGGCCGCCAAAGCCAATAATTGCGGGGTGGCACTAGCGCGCTGCGCTATCGGTTTTACCAGCTGATAGGCCTCAGCATCATTTCCCGCCGCCGTCAGCGCGGAGCCCAATACCGTCGTACCTTGCACATGACCCGGCATATCGACCAGAAATTTACGCAGCCGTTCGATTGCCTGCTCATGATTGCCCTGCAAATAAGCGATTTCTCCTCGAAGCAGAGCAGCACCGGGCACATCATCTAACGCCTCACCTGCGCCTTGAGTCAGTTCATGAGCACGATCAATATCACCATCATTAAACGCGATTTTGGCCATCAAAAATAGCGCCATCGGATGGCCGGGAGCCAGCTCAAGAATCCGTTTCAAATTGGCTTTTGCGTCTTTTATATTGCCGAGATCCGCGTCGACGGCAGCGACCGAGAAAAGCGGTGTTATGCTGTCGGGATAAAGTTCAAGCGCCTTGCCAAAAGTGGCTTTCGCAGTTGGTAAATCCTGACGCATAAGAGCCAGTTGGCCGGACAACAGCAAGGCATCAAGACTGTCAGGACCATATTTCAGCGCGAGTGCGGCGGTACGGCGGGCTTCGCTAATATTGCGCTGATCCACTTCATAATTGCCGCGCAGCGCCAAAAGCCCCGGATCATTGGGCGTAGCGGCAAGGCCATCAGATAGGGCAGCCACAGCTTCCTCTTCGCGGTCCAGTGCAAGCAGCGCCTGCGCCTTAACCCAGTAAGCCAGACTGGCATTCTGCTTATCAGGATTTTCAGTCTGCGCGAGGGCACGTTCCGGCATGTTACGCAGCAACAAAGCGTGGGCCATCAGGCCTTTTACTTCCGCTTCATATTCCTTATTTTCCGTCAGTTTTTCCAAAGCCGCTTGCGCGCCAACACCATCGCCAAGGCGCAGCAGTGTTTTTCCGTAGAGCAAGTTGGCCGCCGGATTGGCGGTATCGCCTTTCAGCGCAGACATCAGATAGATGCGAGCGCCGCGAAAGTCATTTTCAGCAAAAGCCGCTTCTGCATCTGCCATCGGATCATTGCCGTCAGTCGAACAGGCACTGAGCACCAGCGAAAGGGTGACCAAACAGGTCGTTATGGCGGATTTTAACGCAAGTTTCATGGCCTGTGAATAACCCGAAAAGCCTTTAAAAAGGGCTAATCCGCATCATACCATAGCGGCCAATTGCAGATAAAAAGAAACCGGCCGATAATGAGCTCGCCCGGTTCCAGTATTCTGATTGAACTAATTGCTTATGCAGCAAGCTTTTTGCGGCGACGGCGTGTGCCTGCCCAAAGTCCGCCCACCGCGAGTCCCAGTAAGCCCAGAGCACCTGGCTCAGGCACTTCCGACGCGATCTTGTCGAGGTTGAAATTAATATCCCAGTGCCGAACAGCATGGCCATGCGGGTTCAGGATATTCAGCCAGGCCGAACCGCCAAAATTCTTGTTCTTGTCATTTGCACCATGACCAAATTGCAGTGTGGTGTTGCCGGCAAATGGGTCATTCGGGTTTACGGTATAAACCGCACCGTCAATGCTTATGGTGCCAGAACCATTGGTGAAGAAATCAATATCTGGGGTGTCGGTGACAGGATTAAAATTGCCGCCACCATTTTTGTAGTCGAAATTGGTGCCGTCGATGGTTTCAAGGAAGTTGCTGAAATTCAGGTCCAGCGTTGCGACCTGCCCCGAACTGTTAATGGCTGTACCGGTCAGTGTGGCCGTCTGCGCATCGGTATCATAGCTGAACGTGGTACCATCCTGAAAAGAATAGCGGCGATTACAGCCCCGGCCGGTATTGCCGGTGTAAAGGCCATGCTTACAGGACCCGCCAGTATAGTTGGTCGCTGCATAGTCGATAACTCCTGCCGATACCGGCGTTGCATAAGCAGCTGCGAGGCCGATGGCGGTCAGTGTGGCTATGGAAATCTTGCGCATGATGTTGTCTGTCCCGTTTTCTATCTTTTCACCATCCGGGTCCCAACCAGTTCAACGTTAACGTTTGAACAAAGCGAACCCGCTTGATGACAAGATAAGCAGAACATATGCCATTTTTAGAGAAGACTTATATTACAGATACTTGATTGGTTAAATTCTCGTTAACCATGTCATAAATGTAATCATTATCGACAATAAAGCCTTTAGAAAGGTGGTTAACCGGCCGCGGCATGTTCCTGCTGGGCACTGTCCCGCAATTCCGTCTTCAGGATCTTGCCAATATGACTGCGCGGCAACTCGTCGATCAGGTGCAGTTCCGACAGGCGCTGGGTCTTGCCAAGTTCAGCATTTGTTGCCGCCTTTAACGCTTCGAGATCCAGCAATGCATCCGCTTCCGCAACGACAAATCCAACCGGTGTTTCTCCCCATTGCCTGGAGGCAACGCCGACGACAGCAGCGTCGGCCACATCCGGTTGCGCCATCAAAGCTTCCTCAAGATCGCGGGGATAAATGTTGAAGCCGCCTGATATAATCATGTCCTTGGATCGGCCCATTAGCGTGATGAAACCGTCTTCATCGACTCTGCCAATGTCGCCCATACGCTGCCAGCGGTCGCCATTTTCGTCATACCAGCTGGCTTCTTCGGTTTTTTCCGGCTGGTTCTGATAGCCGCTCATCATTGTCTGTGAACGTCCAACCAGCTCACCCATTTCGCCAGCAGGCAAGCGGTTCAGGTCTTCGTCCACAGTAATCACTTCGCTGCCACCCCAAGCGATACCGACTGTGTGCAGCTTGTCAGGGTGGGCATGCGCCAGCAGGATGCAAACCACTCCGCCCTCGGTCATAGAATAGATTTCGATGAGACCGCCGGGCATACGCTCGATAACCTCGGCTTTCAGCTCCGCCGAGAAGGGCGCGCTGGTACAATATTTGTGGGTGAAATGGCTAAGATCATAGTCGTCGAAACCATCAAAATCCATTAGCCGCTGATATTGCACCGGAACCAGCATGGTATGGGTTGCGCGGTTTTCCTGCGCCAGTTCCAGCCAGCGCTGGCAATCAAATTTACGCATGAGAATGGATGTACCGCCATAGGCAACGGTCGCGACGAATATGCCGAGGGTCGTGTTTGAGTAAAGCGGGGTAGAGAACAGCGATACCTGGCCGGGCTGACCGTAGCCGGAATTTTCGCCGACAGCCATCTGATACCAGCGCATCTGACGGCTATGGACTATGCCTTTGGGTGTACCGGTTGTGCCGCTGGAATAGATGATATTGAACGGGTCCTCAGGGCCAACGCCGAGATCAGCGGGCATCGCACCCTCCTCCGCCATCCAGTCGTGCATCAATGGTGCGCCGTTGTCCACCACATCCATCATGATGTGCTTTAGCGGAGGCAGGTCGATACCGCTTTCGAAAAGCTCGGCGCGTTTGGCGCTATCGACAAATAAATGCATCGCGCCGCTGTCTGCCATCATGTTGGCGAGCTGTTTGGGTGTGGCGGAAGTTGTCAAAGGTGCCGCGCAACCGCCAGCTATTATGGCGCCAAGATAGGCGATAGCGTATTGGATGGTTGTAGTGCCGAGGATCGACACCGCCTGCCCTTTTTGCAGCCCATCTGCCTGAAGCTGTGCCGCCACCCGATTGACCAAAGCCGCAGTTTCCCGCCAGTTCAACCGTTCCTGACCATCATTCAGAGCGATACGATCCGGCTGGTTGACAACATGGGCATTGATAAGATCGGATAAGTGGCCAAAAGGTTGGTCGAGATAAGCGATAGGATCAATTTTTGTCATGAACAGACGTTTCCTGCATCACACGGAAAAATGCAATCCACCATTTCGATGACCATCCGGAATATTACCTATTGTTTCGGGATGCTGATAACGGGAAACCCCGCCCGGCCTGGCGCAGAACCGGTTCTCGTTTCTGATTGGACCATCAATATCGCCACGGCCCATTGATACGGAAACAGCAGACCCATGCCGATACCGCCCCTTCCTGAGCTTCCGCCCATTCGCCTCGGCCAGCAATCGGCGAAAATGCACAGCTGGATACAGACCCGGCTTTGGGCGCAGGTCATGGTTGCACTGGTGCTCGGCATTGCGACCGGATTGCTGCTCGGCCCGGAAGGCGGCCTGATTTCGGCTGAGACCGCGCGTTGGCTGGGCGCCTGGCTCGCGCTTCCCGGCCAACTGTTTCTGGGCCTTATCGCCATGGTGCTGGTTCCGCTGGTATTTGCCTCGATCATTGGCGGCCTAACCGGCAGCGGGTCGAGTGAGGCGCTGCAACGGATCGGGCTGCGCTTTGCCGGTTTCGTCCTCGCGACCACTTTCGCCGCGGCTGCCATTGGCATCACGCTTGCCGGTATTTTGCGCCCTGGCGCAGGGCTGGCCGGATCATTCCGCGTTTCAACCGGTACGACCGTCCCGAACGGCGAAGCGACCCCATTTGATCTTGGCAAGGCGCCAGAGTTAATTTCCGCGATCCTGCCCGACAACCCCACCGCGTCGATTGTTCAGGGGGATTTGTTGGCGGTTGTTGTCCTCGCCTTGCTGGTCGGCATCGCCGCAACACAGGTTGCGCGAGACCGGATAGAGCCGTTTCTGTCGGTGCTCGACGCGCTATTGTCCATCTGCATGACCATCGTCAAATGGGCGATGTTCCTCGCGCCCCTGGCTGTTTTCGGCATGATGGCCCAGCTCGTCATGCAGATCGGGTTTGATACACTCATAGCCGTATCCGCCTATGTCGGTACCGTCCTGCTCGGCTTATTACTGCTGTTCCTCCTGTACCTGATCATCCTTGCCATTTTTTGCCGGATAGGGCCCATCACGTTTTTCAAGAAAGCGGGAGAGACCTTGCTACTGGCTTTTTCGACATCCAGTTCAGCAGCGGTTATGCCCAGTACCGTCCAGTCGGCGAAGAAGCTCGGCGTACCACGGGACATTGCAAATCTCGTTGCGCCGCTGGGGGCAACCATGAACATGGCCGGAACGGCTTTGTACCAGAGCGTCGCGATCCTCTTTCTCGCGCAAATGTCCGGTATTGAACTCAGCGCGGGCCAGATCATGGTGATGACGGTAACATTGGTCGCCTCTTCTATCGGCGCTCCCGGAACGCCGGGGGTCAGCATCGCAATTTTGATCAGCGTGGCGGCAGGATTTGGGATCCCCGCCGACGGCATGGTCATCGTGATGGGCGTCGACCGGATACTGGATATGAGCCGCACCAGCGTCAATGTCGCGGGTGACCTAACCGCGAGCAGCCTGTTGCGGAAAACTACCGTTCCCGTTGCGGAACAACCAACCGAACAAAGCGTTTAACCCCTCACAACATGGTTTTCGAAACAAGTTCACCCTCTCAAACAAAGGACAAGATATGACAAACTCCCCTATCCCAACCAACTGCCTGGTCGTTGTTGCCACTGGCGCAGAAGCCAAGCTTTATCGCAATATCGGTGACGAGGATGGCATCAAGCTGCAGGCCGAGAGCACGATTACTCCAAAGAACCTATGCTCGGAGGGACCATCCGGCTCCTATGTACCGGATTCCTCGGCCAGAGAGACCGATGAAGCGACTTTCTCGAAACAGCTTGCCGATCATCTTTATAGCCTTGCGAGCAGCGGCGAATTTGACAGTCTGGTACTCGCTGCAGATCCGGACAGTCTGGGCGAAATGCGCCCCCTGTTGCACAAGGAAGTGACCGACAGGATCGTTCTGGAAATGAGCAAGACGCTGACCAACTCGTCGATTAAGGATATCGAACGAACGATTCAGAATAATTAGGATCTGATATCCCCCGAACGGGGCCGAATTATCCGGCGACCAGTCTGACGAACGTGCTTTCGACCCAGCCGCTTTTGCACGGGCCGTCATAGTTGCGTTTGGATCGCACCGGGGAAGACACACCGCAATCCTGTGATCCAGTGGTTGCGGTACCGTCAGCATTTGGCTCCGCTGCTGCTGTGTCATCATAGACAATGCCCAGCCATTGCTGGTCGTGGCTGCGGGTGCAGATATGGACCAACTGGCCTGCCGACAGGCCGTCCTTGCGCTCTGCGGCATCAAAAGGAGCGATCAGGACGTCAAGTTCGGTTTCCCGCAAGCCGGTGACGCGGCCCATTGCCTGGCAAGCATCAAAGCGAGGTCCGCCTTCACCGATACGCACCGGACGTTCACCGGGATTGTCACCAACCCGCTCCGTCCGGCCAGTGGGATTGGCGGTATCGGTCTGACTTTCCTTCAGGTCATCGCTGACCTGGGTTGTCTCTGAACAGGCGCTGGCGGCAAAACAAATCAGCACGGCGGGGATCAAGCTTTTCATCATGTCTATGGTCTAGACCAAAATACAGGCTTTTGGAAAGATTCGAATGAGTGCATGCCTCAAAGCACAATTTGCGTCTGGGTCACGACGGCAACCAACGTTCCGTCTTCCAGCGATAACCGCGATTGCCATACAGACTGCCTTTTGCCGACTTTCAGCGGCACAGCCTCGCCATAGACGATCTGCCCTTCTGGCACGGCATTGAGGAAATTTGTCTTGCTTTCCGAGGTAGTGGTGCCACTCGATCCTTCGGGCAGGTTGGCAAAGCCGCCAAAAGCACCCAGAACATCAGCAAACGTCATAACCGCACCACCATGAATGGACGGCGTTCCCCGGCCATTGCCGGCGGTACAAATATCTGGTCGCACTAGCATCTCGCCGCGGATTTTGTCCTTGGTCATTTCGGTGATTTTTATGCCCATGGTTTTGGCAAAGGGGACAATATCGGCGGGGTTACTCATACGTCATTCTCCTCGTTAAATGACGGCTTACGGCAGCATTTGTCAGGCGAAAAGCAGCACTATCGACAGTCCTTGGCAAAACGCAATTAAGTCATTGTAATAAAACAGATATAATATCACTCTTTCTAATAAAAAACTTGGGTTTCAGGCTATGAAGGTCTAAAAGGTGCATATGAGTGAAAACACAGATAATGACACCCCAGAAGGCGCTGAAAACGCCTCCGATAGTTCCAATAAAAATGAATATGGCGCCGACTCGATCAAGGTTCTCAAAGGCCTTGATGCAGTTCGCAAACGGCCCGGGATGTATATCGGAGATACTGATGATGGCTCGGGCCTGCATCACATGGTGTTTGAGGTATCGGATAACGCTATTGATGAGGCTTTGGCTGGCCATTGCGACCTGATTCTTATCACCCTGAACGCGGATGGCAGTGTTTCTGTTGAAGACAATGGCCGCGGCATTCCTGTAGGGATGCACAAGGGAGAAGGCGTAAGTGCAGCAGAAGTTATCATGACTCAACTCCACGCAGGCGGTAAGTTTGAAAACACTTCTGACGACAATGCCTATAAGGTTTCCGGCGGTCTCCACGGCGTCGGCGTGTCGGTGGTAAATGCGCTGTCCGAATGGCTGGAGCTCAACATCTGGCGCGATGGCAAAGAGCATAATATGCGCTTTGAATTTGGTGATGCTGTGCGCTCACTGGAAGTCATAGGTGATGCCAATGGCAAAAAAGGTACGCGGGTTACCTTCTTCCCATCTCCTGCAACCTTCAAAATTACCGAATTTGACTTTGAAAAGCTGGAGCATCGCTATCGCGAGCTGGCGTTCCTTAACAGCGGCGTCCACATTCTGCTGCGTGACGAACGCCATGAAGAGGCCAAGGAAATTGATCTTTTCTACGAAGGCGGCATTGCGGCCTTTGTGCAATATCTGGACCGCAACAAGACCGCTCTCGTGCCGGACCCCATTGCCATTCATGGTGACCGTGATGATGTCACTATCGACGTCGCGCTGGAATGGAATGACAGCTACTATGAAAATGTGCTGTGTTTCACCAACAATATCCCGCAGCGCGACGGCGGCACCCATTTGGCGGCTTTTCGCTCGGCACTGACGCGGACGCTGAATAATTATGCCGAAAGCTCGGGCGCGCTTAAGAAAGAGAAGGTCAAGCTGACTGGCGATGATATGCGCGAAGGCCTGACCGCCATTGTGTCGGTCAAACTGCCGGATCCGAAATTCAGCTCACAAACCAAGGACAAGCTGGTCTCTTCCGAAGTGCGCCAGCCGCTGGAGAGCCTGATGGCTGACAAGCTCGCAGAATGGCTGGAAGAAAACCCGCAAAATGCCGCGATGGTTGTCCAGAAGGTCATCGACGCTGCTGCAGCTCGTGAAGCGGCCAAAAAGGCGCGCGAATTGACGCGGCGCAAGGGCGCGATGGATATTGCCTCCCTGCCCGGCAAGCTTGCCGATTGTCAGGAACGCGATCCAGCGAAATCCGAACTGTTCCTGGTGGAGGGTGATTCCGCTGGTGGTTCCGCCAAACAGGGCCGCGACCGCCATTATCAGGCGATCCTGCCACTCAAAGGTAAGATATTGAACGTTGAACGTGCGCGCTTTGACCGGATGCTCTCTTCCAAAGAAGTCGGCACACTGATTCAGGCCATGGGCACAGGTATTGGCCGTGAAGATTTCAATATTGAAAAGCTGCGCTATCACAAGATCGTGATCATGACCGATGCTGACGTAGATGGCGCGCATATCCGCACCTTGCTGTTGACATTTTTCTATCGGCAAATGCCGGAGATTGTCGAAAACGGGCATCTATATATTGCACAGCCGCCGCTGTACAAAGTCGGCAAGGGCAAGAGCGAGGTGTATCTGAAAGACGATAACGCGCTCGATAACTATCTGGTGGAGGCCGGTTTGCAGAACATGATCTTGCAAACGGCCGAAGGCGCGCGGTCCGGTGAGGATTTGCGCAATCTGGTCGAACATGGTCGCCGCATGCGCTCACTGATGACCTATGTGCCGCGTCGTTATGACAGCACCATTGTCGAAGGCATGGCGCTAACTGGCGCGCTGAATCCGCAACATGGCCCTGCCGAGCGGCAAGCCGCCGTTGAGGCTGCCGCTGCATGGATGGACGCCGTGGATGAAGAAGGCCGCTGGTCGGGCAGCGTTTCCGAAGAAGGTGGCTATTTATTCGACCGTCTGTGGCGCGGCGTCACTGATCACCATGTTATCGAAGCCAAATTCCTGGAATCGGCCGAAGCGCGCAAATTGCACAGCCTGGCATCGGAACAGAGCGCCACTTATGCAACCGGTAACCGCCTTGTGAAGGGCGCAGCAGAAGATAGTGACGATGATGGCGGCGCAGGATCGGAAGGAGTACTGATCACGCGGCCATCCGAACTGCTGGACGCCGTATTGGCTGCCGGACGAAAAGGCTTGTCCTTCCAGCGTTATAAAGGCCTGGGCGAGATGAATGCCGAGCAGCTTTGGGAAACCACGCTGGATCCCGAAGTTCGCTCTCTGCTGCAAGTGACGGTCGAACAGGCGGATGTGACAGACGAGATATTCACCAAGCTGATGGGCGACGTGGTCGAACCACGGCGGGAATTTATCGTCGACAACGCGCTGAACGTCGCCAATCTGGACGTTTAACTGGTTTTGGCCGGCTAGCGAAAGCTAGTCGGCTATTTCCAGACCGATAGCATCGGCCATGAAACCGTAGATATCGGAATATTCCTCGATCAGTTTGTCGGTCGGCTTGCCGCTACCATGCCCTGCCCGCGTTTCTATGCGGATCAGATGCGGTTTCTCGCCGGTGTTTAAAGCCTGCAATCGCGCGGTATATTTGAAGCTGTGCCCAGGCACAACGCGGTCGTCGGTGTCGGCGGTTGAAACAATCAGCGCCGGATAGTCCGTACCATCCTTTATGTTGTGATAGGGCGAATAAGTCAGCAGTTTCCGGAAATCCGCTTCCTTGTTCGGATAACCATAGTCGTCGACCCAGTAACGCCCCGCGGTAAACCGGTCAAAGCGCAGCATGTCCATCACGCCCACTGCCGCATGCCCCGTAGTGAACAGGTCGGGCCGCTGGTTCATCACCGCTCCCACCAAAAGCCCCCCATTTGAGCGCCCCTCAATCGCCAAACCGTTCTTGCGCGTGATGCCCTCGGCGATCAGATATTCGCCGGCAGCGATGAAATCATCGAATACGTTCTGCTTGTTTTGCAGACGCCCGCCATCATGCCATGCTTTGCCATATTCGCCGCCGCCGCGCAGATTGGCCGAAGCATAGACGCCGCCTGCTTCGATCCAAGCCATTTTGGGCGCGCTATAACCGGGCAGAACCGAGATATTGAAACCGCCATAGCCGTAGAGCAATGTCGGCGCCCCCTCGCTCAGGTCCAGATCCTTTTTGTGCACCAGAAACATCGGAATTTTCGTGCCGTCTTTGCTTTCATAAAAGCGCTGCGACACAGTAATGCTTTCAGGATCAAACGGTATATCCGGCTTTGCCCAGGCGGTCGGTTGGCCCGCATCACCAAAGCTGTAAATCGTCGCAGGCCGATTGAAACTTTCAAACGCGAAATAACCAGCGTCCCTCTTGGCCGAACCGTCAAGGTTCTTGACCTGCCCCAATCCAGGTAGATCAACTACGCCTTTGGGGCTGCCGTCCAATGCAAACAACTCCAGTCGACTTTTGGCATCGTCGATATAATCCACTGCCAGTATGTCGCCGACCAATACCGCGTCATCGATAGTCGCCATATGCTCCGGGACGACCTCTACCCATTCCGGAACTTCAGCACTGACATCGGTTTTCATGACCCGAAGGCGCGGCGCATCCATGTTGGTCATGAAATAGAGCGTATCGCCAACACCATCAATTAGCGACCAGTTATGGTCAAAACCGGTCACAAGTTTGCGCGGATTAATCTCATTGGCATCAACCTTGACCAGCGTGATTTCATAGCGATCATCGGTTCCGGAGGACGATGTAATGACCACCCATTGCTTGTCCGAAGTGACCGTAGCGGTGTGGCTCAATTCCGGTTGATCGGGGGTAGCGTAAACCTTTATATCCCGGCTCTGCTCGCTCCCCAGAACATGCACATAGATGGTGTGATTTTTGTTCAGCGACTGAAACGCCTCACCCTCTTCTGGTTCGGGAAAGCGGGAATAGAGAAAACCGCTATTGCCCGGCATCCATGCAAGATCGCTGAATTTAACCCACTCTACCGTGTCCTTCATAACCTCGCCGGTAACAACGTTAATGACCTTCAAGGTGCGCCAGTCGGAACCGCCGTCCTGCACCGCATAAGCCAGCAAACTGCCATCTTCCGAAGGTTTCCATTCCGCTAGCGCCGTTGCGCCGTCGTCCGACCAATTCGCTGGGTCGATTAGCACGCGCTCTTCGCCGTCTTTCCCGTCCATGACGTAGAGTATGGCCTGGTTCTGGCCACCACTCTTGCGCTCGAAGAAATATTTTCCGCCTGCCTCGACCGGAGGTTCAATCTCGTCATAGTCAAAAAGCGCGGTCATTGATGCAGCCAGAGGTTCACGGCCTTCCAAAGTGGCCAAATAGCTATCCGTCACAGCATTTTGCGCGGCGACCCAGGCGGCCACATCTGCATCTTCGCGCACATCATTTTCCAGCCAACGATAGGGATCGGCAATAGACTCGCCAAATTGTTCTTCAATCACATCGACAGTTTTGGTTTTCGGGTAGGTCAGAGCATCATCCTTCGCTTCTGTTTCGGTTTGGGCAAGAGCTGGATTGGAAGTGATTGCCGTACTACTGGCCAGTGCCAGAACAAGAAGACCGGTGATACGCATAAAATTCCCCGAAAACTGTGAAACACAAAGAAAAGAGGCCGCGAGCTTATCGCTCACGGCCTCGATTATCAATTGAAACTGTCTTTCAGATGAAGCGGCTTATGCCTCTTCGAAATCTTCCTCAGCATTTTGATCCGGACCACTGTCCTGACCTTTTGCTTCTTCGTTCCGGTCAACCAGTTCGATCACTGCCATGGGCGCCGCGTCTGAATCACGGAAACCGGCTTTGATAATCCGGGTATAACCACCGCTACGATCAGCATAACGTTCAGCCAGCTCACCGAAAAGTTTCTTTTCCTGAGTCTCGTCCATCAAACGCGCATGGGCCAGACGACGGTTGGACAAGCCACCTTTTTTCGCCAGCGTGATCAGCTTTTCTACATAAGGCCGCATTTCTTTGGCTTTAGGCAGGGTTGTCATGATCTGCTCATGCTTGATCAGTGCCGCAGACAGGTTTTTCAGCAAAGCCTGACGGTGAGCACCGGTCCGCTGCATACGGCGGCCCTTCATTCTATGACGCATATTCTATACTCCGTTCGTATTGGGGCCGTATGAGGTACCCCGATGCAGGCCGATTTGCGGGTCGGCCAGTTTCCCGTTTAACCCAGCAGCTCTTGCTCAAGCTTCTTGGCCATTTCTTCGATATTTTCAGGTGGCCAACCAGGAATATCCATTCCCAGACGCAGACCCATGCTGGACAGTACTTCCTTGATTTCATTCAAGGACTTACGGCCAAAGTTAGGTGTACGCAGCATTTCGGCTTCGGTCTTCTGCACCAGATCGCCAATATAGATGATATTGTCGTTCTTGAGGCAGTTTGCCGAGCGGACGGACAGCTCCAACTCGTCGACCTTCTTGAGAAGATAGCGGTTGAGCTGGTTGGCGTCGCTTTCCTGCTGGCTCTGTGCTGCGGCCATGCCGATGGGCGATGACACGCTTTCCAAAGCTTCTTCGAAATGCACGAACAGCTGCAACTGGTCCTGAAGAATGCGCGCTGCATAAGCAATGGCATCTTCCGGGGTCACGGTGCCGTCGGTGTCGATGGTGAGGTTTAGCTTATCAAAGTCAAGTTCCTGACCGACACGGGCATTATCGACTTTGTAAGAAACCTGACGGATTGGCGAGTAGAGCGAATCTACTGGAATCAGGCCGATGGGTGCATCTGCTGGACGGTTAGCAACCGCTGGAACATAGCCTTTGCCAACATTGACGGTCAGTTCCATGTTGAAGGACGCGCCTTCGTCAAGGTGACAGATAACCAGATCAGGGTTCATCACTTCAATGTCGCCGGAAACCGCAATATCGCCCGCTGTGACTTCAGCAGGACCCGTTGCAGAAAGCTGCAGACGCTTGGCGTCTTCGCCTTCCATCTTCAAAGCAATCTGTTTGACGTTCAAAACAATGTCAGTGACATCTTCACGCACGCCGGGGAGCGACGAGAATTCATGCAAGGCATTTTCGATCTTGATCGAAGTAACCGCAGCACCTTGCAGCGATGACAGCAAAACACGGCGCAGTGCGTTACCAATGGTCAAACCAAAGCCGCGCTCAAGAGGTTCTGCTACAAAAGTAGCTTTACGCTTGGGATCACCACCGGATTTTATATCGAGAACATTGGGCTTCTTCAGTTCTTGCCAGTTCTTCATATTGACAGTCATGGACTTCCCCTAGTGAGTTCAAAGAGTGGGTTGGACCGTTACCACTCCGAATTACCAAAAATTGGAAACTACCGGCCGGATAGTTCCCGTAAACTTGAGCGGCTTAGACGCGGCGGCGTTTGGACGGACGGACACCATTATGCGGGATCGGCGTAACATCGCGGATCGAGGTAATGGTGAAACCGACTGCCTGCAGCGCGCGAAGTGCGGATTCACGGCCAGAGCCGGGACCTTTCACTTCCACTTCCAGGGTGCGAACACCGTGGTCTGCTGCTTTCTTGCCAGCATCTTCTGCTGCAACCTGCGCCGCGTAAGGCGTAGATTTACGAGAGCCTTTAAAACCCATCATACCCGCAGAGGACCAGCTTATCGCATTGCCCTGTGCATCGGTGATGGTGACCATCGTATTGTTAAATGTGGCGTTGACGTGCGCTACGCCTGCCGAAATATTTTTGCGCGCGCTTTTCTTTATGCGCTGCGGTTCGCGTGCCATGTGATCAATTCCTACCTAATATCCAGAAGAGACTAGTCCTAAAGACCGTCTTATTTTTTCTTACCAGCAATCGCTTTTGGCTTGCCTTTACGGGTGCGCGCATTGGTATGCGTACGCTGTCCGCGAACAGGAAGTCCTTTACGATGACGAAGACCGCGATAGCAGGCCAGATCCATAAGACGCTTGATGTTCATTGCGGTTTCGCGGCGCAAGTCACCTTCAACAGTCAGATCCGCATCAATGGTTTCACGAATCTGCAAAACTTCCTGATCGGTAAGGTCCTGAACCCGGCGGGCTGGATCGATTTTCAATTTTTCGACAATTTCAGCCGCTTTCGTGCGCCCGATACCGTGAATATAGGTAAGCGAGATAATTACGCGCTTGTTTGTTGGGATATTTACCCCGGCAATACGTGCCAATATTTTTCTCCTGCTCCACAGAGACCGATTCGCCGATCTCTATCTCATAGCTAAGCTGTTAAAAACACATCCAAAACGCACAAAACCAGCGGACGCCACGAAAGCGTTGCCGGTTGTGTTGGATTTCGAATAAAGCCCAAATAGGGAGAGTCGCTGGTGCTGTCAATAGCGGTTACCGCCGCATGTACGGGTTTTTCCTGCAACAGAAGAGCCGGATGCCCCAAAATCATCTGGGTGTTATGACAGCGTTATCCTTTACCCTTAGTTCGGGTCTTCCCAGGACTCGCCTTTGCCTCGATGAATTCGATAATCTGACCCGCAACATCCTTACCAGTTGCGTTCTCGATACCTTCTAGACCGGGAGAGCTGTTTACTTCCATGATCACCGGTCCGTGATTGGCCCGCAATATATCAACGCCCGCAACGTTCAATCCCATCACCTTAGCCGCGCGCACGGCGGTTGAGCGCTCTTCCGGAGTAATCTTAACCATCTTGGCAGACCCGCCGCGATGAAGATTGGACCGGAAGTCACCTTCCGCGCCAGTCCGCATCATCGCTGCAACCACCTTCCCGCCGACCACGAAAATCCGGATGTCGCTGGAACCAGCTTCCTTGATAAACTCCTGAACGAGAATATTCACGTTGAGACCGCGAAAGGCCTCGACCACTGATTTGGCGCTGTTTGCGGTTTCACCCAGCACCACGCCAATGCCCTGCGTCCCTTCAAGCAGCTTGATTACTGCCGGCGCGCCGCCGACAATCTTAAGCACTTCGTCGGTCTGCTTCGGATCATGGGCAAAAGCTGTGACTGGAAGACCAAGGCCATGTTTGGCAAATATCTGCATCGAACGCAGCTTGTCGCGGGAGCGGCCAACCGCAACGCTTTCGTTGAGCGGCCAAACGCCCATCATCTCAAATTGCCGCAGCACAGCCAAACCATAATGGGTAATTGATGCACCAATACGCGGGATCACCGCATCGAAGCCTTTTAACGTCTCTCCATCATAGAGTATGGAAGGACGGTGTGACGTGATGTTCATGGTACAGCGCAATGTGTTTAATATATGCATCTCATGACCGCGCTCTTCTGCCGCCTCAACCAGCCGCTTATGCGAGTATAGCTTCGGGTTCCGTGCGAGCATGGCAATTTTCATCGTTGTTCCTTTTTTACCGATCTGGACGCCGGGCGCCCGAGCAACCAACGCTTGGCGCTATTGATCAGAAAACCCCGTTTTAAAGCTCGTCGCCCGACCAACACTGGAAAGGCCATGGATTGCCTGTTTGCCAATGTCATATGGCCAATCCACTTAAGCGGACCAAGTTGCATAATTGTTTCAATAACATATCGTTGCTGCGAACGCCCGTTGGAACTTTTTATCGCTCGACGCTCGACCAGCTTTGCTTCGCATTGCAAAGCCGGAAACTCCGGTGATTTCGGTATGGTGAAAGCGACCCATTGTTCACCATCACGCTCAAAAGGCTTAATCCGAACAGCGTGCAGCGAGGAGGTCGCCGCACCGCTGTCGATTTTGGCGTGGATATTTTCGATGCCGAGTTCCGGCAAGCTGACAAGCTCACACCAGCCAATCTCGCAGGGCTCTTTCAGTTTTCTACGCAGCCGCGCAGGCTTTTCGGAATGCAAGGATGCCATGACCCGATTATGTGGTCGATGGCATCCTGTTAGGCAAGAATATTCAGCTTACTAAGCAGGCGCTATCGGCACTAAGCGACTTTACACAACCCCGTAGGCCAGCATTGCGTCGGCCACTTTCTTGAAGCCCGCGATATTGGCGCCCTTCACATAGTCGACATAACCATCACCCTGGTCGCCATATTCGACGCACTGGCTGTGGATGCCTTCCATCAACTCGGTCAGCATGGTGCCGAGCCGCTCGTGGTTCCAGCTGATGCGTTCTGCATTCTGGCTCATTTCCAGTCCGGAAACAGCCACGCCGCCAGCATTGGCTGCCTTGCCCGGGCCATACATGATCTTCGCGTCGTGGAAGACATGGACGCCTTCCAATGTGGTAGGCATATTCGCACCTTCCGACACGGCTTTTACGCCATTAGAGACCAGCATTTTCGCTTCGTCTTCGTTGAGCTCATTCTGTGTCGCGCATGGCAATGCGAGATCGCAGGCCACACTCCACGGACGCTGTCCTTCGTGGAAGGTTGCGCCTTTAAACTCGTCGACATATTCCGACATGCGTCCACGGCGATGGGTTTTATGCTCTTTGACCCAGTCGATTTTCTCTTGGGTAAAACCGTCGGGATCGTGAACAAAACCGCCGCTATCGGACAGGGTCAGAACCTTACCGCCCTGCTTGGTGATCTGCTCGGCCGCATGGGTCGCAACATTACCTGATCCGGAAATAACGGCGGTCTTGCCTTCAATAACGTCTTTTTTGTGCGCCAGCATATTTTGCATGAAATAAACCGCACCATAACCGGTGGCTTCTGGCCGCATTTCACTACCACCATATTCACGGCCTTTACCGGTCAGCACGCCTTCCCAGCGATTGGTGATCCGTTTATACTGACCAAACATATATCCGATTTCACGGCCGCCCACGCCGATGTCGCCCGCAGGCACATCCGTATCGGGGCCAATGTGGCGGTATAGCTCAGTCATGAAAGACTGACAGAAACGCATGACTTCTGCGTCAGATTTACCCTTGGGATTGAAATTGGCACCGCCTTTACCACCACCCATGGGCAGACCGGTCAGCGAATTCTTGAACGTCTGTTCAAAGGCGAGAAACTTCAGCACGCTCTCGGTCACGCTGGGATGAAACCGGATGCCGCCCTTGTATGGACCGATGGCATTGTTATTCTGCACCCGCCAACCACGTTGAACACGGATATTGTGATTATCATCTTCCCAGCAGACGCGGAACGACACCACCCGGTCAGGTTCGGCCATGCGGCGCAGGATTTGCGCAGCGTGATATTCTTCCTTGTCCTCGATAAACCCGTAAATATCCTGGGCGACTTCCTGCACCGCCTGAATGAATTCGGTTTGCCCGGGATTGCGCTTTTTTACGCCTTCCATGAATGTTGGAAAATCTACATGATCAGAAACGGCCATCGTCTTACTCCCCCTAGAGTGATTATCTGCGCGCCCGCGATCAATTGCGATGTCCTCGAGTCGCATTTGACTTGGGCATCATATTAACGGCAATTTATTCGATTGGTAAAGCTTTGATATTCGGCCTGATTTATTCGGCTTGTTCGACTTCCTCCGGTTCGCCCGCTGGTTCAGCTTCCGCTTCTTCTTCAGGTGCGAATAAGGCCGCAAGCCGGCTAAGCTGTTCGCCAATAACGCCGTCTACTGCAGGCGCGATTTGATCGACCGGAAACTCCATATAACCACCGACTTTGTAGACGAAGGATACTGCGGTGTTATCGCCATCAGGGCGCAGGCCAATGGTAAGCGTGCCCGTCACCGCCTCCCCTTGCAATGGGCCCAGCGCACCAGACATCCGCAAGGCTTTGTTGTTCTGCGCAAACAGGACCCGCATATGCTGTACGCTGCCCTCAGCCGATTTGATATTGTCTTCGCTTACCGTGCGAAGCAGCTCACAAAAACAGCCGCCTGCCTGCGGAACCAGATAGAAATTTTCTGCATTGCCCGAAAAGCTATGCTCACCATTCCACCAACGAGCCGGTGCGATGATAGTTTTCCACACGACTTCGGGAGCCGCATTCACCGGAGCTGCATGTTTGACGGTAAAGCCGTTATCCGCGGTATTGGTAACTTCTGCCTGCACGGCGGTGGCGCTGAGAGCAGCTGCCAATGGTAATATGAATCGGAACAATCTGTATCTCCCCTGTTAGGCGGGAGACTAGTCGGCGTCCTTGTCACTGGCAATATCTATCAGCCAAAGCTGACAAACGAAATCAGCCCAGAGCAAGCACTGCTTCGATGGCGTTGCTCACAGCGTCCATGCTGCCCATGCCGTCGACTTTGGTGACAATGCCCCGCTCCTCATAGATGGGCAGGATCGGCTGCGTCTTGGCGCGATATTCATCCATGCGGGTGCGCACAGTTTCTTCATTGTCGTCTGGACGGCGTTTAAATTCGGTAGAACCACAGACATCGCAAATATCTGCCTTGGCAGGTTGCTTGAATTTGTCGTGATAGCCTTCGCCGCAATTGCCGCAAGTGAACCGCCCTGTAATGCGTTCCACCAGTGCGTCAACATCCACACCCAGTTCAATAACATGGTCGAGCTTGCGGTTTCGAGCCGTCAAGATCTCATCAAGCGAATGGACCTGCGCCTCGGTACGGGGATAGCCATCAAAAATAACGCCTTGGTCGGAACCAAGTTCATCGAGCCTATCGCCAATAATGCCGGAAACGACTTCATCGGGAACCAATTCGCCAGCATCCATCAATGCTTTGGCTTTCAAGCCAACCTCTGTCCCAGCCTTAACCGCCGCACGCAGCATATCGCCGGTGGACAGTTGGACCATGCCATGCTCGTCTTCGAGAAGACCAGCTTGCGTACCTTTACCGGCACCCGGCGGTCCCAACAGGATGATGTCCATAAGTTACTGTCCCCTATAACCTTACCAATCCCGGAGGAAATTATTAGCGTTTGCGGCGGCCGCCTTTGAGTTTCGCTTTTTTCAGCAGATCCCCATATTGCAGGGCCAGCAAGTGGCTCTGAATCTGGGTAACCGTATCGACGGTCACGTTCACGATAATCAGCAAACTGGTGCCCCCCAGGAAGAAGAGCGGCAAATTGGTTTGCGCCATAATATATTCCGGCAAAACACAGACAAAAGCCAGATAGGCAGCGCCAACAACCGTGATGCGGGTCAATACATAATCGAGATAATCCGATGTATTTTTACCAGGCCGGATACCGGGCACGAAGCCACCATTTTTCTTGAGATTGTCTGCTGTCTCTTCCGGATTGAAAACAACCGCCGTGTAGAAGAAACAGAAGAAGATAATACCGGCTGCGTAAAGCGCCATATACAGCGGCTGCCCATGAGCAAGATATTGGTTCAACGCGATGATGAAGTCACCGCTCGCGCTTTCACCTGCAGCTGTATTTCCGGCAAACTGGCTAACCGTCAGCGGCATCAGCAACAGCGAGGAAGCGAAGATCGGCGGGATAACACCAGCTGTATTGACCTTCAGCGGCAAATGGCTGCGATCCGCCTGCATCACGCCATTTTGCGTGGCGCGTTTCGGATATTGAATGAGCACGCGTCTCTGTGCACGCTCCATGAAACTGATGAACAGCACCAGACCAACGACCATCGCGATCAAACCGACAATGGTCAGCGCGCCAACAGAACCAGTCCGGCTGCCTTCCATGAGATTGCTGACGAAAGTCGGCATCTGGGCGACAATACCGGCCATGATGATAAGCGAGATACCGTTACCGATACCGCGGCTGGTAATCTGCTCACCCAGCCACATCAGGAATAATGTACCGCCGACCAGACTGATCACCGCACCAATACGAAAGCCCATACCGGGATTCACCACAGCTTGAAGGCCGGATTGAGAGGCAAAGCTCTCCAGCCCAACGGCTATGAAATAGCCTTGGATCGCCGTCAGACCAACCGTACCATAGCGGGTATATTGATTGAGCTTTTTGCGGCCTGCTTCGCCGTCTTTCTTGATTGCGGCCAATGTCGGCGACAAGGCTGCGGCCAACTGCACAACAATCGATGCGGTAATATAGGGCATCACACCCAACGCAATAAGGCTCATCCGCTCAAGCGAACCGCCAGAAAATGTGTTGAAAATATCAAGAACACCACCGCGTGTCTGATCATAAAGATCCGCCAGCACGACTGGATCCACACCAGGAAGTGGTACGAAGCTTAGCAGCCGGAAAACCACCAATGCACCCAGCGTAAACCAGATACGTTTGCGGAGTTCTGTTGCTTCTCCGAATTTTGCCAGGCTCAAATTTGCTGCGACCTGATCGGCTTTTGATGCCATTTTAGTAGTTCCTTGCCCCGCCGTTCATGAAGCTATTCCCGCTTCAAATCAATGCATCGATCCCATATCGGATGTTGCTGCCCGAAAAACAAGGCTCTTGGGCATCAAGCTGAGCCGATACGGGTAAAAAGAAAGGCCCCGTCTATGCTCTGAAGCATAGCGGGGCCGTTGATTGGTTGAAATCAATCTTTCTTTTTGGCCCTGTTGGCCGCTTTTTTCTCTTTGGCAGGCTTGGATGCCACAGCTTTTTTCTCGTTTTTGGGACGATGAACCGCAGCGCCAGCCAAAATTTCGACTTTGCCACCTGCTTTTTCCACTGCTTCGATGGCTGCTTTGGAAGCGCCAGCAACTGCGATGGTGATTTTGGCTTTGATTTCGCCTTTGGCAAGCAGACGTACACCGTCTTTGCCGCCGCGGGTCAAACCAGCTGCATTCAAAGCCGCCTGATCCAGCGTGCCTTTGTTGGCCAGCTTCTTGGCATCGATGAACTTCTGGATCATGCCTAGGTTTACTTCCGCATAGTCGGTGCCGAACGGGTTGTTGAAACCGCGTTTCGGAAGCCGCATGTGAAGTGGCATCTGACCACCTTCAAAGCCGTTGATGGAAACACCGGAGCGAGACTTCTGGCCCTTTTGACCACGTCCGCCGGTTTTGCCTTTGCCGGAACCAATGCCGCGGCCAATACGGGTACGCAATTTGCGCGCGCCGTCATTATCTTTAATTTCGTTCAGTTTCATGTCGTGTACTCGCTTTCGCTTTTATTCGCACGGTCGTTTCGGGTTTTAGCCTTCAACAACCTCTACAAGATGGTGCACCTTACGGATCATGCCGCGCACTTCCGGTGTGTCTTCCAATTCGGAAACACGGTGCATTTTATTGAGGCCCAAGCCGATCAGCGTCTTGCGCTGTTCTTCCGGGCGACGGATTGGCGAACCAATCTGCTTGATTTTTACTTTAGCCATTATGCCTTACTCCGTAACTGCTGCAGCTTCGGCCTCAGCCTCAGCTTCAGAAGCGCCGCCACGGCCAAGCAGATCGGCAACTTTCTTGCCGCGCCGCTGGGATACAGCCTTGGGGCTGGTCTGTTCACCAAGCGCCACGAAGGTTGCCCGGATCATGTTATAAGGGTTGGATGTTCCGTTAGACTTGGTCACCACGTCGGCAACACCAAGACTTTCGAAAACCGCACGCATAGGACCACCGGCAATGATACCGGTACCTGGAGGCGCTGAACGCAAGGTCACGTTGCCTGCACCAAACTGGCCTTTGCCGTCATGGTGAAGGGTACGACCTTCCCGCAATGGAACGCGAACCATTTTCTTTTTCGCAGCGGCTGTTGCTTTGGTAATCGCTTCAGGCACTTCGCGTGCTTTACCTTTACCAAAACCGGCACGACCTTTGCCGTCGCCAACCACAACCAGTGCAGCAAAACCAAAGCGCTTACCGCCTTTAACAGTTTTGGAAACACGGTTGATGTGAACCAGTTTCTCGATCAGCTCTTCGCCCTGATCCTGATCCCGGCCACCACGACCACGGCCACGACCGCGTCCGCCATCACGGCCACCGCGTCCACCGTCACGTCCGCCACGGTTTCCACCGCGGCCTTGACGTTCTTGTTTTTGCTCGGCAGGAGCAGCCTCAGCTGGTGCAGCTGATTCCGGCGCTTCTGAGCCTTCGTTCTTTGTTTCTTCAGCCATGCTTAAAACTCCAATCCGCCTTCACGTGCAGCGTCGGCCAAGGCCTTCACACGTCCGTGATACAGAAAACCGCCACGGTCAAAAATTACTTCGGTTACGCCCACTTTTTTCGCTGCTGCTGCAACGCGCTTGCCAACATCGGCTGCGGCGGCGCTATCGGCACCCGTTTTTACTTTGGACGCCTTGTCGATTGTTGAAGCAGCGGCAACAGTCTTGCCCTCTGAATCATCAATGACTTGCGCATAGATATGACGACCTGTGCGGTGCACAGACAAACGAGGTTTTGTGAGCCCGCGCTTCCGTAATTTGGTGCGAACGCGTTGCTGACGCCGTTTGAATAGAGAAATATTAGCCATGGCTTATTTCTTCTTCCCTTCTTTGCGGAAAACATATTCGCCGCGATATTTAATGCCCTTGCCCTTATAAGGCTCCGGTTTGCGCCAGCGCCGAATTTCTGCGGCAACCTGACCAACCTGCTGTTTATCAATACCCGAAATTTCGACCGTGGTCTGATCCGGCGTCTTGATGGTGATACCTTCTGGAATGTCGAAATCGACATCGTGGCTAAAACCAAGCTGCAGGTTAAGGACTTTGCCCTTCACTGCCGCACGATAACCAACCCCGGTGATTTCAAGAACTTTGGTAAAACCTTCGGTTACACCGTCGACAAGGTTCTGAACCAGCGTCCGTTGCATGCCCCAGTAAGAGCGTGCGCGCGTGGTTTTGTTTGCTGGTGTGACCAACAAACCGCCATCGCTCAACTCATAGCTCAGATCATCAACCATAGGGGTCGAAAGTTCGCCCTTTGGTCCTTTGACCTTGACCAGGCCGTCTTCCATCGTGGCGGTAACGCCGTCAGGAATGCTAACTGCTTTTTTGCCGATACGAGACATTAGAACACCTCTGCGAGTACTTCGCCGCCGACATTCTGCTGGCGCGCTTCCGCGTCAGACAAAACACCTTTTGGCGTCGAAACGATTGTAATGCCCAGGCCATTACGTACTGAAGGCAGCTCCTGAGAACCGCTGTAGATACGACGACCAGGCTTTGAAACGCGGGCCACGTGGCGGATAGCCGGCTCGCCTTCAAAATATTTCAGTTCAATACGAAGACCGGGGTGCTTGTTCACCTCTTCTTCGCTGTAGCCGCGAATATAACCTTCGCGCTGCAGAACTTCGAGAACAGCACCGCGCAATTTGGAAGCAGGTGAAACCACACTGTCCTTACGTGCTTGCTGTCCGTTACGGATGCGGGTGAGCATATCACCCAAGGGATCGGTAAAAGCCATATTATCTTCCCTTTACCAGCTGGATTTCGTTACGCCGGGGATAAGGCCTTTGTTAGCCATATCACGCAGCTCAATGCGGCAGAGACGGAACTTGCGGTAATAGCCGCGCGGACGTCCTGTTGTTTCGCAGCGGTTACGCACGCGGGTTGGATTACCGTTGCGCGGAATTTCCGCCATTTTAAGACGCGCCATCAAACGCTCGGTCTCGTCAAGAGACTGATCGTTGGCCATCGCCTTCAACTTCGCATAACGGCCGGCATATTTCTTAACCAGCTTCTTGCGACGTTCGTTTTTATTAATGGAACTCAGTTTCGCCATGACTTAAGTTCTCTTCCTTTCTTGCGTGTCTCCGAAAACCGGAAACTTAAAAAATTGTCTCTCGCGGATTATGCCGCTGCTTGCTCTTCTTCTTCCTGCGGGAACGGGAAACCGAACAGTTTCAGAAGCTCGCGGGCCTCATCGTTCGTTTTCGCGCTTGTCGTCACGATAATGTCCATGCCGCGCACCACATCGATGTCGTCATAGGCAATCTCAGGAAAAATAATCTGCTCTTTAATGCCCATGGCAAAGTTACCACGACCATCAAAACTCTTTGGGTTCAGACCACGAAAGTCACGAATTCGCGGCATGGCCACGGTGATCAGACGATCGAGAAATTCGTACATCCGCTCACGACGCAATGTTACTTTACAACCAATCGGCATGCCTTCACGCAGCTTGAACGTCGCGATGGACGTCTTCGCTCTGGTAATGACAGGCTTCTGACCAGCAATCAGTTCCATTTCAGCTGCCGCTGTCGTGGCTTTCTTCTTGTCCTGGCTACCTTCACCAACGCCCATGTTCAGTGTGATCTTGGTGATCTTTGGCACTTCCATAGGATTGGAATAGTTGAACTTTTCCTGCATCGCTTTGACGATCTGATCGTCATATTTTTTACGCATGCGTGGCAAATATTTATCAGCCATCGACTTTCTCCCCGGATTTCACGGCCACACGGACCATCTTTCCGTCTTTCTCTTCAAAGCGAACCCGTGTCGGCTTGCCATCTTTAGGATCGGCCACAGCAACCTTGCTGATGTGCATTGGCGCTTCACGGCGTTCCAGACCACCTTGCGGGTTAGCCTGTGTCGGTTTGCGGTGACGCACAGCAACATTGGCACCAGCGACGATCACTTTATCGTCTTTTGGCATAACCTTAGTCACTTCACCGGACTTGCCCTTGTCCTTGCCGGACAAAACAACAACGGTGTCACCTTTTTTAATCTTTGCATTGGCCATGATTATAGTACCTCCGGCGCAAGGCTGATGATTTTCATGTGCTTCTTGGCACGCAGTTCGCGAACCACAGGGCCAAAGATACGGGTGCCGATTGGCTCCTGCGCATTGTTGACAAGCACAGCGGCATTGCTGTCGAAGCGGATAACCGAACCGTCTTTGCGGCGGATATCTTTCTTCGTGCGCACGATCACGGCCCGGTGAACGTCACCCTTTTTGACCTTGCCGCGCGGGGCCGCTTCCTTGATCGACACAACAATAATGTCGCCAACGCCAGCAAACCGGCGCTTGGAACCGCCCAGCACCTTGATACACTGCACGCGTTTGGCTCCGCTATTATCAGCGACCTCCAAGTTCGATTGCATCTGGATCATGGATCCATTTCCTTCTTCATTCCGCCCCAAATGTTCGGAGCACAGTTAAACTTCGCTAGCTTCAGCTTTCGGCTTTGACTTCGCCTTCGTCTTCAGCAGTAATTTCAGCAACCTTTGGTGTTGCAGGAGCAGCAGCAGCGCCAACCCGTTCCAGCACCTTCCAAGTTTTCAACTTGGAAATCGGTTTTGTTTCCTCGATGCGCACGGTTTCACCAGTGCTCATCTCGTTCTTTTCATCATGCGCATGATATTTTTTCGAACGACGCATAATTTTTCCGTAAAGCGGATGCTTCACTTTGCGTTCGACATTGACGACAATAGTCTTGTCGCCCTTGTCTGACACTACCGTGCCGGTGAGAATACGTTTTGGCATATCGGTTCCTTACGCCTTTTCTGCGACAGCGGCTTTCGCGCGCTCGTTCTGCAGGGTTTTAATCTTCGCAATCGTGCGACGCACTTCGCGTATCCGACTTGGCTTTTCGAGCTGGTTGGTCGCAGACTGAAAGCGCAGGTTAAATGCCTCGCGCTTCAGCTCGCCCAGATCGCTTTCAAGCTGATCGTCGGTTTTGGTCCGCAAATCTTCTGTCTTGCTCATGTCCTTAACCTTCCAAATGTGACGTATCGCCAAGGCGAGCCACAACTTTTGTCTTGATAGGGAGCTTCATCGCCGCACGCTCGAAAGCAACCGCAGCAATTGGGCCAGGAACACCATCCAGTTCAAACATGATCCGGCCAGGTTTTACCCGACAAGCCCAATATTCAACCGAACCCTTACCTTTACCCTGACGAACTTCAGCAGGTTTCTTTGAAACCGGCACGTCTGGGAAGATACGAATCCACAAACGACCTTGCCGTTTGATGTGACGGGTAATCGCACGGCGAGCCGCTTCGATCTGACGCGCTGTGACCCGTTCTGGCTCCATGGCTTTCAGACCATAGGAACCGAAGTTCAGCGTCGTACCGCCTGGGGCCTTTCCTTTAATCCGGCCCTTATGAGCCTTCCGGAATTTTGTTTTCTTTGGTTGCAGCATGATGCTTTACCTATTCCCTAAAAATCAACGAGAGGGGCGAACGCCGGAAGTTTGCGCTTCCACCATCAACCGATCCTGAGCCATCGGGTCGTGACCCAATATCTCACCTTTGAAAATCCAGACCTTGATACCGATAATGCCATAAGCGGTGAGCGCTTCATGTTCAGCATAGTCGATATTGGCGCGCAGCGTATGAAGCGGCACGCGGCCTTCACGGTACCATTCAACACGGGCAATTTCTGCTCCGCCCAAACGACCACCACAGACAATTTTAATACCTTCGGCACCTAGACGCAGAGCGGACTGAACAGCGCGCTTCATCGCCCGGCGGAAAGCAACACGGCGGATCAACTGATCACCAATGCCCTGCGCCACCAATTGTGCGTCAACTTCTGGCTTGCGAATTTCAACAATGTTCAAAGACACATCGCTGGAAGACATTTCACTCAGCTTGCGGCGCAGCTTCTCAATATCCGCACCCTTCTTACCAATGATAACACCAGGACGGGCGGCATAGATGGAAACGCGGCAGGTTTTGGCCGGACGCTCAATTACAACCTTGGAGATCGCAGCCTGTGGTACGGTTTCCAGGATATATTTGCGCATCTTGATGTCTTCCATCAAGAGATTGCCGTAATCAGCACCTTCCGCATACCAGCGGCTGTCCCAAGTCCGGTTAATCTGCAGGCGAAGCCCGATAGGATTACTCTTTTGACCCATGGTTTACGCCTCTTCTTCTTCGTGCTCGCGAACAACGATGCGAACGCGGCTAAATGGCTTGATGATCTTGGCTGAACGACCACGTGCGCGGGCTTTCCAGCGCTTCATGGTCAGGCTTTTGCCAACACTGGCTTCCTGAACGATCAATGCGTCAACATCCAGATTATGGTTGTTTTCTGCATTGGCGATAGCGGAAGCGAGAACCTTGCTCACATCCTTGGCCATGCTCTTTTTAGAGAAGGACAGGATGTTTAAAGCGTCTTCCGCTTTCTTGCCGCGGATCAGCTGTGCAACAAGGTTCAGCTTCTGGGCAGATCCACGAATGGAATTGCCAACAGCCAAAGCTTCATTGTCGCCAACGCGGCGGGGTGATGATGCCTTACCCATTATTTCTTGCCTTTTTTGTCAGCGCCATGGCCGTAATAGTTACGCGTAGGAGCGAACTCGCCAAGCTTGTGGCCAACCATGTCTTCATTCACGGAAACCGGAATGAATTTTTGACCGTTATAAACATTGAAAGTCAGCCCAACAAAATCAGGGAGAACTGTGGAACGACGCGACCATGTCTTGATCGGCGAACGCTTACTAGCTTCCTGAGCGTCTTGCGCTTTTTTCAGCAGATGGAGGTCAACAAATGGACCTTTTTTGATGGAACGAGCCATGCTTACCTCTTCTTCTTAGCGTGACGCGACCGGATGATCATCTTGTCGGTCGTTTTATTCTTACGGGTACGAGCGCCCTTGGTTGGCTTGCCCCATGGTGTCACTGGGTGACGACCACCGGAGGTCCGACCTTCACCACCACCATGCGGGTGATCGACAGGGTTTTTCGCAACACCACGTGTCAAAGGACGACGGCCCTTCCAACGGGTGCGGCCAGCTTTACCGAAATTCTGGTTCGAGTTGTCAGGGTTTGAAACCGCGCCAACCGTACCCATGCAATCGCTGCGGATGTAACGCTGCTCACCTGAGTTCAGGCGAACAATGACCATGCCGCGGTCACGACCGACAATCTGGACATATGTACCAGCAGAGCGAGCAATCTGACCGCCCTTGCCTGGCTTCATTTCCACATTGTGGATGATCGTACCGATTGGCATCTGCGACAATTTCATCGCGTTGCCAGGCTTCACGTCAACTTTTTCACCAGCGATGACAGTGTCACCAACGGCCAGACGTTGCGGTGCCAGGATGTAGCTGAGCTCGCCATCGTCATATTTGATCAAAGCAATAAAGGCAGTCCGGTTAGGATCATATTCGATCCGCTCAACCGTTGCCGAAACATCAAACTTGCGGCGCTTGAAGTCCACCAGACGATATTTTTGCTTATGACCGCCAGCGATACCGCGTGAAGTCACATGACCTTTGTTGTTGCGGCCGCCAGTTTTGCGCTTGCCTTCGACAAGTTTCTTGACGGGCTTGCCTTTCCAAAGGCCGCTCTTGTCGACCAGGATAAGACCACGCCGCGCGGGACTTGTCGGTTTATAGGATTTTAATGCCATTGCCCTTAAACTCCCGTGGTGATGTCGATCGTCTGGCCTTCAGCCAGCGTGACAACAGCCTTTTTAACATCGTTGCGAGTGTAGGGACGACCCTTCCACTTCTTGGTCTTGCCCTTTTGCACCATCGTGTTCACGCCTTTGACCTTAACGTCAAACAGCGCCTCGATAGCGGCTTTGATCTGCGGCTTTGTTGCGGTGTTCGCAACTTTGAAAACCACAGCGTTATTTTCGCTGAGCAAGGTTGATTTCTCGGTGATGTGTGGGCCGACAATTACGTCATAGTGACGAATGTCTACTGCTTCTTTTTTAGCCATTGAAGCGCGCCTCCAGCTTTTCAACCGCAGCGCGTGTCAGCACCAGGGTCTCATGGTTCAAAATGTCATAAACATTGGCACCAGCAGCGGACATTACATTGACGCGAGGAATGTTGTTGGATGCCTTAGAGAAAGCATCGTTCACATCGTCACCATCCATGACCAGTGCTGATTTGCCAAAACCGAGCTTCGTAATATTGGCCAGAAGAGCCTGTGTTTTGGCTTCTTTCATTTCAATATTCTCAAGCACGATCAGATTGTCGTTCTTTGCCTTGTCAGACAGCGCCATTTTCAGACCCAGTGCGCGAACTTTCTTGTTCAGCGAAGGGTTGAAGTCACGCTTGCGCGCACCATGGGCTTTACCACCACCAACGAAGATAGGAGCACGACGATCACCATGACGAGCAGTACCGCCGCCCTTTTGGTTGCCGAACTTCTTACCGGTACGGGCAATGTCACTACGCTCACGCGTTGGACGGGCCGTGCCGCGTGCTTTTTCACGTTGCCAGTTGACGACGCGGTGCAAAATGTCTGCGCGCGCTTCCAAACCGAATACGTCATCATTCAAATCGATGTCGCCTTTGGCTTTTGCGTCGAGGGTTTTCACTTTCAATTTCATGGCTTAGCCCTCCTTCCCTGCATCATCTGCAGCATCAGATTTCTCTTCTGCTGGTGTTTCTGCGGGAGCCTCTGCGGCTGCTGCGATTTCTTCATCGGTAGGGCCGGTTGGCGCTTCGATCGCTGCATCCGCTTCGATCATGCCAGCTGGCGCATCTTCGGTCGCTGTTTCATCCGCGTTGCGGCGCATGGCACCCGGGAATGGAACACCTTCAGGAAGAGCCACTTTCACGGCATCTTTAACCAGCAACCAGCCACCTTTGGAACCAGGAACGCTGCCGCGCACAAAGATCAAACCGCGAGCGGCGTCTGTACGGACGATTTCAAGATTTTGCTGCGTGCGATTACGCGCACCCATGTGGCCGGCCATCTTCTTACCTTTGAAGACCTTGCCTGGATCCTGGTTTTGACCAGTCGAACCATGTGCACGGTGAGAGATGGAAACACCGTGGGTTGCGCGCATACCGCCGAAACCCCAACGCTTCATGGCACCGGCAAAGCCCTTACCCTGCGTCACACCTTGAATATCGACCATCTGACCCGCAATGAAGTGGTCAGCCGTTATCCGAGCACCAACGGGGAGCAAGCCTTCTTCGCTCTCAACCCGAAATTCGGCAACACGTGCCTTTGGCTCGACTTCCGCTTTTGCAAAAGCTTCACGTTGTGGTTTGTTTACATTTTTCGCTTTACGGGCACCTGCACCAAGCTGAACAGCAAAATAGCCATCCGGATCCTGTTTGCGGGCTCCAACAACCTGACATTCTTCCAGGGAAAGAACGGTTACCGGCACATGCCGACCATCTTCCTGAAACAAGCGGGTCATCCCCATTTTTTTCGCGATCACGCCAGTACGCACGATCATTTCTCCTTACAGAGGCCCGGTCGCGGAATTGCCAGCGGGCGTGTTACAAAATACAAAGCCCCGAATTTTCGAATATCGCCCCGTCCGGGCTAAAGCGTCTGATTGATCCGAAGACCAGTCAAACTAGACGGGGGACACATGACCCAGCATGATACTGGCGGTTTCCCATGTCACCGATGCTCCATTCAGAGCAACGTCGTCACTCACATTAAGCGAGCTTAATCTCTACATTCACACCTGCAGCAAGGTCGAGCTTCATCAAAGCATCAACGGTTTGCGGCGTAGGCTGCACGATATCGAGCAACCTTTTATAAGTCCGGACCTCAAACTGTTCACGTGACTTTTTGTCAACGTGCGGGCCGCGGTTTACGGTGAATTTTTCGATGCGCGTTGGCATTGGGATCGGTCCACGGATAAGCGCGCCGGTGCGGCGAGCTGTGTCAGCGATATCGCCGGTCGCCTGATCGAGAACCCGATGATCGAATGCTTTCAAGCGTATGCGAATATTCTGCGTTTCCATAAGAACCTATACCAATGTCAAAGAGCCCTCCTTCGCTAAAGCTTCGGCGGGCAGGCCCGCCGGAGAAACAACGAAGGAATACTGTGTTAAAACCTTCACTCAGTCCGCCGAAGCTCAAAGAGCGAAGGAGGAAAAAATAAACCGCCCCGATTTTCTCTCTTAAAAAGAAGCCGGAGCGGCGAAAAACTGGCCGCCCGAATCAGTGACCCGGGCGGCGATGCAGTCCTATATTACTTTGTTACGTTGCTGACAACCCCAGAACCGACGGTGCGTCCACCTTCGCGAATAGCGAAGCGAAGACCGGAGTCCATGGCGATTGGTGCAATCAATTTTACGTTAATTGTCACGTTGTCACCAGGCATAACCATTTCCGTACCTTCTGGCAGGATAACTTCGCCGGTCACGTCCGTTGTACGGAAGTAGAATTGTGGACGATAGTTAGCAAAGAATGGCGTATGACGACCACCTTCGTCTTTCGACAACACGTAAACTTCTGCACTGAACTCGGTGTGAGGAGTGATCGAACCAGGCTTACAAAGAACCTGACCACGCTCAACTTCTTCACGAGAAACACCACGGATCAACGCACCGATGTTATCGCCAGCTTCACCGCTGTCGAGCAACTTACGGAACATTTCAACGCCGGTAACAGTTGTTTTCGAAGTATCTTTGATACCAACGATTTCAACTTCGTCGCCAACATTCACAACGCCGGTTTCAACGCGGCCGGTAACAACCGTACCACGACCGGAAATTGAGAACACGTCTTCGATTGGCATCAGGAAGTCCTGGTCCACTGGACGATCTGGCTGCGGGATGTGCTCATCAACAGCGGCCATCAGCTCAAGAATTTTCTCTTTACCGATATTGTCGTCACGGCCTTCAAGAGCAGCCAGAGCCGAACCAGCAACGATAGGAATATTGTCGCCGTCAAAGTCGTAAGAAGAGAGAAGTTCACGAACTTCCATTTCAACCAGTTCAAGCAGTTCTTCGTCGTCGACCTGGTCAACTTTGTTCATGAAAACAACTAGAGCAGGAACACCAACCTGACGAGCAAGCAGGATGTGCTCGCGAGTCTGTGGCATCGGGCCGTCAGCTGCGTTCACAACCAGGATAGCACCATCCATCTGAGCAGCACCGGTGATCATGTTTTTCACATAGTCAGCGTGGCCTGGGCAATCGACGTGTGCATAGTGACGGGCGTCGGTTTCATATTCAACGTGTGCCGTTGAAATGGTGATGCCGCGCTCACGCTCTTCAGGCGCTTTGTCGATGTTCGCGAAGTCAACGGCTTCACCACCAGATGATTCAGCAAGCACTTTCGTGATCGCTGCGGTCAATGTGGTTTTACCGTGGTCAACGTGACCGATGGTGCCGATATTGCAATGCGGCTTATTGCGTTCAAACTTTGCTTTTGCCATTTTTTCTTACCTCTAATTTCTATCGTCTTGATAGTCTGTGCCGCGCTTTGGCGAGACTATCCAAATCTGTCAACACCCTTTTAACCTCTAGGCTTTTTTCTTGAGCCAGAACCAAAAGGTAAGCGCGGTTACTCGTAAAAAGAGAAGCGGCGATTAAGCCATCTTCTCCTTCAATTCTTCTGCGACATTATTCGGCACTTGCTCGTAGTGAGAAAATTGCATCGAATATTGTGCACGGCCCTGGGTGAAAGAGCGCAGCTCATTCACATAACCAAACATGTTGGCCAGTGGCACCATTGCGTCCACGGCCTGAGCGATACCGCGCGTGTCGGTACCCTGGATCTGACCACGGCGAGAGTTGAGATCACCGATCACGTCACCAAGATAGTCTTCCGGCGTAATCACTTCGACTTTCATGATGGGCTCAAGCAGCTTGATGCCAGACTTCTGGGCCGCTTCGCGCATCGCAGCACGTGCCGCAATTTCAAAAGCCAGCGCCGAGGAGTCAACGTCATGATAAGCGCCATCATAAACACGAATGTTAAAGTCGATGATCGGGAAGCCGATCAGCGAACCGGTTTCGGCTGTTTCACGCATGCCTTTTTCAACCGACGGGATGTATTCCTTAGGAATGTTACCGCCTTTGATTTCGTCTTCAAAGGTAATGCCTGCACCGCGCTCACCAGGGGTGACTTCGAACTTGATACGCGCGAACTGACCGGAACCACCGGACTGTTTCTTATGCGTGTAGTCAACTTCGACAGCCTTGCCGAGGGATTCGCGGTAAGCAACCTGTGGTGCACCGACATTGGCTTCCACTTTAAACTCACGCTTCATGCGATCGACCAGAATGTCGAGGTGCAACTCGCCCATGCCCTTGATGATCGTTTGACCTGATTCATGGTCGGTCGTCACACGGAAGGAAGGATCTTCAGCGGCCAGACGATTAAGCGCAACGCCCATCTTCTCTTGGTCAGCCTTGGTTTTTGGCTCCACCGACAGCTCAATCACAGGCTCAGGAAATTCCATCCGCTCAAGAATGATCGGAGCCTCTGCTGCGCAAAGCGTATCACCGGTTGTCGTGGTCTTCATGCCGGCCAACGCGATAATGTCGCCCGCGAACGCTTCTTCAATGTCCTTACGGTCATTGGAGTGCATTTCCAAAATACGGCCGACTTTCTCTTTCTTGTCCTTGACCGAGTTCAGCACCGTGCCTTTTTCTAGCTTGCCGGAATAGATACGAGCAAAGGTCAAAGTACCAACGAACGGATCGTTCATGACTTTAAAGGCCAGCGCCGCGAAAGGCTCGTCGTCGCTTGATGGACGCGTGTCTTCGGTTTCGCCGTCCAGCTTGACACCTTTAATGGCATCAACGTCAAGCGGGCTTGGCATATAGTCAACAACCGCGTCGAGCAGTGGCTGAACGCCTTTGTTCTTAAAGGCCGAACCGCAAAGCACAGGAACGAAACTCTGGTTCAGCGTACCTTTACGGATGAGCGCTTTCAATGTCGCTGCATCAGGCTCGTTGCCTTCCAGATATTGTTCCATCACATCATCGTCCTGCTCTACAGCAAGCTCGATGAGCTTCTCGCGATATTCAGCAGCTTCGTCAGCCATATCTTCAGGAATTTCGCCATAGGAATATTCAGCGCCAAGATCTTCGTTTTTCCAAGTGATCGAACGCTGATTGACCAGGTCAACCAAACCAACAAGGCTGGCTTCGATACCGATAGGAAGATAAAGAACAGCAGGTGTCGCGCCCAAACGCTCTACGATGGAGTCCACGCAGAATTTGAAATTGGCACCGGTTCGGTCGAGCTTGTTGATGAAGCACATCCGCGGCACTTTATACTTATCAGCCTGGCGCCATACGGTTTCGGACTGTGGCTCAACGCCGGCGACACCGTCGAAACAGGCTACCGCACCGTCGAGCACACGCAGCGAACGCTCAACTTCAATGGTGAAGTCAACGTGGCCTGGTGTATCAATTATGTTGATCCGGTGCTCTGGGCCCTTGCGGTCTTCCGCATTCCAGAAACAGGTGGTCGCAGCCGAGGTAATGGTGATACCACGCTCTTGTTCTTGCTCCATCCAGTCCATCGTCGCCGCGCCATCATGCACTTCGCCGATTTTATAGGACTTGCCCGTATAATACAGGATGCGTTCCGTAGTGGTCGTTTTACCAGCATCAATATGGGCCATAATGCCAATATTGCGATATCGTTCGAGCGGATGGCTGCGTGCCATAGTCTTTACTCCAGAATTAAGGGGCCCCAATTAGCGCCGCCCCTATAGTGAAACGGGCCAGCGATGACCAGCCCTGATTAGTTACAAATACAACAATGTGAAAAGCGCAGGAATTTACAGAGGCTCTGCAACCCCTGCGCCTTTATATAATGTTACCAGCGGTAATGTGCAAATGCGCGGTTGGCTTCGGCCATCTTGTGCGCATCTTCCCGCTTCTTCACCGCGTTGCCGCGATTGTTGGAAGCATCGAGAATTTCACCGGACAGGCGCGCTGCCATGGTGGTCTCGCTACGTGCACGGGCAGCAGCAATGACCCAGCGGATCGCAAGAGCCTGAGCACGCTCGGGACGCACTTCAACAGGAACCTGATAGGTTGCACCACCAACACGGCGAGAGCGAACTTCGATGCCCGGCTTCACATTGTTGAGCGCATCATGGAACATCTGCAGCGGATCTTTTTTCGCTTTGGCTTCCACGCTATCCAGCGCGCCATAAACGATGCGTTCTGCAACAGATTTCTTACCATCCTGCATCAAGTTGTTCATGAATTTGGAAAGGACCTGATCCTTAAACTTTGGATCAGGAAGGATTACCCGTTTCTCGGGACGACGACGACGTGCCATATTATATAACTCCTATCTGACCGATTACTTAGGACGCTTGGCGCCATATTTGGAACGGGATTGCTTCCGGTCCTTAACGCCTTGCGTATCAAGAACACCGCGCAGCACGTGGTAACGCACACCGGGAAGGTCGCGAACACGGCCGCCGCGAATGAGAACAACACTATGCTCCTGAAGGTTATGACCTTCACCTGGAATATAGCTGATGACCTCACGCTGGTTGGTCAGGCGAACCTTGGCAACCTTACGCAGAGCGGAGTTTGGTTTCTTAGGAGTCGTTGTGTAGACACGGGTGCAAACGCCGCGTTTCTGCGGGTTGGCTTCCATGGCCGGCACTTTGGACTTCGTCTTCTGTGGCACTCGCCCTTTACGGACGAGCTGATTAATCGTTGGCATAAAGTCTTCACCTTATTGGATCTAGATAAACTAGGGTTACTCTCTCGGCCAAATCGCCTTGAGTGTTTTGCCTATGTAAGTTTTCTGCGGGTGTGACGGATCACACCAGAACAGAAGCGCGGCCCTTAGCGGGGATTCGCCGGAAGGTCAACAGTGAGACAAGAGATGGTCAAGGGTTGGAAGGGATTTTTGAGTTTCAGGAGAACGAAACCTCATTGCTTATGTCCGCTTTCTCTCGAAAGCAAACATTGACGCTTTTCTATTTTCCACCGCAGCGACTGATTGCTTAGACTTATGCAACCAGCCCATTGTAAATCGTGGTCAGAGTCCTTATCTTTAATGGATCGAAGCTAAAAATACAGCCATTCGACTGAGAGACAATCGCGCTCCCGCTACAGGAGGGCAAATTGGACTTCAACAAACTGCTTCATGACCATCAAATCGCGCTAATGAACGCCGACAAGCCTGCATCCGGCGATGTTGCGCGTAGACGTAATGATGAAGTCATTCGTTACGGAAAACTAATTGAAATTGCGCGCGTCCGCTTGGGCGTCGACTCCTATCCCATATCCGCTTGGCCGCGGCGACTCCAACAAAGGTATGCTGAATGAGCGCCCATATTGAACTGCGCACAACACCTGGTCGAGGTGAAGGGGTTTTTACTCTGAAGGCATTTGAGCCGGGCGAAATCCTGTTGGTGGGAGTATTGGAAACGGCCGATATAGCCAATCATTCTCATGCTTCCCAAATTGGCAAGAATGAATTTGGTTTTCATGGCGGCCTGTCGCCGAAGTTCAATCACAGCTGCAATCCAAACTGCGGAATCCGTCTCAATGCTTCAGGAGGTCACAATCTCGTGGCAATGCGGAGTATATCCGTTGATGAGGAAGCAACATATGACTATGCCATGCGCAATTACAAGATCGAGCATTTCCCGGCTTCCTGCTCCTGCAGTCAAAAAACATGCAGAAGTTCGATCACAGGTTGGAAAGACCTCCCTCAGGCTCGCAAAGACGCTTATCAAGACTTTACGGCCCCATATCTGATCGAAATCGATCACGAAAATTTGATTTCACAAAAAGCGACACACAAACTTGAACGAGATAGTCGATTGTCTACATGCCAGCAAAAACGGTAACTAACTCGAAGTCAATTCTTATCGACGGAGGCTATAGTCGTTGCACAAGGTGACGATGGCGGTATCGACGTAAACTGCCGCGAGACTTTCATTGAGATTATCGAGCTCGCTTAACGCCTTTTCCAATTGTTCAACGATTTCCGATATCTGGACTTGATTGTGTTTCAGTTCAACGTCCATTGACACTAGTTACCAATGTCGGTTGTTAAGTCAGATATCTGTTCCGCAGAATGATTTGACTTACTTAGATTGGACTGCCGTTGTATTGCCAAAAATACCAAAGTGGCGATCAGGATAATCACAATGACTAAAGGCGGGCTAATTTGAAACTTATTCACAACCGAAATTTCCTTTTAGAGAATGATCTCCCAAGATTGACCATTGAACCAATGAGTTAGTCGATTTCTCGGAGACGGTTGTTACCATCCGCCATGCTTGTCCTTTCGCTTCTTTCTGTAGTGATAGATGCCAATGCCAATTGCGATTATCATCAAGCCAATAAGTCCGTAGGCGATTTGCAGTCTAGCGGGCATGCTTGTTCTTCTCGGCTATTGCTTCGTCGGCAAATTCACGTGTGATTTCCTCATCCAGTTTTTGGAGCGGCTCTAAATCGCCCGCTTCGCGTTTTTCGGCCGCGACCGCTTTCACCGCCCAAGCTGCAGCAGCTAAGGCAGCAATGTTTCTTCGATGCTCCAGCGAATGAGTATCCGCTATCTCGCGTTGATTAGCTTCCTGCTCACGGCATAAAGCCGCCGAAATGCGCATGTCGGGTTCCGCCAATCTTTTTCTCCATTCTCGATTCAGCGTTTGATATTTTCAAGGCCTGGAACTACTCCGGCCTTGGTCGACGGGTTGGAAGCGTTATTCTTTTTCGGTTTCTCGGCTTTTGGTTTGCGGATTTCCCGCTTCGATTTCCTCTGTGATTTAGCCATGCTGGTATCCCTTTTATAGGTTAAGTCTGCGTCACGTCTGTGGTCAGGCAACAAGGGGGTTCGTTATGCGAAACAATGGAGGGGTTGTTGGACAAGCTTCCTTGCACCTACCTACTTAATAGCAAGTAATCTCGAAGCCTTAGCCGGCTCGCATAACGCCAACTTCCAGAACCGCACAACTCGCTTAGGCTTAATCACCCAGATGTCCTAACGCTAAATTCGAAAGCTCATTCTTGTGCATTCGAGGAGTATTAACTCCTGGAGAGAACGGCGATGCAAAAAAAATCGGCTGCACGTTAACCTATAAAAGAGTTTAGTCGGGCACGGTAGAATGCGTCAGGAGACACAATCATGAAGTTTGTTTTACTAAAGTCGCGCGGCGGCAACTATATGGTCGTCGTGGAGAACATCGCTTGGTTACGTGCCGGAGAGCATGAACAAACAAACGTCGGTATTGTTGGGGGGTCTCCATTAGTTGTGGATGGCAATATCGAAGAAGTCGCTGCAACGGTTCTGGCAGGCTAGACAATCCAAATCGCCGGACGGACAAACGACAGTAGCTTGCATTTTTGGGAACAGAGCGCCGAATTAATGCGTTCCAATGTCCGCTTTTGCACCAATAGCGGACATCCGTGATGTATTGGAAATAACGGCGAATCTGCCGCTACTTGATCCACAGCCGCAGGATATAGGCGACGATTCCCAGGACAGAGATGCTCATCGCCCAGATTGCCACCATCCAGGCCAGGCGTTTCCATAGCGGGGCATCGTCGGCGGATTGTTCGTCCGCTTGTTCATTGGGCGGCGCCATCAGTGATAGCCGTCACTGCCGACCTTGCCGCGGAAGACCCAATAGGCCCATCCGGTGTAGATCAGTATCAACGGTACGGTCAGAACCACGCCGACCAGCATGAAGATCTGGCTGCTTTCGGGCACTGCTGCATCCCAGATGGTAATCTGGTCGGGCACGATATAGGGGAACATGGAAATGCCCAGCCCCGCCATGCCCAGGAAGAACAGGCCGAGCGAAATCAGGAAGGGCGCGGCTTCCTGTTTCCTGTATAGTCCGCGGAACAGGAAATAGGTCAGGATCACGACCAGCAGCGGCACCTGCGCCGCGAACAGGATGTTGGGCATTTCAAACCAGCGGGTCCAATATTGCCCGGCCAGAAAAGGTGTGTAGAGGCTGACCGCCGCCATCAATGCCAGCGTCGCAATCGCGGTCGGCTTGGCCAGCCGATAGGCCGTATCCTGCGCGCCATCTTCGGTTTTCCAGATCACCCAGGTCGCGCCCAACAGAGCATAGCCAGCGACCGTCCCGACGCCGGTCAGCAGTGTATAGGGTGTGAACCAGTCAAACCAGCTGCCCGCATAGGCGCGGTCTGCGACCTCGACGCCCTGCAGCAACGCGCCCAATATCATGCCCTGTGAAAAGGCGGCGGCAAAGGAACCGCCGGTAAAGGCAAAGTCCCAGAAGGCCCGGTGGTCCGGGTCACGCCAGCGAAATTCAAAGGCGACCCCGCGAAAGACAAGTCCCAGAAGCATGATGATGATCAAAGGATAAGTGGCGGGTAATATAATCGCATAGGCGAGCGGAAACGCCGCCAGCAACCCGCCACCGCCCAGCACCAGCCAGGTTTCATTGCCGTCCCACACCGGTGCGATACTGTTCATTGCCTGATCGCGCGCATCACCGACCTTGAAGGCAGGAAACAGGATACCGATGCCAAGGTCAAACCCGTCCATCACGACATAGGCAAAGACGGCAAAAGCGATGATGAAGGCCCAGATGACGGTCAAATCCATGATCTACTCCTCCGGCTTTTGTTGAGAGGCGGAGGGTTCAAAGGCGAGCCCATCCTTCTGGGCCGGCCCCGGCGCGATACCGGCGGTGCGTACCGGGCCTGTCTCTGTCGCCTTGACGCCCTTTTCGCCCGGTTGTGGTGCTTTGCTCATCAGGCGCATGATATACCAGGTCCCAATGCCAAAGACGAAGAAATAGACGATGATGAATGCGATGAGCGAGGCCGCTACTGCAGGCGCGGCAAGCGGTGAAACACTGTCGGCCGTGCGCAACAGACCATAGATTGTGTAGGGCTGCCGTCCGACTTCCGTGGTGATCCAGCCGGCAATCACCGCGACAAAGCCGGATGGCGCCATGATGATCGCGACCTTGTGCAGCAACCGCCAGTCATAAAGTTTCTTGCGAACCCTTGCGAACAGGCTCCAAAGGCCAATGCCAAGCATGGCAAAACCGATCCCGACCATGATCCGGAATGACCAGAATACCATGCCGACAGGCGGCTCATCGGCATCCGGGACCGTATCCAGACCATCAAGCGGCGCATTCAGGTCATGCTTGAGGATCAGGGACGACAGCTTGGGAATCTCGATCTTGTAATCGACCCGCTTTTCCTCGCTATTCGGGATGCCGAACAGGATCAGCGGCGCGCCATCGGGGTGGCTGTCATAATGGCCTTCCATGGCCATGACTTTCGCTGGCTGATGCTCCAGCGTGTTGAGCCCGTGCAGGTCGCCAGCGAAAATCTGCACCGGGGCCACCAGTGCCGCCATCCACATGGCCATCGAGAACATTTTACGGGCATGAAGGTTGGTCCTGTCTTTCAGCAAATGCCACGCGCCAACCCCGCCGACGACAAAGGCGGTCGTGAGGTAAGTGGCCATCAGCGTGTGGAACAGGCGATAGGGAAAACTGGGATTAAACACGATGTCCCACCAGCTGTCGCCGGGAACAAACTGGCCGTTAGCTGCAATCTCATGGCCCGTGGGCGTCTGCATCCAGCTGTTCACGCTCAAAATCCAGAAGGCGGATATAAATGTCCCGATCGCCACCATCAGAGTCGCGGTAAAGTGTAGCTTCTTCCCGACCTTGTTCATGCCGAACAGCATGACGCCGAGAAAACCGGCTTCGAGGAAAAAGGCGGTCAGCACTTCATAAGCCATGAGCGGCCCGATCACCGGTCCAGCTTTATCAGAAAAAACGGCCCAATTGGTCCCGAACTGATAGGACATCACAATACCGGACACGACGCCCATGGCGAAGGTCACCGCGAAAATCTTCAGCCAGTATTTGAACAGATCCATGTAGATTTGCTTGCCGGTTTTGAGCCAAAGCCCCTCCAGCACCGCCAGATAGCTGGCCAGGCCGATCGAAAAGGCCGGAAAAATAAAATGAAAGCTGATCGTGAACGCAAATTGTATGCGTGCTAGCATTACGGCATCAAACTGCTCAAACATCGTCGATTGTCCCCTTTTTGGGTGGATCGAATTTCAAATGAGTCGGCGCGTATTTAGCGATCACGCCGCTCTTTCACAATGTCGGCGCGCTTGATAAGTAGAATATTACAGTTGCATGGCACGCAACCGAGACAAGGACGGGAACATAATATGAAGATTCTTAAAGCCGCTCTATTCTGTGGTGTATTTGCTCTTTCAGCCCCTGCAATGGCTCAGCTTGAAGGATTTGAGACTGGCCCCGTCTTTGGGAATTTCGGGCCAACTGCTCCGGTGCAAACAGATACACCGCTTGCCAAGGATGCGCAGTTCAAGATTGCTTTCGACGTTGCTAAAAAAGCGGATGCGGGCAAGCTCAATCGTACGATCGAAAGCGCAGCGCGGTTTATCAACATGCATGTCGCAGCAGGTGTTCCTGCCGAAAATATCAGGCTCGCCATCGTTGTTCATGGCGGCGCTTCGGTCGACCTGACCAGGCAGGAGATATATGGTGCGCGCAATGAAGGTGCTACGAACGGCAGTGCAGATGCGATTGCGGTCCTGCAAAAACATGGCGTCGCGTTTCACTTATGTGGTCAAAGCGCCGCAGCTTATAAAATTGCCAATGCTGACCTATTGCCCGGCGTGAAAATGGACCTCTCGGCAATGACGGCCCATGCGCTGCTGCAACAGCAGGGATACACGCTGAATCCTTTTTAGGGGAGCCTGATTTCAGGAACCCAGTTCCTCTTCATTGGCCATGGCTTTGCGCTTACGCAGGATTTTCATCGTCATTAGCCCTGCCGGTACAGCCAGTGTGACAACACCGAAAGCGATCCAGAACACATCGCCCAGACCGCCATAGCCTCTAATCAGCTCACTCAACGGATCCCAGATGAACCGTATCGCAACGACCCACAAGACCAAGGCGACATAGATCGCAACCTTGTCTTCCAATACGATACCCAGTCCGGCCAGTCCGCCATCATTGGCACCTGATTTACCGCCAGAGGCTTCCCGGAACCGCTCCAGTTCTGCCTCCGCTTCTTTCTGACCGGACTGCGCCTGATCCAGTTCGCGGCGCAGGCGCACCAGCTCCCGTGCATTGCTGGCCACCTCTCCGGCTTGCGCTTTTGACGCGGCGGTCAGCTCACCAAGCTCAGCTTCCATGGCCGCGCGTTTGGCACGCTCACCAGCCAGTTGCTGGCTGGTATCGGGCGTAGCGCTTTCGATGATGCGGTCGATAACACTGGGTGCGAGTGGATCGGCAGAATAACGACTGAGCCAGGCCTTCCAGTCATCCGTACTGCCCTTTTCCTTGAGCCGTGCATATTCCGCCAGACCGGGGCGGTCCAAAAGTTCGCCAATGCGCGTGAGGATATTGAGCCAGACGAGATTATCGGTCCCCTCGGCACCTTCCTCCAGGACTTCCGCCTGCACCGACCGGAATTCGAGCGGCAGCTGACATTCGCGCAGCTGCACCGCGATCAGTCCGCTGCGTTCCTTGCCAGTTCGTGCTTCGTTGCGAACCCAGTCTGACTCGACAGATTCTTCGGTCCAGAGCACCAGCAGAGCCTTGGCGGCTTCAATTTCGCGTTCAATTTCGCGGTCAAAGGATGAACCCGCCCCAATGCCCGCATCGAACCAGACACTGACCTTCAACGCCTCCAGATGATCACGGATGGCGGTGCAGCGGTCCCGATCATTTCTAGAATAACTGATAAAAATGTCCGCCATATCCGTCCCTTATCCCTTTATCCTGTCAGGCTTTATAGTCTATTCTAACGGGATACAGCAATGTAAAATCACGACCTCGAAACGCCTGTTCTCTTGACCCGGTTTGAATGTTCTATAAATTAGAACAAACCATGAACATAATCGATTCGAATATAATTCAAAAGTTTAGTGCGGATAAGTCACAAATGTTGAACAGTGTGACGGCTGACCATTTCACTTTTGGCGCCCGGACTATTGATGTGGCGCTTGCCGGAGAAAGCTCTCATCACGGCTTGCCGCTGGCACAGCTCCATGAAATCCACGCAGCCGAACCTGAAGACAGCAGCAGCGCCGCCGCTTTATCATTACTCTTGGCAACGCGCACGCGGATGGCAGCAAAGGCGACAGACCGGCCAATTATATGGGTGCGGGACCGGGGAGAAGCGCGGCGACAGGGGCGACTTTACCCACCCGGTCTGGCCGAATTGGGGATTAATCCCGATCACATAATATATATCGACGCCCCGGATAGCATCGCCGTATTGCGCGCAGCTGCCGACGCGGTACGCTGCGCACCAATAGGATCGGTGATTGTTGAACTGGCGGGCAAAAATCCCAAAGGCCTTGATCTAACCGCGACGCGGCGCTTGTCTCTTTCTGCCAAAAAATCCGGCGTGACGACTTTCATGCTGCGCAACAAAGCCGCACCCATGCCGAGCGCCGCTTATAGCCGCTGGCAGGTCGCCGCAGCGCCTTCAAAAGCCCTAGCCGCCAATGCCGTCGGCCATCCTGTTTTTGACATTACGCTGACGCGCCATCGCGGTGGACTGGATGGCCTGAATACCCGTTTGGAGTGGAACCGTGAAACAAGAAGCTTTCAGGAAGCGGCGTATATTGGCGCTGTTCCTGCCGTATCTGGAATCAGAACGGATCACGAAAACATATCGGAAGACAGACGCGCACGCGCCTGATGCACCGCTGACGGCTCCCTTTGCCCTGATAGAGAAGGTAAAGGGCGCCATGGTGTTGATGGCCGTGGACCGGGAAGCTGGATATCTAGGTCTTGGCCCCGGCATAAAGCTCGCTGATGCACGGGCGCGCGTGCCTGACCTGAAGGTTTTTGATCATGATGTACTGGCTGATGCCGCCTTGCTCGACAGGTTGGCCGATGCCTGTTTGCGCTATACTCCTATGGTATCGGTCAGTCCGCCTCGCACCCTATTGCTCGATATTAGCGGCTGTACGCATTTCTTCGCTTCGGAAACCGCACTGGCGCAAGATGCCGAAGACCGGTTCGATCAGGCTGGGTTTAGCCTGTCATGGGCCTTGGCTGGCACACCCGATGCGGCGATCGCCCTCGCCCATCACGGCTTGAAAGAAGGCGCGGAGGCGCAACTGCCAGTCTCTGCCCTCACCATGGATGACAAGACCCACCGCGCGCTGGAACGGGCTGGCCTTTATCATATTGGTGATCTGGCCGAGCGGCCACGCGCTGCTCTCGTCGCGCGCTTCGGCTCTACACTCGCGCTGCGACTTGACCGGATCATGGGGATTGAGGACCGGCCGATAGACCCGATCCGCAAGCTCGCCAATGTCACAACCGAACGCCGCTTTGCCGAACCCCTTACCCATGTTGATTTTGCCACAAGCTGTCTGGAGGAGCTGTTTGTCGAAGCGGCGTGGCAGCTGGAAGAGCGCGGCCAAGGTGCACGGATGGTCCACATGATGCTGTTCCGCTGCGATGGTGACATCGCGCGTCTGGCGATCGAGACAGCGCCCGCCACCCGCGACCCCGCCTTGTTCAAACGCTTGCTGAAGGAGCGGATCGAGGCGCTCAATGATCCGCTGAATCCCGGCTTTGGTTACGACCTGATTCGGCTGTCGATAGTCGCCACCGATGCGTTGGAGGTCGAACAATATCGCCTGGAAGGCGGTGAAGACAAACAAGGCAACCAAGCCGCGTTAGTCAGCCAGCTCAGTGTCCGGCTGGGGCGGGCACAAGTACAGCATTTCATGCCGGCCGACAGCCATATCCCCGAACAGGGATTGCTTGCCCTGCCCGCTCTGGATAGCGGTCCGCCCAAAGCATGGGCCACAAAATGGGATAACCCAAAAGCCGGAGAGCCACCTTTGCGCCCCCTGCATATGTTTGATCCGCCGCAACACATAAAGGTACTTGCCGAAGTGCCGGATGGCCCGCCTTATCGCTTTACCTGGCGGCGCAAAACCCACCGGGTCAGCCGTTATGAAGGCCCCGAACGCATCGCTTCGGAATGGTGGCAAAGGCGCGATGGGCAACAGGCCGGAAAAGGCGGATTGACCCGCGATTATTACCGGGTCGAGGATGTTCGCGGGCGGCGCTACTGGCTGTTCCGGCATGGCCTGTACGGATCGGAAAAAGCCAGCCCGGACTGGTATATCCATGGCCTGTTCGCGTGACAGGCCCGCCCGAACCTATCTTTGCCGAACTGTGCGCAGCAACCCACTACAGCTTTTTGCGCGGGGCCTCTTCCCCCGCTGATATGGTAGCACAAGCCATGCTGCTAGGCATGACCGGTATCGGCATTGCTGACCGGAACAGCGTCGCTGGCGTCGTCCGTGCTCATGTTGCCCTGCGTACCGCTTATGAGGATGCCGCAGAAGAAGGCATCGCCCTGCCGGATTTCAAACTCATCGTTGGCGCGCGACTGGTCTTTGCGGATGAGACACCGGATATCATAGCCTATCCGACAACGCGCCACGGTTGGGGACGACTGACCCGATTGCTCTCCACCGGTAATTTGCGCGCCGAGAAGGGCGATTGCTTTTTATATGAAGCAGACCTGTTTGAATGGGCAGAGGACATGGCACTGGTTGTCTTCCCGGCGCAAAGTGGGGCAGTGAATGATATTGGCTCGGATGATTTCTGGTCTCGCCTCCGCGCCCTCACCCCTCATCTTTGGATCGGTGCCACCATGCCGCGCACCGGATGCGACAAGCGCCGGCTGGCTGAACTACAAAATCTTTCGCAAGCCACTGACATCCCGCTACTCGCCACCAACGATCCGCTTTACGCAACGCCGCGGCAGCGCCCGCTTCATGACATCCTCACCTGCATTGCGGAAAAAACGACCATCGCCAAGGCAGGCCGCCTGCTCGCCGCCAATGCCGAGCGGCATCTAAAAAGCCCGCAAGAGATGCTGCGGCTCTTTGCCGACTGTCCGGACGCGATAGCGGAAACCCAGAAACTGCTGGCGTGCATTGACTTCACCCTGGACGAACTCAGCTATCATTATCCCGATGAACCCGTGCCCAAAGGCTGGACGTCGCAAGACTGGCTGGAGCATCTCAGCTGGAGCGCAGCGCATGAAAAGCATCCTGAAGGTATTCCAAGCACGCTCCGCTCAAAAGTCGAAGACGAACTGCGCCTGATCCAGAAACTAGAATATGCACCCTATTTTCTGACCGTCCATGACATTGTCAAATATGCACGTTCCCAGGACATATTATGTCAGGGGCGCGGCTCTGCCGCCAATAGCGCCGTCTGTTTCCTGCTTGGCGTCACCTCGGTCGATCCGATGAAACATGACCTGCTGTTCTCCCGCTTCATATCGGAAGAGCGCAAGGAACCGCCCGATATTGATGTCGATTTCGAACATGAACGCCGCGAAGAGGTGATCCAGTATATTTATGACCGCTATGGTCGCCACCGCGCCGGTATCGCCGCCACGGTTGTCCATTATCGCTCCCGCAGTGCGATCCGCGAAGTCGGCAAGGCGCTGGACCTGTCGGAAGATATAACCGCGCGGCTGTCGAGCACTGTATGGGGCAGCTATTCAAGCAAAGCCCCTGATAGCCGGTTCAAGGAAACAGGTCTTGATCCTGATAGTCCTGATATCGTGCGACTGGGCGATCTAGTTCGCGATATCCTGCAATTTCCCAGACATTTGTCACAGCATGTTGGCGGTTTTGTCCTTACCCAGGACCGGCTTGATGAAACCGTGCCGATCCATAATGCAGCGATGGAGGACCGCACATTCATTGAGTGGGACAAGGATGATATTGATGCACTTGGCCTGATGAAGGTCGATGTGCTGGCGCTCGGTATGCTGACCTGTATACGCAAGGCGTTTGACATGATGCGCGATCACGATCTTGGTGATTATGCCCTTGCCACCGTCCCCGAAGAGGATGAGGCGACCTATGACATGCTGTGCAACGGCGACAGCATCGGGGTGTTTCAGGTTGAAAGCCGCGCGCAGATAAATATGCTCCCCCGCCTGCGTCCGCGCGAATTTTATGATCTGGTCATTCAGGTCGCAATTGTCCGGCCTGGTCCGATTGAGGGGGATATGGTGCACCCTTATTTGCGGCGGCGGTCCGGTGTAGAAGCCATCACGCTCCCTTCCCCCAAACCGCCGCATCCCCGGGATGAACTGCATTCGGTGCTCGGCAAGACCTGCGGCGTCCCGTTGTTTCAGGAGCAGGCAATGAAGCTCGCTATTGTTGCAGCGGATTTTTCGGCCGTTGATGCCAACAAGCTGCGCCGCGCCATGGCGACTTTTCGCAATGTCGGGACTATCCACCATTTTCAGGAAAAGATGATCGAAGGCATGGTCGCGCGCGGTTATGAGCGCGATTTTGCCGAACGCTGCTATAATCAGATACAGGGCTTTGGCAGCTATGGCTTTCCGGAAAGCCATGCCCAGTCTTTCGCCATATTGGTCTACATCAGTTCCTGGATTAAGTGCCATCACCCGGCGGTCTTTGCTGCTGCCTTGCTCAACTCCCAGCCGATGGGTTTTTATGCGCCCGCCCAAATTGTCCGTGATGCCCGAGAACATGGCGTTGAAGTGCGCGGCGTCGATATCAACCATAGCGATTGGGACAATAGCCTGGAAGACGTGGCACATGGTGAACATACTCACGCCCTGCGCATTGGTCTGCGCCAAATTGATGGTTTCCGGGAAGAATGGTCCAAGTTGATGGCCGCAACCCGTCCTTTCCGGTCGATTGAGCAGCTGGCCCACCAAGCGAAACTGCCTGCCCGCGCGCTACGCTTGCTCGCGGATGCCGATGCCTGCCGCTCCATCGGCCTCGACCGGCGGCAGGCACTTTGGGAAGTGCGGCGTACGCCATCAAATACCCTGCCCTTGTTCGAAGCGGCACGGGCACGCGAGCAAGCTGAAGAAGAGGATGCGCGCTTGCCCGCCATGACCAAAAGCGAGCATGTCGTCACTGACTATCAGAGCATCCGTCTGTCACTTAAAGGTCATCCGATGGAGTTTCTGCGTGATAAATTCCGCACCATGGGTGTGATGAGCTGTGCCGAAATAGCCAAGGCCAAAAGCGGCAGCTTCGCTCAAGTCGCCGGCGTCGTCCTGATCCGTCAGCGACCCGGCAAGGGCAATGCAATTTTCATTACGCTGGAGGATGAGACCGGAATATCCAATCTGCTGCTCTGGGCCAGCCGGTTCGAGGCCATGCGCCGGCCAGTCATGGCGGCACGATTGATGCTGGCATCCGGCGAGATCCAACATAGCAAGGAGGGCGTGACTCATTTGATGGTCAGCAAGGTTGAGGACTGCACCACCATGCTCGATACAATTGCCGAGCATGAGCAAACACCTATATCCATGGCAAGCGCCGATGAAGTTAATCGCCCTGTCTATCGCAACGAAGACAGGCAGGCAGAACAGCACAAAGCAAGAGCACTCCTACCCAAACCCAAATATCCCCGCAGCGGTCATCCGCGCAACGTCAGGATATTGCCCAAATCACGGGATTTTCATTAGGCAATATAGTTATGCGTACCTGAAACCGATTCTCAAAACTGTAAAATACCCGAACCCAAATCTCATCGAATCGGGTAGAACGCCTCTCGTTTCCGACGAGTTTCAGCCATTTTTCGCTTGAGCGCGCTGGCTGGTCTGCTGAACGCTAACTTCTGGAATGTCGCCCGATAACCACCATTTTTTAATCAGGCAGGGGGTTAACGATGGAGTTGAGTAAGATGAAAAAACTACCAATGATCGCGGCTGCCTTTGGCGCTGCAACTTTGATTGCCGCCCCAAGTTTTGCGCAAGATGCCGGTGCTGAAGCACCGGAAGAAGGTGCAGCAGAAGCGGCTCCTGCCCCAGAGGCAGCACCTGCAACCATCGATACTGATGGCGATGGCGTAATGGATGCCTGGGACCAACGTGGCGATGGTAAGCCCGATAGCTGGGACACCGATGGCGATGGTGCCCCGGATGCTTTTGACCAAGATGGTGACGGCGCGCCCGACCCTAAATAGTCAAAGCATATCAGGCCCAATCAGCCTAAACTGTGCCTAACGTGCGCGGCCAACTTGAGCAATTCTCCCTCCCTGCTCGGTTGGCCGCCATATATCTCTGACAAGGAAGAGAGCTCATGAAAAAACTATTTAAACCAGCATTGATTTTGACGCCCGCAATATTTGCGCTTGCTGCTTGCGATGCACCGCCAGCAGAAGACCCGGCCGCTGATGGCCTGGAAGATGGCACGGGAATGGAAGCTTCACCAATGGAAGAGCCGGTGGATACGGCACCAATGGATGATAGCGCGCCAGCAACTGGCGGCCTTGAAGGCGGCGCAGCACCAGCGGATGAAATGTTGCCAGAAGCAAGTGAAGCTATTCCTCCGGTAGGCGAAGACGGCGCAACTGATGATGCGACAGAATCTTCCACCGCTGAAAGTGAAACGGAAACGTCCGAATAAGTCCGATATAACCGGGCATTGGGTCGCAACAAATGCCCGGGGATATTTCGGGGGTGGCGAACAGCGCTAACACTCTTTCACAGAGGTAAGACCGATGACAACACCCCCAAATATCTCTCAAATGTCGCTCAACGATATGCTCTCACGTGACATGTCGGGCGATGAAATCCAGGGCATTCAATCGTACCTTCGGCACTATGGATATCTTCAGGATCGGTTTGGCACACTGCATGATGGTGAATATGATGATGCCACCGAGAAAGCCGTGCGCCTTTATCAGTGTTGTTTCGGTTTGCCAGCAACCGGCTATCTGGATCAGGCCACACTTTGCGAAATGGCGAAACCCCGTTGTGGTTTTGTAGACATTCCCCCTACGAGCGCGGGATTTACAGCAGTCAGCCGATGGGAAAACTCAGACCTTACCTACAGGTTCAACAGCTTTTCTACCAAGATGGCACAAGCCGATATTGAGCGCGATGTCGCCTCAGCCTTTAACCTATGGTCTGAACAATGCGATCTCCGTTTCTCCGTCAACACCGATGGCAATGTCGATATCGAAATCGAGTTTGCTACGGGAGAACATGGCGATGGAAGCCCCTTTGACGGAGCATCCGGCGTATTGGCGCATGCCTATTTCCCGCCGCCCAATGGCGGACCGCTGGCAGGCGATACCCATTTTGACGATGATGAAAACTGGACCTGCAACCTCAGCGACACTCAGGGCATCGATTTCCTGACTGTCGCCGCACATGAGTTTGGTCATGCCATTGGTCTGGGCCATAGCCGTCAGAGAGGCGCATTGATGTTCCCCAGCTATTCCGGCCCTCAGCGGTTTTTGGCTTCTGATGATATCGCGGGATGCCAATCGCTCTATGGTCCGCCAAGCACATCTGGCGCCGCTGATTGCCCATGACAATCGGCCGGATGTGCATATCTCCGCCCCCAGATTTGATCCCCTCACCTTGATTCTGTAACTTTCTGGCTCGATTTCCCGAACAATGAACATTCGGCAAATTTCGCGTCTGAGGCATGTTTATGCTATTGGGGCAATCACAAGGTAGAAGGAAACAGCATGCATATTTTCAAATCAGCCGCGATTCTGGGTGCAGCCACAACACTCGCATTTAATCCAGGATCGGCTATCGCCGCTGGGGGCGGAGGGGGCGGTGGATCAGCGCCAAGCAGCAGCGCTCCGAAATATGACGCGTCGGCCGAATATCAAAAAGGTATTACTGCCCTAAAAGCCAAAGATCATAAAAAGGCAATCCGATCATTCAAGCGTTCACTCAGCGTCGCGCCACGCAACGCCAATGCCCAATATCTGCTCGGCGTAAGTTATATTGGACAAGGCGACTACAAGAAGGCGCGCAAGCCACTGGAAAAAGCGGTTAAATATAATGGCAATTTGATCGAAGCGCATCGCGATCTCGCGATTACCTATCACAAGCTTGATATGGCCGACAAAGCCAAGGCTTCTCTTGGTAAGCTGACAGCCAAGGACAGCGCCTGCGGCAACAGCTGCGCACAAAAGGGGGAATTGACCAAGGCAATTTCCAAAGTCAAGGCAGCGATGAATGGCAGCGGCTCTGCCAGCTATCAACCGGCCGAGAGCATTGAATTTGCTAGCTCCGGTAATGGCGATCTGGCCTATATGGGCGCCGTCGCATTGATCAATGAAAAGAAATATGAAGCTGCCATCGCAGAGCTGCAACTGGCATCAATGACCTTTGGTCCGCATCCCGACATCCTGACCTATCTCGGCTTCGCCAATCGCAAGCTGAAGAATTTTGATCGGGCAGAGCAATATTATCAGACAGCATTGGCCGTCGCACCCGACCATCGCGGAGCCACCGAATATTATGGCGAGCTGATGGTGGAGCGCGGCGATCTTGCTGGCGCGAAAAAGAAACTGGCCAGACTGGAAAGCCTGTGCAGCTTTGGATGCTATGAAGCAGAGGAATTGCGCCGGTGGATCGGCGAAGCGTCCGCCTCCTAAAATATGGCGCAGCGATCAGTTTAACTTGTGCAGCGGTTGCGCATGCCGCTGATCGCCCGCTTATTCAGGCCATGGCATGGCTTGATCCTGCCCAGCATCTTGATGCACTGACCACCGAACCGCGTCGTCATGCGGCGGTTCAGGATCAGCAGGCATTGGCGGGTGAAGCCTTGTTCCACACGCCAACTCTGCTGGGTGGTCAGGCCGCCAAGGCTGGCTTGTCCTGCGCCAGCTGCCATGAAAATGGTCGCGACAATCCGGCATTCCTGTTTTCCAACGTTTCCGGAAAACCTGGCACGGCCGATGTCACCAGCAGCTTTTTCAGTTCCCATCGCGGCAATGCGATATTCGATCCGGTGAAGATTCCGGATCTTACGGTTCCGGGAAAAATCTCTCGCGCCGCTGATAGTCAGCAGGAGCTCGAAAAATTCATCCGCGATTTGATTGTGGAGGAGTTTAATGGGCAGGAACCATCATCAACGGTTCTCTCTGCCCTTGCTTATTATGTGCGATCCTTATCGTCAGCGCCCGCCAAAACGCGGATCGCGTTAAAGGTTGACAGCCAATTGATCGCAGTGGACCAGACCGTGCTTGCTGCAAAGGAAGCACAGCAAGACGGTGATTTGAAGCTTTCCCATTTGCTACTCGCTTCCGCGCGTCATCGGCTCGGCTTGATCCATGAGCGCTATGCTGGAAACGGTCTTACCAAACAACGCAGCGCGCTTGTTTCGGCCAGTAGGCAGCTTGGCAGACTGCAAGAGATCGAGGATGAGGCTGATTTCAGCAAGGCGCTAGCACATTGGGAGACCAGTTATCGAAAAACTCGAAAACTGGTTAGTGATAAGCAACATCTGTCGCTTTATGATCCAAAGGTACTGACGGCAGCGCTAGCACAATCGGCAAACTAACCCGCCATATTGCAAAGAAAAACGGCCCGGAGATTTGATCCCCGGGCCGTTTTCATCCCAACTGTAATCCGACGATTATCCGAACTGGTTCATCGTGTTGTCGGCGCCGCCCGCTTTCAGGGCCGCATCGCCAGCGAAATATTCCTTATGATCATCACCGATGTCGGACCCAGCCATGTTCTGATGCTTGACGCAGGCAATGCCCTGGCGAATTTCTTCGCGCTGAACGTTAAGAACATAACCCAACATGCCTTGTTCACCGAAATATTCCTTGGCGAGATTGTCGGTCGACAGAGCAGCCGTGTGATAGGTCGGCAACGTGATCAGGTGGTGGAAGATACCAGCCCGTTTTGCGCCATCAGCCTGGAAGGTCCGGATACGCTCATCGGCATCGGCTGCCAATTCGGTGCCATCATATTCCACACTCATCAGGTTTGCACGATCATAAGCCGTTACGTCTTTGCCTTCGGCTGCCCATGCATCATAAACCTGCTGACGGAAATTCAGCGTCCAGTTGAATGATGGCGAGTTGTTATAGACCAGCTTAGCATTCGGCATAACTTCGCGGATCCGGTCAACCATGCCGGCAATTTGTTCAACATGTGGTTTTTCGGTTTCGATCCACAGCAGGTCAGCGCCATGCTGCAAGGACGTGATACAATCCAGCACGCAGCGATCTTCACCGGTTCCTTCACGGAACTGGAAGAGATTGCTTGGCAGACGCTTCGGACGCATCAACTTGCCATCACGGTTCAGAATAACGTCGCCATTTTGCGCCGTTGCCGGATCAATTTCTTCACAATCGAGGAAGCTGTTATATTGGTCGCCAAGATCGCCAGGCTCATTGCTGACTGCAATCTGCTTGGTCAGACCAGCGCCCAGAGAGTCGGTGCGGGTGACGATGATGCCATCTTCAACGCCCAGTTCCAAGAACGCATAACGACAAGCGCGAACCTTCGCGAGGAAGTCTTCATGTGGCACGGTGACTTTGCCGTCCTGGTGACCACATTGCTTTTCGTCAGACACCTGGTTTTCGATCTGAAGGGCGCAAGCACCGGCTTCGATCATTTTCTTGGCGAGAAGATAGGTTGCTTCTGCATTACCAAAGCCAGCGTCAATATCAGCGATGATCGGAACAACATGGGTCTGGTGATTCTCAACCTCGTTCAGCAATCGTTTTTCGTTGACCATGTCACCTGCTTCACGGGCCGCATCGATATCACGGAACAGACCGCCCAGCTCACGAGCATCCGCCTGACGCAAGAAAGTGTAAAGCTCTTCGATCAGTGCGGGCACAGAAGTTTTCTCATGCATGGACTGGTCGGGAAGCGGACCAAATTCGCTGCGCAAAGCGGCAACCATCCAGCCGGACAGATAGAGATAACGGCGTTTCGTGTTGCCGAAATGCTTCTTGATCGAAATCATCTTCTGTTGACCGATAAAGCCGTGCCAGCAGCCCAAAGACTGGGTGTAGTTGGCAGGGTCAGCATCATAAGCAGCCATATCTTCGCGCATGATTTTCGCTGTATATTTGGCAATTTCGAGGCCAGTATGGAAGCGGTTCTGCAAGCGCATCCGGGCAACGGCTTCAGAGTCGATACCGTCCCATGTCCCGTTCTGCTTTTGGATCAGCGCGTTCGTCTGATTGATATATTCTTGATATGACATCGTCATGCTCCTTTAAAATTCGGCGATTTAAGCGGTGTCCGCGAATCGTTGTTCGCGAAAGCTATGCTCCGTTGTACGCCGCGCAGGGCCGGTTCCGAAGCGTCGTGAAGTTTAACTGTAACGCTTTACAAAATATTGTTGTATAGCTGTAAGAATCTTACAAACAGTTCGAGTCGAATGAATGCACAGAGTCCAACATGTCCAGTGAACGCCCCGTCTATATGGGTCCGCGCCTGAAACGGCTCCGCCGTGACCTTGGCCTCACGCAGGCGGACATGGCCGCCGATCTTGAGATCTCAGCCTCCTATGTCGCCTTATTGGAGCGTAATCAACGTCCCTTTACGGCCGACATGCTGCTGCGCCTCGCCAGAACCTATAAAATCGACATGGCGGAGCTGGCGGGCGATGGCGGTGAGGAATATACCGCGCGGCTGGAGGCGGTACTGAAAGATCCGATGTTCGCGGATATTGACTTTCCGCAGCTCGATACCGCGGATGTCGCTACCAGCTATCCTGGTTTTACCGAGGCGATGCTGCGCCTCTACACCGCCTATCGGGAAGAACAATTGGCGCTGGCCGATAAAGATACCAGCGCCCGCACAGATGGCAGTAGCGTCGACCCGGATGCTGCCGATCCCGTGGCGCAGGCACGCCGATTTCTTGCTGCACGCCGCAACAGTTTTTCCAATATTGACGACGCCGCCGAACGCCTCGCAGAGACCGTAAACGGACAGGACAGCATGATAGCCCATCTAAAGGACAAGCACGGCCTGCAAGTACGCCGCCTCCCTTCGGATGTCATGATGGGTGCTACCCGGCGCCTCGACCGCCACCGGCGTCAGATATTGATCGACGACCAGTTGGATAACGCCAGCCAGATGTTCCAACTGGCTCTGCAACTTTCCTATCTGGAGTTGAACGGCGAAATCGACGCGGTGCTGAAAGAGGGTAGCTTTACCACGGAAAGCGGTGAACGGCTGACCAGGCGCGCCCTCACCGGCTATGCCGCAGCGGCTTTACTGATGCCCTATTCCGCCTTCGCCAAAGCTGTTGAAACACGCCATTATGATGTAGAAGCGCTCGCTCGCCAATTCGGCACCAGTTTCGAACAAACCGCTCACCGTCTGACCACACTCCAGAAGCCCGGTCAGGAGCGTGTGCCGTTTTTCTTCATTCGCGTGGATCCCGCTGGCAACGTCTCCAAACGATTGGACGGCGCCGGTTTTCCCTTTGCGCGGCATGGTGGCGCCTGCCCCTTATGGTCAGTGCATCAGGCCTTTCGCAGCCCGCGACAGGTGATCACCCAGTGGCTTGAACTGCCCGATGGGGAACGTTTCTTTTCCATAGCGAGAACTGTAACCGCTGGCGGCGGTGCCTTTGGAACCCAGCGTGTCGAACGAGCCATCGCGCTGGGTTGCGCAGCAGAACATGCCGATCGCTTGATCTACACACGCGACCGTCCGGACATCAGCCCGGAAAGCGCCACGCCCATAGGCGTCACCTGTCGACTATGTCATCGCACAAAATGCCGGGCCCGCTCGGCACCGCCCATTGGTCGACAGATTTTGTCCGATGACTATAGGCAAGCCAATACGCCATTTGGATTTTCGCATAGCTGAGCGGCTGGAAGACGTCTAAGGTTGTATGGTAATCACTGCCCCGTCGGGCACCACTTCCCAGATCTGTTCAATCTCTGCGTTGCTCAATGCGATACAGCCATCTGTCCAATCCGATCTCATAGGTGGTCCGTCCCGACCGTTAGGTTGACCATGAATAAAAATATCACCGCCCGGTGATTTTCCCCTCGCTTCGGCGTAGGCGCGGTCAGCCACGTTGGGATAGGATATTCGCAGGCTTAGATGGTAGCTGCTGCCGGGATTGCGGCCGTTGATGGTATAGCACCCTTCCGGCGTGCGCTCATCGCCTTCAAAGCGTTTATGACCATCTGGCGCATTACCAAAACGGATACCTTCATAGCGGGCAATTTCCTTGTCCTCTTTATAAAGAATCAGGGTGCGGTCACTTTTATCTACCAAGATACTGTCGGCCTTGGTCCCGGCTGGAATGATTGGAAGCGCGATCGCGCTATCATCTACCTGTTGCCCGGCCTCTGTGTTTTCTACCCCAGCGACACATCCGCCGACGGCCGCCAGCGCCAGAAGCAAGGCAAATCTAGTCTGCAAAGGGATCGGTCACCAAAATCGTGTCTTCCCGCTCGGGAGAGGTGGAAACAAGCGCCACCGGGCACTGAATCAGCTCTTCCACGCGCTTGATATATTTGATCGCCTGCGCGGGAAGATCGGCCCAACTGCGCGCGCCAGCAGTGGATTCACTCCAGCCGGGCATACTTTCATAAATAGGCGTCACTGCTTCCTGATCCTGATGATGCGGCGGCAGATAGTCATAGGTTATGCCATTGAGGTCATAACCAACACAGATTTTCAGTTCTTCAAAGCCGTCCAGCACATCCAGCTTGGTCAGCGCAATACCGCTGACGCCAGATACTGCCAGGGCCTGTCGGACCAGCACCGCATCAAACCAGCCGCAGCGCCGTTGCCGTCCGGTATTGGTGCCAAATTCATGGCCTCGCTCGCCAAGACGTTGACCGATGTCATCAGCCAGCTCGGTCGGGAATGGTCCGGAACCGACCCGCGTCGTATAGGCTTTCACAATTCCAAGCACATAGCCGGTTGCAGATGGCCCGATGCCCGATCCACCAGCGGCTGCGCCCGAGATGGTGTTTGAACTCGTCACAAACGGATAGGTGCCGTGATCGACGTCCAGCAGCACGCCCTGCGCACCTTCAAACAATATCCGATCACCACGCTTGCGCGCTTCGTTCAGACGCTTCCACACCGGCTGCGCATATTGCAGCACAGAGTCGGCAATCTCTCTCAGGTCTGTCAACAAACGCTCGCGATCTACAGGCTCTTCCCCAAAACCGGCGCGCAGCGCATCGTGATGCGCGCAAAGCCGGTCCAGTTGCGGCCCCAGATCGTCAAGGTAGGCGAGATCACATACCCGGATCGAACGACGGCCCACCTTGTCTTCATAGGCAGGTCCAATGCCGCGCCTTGTTGTACCAATTTTGCCTTTCCCGCTGGCATCTTCGCGCAGCGCATCAAGGTCTCGGTGGATTGGCAGGATAAGAGGGCAGTTTTCGGCGATGCCAAAATTGTCCGCATTAATTTCCACACCCTGCTTGCTCAGCTTTTCAATTTCGTCACGCAAGTGCCAGGGATCAAGAACCACGCCATTGCCAATAATCGACAGCGCCCCGCGGACAATACCGGAGGGCAACAAAGAAAGCTTGTAGACCTCGCCATCCACAACCAACGTATGGCCCGCATTGTGACCACCCTGAAAGCGGACCACGACGTCAGCGCGTTCCGACAACCAGTCGACAATCTTGCCTTTGCCCTCATCACCCCATTGGGCACCGATAACCGTTACATTGGCCATATCTGAAAATTCTTCCTGTTAAATTGCTACCGGCTTCTTACCATCCAAATGATGGGTACAGCCCAAAGTGGCTGCGTCATCACTGTCTGAAAGGGCCGCAACCGTGCGCCATCCCTCTGCCCGCAAAGAGGCTGCGACTTCGCTGTCATGCCCGAGCGGCAAGAACAAAATATCCCTGGGCTTTGCACTAAAACCCGCATCAATCAGCGGGCTGGGATAGAGCGAAAAGCCAACCGCGTTTTCGGTTCCGCCATCAGATGTCGGTATTTCATAGCTGCCGCCGCGTCCCATTGCACCGACAAAACCCTCGGCAAACAGCGTAAAGCCAAACCAGTTCTGATATTCAAAGCCATGCCGCTCGGTCGGATCGAGGGTGAGGTTCGCCTTGTCCTTGATATTCGCAGCAATAGCAGCGATGCCGTCCAGCCGCGAGGCCAACAGATTGTCACTGTCAAAAGAACGCATCTTGGCCATGGCGTCGTCAAAAGGCCCTGTCGCTTCAATCAGCGGCAAGTAGCCGACGGCACCCAGCTCCGTAAGACCGCCAGCATCTTTCATATCCAGTTCGCTGCGCACCTCGGCCGCTTGTGCAGCGCTGAGAGGCAAAGGCCCGGCAGACAGGATATCGACCAGGTCAGGCATGGTGAAATCCACCGTAATGCCGGTCAGACCAGCCCGGCTTAGCGCTTCGATCGCGACCGATACAATTTCGCTCGCCGCTGCGACGCTATCGGTTCCGATCAGCTCGGCGCCGATCTGCAAGCGGCTGCGTTCCGGGCGCAATTGACCGGAGCGCAGCTTCAATACCTGTCCAGAGTAGCTGAGACGCAATGGGCGCGCGGCTTCAGAAAGGCTGGTTGCCGCAATACGGCCAATCTGCATCGTCACATCAGGTCGCAGCGCCAAAGTCCGCTGCGAAATCGGATCAACAAAGCGCATCAGATCGCTTTTCGCCGATCCCGTCATCCGACCCGTCAGCACATCTTCATATTCGACCAAAGGCGGCGACACCCGCGCATAGCCATGGCTGGCCAGCGTATCGAGAACGTCACGTTCCAGACGCGACCCTGCTTCGGCATGGGGCGGCAGGGAATCGTGAAAGCCTTCAGGCAGCAAGTTAGACAGCTTTTGCATAGACTTTCGTCTCCATAGCCTAAGCGCGCGCTCAGGCCACCGGTTTTTTGCTCTTCTGTTTAGAAGCGCAGCGCTTTGACCGTTTTCACCCCTTCAAGCTGGCAAACGGCCCATAGCACGGGTTCTTCCACTGGCGAATCGATGGAAAGCAACAACACGGCTTCTCCACCCGGTGCATCAGCACGGCGGCCCAGATGGAAGGTGCCGATATTGACCCCTGCCTCGCCCAATGTAGAACCAACGCTACCGATGAAACCTGGTTGGTCGCGGTTGACAATATAGAGCATATCGCCTTCCAGATCGGCTTCAACCTTGATACCGAACATCTCAACAAGCCGCGGACCAGAAGAACCGAATAGCGTACCCGCAACGGATTTCTCGCCTTCGTCTGTGGTTACGGAAACACGGACCAATGTGTGATAATCACCCTCGCGATCATGCCGGACTTCACGGACATCAAGGCCGCGTTCTTTTGCCAGATAAGGCGCGTTCACCATGTTCACAGAATCGCTATAGGCTGCCATTAATCCGGCGAGCACGGCGGCAGTGATTGGTTTGGGGTCTAGCTCAGCGGCTGCGCCCTCCACTTCAACCGAAATGCCTTTCAGCGAACTGCTCGATAATTGGCCAATCAAAGAACCTAGTTGATTTGCGAGCACCATGTAAGGTTTGAGCTTCGGCGCCTGTTCTGCCGAGAGACTAGGCATATTGAGCGCGTTTTCAACGCCGCCATTGACGAGATAATCGGCCATTTGCTCTGCCACCTGGATGGCTACATTGACCTGTGCTTCACTGGTCGATGCGCCCAAATGTGGCGTACAGATTAGATTCGGCGTTCCAAACAGCGCGTTTTCTTTTGCCGGCTCTTCCGCATAAACATCCAACGCTGCACCAGCGACATGGCCGGACTCCAGCGCCTCTTTCAAGGCTCCTTCGTCAATCAAGCCTCCACGAGCGCAGTTGATGATCCGCACGCCCGGCTTCGCCTTGGCAATGGCTTCTGCCGACATGATATTGCGGGTCTGGTCCGTCAGTGGCGTGTGCATAGTAATAAAATCAGCCCGTTCGAGCAGCTCGTCGAGCGTCACTTTTTCTATTCCGATCTCAATCGCGCGTTCAGCAGTCAGGAACGGATCATAGGCGACAACTTTCATGCGCAGGCCGATGGCCCGTTCTGCGACGATAGAGCCGATATTGCCCGCACCGATCAAACCGAGTGTCTTGCTGGTCAGCTCGACCCCCATGAATTTGGATTTTTCCCATTTACCGGCCTGTGTCGAAGCATCTGCAGAAGGCAGTTGGCGGGCCAGTGCGAACATCATCGCAATCGCATGTTCAGCGGTTGTAATGCTGTTACCAAATGGCGTGTTCATAACCACCACGCCTTTGGTCGATGCTGCGGGGATATCGACATTGTCGACACCGATACCGGCGCGACCAACCACTTTCAGGTTGGTGGCTGCTTCCAATATTTCTGGCGTCACCTTGGTCGAAGACCGGATGGCAAGACCATCATAGTCGCCGATAATCTTGAGCAGCTCTTCGGGCGTTTGCCCAGTAATCTCATCCACCTCAACACCACGTTCGCGGAAAATCTCGGCAGCTTTGGGATCCATTTTGTCGGAAATAAGTACTTTTGGCATGGAAAATCTCTTTTTGATTTTCGTCATCCCAGCAAAAGCGGGGATCTCCATATTCTTGGCGCTGTTTTGCGAGGAGATTCCGGCTTCCGCTGGAATGACGCGATAAATTAAATCTCGGCTTTGACCTGCGCATAAGCCCATTCAATCCAGGGCAACAGGCGGCGGATATCTTCTTCTTCAACGGTCGAACCGCACCAGATACGCAAACTTGGTGGCGCATCCCGGTATCCGTTAAAGTCATAGCCGATATTCATCTCTTCGAGCAGGCCGGCGATCTTCTTGGGTACGGCGGCTTTTTGATCGTCATTCAGACCATCATACCAATCACCCTGGAACATCATGCAAACGCCCGTATTCGTCCACTTTGCGGGATCACTGACCATGTTGCGAAGCCATGGCGTCGCTTCGATCCAGTCATGGACCAGCTTGGCATTGCGATCTGCCCTGGCGTGCAGCTCTGGCAAACCACCGATGGATTTGGCCCATTCGAGCGAGGCGATATAATCTTCGGTCGCCAGCAAGGATGGCGTATTGATCGTTGCCCCTTCGAAGATAGAGCGGTTCAATTTATCGCCCTTCTTCACGCGGAAGATTTTCGGCAGCGGCCAGCTCGGGCTGTAGCTTTCAATCCGTTCAATTGCTCGCGGGCTGAGGATCAGCATGCCGTGACCGGCTTCCGACCCCATGACTTTCTGCCAGCTATAGGTGGTGGCATCTAGTTTCGCCCAGTCCATCGGCTGCGCGAACACGGCGCTGGTTGCATCGTTGATGGTCACGCCATCGCGGTCGTCGGCAATCCAGTCGGTGTTCGGAATTTTAGCGCCTGACGTCGTACCATTCCAGGTGAAGACAATATCATCACCCTTGTCGATCCGGGTAAGATCTGGAATCTCACCATAATCCGCTTCGAGGACGGTCAAGTCGGCCGGTTTGAGTTGCTTGACAGCGTCCTGGATCCAGACATTGCCGAAGCTTTCCCAGGCCGCAACCGTAACCGGACGCGCGCCGAGCATATTCCACATCGCCAGTTCGACCGCTCCGGTATCGGACGCAGGGACAATCCCGATGAGATAATCGTCTGGGATACCAAGCAGCTCGCGGCTCAGGTCAATGGCATATTTCAGCCGGCCTTTACCAGTCGCAGAACGATGTGAGCGGCCCATGGCAATAGTGTTGAGTTTATCGAGAGACCAGCCAGGAAATTTGGCGGTAGGGCCCGAAGAAAAATTCGGGCAATTTGGACGCAATTCAGGCGTCGGAACGGTAGTATCTGTCATTTCATGCTTCTCCTTACAGAGAGCTCGCGCGGCGTTGGGACCGCGTGGCCCGTCGCCGCAATGTATGTTGCGGCGCAGCAAGTCAAGCGGCAAAATTACGATCTTCGACATTGGCTTGATGAAAACAGTTCCGCCTGATGATCCAGGAATTATTTCAGTCCGTTTGTCGCAAACATCATCCCATTCGGCTTAAAACGGGTTATAAGTTATAATCTTCAGCTGAGATTTAGGAACGCCCCGTCAAGCGCTTTTTATGGAAAATACTCGCCGAAAAATCTCCGTCATGCGTAATTTCTTCGCTTTAGGGACACTGTCATTGGCACTCGGTGCTTGCGGCATACCCGACAGCAAGCGACCATCCAGCGGTGTAAAGATTGATCCGAGCCCCAGCGCCCGGCAATGTTTCGGCGAATTGCGCAATGCCGGCGTCCGCTTTTCTCCCCTACCCAATCAGAATTTCTCCGGCGGATGCAGTCAGATAGATGCGATCACCATGCTGGATGTGGGCCGCGATACCGAAGTTTCAAACCTCGGTCCGGTGCGATGTGAGCTGGCGAACAAATTTGCCGCATGGACCGAATATGCAGTCAGACGTGCGGCGCGCCAATATTTGGGCAGCGAGCTGGTCAGAATCGAAACTATGGGCAGTTATAGCTGCCGCCGCGTGGCGGGATCCAATCGTCTGTCCGAGCATGGGCGCGCCAATGCCATTGACGTATCGGGCTTTGTTTTGGCCGATGGTCGGCGCATTACGCTCACCAAAAACTGGAACAACGGGCGGCAGGAAAAGGAGTTTTTGCGCGCAATTCACAAAAGCGCGTGCCGGCGCTTCGGGACTGTGCTTAGCCCTGATTTCAATGCTGCACATGCTGATCATTTCCATTTCGACATGGGCGGCAACGGCTATTGCCGCTAAACTGATATTTTTCGATAAACCATTAAGTTCATTGGCAAGTCACATTGCTATGCTCTAGGGCAGAGCTATGACAAATAAAGATTTACACGACCGCCGCTTCTATCGTGCAAAACAGGAAGCAGATTTCGCCAAGCAACAGGCCCTAAGCACCCCCCAGACCGAAGACCCCGCTTATACACTTGCTTTTCAGGACAATGACTTCCTGCTGCGCGAGGAATTGCGCCCCGTCCGGTTCCAGTTGGAACTGCTCAAGCCCGAAATGCTACTCGATGAGGCCGGTATCGGCTCGACGCTGGTCATGTATGGCTCGGCGCGCATCCCCGAACCCAGCAAGGCTGATGCTCTGGTCGAAGCGGCCAAAGATGAGGCCTCGCTAAAGACCGCCGAGCGGTTGAAAGAAAAATCGAAATATTATGATGAAGCGCGCAGGCTGGGGCAGCTGGCCAGTGACTGCGGCATTGAGGAAAATGGCAAACGGGACTTTGTTGTCTGCTCTGGTGGTGGTCCTTCGATTATGGAGGCAGCCAATCGCGGTGCGCAAGATGCAGGCAAGGAGTCCATTGGCCTTAACATCGTCCTGCCGCACGAGCAGGCACCCAATGAATATGTGACCCCGTCTCTCAGTTTCCAGTTCCACTATTTCGCGCTGCGAAAAATGCACTTTCTGCTACGCGCCAGAGCCGTTGCGGTATTCCCGGGCGGGTTCGGAACATTTGACGAGTTTTTCGAGCTGCTAACACTCGTTCAGACTGGCAAGATGGAGCCCTTGCCCATCATCCTGTTTGGTAAGGATTTCTGGCACCGGGTGATTAATTTTGACGCTTTGGCCGAAGAAGGCACGATTAGCGCCAAAGACCTCGACCTATTCCAGTTTGTCGAAACAGCTGATGAAGCCTGGCAGATTATCCAGGATTTTTACGATCTCGACTGCGGCTAGTCGCTCACAGAAAACTTGACTGCAAAGGCTTATTCCGCAGCAGCTGCTTCGTCCGCCGCCACGGTTTCTTCTGCCACTTCGGTTGCTGCAGCATCGGCTTCGGCGACAGCTTCACCCTCTGCTGGCGTTTCTTCGGCGGCAGGTGGCTCAGGATAAGGCAGGTTTGAGCCCTGTGCATTCATGTAGGCTATGACATTGGCTCGATCTTCAGGCTTGCTGAGACCGGCAAAGGTCATTTTCGTGCCCGGTGCGTATTTACGCGGGGAAATAAGCCACGCATTCATATTGTCGAAGTTCCAGTTGCCTTCGACCGACGCAAGGGCATCGCTATAGGCAAAACCGGCAACATGGCCGTGCGATTTGCCGAACGAGTTCCACAAATTTGGCCCAATGCCATTGGCACCGCCTTCATTGATTGTATGGCAGGCAACACATTTCCTGAATACGGCCTCACCCGCTGCAACGTCGGCCTTGGCGAGCATCATGCTCATCGGCACTTCTTCCGCACCGCCGTCTGACGATTCTACACCTTCAATTACGAAACCCATCGTTTCCGGACGCTCATTCTTGTCAGCGTGGAAATATTTGCCGCTCAGGATCGAAAAACCAAGCGCTGCAATTCCGCCTGCCAATACCCAGCCAGCAATGGTGTTGTTATTGTCCATCTTGTCAAAAATCCCTGCGTTACCGACAGGAGCAGCCTGTCAAAACTTTGGGCTTTCTCTAATAAGACCGCCGGTTCAAAGCAAGACCTCAATTACACGTATAGATGCTAATATTGTTGCGCCAGTTTCGCCAAGTGCGATCAGGTCTTGCGCAGACGCATTTTGTACGGCAATCGCGACCTTTGACAAACGGGTGCATAAAACAGGAAATGATAGCGTCATGAACAGCTTCCCGCGCAACGCCCTGGCCATGGTCGATAAAATGACCGCAACGGCAGCAGAGGCTCCTGCCAAGACGATCGCGTTTCAAGGCGCACCAGGTGCCAATTCCCATCTGGCAGCCATGGAATATGCCCCGGATTGCTTGCCTCTGCCCTGTTTTTCATTTGAAGATGCACTTGATGCGGTGAAGCAGGGCATAGCCGGATCCGCAATAATCCCTATTGAGAACAGCCTGCATGGAAGGGTTGCTGACATCCATTTCCTGCTGCCCGAATCGGGTCTGCATATTGTTGCGGAGCACTTCATGCGGATTCGCCACTGCCTGATGGCGAAATCCGAAGACGCAAAGATCAAAACAGCAATGAGTCATCCGCAAGCACTGGGCCAATGCCGCCACTATCTGCGCGCCCGTGACATTATTCCCGTCGCCTACGCGGATACCGCAGCTGCTGCAGCTTATGTCGCACAGCAGGAGGACGCTCAAGCCGCCGCGATTGCCCCGCCGCTCGCTGCAGAGATTTACGGCCTGCAACCTATTGCCAATGCGATAGAGGATGAAGATCATAACATGACGCGCTTCGTCCTGCTCGCCTCTGATGCTGTAATGCCAGAGAGCAATGGTCCTGATGATTTTCAACTCATGACCACCTTCATCTTTGAAGTAAAAAACATTCCCGCCGCACTCTACAAGGCGATGGGCGGCTTCGCGACCAATGGTGTCAACATGACAAAACTGGAAAGCTATCAGGAAGGTGGCAGTTTCTCAGCCTCGAAATTCTACGCTGACATAGAAGGCGGTCCTGGTGACCCGGCAGTTGACCGGGCTCTGGAGGAATTGCATTTCCACTGCAACGAGGTCCGCCTGCTCGGTACCTATCGGCAGGGACGACCGCGCTCCTAGTATGACCGGTCACTACGCAGGGAAAGCGCAGACCGGTCTCTACATCTTATAAACGATCTGGAAACCTAGTTCACAGAAGGGGCAGCGGCCCTGGCCATCAAACCGTTGGAATGGGCAACACCAGGAACAACCTTTACTCTCCAACCAAAGGGCAAGGCATATTCATCGGCCTTCTGTTTGCCGAATTCATGGTAAGACAAACCGCGAGCAAAACGATGCGATCCTTGCTTCATGGCTTCTGGGCTCCGTCGCAGGCTTTTATGATTGGGGTCATTATCCTTATCCCCCAAAAGCAGCAGGACGTTTTTGCTCAACGCCGCCTTTATCATCTCTTCAGAGATACCAGCCCCAGCCAGTCCATAAGGATATACTTCTGCCAGATCGGGCCGTGTGTACCAGCCAGCATTGGCGGCGATATACTGTTTCACCGGCGCATCGGGTTTATAATAAAGATACCGGTGCACAAATTGTGCGCCGGCCGAGTGACCGTAAATACTATATTGCGTCTGCTGGCTTCCAACAACCTGTTTTACACGATCGAAAATCGGTTCAATGGCGCTGAAGGACCAGATGGATTCATCTTGCCGTCCTTCGGTTTCTTTCCGGAAGACATTGCCGAGATTATAGCCCGCGGATTTTGGAAAATCCCGCTGGGAAAATTCCGGCGCAACAACAATAAGGCCTTTTTCCTGAGCAGGCTCTCGCCATTCCCTGAGATAGCGATGGGGATCACGCTTGTTGCCGTGCATCATGAACAGGACAGGCGCGCGCGACAAATCAATGCCATCGGGCAAATATACCCAAACCGGCAAATCGGGGCCCGCCCACTTTGTGAAGACAAACCGGTTAATCTCTCCGGATTTCAGCGCAAGGGTTTCCGACGTTCCGGTTGAGGTGACGCTGTGAAAACGGTGCTCGGCTGGTCGCTCAGCAGCTTTACTGCCAGACGGTGCGGCACTGGCCAACGCAGAGACGTAGCCACCGGATATGAAGACCAAACTGCTGACCACTGCAAGATATCGGATGTTCATCGGCATACCCATTCTTGATTAAATTTATGACCTCCAAGCCCCTAAAGGATAAGACTTGGAGGTCATGTCCGGCCATGATCGCCCCCGCAGACGGCCGGTCTATTTCGTTTCGATCCTAGAAGCGAACGCTTGCACCGAGGAAAAACTCACGGCCAACGGCATCATTCACGTCGTTCGTGATGTTGAGACTGCTGCCTGAATCAGTACCTGTTGGAATGAGCGGACCGAAATTATTGAAAATATTATTCACGCCGCCATAAATTGTATAACGATCATCGGGACCGAAACGATAGCGTGCGTAAACATCATGAAAAGTTTCGTCACTCACGCGGAAGAAGCGGTCGTCGTCAGGATTTGCAGCGTCATTACTGTCTACGCCACCCGCTTCATAGTTGAGCGTGTAAGTCATTCGGAAACCGCCGTTTCGATAACCCAGGCGCAAGCGAAGTTCATCCTCACCATTATCGATCTCTCCTAATGGAGTATCCAATACCGTTACGCCGCCAATACCGGTGAACGTCGTTTGATCCTTGAAATAGTGAGAATAACGGAAGTCGATATCGAAACGCCCGGGAATAACCGGCAGTTCAATACGGCTCCACCGCATCGTCGCGTCGATACCCTCGACCAGCTCGTTATTCAGATTTTCCTGAAAGTTAATCACCTCATCAACGCTGCCGTCCAGAGCGTTTCTGGTAATGACATCACAGAACCGGTTGTTCGGGAAATCATCCGCAGCATAGCAAAGATCAACCGTGTTTTGCGTGCTGACTGAACCAATCGCGTCTTTGATGCTGATCCGGTAATAGTCGGCTACAAAGGTGAAGTTTGGAATAGCCGACGGAGTGAGCACGAAACCGGCGGTAAATGTATTCGCGGTTTCTTCCTGAAGATTCTGGTTACCGGCATTTGGACCTTGCGTAGCACCTGGCGCATCAAAAGCGTCGGGAACACCGGCTGCATCCTGATTGTCGGGATCGGCAAAATAAGCCTGAATTCCAGCCTCAGCCAGACAGTTTTGTGCAATGGTAGCAAGGTTTGCATTCTCTCCACCCGGACTTGACGGTGCTGAAATGCCGGTTCCATCCGGATTCAAACCCTCACAAGGGTCCTGGAGATCATCGCCATCAGGACGCGCTGGCGAGAAAAACTCGGTAATGTTCGGTGCCCGCTGAGATCGCGAAAATTGTGTACGGAATCTTAGATCATCGTTCATCTGCCAAACAAGTCCGGCATTCAGGCTGAAAATCGTTCCGACGGTAGAATATTCGGCGATGCGAGCGGCACCGCTGACATTTACGGTTTCAAACAACGGTACATCAATTTCCACAAAACCTTCTACAACGTCATAGTTTGCCGTGATACTTGGAAAAGTAGAGTGGGTCGTAACGAAGACATCATTGGTTGTCGGATCACCATCGACGCCGCCGACCAAATCACCATCACGGTCGCCTCTCGTGCTTTGCGTTTCCCGGCGATACTCAACACCGGCAGCAAATTTCACATTGCGGTCGTTTATAGAGAAAAGATCACCATTGATTGACCCACCAGCCGTAAACTGGGTTCGTTTTTGCGAAGCGTCACCCGTGTAGCTGATATATTCTGCGGCTTCGGGAGATACACTTCCTTCTCCAAAAAGATTTAACGGCACACAACCATTTTGACGGGCGGTTGCATCGGCGCATTGAAAACCACCCGCACCATTATCTTCGATATCCAGAGCAAAATCTACATTCTGAAGATTGATCTCGCCAACATTAATTGCCCGTTGCTTCCATTCGCCATAGGTCGCGAAAGCGTTCCATCTGATTGCATCCGTCAACTGGCCATCCAGATCACCCATTAAACGGATCGTTTCACGGCTGTTGATACGTTGCTCTTCGCCGACTTCCGGAAAGGATCTTATCCACGAGACCGTACCGCTTCGCGTAACCTCAACTTCCGGCGGGATGAATGGATGGTCCGAAGCCATTCGGCGAACATTGAACACATCAGGCACACCATTTAAAATACCGTAAGATTCTCCACTGCCGGCATCTTCGATGCCATTGCGACTGACTGTGTCTACATCGGAATAAAGTGCGGTCAGCGATGCGGTAACCACATCGGAGAACTCATATTTCCCATGAAAGCCAAGATTAAGTATTTCGCGTTTCGAGCGCAGGGACTGCCCCAAACGATCATTGATACCATCGAAGTCTCCCAGGAAATCCTGTCCCGGCTCTCGATCAGCGGGCAGACGACCAAAACCACTAGGATCATCGCGCGCTACGTCATTAAACCACTGACCATCTCTGAACCAGGCATCACCCTCAAAAACGCCACCTGGAAGGTCGGAATCGAATGACGGCAAAATACAATGGCGGTCAGTATTATCCGGATCACAGCCTGGCGCATTTACCTCATTAGCGAAAGAATCCCCGGAAGCATCAGCTGGATCATCAAATTCCAGCGCAGCCGCAGCCAAAGGACGACTGGAATCGATCAATATCTCATCCTCATCCCGATAGCTTGCACCGAGCAGAATATAACCACGGTCATCGGCAAATCTGGTGCCGTAGAGGCCTTCGAGGCGCAGCTCTTCGCCGCCGCTTGCATCGGGAGCCGAAAAGCGGACATCGAGATCGATGCCTTCAAAAGAGTCTTCGAGAATGAAGTTCGCAACACCTGCGATAGCGTCAGAACCATAAATCGCGGATGCACCGCCGGTTGTAATTTCGGCACGCTTTACGAAGCCTGCTGGAATGGTGCCAAGGCTGACGCGATCACCATTGCCCGAGTTGGACACAGCCCGCTTACCGTTAATCAAGACAAGCGTTCTGTTGTCGCCCAACCGCCGCAAGCTGATCGTGGAAAGGCCATTATTTTGGATAGAGTTGTTACTGTTCTGAACCGAAACACCATCACCTACACCCGGAAGCTGCGTGATGATTTCCGCCAGATCCGTTTTACCTGTTTCTTCTATATCATCAGCGCTGAATACTTGTAGCGGGATGGACGATTCTTCTGCTCGCCGTTCGATACGTGACCCCGTAACAACAATCAGATCATCACTTGCGCTTGCCTCAGCCTGTTCCGTGTCCGGCACTTCTTGAGCCAGAGCCGGGATGCTGGTTACCGCCATTAGTACGGTTGAACATTTTAATATGTTACGTAACTTTATCATCTGATATATCCCCCTCGAGACAATTTTGTTGCACAATCCCAGCTGTTACTGAGCCATTGTTCCTCCGACCCCGGTCTGACATCATAAAAAATGACTTCAAATTCATAATTGGAATGATACGATGCGAAAAACGCAAGCTTCTGAAAAAGGACATTTTTCTTGGAACTAAAGTGGCTGGAAGATTTCATTAGTGTTGCTGAGAAGGGACACTTTGCCCATGCTGCGGAGGCACGGTTCGTTACTCAGTCCGCTTTAAGTCGTCGTATTCAGGCGCTGGAGTCGTGGATCGGCACACCTCTTTTCAACCGTTCAGCTCACCCCATCAAGCTGACGCCCGCTGGGGAAGATTTTATCAATACCGCCAGAAATATTGTCGATCAGTGTTACGAAGCGCGCGCGGTTGCGAATGAATATTCAAAAATCGGTAAAAACAGCATCACGATTTCCAGTCTACATACTTTGGCGTTAAAGTTTGTACCGGAACTCATAAATTCCTGGCATGGGGTGACGTCGCCATTTTCTACCCTGATCATTGCCGAAACTCGCGCTGCCGAAGACTATCTGACCAGCCTTCACAACGGGGCCAGTGATTTCTTCATCTCATACCATCATGACTCGATCTCGTTCGATTTCGATCCGGTACAATTCCCTAGTATCGAAATTGAACGCCACCACTTACGTCCATATCAAAGCATCGATTCTGCTCCGATTGATCTGCGGGAGGATGGTTTAGAATCCATCCCCTATGTGGCCTATTCCAACACTTCCTTCATGTCCCGGATTTTTGAACAGTTGCTTGGCAAGGCCCGGTTCAAGAAACGGCTGAACATCGTGTATCGGGCAGCATTGGTCGAAAGCATATTGGCGGCAACGCAGAATGGATTCGGGATATCATGGCTGCCGGAGACGGTCGTTCCCGGTGATCCTGCTGAGCAAGGACTGCGTCTTGTACCGAGCAATCATACGACGAGCTTGTCCATTCGCATCTACTGCGCCGCGAGTAACGGCAATCCCATAGTTTCCGACATTTGGAACCAGCTCAAGCGGCCCAATTCACAAGCTTCATAAATCCTATTTCGTAAGAAGCACTTCTTTTGCGCCTCAACCGATGCGCTGCACATCTAGTGGGGTAGAAACAAGCGCCCCATCCTGCTTTAATATCTGCCGTAAACTCGCTGTATCACTGACGGAAAATACGGATTTTATGCGCTCGTTTTCGAAATGAATGGCAACCCCCTCGTCAATCGCGAGGGCTGGAAAGACTGCCTCGCCATTGATCAAAAAATCTTGAAACAGCGATTGTCTGCCGGAGTTGGCATCATAATGTACGCATACACTGCCGCTCAAAAACCCATACCCCTTAAGCGGTACTAGCTCCGATTTCACCGAGTCCGTAATATTCCAATCGAACATGATATTGAGCCCAGCGCTGGCCCCTGCAATGATGACACCTTGTTCATAGGCATTGCGCAAGGCATCCACGACACCCCATTCCTCAAAAATCGCCATCAGGTTGCGGGTCGATCCTCCGTCTATAAAAACGATATCGACGCCGGCAAAAAACAGACTGGGATCACCCGTCGGGGGATTAAACAAACTGAGTATATGGGGAACTGCATCAATCCGCTCGGCGAGCGTCAGGAATTCAGCAATTCGATCTTGCCGGTCACCTTTCGCAGCGCCAACATAACAAATGACCGGTTTTGTCTTTTTCGACAGAGAGACAAGTTTTTTCGCCATGACGGGTTCGGCATCATCCGCTACAAACAGCGACGCAGAATCACTTATGCCAAAAAACTGCCGGGAAACAGCTGTCATGGAGCAACCGCCTGCATCAGTTGCGCACACAAGATGGCGCCATAAGTGCCCAACGCATAGCCAAGCACCGCCAGCAGGACCCCGACTGGAGCGAGCGCAGGATGAAAAGCCGCCGCTACAACAGGGGCTGACGCTGCACCACCGACATTCGCTTTACTACCCACCGCGACAAAGAAAAACGGAGCCCGGATCATCTTGGCGACCACGATCAACGATATGCTGTGGAACAACATCCAGATGAACCCGACGAGGAACAGCATCGGCGCATCAGCCATTTGGAAAATATCCATCTTGGTGCCGATAATAGCGACCAGCAGAAATATAAGGACAGTTCCGAACTTGGATGCACCGGCCCCTTCAAGGTCGCGCGCTTTGGTAAAGCTGAGTGCTACGCCCAAAGTGGTCGCAATCACCACTATCCAGAAGAATTTGCCCGCCAGAAAACTGTCAGTAAAAGCAGGTATGGCTTCGAAAGCACCGGACAGAAAACCACCCAAGAGATGAGATAGACCGACCCCGCCAAAAGCCACCGCGAGCAACAGCATGATTTCCGATGTGGTAGACGTGCGTTCAACAGACAGGGTGAAATTCGCCATCTTGTCTCGCAAATTATCTATCGCACTAGAGTCTGCCTTTAGCCAGCGGTCCACTTTCTCAACATTACCAGCACCATAAAGCAGAAATGCCATCCAGATATTGGCAATGACGATGTCGACAGCGACCATGGCGCCGTAACGCTCCGGATTATAGCCGTAAACTTCCAGCATCGCAGTCTGGTTTGCTCCGCCGCCGATCCAGCTCCCAGCCAATGTAGCAAGGCCCTTCCAGACTGCGTCAGCCCCTTCACCGCCAACAGTCTCCGGGCTGAACGAACCCACAATCAGGATCGCGACAGGCCCACCGATGATGATGCCGATAGTGGCAGTGAAAAACATGATGAGCGCCTTGGATCCAAGGCCCATAATGGCTTTGAGGTCGATGCTCAATGTCATCAATATCAAAGCTGCGGGCAGAAAATAATCCTTGGCCACCTGCCACAAACCGTCATCGGCCGATGCCACAATACCAAAGCTGCGAAGCAGTGAGGGGATGAGGTAGCAGAGCAATACGATGGGAATGAAAACGAAAAACCGATCCCAGAAACCGCCCCGATTTTTGAGAAAAAACAGGATACCCAATATAGCACAAAGGACACCAAAGCTCGCGACATTATCCAGCGGCAATGTCATTGGACGGTCTCTTCACTAACCTTTTGTTCTTCCGGAATTTCCTGCTCCTCTTCTTCCTCTGTCTCTTCCTCCTCTACTTCAGGCTCTATCGGCGGCAGAACAGGTTGATAGTCTTTGTCGAGGACATGTTTGGCATACCAGGCAAGTTCTGTATTGATCTTGAACAGCTGGTTAAACGGCTTGCGAAAACCATGCGGCTCACCCTCGGCAACATAGAGACTTGTCGGTGCACCGGCCGCCCGGACGCCCCGATACATCATGATCTGCTGGGTAGGCGGCACCCGAACGTCGTTGCCACCGTTGAAGAACAAAGTCGGTGTTTTCACTTTCCACGCATCTTTCAATGGTGACTGGGCGATGTAACTATCCAGCGGCGCATTTTCCTGCCATGGAGCACCACCAAACCAGGGCGTGCGATTATGGCGCACGTCACTCTCCCCATACATGGATATCCAGCTGGAGGCACCGGCACCGGATGACGCCGCCTTGAACCGATCGGTAAAGGTGATCAGCTTGTTGGTCATATGGCCGCCAGCACTCCAGCCCATTTTCACCAGTCGGTCGGGATCAGCAATGCCCTGTGTGACCAGCGCATCAATGCCGTCCATGACGTCGAGATGCGAGTTGCGGAAATAGTTGCCGACCATATCGCGCATGAATGCATCGCCATAGCCGGTTCCGCCTCGATGATTGGGCAGGAAAACCGCATATCCCTGCCCTGCGAGAACGCTGGCATATCGTGACGTATTCCAGGATCCAAATTGCGAAGATGAGCGCGGCCCGCCGTGCGTGATCGTGACCAGCGGATATTTGCCATCGGACTGATAGCCCACTGGCGGTATCAACAGGCCCTCAAGCGTCGTGCCATCTCGCGCCGTCCATTGAAAAACCTGCTGCTCGGGAAGCCGGACATGTTCTGTCCATTCGTTATGGATCCCGCTCACCTTTTCAAGTGGTCCGCCTTTTCTCTTGATATAGACCTCGCCGGGGCTCCGCGCATCGGTCCGCAGCATGATATGCGTGTCGGTTTCCGGATTATAGCTCCAGTCTCCCAGCACATGATCGCCCTCTGTAATCCGCGTCAGCCGGTTGCCGTCCAGATTCAGTCGAAACAGATCGGTCCGCACGCCCGTGTTTCCCAATATATAAATTTCCGAACCTTGCTTATTCCATGCGAAGTCTAGCACTTCCATGGGCTCGTTCGGGAGCAGTAATTTTGGCTGTGATGATCCTATGGTTTGGACGAACAGATTGTCTTCATAATAGCCTTCGCCCCTATCATTTACGGTGGCGATAAAAGCGAAGCGGGTTCCATCAGGCGATAGCTGCGCTTCCGCTTCATGATATCCATTGTTGGTCAGGCGAGTATCCCTGCCACTCGCAATATCTCGCAGCCACAATTCCCGGTGGTGACTGGCATAGCCTGCGCCCTCTGGCATGCGGCTGTAGATAATCTGGCTATCATCGGCTGACAGCGAAAAATGGCGAACGCTGAACGGGCCAGCCAGAACCGGCTCCGATATCTTCTCATCCTGCTGGTAACGCCATAATTCCATCGGAATGGAAACATCATAAGGCGCTATTTCACGCGCTTTGTCTTCCTTCGTTTTCTTTTCGTCACGTCGCATTCGAAAGTAGATCGTGCGACCATCATTCGTCCATTTGAGGTCTGAGACATTCTCCGGATGCTCGAACAATTTGGTCAGGCTTTTGCTCTCGATATCATAAAAATAGGCGGCAGCCTTTTCGTCATCTTCACGTTTCAACGTTGCCACAAAACCGGAACTGTCCGGTGACCATTGTGCGGCCGACAGGCTGTCATCCTCAATCTCGCTCCGCGGAATTGCCTGCAAGTCTCCAGTTTCAACATCAATCAGGTTGTAAGCATCAACACGCTCATTCTCCGCCCAATCCACCGCGGATTGGACCATGACGATTTTCTTGCCATCCGCAGAAAGTACGGGGTCGTCCAATCGCGGCATCTCAATAAACGCAACCGGGCTTATGGTTGTTTTTTGAGATTTTTCGGCTGCCTGTAGCGGCGCTGACACAGCCACGCCGACTCCCAACAACAGACCAGCCATGGAACTTGTAACGCGTAAGTTTCTGATGATCACCATGCCCCTTACCCTTCTTTATGTTCAAAGAATTGTCATGATGCATACAAATGCCACAGGTCGCCAATTCATAATTCGAATGTCATCATGCATTTTCGGCAAGATCGCTATCTCCGCCCAACTGCTGTGCACATCGAAAACAATATGGCGTTGTTATCGGCATTTTCAGGGACCAGCAATGCCGCTAGTCAGTTGATTCTTGCTCGCAATAATACGGAAAATTCGGAAGTGGGTTGGGGACGTGCAAATATGCCTTTGGGATTAATGCAAATATATGTGACCGCCGGATCGTAGCCGCTCACGGGTTCATAGCCACAGTCCGCGAAAGATACCGGCATGGTCGGTTGGTTGGAGAAAGCGACGTCGTTATTGTAGTCAAGGCTTAATGAGCTGCCATTGTCGACAAACACGATCGGGTCATTGCCCGGAAAATTGTCGGGTCCGCCATTATCGATATCATCGTTCAGAAAAGTCATCTGACTGGGCAACTGATCGATGATGAAGACGCTATCTTCTCCACCCGGTCCGCCGCCGACATTCTGGACGACAATTGTGTAGATAATATCTTCGCCGGGTATGGAAAAGCCGCTGCTGGTGCCACTGCCCGTATAGACGGAAGAGGTTTTGATGACGTTCAACTTGGCCGGATCAATTGATGACGTGCGCCCAAGTTCCGTAAAATTACCCTGACAATTGCCCGGGCCACCATCAATCGCCCCCCAATTGGGATCACCGACATTGTTGCCAAGTACGCTCGTGCCGGCGGAGCCTCCACTAACAACCGGTGTGATCGCAGCGCAAGTCGCGCCAAATAGTCTGATTGCACCGCCGCCACCACCGCCGCCCGTACCATGGGCGAATTGATCATTGGCTTCATCACCGCCTTCGCCTCCGGCAACCCGGAAAATAGGGGACCCAGATATGCCATTAATTACAGAGAGCGCGATCGCTCCACCGGCGCCGCCGCCGTCCGAACCATTGAAATTATCCGCAAGGGCCGACAGGCCGTCCGCAATCATCCGGCCGCCATTACCGACAAGCCGGTCCACCCGGACAAAGATAAGCCCGCCACCGCTGCGACCACCGCCGCTTTCAGCCTGCGAGACTTCTGATCCCGATCCACCGCCGCCGCCCATGAACAGTCGGTTGTTGGGAGAATAATCCAGGGCTTGGCCCCCAAGACCGCCAAAATTCCCGTCATCGTCACACAGGTCCAGTTCACGACCGCCCAGACCGCCAGCACCAATATTGCCGCCGCCACCGCCGCCGGCATCGGTAATATTGCCCCCGCCTCCGCCATTGCCATTATGTCCGCGCCGGGCCTCATGGGCCGATGCGCTTGGCACGATACCTTCACCCTTGTTGCCGGTCCCTGCCTGCGTCACGCCAGTATAGTTGAATTGATCCGACCCACAGCTGTCAAAAGGCGTTGATGTTGCCAACGCACCGCCACTAAAACCCCGACCTGTCGCATTGACATCTGCGCCCAATGTCAAAGTCCCGACCACATCAAATGCTACCACACCGCCAATTCGTCCGTTCCAGACCTGTGGCACGATCGTCTGGCTGAGGTTCAGGCTGTCAAAAACCGGCACACTGACCATCTGTAAAGAGCCACCAGTGGAAAAAGACACCGTTGGAGCATCGGATAGAGTGACCGTATTTCCGGAAACCGAAACGATTTTGACATATTCGAAGCGCCCGGCACTATTATATGCGGTAATATCGCCATGGGCGGCATCGTCGGTTCGCGTGACGGAGGCCCCTTTCATCTGCACTATCAGTGCCCGGCTATTTGCGGTGAAACCGCTGCTGCTCGATAGCTGGACAGTTGTCGAAGAGATTGAGACAACCTGCGCATAGCTGTTTATCACGGTGCCGGAAGGAATATTGGTGGTCTGCGCAAAAGCCGCAGCATAAGGATATACGAGAACCGCCAGCAAGCCGGTGATGCATATTCGCCAGATCGATGCCCTCAGACTAAACAAGCCTTTCAATCCCCCGTTACCAAATCATCCTCAGAGAATCAGAAACGGTTGTTTCAAATCGAAATTAATCCAGATTTCGGCAATATATGTTCTCGTCACATTTCGGACGTCCGAATTTCTTCAATCTGTCACACAGATTGCCTCACGCCGTCACAGCTATGCTGCACTTGCACAGTCATATTTTCGCTGCTGCAATAAAAGGCTGATTCTCATGTTGAAATTTTCCGGTTCCAAAACCTCACTGCCCGCCCTCGCCGTTTCTCTGACGTGCGCGGTAACGGCACTGCCAGCCACGGCCCAAGACAATCTGGATGCCGTCATTGATGAAGCTGCCGACGACAATGTCATTATCGTAACGGCCCAAAAACGCGAGCAATCGATCAAGGATGTGGCCGTCACGGTGACCGCGCAAAGCGGTGAGGATCTTGAAAATCTCGGCGTATCGGAAATTGATGAGCTGTCCCTTTTCGTGCCGGGCCTGTTTGTTCAGGAGCAAAGCGCCAATAATCCGGGCTTCGTCATTCGCGGCATCACATCCGATAGCGGCAGCGCGCAGCAAGCCCCGCGCGTAACACTTTATTATAATGGTGTAGATATCAGCCGCTCACGCGGTTCCTATCAGGACTTGTTTGATCTGGAACGGGTCGAAGTCATCAAGGGCCCGCAAGCCACCTTGTTCGGCACCGCATCGACAATCGGAGCGGTCAGCATAATTTCCGCGAAACCTGAGCCCGGCTTCTCCGGCGCGGCGCGGGTTGGCTACGGCAACTTCGATCAGGTTCTTGTCAGCGGACATCTCAATCTGGGTAATGATGTCATTGCCGGCCGGATTGCCGGAGCCTTCAAAAAGCGCGATGGCTATGTCCGCAACATTGCCGGTGATCCCAACATTCCCAATCAAGATACCGCGGGCATTGATCAGGATGATCTTTACGCCCAGGATCAACTCGGCCTGCGTGCATCCCTGCGCTGGACCCCGTCTGACACAGCCACAGTTGATCTCATCGGAACCTATGACCGGCAGCGCAATTCCGGTACGCCCTTTGTCTCTGGCACATTGCCCGCAACGGGCGGCAGCGTTTCTCCTTTTGATCCGGTCGAACTTTCCGGATCACCTTTTTCGGAGACTGCTTTGGGGCTTCGTGAACTGGGTCTGGAACGCGATGTCTACGACCTGAACCTGACCATTGAAGCAGAACTTTCCGACGCCGTGACCCTGACGATGATCAACGGCTATCGCGAATTTGATTCGCTGGAGGTTTTCGATGCGGACGGTTCCGCCGCCTTCTATCTGGAATTTGCTGAACTGGCCGAAGGACGCCAGTTCAGTCACGAGACAAGATTATCATACGACAGCCCGGAATGGCGCGGTTTTGTCGGCCTCAACTATTTCCGTGAACGTGGTCGTCAGGCGGTGCCTTTCTCCACTGAGGAAGGTACATATCTGCAATGCGCCGCTGGCTTGATCCCGGGCCTGCCCTGCGTCGCACCAGACGGCACTGTCACGGCCGAACAGGCGACCGCGCTCCTCACCGGCGGGGCGGCGACATTCCTGCCCTACCAGTCCAGCTTTCAGAACCGCGGCGACAATCAAAGCTTCTCACTCTTTGCCGATGCCACATGGCTGCCCACGCCAGAACTGGAAATCACCGGCGGTGTCCGGTTCCTGTTTGAAGACCGGGTCAGCTTTTACTCAACCGTGCAACCCAATAGTGTCATTTCCGGTGCACCCTTATTGCCGGTGGTCAACACCAATGGATTTGAACTCTCCGCAGAGGGCGATTTTGATGCCTTCCTGCCGCGCTTTAACGTCCTCTATCGCGCTACGCCGAACCTTAATATCTATGGCACCATATCAAAGCGTCGCCGTTCTGCGGTCGTTGATGTCAGCGCGGCGACCTCTGTGTCACCAGAGATGGAGATAATCCCCAATGAGATTGTGTGGAATTATGAAGGCGGCCTCAAATATGCAGATAATGTGATATCGGCCAGCGTCGGTGTCTTCTATCAAACTTACAAGAATTTTCAGGTGAGCCGTGAAGACCCGGATGCGCCGGGAACATTTGAAACGGTCAATGCTGGAAGAGCCAGCAACTTTGGTGTCGAGGCGGAAGCACGCGCAAATATCGGAGAATTTTTCGATATATTTGCCAGCGCAGCCTATATTGATGCGAAGGTTGAAGAGGGCAATGATCTGGCCCCGGAATTTTCAGGTGCCCGCTTTCGCCTGCAATCAAAATGGCAACTGGCTGGCGGTTTTACCGCAGATGTTCCACTGAACGACAATATCTCGATATTTCTTTCACCCAACGTGACCTACCAAAGCAAGCTGTTCTTTGAACTGCCAAATAGCGCTTTGATCAGTCAGGATGGATATGTGCTCGCCAATATTCGCGGTGGTTTAAGCTTTAACGACGGCCAATATGAAATTGTCGGTTTCGCTCGCAACCTGTTCAATAAGGAATATCTGATTGATGCCGGTAACACCGGTGGAGCTTTCGGCATCCCGACCTTCATTCCTGGCGAGCCACGCTTCTACGGTGTACAGCTTGCCGCGAAATTCTAGGTTCCACGTTGGTCGAGCACAGTATTTTCCACCCCGATCCGGTGGCGCAGCAAAATCGCGTTTAATATCGTGAAAAGCAGCGCCACCCACGGAAGGCCCATGAGCAGCGGCACAATCGCGATTTCCAGCACCACAACCAGATAGTTGGGGTGGCTGATATATTTATATGGACCGCGCTTCACCCGATCGAAATGCGGTGCGGAGATGATCCGCGTGGTCCACCACCGGCCGATAGAAGCCAATGTCCAGACGCGCAGTATTTGCGTGCCGACAAACAGCGCGAGCATGATCGGATTCAGATCTTGCAAGGGATCGACCAGCAAAAAGATGATCGCCAGCCATGCGCTGTGGAGAAAGATGAACCAGTGATAGTGATCAGCGCCAAATTCCTCGCCGCCTTCGGACAGCAGCCGCTTGGTATTGCCATTTGCATAGACCAGCTCGGCAAGACGCTGCACAACAATGTAGATCAGAACCCATGTGACAAGGGTCGGAGGAGTCGTAAAAATTGCGCCTAAACCGTCCATCAATCTGCTCCTGCCGGGTCCAGTATCCCCAGTACGGATGTAAAGCCGGGACCAAGCGCTGTCATCAGGACAGGTTTCTGAGGATTATCCTCTAGTAATTTTTCGAGTACGAACAGCACTGTCGGTGAAGACATATTGCCATGATGTTTCAGCACCTCGCGAGTGGCCGGGATGCCCGGCAGTTCCGGCGCAAAATAGTCTTCCAGAGCCTCCACCACCCGGCCGCCACCGGGATGACAGGCCGGCTCGCTCATTTCCGATTTTTCCAGACCATGTTCGCTGAGGAATTGATCGCAAAACGGCGTGAAATCCTTTGCCACAAAGGTCGGAATGTCGCGCGCCAGTACAAGGTCAAATCCGGTTTCACCAATGTCCCAACCCATCATGTCACGCGTATCCGGCCAGGTTTTCTGATCAAATGCGCGGAAAGACGGGTTCGCGCTCTGCCCGCTCCTTCCGGTCAGGACAGCCGCCGCACAACCGTCGGCAAAAAGCGCGGTCGCAATCATGTTCTTTTTGTCGAACTGGCTGTAGTCATAGGAAAGACTGCATAGCTCCAATGAAATCAGCAACACATTCTGGCCGCCATTTGCGTCTGCCAAATCATTGGCCAGCCTTATACCCAGTATCCCGCCCGCACAGCCATAACCGAAGACCGGCACCGTCTGCACGGACTGGCGAAAGCCCATAGCCTCAATCAACCTGCTGGGAATGGAAGGCGTCATTGTACCGGTTGTGGAAATCATGACGATGACATCAATATCAGCAGGCCGCAGAGCGGCTTTTGCCAAAGTCGCTGTCGCCGAACGCTCTGCCAGCGCCCTGCCCACTTCATCATAAATTTGCGAACGCTCCGGCCAGCTGCGCTGCTCCAGATAATAATCTGGTTCCCGCGCAATGTAGCGGTGATCAATCCCGCTATTGCCCAATATCTGCTTCAACCGCGCGGGCAAAGCCGATCCGCGCGCCTTTGCAAGGACTTCCAGAACATCCTCTTGGCTGATCTTGTAGTCAGGAAGGGCCGTTGCGATGGATCTCAGTTGGGACATGGGACATATTCGCGCTGCATACCTAAGCTGTTACACGCAGCTGTTTCAGAAACAAAAGAATAATCGGCATCATGCCCGAACGGACGTATCGCATATATTCCCGTTGCGAACTGCCGAAGATGGGTTAGCATGGCATATAACAGGGAAGGGTATAGCCATCGGCGGAATAGATCTGGCACTGGTCGATACGACTTTGCGACTGCTCACGCTGGGTGGGCAGATCATGATCATTGCTGTGCTGTTGACAAGCCGGACCCGGCGGGATCTCAAAATATCGCTGCTCGGCGTGCTGATCAGCTCTATGGCCTATTTGATCAATTCATCGGTCACGCTGGCACCGCCGTTTCCCTGGCGCAGAGCTATTGACTTTCTCTCGATATCAACAACCGTCTGGGCATGGGTATTTGCGCATCAGCTGTTTGAGCGCCGCATTGCCAGGCCATTGCTAATCGCCGTACCAATATTGCTTACGCTATTGTGGATCGTTGCCGTCACCATGCCTGACAAGCAATGGTTCACTTTCTATGCGATCCGTTTCCTCTCCCTCGCGCTCGTCGTTCAATTGATCATCATTGCTCTATCCGGACGCGCCGATGACCTGATTGAAAAACGGCGACTGATCAGAATGTTTTTGCCGATATTTGTCGGGTTAGAGGTTGGCGGCGTTCTTACCTATGAACTCTTCTTCGGTCCTGCGGACAACATACCAGTCATATCAGCGGTCAATGCGATGCTGATCCTGATCTTGGTTCTCGGTGCCGGCATGGCGGTACTGACTGCGGACGGGGATTTATTTGCAAAACCCGTCACTAGTCAGCCGCAAGTCCGTCCGGCTCTCAATCTCTCACCCTCAGAAACTGTGCTGCACGACAAGCTGATCGCAGCGATGGAAGAAGGCCAATTTCGCACACCGTCGCTGACTATAGCGATGCTGGCAGCACAACTGGATACGCCCGAGCACCGATTGCGCGCACTGATCAACAAGCAACTCGGCCATCGCAATTTTTCGTCCTTTCTCAACGGCTATCGAATCACCGAAGCAAAAGAAAAATTGTCTGATCGCGCGTTGGTTGACTTGCCGATTCTGACAATCGCCATGGATTTGGGCTATGGATCGCTTGCGCCATTTAACCGCGCCTTTCGCGCTGAGACCGGTCAAACACCTAGTGATTTTCGCAAGGCCGCGATTGATCAAAACTGAAATAGTCTGATCATTTTCAAAATCGCACAGCATTTTTCAGCATCGCAGAGAGGCAGGCCAGGTTTTCTGTCACTTTGCCTTCATCAAACCAAATATGCCTGTGATGGAGAAGCAAATGCCTGAACTGTTAAACGAAATAATCGACCATATGATCGGTGCCTTCACGTTCGACCTCGGCCGCTATCTGATAGCGGCGGGCGCATTGTCCTTCATCCTATGGATCTGTGGCAAGTGGAGCGCGGCCCGGCGCATACAATCCCGCAAGGCTGGTTTCGCTGACTATAAACGGGAGTTTCTTTCTTCCATGCGCACGGTTTTCGTTTTCGGCCTGACAACGATCAGCACCGTCTTGATGGAAGCGGCCGGTTGGGTCACGGTTATGACAGGCGAAATTGTCTGGCCGCTTTTCATCGTCCAGCTTTTGGCGATGATTGTTGCCCATGATGCCTATTTCTACTGGATGCATCGCTGGCTCCATACGAAAACCATGTTCCGCTTTTCCCACCTGCATCACCACAAGTCTCGCACACCCACACCATGGGCGGCCTATAGCTTCTCTTCTTTCGAGGCGATGACCGAGGCTGCGTTCGTACCGATTTATCTGTTCATCATCTCCGTGCTCTTTGGTGGCATGTATCCGTTCGCGATCTTCCTGTTCCTCGCTCATATGATTATCCGCAACGTCATGGGTCATGCCGGGGTGGAATTGTTCCCCGCCGGCTGGACGCGCAACAAATTTGTCGGCTGGATCACCACAACCACCCATCATGACTTGCACCATAGTCAGGGCAACAGCAATTTCGGCCTCTACTTCACTTGGTGGGACCGGATGATGGGCACCGAGCATCCTGACTATGAAGCCCGCTTTGATGCCGTCGCCAAACCGGTCCGCCTTTCGGTCGGAGCTACCGCCAATATCTGTATCGCTGCCTTCTCGCTGCTTGCAGTAGCAACCATGGCCAATCTAATTTGATGTTGCAGGACAGCAAAGCCTATAATTTCCATGCTAATTTATAGATTTTGCTGATAGCCAGGTATTTAAGATATCTCTTATATAATTGTTATTATTATATTTTTATCGGTTTCTTGCATTTTTTGTGCACTGCAACATTTTTTCTTGACTTTGACGTAAGCCTTTCCTATTTGTGCACTGCAACAAACAAATGGAAGCAAAGATGGCTGATACGAAAACGACTGATACAAAGGCTGTTCCGGCTGCTAATAAGCCCGCCAGCCTCTCTGCTGAAGCGGCTTATGCTGCCGCTGCATCCGCAGAACCTGTAACCGCTGAAGAAGCGCCTGCTCCAAAAGCAGCCGCCACACCAGCACCAAAGACCGCAACAACAACCGCTCCGGCTCCTGCCGCGAAAAAGCCGGTTGCTGCTGCAACAAAAACAACGGCTTCAAAACCCGCTGCAAAGAAGCCTGCAGCAACCAAGGCGGCTCCTAAAAAGACTGTTACGAAGCGCAAAGCCGCTCCGAAACGCGCCGCAACAACCGCGAAAAAGACTGTTAAAAAAGGAACGACCAAAATGACAACCGCAAAGAAAACCACCGCAAAGAAAGCACCTGCGAAGAAAACCGTGAAAAAAGCTGCCCCAAAAGCAGCAACCACGAACAAGAAAGCTCTTCAGGACATGGCTGCTAAATTGCAGGCCCAGCTTGAGAAGCTGACTGCAACCGCTCAGGAACGCGCTAAGGAAGTTGCTGACCGTGCTGTTGAAGTTTCCAAAGATGCTGTTGAATTCAACCGTCTGAATGTTGAAACGCTCGTCGAAAGCGGCAAAATCACCGCTAAAGGCGCTCAAGAAATCGGCAAAACCAACGTTAAATATACCCGCGAAAACTTCGCGGAAGCCAGCAACGTTCTGAAAAGCTCTTTCAATGTTGCTACGCCAAAAGATTTCGTTGAAATGCAAGCTGACTTCATGCGCAGCAGCCTGGACCGGGTTATGGACCAGACTTCAAACAACATGGATGCTGTGACCAAATTGGCCGGCAAAGCCTATCAGCCAATCGCTGATCGCGTCAGCACCATCCGTAAGGAAATTCAGAAAGCCGCTTAAGCCGCTTTCATCGTCACGCAAAAGGCCGTTCCCTCGGGAGCGGCCTTTTTCTTTTGGTCATGACAGGTCGATTTATCGTAAAATCGTCGCCAATTGATCAATCCGCCACTTGCCCTGAAGGGTGAAAATACCATATCCTGTTCGACATGACTGAAGTAGAGATTCTCTCCCCCACATCAATTGACGCCGCCGCCCTCTTTTTCAAAGGCAGCGAAGCGGCAAAATTGCGCGAGCAGATGGCCAAGAAAATGGCCGGGGATGATGATGACGGCGCTGACAATAGCGGCACTGGTGACAGCGATGACACCGATCTCGGCATAGCGACCAAAACACGCACCAAAACCAAAAAACCCAATCCTTACAAAGTCCTGCTGCTCAACGACGATTACACGCCGATGGAATTTGTCGTGCTGGTACTAAAACGCTTTTTCCAGATGGATATTGATGAAGCGACCCGGGTCATGCTCCATGTCCACCAGAAAGGCGTCGGCATTTGCGGGACATTCAGCTACGAAGTGGCTGAAACAAAAGTCACTCAGGTGATGGACTTCGCCCGCAAGAACCAGCACCCCTTGCAGTGCACTTTAGAAAAAGCCTGACCCGACACCAAATTATATAAGGAAATAGATATGTCAGAGACCCCGGTGATTACCGTAGATATTGTCTCGGACGTTGTCTGCCCTTGGTGTATCATTGGCTTTAAAAAGCTCGAACAGGCCATGCAGCGCTTTGAGGGCAAAGCGGAGTTTGCCCTCGCTTGGCATGCGTTTGAACTCAACCCGAACATGCCGCCCGAGGGGCAGGATATTAACGAACATATGGCGCAGAAATATGGCGCTACACCGGAGCAGAGCAAAGCCAATCGTGAACGGCTGCGCAATGCCGGCAGCGATCTCGACTTCGAGTTTAGCTATCATGAAAATATGCGGATGGTGAACACATTTGATGCTCACCGCTTACTCCACTGGGCCGGGGAAACCGGCAAGCAAACCGCGCTCAAGCTGGCTTTGTTCAAAGCCCATTTCACCGACGGTAAAGACGTCAGCGATCATGAAGTCTTGACTGAAGTGGCCTTAACCGTCGACCTGGATGAAAAACGCGTCCGCAGCCTGCTGGCCAGTGATATGTACGCTGCCGATGTTCGCGCTGTCGAAGCGCAGTGGCAAGACCGTTTCATCTCCGGCGTTCCGGCGTTTATTTTCAACAAGAAGTTCATGGTCCCCGGCGCACAGGACAGCGACGTCTTCGCCCAGATTATCGAGAATAAAGTATTGGCGGCGGCAGCCTGAACCTACTTGTTCGGCGATCTCTTGGGTGGCAATGGAAAGAAACCAGACGTTCGCTCGATATAATCCACATAATCCGGTCGGTTCTTGCGCAGCGCATATTCCAGCATGGGTGCGCCGCTCCATTTGGTTAGCGTGAAGCTGAGGAACAAAGGCCCGATGATCGCTACCCACGCCGGCCAACCGACTTGCGCCGCGACCAGCCAGATGCCCCACCAGGTGCAAAAATCACCGAAATAATTGGGGTGGCGCGTATAGCGCCACAACCCGGTATCCAGCACCTTGCCTTTATTCGACGGATCAGCCTTGAACGCTTTTAACTGCGCATCCCCGATCGTCTCGAAAGCGATACCGACAACCGCAAGTACCAACCCGATAATGGTAATCGGCCCAAGGCCCTGATCACCCGATAGCAATATACCGATTTGAGCCGGCAAGCAGACCATGAACAGCAGCGGGATCTGCAATACCCACGCTTTTATCAAAGCGGTTTTCGCAAAGCTCCAGCCCTTTTTCTTCATCGCGGTGCCGATGATCTTGGTATAGCGTGGGTCCTCACCTTCCTTGCTCCAACGCAGATACAGATGCGTGCCAAGCCGCACACCCCAGGTCACCGTCAAGCCGAATATGGTCCAACCGAGCCAGCCGACATTTCCTACTTGCCAAATGGACGCGCCCGCCATGATCGCCATGCCATAAGCCCAGAAGGCATCGATAAAAGACACATCACGGACTTTTATGGAAACAAGCCAGAGAATGATCATGACCGCGACCAGCAGGGCAAGATTTAGACCGAGGGCTGCGAGTAACGTCATCCCTCTTTTCCCGGTTTCCCCGCGCCCGGTTCCGGGTCGGGATTGGTGTGGACAATATCGTCCATGGCTTTTTCCGGGAATTTCGGCGTGACGCTGTAATAAAAACTGCTGACCTTCGCCATATCGGCTTCATAATCGCCGGTCACCTCAATCTGCGGCCCGAGCCCGCCGGTTTTCTTGGCATAGTCCATCATCCCGATGATCAGTGGTACCTTGGCCTTCAACGCAATATAGTAGAAACCGGTCCGCCATTGCCGGACGTTGCCGCGCGTCCCTTCTGGCGGGATGGTCAGTATGAAATCATCACGTTTCTCAAACTCCGCAACCATCGCATCGACCATGTTGTTCGATTTGGACCGGTCAACAGGAATACCGCCCATTCGCCGCATCATGTCCCCAAATGGCCATTTGAACAGCGTATCCTTGCCGATCCAGTAAGACTGGATCTTCAGCTTGTTGGTCAGCCCGAAAAAATAGATAAAGTCCCAGTTGCTCGTATGCGGCGCGGCGATGATCACGCATTTGCGCGGCGCCGGGTTTTCCTGAACGGCCTTCCAGCCGGTAATGGTATAGACGAACACGGAAAAGCGCCGGACAATCTCCGACAGCCAGTTTGGTTTGATATTATTGTGCACGCTTCCCCCGTTTGCGATCCCGCTCGCAGCTGTGAAATGACAATAGGTCCATTTCCCCCAAGCGCAACGGCAGATATGTCTCGCCAATTACCCGCGGTTCAGCTTTTGGCAATCCGAAATATGTAGATTTTACAGGCATTGCATCTGGAGGGACAGCATTCATGAAGATATCACCGCTATTGGCATCAGCCACAATCCTCTCAATTCTCGCTATGCAGCCCACTATAGCACAAACAGGGCAATCCGCTGAAACACCGCGCAATCCGCAAGTGGACTATGCAGGCTTTCTGCAACTCACCGAACAGCTATCCGAATATCGTACCGGCCGACTGATCGATCTGAACCGTTTTAACATAGTGGCCAAGCAACCAAACGCTGTCATTTTGGACACCCGTTCCGCCGCTGCCTTTGCACAGGGTCATATTGACGGCGCAATCAACATTCCGTTTTCCGATTTCACCGAACAAAAACTGGCCAAGATATTGGGCGACAAATCGCGGCCGATCTTGATCTACTGCAACAATAATTTTCGCGATAATGTTCCGCCGATCGTTCTGAAACGCGCGCCATTGGCGTTGAATATCCCAACTTTTATAAACCTTTACGGCTATGGTTATGAGAATATCTATGAACTGAACGGGGTGACCTATATTGCCGACCCGCGCGCGAATTGGACCGGAGAACCGTCTCCCTTCACGCTGGGCACATCGTCTTTGCGCGGTCCTGCTACCTTGGATGCGTCGCGCGCCAACTAGACGGTTTTTCAAAAGTGCCTTGCCAGATTCCGCGCTTGGCATTTTCCGCTTGCGCTTCTTCGGCCCCGTAAATGACCTGATCAAAATTATCAGATGATATCGCATGGCCTTCAGACACCATGTGAGCACCAAGGTCTTTATCGTCGCTGATGCACGTTACGATCGTTCGTCCATATTGATCCCGTGCATGAACATCGCAGCTATACTCGCCCGCACCCAAGCTCTCTTCCAGCGCCGTGCGTGCCTGTTTGCCGCAAGGCCAATCCTGCCCCGCGGCATCTTTGCATGATTGGCGATATTCCGGCGCATCAATTCCATAGATGCGATATTCCATATCAGCATCCCGGAAGCTGTCTCCGTCAATCACGCTAACCTGCTTGCCATTGATGACGATGATCTCCGCCGGGCTGACCCAGCGCATCAAAACCCATGCGCCGCCAATAACGGCCAGGAACAGCAATGTGGTTCTGATTCTGCTGAAAAATTTGCGAGCCATGCCTGCGAGACTAGCGAATTGTCGAAGTCACGCAATGATGATCAGAGGGCGATCAGGAAGCCGCCATTTTCAGTGTCGGATATCTCGAAACGATATGATCAAATACCGCCGGATGCAGGGCCTGAACGAATTCGCAGCCATAATAATCACCCTCTACCCAGCAAATTTTGCTTTCTATCGCGGCAAAGGAGGGCAAGCCCATGAAAATATTCTTCTCGCCGGTCAACCGGGTCATACAGCGCATGCGAAACCCGGACAGCGACAGGTCAATGATCATCGCTTCAACCCGGCCCAATCCCGGTTCGCGGACTTCAGCAGAAATCTCAACTCCGGCCCGCGTGGAAACCCGGTGATCACCGCGCTTGATACGCTTACCTGGCAGTCCTTTTACATTGCTGTCGCTCATGAAAATCCGAACCTGAAAATGACAAGATTATATTTCTGTCGATGATTTCATATATTTTTAAAACCAACCGACATCTTGTCTTATTCAAATACCAGCAGATGATTAGGCAAAGGTTAATAGCTTCCCTGTTTTGCATGGTTAAGGAGTCCGCGCGATACCTGCGATATTTACCGGTCTTTCGAGGTTTCCGCCGTTAACCAGCAAGGGCTTTTCAAAAACCTATTTTGGAAATATCCGGCCCAAACCGCTTTCCTACACATATTTTCATATGATAGATTTTGCTCGGCTCTTTCTCAATTCTGAATAAATTTCCGCTCCAGAAAACCGGGTGAGAACTGTGTGAACTTTGGATGGGTAGATAAGGAATATTGATCTACTGATTGCGCTTGGCACAAGCGTTGCGAGGGGAAGGATAAGGGCGTGTGAATTGTGTGAACTTTGAATCTACAACTGCGCCGACAGCATTGCATTAACCTGGCCCGCAATCGGTTTGACAGAGATCAGCCTCTTCATCCTCCAGCTCGATCTGGATGGTGATATGGTGAATGGCGAACCGTTTTTTCATGGATGCCTGCACATCCGCCAGAAATCCTTTGCCAGGATGGCCGCCCGGAATGACCAGATGCGCCGTCATCGCTGTTTCACTAGTGCTCATCGGCCAGATGTGCAGATCATGCACGGTTTCTACGCCGGGAAAATCTGACAGAGCCTCAAAAACCTCTTCCACATCAATATCCCGCGGGACACCCGCCAAGGACATACGCACGGCTTCCGACAGTAACCCCCAAGTGCTCCAGAAGATCAACGCAACGATGAACAGGCTGATCAAGGGGTCAATCCAGTTAAATCCGGTATAGAAAATCGCAATCCCGCCGACGACAACACCAGCCGAAACGGCCGCATCTGCCATCATGTGCAGAAAAGCGCCGCGAATGTTGATGTCTTCCTTCTGCCCGCGCAGGAACAGCATCGCGGTTCCGAAATTGATAATGATGCCGATAGAGGCAACGATGATGACAGTCGTGGAGGCTACTTCGCTGGGGGCACTGAACCTCTCGATCGCTTCCCAAGCAATTGCGCCGCAAGCGACCAGCAGAAACAGTCCATTGAGTAAAGCGGCCAATATGGACGACCCACCAAGACCATAGGTAAACTGTCTGCTCGGCGGCCGCTTGGCAAGCTCCGCACCAGCCCAGGCAACAGCGAGCCCCAATACATCGGAAAGATTATGCCCTGCATCGGCGAGCAACGCCATTGAGCCAGACAGCAACCCGTAGGTTACCTCGATTATGATATAGATGATATTGAGCGTAATACCGAGTGCGAACGCGCGGCTGAAATTCGTCGGCATATGGCCATGCGGGCCATGGCGATCATGATGGCTGTGGAAAATATGTCCGTGATGATGATGGCCGGACATCCGCGCTCCGATAAATTACTCAATGACTAGTTATTAAATACACGGATTTATCGGAGCGGTCTATGATTATTATTCAATGTTTTCTGTATGTTATATCATATGAGCGATATTCTATCTGCAATTAGTCAACAATCAGGCCGATGGCGAGATAGATAATGATCGCAGAACCGAAGCCAAAGATCGTAGCAAGTACAAAGATGATACGCAGCAGATTGGCGTCCATGCCGCTCCAATTTGCAAGGCCGGAACATACGCCCATCAGCTTGCCATTGGCCTTGTCGAGTTTCAGTTTGTTTTTCACAGGATTATTCTTCCGTTGATTTGATGAAATGGGCTCGGGCCAGCTGGTTGGCGTGGAACCGGTGGATTTGTTCTTGTCCGCCATCAGATCACCATTGAACCGGCGTTGTTGATGGCTGGAGCGATGCTGGCGCTCACAAAAATCGCAGCTGAGAAAAGAGCGGCAAAGCCAGCAAGAAGTTTATTTTGGAGTTCGTAGGTCATGATATTTCCTTTCAGGGGGTTTGGAGAAAAATTAGATTACCAGAGAGCCGGCATTGTTGATCGCTGGTCCAACGCTGGCACCGATGAAGACGGCGGCAGAAACGAAAGCGGCGAAAGCGGCGGTGATATTGTTTGAAACATTGGTGAACATTTTGATTTCCTTCTAATTTAAAAACTGGGCTTCGCGGTTGTGTTAGCGAAGATGTCTCATACAATGCACAGGCCGTGCCAGTTTCATATTCATCTTATATTTCATATATTTAGATCAAATCACCGCTAGTCGTAAAATTGTCTAAAACCGCTATTTGGTGTTTTTTACTAACTTTTAGTATTCTATGAATGAGAAATGAACAAACCTTGCTCAGCTTGCGAATTTTCTTCTCATCATATCGCTGCACGGCTAGGAGTGACGTCCTGTCATGACGATTTCCCGGCTCACCCTGCAAAATTTCAGAAACTATCCGCAGCTGCGCTTGGAGACTACGCCCGGCTTTGTCGTGCTGAGCGGGGAAAACGGGGCCGGCAAGACCAATATATTGGAAGCGGTATCGCTACTCTCACCGGGGCGCGGCTTGCGTCGAGCCGCACTTAAAGACATCGCCTTTGAAGGCGGTGCCGGCGACTTCGCGGTGGCGGCCGAACTGGACGATGTTCAGCTGGGTACGGGCACCAGCGCCGAATATCCCGAACGCAGGAAAACGCGCGTCAACGGCGGCGCCGTACCCACTAATGATCTGGCACAATGGTTATCAATATTATGGCTGACCCCGGCAATGGATCGCCTGTTCATGGAAGGCGCCTCGGGACGGCGTAACTTTCTGGATCGCCTTGTTACTGCGCTGGAACCCGATCATGCCCGCAACTGCACGCGCTATGATGCCGCGAGGCGCGAGCGTAATCGGTTGTTGGCCGACGAATATATGCCGGATGCGGAATGGCTGGACGCGCTTGATGGGCAGCTTGCGAATTTTGGCAGCGCTCTGGCAGAAGCCCGCTTTCGGATTACAGAGGCTTTGAACAAGGCCCTTGCGATGACCGATAACGGACTCTTCGCCGCAGCCCGGCTCAATCTGGATGATGACGAGCTACGCAACCAGTCAGCTTTGTTGGAGGCACTGAGAGCAAGCCGCCAGGCAGATCGGGCCGCGGGACGCACCCTGAAAGGACCGCACCGCGCTGACCTGACCGTCTTTCACCGAACAAAGGATCAGGCGGCGGAAAAATGCTCAACCGGAGAGCAAAAAGCCCTGTTATTCTCGATCATATTGGCGCATGCCGACCTTATCACCGAACAAAGAGGAAGCCGTCCGATCCTGTTGCTCGATGAAGTGGCGGCCCATCTCGATCCCAGACGCCGCGCGACACTGTTCGGGCAGCTTGCAGAAAAAGGCGGGCAAGTATGGCTAACCGGCACCGAACCCGGACTATTTGAAGATGTGCCCGATCACGCCCTGCATTTCCAGGTCGCGGAGGGTAGAGTTACAAAGCGTTAACCAAGCATTTTAGCAGGGAATTTGCCATTTTGACATAGGTCAGCGCTATGCGGACGCTTGTCAAAAATATCACTCCAGACAGCCCGGTAACGTTGGCTAAGAAACTGGGAAGTTCGATCATACCAATATTGCTGGTACTGCAGGCAATATTCTTCCCGGCCATGGCTCGTGCGGCTGACGGTTCGCCATCAGCATATCTGCAATGCGTTCCCTTCGCCCGCGAACTAAGTGGTATCCAGATTTACGGCGATGCCCATACGTGGTGGCGACAGGCACACTTTGCTTATGAGCGGGGTAATGTTCCGCAGCTCGGCGCGGTCCTCTCACTCAAGAGCCACGGCAAGATGCGGCTAGGTCATGTTGCTGTTGTTAGCCAGATTGTTGATGACCGTAACATTTTGCTGGACCACGCCAACTGGTCCCCGATTAACGGTCGTCGCGGACAGATTGAACGCAGCGTTGCCGCCGTTGATGTCTCGCCAAATGGAGATTGGAGCCGCGTAAAGATCTGGTATGCGCCCATTGGGGCGCTCGGCAAAACTGCCTATCCAGTGAATGGGTTTATCTATCCCAATGAGAAACCAAGCGATTTTCGGAAAAATGCAGGCAGACAATGGGCTTCAACAACAGCCGTTCACCAGCCCAGAGCGCCCAACCGCAATCTTTTTGCCCGAAACATGAAGTCCGAACTGGAACAGCAGGCACAACGGGAACAGCTGGCAGATAACCGGTTAGATGAGGCTCAGCCAACCGATCTCATCGGAGAATTGCTGGACAGAGTGGGCAGCTAAAGCCAGAACGGCTGCAGTGCAATCCGCGCTGGAGCAAAAGATGAATGACAATCCCCCCATCTGCCTTATCATTTTAGCTGGCGGCATGTCTCGCCGTATGGGCCGGGAAAAAGCGACTATCCAACTTGACGGACAGCGGTTGATCGACCGGGCCATCGCACGATACCAGCCTTCGGTAGACCGGATATGGCTATCAGCGCCCGATGATTTTCATACCGGCCTCGATATCATCTCGGATGATCCCGATATGCCGGGCGGTCCGGTTGGTGCAATTTTTACGATCGCGGCACAATTGCCAATATTGTGCCCGGAGGCGACAGGTTTTGTCACAATACCGGTGGACGCACCTTTTGCGCCTGATGATATCATATCGCGACTAAGCGCGGTTTCCGGCTGCTCGGTTGCGCAAGGCCCTAGACGCCTGCACCCGGTTTTTGGCTACTGGCGCTGCGATATCGTCAATAGTGTACGTGGAACCCATGATATCAGCGAACGATCTCCATCGCTGCACTGGCTGGTCCGGCAATGTGATGCGAAGTTGGTGACATGGCATGATGAAGACGCATTTATAAACATCAACACGCCTGAGGATCTGGCTGCTGCGGAAACCCAAATATAAAAGCCGGCGCATGAGGGGGTGCACCGGCTTCCATTTCAACTGCCTGATAGAGGAAAACCGTCCCTCTGCGACCCGTTACTTCAGGCGGCGAATCTCTTTTTTGGTCAATGATGTCACCAACTTGCCATCGGTCTTGGTCAGTGTTTCAGCCTGAACCCGACGCACTTTGCCTTTGTAGATGACCAGTACATCACCGTCATCGGCAACACGGTTGACCTTGGCAATGCTTGAACCCGAAGCATCGTAGAGACGGTCATTACGTTCTGCGTCAGCGGCAAATGCTGCAGGAGCCGTCAGCGAAAGCGCGGCTGCTCCAAGGATGATAGAAGTGAATTTGTTCATAGTGAATCTCCAATGAGAGTTAGGGAGGATGCGAAACCAGTATGCTTACATAAAAGTAAGTTGCAATGTGAAATGTTGCACCCGCGAGTTGCATTTTTGCAATTGACCAGCGTTTATTGCAAAAAGTGCGAGTCCCGTAATATTGTTGCGCAACCGGCCAATATTGTGCCAACCTTCCGGTAATGATCACTATGGGGTATTTTATGAAACGCTTGGTTTATCTATTCGCGCTTGCCGCATTACCGACTTCGGTACATGCACAAGACAGCAAAGAAGCTGAAATCCTGACGGGTATTGATGCACGTTATGATGAAACCGCCAGCGTGGCTCGTCAGATCTGGGAATGGGCAGAAGTCGGCTATCAAGAAGAAAAAGCCAGCGGCCTGCTGCAACAAAGCCTGCGCGCCCAGGGATTTAAGATAGAGGCTGGCGTTGCAGAAATCCCGACTGCCTTTGTTGCGGAATACGGCAATGGTGGTCCAGTTATTGCGATCCTCGCTGAATTTGATGCCCTGCCCGGGATTAATCAGGACGCCGTTGCGACAAGATCCCCTATCGCGGGCAAAGACGCTTCTCACGCTTGCGGTCATAATCTGTTCGGGGCGGGATCGTTGGAAGCCGCCATTGCCGTGAAGAAATGGCTCGAAGAGACCGGGACGCCGGGAACGGTTCGCCTGTACGGAACACCGGCTGAAGAAGGCGGAAGCGGAAAAGTCTATATGGTCAGAGCGGGCTTGTTCGACGATGTCGATTTCGCCCTCCACTGGCATGCTGATGACGAAAATTCGGCGGCTGCGCGGACCACATTGGCCAATCGGTCTGCCAAATTCCGTTTCAAAGGCGTATCCGCTCACGCGGCTGGCGCTCCGGAAAAAGCGCGGTCCGCGCTGGACGGTGTGGAAGCGTTCAATCTCATGATCAACATGATGCGTGAGCATGTACCGCAGGATTCGCGTATCCACTATGTCATTACCGAGGGCGGAACTGCGCCCAACGTCGTACCCGATTTCGCCGAAGTCTTTTACTATGTCCGTCACCCCGATCCGGACGGCGTTGATGCGATATGGAAACGCCTGGAAAATGCCGCCCGCGGCGCTGCACTGGGCACTGGTACCAAAGTTGATTGGGAGGTCATTCACGGTAACAACCCGTTGCTTGTCAACGAACCGCTCGCCAAAATGGTGGATGCCAAATTACGGCAGATTGGCGGTATAACCTATACGCCCGAAGAGCAAAAATTCGCCGAGCGCATACATGCAAGCTTTGACAATCCGAAACTGAAACTCGGCAGTGAGGCCGAGATACAGCCCTATGATGTGACCCTTGGTTATGGTTCTACCGACGTAGGTGATGTGTCTTATGCCACCCCGACGGTCGGCCTAAGCACCGCAACCTGGGTTCCGGGAACCTCTGCCCATAGCTGGCAGTCGTCGGCAGCCAGCGGCATGTCGATCGGGTTCAAAGGCACGCAGGTGGCTGCAAAAACCCTGACCCTTGCCGCAATTGAGCTTTATACCAATCCCGAATTGCGGGCCGAAGCCAAGGCCGAATTCGATAAAGCACGGGGTCCGAACTATAAGTATAAGTCGCTGTTGGGTGACCGAAAACCACCGCTCGATTATCGCAAGTAGGAAGCCGTAGAGTCGACTGCACCCCTTCACCCTAGATTCTATCAAGGCCTTCCAAATCCGAAGGGGCGTGCATTTTTTGGGTTCTGAGACCGCCAAAGGCCGGAAGACGAATTGGTTATCCAACGTCTTCAGACTATTGTGGCTCTATGGCTTTGCCTATCCCCCTTCGTCCATTGGCGCGGCGTATACGTCATCGCTTCAGCACCTATGGCCTTTCACAGCTTTCCCGGACGATATTACGGGAAGGGTTGACCTACCTTGCTCCGGCCAAGTTGATAAGGATCGAGGAAGCACTGAAATCAGTCAGCCGCGTCGAAGGAGACTTTGCCGAGTTTGGAGTGGCCCTCGGCGGTTCGGCCATTGTCATTGCCAGTCAGCGCAGAAATCGAAAGTTTCATGGCTTTGACGTTTTTGGCATGATACCCGAACCGACCTCTGAGAAAGACGATCATAAATCGAAATCCCGATACGAAACCATTAAATCAGGAACATCGCGCGGTATCGGTGGAGAATCCTACTATGGTTACAGGGACGATTTATTCTCGGACGTCAAAGACAGTTTTGCCCGCCACGGGCTGACGGTCGGAGAGAACGGTATCTTTCTGCATAAAGGTTTATTCGAAGATACATGGCCAGGTGTTAATGTGGACAGACTAGCCTTTGCTCATGTCGATTGCGACTGGTATGAACCCGTCGCCTATTGCCTGAAGTCTATCGCGGCGAAACTGAGTCCGGGCGGCGTGATTGTGATCGATGATTTTCACGATTACGGCGGTTGCCGGACAGCTGTTGAAGAGTTCCTATCTCTCAACCCCCACTATGATTTTGAAGACGGCCCCAATCCGATTTTGCGGCGCCAAGCCTGACTCTGCAGATCGGAATGGAGCCGTCTAATTTATTCCCACCAGTAAGCTGACCGTTTCCGTGCTCCGGTCACTACTTCGTTCATAGTCACCGGATCGTACATCCGGCCATTGACCATGACGCGGTGGATCTTGTCACTGTTGCGGATATCGACGGTCGGGTCGGCGTCCAGCACAACCAGATCGGCGAGCTTACCGGTTTCCAGAGATCCAATCTCATCCGCCATGCCGAGCGATTTGGCGGAATCAATCGTACCGGACCGCAGCGCCTGTAACGGCGACATCCCGCCACGAACGAAGGACCAAAGTTCCCAATGGGTCGCGATACCGGCTTGTTGACCGTGTGCGCCGATGGATACCAGCACACCCTTGTCCGCCAGCTTCTTGGCTTCGCGGGCATTATCGTCATCGACAAAATCCTCTTCCGGCGCCTTGGTCCGGCGCACGTTAGCAGCGGCCAACTGTTTCGGCGGCGTGTGCGTTAGCAGCGGATGCTTGAACACATCGGTCGCCTGCCGCCAATATGGATCACCGGCAAGACCACCATAGCTGACCACTATTGTAGGCGTGTAGTTGGTCTGTGATTGCGAGAACATTTGGACGACATCGTCATAGAAAATATCCAGCGGGATATTATGTTCCAGCGTAGAGTTACCATCAGCAATCAATGCCATATCCATGCCATAGAGCGATCCGCCCTCTGCCACGACCAGCATGTTCTCCTGACGCGCGGCTTCGACAACCTGCTGACGCTGTTCCCGGCGTGGCTGATTATAGTTTTTGACGCTGCTGCCGCCCTGCGCCTTCAGCCGCCGAACATGGTCCAGCGCATCATCGAGATTGTTGATCTCTGCATAAACGCGCGGTGCTTTCGCTCCATATACAATCTCGCCGGTTGAGAAGATACGTGGCCCTATCAATTGCCCGGCCCGTTGCATTTCTGCTGCCACAAAAATCTCGCTCGCCCTGCTGGACGGGTCATGAATGGTCGTGGTGCCCAGCGCCAGATTCTGCATCAATGACCAGTTTTGCTGCGGGATCAATTCATCCGTTCCCTGAGCGCCATGGGCGTGCGCATCGATATAGCCGGGCACAATGGTTTTGCCTGTGACATCAACCACGGTTGCCCCAGCTGGAACGGCAATATCGCCACGTCCCCCGATAGAGATGATCTTGTTGTCCTTGACGACAATCGCGCCATCCTCAACGATCCCGCCCTGATCATCAGCCATCGTGATCAACCGCGCGCCGACCAAAGCGACCACCCCAGCGGGCTTGTCAGCGGCAACTGTTCGCTCCAGCGAGACGCCGCTGGTTGGCGGAGTGAATTTCGGTGCGTCTTTCCCTGCTGGCGCATTGGGAAAAAGAGCGCTGGTCTTCGCGGTAAAGACTTGCGGTCCAATACTCCAATGGAGTTGCTGCCCGTTTTGCGACCAGTGTATGTAGTCCGCCCCGCCTTTGCTGACCCGGGTTACCGGCAGCGACTTGCTGTCCGGAGCAACTGCCACGGCCTGCGTACCGGGAAGCAGAGGCATGACAAACACTTCGTAATTCTGGCGGAAAGCGACATATTGCCCGTCTGGTGACACTATATAGTCATTAGCTAATTCGCCGGTTGCATGGGTGCGCTTCGCTTCGCCTTTAAGATCGCTGCTCATCAACACGCGTTTATTATCTTTCTGCGCCATCATGAACACACGGTCGCTGCTCGCGCCATATTGGGGCCCTGCAGCCCCCTTTGCGACACGTTCGGGTGTGCCGCCCGATGCAGCGACGCGGTACACGCCATCTTCGACCGAATAGTCGGGGGAGGTTAGATATCCGCCGCCCTGCATTTCGAAAATGATCGTGCGGCCATCGGGCGAAAAATGTGGTCGGGCATAATGGCCAGGCCGATTGGTCACGACGCGGGACGACCCACCGGAAGCACTCACGATCTTGATCCGACCAAGGTTGCTATCGGTCCATCCCACAAAAACAATCGACCGGCCATCACGGGACCAGGACGGGAACAACTCGCGTTCGCCATTGCTACGGGTCAGGCGTCTGGCCGCGCCACCACCCATTGGTTTGATGTATAGTTGCCCAAGGCTTTCAAACACAACCTGTCGGCCGTTAGGCGACACTTCAGCAAAGCGCGGCATCTTTGTGGTGAAGCTATCGGGCGCTACCGTAATTTTGGGATGCGGCGCATCTGCAATGCCGCGCGTGTCATTGATCGCAAACGGGATGACCGAAGCACCGGTACCATCGGCAGCAACTTTGCGGATTTTCCCGCCGGCCCAAAATACAATGCTCCGACTATCCGGTGTCCAGTCCATGTTGGGATAAACCCCGGTCACGGCCCATGTCTCCTGCACATCCTGATCCAGATCGTCATAGACCTTGCGCTCTATTCCGGTGGCGAGGTCTTTTACATAAAGCTTGGACTTCGCTCGCTCACGCCGGACAAAAGCAATGCTATTGCCATCCGGTGACGGTGTTGGCCGCACTGATCCACCAAGACCCGATACAGCGGTCGTAATTTCGCCACTTTCCAAGTCATATTCCTCGATATTGAACAGGTCCGTATTGGAATCCTGCGCGTAGATGAACTGACCACCAGGCGTGATATTGCGGGTATAATAAAGCGACTTGCCATCGGGGGCATAAATGGGCTCGCCTAGCTCTTTTTGGTGCTGTTCATTGGGCTTTTTGACCAGAACAACCCCTGCCCCGCCCGAAACATGATAGACCCAGACCTCCCCGGTTCCGAGTGACCGACCGGTGGTAAAATGCTTTTTGGCAATGATATACCGGCCATCGGGGCTCCAGCTTGGCTGATAGAGCAGGCGGAACTTCTCTTTTGTTACCTGCCGCTTGTCACTGCCATCGCGGTTCATGATCCAGATATTGTCACCGCCACCACGGTCCGAGGTAAAGGCGATACGTTTCCCGTCAGGGGAGAAACGCGGCTGCACTTCCCACGCTAGCCCTTCGGCAATACGAGTGGGCGTTCCACCTGCCATCGGCATCGTATAAATATCGCCAAGCAGCGCAAAAGCGATGCTATTGCCGTCGGGACTGACATCGACATCAATCCAGCTACCTTCATCGGTCTTAATCGGTACCTGCTTGACGGTTGCACCCTTGGGTGCGTTAACATCCCATTTTTCCTCTTTGGATTTATCATCAGACGATTGTGCGTGCACCTGCCCGGCAAGAGAAATGGCGGCAAGCGCCGAAATCAGACGATATTTCATGGAGGACTCCCTTAGGCTTTATTTTATGTCGTAGGTTAACAACAAAATTAGCCGGATGAACAGAGAAACTTCATACTCGACAAAACCACCCGCTGGTTTCGATGATGGACCTCACAGCTTTATTGGATTACAAGGCTTTACATAGGGTTATTCAGGTGGGGAACATGACGGGGGCCAGCCAGCACTATCGATATATCGCCGCTGCGGCGAGTGTAGCGATGCTTCTGATGTCGGGCTGCGCGAGCCAGCCTTTAACCGGCCAGTCACAGCAAGTCGGCTCGCCCATGGCAGAGCCGGAACCCGCTGCCCTTCCTCCTCCGCCGCCGCCTCCCGTAGCGGTGGCCAAGCCACGCCCGCGCCCTGCACAGAAGAGAATAGTTGACAAGGTCGGATCGAAAGCCGGGAAGACAGTCAAACGCTCCATCAGGGCCGGATCATTATCAGGGCTGTTTAAGGGAGGTCCCAAAATCCCGAGATATCCCGTCTGGCCCCCTGAAACGCCGTCCTCGCGTGTCAGCCTTGACCGCTTCATCAAGGGTCGGGCAAATTTGTCACTTCACGATGCCGGTCAGAAGCTTAAGGCGGCTTTCGAGGATGCAGGCTATCTTGAATATAGCTATTTTTCTGCGCCGGGCGGCTTTGTCCTGGTCACCCGTATTGAAAAAATCAGCGCCAAGGGCGATCCACTGCCTGGTACGGAACGATATACCTTGCCCAGTCAGCGCAATTCCGATTCCCTGACAAGTTTCGTCAGAGGCCTGTTCCTTGACGCGCCTCCGGGATTCTATCGCTATATTGCCGTGATCGTCAGCGACACTCCCTATCAGACCAGCCGCCGGTCGCTATCGAGCACCGAAGCACAGAGAAGGCTCAGCGCTGGCAGCAATAATCTTTCGACCGCCTATAAAAAAATCGCTTTCACGGGCGATCACAATGTCGAAGCTTTGATTTATGAGTTCACTAAGAACTCCCGCACCGGCAAGGTACGGATGATCGCACCCGGCCGTTTGACCCCGCGCATCCACTTGGCGAAAACGAAGCTCAACACGACCATCCCGGCCAATTTCAAGCGCTGAAGACCATGCGCATATTCCTCAGTTATCGCCGCAATGACAGCCGGGATGCCACAGCGCGATTGGCGGACCGGCTGGCCGATCTGCCGGGCGTTAAGTCGGTGTTTCTGGACGTGGAATCGATTGCGGCGGGTGAGGCTTTTCCTGACCGTTTGCGCAGTGCAATGGCCGAGGCCGATATCTGCCTCGTCCTCATCGGTGACAAATGGCTGGGGCAAACGGAGAAAGGCGCACCACCGCGCATATCCAACGACAGTGATTTTGTGCGCATGGAAGTGGCAGAGGCGCTACGCCTTGACAAACGGGTGATCCCCGTGCTGCTCAACGAGGCCGATATGCCGACACGGGATCAGTTGCCTGAGGAGCTTCACCCGTTGCTGGATCGCAACGCGCTGTTCGTGCGACATATTTCATTTAGCCAGGATGTAGAGATCTTGAGCGACGCGATCTTCCATAGTCAAACGGCCCCGCGGCTTGGGAAACGAAAGCAATGGACGGTTGCTAATATCAGCCTGCGCCTGCTGGGCGGATTGGCCATGGCGATCATCCTTTTACTCATTATCGGTCTCATCAGCTTTTCGTTGAGCGGCGGACAATCGCTGGAAACGCTGCTCGGCGGGCGGGCGGGTCTCGGCCTGTTGGTTCTGGCGATCCTTGGCCTGTGTCAGGCCTTGTCCTTTGGTGTCATCCGCCTTCCACTTCGTCGAACCTGAATCATCGCTCCAGAAACGCGTTCAACGGCGGCGATTTTCAGCTGCCATGATCAGCATTGAGCGCGCGTGACGCATTGCCACAGCCTGATGATCTTGCCCGTAACCTCCGCCCAGGGCGCTGGCGACCGGGACTTTTCTGCCTCGTGCCTGCGCGATAACAAAGCGCTCACGCGCTGCAAGACCTTCATCAGTCAGGGCGAGACGCCCCAGCCGATCATTGACATGGGGATCTACCCCGGCTTGATAGAGGACCAGATCCGGACGAAAATCATCTAGCAACACCGGGAGATGCTTTGCCAGTTTCGCCAGATATCGTACATCATCCGTGCCATCTTCCAGTCCGATATCCAGAGTGGATCGAGCCTTGCGCACGGGGAAATTCCTTTCAGCATGGACAGACACGGTCATAATGTCACTGCGCCCGGCCAAGAGTGAAGCCGTGCCGTCACCTTGATGCACATCCAGATCAAGGATCAATATCCGACTGGCATCGCCCTCTGCGATCAGCCGATTGGCACTCACTGCCAGATCATTGAATACACAATAGCCAGCCCAGGTATCAGCCAGCGCATGATGACTGCCCCCTGCACTGTTCGCCGCATAGCCATGGTCCAGCGCCAGTTTCGCGGCCAGCCATGTCCCGCCGGAGGTAAATCGCACCCGCTGCGCGATCTCTTGCGAAACCGGGAAACCGATCCGCCGTTCTTTCTCAAAGGGCACCGCAGCCGACAAAACCTGGTCGACATATTCGGGATCATGCACGGCTTCGAGCCATTCACGTTCCATCGCATGCGGCGCGTAAACGGTGTGCCGGTCTGACAATTGCTTTACCGCGTCCATGACCAGCCGGTATTTGTCGAAAGCAAAACTGCCACGTGTGGGCGGCGGCGCGACATAGTCACCATGATGAACGACATGCAACATGCGGCGTGTGTTAGAACAACGCATGCAAAAATGACACTGTCCCTAACGGCGTATCGGGATTAAAGCCGAAATCACCTACCACATATCGACCGACTGTTTCCCAAAATGAAAAGACACGATCATAGCCAGTAAGCGCAAATCGCCGGAAAAAGGGCTCGCGGTACCCAGCGGACGCTTGTCGCGCTTTGCCCGCTTCGGGACCATGGCAACGGCAATTGGCGGAGGCATGTTGCTAGAGGGAGCAAAGCGTCTGGCCGAAGGCGAACGTCCGAAGATCAGCGACATGCTGCTTACGCCCGGCAACGCGATTAAACTAACCAACCAGCTCGCCAATTTGCGCGGTGCGGCGATGAAACTGGGGCAGATGCTATCAATGGATGCCAGCGATTTCCTTCCGCCGGAACTGTCCGACATTCTCGCACGGTTGCGCGCCGATGCACAATATATGCCTCAAAAGCAGTTGCTTAAAGTGATATCCTCTCAATATGGATCAGATTGGCAAGACCGGTTTGAAGATTTCCAGATGAGGCCCGTTGCCGCCGCTTCCATCGGTCAGGTCCACCGTGCCACCACGGCTGATGGCCGCGATCTTGCTATCAAGGTCCAATATCCTGGTGTACGGGAAAGCATTGATAGCGACGTCGATAATGTCGCATCGCTTATCAACCTGTCCGGTGTCGTGCCCAAATCAATCAACATTGCCCCGATGCTCTCGGAAGCCAAGCTGCAGCTGCATCAGGAAGCGGATTATGAGCAGGAAGCGGCCTATCTCAAACGCTTTGGCAAGTTGCTGAAAGATGCACCGGACTTTCAGGTTCCGGCGTTGCACAAAGATCTCACGACCGGTCATGTCCTCGCCATGTCCTACATTGATAGCGCGCCTATCGAGTCCATGGCGTCTGCATCCCAAAAGGAACGCAACCGGATCATCAAACTGTTATTCAGCCTGATGCTCCGCGAACTGTTTGAATTTCGGTTGATGCAAACTGACCCTAATTTTGCCAATTATCGCTATAATCACGAAACGCGGCAACTCGTGCTGCTCGACTTTGGTGCGACTCGCGCCATTCCGAAACGTGTCGCCAATCAATATCGCAAGCTGGTGATCGCCGGAATGGCGGGCGATCGCGAGGCAGCCCAGAAAGCAGCGATAAAAATCGGCTTGTTCGATGACAGCGCAGCGGATCATCATCAGGAAGCTATCATGGACATGTTCGAGATGGCCATGGCGCCGTTGCGCAAAAAAGGCCCAATCGATTTTTCTGACAATGCAATTGCACAGGATCTGCGCGACGAAGGGATGCGTTTTGCAGCGGCCCGCGATTTCTGGCATGTTCCACCAGTCGATACGGTTTTCATTCACCGCAAATTTGGTGGTGTCTACATGCTCGCAAACCGTTTGAAAGCAAAAGTCGACGTTAGTGCTTTGCTGAAAGACTGTCTCTAAGCAAAAAGCCCTAGACCGGCATCAGACGATAGATTGGATATGTCCCATAGCCCTTGGCAAACTCGACATTCCCGACATAGCGGCATTTGAACCGGTCGGAAGCCTCCAGGATCAGGATCGCCGCGAAAGGTTCCGTCACAAACACCGCGCCAGGCGGAGTAACCGGTTCAATCCGCGCGGCGCGTGAGACTTCAGTACCATAAAAGGTCGTTTTACCAGTGATCAGATCCTTAGTCTGATAGGCAGGGCCATAGTGCACGCCGATCCGCATACCACTGCTCTCGGAAAGTCCCAGCAAACCGTAGTCAAAACCCTGCAAAGTTTCTTGCAGGGCCAAAGCAATCTCGGCAGCAACCGGCGCATCCAGGGTGATTGCCAACACTGCATCGCCCCAGCTGTTTTTCGCCAGAACCTGGTCCGGATAACGATCCAGCACAGATCCCATACGTCCCATTACACCTTGCCAGAAGGCCGGTAGTGCTGCTTCAGCCAATTTCGAGAAACCAGGAAAATCGGTGAACAGAAACGCTGCCAGACCGCGGGTCAGGTCATCCATGTCGGGTTGTTCCGGCCAGCTCAAATTGCGATCAACAGTGTCTGGCGTAATAACGGTCGTAGCGCCGCCATAGCTGCCCCATGCCTTGACATCGGCGCCAGTTCCCGCTGGTCCATCAACCGCAACCCCATCCCACAGCGCCAATTGCTGCGGGGATGTACCGAGATAATCCGCCCGCAATTTCGCCATACCCATGGCGACTTTGCTGGCATATCCAAATTGTGCCGGATCACCGACATAGTTCATCTCTGTCGCGAAATGCACGCTCGCCGCCGCTGCCAGACAATATTCGAACCGCTCAAGCCATCCCTCACCAGCAGGCATGACAGACTGTTCGATAAAATCTTCCTTTAGAAATGGCAGCGTCAGATGCAGTTCCCCACCGCGTGCCAACATCGCTTCCGCCACCAATATGTCAGCACCGGCCGCCAAGGAGCCGTAGGCAAAATCGCCATTCTGCTTGTTCAGAAATTCGTCAATCCTGTTTCGCAAAGCCGCCTCGGTTGCCGCATCCTCAAGAAACATGTGACCGCAATAATGAACCACGGTGGGCGGCGATATCGGGGCAAGCACGGCATTTTCCCGATCAGCATCCAGCCCCAATATTCGGGCCAGCAATGCAAGTTGGCGATTGGTGCTCGACTTTGCACCGCTATTGGCATCGGGTAATTGGCTCGCCATATAGAGTGCAGCGGCGGCCTCATCGACCCGCTCGTTGATCAACAAGGCTTCGGCCAGCGTCGCGGCATCATAATAATCTTTCGGGTTCGATATTTCCCTGAGCGCAATGATTGAGGAAGCCAGCGCCTGTGCCTGCTTCTTGCGCCCGCTTATCAGGGCAAGACTGGCGGCATTGATGCCTGGATAGGCGTCGCCACTATCCTCATAAATCTTTGCATAAGCCCGGTAGGCGGACGACAGCGCTTCATCACGATCATCACCATCCGGCATGGCCAACGCCGCATCTTTCAATATTCGCGCGGCAATTGAACGATGATGCGCATTGGCCGAACTGTGCAGACCATATTCTTCATATAGTTCCATCGCCTGCTGCCCATCGCCCATACGAGCGAGCGTCAGCACCAGCAAGTGTCGCAATTCTGCCGATGTATCACCCTTGTCGATCGCCACGCGGGCAAGATCATAGGCCAGCAACAAGTTTCCTTTGTCGATGGCTTTTTTGGTTTCAGTTACACTTGCCCCCATAAGTTCCCTTCTAGTTAAGTTTTGCAATTGCCGCAAATTATGGCTTTAGTCACTATCTTGGGTATAACGTCCGCTATGTGATTGGGAACGCATGACGGCTATGCCGGAGGGGAACGGGGAAATATGGGGCAAGAACCAGCGACACAGCTGTTTATCAGCCATCATTCCAGTAAACTACCTATTGCGCTGGAGCTGGAAAAATCTCTGGCCAAATATGGTGTTACCTGTTGGCTGGCCCCCCGCGATGTTGAACCCGGCGAGGCATTCGACATGGCTATAAAGCGCGCCATTGATGAAAGCTGTGCGACGCTGCTTCTCTTCTGCAGCAAGTCAGACAAAAGCCCGCATGTGAAGCGCGAGCTGATCCTGGCGGATTCGTCACGAAAGGCCATTATTCCCGTACGGCTCGAAGAACTCGCGCCGGATGAACTGGCTTATCATCTCGCCAGTTCGCAGTGGATCGACTGGCTGGAACAGCGCGAGAGCACAATTGAACGGGTTGCTGCCAAGGCGCATCAACTTGCTGGCACGGTCCAGAAAACCATGACCGTCGATGATCTGATCGAACATAGTGGCGATGGCGAGGCCGACGAAGCCGAGGCTCCAGAGCCGCAACCTGAGCCCGAGCCGGAACCTGAGCCGGTTTATGAGGAGTATGATGATTGGGAGCCTGAAAAGCCTCAAACCAATTGGCTGTTGATCGCCAGTATCGCCGGACTTGTCGTCGCTATGGTCGCAGGCTTCCTGATCTGGACCACTATGAGTGCAGACGAGCCTGTGTCGCCGGTTGATCCTGTCGAAAATCCCGCCGAACCTGTGGACGACGATAAGGTCGAAGAACCGGAACCCGAACCAGTCGCCAAACCGGTTGCCCCGAAACCGCTGCCGCCCGACGGGCCGAGTTTTGATTGTACCAAAGCGTCGCAGCGGATTGAATTTCTAATCTGCAACACCCCGGAACTTGCCAAGCTCGACCGGACCTTGTCGTCCGTTTACAAGAGCGCAATGTCCGCTGCCGGCCCAAATGCTCCCAGGCTTCAACGGCAACAACGCGCATGGCGCACAGAAACACGAGACACCTGTCCCGACACCGCTTGTGTTGCTACGATTGTTCGGGAACGGATCGCAATTTTGCGGGCCATTGCTGCTGGTAATCTGGACGTACCCCGGGACCCGCCCAGACCGGAATTCAAAAGCCAGTTTAGCGATGCTTTCAACAATGATGGTGAGCGCGCTTTCGAGGAAAACATGGCGGTGCCTGCCGAACAAAGCCCTAATTAAACAAAGGGTGTTTCCAAACGACATTGCATGCCAAACAGATGCGCAATGGCAGGACTTGAAACCACCGCGGGAACCAGCACAGCGATGTCCAGTCGCTATCCCAACTATGTGCTTGGCGTATTGTTTATCGTCACGATGCTTAACTTCCTTGATCGCCAGATCATTTCCATTTTGGCCGAACCGGTAAAGCGGGATCTGGGTCTAAGCGATACGCAAATCGGGCTGATGACCGGGCTCTCATTTGCGATTTTTTATACGACTCTTGCCATCCCGGTGGCTGCTCTGGCCGACAAGTGGAACCGCAGCCGGATCATAGCCATAGCCATAGCCATCTGGTCCGCCATGACCGTGGCCTGCGGCCTCGCGGCCAATTTCGTCCAGCTTTTTCTGGCCCGTGTCGGGGTCGGCATAGGCGAGGCAGGTTCGGCGCCGGCTTCCCATTCACTGATTGCCGATTTGTTTCCGCCGGAACGCCGTGCGGGCGCGCTTGGCATACTAGGCATGTCAGTACCGATTGGTGCATTTATCGCTTATGCTGGCGGCGGCTGGATTGCCGAAAATTTCAGCTGGCGCGTGGCGTTTTTGATGGCCGGGTTACCGGGGATCATCATTGCGGTAGTAATCTGGTTCACGGTTCCCGATCCGCGCGGCAACGTATCATTGGCCTCGGCTTTCAAACCTGACCCAAGCAAAACCAGATTGAAAGACGCGTTGATCGAGCTATCTTCCAAGCCCGCTTACTGGCATCTGGTTGCGGCTGGCGTGCTGGTGCAGTTTGTCTCTTACGGGCTTGCCAGTTTTTATGGCGGCCTATTCGTTCGGGTGCATGAAATTGGTTATGGCGAACTGGGCTGGAAACTCGGCGTCATGGTTGGTCTGTCAGGCGGGTTCGGGGCGTGGCTCGGCGGCCGTGCTGGCGACTATTTTGGCAAGCTGCGCCCAACGCTGCCGTTGCTTGTGGCTGCTTTGGTCATGGTGGTTTCAGCTCCGGGGATGATTTGGGCGATATATGGGCCAAGCGCCAATATCGCAGTGATGTTGCTGGCTATCCCGACCTTTGCCGCGACCTTTTACTATGGTCCCAATTTTGCCGCGCTCCAGAAACTAGCCAGCGACGAAACCCGCGCCATGGCGGTGGCGATCTATCTGCTCATCGCGGGTATTATCGGTCTAGGCGTCGGGCCGGTATTTGTCGGTATCCTGTCAGACATGTTTGCCAGCGAACTCGGTGAGGCCGCAGCTCTGCAGCGTGCTCTTGCGATTCTGGCGCTTTTCAATATCTGGGCCGGCTTTCATTTTTGGCGCGCGACACGTTCCATGCCCGACTGATCCTCTCGACAAACACAGTCCCGCCAACAAAATCGGTCATTTCCACTTTAACGGTTTCACTTCGCCGATACGCTGGGTAGGAAAGCCGGATGATCGAGAACCTGCTGCCGCTCCTGAAATCGACCTTTGGATTTACCGCGTTTCGCGGCGTGCAGGATCAGGTTCTCGCGCGGGTGATGGAACGCCAGAACACACTTGCGGTCATGCCAACCGGCGCGGGCAAGTCCCTATGTTATCAACTGCCGGCCATTGCCAATGAAGGCACAGTTGTTGTTATCTCTCCGCTTATTGCCTTGATGCACGACCAATTGCGCAGCGCCGAAGCGGTCGGCATCCGTGCGGCTACACTCACCTCAGCCGATGACAATCGCGCGGAGACTATTGCACGGTTAAAGGCAGGCGAACTGGACCTGCTCTACGCCGCGCCGGAACGGGCATCGGGCGAGCATTTCAGGAACCTGCTCGAACAGACGAAAATATCGCTTTTTGCGATTGATGAAGCGCATTGTGTATCGGAATGGGGCCATGACTTTCGCCCCGATTACCGTTTGCTACGGCCTTTACTGGATCATTTTGCCGATGTGCCGCGCTTGGCGCTCACCGCCACTGCAGACAAGCATACCCGCGATGATATTTTGGTACAGCTTGGCATCGAGCAGGATGGCCTGATCATTGCCGGTTTTGATCGCCCCAATATCCGCTATAGCATTTCTCCCCGTAAAGGCCTGACGCGGCAAGTAGCCGATCTGGTAGAACGTTTGCCCGGTCCTGGCATCATCTATGCTCCAACCCGAAATGCGACCGAAAAAATGGCAGATCAAATTGCCAGAACAGGCCGCAGCGCCCGAGCCTATCATGCGGGATTACCGCCGGAAGTGCGGCAGCGCAATCAAGCCGATTTTGTCGCTTCGGAAGATATGGTGATGGTCGCGACCATTGCCTTCGGCATGGGTATCGACAAGCCCGATGTGCGCTTTGTCGCCCATGCTGGTCTGCCCAAATCTATCGAAGCCTATTATCAGGAAACCGGCCGCGCGGGCCGCGACGGCGATCCTGCCGAAGCGCATATGTTCTGGGGAGCAGAAGACTTCGCCAAGGCGCGGCAAAGACTGACGGAAGTAGACGAACGGCGCCTGAACAGCGAACGCACGAGGCTTGCCGCGCTCGGCGGCCTGGTTGAAGCGGCGGGATGTCGCCGCGCCATCCTTTTGAAGCATTTTGGTGAAGATCCACCGCAAAACTGCGGCAATTGCGACAATTGCCTGAACGCGCCTATCACGCGCAATGTTACCGAACTGGCACGGAAATTTCTCTCCGCGGTCTATCGTACAGGCCAGAGCTTCGGCGTTGGCCATCTCGAGGCCGTTCTGACCGGTAAGCAGGAGGACAAAGTGCTGTCCCGCGGCCATGACCAGCTTTCGGTTTTCGACATTGTTGATACCGAGGAAGCACCGCTGATCAAACCGGTCTCACGATCGCTGCTGCTGCGCGACGCCCTGCGCAACACTGAGCATGGCGGGTTGATGTTCGGACCGGAGGCCCGCGCAATATTAAAAGGCGAAACTGAGGTTGCAATTGTCGAGCCACCAAAGCGCGAACGCAAGAAACGGCGCAGCGGTTCTTCTCCCAATCCAGTGGGCGATCCGTTGTTCGATGCCCTCCGCGCCAAGCGGATGGAATTGGCCAAGGATCAAGGCGTTCCACCCTATGTTATTTTCCATGACAGCGTACTGCGTGACATGACCGGCTTCAAGCCACGCAGTTTGTCAGCGTTGGGCGAACTGCCCGGCATCGGTGCGGCGAAGCTTGAAAAATATGGGGAAGACTTTCTGAATGTGATAAGAGAGGTATCTGAAGCACAAGAGGAAAGCGTGTGAAAAAGGTTATCGCATCATTGGCAATCGGCGGTTTGCTACTCGGCGGTGCGGTGCTGGGATATTCCACCAGCTTCGCGGAAGAAAACTCCTCTGTTCCTGTAGAAAAGGTTGAAAACATGTTTCGGAAAATAAACGATAAAGTAAGTGTCTCACCGCAAATCAGCTTGGAAGATATTGCAGCCGCCAAGGCCGAAGGCGTGGGCTTGATCGTTAACAATCGCCCCGATGGTGAAGAACCGACGGCACCCCAGAGCGCCGATATCGAAGCCGCCGCAAAGGCAGCTGGAATCGACTATGTCGCCATCCCAATCACGCACAGCGGATTTTCCGGACCGCAAGTCGATGCAATGATCGCCGCTCTTGATGGAGCCGAAGGCAAGACACTAGCCTATTGCCGGTCCGGGACACGCTCCACTTTGCTATGGTCATTGGCACAGGCCAAACAGGGCGTTGCACCAGACGAGATCGCGCGGCTGGCCGGAAATGCAGGATATGACATCACCCCGATACGCGCGATGGTCGACGCTTTGGCCGGCGGCGCGAACTAATCCCGCTGGACAGTTGCTGACAGCACTGTAAATAGGAAGGCATGGAAAGTCTTCCCGACCCGACTCTTTATGCGATTCCGTTTTTTGTCGTGACAGTAGCGATCGAATTTTTCATGAGCCGGTATCGCGATGACATCAAATATGATGTCAAAGACATGGCGACGTCATTGACACTGGGAACAGGCAGCGTTGCCGCTGGCATATTGACCGGCGGGCTGGCCGTGGCGGCAATATATTGGGTCTATCAGTTTCGATTGTTCGATGTCCCATTCACCTGGTGGGCCTGGGTACTCGCGATATTCGTAGATGATTTCTTCTATTATGTCTTCCACCGCGGCGCACATCGCATCCGCTGGGTATGGGCGGCTCATGTCAATCACCACAGCAGCGAGCATTATAATCTCTCGACCGCATTGCGTCAGCCGTGGACCAGCACCTTTGCGCTGACCTGGATATTCGCGCTGCCAATGTTCCTGATCGGCTTCCACCCAGCAATGATCGCCTTTGTTGGCGGGGTTAACCTGCTCTATCAATATTGGATCCACACCGAAGCGATTGACCGGATGCCGCGCTGGTTTGAGGCGGTGATGAACACCCCCTCCCATCATCGGGTCCACCATGCCACCAATCCGCGCTATCTCGACAAAAACTACGCCGGTATTTTCATCATCTGGGACAAGATGTTCGGTACGTTTGAAGAAGAGCGTAGTGATGAGCAAATCCAATATGGCATCATCAAAAATCTCAAAAGCTACAATATCTTATGGGCCGTCTTTCACGAATGGATAGGCATGGCTAAAGATTTGTGGACAGCACCGTGGCGCTACAAGCTATTCTATATGATCAAGCCGCCTGGTTGGAGCCATGATGGCAGCCGCGACAGTAGCGAAACGATTAGAGCACGATGGCTGGCCGAGCAAAACGAACAAGAGACAAGTCACCCTGCAATAGAACAGGGAGATGCTGAAACAAGTTCAGCATGACAATGTAAAATGGAGAGAACAACATGGCAGAATATGACATTATCGTCATTGGCGGCGGATCGGCCGGAAGCGCAGCTGCCGGACGGCTAAGCGAAAATGGCAAACGTTCGGTTTGCTTGATCGAAGCCGGCGGCAACAACAATAATTTCCTCGTCAAAACGCCCGGAATGATGCCGTTTTTGCTGAAAAACGCTAACTGGCAATTTGATACAGTACCGCAAAAGGGACTGAACGGCCGCATTGGCTATCAGCCTCGCGGACGCGGTCTCGGCGGTTCCAGCGCGATCAATGCGATGGTATATATTCGCGGAAACAAATGGGATTATGACAATTGGGCTGCTCTTGGATGTGATGGCTGGAGCTATGGTGATGTTTTGCCCTATTTCAAGAGATCTGAAGGTAACGAGCGTGGCGGCGATGATTTTCATGGCGGCGACGGCCCCCTATCAGTGTCAGACCAGAAATGGCTGAACCCGGGCAGCGTTGCCTTTGTTGAAGCCGCGCGCAATTTGCAGATTCCCATTCTCGACGATTTCAACGGGCCTCAGCAGGAAGGCATGGGCATCTATCAGGTAACCCAAAAAGGCGGAGAGCGCTGGTCCGCGGCGCGCGCCTATGTCGAACCGGGTCGTCAAAGGCAGAACCTGGATATCAAAACCAAATCGCTGGTCGAAAAACTGGTTGTCAAAAATGGCCGTGTCACCGGGGTTCAGATCAAACGCGGTTTCGGACGCGAGATCTTGACGGCCAAGGGCGCCGTTGTCCTTTCCGCTGGTGCCTTCGGATCACCGCATATCCTGCAACTATCCGGCATCGGTCCTGGCGAGCATCTTCAGAAAAATGGGCTGAAGGTAAATGCGGACAAGCCAGAGGTAGGGGAAAACCTGAAAGACCATATCGATTTTGTCTCGGGTTATAAAACCGAATCCAAGGAATTGATTGGAGATTCCCTGCAAGGCACTGTGCGCATGGGCAAGGCGATCATCGAACATCGAATGAAGCGCACCGGCATCATGACCACACCCTATGCCGAAGCCGGTGGCTTCTGGAGTTCGAGTCCCGACGTACCGGCGCCCGATATTCAATATCATTTCGTGCCCGCCATCCTGGAGGATCATGGTCGCGAGAAAGTCAAAGGCCATGGCTTTAGCTGCCACGCCTGTGTCCTGCGCCCCCATAGCAAGGGCACAGTCCGGTTGGGTTCGACCGATCCCAAGGCACCGCCAGCTATCGACCCCAATTTCCTTGATGATGATCGCGACATTGCGACGTTGCGCGCAGGTGTTCGGCATATGCAGCGGATCATGGAAGCACCGCCATTGACCGATTTCAAACCCACCAATCGCCATCCCATCGACATGAGCAATGATGACGCGCTCGATGCACTCATCCGGGATCGCGCTGATACGGTCTATCATCCTGTTGGTACTTGCCGAATGGGCAGTGACGATGATGCCGTCGTTGATAGCCGCTTGAAATTTAAAGGCTTGGATGGGCTCTATATTGCCGATGCATCGATCATGCCGGAAATTATCAGCGGCAATACCAATGCACCCAGCATCATGATTGGCGAGCGCGCAGCTGACTTTATCAAGGCTGATCTGGCTTAACTGCTCATTGGCTAGGCGAGGATGGTATAACCTTCTTCGCCCTGCCCGCGGCACATTTGCTTGGATACACGGGTTTCCTGACCGTCGATTATCGCGACGTCGGTTATGTTCAGGCATTTGCGACCATTAGGTTCAGTATTTAGAGCGGTAACCGTTGACGATCCCGAGACACCGGCCCGCGTCGGGCTTTTCCAGGTGGCGGTGGCACCGACTTCTTCCTTTTCAGTGACTTCCACTGTTGCTGCAACGGCTTCCTTCTGTTCCTCTTCGGTCAGCTGGCAAGCAATTTCGCTGACCAGCACCGCGCCTGCCGCGCTGGAAATCAGCGTTCCGATTTTTCCCAGGCCAGCGGCGTTACCTGCAACGCCGCCAAGCAAGCCACCCAACAGACCGCCGCGTTTTTTGGCTTTCTTGCACTTTTGCGGCCCTTTGGATTTTTTTGCGCTTTTTACCTTGCCCTCTTTTGTGCCGCTTTCGGATTCCTCGTCTGCGGCAACATATTCCGGCACTGGATATCCGCCGCAACCAGTGTTAAAACAGAATCGGTCCTGCAAATAAGCACGATCCTGCTGGTAACGTGCTTCCAAAGTACGATAGTCGGCGAGATTGGCGCCATCAGGGTCCGATGCAGCATGTTCCTGCATCATCGCTTTGTAAAAATCGTCCCGGCTTTTTGCAGAATATTCCATCTTGCCAGCGACCTTGGACGTATAGATGCCTGATATTTCATTCTGATGGTCGATCATCCGTTGCCGAAACGGGGTCAGCACTTCGGCATAATATTGGTCGAGCAAAACAGTACAGCGATTGGTATCCTCGGCCTTGTCAAAAGGCGCGGCAATTTTCTGAAAATCCTCGCGGCAATCTGGATAGCCTTCATCGGTCAACACCGGTGTTGGCGGTAATGCCGGTAAATTCGGTTCGACCGTTGCGGGGGGGACATAAGCACGATCGGCTGCAGACAGCGGCGGACTATCCGCAGGCAAGCTAGCCTCCTCCTGGGACAAGGCAGGCGATCCAATACCGGCTATAAAGGACGCAGCGACTAGCGCATGAAATATATTCGGTTTTAATAATGCCATCAGATCATCCCCTCTAAAATTGCTAGCTTCAAACAAGAATTATCGCAACCTTCGCCTGATCTGGCGTGAGTTGCATAACGTAATGAAATTGGAAAATATGCTGCCTTTCACGCGCTGTCTGTGAAATATCGCACTTCTTGTGACAAAAACATTGTTAGACTATGTTATCTTCCGTCAAACGGGGAAAATGGCCATGAACAGATATTACAAATCTCTGATATTGCTGGCGGCAATGCTGGCCGTTCCAGGAAACACGGCGCCAAAAAATGAACAGAAGATGGACCCCGACAATCCAACCTGCCCGGCTGAACCAAACTGGACGAGCAATGAGGAAATGGTGCTTACGCCCATAAAGAAAAATGACACCAAAGTGCTGCTCGCCGAGGGTGTTGTGGATATCGGCCTGCCGGAACGGCTAAAAAAAGTGCTGTCGGACAATCCCGATATTACCGAAATATGGCTGAGGTCCCCTGGCGGTCATGCCCGCGCTGGTAATGAAGCTGGCCGAATCATCCGTGAACAGGGCGGATTGATGATCACTCGTATTCCAGCTGGCTGGAGCTGTTTCAGCGCATGCAATTTTGTCTTCATGGGCGGCCGCGCGCGGATTGTCGAAGCAGATGGCGGCTTCATGGTTCATATGTTTACCATGACCGGTGATCGCAACGCGATTAACTACAGCATTGAAATGGGCACTGACTCCACTGTCGAGCTGATTGGCGAAGTGGAACAGGAAAGCGCCTTGCTCGCGACCGAAGATAATGATTTCCTCATTCGTATGGGTGTGTCACGCAAGCTGCTGAAAGACATTATGTACAAACAGAAGGCCGTCAAAACAGAAGGATCCGACCAATCCACACGGCGGTGCCTTACCAGAGAGGAAGCGATCAAATATAATGTTGCCAATGTAGAATAGCGACGAACCATTTGATGGCTGGGCCGTCAAAAATACATATTCCTGTCATCAAAATGGCGCACCAGAATTACATGCTGAAACAACTTTTCCTCATCGTTCTACTTCTCTCTCCTTCACCTGCTCTCGCTTGGGCTGAATATGCCCATCGTACAATTGCCGACATTGCGGAGGCCAATATCGACCCGACCACTAAGGCGCGGATGAACGATCTGTTTCAGTCAGCAGCCCTGCTCGGCACACCGAAATGCGACCTCAAAAATATAGGCGATGCCAGTGTCTGGCCCGATTGCGTACGGCGTGACCGGTTGCGCTGGGACTATACCAGCCCATGGCATTATCAAAATGTCGATATCTGTAAGCCGTTTGATCTGAAAAGCGCGTGCCGCAATGGTAACTGCGTCTCGGCACAGATTGATCGCAATGCGGCACTGCTCAAAGACAAGTCTCTGCCCGCTCATGTCCGGCTGGAAGCGTTAACCTTCCTCGTCCATTTCGTAGGTGATATGCATATGCCGCTCCACAGCGGCGACCGCAGCGATCGCGGTGGAAATGATGTTAGCGCCGCCTATGGGATAATCGAGGGTCGCATGAACCTGCATTGGCTGTGGGATGGGCCGCTGGCAGAACGGGCAATCACCGATGGGCCAGAGATGGTGCGCCGCTACAGCGCAGAAGAAAAATCCGATAAATCATTTGGAACTACTGATTTCTGGGCAATGCAAGCCTGGCAGATATCTCGTGATTACAGCTATCCGACCGCCGAAGATCAGCCATCCTGCGGTCCAAAATTGACAACAAGGGGCAAAATAGACAATGACGAGATCCGTGCATTGATCCCGACGGCCCGACTCCAGATCGAACGGTCCGGCTTAAGACTCGCTCGTTTACTCGACGAGGCTCTGCGTTAACCAGTTTTTGGTCGATCTTAAGGATATTTGTCAATATTTGGCAGTTTTTGGTAATATTTTTTTAATATTTTTTTCCACTCTGATTCAACGAGTTGCGGATCGGTGTGCGGCTTGTCACTTAAAAATGGCGGAAAAATACTATCTACATTTTTGTGAATCCCTATCTTTTCATCGACGGAAAGAAACGGTTCACCGTCAATTCAGTAACGAATCTTAGTCTGCTGCGTAGTAAGTTTGGCAACCAGAGAAGGAAGAACGATGTATTTGTCCCCGAGATCATTCGTCAACCGTCCTCAAGACGTATTGGCCGAATCTACCAGTCCGCAACAAGCAGCCGTGCTGCAACGCGGATATCAACCGATGTACCATCTGGACATCGTCAATCGCTGCCCTGGCTGCGGTAAATCGCACTGGCATGTTGGCCGGTTCAGCGCCGAATGCGCGCATTGCGAAACGGCGCTGCCACTAGCGATTGTGTCCAGTCAACCGATGGAACCACGATTTACCGAAAGCTTCAGCAAGACCGCGATGGCCGCTTAAACGGCTGCGCGCTCTATTTTGGTAACCCTACGACGCGCCGCAGCCATTGGCTGACGGGGGCAACATAGAGTTGATGGGCTGTGGCACCGTTTTCGTAGGCATAGGCAGAATAGGCGTCTGGATATAGCGCCAGTCCGTGATCAGCCTGTTTGATTTCCAGCCATTGTGCAGCACCGGGAGATTTCCGGTTGATCATGTCGACTATCATCCGGTGACCGTGACGGCTCTCAAATTGCTCATATTCGCCAAATACGACCATCACTGGCACATCCAGCGATAACCAGGCCGGCAGAAAGTTTTTCTCCGCCGCTTGCCAATGCCATGCAAATGGACGTCCGTAGTGGTTTTCGAGATCAGTCCCGCGGATTTTCTGCCAGACACCCGCCAGTTCAGGGTTTTCTGATGCGACTTTATCCGGTGTTTTCTGACCGATCAAATAATGCTGCAGAAACGCAATCCGCTGAAGCATTTCAGAATGGATATCTTTCGGCTTCACGCTATCGGAGCGCTCGACATATAGACGTTCAAAATGGATCATGCGTTCCAGATAAGTCACCGCGCCGCCGCCCTGAACGATCACACCAGCGACATCATTATTCTGTGCAACCAAAGGTGCCGTAGTAGACCCCAAACTGCTACCCAGAACAACCAAGCGTTGCGGGTCAACCCATTGATGTTGCTTGGCCTGGACCAGAGCCTCGCGATAGTGCCGAACCTCTGTATTATAATCGAGCTTATCGCATCCTGGCCCTTCGCTGTCGCCGGTTCCGGAACGTTCGATGCGAACCATCGCCATCCCAGACTGCTGCGCCAGCAATCGCAACTGCGTATCGCGTCCCTCCGGAAAGATTATGCTATCGCATGAAACCCATTGGGTCACAAATATAGCTGGCAGCCGTCTGGTGATTCCTTCCGGTCGCGTGATGACGCTACGTAGGCGTAGTCCCTCACTTGTGGTGATCATCCCATATTCGGTGTCCAGCCCTTCCGTCTGCTCTAACGGTACATCTGATGCCACCGGCAAATCTCCGGTTACGCGCGTTTCGGCTTTCAGAATATCCGCATTTGCTCCAGCCATGGCCACCGCGAGGATCAGCCCTGTCAACATTCGGCGCATCATTGTCCCTTTCATGCTCTTTCGTGAGGAGAGCAAATGATAGGGACGCTGAATGCAGCCTAGAAAGGGTGATGTGACGAAGGGACGAAATTTTTACGCGCGGGACGCCTTACTGCAATGCCCAACGGTAACGGTTGCCGATTTTGAAAGTCTGGCCGTTATTCAGGGTGAGAATATTACCCGTCAATCCTTGGATATTCTCACGCCGCACGAGAACAGATCGGTGGATCCGGACAAAATCATGGGCAGATAAAAGCTCTTCCATCGCGGATATGGACATCCGGTGCAGTATCGGTGAGCCAGATCCGTGCAATTCCACATAATTACCAGCCGCCACAACCCACCCGATCTGATCGACGAGCAGGGGAAGCTCGCTGGTGGAGACCAGTTTCTTTGCTACCGCATGATCAGAGGCAAGGCGCTTCAATATCCAGGAAAGTATCAACATTCCGGCGATAATTGCCGCACCGGGCAGCCGTCTGGTAAGCTCGAACATGATGGTGCTGTCATATATCAGCGTATCCAGAGAAGACATTCCCACTGCGAAGGCAACGATAATACCCAACTGCACGGTCCAAGAGCCTAGTCGTTTTGCGACTTCAAAACAGACCAGCCACGGGACGATATTAAGCCCTGCCCAGATAATCCCCTCGATCAAGGGTTCTCCTCGCCCGGCCAGCGTCGTGTAAATCACGCAATAGACAGACGAGGCAAGGGTAAGAGTGAATGCTATCAGCAGCACCTGCGAGGCCGTCAGGGGGCGAATAAAGATCCTGTCCAAACTATCGCTCAACAAAGCTGCGTTCCTTTGCCTGTTACTGCCCTATTTGTATCAGGATCGCCAGTAATTGACTAGATATCGCCAAAAGCCTCCAGTGCGGCGCGGGCAATAGGCTCCCCCCATTCCTGAACAAAATGGCCGCCGCCTTCGATCATCATCGGATCAGGGCAGCCATTGATCAGCTTTTGTAATTTAAGCATCGCGGGCGGACCAAGAACAGGATCGGCATCGCCAATGGCCATGAAGCTGGCACCTTGCCATTCGTCTTTCCAGAAAACAGCGGCTTGAGTGCTAACCTCGACACCATCCATGTCCGGCGACACCGGCACTAGCGCTGGGAACTTGCGTGCACCGGCCTGATAAGTGGGATCGGGAAATGGAGCATCATAGGCCGCAATTTCCTGTTCCGTGAGATGCGGCGTGCCGCTGGCGATAATTTGACCGGTTTTAAACTCTGGCGTATTTAGCGCAAATTCTTTCCAAGCGTTAAAACCATCTCCGGGTGTACGACCCAGACCCAATCCGGTATTCATAACAATCAGGCGGGACAGACGCGCCTTGAAAGCATCGTCGACCGGCAGGGTAAGACCAATCAGCCCTCCCCAATCCTGCACTACCAATGTGATATTCTTGAGGTCCAACCGTTCGACCAATGCGAGGATATGATTTCGGTGAAAATCAAACGTATAGTCGTCCAACTCTGTCGGCTTGTCAGAACGGCCAAATCCAAAGAAATCAGGCGCAACGACTCTGGCGCCACTTTCAAGAAAAACCGGGATCATCCGGCGATAGAGAAAGGACCAGCTCGGCTCTCCATGCAAGCACAGGAAAGTACGATCAGCATCCTTGGCGCCTTCATCAATCCAGGCTGCACGTAACCCTTCATAGCCCGGAAAATCCTCCGCATAATGAACCGGATAATCAAAGTCGGGAATATCAGCAAAACGTTCGTCAGGGGTACGGACAGCGTTGATTGTCATGATTTGAAATCCTCTCATAAGTTTTAATCGGAAACCTGTCAGGCACATGCGGCGACGTCAAGGGCGCAGCGATGCACCGACGGACAAGAAAAACGCGCCAGACCTTTCGGGCCGGCGCGCTGCAATCTTTAACTCAAGGCGATGCGATTTAGTCGTTACCGCTGCTCTCGCCGCCGCTTACTTCTGCCGTCTCTCCGGGAACCGGGAAGCCGCGTTTTTTGAGGATATATTTCACCTCTGGATCGCGGCCGCGGAACTGGCGATACGCTTCCTTGCGATCCGTTTCATTTCCAGTCGCCAATATGATCGAGCGATAGCGCTCGGCCACTTCGGGATCCCAGACATTGCCCGCTTCTTCAAAGGCCGCCCAGGTGTCCGCGTCCATGGTTTCCGACCAGAGATAGCTGTAATAGCCAGCCGAATAGGCGTCAGACGAGAACAGGTGATTAAACTGCGGCAGGCGGTGACGCATAACAATCTCTCGTGGCATGCCAATTTCAGTCAGCGTTTCCCGTTCGAACGCGTCGGGATCGGTGACCGGTTCCGCACGATTGTGCAGTTTCATGTCGACGATCGCGCTGGACAGATATTCCACCGTTGCAAAGCCTTCGTTGAAAGTTTTCGACTTTTCGATCTTGTCGACCAGCGCCTGCGGCATCGGCTCGCCGGTTTCGACATGCTTCGCATAATTGTCGAGGATATGCCGGGTCAACAGCCAGTTCTCATGAACCTGGCTGGGATACTCCACGAAATCGCGCGGCGTGCCGCCAAAGCCCGGATAGGTGATATTATAATTGAAATAATGCAGCGCATGACCGAACTCGTGGAACAGCGTTGACGCATCGTCGAGGCTGATCAGCGTCGGCTTCCCTTCGCCGCCCGGAACGAAATTATTGTTGTTCGAGGCGAAAATATAGCGGTTCTGACCGCCCAGTTCATACTGACTGCGATAGGTCGTCATCCAGGCACCGGAGCGTTTACCCTCACGCGCGAAATTGTCGAGATAGAACAACCCGATAACCCGGTCGCCGCGCTTCACTTCGAAAGTGCGCACTTGCGGCTCGAAGACTGGCACTGAGCCAGTATTTTCGGTGAAGGTCATGCCGTAGAGTTTGTTCGCCATTTCAAACATCGCATCGACCATGTTGTCGAGCTTGAAATAAGGTTTGATCTCCGCTTCATCGAGATCATATTTTGCCTTGCGAACCTTCTCTGCGTAAAAACGGTAATCCCAGGGCTCGATGGTGATGCCCGCGCCCTCGGCATCGGCAACTGCCTGCATGTCCGCCACTTCTTCCTTGACTCGGCCGACTGCAGCTGGCCAGACTTTCATCATCAGGTCCATCGCGGTTTCCGGTGTCTGCGCCATGGTGTCGGCCATCCGATAGTGAGCATGGCTTTCAAAACCGAGCAGCTTGGCCCGTTCAGCGCGTAGCTTCAGGACCTTGGCAATTGTCATATTGGTGTCGTTGGCGTCACCATTATCACCGCGGTTAATATAGGCCATGTAAACCTTCTTTCGAAGATCACGGTTAGTCGAGTTTTGCAGGAACGGCTGCATCACCGAACGGGTGTTCTTCAACGCCCAGCCTTCCTTTTCCTGCGCTTCGGCTGCAGCCTTGATGGAAGCAATGAAGCTGTCAGGAAGTCCTGCGAGCTCGGCTGCATCGGTCAAGTAAATGTAGGTTTCCTCGTCCGCGAGCACCTTGTTTGAAAACTCATTAAATGCCTTGGACAGTTCCGTGTTGAGGCGGATAAGCTCCTGCTTGTCTTCGCCCTCCAGCTCAGCGCCGTTGCGGACCAGTGAATCATACTGCCGCGTCACCAGCCGCTTCTGCTGCGCGTTCAAACCGGAATTTTCGAGATTGTCATAAACTTCTTTGGTTTTCCGGAAAAGGCGCGGGTCGAGCTGAATCTCGTTATAAAAAGCCGAAATTTTCGGCAGCCATTCGCCCTGAACCTTACGAACCTCTTCATTGGACAGGTTGCTTGAATGGACACCCCACAACGCGAACACTTCATTGGCCTTGGAACCAGCCAGTTCCCAGGGCACCATGAAATTGTTAAACGTCGCCTGTTCAGGTTTGGACAGAATGGCGTCAGCCTCTTTCTTCCCTTCATCCATCAGTGTCTGGAAGGCACTGGGGAAGTCTGACACTTTCACTTCATCCCACGGCGGAACGCCGTCATAGGGGCCAGTCCATTCCTGCAAAATTGTATTTTCAGCTGCATCAGCAGCGGTTTTTTTCATGCCGCTATTTCCATTGGCGCTCATCCTGTTGAGTTCTGCTGTTGTTTGCGCTGCCGTGGCGGGGCTGCCCCCAAAACCAAGCAAGGCAGCGGTTGACACGCCCAGAAAAAATTTGCGGCTGGAAACTGAAAATCGCATAATATGTCTCTCCAATAGACGGGATATTTCGCCCTCGTTCAGGGCAAAATACGCCACGCTTTCTTACACTTGATACCCCAATATAATAACCGCGCACCAAAGGCAAAAAGGTTGCGTTTGAAATCATGTTTTAGACGAAAGCCACTTAGCCATCGATGAACGACGACAACTGTCCACTAGGCTGCCAGATCAAATTTCTCTGGAACCATCTTCGCTAACATTTTTTGGCAAGCGCTCAGATTGCGCTGAAAAACATCATGCGCGTTCATTGCAGTTAAAAATTCCACCAGCGCAGGCCATCTGGCTGCATCAGGAGGTCCGGCAATCAAATCGGTCTGCATCAATTGCGCGGCGATAGAAATATCGGCGATGGAGAGTTGATCCCCAAGAAAATATTTTCCACCGTCCAGCTCCCCTTCGAGATAGTCCCAAAGCGGCGGCAACTTCTCATTCCATGTCTTGCGCGCTGTTTCCATATCCGGTTCGTTACCGGTCATCGCGGCAAAAATAATCGGCCGGAACACGCCGCCGCCGCCGTTCATCGCCAGCACACTGTCGGCATATTCCTCCAGCCATAAAGCGCGGCCATATAGGAAAGGATCATCGGGATAAGCAGCAGGCTGTGGACATTTCTTTTCCAGATAGCCGCACATGGCGGAGCTGTCCGCAATGGTACCAGCCGTTCCCTCGGTTCCAATAGACATGTCGCGCAAGGCCGGAATCCGGGCCATTGGACTTATTTCCAGATACCATTCCGGCATCGCCATGATATTGATGGCCACACAATCATAGTCGAGCCCCTTAAGCGCCAAAACCGCCTCTGTCTTGCGTTGAAATGGGGATAGAGGGGATCCGTAAAGGACAATTTCAGCGGTCATTGGGATGGGGCTCTCCGTGATTTTTGTAGTCTCCCATGAGCGTCCGAAGCGACAAGATGTCAAGGAAGATTTTGACTATCGCAGAAGCAGTGAGCTTGCCATGAATGGTGCAAATTTGAATGCAGCAAAAAGTCAGGACACCATCAACTGATATTCAATCTTAATGAAGCAGCGTAACCTTATGCAGTTTCAGGCAAAATACTCGAATTGTCGATCAAAGGCTCTTTCCCTTAAAAACGGCCCTTCTCGTCCTGCAATTCCAAATGTATTCATATTCTGGACCATTACCGCCAATCGGCGATCGATTTGCTCCGCCACATCATAACTTGTAAAATCGTTCCCATGCCACACTGAAGCCTGCTGGTTTTGAACAAGGGGCTCGGCAGATATCACCCTGAAATCCGCCACATTGCCGCCAATGTAGACATTGGCCTCGCCCGTGCTGAATTCCCCATCCGCAAAATTTATTTGCGGCATGTTCATAAGGCTATAGCCGACATCGTTAAAGAAACCCGACGTTTGCTCGCTGCCGATCACATTTCCGATGTCCATTATCTTTGTGCCATCCTGCATAAAGATACTCATATTACCCTGAAAGAGCTTATTGACGCTGTTAGCGCCAGCATCATCAATCTGGTCCATCGTTTGCACATTCCAGTCGAAATAGACTTGATCGCCAGAAATATCGGCGAAATTAATGCTGACATCTCCCCTGGCATCCAGATCCAGCAGATTATAGTTTGAAAAATCAAGCGATGAGAGCTCGAAATCATAGTCCCAGAGCAGCGTGTCACTGCCATCTCCGAGATGATATTGGACGGTCACACCGCCCACTTCTGTCCGTGCATCAATTATGTCGTTGCCAGCACCCCCCGCAGCCAGACCACCGCCAAAATTGAATATCAGGAGATCATCATCATTTCCGCCATGCAGCTCGTCCATCGCATTGGCACTGCCACTTTCACGGTCGCCGCTATAAAGCGTATCTGCTCCATTACCGCCGTAGAGTTGATCACTGTCCCCGCCGCCGTATAGAAAATCCTGCCCGTCCCCGCCGAATAACTCATCATCCCCTCTGCCGCCGATCAGGATATCATTGCCGCCCAGTGTCGTCAGATGGTCAGCACTAAAGGCACCGACGACAAATTCAGATTCGGCGGAAAACTCAAGGGTGTTTTGTGTATCCGACAATATCTGAAGCGCCAGGCCGCCACCTGACAACTGCGCCAAAGCCGCTCCCGCGCTTTGCGCTATCGATATACTGGTGATGTTGTCGAGAAGGTCACCGGCAAAGGAACCATACCAGTCACTCACCACCTGAAAAAGATTGCCATCCAGGGATCCATCATTGAGGAACCCCTGCACCAGGTCGCCCTTGGTCACGATATTGTGGGCTGCGTCAACTGCATCCCAGGTAGCCGACCTAAAGTCGATCGTCAGGGTGGACGCGTTGCTAACGGTTATGTCATGATATTCCAGAATACCGGCCGTCGCCGTGCCCAAATTGGCTTGGGTGACGTGGTTGACTGCAAGCAAACCGGCAAATTCCACAATGACACGACCAACATCACCAGCAGCATCGACCAGAGACGTTGGTGCTGTTCCGCTGACACTCCGGGGGCCGCCACCTCCACCCGAACCGCCACCAAAAGTCTGCCCCAGATTGCTCATATCATCGAAAAGAGCCCGGATACCGGTATCACCAAAGACCAAAGTGCCTTCATTAATCGCCGAATAAGCGATCGCAGTGGCCATTTGACCGGCAGGGTCAGCCTCGCCTGTGCCCCCCTCAACCCCGTTTTTAAGTCGCCCTATGCCAAGGCCAATTTCTTGGTCAAACAGAGCTGGCAGAATATTTTTTGCTGCAGCTTCCCATTGACCAGCCACTCTGGAATTGTCTTCCTGATACCATTGTTCTTCGCCAAATAATAATGTCGTCAAAAGCGACATACTGTGCCTTTGCATGATCGAAAGATCAGCGCCATGAACCGATATCTGGTTCTGCGTCATGCCCGGCAACTGTTCATATTCCGAGGTTTCATAACCGAGATAAAGACCAAGCCCGGACAAGATTGTTCCCAGAGCCGGTCCCCCGCCCAACATTGTTAGCAACGAACCAGAAACCCCTGCGATAGCAACCTGAAGGCTGCCGTCCCGAATATGTTGCAACACTTCGCCTTCAACACTGGTGCCTTGAAAATCATATAGCGGTGTGCGGAGGTTAAAATGCTGCATCACCTGGTCAAAAAAGTCGCCAATGGCCTGCCCATTTTCCAGCAGGGTGTTGAAGGTGAAGTTACCGTCTGTCAGAATATCGATCAGATCTGCCAACAACGCCTCATCGGTCGTCACCGCCTGAATACTGTCGGAAAAAGCCTGGGCATAGGCCGCAAGACCAAATGGCATATGGTCGTAGCCATAATTCAACTCACCCGACAGCGAACCGACAAATCCGGCTAACCCCCCGCCCAGGGAATGTCCGACCAGCATCGTCGCATTGTCATGCGGTTCAATTAGATAATAAGGCGTGGAAACACCAGCTACAGCCTTGTAAAATTCAATTGCCAGCTGCGCCTGCCCGCCGCCGGGAAAACCGGCACCCACTGTCCAGCCATTAAAGACATCCGCCGCTCCGGGACTATTAAAGAAGTCCTCTTCAGTACCGCTAAAATCTGGATTGGTACCCCGATAGGAAATCACGTTTTGATCATTCCAGCTATAGGATATCGCATAGAAACCCACTGAACTTGTGATATCAAGACCAAATTGGTCGGTACTATCGGTCTGTATTACAGCGGTCCCAATGGCATCGCCCTCGACATCATTTAGTTGGGCATCATAGCCCCGATTATAGGAGTCCATCGCAAGAATGGCGCGAAAAACATTCGAATTCATAAGGCTGCCAGGCTGTTGCATTGCTATCTCCTTGTAAAGTCTCCATCGGTTATTCTACCACTGAATGGTCCTTGAGCTCTCGGTAGTAGGCGACCCGTCTCTGGGTCACGCTGTGGTTTGGTAATCGCACCGTTGAGATCCTTCAGCCATGCGAGTCGATCGCCGAGACTTCTGGTCACCGGATCCTCAGTTCGTTCTACGGAGATGCGTCTCAGCATCACGCCCTCACCGAATGAGGTCGCCAGGTTTTGATTATCCACCTTCACAATGGTCGTCGGGTCATCCAGATCATCAAAACGCACCATCATCGGATAATAGCTTGCCGGCTCGTCCGTACCGGGCCGCTTTGTCCCGTTTGTATAGTAGCGTGGAATCTCATGCCTGCCAGTCAAGGCCAAGGTCCGATCCATACTTATATCGAAACTAGGGTCTTGATTTGTTCTTCTAACTTCTTCTCGAACCTCTTCAAACCGAACCGGCTGGGTTGCCGACATCAGAACATAACCCGCCCAATCGACCGACGTTTCCGACCGCAGCAGCGCAAATAAAACGCCCCGTTCCCCTAGATCGACCGTCACGGCTTCGCCTCGCACCCGGGTCGAAAGCTTGTTGGGTTGTGGTATGGAATTGGGTCCGGCCACAAAGGTCTCCACCTGGATCACACTTGATCCGCTCCGGAGTCCCTCCGGCGTATCGACCGTTACCGTCAGTCGATAGCGATAATCGGGATACCGTTTGCCGCCCGATAAAGGATTACAGGCCGCAAGGGCAAAGACCAATGCTGCACCAAAGGATTGCAGAATGAAACGACGCTGGTTTTTCATCTTCTAAGGCCTCCTTTGAGGGTTCATCGATAGAGCATCCTGCTAAAATCACTTGGTGCCAAATATTGTATGAGCGGATTTGAAGCGTCTATCAGTCGCCTCGGCGGATTTGGTACAAGTGTCCCTCTCGCTTTGCCGACTGCACTCAACCATGGAAGTCGAGCCTCTACAGTCCGCGTAACTGGATCTTCAGTCCGTTCCACTGAGATACGTTTCAGCGCTACGCCCTCACCAAAAGAGGCCGCCAGATTGTCGTGATCCACTTTTGTTACACTGGCTGGATCATCCAGATCATCAAAGCGCACCATCATCGGATAATAGCTTGCCGGCTCGTCCGTACCGGGCCGCTTCGCCCCGTTTGGATAATAGCGCGGAATCTCATGCCTACCAGTCAAGGCCAAAGTCCGCTCCATCATGATATCAAATCTGGGACTGTGGTTGGTTCGTTTGATTTCGTCGCTAATCTCCTCATATCGAACCGGTTCGACAACTGACTTCAAAACACCGGATGCCCAACCAACCGACGTTTCCGACCGCAGCAGCGCAAATAAAACGCCCCGTTCCCCTAGATCGACCGTCACGGCTTCGCCCCGAACCCGGGTTGAGAGCTTATTGGGTTCCGGTATCGTGTTCGGCCCTGCCACAAAGGTCTGAACCTCAATCACGCTCGATCCGCTCCGCATCCCTTCCGGCGTATCGACCGTGACCGTCAGCCGATAGCGATAATCAGGGTACCGCTTGCCGCCCGAAAAAGGGTTGCAGCCAGCAAGAGCAAAGGCCAACGCTGCACCAAAGGATGTCAGAATGAAACGACGCTGGTTGTTCATGGTCACCCGCTCATTATATATGATGATCATCCATCAATATTATAATAAACACAATAGTGAGTCCCGTTTTGTCAAATAAATGATTTAACAAAAATTTTACTATATTAATATTCGAAGTAGAGTTTTATTTGATTAAAAAACCTAATGGTAGTCTATTTTTACGGCATCCGCCGCCTGTTTCGCCAATACCCTCGCCGCATCGCTGTCTGCTCCAGTTGCCAGTGCAACGGCCATCCGCCGATAGGGCCGTGTCAGCGGTTTCCCGAAAAGGCGCACATCCACCTCGGCGCCCTCACTGCCCATGGCCAGGGCATCATCAACGCCGGCATAGGCGAAGTTTTCGCTGTCTCTATCCGCCAAGATCACCGCACTGGCGCTCGCAGGCGCGGTCAGGGCTATATGCGGGATTGGCAAACCCATGATGGCACGGGCATGAAGGTCGAATTCGGTGAGGTTTTGCCCGATGAGCGTAACCATTCCGGTATCATGGGGGCGCGGGCTGAGTTCGGAGAAAATGACTTCGCCCGTTTTGGTGACGAAAAACTCCACACCGAACAGGCCCCATCCCTTTCCGTCCCCGGCGAGATTATCGACGACCTTGCGTGCCATATCTTGTGCGGTAGCAAGCGCATCGTCCGCCACCGCCGCGGGTTGCCAGCTTTCCTGATAATCGCCGCGTTCCTGACGATGGCCAATGGGCGGACAGAACAGGATGCCGTCTCGTGTCCGGATGGTGAGTAAGGTGATTTCATAGTCGAAGTCGATAAACTGCTCGACAATCACCCGCGCGCGGTCGCCGCGCATATTGTCGACGGCATATTTCCAAGCAGCTTCCAGCGCATCGGCACTCTCCACCTTGCTTTGCCCCTTCCCGGAGGACGACATCACCGGCTTGATAACCAGCGGCAGGCGGATATCATCGGCAGCGGCCTGCACTTCGGCAAAGCTCTCGGCATAGTGATAACGTGAGGTGGTAAGGCCTAATTCTTGCGCAGCGACATCGCGAATAGCATCGCGGTTCATTGTTAGCTGCGTGGCCCGTGCAGATGGCACAACGTTGAAGCCTTCCGCCTCCACCTCAGCGAGAATTTCCGTGCGGATGGCCTCAACCTCTGGAACAATCAGGTCAGGCTGATGCTTTGCAATCGCGGCGCGCAATTTGTCACCGTCGAGCATGGAAAATACTTCATGCGCATCAGCAACCTGCATCGCCGGCGCAGCGGCATAGGCATCGCAAGCAACCACATAAGCACCGAGGCGCTTTGCCGAGATAACGAATTCGCGGCCCAGTTCACCCGAACCGAGCAGCAGTATTTTTTTAGTGAAGGTCATGAAGGCCTTATGAAAATATCGTCATTCCAGCGCAAGCTGGAATCTCCTTTTGGGTATGCCCAAACTTGGGGAGATCCCAGCTTGCGCTGGAATGACGGCTATCCGATCAAGCCGCTTCGCTGATTAAGCCCCTTCGGCCATCATCTCTGTCATTCGGCGATTCATTTCTTCCGGACTGACATCTTCAATATGCGTGGACAAGGTCCATTCATGGCCGAACGGGTCTTTCACCCAACCGGAGCGATCACCGTAAAACTGATCTTCCACCGGTCGGATTGCGGTCGCACCCGCCGCAACCGCCTGGTCGAAAGCGGCATCAGCATTTTCGACATAGATCATCAGGCTGCTGGTAGCGCCGCCCCTCGCCTTGGGACCAAGCTTGTCCATATCGGGGAACTCGTCGGCCAGCATGATGTGGCTATCGCCGACTAAAATATCCGCATGGCCGATCTTGTCGCCCATCGGCATGCGCATGACTTCCTCTGCGCCAAAGGCTGATTTGTAAAAATCGATCGCTGCTGCCGCATCATCGACGGTCAGATAAGCGGTGACGCTATGATAGCCGTCTTCTTTCCATTGGGTCATATTTCCTCTCCTCGCCAGAAAGCCATAATGTAGCAAATTTACATCACTTTTGCGAATTCGGCTTTTTAGAATTGATATATCATATCATTTCTTCTAACTGCATCGTCATCAGTCCCCAAAATTAGAGAAGAGTTATCCGTGTCCCATCACAAGTTTCTGACCTCCGCCGCTATCATATTGTTGCCTGCTTCCCCGGCATTCGCCCAGTCTGCTCAACAGGCGGAAACCGGCGATGATTTTCATAATGACGATGCCATTGTTGTGACCGCGCCCTATGTCGACCGGATCGACATTTTGGCAGGTACATCGGTGTTAACCGGCGATCAGCTCACCCAGGATTTGCGCGGACAGATTGGCGACAGCCTGACCAAATTGCCCGGTGTTTCATCGACCAGCTTTGCCCCCGGCTCCTCCCGCCCGGTGCTGCGCGGTTTTCAGGGGCCGCGCGTGCGCGTGCTCACCGATGGCATCGGGTCGCTGGATGCGTCCAATACCTCGGTCGACCATGCGGTGACCATTGATCCGCTGACCGCGCAAAGTGTCGAAGTACTCCGCGGGCCGGCGGTACTCCTGTTTGGCGGCGACGCTATCGGCGGCGCGGTCAACGTGATCGACAAGCGGATCCCCCGCGATGTCCCCGATGAAGCCTTTCACCTCGATGCCGTCGGCGGCTTTGGCAGCGCGGCCAATGACTGGAGCCTCGGCGGATCCCTCGACGTGCCGCTGACCGATTCATTGGTTTTCCATATCAATGGCAGCTACCGCAATACCGATGATCTTGACATACCTGGCTTTGTACTGGCCCCGGAACTGCGCAGCGAAGTGCTGGCGCAAGCGGCCGAAGAAACGGAAGAGGGCAATCTTGATGAAGCGGCTGAACTGACCGAAACCGCCAATCAGCGGGGCACGGTGTTCAACACCGCCAGTGAAACCATCAATGCCTCTACCGGCCTTGCCTATATTACAGACGGCGGCCATATCGGCTTTTCGGTCAGCTATTATGACACAGATTATGGTGTCCCCTCCCGCCCTGGCGCGGAACATGCCCATGAAGACGGGGATGATGATGACGGTGAAGAAGAGGAAGGTCCTGTGACCATCGGCCTCGAACAGTTCCGTGCTGATCTGCGCGCCGGGGTTAATCTGGGCGATGGTTTCTTTGAATCGCTCAACCTGCGCGCTGGCTATTCCGACTATGAACATACTGAATTTGAAGGCGATGAAGTCGGCACTGTCTTTGAAGTGGAAGGCATCGAAGCCCGCGCAGAATTGGTTCAAAACGAGCGCAACGGTTGGCGCGGTGTAATCGGTACGCAGCTTTTGGTCCGCGATTTCAACGCAATTGGCGCCGAAGCCTTTGTGCCGAAAAACAGCATTGAAAGCTGGGCGCTGTTCACCGTACAGGAAATTGATCTCGGCAATTTCGAGGTCGAAGCCGCTGCTCGGTTCGACCATGCCGACATATCGTCCAGCATTGTCAATTTTGATCGGAATTTTGACAGTTTCTCAGGCGCATTGGGCTTTGCCTATGCCCCGGATGACAATGGTCTGAGACTCGGCCTCAATCTGTCCCGATCTGAGCGCGCTCCATCGGCGGAAGAGCTGTTGTCCGATGGTCCGCATATTGCCACACAGGCGTTTGAAATCGGCAATCCCAATTTCACCACCGAGAAAAGCTGGGGCGGTGAGCTTTATGCCCGCTGGAGTTCCGAAGATGCCCAGCTTAGCGCAACCGTTTATGCCAATTTTTTCGACGACTATATCTTTGAAACGGAAACTGGCGAAGAAGAAGACGGTTTACCGGTTTTCCAATTTTTCCAAGAAGATGCGACCTACTATGGCTTTGAAGCCTCCGCATCCGTCGTTTTCGCCCGCGCAGGCGGGTTTGCCTTCGTCACCGACGGGGTTGCCGACTATGTCCGCGCAAAAATTAAGGATGGCGGCGGCCCCGTTCCGCGGATCCCGCCCTTGCGGCTGCTGGGCGGTATTGGAGCCCAGAGCGATTCTCTCGATCTGCGAGCGGAGCTGGAATGGTCAGACAGTCAGAACCGTGTCTCAGCTTTTGAAACGCCAACGGACAGCTTCACCATGGTCAATGCCTCCGCTGCCTGGCGGCCTTTGGGGAAAGATGGCGGTGTAACACTACTCGCATCCGCCAATAATATCTTTGATGTGAATGCGCGTCGTCATGCCTCGTTCACGAAAGATTTTGTACCGCTGGCAGGTCGTGATATTCGTATCAGCGCGAAATTTAGTTTTTAGCGGAAATCGGGATACTCCTGATCCTGCTGAAAACGCAAAATCAGGAGTTACCTTATGCGCAAAATAATCGCTTCTATTGCCCTCTCATCGGCCCTTTTGCTGGGCGCGTGCAACACTGTGCAAGGTGTCGGAGACGATATCAAATCCGTTGGCCGTGCCGGCGAGCGGGCGATCGATTAATCCATTCCATGAGGAGAATTACCATGCGCAAGATTTTGGCATCATTGATAATTTCATCAACCCTCATGCTCGCGGCCTGTAATACGGTTCAGGGCGTCGGACAGGATATTGAATCGGTCGGCCGCGCGGGTGAAGACGCGATAAACTAGGCTTCGCCGGCTTCTTTTAACTTGGCGCGCTTTCGCTCGGTAAACCACATGATTGCTAGCGATACTTCGTAAAGCATGATCAGTGGCACGCCGAGCAGAAACTGCGACACAACATCAGGTGGCGTCAATATCGCGGCCAGGACGAAGGCTCCGACAACCATGTAACGGCGCAGGCCTTTGAGCTGTTCGCGCGTAACCAATCCCGCGCGATTCAGCAGCAATAACAATACCGGCAGCTGGAAGCAGATTCCAAAGGCGAGAATGAACTGCATGACAAGGGATAGATAGTCGCCCATTGCTGGCAACGCCTCTTGCGTCATTCCGCCCACTTCACCCTCAAACCCCAGAAAGAACCGGAACGCGGTCGGCATCACGATATAATAAGCCAGCGCGGCTCCCGCCGTGAACAACAGCGGCGTAGCAAAGAGAAATGGCAGAAACGCCTTTTTCTCATTGGCATATAACCCCGGCGCGACAAAGGCCCACAACTGGTTGGAAATGATCGGAAAAGCGATAAAAAAGGCTGCGAACATCGCTACCTTTATCTCGACAAAAAAGGCTTCATAGAGCTTGGTATAGACCAGTTTTCCCTCGCCCGGCGGAAAGGCGTCGGTCAAGGGCACCACCAACATCCCGAATATTTCATCGGCAAAATAAAAACTGGCCGCAAAAGCGATAGCGAGCGCCACCACCGACCAGACCAGCCGCTGGCGCAGCTCGATCAAATGTTCGATCAGCGGCGCTTTGCTGTCGTCTATTTCAGGCGCAGACTGCTCGTTCATGCGCCCGGTTTTTCTGGCGGTTTTTCTGGTGTATCTTCGCCCAAAGGCAAATTTGGCTGGTCGGTAGCTTCTGTTTCATCTGCCACAGGTGGCCCGTCCATTGGCTGCATTACCGGCTCGTCATCCGAAACAGTGGGGCTTTCGAGCATGATACGCTCGTTTTCCGCAGCCCATTTCTTTTCCATTTCCTGCAATTCCGCCTCACGGACCATTGCGTCAAAGCCGGTGCGGAAATTGCCCATGACGCCGCGTGCCTTGGCCATCCAGCGGCCAGCTGTTGCCAATGCGCGGGGCAGCTCTTTCGGGCCGATAACGACAATGGCAATGATCACGATAATCGCGATCTCGGAGATGGATAGATCAAACATATCTGTACGCCGCGATCCGGCCCGGAATCCGGTTAACCAGCCTTAGCTGGCCGTCTTGTCTGATGTCGCGGTCTTGTCTGCGCTGATGTCGGCCGGTTTGCTATCAATCTGGGCCGAAGCCTTGGCACTTTCCTCTTCTTCGGTAATGCCTTTTTTGAAGGAACGAATGCCTTTGCCCACATCGCCCATCATTTCAGAAATCCGGCCGCGACCGAACAGGATCAGCACCAGTGCTGCTACAATTAAAATCTGCCAAATACTCGGTTGCATCGAAAATCTCCTGATCTATGCGCTCTACTTAAGCGCTTTCCGCCTCATTTTCCAGTGAATCGGCGGTGTCATCATCATTTTCTTGTGCACCATCTTCGTTAAGTTCCTGTTCCAGCGGCAATTCCTCTTCCGCCTCCATCTCCAACCGTTCCATCGCCAGATCAACCGGGTCGAGCAAGCCAGCAGCCTTCAGATCATCGATACCCGGCAGTTCCTTGCGGCTTTGCAGGCCGAAATGGGTCAGAAATTCAGCGGTTGTCGCGTAGATAAGCGGGCGTCCGGGTACTTCGCGGCGTCCCGTCGGGCGCACCCAACCCGCCTCCATCAGCACATCGAGTGTTCCTTTTGCCACTTGAACGCCCCTGATCGCTTCGATCTCAGCGCGGCTAACCGGCTCGTGATAGGCAATGATCGCCAGTGTTTCCATGCCCGCGCGGCTCAATTTGCGAAGTTCCGCCCGCTCCCGGCGAAGCAAGTGCGACAGGTCATGCGCCGTCTGAAAATGCCAGCGATCACCGGTTTTCACCAGCGATATGCCGCGTCCGGAATAGTCGTTCTGCAGGTCGTTGAGCGCAGCGCGAATATCTATTTCTTCGCCGACATAAAGTTGGATATCCGCAATCGTCATAGGGTTTTCCGACGCGAACAAGGTCGCCTCTACCGCCCGGGTGCCTTCATCCATTTCAACATTCATGCCCATGATCAGACTGCGATCATCATTCACTGGCTTATCCATCGCTGCTTGCTTTCAATTTTAACGGCGCAAAACTCTCATCCTGGCTCAGCACCAATTTGCCCTGACGCGCCAGTTCCAATGCGGCAACGAAACTGGATGCCAAAGCCGACTTTCGTAGTTGCGGCGGCGCGCCAGGCGGCAGGAAATCCCTGATATCCGTCCAGTCGATCGCTTCACCGAGCATCAACGACACTCGTGTCAGCGCGTCTTCCAGCGTCATAACCATCCGCTGTTTGACGATGTGCACTGGCGGAATATTGCGCAATTTGACCCGGCCATAGGCGGAGATCAGGTCATAATATTCTGCCTGCCAATGCCGGTTTTTGACCACGCGCAGACCTTCCGGTGCCCCGCGAGCAAAAACATCACGGCCAATCCGGTCACGCCCCAGCAATCGCGCGCCGGCCTCCCGCATGGCGTTGAGCCGTTCCAGCCGCATTTGCAGACGCAGCGCCAGTTCTTCCGGTGACGGATCAACTTCCGGGTCCTTGGGTAGCAGCAAGCCAGATTTGAGATAAGTCAGCCATGCCGCCATCACCAGATAATCCGCTGCCAGCTCCAGCTTCAAACTTTGTGCGTCGGCGATATATTTCAGATATTGCTGGACCAGTTCGAGGATCGAGATTTCTCGTAAATCCACTTTCTGGTTGCGCGCCAAGGCCAGAAGCAAATCAAGCGGGCCTTCCCAGCCATCGATATTTAGCGTGAGCGCTGCCTCTTCCTCGCTAGCTGCTTGGGTAAAGAAAAACCCCTCTTCGTCCGACTCTTCGATAATTTCTTGCTTATCTGTCATCAGGCGGCCGCCAACAAAGCGTCTCGGCGGGATAACAGTTCGGCCAGTTCGACCTGCCCACCGGACTGATTCAATGTCGCCATGGCTTTGTCCAGCCGGTCGCGGGATTTGTCACCAATTTCGCCCAGCAGGTCGGCAATGCCGATCATCTCATCCATCCGGCCCCAGCAATTGAGCGCAATATCACAACCCGCCGCGACCACATCACGTGCGCGTTCGGGCACTTCGCCTTTCAATGCTTTCATGTCGAGATCGTCCGAGAACAGCAGCCCGTCAAAGCCGATGGCCCCGCGAATGACATTGTCGATTACCGTTGGTGACAAGCTTGCGCAGCGCTCTGCATCCCAGGCGGTATAGACAATATGCGCGGTCATCCCCATCGGTGCATCCGCCAATGATCGAAACGGAGCGATGTCGGTTTCCAGTTCTTCGGCAGAAGCGCTTACTTTCGGCAATTCCATATGGCTATCAACCACAGCGCGGCCGTGGCCCGGCATATGTTTCACGACGCTCACCGCGCCGCCCTTGGTCTGGCCGTCAATCACCGCACGCCCCAAAGCGGCGACCTGCATGGGTTCGCTGCCCATGGCGCGGTTGCCGATTGCATCCACCGTATCGGGTTGTCGTACATCGAGCAGCGGTAGGCAATTAACGGTAATGCCAACTTCACGAAGGCTTTCGGCAATCGCCTGAGCGTTGAGCCGCGCCGCCTCAATCGCGGTCGCTGGTGCAATGTCATAGAGCTTGTCAAAAGTTTCCCCCGGCGGGAATTTCGGCCAGACTGGCTCTTGCATCCGCGCAACCCGACCGCCTTCCTGATCGATCAGGATCGCCAGATCATCGCGGCCATGCAACATTCGCAGTTCGTCGGTCAGCGCCCGTAATTGGTCCTTACTTTCAACATTGCGGCCAAAAATAATATAGCCCGCCGGATCGCTTTCCTTGAAAAACGCCTTTTCGTCTGCCGTCAGGCTTAATCCCGACATACCAAAAATGACCGGTTTCATGACTTAACTCTACCCAATCCCGCGCATAATAGGGCTTATCATGCGGAAAATTGGCGGACCGGTAAAGCGGAAAGCGCCGTTATCCACAGCGCGTCCCCGATTTTCGACGCGTGCACCTTGTCGCACTGAACCGAAGCGCGAGAGAAAACCGATATCTTTAAAGCTTATTGTGGAACGACAAGGCAGCTTTCACCGGCTGCTTTCAAACCGTTGCACACCTGTTGCGCTGCCTGAACGTTCGGAGCCACCGCATTGAGGCGATAGATAGTTCCGCCTTCAACCGTGCCTTGCACAATTTTCTTCGGCAAGGCGCCAATGTCAGCAAAGCGCCTGCTGAAACCGGACCAGGCGCTATCGGCCTGCCCGGCGGAACTGAATGCACCAAGCTGAATCATCGCACTGCCGGGAGTCGACGGAGCAACGGTTGCAGCCTTTTTGATCGGAGCCTCTACGGGCGGCGCAGTGCCAAGTTTGCCTGCTGTGCCTTGCCCTTCGGAAGCGGCAAAACTCGCGTCGCCTTCGCCTTCGAACTGCTTGGCCTGCGGATCATCGGGGCGGATTTTATAGTCGCCTTCCTGTGCCGCGATCAATGTGCCGTCGCCGCTCAGTCCACCCGCATCGCGGTTCTGCATCCAATAGATGCCGCCGACAATTGCTGCCAGCAGCGCTATGGCCAAACCCACAAACAAGGCAACACGAAGGGGAGAATATTCATCCTCTCCATCATAGTCTTCGGCAGATTCCAGCCAAGGTAGACGATTGTCATCGTCCAGGTCCAGACTATCACTATTCACATCAGACATTACTCAAACCCCACAGCAATTCTCGAACGCTCACATTTTGTCAGCGGCACTGACCCCCATCAGCGCGAGACCGTTCTTAATTACTTGCCCTAAATATTTAGCTAAGAAAAGCCTAGCAGACGTCATGGCAGGGTCGTTAACCATGATGATCCGCATTTCAGGCCGATCATTCCCCATATTCCAGAAGGCGTGAAACGCCGCTGCGAGGTCGTTGAGGTAGAAAGCAATCCGGTGCGGTTCACGACTCATCGCGGCCGATTCGACAATTCTCGGGAATTGGGCTGCCTGTTTGATAAGGTCGAGCTCTTCGGCGCCAAGCTTGTCGAGATGATCGGCTGACGGAAGGATATTTTCCTCTTCCGCCGCTTTGCGCAGGGTCGATTGAATCCGGGCATGGGCATATTGCACATAAAATACCGGATTGTCCCGTGAAGCCTCGGTTACCTTGGCAAAGTCAAAATCCATCTGCGCATCGGCCTTGCGCGTCAGCATGGTGAAACGCACCGCGTCTTTGCCGACTTCTTCGACCATATCGGCGATAGTGACAAAGTTTCCGGAACGTTTCGACATTTTCTCCGGTTCGCCATCGCGCAGCAGCCGGACCATCTGGATCAGCTTCACGTCAAATTTGGTTTTACCCTCGGTCAGCGCTGCCACGGCCGCCTTGATCCGCTTGACCGTGCCGGAATGATCGGCACCCCAAATATCAATCAGCTCATCAGCCTTTTGGGCCTTCTGAAAATGATAAGCGAGATCGCCGCCGAAATAGGTCCAACGGCCATTGGACTTCTTGATCGGCCGGTCCTGATCGTCACCAAATTGGGTTGAACGGAACAGGGGCAGTTCCACCGGCTCCCAATCATCAATTGTCTTGCCCTTGGGTTTTTCGAGAACACCGTCATAGACCAGATCGCGGGACCGCAATTCGGCTTCGGCGGCATCAGCTTTGCCCGCTTCATGCAATTCCGCTTCGGACGAGAAAACATCATGCTCGATGCCCAGCAACGCCAGATCGGCCCGGATCATGTCCATCATGCCGGCGACAGCCGCCTTGCGGAACATCGGCAACCATTCATCAATCGGCGCATCAACATATTTATCGCCATATTGCTGCGCTAAGGCCCATCCCACTGGCTTGAGATAGTCTCCGGGATAAAGCCCCTCAGGAATGGCTAAAATTGTTTCGCCTAGCGCCTCACGATAGCGGATATGGACAGACTCAGCGAGAATATCGACCTGCGCGCCGGCATCATTGACATAATATTCGCGGATCACCTTATGCCCGATAAATTCGAGCAAATCAGCCAGCGCATCGCCTACGACCGCGCCGCGGCAATGCCCCATATGCATGGGGCCAGTTGGATTGGCTGATACATATTCAACATTGACGGTGACGCCCTGCCCCTTGTTAGAGCGGCCATAATCCGCGCTTAATGCCTCTATTTCTTTCAGTTCCGCGATCAAAACAGCATCACTGACGCGCAGGTTTATAAATCCCGGCCCGGCCATTTCTGCCGTTTTGACATCATCAAGAGCTTCGAGTTTGCCGACTATCTTTTCCGCCAGATCGCGTGGTTTCTCTCCTGCTGCCTTTGACAGGACCATTGCAGCGTTGGTTGACAAATCTCCATGTGACGGATCGCGCGGCGGCTCCAGCGTCACATTTTTGCGATCCAGGTCTGCCGGCAAATCACCATCGGCAACCAGATCATCTAGCGCTTTATCAATATGTTGCTGAAAAATATGAAACAGCATCGCTTCACCCCAATTTTCAATAGATTATAGAGCCCGGACCCACCGAGCCAAACATAATATATGCCCAGAGCTATGTCGGCCCAAAGCTTTGTTGACCAAGAAGTTTATCGGGTTGCGTTATATTGCAGCTGTTCCGGGCTCAGCTGAAAACCGATCAAAAGTTCAAAAGTTGACCTTGCTACCGCAGCTCGCACCGCTGGGTCCGCCAGCGGATCCAGTGCGGCGTCGGGGTCTCCAGGTTTTCTTTTGCGTGTAATGCGTTCGATTACATCTTCTGGAAGCCGCGCAGCCGCCGCATCAACATAGGAGCCCGCTTTACCGGAAGCTGAAGCGCGATATTCACCATCAGCGAAAGTCAGCGTTACATTTTTGACCCGTTTGGCAACAACGGCGGTTCCGCCCTGCACGACCGTCGAAAAATATGGCACTGTAACTGTTCGCGCACCCTGAGGGCGAGAGCGGACTGCATAAACATCAAACGTAGCCTCAGAATAAATTCGCGCGCCCTCGCTGTTACAAGTTGAACGGACGTTGGTGATATTGGCCACAACATCAATCGCACTTGCATCTGTGCTGTTCACGGGATCAAAAATCGTGACATCGCCTGTATAGTCGGGAACGGCAACTGCAGGACAACCACTTCGGGTTACGCTAACGCCAACACCGGAGCTGATATCGATGGCGCCGTCTTGTGCGCAACCCGCCAATGCCAAAACCGTTCCACCGGTCAATAACAACTTATTGAAACGCCGTTTGAGTATCATGCTTATTCCTTGCCTTTTGTCCCATTTCGCGCAGATTTAACCTGCGTCCTTGTTCAGGGTTTGGAAACCCTTATCTATGCCTTTAAGAGCACGCAACCATCCATAGGATGAACAGACAGGCTTTTCGCCGCCTCCGTTTTTCATTAAGGCTTTGATTATGAATCATGCAGAATCAGGAAAACCCCGTATTAGCTTGCTTGTAGCAGCTCCTCGCGGCTTTTGTGCGGGCGTTGATCGGGCCATAAAAATCGTGGAACTGGCGATCGAAAAATATGGAGCTCCTGTCTATGTACGCCACGAAATTGTCCATAACCGCTATGTTGTGGATGAATTGAAAAAACTTGGTGCCGTATTCGTCGAGGAACTTGACGAGGTACCGGACGGTGTTCCGGTGGTCTTTTCAGCACACGGAGTGCCCAAAGCCGTACCGCACAAAGCGGAAGAACGCGGCCTGGAATATGTCGATGCCACTTGCCCTCTGGTGTCAAAGGTACATCGTCAGGCCGAACGACAGGTTGACGCAGGACGGCATATTATTTTCGTCGGACATGAAAATCATCCTGAAGTTATTGGCACTTTCGGCCAGGTCGACGAGGGCATGATGACTCTGGTCGAGACTCTGGAAGATGTTGCCGCGCTAAGGCCAGCGGACCCGGAGAAGCTTTCATTCCTTACCCAGACCACCCTTTCGGTCGATGATACCAGAGCGATTGTCGAAGCGCTGCAGGAACGTTTCCCCAATATCGTCGGACCAAAAGGCGAAGATATCTGCTATGCAACGTCAAACCGTCAGGACGCGGTAAAACGCATAGCGAAGTCTTGCGATCTGGTTCTGGTTATTGGTGCGCCAAACAGCTCCAACAGCTTGCGCCTTGTAGAAGTTGCCGAGCGTGAAGGAACAGATGCCTATCTCATCCAGCGCGCGGATGACATAGATTTTGCCTGGATGGAGGGTGTTGAAACGCTTGGATTGACCGCCGGCGCTTCTGCCCCGGAAATATTGGTGCGCGAAGTCGTGTCCCATCTTGAGGAACGCTACATCGTCGACGAACAAAAGATAAAAACGGCTGACGAGCGCATGGTTTTTAAGCTACCGCGTGGACTCGAAGCCGCCTGATGGCTGTTTATACCAAGGTCAGTGCCGAAGAGATTGAAACCTTCTTGGGTCGGTTTGATGTTGGCACATTAGTGTCTGCCAAAGGCATAGCCGAGGGCGTCGAGAATAGTAATTACCTGATTGAAACGACGCAAGATCGGTTCATTTTAACGCTTTACGAGAAGCGCGTCGACCCGGACGATTTACCCTTCTTCATTGCGATGCTCGACCATTTGGCCGAGAAAAAACAACCGGTACCACCGATGATCGCAGACCGCACTGGTACGAAAATACAAAATTTGTGCGGCCGACATGCCTGTCTGATCAAATTTCTTCCCGGTATTTCCGTGACGATGCCGACTGCGGCACAAGCCCGAGCCACGGGCCAAGCGCTAGGCGGCATGCATGATGCTCTACAGGACTTCAACATGCAGCGCGCCAATAGCATGGACCACGACACGTGGCGCGAGCTCGCCGCTGATTGCGGTCCCGGCGGACTGAATGAAATTGCAACCAGTCTCAACGATATTGTGGCGGCCGAACTCGATTATCTTGATGCACATTGGCCAGTCACATTGCCACAATCTGTTATCCATGCCGATTTGTTCCCGGACAATGTGCTGATGCTTAATGATGCAGTTACCGGCCTGATTGACTTTTATTTTTCCTGCACAGATGTTCGCGCCTATGATGTGGCGGTGACCCATGCGGCTTGGTGTTTTTCCGAAGATGGTGAACAGTTTGACCAAGCGATCTCGGCAGCGCTTTTGGCAGGCTATAGCGGGGCATTTGATCTCAGCTCAGAAGAACGCGCGGCCCTGCCAGTTTTGGCCCGGGGAGCGTCACTACGCTTTTTGTTGACCCGTGCATATGACTGGATCAACACGCCCGCCGACGCTCTGGTGACTCGCAAAGACCCGACCGCATTTCTCAGTCGTCTGAAATATTATCAGACCAATCCAGGGGTCTTCGTCGCATGAGTGATCTCTCTTTTGTCGAAATCGCTACAGACGGCGCGTGCAAGGGCAATCCCGGTCCGGGCGGCTGGGGCGCACTGATTCGTCATGGCAAAACAGAGAAGGAAATTTCCGGCGGCGAACCGGAGACGACCAACAACCGAATGGAATTGCGCGCGGCGATTGAGGCACTCAATGCGTTAAAGCGACCGTGCAGGGTCAAACTGTCGATCGACAGCACCTATGTGAAAGACGGTATCACCAAATGGGTGTTCAACTGGCAGAAAAATGGCTGGCGCACGGCAGCAAAAAAGCCTGTAAAAAATGCCGATCTGTGGCAAGATCTGCTGAAGGCTGTGGAACGGCATCAAATAGAATGGGAATGGGTCAAGGGTCATAACGGCCATCCGGACAATGACCGGGCCGACATGCTGGCCAGTGACGCTGCGCTGAATGTGGCAGCTAATCTGTAACGGCCAATATGCGTTATCCCAGCATCAACCGGGATAACGCTCAAACTCGGGTGGCTTTGGCCTAGCTATTGTCTTCGACGTCAGCTTTGGGACCATTTTTGATAATGGAAGCAATCGCATTTTTGGCGCTGGACTTGCTCTTATAGCCTTCGGTTGAGAACATGATCTCGCTATTATGTTTGAAGCGAACCCGAAACTCGCCCTTTTTATCTTTATAAATTTCAAATTTGTGCGCCATGTTATCTTTCTCCATTTTAGGCCTATGCTGGCCCTTGTCGGTCCCTATCGGACATCTGATTTATTGCGTCTTAAGGCGCTGAACGCAATGGCGAATTTTTCAGGCCATCATGACAGCGAAACGCGAAGGATCGTATAGATCAGAATCCAGCCCCTCTACGGCAGCGTCTTTTTCCATACCCAGAAAAATCGATTTCCCCAGTTTTGCGGCAGCCGGTGCTGTCTGAATGCCAAAGCCTCCTTGCCCCGCAAACCAGAAAAAATCGGGCTGCTGGGGATCATATCCATAAACCGGCAGTCGATCAGGCGTAAAGCTGCGTAGCCCTGCCCATTTGCGGTTTACGCTCTTGATTTCGACATCCAGTGTCGATTGAAAGCGATCTATCGCCACTGCGACGTCCCATTCTTCCGGCGCTACATCGCTGGCAACAACCGGTGTTTCGTCATGCGGACTGAGCCAGAAACTACCGCCAGCTTCGGGCTTGAAATAGAAACTGCCATCCAGTGCCACGACCAACGGCATATCTGGTGCGGACGGCGGATCGGTGCGTAACTGCACCATCGTTCGGCGCATCGGTTGAATTTCGATTGGCAACGCACCGGCAAGACTGGCGATTTCGCTTGCCCATGCGCCAGCAGCATTGATGATCAACTTCGCGCGAATGGCATTATCGCCACTGTTGATCACCCATCCGCTGTCGTCATGCGCAATTTCCTCGACCCGGGTATTACAAGATAAGGCGACGCTTTTGCGTTTCGCATCACGTATATATGCCATGTGCAACCCGGCCACATCGATATCGCAGCAATCAGGCTCATAAACCGCTCGATCCCATCCTTGCTTCAGATGAGGCACGACAGCCGTAATATCATCCCGGTCCCATCGAACCATAGATATCCCGCTATCTTTAAACTCAGAGACAAAATCCTCCAGCAAATGCTGGTCATCGACACGTCCGATATTGATGGCCCTGCGCTTCTTCAAAAAACTGGTCTCGGAAAACCTGGCGGGCGGATGATGGAGAAAATCGTAAGAAGCAGTGGTCAGCGGCTGCACCTGCGGCCCGCCATAGCTCTCCGTCCAAAATGCTGCTGATCGGCCGGTGCTGTGATATCCCGGTTGGTCTTCCGCTTCCAATATGATGACAGAGCAATGCCCAGCTATTTCCGAGGCTATACTTGCGCCCGCAATTCCGGCCCCGATTATGGCAACATCATATTGGTTCATGGGTAAACTTACTCATTGCTGCGGTGCTACCCTATCTAGAAACTCAAAACTGGCTTGCAAGGCAGCATCGCGTACAGGGTCGGCCTCGCGGTAGATCTCGTGAGCACATTCTTTGCCGAATAATTTCATCTCGGCGTGGGGCAGCAAGTGGACGGCACGTTCTATGGTCGGATGATCAACCAGTTCATCCACTTCCGTTGCCAGAAAAAACACCGGGATATCCATTGCTTCAAGGTGCTTACGGTTTCTAAGTCCGCGCGTGGAAGAATAGGCCCGCTCTACCCAGCGCCAGCTTGCTGGTCCCAAACGCACATCCGGGCGCTCTTTAAACCAGAAGAATTCATCTGAATAACGGTCGGCGTCGTGAGTCAGCAGACCCTGCCGCAATATCTCAGGCTCCAGCGGCTTTTCACTGACTTTCCAGGCACGGCGCTTCTCCCTCCCAAAGGCACAGATTATCTTGGACAGAAGATGCGCCGTCCATTCAGGCATACCCCCGCCGGCTGGTGCCAACATTGGTGCGCATAATATAGCGGCATCGGGATGAATGCGCTGTTCGGCAAGCCCGCGGGCAACAAGATGGCCGCCCATGCTGTGACCGATGACTACATGAGGCCCACTATGCCCGCCCCGCCATTGTTCGAAAAAAGCGCTCAGATCATCAACCCATGTCGCAAAATCATCGATATGCCCGACATGGCGGTGCGGACCGCACCGGCCTGAACCGCCCTGCCCCCGCCAATCGAGCGAAGTAACATTCCATCCAGCTGCATGAAAATCGTTGAATGTCTCGAGATATTTTTCATAGAAATCTGCTCGCCCGGTCATGAACAATATCGAACCGCGTGCATCACTCTTGGGCTGCGCCCATTCAAATTGCCGCAATGCCCAACCATCCGGGGCGTGCCAGATCAGCTCTTGCGCGTCTTCAGGGATGGAGCGTCGATCAAATACAGGCGGGTTTAATCGACTCAAAAATGGGCTCCGGCCATAATGGTTACTATTTGGTAAGGCATTTTTCTTAAAGCTGTTTCCCATGAACGGGGAACAACTCATTTACTTGCTCTGGGGCGGCTTGGCAATTGCGCTGATCGTGGCTGCGATCACTGATATCAAGAGCCGTCAAATATCCAACAAGCTGAATCTGGCCATTGCATTGGGCGCACCCGCGTTCTGGATCGCCAGCGACATGGCTTTCTGGCCAGACATGGTGTGGCAAATCGGCATCGCTACGGTCGTGTTTACCATATTTGCCGGAATGTTCGCGATTGGCGCGATGGGTGGCGGCGACGTAAAACTCCTTACAGCCATAGCGTTGTGGCTTCATTGGCTCACCTTAATTCAGATGCTGGTGATCATGTCGATCGCTGGCGGAGTGCTCACGCTGTTAATGATAACAGCTAAGAAAATCCAAAAAACTGAGGGTCCAGTAAAGGTCCCATATGGAGTCGCCATATCATTTGCAGGGCTTTGGATAATTAACGAACGATATTTTAACCATTTTACTTGAAAGAGAAATCTACCGCCAACGGATCATTCAGGGTGATCGATTCCGGTGGGGCATTCAGGAGGCGTAAGACGTCATGGACAAGAAGAAACTAATTTTGCTTATCGGCGCATTGGTAGTGGCTGCGGTCACAGCATTGCTCGCCAGAAGTATGTTCGCGGGTGCTGCTGCACCACAAGTGGAAGCGAAAAAGGTCGAAGTACTGGGGGACGAAGTTCTCGTCGCTTCGCGCGCCTTGCCCGTTGGCACTATCATTACTCCTGATGCCTTCAGCTTCCAGCCTTGGCCGGAAGACCTTGTTGAGGAAGCCTATTTCCAAAAAGAAGGTACGAATATTGAATCTCTGAACGGTACAGTCGTTCGTAACGCTATTACTGCCGGACAGCCACTCACGAAAGGCGCTATTGTTAGCCCGGGTGACCGCGGCTTCCTGGCAGCAGCACTCGGCCCCGGCATGCGTGCCGTTACTATTCCTGTTTCTGGCTTGACCGGTGTTGCCGGTTTCGTGTTCCCGGGAGACCGAGTTGACCTGGTGCTAACCCAGACAATTAAAGGTCAAGGACCGGAATTCAAAGTATCGGAAACGGTTATCCGTAATATTCGCGTTCTCGCTACCGATAACCGCGTTACCCAAACAACAAATGAAGCAGGTCAGGCCGTACCGGTCAAAACCAAGTTGGTTACGCTTGAAGCAACGCCGAAAATTGCCGAAAAAGTAGCCGTTGCCCAAACCTTGGGTACGTTGAGCCTGTCGCTTCGTTCGCTGGCTGATAGCACCGCAGAGCTTGAAGAAGCGATTGCCTCTGGTGAGATCAAACTGCCTAAAACCGATGATCCAGCCCAAGAAGCGGCTATGATCAAGTCTCTCGCAACACGGCCAGATTCCAAGAAATCAACCTTCTCAACCGGCGGTGAAGTGTCACGCTTTGAAGCACGCACCCCACCGCAGTTGACCAAAGAACAAAAGCCAGAAGGACCAAAAGTCCGGATAGCACGCGGTAATGCCGTCAATGAAGTTAAGTTTGGAGACAAATAATGGCCATTCAATATGCAAAGCATAACCGCCAAACAAACAGAATATCAGCAAAAAAGGTGATGGGCGCGGCTGTTACTTCCGTCCTGGCCCTAACCGTGTCCGTCAACAGCGCGACACCACTTAATGCTCAATCGGTCAAGATTACCGCACCACAATCCCGTGTTTCGGTTGCTGTTGGTCGTGGCAAGCTGATTACACTGCCGGCGCCGATCCAAGACGTTTTCATTGCTGAAGATGATATTGCCGACGTGCAGGTTCGCTCCCAACGCCAGCTATACATCTTTGGGAAGTCAGGCGGACAAACCAGCTTCTATGCAACTAGCCGTTCAGGCAAGGTCGTATATTCTGCGGAAGTTTCTGTTGGTGCTGAGATTTCGTCGATTGACCAGATGCTGGGCTTAGCCATGCCAGACGCAAAAATTTCGGTGAGCACAACAAACAACTTTGTGCTTTTAACAGGAACAATCGCTAATCCGGATGATGCTGAAGAAGCAGAAAATCTGGTTCAGGCCTATGTTGGTGATGACACTCGTGTTGTTAGCAGACTAAAAACAGCGACCCCTTTGCAGGTCAATTTACGGGTCCGTTTTGCGGAAGTAGCTCGCTCGCTTGCCAAGAATATCAATGGCAACGTGACGACACGCGATACCACCAATGGTTTTCAATTTGGAGTTAACAGGGGTCGTAACTTCGGGGCGATTACTGATTTCGATACAAGTGGATTCCCCACGCTGGATGCTTCCAACTTGTTCGGACTACCGGCAGGATCTATTTCCCTGCCATTTAACACCGCCACCGGTCAATTTGTTACGCAAGGCGGTACGGCATTTAACTTCAATCAAGCAAGTGGATTGGATGCCGTCACTGCGGCAGGGCGTCTGTTTGGATTGGATATTGCGACGGCTCTCGATGTATCTGAACGGATTGGTCTATCGACAACATTAGCATCGCCCAATTTAACCACCATTTCAGGTGAAACCGCAACCTTCCTGGCGGGTGGCCGATTCCCGATACCACAATCCTCGGGCTTTGGTGAAGTTAGTGTTACCTACCAGAATTTTGGTGTTAGCCTTTCTTACACACCGACCGTTCTTTCAAACGGGCGTATCTCGATTCGCGTAAAACCAAGCGTATCGGAAATATCCTCGCAAGGGGCCGTTCGTCTCAACGGGTTTGAGATTCCGGCTATCTCTACAAGAGAGGCGGAAACCACAATTGAACTGGGTTCCGGCGAAAGCTTCATGATTGCTGGGTTGATGCAGAATAGCTACAGCTCATCCATTGATAAAACACCGGGATTGGCCGATATACCAGTGCTCGGTAACCTCTTCAAATCGGACGGATATCGAAAGAACGAAACCGAGCTGATGATTGTTGTGACGCCATATCTGGTCAAGCCGGTCAGCGACAGTGAGATTGTCCTGCCGACTGACGGCTTCAAGCAGGCCAATGATCTCGAGCGGTTGATTATGAATCGTCACAGTTCAACCGGTACCGGTGATCGTCCAAAACCAACGGTTGCTCCGCCGGTCGCATCGGGTCCGGCACTCAGCAGCATGTCCGCACCAAGCAGCAGTAAAACCGCCAAAAAGCCGAAGAAATCTGGTGGCGCTGCCCCCGGGTTCAGCTTTGACAAATAGTCCGTTTCAGGAGAAGACATCATGCGTTTTGTTTCTATAGCACTTGTAACCGCTCTCGGACTTTCCGTTGCTGCGTGTGGCGCTAATACCGCCAATCGTACCGTGAACAGCGAACGGCAACCGGTTGTTACCCGGTCGCACTTCGTGCTGGATGTGAATACTGCAGGATCGGGGTCACTCCCCGATGGCGAATTTCGCCGCCTTGCTGGCTGGTTTGATGCTTTGGACCTCGGATATGGCGACCGCGTTGCCATTGACGATCCGGGTTACAATGCCGGAGCCTCAGCTCGCGGTGCAGTCGAAGCCCTGGCCGCCCAAAAAGGACTGTTGATCAGTGATATTGCCCCGGTAACCGAGGGTAATGTTCCAAGCGGCGCAATGCGCGTTGTTGTTTCACGCTCAACCGCAGCGGTTCCTGGTTGTCCAGACTGGAGCAACCGCAGTCATACCGATTTTCAGGCTCGTACGAGTGAAAATTACGGGTGCGGAATTAACAGCACGATGGCGGCAATGATTGCCGATCCGGAAGATCTTGTACGCGGTCAAGCCCGCGATGGAGAAGATCAATCGGAAGCTTCAAAAGCCATTCGTGCCTATCGTGATAAAGCCAAACAAGCTGGAGGCCTATAATGAACGCTCCCTGGAAACCCGGTGCCGTAAACGGACGTGATCCGTTCTCCGCTTTCGTATGTGATGAAGATACGCTCGACCTGCTGCGTCCTGTCGTAGAAGAAATGGGTTGGCCTACTGACAAATGTCACAAAGGCGGACTGCGCAATGCGGTGCAATCGCTTTCGGTTGCCGCCAGCCCCAACATCTTGATGGTCGATCTTTCAGAATCAGGCGATCCATTGGCTGACATTAACTCGCTAGCCGAGGTTTGCGAGCCCGGAACTGTGGTTATTGCCATGGGTCAGGTAAACGACGTCCGTCTCTACCGCGATTTGATCGTTAGCGGCCTGCAGGATTATCTCCTGAAACCGTTCAGCCCCGAACAATTGCGTGACGTACTGAGTCAAGCGCAAGCCGTTCTCAACGCGCCGAAAACCGACGAGCAAGCTAGCGAGAAGCCACATGTTTCCACGGCAGTCATCGGAACCCGTGGCGGCGTCGGTGCATCGACTATTGCGACATCACTCGCATGGTTGCTCAGCAATGAAAAAGAGCGTTTGACCGCCCTTCTGGACCTTGATGTTCATTTCGGTACTGGCGCTTTGGCGCTGGACCTTGAGCCGGGCCGCGGACTTACCGATGCCATTGATAATCCCAGCCGTATCGACGGTCTGTTCATTGAACGGGCGATGATCAAGGCGAATGACAAACTGTCTCTGCTGTCGGCTGAGGCGCCAATCAACTCACCAATGATGACCGATGGAACAGCATTTTTCCAATTACAGGAAGAATTTCGTGCTGCCTTCGAATGTACGGTTATCGATCTGCCGCGTGACATGCTGATCAACTATCCGCATCTCTTGGGTGATGTGAACGCGACCGTCATTGTCACGGAACTGACATTGGCTTCTGCCCGCGATGCTATTCGATTGCTGTCATGGCTGAAATCGCATGCAGCGCAGAGCAAAGTGATTGTCGTTGCCAACAAAGTGCAATCCGGTGGTCTGGAAATCTCCAGACAGGATTTTGAGAATTCGATCGAACGCAAAATCGATATCATGATCCCGGCCGACCCCAAAGCAGCCGCGCATGCAGCGAAATTGGGTCAAGCCTTTGTAGAAGCTGGTAAATCAAGCAAGGCGACCAGCAAGATCATTGCGCTGGCCGAACATATTCTTGGCACCGTCGAAGACGAAGGTGAAGAAGGCGAAGGCAAAGCAAAAACATCTCTGATGGACAAATTTGGAGGAATGAAATCACTCCTGCCATCAAAGAAGAAGAAAGAAGGCGAGACATCCGAATCGTGATGCCCAACCCGTTTCTTTCTAACATGCAAGGATGCACGTAATGGATATGATGCAGACAGCCATTCTGGGTGGAGGAATATTGCTAGTCCTTATGCTCATCGTATTTGCTTTTGTCGGCCCTTCAGAGGCTACGGCAAAGGCAAAGCGTCTCGACAAAGTGCGCTTCCGTCATTCGGAAAGCACCAATGCCAAGATGGAAGAACAGATGAAAAAGGCGGTCAGTGCCCGCCGGAAAAACCATCGACCCACCGGCGAAACGCTATCGAGAATGGACATGCTCGCCATCCGGCTCGACCGGACCGGACGCGAATGGACCATCAAGCAGTTTTTTTCGGTTTGCCTCGGAATCGCTGTTCTCGTCTGTGCCGGCCTGCTCTTTCAGGGAGCGCCCTTACTCCTTTGTATATTTGGGGGACTGGCGGTTGGATTTGGTTTGCCGCACGCAATTGTTGGCATCCTGATCAGTATGAGAGTTAGCAAGTTTACAGCTTCATTCCCTGATGCGATCGAACTTTTGGTTCGCGGTCTGCGTTCGGGTTTGCCGGTAACGGAAACCATCGGTGTGGTTGCCAAGGAAATTGACGGGCCAGTAGGTGAAGAATTTGCCAAGGTTGTTGACCGGATCAAAATTGGCCGGACAATGGAAGATGCTTTGCAGGAAAGCGCCAAACGGCTCGACACGCCTGAATTCAAGTTTTTCTGTATCACGCTCGCCATTCAACGTGAGACAGGTGGTAACCTTGCCGAAACGCTGGCCAACCTGGCAGATGTGCTGCGTAAACGTGGCCAGATGAAACTGAAAATCAAAGCCATGTCGTCGGAATCAAAGGCATCCGCCTATATTGTTGGTTCATTGCCATTCATCGTTTTCGCCTTGGTATGGTCGGTTAACCCGACTTATCTCGCGGGATTCTTTTATGAAGAACGCTTGATTATCGCTGGCCTTGGCGGACTGACCTGGATGAGCATCGGTGTGTTCATCATGGCCAAAATGGTCAACTTTGAAATCTAAGAGGAAGGTGTAAGGCAATGCCCGATAGTGGTCCAACTTTACTGGGAATAGACGTCCTCTGGGTGGCAACCATATTGGCTGCCGTAGCAACGCTCGCTGTTGTTTTTGCAATCTACACGGCCGTAACCGTCCGCGATCCCATGGCGAAGCGGGTCAAATCGCTGAACGAACGGCGTGAACAGTTGAAGGCCGGTATCACCGCCTCGACAACCAAGAAGCGCGCAAAACTGATTCAGCAAAATGACACCACCGACCGTATGCGCGGCATGCTGTCGTCGCTGAAAGTCTTGCAGGATGACCAGCTGAAAGAATCACAACAGAAACTGGCTCAGGCCGGTATCCGTTCGAAAGATCTCGCTTACGCGGTTATCTTCAGCCGTCTGGTCTTGCCGATTGTTCTCGGCGGCGCTGCTGCCCTCGCCCTTTATGGCTTTGATTACATGCCCGACTGGACACCGATCAAGAAGTTCGGTGCTTTCGCCGGTGCCTGCATCGCGGGTTACAAGGGGGCTGATGTTTACCTGAACAACCTGATTGCCAAGCGAACCGATCTGGTCCGCAAAGGTCTGCCAGACGCGATTGACCTTTTGGTCATCTGTGCCGAGGCTGGACTGACCGTCGACGCCGCTTTTGCGCGCGTGGCCAAGGAACTGGGCGATGCCTATCCCGAACTGGCGGATGAGTTTTCACTGACATCCATCGAGCTGGGCTTCCTCACCGAACGCCGTCAGGCTTTTGAGAACCTCGCCTATCGTGTGGCGTTGGAACATGTCAAAGGCGTGGTCACAACGATGATCCAGACAGAAAAATATGGTACACCGCTAGCATCTGCCTTGCGCGTTCTCTCAGCAGAATTCCGGAATGATCGGATGATGCGGGCTGAAGAAAAAGCCGCGCGTCTGCCAGCGATTATGACAATTCCGCTGATCCTGTTCATTCTGCCGACGCTATTTATCGTGATCCTTGGGCCTGCAGCCTGTTCGATCTCCGATACGATGATGTAGCTAAAGGCATCAAAACAAAAACGAAAAAAGAGCGGTCTTCAAAACCGCTCTTTTTTTGTTCGGGATAGTATCAAGCCGGCTATTCAACCGGCCGCGATATCATCAGCAGACTGTTTTATTTTCGCCAGCATTTCTGACAAATGCCGCTGATCATCATCTGTCAGGACGGTCATCACCTTCTTTTCCATTGCTTCTGCTGCGGGCATGATCTGGTCATAAAGGTCGCGGCCATTCTGGCTGAGCATCAAATGATGAGAACGACCGTCGGCATTATTTGGACTGCGGCCCAGCAACTGGCGATCCACCAGAGTTTTAACAGCGCGGTTGACTGTTACCTTGTCCATCAGGGTCGCTTCGACTAGCTGCCGCTGTGTCGATGCACCGCGATTTCCGAGAACAGCCATAACCCGCCATTCCGGAATTTTCAGCCCAAAGCGGCTCTTATACTCGCTTGAAATCAGATCGCTCACCGCATTGGATGCGGTGGACAGTTGGTACGGGATAAAATCATCAAGGTTTGCGGTCATAAGTAATATTTATTCAATTTTGGTGTGAAGTCCAATCCAAAATGTCCTCGGAAAAGCACGTTCGATAATATTGCTACTACTAATAGCCGTCTCTACCCGCGCATCAAACAGATTTTCAACCCGCCCTTCGACCAACAAACGATCATTCACTGCAAAAGCGAGGCGGCCATCAATGGTGAAGGCATCATCCAGTCGGCGGGTGTTTTGGTCATCTTCAAACTGCCTGCTTATATATCGTAGTGACACAGACGCACCGGTGCCATTTTCCTGCTCCCAAAGCAGGCTGGCAGAAGCATTGTGCTCGGGAATCTGTGCCGGGCGCAATCCATCCACCGCAACAGAATCTACAGAGCCGTTTACTTCCGCATCAACATAGGAATAGGCGGCACGAGCGGATAAATTATTCACCAGGCTGCCAAGATCAAATTCGGTGTCGATCTCAATGCCCTTGGATTCAATGGAATCCAGATTTTGGCGCTGACGGAAGACACCTGCCCCGGAGACGAAGCCGACACCTGGGAATAGTCCTGGCCCCGTGTCCAGTGTTACATTGGCAACCGCATCATCCAGCTCGTTGTAGAAAACCGTGATCCCGATAAAGACAGATTCGCTATCCCAATCCAGCCCCAGCTCCGCGCCTTTCACTCGCTCTGGCTCGAGCAGTTCATTCGCCGCAGTGGCATCTGGACCAACACGGAAGGGACGGAACAGTTCGTTCAACGTCGGCAAACGCCAGCCCAGATAGGCTGCACCGCGCAACGTCAATTGATCGGTCACATCATATGCAAAGCCGCCGCGTGCCGTGAACTCGGTTCCGTCGCGATTATCAAATTGAGCGTCCGTGCGCACGGAACCCGGGAATGGGTTGATCAATTCAATCTCTCTGCGGAAGCCATCATCGATGGTCCAAAAATCAATGCGGCCACCGCCTGTCAGGGTTAGCGCCTCCGTGGCCTGCACGCTGGCCTCGACAAAGGCGCCATAAGTGGCGGTCGAGCCGCCCGCGTTGCGGCTGCGGCGCGGGGTGTCATCGTCGAGGAAGAAGAAATTCTCGTTTGTCTCGCCTTCCGTCCGCCGCCAGTCGCCGCCGATGCGTAGTTCAACATTCTCGCCAACCGGAGGCCGCACTTCAAAGCGGGCACCAAGACCCGTGGACGGCACGTTAAACTGCTCAAACACCCGACTGACACTGTTGCGATCAGCGGCGACACCGCCGAAGCTCACGTCAAAATTGCGGATTTGGACATAGCCAAGGGCCGACCATTGCCAGCCTGTATCAGAGCGATTGACCAGCCGGATGCTGGCATCGGCGCCATCATTGTGGTTTTCACTAAAGGCAAAGCCGCGTTCGCGATCATCGGTGAACGCGCGAACATTGGCCTGCAACTCGGTATTGTCGGTCAGCGGCGCGACATAGCGCACCGCGATACCGGCTTGCTCATACTCCGCCTGACGATCGACATCGCCGCGCTGGCTTTCAATAATCGGAATAAAGCCATCACCGCGCGCATAATTGGCGGAGATAGTGAGTTGCCCCTGCCCCAGTTCGCGGCCGAATAGCAAATCCGCCTCGACGCTGTTGCGGCTACCATAAGCTGCGCCCAGTTCGATCAGGTTACCTACATCCCTGCTAAATAGTTCGATGGTTCCGGCAATCGCACCGGACCCCTCGGTGCCGCTGCCGCCGCCGCGCGTTACGCGCGCAGAGCTGAGTGCCAAAGCATCGTAGCCAGGCCAAGCAACCCAGCCGCCAAAGGGATCGGCTTGCGGGACGCCATCGAGCAAAAGAACAGCGCGCGATGAGGCATTGCCACCGAGGCCGCGGATGGTGATACCTTGACTGGTAGGATTGGCAGAACGCGCATCGGACCGGCGGAATTGTTGGAGGCCGGGAACCGTTCGCAATGCATTCTCAATGCGCGCGTCTGTGTCCAGTTCGATTACGGTAGTGTTATAGGCATCATCCGCGTCCGGCAGCGGCAGGCCTGTGACAGTAATCCCTTCTTCAGCCACAGCCGCTGAATCGGCGGTAGATTCCGCCATAGCCGGGGCACTGACAAGACAAATGGGCGCTATCAAAGGCAACGCCAAAACTGATTTATTCATTAGACTGTTTTCACCTGTTCGGGCGCTGCGTTGTAAAACGCCGCCAGTTCATTGCATGCAACATCAATCCGCACGAGTTTTGGAAAGGCCGTCATATCCGTTTCAAACCGGCGGCCATTGTACATTTGCGGGACCAGACAGACATCGGCAAGATTGGGTGCATCGCCGCCAAAAAACCCGCTTTCCGGCGCCATGGCTTCCAGCGCCTTAAAGCCCTCACTCACCCAATTGCGATACCAGATGTTGATCGCCTCCTGATCCTGACCCATTTCGTTTTTTAGATATTTCATGATCCGAAGATTGTTCACCGGATGAATATCCGCCGCGACCACCAGCGCCTGGGCCAGTGTCCGGCTGCGTTCCAGCGGATCGCTCGACACCATCGGTGGCTCCGGGTGGGTCGCATCAAGATAATCGATAATCGCCAGCGACTGAGTCAGATCCTGCCCGTCAATATGCAGCATCGGAATGAAACCCTGCGGATTGCGCGCAATATAGTCAGCCTGCTTGGTGCTGTCGTCGAGCAGATTTTTGCTGACCGATTTATACGCAATGCCCTTTAGGTTGAGCGCGATACGCACACGGTAGCTCGCGGAGCTGCGCCAATAGTCATAGAGAACGATATCCGTCATGAAACGGCTTGTGCAGAGGAGGTAGATAAATTGCAAGGGGTGTAGCGACGAGTGCCATAATCCTCTCCCCTTGAGGGAGAGGACAGATTTGCTTGCGAACTTGTTCGCTAGAAAATCTTGGTGAGGGGTAGGAGAGGATACACCAAGCCACCCCCCTCTCCAACTCGACTAGGCAGCAAGCTGCCAAGTCTCCGTTTCCTCTCCCTCAAGGGGAGAGGATTAGCTGACCTGCCCGCCTGCGATTGCAATATCGCCTTTAGCCTCAACAGAAACGGCGCGACCAGTACGCTTGGACAGCGCATCCAGCCAAGCCTGCCTGTGTTTGAGCTTCGCCGCGACCGCCGGATGCACGCCCAGCTGCATGACACCCGTACCTTGAGTCCGTTCCGCCTGGCGCAATAGCGAGAGAGTCGCACTCAGTACCTTGTCCGCCTGCATCACGTCCAGAACCGAGGGGCCCGTCTTGCGGCTGACAACCTGCATGAAGCCAAAGCCGTTAATCGCCGTTCGTTCGCAATTGCCCGTCATATGCTGATCGAATATAGCGCAGACTTCTGTTCGCTCTGCCTTGGCTTGCAAGGTCGGAAAATCGACGCCGGTTGAACCACCAATATCAAACCGCGTAAGCGCTAGCGCAACCTGCTTGGCCGCGCGTTTTGCGAGCTCAAGCGGTACGAGCGGACCGTCAACGTCAATGACCGTCAGCGCTGGTGTTAAGGAGATCAACAAACTACCGCCGTCAAAATCTACGCGGCCGGTTTCTGCCTGTTCCATCGCTTCGTTCCAACCCACGCTGGCCAGCATATCCGGTTCGTGCGCTTGAACCTTTCGGATCGGCTCACCGCTTGCTTCGATGATATCCAAGAGGTTTGGACCTTCTGCTAAAGCGCTACCAGCATCTGCCGGTCTCGCCTTGGCCCGTTTCGATTGTCCGCCTTTTTCGTCCAAGGCCTCACGCACAATTTCGACCCGTATAGTCGCACCTTCGGTCAGACCTTTCGGCAGTGGTTGCAACAGGCATTGCTCGCCGCTTTCCAGCGATACAATACCCGATCGTCCAACTACCCATTGCTCCGTAAACTGCGCATCGACCACAGAGCCCCGTCGCGCACCCGCCCGCTGACGCTCGATCCGGGCCGCAACCAGCTCACCGTCTATAATGCGGGCAGCGCGGTTTTCGCCGATACCGGCTTCATAAAGCCAGCCATTTTGGAAATCAGTCAACAGGATAGCCCGAGGAAATCAGCAAATTGCGGGTCTCATAAAGCGGTAGCCCCATGATCCCGCTAAAACTACCGTTGATCGAAATCACAAAGGCTTCGGCAAGGCCCTGAATGGCATAGCCGCCCGCTTTGCCCTGCCCTTCGCCGGACTTGATATAGGCGTCGATCTCGCTGTTCTCGAAACGCTTGAACTTGATGATGCTGTCCGACAATTTCGTCCGCGCGGTTCCGTCAGCCGCGATCACACAGACGGCCGACATCGTATGATGCCGCCGCCCGCCCATGAGTTTCAGAAACTGGCGCTGTTCTGCATCATTTTCGGCCTTGCCCAGGATACGTCGTCCCACCGCAACGATGGTATCGCCCGCGATCAGGACTTCGCCATCCTCGCGCACAACTGCAGCCGCCTTTTCCTGCGCCATGCGGATGACATAATCGCGCGGTAACTCACCTTTTTGGGGCGTTTCATCAATGTCAGGAGAAGCGATCCGGTCAGGTTTCACCCCTAACCGGCCAAGCAATTCCAGCCGTCGCGGACTGGATGAGGCAAGGACCAATTTCATGTAATCAGGCCGCGCCACGGCAGCAAACCCGACTTATTTGAAGCGATAGGTGATACGACCTTTGGTCAGGTCATAAGGCGTGAGTTCAACGAGCACTTCGTCGCCCACCAGCACACGAATGCGGTTTTTACGCATCTTGCCAGCGGTATGGCCAAGAACCTCATGACCATTTTCTAGTTCGACCCGGAACATCGCGTTGGGGAGTAATTCGCGGATCATCCCCTTCATTTCTAATAGTTCTTCTTTTGCCATTCGGCTTTACTTCATCCCTGTTGATTCGTGGGTTTTTCGACGTGTTGCGGTGCGCCATAACCCCAATTTCTGCAAAAGGGAAGGATTTGCTGTGCGATAACATATGCACCTCTGTGCAAACTGCGACAAATTATTACAAACATTTGATTGATGACAACCGTTCTGCACGGCAACTTGTACGTGTTTTCCCCAACGCCTGAGTTGTTAGAGCAATAGTAATGACCCAATCCTCCCCCAGATTTTTTGGGGCCAGCCTATTGGCCCTTTCCTTTATGAATGCGCTGCCCGCTTACGCCCAATCCAATGACGACGACCTCGAAAACGAGGATATTGTCGTCACTGCCGAACGTCTCCGCGGGTCAGTAATCACCGAAGTTCCGCCAATTGTGGAGCTCAATGCCGACGATATTGCCAGCTATGGCGTATCCTCTGTTGAAGATCTGCTTGGTGAGCTAAGCTCGCAAACCAGTTCCAACCGCGGACGCGGCAGCGGGCGGCCGATAGTTCTGATCAATGGCCAGCGCACCTCGGGTTTCCGTGATATCCGCGATTTGCCGCCGGAAGCGATAAAGAGCGTTCAGGTGTTTCCGGAAGAGCTGGCCCTGCAATATGGATATGCACCGGATGAACGCGTGATCAACTTCATCCTGCAAGATGACTATACCGGGCTCAGCGCAGAGACCGAATATGGCGTCCCGACCCGCGGGGATCAGGGCAAGACAGAGCTGGAGTCCACTTTTACCCGTATTGGCAAAAACAGCCGGTTAAACTTGAATGTTGAATATGAAACGCAAACCGCGATTACCGAGGCAGAGCGCGGCATCATTCAGGACGAGGCTGGTGATCTGGTCAATCTTGGCCGTTTCCGCACATTAAGCGCACCAACAGATACGCTCGAATTTAATGGCAATTACAGCCGTACCTTTTCCAATGGCATGTCATTGGCGTTCAACGGCGGCTATGTTTACGACAAGTCCCGCGCCCTTTTGGGGCTGGCCAGTGGCACGCTGGATATCCCGGCGACCAGCCCCTTTGCACAGTCAGTCACGGACGAGACCCTGTTTCGCTATTTCACCCAATTTGGTCCGCTACGCAAAACGGTTGAGACCAATACGTTTCAGGGTGGTGCGGTGCTGAACGGTACGGCGTCCACTTGGCGCTGGTCCTTGACCGCTGACTATGCGCGAGAAGAAACTGAAACCACGACCGAAAATAGCGGCGATACCAGCGCACTGCAGGCGGCTACCGACGCAGGCACAGCCGACCCTTTTGCCACAGACTTCGGCGCATTACTGTCCGCTCCGATCACCGATGAAGCACGATCAGTCAGCAACACACTTGAATCCCTGGCAACGCTGTCCGGAACGCTGATCAACCTGCCTTCCGGTTCGGTCACCACGACCTTGCGCGGTGGTTATAGCCGGCAGGATCTCGACAGCCGGGATACCACCGACAGCGTGACCACGCTGAGCAGTCTTGGGCGCGATAACTTCAATGCAGGTATCAATATCGATATCCCGCTGGCCGACGAGAATATCGACGTGACCGAGGTCATTGGAGAGCTGTCGATTAACGGTAATCTGGGCTATAGCGAGCTTTCTGATTTCGGCGGGCTGGTCGAATTCGGCTTCGGTCTGAACTGGGAACCTTTTGACGGCCTGGTGTTCACCGCATCGGCCATTGGCGAAGAAGCCGCCCCGACAATCCAGCAGCTCGGTAATCCGGTCATCATTACGCCCAATGTCACCACCTTTGATTTTACCAATGGCGAAACCGTGCTGGCCAGCATTACGACTGGTGGCAATCTGAACCTGCCAGCCGAGAAACGGCGAGATATCAAGCTGGCCGTCAACTACAGCCCCGAATGGTTGGATGGCATGACGTTTCTGGGTGAATATATCCGCAACAATAGCGAGAATGTCGCCTCCGACTTTCCGCTGCTGACCGAAGAAATCGAGGCCGCTTTCCCTGATCGCGTTACACGTGATGAAACCGGCCGTCTGATCGCCATCGACCGGCGCCCGGTAAATTACAGCAACGTGCGCAGCGAGAGTCTTCGCTACGGTCTGGAATTTTCCAAACGCTTTGGCCAGCGGCGTGGTGGCCGCGGACTACGCGGCACAGGCGGCGGACCGCGCAGCCGTGATGCCGGTCCGCCGGGCGATAGGCCGCCAGAGGGTAGAACCGAGAGCCGGCGATCCGCAACAGGTGAGGCCCGATCCGGACGGTCAGGCGCCCGGGCCGGTGGACCACGCGGCGGTCGGCCCGGCAGGCGTGGCGGTGGTCGCTGGCGCGTGTCAGCCTATCACACCGTTCATCTCGACGAACGCATATTGATCCGGCCCGGCGTTGAGGAGCTCGACTTGCTCGACGGGTCCGCGATTGGATCAACAGGTGGCCAGCCCCGTCATGAATTTGAGCTGCAAGGCCGTTGGTTTAATAACGGTATCGGCTTTCGGGTCCAGGCAGAGCATCAAACTGCGACGCGCGTGGACGGAGGGCTCACAAGCTCCGATCTGCGGTTCTCGAATCTGACAACGCTTAACCTGCGCGCTTTCATCAATCTCGATGATCGCGGTACTCTGACCGAGCGGTTCAAATTCCTCAAAGGCAGCCGGATCGCCTTTCGTATCGATAATGTCTTCGACGATATTCAGGACGTTCGGGACAGCGATGGATTGGTCCCACTCAGCTATCAGCCGGGCTTTGTCGATCCGGTCGGCCGCTATGTCGAGGTTAGTTTTCGCAAGCGATTTTGATGCTACCGATTGAGCTCCGTGACTATTCGGGCTCCTGCTAAAAGCGTTTTCATCGGATGATCGCAGACATTTTGGGTGCCGAAAATGTCAAATCGCTTCATCTCAAGTTTCTACCATCCTGGCACAGACGCTGATAGCCGCGTTACAATGGTCAGAGCTTCCCCCAATCTTGTCGCCAGGGTTATTGTTGTTGCGGCAATTTGCAATCACAGTGCTTTGCTGGCCCAAAACTCTGAAGAACCTCAGACAGGTAATCATGCCGAAAATGACGATATAATCGTCAACGCCGAACGGCTTCCCGGTGCGGTTATTACCGATGTACCACCAATTGTGGAGCTAACGGCTGAAGATATCGAGGGCTATGGCGCATCATCGATACGGGAATTGCTCGATAGCTTATCCTCTGAAACAGAATCCGGAGGGGGGAGAGGTGACAGCGGACCGATTGTTTTGATCAATGGAGAGCGTGTATCCGGAATGCGTGATATTCTTAGCTACCCGCCTGAAGCACTTGAAAGGATGCAGGTCTTTCCCGAAGAACTGGCTGTTCAATATGGTTATCGCCCCGATCAACGCGTCATCAATTTCATCATGAAAGAGAAATTCACCGGGTTCATAACAAAAGGAGAATATGGCACCCCTGTCCGTGGAGATCAGGCTGAAACCGAACTGGAAGCGAATATTACGCGCATCAACAAAAGAACGCGACTTGGTATCAATCTGAAATATCAGAACAAGACCGGCATTACGGAAAGCGAGCGCGATATTATTCAGGACGCGGCTGGCCAAGCCGTAAACTTGGCCGATTTCCGCTCGTTAACCGCACCGTCCGAGACCATTGAGCTGAATACAAATTACAGTTTTGTCGTCGGAAAAGGCATATCGGTTTCCCTAAACGGCAGCTACACTCGTAATGAAACACAGAGACTACTGGGCCTGCCAAGCGCCACATTGAATATACCCGCGACTAGTCCTTTTGCCGCGTCCCCGAATGACGAAAGCCTATTCCGTTATTTCACGCAATTCGACGCACTCGAAAGCCAGACGACGTCCGATAGTCTTAAAGCCAGCCTATCGTTGAACGGAACGCTATCGAACTGGAACTGGTCGGTTACTGCTGACTATTCCCGCATACTGACAAACACCGCCACTGACGTTACTGGAGACGTGACCGAGCTTCAGGCAGCGATTGATAATGGCACTGTGGACCCATTTGCCAGCGATTTTGGTCCGTTGCTCTCTTCCCCCATTACCAATCAGGCCCGCGCCGTCAGCCAATCATTCACCAATATCGCAACGCTTTCCGGTACTTTGCTATATCTACCCTCAGGTCCGGTCAGGGCCACGTGGCGCGGGGGATTCAGAGACCGGAGTCAGAATAGTCGCAACGTGATTGGTGATATCACAACGCTCAGCACACTCGGCCGCAGCAATTTGAACACCAGTATCAATCTTCAGATACCTTTGGCCGGTGATAATATCGCGGTAACAGAAGCCATCGGCAAACTATCGATCAACGGTAATCTCGGCTATAGTGAAGTCTCGGATTTTGGCGGGCTGGTCGAATTCGGCTTCGGTCTGAACTGGCGACCAGTTAATAATCTGACGATCATCGCTTCAGTCACCGGTGATGAGAAGGCTCCTTCGGCCGGCCAGCTCGTCAACCCGGTGATTGTGACACCGGGCGTAACGATATTTGATTTTATCAACAACGAAACCGTCCTCGCCGATATCACCACCGGGGGTAACCCCATCCTTCCGGCATCGCGGCGCAGAGACATCAAACTGACGGTCAATTATCGACCTGACTGGTTTAAGGGCATGCGTTTTCTTGCCGAATATTTTCGCAATAGTAACCGGGATGTCGCGGCAAATTTCCCGCTGCTCGCACCGGAAATTGAAGCCGCTTTTCCAGACCGTGTGACACGCGACAATAGCGGGCGCCTGATTGGCATTGATCAACGCACGATTACCTATAGTGACATCCGCAGCGAAAACCTGCGCTATGGTTTCCGGTTCGGCAAGCGGCTCGGCATTGGCGGGCTGGGCGGAACGCAAGGCGCGTCCAAACCAGGAGCAACAGCGAAACGTCCGGCGAACGCAAGCCGCCGCAGCTTTGGAAACTGGAACCTGTCTGTGTATCATTCTGTCCGGCTGAAAGACCGGATATTGATCCGACCAGGCGTGCCGGAACTGGATTTGCTAGATGGTTCGGCGACCAGCGCTTCCGGTGGGACCGCACGCCACGCCTTTGAACTTAATGGCGGCTGGTTCAAAAACGGGATCGGTTTTGGTATAAAAGGCGAACATCAAACCGCTACACGCGCCATCGGCGGTGATGATGATTCCGACTTGCGTTTTTCCGGTCTGACCAAAGTCAACCTCCGGGCCTTCATCAACCTGGATAGTCGCGGCAACCTCACCAACAAATTCAAATTCCTCAAAGACAGCCGGATCGCGTTTCGCATCGACAATGTCTTCGATGATATTCAGGATGTCCGCAATAGCGACGGATTGGTCCCGCTACGCTATCAGCCCGGCTTCGTCGATCCGATCGGCCGCTATGTTGAGGTAAGCTTTCGCAAGCGGTTTTAGCTTAGCGATCTGGCCGAACATGACATCGTGTCGTGATCCCGGAATAAAAAAAACCGCCCTGTGATGTACATCACTTACACAGGCAATGTGCGAGCTATCGTCGCTGCTTCAAAAGGGGAAAAATATGAGATATCTTACTGTTATTATTGGAGTTTTGGTGATAGCGGCGGTCTCGCAACCAGCTGAAGCACGGAAGCGTGGAACGACGAGTCAAGAAATAGCGCTGGTCGAAAATCTGCCGGATACAGCCGAGTATCAGATTGAAGGCAGCTATGTCGACGTCGGCTATATGTATGAATCAACCAGCCTCTGGTTCATACCACTTTGGGCCGAGGCAGCGACGGAGACATTCGTCCTCTATACCGAAACCGAAGACGGCTATTCATATCTGCCGCTCGATGAGGCGGAATTGTCCCGGTTAAAGGAAACATTGGGTTCGGACCCGACCGAAGGCTACAGCTTTTCCAGATGGCAACATATGTGGGGTATATTCCCGGCCGGCTTGCTGATCCTATTCGGAATATACTCAACCCTCTTCGGCAAGAAAGATGACGACGAAGAAGCCTAGGCGAAACTAAGGCCTCAAGCATCGATTTTGAGGGCGTCCCGCAAAGCAGATTTGACGGGGCGCTTTCCTACAGCTGCGTGCCTATGATATCATTTTCAACGCTCTTTCTCAGCTTTGAATATTGATGTGACACATGGTTCCACCAACCTGCGACAGGGTGAGAACTGTGTGAACTTTGGAATCATATTGGGCCAGAAAAACGCCTAAAAGGACCCTGTGCACATTGTAAACTTCGTTGGAAATCAAGCCTTGATGGCCACTTATTTCACCAGGTGCAGTTTTCGCAAAATGCGCCAGCTCACGGCCTTGGCCTTATTTTGATTGGGAAAGCGCCCCGGCATAGTCGGATTCATTCCCCAGCCACGCAACATATGGTTGAATGCATGGGCATCAGCCTCGGCGAAACTCCAGTCCGAACGCCAGGTAATCGACAATGATATGCTGGGCTGCGGACCATTTCTAACAAAATGCGGAGCCATGACCGGCACGAAAATAGCTTTGCCGGACGTCAAATGAAACGCTTTACCCGTCTCTTTAAACTGCTCTTCCCATACCAGATTACGGGGCCCGCCGGTATGATAGGATTCGTGAGCCGTTGCCGGAGCAAATCTCTCATCACCGGCCGGAAAGACAGTCATCGTCTTTTCACCGCGCAATTGCAGCAGGATATTATGCTCCGGATCGAAATGATACGGCGTCATGGCGCCTGGCGAAGATACAAAGATGAAACCTTGCGGCCGCAACATTTTGCCGGTTTTGCTTTCCAATATGGGCTTGATCTCTGCCAGCAAAGATAGGAGCAGTGCCTGGTATTCCGGCACTTGTTCGATATTTTTAAGTACCGCCCAGCTTGCCGAATTCTCGATCATCAAAATGGTATCGGCAATTGACATGCCGTTATCCGGTACATCTGCTGGGTCTATACCCACCGGCAGGTCGCCGGGATTATATTCGACGCTGGCTTTGGGAAGCGCCGTTCCCAGTTTGGCCAAAGCATCCAGGGAAAGTAGAGCATTTGTTGACATGTCGTGATCGAGCAACTGCGGCTGTTCAGGATAGCAAAGCGCAAATTGCTCACGCATTTCATTGCCAAAAACGGGTTTACTGAAGGCGTCTTTTCCCACAATCTGGTTCATCGCTGCACCTGCATGATATCAATGATTTCGCGACCTTTCAGATGGGCCATCAAGTCCTCTCCAAAACGCACACCTCGAAACATGGCGTTTCGCGAAAGCCCTTTTAGTTCGATGGAAAAGCGCCCTACATGACGGCGTCCCGACCACAAGCTGTCAATCATTGGATGGTCCTGCGCCGCGCAGCTATCCATCCAGTCGATATCCGGTCTTTCAAGAATCTTGAGATTCTCGCGTTGTAGCAGCACGCCAGGAGAAAAACGGGCATAGGCGTCATCAAAGGCGGTCTTGAAGGAAAAGCTGCCCGGCGCGGAGCAGAAGTTCACCAGCATTGCCAGCGGCTTTCCGTTCAATCGCAGATCATGACGCTCGAGTTGGCCGGCGCTGGCTGCACCGATCAGGGTGTCGGTAAAGAAGCCGCGTGTATCGTCCGAGCAATCGAGGGCAGATCCCTCCTGCCCCTTCCAGCTTTCCCGCTCCAGTTTAAGAAAATCTGCAATCCATATCTCTAGCCCTGAATCATCAGTATGATGCGTAAATGACAGATCACCCATCTCGCTCAACCGCTTGGCCTGGCGGCGCAATTCCTTGCGCTTCTTCGATCTGACCGTTTCGGTATAATAAGTCTCCGCCTCAAGGTCACTCTTCAGAAATGCTCGGGCTTCGCTATGCACGAGATCGCAGCGTCGCTGCTGCCGCGCACAAACAGCGCGTAAGGCTTGATCAAGCGGCCCGCCCACAGTCAGATCTCTGATATGCAGAAAGCCCGGCCAGTTCTTGTCATCCAGATCCTTGAATAACGCGGTCCAGAATTGGTTTTCAAACCCGCTGCGTACCAGTGGCGTGCCGAGAAAGCTGTTATGATGAGCCCAGTTCTGGACAAAAGGTACGGGCCAGCGGCCAAGTTGCCGACAAGGTCCTACAGGCAACAGTCCAAGCAGATCGGACTTGTGCGGCAGGCCAGCCCAGAAAAGGAACAAACTGAGCTCCGGATGGGTGCTGAAATGCTGGAGGGCCGGTCCGAGCAACCAGGGTTCGTAAAAGCTGTTGGGTTCGGCCGCATTGCGAGCCAGCTTCTGCCAGGAATCCAATAAACGCTCATCGATGGTCGCAATCGAAACAAGCTCGGCCGACGCCGAACTGCTCAGACACACACGGTCTGCGGTTTCGTAGTGAACCGCTTCATCATTTTGGGTCTGAAACCCGCCTGCATCCATATTGAATTGCCCTCGCTAACTCAGGCAATTTAGTAGCAAAAATAGGGTAATAACCGATTAACGACGGCATTTTGGTAACTCCGTCGAACAGCAGCCAAAGAAAAACCCCGCCGAAATTGCTTCCAGCGGGGTCTTTTAGACCAATATGTCGGCCAATATTGAGGTAGGCCTTATGCCATACCGTGCGCCAGCGCTGCGAGCAGCAACAGGGCAACAATATTGGTGATTTTGATCATCGGGTTCACGGCTGGGCCAGCGGTATCCTTATATGGATCACCCACCGTATCGCCCGTCACAGCCGCTTTATGGGCTTCACTGCCCTTGCCGCCATGATTGCCGTCTTCGATATATTTCTTCGCATTGTCCCATGCACCGCCGCCTGCTGTCATTGACAGGGCAACGAACAGGCCGGAGACGATCACGCCGAGCAGCAATGCGCCGAGAGCGGCAAAGCCATTAGCTTGATCCGATACGGCAGTGACCACGAAATAGACCACGATCGGTGCCAATACCGGAAGCAGCGATGGCAGGATCATTTCCTTGATCGCCGCCTTGGTCACAAGGTCAACCGTACGCGCATAGTCGGGACGCGATGTGCCATCCATAATGCCCTTGTCAGCAGCAAACTGCGCGCGAACGTCTTTTACAACGTCGCCAGCAGCACGGCCCACAGCGGTCATGCCCATGGCTCCGAAGAGATAAGGCAATAGCGCGCCGAGCAACAAACCGACAATCACATAAGGGTTTTCAAGGCTGAAGCTGACTTGCAGATCCGGGAAGAACTCCTTCAGGTCAGCCGTGTAAGCCGAGAACAGGACCAGTGCCGCCAGACCGGCAGAACCAATGGCATAGCCCTTGGTCACCGCTTTGGTGGTATTACCCACCGCATCCAGAGCATCGGTCTTGTCCCGAACGCTCTGGTCCAGACCGGACATTTCGGCGATACCGCCAGCATTGTCTGTTACCGGACCATAAGCATCCAGAGCCACAACCATGCCGGCCAGGGCCAGCATTGATGTTGCCGCAAAGGCCAAGCCGATCAGACCAGCAAGCTGGAACGCCACAACGATACCAACTACAATGACCAGGGTCGGCAATGCAGTAGCTTCCATCGAGATCGCCAGACCTTGGATCACGTTAGTACCGTGACCCGTCTCTGATGATTTTGCAATCGAACGCACAGGACGATATTCTGTGCCGGTATAATATTCGGTGATCCAGATGATCAGGCCGGTTACAGCCAGACCAACCATCATTGACCAGAACAGGGCCATGCCGGTGAAACCGCCCGAACCGTCGAGATTGGCACCGATAACTGTGTTCATATCGCCCACTGTTCGCATCGTGACATACCAGATGGCCGGGATGGACAGGACAGCAGTGGTGATGAAGCCTTTATACAAAGCGCCCATAATATTGGTGCCGTTGCCCAAACGGACCATATAGGTGCCGATAATGGATGTGATGATGCAAACACCGCCAACAATGAGCGGCAGAGCCATCAGGCTGTTAAGCATCGTATCACCAACCAGATCACCGAACAGAAGCGCGAGCAAAACCATGGTCGCACCAACGGTCACAACATAAGTCTCGAACAAGTCGGCCGCCATGCCGGCACAGTCACCGACATTGTCACCTACGTTATCTGCGATCGTGGCAGGGTTGCGTGGATCATCCTCAGGGATGCCCGCTTCAACCTTACCTACCAGATCGGCACCAACGTCAGCTGCTTTGGTAAAGATACCGCCGCCCAAACGTGCAAAGATCGAAATCAACGAAGCGCCAAAGGCCAGAGCCACCAGCGAGTCAATCACTGTCCGGCTTTTTGCCTCAAAGCCCATCTGCGTGGTGAGCACCCAAAAGAAGATGGAAATAGCAAGAAGCGCGAGTCCAGCAACCAGCATACCGGTCACCGCGCCAGCGCGGAACGCAACGGTCAGACCAGTTTGCAGGCTTTCGCTAGCGCCCTGCGCCGTTCGGACATTGGCGCGAACGGAGATGTTCATGCCAATATAGCCCGCAACGCCAGAAAGAATGGCACCAACCAAGAAACCGACCGTCGAAATCGGACCAAGGAACAAGAAGACGATAACCGCAACCACAACCCCCACAATACCGATCGCGCGATATTGGCGGTTCAGATAGGCTTGCGCACCTTCCTGAATGGCCGCAGCAATGTCCTGCATTTTTTCATTGCCAGCCGGTGCACCCAGCACCTGGCGGCTTGTAATAAACCCATATAAAACGGCAATTAAACCGCATATTATCGAAATGGTGACAACAGTCATTGCTGTTCTTCTCCCCCTAGACCTTTATAGTGAAACGCCCCTGAATTGGGGCGAGATCGCGGCAACTTATAAAGCGTGAAGCGCATGGCGCAACCCCTGATTTTACGGGCATTCCTTGCCATTTCAGATAGTCCTTCCACGGATGGATATTGCAAACGATCAGGCGTGTACGAACCCCAGTGGTTCCGGCAAACCAATCCGTTCCCCTTTCTGTACCAGCGACACGCCGGATCCTGGTCGACACTGGCCAATGCGCGTTACATTTATCGGCAAAACAGTTTCCGGACTGGCGGTTAGCAGCAATTGATAATCATCACCGCCGGTGACGGCGCTCATTCTGGCATCTTCCCCTTCACCAAACAGGGTCTTGAACGGCACCGACAAAGGAACCTGATCGAGATCAATCTCCAGATTGACACCGCTGGCCTTGGCTATCCGCGAGGCATCCAGCAGCAAACCATCGGAAACATCCATCATTGTACTGACCAAAGACGACAACGCCCTGCCATTATTCAGTTTTGGTTGCGGACGGTTATGCGCCTTTAACAGAGCAGCGGAGGTCTCTATGTCCGGAGCATGAGCCTTGCCAAGGGCTATCTGCAGTCCTGCCCATGCATCCCCGATTTCACCTGTGACATAGATGCTGTGCCCCGGCGCCGCACCGCAGCGGGCGGGAATGATATGCCCTTTTGCTTCGCCCAAAGCGGTCAGGCCGAGAGTCCGCTTGCCATTCTGTCCCGCCGACACAGTATCGCCGCCCAGTAACGGCACACCGAAATGGCCAATCGCCTCTTTCAGTCCGCGAACGAAAGCCGCATCCCACGCCTCGTCACCCGTTTGGCAATAGCCCATCAAAATGCCAAGCGGCTTCGCGCCTTTGGCGGCCAGATCAGACAGGTTCACGGCCACGAGCTTCCACGCGACATCGGTAGGATCGGCATTTGGCAAAAAATGGACATCCTCAACCATCATGTCATGGGTTATGACGAGCTTGTGCCGACCAAAAGGCAATACCGCCGCATCATCAGCCAGACCGCGGGCCGCGGGATGGGTCGCCAGTGCTTTCAACTGGTCAATAAAGTCTAATTCGGTCAATCGAGGCCCCCTTCAAAAAGAAGATGTGCCCCACATCTATTACTAACACTCACACTCCCCTGCCAAGCAGAATCGCGTTGATGTCAGCCCCTCAGCCGCCCCGAACCTGCTTCGCTATTGCGTCCAGCAATCCGTTTATGAAACCGCTGTCCTTTTTGTCAAAAAAGGCATGTGCGACGTCCACATATTCACTGATTACCGTCCCCGTCGGGACATCGTCCCGTGCCATCAATTCAAAGGCCCCGGCGCGCAGAATTTGCAACATAGTTTTGTCGAGCCGCCCCATAGACCAGCCAGATGCCAGTTTTTCGGCGATGAGTGCATCGATTTCATCCCGTTTTTCGGACACTCCAACGACGACATCGTCGAAGAAATCGACCTCAACCGGGCGATATTGGGCATCCTCGATCTCCGCCCCCAGCCGGTGATCATGAAACTCTTTCAACAGGCGCGGCACCGACGTCTTTTCCATATCATGCTGGAAAAGTGCCTGAACCGCAGCAAGACGGGCGGTGGAACGGGTGTTTGATTTTGCGGTCATGTCGGCTGCTTTATCCGCGGAACACCCACGAAATCCATTTTGCCAATCCGGAACCCGCGTTCACGAAGCAGATCATAGGCCGTGGTTGCGTGGAAATAGAAATTGGGTTGCGCGAAACTGAGCAGGAAATTTTCGACAGTGAATGGCATGACGGTCTCTTTGAAACGGAACTCCATTGGTTGTCCAACAAAACCGGTCATCTCTGCTTCCTCAACCTCTTCAAGTCCGGCCTTCGCTTCATCAAGCTTTTCGTAAAGCCCCTGCCAGCTGTCTGGCGGTGCCACAAGGCTGGGGGTAAACACGCCTTCACGCGCAGCCTCTATCGCGCCTAGCGAATGCTCACGGCAACATTTCACCTGGTAGGAAAAGGGCTGCATGTCTTCAATAAGCCGAGCACCGATAATTTCTTCGGTAGCAGTGCCGGTCTCTTCGCAATGTGCTTTTGCCTTATTGACCAACGCGCGAACGGCAGCAATAATTTGAAGCTGTGATGGAATGACGGCGTCATATAGTGAAATGGTCATTGGCTCTATCTCTCTGTTGATTACAGGCGCTTGTCCAGCCGCTTTTGCACACTGGCAGCATGAGCAGGCAGTCCTTCGGCTTCAGCGAGGGCAACTGCCGCAGGGCCGATTTTACCGAGCGACGCTGCGTCGCATTCCAAAAAGCTGGTCCGCTTCATGAAATCGGTGACGGACAGCCCCGAAGAAAAGCGCGCGCGCCGTCCGGTGGGCAGCACGTGATTGGGTCCTGCAACATAATCACCAACGGCCTCCGGCGTATGACGCCCCAAAAATACCGAACCGGCATGGCGCACCTTGTTGAACAAGGCCTGCGGATCGTCACAAGCCAGTTCGAGATGCTCAGCCGCCAGACGATCAACCAGCGGCATGGCTTTTTCCAGCCGGTCAACCACTATGATGGCGCCGTTGTCGGTCCAGCTTTGCGTAGCTGTTTTGCTCGTTGCCAATTCCACAAGTTGAGCATCCACCCGTGCTGCAACTTGATCGGCAAAAGCCGTATCATCAGTGAATAAAATCGACTGGCTTGTCGGATCATGCTCCGCCTGGGACAAGAGATCAGCGGCTATCCAGTCCGGATCATTCTTGCCATCGGCCACGACGACAATCTCGGACGGACCCGCGACCATATCGATACCGACCACGCCATAAACCTGCCGCTTGGCTTCCGCGACCCAAGCATTGCCGGGACCAGTTATCACATCAACAGGAGCGATTTTCTCGGTCCCAAAGGCCAAAGCTGCAACCGCCTGTGCGCCGCCGATCCGCCAGACCTCATCGACACCTGCAATTTGGGCCGCAGCCAATACCAGCGGATTGACTTCTCCGCCAGGTGTTGGCGTGACCATGATGACGCGGTCTGCACCGGCAACCTTGGCCGGTATACCGTTCATCAGCACAGAGGATGGATAGGCCGCCCTACCGCCGGGTATATATATTCCGGCCCGCTCAACTGCACTCCAGCGCGCACCGATGCGGACGCCGGCATCATCGCGATAGTCCCGGTTATCGGGCTTTTGCCCCTCGTGATAATCACGAATACGGATCGCGGCCAGCTCCAGGGCAATCCGCAAATTGGGATCAAGCCCCTCTAGAGCTGCTTCACATTCCGCGACCGAGACTTTCCAACCCGTAAACTCCAGATCATGACCGTCGAATTTCTGCGTTAGCCGGGCCACTGCCTCGTCGCCATTGGATCGGACATCCTTGATAATCGCAGAGACATCCGCCGATACGTCGGCGTCTGCTTCACGGCGGGCATTGACCAGCGCGTCAAAGGCGTCGGCAAAACCGGCATCCAAGGTTGAAAGCCGCAAAGCCATCAGACCTGCCCCACCAGTTCACGGAATTTCTGAACCAGTTCGGTCAGCTCTTCGCTGCGCATCTTGAAGGCCGCCCGGTTCACTACCAGCCGCGCGGAAATGTCGATAATCCGGTCGGTCTCGATCAAATTATTCGCTTTCAACGTACTGCCGGACTCCACCAGATCGACGATATGCCGCGACAGGCCGAGCGAAGGCGCGAGTTCCATCGCACCGTTCAACTTCACACATTCCGCCTGAATACCCTTGGCCTCAAAATGGCGACTGGTCAGGCTGGGATATTTGGTGGCGACGCGAATATGCGAGATATTGCCAATCTGCTCCGCATCATCTTTGGGCTGCGCAACCGACAGGCGGCAGCGGCCGATACCCAGATCAACCGGCGCATAAAGCTCGCTGTAGTTGAACTCTTCGACCACGTCTGATCCGACTATGCCGATCTGCGCAGCGCCATGGGCCACGAATGTCGCCACATCAAAGGCGCGGACCCGGATGATCGAGACATGCGCCTGATTAGTGCCGAACATCAGACTGCGGTTGGCCTTGTCAAAAAAGTCCGGCGCAGGTTCGATGCCAACCTTGGCCAGCATCGGCAAGGCCTCGTCGAGAATCCGTCCCTTGGGGATTGCAAAGATAAGGGGTGTGGTCATAGAAGCCGACGCATTAGGGCTTCATACCGGAAAGGGCAATATGTCTAACCAGCAAAAGATACAGGACGCCTTCACCAACCAGATAGAATATTGCCGTTCCAACGGCGCACCGATTACCGGCCGTATTGTCGAGGCGATTATCGGTGCGCTTGATGAAAGTACCGAATTGGGCCGCCGGGTACTCGGATGGGAAGGCAATCCGCTGGCCGATGCCCTGCCCTTGCGGGTCGCGGGCGGCTTTCACGCGCTGCATCTGGCGGGTGAAAATGACCGGTTATCCGCTATATACAATGGCGACGACCAAGCCGCAGCTGATGCCGAGCAGATCATTGCCGCCACGATAGAGACGGATGAAGCCCAGTTACTGCCCTGGCTCAACTCCCCGCCGCAGACTAACGAAGCGGGACGATCGTCTTCCTATATCGCAGGGCTGCTGTGGCTGACCCAGCAAGGCCTGCCGCCACGCTATGAGCTGCTGGAAATCGGTTCCAGCGCTGGCCTCAATCTGATGATCAATCGCTATCATTATGATCTTGGCGGGGTTTCTGTTGGTCCTGATCATGCGCCTCTTTCCTTCGCGCCCGACTGGCAGGGACCGCCTCCACCCGATACGATCTTCGCTTTTGACTCCCTGCGTGGCTGCGACATTGCGCCGGTTGATCTCGCTGATCCCGCGCAAGCCCGCCGTCTTACTGCCTATATCTGGCCAGAACATAATGTCCGCTTCGAACGGATGAAGACCGCCATAGATCTGGTCAACCAACAGCCACCCCATCTGGAAGGCGCCAGCGCCGATGACTGGATGTTGGAACAACTCGCCAAGCCCCAGACTGCTGGCGTCACCCGGGTGCTGGTCCATTCCATCGTCTGGCAATATATCCCCAAGGCCGGGCGCGACCGGATCAGTCAAACCATGGAAGAGGCCGGAGCCAAAGCGACGACAGAACGACCGCTGGCTTGGCTATCGCTGGAAGCCAATCGCGAAACCTATCGCCATGAATTAATCGTCCGGCACTGGCCTGATGGCGGCGAGCCGGTCAAGCTTGGGGAGGCCCATGCGCATGGCGCATGGATCAAATGGTTGGGAACCTCGTAGAATCAGACCATTTCCGCTGCCTATAACCGATCCAACTCTGTCACGGTCTTCTCGGTCACGACGTTGCCCGTGTTCAGGGTCGTCTTGGGTTCGAGCAATAACACATGGCATTCGCCATCCAATCCCTCAGGACGATGTTCAACCCCACGCGGGATGATAATGAATTCGCCCGGCCCGACATCAACATCGCCAGTTCGCAATCCCATGCGCATGGTTCCTGCCATAACGAGAAACAGCTCGTCCTCGTTGTCATGATGGTGCCAGTCAAATTTACCTGCAAACTTCACCAGCTTCACCTGCGCGTCGTTCACATCGCCGGCGATTTTCGGCGACCAATGGTCGGAAAAGGTTGCGAAGGCGTCTTTGAGATTGACCTTTTTGATCGTCATGATGGTTGACCTTGCTGAAGTTTATTCACCAGTATTTTAATAGCCGGAGCCATTTTTCCAGTCTCTTGGAAGTCGATAAAAGCAATCTCGGATATCTCCGCTCTCGGGCTGACATCGCCAATCCATTGCACTTTATAGCAATTCAGCTCGACATCACCTTCGCGTCCCAGGGCAGGACCAACAATGCGCCGATCAAATCTGATGGATTTTTCGTCTATCGCGACGCCCAATTCTTCATCGATTTCGCGCACAAACGCTTGCTCCGCAGTTTCGCCAGTCTCGATCGTTCCGCCGGGCAGATACCAAAGCTGATTGTCACGGACGCGCACCAGCATGATTTGCTCGTCTCTTGTCTCCAAAAGACAAGCACAGCGGATCACTCCCCCGGCGCCATCGCCTTGATCGCCATGGCATGCACCTTGTCGCGCATCAAATCACCCAGCGCCTTGTTGACCATCCGCTGCCGGTTGAGCCGCGACTGGCCTTCAAATTCGGCGCAGGCGATTTCAACGGTAAAATGAGACTCTCCGCTGCCGTCATCGCCTGCATGACCATGATGGCTTGCACTGTCGTTGATGACGTTCAGCGATGTGGGCGATAGCGCCTCCAAGAGCCGCTTTTCAATTTCGGCGGCCACTGGCCCTTTTGATTCTGTTTCCATCATGCCTATATAGAGGCTTCACCAGCATTTGCGAACCGCCTTCTCGCCCTAATAACCGGACAATCTTTTGCCTTCCTCCGATCCTCAGAAGAAAAAACCCAATCGTTTTCATGGTCGTATGGAAAGCGAAGGGCGGACTTGCGCGATCGAAGGATGCGAAGAAGATGGCGAGTTTCGTGCGCCTTCTATTTACGGCGCCCGGCACAGCTATGATGGCCCCGGTGAATATCGCTGGCTGTGCCTCGATCATGTGCGCGAATTTAATCAGGGCTATGACTATTTCGACGGCATGGATCAGGAACAGATTTTTGAAGCGCAGCATCCGGTGCGCGGATGGGACAGCAATAGGCGAATCTATCAAACTGGACCCAGCGATGCACCGGCATGGGCTGATTTTACCGATCCGCTGGATGCAATTGGGGCAAGATTTTCAGCCAGCGTATCGCGGCCCCAAACACCGGGCCGGGCGATCAGCGCAGCCGACCGTAAGGCTCTCAAGACGCTAGGGCTTGGCGAGGATGCGGCCCATGAGATAGGGCGCGGCGAAATTCGCAGGCGCTATTCCGAACTGGTGCGCAAATATCATCCCGACCGCAATGGCGGCAACAGAAGTCATGAGAAACAGTTGGCAAATGTGATCGCGGCCTATACGCAGCTTAAGGAATCACCAGATTTTAGTTAGGTAATTTTAGATAGTGGCTCTGGCTTTTTGTATTTCATAATGAGGCCTGAGTTTTCAAAGGACAAACATGACTGACATACCAAATACCCATCCCAGCGGCAGCGGCGAAACCGTTTTGGACGCACCGGATCAAACCGTTGATGCGCGGGAAATGTTTGGCATTGATCTCGACATGCAGATCCCCTCGTTCAGTGAAAAGGATGAGCGGGTTCCCGATCTTGATCCGTCCTATGTCTTTGATCAGGATACGACTGCCGCAATCCTTGCCGGCTTTGCCTTTAACCGGCGCGTGATGGTGCAGGGTTTCCACGGCACTGGTAAATCGACTCATATTGAACAGGTCGCGGCGCGGCTCAACTGGCCATGTATTCGCATCAACCTTGATGCCCATATCAGTCGTATCGATCTTGTCGGCCGCGATGCCATTGTTTTGAAAGATGGTCAGCAGGTCACTGAATTCCGTGAAGGCCTGCTGCCATGGGCGCTCCAGACACCAACGGCCTTGGTATTCGACGAATATGATGCCGGTCGCCCTGACGTGATGTTCGTGATCCAGCGTGTTCTGGAAGCCGAAGGCAAGCTGACCTTGCTCGACCAGAACCGGGTCATTCGTCCGAACCCGAATTTCCGTCTTTTCGCGACCGCCAACACGGTTGGTCTTGGCGACACCAGCGGTCTGTATCATGGCACGCAGCAGATCAACCAGGGTCAGATGGATCGCTGGAACATCGTTGTGACGCTTAACTATCTTCCAGCAGCAACCGAAGCGCAGGTCATTCTTTCCAAGGTTCCGGATACGGACGACAAAACAGTTGAGAATATGATCAAGGTCGCCGACCTGTCGCGTCAGGGTTTCGTCAACGGAGACATTTCCACTGTGATGAGCCCGCGGACCGTGATCAGCTGGGCCCAGAATGCCGCGATATTCAACAATGTCGGCTTTGCCTTCCGCCTAAGCTTCCTCAACAAATGTGATGAAGCCGAACGGATGCTGGTCGCCGAATATTATCAGCGCGTCTTTGGCGAAGATTTGCCAGAAAGTGTGGTTGGAGCGTAAATCCGCTTCATTTCGGGTTCACTCAGGAACATATAGACCTCTTCGGTTCACGAGGAGGGCTGATCATGGTTGTCCGAAATTGTCTCTCGCATTTTGTGTGTTACTAGTATAATACAGTAGATAATGCTGGATAAGACATCCCCCCCTCATACGCCGCGTCGGCGCTGGTATTGGCCTTTCGGCCGCAAAGCGCCCGTGGAAACCGTATTCTACGAGCCTTATGGCGAAGCGCTGCCGCCGCGTTTTCAGGACGAGCCGCATGCGCCGCTCAAAAAACCACGCGGCAAATGGTGGTGGTTCAGTCGTGGGCTAGCGGCGTTTCTGTTTCTATTCATTCTGCTAATCGCGTGGCTCGCCATTACCGCGCCCTTGTCCAAATCGCTGCAACCTATCGCGCCGCCGCAAATCACTTTGCTGACTTCGGATGGTCAGCCGATCGCACGCAATGGTGCGGTGGTCGATGAACCAGTGCAGGTTTCAGAACTTCCCGATCATGTCGTCAACGCCTTTCTCGCGATCGAAGACCGGCGTTTCTATTCCCATTGGGGCGTCGACCCTCGCGGCCTGGCGCGCGCTGCCTGGAGCAATGCAACCGGTAGCGGGATGACACAGGGCGGCAGCACGATTACGCAGCAACTCGCCAAGCTGACCTTCCTTACACCGGAACGCAGCCTGACCCGCAAAGCACGCGAAATGCTGATCGCTTTCTGGATGGAAGCACGCCTTTCGAAGGATGAGATACTGGAACGCTATCTTTCCAACGTCTATTTTGGTGACAATGTCTACGGCCTGCGCGCGGCTTCACTGCACTATTATTATCGCAAGCCGGAAAACCTGAAGCCCGAACAGGCCATCATGCTCGCCGGGCTGGTGCAGGCCCCTTCCCGCCTTGCGCCGACCCGCAACCCCGACCTTGCTGCCAAGCGGGCCAAGCTGGTCAAATCAGCAATGGTGGCGGCCGGTTTTCTGGACCAGGTAAAGGCCGATAACCTGCCCAACCCGGTGCTGGATGTGCGGGCCAAGAACACCGTTCCTACGGGCACTTATTTTGCCGACTGGGCGATGCCGCGAGCCAGAGCCCTTTCGGAAATGAGCTATAGCAAGCTGACGCTGACAACGACGCTGAACTCCCGGCTGCAGAAGATTGCAAACAATGTCGTTAGCCGCGCCCCACTTGGTAAAGCGCAGGTAGCGCTGGTGGCGATGCGGCCAGACGGTGAGGTGGTGGCGATGATTGGTGGGCGTGACTATAAAGAATCGGCCTTTAACCGCGTGACACAGGCGAAACGCCAGCCGGGATCGACCTTCAAGCTATTCGTCTGGCTTGCTGCATTGCGCGCCGATATCCGGCCAGACGACATGGTCGATGACAGTCCGATCACCAAAGGCGGCTATCTGCCAAAAAATGCCGGAGATAAATATCGCGGCGAAATCACCCTGAAAGAAGCTTTCGCCAAATCCAGCAATGTCGCGGCGGTACGCCTGTTCGGCCAAGTCGGAGATAAAGCGGTTATTCGCGAAGCCAGAAATCTCGGCGTCACGTCAAAACTGGCGGAGGATGATCCCAGTCTGGCGCTCGGTACATCAACGATGACGCTTTTGGAACTGACCGCCGCCTATGCCGGCGTGGCCAGCAACAGTTGGCCGATCAAACCTTATGCCTTCGAAAAGAAAGAACAAAGCTGGGCAGAATGGCTGTTCGATTGGCCGGGACGTTATGGCAATAATACCCATGAACGGATGGAAGACATGTTGCGCAGGGCGGTCAACGAAGGCACAGGCCGCAATGCGCAGCTGTCCATTCCCAATTACGGCAAAACCGGTACCAGCCAGAATAATCGCGATGCCCTGTTTGTCGGATATGCGGGCGATCTGGTCGTCGGCGTGTGGGTTGGCAATGACGACAATACCCCGCTAAAAGGCGTAAGCGGCGGCGGCGTTCCTGCACGCATCTGGCGTGACTTCATGCGCCAGGCAGTACAAGGCGTTGGTCCGGTGAGTGATCCGCAACCGGTCCGCAAACCGGATCCTGATGGACCGATCAAACCGTTGGATGTGCCAGATATTGATGATTTGCAGGATGTGCCGATCGATCTTGGCGATTCCGAAATCCGGATCAACGGTGAAGACGGCGTTTCCATCTCCACCGAGATTGGCGGTATTCCCCTTGATCTGCGTCTTGATAATGATGGTATGGCCATCGAAAGTCGGCGCGAAGAGACACCTGCCGCTACGGATCGTTAAGAAGCAACGCTATCCCTACCAAAAAGGTGGAATTTAGACCTTTGATTCCCCTCAAGTTTCCGCTTATGGCTGTTGTCTTCTATGGCAGACCGTTCCAAACTTGATGATCTGAAAGACGTGCTCGGCGGCGCCGCGCGCGCCATGTCCCACGAACCTGAAGTGGAGCTGGCTTATACCGCAGAAGCGCCTTCGCAATCCGGACAACATCTCAAGGTACCGATGCCGGCACGCGATCTTCCACCCGATCAGGTCGCCCAAGCGCGTGGTTTTGCCGATAGTTTCGCCCTGAAACTGCGCTATCATGACGAAGGCCGTCACCGCAAAAATGCGCCGCAAGAGGCCGTTGCTAGGGCATGCTTTGACGCTTTGGAACAAGTACGCACGGATGCGCTGGGATCGCGCAATATGAAGGGCGTGAACGGCAATCTGGATGCGGCGCTGGAAATGCGCATGCGGTCGGATCCGATTTCCCGTGCACAAAATCGCGATGAGGTTCCGATCTCCACGGCACTCGCCTTGGTTGCCCGGGAAAAACTGACCGGCGAAGCGCCGCCGGAATCGACCTTGAAAGGTGTCGAGATGCTGCGCGAGTGGATTGAGGAAGGTGCAGGTGCCGATCTCGATGGTCTGAATCTCACGCTCGATGATCAGGAAAGCTTTGCCAAACTTTCCACCCAGTTATTGGAGCATCTCGACCTCATCAGCAGCGACGATGAAACTTCAGATGCCGACGACAATGACGACGACTCTGATGAAGACAGCGAAGATCAGGACGATGATGGTGCCGATGATGAAGCCACCGGCGATCAGGGACAGCAGGACATGCGATCCGAACAGTCCGAGGACGATGCGCAGGATAGCGAAAGCGAGCTGAACGCCGAAGAAATGGAAGAAGGCGCGGAAGAGGAAATGGGAGACGCTGGTGACGAAGGCATGATGCCGGTCCGCCCCAATCGCCCTATGTCCGACCTGCCGCCCGGCTTTGATTATGCCCCATGGACGGAAAAATATGACGAGATCATCAGCGCGACCGAACTGTGCGATGAAGAAGAACTGACCCGCCTACGCGCGTTTCTCGATCAACAGCTGACCAATTTGCAGGGTGCGGTGACCAAGCTTGCCAATCGCCTGCAACGTCGCCTGATGGCGCAGCAGAACCGCAGCTGGGACTTCGATCAGGAAGAGGGCATGCTTGATGCGGCCCGCCTCGCCCGCGTCGTCAGTAATCCAGCTCACAGCCTGTCCTACAAGGTCGAACGCGAAACCGATTTCCGCGATACGGTGGTTACTCTGCTGATCGACAACAGCGGTTCCATGCGCGGCCGGCCGATCAGCATTGCTGCGATCAGCGCTGACATCATGGCGCGTACACTCGAACGTTGCGGCGTCAAGACTGAAATTCTCGGCTTTACCACCCGTGCATGGAAAGGCGGCCAATGCCGCGAAAGCTGGCTCGCGGCCGATCGTCCGGCCAATCCCGGCAGGCTCAACGACCTGCGACACATCATCTACAAACAGGCGGATGAACCGTGGCGGCGGGCGCGCAAAAATCTTGGCCTGATGATGCGCGAAGGCTTGCTGAAAGAAAATATCGATGGGGAGGCTTTGCTCTGGGCGCATAGCCGCCTGATCGGACGGCCCGAAGAACGCCGGATATTGATGGTCATTTCCGATGGCGCGCCGGTGGATGATTCAACCCTTTCCGTGAACCACGGTGCCTATCTGGAAAATCATCTGCGCAAAGTCATCGACTGGATCGAGAGCCGCTCACCGGTGCAGCTGGTTGCGATCGGCATCGGCCATGATGTGACCCGCTATTACAAGCGCGCTGTCACCATAATGGATGCGGAACAGCTGGGCGGCACTATGGTCGAACAACTGGCCGGGCTTTTTGACGAGGAAACAAAATGAACGTAACCGAAGCTGTTAAATCCCGCCGTTCCGTCCGCCAGTTTCTCGACAAACCCGTTGATCAGAAAACACTCCAGAAAATCCTGGAAACCGCAGCCCGCTCACCATCAGGCGGCAACACTCAGCCATGGAATGCCATTATTGTCGGTGGCGATGAGCTGACGCGGATTGCAGATGCCATAAAGGCCAAAGTTCCCACGGCGCCAGCCGGTGAGAATATGGAATATGATATCTACCCCAAAGATCTGGAAGGTCGCTACGAAGAACAGCGCAAGGGCGTCGGCAAGGCGATGTTCGACTCCCTGAAAATTCCCCGCGAAGATGGTGGCGCACGGATCAAGCAGATGATGGCCAACTGGGACAGTTTTGGCGCGCCAGTGCAGCTTTTCACCTATACCCGCAAATATATGGGGCGGCCGCAATGGTCAGATATGGGCATGTGGCTGCAAACCGTCATGCTGCTCCTTCGCGAAGAAGGTCTGGACAGCTGCTCGCAGGAAATCTGGGCGATGTATGGCACTTATATGCGCGAGCTGCTCGACATTGACGATGATCATATCTTTTTCTGCGGCATGGCAATTGGATATCGTGATCCGGACGCGCCGATTAACAATTTCGATGTTCCGCGCGTTCCCCTGTCCGAAAATGTAAAATTTCGCGGATTCTAAATTATATAAGACTCTGAATAAAAAAGATTATTCCCCCAACTGTCTCAGAAAGTGACGATAGTCACCCTTTCTGACCTACTGTGTCGATAAATTACTATACCAGAATCGGAAATTTCGCTTATGGATATTCATGAGGGATATTTCGGGTCGCAATAGAGTAGCTTAGCCATCTTGGATAAGCCGTCTTGGGGTATTGTGGGGAATATATGATCCGTCCGAGTGATTTTCGCTTGCCTTTACTGGCATTGCTTCCGGCATTGGCACTGGCTGCAACATTTTCCGTTGCCCATGCACAAGGTACGCCCGTGGCACTGCGCGACAGCTTCCCTATTGGCTCCGGCGATGGCACGCTTTGCCAGGTTCAGGACAGAAGCCTTGAAAATAAAGCAAAACAAAGCATTTTTGACCGCAGCTGGGCGGTCGTATGCCGCGATTCCGCACGTCCGGTTGGTAACATCTATGCTTTTCGTGCACCGGAAAACGATGTCCTTGCCCGCATCGCCAAATCTCGCAAAGATTCGATCACTTGCGGTCAGGACGCTGCGCAAGACAGCGTCGACGGCATCAGCCGGAATATCTGTAAACTGTCCGACGAACCGGTCAGCTATTCAATATTCCAGGAAGAGCGCGGCAATGTTACCTATGTCGCAGAGGGCCTGACCGTTTATGACAGCGCAACGCTATTGGCGCTCAAATCTGTCATGGCAGACAAGATCATCAAAGGCCGGATCGACGTTGCATCTACATCCATCGAAGATCCTTTCGCGTTTGCAAGGGTACAGGCGCTGACATTGAAACCCGATCAAGCCCTGGCTGAGGGCTATCGCCGTAATCTGAGCGGCAATTATGCCGAGGCTGCTGCGTTTTTTGAAACCCTTCAACAGCGCACGGCGGGTCTGGATGATCAGGATATCAATCCCGAAGAATATTATATCAACCGCGCCCTGCAAAAATCGAACCTGGGTGAATTTGCGGAAGCCGACGAACTGTTCGCGCAAGCCCGATCAGTGATATCGGACAATGTCGTGAACCAGAAATTACTGCGTAATTTTGAAGGCATACATCTGCTGAATCAGGGGCGTTATGAAGAGGCGGTCGATCGCATAAACCTGCCCGTCAAAGCGTTGGAAACGCAGCAAGATGCGCTGATATCCAGTCTTACCATCACAGCCCCTATTGCGACGCGGCTGAATAGCGACAGTAAAACTTCAAATTTACTCGGTTTCAATGACGATCTGAAGCTGACCCAGCAGGAACGTGCTGAAATTATTGATGCGCAGGCATTGCAGTTGATTGGCACCGCGCAGCGCATCAAGGGAGATGCCGATACCGCACAGCGTTCGCTGACCACCGCCTATAACAGGGCCGTTGCGGTTCGGGACGGGCGGGTAACATCCATCACCCGGCTGCGGACACAGATATTGTCGGAACTGGCCCTGATCGCCGAAGCAGAAGGCGAATTTGGCAATGCGGAGCAGCTTCTGCGCAATGCTCTGGAGCTGGTGGAACTGCAATATCCCGAGACCCGCGCCGTCAATGCCGCCAAGGCAAAGCTGGCCAGCTATTTGTTACGCCGCGACAAACAAGATGAAGCACGGCAATTATACCGCGAAGTTGTCGACAGCTCGCTGGGCAAGCGCAACGCGATAACAGGCATTGCCAACCAGCTCGGTCCGTATTTCAAACTGATGAGCGATGATCCCGAATCGGCGGCAGAATTCTTCAAAGCCGCTCAGGTTCTGGTCCGGCCCGGCGTTGCCGAAACCCAGGCGGCGTTGTCCCGGGAGCTTAGCGGCGGCACGGATGAAGCAGCGCGTCTGTTTCGGCAATCCAACAATCTTGACCGCAGCATCGAAAGGCTGCGTATGCGCTTCACCGCTTTGGGCAAGGTGGAACAAAATGCAGGAACACGGCGACGCCGTGCTGATCTGGCTGTCGAGATAGAGGAACTGGAGCGAAGCCAGCAGCTCACGATCGTCAGTCTGTCGCAATTTCCACAATATCGAGCCGTTGCGGGAAGCTCTATCAGCCTCACCGATTTGCGGGCATCTATGACACCTTCTGAAGCCTATCTGCGCATGGCGATTGTCGGCGATGACATATTCATGCTCTACGCAGATCAGGAGTTTGCCACCGCCTATAAATCGGCCTTGAGTGCCAGTGCGCTGGATCAGCAAGTAGACCTTTTGCGCGCTTCCATTTCCGTTTTTGAAAACGGACAATATGTCACTTATCCTTTTGACATTGAAACCTCCCGGAAACTCTACAAAGCGCTTTTGGATCCCATGGCAGCGCGACTGGCATCAAAAAGTCACCTGATTTTTGAACCGGATGGAGCGATGCTGCGCCTGCCGATCAATTTGCTGGTCGCCGATGACGCCTCTGTCTCACAATATCTGGGGCGGATCGAGCAGCCAGATGGCGATCCGTTCGACTATACCGGCGTTCGGTGGCTGGGCGGCGATATCAATGTCAGCACCGCGGTTTCCGCACGCGGCTTTACCGAAGCACGCAAGGCCCCAATTTCCGGTGCGTCCCGGCAGTATCTCGGCCTCGGTAGTAACCAGCCGGTTCTCGCCAATACCCGAATAGGCGGCGTTCGAGCGTCAGCTAAAGGCCTTGATGCCAGCTGCAACTGGGCTCTCGATGAATGGAACAAGCCCATTTCGGACGCAGAACTTTTCCAGGCACGCTCGATAATTGGTCAAAATGGCTCCGAAGTGCTTACCGGCACAGCTTTTTCCGATGACCAAATTTTGGCGAAACCCGATATTTCCGAATATCGCATTCTTCATTTTGCCACCCACGGGTTGGTCACCGCTCCGCGGCCATCTTGCCCGGCAAAACCGGCTTTACTGACATCTTTTGGCGGCAAGGGGTCTGACGGGCTCTTGGCTTTTGACGAGATATTCGATCTGAAGCTGGATGCTGATATCGTCATTCTTTCAGCCTGCGACACAGCCGGAAAGGCCAGCATCCGCGCCACACGCGAAGCAGGTGTCAGCAGTGGCGGCGGGACAGCGCTGGATGGTCTCGTCCGATCATTCATTGGTGCCGGTAGCCGTTCGGTGCTGGCCAGCCATTGGCCCGCGCCCGACGATTTCAAGGCAACCGAGCGCCTGATTGGCGGCCTTTTCGAGGACGGCAAAGGACAATCAATCGCCACGGCGCTGCGTGTTTCACAAAAGAAACTCATGGATAATCCGATAACGTCGCATCCTTATTACTGGTCCGGCTTTGCCATTATCGGTGACGGATCAAGACCGTTTTTGCCGGATAATCAGCCCGCAAATACAGCAACCACCAACTCATCGGTATCCATCTTGAAATAATGGCGGGTTCCGATAGCCATAACGACCCGGTGTCAAACAACCGCGATGTCAGGGCAGAGGCCCGGGGAATATTGCAATCGTTATGGCGCCTGTTTGACCAGCTGGGTCCGATCCGTCTTGGTTCGACGATCCTGTTCCTGATACTCGCCCTCTTGATGGCACGCTTCAGCTGGACGACACCGCTGATCCAGGACGCCGAACGCGCACTCTATGACATGCGGGTTTCCGTCTTCGCTCCAGAGGTGGAGAAAGAAGACCGGATCGTAATGATCGTGTACAATGAGGACACCCTGAAACTCACGGGTCAGCGCTCCCCGGTCGACCGGACAATTCTTGCACAGTCATTGGAAGCGATTGACGCAGCCAACCCCAAATCTATCGGCATCGATATTCTGTTCACCATGCCGCAGGATGACGACCCGTTGCTGGTCTCGACGTTCAAGCAAATCCGGACTCCTACATTTCTGGCTTATGCCGATCCGAAATATAATCCCGAAATCGGCTTTGCAGAGCACCAATTCCTCAAATCATTTCTGAGCGAAGTCGAGGGTGATAACCTGAAACCAACCAGCATCCGGTTGAACACCGATAGCGACGGCGTTCAGAGGCGTTGGACCCCCCAGAAAGCGGATACACCGCCATTCATGGCCATGGCACTGACCAGCCCCAATCCCGAATTTGCGGCGAATGAAGGGGCTATCCGATATCTTGTTCCGGCAAGTCCCGACATGCCGGTATTTGACAAGTTTCCGATAGAGAGTTTTGCCGACCCGGCAACAGCCGAGATGCTGCAAGCCTTTATCGCTGACAAGCATGTGCTGATTGGCGGTGACTTCATTGATCGCGACCGTTTTGAGACACCGATTGGTTCGATCACGGACCTGCAAAGCGAAGATGGCAAGATGATCGGCCTAGAAGTCCATGCTCATATGCTGGCGCAGCTTCTGAATCACGATATCCCGGCGCCTATACCGGCCTGGACATTATGGGCGGCTGCTCTCATTGTTGCGGTATGTGGCGGTCTGTCCGCTCTCATCATAGGCAATGCAGGGAAAGTCGCCGGTATATTGATCGGCCAATTTGCTTTCTTCCTGATTTTTCCCTTTGTCCTGCAGAATATCGGCGTCGATACACTCAGCCTGCCGGCCTTTGGCTGGGGTTTGGGCTGGCTGTTCGGCTATGCTTCCGTCAGCGCGGCGGCGCGAACGATCAATTCCAAACAGCGTGCTTTTGCGCAAAGTGCGCTAGGCAAATATCTGCCCAAATCGATTGCCGGAGAGATATTGCGCGATCCCGAGAAACTGGCCCTTCATGGTGAGAAACGTCAGATATTTGCGGTTTTCACTGATCTGGAAGGTTTTACCAAACTCAGCCACGCCATCGAGCCCGAAATGGTCGCAACGCTACTGAATGACTATCTCGACCGGCTCAGTGATGTCGCCTTGGAATATGGCGGTACGATTGACAAATTTGTGGGTGATGCGCTGGTATGTTTCTGGGGAGCACCGCTTGCCCTGCCCGACGATGGAGAGCGCGCTGCCAAGGCCGCCTATGCTCTTTATCAGGCGGGCGAAGAGTTCAGGAAAAACGTGCCCGAGGGGGTGCCTCCAATTGGCCGTACGCGCGTCGGTATGCATTATGGCGATGCGATTGTCGGAAATTTCGGTGGTGAAGGCAGGATCCAGTACACCGCACTTGGCGATGCAATGAATACCGCCGCACGTTTGGAAGCAGCCAACAAGTCCTTGGAAACCAAAGTGCTGGTCAGCAAAGAGGCAATGGAACGCACCGGGCTCGACTGGTACCGGCCCATGGGTAAGATAACTCTGAGGGGACGGTCCACCCCCGTAGAGGTTTTTGAACCCGTTCCCGATTGGGAAGAAAAAGACCGGGCGGCAGTGACAGCCGTCATAGGAGCCCATCGAAAAGGTGATAATGCTTATATTCAGGCACTTGATGCCATGATGAAGCGATATGGCGAGGATTTAGGCTTGGCCAATTTGCTGAAACGACTGGAAAAAACAAAGAATGGAGAAAGCTATGCACTCGGTTGAACATAAAACAGCCAAATCTGGCAAGCTCGTACGCAACATGGGCAAGGCGGCATTGGGAGCAATATTGCTCATCGGTGTCAGCGGCGCTGCAGTGGCACAAAATATGGTTGTTCGTTCAACCGGGCCATCTGCCAAATCCTATCCCGCCGGCAAAAAACTTGCCAACGGTACAAAAGTCACACTGAAGGATCTGGACAGAGTCACCATACTTGGCAAAAGCGGCACCCGGGTACTGAAAGGCCCTGGAACATTTTCGCTCGGCAACAGCGCACGTGCGCAGTCCAGCAGTTCGACCCGCCTTGCCAGCTTCATCAATAATCGCGGGAGTAGCCGGGCGAGGACCGGAGCGGTCCGCAGCACCGGCGTTGGGGTAACGAATGTTGCGCCGAAAAACCCAAATCTGTGGTTTCTGGACGTCACTAAAGGCGGCAAATTTTGTGTAGCCGATGCCGAAGCATTGGTATTATGGCGCCCGGACTATACCGGGTCCGCCACTGCCAGCATTGTTGAACCGGCCAATGGTACGGTGACCGAAGTGGCATGGCGTAAGGGCAATCCGCTGAAACGATGGCCAAGAGCCGAGGCGCCGCTGGAAAATGGTGCCAGCTACAGGTTGATTGGATCCAATGTTGAGAAATCGGTTGAGGTTAATTTTGTTATGCTGAACGAGGCACCACAAAATCTGGACGACGCGGCCGCGGCATTGATTGCCAATGGTTGTCAGAGCCAGCTCGATCTGCTGGTCGAAACGCTTGATGACGGCTCTTCGGACAATCAGGACGCAGGTTAACAGGGAAGAATATTTCACGCCCCGAGGTGAGGGTCGGAGCGTGAGATGAAAATATGGTATTTCCAAGGGGGTCGCGCAAGAAATACCGAAAAACGGGGAAAAATATGACGCGAGCGCGCGCTTCAAAAAAACTGGCTTTGCTGATCTCAATACCGGCAATTCTGTCGACCCATGGTGCTGCCTGGGCACAATCGGCAGTCGCAGCGCCGACAAGGGAAGAAATCCAGCGTGGACTGCTGGGAGAAGCCGAAAAAGGCCAGGCACAAGCTCTGACCGTCGAAGGCGGTGTCGAGCGATCCGCCTGTCCGCTTGCCAATCCTGAATTTGCCGATGTCAAATTCTCCTTACAGGCGGTCGAATTTGACGGCCTTGGCGTTGTCGATAGCTCAATATTGAAGTCAGCTTATATGGGCTATATAGGTCAGGAAGTGCCGGTTGCCGTGGTCTGTGAAATCCGTGATCGGGCCGCAACCATATTGCGCGGCGCCGGCTATCTAGCCGCTGTGCAGGTTCCTCCCCAGACCATCGACGGTGGTAACGTCAAATTTGACGTTCTACTTGCACGGATGACATCAGTACAGGTGCGCGGCGATGCCGGATCTTCAGAGAAACTGCTGAAGCAATATATTGACCGGCTGACCAACGAACCGGTTTTCAATATTGATGTTGCGGAACGCTATCTTCTGCTCGCGCGCGATATTCCGGGACTGGATGTGCGCCTGTCTTTACGTCCGGTCACATCAACAACTGAAGGCCGCCCCGGAGATGTGATCGGTGAATTTAATGTTGTTCGTACACCGGTCTATGTGGATGCGAATATCCAGAATTTCGGATCGAAAGAGGTTGGCCGGTTTGGCGGATTGCTGCGCGCGCGGTTTAACGGGGTTACCGGTCTCGGTGATGAGACCATAATCAGCGCTTTTTCAACTGCGGATTTTAGTGAACAGCAAGTCCTGCAAGTTGGTCATGAGTTCCGTGTCGGCGGTGAAGGTCTTCGCTTTGGCGGCAATTTCACTTACGCTTGGACGGACCCGGAGCTGGCGGGCAATTTCGATATTGAATCGGAAACTTTGGTCGCGGGTGTTTATGCGACCTATCCATTCATCCGCAAACAATCCCATAATTTGTTCGGGACCGTGGGTTTTGAATATATTGACCAGAAGACGGATATTCTGGGTACGCGGACCAATGAAGATGATCTGAGCATCGCTTATGCTCGTCTGGACTATAATGCGATTGAGCCCGGCAGCTTGTCCGGTCGGGGCGGCTATTCGGCCTTTGAACCCAAATGGGGTATGGCTGGTTCTCTGGAGCTGCGCCAGGGTCTTGGCATTCTGGGTGCCAGCAAGGGCTGCGGACCAGCCTTTGTTCGTTGTATCGGAGAAACCGTAATTCCCACCCGTGCTGATGGCGATCCAACCGCTTTTGTTGTCAGAGGACAAGCGAAGCTCGACTACCGCCCTACTCCGTTATTGGCATTCACGCTGAAGCCGCGGTTCCAATATTCACCCGATGCGCTGTTTTCTTATGAAGAAATTTCGGGCGGCAATTACACAACCGGTCGTGGCTATGATCCGGGAACGATTATCGGCGACAGCGGTTACGGTCTGCAGACGGAGGTCAGCTATGGCTCGCTCATCCCCGATTCTCCGGATGGTATTACCTGGCAACCCTATGTCTATTTCGATCTCATGGGAGTGTGGAACAAAAACTTCCCGGGTGATCCCCAGAAAATTTACTCCGCTGGCGGCGGCATTCGGGCGACAATTGGCCGACAGGCGAGCCTGGATGTGATGGCTGTGGTGCCGCTGAAACGCGGCCCTTTCCAAACCCGGCGAGACAGCGCGCGAGCATTGATGACACTGACGGTGCAACTCGCACCGTGGTCGCGATAGGCAATAGAGGCGGCGGATGATGACCAGAGGCAAGATGATGACAGAGACGAGAAAAAACAGTCGGACAATCGGCAAAGCTGTGGAAAAAAGCAAAAACAAGCCCGCTATCAGCAAACTCAAACTGCTTGCCAGCGGGTCTTTCACGGCAGCGGCTGTGGTTCTGTCAGCTTTGGGACAAACTGCCCAGGCTCAGGCACTTGATCCCAACCGTTCCTTTCAAGCCACACCGACCTTTCAACCCGGCGATAGCTGGTCACCTGGCCCCAATGCCGACAATGTTTTTATTTCCGGTTCTGAAACGATTATCAATTGGACTCCTCTCGATACCGCTACGCTGGACACGACCAATGCGCCAATCGACATTCTCCCATCGACCGGGTCCATAACATTCAACAATGCGGCGGATTTTACCGTCCTGAACCGTATCTTGCCTACACCCAGCTTGGCAGGCGAATTTCGTCCGATCCAGTTTAACGGCACAGTAAATACTCGCGTGAACGGCACTCAGGGTGGCAGTGCATGGTTCTATAGCCCCGGCGGCATTATCGCTGGTGCTGGCTCCGCCTTTAACGTTGGTAGTCTGGTTCTGACCGCCAATGATATCGATACCACCGGCGGCCTGTTCGGTCCCACGGGTGAAATCCGCTTCAACGGAATCGCGAATAGTTCTTCGGTCGTCAGCATCGCCGATTCAGCGACCATCAATGCCAATACCGCATTTTCAAATGTTAGCGACTATGTGGCCCTTGTCGCACCTCGTGTCGTTCAGGGCGGTACTGTCGACGTCGCTGGCTCAGCCGCCTATGTCGCTGCCGAGCAAGCCGATCTGACGATCAACAATGGGTTGTTCGACATTACCGTCACGGTGGGCACCACCAATGGCAACGGCATTGTTCACACAGGCACCACCACCGGCGACTCCTCTGTACCTGTTGAAGACGATCCGACGACGCCGGTTCTCAATGAAGCAAACCGTGATGCGCAGGCCATTTACATGGTGGCTGTGCCGAAAAATGCCGCAATTACAATGCTGGTCGGCGGTCAGGTTGGATATCGGCCTGCAGCTTCAGCCAGCATTGTCAACGGTCAGGTGGTTTTGAGCGCCGGATATGATGTTGCCGTCCAGGGCCCAACAAATAACGCTCAAGTGGTGGTTGCAGACAACCCGGTTACCAATTTTGCGGGCAATGTAGAATTTACAGGCGGTGATTTTTCAGCAGACGTGTCCGCGACGGCAAGCGGTGCCATTAATGGAATATCAACAAGCACAGGCATCGATGTTCAAACAGCTGCATCCGGTGACCGCTATGATCTTGACCTGACAGCGGGCACTGAAATCAACATCGGGGCCGATGAGGGCGGTGTTTTCCGTGTTGCCGGCAATGCAAATCTGCGTGCCGGCTCTGCGGCAAATGGCGGGGCAATCAACCTTGTTGCCATTAACGATCCAGGAAGCCCCGACGGTATCGGAGAGATTGATATCGGAGGGAATCTTACTGTCGATGCAGGTGCAATGGGAGCCGACGATTTCTTTACGGTCCGTAACAACGGAGGAACCGGAATTGGTGAAGACGCGATTGGCGGCGACATCTCTATCAACGTGTTAAATGGCGGCCGCTTGCAGGTTGGCGGCTCATCGGAGTTCTTGACCGACGCGCAGGGAGGCAAAGGGGAGGAATTTAACGGTCTTTCCCAAGGCGGCAATATCACCGTGAATCTTGCCGACGATACCAGCAGCATCAGCCTGTTGGGCAGTGTCACATTCGATACAGAAGCCAGAAGCACCGGCAGCGGTAAAATTGGTGGCAATGGCGTGGGTGGCGTTGGCAACGATGGCATTGCGGGTAACTTTTCCCTCAATCTGCAAGGCGGGACGATGGTTGCCGGTGACATCTCCATCAATACCGACGCGCGCGCCACGAGTGGCAGTGACGGAACCGTAAGCCAGAGTAATGACGGCATTGCAGGTAATGTAAATATTGCCATCACCGGCGGAGACCACACATTTAATTCACTGTCTTCCACATCCTCTGCGGAAAGCAGAGAATCCGTTAATGCGGCCGGTGAAATCGTAAACGGAATCGCCAACCGGCCAATGACCAATATTTCGGTCAGCGGTGCCGGTACGTCTTTGACGATTAATAGTAACATAGACCTGAGCACCAGCACCAGCGACAAACAGATCGGCGATGCCGCTACCCCCTCTTCCACCATATCGGCGGTCGGCACTGGTACCGGCGCAGGTGCGGGATTATTGGTCGCAGGGGGAATCTCAGCCAATATTGCAGGCTCAATTGATCTGATTGCTGATGGCAGCATGATCAGTTTTGATACCCTGCAGCTGTTCGCAACGAGCAGCTTTGATGACGGCACAACCCTGTCCGGCGGGAACATCAATGTTATTTCCCGCAATGGCGGTGTCCTGACCGGCCGAAATGGGGACCTTTTTGCAAATGCCCAGATATTCGACTTTTCTGGCCCGGCCTCGCCAACCGCTGTAAACGGACGGGGCGGCAACATACTGATTTTTGCAGATAATTCGTCAATCAACTTCACTGGCCGCCTCGGCGCATCGGCAAACGGTCTGGGCGACGCAGATCTTGGAAATGGAATTGGCGGAACGACCAGACTGTTGGTGGACGGCAGTGCAGCGTCCATGACGCTAAATGATCTGTCATTAAGCACCGACGGCAGGGTGTTTTTTGATGAGGAGGCGGGATTTGGGGGATTTCCCAAAGGCGATGGTGGTTCCGGTGTAGGCGGAACAACGACGATTGACCTTTTAGATGGTACATTTGTCGCCGATGACATTTCAGTCAGCAGCGATGGCTCTGGTGGACCAGGTGGCGACAATGTCGGCAGTACCGCAGGATCAGGCGGGACTGGAACGGGCGGCGATGTCATCGTCAACCTCAACGGCAGCAACGCGACCGTTGATAGCTTGACGATCACCGCGAGCGGGCTTGGCGGAGACGGCGGCTTTGGCGATAGCGGCAATGGAAATAATGGCGGCAATGGCGGAATGGGTGTTGGCGGCAATGCTACCTTTAACGCCACATCAGGAACACTGAACGTCAACCAGATCAGGGTAGATGCATTAGGCAATGCGGTTCGCTTCACCTCCTTCACATCGATCAGGGGCGATGGCGGCAGGGGTCGTGGCACAGGCGGCGGCGACGGCGGTACCGGCATCGGCGGGACAGCAACTTTCAACCTGGATGGCACTTCAGTCGTCAATGCCCAGGAAGTGCTTGTCAGCACCGACGGCTATGGCGGCGAAGGCGGCTTGGCTGACTCAGATAACATTAACGGGATGGATATCCCGGGTGGTGCCGGCGGAAATGGCGGCAGCGGGACAGGTGGTAGCGCAACATTCAACAATACAACCGGCACGATCAGCTTCAACCAGTTGACCGTTCAGTCGCTGGGAATCGGCAGCGATGGCGGCGATAGCAGAGGAGTTACGGTTGGTGAGGCCGCCGAAAGTGGCGGCAATGGCGGTACCGGTACCGGTGGCTTTGCAACGATAAACCTGAATCAGGACGACGCCACCAATCCAAGCTATATAATCGACAGCAGCGGGATCGGCGGCGACGGCGGTGATGGTCTGACAGGCGGTAATGCAGGCGACGGCATTGGGGGTGTTTCCACACTGAATGTTAACAATGTGGCCGTGCAGCTCAATCAACCGACAATATTGTCCAACGGTACCGGTGGCAGGGGCGGCGCGAGTGACGGTATTGGCGGAAATGGCGGAAATGGGGGCGATGCACAAGGCGGCGTCGCCAGACTTGAAATCGTTGGTGCTGGCGGAATATTGACTACTACCGGCGGACCTCCGGTCACCAATAGCGATGCTTTCGGCGGCGATGGCGGCAATGGTTTTGACGAATTCTTGGGCGATGGCGGCGATGGCGGTGACGGTGGTTCCGCCACAGGTGGTACGGTCGAGATTGCCGTTCGTACAGGCGCCAACTATGCGGTCAATGGTGGCGCACCCTTTACACTATCAAGCACTGGGCTTGGCGGACAGGGCGGCACAGGTGGCTATTCCTATGGCGCTGCTTCAGGAGATGGTGGTGACGCCGGTCAAGGAACCGGCGGTACTGCGCGTTTACTCGCTCAGGGCGGCACACTGACAGGCAATGACGTTACCATTACCGCAGCCGGCTTTGGCGGCGATGCGGGCGCAGCGGGCGGTACCTTCAACGGCACAAGCGGCGAATTCGGCATTGGCGGTATGGGTGTAGGCGGTACATCCGCAATAGAAGTGCAAGAAGGCAGCCCGGGCATTATAACGCTGGGCAATGTCGACATGATCGCGAACGGGTTTAATTCCGGTGACAGTGGCTTTCCAAGTGGCATTGGCGGCCGTATCGAAATCACAGACACATCAACAGATCCAGCCGGTTTGATCACCCTTGCGTCGCTGACCGCTGAAGCGCTGGCGGGAGCAGCGCCAGCCAGTGGATTTTTTATGTCCGGTAACAGCGGGCCGATCACTGTCACTAACGATGTCTTTATCGACGTGGCCGGAAATGCTGAATTTGCCTATGATGGCGAAGGCCAACTGGTAGTTGGCGGCTTGATGGACGTCATAAGCGGCGCGTCCATTCTCGTCTCCCACACAAATAACACAGTGCCCGCTACGACATCCATTGACGTTGCCAGCACCTTTGATGCGCGGGCGCAAAGCGACTTTAACGCCATGGCCGGGTCGATTATCAATTCGGATGCCGCAATCACCATTCGTGCAGAGGCCAATGCATCGGCCGCGGATTTAAGGGCGTTCGAAAATATTGACTTTTCTGCTGGGCAAAATGCCTTGCTCAACAACGCTTCCGTCACAGGGCCTGCAGAGACTTCTGTCTTTAGCACAGGTATATTGGTGTCGAACGGCATTTATGTCCGGGCTGGAAGTAATGATGACTTCAGCTTCCCACAATTTGACCCCATTTTTGGCGCAACATTTACGGGAGATATTTCATCCTCCGGCGCCATTCGTATTGAAGCTGGCGGAAATGCAGTTTTCCAGACGGGTACAAATCTTATTTCCAACAATCTTCTACTGGTGCGCACCGGGGATGACATAGTCGTTCAATCCGGTGCGAGCATTGCTGCGGCCAATAATCCCGTGGAAACGGTGGATCCCTCAATCCCGTTCCTTAGCGAGAATAATCTGCTGCTGCTGGCTGGTGATATTGGCATGGGTATTCCTCTGTTGAGTGCCCCGCCCACCCCGATTGCTTCGATCGTTGCGGCAGGTAACATCAATGCCAATGATTTCGCCTTAGTAATGACAGCAAATGCGATAGACGGTTTGGGAGGCACGATTTCGGCCGGCTCAATCAGTGCCGATATCAACAATGCGCCTTCTAATGCTATGATAGCCCTTAATGGCCAGTCTGATGATAATGGCCTGCTGAGTGCAGGCTGCGTGGAGGGCAATTTATGCCTTGGCGCGCTGGCCGCAGACAATATTGTTCAAATCGGCCAAGCTGGCGTTCCAATCCAGGCGATCATCGAGAATGGCGATATTATCGCCAACAGCATACTCGTATCTACCCGTCGCGACATTGTGATGGGCGCCGACGGCGTTCCGTCCCGTTTCATCGCCAGTGATGTAATATTTGTGAACAGCACCGAAGGTGATGTGGATCTGCGCGACGCAGAACTCTCAAGCAGCCTATTAGGAATTGATGCAGCAGGTAGTCTGCTTGGTTCGGGTTCACTTAACAGTGACAATGATATTGGCATTACTGTCGGCGATAGCATTTCGGCGGCGGCCATCGACACAGGCGGTGAGCTGACAATAGTCGAGGGTCGCGGCGGTGCATCGGAAGGCTTTTATTCCGTACCGGGCAGCATGAGCGTCGGAATATTGACGGTCGGGGCTGGTGATGTAAATTATGACGCCGGTGGTGATTTCAGCTTTGATCAGATCAATGTTCCGGGAACGGATATCATTCTGAGCGCACCGGGATCCGTTTTTGTTGGCGGGACATCCGGCGCGGAAAATGTCGATATCAGCAGCGGCAGTATCGGTTTCGGAAATATTGATGCGAATAGCAACATAACCTTTTTCTCGGACAGTGATGTTTCAGGCGGCGATCTTGACGCTGGCGACACTATCACGGTCGATGCAGCATCCATTTTTATCGGAAATGCAGCAGCGGGCAATCTGATTGAACTCACCGCTTCAACAGTCGAAACGATGGATCTGGATGGCGGCGACATTGACGTGGATGGCGACGCGATAACAATCGGTGATGTGATCGGTGACGATATCAACATCAACAGCACCGGTGCGCTCACCGTAAACAATGTAACGGCGTCTCAACGCATGTTTTTAACCGCGCTAGGCGGTGATCTCAATGCGGGCGCGCTGACCTCTGCCGGATCGATCAGCACTCTCGCGACTGGTCAAACCTCTTTCGACACCGCGGATTCAGGTGACACTGCGAGTATCAGTTCGATCGGCAATGTTACCGGCAACAACATCACCAGCGATGGCGGCATTGATATCAACTCATCGGGCATCGTAACCGTTGGATCATTGGTGGCCACACAAAACCAGTCCAACTTCACAAGCGTCAGGGGCGATCAGGGTATTGAGCTGCAGACTATTGTCGGCGACGGTGCACTTTTGACCGCTGTGGACGGCAATATTGCCGTGCGCGACAACATTGATCTTACGGACAATGTAATTGCCGACGGCTTAGACATATTCCTGAGGTCAACCGGGACACTGGAAGTCAGAGCAGACGCGAGCGATGGTAATATTGACATATCATCGGTCGGGAACCTCAACGTTCGCGGGGCCACCGCGGCAGGAAACATATTGCTCTCCAGTACCGGTGGTTCCAACACGGTCAATTTGACGCTAGCGACGCCAACCGCTGTTGGCGCGGTGCCGGTTTCACCGTCCAGTGGTGCCACGAGTCAGAATGTTGTTTCCATTGGCGGCAATATAACAATTACGGCGGCAACCGATGCCCTTATCAACAGCGATACCACAGCCGCCAATAATCTAACGATTATTGCTGATGGTCTGATCGATATTCAAGCGCTCGCTAGCGGTACGACTATCGATCTGTCATCCAGCAACATCAATATCGCAAGTGCAGGCCAGGTGGGCGAGTTTGAACGCACCAATGATATTTTCATCGAGAGCAATGGCATCAATCAGGCGATTTTGGGCGGTGCCACCGATCTTGGCGGCTATACGCTGGATAATTTCGAATTCTCGCGCATTCAATCCAATCAGGATTTGACCTTCTTTGTAGCTGCAACCGGCAACACCACGCCCGACCTGATCATTCAGGACTTGACCGTCCAAACCGGTGATAATGTGAGCGGGCAGCAAAACGCCAATATCGGTTTCTCCGGAACGCTAACCATCGATTCCGGTCAGTCTACGCGGGTTGATGGCAATCTCAACGTCACCAACGCATCCGCCAGCACGACCCTGAACATGACGTCATTGAACGACCTGAGAATCAACGCCAATGGCGGGCTTATCCAGATCACCGACGCCAATGGCGGATTCGGCGGAATTGGATTGATGACGCTGACCGCACAGAATATCTATGCGATGACGGATCAGGCCTTTGCAGATATCGCCGGGTTGAATGTAAGTGCCGTCGATCTGAGGCTGGAGAACAGTGATGGTCTGAACATCAACGACGGGCTGATCCGTGGCGGTATTGCAGAATTTGTTGTCGATGGTGACCTGTTCATACAAAATACCGTTCCTGGCGTTTCTTTTGATGAACGCCGTGGTTTTACGGTGGATACACTCACCATCAATGGCCTCAGCGCCGGGAGTAACGCTAATATCGTGATCAATGGCATTGTTGGTGGACGAACCGGGATAGACGGATTGTTGGAGACAGATGTCGCCGTCACCTTTGATGACTTTTCGACCATAAATGGCTGTGTCATCCTTGATCCGGCTAGTTGTGGTGCCCCTCCACCTCCGACACCCACACCTACTCCAACACCCACGCCTGCACCAGAGCCAGAAATTGATGATCCTGTACGGGATGTGATCGAAGAAGAGGTAACGCCAATGGAAGACGGGTCGGTTGTCAGCGATCCGTTTGAGACCAATCTCATCGAGATTAAGGAAAATGAAGAATATATCGATGATCCGTTGATTGATGAGCCGGTAACCGGAGCGGGCAACGACGATCTGTGGGTTGCCGACGGAGCGGCCGGCGAAGAAGAAAATACCGAATGTGCTGAAGGTGATGAAAATTGTGGTCAGGGCGGCCCAGAGGAAGAAAACGCGCTTGAGCCTGCTGAGTGAATTGACCGGTTGACCTTTTATATCCCAAACCACTAGGCGGTGGATATGAATGACACTACCAGCCATCCCTTGAAGCTGTTCAACAGCCTCACCCGCGAGCTCGAACCGTTTACGCCGGTTCATGAAGGCGAAGCCCGCGTGTATACCTGTGGGCCGACAGTCTACAACTACCAGCATATCGGAAATATGCGTGCCTATATTTTTGCGGATTTATTGGGCCGAACCTTAAGCGCCACCGGCCTAAAACTGACCCATATCATCAACATCACCGATGTTGGCCACCTGACCTCTGACGCTGATGCCGGTGATGACAAGATGGAAAAGGCGGCTGCATCGTCAGGAAAGTCGGCGTGGGATATCGCCAAATATTACACCGATGCTTACTGGCAGGACATTGAACGGTTAAACATTCGCCAGCCGGCAAAATGGTCCATTGCCACCGATCATGTGGAAGAGATGATCGACTTTGCAAAAGGTATCGCCGACAAACACTGCTACGAACTGGAAAGCGGTCTGTATTTTGATACCAGCACTGTGCCGGACTATGGTCGGCTAGCGGGCACCCAAAGCGATGATGTAGAAGGTCGCATCGAAACGGTTGAAGGCAAACGGCATCCGCAGGATTTTGCGATTTGGCGCAAGACACCTTCCGGAGAAACCCGTCAGATGGAATGGGATAGTCCATGGGGCAAAGGCGCTCCTGGGTGGCATCTGGAATGTTCGCAGATGAGCATGAAATATCTGGGTGAGACGTTTGACATTCATACCGGCGGTATTGATCACCGTGAAATTCACCACCCCAATGAGATTGCCCAGAATCAGGCTCATAATTGTTCCGAACATAGCGGTGCGAATATCTGGATGCATAATAATTTCCTGATCGACCGTGCCGGAAAAATGTCAAAATCAAGCGGTGATTTTTTGCGGTTGCAGGTGCTGATCGACAAGGGCATTCATCCCCTTGCCTACCGTTTGATGTGTTTGCAGGCCCATTATCGTAGTGAACTGGAATTTACCTGGGACAATCTGGTTGCCGCGCTGACAAGGTTGAAGCGCATGATCATCGGTATTGAGAATCTCAAAACCCGCCTTGAAAAAACTGATGCCTCAGCCGCCAATGATCGCGAGCACCCAAAAATTACGGAACTGCGTGATCAACTATCGGCTGCAATGGCAGATGATTTGAACAGCGCCAAAGCTGTTCCGTTGCTCGAGGAACTCTTGGGATTGAAAAAAATCAACGCCCACCAACGCTTTGAGCTGCTGAAAGAGATGGATGCTATATTTGGTCTGCAACTAGAAACGTTAACGCGAGAAAATTTGCGTGTTAAACCGGAACAGGTGACAATTTCTGAAGAAGAGATCGAACGAAAACTGGACCTGCGACAACAGGCCAAGGCGGAAAAAGATTTTGCAACGGCCGATGCGATCCGTGATGAACTGACGGCGCAGAGTGTAGAACTTATGGATGGCGATCCTTTACGCTGGGAATGGAGCATTTCGATATGAGCAAACCAATAGCTGCCATGGCATCTCTAGTTCGTCCCTTGGTCGAACCGCATTGTGGTGATCTTGATGTTACCTGGTTCACCAGTACCGAGGAAGCCATTGAGATTGCACCGGATGCCGAAATCGGCTGGTTCGACATGTATGACAAGGAAAAGATGGCGCAGGTGCTGGGTGCCGCAACCAACTTGAAATGGCTTAACAGCATCTATGCTGGGGTTGAGCATTTTCCGCTCGATCAGCTCAAACAGCAAGGTACCATTGTCACCAACGGGGCAGGATTGAACAGTTCCCCCATCGCCGAATTTGTGGTCATGGGCATGCTGTCCGCGGCCAAACGGACCGACAAATTGCTGGAACTTCAGGATCAGCAGGAATGGCCGGAACAGGCACCCGGCACCGCTGAACTGACGGACGGCAAAGCCCTGATCATCGGTTATGGCGGTATCGGCCAGCAGGTTGCGAAAAAACTGTCCGGTTTCGAAATGGATGTCACCGCCGTCCGAAGAACCGCCAGTGATGATCCCGCCGGATTGGGAACAGAAGTTATCGGCACCGGTGACTGGCAGGCCCGGCTCGGGGAGTTTGACTGGGTGATCGTCTCCGCGCCTGCGACCACAGAAACGCAGAAACTGCTGGGCGCGGATGAATTTGCCGCGATGAAACCGTCAGCCTGGCTAATCAATGTCGCACGCGGGTCACTGGTAGATCAACCGGCGCTGGTAGAGGCGCTCAACAACAAAGCCATTGGCGGTGCGATGCTGGATGTTACCGATCCTGAGCCTCTACCAAAGGGCGATCCCTTGTGGACAGCAGATAATTGTTTCATCACGATGCACGTTTCTGGCGTCGCCCAAACCCGGATGTTTCAACGCGCTGCCGCCCGTTTTGTCGAAAATCTGGCGCGCTATCAGAACGGCGATGATATGGTCGCGGTGGCCGATCTTGATCGCGGTTATTGAGCTGTTTATTAATTTTTCGATTGATACGTGACTTACATAAAAATTTGACTTATCAACCAACAGCATAGGGGTAGGGATGAGTCTTTTTCTGGAGGGGAAAAATCATTCCGGGGTCGTTGCCATAATCTTGAGCAAATACTGATCATGCCGATCAGGGAAGGACCCACATGACCAAAGCATCTGATTTATTCGTCCAATGTCTTGAAAATGAAGGCGTAGAATATCTTTTCGGCGTTCCCGGCGAAGAAAATCTCGACATGCTGGACAGCCTGTCGCGCTCCAAGAAAATTGAATTGATCCTGACCCGGCATGAACAAGGCGCTGGCTTCATGGCTGCAACCTATGCTCGACACACAGGTAAAACCGGGGTTTGCATGGCAACTCTCGGCCCCGGTGCGACCAATCTGGTTACTGCAGCCGCCTATGCACAACTTGGCGGTATGCCGATCCTCATGGTCACCGGCCAAAAGCCTATCAAGAAGTCCAAGCAAGGCCGTTTCCAGATTTTGGACGTGGTCGACATGATGGGGCCAATTACAAAGTTCACACATCAACTGGCGTCAGCGGACAATATCCCGAGCCGTGTGCGTGAAGCGATCCGCTTGGCCGAGGAAGAAAAACCCGGCGCTTCCCATATCGAGTTTCCGGAAGATGTTGCAGATGAGCAGACCGATTCGGTTCCGATCAAGCCCAGCCTCTCGCGCCGTCCGATTGCCGAGGCCAAAGCGGTGCGCGCGGCGACAAAGAAAATCGAAGGCGCTAAGTCTCCCATCCTCGTTATTGGCGGCGGAGCCAACCGCACCACCACCGGCCGGATGCTGACTCAGTTTATCGAGAAAACCGGCATTCCCTTTGTCACAACGCAATTGGGTAAAGGCGTGGTCGATGAAACAAACAAGGAATTTATGGGCTGTGCCGCTTTGTCCGCAAATGATTTCGTGCATAGCGCGATTGAATCCGCCGACCTGATCATCAATGTTGGCCATGACGTAATCGAGAAACCGCCTTTCTTCATGAAGGACGGCGGCACCGAAGTCATTCACGTCTCAATGAACACAGCGGAAGTTGACCCGGTCTATTTCCCACAAATCGAAGTTATTGGCGACATTGGCAACGCCATTTGGCAGATGAAGGAAGATATTGTTCCTTCCGGTTCTTGGAATTTCGATCATATGTACAAAGCGCGGGCGGCCGAAGAAGAGCACACCGCAACCATGGACGATGACATGCGGTGCCCCATCTATCCTCCGCATCTGGTGAAAGTTATTCGTGAACAAATGCCTGCCGATGGTATTATCTGCCTCGACAATGGCGTTTATAAAATCTGGTTTGCGCGCAACTACAAAGCACGCCAGGCGAACACCGTGTTGCTTGACAATGCTCTGGCAACCATGGGTGCAGGCCTGCCTTCGGCTATGGCTTCGGCGATGGTCTATCCTGATCGCAAAGTAATGGCGATTTGCGGCGATGGTGGTTTCATGATGAACAGCCAGGAGATGGAAACGGCGGTTCGGCTGAAGCTCAATATCACCGTGCTGATCCTGAATGACAGCAGCTACGGCATGATCCGTTGGAAGCAGGCCAATATGGGCTTCAAGGATTGGGGTTTGACCTATGACAATCCGGATTTTGTTAAATATGCCGAAAGCTATGGCGCCCATGGTCACCGGATCACCAGTGCGAAAAACCTGCAGGAAACCATCGATAAATGCCTGAACAGTGAAGGCGTACATTTGATCGATTGTCCGGTGGACTATTCGGATAATGACCGTATCCTCAACAATGAGATCAAGGAACTCAGCGCGAAGGTTTAAGAGGATAGATCATGACAAAACTCAAAGATGTTTATCCGCTTTATCTCAATAACGTAGCCGCCCAGCCGAATACCGATCTGGAAGTCACGGACAAGTTTACCAACGAGGTCGCTTTCCGGACAGCGCTGGCGACACCGGATGTTATTGAAGAGGCCATTGCCGGCGCGGTGGAAGCCGCCGAGCCCATGGCGCGCATGGCGAGCTATGAACGGCAAAATGTGTTGCAGCACTGTGTCACCCGTTTTCAGGAACGGTTTGATGAACTTGCTTATTCGCTTTGTGTTGAAGCAGGCAAACCCATCAAGGACGCAGAAGGAGAAGTCGGTCGGCTGATCGATACGTTCCGGATAGCCGCCGAGGAAGCGGTCCGCAATTATGGGGAAGTCCAGCCGCTAGATATTTCCGAGCGCGCCAAAGGCTATCAAGGCATGTGGAAGCGCGTGCCGATTGGGCCATGCAGCTTTATTTCACCTTTTAACTTTCCGCTGAATTTAGCGGCACATAAAATCGCGCCAGCTATTGCGGTGGGCTGCCCCTTTGTCATGAAGCCGGCATCAAAGACGCCGCTGGGTGCCATCATCATGGGTGAGGTTCTCGCCGAGACCGATTTGCCCAAGGGCGCTTTTTCGATCTTGCCGGCTAGCCGTGACGGCGCAGACCTGTTCACCGTGGATGAGCGCCTGAAGCTGCTGTCTTTCACCGGCTCTCCCGGTGTGGGCTGGGATCTGAAAGCCAAGGCAGGCAAGAAGCCCGTCATCCTGGAACTGGGGGGCAATGCTGCGGTCATTGTCGATCATGATGCTGATCTGGACGATGCGCTCGAGCGGATCATTTTCGGCGCGTTCTATCAGTCGGGCCAAAGCTGTATTGGTGTGCAGCGGATCATAATTCATGAATCTGTTTACGACACGTTCAAAGACATGCTTGTCGCTAGAACCAAAACCCTGATTGCCGGTGATCCCAAAGACCGTGACACCTTCATCGGTCCGATGATTTCGGAAGGGGAAGCCAAGCGCCTGCACGGCTGGATTGATGAAGCCGTTGCTGACGGCGCTACATTGCTTTGCGGCGGTAACCGCACCGGCAATATGCTGGAGGCAACTCTGCTGGAAAATGTTGATCGCAATGCTGCGGCCAATCGCGAAGAAGCTTTTGGACCACTGGCACTGCTTTCAAAATTCAGCGATTTCAACGCTGCACTGGACGAAGTGAACGACAGCAAATTCGGTTTGCAGGCCGGCATCTTCACTCGCGATCTGTTCAAGACCCTCGATGCTTGGGACAGACTTGATGTTGGCGGCGTAGTCATCAACGACGTATCATCCTATCGCGTCGACAATATGCCGTATGGCGGTGTCAAGGATAGCGGGCTTGGACGGGAAGGTATCAGGTTCGCAATGGAAGACATGACTGAAATTCGCAATCTGGTCATCCGGCGGAAAGTCTAGCCTATCGAATCAGATCGCAACAGAATTGGCCGGCTCGCAATCAAAGTGGAAAAAGTGGTAAATCGGCAACGTTTGTATGGTGGGTAAAGCAAAAAAAGTGACGCAAGTCATAGAAATACCGCCATATTCGAGGCTTTTTACCGTTGCATTGAGGTTTCAATGAAGCATAATAGAGGGCGTATTATATAGTTAACGACTTGGGTCGCGTCGAGCTTACAGAGGGGCCTGATCTCCGGATCAGGAAAAGCAACGATGCAAATGGGGAAGAAACTGTCGTGGAGACGCAGCTGGTCCGTGCTGGCCGCTAGTCTATTCTGTTTTGCGCTTGCTGGCGCAGCTCTGTTCATATCTTCTATTGCAACACCAGCACCGGTTGAAGCCGCCCAGGATTTGGCGAGCGGGACCCACATGGGTGTCGCATCTTGCGGCGGCACAACATGCCATGGGCGCCAGGAAGCCGATGGCGAAGTGGTGCGGCAGGACGAATTGATGCGCTGGCAGGAAGAGTCCACCCCGGGCGGCGCTCATAGCCGGGCCTTTCGTGTGCTACGCGAACCCCGCAGCATTGCGATGGCCAAGCGGCTTGGGATAAAAGATGCATCCTCATCCCAGCAATGCCTTGGGTGCCACAGCACACCAGCAGCAAAAAAAGGGCCCCGTTTCCAACTCAGCGATGGTGTTGGCTGCGAAGCCTGTCACGGTCCTTCATCCGGCTGGCTCTCGGCCCATTATGCAGTCGGTGCCAATCATGCCCGTAATGTTTCACTTGGATTGAAACCGCTGGACAACCCCAAAGTCCGTGCTGATAATTGCCTTGATTGTCACTTTGGCAGCGCAAAAAGCGGTCAGTTTGTAGATCACCGGATCATGGCAGCGGGTCACCCCCGCATATCCTTTGAGCTCGACCTCTTCTCCACTTTGCAGCAGCATCATGACGAAGATGTCGATTATATCCGGCGTAAAGGAAAAACCAACGCAGTACGTTTCTGGGCGGTCGGGCAATCGATGGCACTGGAGCGTTCGCTCAGCCTCTTTTCTAAGCCCGCCTTGGCGCAGGAAGGCCTGTTCCCCGAATTCTATTTCTACGATTGTCATAGCTGCCACCGCCGTATCTATGACGAGGCATCGGCACGTCCCACGTCCGTCAACAATCCCGGTCGCCCCATTCCGGAGGGGATGCCACCTTATAATGATGAGAACATGATCATGCTGAGCGCGGCCATTAAAGTCGCAGCCCCGGACATGGCGGAGCAGTTTGAAACCCGGTCCAAGGCTTTCCACGCGGCGATGGCCCAGGGCCGCGGACCAGCAGTCCAGGCTGCTGCCAGACTGCGTCAGACGGCGCGGGTTTTGGCAGATCGTTTCTCTCGCGCCAGTTTTGGTCGAAATCAAACTTTCCAGATCATGGAAACCATCGCCGGACAGGCCATCTCGCCGCGCTTCACCGATTATGAAGGCAGCGTCCAAGCTGTCATGGCAATCGATACGTTGCTCAATGGATTGGTCAACGGTGGTCAGGTCAGCGAGTCTGCTGCCTCCAGCCTGCGCGGCCAGATCAACGTGGCCTATAAGGCTGTCGATGATCCCAATAGCTATAAACCGCTGCAATTCCGCCGCGCGCTTGGCAGTGCGGTCAGAACGATAAGGGCATTACGATAATGCGGAACATCCGTTTCACCGCTGCAATTTCGGCAGCTGCCTTGATCCTGACCTCTTGCGGTGGCGGTGGCGGCAGCAATGATTTTGGCGGAGACCCTGCTCCCGCGCCAGCTCCTGCCCCGACGCCAACGCCAACACCAATTGATGGCAATGGTGGAGCATTTACGCCTCCTGCCCAAGAATCGCTTAGCGTTACGGATGTACAGACGATCATTGCGCAAGCCGTCGGAGAAGCAACTGCGCGCAACCTGCCTTCGGTTATCGCCGTTACCGATCGGGTCGGCAACGTGCTGGCCGTTTTTCGTATGAACGGCGCGGCTGCAACGGCGACGACCAGCATATCGACGTCCGCCGGCCCCAATCCCACGCCCATGGATGCACAGGGCGTGGTTTTCCCCGCTGAAGCAGCTGCCATCGCCAAGGCTGTCACGGGCGCTTATCTATCGAGCTCCGGAAATGCCTTCTCTACCCGAACAGCAAGCCAGATTGTACAGGAACATTTTCCGCCCGCACCGACGACTGCTGGTCTTGAAAGTGGCCCGTTGTTCGGCGTTCAATTCAGCCAGCTTCCCTGTTCGGACCTGAACCAGCGTTTCAGTGCTGGCGGCGGAGCCAGTGCACTGATTGGCCCGAAACGCTCCCCCATCGGTCTTGCCGCAGACCCGGGCGGGCTACCACTATATAAAAACGGTGTCGTTGTTGGCGCTATTGGCGTGATGGGCGACGGCGATTACGGCTTTGACCCAAATATTCTCGACACCGATGTCGACGATGAAGAAGCAATAGCACTGGCCGGCATACAGGGCTTTGCTCCCTCCGCTTCGATAACTGCAAACCGGATATCCGTTGACGGGACGTCGCTGCGTTTCAGTGACATGGTGGTTGATGACCTCTCACCGCTGCAAAGCAATTTTGCCGCAATTAACGGCACAGCCGGTAATCTGGTCCCGGTGACCGGTTATAGCGATGGAACCATCATCGCTGGCTCGGCTTATGGTACAGAAAGTTCCGGCATCCGCGCATCAACGGCCGCGGAGTTTCAGAACCGCGATGCCTTTATTTTAACCGACGGCACCGGCACGAATCGCTTTCCAATCCGGGCCGGAACTGATGGAGCCAATGTAGCGACCCCGCTCACGGCCGCAGAAACTCGGGCGATTTTGGAAGAGTCCTTTATCATCATGAGCCGTGCTCGCGCGCAAATCCGGCAACCATTGGACAGTCGCGCCCAAGTTTCAATTTCCGTTGTTGATACTCATGGCGAGATTTTGGGCATTGTCCGTTCTCCCGACGCACCGATTTTCGGCACCGATGTATCGTTACAAAAAGCGCGAACGGCGTCCTTTTTTTCCAACAGTGTTGCAGCGGCAGACCTTTTGGGCAATCCGGATGGTGATGTCGCTGCCTTTGTTGGACGCGTGCGTACGTTTTTAAATGATCCTAACGCCCTCACCGGAACCGTGGCCTTTGCCGACCGGTCAGGCGGCAACCTGGCCCGCCCCTATTTCCCTGATGGTGAGTTGGGGCGGCCCAATGGCCCCTTGTCGCGGCCGATTGACCAGTTCAATCCATTTGCAACCGGACTGCAAGTCGCACTCACCATCGGTAATATTGCCGGCCATCTCAATTTCATTTCCGGCGTTTCGGCAACCGATACAGCGGAACGCTGCACCAACACGCCGGATGCCGTGGCAGGTCAAAACCGTCTTGAAAATGGTATCCAGATTTTCCCCGGTAGCGTTCCGATCTATCGCGGTGACCAGCTTGTCGGCGGCCTCGGTGTATCCGGAGATGGCATCGACCAGGATGATATGATCAGCTTTCTTGGCCTGCACAATGCCGGGCTGCGGGTAGGTGGCATTGGCAATGCGCCAAAAGTCATTCGCGCCGACAATGTCGTGGTTGATCTTGGCGATGCACAAGTCCGTTTACGCTATGTAAACTGTCCGTTTGCGCCGTTTCTCGACACCGATGACCAAAATGTCTGCGAGGGACTGTAAAGAAAGTGCCTGCATTATCCTCCTCTTTCCTGCCGATTATGACGGTGATGTCGGGTCAGGCCGAACAGATGGAAGCTCAGCGCCTCTCTATTGAAGAAATGGAAAGCTCGCTCACCGCTTTGCTGGCAAGCGAGCAGTTTGATTGGATGCGTGTCGAAAATTCAGATTTTGACCTTGCTGAAATAGATGCAGGCGCTGGCTTGATGGCCGTCGGCGGGCCCGATCCCGAAGAAGAAGCCGCAGCCGAAACTACAGAACCACCAGCTACGGTTCCGGCAACGGCGGAACCCGAGGCCGCCCAGCCAGAACAACTGGAGATGGATTTTGACGGTCTGAATGCAGATGAAGCGCTGATTGATGGTCGCCGCCGTCCGGGTGTGTCGAAAGAATTGCCCGATCGTATAATCCAGAATAATCCCGGCGCTGTCAGTGCGCCACCACCCGAAGCATTTCCGACCGATGAATTTCCCGTCCCCGATCGCTGGCGGATATTACAGACCTTATGCCCACAAAAAGGCGGTGATCAGTCGATCTACAAGGTATTCGGCGCGCTGAAGAATAATTGCAGCAACACGTCCAACCCATATGCACAAAATGTGCTGAAGGGCGACAAGCCTATTCCGGCCGACAAGAAGCCGTCCTTCCTGAAGGGCGATGACTGGTTCTTTGTCGTCAATGCGATTTCGGATACGGTTATCGAACCACGAAGCTTTCCTATCCCTGTCGGCGTCCAAACCACCGAGCGTTCAGGCAGCATCGATGTCTTTGGCCGCTCAGGTTCGGAAGTTTACGCCCAAACCTTCATCACAGGTTTCGCACTGATCAAAGGCTCTACTGCCTACAAGCCGCCTGATGTAGAGTATCGCCTGACCCTGGCAACGCAGATCAACCATGTGAACGTTCCGGAACGCCGAGTGCTGTTTGTCGAACCTTCAAAAACCTCCAACCGCACCGACTGGTTTGTCGGCGTGCAGGAGGCGTTTTTCGACTATCATATCCGCAATACCTCGGCTCGCTATGACTTTGACAGCTTCCGTATCGGTATCCAACCCATGCAGGCCGATTTCCGCGGCTTCCTGTTTCAGGATAATCAACTCGGTTTCCGCCTGTTCGGCACGCGGGACAATAACCGTGTGCAGTATAATCTTGGCGCCTTTGTACAGCTGGAAAAGGATACCAATAGCGGCCTCAATGATATCACCCAAACGCCACGCGAAAGCTATATTTTCTTCGCCAATCTCTATCGTCAGGATTTGCCCTTTGTCGGCCTGACCAGCCAGTTCAGCCTGACCTATAATATGAACCGCGAAAAGAACGATATCGAGATTGATGATAACGGCTTCCCGGTTCGCCCGGCCCTGATCGGAGATTTACGGGGCCGCGCCTATGACGTCGTGTATCCTGGCTATGCGGTCGATGGCCGGATCGGACGAATTAACGTGACCGGGCAGATTTATGGTGCTTTCGGTGAAGATCGCAACAGCATATTCACCAGCGAACCGGCCAAAATTGCCGCCTACTTCGCTGCGGCAGAAGCAAGTTATGATGTCGACTTCCTACGCTTTCGCGCCTCCGGCCTGCTCGCGAGCGGAGACGGCAATCCCTACAATAATACGGAAGCCGGGTTCGATGCCATTTTTGAAAACCCGATTTTTGCCGGTGCTGATACCAGTTACTGGATCCGGCAAACCATCCCGTTTGCCGGTGGAGGACGGGCAATCAGCATCAATGGCCGAAACGGTATCCTCAATTCCTTGCGATCGTCCAAGGAGCAGGGGCAGAGCAATTTCAACAACCCCGGCACCATATTAGCGGGCGTGGGCGTTGATGCCGACCTGACGCCGGATTTCCGTCTATCGGCCAATGCCAATCATCTTTGGTTCCACAAGACGGAAAGCCTTGAAGCGCTGCGCGTCGAGGGCTCGATACCTAAAGATATCGGCTGGGATTTGTCGGCGGCAGCCATTTACCGTCCCAACGCCAACCAGAATTTGGTTTTCCGCTTATCGGGTGCGGCGTTGCTGCCTGGCAAAGGCTTTGAAGACTTGTTCGATCAAACCGACAAACGCGATTTCCATTATTCCATTCTCTTCAACGCGATACTGGCTTTCTGATATGCGGTCTCTCAATCTTCTCTCCCGATATAAGCGTTTTGTCATCGCTGGCTTCGGCATCGCTGGACTGAGCGTTGCAGGAACATCAGCGCTACTTGCTGCAGGAAAAGAGAAGCCTCAGAAAATTGACTACACCTTCACACCACCAGCGCCGCAGAACCAGACTTGGGATGCTGCAAACACAAAAAGCACCGGCTGCGTATCCTGTCATACCGACAGCGATCAGAAAACCATGCATGAAACGCCCGCTGTCGTGCTTGGCTGTGTCGACTGTCATGGCGGCGATGCCAGCGTCACAGGCGATAATTCCTGGGGCAAGAAAAGCCCGCAATATATGTATGCGCTGAAAAAGGCGCATGTCCTCCCCAAATATCCCGAAAGCTGGCATTGGCCGTCTTCCGCCAATCCGAAGCGCAGCTATACATTGCTGAACAAGGAATCACCGGAATTTGTTCGTTTCGTCAATCCGTCCGATTATCGCGTTGCGCGCGAGGCATGTGGCGCCTGCCATATGGAGATTATCGAGGCTTCAGAACGATCGCTGATGGCAACTGGCGCCATGCTCTGGGGCGGCGCTGCCTATAACAACGGCATCGTACCATTTAAAAACTATGTTTTCGGTGAAGCCTATACGCGCAAGGGCTTGCCCGCGACGATCAAATCACCTGGCAATCCGCATGGTACCGTAACGGAAGAGCAAAAAAAGCGGGGTGCTTTGCCTATTCTCTATCCCCTGCCCACTTGGCATACCATTCCGCCGGGCGATGTGTTCCGTGTGTTTGAGCGCGGTGGCCGCAATATCAACACACAATTTCCTGAAATCGGCTTGCCGAACATTGGCGGAATCATTCAGCGACTTGAGGAACCGGGCCGTCCGGACCTGAAACAATCCAACCGCGGCCCCGGCACCGGGCTGCGCGTTGCCATTCCGGCTCTGAATATCCACAAGACCCGGCTCAATGATCCGTTCACATGGTTCATGGGTACCAATGATCAGCCCGGTGACTATCGCCAGTCTGGCTGTGCCAGTTGTCATGTGGTCTATGCCAATGACCGCGAGCCGCGCCACAGCCTGATATGGGCCAAATATGGTCGCGACGGACAGACGCAAACCAAAGATCCAACGATCCGAAACCTGAAAGAGGGTGAGCACCGCGTCGGCAAATTTGGGACTTATGACGCTTCCTATAGCAAGAAGGGCGGCCATGATGACGGACATGGCGATGATCACAGCGGCGACATAGACCCGGCGAAACGGGAAAAGGGGCATCCTATCCAGCACGCCTTCACGCGCGCCATTCCAACGGCCCAGTGCATGAACTGTCACATGCATCAGCCCAATATCTTCCTGAACAGCTTCCTCGGCTATACGATGTGGGACTATGAGTCCGATGCCCCCCTGATGTGGCCCGGGCCCAACAATACCACGCCGCGGCCCGTGGGCATGAGTGATGAGGAATATCAGAAAACTTATAAACAGCAGAAATATCCCGATGCCGAAGAAGTGCGCAAGATCCTCGACCGCAATCCAGAAGCCGCTTCACCCAAAGGTCTTTGGGGCGATCTCGATTTCCTGCGTAATGTCTATGATCTCAACAGCAAGGCCAAGGATACACAATTTGCCGACTATCATGGCCATGGCTGGAATTTCCGCGCCATATTGAAACGTGATCGTGACGGCAATCTGCTCGATGAAGATGGCGATATTGTCGACAATGATGATCCGGAAAAATTCCGCCGCGAGGACGAAGAGAAATTCGTTGAACCCGGGATCAATCCGGGCAAATCCGTCCACATGATGAGCATCCATGCCGAAGTTGGCATGCAGTGTGCAGACTGTCATTTCGCCCAGGATAGCCACGGCAACGGCCTGATCTATGGCGAGGTTGCCAATGCGGTGGAGATAAACTGCAAAGACTGCCACGGCACCGCCGATGCTTATCCGACATTGATGACATCAAATCTGGCGGCGCGGCCGAAGGGCAAGAACCTTAACCTACTGCGCAATGCCGATGGACAACGCCGCTTTGAGTGGATGCAGGACGCCAATGGCAAACGGGTATTGATCCAACGTTCTATCGTGGACCCTGAACTCAGCTGGCGGGTCAGTCTGGTCAAAGACAGCGTTGATCGTTCGCACCCTGATTTCAACCTGAAGTCGGCTCGTGCCAAGCTGATGTCCAAGACCGGCGCTGAAACGGGGAAATACAGCTTTGGTACTGGCGTACCCGCTGCTGATCGGGCGCATAAAGATGAGAATATGGTGTGCTTTACCTGCCATTTGAGCTGGACGACCAGCTGTGGCGGCTGCCATTTGCCGATTGAAGCCAACTGGCAAACGGAAAGCCATAAATATGAAGGCGGCACTACACGTAACTATGCCACCTATAACCCGCAGGTTGCCCGCGATCAGATGTTCCAGCTTGGCCGTCACCAGACAACCAAGGGCAGCATTATCGCACCGGTGCGGTCAACCTCAGCGCTGGTGCTCTCCTCAACCAATATCAACCGTGAACGCATCTATGTGCAGCAGCCGCCCATATCGGCCATCGGTTTCTCCAGCCAAGCCTTTGCACCGCACTTCCCGCACACGGTTCGCAAGACCGAGACCAAGCAATGTTCCGATTGTCACTTAAGCGAAGCCAATGACAATAATGCGATCATGTCTCAGCTACTGTTGCAGGGCACAAATTTCGTGAATTTTGTCGGCCTGCATGCCTGGGTCGGAATGGACAAAGGCTTTGAAGCGGTCCGCGTGACCGAATGGGATGAGCCGCAAGCGGTCATCGGTTCTTACCTCCAAAAATATGCTTATCCCGATTACTGGCGGATGCATGTTGAAGATAATGGGCGCGAACTCATCAACTGGGTGCGCGGCGAGCGGCTCGATGCCAATCTGTCTGGTGAGACCAAAGCCCTGGAAGAATTTGCCAATGTGGTTCAGGGCACCGGCGACAGCGTCCGCTGTTTGCAGCTGCGAGGTGAATATATGTTTGTCGCGGAGGGTAAAGGCGGCTTCCGCGCCTATGACGTCGCTTCGATCGGAAACAAGGGCTTCTCGGAACGGATCGTCAAGGCGCCCTTCTCTTCTTTGGGCCATGACACCCATGTTGATACCAAGAATGCAACCTGCATGGCGTTGTCGACCAACCAGCCAGTCGCACCGGAACGGAACACTGCCGAGCTGCGCGAGATTAATGAAGAACAGGCATTCCACCCGATCTATAATTATGCCGTTATTACCGATAGCGAAGAAGGCCTGATCCTTGTCGACATCAACACGCTGGCCGACGGTGAGTTCCGCAATAACTTCTTCAAGCGCGCCGTTACCTGGAATGCGGACGGGGTCTTGAACGGGGCTAAGCATATCACGCTGGCCGGCCATTATGCCTATATCACAGCCGCGAGCGGGCTTGTCGTCATTGACCTCAACGATCCATTGAAACCGCGCCATGTTGTCACCATGCCTATGACCGACGCGCGGGCGTCTGCATTGCAGTTCCGCTATCTGTGGGTAACCGATACTGATGGCGTAAAACTGTTCGATGTGACGGATATGGAAAACCCGGTTCCGGTAGAGTCCGGGACAATTCCTCTGAACAATGCCCGCCGCCTCTACCTGGCCCGTACATATGCCTATATCGCCGCCAAAGACGAAGGCTTAGTGATTGCCAACATTACAAAACCAGCGGCACCGGTTATCTATCGCAAGGAAACATTTGGCGGCCAGATGAATGACGCAGAAGACGTCATTGTCGGTTCGACCAATGCCACTCTGTTTGCCTATGTTGCCGACGGCCGCAATGGTCTGAAAGTCATTCAGCTGACCTCACCGGACAGTCAGCCCAATTATTATGGCTTCTCACCGCCGCCCATGCCGGAACTGATTGCCTTTGCCCGTACCCCCAAACCCGCACTGGCCTTGTCCAAGGGACTGGATCGTGACCGGGCAGTGGATGAAACCGGTGGACAGATGGCCGTGTTCGGCCGACTAGGTTCCCGGCCCTTTACCCGCAGCGAAATGCAGCGCTTTTATCTCAACAGCAAGGGCAAGCCCTATTTCGTGAAGGACGAGGTTGATTTATCGGATTGGATCGGCCCTGTACCGCCAATGCTGGCGCGCCGGTGATACATCGGATAGACTGACAAAGAAACGGGGACCGGAGCTTACGACCACGGTCCCCTTTCCTCGATACGCGACGCGAGGAATATAGGCCCTCTGTATTCAAAGCCAGAATACAGAGGGCTTATCTTCAATCTTCATGCGATCCCATCAGCAGTTGCGATCAATCGCCCGACCGGCAAGCGCACCAACTGCACCACCAATGATCGTGCCTTCGGTCTTGCTACCGCGGCCAGCTACTTCATTGCCCAGCAATCCGCCAGCAATAGCACCGATTATGGTGCCGCCCGTACCGCGATCACATCCACGATAACGGCGACGATCATTGCGATAGCGACGCTTGTCGCGATAATAACGACGCTTTTCACGATAAGCACGACGATCCCGGCGGTCATAATAACGGTCATCCCGGTAATAATCGCCACGACGATAATAGCGGCGGTCATCACCAACATGCTGATAATAGCCGTCGTTATAGCCTTGATAATAACCACCACGCGCTTCAGCGGGCGTTGCGAAGGCCATCGCCGAAACAGCAGCGGTGGTGATGGCGAGTGTTCCTAAAACCTTGTTGATCATTACTTCTACTCCAAAAGGATTGTCGTGATCCGACTCGTTTGATGCCCGACGAGATTGGTTCTAGGTGAAGTGGATTGACCGCTTGCTGAATGTTGGTTTTATCTGAGGTTCATATTCAACGCTATTTTTATGAACATATTAGAAGTTTCGCTTATCTACCAATGCCTTGAGCGTCCTATTTCTCGCTCCTAACCTTTTGAATGATTGCTGCTGCCGCCTTCCACCGATAACTAGATGGCAAGAAATTTTGGGAGAATATCATGCAACTGAAAGGCAAAACTGCCGCTATTACGGGCGGTACTGCGGGTATAGGACACGGCATAGCGGAGATCTTTCTGGCGGAGGGTGCCAATGTAGCCTTGTTTGCCCGTAATCCTGAAAAAGGCGCAAAAGTTATCGAAGAACTGAACGTAGGTGACCGCGCCATTTTCATCGCTGGCGATGTCATGCAACAAGAGTCAGTTGAGGGTTTTGTTGACCAGACGGTCGCAAATTTTGGTACGGTCGATATTCTCGTCAACAATGCCGGCGGTGCTGGTGACCTTGCTCCGCTCGTCGATCTTACCGATGAGGCTTTCGATGAAGCTATGAAGTGGAATATCTACGCGACATTCTGGGCAACCCGCCGGGCGCTAAAGCCCATGATCGCTCAGCAATCCGGTCGCGTCATCAATATCAGTTCGACCGAAGGCAAGATGGGCAAGCCAACTTTTGCACCATATACGATCGCCAAGCACGGCATAAACGGCATGACCAAGGCGGTGGCCCAGGAAGTGGGCACAATGGGTATCACCGTCAATTCCATCTGTCCTGGCCTGGTACTGACCGATCTCATTCTCGATAACGGGCCGACCACTGCCGAGGGTCTTGGCATGACATTCGAGGAAATGATCGACATGTTTTCTCAAGAAAGCGCGCTCAAACGCCCCAACACTGTAGAGGAAGTCGCTGCGATGGCATTGCTGCTTGCCTCTGATGCTGGTGCCGGGATTACCGGTGCTGCGCTGAGCGTCGATGGCGGAACTGCACCCTATTAAAACCATCGCAGTTTCATGGCACCAGCCGCCAGGCGAAACTGCAAACTAACCCAAACCCATCCTGTGGGAATATCCTCCGGTTTTGCACGAGTAAATCCGGACCGTTCCTGTGCTTGCAACAACAGTAAGGTCATGAACAGGCTGATTGGTGATATTTCCCAACAGAGCAAACCATTTATTGGTTCATTTTCCCACTTATTAGCTTCCAAGAAAACTCTAAGCGATGGAGAACAATCATAACCTATTGTATTATAAAGATTTGTCAAAACTGGCACGCCCTATGCAATGCTATGGACATCTTCGCAAACCCAACCGCGAAAAACCAAATTTAGCCAAGAAGGAATTTAAAATGTCGAACGTAAATATCCAAAACCAAGTTGTCGCCGCTTTCGCCGCTCTGTTCTCCGCCGCTGTACTGATCAGCGCCAGCGTTGGCCCAGCCGTTCAAACCACCGCTTCATTCATCGCTTAATCTCTAACCAGAATTCAAAAGGAAAATTCATCATGACCACCAACGTTCAAAACCAGGTTCTCGCCGCCTTCGCCGCTCTTTTCTCTGCAGCCGTAATGATTAGCGCCAGCGTTGGCCCAGCCGCCCAAAACGCCGCGTCCCTGGTGATCTAGTCACCGGACCAGCCCCAAACCCCCAAGGATTTCATCATGCCCCGTAACTTCACTGCCCAAATCACCGCCGCCATCGCCGCCCTTATCTCTTCAGCCCTTTTTGTTGGCGCCAGCATTGTCCCCGCCACACAAAATGCCGCATCCCTGATCATCTAAATCCCCTTCCCTGTCCCCCAAATGAAAGCCCGGCCCTGAAGACCATCAGGACCGGGTTTTGCATTTCATCGATGAGCTCAAGCAAACGCTACAGCCCGATCACTTAACGGCAGCGCAATTTTCCGCGATCAATCTCCCGGCCCAAAAGCGCACCACCGGCAGCACCCAGCACAGTTCCAACAGTCCGGTCCCGGCCGCCATCAATTTCCCGGCCAAGGAGCGCCCCGACGGCGCCACCAATGATCAGTCCCGTCGTGCCGTCCTTGCGCTTGCAATAATAGCGCCCGTCGCGGCCACGCCAGTAGCGATCCCCGCGTTTCAACCGGCGGGGCTTGTAATAGCGATCGTCATCATCGTCGTCCCAGTCATCATCACTGACCCGATAGAAACCCGCGACAGGGCCACCATGATCAGTATAGCCACCCGCATCAGCTAGTGCTGGCGTAGCCGGCAAAAACAGCGCGGCGGCGGTTAGGCTTAATATCGTTTTCTTCATGTCAAACTCCCTTCGTTATGTCTGATTGTCAGAAATAACGGGAGAAATATGAACAAAACCCAACAGGACTATTCATCCTCTACAATTGTCGCCAGCCGGTTTTTCAGCTGCGACCAATGGTTGATTATTGGCAGGCCTTTAGAAATTTGGTCAGCGCATCACCGGATCCATTAAGGTGCAAGCTGAACTTGTTGCCATTCAGATTTACATAGGCCCGATTGCCCTTGGCCAGCGCTGGAAAAAGCGCATGATCGGCAGGCAAATAAAATTGCGGCATATGATAATCTTCGCCCTCAAGATTGGCCGGTAACATCCGCGCCAGCACGCCGATCGACCGACGATCATCAACCCTGATCGTGAAACCAAAACGATCCTCTGCGACCAGCTCTTTCGGCGTGGCGATAATCATATTGGCAATGCGCACGCTTCCGTCTTTTTGCTTGCGGCAAGACATGGTCCATAGCTGATTGTCGGTTTCAGGAACCTGAAAGGCGACAAACGGGTTGTCGTTGTCATTGTTATAATACCAGGTCATCCCGAAAGCCTGCCCTGCATCGGGATAGTGCTCGCGCGATGGAATGTCCGGTCGAACGAGCTCCTTCTTTGCCGGTGGCGGGCTGGCTGCCTGTGCAAAAACTGGTGAGATGGTCATGGCCAGCGCCGCGGTGGCCAGAGTGACGAAGCGAGAGTGTTTTTCTAACATAACCAATAATTTAGCATTGTGAATTGCCCCTTGTTAACCCCGGAATGACTCATAATGGGGTAAATTCACGCAAGATCAAGAAGTCTGATTTCGCAGGTGCTGATGGCCCTATCGCTACGGTCCAATCAAATGCCAGTTTTGCGCCAACGTCCGATTGTCAGACAAACCGAGATAGACTCATATTGGTTCTATTTCTGTTGTCTTGCTTGGTAAGGGCCAGGCCCCGGCCACATTATCGGTCGAAACGCAAAGCCGCTGTGACAAACAGAGCGGCACCAAAAAGCTCGAGCGTTTCCTCGGCAAAGCGCACGGCTTCCATCACATCAAGGACCACCGCCAGACCGATGACGGCCATCCCGACGGCCAGCGTAGAACGGCCATCATCGGCATTGAACCATGCCACGACCTGCGCCAGATGTCCGCTGCGCCAGGCCAGTACCGAAACCAAGGCCGGTAGTACCACAACCAGCACCCCCGCCAGTGGTAACAAGCCTCTATCGGCAGCCGCCCGGTAGGCCAGCATCACCAGATCCTGCGCCCCGTCCAACTCGCCGCCGCCCGCCATTGCCGGCATGGCAAAGTCCAGAAAACGGGCACCGAAACTTATCTCACTCAAACAGGCAAGCAAGGCGAGGACACAAAAAATAAATCCGGTCCAGCTGCGGAACAACCGCCGATGAACACCGATTACCAAGGCCGCCAGAAAGAGCAGTGCTGCCGCCATTTCAACAACGCCATCTTCCCGGAAAAAGGCTCCATGGCGAAAATCCACTGACGCCGCCGCCATTGCCAGAATGCCCAGTCCGGCGGCGGTATAAATTGCCAATTCGTGTCTCAACGTAATCATCAAAACAGTTTCATGACAGTTTTGTGAAAAGTAAACGGGCCGTGGCGCGAATTACCGGAGGCTGGCCTGAACCAGCCCCACCCTATCCGATTTTAGCAGGCCCGATCAGATATCGATGCCCGGCAAGGTTCGCTCTCCGCTGACCCTTATTCCTTTCGTTCATTCAGGGTTTCGGCGATGGTCCCGAAGATCAGGCCCACACCGAAAAAGGCCACCATCCCGATGAATAGCAATACTGGCCACTGCATCATGTGATCCGACATCTCACATCTCCTTTTTATCGGACCGGATGTTGGCAGCGAAGCGAGGGCTTTGCTTTGATCTGGGTCAAATATCGGACAGGAGCGAGTAGCCGGGAATAGCAAGCCTATCGGGGGGATTGGGTATCAGCGCCCTCTTGTTGTTCCGGCTTCTTCCCGCGCAGCGCGTCAATTTCCGCCTGCCGCTGCTTCAGATAAAGCTCTCTTGTGGCCGTATAAGGATCATCGGCTTCGCGCAGCTTCCTGAACTGCTCGTCCTGCTCGGCGCGGGTATCGAGCGAGGTAATAATCCCGGCCGGGAGCGTGTAGACAAGCTCGTTAAACGGTTTACCGACCGCGACTGGCAAGACCGATAGATCAACCACACGCCCGAACAGATCGCGGACAGTCGTCGGCCCGATCAGCGGCAGAAACAGAAACGGCCCCGGCTCGACACCATAATAGCCCAGCGTATTGGCAAAGCCGTTATTACGCTTGGGCAGGTTAAACGGCGGCTTTTTGGCGACATCCACCAGCCCGCCAATTCCGATGGTCGAGTTGATGGTGAAGCGGCCCAGTGTCTCCATCGCCTTGCCGGGTTTGAGCTGCAGCAGATAGTTCAGGAAAACAATCGGCTCACCCAGATTGCTCAAAAAATTCGAGATGCCGCTGCGGACCGGGCTCGGCACGGTATCTTCATAAGCCAGTGCGACGGGACCGACCACGGCATCGTCAACGTCCTGAATAACCTCAAAACTGTCCGCATTCAGTTCTTGCAATGGGTCGATCTTTGGCGCGCGCGGGCGAGCCGTTACGACGATTTCGTTACCATCCGCCGGATCAGCCGCAAGATCAGCATCGGGCCCTGCGGGATCGGCAGGCAGGAGCGGTTCGTCCAGTGTCTGTGGCGGTGCTGACGGCTCCAGCGGCACAGGCCATGGCACCTGAGCGGGCGGCGCTGACGGCTCTGCTTCTCCCGGCGCGATGGCAAGTGCGCCGAATAGCTGCGCCTGCGCCGATAACGATGCCGGTGATGCTGGCGCGCGCAGGTCCTGCACTTCGACCGTATCTATATCAAAGGAGCGATCCGCAATGGTCGGTGGGGGTGTGGGGGTTGCCGGTGCGTTGGTCAACGCCAGGGCAATCATAAATTCCGAAAAACTCAATCCTATAACCTATCTTTGTTCGATCCGTTTCCAGATCAGGAAACCCTCCATCAGTCTAGCCCCGAACCCATAAGCGTATAGAAGGAGAGCCCCGGGGGCAAGACGCCCTGTAGGCAACCGGTGCAGAAACAGGGGGCGCCGGAAGTCTTGTCACCCGCCTGCATCGCGTTTCGGGCGGGTCAGCGCCCATGCCAGCAGGAATAGCAGCGCCCAGACACCATCGATCATCGCGCCGTAAAACGCCCCGCCCTCGGCCAGCCGGCCACTGGAATAGAGCCATAGCCCAGGACCGAAAAAGGCGAGCTTTTCCAGAACCGCCAACAGCATCAATGGGCGATAGCGTACCGGGTCGATGGCGATCAGGACAAAGATCAGCTGGAACACCAGCGCAACACCATGAAAACCGTAATAAAATTCGGGATGGGTAATCGCGGGCGGCATCGCGGCGTTAAACTGGGCCTCTCCGAACAGGCCGAGGAGCAAGACTGGAATGCCATAAAGGGCGGCAAGCGCGAAAATGATGCGGGCGATGGATTGCTTGTTCAAGTTCACAGTGAAGCCCCCTTTTTGTTGGCATGGTCCGCCGAGAAATCATCCCAGTGATCCTCCCGCGGCGCGACCATGTCAAGACGCGATATAGCGGCCAGAAGCGCTGAAACATCAGGCTTTTGCAACGTCCCGACATAGCGCCCGGCGCGCATCATCGGGCGATAACGGCCCACCCGGATACGCTGAAACAGCTTTTCTAGTGTGACCTTTGGTTTTCGCTCACCTGGTCCGCGCGAAGGCTCCGGACCTTCCAGGATAAAATCCCACGCCGCGACAAAATCCTCCGCACCCGGTTTGCGGCGCAGGCGGTAAGCGCTCTCCCGGCTCATCCCCACCCGCGCCGCCGCCTGTTTGACGCAGCGCGTTTCAGCGAGATAGCCGATAAACTCCGCCTGCCGCACCGGCGTCCACCCATCCCGCCGCACGCGCAGCTCTGCGGGCGTAAAGGCGGGGAGGCGCGATATGCGGCGGCTCTGCACAGCGGCGCTGCGCGGATCGGGTCTGGCGTTGGACGTGGTGTGTCGGTGGTTTTTCATGGGGCCGATTAAGGCATGGATGGGGGTGTGTAGGAAAGCCGTTTTTTGGGATTTTCCGGAAAAAGCGCAGTGTCACTGCACCTCGCTCTACAGGGCCAGAATGAACCATTTGCCGTCGAAACGGCCCCAGAATGTGCCGCTTTTCCAAAAGACGTTCGTGTCTTCATAGACCGCGTTCAGCGATATGGCCGACTGTTGCTCTGCGTCCAGCACCTGATAGGCCCGGCCGCCCATGATCGGTTTGGCGACCAGACCTGTCGCTATATCGACCGGATTGTTGGACAGGATATCGCGCATATAGGTGGTGAGCCAGTCCAGTGACACGCCCTGCCGCTCCGCATCCCGAAACATAGGCGCGTGCATAGCTATTACGCTGTCCACATCACCGCTGGCCGCCGCGTCCTGCAATTTCTTCACCGCTTCCATCAAGCCTTCATCACCGGCAATTTCCGCTTTCATATATTCAGCCTCAACCGGAGCCTTTCGATTGAAGCGCATATCCTTGCTCGCGGCGCCATCGAACTTTGCCTCGCCAACCGTATCGGCATCAGGAAAATCGCCATTTTCATCAGGGAAAGCGCCTTTGCAGACCCGGATCACCGAAAAATCGCCGGCCTTGCCTTCAAATTCCACCCGGACAAGATTTTCGCCCTGCACCAGCCAGTCGCTGAACCCCCTGTTATGTTTGATCAACCTGTCATCATCTTCATAGAGATAGACATCGTTCAGATAGACTTTGAAACGGCCATCCTTCACATCGATTTGCAGCGCGTGCATGATATCGCAATCCTGCGCCGCGGCGGGTGCCGCGAGGCCCATGAAAAACATGGCGGCCATGCCGGCCAGAAATTTGAAACGGCTCACAAATCCACTCCCTTTAACCCGTGTTACAGAGCGATAGGTTGCTTTCGGCCGTCCTGTCTATGCCGCGGGTCACAGATTAAGGATGAGGAGCGGTCCCGTCGCTATAACTGAGCGGAGCGGGGTGATTATGGGCGGTAGTGATTGCCAATTAGGTATTTACAGTAGTTCTATTCAGATAATGCATACCAGTCCCGTATGGCCAATTTTAGCCTGACGACCTCATCTTCCGGTAAATAACCGCAATGCGCGATGGGACCTCGAGCAAGATTCAATCGAGATACGACTTTCTCGAGACGGTCAATTTCGCAGTTCGGAAAAAGTCCCGCAAAAACATCCCAATTGGTCTTTATAATCTCTCCAAGATGGCCAAAAGTAAGATAGTCGATAAGTTTATTAGATCTTGGTGGTAAACCTTCTTTGCTCTCTTTAGCCTTATTACTATTTGCATATTTTTTTACATCATCAGGAACATAATCTTCCCACCAACTTTCTTGGTAAGCATTAAACAGGATCTCTGAAACAAACGACCTTATGTCATTCTCCAACATATAAAAAAGTTGATAAAACTCAGCCATACGGATCGCTGATGCTCTAATTTCATAGTCAACTTGATTAAGGTTTTCATCAATTAAGGCATCCGTTGCGCTTTCAATGTCTGACTTTGCCTTAACCAAATTATAGTCATTGGAAACGCGCTCAAGATCGGCACGTATCGCAGCACCCTTCAAGACAAATAGCTCTGTTGAAATGACGCTCATTGCTCAGAGTAAATTGTTCTTAAGGCTTTGAAAAATAGCATTAAATACAGCAATGTCCTTGGTTTCAGGAAGAACGATATTTATATGATATGAAAGACCAAGGTCTCTCGTGCGTTTTTCAAGGTCATCGCCCTTCTCTTCAACTTCTTCTTTATTGTCTTTGCCTTTCCCATCTGATGATACGTAGCCAGTTGGAATAAAGCTTCGGAACGCATCGAATGTTCCATAAATTTGACTGACAATCGAGTCAGTCTTCACCAGTCCGGTAATTTCAACAATAATTTCTTTAATTTTGTCTTCAGGAAGTGAATGTGCAAAAGTATTTTTCCTGAAAATTTCTTGGAACGCCTTTTTTATCCCGTGAAGTGCTGCTTCTGGCCGTCCACCCTCAGTTTGAAATTTGCCGTACCATTCCGTCGGTTTTCCATCGCCTCCAATGAATTCAACTCTTTTCATAATGTTCGGTATTGGAGCTGCCGAGCCGCCGGAAACACTCAGATAAGTTTCTATAAATGCCTTGTTGAAGATATCGGGACGTTCGGCTTCAATCAAATTTTGCAATGCAATTTTCAATTTACCTGGAGTCGTTGTATAAGTAAAATTCCCAGGAATGGTTCTTCGTTTAGGCTTCGATTTCCCTTTACCCAAATCGGGTTTAGCTGCTTCTTCTTCGGCCATTATGTATGCTCCACACCAACTCCAGACATTACTACCATAACCCGAACAGTCACAGTAATTGCTAATGAGAAATCTGGTTGGCCGATACTGTCAACTACTCCGCAGCAACGCCCGCCTGCTCAAACATATCTTCGCCGTCGTCGTCATTATCGGTTTCTTCGATACCGATAATCTTGCCGCCTTTGCGTTGATCGAATGAATCCCAGACTTCGTTCCAATTGCCGCGGGTGGCGCCTTTGGAATATTCGGTGGCGCGGGTTTCGAAGAAATTGGCATGCTCAACACCGTTGAGCAATGGCGCGAGCCATGGCAGCGGGTGGTCTTCGATCATGTAGATGGGGTCAAAGCCCAGCTGGCCTAATCTCCAATCCGCAATGTAGCGGATATAGCGTTTAATCTCTTTCGCGGTCATGCCGGTCACCGGACCGTCGCTGAACGCCAGATCGATAAACGCATCTTCCAGCCGCACGGTTTTCTGGCAGCAGTCGATAATATCTTCCTTGACACTCTTGGTCAGGCAGTCGCGTTCCGCGCAGAATGTGTGGAACATTTTGACAATGCCTTCGCAGTGGAGCGATTCATCGCGCACGGACCAGGAGACAATCTGCCCCATGCCCTTCATCTTGTTGAAGCGCGGGAAGTTCATCAGCATCGCGAATGACGCAAACAGCTGCAGCCCCTCGGTAAAGCCGCCGAACATCGCCAGCGTCTTGGCAATATCTTCGTCCGTATCAACGCCGAATGTGCCGAGATAGTCATGCTTGTCCTTCATCTCCTCATATTCAAGGAACATGGAGTACTCGCTCTCCGGCATGCCGATCGTGTCGAGCAGGTGCGAATAAGCGGCGATGTGGACGGTTTCCATGTTGGAGAAAGCCGTCAGCATCATCTTGACTTCGGTGGGTTTAAAGACCCGGCCATATTTGTCGTGATAGCAATCCTGCACCTCGACATCGGCCTGGGTGAAGAAACGGAAAATCTGGGTGAGCAGGTTGCGCTCATGGTCGGTCAGCTTCTGCGCCCAGTCGCGGCAATCCTCGCCCAAAGGCACTTCTTCCGGCATCCAGTGAATCTGCTGCTGCCGCTTCCAGAAGTCATAGGCCCATGGATATTCAAAGGGCTTGTAGGTTTTACGTGCTTCCAAAAGTGACATTTTTTCCGTTACTCCGCTTTCAATTTACAATTCCTCTCCCCTTCGAGGGAGAGGACAACGAAGACTTTGTCCGAAGGACTTAGTCGTAGTCGGTGAGGGGGCTGGCAATGCCATGTCTGCCGATACCCCTCTCCAAGACGACTAGGCAGGCGAGCTGCCAAGTCTTACTTTCCTCTCCCTCAAGGGGAGAGGATCATGGATGCTCCTTTAGCTTATCAAAGAAAACAGCCCCCTCCCTAAAGGAGCAAATGGGAGGGGGCAGTGGGCAAACTGCCTATTATTGGCGCCTAATCATTGGCAGGCGAGACACTCGTCATAGTCGGTGCTGCCTTGTGTGGTCATCAGCTCGACCTTTTTCGGGTCCAGCGTATTGTCCGCTTCCACGCCGCCACCTTTGCTGTCGGCCGCATCTTCCTGACCGGCAAAGCCAGCACGCTGGATCGATTTCGAGCGCAGATAATAAAGCGACTTGATGCCCAGCTCCCATGCGCGGAAGTGCAGCATCAACAGGTCCCATTTATCGACGTCCGCCGGGATGAACAGGTTCAGCGACTGTGCCTGATCAATATAGGGCGTGCGGTCGGCCGCGAGTTCGAGCAGCCAGCGCTGGTCAATCTCGAAGCTGGTCTTGTACGCGTCTTTCTCTTCTGCCGAGAGGAAGTCGAGATGCTGGACGCTGCCGCCCTGCTCAAGGATCGAATTCCAGACATTGGTGCTGTCTTTGGATTTCTCAGCGAGCAGCTTTTCAAGATGCGGGTTCTTGACCACGAAGCTGCCGGACAGCGTTTTGTGGGTGTAGATATTCGCCGGGATCGGTTCGATACAGGCTGATGCTCCGCCGCAGATGATCGAGATCGACGCGGTTGGTGCGATTGCCATTTTGCAGGAGAAGCGCTCCATCACGCCCTGGTCGGCTGCATCGGGACAAGGTCCGCGTTCCTTGGCGAGCATCATGCTGGCCTCGGACGCTTTGGCTGAAACATGCTTGAAGATCTTCATATTCCACGATTTTGCCAGCGCGCTTTCAAAGCCGAGGCCGCGGGCCTGCAGGAAGCTGTGGAAGCCCATGACGCCCAGACCAACACTGCGTTCGCGGCTCGCACTATATTTGGCGCGCGCCATTTCATCGGGCGCACGGTCAATATAATCCTGAAGCACATTGTCGAGGAAGCGCATGACGTCCTCGATAAAGTCCTTGTCGACTGACCACTCGTCCCATTTTTCAAGGTTGAGTGAAGACAGGCAACACACTGCCGTCCTGTCCTCACCCAAATGATCACGACCCGTCGGCAGTGTAATTTCGGAACACAGATTGGACGTGGAAACTTTCAGGCCCAGATCGCGGTGATGTTTTGGCATCATCCGGTTCACTGTGTCGTTGAAGATGATATAAGGCTCACCGGTGGCGAGACGCGTCTCGACCAATTTCTGGAACAGCGAGCGCGCATCAACCGTACCGCGCACTTCACCGGTCTTGGGTGATTTCAGATCCATCTCCCGGCCATCGCGTACCGCTTCCATAAATTCGTCGGTCAGCAATACGCCGTGATGCAGGTTGAGAGCTTTTCGGTTAAAGTCACCAGAAGGCTTTCTAATTTCAAGAAATTCTTCGATTTCCGGATGGTCAATATCAAGATAGCAAGCCGCCGAACCGCGCCGCAATGACCCTTGTGAAATTGCCAGCGTCAGGCTGTCCATCACGCGGACGAACGGAATGATGCCAGATGTCTTGCCGTTCAGGCCAACCGGTTCACCAATGCCGCGGACACTGCCCCAATAGGTGCCAATGCCGCCGCCCTTGGACGCAAGCCAGACATTCTCGTTCCAGGTGTTGACGATCCCGCCAAGGCTGTCATCGACGCTATTGAGATAGCAGGAGATAGGAAGCCCGCGACCAGTACCGCCATTGGATAATACTGGCGTCGCCGGCATGAACCAGAGTTTTGATATATAATCATAAAGCCGCTGGGCATGATCCTGGTCATCCGCATAGGCATCGGCCACGCGAGAGAACAGGTCCTGAAAACTCTCGTCCGGAAGCAGGTAACGGTCTTTCAGCGTCTCTTTACCAAAGTCGGTCAGCAAATCATCGCGCGCGTCGTCCTGCACGATTTTGAACCGGCGTTTTTCGACGCTATGGCTGTCGCGTTCCGCTTTCAGCTCTTTTTCGTCATTTTTCTTGGCGGCCTCCGCTTCGGCTTCTGCCTTTTTGCTGATCTCCGGTTCTTTCACCGGTGCCTTTTTTGCGGTGCTTTTAGATTTGTCTTTTGGCGTATCCAAAACTTCGGCGCCCATATCACTCTCACTCATATCTCTACCACTATTCCCGGCATCTTCCCGGCTATCTCTAAAATCCATCAAAGCCCCCTTAATCAAACTACCAAACCAATCGTTTCGCCAGCCCTTTGGCCAGCCTTCTGGTGGGTTTAATACCGGGCCATTTGTTCCTGTATTGTTCGACTCGGACAATCTCTTGCGGCCGAGCCGTTTAACATAACATCTTTACAGCCTGGGCGGGCATTTATTTTTGCCCAAAAACCCGAAATAAATCGCTTGCGATTCAGGCCAAAGGGAGCCATCCACCGAGTCGGTGTTACTGGCGAGTAATACTATACGTTGGTGTGCCCCCTTGGCTTAACCACAACCTATAGTGGCTGAATCAGAATTATATGCAAGAGGGTAAATGACATTTTAACGACTCTGTTCGTCGTATAAATGAATCGCTTCGTCGACGGCCGATTCATGCTGCAGCGCAGCGACGCGTGGACCTTCTAAGCCTTGACCGGAACGCAATAGGCTGGGTCAAATTTTACAAAAAAAATATCCACAGTTCATGCACAGGTGTGAATGACTCATTTGTGACACCAGATATGGTGTTTGAATGATTCAGCGGACGGAAATTTTATTTCAAAGCTTCCGATTTTGGATCGGACAGCCTGTGTCACAAAGCGGCCAATCCTTCCGCTCGGGTCGTGACGGGATGATAGCCCAGATCGGCCTGCGCCTTTGACCCATCCAATGTACAATCCCGCGACATGACCATGGCCGCATGAGCGGTCAATGGTGGATCGCTTTTCAAACCCAATAGCCGCCATATTCTTTCCGATGCGCCTCCGACAAAGTCAGCCATGCCGGATGAAATGGACTTGTCCGCCAATGTCAGCTGTTTTGCCTGCGCCATCCCCCCGATCATATCTTTCATGCTGATCGTCCCGTCATCCAATATAAAATAGGCCTCTCCGCCCTCGCCTTTGGTGAGAGCGAGATTTATGGCATGAACCAGATTATCGATATGGGTGGTTGATGTCATCGCCTTGCCATCATTGATCCACATCCACTTGCCACTCTTGGCCATGGCTTCGACCATAGGAAGCAAAGTCGTGTCGCCCGGCCCCCAGATGAAACGCGGCCGCAAGATAATTGTTTCAAACGTGCCGCGATTGGCATCCCGGACGCGCTGCTCTGCCTGCGCCTTGGTCGCGCAATAGGGATAAGGCGAATGCGGAGCCAGTGGAACAGTCTCATCCGCATCGCGCACATGCTGGCCATGACAGATGCCCGCCTCTGTCCCGATATGGATGAACCGCTGCACAGCGGCAGCTTGCGCAGCATCCAGCATCGCCTGCGTTCCCAGTACATTATATTTATACCAGGCATCTTTTGGCCCCCAGGCTTCGACAAAGGCGGCGCTGTGCAGAATAACCTCGGCATCACCAATATGTTCGGCGGTGATCGTTTCCAGATCACAGCGTACCGGTTGAGCTCCCAAATCGCGGATCACTGCATCTGATGCCTCGCTGCGTGACATGGCGGTGACCTGATGCCCGGCCTCAACAAATGCCTTAGTGGCCGCCCCGCCGACAAAACCGGATGCGCCGGTAACAAAGATACGCATATGTCATCTCCCATATCATCATGCTGCTTGCTTTTGATGCGAAACCGGCCTCAACACCTAACAGATAGCCAGGAACAAACCTATTTTCAGCACAGCTCGACTAGACAGCATAGGTTCATTCGCACCTAGCCACTATCCGTCCATAAATATGTCATATCATAGATGTGATCCCCCTTTTCAAAAGTAACCTATTATATATGCGTAGTTTCTTCAAACTTCAGTCGCATGATATTGCGATCGACCTTGGCACTGCCAATACGCTGGTCTACCTGCGTGATCAGGGAATCGTGCTCAACGAACCGTCGGTGGTCGCGCTGGAAACCAATGACGGCGTGACCAAGGTGCGGGCCGTGGGCTCCGATGCCAAGCTGATGATGGGCAAGACGCCTGACAATATTAAGGTCATTCGACCGCTAAAAGATGGCGTGATCGCCGATCTTGATGTCGCGGAACAGATGATCAAGCATTTCATCCAGAAAGTGCATGATAAAAAAACAGGTATGCTGCGGCGTTTCGATATCGCGGTGTGTATCCCGTCCGGCTCAACCAATGTGCAGCGCCGGGCCATTCGCGATGCTGCATCCAATGCCGGCGGATCGCGTATCTTCTTTGTCGAAGAACCGATGGCTGCGGCCATCGGTGCCGGAATACCCGTGGCAGAACCCATTGGCGCAATGGTCGTTGATATTGGCGGCGGCACCACCGAGGTCGCCGTATTGTCGCTTCAGGGACTGGCTTACAGCACCTCTGGCCGCATGGGCGGTGACAAGATTGACGATGCCATCGCGTCGCATATCCGGCGCAAACACAATCTGGCGATTGGCGAAACCACGGCAGAGATGGTCAAACATGAAATGGCAAGCGCGGTCAGTCCGGTCGATAACGGGCGAACCATGCATATCAAGGGCCGTGACCTCGTCAGGGGTATGCCGCGAAAGATCATCATTACCGAAGCCGAAATTGCCTATGCGATTGCAGAACCAGTGGGTCAGATAACCGACAGCGTCCGCAACGCCCTTGAAAACACCGCGCCAGAACTGGCCGCCGATATTGTTGATCAGGGCATTGTCCTGACCGGCGGCGGCGCGCTGCTCGGACGTATTGATGAACATATTGCAGAGCAGACGGGCCTGGCCGTCACCATTGCCGATGATCCGCTGACCTGTGTCGCGAAAGGCGCTGGCCAGGCGTTTGAGGACCCCTTGTATCGCGGTGTGCTGATATCTGCATAAACACACCAGACAACATACTCGTAACACATACAAAACTTGCCGACTTTCAACATATCCGCCAAAAGGCATCCGGATCGCATACTTAGACCAATCCCGGAGCCCTGATGACCGTCACGATAAAAACCGCCGACCTGATTGAAAGCGTTGCCGACGCGCTACAATTCATCTCTTACTACCACCCGATGGATTATATCCGGGCGCTGGGCGAAGCTTATGAAGCGGAGAAATCTCCCGCAGCCAAAGACGCGATTGCGCAGATTCTCACAAACTCACGCATGTGCGCCGAAGGGCACCGGCCGATTTGTCAGGATACCGGCATTGTAAACGTCTTCGTCAAATGGGGCATGGACTGCCGTCTTGACGAGACATCGCAATCGATGCAGGAAATTGTCGATGAAGGCGTGCGTCGGGCCTATCTGCATCCGGAAAACAAGCTACGCGCTTCGATCCTGACCGACCCCGCTTTTACCCGGCGCAATACCAAGGACAATACACCGTCAGTACTCCATGTAGAAATGGTACCCGGTGACAAGGTTAGCGTCGATGTCGCTGCCAAAGGTGGCGGGTCAGAGAATAAATCGAAATTCAAGATGATGAACCCGAGCGACAATATCGTTGATTGGGTACTCGACATGGTCCCGCAAATGGGCGCGGGCTGGTGCCCGCCGGGCATGCTGGGCATCGGCATTGGCGGTACGGCGGAGCGCGCGGTGCTGCTCGCCAAACAATCACTGATGGACCCGATTGACATGGGCCAGCTGAAAGAACGCGGGCCGCGCAGCGATGTCGAGGAATTGCGGATAGAGATTTTCGACAAGGTCAACGCACTCGGCATCGGTGCGCAGGGACTGGGCGGGCTGTCCACTATTCTCGACGTCAAGATCAATGACTGGCCTTGTCATGCAGCGGGTAAGCCGGTGGCGATGATCCCCAATTGCGCCGCGACTCGCCATGCGCATTTCACATTGGACGGCAGCGGACCGGCTTATTTGGAAGCTCCCAAGCTGGATGAATGGCCGGACGTCAACTGGGCGCCATCGTCCGAAGCGAAGCGCGTTCATCTCGATCAGCTCGACGAAGCGGAAGTGGCCAGCTGGAACCATGGCGACCGCTTGCTGCTCAATGGCAAGATGCTGACCGGCCGCGATGCGGCGCATAAACGGATCAAGGACATGCTCGACAAGGGTGAAGAGCTGCCAGTCGAATTTAAAGGCCGCGTCATCTATTATGTCGGGCCGGTTGATCCGGTCGGCGAGGAAGTGGTTGGCCCCGCTGGCCCGACCACCGCGACGCGGATGGACAAGTTTACCGATATGATGCTGGAACAGGGCCTGCTGGCGATGGTCGGCAAGGCCGAGCGGGGACTTGATACCGTCGGCTCGATCAAAAAGCATAAAAGTGCCTATCTGATGGCTGTTGGTGGCAGTGCCTATCTGGTCAGCCGCGCGATCAAGGGATCGAAGGTTGTTGGTTTTGAGGATCTCGGCATGGAAGCAATTTACGAGTTTGAGGTGCAGGATATGCCGGTCACGGTTGCAGTCGATGCGGAAGGCCAAAGCGTCCACCATCTCGCGCCTTTGGTCTGGCAGGAGAAGATCAAGAAAGAGGGATTGCTCGAGGGGGTTTGATCGGCTTTCTCCATGAAAGAAGATATCAAACTCTATTCGCCAATGGAGCCGATTCCGCTCGCGAAAAAACTTAAAGCGGAGATGAAGAAGCGAAAGAAGCGCAAAGGCTATCATGTTTTTGGCAACGGCACCGAACGCAAGATGTTCCTCACCTATCGGCGCCCCGGCCTGAAAGTTGGTGCGGAGCCAATCTTAAACGCCAAGATGCGTGAACATGACGGCGGCACCCTGATCGAAGGGACAATGCGCCAGGGTAAGGCCATGCCATTCTTCCTGTTCTGGAATGGTTTTGTTGGTTTATTCTTTCTATTCTCTCTGGTCTTTTGGTTCATTGATGATGCGCCGATGATATTCAATCTCATCTTTTCGGGCATACCCGCAGTGATGCTCGCCGTCGGCCTGACCGCTGCCTACAAGACCCGAAATGATCCGCCGGAGGATCCGGGCACGCCGCAGAAGATATTGAATTTTCTCGCCGAAACCGTGGACGCGCGGCCCCTTTGACCTTTCCTATCTGGATACCGGCCGCCCTGCTGGCCGCCCTGTTCCTTGCTTGGCGAATGGCGGTGCAGCAGCGCATTCGCGCGGAAATGTCAGTCAATGCGGCGGCGCTGTCGCGCTTCTTCTTTGGCTGGCCGATCGCCTGCGCCATGCTGGCCAGCTATATGGCAGCCACGGGGCGTGGCGCCCTGCCTGCGCTGGACGCATCCTTCTGGTGGTTCGCATGGGCCGCCGGCTTTGCACAAATGCTGGCGACGAACCTCATCATCATGTCCTTCGGCTTTCGCAATCTGGTGAGTGGTACCGCCTATATGAAGACGGAGACCTTGATTGTTGCCTTTCTCGGCTGGTTGATCCTTGGAGAAACGCTGGCGCCACTGGCATGGCTGGGTATCGCCATCGCTTTTGCCGGAATTTTGTCCGTATCCATCGAAGGTGGCGCGAGAGGATTGTGGCAATGGCTCCGCGGCCTTAAGCAACCGGCAGCACTTACGGGCCTGAGCGCTGGGTTCCTGTTCGCGCTGACCGCTATCTTCATCAAACAATCAGCCAACGCAGTCCCCGATGTCGAGCGCACCTATGCCGGCCTGATCGTTCTTACCGCCGTGCTTGGCTTTCAGGCATTGATGCAGGGGCTCTACGTCATCATCCGCGAGCCGGATCAGTTTCGCGCGATGCTGAAACGCTGGCGTGTGACGGCACAAGTGGGTGTGCTCGCCGCCACCGCGTCGGCGGGATGGTTCATTGCCTATGCCCATGCTCCGGTCGCGCTGGTCGGCATCGTCGGCCAGACGCAGATATTATATACGCTCGGCTTTGGCCGCTTCTATCTAAAGGAACCGCTGAGCCGCGGCGAACTGACGGGCATATTGCTGGTGGGCATTGGCGTGATCATGGCACTGGCCTCGACGCTTTAACTATGTGCCGGCCTGTTCCGGCGGATGTTCCACTTATCCTGGTTCGCGCCACATGGCTTCAAGCGGTGGACCGCCATCGCCACAGGCAAAAATCTCTCGCCGCTCAAATCCATGATGGGCGTAGAAGCCATGATTGGCCGGGTTGCTGTTTTCCAGATAGCAGGGAATGCGCTGGGCATCGCAAGCCTGGAGCACTGGTGCCAGCAGCGCTTTGCCTAGTCCGGTACCGCGCGCGCTTTTTCGTGTTCCGATGGTGAACAGGTAGCAATGAGGCTCGCGGGGATGATGCTTGTCCATGATTGCGCCGGCCGCCATGGCCCTTTTGAGACCGCCGGCACTGCCGTGAACCAATTGCCCAACGGCAAAACGGATCATTGCGAGCAAACCCATATTCCCCGATTGATCGGGCGCAAGCCACATGGTTGCCCCCTCATTACCCGCAAGGTGGCAAAATCCATTCCGCGCATAGATTTCGCGTGCGAGTACGCGAAAGGATGCTTGAATCGCCTGTTGGCTGTCGAATATCCACGTGTTTACGGGGTCTTCAGCAAAGGCCTCGGCAGTGATGTCGGCGAGCTGGCGCCAATCAGCAAACGTGGCACGGGTTAGACCATCGGGCAGATCAATATCCATCAGTTTTGCATCTCCGCAAAAAATCTCTGCACATCGTAAGCCTCATCGCCCTCTCTGCGAGGAGCATATTTGTCGAAAGCTGTTTTCATTTCGTCATAACGCTCGTCGAAGCGAACGACATTATAGCCGTGGCTGACGACATAATATTCGCCTGCCTCGATCTGTGGCGCGATTATCTTCGCGTAAGCCGCTGTGTCCATCGCCGCAGATATCGTCAGATTGGCTTCAGACAGCTCGGACTTCACCCAGCCGGGAATGATGACACCGGTGGTCAGCCAGTCGGGTGCTTCCCGGCGCAGCACGTCCATCAGGCCGAATATCGCATGCTTGCTGGACACATAGGCACCGCCGCCAAATGGGAAGGCATTGAACAGCGAGTTTTCCGAGGCGACGGAATAAATCGCGGAAGGCTTCTCCTCGGTCCGGAAGCGTCGACCAAATTCGGAAATGGCGGACCACATGCCCCAGAAATTCACTTCAAATATTCGCCGCGCTTCCGCAGGGTCGGTCTTGATCACCGATTTCATCGAGCCGCCAATGCCGGCATTGTTGATCAACATATCCGCCCGACCGTTTTCCGCCCATGCAAAGTCGGCCAGCGCTTCGATGTCTTCCGGCCTGGTCACGTCGCCGACTTGATACTTCGCGTCCACACCCTCTTGGATCAATTGGCTAACGGCTTCCTTCAGCCTGTCTTCGCGTGGTTCAAACAGAATGATCCGGGAACCTGCCTTTCCCATCTCGCGTGCCAGGGCAAAACCGATACCGGTCGCGCCGCCTGTGATCACGGCCGTCTTTCCTGCAAATTCCATTTCACCCTCCCAAAACCCGGTGACTGTCACATGAAAACCACCATGATAAATTATCACCCAGTATGCCTGACAATAGCGCCAACACTTCCTATATAAAGGCCATGTATGTTTTCATCATCTTTATCTGTGGAATCGGCAATTTCGCCATGCACAAGGCGATGATGGAGAGCGACCATCCCATGATCACCGAAGCGCGGGGCAGTTTTTCGAAACTGCTCGGCCCCTATGGCAGCTATATATTGGAGTTCGCCATGCTTGCCGCCGCCCTGATCTTCGCCAATATGGGAATGCTCAGCGCTGTATTCTTCTATGGCATTTATACATTGGCCAACTGCGCCGGTGCCTATGTCCTCTTTTCAAACAAGCATTAAGATAGAACAGCTTATCGAAGCATATTGTGAATTTGCACTGCAAAGTTGTTGATCCGACTACAGATGTAGTTTGTCGAAATGCGGTATCCCGTGTAACCAACCGGTCATAGCAAACGGACAAGAAGCATACGAAAAATACAGAGACCTAATTCCGGTAAGGGGGGATTATCTTGAACAAAACCACGTGGTTATCTTTGGCTATTGCAATTTCCGCGGTGCCATCCGCTGCATTGGCGCAAACGGCAACAAGTACCAATAGCAACCTGCAACCACGGACGGAAAATGGGCGTCAGATTTACGATGTCGGACAATTTTCGCGGTTCAACCCCCGCACCGCACTGGATATCGTGCAGCAAGTACCTGGCTTTATCATTGATACTGGTGACGAGGACGCACGCGGGTTGGGGCAGGCAGACGAAAATGTCTTGATCAATGGCGCGCGGATTGCCGGCAAGAATAATGACGCTTTCACTATTTTGGGTCGCATCTCAGCCGCCAGTGTCTTGCGTGTCGAGATTGTCGATGGTGCAACGCTTAGCATCTCCGGTTTATCGGGTCAGGTCTTGAATCTGGTCACCAGCAGCGACGGTTCGACAGGAATAACTGGCAATTTCAAATGGCGGCCACAATGGCGGCGGGCAGGTAGTGATTGGTTTGACGGCGAGGCATCGATCAGCGGCAAGATCGGCAAAGGCGATTTTACCATTGCCATCCAGAATGAAAGCTTTCGCAATGGAGCGCGGGGACCGGAGCAAGTTACCAATGGACAGGGCGAACTGCTATTTGAGCGCTTTGAAACCGGCCAACCGCAGGCTGATGCTCCAACGATCAATGTCTCCTACAGCCGCACCAGCGATGCCGGATCGGTCTTCAACATCAGTGGCGAATATGGAATCGATCATTTTCGCCAGCGCGTCGAAACTTTGCGGACGCAGGCCGGAGTGCCGGATATATTCGAACTGTTTACCCGCCGTGAAAGAGAATGGAACGCAGAATTCAGCGCTGATTATGAATTCGATCTGGGCGCCGGCCGTTTGAAACTGATAGGGCTGCAACGGCTGGAGCACAGCCCAACCAGGGACTTTTTCAGCCGCACCTTTACCGATGGTGTTACGCAACCTTTCATAAGCACTTTTAACCGCACAGTGGATGAGGGAGAATCGGTGCTGCGTGCAGAATATGGCTGGCAGACTGCTGGCGGAACTGATTGGGGTTTCAGCCTGGAAGGCGCTTATAATTTTCTTGAAAGCGAGGCCGATAGAGGAGGCGACAGCAATACCCGCGTTGAAGAGAAAAGAGCTGAATTCATAACAACTTATGGACGACCTTTGTCTGAAAATTTAACGCTGCAAGCCGCTCTTGGAGGCGAGTATAGCGAGATCAGTCAAGGCGATCTCACCCGGTCTTTCATCCGGCCCAAGGGGTCCGTCGCATTGGCTTGGAGACCGGCCGCGGATTTTGACCTCAGTTTCAAATTGTCCCGGGAAGTCGATCAGCTCGACTTTTTCGATTTTGTCGGCTCGGTCGAGGTATCGAATGACGTTCAGACCGCAGGCAATACCAATCTGGTACCACCGCAAAAATGGCGTGCGGAACTGGAAGCAACCAAGAAACTGGGCGCGTTCGGTTCTGCCACGGTCACGTTTTTTGGAGAAAAGATCAATGATATTGTCGATACCTTCCCAATTGATGACATACGCGAAGCCCGCGGCAATATTGGCAGCGCGGACCGCTATGGTATTGAACTGGTCTCCACCCTGTTATTCGACCCCATCGGTTGGAAAGGGGCGAAGCTGGATATCGAAGTCGAGGGAGTGAATAGCAGCGTTCGTGACCCGATCACCCTAAGGAATCGGCGAATTGGACAGGATGATCGCTACAGTTATGAGATCACCCTTCGCCATGATATTCCCGACACGGACTGGGCCTGGGGCGCCGGCATCGAAGATTTTGATGATGTCGCAAATATACGCCTCGACCAGATAGCAGATTTTGATACGCTGGCTCCCTATTCGTGGATATTTGTCGAGCACAAGGATGTTTTCGGTCTGACCGTGAACGCCAATCTTGGCAATTTATTCGATCGCGGCGAACGTTTTGTGCGCACTGATTATGTCAATCGGCGAGACGGACCCATTGACTTTATCGAAGACCGCACACGGAGATTCGGTCTTGTTTACCGATTGACCATCAGTGGCAGTTTCTAAAGTCCCACAGCGCCGCACATAGACAAGCGGCGACAGCATCCCTACATCCGAGGAATGCCACCAGACCAAAGCACAAAGGGTCAAATCGACCCGCCGATGATCCCGACGCTCAAGCGCTTCCTGCCCTATTTGTGGCCAAAGGATGAACCGGCTTTGCGCGTACGCATCGTCATTGCCGGATTGCTGGTGCTTTGTGCCAAGGCAGCCGTACTCTCCATGCCCTTTGCTTACAAAGCTGTCGTCGACGGGATGACGGCGGGGACCGAAGCGGCGCTCACCGTGTTGCTGGCTTTGGTCGCCGCCTATGGATTGGCGCGCTTTGGTCAGGTGATGTTCGATAATCTCCGCAACATCGTCTTCGAGAAAGTCGGACAGGAAGCGGCGCGGCGTCTTGCCACAAACGTTTTCGCGCATCTGCACCAACTGTCTCTGCGCTTTCATCTCGGTCGCCGCACCGGCGAGATAACGAAAGTCATCGAACGCGGGACGAAGAGTATCGATATCATGCTCTATTTCCTGCTGTTCAATATTGCGCCGACACTGATCGAATTGATCGCAGTGCTGGTGATTTTTCAGGTTAAGTTCGGTTTTGGTCTGGTTGCCGCGACCGTGGCGATGGTAGCTATCTATATTACCTTCACCCGCAAGGTCACCGACTGGCGTAACGCCCTGCGCGCGGAAATGAATGATATGGATACACGAGCGATTGGCCGTTCCGTCGATGCGCTGCTCAATTACGAGACTGTAAAATATTTCACCGCTGAATCCCGCGAAGGCGAACGATACAACAAAGCCATGCAGGATTGGGCCAATGCAGCGGTCAAATCAGAAAACTCTCTGGGTCTCCTTAACATCGGTCAGTCAATGATCACCAATCTGACGATGTTCGGAGCCATGTCTTATAGCGTCCATGGCTGGAGCCAGGGGCAGCTGACAGTCGGTGATCTGGTGCTGGTCAACGCGCTCCTGATGCAATTGTTCCGGCCGCTGGATCTGCTCGGCATGGTTTATCGTACGATCCGTCAGGGTCTGGTGGATATGGATGCGATGTTCAAACTGATCGACACCGATCCGGAAATTACAGACAAACCGGGTGCAACGACACTGAATGTCAGCACCGGCCAGGTGGCATTTGAGGATGTCGCTTTTGCTTATGATGAGGATCGCGCCATCCTCCATGGCCTCAGCTTTGAAGTGCCGCCCGACGGGACACTGGCTATTGTCGGGCCATCCGGTGCGGGTAAATCCACCCTCGCGCGGCTGCTATTCCGCTTTTATGATCCGCAGGCTGGACGTATCCTGATCGATGGTCAGGACATTTCTGATGTCACCCAGAACAGCCTGCGCGGCGCCATTGGCATCGTGCCGCAGGACAGCGTGCTGTTCAACGACACGATCGGCTATAATATCGGTTATGGCCGCGAAGGCGCGACCCAGGCAGAGATCGAAGAAGCAGCGCGCGGTGCAGCGCTGGATAACTTCATCGCCAAGTTGCCCGACGGCTATGATACGCAGGTCGGCGAGCGTGGTCTCAAACTGTCCGGCGGAGAGAAACAGCGTGTGGCGATTGCCCGGACCCTGCTCAAAAATCCGCCGATCCTGATATTGGACGAAGCAACGTCAGCGTTAGACAGTCGCACTGAAGACGAGATTCAGGCGACACTCGCCAAAATCTCGGAACGCCGTACCACCCTGATCATCGCGCACAGGCTATCAACGATCACCCATGCGGACGAGATTATCGTTCTCAACGAAGGCCGGATCGCGGAGCGTGGCAATCACCGCACGCTGCTTGCCGAAGAGGGTCTCTATGCGGAAATGTGGCAGAGACAGGCAGAAGACCGCCAGTTGGAGCAGGTTTAAGTTTAAGCGGTTGTGCTCCGCACTTGATGCGGAGCCTAGAGTAGACGGGCCTAACAGCCATCCTGGGCTCCGCATCAAGTGCCGAGCACATCACGCGCAACCCATCACTCCACTTCCAGTTTCCGCCATGCCAGTTCGGCAAACTCACATAATAATGGCCGGGTCTCCCGCGGGTCGATGATATCCTCGACGCTAAACTGCTCCGCCGTGCGAAATGGGGAAGTAACCTGATTGAGTTTGGCCTTGATCTCTTCCAACCGGGCCGCTGGATCTTCAGACGCCTCGATGTCTGCCTTATAGGCAACCTCCAACCCGCCTGCGATCGGCAATGACCCCCAATCACCACTCGGCCAGGCAAAACGATATTGGAAATTCTCCGCATTGGACATCGCACTTCCTGCAATACCGTATGCACGCCGCACGATGATGCTGGCCCAAGGCACTGTGGCTTTATAGACCGCGTTCATCGCCTGTACGCCATAGCGGATCGTGCCCGTGCGTTCGGCATCCTCGCCGATCATGAAACCGGGATTATCAACCAGATGGACGACTGGCAGGCGGAATTGGTCTGCAAGTTTTGCAAAACGCTCGACCTTTTCCGATGACTTGGCTTCCCAGCTACCACCCAGAAAACTGGGATCATTGGCCAGCACCGCTACCGGATATCCATCCAGCCTTGCAAAGGCTGTAATAGCCGCCCTGCCCCAGCGTTTGCCCATCTCGAAAACCGATCCCTTGTCAAAAACCGAGTCCATGATCTTGCGCATGGAATAGACTTCCTTGTCGCCACGCGGAACAGCCGAGAGCAAGGCTTCATCGCGCCGACCGGCAGGATCGCCCGTGACCACCCGGTCGGCCCGCTGGTTGATATTGCTTGGCAGGTAAGACAGGAATTTGCGCGCTGTGGCGAAAGCCTCGGCCTCGCTGCCAACCTCCTCGTCAACAACACCATTTCGGGTATGAATCTCGCTGCCACCCAGTTCTTCCTTGGTCAGGTTGTCACCGATCGCGGCGGCAACGGCAGGGCCGGCGGCAAATAGTTGCGACAGCCCGCGCACCATGATTGAGTAGTGACTCGCCACAGTCCGGGCAGCGCCCATACCTGCTGTCGGTCCTAGCGCCAGCGCCACGACGGGTACCGTTTCCTGATTTTTGATAATATCTTCCCAGCCGGGCACTGCAGGGACATAGGTAAAGCCCATATCCTCCAGCGATTTGACGGAACCACCACCACCGGTGCCATCAATCATCCGGATCATGGGGATGCCCAGCGTATGGGCCATCTTCTCGCATTGGGTAAACTTGCGATGCAGTGCGGCGTCCGCCGCACCGCCGCGAACCGTGAAATCATCGGCGCTCGCAACCACCGGACGCCCTTCGATATTGGCACGGCCGAAAATCAGATTGCTCGGTGCAAAATCCTCAAACTCCGCTTTTTCGTTATAGGTCCCGCGCCCGGCAATCTTGCCGATCTCGCGAAAACTGCCTTCATCGACAATTCCGGCAATGCGGGCGCGCGCATCGAGCTTGCCCCGTCCATGCTGGCGAGAGACTTTCTCCTCCCCACCCATTTTTTCTGCCAGCCGCTGCCGCTCACGCAGCTCTTCAATTTCCGGTTTCCATGTCATGCGCCCGGTTTAACCGAGTGATTAAGGGAGGGGAAGCGGGAATTTACAAACAGTTTCGAAGATAGATTTACAATTACTGTATTGGTGATATAAATCACTAAAACAATCAAAGGAGAGATGATATGCGGAGGGTTTGTGCGGCGCTATCAGGAATAATCATGCTGGCACTAACAACACCGGCCATGGCCGAGGACACGGTAGCACCAGCGCCAGAAATTCCGGTCTGGGAGATTTCCTTTGGACCAGATGGCCTCTCCGGCCCCGGTGGCGATATCCTCCGCGCTGAGATTACAAGGTCGCAATTTGTCGCGCTTGGCGAAGATCACGGTTTCGCGGACTCACCGGAACTAGGCCGGGGTCTAGCGGCCGAGATGAAGAAACATGGCCGCACCTATCATGCCGTCGAAATCGGTTCCTGGTCCAACAAGGCCGTGCAGCAAGCACTGCGGACCGATGGTGTCACCGGCGTCGCCAATTTGGTATCGGGCAAGCCAATTGCCCTGCCCTTTGTCAGCAACCGCGAAGATGCGCTGCTCGCCAATGATTTTGCCGAGCCCGAAGGCGCAGTGGATCTATGGGGCATTGATCAGGAATTTATTGGCGCGCCGACGATCTTGTTAGAGGAATTAAAAGCCATGGCCCCCAATGCCGCTGCACATGAGGCCGCGGATAGCTTGCTGCAGAAAGATCTGACAGCCGTAGCCGCCGCTGATCAGGGGAACCTGCTGATGCTATCGGCCCCGCCCGCAACCTTTGCAAAGCTGCGTGCGAAATTTGCCGGTTCTCCCGAGGCACAGGATGTTATTGACTCCCTCGCGAAAAGCGCAGCCATCTATCAGCACAACAATGCAGGACGCTATTTCGCCAATAATGCAGACCGTATCGCGCTGATCCACGGCTTGTTTTTGCAGCAATATCATGAAGCAGAAGAACCAGCACCGCGCGTGCTGCTGAAAATGGGTGCCTATCATCTCGGCCGCGGGACAACGCCAACCAAGATGTTTGATATTGGTTCACTGCTCCCCGGGCTGGCAGCCGCCAACAAGATGCAATCGCTGCACATCGCATTCAGCGGTCTTGGCGGTGAGCAACTGACCATGCGACCTTCACCGGAGGGCTATACGCAAGTCAAAGCGGTGGACGACAAGATCATCACACCTATCCTTGAGGCGGCACAGATAGACAGCGCCCGGATCGGCGATACCGGCCATTATCTCATCCCGCTCGAACCCATCCGGCGCAAGTTGGAAAGCAAGGGAATCAATGCCCTTTCAACCTTCGGGAAATTTGTGGTGCTGGGCTTTGACTATATCGTCACGACGAAAGCAGCAAAAGCCGCGACGCCTTTGGGGGAGTAACTAACGCCTATTCCTCATCCCCGTAAATCGATACGCTCATTGCGCCGTCGCTGGTCGCGCGGCCGCGGTACATGCCGGGGGTATTGAAGCTATAGCCCGCTTGGCCCCATGGTGTCGCGAATATGATCCCGCCAGTGCCGCCAATCGCACCGAGTTCGGCAATTACTTCATCGGCAATTTTCTGAACTTCCTCGTCCGGCAGCATAAATTCACTGGCATGGATATAATAATCGGGTACGCCGTCTTTATCCTTGGGCACCGTGGCCTGCACTTCATCTCGCACCGCAAGGAAGCGTGTCCAGATGCGGCTGCAAATTTCGTGGGCAACGCCCAACCGGATGAAATATTCGCCAGCACCCGTGGCTGATATTGCGCAGCTGCGGTTGCGCGCATAGGTGCCCGCGCCGATAACCGGACTATCGCCAATCCGGCCCCATCTTTTGCCGGTCATCCCGCCGGTGCTGGTTCCCGCAGCCATATTGCCTTTGCTGTCCATCGCAACAGCACCGACTGTGCCGAATTTATAGTCGACATCGGCAGCACTGACTTGCTGGGCGAGCACGTCCTCTATCTGTTTCAGGCGGCGGGGCGTGGCATAATAGTCGGGTGTCACCTGTTCCAGGCCCTGTTCGCGGCTGAACTGGTCAGCGCCCTTGCCGGACAGCATGACATGCGGGCTGTTGTCCTTGACCGCCCGGGCCAGCAATATCGGGTTCTTCGTTGCTGTGACACCGGCGACAGCGCCAGCAGACAAGTCGCTGCCATCCATGATGCTGCTATCCAGCTCGTTGGTCTTGTCCCACGTGAAAACCGCGCCTTTGCCGGCGTTGAAATTGGGATCATTCTCCAGAAGCATTATGGTTGCGGTAATTGCGTCCATCGCGCTGCCGCCGGCTGTCAGAATTCTGGATCCTTCGGCCAATGCCTTGTTCAGAGCAGCCCGGATTTCTGCGTCTTTTTCAGGTGTGATTTTTTCACGCTCAATCGTCCCGGCACCGCCATGAATGGCAATGGACCAGTTTACTTCCCGATCCGTTTGGGCTGACGCACTGTTGCTGAGGGCCAGCGCGGCCATCGTTAAAACCGGTGCGATAATTGCGAATTTGAACATGATGCGGCTCCTTTGGGTACAGATGTAGCACCAATAATCAGAGCCGCAACCATTGTGATATGGTCATGCGCCACCAAAAATTACCATGGTATTTCGCGCCCGCTATAGTCATGAAAACTACCTGTCTGCTTGTGACTGGTCTGATCAATCACTTGGCGCATACCGCTGACACTTTCCTCTGCGGTCAGATCGGCATGAGGACCACCCATATCGGTCTGGACCCAGCCAGGATGCATCATGGTGAGAGTCAGTCCTTCGTCCTTCCACTGGTTGGACAGCGACTTCCACGCCTGGTTCACCGCCGCCTTGCTGGAACGATAATACATCATCTCACCGCTGTCATTTTCAGCAATGCTGCCAACCTGGCTGGAGATCACGACCATCTTCTTGTCATTTGACTTGGCAACGTTGTCTTTGAGCGCATTGGCAAGCTTTACCGGCGCGACGACATTGACATTGAACAGCTCCAACCAGCCATCGCGGTCAAATTCCTGCGGGCCGAAAATACCGGCATTGTTAATGTAAAGGTCAACCGGCTGGTCGCCGAGTTGGTTCATGAAACTTGTGACACTATCGTCATCTGCCGCATCCAGTTGCATCGTCTTTGCATTGCTGATCGCGTTCAGCTCTGTGGCTTTTTCCGGTTCTCGCGCCGTGCCAATGACGGCCCATCCATTGTCTGCATATTGTTTGGCCATTTCCAGCCCAATGCCGCGATTGGCGCCGGTTATTAGAACAGTTCCCATGATTATTTCCTCTATAATATTGTGCTTTTTTGGGATGCAGACGCAATCGCCCCTCGCACCAGCGGTATGAAACCGCTATATAGCATGGAACGAGCAATATTGTGACAGGTTCCCATCATCATGACAGCCGATAATCCCTCCCTGCGTCCATGGCGCGATATAGAGCGCCGCAAGAGCCGCCAGATCATGGTCGGTGACGTACCGGTGGGCGGGGATGCACCGATTACCGTGCAGACAATGACCAATACGCTGACCAGCGATCCCAAGGCGACGATTGACCAGATCCGCCGCTGTGAAGAGGCCGGTGTCGATATCATCCGGGTGTCCTGCCCGGATGTCGAGAGCACGACCGCGCTGAAACAGATTGTCCGCGCCAGCCGCGTTCCGATCGTGGCGGATATTCACTTTCATTATAAGCGCGGTATTGAAGCCGCGGAGGCGGGCGCGGCCTGCCTGCGGATTAATCCCGGCAATATCGGCAGCGCCGAGCGGGTCAAGGAAGTGGTCGATGCGGCGAAGGCCAATGGCTGCGCGATCCGTATCGGAGTGAATGCCGGCAGTCTGGAAAAAGACCTGCTTGAAAAATATGGCGAGCCTTGCCCCGAGGCTTTGGTGGAAAGTGCGCTCGACCATATCAAATTGCTGCAGGATCATGATTTTCACGAATATAAGGTCGCGGTCAAAGCGTCAGATGTGTTTCTGGCGGTCGCTGCTTACTCACAATTGGCCGATGCGGTGGATTGCCCGCTGCATCTTGGTATCACCGAAGCAGGCGGCCTGATCGGAGGCACCGTCAAAAGTTCGATCGGCATGGGTAATCTGCTGTGGGCCGGAATTGGCGACACGATCCGCGTCAGCCTGTCGGCCGAACCGGAAGAGGAAGTTCGCGTTGGCTATGAAATGCTCAAAGCGCTCGGCCTGCGCACTCGCGGTGTCCGCGTGGTGAGCTGCCCAAGCTGCGCGCGACAGGGCTTTGATGTGATCCGCACGGTGCAAACCTTGGAAGAACGCTTGCAGCATATCCGCACGCCCTTGTCGCTCTCTGTCCTCGGCTGCGTCGTCAACGGCCCAGGCGAAGCCCGCGAGACCGATATCGGCATTACCGGCGGCGGCGCGGGCAAACATATGGTCTATCTCTCCGGCGTGACCAACCACCATGTGTCGGATGGCGATATGGTCGATCATATCGTGAAGCTGGTCGAAGCCAAGGCGGCGGAGATTGAAGCGGCGACAGAACAGGTCGAAGCGGCCGAGTAAAACAGGGATAATCAAGCGGGGGCTTACTAGAATGAAAGTCTCTAATATATGACCAATACGCTTTTCGGCTTCGCGAAAATCGCGCCCAAATCCGAGTATTATACCGACGCGCAGGACGCCATCCTTGCCATTGTTGAGGAAACCCGCGCCGAGCCTGGTTGCATTCAGTTCACCGTCTTGTCCGATCCGGATAAGGGGCACATTTTCCTCTTTGAGGAATGGCAGGATGAAGCGGCTCTAAAAGAACATCATGGCAAGCCCTATACAAAGGCGGTTATGGACAATTATGACAATTGGCTGGCCGAACCTTTGCGGTTTGAGACGATGACCAAGCTTATGTGACCGGCTAGGCGCTTTTCTCGCTGAGTGGATCTGCCTCAGCATTCAGCCAGTTCATCATGGCAAGTAGATGGTCTGGTTCGGAATCCTTAACGACCTGCCCTGCCAGATCGGCCAAAGAGACCGCTGCCAAACTATCTCGAAAAGCTCGCTCTGCAGAGGCAAAGGCAGCGGCGATCTGACAGGGTCGTTTGCAGTCTTCGGGTTTCAGACCACATGGGCCGTTTTGGCGAATTTCAGTGCACCGGAATGCCGGGCCCGGCCCATCAACCGCTGCGGTGATATCCCACAGCGTAATTTCTTCCGCTGGTTTGGCGAGGCGATAGCCGCCATGCGCGCCGCGTGATGTTTGCGTAACCCCGGCCTTGCTTAAGGCTTGTAGCTGCTTCGCCATATAGGGCGCTGGCACTCCATGATAGCGGGCCAAAGCTTCCGCCTTCAGACCGCGACCGGGGGGAAGGCCATTTAGCAACGCGGCGGCGTGCGCCGCCCATTCAACACCCTTGGAAATCTGCATCGTCTACCTGTTTTCTTCTCATATTCCGATATTTCATATCCGAATAACGCCCCCGCGGCAATTTCCCGGCTTCATATTGACAATATTTCTTATTCGGATATTTATTATCTGAATAAGAAATACTCAGATAGGGAATTTGTCATGCAAACCGGAAAACCCGACTTTCTAGACAGACTGACGCAGCTGCTGATCCTCGCTGTTGGAATATTCGCACTGTTTTTTGGGATGTTCATGATCATCAGTCCGCTCGACTGGTACACCGCGATCCCCACCGTCATCACCACTGGTCCGCCCAATAAGCATTTTATTCGTGATATCGGGATTGCCTATGCAACTTGCGGAATCATTCTGCTCTATGCCAGCGCCAGCCTTCATATGCGCTGGATGGCCGCATTGGCTGGCGGTCTGTGGCTTTCCTTGCACGGGATATTGCATATATACGAGGTGTCAGTCGGCATCTGTTCGCCCGCGATTTTCTGGGCCGACGCTCCGGGTGTACTGGGTCCGCCGCTGCTCGTGTTGATCGCAGTCGCTATTCTATTCTTTCGTCAGCGCATCGTGCCAGCAGGTGTGCCCGACCGTCTATTTTTAGCGATGGTAGACCGGATGTCCCCCGGCGAAAGCGCCTATATCCATGAGGTCGCCAGTGCGCCCGGGCATATGTTGGAGAAGTTCAAGCATTTCATGCCCGCCAGCAATCACCGTTATGAAGCCAGTGCAGACCTGTTATCCGCCACTCGGATTGGTGCGGTTCTGGTTGAGGATTGCGGTCCCTGCGCAATTACCGCTGCGCAAGGGGCATTGGCGGAAGGATTGCCGAGAGATGAGGTCAACGCCATGCTGACCGGCAAGCTGTCCGGCGACAACAAGCTGGCTTTTGATTTCGGTCAGGCCATTGCGCGGCAATCTGCGGAGGCGGACGATCTGGGGCTGCGCATCGAACAGCAGTTCGGGCGCGGCGTCCGACGGGAACTCGCCATGGCTGCGGCGATGGTCAGGGCCTATCCCGCCATGAAGCGCGGTCTTGGCCTCACGACCGCCTGTTCCCTCACCCCGCTGGAAGTTTGATTGCCCTCCTGCTCTTTAGTCCCTAAGAAATCGGATAATCCAGCGAAGGGACTTTCATATGGCGCAGGCCGAAACGGATTATCTGATTATCGGCAGCGGTGCCGTTGGCATGGCCTTTGCCGATACATTACTGGATGAAAGCGACGCGCATATCACCATTGTCGACCGGCATGGCAAACCAGGAGGTCACTGGAATGACGCTTATCCGTTCGTGTCCTTGCACCAGCCATCGGCCTTTTACGGGGTGAACTCGACCCAGCTGGGCAGCGGCGAAATAGATACAACCGGCCTCAACAAAGGCTACTATGAGCTGGCCACCGGTGCCGAGGTGAACAGCTATTTCGAGAAAGTGATGCACCAAAGATTCTTGCCCAGCGGACGGGTAAGCTATCATCCCATGTCTGATTATCGGGGAGACGGTAAATTTGTGTCCTTGCTGTCGGGCAAGGAAACCCAGATCAATATCCGCAAGAAAACTGTAGACGCGACCTATTATGGCACCACCGTGCCATCCACCCACACACCGAAATTCGAGGTGAAGGATGGCGCCAAGATGATCCCGCCCAACGCCTTGCCCCAGCTTTGGCAAAGCGCGGGATCGCTGCCCAAAAAATTCGCTATCCTCGGCGCGGGCAAAACCGCAATGGATGTCGGTGTCTGGTTGCTGCGCTCTGGAGCGGACGCGGATGATATCGTTTGGATCTGTCCGCGCGATAGCTGGTTGCTCAATCGCAACAATACCCAGCCCGGTCAGGAGTTTTTTCACCAGACCATTGGCGGCCAAAGGGATTTGATGGCGGCGCTGGCGGCAGCGGACTCCGCCGATGATCTGTTCCTGCGCCTAGAAGCCTGCGGCGTGATGCTACGCATCGATCCTGAGGCCAAGCCAAGCATGTTCCACTATGCCACCATCTCGCAGGGTGAGGTCGATATCTTGCGCCAGATTAAAAATGTCGTTCGCATGGGCCATGTCGAGACTATCGATCAGGGCGGCATGCACCTGAAAGAGGGCGACTATCCGATGCCGGCGGAGACGCTCTATATCGACTGCACCGCAACCGCCGTCGAACGCCGCCCGGTGGTGCCGCAATTTCAGGACGGCCTCATCACATTGCAGATGATCCGGGTCCCGCAACCGGCCTTCAGCGCTGCGCTATCTGCTTTTCTCGAAGTCACTTATGATGATGACGAGACCAAAAACCGATTGGGACAACCCATCCCCCTGCCCGATGGCATTGACACATATCCCGCCGCGACGATGGTCAATATGATGAACCAGTTTCAATGGTCGCAAGACAAGGTCGTCAACAAATGGATTACCCAGAGCCGGCTCGACGGTTTCGGCAAAATGATTTTCGGCGTGTCCCCCGATGATGATGAAAAAATGGCGATATTGGGCGAGTTCAGGACCAATGCCATGGCTGCGATGGGCAACCTGCCGAAACTGATCGCGCAGGCGGGTGGATAAGATGTTGAGACATTTTTTCCTTGCTGTGGGACTATCGCTAGCGGTGCCCGTTCTTGCTGCGCCCGATACCAATGCGGCGGCCGAGCATCCCGAGGCGAAGCCTTACAAAAAGAATGCCAAGGCATCACAAGATATCGATGCCGCTCTGGCCCGCGCTGTCGCGGCAGACAAACGTGTAATATTGGTGATGGGCGCAAACTGGTGCCACGATAGCCGCGGGCTTGCCGGATGGTTTGAACAGCCGCGCTTTGCCGAAATGCTGAAAACCAAATATGAAGTCGTCTATGTCGATGTCGGTCATCGGGATCGCAATATCAACATTGCCCAGCGATTTGGCATTGAAAAGATTAAAGGCACCCCAACCGTGCTGGTCCTCTCTTCACAAGGCGCTTTGCTCAATCCGAAATCCGCACCCACATGGCGCAATGCAGCAAGCCGCGATGAAGCGGATATTTATGCCTATTTTGATCAGTTTACACCCGAACTGTGATAGGGAATCTGACATAGATGGGAAAGCAGGTGCCGCGCGCGTTGATCTACATATTGATTATTCTTGCTTTGATTATCTTGGCGCTGGTCTTCATGCCGCTCAAGCTCGCGATCAGCATCGCCGGATTGGAAGATTCGAGATTTTCGGCGCGAGAAATTAGCGGCAGCATCTGGAACGGACGTATAGAACAGGCGCAGCTCGGCCCCTTTGCGCTGGGCGATTTGAATGCGGGGGTACAGTTTTTTCCGCTGCTGACTGGAAAAGTGAAGATGGACTTGGAACGCCCCGCTGTTGCAGGCGACAAAGGCCTGATCGCCACCATTGGGAAGCAGGGCAACAGCTTGCTGGTCGAAAATGCGACCACAGCTTTAAGCGTCGGTCAGACTCTTGCTCCGCTACCTGCTTCCAATATCACCTTGGATAATGTCAGCGTAGCCTTTGCCAATGGCCGCTGTGAGTCCGCTAGCGGCAAGGTGCGCTTGTCGCTTGATGCGAATATTCCGGGACTGGATTTAAAACAGGGTCTGCTCGGCAATGCGATGTGCGAGGACGGCGTGCTGGTTCTGCCACTCACCAGCGGTTCAGGCATGGAAGAATTGACTATGAAGCTCGAAGGCAATGGCTTTTACACCGCGCGTTTGTTCCTGAATGGCAATGACCGCGCATGGACAATATTGTTGCCGACCCTGGGTTTTCAGAAGGTTCCCAGCGGCTACGCGATCAAGGTGGCGGGCCAGTTGGGACAAAAGAGGTAGGTAATGAGCAAAGCTGTGAAATTTTCGATTCTTGATCTGTCACCCGTACCGCAAGGATCCGATGTAAAGACAGCATTGGATCGCTCGCTCGCGCTGGCACAGCATGGCGAAGCGCTCGGCTTTGAACGGTTCTGGATGGCCGAGCATCATGGTATGGTCGGGATTGCCAGCGCAGCGACTTCCGTTGCACTCTCCCATATTGGCGCCGGCACGAAGACCATCCGCATCGGCGCCGGCGGGATCATGCTGCCCAACCATGCGCCGATGGTGATTGCCGAACAATTCGGGACCTTGGAGGCGCTGTTCCCCAGCCGGGTTGATCTCGGCCTTGGCCGCGCACCGGGTTCCGACCAGCGGGTAGCGCAAGCCATGCGTCGTAATCTCAACACCGATCCAAATCAATTTCCGCGCGACGTCGTCGAACTCCAGGCGCTGCTTGAAGGCGACCCGGCACTCGGCATTCAAGCAACACCTGGTGCAGGCGCGAAAATCCCGCTTTATATATTGGGCAGCAGCCTGTTCGGTGCACAGCTCGCGGCGGCGCTCGGCCTGCCCTATGCCTTTGCCTCTCATTTTGCCCCACAAGCGCTCGATGAAGCGCTGGCCATCTACCGCCGCGATTTCAAACCGTCGGCGCAATTGTCTGAGCCTTATGCCATGTGCGGCTTCAACATATTTGCCGCCGATACAGATGATGAAGCCGAACATCTTGCAACCTCGATGATGCAGAGTTTTGTGGCGCTGCGCACCGGTAATCCCGGCAAATTGCCGCCGCCAGTTGAGGGCTATCGCGAAAGCTTGCCCCCGCAAGCACAATCCATGCTCGCACAAATCATGCAGGGCAGCGCCGTTGGGGCGCCCGACGCTGTGCTAAACGGTGTCCGGGCGTTTCTCGATCGCACCCAGGCGGATGAGCTAATCGTCTGCGGCTCGATCTTCGATCAAGCCGCTCGCGAGAAGTCCTATGGCCTGGCCGCCGAAGTCCGCGACCTGATCGCCGCCTAGAAAGCCGAGAAAGGCTTGTCCTTGTCGACCCGCACATCCTGCGGCAGTCCCAGCACCCGCTCCGCGATGATATTTTTCAGGATCTCGTCGGTGCCGCCCGCAATCCGGAGACCCGGTGCCCACATGAAGCTTTCCTGAAAAATTGCATCTGCTGGCGCATGGTCCTTGTCAGAGATAATCCCGTAATGATCCTGCATCTCGATCGCGCTGTTACAGATGTCCTGCAAATGGTTCGCGGTGATTACCTTGCCGATTGAATTTTCCGGTCCTGGGGTTTCGCCCTTGGACAGAGCTGTCTGCGTACGGAATTTGGTCAGCTTGTAACCCTGCGCCGCGACATACCAGTCAGCTAGTTTCGCACGGAATGCCTGATCACTCATCGAACCGGAGGAGCGCGCATAGTCCATGATTTCTGCCCAATCGGGTCCTGGTGAACCGCCGACTGCAAGCCGTTCGTTCATCAGCGTGACCAAGGCCACTTTCCAGCCCATGCCCGGTTCGCCTAGCCGGTGAGCATCAGGGATACGGACATCGGTAAAATAGACCTCGTTAAACTCGCTGCCACCCGATGCCTGATGGATCGGGCGCACATCAACACCTTCTTGTTTCATGTCGACGATGAACATGGTCAGGCCTTTATGCTTGGGCACATCGGGGTCGGTGCGCACCAGCAAGATGCCATAGTCGGAATAATGAGCGCCGGAGGTCCAGACCTTCTGGCCATTAACTACCCAATCATCGCCATCCTTGACTGCTTTGGTTTTCAGACCAGCGACGTCGGATCCGGCAGCGGGTTCGGAGAAAAGCTGGCACCAGATTTCTTCGCCGAACAACGCCTTTTGAACATAGCGCTGTTTATGTTCATCCGAACCGAAAGCAATCACGGTCGGAACACACATGCCAAGACCGATGGCAAAGGGCCCAATTGGTGCATCAAATTTGGATTCTTCCTGATTCCAGATGACCTGTTGCATCGGCGATCCACCGCGACCGCCAATTTCCTTGGGCCAGGTGATTTGCGCAAACTGGTTTTCGGCTTTGACCTTTTGCCAATCCTTCGCACGCTGCAGATAGTCGTCGCGCCGACCAGAGCGAATGGCAGCCGCTTTTTTCGGCTCAAGATGCTGGCTCAGGAAAGCGTTGGCTTCTGCTCTGAAGGTCGCTTCTTCGGTTGAGTCTGTAAAATCCATTTTCTCGTCCTCGTCTTAATTTGATTATGCAGCGTTTTTCGCTTCGAGTGCGGAAACCAGTTTCTCTTTCCATACCGCCGGGCTGCCCGCCTGCACCGCCAGCAGTTTGGCGCGGCGATAGTAGAGGTGGCAATCCACTTCCCAGGTAAAGCCCATGCCGCCATGGGTCTGGATATTTTCCTTGCTGGCAAACCAGAAGGCTTCTGACGCCGCGACCCTCGCCGCCGCTGCAGCTTCCGGCAATTCGGCCGCGTCAGTCGACAGCGCCCATGCCCCATAATAGGCATTGGAGCGCGCCACTTCGTTTTTCACGTAAATATCGGCCAGCTTATGCTTGATCGCCTGGTTGCCGCCAATGGGCCGACCAAAGGCATGGCGTTCTTTGGCATATTCAGTCGCCATTTCCAGACAACGGGACGCACCGCCGAGCTGTTCAAAGGCCAACAAGACCGCCGCCCTGTTCATCACCTGCTCGAGAACCGTCATGCCGTTGCCGCTTTCAAGGCCCAATCGAGCTCCGGTGGCACCATCCAGTTTGATCTCGGCATGGCTGCGGGTGGGTTCGATGGTCTTTAGCGACTTGCGGGAAACCCCGTCCTGATCGAGCGCCACAATATAGAGGCCGGTACCGCTCCCTTCTTTCGCGAGCACAACAGCATGGGTTGCCACATCGCCATCGGTCACTGGCACCTTTGTACCGGTCAACGCACTATCCTTGGCAGTTGTTTGAACCGACGCGGCGGAAAGTGCGCCGGGACCTTCTGTGGTCGCCAGACATCCGACAATGCTGCCATCCGCCACTTTTGGCAAAAATTCCGCTTTCTGTTCCTCGGTTCCCGCCAGTTTGATCGCCTCTGCAAAGAAATAGGCCGAGGACCCAAACGGCACCGGCGCCAACACCCGGCCCAGCTCTTCGGCAATCACGCATAGTTCCAGCATGCCCAAACCAAGCCCGCCAAATTCCTCTGGAATAGCGGCGCCTAACCAACCCATTTCGACGATTTTCTGCCAGACTTCGTCATTGTGACTGACATTGTCATCATCCAGCACAGCGCGCACATGGGCGCTGGTGCACTGGGCCTCAAGAAATTTGCGCGCTTCATCGCGCAGGAATTTCTGATCATCAGAGAAATCAAAGTTCAATCTACCAGCTCCTAAAAATGTTATTTTGGCGGCGACTAGACACAGCCCGTTATCCGACGAATCACTGCGCCAATTAGTGATCTGAATAGGCCTGATCGAAGTTAATCAGTCAATTAAATTCCATCGCCGAACTTTTGGCCTTTCCTACAAATAACCAAATAGGTTATTTATTGCTCTCAACCTCTGGAAGGAAAGATGTAGCCATGAATATCGACACATTGATCGACGACGTCATCGCCATAGAAGGCGATTATTCCAATCACCCCGGTGACCGCGGCGGACCCACCCGCTGGGGCGTTACCGAAGCGGTCGCACGCAGCCATGGTTATGCCGGTGACATGCGGTATTTTCCCTACGACGAAGCGGTCGCCATATATAAACGCAGATACTGGCTGCGTCCGTCGTTTGATAAGGTCAGCGCACTGGCCCCGCAGCTGGCTGGAGAATTGTTCGACACCGGCATTAATATGGGACCAGCGATCGCGGCCGGCTTCCTTCAACGGGCCCTCAATGCGCTGAACCGCAACGGGCGGGATTTTGCCGATATTGCAACCGACGGCCAGATCGGCCCAAGGACAATTGGCGCCTTGCAGCAATTTTTGGCGAAACGCGCCAACGGCGGCGAGGCGGTTCTGCTGAAGGCCGTCGAAGCCTTACAAGGTGCGCGCTACATAAAACTGGCTGAACAGCGTCCGGCCAATGAAGCGTTCCTCTATGGCTGGCTCGCCCACCGCATAGGCTGAAAGTCCGATCAGCCTCCTCCCCAAACCAGATATAAGGAACTAAAAACCATGTCTTTACTCTCGACCCTCATCGGCCCCATTTCCAAGATTATCGAGAAGATCATTCCCGACAAAGGTGCCCGTGATCGCGCAATGCTGGAGCTACTCAAACTTGAGGGCAGCCAGGAGATGGAGCAGCTACGTATCCAAATGTCGGCGATACTGGCCGAGGCCGGGTCTCCCGACCCGTGGACCAGCCGCGCCCGGCCAAGCTTTCTTTACGTCATGTATATATTGCTGCTTTGGTCGCTACCTATGGGTTTAATCTCGGCAATCAGACCGCAAGCGGCTCATGATATCACCAGCGGGATGAATGCTTATCTTGCCGGTATTCCAGAGCCTCTATACGCGTTATTTGGTACTGGTTATCTGGGCTATACTATGGCGCGGCAGTGGGGAAAAATCCGAGGTGTGGAGAAATAGGCCGCGAAATCAGTAGTGAATAGACGAAGAATCGGGCAGATTAACCGCCTGATTTTCGTGCAATTAACTATTTAAACGCCCAAAAAAGCGACAATTTCAGCCATTTTCCAGGATATCGCACAAATAGACTTGCCATGCCCATATCTTTGCAGATAGAGGGGAAAGTCTAGTTCATTCCAAAGGGGATATTTTAAATGTCTAACGAAACAAGTTTCCGCAAAATGCTGGCAGTAGCTGGTGGTCTTGCTCTTGCAGTTCCTGCTCTTTCAGCATGTGCTGAGCAAGCTGAAGATGCTGCTGCTGCTGCAGAATGTGCCGCTGAATGTGCTGCATGTGCCGCTGAAGAAGCTGCATGTGCCGCGGGTTGTGCTGCTGAAGAAGCTGGTTGTGCTGCTGCATGTGCCGCTGGTTGTGCTGCTGACGCTGCTGGCTGTGCCGCTGAAGCTGCTGCATGTGCCGCTGGTGACGCTGCGTGTGCTGCTGCATGTGCCGCTACTGAGTAATATCAGTACAGCGCATTGGAAAATGCATTAGAAAGGCTGTTTGAGCTTACAGGCCAGATAGCTAAAGAGGGCGTCTCGCTAGTACCCAGAGTGGTACCGGCAGACGCCCCTTTCGTTCAGTATGAACACTATCCTAAGGGTGATTGTGTTGCACCGGGCAACAAGTCTCGCTGGTTCTACCATGCGCACAAGCCCGAGGAACGCGAAGAAGGTGAGCATGGCCATTTTCACATGTTTCTGCCGCTCGAGATGTTCAAAGGCGTAAACGCGCTCTACGAACCTCCCAAAAAACTTCCCAATGGCAAGCCAACACAAGGCGTCGTTCATTTCGGCGCACTGAGTTTTGGCCTGGATGGCATGCCATTGAGCTGGTTCACAACCAACTATTGGGTCACTTACGAATATTTCATGCCCGCCGATGCCATTGCATCGCGGCTCAAGCTTTTTTCAATGAACAAAGCCCCTGGCGACCCGCTGGTCAACGACTGGCTCACCGCCGCTGTCGAGGTCTTTCATGATCCGATTATCGATATGCTGCACGATCGCGACAAATTGCTAGCCGAAAAGAAAGAAGAACTCGGCGACGCGGTGTTTGAAAATAAAACCGTCGAAATAATGTCCAGAATGGCATTCGACCTTTAAACAACATCAATCGAAAAAACTGGTGCGCCCGACAGGATTCGAACCTGTGGCCCCCAGATTAGGAATCTGATGCTCTATCCACCTGAGCTACGGGCGCTTGCCCGTCATTTAACGGGTGCTTGTCAGATAGACCAGCTTCAATTTTGCGCTTCGGGCGGCGTTACCGGCAAGGGCAGTGGCACAACATCGATGCCTTCTTCTTCAAGCTCTGCGACATCCTCTGGAGATGCTGTCCCGTGGATAGGTGCCGCATCTTTTTCGCCATAGTGGATCGCCCGGGCTTCCTCCGGAAAATCGCCGCCAACCCACTCTGATTGCTCTAACATTTCCGCCTGTGCCTTGGCTAGCTTGCCAACCATATCCTGAACCTCGGCCGGGAGTGTGACCGCTTTCGCGATTGATTGCTCGTTTTCTTTGGAAGCCCCCACTTCAGCAGGCTCCGATTCGATTGGCCCTGAGAAAGATTTCGCGCCAGCGCGCTGGTTGCCCTTAATACCGACATTGGGGGCCATCACTGCTTTGTCGACAATGTTACAACCGCAACTGGGACAATCGATCAGCCCTGCAGCTTGCTGCTTGGCGTAGTCGCCTGAAGAACCGAACCAGCCCTCAAATTGATGGCCGCCGTCGCGGCATATAAGATCAAACACAATCATAAAGCACCTTTTGGTGACGCAAAAGTCCGGCGATTGGTGATCGCCGGAATGCGGCTGCGTACCTTCGCAATATCATCCAAGTCAATATCGCATGTCGCGACGCCTGTATCCTTACCCATGTCCAACAGTATGTGCCCCCATGGATCGATCACCATTGAGTGTCCGTAGGTCGTGCGACCATCGTCGTGCAAGCCGGATTGGGCAGCAGCGACTACAAAAACGCCGGCTTCAATTGCCCGTGCCCGCAGCAATATCTCCCAATGCGCCTCGCCTGTCGGCACAGTAAAGGCAGCGGGTACCGATAATATATCCGCTCCAGCATTGGTCAGCGCTGCGTATAATGCGGGAAAACGCAGGTCGTAACAGACTGAAAGACCAAGCATCGCTTTCTTCACAGGAGCAACGACAGCTTCTGCTCCGCCCTCATAGGCTGAAGATTCCCGCCAGCTTTCGCCAGTGTCCAGATCAACATCGAAAAGATGGATCTTGTCATAGCGCGCCACTATGTTCCCCGATGGGTCGATCAGAAAGGACCTATTTAGCCATTTACTGGCATCTGAATCACTTGGCTTTATCGCCAGCGAGCCAAGCGCCACCCAGATTTGTTCATTCTTGGCAGAGGCGCAGGCTTCTTGCAGAACCGGGTCCTTCTGCTCTGTATGGATACTGGCGGCTGCCCGGTTTCGATCGCGGTCAACCAGACCGGTCATTTCCGGCGTAAACAGGATATCAGCACCTCGGGCCGCGGCTTCACCAATATGCGCGCGCAATGCTTTCGCGTTGGCAGCGGGATCGATACCGCTGCACATCTGGGCCAAGGCGACACGCATCTGCGATCAGGCCGCCAGCAATGCGTCTAGTTTCCCGGCATCTTCCAAAGCTGCAAGATCATCGGAACCGCCAATATGCTGATCATTGATAAAAATCTGGGGAACCGTCGTCCGACCGCCCGAACGCTGGATCATTTCCTCGCGCTTTGGACCGCCCATGGTAATGTCCGTCTCTTGAAAAGCGACATCTTTGCTCTTCAGCAAGCCCTTTGCCCGAAAGCAATATCCGCATGTGAATTTGGTATAAATTTCGACTTTTGCCATAACAGCTTTCCAATATGTTTCGATTACCCATGCAGATGGACCTTATGCCCCGCTAATTCAACTCTGCTCATATTCGGTCAATACTCTCGCCCAACAGAAAACCGTCACCTGATCTGCACCGGACGCCTTTAATATTCTCGCGCAGGCATTGGTGGTGGAGCCGGTCGTATACACATCATCAATCAGAACGACGGCTCTTCCCTTTAGTTTTGACTGTGCGCCATGCGATACCGCGAATGCGTTCTTTACAAGTCTGCGTCGCTCTTTCGCCGACATCGAACGCAGCGGCGGTGTTGCATCTTTGCGAGCGAGCACGCCCGTTTCCATCGCAATTCCGCTACGCTCCGACAGGGCCCGGCCAATCAGTACGGATTGGTTGAACCCACGGGACCACAAGCGCCAACGGTGAAGTGGCACCGGGACGATCAAAGCATCTGCGGGAATTTCATCCAGAAAACGCTCCAATTGACCGGCGATTAGTTCGGCAAAACCCAGACGCCCCCCATATTTAAGACGCATCGGCAGTAAGCTGCTATTGTCGTCATAAGCCACAACAGCCCGGACCCCGTCATGATCAGGCGGCTTTTTGAGACAGGTTGCGCACCGCGTTCCTGCCGCCTGCTCAAAAGCGAAAGGCCTGCCGCAAGATGCACACCAGGGCTCGGTGAGAAAATCCAGACTATTCCAACAGGACAAACAGAATCGGTTATCTGCTTCAACCGTAACGCCGCAGATTGGACAACGCGGCGGCAGTGCAAAATCGACAACCGGTTTGAGCAAGGTCGACAAAATTTCCATTTGCCCTTGTCGCTCGTTCAAGCGGTGGGCACAAGGCCATATGAGCAATACCGACGGGCCAAAGGAAATATTTGATCGCAAGCGTAGACGGCGCATTCGTGATCGCGCTTACGACCGGTCTGAAGGCAAGGACTTTTTGGGCCAGATAATGTCAGAAGAAATTCTGGGCCGGCTATCATTGGTGAAGCGGGATTTCAAAAAATGCCTGATCATCGGTCAAGCAGCTAATGGCCTGCGTTCTCACCTTAACGATATGGACATCGAAACTATTACCGCAGATGCCAGCTTTTTGGCCGCAGCTTCCTTTGGCGGCGTCCAATGCGATGAAGACCGCCTGCCCTTCGCTGATTTTAGCTTTGACCTGGTCATCAATGTCGCAACACTGGATAGCGTGAACGATCTGCCAGGAGCTCTGGCTCTTACCCGACGGATATTGAAACCGGATGGATTGTTTCTCGCGTCTTTCGTGGGCGCTGAAAGTTTCACAACTCTCAAATCGGCATTGATGAAGGCTGAGGGCGACCGCGTATCTGTCCACATCCATCCGCAAATTGATATCCGGACGGTTGGCGACCTGATGTCTCGCATTGGATTTGCGCTACCGGTTATCGATAGCGACGGTTTGCGCCTGCGCTACAGCGCGTTGGACAAGCTTGTCAGCGATATCAGGGATATGGGCGGCACCAATATCCTGAAAAACCAGATTCGCTCACTGCCTCGAAATGTATACGAACAAGCCAAGCTGAATTTTGAAAACGGCGCAGCAGACGGCGGCAAGACAACCGAACATATCGAAATCATCTACCTATGCGGATGGGCACCCCACCCCGATCAGCCAGCCCCGGCACGCCGCGGCAGTGGTCAGATGTCGTTGAAGGATGCTCTCAACAAACCCCCGGAAGATTGAACCGAAACTAAAGGGCAGTCATTAATTGTGCCACTAGCGGCACATCGGCCGGCGGCATATCCAGATGCTGCAATTCTGGTAATGGCACCCATTTCATATCAGACGATTCCAGGTTTTGCGCTTCACCCGTCCAATCATGACACGTATACAATAGCAGCAGCAGATGCTTCTCGCCCAAAGCTTCACTGGCAAAGGCGACAGGCTTCAAAGCGCCAGCCTCTATTGCCAGTCCCAACTCTTCTTTTAGTTCCCGTATAAGCGCCTGTTCTGGCGTTTCACCCGATTCGACCTTACCGCCAGGGAATTCCCAAAGCCCGGCCATCGGCTTGCCCGGAGGCCGCTGCTGCACCAGAATATTGCGGTTTTCATCGACCAGAGCCGCGGCGACCACAAACAGATATGTCGGATTATTTTCCACTTTTTTTTGCGATGTAAGGATTTTGTTAATCCCTTTCTGTGAAACACGGATCGTTCGCAACTTAGCAGAACTTTAGAAGTGAAGAGAGGGATATAATGGAACTGTTTAAAAAATTATATCGTTCGGAACAGGGGGCGACGGCCGTGGAATATGGTCTGATTTTGGCACTCATCGCGATCACCGCAATTGTGGCGATTAGCGGCGTGGCAAATTCAACCGGAAACATGTGGAATACAGTGGCTGATGAAGTAGTCGCAAGTTCCTAAACGGCCGTATGTCATTAAACATTTATAAAGTTTTCTGAATTAGTGTGATCATTATCGGCCCGAGTTTAAGGGTTTGATTGGGTAAGTGAAGTTTGTCAAATATAGGAGACCAGACATGAAACTCGTACGTAAAATGTTTAAGAACGAAGAAGGCGCAACGGCTATTGAATATGGTCTGATTGCTGCTCTGATCGCTGTTGCAGCTATCGTTGCAATGGGTCAGCTGGGTAACACCCTCAGCAACACCTTCAACGAAGTTGAAAGTGAAATGGCTGGTTAATCTTCGGATTAATTTAGAAATTTGGGACGGCAGCCTGAAAAGGCTGCCGTCTTTTTTTGTGCATAAGTAAATCAACCAGAATCAGTAGGTAACAATCTTTACCTTCTGACCTGCGCGAAGGTTGTCGGTAGAGCGCATCCGGTTCAACACCAAGAACCGATCCTTCTGATAGTCGGAATAGGCCATTTTGCGCGAGAGACTGTCAATCGTGTCACCACTTCTGACCGTCACAACATCAATTTTCCGCGGTTTTATCGCGGCAGCCTCACGGGTCGTCAGCCGCTTAACGCTGTCATACATTGGTGTGAAGACAGAAGTCCTGCCTGCAGGTGCCAATGTTGCAAAATGAAAAGCACTGCTTTTCGAGAATTCGTAGGCAAATATTGTCACATCCACCTGACCGTTGCGGTTGTTTACCCGGCCAGTCGCATAAGATGCCGGCAGGCCATTGATGGTTGTTCGCTGGATATCACCATAGGCAATATCCTGCCCCTTGCCTGACAAGGCCTTGAAAGCGGAGGAAATATAAGTCGCCATATTGCCGTTATAGGGACCGGTTGTAAATTGCCCTTGGCCGGCGGAGCCGCTAATCGTCACAGCTCTGGTACCGTTTTGCATACCAAAACCGTTAGGCACGGTGAATTTCAATTTCAGATCCGGGTGAAGGAAGCTGTTACCCTCTATCACGCCCTGCTTGGGATCATCACCATATAGAACCCCGTCCAGATTCCGCAAAAAGGCTTCGCGATTACGTTTTCCGCCCGAGACTCCAAGCTTCCCTGCATTTCTGGCAGCCCTCGATACGCGCTGTACAGGATTGGGATGAGTACTCGCCCATTCGGGAACGCTCCGCGCGTCCCGCCCGGTCACCCGGGCATCAATAGCAGACTGCGCTGCCAATGATTCCAGCATTGTTGCCAACGCATCAGGTGCGTATCCGGCAGACGCAAGATATCGGATACCCAAGTCATCCGCCTCATATTCCTGTTTTCTGGAATATCTCAGCGTCAGCAACTGGCTACCGGTCCCGAAAACTTCCTGACCCAGTTTTCCCAGAGCAGAGTCCCCTAAAAGAACGGCTGAACCAATCTGGCCCAATACACCCAAAATGCTATTTCGCCGGGCTGCTTTTTGTCTTTTTTCGCCGTGAAGCGCAGCAACATGACCCACTTCATGACCCAAAACGCCGGCCATCTCGGCCTCGTCATTCATCAAAGCCATTAACTGCCGTGTCAAATAAACATAGCCTCCGGGTATGGCAAAAGCATTGTTTACAGGGCTATTGAGCAGCGTCACCGTAAAGTCGCTGCGCGCATCACCCAGTCCTGACTGCACGGCAATATCCTGTCCAATCCGGACGACATAGGCGCTTTGTGGACCGGTATAGGCCCCGCCAAATTCCTGCAATAATTGTGGATGCGCCTCTGCGCCTTTGCGTTTGTCCTTAGCAGAAATAGAGCGCACTTCGCCGCGCTCACCAGATGAACTGCTACCGGCCGATTCAACCGCGCCTGCGTCAGCGCCCGAACCACCGCAGGCCGCTAATGACAATATCGCGGCAGTTGAAAGCAATTTCTTGGATATGGTTCTCATCAGACTCTCCTTACGCCTCAGCCTATATGAGAGAGCAGTTCAGCGAAAGGGGAGCGAATGTAAAATAGCGTAGCCTTGGCCCTGTTGAGCCTCATCTAACTGTCCAGCATCGTGACAAGAACGCTATATCGTTCCAATTTTCAGGAATTTTTCGCGGCGCATGGCGCGCAGCTCTTTTCGATCCAGTTTCTGAAGCGCCTCAACTTCTTCAACAATCGCCTTACCCAATGTGGCAATGGACAGGTTTCGATCGCGATGCGCTCCGCCCACGGGCTCTTTCACTATCCGGTCTATCACGCCAAGCTTCTTGAGATTTTGCGCTGTGATTTTCATGGCATCGGCCGCTACGTCCGCTTTGTCGCCGGTACGCCATAGGATTGAGGCACAGCCTTCTGGTGATATGACGGAATACACGGCGTGCTCCAGCATCAAAACGCGTTCCGCGGCCGCCAGTGCCACAGCACCGCCTGAACCGCCTTCGCCGACAATCACAGCAACCATTGGAACGCCAAGAGACAGGCATTTTTCGGTAGACCGGGCAATTGCTTCGGCCTGCCCACGCTCCTCTGCAGAAACGCCAGGAAAAGCGCCGGAAGTATCGACCAAAGTAACCACTGGTAGAGAGAATCGGTCGGCAATATCCATCAAGCGAATGGCTTTGCGATACCCCTCCGGCTTACCCATACCGAAATTATGGCGCAGCCGACTTTCGGTATCATCGCCTTTCTCGTGGCCAATAACGACAAGGCGCATGTCACCAATCTTGGCAAAACCGCCGATGATCGCTTGGTCGTCACCAAAGTTGCGATCCCCGCCTAGCGGAACGAATTCGTCAAACAGGCCGGAAACGAGATCCTTGAAATGGGGCCGCTCGGGATGCCGCGCAACTTGGGTTTTCTGCCAAGGCGTCAGGTTCGCATAGGTGTCGCGGAGCATTTTTGCCGATTTTGCCTGTAATTTGGCAATTTCAGACTCAATATCCAGCGACCCCTCGTCGGCGGTTTCTCTGAGTTCAATAATCCGCGATTCAAGGGCGGCAATCGGTTTTTCAAAGTCTAGAAAAGATGTCATCATATTCGGTTAGAACCGCCAGACAAAAACGTCAACGCGTCAGATTACGACGGCTGAGTGGATGGCGGTTATTCACCAATTCCACCAATCGGGCGCTGTCAACGTGGGTATATATTTGCGTCGTGCTAATATCGCTGTGACCCAGCAGGGTTTGCAAAGCACGAAGATCAGCGCCCCCTTCAAGTAAATGAGTTGCGAAAGCGTGCCGGAGGACATGAGGGCTGATCTTTGCAGGACTGATATCAGACTTAACAGCCAAGTCTTTGATAATCTGAAACAAACGAATACGGCTGATATGCCCCGTGCGAGAGGGAAACAAATATTTTTCATCGGCGTCGACAAAATCGCTCCACCGTTTGACCGCGCTGCGTGCGCGATGGGAAATGGGTACAAGCCGCTCTTTCCCGCCTTTCCCGCGAATAATCAGAAACGGGCGATCCACCATCACAGATTTGCGTGGCAGGGAGACAAGTTCGCTCGCTCTGAGCCCTGAGCCATATAGCAGTTCAATCAAAGCCGACAGCCTGGCATCATTCGGCTTTACCTGTTGCGAAGCCAATCTGGTTTCAATGGTTTCGAAAAGCCGCGCGATTTCATCATGCGACAAGATCTTTGGCAAACTGCGCTGCCCGCCGGGACGCGGCAATGCGTCTGAAGGATCATCCTGACGAAAGCCCTCCTCAACCAAAAAACCAAAAAAACGGCGCAAGGACGACGATTTCCGAGAAACGCTATTGTTTTTCAGATCACTCCAGGCACTGGCGACGTTCTGCAAGGCGCCTCGGTCACTGTCGGCCAGCTTGCCTTTGGCAAAACTGGATGCCTGTTCAAGATCTGACCGATAGGCGGATAATGTATTATGAGATGCACCGCCTTCCGCAGCCATCATTTCCAGAAATCTATCAATATAGACGGTGTCATTGCTCATGGGACTACAACGATAACGACGCCTTGCTCGCTTGGGAAGCTGTCTATGATTCCATGGATATCATGTTCGCATCAGCGCTTCGGCAGCAATCATGCGTGCTTCCGCCTCCATACCCACACGAGACAAAGAACGGGTGATATAGAATAGATGGAGCGGCGACATCGCGTTCCAGTCACGCCCCTGCATGCCGACGGCAGTCAAAAGCGCCACCGTACCGCTCTGCCCGCGCTGAGCGGCAGACCTTATCGCACCGGTCCATCTGGTTGTTTCATCCAAATCAACTTCCAAATCGCCGGAAACGCTTTGGAGTGTCTCGGGATCAATACGTCCTAAACCAGCAAGCGCTGCAAGAAGAAACTGGCTCTTCAGCTGATCGACACTCTCGTCATTGTCGCTAAAATCATCAAGCGCGGATGCGTCGACGGTAACGGCAGCATTGGGGGCTCCTACCGCCAGCAAAGCCCATCCGTCGCTACCCGCATCCACCTGGTCTGCCCAACGCGCAGCGTTACGGTCCAGACCAGCGGATAACATCGATGCGATCAAATCGCCGCTGACATCCTTCAAGTTTCCCGATGCCGGAATCTTCGCAGCTGCACGAGCTGTCAGAATTTTCGCAGAATAGGACGTCAACGCCCCGTTGGACCGCTCCCAAAGCGCTCGCATTGCTTCAATACGTCCCGTCGCCGTTCCCTCAGTGTAAGCCTGTCGCAGCGTCGAGGCCCGTGCTTTCAGATCGTCACTCGCCTCCGGATCGTCATAAGTTGCCGAATAAAGATCGACCATGGCCTTGTTAGACAACACGCCGATCGCGGCCGCGGTATCCGCCGCTTTCATCCGTGAATCTCTGGAAAGCATAGGTGCCCGGGCGCGCCAACCTTGCACATGCCGGCCGGCCTGTTCGTACAGACGGTCAGGTGGCTCCACGCCGGTTGCAGATCCCAGACCAAAGCGCCAATTGTTGAAATATTCTATATCATCCCAGTTTATCGAAACTGCGCGTCGCCCTTCAAAGCCCGCACCCACGGTTTTTTCCGCCAGAAGATAATCTATTCCGGTCGCCGTTTTCTCTCTTGCAGCGATACGCAATAGCGATGATGCGCGGCTTTGTTCACCGGAAAATGAAGCGCATATCGGACGGAACATGACCCATGTCGGTGCCTCACTGGCTCTCATTCCGCCTTCCACATGGGGACAGATACCAGCGGGGTCTGCCGTTGCCAGATGGGCTTGCATGGCGACAGTATAAAGTCGCGGTGTGAAATTACCGCCATCGACCTTCAATACCAGCCCGCGTGCTGCTTCTGCTTCTCCCATAAGCAACAGCCGCCACGCGCGTTCGGCAACCCAATCAGCCGGATTGACATTTTCCGGGCTAGTGACTTTGCTCAACAAAGTACGGCGCAGCAAAATTGAACCCCAACGCGAAATAATCGGGCCATGGAGATTTTTGATGAGATTGGTCAGATATTGACCACCTTCTTCACCAAAAGCATCGGATGCCATCCCTCCCGAATTCTCGGTCAGCACACCAATTTGCGCCATTGAGCGGCGGGCACCGGGTGCCAGATAATATTGTGGCTGCAACGCATCGTCCAGCGCACTCAAATTACCGTCTTCATCCAGATCCAATATCGAATCAGGTGATCCGATTGCTACATCAGAAGCTGAAGTTGGACCGCTTGCGACTGATCCGCCTGAAGGCGGATTAACAACAGGAGATGGCGTCGGTGTCGGGCCAGGCGCTGGTGTCGGCTGCGGGGCAGGTGTTGGTGTCGGCGCAGGAGCGGGATCACCGAAACCGGGTGGTAATAGAGATTCAGGTGAACTCTGACCCAAAACGGGCAAAGACAGCGCGAGAGCAGAAATGCCAGCCGTCGCAAGCGATATATGTTTCAGGCGGACGCGCATCGCTTAATTCAATTCTCCGCCAATCACCGGTTTTTCGACCGGTTTCACGTCTTGTTCGACATCCATAGATGCCAAAAGGAACATCGCTCCGATAATGGTGACCAGAAAGATGATCAGAAAAACCAAGTTACGCGGCATCTTTGTTCCAATATCTTTCTTTTTACCAAATTTACAGGCGCAGGCGCATTGGGTTTTGCACTCACCACCATCCTCTGTATAGCCTTTGCCTCAATGGACAAAAACATGAAAGACCCTTTTGACCGATCCACCGAAGAATCCGGTGAAGAGTGTGGCATATTAATCGAAAAACCTCTGGTTTTGATCGGCTTAATGGGTGTTGGTAAGACAACCGTCGGACGCAGATTGGCGAAAAGGCTGAATTTGCCATTTGTTGATGCTGATGAAGAGATCGAAAAAGCAGCCGACCTCAAGGTCTCGGAAATTTTCGATCGGTTTGGCGAAGACTATTTCCGTGATGGTGAAAGGCGGGTCATTGCGCGTCTTATGGAGGACGGCCGACAAGTCATCGCCACAGGCGGCGGGGCGTTTATGAACGAAGAAACCCGTGAGCTGATTTTATCAAAAGCAACGGCGATCTGGCTCGATGCAGATATTGACATATTGGTGAAGCGCGTTGCCCGCCGCGACACCAGGCCATTGTTGAGAAGCGGTGATCCCGAGACAATATTGCGCGATCTGGCCGCCAAAAGAAATCCAGTCTACGCGCTGGCCCATCATCACGTAACCGGCAACGACGCGCCGCATGATCTGACCGTCGAAAATATCATCAAGGTACTGCATAAATGAACCGTATAGCCGTTAATCTTGCTGGCAATGGATATGATATCCTTGTCGAGCCCGGCGCGCTGAACACTCCCTCCCTTCATCTCGCACCTCATATCAGCAACGACAGGATCTTCCTCGTCACCGACGCCAATGTCGCGATCAAATGGCTCGAACCGTTGCAAGCCGATTTGCGGAAATCCGGCGTTAAGATGCTTCATCATGTGCTTCCGGCCGGCGAACATACAAAAAGCTGGGCAGGACTTGAGCAGCTTACCGACTGGCTATTGGCCGAAGGTGCGGAGCGATCGGATACGCTTGTCGCCCTTGGCGGAGGCGTCATCGGTGACCTGACGGGGTTTGCGGCAGCCATCCTGAAACGAGGCTGTCACTTTATCCAGATCCCCACAAGCTTGCTCGCACAGGTAGACAGCAGCGTCGGCGGCAAGACTGCGATTAACAGCCGGGCGGGAAAGAACCTGATCGGACGGTTTAACCAGCCGAAATTTGTTCTCATTGACCCGTTGGTGCTGGATAGTTTGCCGGACCGTGAATTGCGCGCAGGCTATGCGGAGGTCATCAAATATGGCCTGATAGATAACGCTCCTTTTTTCGCGTGGTGTGAGCAAAATGGGGCGGCGTTGTTACGCCGTGATCCCGAAGCCTTAAGTTACGCGATAACCAAAAGCGTTCAGGCGAAAGCAAATATCGTCGCAGAAGACGAGAAAGAGCTCAGCGGGCGCCGGGCGCTGCTCAACCTCGGTCATACGTTCGGACATGCGCTGGAAGCGGAAACCGGCTATTCGAGCGAACTGGTACACGGCGAAGCGGTGGCCGCCGGAATGGCGCTGGCCTTTCACTACTCCGTCAGACGCGGCCATTGTGACGAGTCCGACGCGCGGCGCGTCGAAAGCCATCTGAAAAGTGCAGGACTACCGCATAGCCTGAAAAGCGCTTCGATCAAGGCTGCGGGCCAACAGCTGGTTCAGCATATGCTGCATGACAAGAAAATGACGGCCGGGAACCTGCCCTTTCTATTGGTCAACGGTATCGGGCAAACCTATCTCGCCGATGATGTTGATTTGGATGACGTTGCGACGTTTCTCGATCTGGCAGATTGAATTCGCTTGCTAGTCACCGCCCTTGTTTGCGCCGGTAATTCCAAAACCCAAATGCCTGCCAGCAAGCATGTCTCCGGCAGCGCGCTGCGCTTCCAGCCGATCGCAATCCAGTTGCCGAAACTCTCGGTCCACTTCGTCGATTAGCGATTCATCCACGTCGATCGCCGTCATAGTCTGACGCGCCAAATGGATTGCCGATTCAAAGACCTCACGCTTTACACCGTCGAGACCGGCCTTTTTGACCTCCAGCAAATGAACCCGATCATAAGCACGTACGAACAGCTTTGCTTCGGGGAAGGACATCTTTATCGCGTCAAGACATTCGGCATTCAGCACCTTGCCATCTATACAAAAAACAATCGCTGCACATTGATCGGCCCCCGCTCCTCGCAACAGATCAACCCGGGTACCGTCGCCATAGAAAACCTTGCGGCCGAACTTTTGGCTAACCCCGATTTGCTGCGGCTTGATATCGATGATTGTAACCGGAATATTGGCCCCGCTGAGCATCTGGGCGACTGTCTGCCCGAACCGGCCATGACCCACCACAATCGCAGAAGCCTGGCCTGCCTGAGAGGGATCGTCCAGATCGACATCGCCTTCTGTCCGCGCAACATTAAAACGCTCTACAATCAGCATAAGCAGGGGTGTTGTTGCCATCGAAACCGTAATCACAGCACCAAAAAGACTGCTGGCTTCCGACTGGATAAGCAGCGCTTTTTCGGCTTCGGCAAATAGCACGAAACCAAATTCACCGCCCTGACTGAGCAACATGCCCATGCCCAATGCAGGCAAAGTATCCATGCCGAACAGTTTGCCCAGACAGAATATGATGACAATTTTTGTCACAACCAGTGCAATGGCCGCACCGAACACAAAAGCGGTATTCTCTGCGATCACGCCGACATCCAGCATCATCCCCACAGCCAGAAAGAACAGTCCCAGAAGCAAGGATCGGAAGGGATCAATATCCGCTTCCAGTTCGTGGCGATACGGGGAATTGGCCAGCATTACGCCAGCAATGAAGGCTCCGAGAGCAGGCGAGAGGCCGATTAGTTCCATTAATGCGGCACTGCCAAAAACCGCAACCAGTCCGGCCACAATGAACAATTCCCGCTCGGCAATCTTGCCGATCAGTTCCAAGGCGGGTTGCAGCACATATCGCCCGGCCAGTATCAATCCGCCAATCGCGACAACGCCCAGAATGGCGGTCATCCAGCCGGATAATGCTCCGGGTTCTGCCGGTGCCCTGGACAATACGCCGATAATTGTCAGCAGCGGGATGATCGACAAATCCTGAAACAGCAGGATCGAGAATGCTTTTTCACCGGTTGGCGTATTCAACCTTCCGGAGGACTGCAGCATCGGCAGCACCTGCGCTGTCGATGACAGTGCGAGCGGCAAGCCAAGTGCAATAGCGGCTCCAAAAGTGAAGTTTGTCGTCGCCATGATCAACAGGAACAGCGCAATTCCGCAAAAAACAACCTGGCTCATCCCAAGACCGAATATCGCCTTGCGCAGCCGCATAAGACGCGCAGGCGCCAGTTCCAGCCCAACAAGGAATAGCAGCAGGATGATCCCGATTTCGGAAAATTCGAGGATCGTCTCACCCTCACTGATCAGTCCGAAACCTTGCGGTCCGATCAAGATACCGGCGATCAGATAGCCCAGAACAGCACCTATCCCGAACTTGCGGAACAAAAGCACCAAAAGCAATGCGGCGCCGAGCATGATGAAACCGCCTACAAGCAGATCACCCATATGTGCTTCTGCCCCCTCCATCCCTATGCCGCCTCGCTGGCATTTGCAGCCGATTTAAAGGCAGCAAGGATAGCATCAAAAGGCAATAAAATCGCAGCATGTCGTCCAGGATGATCTTTCGCGGCCCGAAGATGATCCATGTTATCCCACGGACCGGGATCATCGTGAAAACCACTCAGAAAACCGGACAGATGATCTCTTGCGACCGCAATATCTTTTGCAGACTTGCCAATCGCTTCCGTCCCGACAATGGCAGTGGAAGCCTGCCCCAATGCACACGCATTTACCTCTATTCCCAATTGCGCAATAGATCGGTCTTCAGACAAGATGATATCGGCAGCCACTCGGCTTCCGCATGCACGCGAACGGACCTCCGCCGTGCCATCGGGCTCTTCCAGCCGCGATTGATGCGGGATGGAAACCGCCAGACGCAATATATCCCGTGTATAAAGCGCGTCGCTCATTCTTCTACTTCCGCCATTTCGCGCTGCTCCTCAACGAATTGAACCAGAGCATCACCGCTGGCATTAAGCAATGGGTAAGTGCGGCTATCGGCAATCCATTCAGGCCGCGCCTCTGCTGCACCATAGATGCTGTCATAAACCAACACCACCAGCAGATACGCCAAGGTTGCCCCGATCAGCCCCTTGATCATACCAAATCCAAAGCCAAGCACACGGTCAATCGGACCAAGCAGTGATTTGCGTGATTTGCGCCCAACAGACTTGGCGAGCCAGCGACCCAAAGCATAGGTGACAATCACAATCGCGCAAAAAGCCAATACTGCCGCTCCGCCGTCATTACCAATTGGCGCGATCAGGAAATCCGTAACAGGGGTATGCAAGAACCGGACGGCGAAGATAACCAGCACCCAAGCAATGAGAGACAGCGTTTCCTGCACAAATCCGCGCAGAAAACCTAGCACTGCCGCGCCGCCCATCAACGCCAATACAAAAATATCCAAACCAGTCATGAAGACTAGCTAATCGCGGCCAAGCATATGGTCAACGAGATTGGCAAGCTTCGCAAAGTTCACACAATTCACACCCGGAGCAGAGCTGTCTTTGGATGCGGGTATCAGGGCCCTACCGAAGCCGAGTTTCGAAGCCTCCTTCAACCGCATTGGTGTGTTGGATACTGCCCGAATCTCTCCAGAGAGTGCGATCTCTCCAAAGATCACAGCATCGCTTGGCATTGGTTTTTCGGCATGGGCGGAAATCAGCGCCGCTGCGACGGCCAAATCGGCTGCGGGATCAGTCAGGCGGTATCCCCCGGCCACATTCAGATATACTTCCGCGCCCGAAAAACTTAACCCGCAACGCGCTTCGAGCACCGCCAATATCATTGCGAGGCGAGAGCTATCCCACCCAACAACGGAACGCCGCGGAGTAGCACCACTGGCCAAGCGAACCGTAAGCGCCTGGATTTCGACCAGAACCGGCCGTGTTCCCTCCAGAGCCGGAAAGACAGTGGCGCCCGTCACTTCTTCGCTACGATCTGTTAAAAACAGCGCTGATGGATTCTGGACCTCGCTAAGGCCCATTTCCTCCATCGCGAACACACCAATTTCATCAGTGCCGCCAAAACGATTTTTGATCGACCGCAATATCCGATATTGATGGCTGCGTTCGCCCTCAAAGCTCATTACCGTATCGACCATGTGCTCCAATACACGAGGTCCGGCGATATTACCGTCTTTCGTCACATGCCCGACGAGCATGATCATCGTGCCGTGTTCCTTGGCAAATTTGATGAGTTCCTGCGCCGATGCCCGCACCTGACTGACGGTTCCGGGCGCGCCTTCAATCAAATCGCTATGCATGGTTTGTATCGAATCAATCACCACAAAATCCGGCGCATCTTTTCCTAGCGTGGTCAGTATGTCGCGAACCGATGTTGCGGAAGCCAGCTTCACAGGCGCCTTCCCCAAGCCCAGCCGCCGGGCACGCAGCCGAACCTGGTCCGCAGCTTCCTCGCCGGAAATATAGGCTACCGAAAGGCCAGCCTCGGCCAACCGGGCAGAAACCTGCAGGAGCAAAGTTGATTTACCAATTCCCGGATCGCCGCCCATCAGCGTTGCCGATCCAGCCACAAGGCCGCCGCCTATAGCCCGGTCAAATTCCGCTATTCCAGTCAGCTTGCGCTCGGGCAAGGCGATATCGCTGTCGAGGCCGACCAGCCGAACCTCCCTGCCCCCGCTCTGCAAGTTATGCTTGGCCGCAAATACCGTATCCCCGACCTCTTCAACCAGCGTATTCCACTCCCCACAATCCACGCATTGTCCCTGCCAGCGATGGGAAATCGAGCCACATTCCTGACAGACATATTTTTTCTTCGGTTTGGCCATAAGAGCTATCTATCAGAACAAATACGGAACACCAGCCTTTTCATTCATTCAGGATTCACGCATCCAAATGCATGTTTTCAGGATGAAAATTTCCCGAAGGCAAATCGTCGCGGCAGCTGGTGTCAGCCTGCTTCTGCCCCCGTCACTGAAGGCGAAACCGCTGGACCGCGCGACAAAACTGGTTCGGGCGGCACGCAGCCAGGTTGGTATCACCACCATTTACAGCCAAGCTTATCACGGCATCGGCTATCCTGACGGAGATTTTCCTCGCAAATCTGGTGCGTGCACCGATGTCATCATCCGCGCCTATCGCGATGGCCTTGATCTGGATCTGCAAAAACTCATCCATCTGGACATGAAGAAGGCATTTTCGGCCTATCCCAAAATCTGGGGTCTGAAGACGACTGATCGGAATATCGACCATCGCCGCGTCCCGAACATGCGTACCTTCTTCAAACGGCAAGGCGCGGTCGAGCCATTTTCAAAAGACCCTGAAGACTGGCTGCCCGGTGATATCGTCACGAGCATTATTGACGGCAGGCTCGCCCATTGCGGGATTGTTTCGGATCGCAAACTGCGAAGCCGCCCGCTGCTGATCCACAATGTCGGACGGGGCACCCGCGAAGAAGACCGGCTCTTTGCGTGGCCAATCACAGGTCATTATCGTTGGGCGGTCTAGCGATATTGGTCCAATTCCACGCTTGCACACTCCCTGCCATCCTGTAGTGAAAAATCATGCGGCAAAAAGAACTCCGACTGGCCCTGATCTGCTATGGCGGCGTTAGCCTCGCCATTTACATGCATGGCATCACCAAGGAAATCTGGAAGCTTGCCAAGGCCAGCCGGGATTTTCATGACGGCCAGAAAAACGATAGCTGCAGTCGCGGTACCTATTACGACATATTGGAGTGGATAGAGCAGGAAAGCACTGTCAAATTGCGGGTGCTGCCCGACATTATCGCAGGTGCCAGCGCGGGTGGGATTAACGGCATATTCCTGTCGCAAGCCATCATATCAGGGGAATCCCTCGAACCGCTGACCGATATGTGGCTGGAAACAGCCGATGTCGATACACTGCTGGATCCCGATGCGCGGCCCCTGTCACGTTTCTCCAAATTCTGGGCGGAGCCCATTGCCTGGATGGCACTTGGCCGTAAAGGCGGCGCGGTGGAACAGACGGTTTCCAAGGAAGCGCGCGAAGAAGTGAAAATGAAGCTGTCCCGCTTCGTGCGGGCACGCTGGTTTGCACCTCCATTTGGCGGAAAGATATTCTCCGGCCTGATCATGGACGCCCTGGCGACCATGAAGAAGACCAAGCGCGGTCCCAAATTGCTACCGCCGGGGCAACCGCTTGATTTATTTGTCACCGTGACTGACTTTGTCGGTCATCCGGAAAAACTGCAACTCCATAGCCCGCCAGAGGCTTTGGAGATGGAGCACCGCATCACCATCAGTTTTTCCACGCGGGGCAAGCCGGGCAGCGATATCGCTGATCCCGCCGAACTGGTCTTTGCCGGCCGGGCAACAGCCAGCTTCCCGGGCGCTTTCCCGCCGTTCACGGTTACAGAATTGGACAATGTTCTATCCGACCGCGATCAGGTCTGGACCAATCGGTCACGTTTTCTAAGGCGGATATTGCCCAATCAAAGCCGGGCTGGCACCGCCAATGATACGGTGCTGATTGATGGTTCCGTTTTAGCGAACGCCCCCTTTGCGCAGGCCATTGAAGCTTTGAAAAACCGGCCAGCGAAGCGGGAGGTGGATCGACGTTTTGTCTATATCGACCCAAGACCGGACCTGGATGTCGCCAAAAGCGACCGGGCGTTGCAACGGCTTCAGGCCGCGCAAGAAGCAGAGGACGAAAACCTCCCCGGCTTCTTCTCGACCATATTCGGGGCGATATCCAATATTCCGCGAGAGCAACCGATCCGCGACAATCTTGATGACATATCACGGCGGTCGAACCGGATTATCCAGATGCGGCAAATTACCGATAATCTGCGCGGAGAGGTCGAGCAGAATGTCGAAGCCATTTTCGGCCGCACGCTGTTTCTGGACAAACCGACGGCGGCGCGCCTTGCTGCATGGCGACGCAAGTCACGGGACAAAGCCGGTAAGCTCGCAGGCTTTTCCTATAGCGCCTATGGTCATCTTAAACTCGCGACCGTGCTTGAGGACATTGCCCATACAGTGAGACGGGCGAAGGCGGATTCCAATGTCCATAACCATCATGCATTGCGCGAGGCGTTGTGGGCGGAACTGCGTGAGCGCGGCTTTGAGAATATCGCCAAAAAAGGCGGTGCTGGCCCGTCAAAGCTTGCCGCCGATTTCTTTCGGCAGCATGATCTGGGTTATCGCATCCGCAGGCTGCGGTTTCTGGCCCGGCGTTTTGCCGAAGATCTGGATAGCGCGCATCCCGATGACTATGCGGTGATCGAGCAAATGCATGATGTCATATATGACTGTCTTTCCCTTTATATTGAGCGCGAAACGATTGAATATCTGGGCGATGATTTTGTGGCGCTGGCCAAGAATGCCGAGCATGCACCGGCCGCAATGCTCGACAGCCTGGCCAGAGCACGTGATCTCACCTCTGCCGATGCTTTGGTCGACGCCAAGCTGGCCGAAGCGATGGCGGGGCTGCCCAAGCCGGAGCGCCGATCCATGCTGCTCGCCTTTCTCGGCTTCCCGTTTTACGACGTCGCCACCCTGCCCCTGCTGCAAGGCGAAGGTCTCGACGAATTTGACCCGATCAAGGTGGACCGCATTTCTCCCGAAGATGCAAAATCGATCCGTCAGGGAGGTGTTGCCGCAACATTAAAAGGCATTGAGTTCAATAACTTTGGCGCGTTCTTTAGCAGGAACTATCGCGAAAATGACTATCTTTGGGGCCGGCTCCACGGCGCCGAGCGGATGACTGATATCCTTCTCTCGACCCTCCCCGAAGCCAAGCGCCCTGACGCGGAAAAGACGCTGGCATTCAAAAAGACATTGTTCCGTGCAATCATTGATGAAGAGGAACAGCGGCTGACCAAGATTGGTCCACTGATCATCTCCCTCCGCAAGGAAATTGAGCGCGCGACGCCGTAATATTTAACACTGACGCTTAGTGTTTATGGCCGCCCTTTCCATGGGCCGGCATTTCCAAGCTCTTGAACACAGCCTCAACAAATGCGTCACCCTTGATAAACGCGTCTTTATTAGTGTCCCACTGTGCAGCGGGTTTCATCGCCTGAATCTGTTCCAGCGTCTTGCCCTCACCGCGTGCCTTTTCCACTGATCCGATGACGCTTTTCATCATATCACGATAGTCTGTCAGATCAGCCTTGGTCGCCATCGGGCCATGCCCTGGAATAATTTTGGTTTCGTCATTCACCATGGTCAGTGCTTTTTCGGCCGCCGCCAATACGCCCCGTGCATTGCCGCCGCTGTTGATATCGATAAACGGCAGGGTCACCTGATTAAAATAAAGATCGCCCATATGCAGGACATTGGCGTTCTTCCAGAACACGATGCTGTCTCCATCCGTATGCGCGTGCGCCATATGCTTCACATGCACTTCGTCGCCATTAAGGTGCAGCTTGACGCCATCATGGTAGGTAACAACCGGCAGTGCCTCTTTGGGTGACGCCGGGTCATTGCCGTTGCCGCTGGTTTGCTTGCCTTCCATCCGCTCACGAACATTATCATGTGCCATTATCAGCGCACCAGCCTTGCCAAAATTCTCGTTCCCGCCACTATGGTCATAGTGCCAGTGGGTGTTGATCAGATATTTGACCGGTTCTGCGCCCAAGGCTGCAACCGCCGCCTGAATTTTCGGCGTCAATGGCGCGAACTGGTCGTCAATCAACACCGTGCCATCGGGCCCATAGGATACACCAATATTGCCGCCTGCCCCAAAGAGCACTGCGATACCATCGCCAAGCTGCTCGGTCTTGATCTCGACCTTCGCGAAGCGATCCGTTTCTTGCGCATTGGTCTCGGCACAAGCCGTCAACGCCAATGGAGATGCGGCCAGAAGCGCTAGTGAGATTGTCTTGGTTACGATATTTTCCATGGGGCTTTCTCCTAAAATCAAGGCTTTGTAGACGAAGTTTTGGCTTTGGCAAAGAACATCAAATGCACCAGCCGGCCGGTTTCGTGCGACGTTCCGAAAGCCGCACCGCTATTGTGGAACAGCCAGGGACTGAAGAGGATCAGGCGATTGAACCGCATCGGGACCAACATGGTTCGTTCCCATCTCGCTTTATTTCGCGTGTCCCGGTTCACGACATCTTCGATCAGAGCGTTGATATCCGCATAGCCCGCCTTGGTAATGGCAAGTGGATCACTGGGCACCCGTTCCAGCCCGGTGCGTTTGTGTCGGAAAAACTCTGTGCCGCCTTTGCAATGCTCCGGCAGGGACAGATAGAGGATACCGGAATAGAAGGCCGGATCAATATGCACACCGCTGCGCCCCTTGTCGCCTTTCAGGGTGATCCGGCAATGGCTGTGGCTGGTTCCATCAGCAGCTTTTACCGGTGCACCAATTATCTTTGAAACGCGGTCATCCAATCCCTGGATATCCAGCGGCGTTGTGGAAATATATCCGGGGTAATTGCCGCGCTTGAAAGCGGCATCATAGTCCAGCGCCAAGGCCGCCTGACGCGCAGTCAGCGGATCGGACAGAAAGTCATCAATGATCAGCAGTGATGGCAGCATCAATTCGGCCTTTGTAATTTTGTTACGAAGTTTACAATGTTTACAATGTCCTTTTGGGTTGTTGGACCTCGAGAAAAATAATTAGAAAAAAATAATAAACATATGATAAATAACGATAATCATGGATTTTTCTATTTCAGCAGCACTTAACTCCGATTACCATGTTTCTTCGCCTGTAGGACAGGATTTTATGGCTCCCCTTCCGTCTCCCACCGTGTGGCAATCAGACTGGGCCGCTTGCCGATTTTGTTGAGCCAGTGCCGCAATGGCAAAAGCTGACCGATCAGATTGTCTCCTTCTGAAGTCATCTGGACGGGCCGCAAGATGCAATAGATGAAAATATCCGCCAGCGAAAATTCCGCTCCGGCAAAATAGGGAGCTTCCTCCACGCGCTGGCAGACAATACCGAGATGCTCTGCGATTTCCGGCAAGGCCGCCTCGATCACATCCGATCGCAATGGCGTCTTCAAAAACCGGTGCGCCAGCCGCGGCATTAAAAGACCGTGTTCAGCAACCGGAAACAGATAATTATTCGCCACCGATATCCAGCGATCCATTTCCGCCCGCGCGGCATGGTCATCGGGTTGCAGCGCGCCGCCATTATGGACGTTATCAATATATTGGCAAATCGCGACGCTCTCATAGAGGTTTAGCCCGTCAATCTCGACCGTGGGGACCTTGCGAAACGGATGGCGCCGCCTGTTTTCCGGGCTGCCGGCCGGAGTGGCGGTGATGCTCCAGCTGATCCCGGCCTCTTCCGCCACAGTCTGAACAATGCGGCTATAGGTCGAGATTATCGTGCCATGAATCTGAAGCGTCGGTTGAGCCATCAGGCAAGGCTAGTGCGAAAATAGGCACCTGTCATCATCTGGCCGCTTTTCGAGATTCTAGGCGCTCGCAATACCTTTGGTGAGAATATCATTTGCGATTGCGGCCACCTCGGCCGGGGATTTGTCCTCTGTCCAGATGCCATAGCGCAGGCCCAGAAAAACATTCATGCCCATGATCGCCCATGCATGGGCCTCATCCATGTCATCGCGCAAATCGCCCGCTTTACTGCCTTCCTGTAATCGCTCGGCAATACGCGCGGCTGTTTCCTCATAATGAGATCGATAGCTTGCAGGATCGACAAATTCCGCTTCGTCGATGATCCGGTAAATTTCCTTATGCTCGCGGGCGAAGCTCATAAATGCTTCCAGCGCCAGTTTTTCGCGCTCCAGCGCATCCTGCCATTCGGTCATCGCACTGGCGGCGTGGGTTTTGACCCGTGCACTCATGTCTTTCACCAGCGCGCTGAACAATTCATCCTTCGAATCGAAATAGGTATAGAAACTGCCCAAGGCGGTTCCGGCCCTTTGGGTAATTCCGGTGATCGAGGCTTCATGAAAGCCTTTTTCACCAAATTCCAGCGCCGCAGCATCCAGCAATTTTCGTTTGGTCTTCAAACCGCGTGCGGTGCGGGGTTGCTTGTCTTTCGATTCGACATGATCGGAATATTCTGTGGCCATGAAGTCACGGCTAACGGCATTTTGCGAGATTGGCAAATTTCATAGTTGAAAGGTGGTTCATGTTTCAGTAAAGACGATGCAACGATCTGGAAATGCCAGGCTAAAAATGTTTAGGAGGAGGTTCCCCATGAGATTTCAACACAGCGTCAGTTATGCAGCCTTAGTGTCCGGTTTGGCGACGGTAATGCTGGTTCCGACAGCCGCCCACGCGCAGCAGACGGAAGCGGCCAGCCAGGATACCGGTGACGGGATCATTGTTGTTACCGCACGCCGCCGTGAAGAGCGTCTGGTCGATGTGCCCCTCTCCATCACGGCCATTAGCGGGGATGGTCTGGTCGCTTCGGGCGTACAGGATATCACCGAGATCGGTCAGGAAATCCCCAACCTGACATTGGAAGTATCACGCGGTACCAACACAACGCTAACCGCCTTCATCCGCGGCGTGGGTCAGCAAGATCCAGTTGCCGGTTTTGAAGCAGGCGTGGGTCTCTATGTTGATGATGTCTATCTCAACCGGCCGCAAGCCGCTGTCCTGGACATTTATGATGTCGAACGAATCGAAGTTCTGCGCGGGCCGCAGGGAACATTATATGGCCGCAACACCATTGGCGGTGCGATCAAATATGTCTCACGCCGCCTTCCCGACGATACGTCGGTCAAGATCAGGGGTACCTATGGCTCCTATGATCAGGCCGACCTGATTGTCACGGCTTCAACCCCGATTACCGATAGCCTGCGCATCGGTGCCAGCGGCGCACGGCTCAGCCGCGGCGGCTTTGGCGACAATCTGGTGCAGCCCGGCGTTGAAAATTACAACAAGGACGTTTGGGCGGCGCGCGGCAGTATCGAATATGATGATAACGGATTTTTCGTACGCTTGTCGGGCGACTATATCCGCGACGAAAGCGACCCGCGCCAGGGCCACCGGCTGATCCCCAGCCTGCTGACCGGCGCACCGGTTCTCGATGATGTTTTTGACACACGCGCTGGCCTGACTGTGCCGGAACAGCTGGTCGAGGCCTATGGCGGATCGCTGCTGATCGAAGCGCCAGTATCGGACAATATCACGCTGAAAAGCATCACCGCTTATCGCGAGGATAAATCTTCCTCCAATATCGACTTTGACAGCTTGCCGTCCGAGGATCTCGACGTTCCGGTTATCTATGAGAATGACCAGTTCAGTCAGGAGTTCCAGATCCTGTATGAAAGCGACAATCTGAACGGTGTCTTGGGCGCTTATTATCTCGACGCCAACGCGTTTAACGTGTTCGACGTGCTGCTGGCGACGACAGGTGCCTTGCCGATTGTTGGCTTACCCGGCCTTAATGCGCAAACGCTGGGCGATGTCGACACCGAAACATGGTCGATATTCGGCGATTTCACTTATGATATTTCGGACCAGCTCAGCGTTTCCGTTGGTGGTCGTTACACAAGTGACAAGCGCAATGCGCGAATTCTACGGACGACATTCGTCAACGGATTTTCGGACCAGTTTGACGGCGCCGGTATCCCCATATTGGTTACCTCCGATTTTGACGACAGTGACACGTTCAAGGAATTTACCCCGCGTGCGTCGATCAGCTGGAAGCCGGATGAAAACCACAATATCTACTTCACCTATTCTCGCGGCTTCAAAGGTGGCGGGTTTGATCCGCGCGGCCAGACCAATGCGACACCGGATTTTGATCAGGATGGCACAATTTCGGCGGACGAGGTTTTCAACTTCCTGCAATTTGATCCGGAAACCGTAGACAGTTATGAACTCGGCTGGAAGGGGTCTCTGCTCGACAATCGCCTGAATGTCAGCGTCGCGCTGTTCAAGGGCGATTATTCCGATGTCCAGATCCCCGGCTCGGTTGGTTTCGATACCGATGGCGACGGCACCAATGACAGTTTTGCAGGTATCACCTCAAACGCCGCCAGCGCTGATGTCAACGGCTTCGAATTTGAAGGCCGCGCCCTGGTCGGCAAAGATTTTGCCGGACCGGGCAGCCGTTTCAATGTCAGCTGGTCGCTCGGCTATCTCGATGCCAGTTTCAACACGTTTATCGACAATCTTGGCAATGACGTCGCGGACGAGCGCGTGTTCCAGAACACGCCGGACTGGACCGGCAGCATGTCCTTTAACCTGGGCGTGCCGGTGGCAAGCGGGATGCTCGACCTGATCAGTTCGATATCCTTCCGCAGCGATGCCAGCCAGTTTGAATCGCCCAATCCGTTCCTCGATCAGGATGGTTTTTCACTGGTCGATGCCAGCCTGGTTTACACCGATGACAGTGATCTTTTCTCGATTGGCGTCCATGGCAAGAACCTGTTCGACAAACGGTATAAAGTGGCCGGATATAATTTCGTTGCAGGCGGACAAAATGGCGCGCCCTTTGTGTCTACCTTGGGTTTGGAAGGGACCCTGACGGCCTTCTTCGGTGATCCCCGACGGGTTTTCGTCACTGGCGAAATCAAGTTTTAAGCTGGCCGGACGTGGCGAAATACTCTCCACAGGCGGATCACGAGGAAGGTGATCCGCCTACCTATCAGGATCATTTCTATCGCAGCGGTGATGATCGGCTGACACTTTACGCACGCATTTACGAAAGCGACGGGCCGCCTTTGTTGCTGATGCACGGGCTGACCCGCAACAGCGCCGATTTTGAAGGCCTGGCGGCGCATCTGGGCGGAAAATATCGCCTGATCGTTCCCGACCAACGCGGTCGCGGGAGATCAGACTATGACCCGGATCCGGTCAATTACATACCGGCCACCTATGTCGTCGATATGATGGCACTGCTGGACAGTCTGCAGCTCGATCAAATCAGCCTCATCGGCACGTCCATGGGCGGTCTCATGGCGATGATGATGGCTGCCACCGAACCGCAGCGTTTCACCAGCCTCATCCTCAACGATATCGGTCCGGTCGTGGAACAGGATGGTCTGGACCGCATCCAGAGCTATGTCGGCGCGCTCACTCCCTTCGATAGCTGGCAGCAAGCGGCCGATCATTGCCGAAAGGTGCATGGTGACGTGATGCGCGGCTATGATGAACAGGACTGGCTTGGTTTCGCGCAGCGCACCTGTCAGCCACTGCCAGACGGACGCATAAAATTCGCTTATGACCCCGCTATTTCAGAAGGTCTTGGCGGCAACGAACAGACCGCTGTACCACCAGACCTGTGGCCGGTATGGGAGCAACTCAGCACTATCCCCACCTTGATCGTTCATGGTGCGTTGACAGACATAATCTCCCCGACCACTGTGGCGGAAATGCAAGATCGCCATTCCGGACCAATTAGCGCAGTCGAGATTGCAGATCGCGGTCACGCCCCGATGCTCGACGAACCGGCCGCGATCTCGGCAGTTCACGGTTTCCTGCAAAGCCTGGAATCCTGAATGGCGAGCAATGCCCATATCCCCGCTCGCGCCACCTCCCCCAATGTTGCGCTGGGCATGTTGCTGGTCGTCTATATATTCAATTTCGTTGACCGGCAGATATTGGCGATACTCGCTGGCCCGATTCAGGCTGATCTCGGCCTCAGCGACACCCAGATGGGATTGCTCGGCGGCATTGCCTTCGCCCTGCTCTATTCGACCCTGGCTGTTCCGCTCGGCTGGATAGCGGACAAGACCAACCGCAGCTGGGTCATCACCATTTCCCTGGGCGTATGGAGCGGATTTACGGCGCTTTGCGGTTTCGCGCAGGGTTTCTGGTCGATTTTCCTCGCACGCCTTGGCGTCGGCATTGGAGAGGCTGGCGGTGTTGCGCCGTCCTACGCGCTGATCGCGGATTATTTCCCTAGCGAAAAGCGCGCCCGCGCCCTGTCCATCTATTCGCTGGGCATCCCCTTGGGATCGGCAACAGGCGTGATCGCAGGCGGCTATATTGCGGCCACCGTCGACTGGCGCCTCGCCTTTATCGTCGTCGGGTTGTCGGGGGTTTTGATCGCCCCGCTGTTCAAATATCTCGTCCGTGACCCGGTGAAGAAACCGGTGATCGCGGGCACCACGCCACCGCAGCCCCGCTTTGTCGATATCCTCAAAATTCTGGCCAAAAAGCGCGCCTTCTGGTTTCTCGCCTTCGGTGCCGCCTCCAGCTCAATGCTGGGCTATGGTATTGCCTTCTGGCTGCCCAGCCTGTTGCAGCGCAGCTTTGGCCTCGATCTTATCGAGACATCCCTGTTCTTTGGATCAATATTGCTGATCGGCGGCGTCGCCGGCGTGATTGGCGGCGGGATATTGGGAGACTGGCTCGGCAGCAAGAACAAGGGCGCTTATGGGCTGGTCCCGGCGGCTGCCTTCCTGCTCGCTGTTCCTCTGTTTGCCGCAGGCATCATGAGCGGTTCTGCTACCCTCGCCTTCATCCTGTTCCTGATCCCGCAGGGCCTGGCCTATATCTGGCTGGGACCGGTTTTGTCAGCAGTGCAGCATCTGGTCACCGCCGAAACCCGGGCTACGGCATCTGCGCTGTTCCTGCTGATCAACAATCTCGTGGGTATTGGCGGCGGGATATTCTTTCTGGGCGCGCTATCCGACAGCCTCGTCCCGATCTATGGCGACGACAGCCTGCGCTATTCCATGCTGATATCGCTAATATTCTATGTGATCGCGGCAGGTTTCATGGCGCTGGCGGCAAAGCCCCTGCAACGGGAATGGGTCGAGGAAACCGCCTAGCCCAATTCCTCTGCACGCAATGCTTTGCGGTCGAGTTTCCCGATCATCGTTTTGGGCAGGCTCTCTCTCACCACGACATCTTCAACCCGCTCATGCTTGCCTAGCTGCGGATTGAGCCAGTCTTTCAGCGTAGCGCCGTCGATATCCATACCTTCTTCCAATGCCACAAAGGCTTTCGGGCTTTCACCGCGGTAATCGTCCGGCACCCCGATGACGAGCGCTTCCTTGACCGCATCATGCTTGTAAAGCACTTCCTCGACCTGGCTCGGAAAGACCTTGAAACCGCCGACCGCGATCATATCCTTTAGCCGGTCGACTATTTTGACATAACCATCGTCATCAATCTCCGCGACGTCACCGGTGCGCAGGAAACCGTCGACAAACACGTCATCATCCGCATCTGGCCGGTTCCAGTAGCCCTGCATGACCTGCGGTCCCGAAAAGATCAGCTCGCCCGGCTCGCCGTCAGGAACCTGCTTGGTTGGATCTTCCTTGTCGACCAGCCTGACCAATGTCCCCGGTACCGGCTGTCCGATGGTACCCGACTTGTTCAAACCGGAATAGGGATTGGCGCTGACAACGCCGGAGCTTTCGGTAAGGCCATAGCCTTCGACGAGCTTTGCGCCCGTTTTCGCTTCAAATTTCTTCTTGAGTTCCAGCGGCAACGGTGCGCCGCCCGATACACAGACTTTCAGCGAAGAAAAATTGGTCTTGTCGATATCCGGGTGATCGAGCAATGCCTGATACATTGTCGGCACGCCGGGCATGGCGGTAATCTGGTTGCGGGTAATCGCTTTCAATGTCTGTTTGGCATCAAAACGCGGCAGCATGACAATCTCACCGCCCCTTTGCACCGTCCGGTTGAGCACCGCGCTGTTCGCAAACACATGGAAGAAGGGCAGCACGCCCATCAGCCGGTCGTCATCATCAATAAACGGATCAATACTATTAATCTGCCGGGCATTGCCGGTCAGGTTCTGGTGGCTGAGCATCGCGCCTTTCGGCGTACCGGTCGTGCCGCCGGTATATTGCAGCAGGGCAATATCCTTTTCCGGATGGATATTGGGCGCAACATATTTGCCGTCATTGTCGGTCAGGTCGGCAAAGGGCGTGATCCGGTCGTCATCCGGCTGCGGCGAATTTTCCTTGCGCCGAAACAGGCGATAAAACAGTGCCTTGGCGCCCGGCAGCGCACCGGCGACGCTGCCCACGACCAATCGTTCGAGGCTGGATTGCTGCAGTACCTCATAAGCGGTCGGGAACACGGCACTGGCCGAGAGCGTGAAAAGAATCTTTGTGCCGCTATCTTCAACCTGATGATTGAGCTCATCCACGGTATAAAGCGGGGAAAAATTCACCACCGTCGCCCCGATTGCCATAGCGCCATAATAGGCAGTCACATAATGAGGAACATTAGGCAGGAACAGACCGACCCGGTCGCCCTTTTGAACGCCCAGATCCTGCAACCCCTTGGCCACCCGGACAACACCGGCGGCAACCTCGGCATAGCTATATTTCCGCCCCATAAAGTCGAGCAGATTGGCATCACCCCGCCGTCCGGCCGAGCGAAAGAACATGCCCGGCATCGACAGTGGCGGGAAAAACTGGTCCCAGTCCGTGGGGTGATTGTAACGCGATTTCCAGATAGGAGTTGAATCGGTATGCGGCTGTGTTTCGGGGGTATCAGTCATTGACATTTATGTAAGTGAATATCTGGCGGCTGACAATGGTGATCAGCGAACTTTGGTCTTCCAGCAAAAGCCCAAGAGTTGAAGTGTCTGCAATATCCCGAAAGCGGACGTTAGCATTGGTAGTATTAAATGGCAGCGAGAGGGCGGAAAGCAGGCATTCAGGACAATGATGCAAATGCTGAGTTGCTATTGCTAGATGCAAGCTCCATGCAGATGGGAAACCGTCATGGGGGCTTGATGACAGAAACTAAAACATTATCGCGCAAATGGGGTTTTGGGGCACCGCCTTGTTGCCGGAAAACGGCATGATAGAGTCGAATCTTTTCACCTTATCCGTTTCATGTTCACGGCGCTACTTGTAGCGTGACATCACCAGCCAGCGGTGACACCGCATTCTTCGGTCATCCCAAGGGCCTCGGCTATCTAGCAGGCACTGAGGGGTGGGAACGCTTTTCATTCTACGGAATGCAGGCGCTGCTGATGCTTTACATCACCAAACACCTGTTAACGCCGGAAGTTGCTCCAAGTGTGATCGGTTTGGTATCATTCCGGAAAGTGGTGTCTGCGCTATTCGGGCCGATGACCGACTTCGCTTTCGCGGTGCAGATTTTCGGGCTCTATGGCGGCTTCATACTCGTCACACCGCTCATCGGCGCTTGGCTTGGCGACCGGGTCTATGGACGGACCCGCATGGTGACAATCGGAGTGCTGTTGATGGCGGCTGGCCATTTTGCGATGGCAAGTGAAACAACTTTCCTCTTAGCGCTGCTTCTGCTCATTCTTGGTGGAGGCTGCATTACGGGTAACATGAAGCCGCAAATCAGTGGCCTTTATGCACCAGAAGATAGCCGCAGGACCCGGGCTTTCGTGATATATCAGATCGCGATTAATCTAGGGGCCTTGATTTCGCCGCTCATTATCGGAACGCTCGGTGAAAAGATCGGATTTCACTGGGGATTTGGCGCGGCCGGTATTGGCATGCTGGTGGGTCTGCTGGTCTACGTAGCCGGTCGGCCGCATATACCGCCAGATGTGGGCACCGAGCGAGAGGCAGTCCCGCCACTAACGCGTGCGCAGTGGGTATCCATTGGCACATTGCTGCTTGTGCTCATCCCGGTCATTTTCGCTACTGCCACAGCAATTCAAGCTTACGGAATCATGATAATCTGGGCTGAAACCGCGGTTGATCGAGAGGTTTTCGGATTTGAAATGCCGGTTTCCTGGATATTCACTATCGAAGCTATCATGACCATTGCCTGGCTATTCCTTTGTAATCGTCTGTGGGCGCGCTGGAAACGCCAAGGGCGAGAACCGAATGATCTGACCAAACATGGTTTCGGAAATGCGCTGGTGGTACTCAGCTTCCTGTTCGTAGCGCTGCTGGCGACAATGCCGAAAGTTCCCCTGCTTGGATGGTTTGGATTTTACGTCATCCTCACATTTTCATTTTCGTGGTATGGGCCGCCTGTGCTTTCACTCATTTCGCGCTTTGCACCGCCTTCGGTCAACGGGGTGATGCTGTCCATGTACAGCTTTGCAGCTGCACTTGGCTTTTTTTTGGTCGGCTATATGGGCCGCTTTTACGAACCGCTTGGTCCGCCTCTCTTTTTCTTGGTGAACGCCATGCTACCCGTCGGCGGAGCACTGATGTTGTTCCTGTTCAATCGCCCGATCATGCGCTTGTTGGAAACCGCAGAGCGAGAGCAGCTGGCCAATGCCGGTGGCGCTGCACCAGACACCGATACGATACCAATTCCTTCCTCTGCCATGCACGCAGGTTCGCATAACAATGAGCCTTTTTGAGCATTTCAACGAGCGTAGGGTTCTGGACAGCCTATAGAGTTGGTTGTTTCACCGCAGTTAGGGCGTTATTCGATCCAAAGCTCTTGCATTCCTTGTGTCCGCTTTTGCGCCCAAAGCGGACTCTAATCTTGGTAACACGATGGCAAAGCCCCATAGCCGGACAGAACACAAGATAATGCCCAACGGGCTAACGCAGTCACTTTCGCGTTTTACAGCGCTTCTAGCCGGACCGGCAGACCATCGCGTGGCTGCGGGATCGGGAAAACCTGCCATTTCGGTTCGTAATCCGGTCCGCCGCCAAGCACGATACGATTCTGTGTCAGCATCGCATGCATCAAGATCTTGATCTGCATATAGGCGAAATGCAGCCCCAGACACATATGGGCACCGCCGCCAAAAGGCACCCAGGCATATTTGTGACGACCGGCGCTGTTTTCTGGTGTGAAGCGCATCGGGTCAAATTTGGTCGGGTTCGGCCAGTGCTTTTCCATCTTGTGAACAAATTGCGGGCTGATGCCGATATTGGTGCCGGCCGGGATGGTATAGTTACGGAAAGTAAATTCCTTGACTGCCCGGCGCGGTATGCTCGGCACCGGCGGAATCAGGCGCAGGGATTCCTTGAATGCCATTTCGGTCAATTCCAGTTTGCCGAGATCTTCATAAGCCAGCGGCTGCCCGGCAGGGGCGACAGACAGGCATTCTTCGCGCAGCTTGTCCTGCCATTCCGGGTGCTTGGCGAGCAAATAGGTCATGCTCGTGGCCGAAGACGTGATGGTGTCATGCGCCGCCATCATCAGGAAGTTCATGTGATCGACAACTTCATCTTCGGTCAGAAGCTCACCATTTTCATGGGTCGCCAGGCAGATTTGCGTAAAAATATCCTCGCCGCCTTTTTCCCGCCGTTCCTTCACCTGCGGCGTAAAATAGCTCAGAAGATATTCGCGCGCCTTTACGCCGCGCCACATCTTGGTGAACGGAATGGGTTTGCGGGCGACGCCGACGGAGGCCTGCACCTCATCGACAAAAGCCTTGTTGATCTTGTCCGCTTCCGGCCCCCAGGGAATGCCGAGAATCGCACTCGCCGCTGTATCCAGCGACAGGGATTTGATCGCCGGATAAAATTCAAATGCGGTTCCGCTCCACTCGGCTACCCGCTCCGCGATGCCTTCGTTCAGAACCTTGCAATGATGCTTCATCGGTCCCGGCTTGAACGCAACCGATAGCGCCTTGCGATCCGCCCGATGGCGTTCAAAATCCATCAACATCAACCCGCGTGGGAAGAGATTGTTGAGGACCGGGCCCCAGCCCTGTTCGCTGGAAAAAATCTTGTCCTTGTTGAACATGACCAGTTCAGTGGCGTCAGCACCGAGCAGCGTGACATTATGCTTGCCAAAATTATAGGTCCGATAGACCGAGCCATATTTCTCGAACATCTGGCGCCCAAACGCGATCGGGTCCTTGATAATTCTCAGCGTCGAACCGAATATCGGTATACCTTCCTCACCGGGAATATGACCAAGTGCTTCCTTGCTCGGGGGCTTCACCCAATGCGGGTTGGCGGTCTCGGTATAGGGATATCCGTGGGCTTGTGCTGCGCTGGCCAAAATAAACTCTCCGAAAATACTCAGTTTTGCAGGTTCATACTAACTACTTTCATTAATGTCAGCAATCATCTGTGTTCATTTCCAATTCAATCCGTCAATGTTACAAAATAGGGCAACAGGAAGATAAGCCGGACTCGCGGGGCCAAGCCAGTCTAAAGCAAAGAATATCGGGGCAGCAGCACTTGATGCAGCGCGGCCGGTGCGATGAGGGGAATGAACATGGCTCGTTACTGGATCAACAAGCTTTTAAAGCCGGCCTTGCTCGGCGGAGCGATGCTCAGCCTCAGCGCCTGCGCCGATGGCGGCGGCTCTTATGGTGACGGCTATGTGAACGGTGTGGGCTATGGCTGCGATCCCTACGCACCATTTGATGATTATTATGCCTGCGACAATGGTTATGGCTATGCCAATATCGGTTTTGGCGGCGGCTGGTATGACAGTTTCTACTATCCCGGTTACGGCATCTATATTTTCGACCGGCGCGGATCCCGCTATGCGATGAAGCGCCATCACAAGCGCCATTGGGCCAGAAAGCGCGCCGAATATGGTTGGCGCAAAGGCGGTCGCCGGGGTGAAAGGTGGCGCAACGTGACACCGGAGCAACGCGCCGAGCGCCGCGAGCGCAGAGCGGAAAGACGGGAACGCAGAACCGATAATGGTGCCCGCACGGGTCGGGCAGCCTTACGCGATGGCGCAATCCGCGGTCAGCGCAGTAGCGAGGCCAGACAAAACCGGCGCGCCAACCGCCAAAATAACGGTGCCCGGTCTGAACGCCGCGCCCGACCGGCGGCAACACAACAACGCCGCCAGCAAATCAGGCAGCAAGCCAGGCCAGCGGCTCGGACCAAAGCGCGCCCTCAGCCGCGCTCAGTCCCCAGGGAACGTCCGGCGCGGCGATCATCTCGCAGCGAAGTGTCCCGCCGCAACGTCAATATCGATTGAGAAACCAAAAAACGGTTCAGTCTCTGACAAAGACGATCTTTATGTCGGGATCGCCAATGGATTCTCCGGCTTGCGCAAAGGGGATCGTTTTTGAAATCACCTCTTCGTGCTTTATGCGTCCGTCGCAGGCGCATTTGATGACATCCGGCATCGTCGTTCTGGCTTGAGCCCGACTTATGTCGTAGGTGATACCCTTCATGTACATTGATCCCAACGGGATATTGTCCATCTTTCTCCCGGGCGCAGATACGCCGGTGCAATGGCCACAAGCCGCAGTGGAATTCAGCGCATATATCAGACCGTCGCGCATATTGGATGCATCGACGACGATGGGAAACTGCCCATCAACAGGCATGTCGGCATGATATTGCCTTTCCAGCACCTCTGCGCCGATCTTTTTTGCGCGGTTCAACCTGTCGCTGTCAAAGTCTGTATAAACGACGCGGCCGGCGCCAAGAGCCAATGCGGCCTGAACCGCAAACAACCCGACACTTTGCGCAAGACCGCCAACAACCAGAACATCTTCTCCAGGTCGTTCTTCCAAAGGGCCTGCAACCGTCCGATATCCGTCACTGGCATTGTCAGAAATGGCAGCTGCCACCGGCAACGATATCTGATCGGGAATTTTGACCAGCATCGCCTCCGCATAAGGTACCAGCACATAGTCACTCAATCCACCGCCCCAGTCCTTACCGCTGCTTTGCGCCAGGCCATAAGCCGAAAAGGCGGGAACATTGTTGCAGGCGTTAGGAAAGCCAAGCTCGCAATTTTTGCATGTCCCGCAATTAATCTGGAATGGAACAATGACCCTGTCGCCTGGAACGAATCCATTCACATCATCACCAATTTCGACAACTTCTCCGGCAATTTCATGACCGAAAGCGAAGGCTTCGTTCCGCATGGGAATAATGCCATTCGCGATATAGAGGTCCAGATCGCAGCGGGTGACCGCCAATGGCCTGACAATGGCCTGTCCCGGACTTTCAATCTTCGGTGTGGGCACTTCGCGCCACTCGAATTGCTTGGCTGCCAAAAACGTGAACTGTTGCATGCTGCTGTCTATCATCGAACGTCCTCCAGAATATACTTCACTCCTAAAGTATATTCTGGAGGACAGAAATTTTCAAGGGGGATAGAGTAAGCCCATGTCTGCATCGAAACTGAAGCTATATTGGCGTTTGCAACTGGCTGCGCATTTCTTGCAAAAACGCGCGGACCGTGACCTTCTGGAAAGCGGTAACGTAACCACGGCACAGCTTGGCGTGATTGCAGTGATTGGCAACGGCACCAACGTCACCCAAAAAGATGTGGCTGTCGCACTCGGCCTGAACGAATCAGCCATTACCGCTATGGTCAGACGGTTAATAGGCCTCGGATATGTCGAGCGTCAGAAAAGCGAACATGATGGCAGAGCCAAGCTTCTGAGCCTTACCGACGACGGGCATGCAATCCACCAAAACACACGCCCGCCGTTTAAAAAGATAAATACCCGCATAGAGTCGGTGTTGGATGACGCCGAAATTGAAAACCTGGCAGACTATCTGGACAGATTGACCGAAGCTTTCCGGTGACGAGCATGAGGATGGCGAATTGCGAATCTTCCGAAAAGGCGACTTTCGTTTCATGAACATGCGATATTCCCGGACGAGACGGTCGGATGATGCGACAAAGTCACAGCTGCGGCAGCAGCACTGACCTGATTCCAAACGAATCTTTGTCCATTTCAACCAATCGCCTCCATATCGGTTCGAATAATAGTTAAGAGAATTGTAATCTTTTCCCAAAGCCGCTAATTTCACTGATGTAAATAGTATCAGGGGCATATCTATGGCGACCGCGTATAGTGACATTCAACCCGACCGGTTTGAACCTGCCGAAGCGCATCCACAACATGGTGTAATCATCGGCGGACCCGCCGCGCGGGCCAAACGTATTGAATATGGCATCTTGTTGTCGTCGATGGTTATCGGATCACTTGGCGCACTTTACTGGACGCTGACCCATGCCACTGGCTGGGTCGAATGGTCTGCTTTCCTGTTTGGCTATATCCTGATCAACATGGGTGTTGGCATCGGCTATCACCGCTTTTATACGCATCGCGCTTTTGAAGCCGGTCCAAAAATGCGTCTCGCCATTGGTATTATGGCGCAAATGGCCTGCCAGGCTTCGGTCCTGAAATGGGCGGCCGATCACCGGCGGCATCATGCCTTTTCCGACCGTGTTGGCGATCTCCACAGCCCCTATATTGACGGACATGGCAAGAAAATGTCGAAGTGGAAGGGCCTGGGCATCGCTCATTTTGGCTGGCTGTTCGACAACACCACGTCTGATATGAAAGTTTACGGCAAAGGCCTGATCGATGATCCGCAAGTCCTGTGGTGTCACCGGCACCGCTGGTCCATTGCGATTTTTTCCAGTGTTGTATTCCCCGCACTATGGGCGCTGGCCTTTGGTGGACCGGAACATATTATCGGTACCATCCTGATCGGCGGGTTTTTCCGCAATTTCTTCTTCCTCAACTTCGTCATGGGCGTAAACAGCGTCGGCCATGTGTTCGGTTCACAACGCTTCAAGACCAAGGATGGATCACGCAATAACTGGTTCATGGCCTGGATGACCTTTGGCGATGGATGGCACAACAACCATCATCAGCATCCGCGCTCAGCCTATGCCGGCATGATGTGGTGGGAAGTGGACGTGAACGGCTATATCATTTCGCTCTGGGAAAAAATGGGTCTAGTCTGGAATGTTCAGCGCGCACCGAAATATGTCCGCGATGTCGATGGCAATTGGGTGCAGGAGAAAAAGCTGAACGTAGAAGGTCAACAGACAAGTCCGGAAGCCATGTCTGAAGATGACGGCGGACTGATGTTCAGCGACGACACAAAAGCTGACAAAGCAAAAACATCTGCCGAAGCATTTTGAAACCCTAATTTGGTTTTGCAGACCGTAACAATATAGTTGCGGTAACGGTTTCGTTACCTCCGGGATTAACCGCGAGTTCCTCGACAGATATACCGCGGGCTTCCAGCGTTGCCAGCCAACCAAACAGGGCTGTCGGTTTGGCAGAATCAATCGCCAATCTAACCGTTCCATCGGTCTGCGGATCCAGCCGCCCGACTGCGAAGCCGGCTTCCCCGGCATTTTGGCTGATGAAAACGTCCAACGGGCCGGTCACGGGCCTTACCGTCTTGTCTGCCGGTGCAGTCAATGCCGCCACTTTGGCCTCAATCCGGGCCTGGCTTTCAATGGCATCCGCATAGCTTTTTTGAGCCGACACATAGGCGTTGATGAATGGCGCGACGATTGCGTAATACCCAACAACCAAGGCAACCAGAACGCCCAATATCCCGATCATTACCTTTTCGCGGTGACTAAGCGCCTGGAACCAGTCTTTCAGGGCAGCGATCATGGCGCACGCACCGTAATATCTGCCTTGGACGATCCTGTCGCATCGGTCCGGGGCGTCGCGGTTATCACGAATCCCGCATTCTGAAGCGCGATCAGTGCCGGGTTCATATCTTCATTCCTCACCGCCGTCAGACCCGCCAAAACAGTGCCGTCCTTGCGATAGCTGATCCGCTCTATTGAAACCCCCTGGGTCTGCTGAACGGCCGAAAACAGAGCGGATGCTGGCACCGAAAAGGCTATGTTGCCGCGATTTTCGCGGATCAATCGTTCGTTGAGCAGACGGTCTGCTTCATCCACGCTTTCTACAGGCCCGATCACCGGTTCAGCCGCGGCCAATGCAGCCGTTTCCGTATCCGCTATAGCCCAGTGATACTTCACCAGTTGAACAACCGGAATCAGCAAAGAGATTACCAGAGCAGCCACGGCCAGCCAGCCCAGTAGCCGCCTTTGCGGCGCAGTCATCGACCTGTCGGCTTTTTTGGCGAAAGCACCGGAACGCAAGTTCAGCGTGCTGTTGTCCGCGGCATTGACGAGCGCCTGATCAACCGAAGCTTCCGGCAAAATAGTGACGCTGCTGTCACCGACAAGATGTGCGCGCAAGGACGGTTCATCGGGGATGATCATCTGCTGCGCCCGCAGCAATTTTTCAAAACCGAAATCGGCCTCCACGACGGTGTCTTCTTCGGGCGCGATCATCCAGCCGGCCGGGACAATTACATCGGGATCAAGGCCAAGGGCTTGAAGTCGAGCCAGTCCGCTGGCGATAACATCCTTGCCAACCGATGCGGTTGCCACCTGCCCCGCGTCATCGGCAACAGCCGCTATATGGAGGTTTTCCACATCGAGGCTGTTTTCCTGCGCCACTAGGCGAGCCGCTGCCAATGCCTGCTGCTCGGTCATATCATCCAGAGGTTCATGCCAGCGTACGATGCCAAGCGCGGTGGGCATCAGCGCGATGTGGACAATCGGTTCATTTTCGGCCGAAGGCAGCTTCAAGCCAGCAGCTAGCAAGGGATCAGTATCGCAACCTTTGGCCTCCAGTACGCCGTCCATCACAAGCCACCATTGCAGGGCTCGCGCCTCTGAGCCTGGAAAAACTGTCACAAAGAGCTTGGATGCCGACATTAGCCGCCTATGGCCCGGATCGATCGACGAATGGAAAGAGGCAGCAACGGATTTTGTTCCAACATGACCTCCCCGACTCGGCTGAAAAACTTTATTGCGTCTGTAGCGGTTAGCTAGTCAATTTTGGTGGCGATGTCACCTTTGGCAATTTGGCTATTCCGCGTAAATGTCCGCATTGTCATCTTCGCCGCCCGGGGCACCGTCCGCGCCCAGTGAATAGAGATCAAAACCCGGCCCATTGCGTCCCGGATTATCATATTGATACGGCCGTCCCCACGGATCATCGGGAAGCTTCTTGATATAACCGCCCTGCCGATAGCGCGCCGATGGCGGCAGTGATGCAGGGGCGCTGGTCAACGCCGCCAAACCGTCGGACGAGGCGGGATAGGAAAGATTATCGAGCCGGTACATTTCCAGCGCCTGCCCCAAAGTGGCGATATCGGCCCGCGCCTTTTCAACCATCGCACGGTCCTGACTCGGCAGCACATTGATGACAACCACCGTCGTCAGAAGACCGAGAATGAAAATGACCACCATCAATTCGACCAGCGTGAAGCCGTTGGGTTTCGGTTTCTTCTTGTCACCACGTGCAGGTGGACGCCCCATGTCGGTGAAGAGATTGTATAAAAGCTTGAGCATATATTTTCCTATCAACCCGGCCCTATAGTCCGGCAAGATTCTGAAGCTGCAATATTGGCAATAATATAGCCAAAATAACCACCGCAACAACACCGCCCAGCAAAACAATGATCAGCGGTTCCAGCAATGATAAGGCGGTGGAACTGAAATTATCAAATTCGCGTTCAAGATAATCGGCAGCCCGGGCCAGCATTTCGTCAAGCTGTCCCGATGCTTCCCCGCTGGCGGTGAGATAGACCAGCATCGGCGGGAAAACGCCAGTATTCTTGAGCGCCTTGGACAGACTTCCGCCACCCCTGATCGCTTCCGCCATGTCCTCGCACGCTTTGCGCAGCACGCTATTGCTGATCGTGTTGGTCGTCAGCCGCAACCCTTCCAATATCGGCAAGCGGCTTGCAACCATGGTGGACAAGGTTCTCGCCAGCCGCGCGGCATTCAAATCGCGCAGCAATCTGCCCAAAAAGGGAATCCGCAGCAGAAAACTGTCAAAACGGTATCTGACCTTCGGGTCTTTCAACGCCCGCCAACCGGCAAAGCCGACAATGAAGATCACGCCCAAAATTGCGCCCCACCAATTGGCGAGAAAATCGGATATGCCGATTACCAGCCGCGTGACAAAGGGAAGCTGTTGATTCACGTCATCAAATTGCTCGACCACTTTGGGCACGACGGCAATCATCAAAAGAGCGACCACCAAAATCGCCACCAGCGCCAATACGATGGGATAGGCCAGTGCGCTGATCAGCTTACCGCGCATCTCGGCCTGACGCTCCAGCAGGCTGGCGAGCCTTTCGGTAATGTCTGGCAATGTTCCCGAGCTCTCTCCGGCCGAAATCATAGCGCGGTAAAGCGGCGGAAAGCTCGCCGGTTCGCGGCGCATCGCCTCAGCCAGCCGCTGCCCTTCCATGACACCGGCATGGACCGAACCGATGCGCGCCCGGACATGTTCTTTTTCATTCTGGCTGCCAATGGTCCGCAGCGCTTCTTCAAGCGGGCTGACCTGGACAAGAGACGACAATTGCCGGGTGAACAGGGTCAGTTCCTTGGCACGGAGTTTTTTGGGTCCAAAAAGCGAACGGGCAGGCTTTGCTTCCACGCCTTGGGCGGTTTCCACCTTCACGACATAAAAATTGCGCTCGGCAAGTTTGGCACGGGCAGCATCGTTGCTTTCCGCTGCCAGCCTGCCGGTTTTCTCCCGGCCCTTCGGATCGATTGCCGTGTAGGAAAAGTCAGGCATCAACCTGCTCATCCAGCGCGTCACGGCGCGATATGCGAATTCCTTCTTCTGCGGTGGTTAAACCTTCACGGACCAACGCACGCGCCGCAGAACCCAGATTGGGCTTCTTGAGGAACGCATGAGCCGCGATGCGTGCTTCATCACCGCCATCATTGATCAGTTTGCGAATTGTTTCATCGACGCGGATCGCCTCAAAAACACCAATACGCCCCTGAAAACCGGTATGGTTACATTCATCACAGCCGACTTCACGGTACACCACAGTGCCGTTGTCAAAGCCAAGCAGGGAGGCCAGGCTGCCATCTGCCTGGATCGGAACGCGGCAATGCGGGCACAGCTTGCGCACCAGCCGCTGGGCGACCACAGCGCGCAATGTGGAGGCCAGCAGAAATGGCTCGACCTTCATATCGCGCATCCGGGTAATCGCGCCAACTGCATCATTGGTGTGCACCGTAGAGAGCACGAGATGGCCGGTCAGAGATGCCTGTACGGCAATTTCCGCTGTCTCCCGGTCGCGAATTTCGCCAACCATGACAACGTCGGGATCCTGCCGCAAAATCGCGCGCAGACCGGCGGCAAATGTCAGGCCGACTTTGGCATTCACCTGTGTCTGGCCAATGCCTTCAATGGCATATTCCACCGGGTCCTCAACCGTCAGGATATTACGGCTGCCGTCGTTCAGCTGTTTCAGACCGGCATATAATGTTGTGGTCTTACCAGAACCGGTGGGTCCGGTGACCAGGATGATGCCATTGGGCTCTGACAGGGCTTCGGTCAAAATCTCATGAGTTGTTTCGGACATGCCCAGAAGGTCCAGCGATATCGCCGCGCTTTCCTTGTCCAATATCCGCATAACGACACGTTCATTCGCCCGATTGGGTAATGTCGAGACACGCACATCCAACAGCTTCCCGCCAAGGGTCAAGCTAATCCGGCCGTCCTGCGGTATTCGGCGCTCTGCAATATCCAGCCGTGCCATGACCTTTATCCGGTTGACAATGACGGACGCGACATGCGGCGGCATGCGCAATTTTTCCTCCAACACGCCATCGACGCGCATCCGCACAACCAGACCTGTTTCATAGGGCTCGATATGAATATCCGAAGCACCCTGTCTCGCGGCTTCCGCAATAATCCCATTGATCAACCGGATGGTTGGTGCATCGTCGGCACTGTCCAGCAAATCCTCCGCGCTGGGAATATCTCCGGCAATATCATCCAGTGCATCGTTGCTGAGGCTCATGTCCCCGGCCATGGCGGCCGCACTGCCATCCATGGCGTAATGATCGGACAGAATTTCTTCAAATGCGTCGGGGGATACCAGATCGACATCAAAGGGCATCGCCAGATAGCGGCGCAGTTCCAGCAAGGCCTGAGGATTAGCACCTTCACGCATCGCAACTGACAGCCGTTTGCCATCTGTCCGCCTCAATAGCACGCCTTGATCGCGCGCGAACGCATAGGGAATATCCAGAAGCGGCGGAGATGCCGGTTCTTCACCCACAGGCTTTTCATCATCGCCGGAAACTTCTGCATCTGTTCCCTTCGCGATTTTCATCAGTCATCCTTCTCCGAACCGGGATTGCTGGGTGAAACCGGAACTTGCTGCAAAGCTTCATTATTCTGGGGTTGGGTAACTGCACCCGGCGCATAAATAATCTGATCACCCGGCTGGGTTTCCGCGACCGGAGGCACTGCTCCCATATAGTCACGAACCAGCACATCAATTGACGGTTCAAGCTCTGGATCGCGGCGCAATTGACGCCCCCTGATATAGCCATAGCGGCGAGCCGAAAACGCCCGAGCATCGGCGCGGTCGCGCAGAATTTTAGGTCGGATGAACACCATCAAATTGGTTTTTATCCGTTCTTTGCCACGCGACTTGAACAGCTCTCCGATCAGCGGAATGTCACCCAGAAACGGGATTTTCTCAATCGTGCGGCGTTCATTATCGTCCAGCAAGCCGCCCAATGCGATGATTTCTCCGTCGCCCACAGTGACCGTGGTTTTTATCTCGCGCTTGTTGATGATCAGTTCATTAAAGTCATTCGAAACCGGTCCGGCAATTGAGCTGACCTCCTGACGCAGTTCCAACCGCACTTCATCCCCGGCATTGATCTGCGGTGTGACCTCCAGCTCGATACCGACATTTTGACGTTGTATCGTCCGAAATGCATTGTCGAAATTATTGGACAAGGCCTCGCCCGTGGAAACAGGAATTTCCTGTCCGAACAAGATACTGCCTTTGAGGTTGTTGTTAACTGTCAAAGATGGTGTGGAAAGCAGGTTGGAATCGGAATCCCGTTGCACCGCGTTGATGATCGTGCCCAGAATCGTATCACCGCCCAGCGTCGTCGCGAAACCGGTGAAGGAGCCGCGCGCACCCAAAATCGCATCGGCGGCATTTTCCAGCAGTTTGTCGCCAACAGCACTATTTGTAGTGGTTGTGGTGGCCGTATCGGTGGTGGTGGTGGTTGTCGTGTCAAACTGATCTGCGAGCAAACCGCCGGCGATATCGACAATGTTGGGACCAGCGTTGGAGAAATTGGTTACTGCAAAAGGTGTGTCTTTGCCGCCGATCAAAAACTGGATGCCCAGTTCGCGCGCCAGTGAGTCAGAAATCTCGACGATGATCGCTTCTACCGATACCTGTTCCTGACGCGTATCCAACTGCCGGATCAATTCACCAATCATCCGCTGTACATCGGGATTGGCCGCAACGATGATGGCGTTCGTGCCTTCATAGCGTGTGACCACCGCCGGACCATGACGGGCAATCCCGCCACCGGAACTGCCGCCTGCTGATACCGGCGTTACCGCAGGCGCAGAACCACCGTTGCCGCCTCCATTACTCCCAGATGCCGGTGCAACAGATGACGGGGCCGCGGCGGTTGAGCCCGCGCTACCCTGCCCCATTAACTGCTCAATCACTGGCAGCAATTGTTCCGCATTGGCATAGTCCAGTTGATGGACACGGATTTCGGTTCCTGATTCAGCGCGCTGGTCAAGCTCCCGCGCCATCGACACAAATTTGGCCACCGCACTGGGATCACCGCGCAGCGCGATGCTGTTACTACTGTCAATCGCGACAACCGTAACCGGCGCAGCTGTGCCATTGCCGCCTTGTTGAGCCAGTGTTTGCAGCGATGTGGCAATTTCCCGGGCGCCTGCATTTCTGAGGTTCACAATGGTGGACGCTGCGCTGTCTCTATCAATCCGGCGGACCAGTTCCCGCACCCGGCGGATATTGTCGGCATAGTCAACAATCACCAGGCTGTTTGCGTTGCGGTTGGCGGTAATCGCGCCCTGCTTGCTGATCAACGGGCGCAGAGTTTCCAAAGCCGCCGTCGCTTCGATGGATTTCAGCCGGACAACTTCGGTGACAAACTGGTTCGCCGCCGATTGCCGCGTGCCAATCCGGGTCGGCTGGGTCGCAGCCCCGTCGGCCGGCTGGATACGATAGGCACCGCCCGTGGTCGGGATGGCGACCAGATTATTTGCCCGCAATGTCGACAGAAAAATCTCGAAATATTCTGAGCGAGACAATGGCCGGTCAGTGACCACAGATACTTTGCCCTGTACCCGGCTATCAACAATGAATGTGCGGCCAGTAACCCGCGCCGCATCCTGCACGAAGGCTCTGATGTCAGCATCACGAACGTTCAGGCTATGCTGGGCAAAGGCCGGAGCCAGCGCGACAGGTCCCAATATAGCAAGGGATACTGCCCATCTGGCAGCCATTTTCGTAAGTGCGTGGTTCATCATTGTGTCCCCATGTTAATTGCCAGGGGAACAGTATCAGCGCCGCGTTCTACTTCTACAGAGAGTCGTGCACCCGGTACAATACGGCGTTTCAGTGCCGCAATATCGCTGGTCGAGGAGACCTGCTGACCATTAACCGAGACGATGATATCACCATCCCGGAAACCGGCTGCACGGAACAGGGCGCCATCACCGCGTGGTGACACAACGATACCCGTCACCTTGCCACCTGCACTGCGCGGCGCAAGGTCAACCGCATTGGCGATCGCCTCGGCTGCTGGCGTAGTGCCAGCAGGGCCTGATGATGAGCCAGAGGTCACGGCCTGATCCGTATCAAACTCGCCGCCCACGGTTTCTGCCGGGACGGACTGATCCAGATACAGGCTTTCCTTCGTACCGCTGCGATCAATCACAACATGATCGAAATTGACCACATCCAGCTTGACACCGGACATGATTTCCTCACCCACAGCATAGCTTTCCTGCACACCGTCCGGCCCGGCCAATATCGCCGATCCGAGGCCGGAGCCCTCGTTCATTCTGATGCCATATAGGGTGAGCTGCAACGACGTGACGACATTGGCTGTTGCGGCCGGACCAGTACGATAAAATGGATCGAAACTGCTGAACAGCGCCAACCGCGATTGTGGCGATAAAACCTGCACTTCCCGTGCCTGCCAATCTCCCATCGGTCCCAGTGGCGTTACGACAACCCAGATCAGCCGGATTGCCTGAACCGCCAAAAAAACCGCCAGTAAGCCCAGCAGGACCGAATAAAGGCCCAGCACCGGTACCTTCCGGCCCATTGCCAAAAACTGGTTAGAAGATTGAATATCCACGAATCCCCGCACTCTGCTTCCCAGAGTGGCTATAACGGTTTGGTGACCAACCTGCGACTCATTGATGACAGAAAAATTACAGCAAACCGTTCGCGGCCATGAACCTCAAAGCGGCTGGTCAGAAATTGATCCCGATGCTCATCGACAGGCGTGTACCCACATCATAACCATTGTTGATGATCCGAGTATCATTCAGCGTCTGGGATTCGCGGTAATCAGTGCCCAACAGGTTACGCGCCTCAAATTTCAGCTCAAATTCCTGCCCGGCAATTTCAAGCTGTTCCCGCATCACAAAATCGATCTGCCAACCGGTCCGTTCGATCAGGTCCGGCTGATCCTGAGGTCCACGCGCCGTAACCCGAGGGCTGTTATAGGTCAGCAAAATCGTCTGCTGCGAGAGGCCTTCTTCTGCTTCCATCCCGAATTGCAGGTTTGCGACATGGGTCGACTGGCCGGTGAGACGGTCACCATCATCAAACAGGTTCAGGGCCGAGGTAGGTTGCAACGTCACCGGATTAATTGCGGTGTCGCCGTCGGCAACCTGGATTTCTGACTTGGTGTAAGTGTAATTTGCCGCCAGCATCAAGCGCCGATCTTCAAAGAACTTGCCGCCGAATATGTCATAGAGCGGGAAATATTTCACAAGCTCCACTTCTGCCCCATAAAGTCGCGCCTTTGGAGCATTGGAGAAACCGGTGAATAACGTCCCCCCACCCTGAACAAAGGCGACATTTTCGATCGGATTGTCGATATCCTTGTAAAAGCCGGCCAGTGTGATCCGTTCGCCGCGGCCGATATAATATTCAAAACGGCCCTCTACATTGATCAACTCGCTATCCTCAAGCAACGGGTTACCGATGAAGGTCCGGTCGGTATCAAGGTCAAGAAACTGTTGCGGTGCCAGTTCACGAAATTGCGGACGGGCAACGGTTTTGGACGCCGCGAGACGAAATTGCATGTCATCCGCAAAATTCCAGGTCAACGTACCGGCGGGCAACCAATAATCATTGTCCAGACCCGTCGCGACAGAAGCCTGCCCCCCTGTCAGCGTGATGGGGAGGACTTCTTGCTGTGCATCTTCATAACGCACACCGAGATTGAGACGCAGGCCATCAGCCAGCTCCGCGTCCACCTGACCATAGCCGCCATGGATTTCCAGCTCTGCGGTATAGGCCGGTACAGAGGTCTGCGCAGCCACCTCGCGCAGTTCAATCTCCTGCGTGAAGACATTGAGGTCGGACAGCAGGAAATCGATCCGCTGCTGATCAAATGGGCTGGGCAGTCCATTGGAAGGTACGAAGCGGAAATCCCGGCGCTGTGCGTCCCGGTCATTGAGATAATAGCTGTAACCCGCAGTGAAATTGACGGGCACGCCGATATTGGTCTCATAGCCAATGTCGATCCCGGCACCGTAGACGTCATCGTTCAAGTCGCTGAAGCGGATACGCGCTGACTCGCCTGGGGACGTCAGATCATTGACGAAATCATTGGCGAAAAGGCGATCAAAGGCATAGCTATATGTCCGCTGATAAGGCGCATCGCGTTTGGAGTTCGCATAGCTACCGCGCAGATCGACAGAAATTTCGTCAAATTTCAGTTCACCGACGAACTGCGTTGTAAACAGCTGTCGTTCAAACCAGCTCGTACGGCCTTGATTGAGCAGGGTTTCTTCATCGACGTTGATCGCATCAATGCCTTGCTTGATCGAAGCGTCTTTGACCGTGTCATGAATATAGAGATTAGTGAACCGGAATTTATGTTCACCAACTTCCGCAGATAAGGCCAGTAAACCATTGACGATGATGCGGTTTTCCGTGGTCAGGAAATTAAAGTCCTGATCAGGCCGTAAACCTTCGGTACCGTCAATATTGACGATACCCTGCGATGTTTGCTGCACACCGCCGCGCGTGCGCCAACTATTCTCAAAACCGGCAGTCGCAATGATACCGACAAAGGCATCTCCGACATCTATGGTTGTACCACCGGTGACTTCTGCTGAGAAATTGGCCGGAATATCATTGTTCCTCTGGATCAGGGAAGTTTCCGCATTGTTCAGGCTGGCCGCAAAATTCTGCAGGTCCAGACTGGTGAAATTATCACCAACTGAAATAGGTACATTCTGGGCAATAGCCTGTCCCAGACCATTTGGGATATCACGAACCCCACTGTCATAACCGAGGATATCGAGATCCGAGCCATCATAGGTGTAACCGAGTTTCCCCGTGGTTTCGCTGTCACCGCTCACGCTAAAGCTGAATTTCAAAAATGGTTCATCCGGCGTCGCCTTGGTCGTCAGATTAATCACACCGCCGCCAAACTCACCGGGATAGTTTACCGAGTAGCTTTTCTGGACAACGGTGGAAGCGATCACGCTGGTCGGAAAAAGGTCGAGCGGTACAACCCGGCGCAACGGTTCGGGAGAAGGCAGCGGCAGACCGTTGAGCAACGCCAGAGAATAACGCTCACCCAGGCCGCGGACAAAAACGAAGCGCCCGCCAACAACACTGAGACCGGTTACGCGCTGCAGGGAGCCTGCAATATCACCATCGGCGGCGCGGGCGATTTCTTCTTCACCGAGAACCGAAACAACCTCTGACGTCGCCCGGATCGGGTTCGGAATAAACTTGCCGCGAACGATAATCTCTCCGCTGAAATCACCACCAGGCGCAGAAATATCGACATCTTTTTCCGGAGCATCATCCGCAGAGCCCGGCTGAGCGGCCGCATCCTCTGAGGTGGCTTGTGCCAATGCAGCAGGCGAAAACAAAGCCGTGCTCAAAAATAGACTGGTGACCAAAGATGCCCGCTTCGTCATCGGAATTTTTCCTTCTTATAACTCAAAAAAGGGGATGGCGACCAATGAAAGCCGCCATCCCTTTGTCATTTCGTAAATTAGCCAATTGTGGGAGCGGTCGCGCAATCATCCGCATAGAGACCGCAGGTCCAACCCTGGAAGCGCGTATCATTCGCGTCCTGCACGGCACCGATATAGGAGACATCCTCAAAGAAAACGTCCACACCGCTGACTGCAAACGGGGTAACCGCATTTTCGGTTGCACCGTTGATAAAGGCGAAAGCCGCTGCGGAATTTGCCAGCGTCGATGTCCCTGATTCAGTGTTGTTGCTACCGGCATTGAACAGCGTCTGGATCTGGGCAGCCGTGATATTGCCATCATCCACAAATGCCGTTGCACAGCTCATAAACAGGGATTCGAATACCGGAGGTCCATTTTCGTCCGCCGCTGCACCAGCCGCCTGAATGGTGGTCGCGCTGTCGATATCGATACAGGCTGCCGGACTATTGAATACGCTGTTATAGAACTCATAGTCACCGCCACCGCGCAACAATATGACATGGTCTTGGCCGCTGGAAACAAAGGTGACATTGGCCAAACGGTGGCGTTGGCGTGGTTCGGCATCTTCATCGCCATTGGAATCCGCTTCCATGACATGGTCACCGCCGCCGGCGCGCTGCACCACCAGAACAAACTGGTTATTGCCCTGAAAACCCGAGTCAGAATCAACCGAGTCATCATCAATGCCGGTCATCACAAGGTTTTTGCCGTTTACCCGGCCACCAAACCATTCGACACCGTCGTCCGAGCTGTTGTGGACCTGAATATTCTGGAAGAATGTACCGCTGCCAACACCGGCCAAAGTGATACCGTTAAGCTCGTTGCCGGGCGACACTTCGAAACCGGGGTAACGCACCTGCAGGTAAGACATCCGGCCGCTGGAATCGGCTGGCAAGGTCCCGCCATACACTGCGTTAGATGGCCCTTCGACAATCGCTTCACAGTCGGTACGGGTACCGCCCGGGTTGGACGCTCCGCCTGTCGCACAGTCAGAAATTGGTGCACGGCCCAAAATGACGACACCGCCCCATTGACCGATGCTGTTGACGCCGGTCGTGCCCAATATATTCTGACGTGATGTCATGATGATTGGGTCCGCCGCAGTACCCTCTGCAAATAGCTGCGAGCCGCGGTTCACCAACAAGAAATCGCCGCCGGATGAACCAAAAATGACAACACCGGGCTCTATTGTCATGATGCCGGTAGTTCCGCCATCAACGCCAACTTCGACTGCGCCGGAAAAGGAATAGATCGTGCCATCCCGTTTGGGTACGGTCAGGTTGCTGGTTATGACACCAGATATCTGGCAGTTGCGAACTTCTTCACCGTTGCCGGTCGTGATTGTCCCCACATTGGCTGTGCCTGTCGGACAGTCAGCTGCCGGGCCACCAGTTGGCGGGGTAGGTGTTGGCGTCGGAGTAGGCGTTGGTGTTGGGGTCGGAGCTGGCAGGACAATAGTGCCTTCGCCTGGGGAAGCCACATCATCGGCACCACAGGCCGTTACCGCCATTGCTGCAACACCAGCAAAAAGAACTGAACGAATTTGCTTATTTAACATGGAAAAAGTCTCCGCAGATTACTGATTTCAAACATTTCAGATCAGATGATGTGGAAACGAATCATAGATGCCCCCATCGCCTTCGGACTTGGGCACTAGGCGCGGCAAATGACCCGCCGATGCTGTTTGCATGACTCTTTGGAGACAATAATATTTCAGGATTGTTGCAGTTGCTTTGGAAGCCGCAAAAGCGCTCTGCTTTTCATGCTGCGGTGCAAAAATGCTGCAGTGTAAATATTGTTAAACAAAAAAGGCGGCCACGCGAATGGCCGCCTCACAATAATGATAGGATGTCTCGGTTTAGCGGGAAGCCAACCGTCCATTCAGATTGTTCAACGCCATCTCAGCCGCCTTGCGAGAATTAATCACCTGGCCATCGGCAAGCACCAGATCAAAACTGCGATTGCTGTTCATAGCGGCCACGAACATTTTTGCTGCATCACCGGAACGTCCGGTACGAGCATAAGCCTGCCCCAAATTGATCATGACAGCAGGATCAGTAAGCTTTCCGCTTTCCAGCTTTGCTACAGCCGCTTCATTGTCGCCGGCCATCAGGGCATCATAGGCTAATGCACCTCTATCATAGCCAATTTCACCCTCTTGCGTCTGTGCTACTGCGGGCACGGCCGCCATGGTCAAGCCCATGGCAACGGCTATAATCCTCGCGTTTTTCATACTCACTCTCCTGTTTCTTTGACCTTTTATTACACTTTTGTGACTTATGTTGCAACATAACTGTAATATTTTTGTCATTGAAGAGTCATTAAAACACGGCGGACAAGCGCCATTTCTGCCGAAAACAATATGATTTCAGTATGTTAGGAGTAATCAAAAGCGAAAAATTTGGTGACGAAACCCGCTGCTATCCGAACGGCATATCCAGCAGGTCATGCAGGTCTTTCAGCGCCTGCTCCTCGCCGGTCACTTTGATCGCCGCCATGCCGAGAGTCGCTGCTGGCTTGCAGTTGATACCAAGATCGTCGAGATAAATGCACTGGCTGGGCTTAACGTCCAAAGCTTCACACATCATCTCATAGATGCGCGGGTCGGGTTTTCTGATGCCGGCCTTGCTGCTTTCAATAATATGATCAAATCGCGCCATGATCGCCGCGATGGCCGATGCCTTTTCATCATCCAGCGCCATGCCGGAACCTTTGCCGGATGGAACATTGTTGGTGATACAGCCAATGGTAAAATCCTTCGCCTTTAGCGTATCCAGCATCGCCACCATCGCCGGGCGGATATCGCCAGCCAGACACGCCAGCACTTCACTGCCCTTCAGATCAACCCCAATAGCCTGCGCTTCTTCGGCGAACAGCTGGTCAAAGCCTGCCGCATCAATTTCCGAACGTTCAAATTTCGCCCAGGCATTGTCATGCGGATTAGTGCTGTTGATTTTGCGCACGCTATGAATCGGTACGCCGCGTTCAGCCTCCAGCCGGTTGAACGCGTCAAAGGGCGAGGACGTAATGACCCCACCGAAATCGAAAATTACGGTGTCGTAGTTCATAACATTAGTGTTCATTTATTGAGATATTCCAGTTTGAGGCCGGGGCGTTTCCAGCGGGTTTTGACAAGGCGGCCTGATGCCGACAGACAGAGCCATGCATCCATCATGTCATCGCCGCCAAAACAGATATTGGTGGTGAAGATATCATCAGTGCCGACAAATTCTACCAGCTCACCGGTTGGCGAGATCACACTGATCCCGCATTCGCCGATGGTGGCAACACAGATATTGCCGCTTTCCTCAATCGCGAGGCTGTCGAAAAACTTATAGCCAGCGGGGCGGTAAACAGGGATGCCCGGACCGCCCGGCCCCGCATCGGGTGCCACTTTGCCGGGTTCGGTAATGTTGAACTTCATCAGGCGGCAGGTGAAGGTTTCTGCAGCATACAGCGTCTTGCCATCGGGTGACAGACCAACGCCATTGGGATTTTGCGACGGGAAGACGACCTCTTCCATGTAACTGCCATCGGCTTTCGCATAGAAAATTCCGACAATATCATGGCAGCGATTTTCATAATCGGTCTTGCCATGATCGGTGAACCAGAAGCCGCCATGTTCATCAAAGACAATATCATTGGGGCCGCGCAGGACGCAGTCAAAGTCGCCGCTTTTATACAACACTTCCACCGCGCCGGTTTGCGGGTCTATCCGCTCGATCCGGCCGCCGGAATAGTCTTTCGCAATGCCGGCGGGGGTCAGAAAGCCGCCGGATTCCTGATATTCAAAACCGCCATTGTTGCAGACATAGATTTTGCCGTCTGGCCCCAGCGCCGCGCCATTGGGGCCGCCACCCGGCTTTGCAATAACATCCTTCGTGCCATCCGGCGCAATGCGGGTCAGCTGCCCTGCTGCAATCTCGACCAATATGACACTGCCATCCGGCATCGCAATCGGGCCTTCGGGAAAGCGAAGTCCGTCGGTGACAAGTTCCATATTTTTCCTCCCGAAATTTTTTACAGTCATTGCGGGAAAGGAGCGACAAGTCTAGTGCTGTCTCAACCGGTTACAGGAGCAACTATGTCCAATACTTACCCCCCCTCCCTGCAACTCCATATTGATGGCGAATGGATCGACGCAGAGGATCGTGACGTCCATCATGTCGTCAATCCATCGACGGGAAAGCCGATTTCCGATCTGCCCAAAGCAAGCACAGCCGATCTTGATCGCGCGCTGGATGCTGCGGGCCGGGCTTTTCCGATATGGCGCGATACGCCCGTCGCCGCGCGCGCCGCGATATTGCACAAAGCCGCCGACCTGATGCGCGAACGCGCGCCGGAAATCGGCCGAATGATGACGGCTGAACAAGGCAAGCCAGTGGGTCAGGCAACCGGCGAAGTCACCGCATCGGCGGCGATGTTCGATGTCATGGCCGAAGAAGCCAAGCGCTGTTATGGCCGCGTGCTGGTCCGCCCGACCGGACAGAATAGCTTCGTCAAATATCAGCCGGTTGGCCCGGTGGCCGCGTTTAGCCCATGGAATTTCCCGGTCTATACGCCCGCCCGCAAATTGGCGCCTGCTTTGGCCGCGGGTTGTTCGATCATTCTCAAGCCCGCCGAGGAAACTCCAGCCAGCCCGATCGAGATGATCCGCTGTCTGCTGGACGCGGGTTTACCCGTCGGCACCGCGCAAGTCGTGTTCGGTGATCCTTCCGAAGTGTCGTCCCACCTGATCGCCTCTGACATCATTCGCAAGATCAGCTTCACCGGATCCGTTCCGGTCGGCAGGCATCTGATGAAACTGGCGACAGAAAATATGCAGCGCACGACCATGGAACTGGGCGGCCATGCGCCTGTCCTGGTCTTTGATGATTGCGATATGGACAAGGCGCTCGACCTGCTAGCGATGCAGAAATATCGCAATGCAGGACAGGTCTGCGTTTCCCCGACCCGCTTCTATGTCCAGTCCGGCATCTATGAAAAATTTGCGACGGAATTTACCAAACGCGCCGAAAAGGTACAGGTCGGCGATGGCTTTGGCGATAATATCGACATGGGTCCGCTTGCCAATCCGCGCCGTCCAGAAGCGATGGAACAGCTTATCGGCGATGCCAAAGCCAAAGGCGCAACCGTGCGTCTCGGCGGGGAAGCGATAGACAGTGATGGCTATTTCTACCGGCCGACTGTGCTGACCGATGTCCCGCTGCAAGCAGACATCATGAGCAACGAGCCCTTTGGTCCCGTCGCCGCGATGCGACCATTTGACACGCTTGATGAAGCGATTGAACAGGCCAATCGCTTGCCGCTGGGTCTCGCCGCCTATGCCTTTACGGAAAACCTGCGCACGGCCAATATTGTCGGGGACATGGTCGAAGCGGGCATGGTCGCGATTAACAATTTGACTGTCAGCCCCGGCGATGCGCCCTTTGGCGGCGTGAAACAATCCGGTCATGGATCAGAAGATGGCCCCGACGGCCTGAAGGCCTATATGGTAACCAAAGCCATTCACCAGAGTTGAGGACGAGCAACATGATAAAACGTACCGGCGCGCAGGTTTTGGTCGATCAACTGGTGATCCAGGGGACTGATCGCATTTTCACCGTACCTGGTGAGAGCTTCCTTTCCGTTCTCGACGCGCTGCATGATTGCGGCACCATCGAAACTGTCTCGACCCGTCAGGATGGCAGCGCCGCCTTCATGGCCGAAGCCGATGGCAAGCTGACCGGAAGCCCAGGCATCGCCTTTGTGACGCGCGGTCCCGGTGCGACCAATGCCAGCATCGGCGTCCATACGGCGATGCAGGACAGCACACCGATGATTCTCTTTATCGGCGACGTCGCGCGCGACGACCGTGACCGCGAAGGCTTTCAGGAAGTGGATTTCACAGCGATGTTCACTCCGCTCGCCAAATGGGCGGCGCGGATCGACAATGCCGCGCGTATCCCCGAATATATTGCGCGAGCCTTTGACACGGCCTGTTCCGGGCGCCCCGGTCCGGTGGTGCTGAGCCTGCCCGAAGATATGCTGCGCGATGTTGTCGAAACACTCGACCGACCAAAAGTGGTCGCACCGGTACAGCCAATGTGCGCCAATGCGATGACGACGCTCACCGATTTGCTGCGCGATGCGACCGACCCGATTGCGATTATCGGCGGGGCCGGCTGGTGCGCCAGCGCGCGCGAAAATTTCGCCCAATATGCCGAAAGGATTGGCCTTCCGGTCGCCTGCGCATTCCGGCGGCAGGATAATTTTCCCAATACCAGCCCGGTCTATGCCGGCAATCTCGGCTATGGCCCCAATCCCAAACTGGTCGAGCGGGTCAAGGCCGCCGATCTTGTGATCGCTGTCGGCGCGCGACTCGGCGAGGCAACCACCGATGGCTACACGCTGATCACGCCGGATCATCCCGACCAGACACTCGTCCACATCCACCCCGACCCGGACGAGCTAAACCATGTCTATCGCATCGATCTGCCGATTTGCGCAGAGATGCACGAATTTGCCGAACAAGCCGCATTATGGGACGACGACCTCCTCAGCTTCGACGCTGGCAAGGCTGCCCATGCCGACTATCAACAATGGACAGCGGTGAAACCAACCGATGCGAAGCTGGATCTCGGGCCCTGCGTTGCGGCGATGCAGGACATGCTGCCTGCCGACGCGATCATCTGCAACGGCGCGGGAAATTTCTCCGGTTGGTGGCATCGTTACTGGACCTATGGCGACTTTCCGAGCCAGCTTGCGCCGACATCCGGCGCGATGGGCTATGGTGTGCCAGCCTCAATCACGGCAGCCCTTCGCTTCCCGGAGCGTGTCTCAGTGGTGATTGCAGGCGACGGTGATTTCATGATGAACGGTCAGGAACTGGCGACAGCGGTCCAATATGATGCCAACCTGCTTGTGCTGGTCATCGACAACGGCAGCTTCGGTACCATTCGCCTGCACCAGGAGCGCGAATATCCCGCAAGGCTGTCCGCCACATCCCTGCAAAACCCGGATTTTGCAATGCTCGCGAAAGCCTATGGCGGATGGAGCGCGACGGTCGAGAGTACCGACCAATTTGCCCCGGCTCTGGAACAGGCCATGCAGCATAAAGGCCTGCGCCTGCTGCATCTGAAGACCGATGTGGAATTTCTGACCGCCGCCGGTGCCACGGTCAGCGGACTGCGAAACAAATAGAAGCCGGTTGTAACAATGGCTGCTGCAAAAGCGAATATGGCCCGTTAGCGTTCTGATATTTGATCAAAGGAATTCATAAAATGAAATCTCTTTCGCCGTTGCTGATCGCTGGTATGTTGCTGGCATCCCCTGCTCTGGCTCAGACCGAAGCCGCTTCACAGGAAGAAGCTGCAACACTCGACCTCAATCATATCGGTTTTGCTGTGACGAAGCTCGACGATACGGCGTCCTTCTTTGTCGACACGCTGGGATGGAAACCGGCGGGCGGGCGTCCGGAATATCCCGCAAAATTTGTCACCAACGGAAAAATGTTTGTGACCCTGTGGCAGGTCACTGACCCGGCCAAAGCTGTCTCTTTTGACCGCAAGAATAATGTCGGCCTGCATCATATGGCGATCACTGTGCGCGACTTGCCAACCCTGCATGATCTGCATCGCAAATTTGTTGCGCATGAAGATGTGGTCGTTGAATTTGCACCGGAATTTCTGGGCGACGGCCCCACAACCCATATGATGATCCGTGAACCATCAGGGTTGCGGCTGGAGTTTATTGTTCCAGCAAGCCGGATCAAACCAAAGGACTAGGATTTTTGGACGAAAATTTGGCGTCGGCTTCAAATTGCGTCCGCGCTATCTTGCCCGCAATGACTCAGGTCGCCATCGCCAATATGGCATCCCATTCCGCCTCGGTCACGGGTGCCACCGACAGGCGCGTCTGACGAATGATCGCCAAATTGACCAGCTTCGGGTTTTGTTTCATTTCTTTCAACGGCACGGCTTTGTCCAGCTTGCGAACCGGCTTCACCTTTACCGCAATCCAGCGGCCCGTATCGTCAAACGGATCGGGGAATTGCTCTTCGCTGACTTCCATGATCCCGACAATTTCCAGCCCCTGGCGCGAGTGATAGAAAAAGACCTGATCCCCGATCTTCATCTTTTTCATATTGTTGCTGGCTTGCGCATTTTTAACGCCGTCCCAGGTGCCTTCTTTTTCCGCGATCAGGTCATCCCAACCATATTCATCGGGCTCTGATTTCATCAACCAATATTGTGCCATTTATCGGCTCCTTCTTCACAAGACAGCCTATCAAAAATCCTGTCAAAGCCAACAAAAAAGGCCCCGCCGCAGGGCGAGGCCTTTCAAGACTTGTTCGGTTTGGTCTTAACCGGGCATCACAACCGTATCGATCGCGTGAATAACGCCATTGGTCGCATCAACATCAGCCAGAGTGACGGTTGATTTGCCGCCCGTTGCGTCTTCCAGAATGACTTTCTGACCTTCCAGATGCGCTTTCAGCTTCGCGCCCTGAACCGTGGTCAATGTTGCGGTGCCATCACCGTCTGCAATAGCCTTGGTCACATCGGCCGCGGTCATCTTGCCGGAAATGACATGATAGTTGAGCAAAGCTGCAAGATCGTCTTTCTTTTCGGGGGATAGCAAAGCGCTCAACTCTGCCGGATCAACCTTGTTAAAGGCTTCGTTGGTTGGCGCGAACACCGTGAACGGGCCTTCTCCGGAAAGGGTTTTGCCCAATTCAGCGGCCGTCATCGCCACTACCAGGGTCGACAGGTCTGATTTATTTTGTGCAACACCAACAATATCGGTCGGTTCTGCAGGTTCCACTACCGCGACCTCTTCGGGTTCCGCAGCCTGCTCGCCGCAAGCAACTAGAGAAATGGAGGCTGCACTAGCCAGGAGGAATTTAGAAATATTACGCACAATGGTCCTTTCACTAATAAGTCCCCCATTTTAGCTGAAAGCCCGCACGGCAGGGTGGGGACAGATCCCCGCCATGTAAGGTATTTATCGATGAGTAGAGTGTTAACTGGGGACTTAACGATGCTCCATGAACATGAAATCGCGATCAAAACTTTTCATATGCGCACCGCCGTCGACAAACAATATCTGACCTGTAACACTGCCCGCCCCGGCCAGATAACGCACTGCCGCAGCAATGTCATCGGGTGAGGAAAGCCGTTGCAAGGGCATATTGGTCGCCAAGCGGTCCATCTGGTCTTCGCTATAATCCTCAGTCTCCAAGGTCAACCCGGGAGCCACACCATTTACACGCAATTTGTCAGCACAGGCGACTGCCAGACTTCGCACAGATTCGGCCAAAGCCTGTTTTGACAATGTATAGCTCAGCTGATCGCCATTGGGATTGCGAACACGTTGATCGACAATATTGACAACCGCCGCCCGCTCTCCCTCTGGCACTTGGCGTGCCAGCAAGGTGGTCAGCATGGTTGGCGCCATCATGTTGATCTTCATGTGGCTTTCAAGAGATTGACCGTTCAGGCTGCTGGCATCGTCATATTCAAACAGGGATGCATTGTTTACCAGCAAATCCGGCATCCGCCCGAATTTCTCACCGACAGTGCCCAGTAACCCGGCCGCCGCACCATCATCGCTAAAATCCGCAACAAAGCCTTCCCAGCGGGTATCATTGCGTTCAAGTGATTTCTTAAGCCCGTCATCCGGTTTTGCATCGCTATGGCCATGAAGCGCAAGCGCATAGCCCGCATCCGCGAGCTCAGCCGCAATATGGGCGCCCAGACGGCGAACACCGCCAGTGACCAGTGCCAACTTCACCGCGCTGTCACTCATTTACGCGCGCGGGACAAAGTGATCCCGATTGCTTCTCCCTTTTCAGAGATCAGCAATTTTACTATTTTCACGGTAACCCGCAACACGCTTTCATCCTGCATAAACAGGGTTTCGATGATATGATCCGCCACCGCTTCAATCAGCTTGAAATGTACGCCTTCCGGCAAGGCGGTCGTGGCGGCGTCCTTCAGGTCCATATAGTTTTTGGAGCTTTCCAGCGGTGTGTCCGCTTCATAGCGTTCCTGAATTTTCAGGTCTGCCGCGATGGAAATACGCAAAGGTTGCGGCAAATGGGTCTCTTCGGAATAGATGCCGGTCAGGACATCGACCTCCAGATCATTGACCTCTAATGTAAGTGTATCTGTCATAATATGTCTTCACCATGTTGCAGCCCTATTGGCAAGCCATGCAGCCGCTTTGTTCCATCTGGCGACCTGTTCAGAGTCTCTATTTAGACCATCTCGCATAGATGGCCGTCGGCAACAGCAGACCGCGTGCTTCTTCCCTTACCGCAAGGTCGCCGACCTCTATCGTGCCGCCCAGATGGGCCAGCTTCTCTTCAAGGAGCGAGCCGAGCGCCAGAGCGGACATACGTACCGCGTAGACGGTCAGGAACAAGCACTTGCTATTCTCATCCAGCAACTGCCCGCAGCTCTCAATCAGCGGAGCTAAATGTTCCTCGAGCCGCCAGATTTCACCATCCGGCCCGCGGCCATATTTGGGTGGGTCGAGCAGGATCGCGTCATAGCGTCGCTCGCGCCGCACTTCTCTTGCGGCAAATTTCGCCGCATCATCAATAATCCAGCGCACCGGACGCTCCGACATGCCAGAGAGAGCCGCATTATCCCGCGCCGCTGACACCGATTTCTTGGACGCATCAACATGAACCAGCTTTGCGCCTGCGGCGGACAGAGCCAGCGTGCCGACACCGGTATAGCCAAAGAGATTGAGCGCTTGCGCTTCCTCAACGCCTTCCAGATTGGACCGGATCCAGCGCCATACCGGATCCATATCCGGGAAATAGGCGAGATGACGAAAGGGAGTACATTGAGCCGTAAAGGTGACCTCTTCCCAAGTCAGCGGCCATCCTTCCTTCGGCACAGGTCGATTGAAATGCCAGCGCCCGCCGCCATCATCATCCGAAGCCGGAATAAACTCGCCATCCGCCTGCCATTCATCCTGCGCAGGCGACCACATTGCCTGTGGTTCCGGGCGAATGAACCGGTAATCGCCATAGCGTTCCAGCTTGCGGCCATGGCCACTATCGATCAGCGCATAGTCGCTGCGCGGATCGCTGATCATCACACCGGGCTTTGACGCCGCCTCAACCATCGGCAGGCATTGCTTTGCCGGTTACAAATGCCTTAACCGCGTCATAGTCTCCCGGCAGTTTGTCGCATGCCTCTTCCCGGTCAAACAGATCGCCAATCCGGCGCGGCAAGATCGGGCGCGTGCCGGTGGCCCGCTCCACCGCTTCGCGAAACTTTGCAGGATGCGCGGTGGCCAATGTCACAACCGGCACCGATGGATCAATGTCGCTCGCCCGTGCTGCCGCCAGACCGATTGCCGTATGCGGATCAATCACCTGCCCCGCCTCTTCCTGCGCCTTGCTCATCGCCAGGGTCATGCTATCCGGATCTACTCTTTGGCTGGTGAAGAGCGCTGCCGCCTTGGCCCGCATATCCGGGTCAATCTGCATGTCCCGCGTCTCTTCAAACGCTTTCATCCGGGCCGCTGTTTTGGCACCGTCACGACCTTCAAGGTCGAACAATAACCGTTCAAAATTGCTGCTGATCTGAATATCCATCGATGGCGCAGCTGTTGGCGTTACTGTTCCGGCAGAATAGTCACCCGCACTCAAGGCGCGGTGAAGAATGTCATTCACGTTGGTGGCGACTATCAGCCGTTCCACTGGCAACCCCATTTGGGCGGCCACGTAACCGGCAAATACATCGCCAAAGTTGCCCGTCGGTACAGAGAATGCGACTTTGCGGTGCGGTGCTCCCAATTGCGAGGCCGCATAGAAATAATAGACAATCTGGGCCATCAGCCGCGCCCAGTTGATCGAGTTCACCGCAGAAATGGCGAACCGGTCTGTTACCTCGGTATCGGCAAACATGCGCTTCACCATGGCCTGTGCATCATCGAAGCTGCCGTCAATGGCGATATTGTGAACATTGGGTGCCAGCACGGTCGTCATTTGACGCCGCTGCACATCCGATATGCGTCCATCGGGATGGAGCATGAAGATATCGACCTTTTCCCGTCCGGCCAGCGCATCAATAGCCGCCGATCCGGTGTCACCCGATGTTGCCCCCACAACTGTCAGATGCCTGTCCTGCCGGGCCAGGAAAGTCTCGAACAACAGCCCGAGCAATTGCAGCGCCACATCCTTGAATGCCAATGTTGGCCCGTGGAACAGTTCCAGCAGCCAATGCTGGCCATCCAGTTGTACCAAAGGTGTCACGGCTTTGTGCGCGAAACGGCCATATGCCTTTTCACACAGATCGCGTAGTTCCTCCTCGGTCAGCACATCGCCGATGAACGGCCGCATCACGCGAACGGCAATTTCCGAATAAGGCTGCGCGGCCATGTCGGCAATTTCCGCTTCAGTCAGCTTGGGCCAATGGGTCGGCACATAAAGGCCGCCGTCACCAGCCAGACCAGCAAGCGTTACCTGTTCGAAATTCAGCGGCTGTGCACCGCCGCGGGTTGAGATATATTCCATGATGGCCAGCGGGTTAGCGGCCTCATTCGCCAAGGGCAAGTTTTAAGCTTGGCTGGCGGCCTTGTTGCGCCCTCTGAGAGCCAGAAAATAGATGACCAGCGCTATCCCGGCGAACAGAAACCATTGAACCGCATAGGCCATATGATTGTTGGGAACGTCGTCCGTTGAAGGCTCCTGGCTTTTTTGTAATCCAGCCACCGGCTCGCTGGCAACAAGGCGCACCATATATTGGCTATCCGGCGCGACAATGCCGTCAACCAGGCCGCCTGTCCATTCGGGATCCTCGGGTGATTTGGACCAGCCAGCGACAATATGCGCGCCGGGTCCCTCACCTCCCGATGTTCTGCAATGCGCGATATGGGCCCAGCCCGCCTGACCATTGGCATTGCGGCCGCTAATCGCTCGCCAATCGAGCACCTCCAGGCAGTTTACCGATGATCGGCGAAAATAGGATGGATCATCTTCAACAGGAACCGCGGGATAGCTAATGGCGGGTTTATCACGCGCCGCTTCATAACTTGCCAGCAGGCTGTTTTTCCACTCAGCGCGTTGCAACTGCCAAATGCCTAGCCCCACCATTGTAGCCACTGCGGCTAGCATCAGGCCCGTGCCTATGATTGGTAGCCCTCTCATTTCTCAACACCGTCATCGATACTGCCCTCACGAGCCTGATTGCGATGTTCCAAAATCAGCAATACTCCCTTGGATATTCTCAGAGCACCAACAACAGCAGCGATTGTGAGCGGGACCCACAACAACACATGAAGCCACATCGGTGGATAGTAATTGAGCTCCACGATCAATGCCAGCGCCAGCACCACCCCGCCGACAATCAATGTCAAAAAGGCGGCCGGGCCATCGCCAACATTATATTTGTCGTAATCCAGCCCACAGGCGCGGCACTTGTCCGCAAACGCAGTCACACTGCGAAACAGGGTTTTCTGACCGCAATGGGGACAGAGTCCAAAAAGGGCAGCGGGGAAAACATCCGGCTGCCCTTTTGAGTTTTCGGTATCCGTCAAAAAACTGTCCCAAAAAATGGCCCAAAAATTGTCCTAGTGAACCGGTGCGCCCCAGCCGCCCCATACATAGACGACAATGAACAGGAACAACCACACGACATCGACAAAATGCCAATACCAGGCAGCAGCTTCGAAACCAAAATGCTGTTTAGGCGTGAAATGGCCTTTGTAAGCCCGTGCCAGACAAACGATCAGGAAGATCGTACCGACGAGAACGTGGAAGCCGTGGAAACCGGTCGCCATGTAGAAAGCGCTGCTATAGTTCACGCCGGCAAACGGGAACGGAGCGATGCTATATTCATAAGCCTGGATACCACTGAACACCAAGCCCAGTATGATGGTCAGCCACAGCCCTGTAATAAGCCCTTTGCGATTACCGTGTATCAGAGAATGGTGGGCCCATGTCACTGTTGTGCCGGAGCAGAGCAGAATGAGAGTGTTGAGAAGCGGAAGCTCAAAAGCATTCAGAACTTCAATGCCCTTTGGCGGCCATTGCACAAGCGCTGCGGCGCCCTCTTGGCCGATCATGTTGGTGGCAATTCCATCAGCAAAATCAATCGGCTGCGGGAACAGGGAATAATCAAACCAAGCCCAGAACCAGCCAACAAAGAACATCACCTCTGAGGCAATGAAAAGGATCATTCCATAACGCAGATGTAATTGCACCACGGGCGTATGATCACCGGCATGAGCCTCTTTGACCACATTCGCCCACCATGCATAAAAAGTCAGGGCAACGGCGGCGACGCCAATTGCAAATACCATCGGACCAAATGATCCAAAGACATCGGGATGCAACCACATTACACCGCCAAACGCCATGGTAAGCGCAGAAAAGGCACCAAAAAAAGGCCAAATGTCTGGCGGCAAAATATGGTAATCGTGGTTTTTGGCTCCAGCCATGGTTTTATTCCCCAGATTTTATTCGTTACTGTTCTTAGCTCTCGCCAGTTGCGGGGTCTACCGCAATGCCGTCTTTCGAGCGATAAAATGTGTAGCTTAAGGTGATTTCTTCGATATCCCGCGTTTCCGGATCATCCATAATCGCCGGATCAACATAATAAAGCACAGGCATCCGCATCGTTTGCCCGGGCTCCAGAAGTTGCTCCGTGAAACAGAAACACTGCACTTTGTGAAAATATTTTCCGGCTTGCACCGGTGTCACATTGAAGGTTGCAGTTCCCACAACCGGCTGATCTGATTTATTCGTTGCAATATAGATCGCCATGTCACGTGCGCCCACACTAACCCGGTCTACGGGGTTTTCCGGTTTAAATGCCCATGGCAAGGCAGAGTTGACGTTAGAATCGAACCGAACCGACATGACCCGCGACGTGGCCTGAACCGTGGCAGCTTGGGCCGCATCCACCCGCTGAGTGGTTCCGCCATATCCTGTGACCCGGCAGAAAATTTCATAGAGCGGTACAGCGGCATAGCCCATGCCCAGCATCGCGATACCCATCGCACCCGCCATTGCCGCAATGCGCAGATTCTTAGTCGACATATCTCTGGTCTGGGCGTGGCTCATGATATCGAACTATTTATTTTTACGAAGGTGATGAAGTAAAATAACACGACAAGGAAAAAGAGCAAGCCAGCCATAATCGCTGCGCGCTGCTTTTGCTTGGCCTGATAAGCTTTCTGCTCCTCCGGCGTCATTGCTGCATTTTTGCTATCGATCTTGCTCATGCAAATATCATCCTGTCTGCAACCAGCGCGGCGAACAAGGCGAAAAGATAGACGATGGAGAATTTAAACAAATGCTTCTCTGCCTGCATTGCACTGGGGTTCTCTGTTCCGCTGACACCCACGCGGAAGGATAACAGAGTGAAGGCCAGGCTCAGCACAATCGCCGTTACCCCATAAACCGCCCCGGTCATTCCCATGGCAAAGGGCGCAACAGCGCAGGCGGTAAGTATCAGGCTGTAACCTGCGATCTGTCTGCGCGTCGATTTTCGACCTGCTACAACCGGCATCATGGGGATACCCGCTTTGGAATAATCACTGTTCACAAACAGCGCGAGTGCCCAGAAATGTGGGGGCGTCCAAAAGAAAATGATCGCGAACAGCAGTACCGGCATCAACGTGACGTCACCGGTAACGGCCGCCCAACCTATGACCGGTGGGAAAGCGCCTGCCGCACCGCCAATCACAATATTCTGCGGCGTACTGCGCTTCAGCCAAATTGTGTAAATCACGGCATAGAAGAAAATGGAGAAGGCCAATATCGCAGCACTAAGCCAATTGACCGCGACTCCCATCAGCAGAACAGAAAAAACTGATAACCCTACTCCGAAATGCAGCGCGGTTTCGCGGTCCATGCGCCCCGCCGGCAAAGGCCGACCTGCGGTCCGCTTCATCACTGCATCGATATCATGTTCATACCATTGGTTCAGCGCCGCGGATGCACCAGCACCCAGGCTAATCGCCAATATTGCCGTGAAACCAATAATCGGATGAATGGAACCGGGAGCCGCCATCAACCCGCAGATTGCCGTAAAAATCACCAGCGACATCACGCGCGGCTTGGTCAGCGCGAACAAATCCCGCGCGCTGGCCAGCTTGTAAGGTGATGTAGAAGCGGTTGTCATGTCTTTATCAGTATCTCATGTTGTCACTATCGCTATCGTGCCGGCAGCCTCTCAGCCACCGGCAGGATAGATGCAATCAGCAATCCCCGATTACTTAATCTGGGGAAGCGTCTCAAACTGGTGGAACGGCGGCGGGCTGGACAATGTCCATTCCAGCGTCGTTGCACCTTCACCCCAGTAATTCGCTTCAGCCTTACGACCAGCAACCATAGCCCAGGCGATATTGACAAAGAAAATCAACACGCCAACGGCCATGACCACATATCCAAGAGACGCAATCTCGTTCCAATAGGCAAACTGCTCCGGATAGTCGGGATAGCGGCGCGGCATGCTCTGGTTACCCAGGAAGTGCATGGGGAAGAACAGGATGTTCACGCCGATGAAGAAGGTCCAGAAATGCAATTGACCAAGCAGCTCGCTATAATGGCGACCCGACATTTTCGGGAACCAGTAATAGAAACCGGCAAAGATCGAGAAGACCGCACCCAGCGACAACACATAGTGGAAGTGAGCAACCACATAATAGGTATCATGCAAGTTATCATCGATACCACCATTGGCCAGCACAACACCGGTCACACCACCAACGGTAAACATGAAGATGAAGCCCAACGCCCATACCATAGGGGTTTTGAAGGTCATTGACCCGCCCCACATGGTCGCGATCCAAGAGAAAATCTTGATGCCGGTCGGCACCGCGATCACCATCGTTGCTGCGGTAAAGTACATTTTTACATTAACCGACATGCCCGTGGTGAACATGTGGTGCGCCCATACAACAAACCCGACGACACCGATCGCGACCATGGCATAGGCCATGCCGAGATAGCCAAAGATGGGCTTGCGCGAGAAGGTCGAGATAATATGACTGATCATGCCGAAACCGGGCAGGATCATGATGTAAACTTCAGGATGCCCGAAGAACCAGAACAGATGCTGGTAAAGCACCGGATCACCGCCGCCCGCGGCATCAAAGAAGGTTGTACCAAAATTACGATCGGTCAGCAGCATCGTAATCGCGGCAGCGAGTACAGGCAGTGCCAGAAGCAGCAAGAAAGCTGTGACCAGAACCGACCATACAAATAGCGGCATTTTGTGCAGTGTCATGCCCGGTGCCCGCATATTCAAAATGGTCGTGATAAAGTTGATCGCACCCAGGATGGAGCTCGCACCTGCAAGGTGAAGCGACAATATTGCCATGTCCACGGCAGGACCTACCGATCCGGTAGTGGCGAGTGGCGCATAAACGGTCCAGCCAGTGCCGGCACCATTGCCGGTTCCACCAGGAACGAAAGCCGATCCCAAAAGAAGCAGGAACGCGGGAACAAGTAGCCAGAAGCTAATATTGTTCATCCGCGGAAACGCCATATCCGGCGCGCCGATCATCAAAGGAACAAACCAGTTGCCGAAGCCGCCAATCATTGCCGGCATAACCATGAAAAAGACCATGATCAGACCATGTGCTGTGATAAGCACATTCCAGAGATGAAGCGCTTCATCCATGGATGCACCTGCACCAACCCAGCCTGTCAGATATTGAATGCCTGGCTCAGCCAGCTCCATCCGCATCATCCCAGAAATCGCGCCACCGATAATACCCGCGATAATGGCGAAAATCAGGTAAAGCGTGCCGATGTCCTTGTGGTTGGTCGACATGAACCAACGTTGGAAAAAGGCTGGCTTGTGATCCGCATCATGTGCGTGATCATCCAAAATCTGGCCGTCTGCTGCAATAGTTGTCATCGCTTGCGTATCCCTTAATTCGCAGCGGCGGCTGCATCCGCAGGCGCGCCTTCTGTTGTCGTCTCATCAGATGCGGTTTCTTCAGCCGCGCCATCTTCACTCTCGTCAGCGGCGGTCTCGTCCCCTTTTACAGTTCCGCCATTTGCGCGGACCCAGTCGTTAAACTTGTCTTCCGGCAAAACCTCGACAGCGATTGGCATGAAGCCATGCCGCGCGCCGCAAAGCTCAGAACATTGTCCGTAATAAACGCCAACTTCATCGATTTGCAGAACTTTCTCGTTAATCCGTCCCGGAACGGCATCCAGCTTGAACCATGCCGCTGGTATCGCGAAGCTGTGAATGACGTCGGCACCGGTAATCAGCATTTTCACAGGTTTGCCAACCGGAATAACCATCCGGTTATCAACCGCGAGCTGGAACGGCTCGCCGCTCTCGTTTGCTTCCCCTTCGGTCAGCATGTTGGAAATAATTTCGAAGTCACCATTGTCAGGGTAATTGTAACCCCAATACCATTGATAACCCGTCACTTTCACGGTCAAAGCGTCTTCCGGTGCAGGTTCAAATTGCTGAGCCAGCAAGCTGATGGAAGGAACGGCGATAACCAGAAGAATCAAGACTGGAACAACCGTCCAGACAACCTCGATAAAAGTATTATGCGTGGTTTTCGAAGGCTCCGGATTGGCTCCGCGACGAAACCGGATCATGACCCAAAACAGCAATGCGAGCACGAACAGACAAATGACGGTCATGATCGGCAATAATATGGAGTTGTTGATCCATTTGGCTTGCTTGCCAGTTTCGCTGACCTGCGGCTGAAAATCCAGACCGCCATCAACCGGCATACCTACGCCTTCGGTGGGTTTCATCGGCGTGTAAAGAGCCGGATCAAGCCCTGAAGCGGGCGCCGCTTCGGCTGCCGGAGCCTCTGCATCAACACTTGCCTCAGCAGGTGCCGCCTCGGCCCCTGGAGCCGCCGGCAAGGCATCTTGCGCCGTTGCAACCGCGGGCGTGAGAATCAGGCCCAATGCCAGAATCCATGCTTTCACATAATGAGTCATTACTTGCTCAACCTTATTTTTACCCCAATTTTCGGGCGTTTTCAGCATATGGGCTCACCAGATATTCTGGTAAATATGCCCATCTGGGCAATCGGCCATTGAACCTGAAACATCCCGTTTGACGCGGCTTATAAGCAGGGTTGTCGCAAGCCTCAAGCTACTCTACGCATATTTTTTCAGTTTTTAGCCTTTCATTAGAACCAAGATGAAGCCATTTCTGAAATACAACAGCAAACAGGGCAGAATAAAATCGTGACTGAAACCGAAATATTGGATGAATTCCGCGCCAGTGATGCGCTTTTGGAAGGGCACTTCATATTGTCATCCGGTCGGCATAGCGCCCAATATCTGCAATGTGCCCGGGTATTGATGGACCCTGCCCGAGGCGCAAGATTGGCCGAAGCACTGGTTGGCCAGATGCCAGCTGATATTCGGTCCGCCATCGATATTGTGGTTTCGCCGGCAATGGGCGGCGTCATAGTCGGTCATGAGATGGGCAGAGCTCTCGGCAAAGAGGCGATCTTTCTGGAACGTCCCGAAGGCACATTTGAGCTGCGCCGAGGCTTCCGCCTGGAGCCCGGTCAAAAGGTCCTGATGATGGAAGATGTTGTAACGACTGGCCTTTCGTCGCGAGAGGCGATCAAGGCTATTGGCGACGCAGGCGGCGACGTTATTGCAGCAGGGGCATTGGTCGACCGCTCAAACGGCGCAGCCAGTTTTGATGTCCCCTTCTTTCCGCTGATCGTTCTCGAAGTGCCATCCTATGCCGATGATGAAGTACCGGCAGAACTCGCCGCCATCCCGACCACCAAACCGGGTAGCCGCAAAGCATGAACGCACCGTCGAAATTGAGACTGGGCGTCAATATTGACCATGTTGCCACCATTCGCAATGCGCGCGGAGGTGACCATCCTGAACCCATTCGCGCAGCCGCAATAGCCGCAGAGGCTGGCGCTGATGGCATTACCGCGCACTTGCGGGAGGATCGGCGGCACATCCGTGATGACGACCTGTTGGCATTGATGGATACACTGTCCATTCCACTAAACCTTGAGATGGCGGCAACCGATGAAATGCTGGAGATCGCGCTGCGGCATAAACCGCATGCCGCCTGCATCGTTCCCGAAAAACGGGAAGAACGCACCACTGAGGGCGGCCTGGATGCAGCGAGCCAACACAACCGGCTATCAGATTTTGTCGGGCAACTGCGTGAAGCCAACATCCGGGTCAGCCTGTTTATAGAGCCCGACCCTCGGCAGATTGAAGCCGCCATTCATCTCGGTGCACCAGTGGTTGAATTTCACACCGGTCATTATGCGCATGTCAGCGGCGCAGAGCGGGAAAAGGAGTTACGGCGGATTAGCGATGCTGCAGCGCTCGCCACAAAAAACGGCATCGAACCTCATGCCGGCCATGGCCTGACCTTTGATAATGTTGTGCCGATCGCCGCTATTCCGCAGCTGGTCGAGCTCAACATCGGCCATTTCCTGATCGGCGAGGCGATTTTCGGTGGATTGGCAGGAAGCATAAAGCAAATGCGCGCGTTGATGGATGATGCACGGTGACTGTTAAATCATGATTATAGGATTGGGTTCAGACCTCTGCAATATCGAGCGCATTCAAAATTCGCTGGACCGCTTTGGTGAGCGCTTTGAAAAGCGCGTGTTCACTGAAGTTGAGCGAGCCAAAGGCGCACGCCGGCCTTATACCAAGGCCGGAACCTACGCGAAGCGTTTCGCTGCCAAGGAAGCCTATTCCAAAGCCGTTGGAACGGGTTTCAAGGCAGGCGTCTATATGAAAGACATTGGCGTCATCAACGCCAAAAGCGGGGCACCGACATTGGCGCTGACCGGCGGTGCGAAGAAACGGCTCGACGCGCTGACTCCAGCGGGATATGATGCTGTCGTTCATCTCACACTCACTGACGATCATCCATGGGCGCAAGCGTTCGTCATTATCGAAGCGATGCCTTCGCGTTAGACGGTGAGCCGGTTGGATATGGGTCGGCATGACAATAGAAGAAGAAAACAGGATATGGCTTTAGAAAAGGCGGATGAACCGACAATCAAGGCGGATGATTCCAAAAAAGAGAAAACCGACTGGATCGGGGAAGCCAAAAGCATCGGCCTGTTGCTACTTGCGGTTCTGGCTTTTCATAGTCTGGTGGCGAAACCCTTTTACATTCCGTCCGTTTCCATGATGCCCGGGCTATTGGTCGGGGACCGCCTGATTGTCAGCAAATATGCCTATGGCTGGTCATGGGTATCACCGACATTCCATATATTACCGCGCATGGAAGGACGGCTTTTCGGATCTTTACCGGAACGAGGCGACATCGTGATCCTGACCCCGAAGGATCAGAGCAGCGACTATATCAAAAGGGTGATCGGCCTTCCTGGCGATATGCTGGAGATGCGCGGTGGCCAGGTTTTCCTGAACGGAGTTGCGGTCAAACAAGAAGTTCAGCCGGACCTGAACCTGCCGATTGATGCCAATTCCCCCTGCGGTTCCGAATTTCCCGGCCTGCGCAATACAGACGCCGCCGGCAACAGTGTCTGCACGCTTCCGATCCTCCGCGAGACCCTGCCCAATGGCGTAAGCTATGATATTATCGATCTGGGACCGCAACTCACTGATGATATTGATCCTGTCATCATCCCGGAAGGCCATGTTTATCTGATGGGAGATAACCGGGATCTGTCTGCGGACAGCCGGGTTGCGAGCCCGCTTGGCCTTAATGGCACTATCCCTTGGGAAAATATTGGCGGCCGCGCCGAATTTATTACCTTTTCGCTGGATGGCACGACCAGCCTCAACCCGTTGAGCTGGTTTACATCTTTCCGCAGCGGACGGGCGGGCACAAGTTTGCGGCCGGACCGTGATGAAAGTGCTGCCGAATAAGGCTGTCAGTTTTACAGTCGTAGCCCCAGAGTTTCGTCCAGACCTGCCATGATGTTCAAGTCCTGAACGGTACTGCCGGCTGCGCCTTTGCCAAGATTGTCGAGCTTCGCCACCAAACGGACATGATCGCCGCTATCATCTGCAAAAACACTGAGTTCGAGCCGATCTGTCGCAGGATCATTCTCGTTCAGCAATAGTTCGCCCGCGCCGCTGCTATCATTCACGCTGACAATCGCCGAACCATCATAATGTTCTTGCAACGCTTCCAGCAGATCATCCGATTTCGCGCCGCCGCCAATGGCGGCCAGGTTTAGCGGAACTTCAACAATCATACCGCGATAGGCCCGCACGACAGCCGGTGCAAAGATCACGTCATGAGTGAGACCGGCATGGCGTTTCATCTCTGGCATATGCTTGTGCTCAAGGGTGAGGCCATAGCTGCGAAAACCGATATCCGGCTCTTGCGCGAACCGCTCGATCAACGCCTTGCCGCCGCCCGAATAGCCGGACACGGCATTAACAGCATAGGGCCAGTCCGCCGGCAACAGGCCGCGAGCAACAAGCGGCGCCACAAGTCCCAGAAAACCCGTCGGATAACAACCAGGATTGGAGACAAACCGGGCGTTTGCAATCCGGTCCCGCTGTCCGTTTTGAAATTCGGCAAATCCATAGACCCAATCGGTTGCCGTACGATGCGCTGACGAAGCGTCTATAACCCGCGTATGAGTATTGGCGATCAGCGACACAGCTTCTTTGGCAGCCTCATCAGGCAGACACAGGATTACAAAATCACTATTGTTAATGGCTTCGCGCCGGGCGGCCGTGTCTTTGCGCCGATCTTCCGGCAGCCGCACAAGATCAAATTCCTGCCGTGACCCCAGCCGGTCGGCAATTTCAAGGCCGGTGGTTCCGGCCGCACCATCGATGAAAACACTGTGCGTCATGACCGCTGATCACCCAAGACGCTTGCGCGCCAGAACCGGCTGCTCAACATCGTCGCCAAAACGCGCAATCACATCATTTAAAGGCTCTTCAGCAACCTGCATCCAGTGGATATTCGCGTGAATGATCCGGTCACTATCAGCCATTATTCCGACATGATCAGGAAAAAATACAATGTCCCCGCGCTTTAACTCTTCATCTGCCGGAATTTCCGATCCGATGGCCAGCAGCTGCTGATCCGCATCTCTCGGCGCCGATTGTCCCGTTAACCCCAGCACCATTTGTATCAGGCCTGAACAATCCAGACCGTCACCGCTGCGACCACCCCATAAGTATGGCGCGCCAATCAGCTGTTCTGCAAATCGTGCCGTGCTGTTCATACCGTCGAAAACCTGCTTGGCTCCGATCTCCTGAACATGGCGAACATGGACATAACCTTTACCGGTTTTCAGAAATTTACCGCACTCACTTGGTTCTCCGCAGGCGAGTTTGGCACCCATCGGCAGCCGCTTGATAACTCCTGCTTTGACATCGGGGTCGATAAATATCAGCGCCGCCCGGGCTGAAATCAGATGAGTCGGCTCAGCGGTCTTGCGTTGATGTTGCAAAGCATGGACCGGTAGATAGCCGACATAGCCATCATGATCACAAAAGCCCCAGGCCCAATCGCCGACCACATCCAGCAAATGAAAGTCTTCACCATGCAGCAGCTCAGAAACGGCTTCATGGCTCTTACTGCCCTGTTTGCGGATCATCGCCTTGGGCGCAGCGCAGCGCATCGGTATGGCCTCTGCATAATGCGGGGCGAATAATTTACCTGCCAGAGCGACATCCGCCAGATCCCCGCGATGCGCGGTAATCCGCGGATCGAAATCTTCTTCGGGACCGTGCAGCGAAAATTTCGCGCGCGCCGTGATGTCTCCGGCTTTCATGTCCCCGATAATATTCATTTTTGTTCATTACCCCATTTACGGCTTTTGCCGCAACTACGCGACGCCCACAGTTTGTGACAAAGCTGTGACAATAGGCCGCCCTTAACCGAGAAACGGCCCGTTGATCAAGCGGCGATGCACCCTCGCTATTTGGCGTAACGTGCTTTCAGGTAATGCCAGCTTGCGCGCAAACCCAATGCCTCCCCGCCTTTTGGTCGGCCCGCTTTACTCGCAGGTCGCCATGCATAGGTATCAAAATGAGCCCACGGAATATCGCTCGGGACGAATTTTTCCAAAAACAGCGCAGCCGTGATGCACCCGGCAAAAGACCCCGTGGCGACATTGTTCGTGTCGGCAATAGGGCTCTTGAGACGATATTCATAACGAGACCAAAGAGGCATGCGCCATAGCGGATCATCTTCCTGATCACCGCTGTCGAGCAGGCCAGCGGCCATTTCGTCATCATTGCAAAACAAAGCTGGCAAATCGGGACCCAAAGCGACGCGCGCTGCACCAGTGAGTGTCGCAAAATCTATGATAAGCTCGGGCTCTTCTTCTCCCGCCAGCGTCAACGCATCACCCAGTACCAGGCGCCCTTCGGCATCTGTATTACCAATTTCTACCGTCAATCCCTTGCGACTATGAAGGACATCGCCGGGACGTAGCGCATGACCATCGATCGAATTTTCCACCGCTGGTACCAGCAGGTGAAGCTGTACCGGTAATTTTGCTTCCATGATCAACTTTGCCAAAGCAATGGCATGAGCCGCCCCGCCCATGTCTTTTTTCATGATGAGCATACCGGCGGGCGACTTCATTGACAGCCCTCCGCTATCAAAGGTTACACCCTTGCCGACAATGGCGATCTTGGGTGCATCCGCCTTGCCCCATTTCAGTTCAATCAGGCGCGGAGCATGATCCCGCATGGCTGCCTTGCCAACGCCGTGGATCATCGGAAAATCCTTTTCCAGCGTATCTCCGCGAGTGACTTTCAATTCAGCGCCATGCGCTTCGCTCAATTTTTCAACAATGTCCTCAAGCTTGTTTGGCCCCATGTCGGCTGCAGGTGTATTGACCATATCGCGCACTAGTGCAGTGGCTGCCGCTTGACGGACTGTCTCGTCAACTTGCGCAATTTCGTCCTTGACCAGCAAGACACTGGGGCCCTGACGATCCGGCAGCTCTTTATATTCGTCAAATTCATGCTGCGGGATCAGCCAGCCGAACAAGGCGTCTTTGGCGCTGGCACCGGCCAGCCGATATTTGCCCTCCGGCAACCTGCCGCCAAGTTTGGCAAGCGCCCATGGATCCAGTTTCTTGTGATTAATAACGCCTGCCACAACACTGAAATCACCTTTTTGCGATTTATCTTCCTTGTCCTTCGCCCCGGTGATCGGCAGGATCAGATAGGATTCCGGATTGGCGACAAATTTATAGGCCTTCACGATGCTGCGAACACTATCCGGCTGGTCTTTGAGCCAGTCTTCGAAATTATTCACATCCAGTATCTGGATAGTTCTGGCGGCTTGGCCTTTGTCGGCCTCTATCAATGTCTTAAAGTCAGTCATCGCGTCCCTATAGACGCACAATTGTCGGAACGCGAGTGCCTAATCAGGCGGCGACGGGTTGCGTGCTCAAAGGCTTTGCCTTTCCGGCTTCACAGGTTTCTCCCAACGACAAGCTTCCGGCTTTGGCAAAGACCATCACGCCGTCATCCACGGCCTTGTAACGCAAATTGACTATGTCCTTCGCGTAATTCTGGTTCAGTCGCCAAGGCTTCTTCTGGCCTTGCTTTGGCAAGTCGGCGGCGGCGCGTTCGATATAACCGGATGAGAAATCGACAATCGTTTCAGGGATCAGTTTTTCTCCATCGGCCGGATGGGGATAGGCTATCTGCGCGCCCTTGCGGTCCATGGTGTTTATCACCCGGCAAATATACTCGCTGGTCAGATCTGCCTTCAATGTCCAGCTGGCATTGGTGTAACCAAAGGTCATCCCGAGATTCGGCACATCAGAAAACATAACGCCTTTATAATTGAAACGCGAACCAAAATGGACCGGCTCGCCATCAATCTCAAACTGTGCATGGCCACCGGAAACCAGCTTGAGACCAGTGGCTGTGACGATGATATCTGCTTTCAGCTTCTCGCCAGATTTCAGCAATATACCGTCTTCGACAAAGCGCTCGATATGATCGGTGACGACAGATGCCTTGCCTAACTTGAGCGATTGAAAAAGATCGCTATCCGGCACCAGACAGAGCCGCTGATCCCACGGATTATAGGTTGGCGTAAAGTGCTTCATGTCCACGCCCTGCCCCATTTCCTCGCGGACCATTTCAAGCAGTTTCTTTTTAAAGCCGACTGGCTGACGGCGTGCCAGATTGAAGGTGAAGAGTTGATAGAGAACGTTACGCCAGCGGGTGATGCCGTAAGCCAGTTTATTCGGCAGGAATTTGCGAAGTGCCAGCGCGAATTTATCCTCTGCGGGGCGGGACACAATATAGGTCGGGGAACGCTGCAGCATTGTGACATGCCCCGCGGTTTCCGCCATCGATGGCACAAGCGTAACCGCTGTCGCACCGCTGCCGATCACCACAACTTTCTTGCCTGCATAGTCCAGATCTTCTGGCCATTCCTGCGGATGGACAATCGGCCCTGCAAAATCGCTATTGCCCTTGAAATCGGGCTTATGCCCGCCTTCATAGCTATAGTAGCCGGAGCACATGAAAAGGAAGCTGCACTCTATCTGGCTCGTCGATCCATCGCCATGCGCCAGGCTGACGGTCCATCTCGCCGTTTCACTTGACCAGCTTGCATTGGTGACCTTGCGCTCATAGCGAATATGCTTTTCGAGACCATGTTCATCCACCGTCTCGTGCAGATAATCGAGGATAGTCGGCGCGTCGGCGATCGCCTTGCGGGCTGTCCACGGTTTGAAATTATAGCCCAAAGTATACATGTCGCTGTCTGAGCGAATGCCGGGGTAGCGGAACAGGTCCCATGTGCCGCCCAGACGCTCTCGCCCTTCGACAATGGCAAAACTCTTGCCAGGACATCTTTTGGTCAAGTGGACAGCAGCGCCGATACCGGACAAGCCGGCACCAACAATCAGAACGTCGAGAAATTCATTTTCCATATGACCTATTTACTTACATTGATGTTAATTACAAGGTCTGGATATGGAAACTGCATTTACTCCGCCGCTTCGAGCGCAGGTTCAGAATCCTCAACTGTCTGGCTGTTCGGCCCGTAGAACTGGATGACACCATCATCCACAGCTTCGTTGAGCAGAACCTTCTTATCGAACAAATAATCCTGATTGAGCTTCCACGGCATTTTCGTACTGTTGCGCGGCAGTTCGTTGATGGAGCGCTGTATATAGCCCGAAGAAAAGTCAAACAGCTCTTCCTCTTCAACCGTTTCTGACAGTACCGGATTTGCAATCCGTGTACTCGTTGCATCCATATGGTTGAGCAGGCGGCAGGTATATTCCGAGACAATATCGGCTTTCAATGTCCATGATGCATTCAGATAACCAAAGACAATGGCCATATTCGGAATGTCAGAGAACATGCAGCCTTTATAATAAAAATGATCGTGAAAGTTGATGGGCTTGCCATCCACTTCAAACGCAACCTTACCGGCGACGGCCAGCTTCAAACCGGTGGCCGTAACAATCACATCCGCATCCAGTGTTTCACCGGATTTCAGCTTGATACCGTCAGCTGTGACCGTTTCGATATGCCCCGTCTTGACGTCTGCGGCACCGGAACTGATCGCCTTGAACATATCGCTATCGGGAACGAGGCACAGGCGCTGCTCCCAGGGGCCATAAGGCGGCGTGTAATCTTCCTTGTTATATTTGTCGCCCAGTTCTTTCTTGAGCGGTTTTTCAAGCTTCTTGATGATTTTCTGAGGCTTTTTCCGGGCCATGTTAAAGGTCAGGTCCTGCATCCACACGTTTTTCTTGCGGATGATATTATACGCCCATTGGTCGGGCATTATCTTGCGCAGGAAATTGGCGAGATGATCTTTGGCATTCCGGGCAAAATACCATGTTGGCGTTCGCTGAAGCATCGTTACATGGGCAGCTTTTTCAGCCATGACCGGAACTATGGTCACTGCCGTCGCACCACTACCAATGATTACCACCTTTTTGCCGCTATAATCAAAATCCTTGGGCCAGAATTGCGGGTGAACAACGTCACCCTTGAAATTGTCAATGCCGGTTATCTGCGCATCATAGCCTTGATCATAATCATAATAGCCGGAACCCATGTACAGGAAATTGGCATACATTACCGCGTGACTACCGTCTGATTTCTCCGCGGTTACAGTCCAGCGCGCATCTTCACTCGACCAACTGGCAGACAGGACTTTGTGACCAAAGTGGATATGCTTTTCCAGATCATGCTTGGCCTTGATCCGGTGAAGATAGTTCATGATTGACGGACCGTCAGCTATGGCTTTTTGCTCGGTCCACGGTTCAAAATTAAAGCCCAGAGTATGCATGTCGCTATCCGAGCGAATGCCGGGATACTGGAACAGGTTCCATGTTCCGCCAATTTCGTCCCGGCGCTCAACCAGAGCGAAGCTCTTGCCCGGACATTTGTCACGCAGGTGCACGGCCATACCGATACCCGAAATGCCTGCCCCTACAATCAGGACATCCACCGATTCTACCGGTGCTTCTGAAGCGCCGCCGCTTTTTTCCAACGTTTGCGTAGCCATTTGCCGTCTCTCCCAGCTTTGCCTCACTATGCCATTCCCGCGACAAGGTTGCAAATAACAATTTAATCAGCTGATTAACGCTTGAGTTCCAAGGCTTATCACTGAAAAACAGGTATTTTCCGCCTGCAATATCGCCAATTTTGCGAAAACGCCGCTGATGCGTCCTGGCATCGGATATCTATACTGCTTGACTGAACATCCCGCTGGTTTGACCTCTAAATTCATCAAATACCGCCGCGATGCTTCGGGCATAGGGTCTGGCCGAAGCATCAAGCACCAACTTTTGACCGACAATTTCAACAAGCCCGCGATTTATGAAAGACGCAAACATGGCCGCATAACTCTGCGTATCGCCAAGAGGCGAAAGATCCGCTTCGCCATTGGCCAATATCTGCTCAATGATCGCACCATGGATTTGGTTATCATGGCTTCGCCTTATCCCGACACTCGCTGGCAGCTGGCCATTCGCTAGCAAATTGCGATAGCGTCCCGTATTTTTCTGGTTCTGAATAATACGGTCCGGAAATTCGCTAATCGCCGAAGCACCTAGTCCGATTAATATGTTGCTCTGATCATCGGTGAAACCCTGAAAGTTACGGCGAACCATAGCGTCTGTCCCCGCCCGCCCTAAAGGATCATCGGGGAGCGCAAAATGATCGAAACCGATGGGCTGATAACCCGCCTTAGTCAGAAAATCATAACCGAAAGCGGCCATGTCAAACCGCTGCCTGCTATCCGGCAAGCATGTATCATCAATCCGGCGCTGACGCGGGATGAGCGTGGGTATATGGGCATATCCAAACAGGGCAATCCGTTCGGGCAACAGGCGAACAGTCTGCTGCAAAGTCTCTGCCAGAATGGCTTCTGTCTGTCCGGGCAGACCGTACATCAAGTCGAAATTCAGCGACGAAACTTTTGCGGCACGAAGGTCTGCGACCATGTCCGTCACCATTTCCAGCGGCTGCACACGGCCAATGGCGGCCTGCACAGCAGGATCAAAGCTCTGCACGCCCAAGCTGACGTTTTGGATCTCCGTCACACAGATCAGATCACGCCACTGCGATGTAAAGCCTCTTGGGTCCAGTTCGATCGACAAAATGGGTCGATCACAATGAAAAGCTTTAGACAGGTGGTTCAGCAAATCGGAAAAATCATCAGCACATAAAGCATTGGGACTGCCGCCGCCAAAAGCGATGCGCTTCACGCGGCCACGTTTGCCGAGTTTACGCGATACCAGATCAATCTCGGCAAATAATGCGTCCATATAGGCCGCCAACCTTTGGGTCCGGTTCGCCTTTCCGGTGTTGCAACCGCAGTACCAGCAGATCTGTTCGCAATAGGGAATATGCACATATAGCGAGATATCGTCACATAGCCGAACATCCGCCAAGGCCTGCTCCAGATCATCAGCGCCAATCTCATCATGAAAGTCAGCCGCGGTCGGATAGCTCGTATAGCGCGGGACCGGACGTTCGAGCAGTTCGGGGTAATATTTCCACATAAGCCTGACTTATGCATACAAAAACCAGTTGTCTTTGCGCTAGATCAAACTGCGCTGTACCAGGCGGTTCCATCTTTCATATCGTGCGTTGCCCTGCCGGTATATTCCAGATGGCGGAGCGTCGCCATCGCCTCGCCTGTCGCCATACCGATCACATCATTGCCGATCGGGCGGGAAAATAGCAGCGGAAAGCTATCCACTACGCGCATCGGTTTTTTTGCCAGTGCATCGGCAAGATCATCCAGCGCCTCATTATGTCGCAGCGCCAGCGTGTCGAGCCGCTGATGCGCACCTTTGAACGGACGACCATGCGCGGGCAGCACCAAAAGATTGGGATCAATCTCGGCGCGAAACCGATCTATGCTCGCCAGCCATTCACCGAGGGGATCGGCCGTCGGTTCGCTAAGCATCACTGAGATATTGGATGTAATACGCGGTAATATCTGGTCACCGGAAATCATAACGTGACTGGCATCATCGATCAGACAGGCATGTTCCGGTGTATGGCCGCGCCCGATCATCACCCGCCAGTCATTGTCGCCGATGGTCAGGCTATCGCCTTCATCCATGCGGATATGTCCGGTTGGCAAACGCGAAACGGCCCGGGCAAATCGTCCCCAGCCGCCTTCGCATTTCTCCTTGATGAGCGCTTCGTCCCATCCCGCAAAACGCCATTCATCAATCGCTTCTTGCGGCACATCTTCGCTGACATCAGCGGTCAGCATCCGCGCCAACAGCCATTCGGTACGGTTCATATGTACGGGAGCCTTGAACCGGTTGGCGAGCCAGCCCGCACAGCCGACATGGTCCGGGTGAAAATGGGTGACAACAATCTTGGTGGCCGTCTTTCCATTGAGGCCGGTTTTAAAAAGCGTTTTCCAGGCTTCGATGACTGCGGGCATGAACAGACCGGTATCGACAATTGCAAAGCCCGGACTTCCATCCGGGTGCACGTCATCCAGCACCCAATTGTTTATATGCCCAAGCGGCCCGGGAACCGGCGTGCGGGTCCAGCCGATGCCGGGCATCAATTCAAAATATTCGCCATATTTCGGTTCGAACGCGCCTAACGGATAGGTGAGCCCCTCCGCTTCTATAGGTTCAAAACCATGATCGGCCAGCGTTGCATCATAAGCGGGAGATTTTGTGGGGACATCCATGACAAGGTCATAGACCGGCGGCGCAAAGAGGTGCAACCAAATTTAATCAATCGATTAAGTTTGGTACCAGCCTAGCGTTGCCGAGACTGTCTTCCGCCCTTCATGCGGAACACAAAATCTCAAACACTGCTTTGACCTAGCTATCCTTGCTATCTTTAAACAGCGTTTCTGCAGTCAGATCTTCTGAAGCAATTTCTTCTTCACCGGATTCAGCGGCCAATGCAGCCTCGGCGTCACGCTCTGCCTGTGCCCGCTCTTCATGCAGTTCGGCGATAAGCGCTTCTTTGTCGCCGCCCAGCTTCTTGTCTTCGGGTACTTCCGGTTCAATGCCAGCTTTCTTGGCGGCTTTGGCGACCACTGCGTCCAATTCACGCTGCGAACAAAGGCCCAGCGTAACCGGATCTTTGGGTACAATATTGGCAATGTTCCAGTGCTCACGGTCGCGGATCGCGTTGATGGTGGTGCGCGTCGTGCCGATCAGTTTACCAACCTGTGCGTCGGAAATTTCCGGATGATTGCGGAGCAGCCAAGCAATGCCGTCGGGTTTATCCTGACGCTTGGACACTGGCGTATAACGAGGACCTTTGGTCCGGCGTACCTGCTCAGGCCCTTTTTGAAGCTTCATCCGATATTCGGGATCAGCTTCGGCTTTCGCAATTTCCTCATTGGTCAGTTCGTGCGCCTGTACAGGATCACGTCCGGTATATTTGGAACCGGCAAGATCATCGGCCATCGCATTCACTTCGAGAATGTGAATACCGCAAAATTCAGCAATTTGCTCAAAGCTTAATCCGGTATTGTCAACCAGCCAGCTTGCAGTTGCATGCGGCATAAGCGGAGTTGGGTTATCTTGGGCCACGGCGGCGTCCTTTATAAAAAATAAGGGCCGCCCCTTTCGGGAGCGGCCTGTTGTTGAGCCCTATGTAGGGGATATCGAAAGAGTCGGCAAGATATTTGGTCTAGCCATGCGTTTTTAGCTGCTCAAGGCTCAAGCTCTGGCAAAAATGGCCTTGGCAATGAAACGGCGTGACAGGCGAACCGTCTGCTCTGGTTCGATTTGTGCCAGGCCTTCAAGAAACTGTCGCGCGCTTGCCGCCCAGCTAAAATGCGCGGCACGCTTCAAACAGTCGTCCGATCGCAAATGCTGTGCATCGGCAATGGCCCTATCAAGGCTTTCGGCCATTACGCCACTTTTTTCGGTCAGTATATCGACCGGTCCTGTCACAGGAAAGGCCGCGACCGGCGTACCACATGCCAGGGCCTCTATGAGAACCAGTCCGAATGTGTCCGTTTTACTCGGGAACACAAAAATATCGGCTCCGGCATAACAACCGGCAAGCTCCCTACCCGATTTCCGGCCCAGAAAATGTGCGTCGGGATAACGCTCTCGCAAATCATCGAGCGCAGGGCCATCGCCAACAACTACCCGGCTGCCCGGCTGATCTGTTTGCAAAAAAGCCTCAATATTCTTTTCAACGGCAACACGGCCGACATAAAGCTGGATCGGGCGCGGCAGATCATCGAATATTTTCGGAGCAGGCGCATCCGGTGAGAAATTGCCAAGATCAACCCCGCGGCTCCAATGATGCACTTGTGGCAAACGTTCCTTCACCAGTTGCTGTCTCACGCTGTCGGTCGAGACCATGATTGCCTGTGAAGCGCCATGAAACCAACGGATATACGGCCAGAAAATGCGCGGTGACAAATGGGTGCGCTTGGCGAGATATTCGGGAAACTGTGTATGATAGGCAGTTGTGAACGGCCGCTTGTTCCGCCGACACCAGCGCCGGGCAGACAGGCATAACGGGCCCTCTGTTGCCAAGTGCACGGCGTCAGCCTCAAAAGCGGCAATGCGCCGACCAACGCTACGCGCGCGGGTCATTGCCAGACGGATTTCCGGATAGCTGGGCGCGGCGACTGAACGATATTGGTCCGGCGAGATAACCAGCACCTCATGCCCCCATTGGCGCAATATCCCGATAACCGTATCCAATGTGCGGACGACTCCGTTAACCTGAGGATGCCAAGCGTCGGTTACCAGTGCGATTTTCATGCCGCCTGCTCCAGGTTGCCCTTCACAGTTTTCAGATTCATCGGTTGGCCGCGCCTTGCCTCACGCGCCTTAATCTCATCAGCCCAGTGGAGAATCTCCATGGTTCCGTCATCGCATTCAACCAAAGCTGTGCACCCTTCGACCCAGTCGCCATCGTTATAATATTCAATGCCTTTAATCTCGCGCATCTCGGCAGTGTGAATGTGGCCGCAAACCACACCATCAACACTGCGATTGCCAGCGGCTTTGGCCACCAACTCTTCAAAGCGTCCGATAAATTCAACCGCATTTTTCACCTTGTGCTTGGCCACTTTGGAAAGCGACCAATAAGGCAGACCCATGCGCTGGCGGAGCTTGTTGACGAGCCAGTTGAGCCGCATCAATGTCGTGTAGGCGGCGTCACCGACAAAGGCGAGCCAGCGGTGCGCCAGCATTACCGTATCAAATTCATCACCATGCATGACCAAAAGCCGGCGACCATCGGCAGTTTCATGAATAGCATGCCGCCGGATTTCCACGCCGCCGAAATTCAGGCCCGTGAACTGCCGGAACATTTCATCATGGTTGCCGGGTATATAGACAATCCGCGTGTCCCGCTTGGCGCGTTTCAATATCCGCCAGATGATGTCATTATGTCCGTCCGGCCAGTAAAATTTCTTCTTCAGGCGCCAGCCGTCGATGATATCGCCAACCAGATAAAGCGTATTGCTGTCGACATGATCCAGAAAATCAATCAGCATATCGGCGTTGCAACCTCGGGTGCCAAGGTGAATGTCGGAAATCCAGATGGTCCGGTATCGTGTCCTGTCCGCCGGATTGACGCGTGGCTGCCGGGTCAGCCGCGCCTCATAGCGGTCTGCGTCCAGCAACGGGATATCAGATGTAGAAATTGGCGGAAATTGTTTGGCCATCATCGCACTCCTATGGAAGCTATCCATAGACCCGGCCTATAACCTGCCAATATGACAGGATGATTCCCGTTTTGTGACCCTTTATTTACAAAAACCGGCCTGTTTCTTTGGCCTAAACCGCGAGATAGTGACGCAATCGATCCTGCAAATGCGGCACGGCCTGACTGCTTTCCAGAAAGTCTGCAACCGCCATAAGACACCAATGCTGCCCTTCATCACCGAAGACAATGGTATCCACCTGAGTGGAAGAGAGTTGACCGGCAAAAAAGAGAGCTCTCCGGCTGTTTCCGCCCCGCCAGTTTTCGTAATTCTGGACATAGTCAAGCGCGGCAATATCGACCATTATACCGAATTCTTCAAAGGTTTCCCGTGCAACGCATTCTGCTCCGCTTTCCCCGTTTTCGCGGCCGCCTCCGGGCAAATCCCACATATCCGGAAAGGGAATATCGGGATTGTTATCACGGCGATAGACGAGCAGTTTATCATCGACAAATAGCGCGGCCTTTGCGCCGTGAAAGTCGATATTCTCGTCCATCCGTTATTCCACTTTCAAAATAATCTTCCCGATATGATCACCGGCTTCCATGTGTGCATGCGCCTTGGCAGCATCGGCAAGCGCGAATGTTTCGTCCATTACCGGTTTCAACTTGCCCGCCTCAATATCCGGCCAGACATAACGATAAAGTTCGTCGGCAAGAAGCGCCTTGCGATCAGCCGATTGCGGGCGCAATGTTGATCCGGTCAGGGTCAATCGCTTCATCATGATCTGCGCCATGTTCAGGGTGGCTGTCATGCCGCCCTGTACCGCAATTGTGACATGCCGGCCGTCTTCCTTCAGGCAGTTGAGGTTGCGCGGTACATAGTCACCGGCAACCATATCAAGAACCACTTCGACTCCTTGCCCGCCGGTGATCTTCTTAATCTCTTCGACAAAATCCTGGCTTTTGTAGTTGATGGCGTGGTCCGCACCTATGGTTTTTGCAGCCGTACATTTCTGATCGGAACCGCAAGTAACAATCACATTCAACCCAAACAGCTTGCCCAGCATGATCGCCATTGTACCGATCCCGCTAGTGCCGCCGTGGACCAGTACCGTTTCATCTTCACGTGCAAAGCCGCGGTTGAACAGATTGCTCCACACAGTGAACAATGTTTCGGGCAAGGCCGCCGCTTCTTCCATGGTCAGGCTGTCTGGAATGGGAAGACACTGTCCCACAGGAGCCACGCAGAATTCGGCATAACCGCCGCCATTGGTCAAAGCACATATCTTGCGCCCCATCCATTCCGGTTCCACGCCTTGGCCTAGCGCAACAACGACACCGGATACTTCCAGACCCGGCAGCGGAGATGCGCCTGGAGGAGCTGGATAGAGCCCCATACGCTGAACCACATCTGGGCGGTTCACACCGGCCGCCGCAACTTTGATCAAAACTTCGCCAGCGGCAGGCTGTGGAACGGCCATCGTTTCCGGCTTCAGAACATCCGGCCCGCCCGGTTCACTAATCGCTACCGCTGTCATTTCGGTCTGCAAAACTTCTGATACTGTCATGGCTGCCCCATATCTCCCCAAAAACGCGTAAATGGCAGGCGCTTTTTCTCTGATGACCTTATTGACAGCAAAGCCGTGCGGGTCAACATTGCCGAGGCAAATGGCCGAAAAAGATGGGATATTTTCATATGAATGATGACGATGATCTGCCGCGCAGCGCAAATGATCCACTCAGCCTGCTGATAAAACAGGACCTGGACCCATTTTCTGTAGATGAGCTGGAGAAGCGGATATCTACGCTGAAAACAGAAATAAGCCGCTGTGAAGCCAAGAAAAGCTTTGCCGTGTCACACCGTGCGAGCGCTGATAGCCTGTTTAAAAAAACGTAAATACCGGTTCTTGGTAAGGATTTGTTAACCCTATATCTTAATATTCAGATTTAATTTGATCCGGCTTGAACCGTTTAGGAGAAGAGATCAGGAAATACGCTCAACCTTGGCTACATGCTTGCCATTCTCAGGATATGCCCTTGATGTTTTTTGGGTTGCGCATAGATTAAGAAGGAAGCCAAAAGGTTAAGGTCAGGGCAACACCGGACCGCATAGGCTTTCAGCTAACGGGACATTCCGTCGTCCCTTCTAGGAGTATATACATGCCTTCATTCGCAGAATCACTGGAAAAGACCCTACATCAAGCGCTGAAAAATGCTGCTGATCGGTCTCATGAATATGCGACACTGGAACATCTGCTGCTGGCATTGATTGACGATGGTGATGCCTCGCAAGTGATGAACGCATGCGGAGTGGATCTGGGCGAGCTTGAAGACGCGGTGGTTCTGTATCTCGACAGCGAGCTGGATTCCCTGAAGGTAGAAAAGTCCATCGACCCCTCCCCGACATCCGGTTTCCAGCGGGTTGTGCAGCGTGCAATACTGCATGTGCAGTCGTCCGGCAAAGATGAAGTGACCGGCGCGAATGTGCTTGTCGCATTGTTCTCTGAACGAGAGAGCTATGCCGTATATTTCCTCCAGCAACAGGATATGAGCCGGTTGGATGCCGTCAGCTTTATCAGCCACGGCGTTGGCAAGGGCGGACAGTCCATTGACCCAGCCGAACTGTCTGGCAGCGAAGAGAGCGACGAGAAAAAAGAGGCGAAAAACAAAAAAGAAACCGCGCTTGACCAGTTTACCGTCAATTTGAACCAGAAAGCCAAGGATGGCCGGATCGATCCGCTTATCGGACGCCAGGCCGAGGTTGATCGTACCGTGCAAATTCTTTGCCGCCGGTCCAAGAACAACCCGCTTTATGTCGGCGAACCCGGCGTGGGTAAAACCGCCATCGCAGAGGGTTTGGCCCTGCGGATCGTCGAGGAAAGCGTTCCTGACGTATTGAAGCCAGCGATTATCTATTCGCTTGATATGGGATCCTTACTGGCAGGTACTCGCTATCGCGGTGATTTTGAAGAACGGCTGAAACAGGTTGTTTCAGAACTGGAAAAAATGCCGGACGCGATCTTGTTTATCGACGAGATTCACACGGTCATTGGCGCTGGCGCGACCAGTGGCGGCGCAATGGATGCATCCAACTTGCTGAAGCCGGCTTTGTCCGGCGGTATTATCCGTTGCATCGGATCAACCACCTATAAAGAATTCCGAAATCATTTTGAAAAAGATCGCGCCCTGCTGCGCCGGTTCCAGAAAATTGATGTCAATGAACCTAGCGTTGAAGATACAATAAAAATCCTCGCCGGGCTGCGCGGTGCTTTTGAAGAGCATCACAAGGTGCGTTACGCACCGGACGCCCTGAAATCAGCGGTGGAACTTTCAACACGTTATATCAATGACCGCAAGTTGCCCGACAAAGCGATCGACGTGATCGACGAGGTCGGCGCGATGCAGATGCTGTTACCGCCTTCGCGTCGCAAGAAAATGATCACGACCAAGGATATTGAAGCGGTTATCGCGACGATGGCGCGCATCCCGCCCAAATCCGTATCGAAAGATGACAAGAAGACGCTCGAAAATCTCGACAAGGATCTCAAGCGTGTTGTCTTTGGTCAGAATGCGGCGATTGAAAAGCTGTCGAGCGCAATCAAACTGTCTCGTGCCGGCCTGCGTGAACCGAACAAGCCAATTGGCAATTATCTGTTCTCCGGACCTACCGGCGTTGGTAAGACCGAAGTCGCCCGGCAGTTGTCGTCGATCATGGGCATTCCGCTCAAGCGCTTTGACATGTCCGAATATATGGAGCGCCACAGCGTCTCTCGCCTGATCGGTGCACCTCCGGGCTATGTCGGCTATGATCAGGGCGGCTTGCTGACCGATGCGGTCGATCAGAACCCGCATTGCGTGTTGCTGCTCGACGAGATTGAAAAAGCACACCCCGATCTGTTCAACATCCTGCTTCAGGTTATGGACAATGGCAAGCTGACCGACCATCATGGCAAGACTGTCGATTTCCGCAATGTCATTCTCATCATGACCACCAATGCCGGTGCGTCTGACATGGCAAAAGAAGGCATCGGCTTTGGCAATGTGTCCAAGGAAGATGCCGGCGATGAAGCGGTGAAAAAAATGTTCACCCCCGAATTCCGCAACCGCCTGGATGCGATTGTGCCCTTTGCTTATCTGCCGCCAGAAGTCGTGGCGCGGGTTGTCGAGAAATTCATCCTTGAACTGGAACTGCAGCTGGCAGATCAGAATGTTCATATCACACTGGACGATGATGCCCAGAAATGGCTCACCGAACGCGGCTATGACAAACTCTATGGCGCACGTCCGATGGGCCGCCTCATTCAAGAGAAGATCAAGCAACCGCTGGCCGAAGAATTGCTGTTCGGCAAATTGGTCAATGGCGGCGAGGTCAAGGTACATCTGAAGGACAACGAGCTGACCTTTGAGGTTACGCCATCTGCGCCCTCGGCAAAGAAAAAGAAGAAACCGGCGCCAAAGAAAAAGACGCCAACCAAGAACAAGTAGTTACACTGAAAAGCAGGCTCACCGTCTGCTGCCCAAAAACAAAAAGCGGCGTGACTGGTCTCACGCCGCTTTTTTTGTATGCGCGTGATTAGAAAGCTCAAATTTGCTATATTCCGGGTGAGGAGAGAGAAAATGGGTTATTTTCAAGGATTCATCATTCCGGTTCCCGAGGTCAATAAGGGAGCTTATTTAAAAATGGCACAAGAGTCCGTGCCGCTCTTTACCGATTATGGGGCCCAGCGGATTGTCGAATGCTGGGGATCCGACGTTCCGCGAGGCGAACTTACCGATATGTACGGAGCAGTGAAGGCCGAGAAGAGCGAGAATATTGTCTTCTCCTGGATCGATTGGGGAACGAAAGAGGCGTTTGACAAGGCCCACAAAGACATGGGGAACGACGAACGGATGGAGGAGCCGGCAGAAATGCCGTTTGACGGCATGCGAATGATCTATTCAGGCTTTGAAACACTTGGTGAGCGGGGGACCAGCGGCCCGGCAGGCTATGTACAGGGTTATGTCGCCCCTGTCCCTAAAGAGAAACGCCAAGCTTTTGCCGATATGTGCGAGACGATGCGCGATCTGGCAATTGACAATGGAGCCTCGCGCGCGGCCGATGGCTGGGCTGGAGAGATCGAAGGCGGCAAGGTTACCGATTTCAAGCGAGCGGTTCAGGCAAAGGCCGGCGAGGCTATCGCTTTCGGTTATGCGGAATGGCCGTCCAAAGAGGCGTTTGAAACCGGTGCAGAAAAAATGCGTGAGGACAAACGTATGCCTGCTCCGGGCGCAGAAATGCCAATGGATGGAAAACGCTTAATCTATGGTGGATTTGAGATCATTCTCGACACTGACAGTCAATAAAAGAAAAATAATCAGACCCTCCTGACAATATGCTGTCAGGAGGGCTATGGTATTAGCGAACTTGTCCCCAACAACAAGCAGGAGCAAGTTAATGACCGAAGCCAAACATAACCGTCTCGTATGGACCGAAATTCCCGTCACTGACATGGAACGGGCAACCAACTTCTATGAAACATTGCTGGAAGCCCCACTCACCAAGAATGATGCCGGACCACAACTCATGATGATGCTGCCCTATGAAGGCGAAAACGCCTCATCTGGCCATCTGTACGAAGGAAAGCCGGCAACCGAAGGCGATGGAATCACTGCACATCTCGCGGTCGATGGCTATCTTGACGATGCCATGGAGCGCGTGAAAAAAGGCGGCGGCGAGGTCGTGTCGGATGTTATCCTGATCCCGGCCGGCTCCTTCTTCTATGCCAAGGATACCGAGGGCAATTCGCTCGGTATTTTCAAAAACTAGATATGCGCAGAGCCGACCGCCTCTTCCAGATTGTGCAATATCTGCGCGGCGGTCGGCTTGTCACCGCGGCCATGCTGGCCGAGCGATTGGAAGTGTCCGAGCGCACAATCTATCGCGACATTGCCGATTTGCAGTCTACGGGCGTTCCAATCGATGGCGAAGCCGGTATCGGCTATATCATGCGCAGCGGCTTTGATTTGCCGCCGTTGATGTTCACGCGCGAGGAAATTGTCGCTCTTGTCACTGGCGCCCGTATGGTCCGAGCCTGGGGCGGCACCGCGATGAGAACAGCGGCAGAAGAGTCGTTGGTGAAGATCGAAACGGTATTGCCGGAAAAGGAACGCGACCAGGTCGGTGGCACCAAGATATTCGCTCCAGAAATGGGTATCGGCGAGCAAACCAGAGATGTGATTGATCTGTGTGAAGCCGCCATTGATGCCCGCGATATCCTATCCTTTGACTATCGTGACGAGGAAGGCGCGGCGACCAGCCGGAATGTTCAACCACTGGGCCTATGGTTCTGGGGCAAGACATGGACACTGGTGGCCTGGTGCGAATTGCGCGATGATTTTCGTATGTTCCGTCTCGACCGCATGGAGAGACTAGGCAAGACCGGAAAGACCTTCACGCCCGCACCCGAACGCTCGCTGGCTGAAATTCTGCGTCAGATCGAAGGAAAATATGGAAAGCAATAGCGTCGGCGAAAGACGTCAGTTTAAATAAGTGCCAACTGTAAAACATTTATAGATTTGCTATGATTTTAATCCTTGCCACTACAGGAGTAGATAATGTCCCCAACTTCATCACCGCTCACCTTTTACACCAACCCCATGTCCCGTGGTCAAATCGTGCGATGGGCCCTGCATGAAGCGGGGGCCGACTATGATCAGAAGATCATTGCATATGAAGACGAAATGAAATCGGATGAATATCTCGCCATCAATCCGATGGGCAAGGTTCCTGCCATTGTACATAATGGCCGGACAGTGACAGAATGCGCGGCGATTTGCGCATATCTGGCCGATAGTTTTCCGGATGCCGGTCTCGCGCCGACAGCAGAAGAGCGCGCAGACTATTACCGCTGGCTATTTTTTGCGGCAGGGCCGATTGAACAGGCAGTATTGGATCGTAATTTCGGCCTGTCCCCTACAGAAGAGCAAGAGCGTACTGCAGGTTACGGTAGTTATGACCGCGCCATGGATGTTCTGGATCAGATGCTGCAATCGCGTGCTTATGTATGTGGTGATCGTTTCACCATGGCGGACGTCTATGTTGGCTCGCAAGTCGATTGGGGCTTGCAGTTTCAGAGTTTTCCGGAGCGTGACAGCTTCAAGCTTTATGCAGAGCGACTGCGGGAACGAACGAAATATTCGGAAGCCAAAGCCATAGACGCAGCGCTCATGCCAGAAGGCTAAAATTCTGGAATCAATCCCGCTCAATCCTATCAAAATCCGGCTATTGATCGATTTGCTCAATAAAAAATGGGCCTGTTGTAACCAAATCTGTTTCCGGCCCGAAACCACCTGTGAGAGCAGCAAGCAAGTGCGAGCTGCAGATATAGGAAGGTCGAAGTCATGAAAAATGCAGTTATCGTTACCGCCGCTGCCCTTATCAGCATCACCGCAACGCCAGCATTTGCCGACTCTGCCATAGATACCCAAAGCATGGCAGAAACCGCTTCCCCCCAAAAGCATCAGGCCATCGATCTTCCTATAAGCAATTTTGATCTGGCTGGTGTTACCAGCAAAAAGGATCATGGTTTCATGGCCACTATGGCTGCTGAATTTGCACCCGGCTTCCGCATACAGAACGATATAGCACCTGTCGCAGCACAACCCGATGCGGGCCTGACCAGTTTGTTCATTCCTCAAGAATTTTCTTATCGCTCCAACGCGCAGGATAGCGGCGTTGATGCTATTAGCCCCGGTCGCTTCGTTTCCAGCTCGGTGCGTTCAGATTATCTGTCTGATGCAGGACCAGCGGCGAAAGACAAAAGTTCAGTCGGAGTCCGCTTCGGCTTTTAAATCAATCCCTCCTTCTTTCAGCGCTCTCTCCCCATCTCTGGGAAGCTGAAAGACAAAGGCCAGATGGTTCCAACCATCTGGCCTTCTTTTTTCCAGTTTTATTCTGGAACATCCAGAGCCTAACCTCCTTTGGTCAGGCCTGTTGTGTTGATTGTCTCATCCGCCGCATCGCGGGCCTGCTCCGGCGCATATTGCCGGCGCCAGGCATCCAGATCACGCTCATATTCCTCATAGGCGAGATAAAAATCAGTGAACGGTTTTTCCAGTTCGGCCAGCGCCTGCGCGCCGAAGGCCTCTAATTCTTCCGATTTCGTTATAATCGCTCGCTGACTGACTTGCACCGCCCGGTCGCAAAAGGGGCGCCGCAGCGGAGAAAATGACCAGTAGTTATACAGGCTGGTCTGATGACGATCATGTGCTTGCTTGTATCCGCTGCCATGATCGCTCCGATATTTCCTGATAATCGCATTATTGGCATTCCGCAAAAACTTCTTATTGTTGCCAATGAAGGCATTATAATCACTCACTAATCGCGAATATTGGGCCCCGGTGCAGCTCAGCGCCGCGACATTCAATGCGGCCCTTACATGCCACAAAGTTTCCAAAGGCCCGATGTCACGATTGATTGTCTGCCGCAAACCGTCAGGACGCAGTTGAGGCACGATGGTGTTGATACTCGCACCAAATGGCGTCGTCGGCGCACGAGGCGTATATTGCGGAGTGGCAACCGGTGCTGGCGGAGGCGGAGGCGGTGCGGTCTGGCAGGCAGCCAGCGCAGATACGGCCGCAGCAACGACTAACAAACGAACTTTTTTTATACTCTGAAGCACTATATTTCCCCTATGGATCGCGCAAAATTCTTATGCCGGAGGCCCTCGCTTGTCCAGCAATAGCAACCGAAAAACGACCAACTGCCAAAAGAAAAAGCCCAGCAGTTTCCTGCCGGGCTTTGTCGTACGTCAAAGCATATGAATAGACGCTTAGTCCTGGCTACCCATGAAGCTTAGCAGGAACTGGAACATGTTGATAAAGTCCAGATACAAGTTGAGCGCACTCATGATAATAACTTTGCCAACCATGTCCGTACCGGCAACATAGGAATACATGCTCTTGATCCGCTGCGTGTCGTAAGCCGTCAGGCCTGCGAAAACCAGAACACCTATAGCGCTGATAACAAAATGCATCATCGTGGATTGCAGGAAGATGTTGATCACCATCGCTACCAACAGACCAATCACGCCCATGATCAGGAAACTGCCCCAACCGGACAGATCTTTCTTGGTCGTATATCCGAACAGGCTAAGGCCTAGAAATGCTGCTGATGTAGCAAAGAATGTCTGGGCAATAGAAGCACCCGTATAGACGAGGAAAATCGTCGACATAGAAAGACCCATCAAGGTCGCAAAGCCCCAGAACATAGCCTGCAACGTAAATGTAGAGAATTTATTCTGACCAAAGCTCATCGCAAAAACGATCGCCAAGGGAGACAGGATAATAAGCCACTTCAGCGGTCCGCCGCCAAACATGATTTCTGCGGCCATGCCGGAACTTGCAAAAAGCATCGCGACAATACCGGTGAGCAGCACGCCGCTCGCCATGTAGTTATAGACTTTAAGCATGTAAGAGCGCAGTCCGGCGTCATATGCGACATCGGATTGTGGCGTCGTGCCAACAGGTGTACGCGACATTGTCGCTCGTGGGTCAGGCCAAGCCATGATATTCAAACTCCTCAGTTATTGCGCCGCAAAAACATGACGGCGACGCTATCCCCTTCAATATCGGTTGATTATGTGAATTTTTCAAGAAAAACCGAATGTCGGGTCGATAAAATCAACAAGTTAACTCATAGATAACATCAATCGATAATCACCGAAAACAAGAAATTGTCCAATCAGGAACGCAATATACCGCAAATCACTCTTTATGAATATGCTCCCTCTCGTTCGGCGCGTTGTCGCTGGACCTTGCTGGAGGCCGGACTTGCATTCACATCCCAAGTGAAGGGCCGGCTCTGGTGGGGCGCAAACATTCAACGCTCGGAGCTATTCGCCAATTCCCAAAAAGAAATCATTCAGGAGAATTTTGCGGTCAGCGCTTTTGCTCCGGCAACAACATCAGCCCAGGTTTGTTCAAACGCTTCATCATTGCCATAATAGGGATCATCAACATTCTGGCCAGCGCGGCCCTCGACAAAATCCAGCAGCAGCGCGATCCGCGCAGAACCATCAGACGGCTGTATCGCCTTCAGATTGGTCAGATTGTCCCTATCAAGCGCGATAATATGATTAAAATCGCGAAAATCTGAGGTTCTTACCGGGCGGGCGCGCAAATGGTCGATCGACACCCCGTTGCGAACAGCGACGGCTTGCGCCCGTTCATCCGGCGGTCGCCCGGTATGCCAATCATGCGTTCCAGCAGAATCGATCACCATGTTGATGCCCATGCGCACGCATTCCTGCCGCAATGCTGCTTCGGCCAACGGCGACCGGCAAATATTACCCATGCATACAAAGAGAACTGAAATAGCCATGCGACCCCCCGACAGCTAAAAAGATATTCTGGAATTCAAAAAATTCGGCGTGACAGCTATTACCCAATCACTATCTGGTTGGTTCAAATTTCTGCAACTCGAAAACACCGCAGGCGATCCGGCCGCCGCTTTCCCCCGAAGGGTCGGTTTTTAGATCATCCGGCCCGGCATGGACCACAAAAGACGCGCCATCCGCATCCATCAAGGCGTTATCCCCTTCTTTCAGGGCAGCGCCATCTATCGTCGCTTCTACTGAACCCTTGCCATCCTCACCAATATCAAGGTTAAAGAAATCGCCCATATGCGCGCCCATGGGATTGTCAAATCCATGCTCTCTTCCAGTCGGATTCCAGTGCCCACCGGCTGATTTAAAATCAGGCCCTTCGCATTTTCCTACTTCGTGAATATGAACCCCGCGCGGTCCAGGCGCCAGGCCTTCCGCAGTAATTTGCACAATCAGGCCGCCATCACCCTCACCAATTATGACTTCACCATATCGCGTCTCATCTGCGCCGATCAGATCGGCCCGTGCGATGCTTTCGGCGGGTTCCAGTTCAGAACTGGCACTGTTACCACCGCAAGCAGTTAATGAAAGGGCCAGCCCGGCCAGTAGCAATGTGGCGCCACCCCCGCCAACATGTCGAACGCCCATAATATTGCTCCTGCATTTGCCTTATTGTCTTTCCATGGTAGCAGCGGTTTTCTGACGTTTAAACCGTTAGTTTAGCGCTATCTGCAATTAAGAACCGAGGAACAAAGTGCCTGAGACCCGCTTCCTGATAGCCTTGGGCTCCAACCAGCGCCATGTCCGGCATGGACCTCCCGCCAGAGTCATTTCAGCGGCTTTGGCTGCGCTTGAACAACAGGGCCTGGCCGTCTTGAAATATTCGGCAACTCTCTCTTCCAGACCAGTCGGCCCATCAAACCGTGCTTATGCCAATGCTGCTGCGATCATAAGTACGGGCCTTCGCCCGGACGAATTGCTAACGCTTTTGAAGACCATCGAATCACGCTTTGGCACAAGACGCGGGCAGCCATGGTCACGAAGGGTGCTCGATCTCGACATTATATTATGGAGTGAAGGCGCTTTTTCCAGAGACAATCCAAGACTGACAATCCCTCACATGATGATGCGGGAGCGCGCCTTTGTGCTGCAGCCAGCTGCCGAAATCGCGCCCAAGTGGCGCGACCCGGTGACCGGCCTGACGATTGCACAAATTGCTTCCCGCAAAGGCCTGTGATAAATTCCAGCTAAAACATCCCAAAGCCGCTTGACCCGGTGGCCAAGCACCACTAGGGAGGCGCTTCGCAATAGCCGCGTGCAGTTGTGGGCCCTTAGCTCAGTCGGTAGAGCAACTGACTTTTAATCAGTAGGTCGCTGGTTCGAACCCAGCAGGGCTCACCATTTCTCTTTTTTATATATAAATCAAAGAGTTGGTGAATCTGCCATACAGAGAAGTATGTCAGATTATCTGGCGGGACACCTCACTTATTTTGAAGCATTTTAGCACCCGTCATTGCCTGTTGGTCAAGTATCGCTGGTCGGTAGGATAACCGTCTCTAAACGTTACTGGCGGTACTTAATTCCTGCACTGAGCAGTGGAATCATAATCCATGTGTCGGGGGTTCCAGTCCCTCCTCCGCTACCAACTTAAAGTGGAACATCTACGCCCGACGTTTGCGCAATTTGCTTCCAATAAGCGGGTATAAGTTTTCAGCATTTTTTATTGGCACATCGATTTGACCTTTTAGCGCTTGTTTAAGAGCCATAAAGCCTGGAGGGTCATGTTTCCCAACCTTTAGTGCGATAATTGGAACACCCTTCGCAACTGCAAAGCCAACTTCCTGCATTGTCCAGTAGCATTCATGAAAATCATCTGTGATGAACGCAACCATAGCCTCCATCGTGTCGAGACCTCCAATGACACTGCCGCATAATGCTCATTTTCCAAGCTGCTCAAATTCTGAAGATCGGTGCAGATTGTTGCTTGGATAGTTGGACTCGGAACACCTCAAAATTGCTAGTCAAATCGGCGATCAGTATAAAGACGATTTGTGGAATAAGTCCTTGACCCTGTTGTCATACTGCGGGATCAAGGGCGTCGATTGAATATTGGGAACGGTTTAGGTACAGCGTTAGGGTGTTGATTTGACAGGAAAAACTGGGATTGAGAATCCGTCGCTCCAGCAAAAATATTTTGATGCGATGAGCTTTGCGCCAGCAACTGTGAATATCGTCACTACCGATGGGACAGAAGGCCGTGCAGGTGTAACCGTTTCGGCGATGTCATCGGTATCAGCAGATACCGATCCACCGACTTTGCTCGTTTGCTTAAACGAGAAGAATTCAGCCACCCAGAAAATCCTTGGCAATGGAGTTTTTTGCGTCAATATCCTGCACGAACATCAATCCTACATTTCCGACGTTTTCGCTGGACGGTATAAGGAAGCGGTGAACGACAAGTTTAGCGCCGCAAGCTGGACGACGCACGCAACCGCTGCACCTGCGATTGTTGATGCGTTGGCGGCGTTGGATTGCCGGATCGTTTCGACCAAGAAGGTCGGCTTGCATCATGTGATTTTTGGTGAAGTTCAGCATATCGAACTGTCCGGTTCTGGCAATGCGCTGACCTACGCCAACAGAGCTTATGGTTCTGTCCAGCCCGTCAATTTCGGTCCTGCGCCCTGCGAAGACGGATCGGAAGATGCACTGCCGCTGTCGATCGGATGCTTCCACACGTTCGCACCCTATCTTCTGCCGACCCTGGTCAGGAAGCTGAAGGAGGCAGGCCATCCGGTTCGGTTAAACCTTATCGAAGGTGATCGCAGACGATTGACCCTGGGGCTGATGTCCGGCGAAATCGACTGTGCGGTGATGTATGGCAACGATTTCGGTAGCGAGCTTTCAATGGCTCCGGTGGCATCGCTTTCTCCTCACGTTTTGATCGCGGCGAACCATCGATTGGCGGAGAAAAACACAATCTCACCGGCGGATTTGTCGGGCGAACCGATGATATCGGCGATCGACAAAGCTGCGAGCCAAAGAGTCGAAAGTCTTATGCTAGAACATGGTGTAACCCCGAACACCCTCTACAGATCTTCCTCGCTAGAAATGGCACGGGCAATGGTAAGGGAGGAATTGGGTTTCGCTGTAGTATTGACCAATATCGCCGCGCGCGGCGGCAGTGCGGCAGTGGTATCAAGAAAGCTTGATGTCGATACCGAATCCATTGATATCTCTCTCGTTCGAAACCGTAGTGCTTCGGCGCATCCATTGCATGACCTTATTCTCGATCTCGCTCGCCATATCTGGACCGAAGCCTAATTTGGCCATAGTGTGTCGCACGTGATATTTGATAAGATATAAACAACTGATTGGCTCACTTTATGAACACTCGCACGCATGTAAAACCGACTAGAAAGCGAACGCGACTGAGCCCCGAAACACGGCGGGAGTTGATCCTTGATCATGCATCAAGAATAATCTCGAAAGAGGGTGTTGCTAAGATTTCAATTGAGAGGATAGGCCGCGAAGCAGGGATCAGCAAATCGCTGGTATATAAATATTTTACCAACTTGAACGAAGTGCTCGTCCAGCTGCTTACGCGGGAACTTCGGGCCATGCGACTTGCCCAAACCAAGGTCGTCAAGAATCCAGAGAATTTTGAAGAACTCGTGCGATCCATGACAACGGTCTATTTACGCTTTGCACAAGAACGGGGCCAGATCATAGAACGGCTGGAGGCGGAACCATCTGTCAAAAACAATGCCAAGCTCCGTTCACGAGGTCGCGATAACCTGATCCGTTTTTTCGCGCGCACCGCTACCAAGATTTTCGAATTGCCGCCAGAAACCGCGCGCGCCAAAGCGGCAATTGCTTATGGTATGCCCGCATCGGCGGGCCAATTCATGCTGGAAACCGGTGCAGATCTGGAGGACATAGCAGGCTTGACCACTGAAATGATAATGAGCGTTTACCGCTCTTCAGATACCGGAATCGTTAAACAAAATACCGAGTAGAACAAAAAGGGGCGAGTGGGATATTCCACTCGCCCTTAGTACTACTTACGGGGAGATATCAGAACCGGAATTTGACGGATGCTCCGTAAGTACGCGGGAAGTTCCTGAAACCCGATAGTGAACCGGCCTGCGCCGTGGTTGGAAAGATTCCCGTATTATAGATATCTTTCGTCAAATTGCGGCCCCAGATCGTGAAGTCCAGTCCGTTGGATAATCCGAAAGTGGCAGATGCATTCAGCTCATTCACCGAGCGGGTAAACTGGGGTAACCCCTCGGCGAGCTGAGTTTCGCTTTCGAAAAAGAAGTCGACATGGAGCGTCAATTTGTTTCCGCTGTCAAACGAATGCGAATATGTCCCGCCAATGGAGCCGCTCCACTCGGGAATGCCGGCTGGTCTTTGACCCGAAAGATCAGCAGGAACGATGGTCAATGTTGCAGGGTCAAAGGCTGAGCCACCCGTAAAGCTGTCATATTCGGCGTCCAGATAGGTCAAAGCCGCGGTAAAAGTAAGCCCATCGACCGGTGTGAAAGATCCATCGACTTCAAACCCTCGTACGGATTGTTTCTCCGCGTTCCCGAGCACGAAACCTGTTCCGGTAAAGACGTTGTCCTGAAAGCCATTTAGGGTTTGATCAAACAATGCAACGTTTATTGCACCGTTCGACCACTGGCCTTTGATGCCGATCTCATAAAGAACAGCTTCTTCCGGACCAGCAAAGCGGGTGCCGGTTGTCAGGTTATTTACCGCGAGGCCCGCATCCCGGATTGGTGATGGCGCTGGTGCGGGGACCTGAAAATCCGAACCTGGGATAAAATCCGCTGCGAATGGACGGCTATCCGCCGAAAGATTGAAGGAGGATGCCTTGAAACCCGTTGCATAGGTTACGTATGAACTGACATTGTCAGTCACGTCGTATGCCAACCGGAAAGTATAGGACAGATCACTGTCTTCGGTCTGGCCATCTTCAACAGAGTTGGGGAAATTAAGAAATGGCGGCGTAAACTGAAGTGCTCGCAATCCAAGGAACGGATTGAATGTCGGGTTAGTTGCCAGCGCTGCCGGAACGCCCGCAGCGACCCCCGCCTGCACAAGGTCGATGCCTGAGAAAACATCGGTGCTGACGTTGTTCTGGACAACATCTTTCTCATCATGAGTGAAGTTGCCGCCGACAGTAAAGGTCAGGCCTTCGACAATCTCCCAATCAACTTGACCGAAGATCGAAATGGCCGAGTTGTTGTAGTCAAAGTCGGTCACGCGCCCTTGGCCAACGCCGCCAAATTCACCGGCGGGAATTGATGGAATTAATGCGCGAAGTGTAGGTTCCAGAGCGCTATATTGTCCGCCCGAAACGGCATTTGCGAATTGTGCGAAGCCAGGGCCATATTCAAAATTTCCCGTAAGGGCTATATCTTCCTTGAACAGGAAAGCACCAGCAAGGAAGTTGACAGGACCATCGAAGTCGGACGCAGCTCGCAATTCAACCGTATAGGTGTCCAAGTCATCCTGATTGGCGCTCGTCCGGATTGAATCCAGATTGGTGTAGTCAGAATCCCCGTCGCTGAAGGATCTGACGCCGCGATATGACGCAATCGCAGATAGAGTAACGCCCCCAAGATCCAGGTCACCATGCAGCGAAACACCAAAATTATCGATTTCGTTTACCGGCTCAAAGTTGGAAGAGCTTGTTGTTCCAAAACGGTCATTTGAAACGATTGTAGCGCCTAGCGCACGCACTATATTGCCGGTCGGGCCATCCACAATATTCACCGAAGAACAGCATACTTCATCTATTCGATCATAGTCGGCGATCAAACGGATGCTGAGATCTTCGGTCGGTTCGAACAGCAGCTGGCCCCGGATTGCCCAACGATCCCGTTCATTGATCTCAAAGCCCAGATTGACGTCCTCGGCGTAACCATCGCGCCGGTTGATACTGCCTGAAAGGCTCGCCGCCACTGTCTCGCCCAATGGTCCGGTGACGTTAGCTTTAGCTATAAATGCGTTGAAGTTTCCATAAGAAATCTCTGCGGACCCACCAAATTCAAACTGCGGCTCCTGAGTGACTACGCTGATGATACCTGAAGAGGCGTTTTTGCCGAAGAGAGTAGATTGAGGACCTCGAAGCACCTCAATACGCTGGACATTCGGCAGGTCACTAATCGCCGCTGCCGAGCGAGAGCGATAGACGCCGTCTATAAAGATGCCGACAGAAGGTTCGATACCAAGATTATTTCCACCATTGCCAAAGCCGCGAATTGAAAAGCTGGTGCTGGCGGAATCCTGACTTTGACCAACCCTCAACGATGGCACCAGGGTTTGGATATCGAATAGATCTCGGACTACTGATTGTTCAATCTGTTCCGCAGACGTTACCGAAACAGCAATAGGTGTTTCCTGTAAAGTCGTTTCACGTTTGGATGCGGTAACGATGATTAACTTATCTGACGACTGCTCGTCACTCGCATCATTTTGCGCCAAAGCTACCGTCGGTACCGTTAATGCGGCCGTGCTGAGGCCCAACAATAGCGTACTCTTAATCGACCTAATCGACATTCAGTTTCCTCCCATATTTTTATTTTGTGCTCGAGAGGCTAACCTTAGGTGAACAAATCGTCAATAGTTATTCCATTATTCGTCACTAGTGCTTTCTGGTAGCTGACTTTTCTGCTCTTGGTGATTGTCAGAGAGCAGTATCATAAGCTGAGCGATCATCGCTTCGGCGAGTTCGGACGAGCGATCAAAGCTGAACCGTTCCAAGTTTATCGGCAGGGCCAACGCGCCATGAATGGCTGCCAACAGCAGCTGTGTCATTTCACGGCAGTCGAAGTTGCGGAATGCACCAATCTCCTGGCCCCTAACAAGTGCTGCCTGCAGATATTGGAAATATTCGTCTTCTTCGAACGGTGTCTGCTCGGTCCTTTCCACATGGTCTGGACGGACATATAGCATTGCGCCCTTAAACATTCGTTCGTTATTCATAGCCAGATCGACGTAGTGCTGTAACAAGATGCGCACCTGTTCGCGCGGATCATCGGTCTTGGCGATGTCGCGTTCAATATCCTTCTTGAGTTGATCGACAGGTTCACGCCAAGTCGATTGTACCAGAGCAGCCAAACTATCGAAATAGGTGTAAAATGTCCCAACAGATATGCCGGCCTCTTCGGCAATTTCGCGGACAGTTATGGCCGTTGACCAGTGCACTGTCGTCTGACCACCGGCAGCCTTGGACTTGGCAATCCGCGACGCACACTCCCTAATGCGTTGGCGGACCTGGGCTCGCTTTTCTGCGGTGATTGCCGGCCTAGGCATGATTTTCTCCAACGTTCGGGTAGGCTGGCACTTTCATAGGGGGGGCTGTTTTTTTAGATTTAGCAAGTTGACAACGTCCGAATGCTGCTTCTTGTCAATCGGGTAGCGGAACAGAATCAACAGCGATATGCCCAGCGTAACACCTATGATTAACGCGTTCATTCCACCTAGGGCAAAAATTGTAGCTTCGGACACCGTCCCGGGCTCTGCTTTTGTTGGAAACTGGATCACATCGAGCGCGATACCCGCAACAAAGCCGCCAATGCCGGTAGTCGCCTTGGCGGAAAAGGTGAAGGAGGAGAAATGCATACCCTCTAGCCTTGAACCGGAATGCAAGTGGTGGATGTCGACTACATCAGCCAACATAGACGCGCCCAATGCGGCTGCGCCAAACCCGCCGATCGCGCTGGCAGCTGTCGCGAGGATGATAAGCACCAAAAGTGCGTTGGTACCGTTTTCCGGCATCCAGCCGATCAATCGCAATAGGATAGGCAACGTGTATGAGATCACGGTAATTGTCATGAAGATGATCGCCAATGGTTTTTTCTCAATCCTCGCGCTAAAGAATTTTATTCCGGCAAATGCTACCACTACGCCCCCAACTGTACCGATTAGCAAGATGGAAAGCTGGCTACTTGTGAAGCCCCAAAAATAGGTGTTTATAAACAGGCGCAGTGTATCCAGAACACCATTGGTCACAGATCCTATTAGCATCGCAAAAAACAATATGCGAAACGCGCTGGTTTTGAAAATCGAGTGGAATTCAGTGAAGAAGCCCAGACTCTTTTGATCTTTTGGTATGCGCTTGTCCAGAAAAGGTATTAGATGATGTGTGCCGATTGAGCTGATTGTAATCGAGATGACCAGGGCCAGCGCCCCTATGAAGCCATATGTTTCATAGGCTGTGGGATTAAGTCTTCCGTCTGGATAGGCATCTGTTGCAGTGAATAGAAAACTATAGGCCATGAATGACATGCCGATGCCGCCACCCCAGGCGAATAAACCGCGCAGGCTGACCAGCTTGGTCCGTTCGTGATAGTTGGATGTCATCTCGGCGATCATCGCGGTTGAGGGAATTAAATAAAATGAAATCCACAGCCTCACAGACACCGCGAATACCAGCAGCCAGGCGAAGCCGAATTGGGAATCAATGCCTTCTGGAGGGTTGAACAAGAAATAGAATGATAGGGCGAGTGGCACGATGGAGGCATACATGAACGGATGCCTGCGGCCCCAGCGTGACCGCAGTCTGTCGGACCAGTGGCCAATTAAGGGGTCGCTGATCGCGTCCACCACCAGTGAGCAAAAGACTGCAAAGCCAGCCAATGAGGCTGATATACCAACTACCTGAGTGTAATAGAAAATGAGAAATACACTAAACGCGCTTTCTTTTATCCCGCTCGAGGCATTCCCCAATCCATATGTGATTCGGGTCTTGCCATCGATCTGGTCCTGCATTTCCGTTCATCCTCCCAAGTCTGGCGGTTCTTGGATCACCGCTCGACTGACTCCAGCGCCCTTTCAGGCACTATTGTCTTCTCTCTCCAATCGCGACGCATAGTGCGTGCAAGCTGCTCGGAGCCGGATTGATTCCCGGTTCTTCCAAGCCTGTCGAAACACCTTATTGACTTTCTATGGAATAGCAAATAATAAACTGAACGAGTTCAATTTAAAATATATCCTTGCCGGAAAAGCAAGGCAAAAAAGGAGGATTCCAAGATGAAAGCAATTTCTGCCGATTCGCATGTTGTTGAAATGCCAGATGTCTTTGCAGGCCTGGAGGAAAAATATGGTGACGACGCTCCGCGTGTTATTTCCAAAGAAGGGGCGGGTGACATAATTTTTGTACCGAACAAGGGTGATGCCGGTGTTCCAGTTGCCAATATGGCGCTCGCAGCCACGCGTGTTGATCGGGATGAGCCAGTGGAGCGTCGGCCGGGGCACAAACCCAAGGCCGGCAAAGTGACCGATCCAGAGATTCAGAACTATATCAAAAACGGATATAGCGCCTTGCATCCAGGCCTCAAGGAAGGCTCGCGGCGGGGAGAATGTCAGGATGCTGATGGTGTTTCGGCAGAAGTTCTCTACCCGGGCTATTTCCCGATGTTCCGTTCGCCCAACCTCAATCTGCTGATCGAGCTACAGCGGAATTATAACGACTGGTTGATGGATGAATGTAGTCAGTCCAAAGGGCGTCTTTACGGCCTCGCAGCCCTACCGGTTCAGGACCCTATCACCGCAGTGGAAGAGTTTAAACGTGTACTGAAACTTGGCTATAAGGGTGTGATCATCCCCTCCAATGCGCCCGAAGGCACCAGTTACGCTGACGAAGTTTATGATCCGATTTGGGCGTTGGCCGAGGAAAGCGGTACGCCGATTTCCATGCATGTTGGTTGCTTCTCATATGCTCCGCCTTGGGTGATGGAAGCTGTAAAACGCGACAAGCTGGCGCTCTATGGCAACAGCCAGTCGCTGATCCACCAAACCATGGTGGACCTGATAGTGCGCGGCGTCTGCAAGCGCTTTCCCAACGTCAAATTCGTCTTGGCGGAATTCAATGCCGGCTGGGTTGCGCATTTCCTCGACCGACTTGATCAAGCATGGCAGCGCGATGCTGGCGCTGATCCAAATCACATTCCATACGAAGACGTCGTATTTGAAACATGGCACCGTCAATTCTACGCCACTATTGAGGATGATCAGCCAGCGCTACTGACCCGCGGTATCATCGGCGTAGACAATCTTATGTGGGGATCGGACTTTCCGCATACCGACTCGACTTTCCCGTGTTCTGCAGACGTTCTTGATGAAATGTTTGCTGATCATGGCGAAGAAGTTCGGAGGAAAATCACCTATGACAATGTGAAGAAGCTTTACGGCATCTGATCCTCGATTACCGTGATCATTATATCCCGGTTCGGAACCACGCTCCGGACCGGGATAAATTTTGCCTTCCCTTCTCAATTTTAGCATTTGACCAACCTGAGGATGCTCTATGACTATCGCTGCCCTTTCCGCTCTGGCTCGACCTTTGCTGGAGCCGCATTTGCCCGATGCCCTTGATGTGCGCTGGTTCATGACTCCGGAAGAGGCAATCAAGATTGCCCCGAAGGCAGAGATTGGCTGGTTCGATATGCATGATCAGGCAGCCATGATCGAAGCGATCCGGGCTGCGGAAAACCTCAAATGGCTCAACTCGATATTTGCCGGTCTAGATTTTCTGCCGCTGGATGTATTGTTGGAACGCGATGTCACCGTGACCAACGGAACTGGCATAAATGCGATAACTATCGCTGAATATGTGGTGATGGGCATGCTCAACATTGCGAAGGGTTACCGGGATGTCATGCGGGCGCAGGAGCGCCGCGAATGGTTGCAGGATTCACCAGGAAAACGCGAACTTGCGGGCAGCAAAGCACTCCTTCTGGGATATGGAGCGATAGGAAAATTGGTGAAGCCACGGCTGGAGGCGTTCGATGTTGATGTTACAGTCGTCAGGCGTAGCACTGGACAAGATACACTAAGTCCTGACCAGTGGCGATCGAAGCTATCCGATTTTGATTGGGTTATCATTGCCGTTCCGGCAACGCCTGAAACCGACGGTATGATTGGACAAGCTGAACTGGCTTCGATGAAGTCCAATTGCGTGATTGTAAACGTTGCTCGGGGAACAGTGATCGACCAGCCGGCTTTATTGGAAGCCCTTACAAGCAAGCAGATCGGCGGCGCATTTCTGGATGTAACAACGCCCGAACCCTTGCCGGCCGAACATCCGCTATGGTCGCTGGAAAATGTCCATATCTCGATGCATCTCTCAGGCAAGGCGCAGGACAAGATGCTGATACGTTCGACCGAGCGGTTTATCAAAAACATCCACAGATATCTGGCCAGCGAGCCTGTAGAACCGAGAATGGATCTGACTCAAGGCTACTAAGCTTTCTGACGGATTCAACGGCTTGTAATCGCACGACACCGACAAAGGCTGCGATTAGATAGAGGGCTGAGTGAAGTTAAGCCCATTGTGATTATCTCAGACTCAACCGCTGCCTGCCGACCCACAAATCTACAATGATCATATATTCTGCATCAACTTGGCTTTAGTGTCGGACCGGCTTCGGATTCGCTCGCTGCAAGTTTATCTTCGGGCATCTCATCGTTGTTATCCCCAAAGACCTTCTGGTTCGGCAAAAAGGGCGCGATCATCAATCCAGCCATCGTCATTGGATAGTTGGGGGCCGTTCCAATTCCTATCTTATCATGTGGACGTTCGCCCGGTACTTTGTGGAAGGTACCAAATAAAATGTCCCAAACGATAAATTCGCCACCATAGTTGGAATCGCCCACTTCTTTGTTGGGATAGTGATGATAACGATGATTGTCGCCAATCGAGAATATATATTCCCAAAAGCCCAGTTTGAGATCGATATTGGCGTGCTGAAAAGTGCCGATGGCGAACTGCATCAAAACCGCAACCAACACAATTTCCGCAGAAGGCTGTAAAAGCGCAAAGGGGATTACATAGAAAAATGCTTGCCCAACAACTTCCATTGGATGGCTGCGAATCCCATTAAGCCAGTAGAGGCGTTTCACTGAATGATGTGTAGCATGAAAGCGCCATAGAAATGGAATTTCATGCATCGCACGGTGGAGCCAGTAGCGGAAGAAATCCTTGATCAATAAAAACAGGAAAACCTGCACAACACCAGGTAGTTCAGAAGGCCATAGAGAATGGCCATATGGCTCTAAATAGCTTACCAAACTGGTCAAGAACAACACTTGTAACAGATACTTTGAAAAGCCGTTCCAGAATGCGCCAGAGGCGAGCATCATGACATCCACAGATGTGTCATTACCGCCTTCCAGCCAGTTCCGGCTGAAGGGCATCAGTCGCTCAAGCGATCCGAATACCAGTCCCTTGATCCCGAATATAATCGCTATCAATCCCAATGACTGTAAAGTCATACCGGTTTTGGCAATCTCAAATCCAAAAATAACTGAAAGAACAATTGTTATCGGGAAAATGACATGCTGCAACACACGCTTGAGGTGGGTGCCCTCCAGTTTGTAAGATAACCCATCGAGAAGACCAAAAGTCCAGTTCATGGGTCGCACGATTACATAAGATCCGACAGATTCCAGGATATTAAGCGGCATTCCCAACCATTTCTCGAGATGCCGAGCCAAATGGGCACGAGTAGGCAGGGATTTATTCTTGTACGGTTTTTCTCCCTCAAATCTTATATTGTTCTGATCTGCAGAAAAAGACTTCGTGGCCGCCATTCTGTCCCCCCGTAAGTTCGGATTAACCGGAATCATTTATTTAATGAACATGTTCAATATAAATAGTGATGCTTCGTGTCAAGTTGGCGGATGGCACAGAGACTTCCCAGGTCAATGAACTCACTTTCAACCAACCGGGCGCGCAAATCTGGAACTGTTCTTGCAGAAGATTTTTAAGTCGTGAGTTCGACGTTAACGGCCGGCTAGGGAAACAGCCGGGCGCGCTGGCATAATTTCAGCCCTCTTAGCTTTTTTGGATCATCACCATAATAGAATCGATCATTGCAGCGGCAATCTGTTCGGATGGATCAAAGGCAACACGCTCAATATTGTGGGGTAAAGCCAGCGCGCCATGAAGAGCCGCCCATAGCAGCTGCGCCAGCATTTTTTTGCTACCATCGACAAAAACACCAGCCTCTTGGCCATCGGCAATTGCGGTTTCCAGATATCTAAAAAATGGTTCATCCTTTAATGCGGCCTGATCCGGTAACTGCCTTGAATCCGGACGTACATACAGGAAGGCACCCCGGAAGACCCTGTGGTTCTTATGGGCAAAATCTGCATAGGCCTGTAACAATGCCCGAATTCTATTGACTGGATCGTCATTGTTTTTTGCAATGTCAGACATCTGCCGGCGCAGTTCATCAACCGGCTCCTGCCAGAGCGAACGCCCAAGGTCTGAAATATCCTCAAAATATTTGTAGATCGTTCCAACCGACACGCCGGCCTGTTTTGCAACGGCCCGAATGGTAATTTTTTCCGGACTGCCCTGCCGGACCAAGGTGGCCGCCGCCGCACGGATATGCTCACGTGTTTCAAGCCTTTTTTTTGGGGTAATGGCAGGTCTTGGCATCAAATTCTCTCTAGGTATCCAATGTAATTAGCTGAATATGTCCGGTTAAGCCATGCAGCTTAGCGAGCAGCCGCCTGATGGCAAATTTGAGTTGACATTGATAGCCATAGTTCCGTAATTTGAACATGTTCATTGTAAAATGCGGTATCATCAATAGCTGCGCGGCACTTTAGAGATGCCTCAAGCGGCCGCGATATTTCCGGAGATATCTCAAGATGCGTTTTCTGCTTCTTCCTTTATTTGGTCTATTGGGCGGTTGTTCTTTTCTGGTCTTTGGCGAAGCATCAGAGCGTCCTGATGACGCGGTAGTCCGGGGAATCAACTATGTGGCAGTGACCGTCAACGATCTTGATCAGGCTACCAAATTATATGGCGAAACGGTGAAGCTGGAAATGGTGGATGAGCGCAATCTTGATCAAGTACCAGGATCTAATGCACTGCTCGGCCGGGGCAAATTTGTTGCCAAAACGCGGTTGATGCGGAGCAACAACGCACAGCTTCGCTTCATTCAATTTGAAGATGCGGATGCTTCGCGCAAAGAATATCCCAAAGTTGAGGTATATGGGCCGGGAATTGCCCATGTGGCTTTTCAGGTGAACAAGACAACTAAGGCCTATTCGAAGTTTCTGGAGGCCGGCGCGAAACCGGTCAATGGCACCCAGAATATGACTAGCTTGAGTGAAAATAATCCCGTGGAATATGCTTATGCCCGTGATGCCAATCGGACGATGTATGAATTTGAGCATGTGGATATCAGCAAGCTGGATCGCGCGACGCCGCCCAAATATAACTATCGGATCAGGCATGTTGCGCTTGCCACTCCTGATTTTGACCGCATCGTAAAGTTTTACTCGATACTGCTCGAACAGGAAGAACCGCGCCGATTGGGCCGATTGATCAACCTCCAAGGTGAAAATTTCGACAGTGTCTCTGGGCTTCCGGATACAAAGCTCAAAATGGCGTTTTTCCAAGTGCGGAATATGGAGCTCGAAATCGCACAATATACAAGCCATCCAACATCTTTACCCGACAAGCCAAGGCCCTTTGATGCTCCCGGATTTTCGATGATCGTCTTTGACGTTGAAGACATGAAGGCGGCGAGGGAAAAGCTGATCACCGCCGGCGGGACAATCGTTAGCGAAGCAAAGCCAATGGATGGCGGGCAGATAATGATTGCGCGCGACTTGGATGGAAACCTGTTGGGCTTCCAGAAATTGGGATCAAAATCGGTATTTTCATCCCAGAACTTCGCTGGAGACGGAACCTCCTGAGCGCTTAACCCGTTTTACCTGGAATTGGCATTTCACCCACAAACCGAACATCTGATAACGGAGACCGAAATATGGCTTTTGGCCGATTAAAGCGCTGGATAGTTGGAATTGTGGCTGTTCTGGTTCTAGTCTTTTCCGGCTTATATGCGTGGTCCTATTGGCCCATAGCGGCCGATACAAATGCGATTGATCCCGCCGTTACTCTGGCAAACGAGTTGGACGAAAAGGGCATTAAATACAGCGAAGGTTATGTCCAATCGCAGGAAAAGCAGATTCACTATGTCTCCGCTGGCCAAGGCGAAGCGATCATATTTCTGCATGGATTTCCATCATATTGGTTCACAATGTTCGGGTTGATGGAAGAATTTAAATCAGACTATCAGGTCATCGCTATTGATGGATTAGGGGTGGGCAAGTCTGATGCACCAGGTAATGTTGATGATTACAGGATAGACAAGCTGGTCAATCACCTTGAGGATGTGATCGATGAACTCGATTTGAAAAAAGTCCATGTGGTTGGGCATGATTGGGGAGCCGCCATCGCGACGGCCTATGCCCAAGCCAACCCCTCAAAGACTAACACGCTTACGGCGATAGGCGCACTGCCGCACAATATTCTCTTGCACCGCCTCGACACCGATCCAAAATACCGGGAAACCTTCTCCTACATGTCTCTGTTCAAATCAGCCAATCCGGTTCTGATCCGGCTGATGGGTGTGAAAGAGCAGATTTGGAAGGATACATATTCCCCCTTTGTTGAAAAGGGCCTGATTACAAAACAACAGGGCGAGAGGCTGCATGAAGATATCGGTCAGCCACGGCGAACAGATCGTTTCATCAACTGGTATCGGGCCAATTTTCCTGAGTTTGATGAGATTACAGATAGTGATTTTTGGCCCTCTCGTTCTGCGCGCGTCACCGTACCTGCTCTTTTCATATATGGCGAGGATGATCAGGTTGTGACAGAAGAACTGGCAATTGATTTCAAAAATTCAGCTGACTCAATGGTAGTCCTTCCCCTCGAAAACACTGCTCACCGGCCGCACTTTGAGAGAAAGGAAGAAGTCACGGCGGCCATTCGTGAGCTGATTGAAGAACATCAAAAATCTGATTGAATCTTCAACTTATGAATTTTTGCAATCGATGTGGAAAGCAGGGGTCAACTTGAACGAGTTCAACGAACCCGAGGTAACCCATAATTTTTGAGAATATTGTGAAGGAAACATTTTTGTGAATAATCCAGCCAAAATTCTAGCCATGCATCCTGATATGCTCACGCTATTCCCGAATGCGCCTGAGCGCTGGGAATTTGTCGGCACTGGCGAAGATCTAGAGCAGACGATCACAGACATGGGAGATGCCGTCGAAATCATGCTCTCAGCAAGCATTGAGAAACTCGATAAAGAGATGCTTGACCGTTTCCCTAATCTAAAAATGATAGCATCAATCTCAGCCGGATTTAGCAATGTCGACCTTGATGAATGCAGGTCTCGGGATATCGCTGTTACCAACGCTCCAGGGCTAAATTCCGGCGATGTAGCGGACCTTGCGGTAACGATGATGACATCTTTACTTTTGAACATTCCGCAAAAGCACCAATATATACTGGCGGATAAATGGATCACAAAAAGCGGTCCAATTCGACATTCCATACGTTCCGTGCCTATCGGCATTGTTGGAATGGGATCGATTGGCAAGGAGGTTGTAAAACGCCTTGAACCGTTCGGCGTCAATGTCAAATGGTGGGGACCCCGGCAGAAAAGTGAAATTACAGTTCCTTATGTCGATTCGCTCAACGAACTAGCGAAACAAAGCCGAGGCCTGATTATATGTTGCCGCCCCGATCAGTCGACACACAATCTGATAAATGAAGACTTAATTGGTCAACTTGGCAGCGATGGCGTGATCGTCAACGTTTCGAGAGGTAGCGTTGTGGATGAGGAAGCACTAATCACCTGCTTGAAAGAGGGGCGATTGGCAGGTGCCGGACTTGACGTGTTCGACCTGGAGCCAACGAATAGCTCAACATGGGCTGATGTACCGAACGTCATCCTGTCTCCCCATCAGGGCGGAACCACATTCGAAACACTTTTTGCACAAGCGCAATTGACGCAAAAAAACATAGAGAATTTTTTGGATGGAAAGCCCCTGCTCACCAGTGTTTTCTAACTGCAGATGCTGCAATAAAACTGCGACCTTTCATCTGACCACCTGAAAAGTGAGGTAACTCAGGAAGAATGTGATCTCTCGGACATTATATGATTGCAGTAAGCTGATAGGAGGACGCTTAAGACCAGATATGTTATAACGGTCCTCTCAAAACGAGAATGGGAACTTTCTTGTGTCTAAGCTTTATCGAGCAACTGGGCTTTCGGTTGCGTTGGCGCTGGCGATCATATTGCAGGGCTGCGCAACTAACACGATTCGGATCGAGCGTGCCGGGACTATGATCGATGCGGCGCGTGTTGCCACCGATGCGACGCGGGATTTGATGGCGGATGTGCAAGCTGAAAACCGGAAAGCGCTTGTCGACCTCATCGCCGCAGATCCCAATTGCAGGCTGCCGACACCGCTCATCGCGCAAGGCGCGACAGCCGATGACGAGACAATTTGCCGCAAGGGCAACAGGCAAGAATATGATTTTCAACTGACACGGTTGACCCGGCAGGACTTTGGGCCGTCGCTGGCGGTGATTGATGGCCTGGTGGCTTATTTTGATGCCGTTGATGCCATCATTACACAGGAACCTTTAGATTTGGCGGGTAAGCTGCTGGATGCACAAGCGAATCTCGACGCCATCACCACCAATTTGGGAACCCTGTCGGGGCAGGAAAATGTCACCCTACCGACGTTAACGGAGGATCAGCGAGCCGCGGTTGGAGATACGCTGTCCTTGCTTGGCAAGATCATCGATGAGGCCGCGCGTGTCGATGACTTGCGCAACATTGAAATTCAGCTGGACCAAACCGCTTTTTCCGAGGATCTCAACAGGCTGAGCCGGATTAATCAACGATGGTTGCGGGTCATGGATGGGCAGATTGACAATCGATTGGCTCTTATTGCGCGCAACCTGCCTCGCATTTCCGCAGAGGATTTCGAGGACAGGCACCGCTTCGCCACGCAGCAAATGACATTGATCGAACGGCAAGAGGCCTTGCCTGAATTAGATATCGCATTGGCGCGGACCGTAGACATATTGCGCGCGACGCATAGCGATTATCATGGCCTTTTGTTTGGGGACCAGCGGCTCCTCACGCTCGAAGAACAGCGAATGGCAGCGGCGATTACCCGAACGCGGTTACGCCGGGCATTCAGTCATCTTGCCGCGATTGCCAGAGTATTTTGAAAAAAGGAGAGATAAATGCATGATTTAGCTGGCGCACTGCTCAGCATGCGAGACAGTTTACACACTCTTCTTGCGCGCGTCGGCAGCAATTATGCACAGTCCGATCGGGTGACTCGCGCCATTTTCAAGGTCAACACTTTGCTTCAGAATCTGGCAATGGGAACCAGCGCTGACATCGATAATCTGCGCATGGCCACGGAAAATATTGCGCAATTAAACCCTCAGGAAACGAGCGTTTTTGACATCTTTTTTGACGAAGTTGAAAAGATCATGGCCGATTTGTAGCCACCAGCCGGTCTCTAGGAACCAGTATCACGGCTTCCTTCTCAGCGTGCGATATGTCACGGATAGAAACCTCATTCCGACATCCTGTTCCGACACCATTCCGGCAAATCATAACGATTTTCAGGATACTGAGCGACACCAGCCAAAATAAGCGGTGAGTATGCCAGAGAAGATACTCGTCACGAGTCCTCGAACACGCGATTGTGGCTTGCACAGCACCATCTGCAACTGTTCGCCGCAATATAGGCTCGGACCACCTGTAAAACCAACGGCGTTTTCGTCAGCGTTCATGTGCCAGAAAGGATGATCTGAACAGTGAGGTAATTCAAGTTGCACATCTCGCATCACGAGATGAGGGGATTCTGACAGTCAAATAAGCCATTACGGGTTCGGTCAGACGAAGAGCAATCAACATGCGGGGCGAGATGCTATTGTTTGAAGGAGTAGAACAATGAATAATATTTCAAGGAATTCGAGAATTACGTTCCTGCTTGCCACGGCTGCCATATTGGCGCCGAGCGGCGTATCTGCGCAGCAGCAAGATCTGGATGAGGTCGATATTACAGTAACCGGCTTGCCTCCGGCTGACCTGTCCGGTCTGCCTGAAGGGCCAGAGGTCGAAGGCTTTATTTCTGCGCGCAAAGCCGACAGGATGCAGGTCACGGGCGACGATGGCACCAACACGGCAATCACTGTTGCTGAAGCCACCGAAATCAAGGCGAGCAAGGGCTTTTTGGGCCTTGGTCGTAGCAAACTTGATGCCGGTTCGCTGCTCAACGGCCTGCCGGTTACGGTCGAGACCGTAGTATGGGGCGAAGGCCTGGTGGCGAGCAAGATCAAATTGCGCAACAATGACCTCAAAACCGCAAGCATGATCCGCAATGGCACAGCCCAGGGTTTTGCAGAACAGACGGCGGCGACCGAGGCGCTGCGCGGCCGTGTTGGCGATATCGACAAGTATAATATTAGAGGTACGACCAATGTGTACTTCGACACCGGCAAGTGGAGACTGTCCCAACAGGCCGAGCAAGAACTTTGCGAAACGGCAGCCCAGGCCGAAGCGATGGAAAACGCGCTCCTGTTGGTTGTCGGTTACACCGATTCGGTCGGAAGCCAGGAGTATAATCAGGTACTTAGCGAGAAGCGGGCCGGCCGTGTGGTAAATCATATTCAGCAGGCTTGCGGCTGGAAACCCTATCGCATGCTAACACCTACCGGAATGGCCGAAGCAGATCCGCTGGCGGACAATACCACCAAGGAAGGCAAGGCACAGAATCGCCGCGTTGCGGTGAATATCATGGTCAGTAAAAGTGTTGAGGGCCTGTGACCCCTTGTGCGGGGTGGGCATTGCCCACCCCGACATTCCTGACCGGAAGTATCGGAAGTATTTGCGCAGAGGCGGGTAAAGTCTAACTTTCCCGCCTCTGTTTTAACCTGAAAAATAGTCTGGAACGATATCTGCAAAACCAAAAAAGCCGGCTGATGTTTCCATCAGCCGGCTTTCCCGGACGAAAGGTCAACTTTCTACTCAGAACGCAAAGCGAACCTTTATTCCGCCCGAATGGGACTGGTAATCGGATGCAAAACGCCCCCGATATTCCGCTCCGATACTCAACCCGTTCTTGTTGACCAGGTCGAGACCAGCACCGAGGTCAAAGCGGGACTGAGAAGATTCTCCCGCCGTTAGTCGGAAGCTGTCCAGTCCGCCATTGAAGCTGCTGTTTACGCCGACGCCATCACCGATCAGATCATAGCTGTAGCCAATGTTGGCAAATGGCACGATCGACAGGTCTTTCGTTTCATCAACCTTGCCGGCCAGTTGCAAGCCCACCGTCGCTTCCAGAAACTCTGTGCGATCGATATCGAGGGTCAGACCCAGACCGCCGGTTTCAGTGAAGCTGTCCTGAGACAGGCTGGCATAACGCAGCCCTGCTGATGGTGTCAGGGTGAAGCTACCTGTCTCCAGCCGATAACCGGTCGACAGGCTGGCTATCACGCCATCTGCATCGGATTCACCGGTAATCAGTGCACCCACAGCCGTGCGGCTGCTTTCAACATCGTTGAAAGAATAGCCCAGCTCTGCATTGACGAAGGCCGCTCCGAAATCGAGGCCTGCATAAGCAGATATTTGATAGCTGTTCACATCAGTTTGCGCACCGGCCAGACCGTTGGCATCAATGTCGATATCAGCATAGTTCAGCAGAACGCCCACTTTGGCAGTTTCACCAATGCTCTTGTCGAGACCGAGAGTGAAGCCGATGGTATCGGCATCGTAGCCCAGGGCGCTCAGACTATCGGCATCGCGGTCTGCGTTGCGATAGAATATCTGACCCCAGATACCGGTCTCATCACCTGACAAACGATTGGTCAGCAAGCTACTGGCAAAACGCTGTGTCTCGAAAATCTCTCTGGCCACACCGTCATTAATCGCGGGCAGAAGAGTGAGAGCCGTTGCCTCGAATTCCGCAGTATTGGTAACGGCATTCAATCCGTCAAATACAGCATCAGGCAGGCGGCCGTTTGATACAGCCGACGTGATGGCCGATCCAAAGCCCGAGATATTCGCATCAGCAGACACATTGCCAAGTTCTGCGGCGGTTGGTGTCACCGTTATTGATCCCAGGTCGACCTGATAGTCGATCAAAAAATCATCATCGATGACATTCACTGTAACGCCATTGTCCGTGAACGTTCCGGTTTCGGTCAGAACATTGATCGGAGCATCCAGTAACAGCCCTGCAGAGGTCTGATTGGTGGAGATGTTCACGACGCTACCTGCAGCAAAGCTGGTATCGCCATCTACCGCAAGGCTGTCAGTGCCCAGGTCGAAGGCCAATGTACCTTCGACGGAAAGGGAACCTTCCAGGCTTCTAGCGCCTGAAATCGCCACCGTGCTTGGAGCCGCCACATCAACCGCAACATTTCCGGTAATATCACCGGCCAAAACGCTGGTTCCACCGGCAAAGGACAGGCTATCCGCTTGCGCCGAACCGATGAAGTCACCCGTGATGGCGCCGCCATTTTGAACAAAGTTCAAACCAGACAGCGCAGACGATGCGTCAACAGCGACCGGACCTGTCAAGCTGCCATTATTAATGAAGCTCCCGGTAAAGGCGATATTCTCAATGAGCAATGCAGGACCGGTTTCAGAAGAGATAGCACCGTTATTCACGATATCATCTGCAACCGTTACCGTGGTTCCTGCCCCGGCACCATTGAACAGACGCAGTCCGGCAGAGGCCCCTGAAGGCTGCGCATCGCCGCGGCCGGCAATCGTGCCGTCGTTGATCAGCGTAAAGCTGCGTACGTCACCATCCGCTGTTCCAAGCTGGAAAGACACGCCGGAGCCGGCCACACCGGCATCAATCGTACCGCTATTGTTCAGCGCAAAATTGTTGGCCGTGCCGTCTGCATAGACAGTGCTGTTACGCTGCGCTCCGGTGCCGATGATGGTGCCCGTGTTGTTGACCACCAATCCAGTACCATCAATATTCAGCGCGCGGCTTCCTGACGAAATGGTTCCGGCATTGTTGACAACAGCGCCGGCGAAATCACCGCCACCTGCCGGTGTGGCATTGCCGAAATACAGTCCATTTTGAACGCCGGAAATAGTCGCACCAGCAGCATTTGTGATGGTACCATTGAAGCTGACGCCATTCACAAAGCGGATACCAGCGGTCGTTCCGCTGTCACCTTCACTGTCGATCAGACCGCTATTGGTGATATTGCCGGTAAACAGACCCGTTGACGTGCCGTCCAGAACGCCCGCATTACGCGCCCGTTCAAAACGAAGGCCATCACCTGCGGCAGCCAAACCGGCAGCGGCCGTGCCGCGACCCTGAATGGTTCCGCTATTATCAATCTCAAACGCGTTTCCAGCGGCAGACAATTCTACCGAGAAACCAGCACCTTGATTGGCGGCTCCGGCATCGATTGTACCATCATTGTTCAGGACAAAATCCTGCGCCGTGCTATCTGCATAGACGGTGCCGTTGCGCTGATTGCCTGTACCCAGGATCGAGCCCGTGTTGTTGACGACCAGACCGCTGCCATCGATGTTGAGAGCCCGGCTGTTGGACGAGATGGTCCCGGCATTGTTGACCACAGCACCGGTGAAATCACCACCGCCCGCTGGCGTCGCATTGCCGAAATAGAGGCCGTTTTGTACACCGGAGATGGTACCACCCGCCTGGTTGTCGATGGTGCCTGAAAACGACACGCCGTTCACGAAACGGATACCGGCCGCCGTGCCTTGCGTGCTTTCGGAGTTGATCACGCCCGAGTTCACAATATCACCGGTAAAGAGTCCAGTTGTCGAACCGTCGAGCAGTCCGGCAACCCGTGCGCGTTCAAAGCGCAGGCCGTCACCGGCAGCGGCTGCACCGGCAGATGCCTGGCCGCGGCCTTGCACGGTGCCAGTATTATTGATCGTAAAGGCATTGCCAGCTTCGCTCAGTTCCACCGAGAAACCAGCACCTTCATTGGCCGATCCGGCATCGATTGTACCATCATTGTTCAGGATAAAATCCTGCGCTGTGCTGTCTGCGTAGACGGTACCGTTGCGCTGATTACCCGTGCCCAGGATTTGACCGCCGGAAAGGTTGTTGATCACCAAACCGCTACCGTCAATATTCAATGCCCGGCTGTCGGACGAAATGATGCCTGCGTTGTTGACGACAGCGCCAGTAAAGTCACCACCGCCCGCTGGCGTCGCATTGCCGAAATAGAGGCCGTTTTGCACGCCAGAGATGGTGCCACCGGCCTGATTTTCGATCGTGCCTGAGAAGGACACACCGTTCACAAAACGGATGCCACCGACTGTGCCATTGGCGGCTTCACTGTTGATGGTGCCGCTATTGGTAATATTACCCGTAAACAGACCCGTTGACGTACCATCCAGCACACCCGCATTGCGTGCACGTTCAAAACGGAGCCCGTCGCCTGCGGCCGCAAGACCAGCGCCAGCATTGCCGCGGCCTTGCACGGTACCGGTGTTATTGATCGTGAAGGCATTGCCAGCTTCGCTCAGTTCGACCGAAAAACCTGCACCCTGATTACCGGAACCGGCATCAATGATGCCATCATTGTTCAATGTGAAATCCTGCGCGGTGCTGTCAGCATAGACGGTACCATTGCGCTGATTGTTGGTGCCGATGATCTGTCCATCGGCGAGGTTGTTGATAACCAAGCCGGTGCCATCAATGTTCAATGCACGGCTGTCGGAAGAGATCGTTCCGGCATTGTTGACCACGCCGCCGCTATGGTCGGCGTCATTGCCGAAATACAGGCCGTTTTGTACACCGGAGATGGTGCCCCCAGCCTGATTTTCCAGAACACCCTGAAATCCGATCCGGTTGGCAAAGCGAATACCGGCAACCGTGCCTTGTGTCGATTCGGACGCGATTGTACCGCTATTGGTGATATTGCCATTATAGACATAGGCAGGGGCCAATCCGGGTCCAAAGAAACGCAGGCCATCACCGGCGGTGCCGCCTGTTGGGGCCGCCTGTCCTCGCCCTTGAACCGTACCGGCATTGACTATGGAACCACCGCGGGGAGCACCGCCGCCGCCAACTTCAATTGCGATTCCGGCACCTTCAACACCAGCGTCGATCAACCCGGTTGCATTGTTATTGATCGCGATATTGTTGGATGTCCGGTTGCCATAAACTGCGCCGTTGCGCTGACTGCCAGTACCGCGAATGATACCATCATTGTTCAGCACTGCATCTGTGCCGTCAAAATTGACAACGCGCGAATCAGCTTCAAGCACGCCTGTCGCAGCATTGTTTATAATGGCGCCCGTTGTGCCTGTATTCACCTGAACCGTCTGAGTCACACCGGTGGTGCGCAAGGTGCCGGCATTATCCAGGGTCACGTCATTATTATTGACGACTACAACGGGGGCACCATCAACGGTGCTGGTAACACCGGCGGCCGCGCTAATAGTCTCACCATCTGCCGCACTGGTGACAGTGATATTATCACCATCATTGATGATTTGCTGTGCATGAGCTTGCGCAGATGCCAGCATGGCAATTGTGGACGAAGCCACAAGCAGTTTCTTCGACACGGAACGAGTCGAACCAAGGGGGAAATTAGTCATTATTCTTACACCTTCCTGTTTGCGGGAAACATTCCCGCGGCACGGCAAGTTCTGAGCGCCGTACCTTCTGGAGCGGTGTGATATGCGGATGAATTGAGCTTGTATAATATAAGCTATTGATGATCATCATAAGCAAATATTATCATCTATATATCTGATTAAATTAGATAAATACGAAAAGCCCATCCGGAATCCGGACAGGCTGAAACAGCGTTTTTTGCAGTCATGGGTCGGCTGTCATTTTACATGACTGGCGCCACTCCAGGAGGTGGGTCGGTACGAATTTTGTCACATAATGCAAAAAGAATATGCTCGCGCGGACATCCTTTCCGGGACAGGAAACCGATGGTCCGGCCATAGCCCGGATCATCAATCGCCACCATGTTCACATCGGGATTGGCCGCACCCAGGAAGTTTCTCGCCAGCGCCGGGACCAACGTCGATCCAAATCCCTGGGTTATATAATGTGTCGCCGTCAGCAGGCTTGTCGCGGCCAGATCCTCGGGCATATCAATGCCTACATTCTTGCCGTCGCACAGTCGCAAAGTATCTTCGCGCAAGCAGTGATCTTCGTCCAGCAATACCAGTTCTTCAACCGGTATCTCATTGGCGGAAATCTGGTCACGATTACCCAGGCGATGGTTATTGGATACGGCCAGCAGCAGGTCTTCCCGAAATACCGGTGTGAAATTGGCTGAGGGATGGTCCACCGGGCCACTGACCATTGCGATATCGATGCGGCGGTTTTCCAGTTCTGATATCAACTGTTTGGTGGGCGCTTCCCGGAAAATCATTTTCATTTCTTTGCTGAGATTTCTCACGGTTCCCGCCACGTAAGGAACGATAAAAGGGGCCAATGTCGGGAAGATACCGATTTTCAACGGCACAGATAAGGGGTCCCTATATTCCGCTGCATAGTCTCTGATCTGACGCGCGGATTTCAGCATGTCTCTGGCTGTTTCGATAATCCGGTGACCCGCTTCCGTCGCCATCACCTTATGATTGGTGCGCGCAAAAATCTCTACGCCCAGCCGCTCTTCAAGCTTTTTGACCTGCGCTGACAGTGCCGGCTGAGACACATTGCAGGCTTCCGCAGCTCTACCGAAGTTGAGATGCCTATCAATGGCGGTAATATATTCCAGATCTCGTAGCTTCATTTGACCTCTCCCAAGATATTCTGGTTTCGCTCGGAGCGGCCACTAAGTTACAATTGTCCGAAAATCTTTTGTCCAAGCTTGAAAACCCGCGGCATCGCGGACTGGCCTTCCGCACGCAGCGAGATCGGCAATGCCATGGCTGGACGGAACATAGCTACCGGACAAAAAACCGGTAGGTAATCAATACCGGGAAGTCTGATAGCTGATTGAAATGTCTCTTGAAAATCCGAAAGGTTCGGCATCACAAATCCGCCGGTGCATGCTCCTTCAGGAATGCAGCGGCAGCGCCATATAATCCGGGCTCTTCATTGAAAAACTGCTTCACCGAAATTTGTTCCATCAGGGACTGAAAACGCCCTTTTGCGGTAAACCGATCGCGAAAGCCCGATACGAGCAATTGATCCGCAATCCGGTTGCCTAGCCCTCCTGAAATCACAACAGCGCCTGACCCGTGGACCAGTGCCATGTCTCCCGCAAAAGAACCCAGACACAGACAGAACCGGTCAAAAGCAGCGGCCGCCAGACGGTCTTCCCCGCCAAGAGCCAATTGCCACAAGTCCTTGTCATCAAGCTGCTTTGGCGGTTGTCCCTCGACCTCTGCCAGCACGCGATAAATGGCCCGCAGGCCCGGGCCGGCGACAATCCGTTCTGCCGAAACCCGCCCGTGCTGTTTGCGCAGGTTGTGCAGCAAGCGGTCTTCCAGTTCATCATGCGGCGCGAAATCAATATGGCCGCCTTCTGTTTCGGATATATGATATGTGTTGCCTGTCCTTAAAACATGCGCGACGCCGAGGCCGGTACCCGGTCCAACGACTGTAATGGAATGTTCCCCGCTCATCGGACTATCGGGCCCGCAAATATGCCCGAACTGGTCATCGTCAAGCAGAGCAACCGCATGGCCAACCGCACCGAAATCGTTGACCAGACTGATCCGGTTCAGCTTCAATTTCTCACGGATCAAACGAGGGCGGATCACCCAGCTGTTATTGGTAAGATGAAGGACATCCCCGGCAACAGGAGCGGCAACAGCTATCGCTCCGTCCTGGGGGAGCTCACGGCCGATCTCTTTGCCATATGCCTCCCATGCCATCTCCAGACTGGCATGGTCAGCGCTATTCATTGTAATCTGGTTTTCGACCCGGATTATCTGGCCTCTCTGGAGCGTGGCAATCGCGAAGCGCGCATGGGTGCCGCCAATATCGGCAACGACAATCTCCTCAGGCGTAACCGGCCAGTCTCCGTGGTTTTCCGGTAACATCACCGGGACTGCCCGGCATTGATCAATGCGCCTCGTCCCAGGACTTGCCGGTTCCGATATCCACATCAAGCGGCACCGACAGTTTGACGGCTGGTTCTGCAGCCCCTGCCATCACCTTGCGAATGACTTCTGATGCTGCCTCCACATCACCGGCCGGAAGCTCAAACACCAGTTCATCGTGCACCTGCATGAGCATTTGAACATTACCCAGCCCGGCCTCAGCCAGCGCAGGGATCATCCGTGCCATCGCGCGTTTTATAATGTCGGCGCTTGTGCCCTGGATCGGAGCGTTAATCGCCGCACGCTCGCTGCCCTGACGTTCTGCCTGGTTGGCGGATTTCAAGCGCTCAAAATGGGTTTTGCGGCCGAACAGCGTTTCCGTATAGCCGCTTTCCCGGGCCGCCTGCAGCGTTTCGGAAATATAGCGGTTGATGCCGGGGAAGCGTTCAAAATAGGTGTCGATCATATCCTGCGCCTCGTCGGGATCGACCTCCAATCGCTTGGCGAGGCCCCAGCGGGAAATGCCATAAAGAATAGCGAAGTTGATCGTTTTCGCTCGCGCGCGCGTATCGCGATCAACCGTGCCGAACAATTCCTGCGCCGTGCGGTTATGAATGTCTTCTCCCGCGGCAAAGGCGGCCTTCAGCGTATCGACATCGGCAATATGCGCGGCGAGACGCAGCTCAATCTGGCTATAGTCGGCGGCCAGAATGACATTGCCCGGTGCGGCTACAAAGGCTTGCCGTATTTGCCGGCCGATTTCGGTGCGGATCGGGATATTCTGCAGGTTCGGCTCGGTCGATGACAACCGCCCGGTCTGCGCGCCGCTGAGGCTGTAAGAAGTATGCACGCGGCCGGTCTTGGCGTTAATCTGCTCCTGCAGCGCATCGGTATAGGTGGATTTGAGCTTCGACAGCTGCCGCCAGTCGACAACCTTCTGCGCGATCGGTTCGCCATCGCCGGCGAGGCGTTCCAGCACCGTGACATCGGTGGAATATTGGCCGCTCTTGCCCTTTTTGCCGCCTTTCAATCCAAGCTTGCCGAACAGGATTTCACCCAGTTGTTTGGGGCTGCCAATGGAAAAGGGTTCGCCCGCCAGCTCGTGAATTTCTTTCTCAAGGCTTTCCATATTCTCGGCAAAGCTTTGCGACAGCCGCGCCAGTTCTTCGCGGTCCACCAGCACGCCGGTTTCTTCCATTTTTGCGATCACCGGGACCAGCGGACGGTCGACCATCTGATAGACCCGCGTCGCCTGTTCCGGGGCCATGCGCAGACGCAATATCTCCCACAAGCGCAAGGTGACATCAGCATCTTCGGCAGCATATTCGGTGGCCTTGTCCAGCGGGACTTCGGCAAAGGTGATCGCTTTCTTGCCCGTGCCGGTCAGTGATTTGAAACTGATACATTCATGGCCAAGATGCAGCTTGCTGAGTTCATCCATGCCGTGCCCGTGCAGGCCGGCATCGAGATTGAAACTCATCACCAATGTGTCGTCAAACGGGGTGATCTGAATGTCATGTTGAGCGAGGACGGTCATGTCATATTTCAGGTTCTGTCCGACCTTCAGCACCGCATCGTCCTCGAGCAGCGGCTTCAGTCGCGACAGCGCTTTCTCGGTCGGAATCTGTTTGGGAGATTCCGCAAACATATCCCCGCTACCGTGACCAAGCGGGATGTAGCAAGCTTCATTGGGTCCGGTAGCCATGCAGACACCAACAACCCGCGCGGTGACGCTTTCCAGGCTGTCCGTTTCAACATCGACGGCCATCACGCCTCCCGCGCGCGCACGATCAATCCACCGGTCCAGCGTCTCTAGATCCTGCACACATTCATAGGCGCTGCGATTAATTGCTGGCGCTTCAACCGGTTTGGCTGCCGCCGCCGGAGCACTGTCACCAATGCCCCCGTCTACATCGGGGTTTTGCGGCTCCGCCTGCCCGCCGCCCAGTTTCTTGAGCAATGAGTTAAACCCGTGATGGGTCAAAAATTCCCGCAAGGGCCCATCGGGAATATCCTGCAGCAGAAAACTGTCCAGAGTATCGGGCAGCGGGCAATCCTCTTTCAATGTCACCAGCACCCGCGACAGGCGCGCCTGTTCGATATTCTCCAGAATATTCTCTTTCATCTTGGACTTTTTCATGTCCGGTGCAGCGGCGAGCACGGCTTCGATATCGCCATATTCGTTGATCAGCTTTGACGCGGTTTTCGGTCCAATGCCGGGTACGCCGGGAATATTGTCTGCGCTATCGCCCATCAGGCCGAGCACATCGCCCAGCTTTTCCGGACCGACGCCGAATTTTTCTTCGACCGTCGCTTTGCCCATGCGAACGTTTTTCATCGTATCCAGCATGTCGACGCGGCTGTCATCAAACGGCTCGATCAACTGCATCAGATCTTTGTCGGATGAAACAATCGTGACTTTCCATCCCTCGGCCACCGCCGCCTTTGTGTAGCTGGCGATCATATCATCCGCCTCGACATTTTCTTCCTCGATAAGCGGCAGCGAAAAGGCCCGCGTCGCATCGCGAATCATCGGAAATTGCGGGCGCAGGTCCTCCGGCGGTTCGGGGCGGTGCGCCTTATATTCGCTGTAAAGTTCGTTACGAAAGCTCTTTGATGACTTGTCGAGTACCACCGCCATATGGGTCGGACCATCGGACTTGTGCAGTTCATCTGCGAGTTTCCAGAGCATGGTTGTGTAACCATAGACCGCACCGACAGGTTCGCCGTGAATATTGGTGAGCGGCGGCAAGCGGTGATAGGCCCTGAAAATATAGGCCGAACCGTCGACCAGATAGAGATGTTTTTGTTTGTCGGAACCGTTGTCGGACGGCGAAGGGTCGGAAGAATCTGTATCTGTCATAGCGACAATCACTAGCAGCGCAGACAGTGCCCGTCATCGCTAATTTGCACAGCAGATTTCAGAGACCTTCAAGCCGGGATCAGACCGATATTTGTATCCTGCCAGAGCTGTTGCCCGCTTCGTAAAAAGGCCGCGGCTTTGCCCGCATACCGTGCGTGTAGAGCACGCATTGATTGCGGCCACGCCGTTTGGCTTCAAATAGAGCGCTGTCGGCATTGCGCATTGGCAAGGCGCGTTCCTCGTAGGAAGACACACCGGTCAGGCCTATACTCACCGTAATGCGGTGCGGAATACCTTCCTGCGGTTCAAATAATGTGGTTTCAATTTCATGCCGGATCATCTCTCCGATAATCTCGCCTTCGGTTTCGCAAGTGTCGGGCAATAACACGCCAAATTCCTCGCCACCAATTCGGCCGACCAGATCATTTTTGCGCAAGATGCGCCTGAACACCGAAGCCATCAGGATCAGCGCCTTGTCCCCGACCGGATGGCCATAGCCGTCATTGATATTCTTGAAATGATCGGCGTCGATAATCATCAGGACATTGTTGACCGACTTCATGCGCCGCTCATCAAACAGCTTTATGAAATATTCCCGGTTGGCGAGACCAGTCAGGCCGTCAATATTGGCCTTGCGCTGCAAATCCTTGTTCACCTGCTGCAGCTTTTCCTGCGTCACTTTCAGCTCGTCCGCCATATCGATCAGCTGTTTGCGCTGGTTGATAAAATAGAAATTGGCCGGAAGGCAGATCACCCATGGTATCAGGAAAGCCATGGTCATGACGTTCCAGAAATTACTGTCAACGCCGAAGATCAGCAGATAGGCAATCGCGGTCACCGCAAAGGCCGACAACACTTCTGTCGCCGACAGCATGCCGACCTGCCGCGCCGGAGATAATTTCGAGATGACTTCGTTCATTCTTCGCAGGATAAAGCCCATAGATTGCGAGCCTGTGCAGTTTCATAGTTAAAGGCCTGCCGCAGAAATGGCGGACTTCCGGTCCAATTGCTCCAAAACTGGTTAACAGACGGATATGAGTTTACCTTATCTGGTAACTGCCCGATCAGATTTGGCCGATCAGATTTGCCCGATCAGCGCTGCCTTATTGTCGCGCAGCACCATTTCGGCGAAATCCATAAATGCCTTTACCCGGGCCGTACGACGCAGGTCGTCATGGGTGAGTATCCAGATATCGCGTGAAGGTGTTGGATCACGACGAGTTGCGCGCACCAGATCAGGCGTATTGTCACCGGCAATACAGGGAATCATGACCAATCCCATCGCTGCCCTCGCCATTTCAATCTGCAGCCCGATGCTGCCAAAATTCCCCCAGACCGGCACGCGGGCAAATTCGGTGTCCTGCGTCCAGTCCGGAAACCGGCTTTCCCGGTCCGTCCAACCGAGCCAGCGGGCCTGTTCCGGCGCATTCGCAAAATCATGCCGGGCGAGATAATCGGGATGGGCATAGATCGATGTCGTGTAGGCGAACAGGCGCTTGCCAACCAGCGTATCGGGCGGATTATTGTCCATTCGGATGGCAATATCCGCCTCCCGCCGGGCAACATCAAGCAGGTCATAGCTTGTCAGTATTTCCAGCTCCAGGCCGGGATAGGCATCGCAAAATTCGGGCAGGCGAGACGCAAACATAGACGTCGCAAATGGTTCCGCCATGGTTACCCGAATGGTCCCTGTTAACTCATTGTCGCGCCCGGCAATATGGCGCTCAACCGTCAACAGACTGTCCGCAAACAGTCCTGCTGCTTGCGCCAGATCTTCCCCGGCAGATGTCGGAAAATAACCTTCCGGACGTCTTTCGAACAAAGTGACGCCCAGCGATTTTTCCAACTGCTCAATCCGCCGACTAACCGTGCTATGATGAACGCCCAGACTTTTCGCGGCAGCACGGACCGTTCCGCCGTTCTTCACTTCGCGAAAGGTCTTGATGTCTTCCCAATCCATATCGCCCTCCATCCCTGCACGCGTTTCCAAGGATGAATGCTAGCGCAAAGCGACAGCAAATGCATGGCTCATTTTTGCACAACAAAGGTGCATATACTCTTTTGGACTTTGTATTTTTGAGCCGGTAACGAACAAATATATAACAAGACTATTGGGAGAAGCCGTATGACTGTACCGATTATTTCCGCTTATGCTGGCGGCCTGCTGATCATCCTGCAGGCCGTGCTCATGGTTCTGACCGGATTGCACCGTGCCAAAGCCGGTATCAATCTGGGCGTTGGCGATGATCCGGTTATGGAGCGAAAAATCCGGCGTCATGGCAATCTGGCGGAAAATGCCGGCCTGTTTGTTGCGGTCCTCGCCATTGCAGAGATGACGGTAGTACCCTCCTCCACAATCATGATCATCGCGATCGCCTTTGTGGTTGCGCGTTTTTCGCATGCCATCGCGCTATCCACCGAAGCCGGATCACATGGTGCAGAAGGAGGAAAGATATTCGTTCTCGCACGCGTCATTGGTGCGTTTGGTACGCTGCTTTGCTTTGTCGCACTTGGCGGATTTCTTTTATTGAACCTCCTGTAATCCCATACAGCCTGTAGGCATCATCAATCTCATCAAGGACATAATATGACTGTACAACTTTCCCACATCTTCAAAACCTCCACCGCACAGGCTTTTCGCGGACTGACCAACATTTTGGAAAAAGCAAAAGCCCATGCAGAAGCGACAGAGGCGTCCGAAGAAGCCTTCATGAACAACCGTCTGTTCCCCGACATGCATGAGATGAAATGGCAGGTGCAAATGATCACGGAATTTGCCGTCCGTGGTGCCGCGCGCATGCAAGGTGTCGCGACCGACGATCTGCCCAACCTGCCGATGGAGGGCGAGACGTTTGACGCGCTGATTGCACGCGTTGCGGAATGCGGCGCGACTGTGGCCAAGGCCGATGACGCGACCATCGACGGCAATGAAAGCATGATGATTTCGATGCCCATCGGCCCGGATCAAACCATGGAGCTGGACGGCAAAGCCTATGTCCTGAGCTTTTATCTCCCCAACCTGCTTTTCCATGTCACCACCACTTACAACCTGCTGCGCATGCAGGGCGTGGCCGTGGGCAAGAAGGATTACATGGGCATGTGACCGCTCGCTGCACGGCAAGATAGTTACAGATAAACCGAAATACCCTGCTGGTGACGATCCGGCGGGGTTTTTTGTTTTTGATGCAATATTGGCCAGCTTGGAATATCCCCATATGGTCAAACCCATCACCATATGAGGGCACCACATGACTGATCCTGTCATCGTTCACGGCTATCGATTCAGCGTTTATAACCAGATTGTCCGAATGACGCTTCAGCATAAAGGTGTCGCCTGTACGTCTATTGAGGTTGATCCTTTCACCGACCCCGTGCCGAAAAGCTATCTGAAGATGCACCCCTTCGGCCGCGTGCCACTATTGGTGCACGGAGATTTTCAAATCTACGAAACGGCGGCCATAACATCCTATATTGACGCGGCTTTTGACGGGCCGCCTCTGGTTCCCGCAGAGGCCAAAAAGGCAGCACGGATGACACAGGTGATTTCTATCGTCGACAATTATGCCTATTGGCCGATGGTTCGTCAGGTTGCTTCGCAGCGGGTTTTCGCGCCTCTATATGGTCAGGCGCCCGATGAAGCCATGATCGCTAAGGGCATGCAAAAATCTCAGACCGTTTTGACCTCGCTGGACAAGATTATCCGCGAGGGCCTTGTTCTGGATAGCCAGCAGATCACATCGGCCGATTGCCATTTAGCGCCAATGATCGGTTATTTCGTGCAAGCGCGCGACGGAGACGAAGAACTCGCAAAACATCAAGCGCTCAGTCGCTGGTGGAGTTGGGTATCATGTCTGCAGAGTTTTCAGGACACTAGGCCCCCACTGCCGGATCAGCACTAACCCTGTACGGTGACCCCTATACGGCGACCGGCGCTCCGAACAGATCGTGGGCGTCGGCGTCTTCGATCTCGACATCTATAATATCACCAACCGCAACCTCAGCGCTGACGTTGCGCAGGAAGACATTGCCGTCAATTTCAGGTGCATCGGCCTGTGACCGGGCGGTTGCACCGATATCGCCATCTTCATCCGGCTCACCGATTTCGTCGATGATGACGGGCAGCGTACGGCCGACTTTGGCTTGCAGCCGTGCAGCGCTGATCGCAGCGGTTTTTTCCATCAGGCGCTGATAGCGTTCTTCTTTGACTTCCTCGGGTACGGCACCATCCAGGGCATTAGCCGCGGCACCCTCCACCGGTTCAAAGCGGAAGCCGCCGACCCGGTCGAGCTGCGCTTCTTCGAGCCAGTCGAGCAGATACTGGAAATCCTCTTCCGTCTCTCCTGGGAAGCCGACAACGAAGGTGGAGCGGATCGTGAGGTCCGGGCAGATATCGCGCCAGCTTTTCACCCGCTGCAAGACTTTCGCCTCGTTGGCCGGGCGCTTCATGCGTTTCAGGACATTGGGCGCGGCATGCTGGAACGGGATGTCGAGATAGGGCGTGATTTTGCCCTCGGCCATCAGCGGGATGACCTTGTCGACATGCGGATAGGGATAGACATAGTGCAGCCGCGTCCAGACGCCGAGTTCGCCCAGCGCCACCGCCAGATCGGTCATATGCGCGCGCACTTCGCGGCCCTGCCCTATCGGGCCATTCCAGATTTGCGGCTGATGGCGGATATCGACGCCGTAAGCCGACGTATCCTGGCTGATCACCAGCAATTCCTTCGTGCCATTGGCGACGAGCTTTTCTGCTTCGCGGAGGATCGCGTCCGGCCGCCGTGACACGAGATCGCCGCGCAAGGACGGAATGATACAGAAGGAGCATCGATGGTTGCAGCCTTCGGAAATCTTTAAATAGCTATAATGGCGCGGCGTGAGTTTCAGCCCGGCATCAGGGACCAGATCAACAAACGCGCCGCGCGCGGCCGGAGCCGCTGCATGCACTGCAGTGACAACATCTTCATATTGATGCGCGCCAGTGACGGCCAAGACATCCGGGAAGCGTTCCATAATTGTGTCGGCTTCATTGCCCATGCAGCCAGTGACAATCACCCGGCCGTTTTCCGCCATCGCTTCACCAATGGCTTCCAGCGACTCCTCCTTCGCGCTGTCTAGAAATCCGCAGGTATTGACCAGCACCACATCTGCGCCGGAATAATCTGGCGACATCTGATAGCCGTCAGAGCGCAGCTGTGTCAGAATGCGTTCGCTGTCGACCAGCGCCTTGGGACAGCCAAGAGACACCATGCCAACTTTGGGCGGAGAAGGAATTGCGGTAGCCATGATGGCAGCGCCCTTACCCGCTATTTTCCGATGAGTCACGCCTCCAATGGCCCGGCACCTTGCTCCAACCTGCCGCTAGCTGGTTTTTTTGGCGATTTCGGTGTAAAAACAATCTGTTCACAAAATCAGGGAGGATGGAATGAATATTTTCGATGTAAACTGGATCGCTGTGGTCGTCGCAGCCTTGGCAGGCTTTCTGGTCGGAGGCATCTGGTATGGCCCGATTATGGGCAAGAAATGGATGGGCGCGGTGGGCCTGACCGAGGAAGAAATAAAGGAAGGTAATATGGGTGCCATCTATGGCGGCGCCTTTGCTTTCAGCCTGGTCGCGTCATGGACTTTGGCGCATACTTTCGCGAGCTATGGCACAGATTTCTCTTTTACCATTAAAGTGCTGACTGCCTTTGGTGTCGCACTGGGTTTCATTGTTCCAGCCATCGGCACCAACTATCTGTTTTCACAGAAGAGCAAGACGCTGTTCTTTATCGATGCCGGCTATTGGCTGCTTTTCTATATTGCTATGGGCGTGGTTCACGCCTGGCTGGGATAGAGCCCTAGACCGTTTCGCTGGAGCGCCGACTGACGCTTCCATACAGATCGTCACCGTCGCTCCAGTCGGTTACCTTGCCGGAGAAAAGAAATTCCGGCGGCACCACCTCGGGGCTTTCGCCCGGACCGGTTGGCGGCGTGTAATAGCCGAGCGCATAGCTGCCCATGCAATAGCCGAGCAGGTCCCGCAGCGCCGGATCGAAATCCTTGGCAATATGTGGGGGGCAAGACAGATACTGGTTCTCTTCCTGCCGCAACCAGCCTAGCGCATAGGTAATGTTCAATCCCATCCGGTCATGATCGGCCTCATTCGCGCCGCCACTATGAATGACTGACCCCGAATAGACGAGCACAGAACCGGCTTTCATCTCGGCATATTGGATTTCATCCGGCTTGGCTTCGCGCCCCGCTTCCCAGTTGTTCGAACCGGGCACGACCTGCGTCGCGCCATTTTCCTGTGTGAAATCGGTAACCGCCCAGATCGTGTTAAACTGCGGCTCGATACTGTCCTGAAGAAAGCCGCCCCAGGCCAACCGGTCGCGGTGGAGCGGTTGTTTGGCCTGTCCCGGCTGAATACGGATCAGCTGTGTCAGGTGAAGTTGCACCCGCTCGCAAAAAGGTTTCAGAAAGGCATTGGCACCACCCAAAATCAGGTCATCCATAACAAGATCGCGGCACGCCTTGGACCGTGCAACCAGCGCACCAGTGCGCGTCGTCTTGCGTCCGGTAAAATCATCCCGGCCGGGCTCGGTCGCATCGACATAAGGCATGATTTCGGATTTCAGTTTTTCCAAGGCCGCAGCGTCGAGGACGTTCTCGACAATCGCGGCGCCATCATCGCGTAAAGCCTGCGCCAGCTTTTCCGGATCAGTGGCGGCGGATAGTCTTTGTAATTGCGGCATATTTTCTCTCCTGCTCAGGAGGATATGCCGAAATTTGTCCGGTTACAAGGTGCAGGCGATCACGCCCGTCCCGCCAGCGTATCAGCGATAATCCGCCACACTTTCGGATTGAAGCCAAGACCCAGATGTCCGCCATCGACTCTGATATTGCGCGCCTGCGGATTATAGATATCCTTGGCGATATCCGGCCCGACAATTCCGTCGCGATTGGAATAGAGTACCGTCAATGGCTGGCTGAAGCCGATACTATTGCGCGCATGCACTTCTTTCTCAAAGCGATCGAGATTAATCTGTGCCGATTTCGCATAACGTTGCCCCGGTGTCGTATATTTCGGCCCGCCAATGATCGGAGTACCCATTGTGATGACTTCACGGACCAGATCGGGTGAGAGCCGCGCAACCTCGCGTGCGATAATCCCGCCGAGTGACCAACCGATTAGCGTCAATGGCTGCCGGTCATTGCTGGTATATTGTGCCTCTGCAATAGCGGTAAACCGGTCGATATCGCGATTAACCGAGCCCTGGTTCCTACCCAATCCCCAATCAGAGACATCATAGTCCAGGCCGGTCAAAAAGGCTTTCAGCGGTCCCATCGACAATTCGCTACCGCCATAGCCGGGAATCAGGAAGATCGGACGTCCGTCGCCTTTGGGTGCGGTAACAACCCGCGGCCATTGCAGACTAAAGCGCACAAAGTCGAGAGGCAGCGCCAGTTCACCAAATTGTGCCAGCCGGTTCGGCGGACGCAGGCCTGTCGGCATCGGTATCGCATTGGCCTGTGTCATTGTATTTCTCCCGGAGAACGCCAGCTATCAGTATCTCTGCATAGCATGTTTGTTCGCAGGTGCAACATGGACAGGCTAATCGGCTTTTGCTTCTTCCCCGGCAGCCCGGCTCCCGGAGCCATTACCCGGCATAATCTCGACAATAATGTCGCCGGCCTCAAGTTTCTTGGCTTCTTCTTCCCAAAATCCGTACATGTTATTGTCGCGGTAGATACGGACGCCAAGCCCCTCTTTGACAATATCTTTCATCGCCATGCCGACTTCGTCATCTTCAACCGGTCGCTGGACCAGTTTGACCCGGCCGGTGGCCGAAGCAAGATCGCTGAGATAGTCGGATATTTTTGCGCCTTCACAGCTGCCTGCCAATAGCAGTCCGGCAAAGCTCACCGGATTAATCACGGTCGTCGCGCCTGCCTGCCTTGCGAGCAGTTCATTGTCTGCAGCCCGGACCGATACGCTGATCGGCAGATGATAGGCGAGATGGCGCGCGGTTAGTACAATCAGGATGCTGGTATCATCACGCCCCGCCGAAACGATCATAGATCGCGCACGGGAAATCTTGACGTTCATCAACGTCACATCCCGCGTCGCATCGCCATTAATTACCGCACAGCCGAGTTTTTCCGCCTGCGCCAAGGCCTCGTCAAACGGGTCGACAACGACAATTTCTTCAGGATTGGTTCCGCGGGCGATCAATTCCTGCACCGCTTCCTTGCCGCTGGTTCCGAAACCGGCGATCACGATATGATCGTGCAAATTATTCTGGATGATTTTCATGCGCCAATTGTCCCAGGTTCTTTTGAATACAAAATTATAGGCTGTGCCGACAAATATAAGCACAACGAAGATGCGAATGGGAGTCACGACCAGGGCGTCAAACATACGCGCCCGCTCTGTCACCGGGGCGATATCCCCATAGCCAGTCGTCGTAATAGAGATCATCGTGAAATAGACGACATCAAGAAAACTGACATCGCCGTCATAACTGTCCTGCAAACCGTTACGGTCAAACCAGTGGACAGCGACGGCCGTGCCAATCAATCCTAACACAAACAACACCCGCCAGGTGATATCCAGCCAGATCGGCAGGCTCGACTGGCGCCGCAGCGTCAGATAGTCGGATATGTTGCGGGAATAGCGCCGGGCCATAGAGTCATCAGGTCCGCTTCGGCAGATGGGAGACGGGGTTTACCGGCTTTCGATCTTTACGGATTTCAAAATGCAATTGCGGTTCCTGTACATAGCCGCTGTCTCCAGCCAGACCGATGATATCACCAGCCTTGATCTTTTGTCCACGCGTAACATTTAATTTGTCCGCATGGCCATAAGCGGTAACCCAGCCATCGCCATGGTTGAGCAGGATCAGGCCGCCGAACACCCCGATTTCATCGCCGCTATAGGCAACTACACCGTCTGCTGATGCTCTTATGGGCGTTCCCTTGGCCACGCTTATATTCAGACCGTCATTGACCTTACCGCCCCCCTTGCCGCCAAAGCTGGAGAGGAGCTTTCCTTCCACCGGCCAGTTGAACCGGCCCGAAAACGCATTCGGCGCGATGATCGCGGCCGGTTTTTTTGTCGCTGTTTTCGCCGGTTTTTCGTTTCGTGAAATTGCCTTGCGCCAATCAGATGGCTCGTCCGCGGTCGTCGCACTGGCCAGCGCCGGTTGACTGCCGGTCACGATATCATCGATATCCAGATCAAAGGCCGCCGCCCGCTGTTCAATCGTCATGCTCTGCGGATCAATTGGTGTGGCCGCTGGCAGCAATAGCCTTTGCCCCACCCGCAGGATAAATGGCTCTTCCAAACCGTTAAGCGCCACCACATCCCGCCACGGAACGCCATAGGCCCGGGCAATGGCAATCCCGGTCTCACCGCCATTCACCCCATGATAGCGGCCGCCGGTGATTTGCAGTTTCTGACCCGGCCTGATGATATAAGGCGCGGTCAAATTGTTGTTTGCTGCAATAAGCTCCGAACTTGCGCCGGTACGATTGGCTATGCCGCGCAACGTGTCGCCGGATTTTACTATATATATGCTGTCTTCAATCTTCACCGCATTGGGCGTCACGGCCTGCGCGGTCCAGGTTGGCGGCGGTGCCTCGTCCGGGCTCTGACTAAAAACCGAAGCATCCGTTTGTAATATCGGTTCAGGACCGTCTGCTGCCCGGTTCTGCGGCCAGCCATAATCGCGGCCCGGCGGAATACAGGCAGATACGGAAAATACCAGAAAAAGGAAAAAAATCTTACGCATAGAACGCCCCCGTTCACTCGCTCTCACCCCTATGAGAGGGTCCTTTCTAGCATTAAATCCGTTGGTGACCAGCCCTGCTGACTACAACAATTGTAAAACAGTCTATTTCTGCGGCGGACCATTGGCTGGAAGGTGGTATAAGGGCGTTGGATGAGGGGTTTCTTGCGGTTTTAAGGGGGAAAGCAATAAGTCTGCTTTGGGTGCAAAAGCGGACGTCAGATATACAAACCATTGCGATACGATGGCTTAGTCCAAGTTTGCTCGAACCGCCGCGATCATCTGTTCTCGCCCACTTTCATAATCGCTCAGGAATGTGGCGGGTGCGTTGGACTGACTGTCGTGTCTGGCGCTCCATGCCGTGACTTCAAGCATGATAGGGATCAAGTCCTTTCCTTTATCAGTGAAGCGATAAATGAACTTAGACCGATTATCCTTTGCCACTTCTTTTTGAATGATTTCGTGCGCCTCTAGTCGGCGCAGCCGATCAGCCAGAATATTGGTGGATATTTGTTCCTCCGATTCCAGAAAATTACCATATGTCTGCTTACCTTTAAACATCAGATCGCGCACGATGAGCAACGTCCAGCGATCACCGAATGTTTCAAGGACAAAATTGATCGGACAGTTTGAACGGCAAGCGTCAGAATTTCGTATCATGTGGGTGATGTTAGAAAAAGAACTTGCAAAATGCAATTACTTTGCCGAGTAAGATACTTGCAAAATGCAATTACTTCGTAGTGGAAGGCTGATCATGAACATCGTCAAGCGAATTGGAATAAGCGCGCTAGCTGGCGGAGTGTTTTTTTTGGCGCTGATGTATTGGTATCAATGGAATGTCAGTCCGCTTTCCGACGCTGATGTCGATGACTATATGAATCGCATCGAAGCTCAATCGCAAATTCCTGGCGGGCGGCATGACTTGCCGGCTTTGAGAAAATTTCTCGGCGAAGATGACGGCCGCCCCATCTACACGGTAAATCTATATAAGTTTCACGATGTCGCGGACTATCCTGTAACTCTGGGCCTAAAAGGGTCAGGCGAAGAGGCTTATGATCGCTTCAGCTCGGTAATGATCAAACTGATGGCCGTGCGCGGTTCTCATCCGGTCTTTGGAAGTAGCTGGTCAGATCAAACCAATGGTGATTGGGACCGCATTGTGATTGTGCGGTACCGAAGTCGTCGCGATCTTGTCGATCTATTTGCAACACAAGAATTCGCCGAAGCATCCTTACACAAATGGGCGAGTATCAAGAACCATGATCGCATGCTGGTGCAAGCGCTGCACATTCCCGGAGGAGAGGTGTTGATCTTGATGTTCGCGCTGATCGTAGCTTCGGTGACGTTCGTTTCGAGTTCCCGCCGCTATCTGACAAAACAGAATCTAGGCGGTCCCTCGGAATTGCGGTAATTTCGATGCAACGTTAATGTCCGCTTTCGGCAAACAGCTCCCTCATCCCTCTTTCCTACATCTAACCAAATAGGTTATATCGATGCTTTTCTCCCTCAATAAGGAAAGAGCATATGACACAGCAACCAACACACGATGATTTCACCGACATCCCTGCGCCTGATGACCTTGCGCAGCCCCGTGCGCGCCATGATGGCTGGTCGGCGGACAGGCAGGTGGTGTTTCTCGAAGCCTTGGC
>CANMFX010000002.1 GCA_947497315.1 uncultured Sphingomonadaceae bacterium | reverse complement strand
CAGCATAAGCAGCAGCATAAGCAGCAGCAGCAGCATCATAAGCAGCATCATCAGCATCAGCAGCATAAGCAGCAGCATAAGCAGCAGCATAAGCAGCAGCAGCAGCATCATAAGCAGCATCATCAGCATCAGCAGCATAAGCAGCAGCAGCAGCATAAGCAGCAGCAGCAGCATAAGCAGCAGCATCTTTTCGCGCGGTCAATGCCCGACTTCGCGTTACCTTAATTCCTTTGGCTAGATCGCGGAGAACCGCGACGGATTTAGAACACCCTTTTTTCACTTCGGCGGTGCCGTGCTTTTTGAGGGTGTCCTTGACCATCCAATGCAGGAATTCCCAATGGACCAGTGATAGATCAGCGCCCTTATTCAGGGCATTGGGAACGGATTTGAAAAACCAAGGAGCATGATCTTTGTGAACCCCCTCAAATATCTTTTCGCAAATACGCGTTAGTGGGGCGGGGAAGCCATAAGCCTCAAATACACCCTCGTTGCTATCAAAGTGTTTCGCATCACCGTTCTTGTGGGCATGGATAGTGCAGCCGATAAAGCAACCACGGAAACCTTTCATGGTATCCGCATCTTCAAATTTACCATATTCACCCTGAATGATTTGATCGGCTTTTACATGGGCATCAACAGACGCCAGCATTTTGGATTGCAGCGCCGCGTCATCGTGAAATGCAATGAACGGGCCAGTCTGGATATTGGGTTGCATGTATGCCTCTACCGTTTGTTTCGATAGAGACGTTGTGCACTAGATACACATTTCTGTCAAACTAATTGTGCATCAAATACACATTTTATTTTAGGGGTGTGTCAAATCCTTCCATGCACAAGGCTCCTAAAACCCTAGAACCTCTTGATTCTGGCACAGCATATTGCACACTAGTATCGTCTAGTTTCTTGTGGTCTGCACTAATGACAGAGCCCTCGGCATCGTAGGATACAGTGCTAGGGTTCTGGTAGGAACCTGTCTCACAGTTGACTACCCAAAGGGTCATTGTTGTTCTTTCGGAGCGGGAGGCGTCTTTGGAATGGTCTTCAGTAATCCATCCCTGCCTTGAGCTGCGAGAACCCTTAACCGAGCTTGAGTCTACAAGCCATTTTGTCCCACTACTCAGAAACCCCACTGGCAGATCCACACTAGGACGATTTGCGACCTGATAGGTCTGTTCTTGAGAAGTTTTAAGAGCTTCTACATCAGGTTCCGCCCAGTATTTATCATAGATAATGTAACCCCCCAGAGCTAGGGCGGCGATGCCCCAAAACCAACCATCCCCACTGTCACTCACGCTGCGTCACTGTCTTTGTCGATAATGGTCTCGGCAATAGAATATATTTTCTGCCGGTCACCTTTGCTAGCATGTTCCCAAAGTGACCAAATATTACTTGGCTCGGAAGGGTCTCTAATCAACAAGTCAACAGGGTCACACATATAAAGCTCCGCCAGCGCCTCCAATAATTCCTGATTGTAAGGCTGGTCGCCTCGCTCAATTCTGGAGAGTTGGCTATGTGACATATGGAGCAATTCACCGACTTGAACAAGGGTTTTGCCTGAATGGTTACGCCATTCTCGAAGAAAGGTCTTTTTGTGCTTGTGAGCCATGCGCACATTGTAACGTGGTATTTCTGGAACAAAAATATCTACTGATGCACATTGTCTATTGATTTTGTTGTGTATGTGGTGCACATTATGGCTCATGACTTTATCTCAATACCTCAAAAAACACGATATGACAGACCAATTTTTCGCCGAGTTAATTGGTGTTGAACGGTCAACCGTTACCCGTTTGCGTGGCGGCCAGATACCAAAAAAACTGGTCATGCAGGCTATTGTCGAAAAGACTGAGGGGCAGGTTACCGCAAACGATTTCTTCGAGGTGGCGGCATGACAAAGTATGTCTACTTCATGCGCGCCATTGATGGCTCTGGCCCAATCAAGATTGGCTGTACCCAGGATTTGATGATGAGGCTTTATGATGTCTCCCTGAAAAGAGGAGCGCAAATAGGCTTTCTCGCGTTCGCCGAAGGCAGCCATGATTTGGAGAACCGTATCCAGCGTGGGTTTAATCACTTGCGCGTTGAGGGAGAATGGTTCGATCCTGCGCCGGAATTGATGGACTTTATCGAGCAGACAGTCCGCTCTCAAAAGCTGCCTGAACCGCATTATGACGAGCGCACTAAAAAAATGGCGCAGATGTATTTTGGCGGGGCAACTCTTCAACAAATCGGCGACGAGTTTGATATGTCCAGAGAGCGTGTTCGGCAAATTCTGAGGCGTGATGACGTCCCAAGTCTTGGGCATCGTGAAAAAGGCGGCGCGGTTAGAAAGTTTACCCCACAACAGGGTCGCGATATGAGGCGCATGCACCAAGAAAATGCGAGCATGGCTGACATCGCGCGTCATTTTGATTGCTCTGTGACATGCGTGAAAATGTATCTCATTGAGCAGGGTGTCACAGACTTCAAAAAAGGCCCTCGAAAGAGTACTATTGCAAAAGCTGAGGTTGCGGCAAGGCTATATGCGGACGGCATTAAAACCCCCGCCATTGCGAAAGAGTTGGGCCTTCCACAGCCATCGGTCTATCGCCTACTAAAAATAGCTGGTGTGAAACCAGATCGGCGCGCCGCCTAATGCGCCGTAAGCTCCTCCACCACCCCTTCTTGAGCAAGCATGGCCTCCCTGATAACGCGTCCGGCGTTGTGATGGTGCCTAAGGTAATCACTAAGCCGCATAGCGGTCGTGTACGGCAATCCGTCTTTCGTAACGGTCGTATAAACCAATCCATTTTCGTGTTCGACAAGGGTATCTTCAACAAGGCGCGCTTCTGCTGCTCTTCTTTGTGGCATGCTATTTCACTCTCAAAAGGGGCTGGCCTTCCACAGCCCGATGGGTGCGACCCCACTTTAGTCCGATATGGACCAATATCATCTGCAACCAAGTTGAAAGTCAAATCACTTTTACACCCAATATGGGTTAAGCCACTGATTTGCAACGCGGTTACGTGGCGAGGATTACCCATATGACCCATGCCGCTATCAAAATGAATAGGACGCCCGCGACAGGGGAGGGTGCGCTCCGCTCTCCCCGCACCATTTTTGCCCTGCCCACAAAGCCGATCAATGGCTGGCAGCGCTTCAATCCCGTTTTTACCGCAGCGAAGTACTCGCTGACTTTCGGCCCACAGAACGGGCTGACCAAGTTTTTCGCTCCAATTCATAAGCTTCCTGATAACCGTAAAGGATTGTAACTTCATGTCCCATCCCGACAAATTCGAACAAGATGTTGTTGAACGCCAGATGAGTGCCTTGCGGCTTGGCAAGAACAAATATGGTTTGTCGCCGGACAAGCTGGAGGCTGAAACCGACATTAGCAGCCACACCTGGAAAAGCTATTTCAAGGGCACCAAGATGCCGAGTACAAATCTGATGCGGTATCTGGAATTGGTTCCCGATGAATTTGGCAGCCGGTTCTTCAAGCCGATTGGCCGCATCATCACAACGCCCAAATCATCCGAAGACGCACGGCTTGAGGAACTTTTGAGCAAGTGCGCCGGCTATACCCATGACCATATCGAGCGCGCTTCTGACGGCATTATTTGCCACGTCGACAAGGCGGCTCTGGCTGACCGCGCCCACGACATCTCAATCATAGCAACGAAAATCGGAAAGGATGCGGCATGAAGTTTGAAGAAAATATGGAAACGCGTTGTGGGCTAGCTGCCAAGAGAATGGTGGGGAAGTCCCAAGATGGCCGCCATCGATATTTGATCAATTCCACTCAACACTTGGGCGTAGTGAACGGTGTTCAAGATTGGCCGACCGTATATTTGTTTGATGAACGGGGCCGCTGTCGTTTCGATGGGAAAGATAGCGATATGGACTTGATTGCAGCATGACTCCCCTCGAAATCACCCTGTCCACATCCTGCACATTACTTGTGCTTGCTGTGATGTATCTACGGACGAAAAAGCTATGATCAAACAGTGGAAAGCAAAACGTGACCTAGCGAAGCACGTGGCGCTGAATAAGGCCCTGAACAGCGACTTCACAGCCAGACGCGATAGAGCGCTAACACCGCAGCGTAAGGCGCATATTGCGTCGTTGCTGGCTGGCTTTGTTCGGGAGCGAGCATCATGAGTCAAAACACATCATCTGCGGTAATGCAGCAACGGACTGAGGCACACGATAGCCTTGACGACTTCCCGACTCCACCTTGGGCAACTCGGGCGCTTTGTGAGTGGTTGAGCGATGATAACAATGAAATCGGCCTGCAATTGTATGTTGATGAGATGACATGCCGTGAACCGGCTGCGAATCGGGGTCATATGGTGAGGCCATTGCAGGAGTATTTTAAAACTGTTGAAGCGGCAGACGTGCATGACTACGGCGCTGGATATCCGGTTAAAGATTATCTGTGGGGAATGGACCCTGATCTAGTCGATTTCACAATCACCAATCCACCATTTCGATTGGCGCAACAATTCATAGCTCGGGCAAGTGCCACCAGTGAAATTGGCTTCGCTGTTATTGTCCGTTCTGCCTTTCTTGAAGGTGTCGGACGCTACAATGAATTGTTCTCAAAAAACCCTCCATCATATGTTCTGCAATTCTCAGAGCGTGTCGTGATGCACAAAGGAAAATTGTCCCCAAAGGGGTCGACAGCAACAGCGTATTGCTGGTTGGTTTGGGTCGAAGGAGAGCCTCGAACAAGATTTGATTGGATCGCGCCTTGCCGAAAACTACTGGAGCGTGATTCCGATTACACGGAGGCATCCAATGGCTGAACACCCGCACATCAAAGGCTCGATAGACAAGCCGGTCTTGAACCTGTCCAGATTGCCCGCTGCTGGTTTCCATAAACCAATCATGGCCACCCAACCGGCGATATCTTCCGAGCTTTCCGCGATAGACGGTTCACGCCGTCTCGCAGTGGCTATCTGCCAGTATCACGTAAAGCACGCCAAGACGCAGAAACGCAGCCACTGGTGGGCGCAGCGCTGTAAGGAGATATCCTTTGGCTCATAAATATAGCGCTAAGAAAACGGTCTGCAATAATGGTTGTCCACCGCATCCTTCTAAGAAGGAAGCAAAGCGCTGTGACGAGCTGCATTTTCTTGAACGCGCTGGCGAAATCCGCAACCTGGAATTGCAGCCGGTATTTGAATTTGTCGTCAATGGCGAGAAGGTCAAAATGCGCAACGGGCAGTATCTGAAATACACTGCCGACTTTCAATATTTCGAGGGCGATAAGCTAGTGGTTGAAGAAACCAAGGGAATGATCACGGCTGATTTTCGCATTCGCCGCGCTCTGTTCAACCACCTGTATCCGCACACAGAATTGAGGGTGAAATGAGTTTTATCGACGAGTTATACCCGACTAGTTGTGGAAAAAGTGCAGAACAGCCTTGCCCTGAAACGCGGCATCTGAAAAAAGAATCGGGCCGGACAAGTGCGCCAACACAAAACCCGGCCCTGGACATTATCACGTTAGGACCGTGCCAATGCATTTAGTAGCCGATAATACGATTTTGCCTGTTGAGCAAGACACAGATGCAGCGTGGGAGGTTTTCTGCGCACTTTCAAAACATGCCAGCAAACACCCTGAGCTAGAAGATAATCGCTATTTCCAAGATCAACTGTCTCGCGCCCACGCAAGATGGCAGAATATGTTTGTGGGAGGGTGATTTGAACGCACATATCTCTGTTCCAGAAGCGCCCCGCAATGTTGAAGCTGAAATGCAGATCATTGGCGCATTGATGCAGGACAATAGCAAAATTGACTATTGCGCTGACCGTATCCGCTCGGCCGACTTTTACGAACCCATCCACGGAGACTTGTTCGACCTGATAATAAGTGAACATTCACAAGGTCGTCCAGTAAATCCAATTACGCTGAAAAGCTACATTGGTGAGTGGGAGGGGTTAACGCAACTTGGCGGAGTCAAGTATCTGCTGGACCTGTCACAAGAGCAGACGGCGCTCATTGGCTTTACTGGCTTTGTGGACCAGGTTACCGACCTGTCCCGTCGCCGCAAGATGTTCGACGGACTTAACCGCGCCTCTGCAATGGCAACCGACCTTGAGCAGCCTTTGGAAAGTGTCATAACAACTGCTGATGGTGCGGTTTCGGGGCATGACGCCCAGGACGGCGTTGAACAGCTATCAGGGCTTCAAGCCTTTGACGCGATGCTGGAGAGCCACAAGAACCCATCATACGGCGTTAAATCCGGGCATATAGGCGCACTGGACGATGTTCTAGGAGTTGTTCGTCCGAAAGAGCTTATCATCATGGCAGCGCGGCCCGGGATGGGGAAAACCGCATGCGCTCTGTCTTATGCCCTCGGTGCTGCCCAGGGCGGCTATGGCGTCCTATTTGTATCCTTGGAGATGTCTGCAACGGAATTAGCCGGCAGGATGGCTGCTGACCTTTGTTTTGGTGGCAACCAGTCAGTTCCCTACAATAATGTGAAGAATGGCACCCTCAACAGTGCTCAGAAAATTACAATGGCCAAGGCTCGCTCAACCATAGCTGGCCTACCATTGCGGATCGTCGACGCAGGCAAGTTGACCACAGGACGGCTGTCGATGCTGATAATGCGTACAAAGCGGCGTCTGGAAGCACAGGGGCAGACATTAGACTTAGTAGTTGTTGACTACCTGCAACTGCTCACACCTGATCAGCGGACAAGTGGCATGTACGAGAAAATCTCAGAGGTCAGTATGGCCCTGAAGGCTGCCGCAAAGATGCACAATGTCGGCATGATCGCCTTGGCTCAGTTAAGCCGGGAGGTAGAGAAACGTGACGGTAAGCGGCCACAGCTATCGGATTTGCGCGACAGTGGGCAGATTGAGCAAGATGCTGATGGCGTCCTGTTTCTGCTCCGCAATGAATATTATATTCGGCTCGAAATGTCAGATGAGAATAGCCCTAATTATGCCAAGGCAGAGAAGGCGTTAGAGGAGCATAAAAACAAGATCGAGTTCATAGTGTCAAAGCGCCGTAACGGCGTGACTGGAAGCAAGATGGGGCAATTCTACGGCACATACCAGGCGGTGAGAGGATGAGCGCTAACCCATTCCATAAACGCTATCACAGCGACGCCTTGTCTGGAATGATGCCTCTCACACTGGAGGAGAGGGGTGCTTACCAGACTATTCTCGACCTGATTTATGATCGTGGCGGCCCTATTGTGGACAATCAAAGGCTACTCGCTGGCTACATGAATGTGTCCACTCGCAAGTATCGTTCGGTGCGCGATTCACTCATAGCCAAGGGCAAAATATACCATGACGAAAATGGTAATTTGACCAATGACAGAGCCTTAAAAGAACTAGTTCAGAGCAAACTCAAGGGTCGAAAACACGCTGAACACGGCGCGAAAGGTGGACGAAAGAGTGCCGAACAACGGAAAAAACCCAATGAAAACAATGAAGCCGGGGAAGCCAGGCTTAAGCCACCCTCCAACCATATTAGAAGCCAGAGGTTAGAAACACCTAAAGGTGACGCTGACACGCTTGCGAAGCAGGTTTGGGATAGTGGTGTTTCGTATTTGAAAGCCTGTGGGTTGCAAGAGCGTCAAGCAAGGTCGGTTATCGGGAAGTGGCGAAAGGGGCGTGGCGACGGGGACGTTCTCAAGATCATATCCCATTGCCAAGCAAACGGGATTAGCGATCCGGTTGCGTATGTTGAGGGCGTGAAGAAAAACGAACCGGCTGATTTTCTGGATTATTTGGAGAAGCGCGCCGGATGAAACCTACCGGATTTAGAAAACCCCGCACAGAGAAAGAACTGAGAGTGAAATACAGAAACGAACTTATCGATGACCGCCCCCGCACTGCTGACCAGATGCGCTGGACCGATACGGGATCGGATTGGGATATTGTCGCGGTCGAGTATTGGGAGAAGAAGTTATGCCTTGTTACATGACTGGACGTGCTGAGGGAGATGCAAGAATGCATGCGGATGAAGCCCGCCGTAGAGCTACCAAAACAACCGACATGCTGTGCAGAGTTTTAACGGACGTTGAGGCTGGTTACGGGTTCAGATCCCTCGACGATGACGTTCATGATTGGTGGCGAGAACACAAGAAAATTGATCAGGAGCGTGATTGAATGACCGAGGCAGAAAAAGAACGCGCTGCTATCGTGGCTTGGTTGGCCACAACGGATTTTAAGACGCCCAAAATATGGCATAGATTGAAATATGCCTATTTCGTTTTGACCAATCCCAGAGGGATACTTCATGGCACTGCTGTAAAAATGGCAACACACATCCAAAGCGGCGATCACCACAAGGAGCAAGAGGGATGACCAAGGAAGATTTTGTAAAGCTCCAGATAGGGGCGCTGCGACAGCGTTACCGGATGGCAGAGCATTTACAGGAGAAGCACAAGGATAAGTTTCCAGTGGTTGTTGATGCTGCCTATACGGAAGAGAGGCTTTGTGAAGCCGAACTCCAATACTGGAAAGAACAGCTATGACAGACAAAACAGATAACATGGTGGAGCCACAGGAAAGCGATTTAATTCGGCGGGGAGATATAACCTATAAATTGGACGCTCTGGTCATAGCCGCCTCAATGCATTGGGGAAGTGGTTCTCAGGAGCATAACTTAGTGCGGGACATATCCGATGCAGTCGCCAAAATACCGGCTATCACAGCAGCTCTGGAGGAATAAATGGGCGTAGAGCTAACCAAAGCACTAACACTGGCAAAGCGCAACAAGCCCCGCCAGAAACGTGAAAAGCCGGTAAAGGCAGTTGAGGCCAAGCCACCTATCGAACCAACACCGGAGAGAGCGGCAAAAGGCTATGCAGAAAAGGCATTTGTCCACAATCACGAAGAGGGGACAAAGAAAGAGATTTGGCGCATTCAAAGCTGGCACGCCATGATGCACAATCGCGGTAAGCTAAACGATGACCAATTCCGGGTGCTGCAAAAATACGTTGATCAATGGGACATAGCAAACAGGTCTCCACTCAAGAGCAATTTGAACAGAACAATCTCGGACGGTGACGGCGGGGGCTTAAAGTATCTCGACGCTGTCAAGCAATTGCGCCACTGGGACGCCAGGATAGGCCGCCAGAACACGAGGGAGCTTGTTTTGGTGTGCTGTGAGGCGTTGGGCTATGAAGGCGCTGCACGAGCTTTATTTGGAGATAGTGCGAACAGTTCAGATGCCAGGCGCATAAAGAGACGACTGATAGAAAAAACAATCCCGGCGCTTGATCAATTTATGAAATGATAAGGGGGTTGACATTTGGCGGCCGATGTGATTTAAGACGGTAACGTCACAGAGTTGACTTTATGGGCTGGCCAGAAATGGTCCGGCCTTTTTTGATTCCCGCCACCAACATCCGACGCAAGATATAGAAAGCTATGAGTGGCCAGCGGATCGGCGCTGTTGCGTGGTGGGTACTTATTCAAAATCGGGGGAAATGTCATGTCAATGACAAACGCGGCAGAAACCGCGCTACTTACGCTCATCTTCAACAATACAGACTGGGCTAATGTGGGTGACGCTGCGGGCTTGCAGAACAGTGCGGCCGCAGGCAGTTTTTATATTTCTCTGCATACAGCTGATCCTGGCGAAACTGGCAACCAAAGCACGAGCGAGGCAAATTACACAAGCTATGCCCGCGTTGCTGTCGCTCGCACAAGTGGAGGTTGGACAATATCTGGAAATAACGTTTCAAACGCTGCCGAGATAGCTTTTCCAGCTGCAACAGGCGGGTCATCGACAGTTACGCATTTCGGTATCGGTTCGGCGGCAAGTTCAACTGGTAATCTGTTTTATAAGGGCGCGCTCAGTTCATCGTTGGCGGTGTCCGGCGGAATTACTCCGTCTTTTGCTATTGGTGAGCTTGACGTAACGCTCGACTAATGGCCTCCACACTTGTCGCGGCTGACATTTTTGGCTCGTTTGAGGGTTTTGACACAACATTTGGCTTAGGGTCATTAACTCCGGCAACTCTTAATGGTTTTCCTTGTGAGCTGTTAATAACTGGATTGGTGGCAGGGAGGATAAGCGCGTCGTTCACTGGGGATGCCGTCTCCGCCATGACCGGCGAAGATATCGCGGTGGATGGCTCCAACTACACCATTGTTGGCACTCCCACATATAACAGCGGGGATAACACCACAACGGTTGAATGGACTTACGGCCCCGGTAATTTTGTTGTTGGTAATAGTTATTCAGTAGAAATTGGAGCAGCGACCGGCGCTATATCGGGAACGAGCGGCGTCGCAACAACGACTAGCGGTAATATCTCAGGTGGCTCGGCCAGCGCCCCTGATTTCAAGATATTACGCGGCTCTGCAATCATCCCATCAAGCCAAACCAGTTTAACATTAACGGACACAACAGATTACACGCTTGAAAGCGGGATAGCTTCGGATGCGTGGTTCTTTCAGATAGCCAACAGCAATCTCAGCGGCATGGGCAGAACCGTTGGCGGGGGCAACCAAAATTCCGACGATTTCATGGTTTCATGCTCCACATCCGGCAATAACGTCACGCTAACGCGCCGTGGCTCAGCAAATGATTGCCGGGTCGATTGGCAGATTATCCAGTATATCGGCTCATCAGGCGGCGCGAACGAAATAAAGGTCAGGGCGACAGGTACAGCAACAGCGGCGTCTAGCTCCGCAACTACAAGTGCTTCAATTCCAGGCACAGTTTCCAACAATGCCGACCTTGTCCCGTTTATAACAGGGCAGGACAACGCATCAACGGGCCGCAATGATCCTCATGCGGGCCTGTTTACAGCGAATATTAATGGCTCAAACGTGGATTTCCAGCGTGGCCGTACAAACGTAGCCGCGACTGTTTCTTACGCACTGGTCGAGTTTACCGGCTCTAACTGGACAATAACGAACGAACAATTTTCAAACCCAAGCGCTGCGAACACCGATAGCACTGTAACCCTCAGCACTGCGGTTGCAGATATTGCTCAGACATTTTTGCACTGCCAGTATCGATATGATCTGGAGGGAACGGCAGGGCTAGACGACGCCAGCACAAGAGTTAGGCTATCGTCGACAACACAGTTTTCGGTACGAGACACAACAACCACAGGAGATGCTTCTAAAAATCACTCGGTCTGGGTGATTCAAAACCCTGATATTTCGGTTGCGCGGTACACTGGCACGATGACCGGTAGCGGTGAAGAAGAGGTTGCTGATATTGCGATCACCGCTGTTGCAGATACGGCTCAGGTTCTTACAACGCTGACAAATGACAGTACAGGATCGGGGACGGCTCTCCCACGCGGGTTTGTGAACCATTTGCTGACTGATGCCAGCACGGTACGGCTCAGACAATCGGATAACGGGCAAACTAGTCAATATGCGATTGAAGTCGTTACGCTGCCTGAAAGTTCGGGTGGGGGTGGAAGCTCACAGATAGCTGGCTTGGCATCTGCCATCACGACAGCGTCAGGAGTTATCCAAGCATCCGCAGCACTAGGCGGAGCCACAGCACAGGCATTCACGGCCGACGGTTCGATAACTGGCAACGCTGACATAAGCGGCACGGTAACAACTAGTTTCGCTACTACAGCGACCGGGCAGGCTCTTGGGGCGGTATCTGGCGCAGCTAGCACGCAAACAGCCTTAAATGGCAACGTAGCAGCATCAGGAGCGTTAATCGGCAGCTCAACGGCGGTAACGACTACTCAGGCTGCTTTGATAGCTACAGGAAGTTTGTTAGGCCCAACGAGCATATCATTCACGGCTGCTGGCACGATAACCGGATCAGCTCCGACAGAATTAACAGGACAGACGGCAGGCACATTCTCTGCATCTGGTAACATAGCGGGTAGAGGCCGGCTAACTGGTCAAAGTGGCACAGCACACACAGTGTCGGCCAATGGACAGCTTACGGGCTACATTTCAGGGGAATCTGTAAGTAGTCACACTGGAGGCGGTAATCTGAGTGCCAGCGGAACGCTAACGGGTTTAACCTCGACTGCAGCGTCAGCAAATGGAGTATTGGCGGCCAATGGTCTTTTGGCTGGTAGCACGGCAAGTTCAGTATCAACAACAGGCGGTTTAGCAGGATTACTTGGCGGCGCGATCTCGGGCAGCATCACAATCAATGAGATTGTATCAGGCGCATTGACGGCAAAAGCCACAATGAGCGGGATTAATTCATGCTCGTTCACATTGAACGGTAATGCAGTTGATCAGCCAATTCGAATTTATGGCCCTTCGAACACCAATGGTTACGAAACGACAGGCGGCGCAATGGCAAATGACATTACAGAAACTTGTCCAGCGAAAGGTGCGAGCCAATCAATCGAAGGACAAGCGCAGTCGGGCGGTTTGACGATTTACGGTCCCGCCAATGTTGAAGATATGGAGGCAGCTTGATGGCTATTACAGATCAGCAGCTAGATGATATCTGCATAAAGCTCTCAGAGGGTAATTCTCTCCGCAAGATCTGCAAGGAAATGAAGTTAGCCGAAAGCACCGTTCGCTATAACTTGTCGAAAAATGAGGATTATTTCGCGCACTCCACGCGCGCAAGGGAATTGGGATGTGATGCTCTGGCAGATGAATGCCTGGAAATAGCGGACGATGCAACAATCGAAGCTGCTGACAAGCGCATCAGAATAGACACGCGAATTAGGCTCATTGGAAAATGGTCACAGAGATACGGGGACAAGTTGACTGTCGATAACAACAAAACGGTGACGCACAAATATGACCTTGACCGCCTTAGCACCGACAAACTTGACCAGCTCGAACAACTTCTTACCGACGCTGAGCGAAGTGAGGGCAGCGAAAGCACGGCGCAACCTTCTAGCGTTCACTAAGCACACGAACGAGGTTTATCAGGCTGCAAGCCACCACGAATTAATTGCAGAGAAGTTAGAGGCTGTAGAGCGGGGAGAGATTGACCGTCTAATGATCTTTATGCCGCCAAGGCACGGCAAGTCAGAGCTGGCATCTAAAAGGTTTCCGGCCTGGTGCTTGGGGCGTGATCCAAAACGGCAGATAATCGCTGCAAGTTACAACAGCGATCTTGCAAATGATTTTGGCCGGAATGTTCGCAACATTGTCGGCTCACCGGAATTTACGGAGGTTTTTAACGGGGTTTCATTGGCTCCTGATAGCCAGGCCGCCAATCGTATGAACACCAACAAGGGCGGTGCTTATGTCGCTGCTGGTGTTGGTACGGCAATAACGGGTCGTGGGGCTAATATTGCGCTGATTGATGACCCGCTTAAAGACAGGGAAGAGGCTGACAGCGAACGCAGACGCGATCTTGTCTGGGACTGGTATCGATCAACGTTATTCACCCGGCTGATGCCTGGTGGTGCAGTGGTGTTAATTCAGACCCGCTGGCACGAGGATGATTTGGCGGGACGCTTGCTGGAAGCAGAGGGCGACCAGTGGGAGGTTTTAGAGCTGCCTGCGATCAGCAAGCACTACGAGGCTTTGTGGCCGGAATGGTATCCTCTACCCGTTCTGGAACGCATTAAGTCAACCGTTGGCCCTCGTGAATGGTCAGCCTTGTACCAGCAGAAGCCGCAGCCGGATGAAGGCACGTTCTTTCAAAGGGATTGGTTCAAGCGCTGGGAAAAACTGCCTCAGTTAAGATATTATGGAACATCTGATTACGCGGTTACGGATGATGGTGGAGACTACACCGTCCACACCGTTTGGGGAATAGACGCAAGTGGAGCAGTCTACAGGGTTGACCAATGGCGCGGGCAGACAACCGCAGATGTTTGGATAGAAGAGAAGATTAACCTGATCGCCAAATATAAACCGCTGGCTTGGTTTGGTGAAAGCGGCGTTATCAGAAAATCAATCGAGCCAATGCTGACCCGGCGTATGCGAGAGCGCAAGACGTTCTGCCGGATGGAGTGGATTGCCTCGGTCGCTGATAAACCAACAAGGGCAAGAGCATTTCAGGCAATGGCTGCATCGGGGCGCGTGTATTTTGAGCAAGACGCAGAATTAGCAGAGTTTCTCGTGTTTCCAGCAGGCAAGCACGATGACCAAGTAGATACGGCCAGCATGATAGGCATGGCCATAGACCAAGCACATCCAGCGATTGTCCAGAGCGGTGAAAACAAACCGCGTGGAGATCGCTGGGACAGGGCATTTGATGCGGAAGGGGAGGACGATTGGAAAACAGTGTAAGCCATCTTGTCCGCATGTTTGAAGAGGCGGAAAACGTCACATATGAAGAGCGTAAGCGCAATGAGCGTGACCGCGATTATTATGATGGAAAACAGTTAACAGATGCAGAGAGGGCGGCTTTAACAAATCGCGGACAACCGCCAGTTGTCTACAATCGCATCAGGCGCAAGATCAATTATCTTCTCGGAATGGAGCGGCAGTCCCGCAAAGACCCAAAAGCATTCCCGCGTAATCCGAATGACGAAGACGCGGCTAAAGCGGCTACAGACGCTATCCGCTTTGTTTGTGACAAGGAGTCATGGGACGACAAGCGCAGCGAAGGGTGGGAGTCTATCCTTGTTGAAGGCACTGGCGCAATCATGGTTGGGGCTAAGCAGAGTAGAGAGGGCATTGATCCTGCCTTAACCAATATCCCGTGGGACAGGTTGTTTTATGACCCGCACAGCCGCCGTGCTGACTTTTCGGATGCTGCCTACATGGGGATAGTGACATGGTATGATGTGGAGGATGCAAAGACGCGCTGGCAGGATTCAGAAGATGCGCTTGTTCAAACCATTGACGCGGCGAAGTTCACAGAAACCTATGATGACAGACCGAAATGGAAGCTATGGGCTGATCCTTCACGTCGGCGTGTTCGCGTTATCGAGATTTTTTACAAACAGCAGGGCATTTGGCTGACTTGCACGTTGACAGAAAAAGGGCATTTGGTTGCGCCTGCCGTTTCACCTTATCTCGATAGCGAGGGACAGCCGGAGAACCCGATTAAGGCGGCAAGTCTGTACATTGACCGGGACAATAACCGGTACGGCGATGTTCGGGATATGATTGACCCGCAAGACGAGATTAACAAACGACGCTCCAAGGGGCTTCATCTTATCAGCCAAAGGCAGGCCCGCGTTGGCAACAATGCGGTAATGTCACCGGAACGAATAAAGAAGGAACTAGCTAAGCCGGATGGTGTTGTTCACGGTGACGATATCGAGATTTTGAACACTAATGACATGGCGGCTCAAAATCTGAACTTACTGCAGGAAGCGAAGTCAGAGATTGATTTGCAGGGCGCTAATAGTGCGTTGCAGGGCAAGAATGAAAACGACATGTCAGGGCGTGCTATATTGGCGCAACAACAGGGAGGGCTTGTTGAGGTCGCCTTGCATATGGACCGCCTTCGCCAGCTTACGATAGATGTTTATGAGGCGATTTGGTCACGCATAAGGCAGTTCTGGACTGAGGAGCGATGGGTTCGTGTAACCGATGACGGGCGTAACGTCCGTTTTGTGGGTATCAATCAACCTGTGACGGCTGCTGACATGCTAATGGAGCAGATACAATCTGATGAGGCAGCTCAGGCAAAAATAGCTAGTGATCCAGGTGCGCAACAGAGATTGCAGGCTTTTCTCCAGGACCCGCAGGCAAGCCAAGTTGTTTCAATGCGCAATGTACCGTCAGAAATTGATATTGATATCGTGATTGACGAGGGCATGGATACTCCAACCGTACAAGCAGAGCAGTTTGACACACTTACCAAAGTGCTGCCGGGCCTAATCAACCTGCCTCCAATGTATGCTAAAATGCTTATTCAAGCGTCTAGTTTGCGTGACAAAGAGCAGATTCTGGAATCTCTGGAGGACCAGCAGGCTCCTAATCCAATGGCTGAACAGCAGGCTCAGATCGCTATGCAGAGTGAAGTTGCTGAGATTGAGAAAATTCAGAGCGAGACACAGAAGAATATCGCAACAGCCGAGAAAACGCAGGCTGAAACCGCAAAAACAGGATTCGAGATAGGCGCAGCCGCCTAATCGATAGCCGCCGCCGGGCTTAACGGGCGTTTCGACAGTTAGCAGTCGTGTTTGCTGAACCCGCCGCCGGGGATCGGGCGTATCGCTATGCCAGCGCACAGGTAAAATGAGGATGATAATGGAAACCAAACTAGAGGACGTGCTCGACCACGATGTAAACCCTGAATTGGGCAATGAAGACCTGGACATTCAGGAGCGACCGGCAGAAGAGCCAAAGGCAGATGCGCCAGAGGAAAAGCCGAAATCTGATGAAGGCAATGTAACAGTACCTTTGAAAGCGCTTCACGCTGAGCGGGACGAGCGTCAAAAACTCGCCGCAGAGCTGGAGAAAATCAAGGGTGAGGTTTACAAGCAGCCCGAACCAGAACCAGCGCCAGACCCAATTGCAGACCCGGAAGGCTATGAAAGCTTTCAGGCGAAGCAACTGGAAAGCGCGGTGATGACCGTTGAAGAAAAGGCGTTCGTTCGTCATCTCAATGCGTCGGAATATCGCGCATCCAAAGCATATGGTGCTGACACCGTGGAAGCGACCAAAGAATGGTTCCAATCACAACCCCCTGCTGTGCAGGAGGAAATTCGCAATCATCCAGACCCTTATGACTACGCCGTTGAGCAACACAAAAAGCAGGAGACTGCCGAGAAAATGACTCCTGAGTTGATGGAGAAGTTTGAAGCGTTTCTCAAAGGCGAACAGCAGGAGCCGCCAAAGGCTCCACAAACAACCGCAGGAGAGCGAACGGTAGGCGCTCGTAAAGGCCCGGAATGGGCTGGACCGACACCGCTGGAGGCAGTCCTAAACGGCTAATTTGAGGCTTCCACGTCGTGAGACGTTGACCCTCCCATAGAAGGATTTTTCAATATGGCTGATTCAACAGCAGCAGCGGGCCTTACGGTCCAACAGTGGGATGACCAATTCTGGGTCGAATATCAGGGAAACCACCCCTTCAAGCCCTATATGGGCACTTCCGAACAGTCGATTATTCAGATCAATGAGCAGCTTGGCGGCAAAAAGGGTGACGCTGTTACCTTCGCTCTGCTCAACCGTCTGACAAACGCGGCTGTAACCGGCACAAACACGCTTGAGGGCAACGAGGAGGCTATGACGTCTCGCTCATATGTTCTGAACGTGGATAAGTCGCGTAATGCTGTCCGCGTGGCCGATATGGAGGAACAGCGTTCTTCTTTCTCGCTTCGCAATGCAGCACGTCCAAACCTTATGGAATGGGCGAAGAACTATGACACCGACCGTGTGATCGCGGCCTTGCAGTCGATTAACGGCGTTGCTTATGGCGCTGCCTCGGAAGCTAACAAAGACGCATGGTTGGTTGATAATGCCGACCGCTGCCTCTTTGGTAGTGCAGTAGCGAACAACTCCGGTAATGATCACAGTGCATCATTGTTGAATGTTGACCCTGCTGCGGATACTTTGGACACTGGCATTCTTTCGCTGATGAAGCGTATGGCGTTGACCGCTGATCCGAAAATCCGTCCTGTCCGCATGGGCGGCATGAACCGGCGCTATTACATTGCGTTTGTTCACCCGTTGGCGATGCGTGATCTGAAGGCGGACACCACGCTTACGCAGGCACAGCGTGAAGTTCAAATCACTGCACAGAATGAGAAATTATTCCAGGGCGGTGATGTGGACTTTGACGGTATCCTTGTTCACGAGGTTGACGACATGCCAATCCTGTCAGGTGTCGGTAATGCTGGCTCTGATGTCTCTCCTGTCTTCTTGTGCGGTGCGCAAGCCCTTGGCCATGCGCGTGTACGTCGCTGGAAGTCGGTCACCGAGAAGTTTGATTACGGTGACAAGCACGGCGTTGCTGTTGAGACAATCGATGGCATTGAAAAGCTGACCTTCGGCACTGGCGCAGGTGATACCGATGATCTGAAAGACAACGGTGTTGTCACTGGCTTCGTTTCGACGACTGCTGACGCATAATCTAAGAGGGGCGGGCTTCGGTTCGCCCCTTTTCTTGTTGGGAGTATGCCATGACAACTTGCCGGGATATTGTAACGCTTGCCATGCAGATGTCGGCTATTGTCGGCCTTGGTCGGACTCCCAAAGCAAAAGAGGCTGAGATCGGTCTTGATGTTCTTCAAAGCCTCTACGAGCAAATGGTGTCTGATGACCTATTCGGACCCACCACAAGGCTTTATAAAACAGAAGATTACACGGCGAAGGAATATGAAAATATCTTCGCTGATAACGCCACCATAACAATACCGCAGACATTGAAAGACCTTGAGACCGGGGAAACACGCGTACCCAAAGACCTCGCAATAATTTGCGTTGAGGCAAACGGCGTTCGTCAAGCTTATGTCTACTCTGGTAACGCGTGGGAAACGGTCTATGGTCTGACGTTGAGCAGCACAGCCCCGCTGGCAACAAGGAATAAGCTTGGCCTGGCGTCACTCCTTGCATTTTACCTTGTTGACGCTTTTGGCGGCCAGATTGGGGTAGCAACAACACGTAATGCGATGAAATTCAAGGCTGATGTCGCCGGAACATACCGCTCTCAACTGGCGGAGCGCGAGTTTTTCTAATGCGGCTGTCTTATGGGACTTCGGCATATACCAGGCCGAGGGGGAATTTACCGCCGCTTGAGCTGGTTAACTTATTCGTTGAGGAAGGGCGGGCAGGGGAACCCGTCATTCTTCAAAGCAGGAAGGGGCTTGTCTCTGACAGCGTTCATGGTAGCGGTCCAATAAGAGGTGTTTTGCAGCGTGACGGTGTATTCGGCGGAGACAAGTTTGTCGTATCCGGTCCCCATTTTTATCGCGGTGACACTCTTTTAGGTGCGATTGACGGGGAGGGGACAGTATCCATTGCCGCAAGTGATCTTGAGGTATTGGTAACGGCAGGTGGGTCGCTCTACAGCTATAACGGGACCGACTTTGTCCAGGTAGCTTTTCCGGATGGCGCAAACGTAACAGCGGTCACTCATACAGCGGGCTATTTCATCGCTATCCGTGCTGGGACAGGTCAATGGTATTTTTCGGCTGTTCTTGATGGGCGGTCATGGGAGGGACTGGATTTCGCTACGGCAGAAAGCGAACCGGATTTTCTTCTGGATTTGACAGTTTTGGATGGAATTTTAGTTCTTGCCGGTTCCCAATCGATAGAATTTTGGGCGGCAAGCGGCAATCCTGATTTGCCGTTTACAAAGATACAACAACGAGAATTTGAGCAGGGTTTAGCGGCTACCGGCTGCATTGTTACCGTTGACAATACATTCTATTTTTTAGGCAAAGACCTGATCCTGTATCGTAATGGAGAAGTGCCTCAAGCTGTAGCCGATGACGCAATTGTTGAGGCTTCACAGGCCAGCTCAGCCCACAGGTTATTTCTGGTCATTGATGAGCGGCACAAGTTTGTTTGCTTAAGGTTGAATGGGGAAACATACGCTCTTGATGTGACAACTGGGCAGTGGTGTGAGTTTCGCTCGATTGGCCGTGACAATTGGCGCGCCGGACCTGGTTTGGGGGATGATCAAACCGGGACCGTGTGGCGTTTTGAAGGGTATGTTGATGCAAACGGACCGATGGAACGGTTGTTTAGCGCCGGAAGTGTTCTGGATGGTCCATTTGCCGTTAACAACCTGCGTGTGACAATTGAAGTCGGCACAACCCAATACCTGACAGGCAACTACTCCAATCCCATCCTTGAAATGCGTTCAAGCGATGATGGTGGAAACATCTGGGAGGATTGGGAGGCCGAAGAGCTTGGCCTCCAGGGCGACTATGATAACCGGGTTGAATATCGCGCTTTGGGCATGTTTGCGGACCCTGGCATGCTTTTTCAGTTCCGCGTCACCGATCCTGTGAGCGTTAGAATCTCAAATGTACAAATCGATGCGCCGCGAGGAGGTCGTTAATGGCAACTGTCCAGATATTTAACAGTTTCAAGGAAGCTGTGGCAGAAGGGGTGCACAATCTCGGGTCGGACACACTCAAGTTTATGCTCACTAATGTTGAGCCAAGTTTATCGAGTACAGTCAAGGCCGACTTGACCGAAATCACCGCAGGTAATGGTTATACAGCGGGCGGCTCAACGGTCACTGTAACATCATCATCTCAAACAGGCGGTATGTACAGTTTGGTGCTGGCAGCAATGTCTTTCACCGCATCTGGCGGCAGCTTTGCCGATTTTAGATATATTGTGCTTTATAACGATACGGCGGCAAGCGACCAGCTCATCGGATTTATCGATTATGGCGCGTCGTACACATTGACAGACGGGAATCCGTTTACACTTAACGCGGGTACATTCCTGACCAATGCCTAGTCTCACCTATACTCGGGCACAATTGGCTTGGAGTGGTGGGCAGCTCATGGTTGAGCCTGTCCGGGTTAGCTATGATTCCGCGATGTTGGGATATGCAGGCGGAGACATCGAAGTAGGGCCAAACCTATCAAATCCGTTGGAGGAAAAAACTGTAAGGCTCGACAGATTGCAGCGGGCAGTGGCTGTTTCTGACAGGGCAGGAAGTCCTACCGTTCAATTCCAGGCGCTTTGGCAAAAGACAGTCGAAAGCATTGAGGACGCTTTTTCTCAACAAGGTTCTCAGATTGACGAGATATCATCAATATTGGCGGCTATCCAGGCTGTGCAGGAAACAGCAACACAAGCGGCGCTTGATGCCCAGAATGTTTCTGATGAGGTGTCATTAGCGAATAGCACCACGGTTCCTGTAGATGGTTTACTGTCTGCCTCCAGCACGGGAGGAATCACGGTTGCAGCACACCAGAGACAATATTCCAACAACACGGTGAATGTGGATGCTGGTTCGGTGTCTGGTTTTGCTCCGGGGGCCTTTGTGCGCGTTTATTACAATGACAGCGCACGAGAGGGTGGGGCAGTAACTTTTATGGGGACAATGGACGAGATTGTCCAAACCGGCTCAGTCCATGTTGTGGGCGGTGTCACAATACCGCAAATCGGTCAGCCAGACGCTTCTGGCACTGGGTCAACGCCGCCCGGTTACGTCCGTGATTTTGGCTTGAATATAGATTTGTTGTGACGAGAGAAGCGGGATTGGACGACATTCCGCGCCTTGTCGAGATGGGAAGGAAGTTTGCCGAGCTAGCTACTCCTCATGTCGGCTTTGATGCTGGGAGTGTCTCGAATCTACTCAAAGGATTAATCGAAAGTGATGACGGGCTGGTTCTCTGTACAGAAACAAGCATGTTTGGAGCGGTTATCTATCCGCACCCTTTTAATAACGGTCACAGAGTGGCTCAGGAGCTTTTCTGGTGGTCTGAGGGGCGAGAGGGCTTCGGCTTACTGAAAGCTGCTGAAAAGGCCTTGATAGGCCGTTGTGACAGCATGGTGATGATCACGCTAGAGACGGTCAATCCTGACCGTATGGCATCGCTTTATCAGAAATTGGGCTTTGCGCCGATGGAGCGCGGGTTTGTTAAGGAAATGGCATGGCAATAGGTACGGCAGCAGCCATAGGGCTGGGCGTTGCGGGGGTAGGATCTGCCCTTGGCGCAAGATCATCAAAGAAAGCTGCCGGAAAGGCGGCAGACACGTCTTTAGCTGTTGCTCAGCAAAATAATGCGTTGGCGCAGCAAATATACAATCAGAATCGCCAGACGCTTAATCCGTTTGTTCAACGTGGGAATAATGCCGGGCAGGCGATAAACTCTCTTTTGGGAATTGGTGGAGCTTCCGCACCGCAGCAGCAAACAGCTTCGCAGTTTAACCCATTTGCAGGTTTTACGGGCGGTGATTTCGGTGAGTTTGGCTACACTTTCCCTGGAGTTGCTGCAGCTTATAATAGCGGGCAACAACCTGCGGCCCAGGTCACTAGCCCGCAGCAGGACTATAATCAGGCGTTCGAGAATTACCAAAACTCAACAGGTTTCCGCTTTCGACAGGATGAGGGCAATAACTCTCTGAACACAGGTTTTGCGGCTCGTGGCGCGCTTCGCTCGGGTGCTGCGCAGAAGGATTTTGCCCGCTTTAACCAGAACATCGCTAGCAACGAATTTGGCAATTACATTAACCAGCTCACAAACCAGCAAAACGTCGGCCTTGGGGCTGCTTCTGCGCAGGCAGGCGTGGGTCAGAGTTTCTCCAACACTTTCAGCGCCAACAACAATGCTGCCGGTACAGCAACGGCTAATGCACAACTTGTTCGCGGTCAAAACAATCCGTTCGCTGCCGGTCTAGGTGCGTTGGGCGGGTTTGCCAGTAGCTTTATCTAAGGGGTGATTGATGACCAATCCTAATTTCGGAATTGCGTTGCAGCCAAACAGTTTTCAGCAATCGTTCGGCATGGGCGTTCAATTGGGTAGGCAGGCAAAAGAAAGCCAGCGGCAAAATGCACTGTCGGCTTATGTTGCAAACCCTGATGATCCGGAGAACTTTAATGCTTTGGCGAAGGCTGCGCCGCGCATTGCGATGCAGGAGCGTGAAAGACAATCTGAGCGTGAACGCCAGCAGAAATTTGTAGAGTTGCGCCGCCGAGCATTGGGCGGGGATCATCAGGCTCAGGTCGAATTGGCAACAATTGATAATCAAGCTTACAACCGAATGACCGAACAGCAACGTGCGGAAGTTGACGCGCAGGATGACGCATTGGCGCAGGCGGCATTCCAAATATTGCAAGCCCCACCTGACCAGCGCTCTGCAATATGGGATGAGCAGGCAAGGAACTTGGGCGCTGACCAGTATATCGGGCAATACAGCGATGCTATGCTGAACACGATTGTTAATCGGGCGGGCATTCAAGAACGGTTACAACGGTTTATGCAGCCGGACTATATGGCGATCCCAGAGGGCGGCACACTGGTAAATGTGCGAGATCCAAACGCAATAAGCCAGTTTGGTGAAACGCAAGCGGTAGGCCCTCAAGGTGGCCCGCCTCCTGAAAACAGCAACCCCGAGGCAGGCGCGACCATCGCCACCTCGGACCAAGTAGCACGTGTTCGTGAGGCCTTCGGCGGAGACGAGCAAAAGGCACAGCAATATATGGCACGCAACAACATTGTTGAGGCCAAGGAAGTGAATGGACAGACCTATTACCGCGTTAACGGTCAATGGTTTGACAACCCGGAGGGCCGTTAATGCCACAAGTAACTGATCCCGGCTTACTGTCTCAGCTCAACGGCGGGCAGGCAACAGCGCCAGCAGCGCCAGGAATAATCCGTGGGCGGCCTAAGCAGCCCGCGCCGGTACGGGATGAGGTGCGGCAAGGCAATGTCCTGTCTAACCAAAAGGTTCAAGGTGATATTGCGTTGCAAGGGTCTAAAATACGTGAGGCGAAGGCGAAGGCAGATATTGCCGAGGAAAAGCGTGACAAGCTCCTTGGGGAGAAGTCTGCTGCTGAACTGCAGGGCGTTCACGCCGAGTTACAGAATGTCATAGACACAGCTAAAAAGGCAAAGCAGCTTTCAAAAGATGGCTTGTTCGCAACGGGGTTTGGCGCAGAAACCGCTGGTTCTGTTGGGGGTACGGCGGCGCGAGACGTCCAAAGTCTCTTGAACACGATTGGTTCTAACACTGCTTTCACTCGGCTACAGAAAATGCGTGATGAAAGTCCGACTGGTGGAGCGTTGGGGCAGGTGTCCGAAATAGAATTGGCGTTACTTCGTGATAGTATCGCCTCTCTCGATCCGACACAATCCGATGCCCAATTTCAGGATAATATGGACACGATCATTAAGCATTATGAGAGTGTTTTGAATAAGACAGGGGGCTTGGCGGAAGAAAAGCCAGCATCCTTCGATGATGAAACTATGGCGGTTTACAATCAGTTTATCCGTGACAACCCGGATATTACGCCAGAGGAATTAAGGGGTTTTGCGCGTGGCAAGTTCGGTGTCAACGTCGAGAATGCAGAAGAGGTGCTTGCCCATTTCCGCAGCACCGGCCAACTCGCAACAAAAGCAGACGTTGAGCCTAGCCTGACTGACAGCTTCTTGGGTGGTGCGGGTGATATTGTTGAGGGGCTTGGAGATGTATTGGGCTTAGTTGGTAATCCAGCAAATGCCGCCATCAATGCGGTTGCAGGAACAGAGCTATCAACTGACCTCGGCCAAACATTTCGCGATGCGTCCGGGTTGCCTGACAATCCTAATAAAGTTGCCTCTGCGATCAATAAGGGTGGTGTTTCTGCGCTGACATTTGCAGGTGCAGCTAGGCCAGCGGCAAATATTGCTACCGGGGCTGCGCAGAACGCTTTTTCACGATTTGCCGCCTCCCCAGGCGTGGATACAATTGGTGGTGCGGCTGCTGGTGGAGCAGCGTCCCTAGCCCCCACTGACAATCCTGGCGCTCAAGTGGCAGCGGGGCTTTTTGGAGGTTTGACAGCCAGTGGATTAGCACAGTCATCACGCAATATTGCACAGCGCTTCGCTGGCCAGCCTAATGCGCTGGCTAATGCTGCACAACGCCAAAGTGTCGATCTTTTGCCCGCAGATGCTGGTGGGCCGATTGCAAGACGCACTTCGGCTGCGGCAGTTCAATCACCTCTTTCTGCAACACCAATTTTGAACCGGGCGGCACAATCACAGTCTCAAATTGGGAGAGCGGCACAAAGGCAGGCTGACAACCAAGGTGCTGTTCTCGCAGAGGATGAGGCAGGAGAGGCAATCCGCAAAAGCGGCGACCTGTTTATCAAAAAAACATCCGAACGCGGATCACGCCTGTATGATCGAGCCAATGAGGCGGCCAAGGGCGTAACAATCAAGCCGCTGCAGGCTGTCCAGACCATCGATGCTGAAATAGCAAAACTGTCTGAGCTTGGGCAGACTAATGCGCCACTTATTCAAGCGTTGAACAAGCTTAAAGGTGATATCTCTGATGGTGTTTCGGTTTCTGGCTTGCGAGACGCGAGAACTCAGCTTTCAGGGCGTACTTTTGATGGCAAGTTGCGTAGTAATAACGAACAGCGTATTTTTGGCGATGTTCTTAATTCCCTATCCGATGACATAGACGCTGGATTGCGCCAGGCGGGGCGTGGCGATGCGGCTAACATGTTCAAGCGGGCAGATGATTTCTGGAAACAGCGAGTTGAGCAAATCGATCAGGTTTTGCAGCCAGTAATGGGTAAGAACAAGAGCGGCGAACAAATCCTACAGGCAGTTGAGACTATGGCAAAAGGGAAGGGTGGCGGCGCAGGCCGTCTAGCGCGATTGATGCGAGAATTACCCCCTGAGCAACTTGGGGACGTTCGAGCCACACTGATTAGTAGATTGGGTAAAGCGAGTGCTGGGCAACAGGACGATGCCGGACAAACGTTTTCAGCTTCTACATTCTTGACGAACTGGAACAAAATGTCAGCGAAAGGCAAGAACATCCTGTTCAGTGACGGAGATTTGCGCCGCAATCTCAACGACATTGCGAAGTTAGCTAATGCCACGAAAGAGGCACAGAAATTTGCCAATCATTCTAACACCGCTGGAGGAATCGCGGGCAATACGCTTATTTTAGGCGGGGTGGCTTATGTTAATCCGGCGGCGGCTCTGGTTGGGGGCGGCTCCCAATTCTTAACCGGCCAGGTACTTGCGTCACCGCGATTTGCAAATTGGTTGGCAAAGGCCCCCGCAAAGCCATCGAAGCAATATTATGATCGACTTTCTGCAATTGCGGCCAAAGAGCCGGTGATTGCCAATGACCTCAAGTCAATCCAAAATTTCTTGCAAGGCGCGCCGGTGTCACCCGGAAATCTGGCCGCCAGTGAGAAAATAGATGGCGGTGGGGAAGAACCACCACAGTAACAGCGCATAAATCCAGAATTTCGGCTTCTTAAAGTCTTCCACAATCAAATTGTAGCACAACCAAGGGGCCTTTGCGCCCCTTTTTTTATGGGGTGAATAATGACTTCACAACTCCTCACAGATTTATCACGGGCACTCGATGAAAACGGCAATCCTTTGCCTGGTGCGAAGTGGTATTTTTACGACAGTGGCACAACAACGCTACGCAGCGTTTACACGTCATCTGACTTAACAACAGAACATAGCAACCCGGTTGTAGCGGACTCTGGCGGTCGCTTCCCTCCTATCTATCTGGACGTGGTTTTCCAGTATCGCGGCATATTACGCGATGCAGATGATGTGCTTGTACCAGACGGCGATATCGACCCGGTAAATATCGAAACCGGAGTTACATTCAAGGCAAGAGATGCAAATGCTGCGACCATCGCTGCGGGCAAGTCAGATGGCACGGTAGTAGAAATAAACGGGCTGAAATACCGGGTCGATAGCTCTGCTACTGGCACTGCGTCGGCAACAAATGACCTGGGCGTTAATGGATTAGTTCCAGACGGGATCGCAACCGTGCAGCACTATGGAGGCGTTGCAGACGGCACGACAGACTGTCGGGATGCTTTGGTTTACGCATCATTGAACAATGGCCGCGTTCATTTTCCTGCTGGCAATTACGTTATCGCTTCTACAATAGATTATGGCGCTTTGAGCGGCAGCCTCGGCCTGACAATCGATAATGTCATTCTGACCGGAGACGGTAAAGACCTCTCAAACATCAGCTACACCGGAACTGGCACGATGCTAATTGGCGGTGCTGCTGCGGCTTCTGGTAGCTATGCACAATCCCTGTCTGTCAGGGGATTAAAAATCTCTGGAACGGGTGTGGCCGGCGCTAGCACCCCTATAACAATTGGCAAATTCACAACGACCTCTCATGATCTTGCTGGCTGTGATTCCACACAGCGGTTTGCCTACTGGGAATTTACCGCGCCATCAGTGATTGAGGACTGCGATTTCCGTTTCTTGGGAACCGGCATTGAGACGAAATTCGGTTATAGCTGGACAATCCGAAACAACCGTTTTCGCAACGTCAACAATGCCCTCAATATAGGCGGTGCTGCTACGACTGGATTGATCACCGGAAACTTGATCGAACTATGCGGGATAGGGATCGCCCTTACCACGTGCACAGGGATCACAATACAGGACAACGCGCTTCAAGCCAACTATAACGGCGTCGATATCTATTCCTACAACTGGAATAGCCAGATTCATATTCTGAACAATTATTTCGAACTCTCCACCAAGGTTTTCGTGCAGGATGGCGATAGCGCCGGAGAATTTACGTCGAACAATTTTGAGTTTATTGGCAACAAATCGCTTGAAGTTGATCTGGTACTCGTTGCTCAAAACTTCACGTTCCGCAACAATCGCATGAAGTCATTCACAACCGCTGGAACGAATATTGAGCGGGTTGTTGTTGGTGACAATTATCAGGACGATGATGACGGGCTGGCATTGTTCACGGCTTACAATGGGGCAGGGGCTGGCAAGCTCATCATTGATAACACCCCGCTATATTACACACAGGTCTATGACCCTCCATCTCTCGCCAATGGAGCGATTGATGCTGCTAATGTGACGGTGACCGGGGCTGCAGTAGGTGATTTTGCGCAAGCGGCGCTTACGACATTGCAGGCTGGTTTTAACATCATCGCCACGGTTGTTTCTGCCAATACTGTACGGTTCGAGATTGAGAACAAGTCTGGCGGGACCGTCGATCTAGCTTCCGGCACTCTGAAAATCAAAGTTTACCCAAGCTGACAAGCAGGCTGACCAATGTCCTACCAATGGCCAGCCCTAACCAACACGATCCTTATAAGGAGAATCGATATGGCTATAGAGCCTATACCAAGGGCCACCCATAAATGACACCAGACGAGCAAAAGGACTTTGCGAAAGCGGTGGCTGCGGGGCTGTCAGACGCCCACAAAGCAGAATCTCCAATCAATCCCCAGAACATATTCTACGCTCTTGGCGTGGCTGCTGTGGTTTATGTGGGATGGTCATTCAACCATACTGTTGAAGGGCAGGGCGAGAAGCTCAATGAGCTAACAGAGGCGGTCGGGAAATTGGTTGTTGTCAGCGAAAACCAGCAAACGGAATTGAAAAGCAGAGGTCACTGGATGGATGGGATAGACACCTATTCCGAGCAATCCCGCATGAAAGACCAGGAACATGATCAGCGCCTGAAATTACTGGAGAATAAATGATGCATCCAAGTATCGGTTGGCCACTGGCAAAGAACAAAATTCGTCGAGGGATGATAAACCACACATTCGGCATGGTGCGGCGCAATCGCAATGGAACAAAACGACCCCATCAAGGGTGGGATTTTGAAAGCCCCGCTGGTTATCGCTGCTATGCTGTCGCTGATGGCCGGGTTCATACTGTCCGCGATGTTGGCGCATATGGCAAGCAGGTTATCCTCGAATTTCGCTTTGACCTCGACAATGATGGTAATGAAGACGTTCTCTATGCCATGTATGCTCATCTGAGCCGCATTGATGTTGTGGCGGGGCAAAACGTAGCCAAAGGCCAGCAAGTAGGTCTGACAGGCAATACAGGCAACGCTCGTTCGATGCACGGCCCTGACCAGCATTTACATTTTGAATTGCGAGACAAACCGTTGCCTGGTCGCGGATTGGCGCACCGCTATTCACCGCTACATATATTTGGCGTTTGCCCGCTCCGAAAAGCGGAGAGGAAGGCGGCGGGATGAACGGCAAACGCACAGAGAGCGCAATCCGCTGGAACATAATCGCTGCGGTGGCAGGTGGGCCAATCATAACGGGCGTTCTCATCTGGCAGCTATGGGATTTAACGCCAGCAAAATACTGCACAATGGTCTTGGGCGCAGCGAAAGACGATGTACACGGCGCGGATTTCTATGTCGGCTGCATAGTGAAGCTTCTTGAGATCAAGGATCACGTTCTAATCGGTTTGCTTGCCATTATCGGCATCAGCTTTGTCTCGGTCGTCATTGTGGCGATCAAGGGCAAGGTCAGTGCAACTGGCCCGGGTGGGATTGAAATAACCGTAGGAGGTGAAGATGCCGAAGATAACCCTTAAACTGGCTGGATACATCGCAGCAGGAATAGCCGCAATATTCGCCCTGGTGTTTGTCTACGACCTTCTAACAGCCTCTGACAAGGTAAAGGGCCGCTTGGGAGAAAACCAGACTGATGCTGCGGTGGAGAGCGGCCAAGAGGCAGTCAAGACCGTTGGTGATCAGGCAGAGACGGAAACCAAGCGCAACCAATCGACAAAGGAAATGCAAGATGAGGTCAATAAAACGGATAATGCCAGTGATGCTCATACCGCTGGTTCTAGCTTCCTGTGTGACAACTTCGGTATTTGCACCGAAGAGTAGTTGCTCTTCCATGTTGGACGGTACTTGGGGAACGCCTGTTGCAGATGCCCCCGCGCCACAGCAGGGAGAAACGACACTCGATACCTTGAAATCGTGGATAGGCTTTGCAGGAGCGCAAACGGCGGGAAAACGGACGGAGTTTGAGCGGGCACAGGCTGCAAGACGTTTGATTGCCAATTGCGAAGAGAGGGACCGAGCCGCTATCGCGAAATCGAAGCCGAAGTTTCTCGGTATATTCTGATTGCAATGTTGGAAACCGTTTGACAATAACGGACGTTCTCGGGGAATCATTAGGGAGACTCCGACGTGCAATTTCTTGATAAACTAAAAAAACTACGCGGCATGGTTGATGTTGTGGAACGCAAACAAAAGCAAATCGGCGGGTTTTGGCACGTTCAGATACAAGCCGGTTATCCGCCTACCCCATTTCCCAGATGGCAGGCCAAGGATCAGGACATCAATAAGGCTTATGACCAAGCGCTAGACCAGGCTCTATTTTACTGGTTGGCGACCCGCACGGGTTATTCGTGCAATCACGGCGACGATATGGTTACTGTGCCGCGATACCAGCTAGACGATGCCTGATTGGCGGCGGATATGGTCAATGGTTGTCGGGGTTTAGTTGCTCCCTATGAAAGTCTATTCTTGTCTTAGCCCCTTTTAACTCCGATATTCCTGAATCAATATTGCCGATGGCCTCAGATAAAGCATCGTCGATCTCTTCCCGAAGCCGCTCATTCTCCGCCTGTAGGTCGGTTATGGCTTGCAATAGGGATGGAAGTCCGTTTTTCATTTCTACAATCAATTGCAGATTTGAGTATAAATCCTCACCCCTGCCTGCGGTGAGATCGGGATGATTATCTTCTCTGCTGTACGTCGATGGACAAAGAACATTTCCATTGTGACCGCGAGTCCCAATCCTCCGCCATGAGCAGCCATCTTGTAACTCCCAGTCACCTTTGGTGGCATCGGCAAGCAGCCAATTCAACCGCTCGACAAGTTCGTTTATCTCACCTTTTGCTGACATGTTCATGATGGTGGGCTTTCTGGAAAGTTCGGAGCCAAGCACTCAGCATAGATCGCTGTCCGTACGTCCTTTGCGCTCATATCGCTTGTATCAAGAGCATTGATGAAATTTGCGATATGATCCAGCCCTGGCATAATCTCCCTTCTACAAGGTGACGGAACCTCCATGGCGCGTATATTCTCTGCCATATGGTTGCCTGCGTGGTATTGGGCAGAATGGATTGTACTCATAATTGAGCAATCGCGTGATATATTTATATTGACCTCGGTGCACTCTTTGCCGGACAGCAGTGGGTCCATTAGAATATTATCGCCGCATATTTCCATATTTGCATTTGCATAATCCTCGCAAATTTTCGCCGCAGCTTCTATTATTGGATTGGTCATTGGTTTTTCCTAATAAAACGGCTTTTGAAAAAATACTGTCCACAGTTTCGGCAAAAACCTTTTGGCGTCCGCTTTGTGCTGCCACAGCTAACGCAAAACGCTTCCATAATTTTATCACTCATCTCATTTCCTTTCCTTTCTATCAGGAGGTTGCGGACTTGGTGGCCGAGTGGGGTTAAACGATATTCCGCGTGCCGAGGCATGGGGTTTTCAGAAAACCGTTTTTCTGTCAGATGCCCTGCTAAATAGTGCGCAGAGCAATGGCCGCGCCAAGCGGGTCGCCATTCCTCACCGAGATAAAGTACCGTCCGAATTTGTGCCTCACTCATCCCCGCGATAATCTTCTCAAGATCACCCATTGCTTTTCTCTCCCATGATCGCAGTGGCTTTGGGGACGGCAGTGAAAACATGCCGGTCAAAATCTATGGTAACATCATAAAACTGGCTGATCCGCTTAGATGCGTTCTCGCCTTGTTGCCGCTGCCAACCATGATGCTTGTATATCACTGCCTTTAATTGTAGTGTCGTGCGAGCGCGAAATATCTTACCAACGGTTAAAGTGGTTTCAGGTTTGGTCGTTGCGTTCTGGTGAATTGCAGCGCCTAAAGCTTCAATCTTGTCCAAATTGCGCGTGGGAATTTCATTGACTTTTGTAGGAAAGGTAGCAACCGCACTGTTCATTGTGTTGGTTGCGGTCGGTTTCTCAGCATCGCTCCGCGTGGGGAGGATGCGGATTGCCGCAGCAATTTCCGCTCCTATATGGGCCTCCTTACCGCGCGAAACATTGTTTGGATTTTTAGCATATATGTCTCTCGCGTACTTCGTCAGCCGTTCCGCAATTTTTGCAGCCGCCTCCGCCGTCTCAGCGTCATAAATCTTGTTGGTCATTGGATAAGCCTTTCAATATCGGAAGCCCGTCTAGCCCCGGTGTTGTTATTTTGCCTGCTTCCATAAGGGGTTGGACCCTTCGTTGTGCCGCGTAACGCTGCTGATTTGTCCAGCATGGCAACTCCATCCGGCAACATATCCAGAGCGCGTCCAGATCAGCTTGGGTGATTTGCATTACCTCATCTGACATCCTATTTCCCCTCCCGCCATGCTTTTACAGCTTCATAGAGTTTCGTTTTCAGCGGCATTGCGTCAACAACCTCGCCATTTTCAAAAGCCTCTATTCCAGCAACATAATTGTCTGCAGCTTCGATCAACTGGCTCTGGGCGGCGGTGGATTCCATCGCTTGGATCGCCGTATCAAGCGCCAGCCTGTTTTTTCGGTAATGATGGGCTTTTGCATCCTCGCCTTGGTAATCAGGCTGTCTTTCGCGCCATTCAATCAGTGTTGCGATGCTGTCAGCAAGTTCGCTTACCTCAACATCCTTCGCAGGATCGGTGGCTGGGCGGGTGTTCCATGCTGCAATGGCTAGTTGAGCGGTATCTTTTGGCTGTGTGCAATAGTTTACCGTGCACATTACATAAGGCTTGCTGCCATCGTGAGGAATTATGAGTTCAGCCTTGCCGCCACAAAGCTTGCAATTATCCAACTCAACCTGTTCGGTCACGGCGGTTTCTTTTGGGGTCGTGGTCATAAAGATGCCTCCTTGTTTGCAGTCTTACAGCCCTCAAGCGTGATATGGCCTTTTGGTTTCAGAAGGCCCTGAGCGTAGCCGAGCCACCGTTGCGCCTTGTCATTCTGAATATAGCCCTGGGCGACGCCGATCAGCATCCAAACGGCGTGTGGCACGCCTTCCCCGTACTTGTTCCGCTGAGCATTTTGATTGTCAGCGACTGAAAGCCGTTCCAAGGTGTTTTCGGCTGCTGTACTAGCGCAGACACTCATAGCTTTTGCTCCTTGACCAGTTTTCGCTGCTCTACAGGGCTGTCGATAGTCATTGTGTAGCCACAGCATTTTGGCCAACCGTCACGCATACCGTTGATGCCTTTGCGGGTTGAGCCACATTCACGGCACCAGACTTGGCCGCGCGACAGCTTTGGGTGGACGTGCGAAAGATCAAGTGTCAGCATTATCCATCTCCGTGCTGGTGAGGGGGTTGGAGGGCCTCGGCTATTTTCTCAGCAGTGGCATAACCACAAACAATCTGGTGCGGTCCTTGCTGGATATAAATTAGATTACCTTTGACAACCGATACGTCTTCAAAGCTCTCGTCTTCGATCAATATCTTCTCACTCATGTTTCTCTCCCATGTTGGGTTGCGGGGGTTAGGCGGCGTCACGAAACAACTTGGCGAACAGACTGGTCGTTTGTTGAAACAATGCCTGTCTGTCGGAGTTCGTCGTATTTCTGCGCTCGTGCAAAAAACACGAGAGCTTTTGAAAATTCCTTTGGGAGGTAAATCTCTATGTGCGAGGGATAATTCCCAGAAGTTTCAAGTGCGATATTTACTTTTGATCTTCCGCCGCTGAAATCACATCGATCAATTTTTGGGATGGCCCTATCAAGTCTTGAGATCTCTTCGATTATCTTGTTAGCCCGAGCTAACGCCTTAGTATCGAGGGGCATTGGCGTTCCCTCTGGCTCAATGCAGATACACTCTGCCGTATCAATCCAGTTCGCTAGGCATTGGCATTCCTCACGCATAATATCTTCCTCTAGCTATGGGGTTGTGGGGTGGCTGAACGTGCCATCGACAGCAAAATGTCGCGGAACGGTTTAGGTGTATCAATGCGTGACTTGGCGTCCGTACCGCCGCCCTGAAAAGCCATCTCTCCAGCGCGCTTCGCTCTTTTCTCGCCGTATTTTTCAATAGCCCAATCCGGTATGCGGTGCGGTCCAATGCCCCATTCAAGTTCCGGCAATTCGATATTGTAAGCCAGCAGTAGAGTAGGCTTTCGCGCATAGTGGCCATAACGCCCCTGTTCGACGCAGCACGTCCAACCGCCTTCAAAGTCGGCAGTGATCCACCCTCCGGTTCTTGGCGGCACGTTCAGCCCGAAATGCGGCCAGGCATGACTGCCCCAAGGATGCTCCAGAACACCGCCCCATTTCCGGACAGAGGCAAGCGCAGATTTAAAACACCCTCCATCATCGCCCTTTATCTTGCGTACACCAGTTTTGGCTATCGTAAGAGGTTGGCCAGCCCACATCTTACCCCATCGCTGGCAGGGCGGATGTGCAATAACCGGATAAGGGCCTTCATATTGCCTTGCGTCCCGTTCTTCATCCCAAGGGTCAATGTCAGGATCGCTGTAGTAATGTCCGTCTGTGCGGACAAAAAGAGCAGCAACCTTGCTCACGACACTTCCCCGCCGCACGCTATGCTGTTGGGGGATGGGGCGACACTATTTAGGTTAGACATTTTTGGCGGGGTGCCGCAGGGTGTCGTTCCGGACTGCGGGGCGGTGAAATTGTCTAACCGCTTGTTTTGGTTAGATTGTGATTTCCCCTCCGGGCCCACCAACCTCTTGTGAAACAGGGCGACAGGTCGTCCTTTTTACGCTAGGTTTGAAATAGACGTAAAAACTCTTTGCTTTTCCCTGAATCATCGCTAGGGGAAGCGCGCGTCGGGGAGTGGCGCAGGCTGGTAGCGCACCTGGTTTGGGACCAGGGGGTCGCAGGTTCGAATCCTGTCTCCCCGACCATTTTTTCGGATCAAAGCCAATCCGGCGGATTGGCGACCGAAAAAATCCCGAGCGCAAGCAAAGGGTGACCTGGCGCCACAGGAACGTCTATTCAAAACAGTTATAGCTCCCTGGGCACAATCCTGAACATTGTCAGTGGCACTGTCTGTAAGTCAAGGCAGTCTGGGCCTTGTCGACAATCAAATTAAACCAAAGCAGTTGCCCGTTTGCGATCGAGCCGTTCCATCATGCTTTTGATGACTGCAGGATGAAACGTATAATCTATCTGGCAGCCATATTCCTCATCCTTCTTCCACAGAAGGTTGGCGGTCAATATGTTCATGCTCGGTATTTTGAGCGTCAATGCGATATCGGGATTGAGCTGTGCAGCGCATTCGATCTTTATGATGGTGTCCGATATGGTTTTGACCACGCAGGGCATATTGCCCGAATTGCTCTGTCTGACCTGTGCATCAATGTGCAGTGAATCGCCGTAAATCATATCCTGTTCTCCAATCATCGCAAATTTCGGGGCATGCGATTGGTACCGGCACTTTGACCGATATTCAGGAGATACGGAATGCGACCTAAAGTCGGCTATCGGGATATAGTTAATATGGTCGACCGGATTTTAACCATTAACAACCCGATAGAGAGATGCTCCGTTACTGTTCTTGATCGTCGGAAACCCGCGGTGATGTTGGAACGGGACGAGCAAATCCGTCCGCTGTCAATTCTTCCTCAATTTCCGATTCCAGGACTCTGACGGCTTCATCCGCCGCTTCTTCCAGCGATTTGGCGTCGCCTTGGATCTGCTTTTCGATTTCCGCAGCGGCCTCTTCGCTCTGATCCTCAAGCGGCGCTTCTGAACAAGCCGTTAGGATGGAAATCGCAACCAGGAGCGGCAGTCTGCGCATCATTATTCTTTGGGCGGCATGGTGAAATCGACATCGCTATTGGCGATGATTGACAGCACGGTGCTCCAGGCTGCAACATTTTGACGCAGTTGTTCGGGGTCAATCTTGTCCAGCGTATCATCAGGCGTGTGGTGCAGATCGAAATAGCGTGTACCATTTTGCTGAAGATCAATCACCGCGAGATTGTTGTTGGCGATTATGTCACGTATGTCCGCACCGCCAGTGGCCGGAGGGCCGAGTGCACCAATACCTAGTGGCAGGAGCGCTTGCGCGATTTTCTTTTCCAACTCTTCTGCGGCGTCCGGGAGATTGAACTCTACGCGCCATATATTGTCAGCGCCGAAATCTGACTCCATTGCGATAGCATGTTTGCTGCCGGTGTGGGCTTTGGCATAGGCTTTTCCACCCCAAAGGCCGACCTCTTCCGCTCCGGCCCACAAGATTCGGATCGTGCGCAGCGGTTTACCGTGATCCATAATATGCTTGGCGGCAGCGGTCACGATACCGCAGCCGGCGGCATCGTCAAAAGCGCCGGTCGAAAGATCCCAGCTGTCGAGGTGACATGCTACCAGAATCATGCCCTTGGAAGGATCGCGGCCTGGCACTTCCGCGATGACATTGCCGGATTCCTGCTGTCCGATATTTTGCGGTGTCATCAGGAGTTTCATGGTAACAGGCTTGCCGAGTTTGATCATCCGCTCCAGATTATCGGCATCCGGCAGCGATAGCGCGCCTGCGGGTATAGGCTTCACACCTTCCCGAAAATTCATATTACCCGTGTGCGGATTGCGATGATAATCGGTGCCGATGGATTTTATTACATAGGCCAAAGCGCCTTTTTGCGAGGCGATACTGGGACCGATCCAGCGCACTGGCCCATAGGTGCCATAGCTGGAACCATCCTGTGTGCGATGCATATCATGCGTCACAAAAGCAATTTTACCGGCAAGGCTGCCATCCGGCACGGCCTGCATCGCGGCGAGGGAGTCAAAATAAGCCACTTCGGCTTCGATGCCATTCTCGCCCGTGCTCGCGCTATTTCCCAGTGCGGTGACGTGAAATTTTTGAGGGTAGGGGGCTGTCACTTCTGCGGTTTCCGCGCCGCGTACCCAGGTCGGCATCATGAACGGTTCGTTGCGGACATTTTGAAAGCCCAGCGCTTTCAGTTTTTTCACCGACCAGTCGCGTGCCCGCGCTTCTGCCTCGGTTCCGGCCTGACGCGGGCCCACTTCGGTGGTTAATCCTTCGGTTATTTCATAGGCAAGGCTATCCTTCAGCGCCTTGCCCTGAATGTCCGCCGGATCATGCGAATCCGCCAAAGCTGCAGTAGAAAAGAGGAGCGCCGTTGCCGCGGTTCCAAGAGGGGTGAACAATGAGGAGGTTTTTATCATGACCCACTGCCTAACTTGCCTTTTGCCGTTTGCCAATGCTCTCTTGCGAGTTGGCGTTCATTTCGCTAGGCGGTGCGCAAATCTAACCTCATTGAAATCGAAGGATACCGCCAGATGGCCGTCCAATATAGCTATGTCATGAAAGGTCTGACCAAGACCTTCCCCGGTGCTGCAAAGCCAGTGCTGGATAACATCCACTTACAGTTTTTGCCTGGCACCAAAATCGCCATCATTGGTAAGAACGGCGCTGGTAAATCGACCCTGATGAAAATCATGGCGGGACAGGATACCGAATTTCAGGGGGAAGCCTGGGCAGGGGAGGGGATTCGTGTCGGCTATCTCGCGCAGGAACCTGAGCTGGACGACAGCAAGACCGTCAAGGAAAATGTTATGGACGGCGTCCGTCCCGTGGCCGATCTCGTGGATCGCTTCAACGAAATTTCAACCATCATGGGTGACCCGCCGGAAGACGCTGATTTTGATGCGTTGATGGAGGAAATGGGCACGCTGCAGGAAAAAATTGATGCTGTGGATGGCTGGACGCTCGACAACCAGCTGGAAATAGCGATGGAGGCCTTGCGTTGCCCGCCCGGTGACAGTCCTGTGACCGACCTGTCGGGCGGTGAAAAGCGCCGTGTGGCTCTATGTCGGCTGCTACTCGACAAACCCGACATATTGATGCTCGATGAGCCCACGAACCATCTCGATGCAGAAAGTGTCGCATGGCTTGAAAAGCATCTTATCGATTATGCCGGCAATGTTATCCTGGTCACCCATGACCGCTATTTCCTGGACAATGTCGTGGGTTGGGTCCTCGAAATTGATCGCGGTAAAGGCATCCCGTTTGAAGGGAATTATTCCAACTGGCTCGACGCGAAAGCCAAGCGTATGGCTCAGGAAGAGCGCGAAGATAAAAGTCGTCAGAAGGCCATTGAGCATGAGCTGCAATGGATGCGACAGTCTCCCAAGGCGCGTCAGACAAAGTCCAAGGCGCGTATCAAGGCTTTTGATGATCTGGTCGAAGCACAGGAAAATCGCACAATTGGCAAGGCGCAGATACTCATCCAGACGCCGGAGCGTTTGGGCAGCAAAGTGATTGAGGCGAAAAATCTGAGCAAAGCCTTTGGCGACAAGCTGCTGTTTGAAGATTTGAGCTTTACACTGCCACCAGGTGGTATTGTCGGTATTATCGGACCCAACGGTGCGGGTAAAACCACACTTTTCAAAATGATTACCGGACAGGAAGAACCCGATGGCGGTACCATCGAACTGGGAGATACGGTCAAGCTTGGCTATGTTGACCAAAGCCGCGATCATCTCGACGCGAGCAAGAATATCTGGGAAGAAGTCTCTGACGGGCTGGATTATTTCCAGTTCGGTAAGAATGAAGTGCAGACACGCGCCTATGTCGGTGCGTTTAATTTCAAAGGCACTGATCAGCAAAAGAAAGTCGGTCAGCTTTCCGGCGGTGAACGCAATCGCGTGCATCTTGCCAAGATGCTCAAGGAAGGCGGCAACGTGCTATTGCTCGATGAACCGACCAACGATCTTGATGTCGAAACGCTACGTGCACTTGAAGACGCGCTGGAAAGCTATGCCGGCTGCGCCGTGGTCATCTCGCATGACCGCTTCTTCCTGGACCGTTTGGCGACCCATATTCTCGCTTTTGAAGGAGACAGCCATGTCGAATGGTTTGAAGGCAATTTTGAAAGCTATGAGGAAGACAAACGCCGCCGTCTGGGCGATGCAGCGGATCGGCCGACACGGGTGGCTTACAAGAAATTGACGCGGTGATGGTTGCCGACATTGGTTGGTTTTGTCCGCCAAATTCGGAAAGCGGACATTAGGATCAGCCCCTAAGGTTTAGATTGCGATGGTTTTCGCGAGAGCACTACTTCGTTTGCAGCTCCGGAATTGGCAAACACTATATCCAGAAGGCCATCTCCGTTCATATCACCCAACGCAACACCATATGTGTCGGCTTTGCTGGGTATGATTTGCCGCGCGAATTGCCCAGTACCGTCATTAACGTAAAGTATGTTTGGGCCATCTGCGCCTGCCACCAAATCGTTGTCGCCATCTTGGTCAATGTCGCCTGCGGCAAGTGCTTGAACACCCTCATCTTTTTGTCCGAACGAACGTGGTTTTTGAAATGTGCTATTGCTATCTTGTTGATAAATTAAGTGCAGCTTGTCAGTGGAGACCAGAACAATATCGAGCTTGCCATCGCCATTCATATCAGCGAGCGCCGCTTTACGGTGATCTCCTTCGCTGCCGGTTAGCGGGATCGAATGAAAAGTGCCTTTGCCGTCATTCTGCATTATCACACTCGCAGCACCATCGCGGCGAGCGATGACCAAATCAACGTCTCCATCAGAGTCTAGGTCCCCACTAGCAATACCTGTCGATCCATACCCTTTGTCGGGCAGGTCAGTTCCTTCGTAAAAACCGCCTTTTCCATCACCCCTATAGAGCCGGTCGGGTGCTCGACGAGTTACCACCGCCAGATCCAAGCCACCGTCGCCATCTGCATCGATAAGGGCTGCAGATCGAGCAGGTCCAGCACTTTGTGGCACTTCGCCTACCAAGCTGTAACGACCATATCCATCATTGGCGAAGGATAGCGTTGGGAGCATGTCTCTTGTTACCACTGCATCCAGATCGCCGTCACCATCCAAATCGCCTGTTTGTACAGTGTAGCTGGCTGATTTTTGACGTCCTAAGGGCAAAGCTTCAAGCAGTTTGCCATTTCCAATATTTAGATAAACAAAATCTTGCTGGGCCCAGTGACGTCCGTTTGCAACAATCGCATCCAGATCACCGTCGCTATCGACATCGGCTAATGAAACATCTGCTGTTCGATTCCCTTCGATGTCAAATTCAAGGAAGGGATGTTGACGAAATTCGGAAACGGCTTCCTGAGCAACAAGCGACCCTGTTCCGACAAAGGTGGTCGTGGCAGCAGTAATCAGTAGGAATTTGAAATAGGATATCGTCGTTCTCCTCTGACAGAGGTGTATCGTTACCATAGTACAGTGTCAATCGGAGCGGGATTTTGATTGGGTTTAGCCTGTATTGTCCAATGTCCGCTTTTGCGCCCAAAGCTGCGACTAGGGTTTATCGCAATCGCTTCACAAATAACTGCCCATTATCATCCCGTTTGGTCTGAAAGTTCGGGACCTCTTCGAACATATCGGACAGGCGTGAAAAGCCGTAATTGCGCACGTCAAAGCTGGAGCGGTTTCCGGCTATCTTGCCGACTTCGCTCAAACTCGCATAGCCTTCTGCATCACGTTTGCTGGCCTGATAGGCGTCGATCAGCAGCTTGAGCAGGTCATCATCAGCGGTGACATGTTCATCGGCCTTGTCCGCCTTGATCAGGGCATCAACATCAATGAACCGGCTGCAAGCCTGCTTGAACGCTTCGGGCGTCTTGCTGCTGCCAAAGCCATAGACATCAATGCCTTCCTGGCGGATGCGCATGGCCAGCGGCATGAAGTCGCTATCGCTGCTCATAATACCGAATCCGCCGATTTTGCCGCGGAACAAAAGGTCCATCGCGTCGATCGTCATTTTCATGTCGGTCGCGTTCTTGCCCTTGGTCATGTCAAATTGCTGCTGCGGTTCGATGCCATATTTGTGCAGGATATCGACCCAGCCTTTGAGCGACTGTTTGCGCCAATTGCCATAGGCGCGGCGGATATTGACGGTACCGAGTTCGGCCAGTGCGGTCAGTATCGGATCAATACCGGCGTGGCTGGCATTGTCGGCGTCGATTAGCAGGGCGATATTGTCATTATGTGATTTTGTCATGGCCAGCTTGATGAACTCGGCAGGACGCGCCTTCAAGGAAAAAAGCCTTTGAAGCCATCAAGGGACAAGCCAATGACCGTCCCAGCTATTATTTTCAGAATCCCAGTCGAACATCGCGCGCCGGTGACCGGTATGGGCCAGATAGAGCCACTCTATGCGGTCAATTTCTACCAGCAAAATCGCGAAATTTTCACGGGCAGGGGCTACTTCAAAGCCTTCGGGTTTTCGGCCTTCAATGTCTGGATCAAGGCCTGACGTTGGCAAGTTTACTGCGCTGCCCGGCGCAGGATCCGCAAGATAACAGCGTTTGCCATAGAGTGTCGCGTCATTCCAGGCCGCTTCGTAGGCGGGACTGTCTTGCTCGATGTGTCCTTCGCCGGACAGGCGCAATTGTACTTTTGCTTCAGGGTGATAGCCGAGGATGGAAATCATGCCTTTGTTGCCAATATCAGCGACCTTGGAGGCGCGATAGTCGGTGTTGAATCGCAGTATGCGATCTTCACGAACCGCTTCCCGCAACACCATGATTCGCTGGCTTGGTCGACCGTTGTCCCTGACCGTCGCAACAGCAGGAGTATGCAAAGGTGATTTGCGATTGCGTGATCCGTCGACCAACAATCGCCAAGCTTCTTCCAGAGAGAGCGCTATATCGTCCAGAAAAGGCTGGTTCATTTGGCCAGTTACTCTACCGCTTCAAACAGACCGCTAGCCTCATCGAGATTAAAGAGTGTTGCCTCTCCGATAGCATACCATGCGCCGTGCAGCTTTAATTCTCCCCGCTGTTCGCGTTCAGCGATGAATGGAAAGCTGCGCAGGTTTTTCAGGCTGATCTTAATGGCTTCTAGTTCCAGCTCCCTTTGTGGATCAGGTGGGTCAGCGGTTATGACTTCGTCACGAGCATCAGTGATAATTGACATCCACTCATCAACAAACGTGTGACCATGTTCGCCCAATTCACGGCCCTTCAGCGCGGCACTAATACCCCCGCATTGGCCGTGGCCAAGCACCACTATATGCTTCACGTTCAGTCCGGTAACGCCAAATTCTATCGCCGCAGATGCCCCGTGCATTCCGCCGCTGTCATCATAGGGCGGAACCAGATTGGCGACATTGCGCAGCGCGAACATCTGACCCGGTCCGGTATCAAAAATTGTTGCCGGATCGACCCTGCTATCGCAGCAGGAAATGACCATGATAGGTGGGGCCTGCCCCTCTTTGGAAAGGGCGTCATAGCGGGCGCGCTGCTTTGGATAGGCACCTTCGCGAAAGCGTTTATATCCTTCCAGTAAAGCACGAAATTCTGGCATTAGAAACGATCCCCCCGGACCACCTCCACATTTGCGATGGTCAATAATAAACTGTGACTATCCAGTAGCGGCGCCAGCGCATCCGTCAACTGTGCAGCTTTTTCTTGGTTCGATATCATAAGTATGAGAGATTTCGCAGCCGCCCCGCTCACCTCGTCCTGTTGCCAGCGACCATCCCGGCCGCCGCCAGATGCGATTTTGATCACGCTCCAGCCCGAAATATCAACCTGTTTCACATAGTTGATGATTTTCGGAATCAGTGGATTATCCACCAATATCTCTATCCGTTTGCGTTGCACTGTAGCGACCATGTCTTACCCCAGAAATTTTGCGATTGCGGCAAATAGAGAGATACCGAACAGGATGTTGAATGGGAAGGTTATACCAAGAGACATGGCCAGATAAATGCCCGGATCGGCTTGAGGTAGGGCAAGGCGCATGGCCGCTGGCACCGCGATATAGGATGCGCTGGCGCACAATACGCCCAATATGGCGGCTGATCCCGGGTCAAGACCAACCAGGGTTCCGATGATCGTTCCGATCGTTCCGTTAATGATCGGCAGCAATATTCCCAAAGTCGCCAGAGGTATCGTAATTTTGCGTGTTTCCAGCAGTCTGCGGGCAGCTATCAATCCCATGTCCAGGAGGAAAAGGCAGAGAACTCCTTTAAAGCCAACAGCAAATAATGGCTCAATCGGTGCAAATCCTTCTGCACCGGCGACAAAACCGATTACAAAAGCACCGAGCAGCAAGATAACTGATCCGTTGGTCAAAACTTCATGCATCAGGTTCGAGCTGGTATCATTGGCTGGGTTGTCAGTGTCTTGTAGCCTTTTCGAATAGGCCCGGGCCAACAGCAGACCGGTAATGATCGCCGGGATTTCCATCAGGGCCATGACACCGACCATGAAGCCATCCGGCCGCAAACCGGTGGCGGTGAGCAGCTCTACTGCGGTCACAAAGGTCACCACGCTAACCGACCCATAGTGGGCAGCGACGGCGCCAGCATCAATCGCTCCGAGTTTCGCGAAAGACCGGAGCAAAATAAAAGCAAGGACAGGAAGCGTGAAACCAAGCAGAACGCCGGAAACAGCAGCTGCGGCAAGGTCAACAGAGAAGCCGGTAGAAGCCACCTCGACCCCGCCTTTCAGACCAATGGCCGCCATGAGATAAATGGACATGGCTTTGGCGAAGGCTTCGGGAATGGAAAGGTCGGATCGGATGAAAGCTGCAAAAAAGCCGAGAATGAAGAACAGGATAACCGGGGAGGTCAGCGTTTCGATAATCATTGCAGCTCACTATCAAATTGAGTTGTTAACCGATTAGCAGTCTTATGGCTGTTGGCAAGCGCGTCCGTCATCGCTATCTGATAGAAATGAACGAAATTACGAAGATACCGCCTTCATCAGGGAAGCCCATTCGCCAGCGCAAGCCGGACTGGATTCGCGTTAAGGCACCAATGGGTAAGGGTTTTGAAGAAACCCGAAAACTGATGCGAGAGCATAAGCTGAATACCGTTTGTGAAGAGGCCGCTTGTCCGAATATCGGCGAATGTTGGACGAAGAAGCATGCGACAGTGATGATCCTGGGTGATGTGTGTACGCGGGCCTGTGCGTTTTGTAACGTGAAGACTGGTATGCCGATGCCGGTTGATCCCTTGGAACCCCAACATACGGCAGATGCTGCAGCGAAACTGGGCCTTGAGCATATTGTGATTACGTCGGTCGATCGCGATGATCTGCCCGATGGTGGTGCCAGCCAGTTTGTCAAAGTCATAGAGGCGCTCCGCCGGACAACGCCGGATACCACGATAGAGATTTTGACACCGGATTTCCGGAACAAGGCGGATGCTGCCGTTGAAGCCATTGTCGCGGCGCGGCCTGATGTCTACAACCACAATCTGGAAACAGTGCCCCGGCTTTATCCCAATATCCGTCCCGGCGCGCGCTATTATGCCTCGCTGCGGCTGCTTGAACAGGTCAAGCGTCTGGATCCTTCGATCTTCACCAAATCCGGCATCATGCTGGGGTTGAGTGAACAAAGGCTGGAAGTGCATCAGGTAATGGATGATATGCGTTCTGCGGACATCGATTTTCTGACCATGGGGCAATATCTGCAGCCGACACCCAAGCACGTGAAGGTGGACGAATTTATCAAACCGCAGGCCTTTGACGCCTATGCGTCCATTGCTCGGGCCAAGGGCTTCTTGCTGGTCGCTTCCAGCCCGCTGACCCGCTCCAGCTATCACGCTGGTGATGATTTTGCCAAAATGCGTCAGGCGCGTGAGGAAAAGCTAGCCCGTGCCGGCGCATAGGGAGACCCGCGAACTCCCTCACAGCGCCGCACAGATGTACGCGCTGGTGGCGGATGTTGGGCGTTATGAAGAATTTCTGCCTTGGGTTGTGGGCACGCGGGTACGTTCAGATAGCGATACCGAAATGGTTGCTGATGTGATTGTCGGTTTCAAAGGATTGCGCGAGCAATTTACATCCCGCGTGGTCAAAAGCGCTACTGACCGGACAATTGAAGTGGATTATCTCGATGGGCCGCTGAAACAGCTCCACAATGAATGGGTTTTTCGCGAACGGGACGGTGGCGGAAGCTATGTCGACTTTTATGTCGCCTTCACTTTCAAAAACAGGATGTTCGAAAAGCTAGCCGGACAGATGTTTGCCAAAGCCTTGCACAAGATGACCAGTGCTTTTGTCGAGCGTGCTGAAGAGGTTTATGGCAGTAACTATTCAGACGTGTCCGGCAACAACAGTTCCAGCGCAACCAGCACGGCTTGAAGGCGGATATCTGCACGGCTTTTGTCGGCACCGAAATCGTGGCGATCGGCCACGACATCATCAATGCTTTTACCCTTTTCCGCTTTGGCAAAGACAACCGTTCCAACCGGCTTTTTCTCTGTTCCACCGCCCGGACCGGCTACTCCTGTTATCGCCACAGCGACATCACAACCGGATTTTTCCAGAGCACCTCTAGCCATGCCCCACGCCACGGCAATTGATACCGCACCAAATGTCTCCAGCAAATCATCACTGACATCCAGTAGACTCTGTTTTGCTTGGTTTGAATATGTATTGAAACCACAGTCAAAAACGTCGCTGCTCCCGGCAATTTCGGTTAGTGCCGCCGCAACAAGGCCGCCTGTGCAGCTTTCCGCAACGGCGATACGCCGGCCAGCTTTGCGATTGGCATCAACGACCCGGTTCGCCAAAGTGACGAGTTCTTCTGGCAATAGATTTTGCATGGCGTTCCGCTAGCCTATTCCACAGGTGCTTTGCAAATGTTGAAGGGGTCTTTTCTACCTTCCTTGTTATCATTGCTGCCCAGCTGCGCCAACATCACGGTCAAACTGGCTAGATTTGCGGCTGGCATAGGTTCCAGTAGCCCATAAACTTTGTCGATTGTGGCGCAGTCTTTGGATTTGACTTCCTGTGCCAGCATTGCGGGAATCATAGCATCTACAAAAGGACGCATGGCGTCTATTTCGATATTTTCCGGTAAATCCTGACCCGCTATCAACCCAATGGCTGCGCTGGCTTCGGGCCAAGCTTCTTGCGAAGCTGCTTCATATCTCTGCATCTGTTCAGAATCGACCTGAAGCAACGCGGCAGAAGCGGGAAGGGTGCTTGCACATTTGGTTCTGACCGCACCCAAGGCACCGGGCAATATGTAGGTTATGAGAGACTTTGCCGTTTCCGCTGGCATACACTGTTTTGTTTCTGCAGCCTGTGCCGAGGTTGCACTTAATAGCGCGATTGCGGCCGATGCGGCTGATATTTTTCTGAACATAACTCTTACTCCATCGTTATTGTAGCTATCGCCTGTGCCGCAATGCCTTCCCCGCGACCGGTAAAGCCCAGGCGTTCTGTTGTCGTCGCCTTGACGCTGACCTGATCAACAGAAACATCAAGCATTTTGGCAATATTTTTACGCATGGCTTCCCGGTGGGGTTTGATTTTAGGTGCTTCACAGATCACAGTCATGTCCACATTATTGATGTGACCACCTTTCTGTTTGATGACCGATGCTGCAAATTCGACGAATTTGTCAGAAGATGCGCCGCGCCATTGCGGATCAGAGGGCGGAAAGTGATCGCCAATGTCACCCATTCCAGTCGCGCCCAAAAGTGCATCGGTTAAGGCATGGAGAAGAACATCTGCATCGCTATGTCCGGCTAGGCCTTTATCATGATCGATTTTGAGACCACCAAGCCAAAGCTCTTCGCCGGAAGCCAATTGATGAACGTCAAAGCCCATTCCCGTACGAATTTGTGCCATATTTTCTTCCGATGAAGCAGCAAAGTCAGATGCTGTGGTATATTTTTTCAGCGCTTCGTCACCCTCGACAACGGCTATTTTATGGCCGGCAGCCCTAAAAACCTGGGCATCGTCGGTCGCTTCTTTTCCAGCGGGCCATATTGTGTGAGCCTTCACCAATTTATCAAAATCAAACGCTTGCGGAGTTTGCACCCGCCAAAGCTGGCTGCGATCAAGAGTATCTCCCGCATGTTCACCGTCCAGGCTTATCGTTGTGTCAATAGTGGGAAGTACTGGGATTGCAGCAGCTTCAACTGTTAACGACATCAGTAGCCGGTCTATTATGGTATCGGGTAAAAACGGTCTGGCGGCGTCGTGTATCAGCACTTTTTTTGCGCCACCCGATTCTGCGATGGCCGACAAGCCGTTGCGGACGCTGTCTTGACGTGTTGCACCGCCAATAACGACTTCATAACCGGACAGGCCGGCCATTACTTCATCCAGTTGTTGTTCCTGGCCGGAGCCGATTACGATCCATATCTTGCTGATATCCGGATGATCGAGAAAGCTGGCTATACTGTAACGGATCATCGGTTGTCCGTTGATCCGCGCATATTGCTTGGGTAGCCCCAATCCTGATCGAGCGCCTTGGCCGGCTGCAACAATCAGGGCATGGTTCTGTTGGCTGGAGACACTAGAATCACTCATTGCCATTGATCTAGCCCAGTCCTTTCTTGCCTGCCAGCCGCTTTGACGATAAAGGCTGCTTAAATTTTAGGCATATGACATGACATTGAAACCCATCTCGATTGATAAAATCACGATTGACAGCCCGGTATTGCTGGCGCCGATGACAGGCGTGACCGACTTGCCGTTCCGTAAGCTGGTGCGACGTTTCGGGTCTGGTTTGAACGTGACCGAAATGATCGCCAGCCAGGCGATGATCCGCGAAACGCGTCAGTCTTTGCAGAAATGTGCGTGGGACCCGACCGAAGAGCCAGTGTCTATGCAGTTAGCAGGCTGCTCACCCGACGCGATGGCTGAAGCGGCCAAGCTTAATGAAGATCGAGGCGCGCAGATTATCGACATTAACATGGGCTGCCCGGTCAAAAAGGTCGTGAATGGAGATGCCGGTTCTGCGTTGATGAGGGACCTGCCGCTTGCAGCTGCACTGATTAAGGCCACGGTGAAAGCTGTGAATGTACCGGTCACGGTCAAAATGCGGATGGGCTGGGACCATAACAGCCTGAATGCACCGGAACTGGCTCATATTGCCGAAGATCTTGGTGCGAAGATGATTACAGTTCATGGCCGGACGCGATGCCAGATGTACAAAGGCAGCGCGGACTGGACTTTTGTCAGGCAGGTTAAAGAGGCTGTGTCGGTCCCGGTAATCGTCAACGGTGATATCTGTACCATTGACGATTGCGAACAAGCTCTCGCACAAAGCGGCGCTGATGGCTTGATGATCGGCCGCGGTGCCTATGGTAAGCCATGGCTGCTGGGGCAAGTAATGCACTGGTTTGAGCATGGCACAACGCTGCCTGATCCCGACCTGCAAGCCCAATATGCGGTCCTTGAGGAACATTACCGCGCCATGCTGGACCTTTACGGGGAAGACATTGGTGTCAAAGTCGCGCGCAAGCATATTGGGTGGTACACCAAGGGCCTGCCCGGATCGGCTGAATTCCGGAACCAGGCGAACAAGGAAATGGATGCATCAAAAGTGCTTGCGATGCTGCAGGATTTCTATGCACCCTGGCTCGACAAAGCGGCGGCCTGATGACTGGATTGCCGTCGGCAGAACAGATTTTTGCCGCACTGCCGGACGCCTTGCTGATCATTGACGAAAACCATGAAATTGCGAAGGTAAACCCGGTCGCAGAGCATTTTTTCGGGCAAAGTGCGAAGCATCTCATCGGCGATCATATTTCCAATCAGCTTCAATTTGAAGATGACCGTTTGGTCAGCGCCCTGACGGACAAGGATGCCAATGTCGCGGCCCGTCGTGTTGCTGTTACCCTGAAGGGACGGCAGGCGGGGCTGGTGAATTTTGATATTCATACCATACCTGCTGACCAGCGTTGGCGAATCGTTTCCATCGCGCCGCTGCCGACCGATGGACCGGTGATAGAACAGCAACAGGGCGAGCAAGATCAATTCTCGGTGCGAGCGCCAGATATATTGGGGCATGAGATCAAAAACCCTCTGGCTGCCATTAAAGGTGCTGCGCAACTGCTCGATCGTTCAATTGATCAGGATCAGAGGTCACTAACCCACATGATAAAGGGCGAAGTTGAACGGATCGCCAAGCTTTTGGATCGGATGCAAAGCCTCTCGACGAACCAACCCGCCAAGCTGAAGCCGGTGAACGTCCATTCGCTGATTGATCGTGCTCGTCAGTCCATTGAGACCGCGCGGAATGGCGATCTGAAAATTGGCGACCAGTTTGATCCCTCGCTGCCGGAGGTGTTGGTTGATCCGGACGCATTGATGCAGATTCTAACCAATCTTCTGGCCAATGCAGTAGATGCTACCAAAGATCTCGAACAGCCCGATATCCGGGTTATTACACGCTATAGCTTTGGCGCATCGCTCTCGGTCCATGGCTCCAATCAGATGGTGCGTCTTCCTGTAGAAATTATCGTACGGGATAACGGGGTCGGCGTTCCACCAGAATTGGAGCGCGATATTTTCTCACCATTTGTATCGACAAAAAAGGAAGGGCAGGGACTTGGCCTGGCTCTTGTTCGCAAATTGATCAACGATATGAACGGGCGTGTTAGATATGAGCGCTCGGGTAGCGCACAGCATACACAATTCGTTCTGTTTTTGCCTATAGCCACCGAAGGATAACTGATGGTCAAGCAAACCGTATTACTCGTTGAAGATGACCCTTCCGTCAGTCACATTATTTCAACCGCACTAAAGGCGGAAGGTATGGCTGTCGATAGCTGCAAGACTGTGTCCGACCGTGATGCACTGTTGGCTAGTGGCAAATATGATCTGCTTATAACCGACGTCGGTTTGGGTGAAGAAGACGGTATCGCTACTCTGGACGCAGTCAGCGCCCGTGATCCCGACTTGCCGGTCATTGTTATCTCTGCACAGAATACGCTAAATACGGCGGTCAGGGCCTCGGAAACCGGTGCATTTGAGTATTTCCCTAAACCGTTCGATCTCGATGAACTGGTCGAAGTGGTGCAGCAGGCAATGAAGCCACCCAGCGAGGGACGTCTTGTCGACACCATGGAGGAGGACAACCTTCCCCTGGTCGGGCGCAGCCAGGCGATGCAGGAAGTATACCGGATGATTGCGCGCTTGTTACGCAATGACTTGTCCGTTTTGATACTTGGAGAATCCGGCACCGGCAAAGAACTGGTCGCCGAAGCGATCCACAATCTGGGTCATCGCAAGGCAGGGCCTTTCATAGCCGTCAATATGGCAGCGATCCCCACTGATCTGATTGAAGCCGAACTGTTCGGTCATGAAAAAGGCGCTTTTACCGGCGCGGTAAGCAGCGCAGCCGGCAAGTTTGAGCAGGCACAGGGCGGTACGTTATTTCTCGATGAAATTGGCGATATGCCGATGCACGCACAGACACGACTGTTGCGCGCCCTGCAATCCGGTGAAATCAACCGCGTCGGCGGCAAAGGGTTGATTAAGCTGGATGTTCGCATTGTCGCGGCAACGAATCAGGATTTTGTAAATCTGATTGAGGAAGGTAAATTCCGCGAAGATCTCTACTACCGGATCAATGTTGTTCCAATTGAGTTGCCGCCTTTAAGAGATCGTGCCAGCGACGTTCCGGCACTGGCCAATCATTTTCTTAATCTGGCAGCATCCGAAGGACTGCCAAAAAAGGTGCTGACAGACGATGGTTTGGAGCTGCTCTCCCGTCACGGTTGGCGCGGTAATGTCCGGGAGCTAAAAAATCTTATCTATCGGCTTGTTGTAACAGCGCGCGAGGAAGAATTATCGGAAACGGCGATACGGCAGATTCTTCAGTCACAGCAGGGAGAGGAGCATAGCCAGTCCCTTGAACATAGTTTTGCAGACCAGGTGAAATCAATTGTCGGTGATCTGTTGCTTGATAAAGAAGATGGCAATTCTCTTTACACCAAGGCCCTGGAAAAATTCGAGCGACCGATGCTTGAGGAAATATTGCGTAAGGCCAATGGCAATCAGATAAAAGCTGCCAATATACTGGGCATAAATCGCAACACGTTGCGGAAAAAATTGACGGAATATGAGATTGACCCTGCGCAATCGCGGTAGAATGATCGGACTACACGTCAAATCGTGACATATTTGTATCATTAGTGCTGTTTTTACAACGAAACTGTTGTATCAGAGGCACAATGAACGCTCCGCAGGCCCCTATTGAAAAGCGAACACCTGTCTGGTTGCGCCGTTTATCGCTTCTCTCAGAAGATGATAAAGCGATGAAGCGTGTAGAATGGGCTGCCATTTTTCTGTTTCTGATTACCGCAGGCGGCAGCTACTTTCTGTTGAGTTCCCAATCAGGTCGGACTGATTTCATCTCACCCCCACTTACGGCGGCATTGCTGGTGGCCAATCTTATCCCGGCCATTACGTTGCTGGTCTTACTCGGCCGTCGCATCGCAAAGGGCAGGGCAGCAAAATCAGCAACAGGTACGAGTGGTCGTCTGCATGTTCGTCTGGTCGCATTATTTTCGCTGGTAGCCAGTGTGCCAATGTTGCTGGTGGTGATCTTTGCGTCACTGCTTTTCCAATATGGTGTGGAGTTCTGGTTTTCTGATCGCGCCCGTGGGATGTTGGAAAATGCCAATAGTCTGGCGCGTGGATATTATGATCAAAACCGCCGGGATGTTGGTGCGGAAACGATCACAATGGCCAGCGATCTGCGCAGTTTTTTGGCAGAAAAGGGGATTAATCACCCTGAATTTGCAGAAAATTATTCGTTCCAGGTCCTGACTCGCAAACTGAATGAATCAGCCATAATTCAATTTGGAGAGGATGGAGTTGCACGCACAGCAGCCGCAGTTAATCCCGATAATAGCGACGAAAACATCAAGATAACCGAACAAGTCATCAATCAACTGATGGCTGGCGAGAATTATGTGGTTACCGCGAAAGCCAACAAGATCGAGGCTGTAACCCTTCTTGATCTGGACTCTCAGGTATTTTTATATGCTGCCCGTGACTCAGACATGCTGGCCCTTAGTCAGTGGGAGAGGGCACAATCTGTTCTGGCAGATTATGATAATCTGTTTACCCGATCCCGCAGCCTTCAACTACAATTCAACATCGCCCTGTTTGTCGTATCCCTTTTCATTGTTGGTCTCGCACTCTGGATCGCGCTCGCAGTGGCAGATCGCATGGTGAGGCCGGTTGGCGAGCTGGTTCATGCCGCCAAGCGGATTACCGAGGGGGATTTGGCATCCCGAGTACCAGCACCTTTTGAAAAAGATGAAATCGGTACGTTGGGCAGAGCCTTTAACCGCATGACAGAGCGCTTAGAAACACAGACTACGGCGTTACTAACTGCCAATGAACAGCTGGGCAGTCGGCGGGCTTTTATCGAAACAGTTCTGGAATCGGTTACCGCAGGAATTATCAGTCTGGATCAGACCGGACAGGTTCAGCTCATCAATTCCCGCGCGCAGGCACTGCTGGCCAAGGAAAGTCAAGATTTGCTGGATAAACAAATATCGGACGTCGCGCCCGAATTCGCTGACCTAATTGGCGAGGGGATTGAAAATACCATTATCCAGTTTTCGTCCGGTAATGAAATCCGCACCCTGGAAGTGAAAATAGTTGGTGGGCAGTCAGGCCATGTCATTACTTTTGAAGATATAACGCAACGGTTGCTGGACCAGCGCCGTGCTGCATGGTCCGACGTGGCTCGCAGGATTGCCCATGAAATCAAAAACCCCCTGACACCGATCCAATTGGCGGCAGAGCGGCTACAGCGGCGCTTTGGTAAAAACGTTACTGAAGGCGGATCAATATTTTCGCAATTGACCGGGACAATTGTTCGCCAGGTTGGCGATTTACGTAAGATTGTTGATGAATTTTCCTCTTTCGCACGAATGCCGAAACCAGTTTTCCGTGAGGAAAATCTGATTGATATCGTCAAGCAAGCAGTGTTTTTGCAGGAAGTTGCCCATTCCGCGATCAAATTCCATTTTGAATCGGATGACCAGAACTTGCCTTTGGTTTGTGATCGCAGACAACTGGGGCAAGCTCTGACCAACATCGTCAAAAATGCCGTAGAGGCGATTGAACAAAAAGCGGATACTGCGGAGGACTTCTCGTTTGAAGATGGCCAAATATGCGTAAGCGTTCATCGAAAAGACGATGATGTAGAAGTTCAACTGGACGACAATGGTATCGGACTACCGGCAGAACGCGAACGCATCGTCGAACCGTATATGACGACAAGGGAAAAGGGCACCGGGTTGGGGCTGGCCATTGTCAAAAAGATAATCGAGGAACATTTCGGCAGTATCGCCTTTACCGATTCATGCGCCGCGGAACAGGGAAGCGGTACCCGTGTGACCATAAACCTGAATCCGACAAAGCTGGCACGCCTGAGTGAGAGCTTTACCGCACGAAGCGCAGAGACGGAAATACCGGATAGCTTTGGGAAAAAACGCACCAACCCTGATGGCAAACGTCTACCACAAACTGATAAACTACCCCCAATTTAAAAGGTCGAAACAATGGCATTAGATATCCTGATTGTTGATGATGAACCCGATATCCGGGAACTGATTTCCGGTGTTCTGGAAGATGATGGTTATGAGACAAGAGTGGCAGCCGACAGTGATTCAGCCCTTGCCGCTGTTAAAGAACGGAAACCGTCCCTTGTCTTGCTGGACGTTTGGTTGAGAGGGTCCCGACTGGACGGACTGGAGCTTTTGACGGAGATTAAAAATATCGATCCAAAGCTGCCAGTAATCGTGATTTCCGGGCATGGTAATATCGATACGGCTGTCGCCGCAATATCGCAGGGTGCGGTAGACTTTATCGAAAAACCCTTCGAAGCCGAGCATCTTATGCATCTGGTGGCTAGGGCTACTGAAACAGAAAGTCTGCGCCGCGAGAATGAGGCATTGAAAGCCCGGGTCGGTTTTGCCGATGAGTTAACGGGTAACAGCGCGTCGGTTAACTCCGTGCGCGCGACTTTAAAGCGTGTTGCCGGGACGGGCAGTCGTTTGCTTATTTCCGGTCCAGCAGGTGTAGGAAAGGAAGTCGCCGCGCGGCTGATGCACAACTGGAGCACACGGGCAAACGCCCCATTTGTTACGATAAGCGCAGCCCGTTTATCTCCGGAAAGTGTTGAGGAAGAGCTTTTTGGAACCGAGAAAAACGGAGCTGTAGAGAAAATCGGCCTGCTGGAAGAAGCCCATGGCGGTACTTTGTTCATTGATGAAGTGGCGGACATGCCGCTTGATACGCAAGGTAAAATACTGCGTGTTTTAACCGAACAAAGCTTTACTCGTTTAGGCGGCAATCAACGTGTTAAAGTTGATGTAAGGGTCGTTTCGGCGACGTCCCGCAATCTTGATGAAGAAATACAGGAAAAGCGTTTCCGTGAAGATCTGTTCTATCGGCTCAATGTTGTGCCGGTAGAGTTGCCGCCACTAAACCAACGCCGCGAAGATATCCCGACCCTTGTCGAACATTATTCCGCGCGTTTTGCCGCTGACCAGAGGCTGAATCCGCCAGAAATTTCGGCAGAAGCCATGGCTGCTCTCCAAGCATGCGATTGGCCTGGCAATGTCCGTCAATTGCGGAATGTGATTGAGCGAACTATAATTCTCGCACCGAAGGATAATTTTTCGAAAATTGAGATAGAGATGTTGCCTCCTGAGATACTGGGCAATGACGATGATCTGGATCAGGGCGTGGCCTCTTTGATGGGTTCCCCATTGCGCGAGGCGCGGGAAAGCTTTGAACGTGAATATCTCAAAGTGCAGATTCGAAGATTTTCAGGCAATATTTCAAAAACGGCCAATTTTATTGGAATGGAACGTTCTGCATTGCACAGAAAGCTTAAAATTCTGGGCCTTGCGGCGAAAAAGAAGCAAGCCGCCGAGTAAACAATGAAGCGTTTCCAGTTGTAGCTTCGCTATTGAATCCATATATGTCGAAAGCGCGGCTCCCCCAATAGCTATAGTCGCAACTAAAAACCCTCTCTGCGGCCATTGTGTCGCCAAAAACCGGATGTCAAAAATGACCGATAAATCAAATAATTTGCAGGACCTCTTCCTAAACTCTCTCCGCAAATCGAAAATGCCCGTGACCATGTTTCTGGTCAAAGGCGTAAAGTTGCAGGGTATTGTGACCTGGTTCGACAATTTCTCCGTATTGTTGCGGCGAGATGGCCAGTCACAACTGGTTTACAAACATGCAATCTCGACGATCATGCCATCGCAAAGCCTTGATATGCAGCCATTTTCTGATCTCATGGAACGGGCGAAAGGCCGCAATGGCGTATTGCAGGAAGTGTTCCTGACCGCTGTGCGTGACAGCAACGATCCCGTCACCATGTTTCTGGTAAACGGTGTGATGCTGCAAGGCGAAGTGGCGGCTTATGATCTGTTCTGTATTTTGCTGGAGCGTGAAGGCTTGGCGCAGCTTGTCTACAAGCATGCAATTTCGACCATTCAGCCGAACGGTGCGATAAATCTCGCCGACTATAATAATGCAGATGAAGGCTCCCATTGATCCCATTTGAAAAAAAGGAACTGGACGGCGGTGAAGACAAAGCCGTCATTGTTCACCCCGACCTGGGATCGCTTGGTCAAAATGCACTGGAATATAGGCTGGAAGAGGCGATCGGCCTCGCTCTGGCAATCGGGTTGGAAACAACTTCTGCACAGTATTTTGGCGTTCGTGCGCCAAAGCCGGGGACTTTATTCGGCTCGGGTCAAGTCGATCAGATCAAGACCATATTGGCACAGGACGATGCCAATATCCTGATTGTTGACGGCACGTTGAGCGCTATCCAGCAGCGTAACCTGGAAGAAGAACTGAAGGTCAAGGTCATCGACCGGACAGGCCTGATTCTTGAGATTTTCGGTGCGAGAGCTGCGACAGCCGAGGGACGATTGCAGGTGGAACTGGCGCATCTCGACTATCAGGCGGGGCGTTTGGTTCGCAGCTGGACTCACCTTGAGCGGCAGCGCGGTGGTTTTGGCTTCCTAGGCGGGCCAGGCGAGACGCAGATTGAATCGGATCGCCGGATGATCCGCGACCGCATGGCGAAACTGCGCAAGGAACTTTCGCATCTCCGGAAAACCCGGACGCTACACCGTTCGCGCCGTCAAAAGGCTCCCTGGCCGGTAATCGCGCTAGTTGGTTATACAAATGCTGGCAAATCAACGCTTTTTAATCGCCTGACGGGTGCCGAGGTGTTCGCAGAAGACCTGTTGTTTGCAACGCTTGATCCCACCATGCGGCAATTTCCGCTGCCTGGATATGACAAGGCGATCATCTCGGACACCGTTGGCTTCGTGTCTGACTTGCCGACACAGTTGGTCGCCGCCTTTCGCGCGACATTGGAAGAAGTGACCGCGGCGGACGTGATAATCCATGTCAGGGACATCTCTCATGCTTCCAGTGATGGACAGGCCCACGATGTCGAACAGATTCTGTCGGAACTGGGTGTCGATCTGGAAGACGGGGAGGGGGCTCCCATCATTGAAGCCTGGAACAAGATTGATCTGATCGATTCCGATGATCCGGATAGCATAAAGTTGCCGGAGCATATTCCCGACAATGTCTGTCCGATATCTGCCGCAACCGGGCAGGGCGTTGACGCGCTCGTGGAGATGGTGACAACAAATTTGTCGCGCAATCATAATATTGAAACCGTGAAATTACCTTTATCAGACGGCAAGCGTCTGGCGTGGTTGCATGAGAATGGCCGCGTTCTGGAATCCGAACAGCAAAATGATGCCCTGATATTGGCTGTCCAGATGTCAAATCGCAACTGGGGACGATTTCATGCGCTTTAGGAAGCGGCTTTCGCTTTCTGCCATTCTTCCTCAAGCTCGTCGATCGACATGTCTTTCATATCGCGCGGAGCAGTGCTTTCTACCTTGTTGAAACGTATAGAGAATTTTCGCGTGGCATCGGCCAGCGCCTGCTCTGCATCCACTCCGTAGTGACGTGACAGATTTACGGCCGAAAAGAGCAGATCGCCCATCTCCTCATGGATATCCTCCGGGGTTTTGGCTTGTTCCACTTCCTCAAGTTCTTCGAGCAATTTTGCTTTGACAGGTGCTTTTTCGGGCCAGTCAAAACCGACCCGCGCGGCCCGCTTTTGTATCTTTTGAGCGCGCAGCAAGGCGGGGAGGGCCAGCGCAACGCCATCGAGTGCACTGGATTTACCAGTCTCCGCCCGTTCTTCGGCCTTTATCTGTTCCCAGCCGGGACTGTTGTCCGCTTCACCAAAAATATGCGGGTGGCGCCGAATCATCTTTTCGCAAATAACATTGACCACATCACCGAAAGAGAAATGGCCCTCATCGGATGCAATCTGGCTGTGAAATACGACCTGCAACAAAAGATCGCCCAGCTCATCTTTTAGCCCATCCATATCCTCACGCTGAATGGCATCTGCAACTTCATAAGCTTCTTCGATTGTGTAAGGCGCTATGGTTTCAAATGTCTGGACGGTGTCCCATTCGCATCCTGTTTCTGGATCACGTAGCCGCCGCATGACATCAAGAAGGGGTTCAATCACTGATTATCTATCCTCACACGAATATTGAGATGATCTAGCAAGCTGCCTGCGGTTGGGGCAGGGCAGCGAGAAACCTCTCTTATCGGCTATCTTTGACTCTGCCAATGCTGGATCTGAAACGATTGGTATCCAGAAAAGGGAGCGTTAGCAAAGCTGTTCATTGCATGATTTGTCAGTTTGTGTTCAACAACTTGGCGAGGTTTCAGACTAACAAAACAAACGGAGTTTCAATGACAGCCCCCATAAACGGATATTGCGATCCCCGCTTTGAAGCAGTCAAGGCGGCTTTCGAAACCAACTTTCGTGAACATGGCGATATTGGTGCTTCTGTTGCGATCACGCTTGACGGTGACTTCGTCGTCGATCTGTGGGGTGGTCATCTGGATGAAGAGCAGACAAAGCCTTGGCAGAAAGATACGCTTGTCAATGTGTGGTCCAGTACCAAAACGATGGCGGCAATGTCACTGCTGCTGCTGGCGGATCGAGGGGAGGTTGATCTCCACGCGCCCGCTGCAAAATATTGGCCGGAATTTTCGCAAGGCGGCAAGGAGACAGTCGAAGTCCGGTATTTTCTGAGCCATGTGGCGGGCCTGTCCGGTATGACGGAACCGGTTGAAGGCGACAGGCTTTATGATTGGGAGTGGATGACCAGTGCGCTCGCACGTCAGAAACCATGGTGGGAACCGGGCACCCAGTCCGGTTACCATGCGCTGACCCAGGGGCATCTTATTGGCGAGATCGTGAGAAGGGTGACCGGCCAATCAATTGGTAACTTCTTTCGGCAGGAAATTGCAGAACCAACAAATGCAGATTTTCATATAGGGGCAGGTGAAGAATTGGATGAGCGGATTGGCAATCTGGTTCCGCCTGAAAGTACAGTTTCTCCCGATCCGGAAACTATCGCCGGGCGAACGTTTGCCAATCCGGCGGTTGATGCCACTGAGCCTAGAAAAAGAGAATGGCGCGCAGCCGAAATACCCGCGGCCAATGGTCAGGGAAATGCAAGGAGCATAGTTCGCGCGCAAACAGCGATGGCAAATGGCGGTACAGCATTTGGTAAAACAATTATGTCGGAAGCAGGGACCAAGCGTATTTTCGAAAAACAGTCGGAGGGATTGGACTTGGTGCTGGGCGTTCCGCTGGTCTTTGGCATGGGCTATGGTCTGAACAGCGCCCTTTTGCCCATCAGCCCAAATCCAAATACCTGCTTCTGGGGCGGCTATGGCGGGTCATCCGTAATAATCGATCAGGATGCCCGGCTATGCTTTTCCTATGTAATGAACAAGATGGAAACTGGGCTTTTGGGTGATCCACGTGGATTTGGACTGGCAGCCGCCATGTATGCTTCGCTCCAAACTTAGCGATCTACCAGGTTAGCTGTCGAATCCGACAAAGGTAGCTGCCTCATCAACCGACTTTCGGGTTGAAACCACGCCGTTCGCCGGAAAGCTCTCGTCTGGCCAGCCAAGTGCTATGCTTTTCATTATAACCTGATCATCAGCGATCCCGGCATGCTCACGTACAACTGGCGATTGCATGATTCCCTGACTGTTGATGACTGTCCCAAGACCGCGTGACCAAGCTGCGTTCACCAGTGCAGTGGCCACTGCTCCACAGTCGAAAGGCGTGTCGTCGCTTCCATTCAGAACGCGGTCATAAGTGATGATAACACACACGGGGGCATCGAATTGACGGAACCCGCGCATAACCCAATCCTGCCGCGCATCCTTGTCATCGCGTTCGATTTTCATTGCGGAAAATAATTGCTTGGCGACGCCGATTTGTCTTTCGCGATGAGGGCCGGCAAAGGCCTCTCCCGTTCGAAACTCGCGTGATTGTGGCACGCCCGCCAGCATCCGTTCGGTATTACCGTTGCGAATCCGTTCCAGGGGCTCACCGGTAATCACATAGAAATTCCAGGGTTGCGTATTCATGGAAGATGGCGCGCGCATCGCCAAGCCAATGATTTCTTCTATCAGTTCCTGAGAAACGGGATCGGGCTTATATCCCCGGATGCTTCGGCGTCCGAGGACAACTTCGTCAAACTGCATTGCTGGCTCCGTAAGAAATATCGCTGCTGGCTAGCGTAGAATAACGAGAATGGGAACCCCGATTACGGCTGTTTCTCAACAATCTTTTCACAATTGTAATTACTCGTATCACCCCGTTTTTGCCGGTTTCACAACCGCGCGCCATCGTCCATATGTTTCAAATGAGAGAATGCACCACAGAGCTGGAAAACTGCCAATTGATCATCCGTGCACTCGACGGAATATTGCGGGAGTTGGACGATGCAAGCCTCCACCTTGCCGCAGTAAAAATCGCCGAAGCGCGTGACATTTTGATGAAAATCAAAGGTGCAGGGGACATATCCAGCTCTTAATTGGACTCGATGAATGAGATACCGAGTTCCACTTAATTTCTCTGATCGCGACTATCAGGGTTGAAAGACGATTCAATCTACGGTTAACATACCGGCAACAGGATATGAAAAACAGCAATCACCAAAAGCAGCAAGAGCTGAACTCGATCGTAAGGTTACCGGAAATATTTGATCGGGATATCGGCGAAAAACTATCTGACCAAGCGCACGAGAGCTATGTTTCCAAGCTGGCTGCCTGCCGTCAGTTTGTCGAACGCCATTTCCAGAAGAATTATGGTATCCCGGCTTATCCTGTTTGCGATATGCTTTTGGCCTTGCAGGTTTCGGATCTGCGGACCGTCTCAATTGAGTCGATGGCAACCGAGTTGGTGATGCCACCAAAGGTTCTCCAACGATATCTGGCCATTGCCGAAAAGCATGGATTGATCACTGTGAATGCGAATGCCGGAATCCCAGAGGTTTCTTTGGCCGCAAAAGGCGTGGATGATTTGCTCTTGATAACCAACGCAATCTCCGAAGTAGCATTCAAACTTAGACCATTGGATTCAACAAACCGCTAGAAGAGGGCGTGGCTAAAGAAAAATCCGCGTTCCTAGATCTTTCAATAATTGGTTGATAATATATATTATGTTAAATTATTGAGCAGGCGTTGCGTTATGCGGTTCCAGGATCATCTCACGCCCCTCTACCCGCCAACTTTTCATTTCTGACAGAAAATTCATTCCCAGAACGTTGGAATCGCCAAATGCTTCCGCAACAACCACTGGAAGGTCTAATGCGGTCATTGGTCCAACCTTCAGTGACTGGATGGATCCGCGCTGTGCCTCAACAGTTCCATTAGCGGTGTTCAGATATGTTGGAAAACCACCTTCATTAATATCGATATTGGCCGCCCGAGCCGTTTTGAGTGTCATAGCGGTCGTCGTGGCGCCGCTGTCGATCAAAAACCGGACTGGCATGCCGTTTACCTCAGCATCAGCCCAGTAGTGACCATCTACTGATCGCCTTATTTTTAGAGTCCCGCCGACCACTTGCTGTTCGTTCGCGCCGGTCAGCTCACCGGTTACTTTGTTCCACACACCGACTATTTCACTCTGATAAGAAAATGCGACAATGAATATCGCGAATATCGCGACCCAGCTCAAAGCCGTTCGGACAATCTCGCCCAGGCCGATACGGCGCGAAAAAAGCGCGCTGGCAACCAGCACCAAAGCGCCAATCGCAAAAACAAGATTGATATTCTGATCTTCGGTCACGTCTAAATCTCTATCACAAATCCATCATAGGCGGGCTGGATATCTTTCGGTAATGTAGCGCAGAGATGGTTATAATCCATCGATTTGTCCATATGCGTCAGCAGGCTTAACCGCGGCGTTACGGCCTTTATCAGGTCCCGCGTCATGTCGAGATGGGCGTGGGTCGGATGCGGCTTTTCACGCAGCGCATCAACTACGAATAAATCGCAGGCTTTGAATAATTTCTTCATATCTTCAGTAACTTCACCGAAGTCCGTAGCATAGCATATCGCCTTTCCACCATATTCAAAACGCAGTCCGGCAGACGTAATGCCGCCATGAGGCTGATCTACGCATTTGACGGTTATATCGCCAATTTCCATGTCTGTTACGAGTGATCGAGCGTCGCAGATTGACGGATAATATTTATGGCCATCAAAAGCGTAAGCGAAACGCTGTTTCAGGCTTTCCAGCGCAAAAGGCCGTGCATAGGCGGGTATCGGCTCCCGTTTTCTGTGAAAGACCTGCCGCAAGTCATCAATACCATGGCAATGATCTGCATGATCATGGGTCCAGATGACGTTGTCGATATAGTCAATGTCACATGCCAAAAACTGCGCGCGGAGATCCGGTGATGTGTCGACCAATATCCGCGTGGTCGGGCTTTCGACAATGATCGATACCCTACTCCGCCGGTTTTTGGGCTCATTCGGATCGCAATCACCCCAATCATTTCCGATTCTGGGAACTCCAGAGGATGTACCGCAACCCAGAATAGTGAGTTTCATTGCGGGTTTCTGAGTCAAAATCAGGGGCGCGCTTTGTTGAACAGACGGTAGAAATTTTCTGCTGTTGTCTCGCAAAGTTCAGAATAATCCTCACCACGCAACTCAGCAAGAAACTTGGCTGTATCGGCCACAAAAGCCGGTTCTCCGGTCTTTCCACGATGCGGTACGGGGGCAAGAAACGGGGCGTCGGTTTCGACCAACAGTCGGTCGATCGGCAATTTTGCCGCTGTTGCTTGCAAATCCTTGGCATTCTTGAAGGTGACGATACCTGAAATGGAAATATAAAGACCTAAATCCAAAGCTTTATGAGCGAAATCTTCGCTGGCGGTGAAGCAGTGGATGACGCCCGTATAAGCGCCCTGCTCCATTTCTTCGGCCATGATTGTAGCGGTATCGTCCTCGGCATCGCGAGTATGCACGATTATTGGCAACCCAGTTTCGCGTGCTGCGTGAATATGGGTGCGAAAGCTCTGTCGCTGGCGATCGCGGTCGCTATGGTCGTAATAATAATCAAGGCCGGTTTCACCGATGGCTATGACGCGCTCATGCTCTGCTTCTTTGACCAGTTTCGCTAGGTCAATATCGGGATGGGCGTCGGCTTCATGTGGATGAATGCCAATGCTGGACCAGACGTCGCTCTCGCGCTCTGCCGTCGCTACAATATCGCGCCATTCGCTTTCCCGTGTCGAGATGTTCAGCATCGCGGTAACGCCGCTTTCGCGGGCGCGATCCAGCACCGCGCCCTGCTCTTCGATCAGACCCTTATAGTTTAGATGACAGTGGCTATCGACGAGCATGATTACCCTTCTCCATCGGCCGCGGGCGTGTCCAGACGCGGGAAAATGCCGCTGGGTTGCGGTAGCGTCAGGCCAGGGTTGATGGCGTTTGTCAGATGTTCAAACGCCCGCTCATCATCGTTTTGGGCCAGAAGGTCGAGCATTTTGTCGCAACTTTCGGGGATGACCCAGCGCAGCATGATTGCCAGTTGGCGAATGGATTCTGCGGTATAATAAAGCACAGTATCAGCCCGCGTGGGATCAGTCTTGCGCAAGGCCCAGGGCGCCTGATCAGCAAAATACTGATTGGTCGCACTCAACCGCTCCCGCAGCAGATCAATGGCCGCATGGATGGGAAATTCGCCATTCTCCATCAGCGCGGTCATATCGGTGAAACAGGCTTTCAAATCGCCGATAAGCCGCTCTTCTGCTTGAGTTTTTGGTCCCGCTTCAGGAACCTTGCCATCACAATTTTTTGCTATCATGGACAAGCTGCGCTGGGCGAGGTTGCCAAAATTATTCGCAAGATCGGCATTGGTCTTGGTCACGATCATCTCTGCGGAATAGCTACCGTCCTTGCCGAAAATAACCTCGGACAGCAGAAAATAGCGCAGTTGATCGACACCAAATGCATCGGCCAAGGCAATCGGATCGACCACATTGCCAACCGATTTTGACATTTTCTGCCCGCGATTGAGCAGGAAACCATGGCCGAAGACCTGCTTGGGAAGCGGCAAATTTGCGCTCATCAGAAAGGCGGGCCAGTAAATGGTGTGGAAGCGCACGATATCCTTGCCGATAATATGCGCAATATCTCCGCCTTCGGTCCAGTATTTTGGATAAAGGTCTGTTTTCTCAGGATATCCCAGGCCGGTGAGATAGTTGGTCAGGGCGTCGACCCATACATACATCACATGATTTTCACTGCCTGGAACTTTCACACCCCAGTCAAAACTGGTGCGTGAAATGGACAGGTCGTTGAGGCCGCCTTCGACAAATTTGATCATCTCGTTGCGGCGGCTGTCCGGTTTCAGAAATCCCGGATTTTCGTTGAAGAGTTTTAACAACGGTTCCTGATATCTGGACAGACGGAAAAACCAGCTTTCCTCAACCGTCCATTCCACCGGCGTGCCTTGTGGCGACAGCTTTTCCTTTGTGCCGCCCTCACCTTCGGCTTCAATCAGCTCGTCTTCGTCATAATAAGCTTCGTCACGAACCGAATACCAGCCTTCATATTTGTCCAAATATAGATCGCCATTGGCTTCCATCGCCTGCCAAATCGCCTGAGTGGCTTTGTGATTATCTGCCTCTGTGGTGCGAACAAAACGATCATAGGAAATATTAAGTTTATTGCACATCGCTATGAATTGATTCGTCATTTCATCAGCAAGCTCTTGGGGAGCGACGCCTTTTGCGGCAGCCGCCTGTGCCATTTTCAGGCCATGTTCGTCCGTACCAGTCTGAAAGCGGACGTCGCGGCCCCACAGACGCTGAAAGCGGGCAATGGCATCGGTCGCAATGGCTTCATAGGCATGGCCAATATGCGGCGGCCCATTGGGATAGCTGATCGCCGTTGTGATATAAAATGGATCGGACATGAATTGCTTTCCTGTATCCCTCTCAAAATTCGGCTCGAATCCTGACAGGGCCTGACGTCTATCGCTTCTCTTTATGCGCGCTCATCGCGTTGGGCAAGCGATCCCATCAGGCTGCCGAGGCGAAATATAACCGCCTGATTATCCAGCGCCTTGGGAGAGGCCATGGCGGCGAGATCGCTGGCTTCGCGCCAAAGCTCGATCGCATTGCCACTGGGCTTGTTACCGGTGGATTTTATATGCTGGGCCATCAGGCTGGGCGCACGGGCCAGAAAGGCCTGATATCGCGGTGTTGCGGCCTTTAGCGATAATTTGCGTGCCAGATCATTCTTGATCTGGTTGCTTTTGTCCCCGGTGCGCATGATATCGCGGGCGAGATTTTCGAGTTCGGCCAGCCCGGCATCCACATATTGCAAAGACCGTCCCGGCGATCCCTCCCCTGCTGCGACCAGTGCGTTTAATTCCGCCTCGTCCAGCTCGGGTGCTGTGCTGGAGAGCACTTGCCGCATCTGATCATCATCCAATGGATCAAAGCGCAATATCTGGCAGCGCGACCGGATGGTCGGCAACAGCCGTTCCGGAGCATGGCTCACCAGCAGGAAAACTGTATCCTTGGGCGGTTCTTCAAGATTCTTGAGCAGCGCGTTGGCGCCGCCGCTTTCGAGATCATCAATCGCGTCAATTACGACTACCCGATAGGTCGATATCGAAGCCTGCGTGGCGAATAATGACTGCAGGTCCCGGATTTGCGCGATCGAGATATTGCGCTTGAGTTCATGCTCTTCCAGCGAATCCACACCTTCTTCCCGAGCTTTTTTCTCTTCCTTGTCGGTTTTGCCGCCCCGCTGGACAAGCCGGAAGTCCGGATGACTTCGGGCGGCAAGCAGTTTCGCACCCTGGCTCTCATCATCCAGATCAAATCCGGCGCCCTGTGCCGACCGCCGGATGTCTGAATCCAGCAAAAACTGCGCTGCCCGTTTGGCAAACCCTGCTTTGCCCAAACCTTTAGGCCCGGCCAATATCCATGCGTGATGCAGGGTGCCCTTGTCGAAAGACTGCCGAAAAATACGCTGTGCTTTGTCATGCCCGATAAATGACGTCATGCCGTCAACCTATCAGGTCGGTCAGGTTTTGCAGCAAATTTGCTGTCACATCCTCTGGTGATTGAGATGCATCGACCAATTTAACCCGATCTGGTTCTTCGTCGGCATATTGCCGGAATTTGGCCATGACCGATCGATGATAGTCGCTGTCACGGCCACCTATGCGATCGCTGTCCCCGCGGTCCCGGGCGTCGGCACGGCGTGCGGCGACTTCTTCCGGTAAATCGAGGATGAAAGTGCGATCAGGCATCAGGTTTTCGCTGCCGACACTGTGCAAAGCCATGATATCTTCATCGCTCAATAGTCCGCTGACGCTCTGGTAGGCGCGGCTGCTGTCGACAAACCGGTCGCTGATAACCCATTCACCGCGCTCCAGTGCTGGTTTGATCAGCGAACCGCAATGTTCAGACCTTGCGGCAGCAAATAGCAGCGCCTCGGTCCGCATATTCCATTTTTCATCATGGCCGCTTAGCAGAAGCTCGCGAATGACCTCTGCACCCGGCGTACCACCTGGTTCGCGAGTCAGATGGACTTTAAGTCCCCGGCCTTCAAGAGCGGTAGCCAATGCTTTGGCCTGTGTGGACTTACCAGTCCCCTCCCCGCCTTCCAGACTGATAAAGCGTCCGGTCACGCCAAACCTAGCAGGGATTTAAGTCCAGCCCAGACCCGGTCAAAGAAACCAGCTTCCTCAACCGCCTCTGCTGCGACCAAAGGCATAGACTGGGTACCTGCATCATCAGTGGACACAAGCAGGGTTGCTATTTGCTGACCCGCTGCGATTGGTGCCTTGATTGGGCCATTATAGCGCACTTTCATGGAGAGCTGTCCGTCAGAACCCTTTGGCAGTGTGGCAAACAAGTCTTTGGGCGCAACCAGATCAACAGAAGAGCTATCACCCAGCTGGACTTCCGCCGTTTGAACCTTTGTGCCCTTTTTGAACAGGTTTTTGGTTTCCCAGGCGTTGAAACCCCAGTTCATGAATTTCACCGATTCATTGCTGCGACCGCTATAGCTGTCCAGTCCGGCCAGCACAGAGATTATGCGGCGGCCCTTTTGTTCGGCAGAGCCCGTAAAACCAAAGCCAGCCTCTTCAGTATGTCCGGTTTTCAAACCATCCGCACCGTCGATTTTGCCGAGCAGAGGATTGCGATTGGGCTGGGTAATCGGTTCACCGCTATTGGTTTTGCCCCAAGTAAACTCGGTCAGTCCGAAGAAATCCTTATAGAGCTTTGGAAAATCAGCAGAAAGCTGCGCGCCCAAAATGCCAAGATCACGTGCCGTTACCAGGGTCTTGCCTTCGTCCGGCCATCCCGTGCTATTCCCAAAGCGGCTGTTTTTCATGCCAATGCGCTTGGCGGTTTTGGTCATCAGATCCGCGAAATTTTCTTCCGTGCCGCCAATGGCTTCGGCCAAAACGACACTGGCATCATTACCGGATAGTGTGACAATACCGTGCAACAGGTCTTTGACCGTTGGTTCGTCATTGACGCCGAGAAACATGGTGGAGCCCTGCCCGGTCCATTTTTGCCAGGTTGCCCGCTGGATTTTCACTTTCTGGTCGAGGGTCAGCTTGCCCTTTTCAATCTGGTCAAAAGCAACATAGACGGTCATCATCTTGGCCATTGATGCGGGCGGAATTTGCTTGTCCGCGTTTTTTTCAAACAGGATAGCGCCGGATGACAGGTCTGTCATATAGGCAATCGGTGCGTCGGTTTCATAGACTGGTGCCGCAAGGACAGCAGAGGAAATGGCGAGTAGCGGCAGTGACGCCCAAAAAGTCCTGTTCATTAAATTCCCGGTTCCAGATCAGATGTTAGCAATTGGACCTGCACACCGGATTTTATTTTCCGGGACGCAGGATTCTTGCTTCGTTATAGCCGCGCTTTCGCGCCTGTGCCAGCCCGGCTTTGGCATCATTTTCGGTGGCATAGGGGCCATAACGCACCCGCCAGATCCCACCGCTGCCATCGGACATCACCTTTGCGCCGATTTTGCGCGCCATGGCATCGGCACGATTCTTGTTACCGAATGCCGCCACCTGAACAGTGTAACCGCCAGTTGCTATCGGGGTTTTGCTTTTCGCCGCCTGCTTCACGGTGCGTTTCTTTGCGGTTTTTGGTGGATTAGCTTGCTGTCCCGCGCCTTCGATAATGAATTTTCCATCCCGGGAACCAGCTTGCACTGGTGGGGAGCCTGATGTCGGGACATAAGAAGCACCGATACCGCTATTATTGACTGCCCTGCTTGGTGCCGGAGCACTCGCGCGTTGGACCACAGCATCTGGTGTTGGCAATTTTGCGAGATTTTTGCGTAGAATGGTCAACAGGGAATCTGGCGTCGCTATCCGTTCGGTGGCGGCTCCGCCGTTGCGCAGGACGACACGTTCCTGCTCATTCGGATTGACTTTGCGCACCCGTACACCTGCAACGCCCTGTTGATCGATACCCAGCTGTTTGGCGGCACCATGGGAGAGATCAATCAGTCGATCATTCGCAAACGGTCCGCGATCATTCACCCTGACCAATATTGTCCGTCCGGTATCCAGAGCGGTGACTTCGACATAACTCGGCAGCGGCAGCGTTTTATGGGCAGCACTGATGCCGTTCGGGTTAAACCGCTCTCCATTAGCGGTCGGATTGCCGGCGAGTTCGTCACCATACCAGCTAGCGTAGCCAACATTGTCATAGCTAGAGACATCTTCCGGCGTATAGGTTTTGCCGCGGACCTGATAGGGTTTGCCTATCTTGATCGGATAATCGGTTATCTCGCTTGACGCGGAACCGGAAGACGGGGTCGGAACGCGGACATCGGCATTGTCATTCACACCATCAATCGTGCCGCAACTGCCAAGCAAAGCGGCAAGCGCGCTGGCACTCAATATTCTAACTGCGAATTTCATCTGCCAATAGCCCCACTGATAACGCGTAAAAATTTGAACAATTATAGTCCAATATCACACGATAATTGCCGGTTAGTAAATATGCGGTCTTTCCTTGCCCGTCGGGCTCCAGCAGTGTTGCCATGGTGTCGTTGCTCAAACGCCGTCCCGTTACTGGCGCGACACCCAGCGCGCGCCATTCGGCCATGCTTTTCCACTGGCTGTGTCGTTCATGTACCCTGGGGCAACGCACAGCTTTGGTTTTGTTCTTGATCGCGTCCCGGTTGAGTGACGCAGGAACCCGAACGGCAATACCCCACGGCTCACCGCGCCGCCAGCCGGCGTTCACGAAATAGTTGGCGATTGACGCAACCGCATCGGCTTCGCTGTTCCAGATGTCCGCATAACCGTCTCCGCTGCCGTCCTTGGCAAGTCGGAGATAAACCGACGGCAGGAATTGCGGTTTGCCCATGGCTCCTGCCCAGCTGCCCTTCATGGCGGACTGCGGCACGCCGTTATCGATCATCTTCAGAACCGCGAGAAACTCTGCTTCAAACAAGGCGCGCCGACGACCTTCATAGGCTAGCGTCGCTAGGGCTCTTGGAATGTCGAAATTACCGGTAATCCGGCCGTAATTGGTCTCATGCCCGTAAATCGCCATGATCATTGGTCCCGGCACGCCATATTCACGTTCGACATCGGCCAGTTTGGAAATAAGTTGCCGGTATTTTGCTTTCCCGCCGTTAATCCGTGCGGCATCGACATGCCGCCGTTTATACGGCGCGAAGGGCGGAATAGCGCTATTGGGCCGACCGCCAGGTTGCGACTGGTCAAGCTGAATGACGCGAGGATTATAGGTCAGACTGGGCAAGACCCGGTCCAGGGTTCGCTGGCTGACACCTTGTTGCAAAGCCTTGCGGCCGACTTGCTGCATATAGCTATCAAAGCCGCTCGTGGACTGCGCAACCGCAGCATTGTCGCTATGAGAATAGGGTAAACTGAAAAATGCAAGCGCGCTGAGGGCAATCGCAGAGGTGAAACGCATGGAAAACTTCCCTTCTTCAGCATGTTGTCGCACAAACTGACTCTCAGGGGAATCCCTAAATATCGTACGCAAGCAACAACCCGCCGGATAAGCGTTTATATCACGGCTTTTTTCGCCGGGACACGCAATTGCCATAATAATCTTTGCGCTTTTAAAAAGAGGGCGCTAGGAGGCTGTCGGCTAGAGCGGACAGGTGGCAGAGTGGTTGAATGCACCGGTCTTGAAAACCGGCGTGCGTGCAAGCGTACCGTGGGTTCGAATCCCACCCTGTCCGCCAGCCATTATGTATTAAATACATGATTTACATGTACAAAATAAATTTTTCGTTCCGTTATTCCCACAATAATTACACATTTTGACGGACTTCATGGGTAGATACAGAAATAGACCCTGAATCCACCTGCTCGATAAGCCCTGGCTCGCTTCGCTGATGGCTCGGATACATTCAGTGCGGTAGCCGCATCTTCAACAGTCGTAGATGGATCAATTGATCTGTCTTGGCGCTGCCCATGACCGAGGTTCGCGATTCGCCCAGCGACCATTGCCCGTTGGCTCTCCGATAAATGCCTGCGGTGCAGGTTTGTCGAAATAACAAACGCCAGAGGATCGTCACCACACCTCGAAAATGGTTCGATAATCTGAATGGATTGATTCGGATGACCTTATCTTTGACAGTTTGGGATCTGCGCGCCCGTCAACCGATCTGATTCGATTATCTAAGATTGATCTTCAATGTAGCCCGCAATATCATTGTAGTTAGGCAGAGCCAACAGATTCTCCAGATATGGAACAGATTCGGGATCTCTCTCTCCGAAATATTGGATAGCGCGCTCAGGCATCCAAACTTCGATAAAGTGCTGTCTAAAATGTTGTAGATTGGAGTTGGGATATGCGCGAGCATTTACCACGCGTCCATCTTCGTAGCTGTGCTGATATGACGGCATGCTATCAGGATCAAATCCATTTTCTCGCAGCCACTTAGAGAACATTTTTCCTTCCGAAATGTCTGGAACCATATTGTCCGGCAGAACGTAGCCCATTTGCTCCAATGGAGCGATTAACGACAATGTCATTTCATTTAGTATGGAAAAATGCCCAGCGGGGACGTTTGTGAAGTTGGCCATGTATCGACGCAGGTGATATGGAAGGTTTCCACCCGGTATTTTGCCGGACATCCAATCGAATATCCATTGCGTGACCTTAACTGCAAATTGCGGCGATAGCCATTGGGCTAGATGTATCGCAACCTGTGGGTGAACCCATGTACCCTGCATAGTGGGGACGCCTCCCTTGATGGATTGGACAAGTTCCGAAACGGAGATTCCCGTTTCGGCAGAAAGCTCGATTAGAAACGGGGTAGTGGTTTTCAATCTGGAATAGTCATTAAATTGTTTGTCCGCCGCCTTGCACATCGCTGTGGCATTAACATAGCCGTCCCGGACGCGCTGATGGATAACCTCAGTTTCCAGCTCATACTGGACTAATGGAAGCGGAAGTTGAAAATCACTACTCGACATTAGTACCCCCTAACAAAATCAAGTTCGTATCATTTGCTGGCACAGAGTCCAATTAGATAACATCCAACATGGATTTATTCTTGCTATGCTTCAGGATTAGAAGCAGATGCCAGCCAGAAATCATATTCGGCACTACCGACAGAACCTATTTTGCCTCAAGAAACGGCAGTTTCACGTCAATCGATCATAGGCAAAGTCCAATGTCTTTAGGTCCTTTAGTGTCGCTAGCTAAAGCTATCAGTTTGGAAAAACTGAAGTAGAAACAACCATTTTGGTGGCATCGGCTCTAGACTCCCCAGACGGCTGTAAATATCGAAAGCCTTGATTTTTTGAAGTATTGCTTCAAATTACTTGGGGGATAAAAAATGACCGACTTTTCTTTGGCCGCTGAGAGCTCTCTTTCAAATGAATTGTTTGGGGCTATTGGATACCCTTGGCGCAAGCGGTTTGATATGGACCGATTGCTCACCGAGGATGGCGATCCTAGATCGGTTCAATCTGAACTCATCGGTCTTTCAGAAGACAATGATGATCTCGCAGGGGAAACGGATGATCTGATTGAGGATTTGGTTGAACTGTTCCTAGATAATCGATCTCAACAAGAGCGAGGAGAAACAGAGCATGCCCTAGCCGACCTCGTTGAGCCTTACTTGACCGGCGCAGATGAAGAGGACGTTTCCACAATTTGTCGTACGATGGAAGCCGAGCCAAATTTTGACGAGGAGCTGGAATCATTTCTCAGAAAAGTGTTAGAGTTTTCAGTGGAATGGGTTGAAGGCGAACTCTCCCGTCAACCTGACTCTAACTTAGGCAATCCCATAGCATTATCGAACATGCGAATGGCTATTCGCGCTAAGGGAAAAGGGTGTATCAAGGTGTTTGGAAAGAAATATTGTGTCAAGGTGACCAGTCCCTGGGTCCGGTTAGAAGGAAAACGTGCGGAGATACACCTAGAAGCGGACGGCCCTAAACTTCGAGCGCGAGCCAAAGCACATGACATTGATATTGTGATCAAAATTCGTATTTTGAAATGGACATGGAAAATCAAGATTGGGGTCACTTCAATAGTCAACCGTGCCTTGAGCAGTCAACGCCCAGTCCTGATCGATCTGCGAGCAATTCAAGTCAAAGTTCCCGGTTTGGATTTGGTTTACAAGCCGTCATCCTTAACAGTCCCAAGCAGCAATTCCACCACGACAGTTGAAGTAGATGGTACGTTTACATAAATAATTCGTTTGGGCCGCATTCGAGCGGCCGATCCAATCCGAGGTAAAGGTGAGCTTCTAAGATAAAATGGAACTAGATTGAACTCAATTCAGGCAGACACCCTGTCCGCCAGCCATTTCACCTTATATTTGCGCGTCTTTAGTGGTTTGAGGGACCGCCTCTGGGGCCTTCCTCGCTTCTTTCAGGAACATAGGGATCATCTTCCGGCTCATCGCTTGGCGCTGCTGGGCCGGCGTCGGGATCATAACCTTCCGGGATAAATTCGTCCGACGATGATTCGACATCTTCACTTGATGAAACGCACGCACTGACCAGCAGGAGTGCGGCGCCTGAAACGATTAACTTATACATGATTTTTTCCTTATTGCGGGTCCCGCCTGCTTTTAGGAAAGTCATGCATAAAAGAGCGAACGCGCGATGCGAACACTATGCGACGTCGTGAGCAATAACTGAGATTTGCGCCATTTTCTGCCATGGCAGTACTTGTCGCCGGGACACACTGTTCCACTTGGGGCCGCACGCCCCGGCTATAATTTAGTCTTTGCCGAAGAACGAAGTTCTCTATTCTTCTTTCACCGGCATGGTACCCGAACTCATGTAACCCGCATAACCGTCAGTGAAGGAAAACAGGACGCCGTCCGCTTCTTCAGTGGCATAATCTGTGGCTTCCTGTTCTGTACTGCCAAATTCCAGTTCATCCTTTTTCATCGCTGCTATCATGGCGCTGCGTTCATCTGTGCAAGCGTCCTTGACGGCTTTTTTAAACGGGCCGCGCGCGGTTTTCTGGGTAAGATGGGTGACGGTGAAATCGGTTAGGCAGTTCGAGTAATTGACCCTGCTCGTTTCCGCATCGACCATACCGGCAGTAGCGGCACTTAAGAGGGCAGCAGTTGTTAATATGAACATAAAATCCTCCTAAAAGCTATGACGGAGCTATATCATAACATGCCGGTATAATACTATGAAAAGCGTATCTGGAGCAAAGACAGTGCATTTTTCTCAATCACAAAAACTGGCCTTTTTTGTCAAATATTAGAGAATCTTGAGTCGATAGCCTGACAGTTCATCATAAAATGGCCGGCACGCATCCGCTACTTGTCGCTGGGCATCGGAAAGCACGGGTTTGCTGTCGTTTGGCGGCGCGAATGTTGTGGTATCTATGACCCGGTTATACCAGTGGGACGCCCATATCCCATCCGTATCCCGTGTCCCTGTGTTCCAGCGCAGCATCGCCGCGTCCCACGGAATATCAAGCGCCCCGCAAAGCGCCTTCAAATGGCTTTCGGGATTGTGCAACATATCCGCGCTGTCCATCACGATCGGCGCAGAGCCCGATATCTGGGCGGCATGGTCAACATAGCTTAGCTGCCTTTCATAGCCCAGATCATCGGGCGTGACTTCGACCCGCTTGGCGGCATAGCTGGCGACGACCTGTTCCGGATCACGGATCAGGAAGGCGTGCCGATGCTCCGGAAAGTCTGCGATAGAAACATTGTCCACCATATGGTGCGGCATATGTTTCTGATACCAGACGGCCCGCCCCTCTGGCACCGGTCCAAGCATAGCGTCCTTCACAGAGGTCCAATCGCAGTCCATTGATGCGATGATCTGATCAGCCATGGGTTGCTGAAATCCGGTCTTTTTCAGGAAAGCACCGTAAAAGGGCTCATCGGTAACCGCACAATCGGCTCTACTACCAAAGCTGCGCATCATAGCGGTCGAAATATTGCGCGGGCCCGACCACATGGCAATACGAACAGGCTGTGACGTCATGCTGCCGTGTCGCGTTCAATCAGGTCTTTATACAGCCCCTGCAGTCGTTCGACCATCGGACCCCTGCCCTTGCTTAACACACGTCCATCGACCTCTGTTGCGGGCACAACACCAGCAAAAGTCCCGGTCACAAAGGCTTCATCGGCACCATAAACATCGGTCAGAGAGAAATTCTTTTCGAACACCGGAATATCATTTTCGCGGCACAGCTGGATGACATTGCTCCGGGTAATTCCGCCCAGGCAATAGTCACCGCTGGATGTCCACACTTCGCCTTTGCGGACAATGAAGAAATGCGTGCTGTTGCAGGTCGCCACAAAGCCCTGTGGATCCAGCATCAGCGCTTCATCCGCCCCCGCCTGTGTGGCTTGAATACAGGCGGTTATGCAGTTCAGCTTGCTGTGCGAGTTCAGTTTGGGGTCCTGCACCGCCGGATCACCGCGCCGGACATGCACGGTAAACAGCCGGATGCCATTCTCGACGGTGCTCGGCAGGGCTTCCTTATATTCGGGAATGATAACAATAGTCGCGGGCGAGATAACAACCCTGGGATCCTGATAAGGTGTGGAACGGATACCGCGCGTCACCATCAAGCGGATATGGCAACCGGTCATGCCATTGGCTTCTATGGTTTCATAAAGCCGCGCAACCAGATCTTCCCGGCTGATACCAATATCCATGGCAATCGCCTTGGCGCCTTCGAGCAGGCGGTCCATATGCGCGTCCAGAAAGGCAATACGGCCCTTATGGACCCGCAAGCCTTCCCAGACCCCGTCGCCCAGCATGAAACCGCTGTCAAACACCGACACCATGGCCTCGGCCCGCGGCGTTATCACGCCATTGACGTTGATCAGGATGGTTTCGTTGCGCGGGTCCTCGACATAATCATGCGTGCCTTTTGCCATTTCATTGTCCCTTTACGAGCGCACCGCCCTTCACCACCACATCGACATCTTCCAATTCCTGCACATTGGCAAGCGGATCACCGTCAACGGCGATGAAATCGGCATGATATCCAGCTTTTATCCGTCCAACCTGATCGGCTTTGCCAAGCGCATCGGCGGCATTGATTGTGGCGGCACGAATGGCTTCCAGCGGCGTCATGCCGTACTCGACCATGATCTTGAACTGCCCGCCCGCGATACCGTGCGGCATGACGCCCGCGTCAGAGCTGAACACCATTTTCACGCCTGCCGCATGAGCAGCGCGGAAATTGTCGCGTTGCAGCTGTGCAATTTGCCGGTCTTTGAGAAGATTTTCCTCCAACACCCCGTTTTTCTTGCCTTCCGACTGGGTATATTCGGTGTTGAAAATATCCATCCCGAAATAGGTGCCGTTCTTTTTCGCTAGATCGATACCCTCTTTATCGACCAGGCTGGCATGCTCAATGGTGGTGAAGCCAGCACGGATCGCTGTTTTGATTCCGGCAGCACCATGGGCATGGGCCGCTGCTTTCAGACCCCAGAGCTTCGCCTCATCGACAATCGCGCTGAGTTCCTCCAGCGACAATTGCTGCTGTCCCGGTTCTGTATTGCGCGAGAATACACCGCCCGTGGCGCAAACCTTGATAACCTCAGCGCCATATTTGCGCTGTTCGCGCACCTTTTTGCGCAATTCCGCAGGGCCGTCGCCGACGGCAGGCGATTTGGCCTTGAACGAAGGTGGTAAGAAAGTCTGGTCGCAATGGCCGCCCGTTGCGCCAAGGGCAAAGCCCGCCGGGATGATACGCGGTCCGGCGATCAATCCTTCATCAATCGCCTGCTTGTATGCGATGTCCGAGTAATTGTCGGAACCAATATTCCGAACGCTGGTAAACCCTGCCTCCAGCATAGCGCGCGCATTGGCGACACCTTGCACCGTGAAGAACTGATCGGTGAACTGCAGACTGCTATAACCGCCATAAAGCGGATTGGCATCAAGATGGACATGCATATCGATCAGGCCGGGGAGGATGGTGACATCGCCTAGTGCCACGGTTTTGGCATCTGCTGGCTCGACCGGGTCATTCTGATCCGTGACCCGGGCAACCTTGCCATCCGTGACGATGATGACGGGATTCTCGATCATCCGGCCACTGTCCACATCCAGCATCCGGTCAGCCGTATAGACGATGGTCTCCGCATTGGCAGTCGTGGAGATGGTAAGAGATAGTGCCAGTAAGCCTTTGATCCGATTCATCGATTGTTCCCTCTTTCATTCCTCTCCCCTTTGAGGGAGAGGACAACGAAGACTTAGCGCCGCAGGTGCTTAGTCGCAGTCGGTAAGGGGGCAGCGTCTAAACACAAAGCCAGTGTTTGCCGCCCACCCCTCACTAAGACTTGCTAAGGCAATAAATTGCCAAGCCAAGTCTTTTCTCTCCCTCAAGGGGAGAGAAGTAAAATCCCTACTCCCAATCTGCGCCAATATGATGGGATTCACGATATTATCTTCTTTTCCTCTCCCCTTGAGGGAGAGGAAACCAAAGCCTTAGCGCCGAAGGCGGTTAGGCGACGTTGGTGAGGGGTTTTGGGAAAGCGCAATCAAAATAGCTTCCAAAACGCCCTCCAAATTCTCGTTTATCTCATTATTCCTATATCTAAGAACAGAGTAGTCTTGCTTTTTCAACCATTGATCGCGCGCCAGATCATGATCACTATCATAATGCTGCGATCCATCTGCTTCCACAATCAATTTCTTTTCGTGGCATATGAAATCAACAATATAAGGACCTATTGGCTGTTGTTTTCGAAACTTGTATCCACCCACTTGCCGGTCTCTTAACCGGTTCCAAAGCAAGCGTTCCTGCGGTGTCATGTCGCGACGCAGTTGTTTGGCATGTTTTAGAGTTTGCGGTTTATATCCGGCCATTGGCGCTTGACCTCCACCCCTCACCAAGATTTTCTAACGAACAAGTTCGTAAGTAAATCTGTCCTCTCCCTCAAGGGGAGAGGAAAAGTGGCCGAAACTGCAAAGAACAACCCTCCTCTCCCTTGAGGGAGAGGAAACCAAAGCCTCAGCGCCCTAGGCGGTTAGGCGACGTTGGTGAGGGGGTAACGTCTGATCACATATGCAAAACCCGCTCATAGGCGTCGAGCACGCTTTCATGCATCATTTCGCTGAGTGTCGGATGCGGGAAGACCGTGTTCATCAGTTCCGCTTCGGTCGTTTCCAGCGTCTTGCCGACGGTATAGCCTTGAATCAGCTCTGTGACCTCGGCCCCGATCATATGCGCGCCCAGTAATTCTCCGGTTTTCGCGTCAAATACGGTTTTCACAAAACCTTCGGTTTCGCCCAGAGCGATGGCTTTACCATTGCCGATAAACGGGAAATTACCGACTTTGACGTCATGACCCGCTTCTTTGGCCTTGGCTTCGGTCAGACCGACGCTGGCAATCTGGGGATGGCAATAGGTACAGCCGGGGATATTGTTTACATCCATGGCATGCGGGTGGCCGCCTGCTATCGCTTCCACCGCGATGACGCCTTCATGACTGGCCTTGTGCGCCAGCCACGGTCCGCCGGTGACATCACCAATGGCATAAATGCCCTCGACATTGGTCCGGCACATCGCATCGGTCTTGATATGGAAGCGCTCGTCCGGCTCGATTCCCAGTTCGTCCAGACCGACCGTTTCGACATTGGGCTGGATGCCGACCGCGACAATGACGTGACTGAAGTCATGGCTGGCTTTCTTGCCCTTGCTGTCCTCAATCTCCGCCTTGACGCCCTTGGCCGATGTCTCGATGCTTTTGACGCCAGCGCCGGTCATGATGGTCATGCCCTGCTTCTTCAGCGACTTTTCGAGGAATTTCGAGATTTCCTCATCTTCTACCGGAACGACGCGATCCATCATCTCGACCACGGTCACGTCCGCGCCCATGTCGTTGTAGAAGCTGGCAAACTCGATCCCGATCGCGCCGGAGCCGATAACCAGCAGTTTCTTGGGCATTTCCGGCGGCGTCATGGCGTGGCGATAGGTCCAGATCCGCTTGCCATCCGCCTTGGCAAAGGGCAGATCGCGAGCGCGGGCGCCGGTGGCGATGATGATATTCTTGGCGGTGAGCTCTTCTTCGCCCTTCTCGGTCTTGACGGCGACCTTGCCCTTTTCGACAATCTTGCCGTCGCCCATCAAGACATCAATCTTATTCTTCTTCATCAGATGCGTGACGCCCTGGTTCAGCTGTTTGGCCACTCCGCGAGAGCGTTTGACCACCGCATCGAGATCCGCACTGATTTTCTCCGCCGCCAGACCATAGTCCGCAGCATGTTTCATATTGTGGAAGATTTCGGCGGAACGCAGTAGCGCCTTGGTCGGTATACAACCCCAGTTCAGACAGATGCCACCAAGATTTTCGCGTTCGACGATAGCGGTTTTCAGCCCGAGTTGCGATGCGCGGATCGCCGCGACATAGCCGCCGGGACCGGAGCCGAGGATGATGAGGTCGTAAGATTTAGTCATTATATTCCTTTGCCTATTGTCCTCTCCCCTTGAGGGAGAGGATACCAAAGCCTTAGCAATTTATTGCTTAGGCGACGTTGGTGAGGGGTCTGAGTAAGTGCGCCCAATTCGCTCTCAAAACTCCCTCCAAATTCTTGTTTATCTCGTTGCGGAGGCGCCTCCACAAAACTCGTTCTTGCGGGGTCAATTCCCGGCGCAAATTTTTAGCGCGTCTGAGGGTGATAGAGTCATATTTGGACATCGGTTACGTTCCGCCTCTACCCCTCACCAAGATTTTCTAACGAACAGGTTCGCAAGCAAATCTGTCCTCTCCCTCAAGGGGAGAGGAAATCAAAACCTTGTCGCTAACCTTCAAGCCAGCATCCCCAAAGGGTTCTCGCACAGCTCCTTAAACACCTGCATCAATTGCGCACCGTCTGCGCCATCAATCGCGCGGTGATCGAAGCTGCCGGTGGCGCTCATGATCGTTGCGATTTGCAGGCTGTCATCGATGACATGCGGGCGCTTCTGCCCTGCCCCGATGGCCATGATCATCGCTTGCGGCGGGTTGATGACCGCATCGAAATTCTTGATGCCGAACATGCCCATATTGGAAATGCTGGCGGTACCGCCCTGATATTCATGCATCTTGAGCTTGCCATCCTTGGCGCGGCCAGCGAGATCTTTCATCTCGGTGGAAATGGCGCTGAGCGACTTGGTGTCGGCGCTGGTGATAATCGGCGTGATCAGGCCGCCGGGAATGCTGACCGCGACCGAGATATCGGCGCGGGCGAATGTCTTGAGCTGATCGCCGTCAATCGAAACATTGCATTTCGGTACCTGCATCAGCGAGACGGCCAGCGCCTTGATCAGCAGATCATTGACCGACAGTTTGACGCCGCGTGGTTCCAGCGTTGCGTTCAGTTCGCTGCGCAGCTTGAGCAGCTTGTCGAGCTGGATATCCACGGTGAGATAGATATGCGGAATGGTCTGTTTCGCCTCGGTCAGGCGACGGGCAATGGTCTTGCGCATGCCGGACAGTTTTTCCGACGTGTGCGGGATATCGAATTCATTGGCCGCTGGTGCCGGAGCGGGTGCGGTTGTTGGCGCGGGCGCAGCGGCTTCGCTTTTGACCGGTGCGGTGCCGCCTTCGGCAGCATCAATATCCGCCTTGATAATCCGTCCGCCGGGGCCGGAGCCACTGAGCGCGCCAAGATCAACACCTTTCTGTTCAGCGAGGCGGCGGGCCAGCGGGCTGACCTTGATGCGATTGCCATACGATGGCGGTGCGGTAACTTTAGGTGCCTCATCTGTAACCTTTGGAGCAACCTCCTGTACCGGTTCTGCAGGCTTTTCAGCAACTTCGACAACCGGCTTGGGTCCCCCCGCGGCACTTTCGTCCACTTTCGAAGCAGCCGCAACATCCTCACCCTCTTCAGCGATAATTGCGATCACTTCGCCGACTTTGACATTATCGGTCCCTTCGGCAACGACGATCTTCGCAATCGTGCCTTCATCAACCGCTTCAAACTCCATCGTCGCCTTGTCAGTCTCAATCTCGGCCAATAGGTCGCCCGAAGCGACCTCATCGCCCTCTTTGACTAGCCATTTGGCCAGCGTCCCCTCTTCCATCGTCGGTGACAAAGCGGGCATTTGAAGGTTGATCGGCATGGAGAGGAAACCCTTATTCTATATCAACATTGCAGGCGTTTATGCGCAAATCACAGGAAAGCGCAAGCTGTGTAAATCTTGCATATCACAGGCTTTTATCGCAAGCATGGTTTTAATAGTAGAAATGCGCAGTCAGTTGGGGAGTTTTCATGCGTACTTACCTGGTGGTTATTGACGAAACCGAGGAAGCAAGCATAGCGCTTCGTTTCGCTTCACGCCGTGCGATGAAGACCAATGGTGCTTTGCACATATTGGCGTTGGTGGAGAGCGAAGGCTTCGTTGCCTGGGGCGGCGTACAGGCCACGCTAGAGGAAGAAGCCAAGAACCGCGCCGAAGCTTTAGTTTCAAGCGCTGCAGGCACTTTGTTCGACGAAACCGGTATCAGGCCCTCTATCACCGTCAAGGAAGGCAAGGGTGCCAAGGATGTCCGCAAATTGATGGACGAGATTGACGGATTGGCGGCCCTTGTTCTCGGTGCCGCTGGTAATGGCTCGCCCGGTCCGTTGGTGACTCACTTTGCCGCAACGGAAGCGGGTACCCTCCCCTGCCCGGTAATGGTTGTACCCGGATCACTGAGCAAGGAAGAGATTGACCGCCTAAGTTAGAAACTCAGCTCAGCTCGCCGCGCGCCGGATAATCATTGGCCAGCGCGTAGTCTATACCCATCATTAACTGATCAAGAGGCGGCCGTGTGAATGGCATGCTCTGCACGCTGGCAAAGTAAAGTGTTTGATCAGGACGGACGAGAAACAGAGCCGGTTCAGAGAAAACCGAAGGTTCCGGGCTATCTGGTCGTCCGGCAGAGATATAAAGACCCAGTTCACGAGCCATAGCTTCGCTCAGACCATAGCCAAGCATCAGCTCATCTATACCCCAGTCTTCGGCAGACTTTTGGGCGCGTTCCTGATCATCCATGCTGATGGCGACAGCAGTAACGCCGCGCTCGGCGAAATCACCGAGCTTGCTTTGCAGGTCGCGCAATTGCCCTTTGCAGATCGGGCAATGCAGACCACGATAAAATAGTAACAGAGTAAAATTATCACCGGCACGTTGGCTGAGTTGAAACTGCCCGCCATCTGTCATCGGTATAGTGAAATCTGGAACGGCTTGAGTCGGTATCAGGGTCGTCATCAGGATATCCTTTTATGATTGTGCCTGCTTATTCGTTCCCCGCGCTGATCCGGTTACATTATCGGCTGCGATGACGAATATTTGCCGGACGGCCGCGTTTTCCCTTACGATGCGGCTTTCCTTTGGGGCCGCCGCGTCCGCGCCGGGGCTCATGGCGACCCGGCATGTGATTGGCTCCTTCCGCAAGTTCAAAGAGCAGACTACCTGTGGCAGCATTAGCTTCTACCAGCCGCAGGTCGAGCTTTTGCCCGATATTATAGGTTACGCCTGTTTCAACACCCTCGAGTTGTTGCTTTTGCTCGTCATAGTCGAACCGTTCCACACCCAGTGTCCGGACAGGAACCAGGCCGTCCCCGCCCAATTCCTCTACAGTGGCGAAAAACCCGAAATTCTGGACACCGGTGATCCGGCATTTCAGTATCTGACCAACATGATCGGATAAATGGGCCGAGATATAGCGATCCACCGTCTCACGTTCGGCCATCATCGCGCGCCGTTCCAATTGGCTGATCTTTTCGGATACCAGATCCAGCTTGTCGGCCATGTCCTTGCTCAGCCCGCTTTGCGCAGGGATCAGATCATTCTTCGGTTTTGGCTGCTCCAATTTGCAACCACTTACCAAAGCACGGTGCACAATCAGATCGGCATAACGCCGGATCGGGCTGGTGAAGTGCGCATAGCTGCCCAGTGAAAGGCCGAAATGGCCCATGTTGGTGGACCCATAATAGGCCTGCGTCTGACTGCGCAATATCTGTTCCATGACCAACGGTAAAATCTCCGCCTCGCCAACCTGCTCAATCAGGCGATTGAAAACTGAGGGCTTGATCACCTGCCCCATCGCAAAACTGACATCAAAGCTCTTGAGATAGTCTTTGAGCGCGATCAGCTTCTCGCGCGAGGGAACTTCGTGAACCCTGTAAATGAGCGGTGATTTCTTGGATTCTAGCATTTTGGCCGCAGCTACATTGGCAGCGATCATATAGTCCTCGACCAGGCGGTGTGCATCGAGGCGTTCCCGCGTCGCAATTTCGGCAATCCGGCCCTGATCATTAAGGACGACGTGTTTTTCCGGTAAATCCAGGTTTAGCGGCTCCCGGCCGTCTCTGGCCTTTGCGAGCAATTTCCAGCAAGCCCAAAGCGGTTCAAGGGCTCTTGCTTTCATGGGATGATCCAATTTCCCATCTATCGCGGCCTGCGCGTCTTCATAAGCAATATTGCCAGTCAGCCGGACAATCGCACGCGTGAAGCGAGTTGAAATGACTTTGCCCTTGGCATTGATTTTAAGATGGCAAGCCAAAGCGGCACGGTCGACATCCTGCTTAAGCGAGCATACATCGGTCGACAGGGCTTCCGGCAGCATCGGAACAACCCGGTCGGGGAAATAGACACTGTTACCGCGCTTATAGGCCTCACGATCAAGCTTGCTACCGCTGCGAACATAGAAAGATACATCGGCAATCGCGACAATCGCTTTGAAGCCGCCAGCATTGTTGACATCGTCATCTGGCGCTGCCCAGATGGCGTCGTCATGATCACGGGCGTCTGCCGGGTCAATGGCGACGATTGGCAAATTGGTGAGGTCTTCCCTATCCTTTTTACTAAGTCTCAGTTGCACGGCTTGCTCCGCCTCATCCAGAACATCCTTGGGGAACTCACGCGGAATTTCGTATTTATGGATGGCGATCAGGCTGAAAGACTTGGGTGCAAAGGGATCACCCAAAACCTCCTTAACGCGCGCCTTGATCTGACTACCGCGACCGACGGGTTCTGCAAGAACCAGATTCCCTACTTCCGCTTCACCCAAATCGGATATAGCTGTGCTGCGTCTAATTTTTCGATCCACAGGCTTAAGCCAGAACCGGTCCCGTTCGTCCTTTTCGATAACGCCCATCAGCATATCGCTGCTTTGAGCAATCTTCTTCATCATGAAAGCGATATGCCCCTGCCCGCGTTCTTCGGTTCGGGCGAGAACGCGATCGCCAACCGCCAATGCTGCGCGGCGGCCACGCTCCTTAATGCGCAGCCGGGGTGCCGGTGCCTCCGCTTCCCAGCGTTCAGGCATGCCAATCGCTTCATTGCCATCAATTTCGACGATTTTCAGTACCGTGACTTTGGGAATACCGCCCATTCTGTGATAGGCCCGACCCGGTGTGCTGTCGATCAGCCCTTCGTCGGCCATGTCTTTCAGCAGAGCCTTGAGTGCGATTTTGTCGGATCCGCGCAAGCGAAAGGCTTTGGCGATTTCGCGTTTACCGGCCGGTTGGTCCGACTTCTCGATAAAGTCCAGTATCTGTTTGCGCGAGGGAACCTGTCTCGGCTTATGAGATTTGGACGATTTCGCCATTAATAGGCTTTGCCGATAAGAATCCGTTCGACCGCTGGCTTACCTGTGAAAATACAATCGCCGCCCACCGCTGCCGCTTCGGTCGGCACATTGCGGAAGGTCAGTTTCAGCTTTTTCAGTCTCTCTTCAATCTCATCAAGTTCTTCGCCGGTTGCACGGCACCATTGGACTTCCAGCCAACCGGGATATTTTGTATTCTCTTTGTAGAATTTCTGAACATCAGCAAAATCGGTCAAACCGCGTGTAATATTGGAATCCAGCCGTTGCTTGGCTTCATCATGCAATTTTGTTTGGATTTCTTCCAACAAGGCAGGAACCTGATCGGCAAAAGCGTCTTTCGCAAAAATCTGGGCATCGAGCTTGCCATTATCTTTATAAAGCGCGTCGCGGCGAAGAGCCGACACATTGCCTTCCGCAACATCTCGCGGCCCAATCTCCAATATAAGCGGTGCGCCTTTTTTGACCCAGGACCAACGCTTGTTCGATGCCTTGGCGCCGCTCTTGTCGAGTTTCACCCGGACATTCTCATCAAAAGCCTGCAATCCGGACAATTGTTTCGTAAGCGCGGTGCAGAAATCGAGGACCTCTTCATCCTCTGGCTTGTCGCGCAGCATGGGAATGACCACCACTTGATATGGCGCAATAAGCGGAGGTACGCGTAGGCCATCATCGTCACCATGTGTCATGATCACCCCGCCGATGAGCCGCGTAGAAGTGCCCCAACTCGTCGTGTAGGCGAATTGAAACTGTCCTTCCTTGTCCTGATAGCGGATATTTTGAGCCTTGGAGAAGGTCTGGCCAAGAAAATGCGACGTACCGGCTTGCAATGCCTTGCCATCCTGCATCATTGCCTCGATGGAATAGGTGGCGTCCGCGCCGGGAAAACGCTCATTCTCGGGTTTCTCGCCAGCAACAACGGGCATCGCCAGCACATCTTCAGAGAAGCTGCGGTACATTTCCAATATGTCGAGCGTTTCTTCCATCGCTTCGTCGCGGGTGGCGTGGGCGGTATGGCCTTCTTGCCAAAGAAACTCGCTGGTTCGCAGGAACATCCGTGTCCGCATTTCCCAGCGCACAACATTGGCCCATTGGTTGATCATAACTGGCAGGTCGCGCCAGCTTTGTACCCAGCGCGAAAAGGCAGTGCCGATGACGGTTTCGGACGTTGGCCGGACCACCAAAGGTTCTTCAAGCTTTGCTTCTGGATCAACTACAAGGCCGTCAGCATCGTCTTTCATCAACCGGTGATGCGTAACAACTGCCATTTCCTTGGCAAAGCCATCGACATGTTCGGCTTCCTTGGCGAAATAACTGAGCGGAATGAACAATGGGAAGTAGCAGTTTTCATGACCGGTGGCCTTGATCCGCTGGTCCATGAGAAACTGTACCCGCTCCCAGATACCATAGCCCCACGGCCGCATGACCATGCATCCACGCACGCCGGACTCTTCAGCCAAATCGGCTTCGGCAATAAGCTGTTGATACCAGGCCGAAAAGTCAGCTTCTCTGGTTACGGATAGAGCGTTTTTCTTCACGTATTCTGTTCCTGTCGGAAAAGTTTCAAAAATTCTGAGACCCGGAGGCGTAAAATCAATCGTCGAGATTATCGATCTTCGATTGAATATCTGCCAGCTGTTGCTTGAGATCCATAATCTCTTTGTCTTTGGCAGACATTTCTTCCTCTTCGGGCTCTGGTTCTAACACCGGCTCTTCATCATTAGAGGCCGTTTTGTCACCAAGTCCGAGCGGGTTTAAAGCTTTTTCGACGACGTTGCCCAGAGGGCTGGATTTCAAGGCATTTTCAATGGCTTCCTGAAACTGCTTCTGGTTCTTCACGGCCATCTGTCCCAAGGGGTTTTTATTGAGAGCCCCTTCGACAGCTTCCTGAAACTGTTTCTGGTTTTTGCGAAAATTGTCCATTGACGCTTCAAGATATGACGGCATTAGCGACTGCATGCTGTTGCCATACATGGAGATAAGCTGGCGCAGGAAATTGACCGGCAGCATGTTCTGCCCGCTGCTTTCCTCATCAACGATAATCTGGGTGAGCACATTATGTGTAATGTCATCACCGGTTTTCGCATCAACTACGACGAAGTCGACATCATCACGTGTCATTTCTGCCAGAAAATCAAGTGTGATATAGTTTGATGTCTGTGTGTTATAGAGCCGCCGGTTGGCATATTTTTTTATTATGATCGGGCCGTCCGGATCACCCTTTTTCGTCTTCGCCATGTTGTCTCCTGTGAACCATATCGCGTTATTTTTTAATATTGCGACGATATGCTTTCTTAAAATTCCAATATAATGACGGCATTAGACAAAATTGTGCATCGCCGCAACCAAAGCTGTGTCTGGAGTTTAATATTATGCAACTGATGCGGTTTTAGGCCATTTTTGCTATGTGCAATTGCGATATGGCAGCTGCACAGTTTTAAACCCAATGCCGAGCATATCGACTGCCCAGACCCGTAATCAGTTCATATTGTGACAACCCGGACTGGCGTGACGCAATAGGCAGGTCATATTGGGCGGAAACCCACGCAGATTCTTCAAGATGCGGTGCAGCGGTGATATCGATTGCAATTAAGTCCATTGAAACACGGCCGAGAACAGGAAGCTCTTTTTGACCATCATCAAAAAACAAGCCAGTGTTTGAAAAACCGCGCAAATACCCATCAGCATAGCCCATAGCCAGTATCGCAATCGGATGGTCACGGTCGGCAACATATTTGGCGTTATAGCCAACCTTGTCACCCGCTTTTAACTGGCGGATCTGCAATATTTGCGTTTCGGGAAAAACAACCTGTTTGATCGGCTCTGAAAATTCGGGCCTTTGTTTGCCACCATAAAGAGAGATACCCGGGCGCGTACAGTCGAAATGATAGGCATCCCCCAACGCAATGCCAGCGCTGTTGCTGAGACTGGTGCGTTTTCCCGAAACATGCTTCAGAGCTTCAACAAATTGCTCCAGCTGGTCCGCATTTTGTTGAACATCCTCATCGGCCGAAGCCAGATGGCTCATTACTATGTCGATATCGAGCAAATTTCCGTCAAATTGGGCCAGATGCGGTACATCGATTCCTAGCCGGTTCATGCCGCTATTGATCATGACGTCACATGGGAGTCCGGTTTCCTGCCATCTCAGCACCTGTTCAATGCTATTCAGTACCGGTTTGGCTCTAGATGCGCGCGCAAACGGCATATCGGCTATGCTCACACCATTTAGGACCGAAACGCTGCTGTCGGAATCAATATAAGCCTCAATCTCTTTAGCTTCTTGCCAGTTGGCGACATAGAAATCGCGGCATCCGGCAGATTGCAAACGCTCGACAACTTCAATGGCACCCACGCCATAGCCGTTGGCTTTAATCGCTGCCCCCGCGCTGGCAGAGCCGCTCATCACGTCCAAGTTTCGCCAATTGGCTGTTAGCGCATTGCTATCCAGACGAAGCCGTACGTTTGCCGGAATTTTGATTGTCTCATCGCTCATCATGTGGCGATAGTCAGTTTAATGTGCTTCGTCGAGTGCCGCTTCGGGATCGTTGGGAATCCCCCACCATGCCACGATAACACCAAATGCAACGACGACCCATGTGTACCAGAGCCCAGCATAGACATCACCCGACCGCGCAACGATGTAGCCCGCAATCAGCGGCAAGAAACCGCCGAGATATCCCGCGCCGATATGATAGGGTATCGACATGGAGCTATAGCGAATTTTTGGTGGAAACATCTCAGCCAGCAAGGCCGCTACTGACCCATATGTCAGCGCGCTGAGCGCGCCCAAAACGAGCAATATTGCGACTATTCCCAATATGCGCATGGAGCCTGGTTGTTGCTCGGAGAAATCAAAGCCGAAGTCACTAAGCGCTCCTCGAATGCCATCCCGCCTTGCCGTGCCATCGTTGAGCCAAGCGATGTTGATTGCTATTTCTTCGTTGCCTGCAAAAAGTTTCAGTTCTGATGCATCCGAAACAGAATAAGCAACTCCAGCGGCTGTCAACGTTTCCAATATCTTGCCGCAATCGCTCTGCTCACGGTCAAACAGTTCCGCAAAGGGATCAGTGCTACAGCCGGTACCTTCTACACGGACGGGTGTCGCTTCCGAAGCCGCTGCTAAGCCAGGATTGGCGAGTTGTCCCAAGCCCCAAAAGGTTGGAAAAAGAAGCAGAAGAGACAGGATGGCACCGACGATGATCGGCTTTTTTCGCCCCACCTTGTCCGACCATTTACCAACCAGAAGGTAAAATGACATGGAGATAAGACCAGAGAAAAACAGGATCAGTTCAACGGTCAAATCATCGACATTCATTGGCCCCCGCAAGAAAGACATGCCGGAGAAAAAGGCGGTATACCAGATGGTGGTCAAAATTCCGGTGACCCCGAACAAAACTACGAAAAGTCGTTTTTTGTTGCCCGGATAAACAAAGCTTTCGACAAAAGGGTTTTTAGAGGTTTTTCCTTCAGCCTTCATGGCCTGAAACACAGGACTTTCGTTCAATTTAAACCGCATCCACAGCGAAATGGCCAGCAAGATAATCGATAGCAGAAATGGGACACGCCATCCCCAGGCGTTGAATGCCTCTTCCGGGATCAGGAAACGACAGGCTAAGACCACTGCAATCGAAAGAACGAATCCGCCGACCACGCTGGCCTGAATGAAGCTGGTATAATAGCCACGCTTTTCAGTCGGCGCATGTTCGGCAACATATATAGCAGCGCCGCCATACTCACCGCCCAATGCGAGGCCTTGTAATATCCTCAGTAGGATAACAATTGCGGGTGCCCACAGGCCAATTGTTTCAGCGCTAGGAATGAAACCAACCCCTGCAGTGGCGATTCCCATTAGTGTGACTGTCGCGATAAACGTATATTTTCGACCGAGCTGATCACCCAGATAGCCAAAGAGAATTGCACCGAGGGGACGGAACCCAAAGCCAATCGCAAAACCCGCCCAAACAAGCAATATCTGGAGTGTTTCGTTTCCTGCTGGAAAAAATGCCGCCCCAATAAGGCTAGCGAGCGTTCCGTAGATAAAGAAATCATACCATTCGAAAATCGTTCCGGCAGACGAAGCGCCAATAACGAGCTTGATTTCTTTGTCGGTCGGTTCGCGTTGCATTGCAACCGCTGCTTCACTGGCCATATTTGCCCTCCCCAAGGCGTTTTGATTATTCCAGTTCGAGTATCACCGCATCGACGGCAAGGCTATCCCCTTGTTCTGCCTCAACGGATTTCACGACTGCATTTTTCTCTGCACGCAGGATATTTTCCATTTTCATCGCCTCGACAACCGCAAGGGGCTGGCCTTCTTCGACCTTGTCGCCTTCTTTGACGTGCAGCGCCACTAGCAGGCCCGGCATTGGACAAAGCAGATATTTGGAAAGGTCGGGCGGAATCTTTTCGATCATATGCACGGCATGTTGTGCGATATGTGCAGGCAAAACCTGCACTTTGTGGGTCGCGCCATGCGTGTTGAGCGCAAAGCCATTGGCAGTTTTTGCGATTTTGACAGACAGCGGTTCTTCGCCAATACTCGCCAATATCAGGCTGTCACCTGGCGTATAGGCGACGGACAGATCCACATCCTTGTCATCCACCAAAATACCATCCTCGGACACGGAAACCTGCTGCACGCTATCGCCAATTTTGACCTCCCAATCAGCGGGAGGCTGCAAACGCTGTCCCAATTGATTGTCAATCCGGCGCGCACGATCGGCATAGGCAGTGGCCGCAAAAGCAGCGATGGCGGCAAGATTGCGATGCAATTCTTCCGATGCCGGAGCGCCCTGAAAACCATCAGGATATTCCTCGGCAATGAAATTGGTGGTGATATTGCCATCACGGAACCGTTCGTGCTGCATTAGTGCTGACAGAAAATCGATATTGTGACCCGGGCCAATAATCTCAAACCGGTTCAGCGCATCAATCTGGCGATCAATCGCTTCGATACGGGTTTCGCCATAGGTGATAAGCTTGGCAATCATCGGGTCGTAGAAGATCGACACTTCGCCGCCTTCGGCAACACCATCATCCACGCGTATGCCTTCCTCGGCTTCTGGTGGATTATACCGCACCAGACGGCCCGTGGAAGGCAGGAAGTTACGATAAGGATCTTCGGCATAGACGCGGTTTTCAACCGCCCAACCGGTCAGTGTGACCTCATCCTGGGTCAGCGGCAGTTTTTCGCCATAAGCAACACGGATCATCTGCTCCACCAGATCAAGGCCGGTAATATATTCCGTCACCGGATGCTCGACCTGAAGCCGGGTGTTCATTTCGAGGAAATAGAAGCTCTTGTCCGCACCGACGATGAGTTCAACCGTACCGGCGCTGTGATAATCAACCGCTTTGGACAGAGCGACAGCCTGTTCACCCATTTTCTTGCGCATCTCTGGATCAACAAAGGGAGATGGCGCTTCTTCGACGACCTTCTGATGCCGCCGCTGGATAGAACATTCGCGTTCGCCGAGATAGAGGACATTGCCATGCTTGTCGCCGAGCACCTGAATTTCGATATGGCGTGGTTGTTCGATAAATTTCTCGATAAACACGCGATCATCGCCGAAACTCGCTAAGCCTTCGCGCTTGGTGGCTTCAAAGCCTTCGCGGACATCTTTTTCATTCCATGCAAGGCGCATACCCTTGCCGCCGCCGCCAGCACTGGCTTTCATCATCACGGGATAGCCGATTTCACCGGAGATTTTTACAGCATGTTCGGTGTCGTCGATTTCACCGATATGCCCTGGAACGACGCTGACACCGGCCTCCTCAGCCAGTTTTTTGGACTCAATCTTGTCACCCATCGCGGCAATGGCATTGGGCGGCGGTCCGATAAAGGCGATGTCATGTTCTGCGAGTTGTTCCGGAAAGCTGGTGCGTTCGGACAGAAAACCATAGCCCGGATGGACGGCTTCCGCGCCGGTTTCCTTACAGGCGGCGATAATCTTGTCTGCGATCAAATAGGATTCAGCCGCCGGAGATGGGCCGATATGCACGGCCTCATCAGCCATCCGCACATGCGGTGCCCGCGCATCCGCATCGGAATAGACGGTAACCGTCTTGATGCCCATTTTCTGAGCAGTCCGGATGACCCGGCAAGCAATTTCACCGCGGTTTGCGATTAGAATTTTTTTAAACATGACGATCCCCTCAGATCGTCACCCCGGACTTGATCCGGGGTCCAGAGTTGAACGCAGCGATTGCCGCTCCGGATGCTGGATCAAGTTCAGCATGACGATTATATTTTGTAGTTCTAATATCCAATCGAAAGAGAGACACCATCAAATTCCGAATTTCTTCCATCGACGCTCTAGTTTTTCTCTCATTTTCAATTCTGTAATTCCGGTAGTATCGACAGTATTCAGCCATTTGTGTAAATTATCTTTAATAAACTTTTGCCCTGTTTCCGTTAGTTCCGTCCAATTGATAACAAGATCAGGTTTCCGGACAATGGCTTGCAGCTCCAAAAGTAATTTTTTATCGGCAAGAAATTCGGCCAATACGTATTGTGTCAAAGCCGATTCTTGATTCCACTCTTTATCAATACACGTATTGCTGTCTTCGTCAGTTACGGTGACAAGTTGTTCTAACATCGCGGGCACATTCACGACTTTAAAGTCTCTCATTCAGCCGCCTCCAGCACAATATCCCGCTGTTCCGCTTCCATCGGCACCAGCCCCAATTTCTCAAACATCGCTTCATCCGCATCGTCACCAGCATTGCCGGTCGTCAGCAATTTGTCACCGGTAAAGATGCTGTTAGCCCCTGCCATAAAGCAAAGTGCCTGTGTGCTTTCCGACATGGATTCTCGTCCAGCGGATAAGCGTACCATCGATGCGGGCATGGTAATCCGTGCCACTGCGATTGTGCGAACAAATTCAATATCGTCGATTTTCGCCAACGGGGTATCGGCCAGCATATCGCCGAGCACTGTGCCCTTCACAGGAACCAGCGCGTTGACCGGCACGCTTTCCGGATGCTTGGGCAGTGTCGCCAGCGCGTGAACAAAACCAACGCGATCTTCGCGGGTTTCGCCCATTCCGACGATTCCGCCGGAACAGACATTTATGCCGCTCTCACGCACATTCTCTAGTGTTTCCAAACGATCGCCAAAGACGCGCGTTGTGATCACCTTTTCATAATATTCAGGTGATGTATCGATATTGTGATTATAATAATCCAGACCGGCTTCCGACAGCATTTCGGATTGCTTCTTGGTCAGCATACCCAGCGTCATGCAGGTTTCCATTCCCATCTGACGCACACCTTTGACCATTTCTATAATGGCAGGCATGTCGCGATCTTTGGGATTGCGCCATGCGGCACCCATGCAAAAGCGGGATGAACCGCGATCTTTGGCCTGCGCCGCTGTTTGTAGCACCGAGCGCACATCGAGCAACTTTTCTGCCTTCAGGCCGCTTTCGGCCAGGGCGGACTGGTTGCAATAGCCGCAATCTTCCGGGCATCCACCGGTTTTTATGGAGAGCAACGTGGACAATTGCACCTGACCGGGTGTGTGATGTTGCCGGTGCACAGTAGCAGCCTGGAAAACCAGTTCATCAAATGGCAGGTCGAAAAGCTCCGCAATTTCTTCGCGCGACCAGTCTTGTCTTACTGCGGTCTCGCTTGCGTCACTCGTTTTATTTTCGGTCATTCAGCGGCTTCCTCAGTCTCTGGTGGCATATTGTGGCCCAGTAGGCGCAAGATATCTGCGGCACATTCCACAATATTGCTCCCCGGTCCATAGATTCCGACAACTCCTGATTTGCGAAGGAATTCATAGTCCTGTGGAGGGATAACGCCGCCTGCAAAAACCTTGATATCGCTGCGCCCGGAATCCTTCAGCATTTGAACCAGTTCAGGAATAAGCGTCTTGTGCCCGGCGGCCAGACTGGAAGCACCCACAGCGTCAACATTCTCCGACAAAGCCAGATCGCGGGTTTCGCCCGGTGTCTGGAACAAGGGTCCGGAAATCACATCAAAGCCCATGTCGGTAAAGGCACTCGAAACGACATTGGCCCCGCGATCATGGCCATCCTGTCCCATTTTGGCGACAAGGATTTTTGGCTTACGGCCGAGACGCTGCGAAACAGCATCCACACCGTCGACCACCAGCGCATATTGCGGGTCGCCTTCATAGGCTGCCCCGTAAATGCCTTTTACCGGTGTCGGCTTGGTTGCGTACCGGCCAAAGGCAGCTTCCATGGCATCGGATATTTCTCCGAGAGAAGCGCGTTTGCGTGCAGCATCGACCGCAAGAGCGAGCATGTTACCATCGGCCTTGGCGCCTTCGGTAATGGCTTTTAGAGCAGCCTGACATGCCTCTTCATCGCGTTCTTTGCGCATCTTGTCGAGGCGTGCAATTTGGCCCTGCCGGACTCTGGCATTGTCGATATCGAGTGTTTCGAGCTGATCCTCGTCTTCCAGAACATATTTGTTCACGCCGACAATGACATCATCGCCTTTGTCTACCCGGGCCTGCCGACCGGCAGCGGCTTCCTCGATCATGCCCTTTGGCCAGCCATCGGCCACGGCTTTGGCCATGCCGCCTTCACTTTCAACCCGTTCGATAATCTCCCAGGCCTTTTCGACCAGCTCATCGGTCAGGGCTTCGATATAGTAGCTTCCGCCCAGTGGATCGACGACCTTCGTTATGCCCGCTTCTTCTTGCAAAACTATCTGCGTGTTACGCGCGATACGGGCGGAAAAGTCGGTGGGTAGCGCAATGGCTTCATCAAGCGCATTGGTGTGAAGCGATTGGGTTCCGCCCAATGTAGCGGCCATAGCTTCGATGGTTGTGCGAATAACGTTGTTATAGGGATCCTGCTCAGTCAGCGAAACGCCTGATGTCTGGCAATGGGTCCGCAACATCTTGGAGCGTTCCGATTGTGCGCCGAGATCGGTCATCACGCGATGCCACAAGGTCCGGGCTGCACGTAATTTGGCGACTTCCATGAAGAAGTTCATTCCGATGCCGAAAAAGAAACTCAGGCGGCCTGCAAATGCGTCAATGTCGAGCCCCGTCGCCATAGCCTGTTTCGCATATTCCCGGCCATCCGCAATCGTGAAGGCCAGTTCCTGCACCGCCGTCGCACCGGCTTCATGCATATGATAGCCGCTGATCGAAATGCTGTTGAATTTCGGCATATGCTCGGACGTATAGGCTATAATATCCGAGATAATCCGCATCGATGGCGCAGGCGGATAGATGTAGGTGTTGCGGACCATGAATTCTTTGAGAATGTCATTCTGGATCGTGCCCGCAAGCTTGTTCTGGGAAACGCCCTGCTCTTCTGCAGCAACGATATAGAAGGCCAGACACGGAATAACCGCCCCGTTCATGGTCATCGAAACCGACATGGTATCGAGCGGAATTCCGTCGAACAGGATTTTCATATCCTCGATACTGTCAATCGCGACGCCAGCTTTACCGACATCGCCGACAACCCGAGGGTGGTCGCTGTCATAGCCGCGATGGGTCGCAAGGTCGAAAGCTACCGAGAGACCTTTCTGACCAGCAGCGAGATTACGACGATAGAAGGCATTGGACTCTTCGGCGGTAGAGAAGCCAGCATATTGACGAATGGTCCACGGGCGACCGGCGTACATGCTGGCCTTCACACCGCGCGTAAAAGGCCCAAAGCCAGGGAGACCCGGATTACCAGCATCGTCAGCCGTATATAGCGGTTTAACGGCGATGCCTTCTGGCGTTTCCCATGTCAGGTCACGCCCTTTAACCTCTTTGTCAGCGAGCGCTTTCCAGTCTTCAATCGTCGGTTTGTCAGTCATTATTCGCCCTTAAATTCGGCTTTCCGTTTCTGAAGGAAAGCTATTGCACCTTCGCGTGCATCGTTGCTGTCACCGGCCAGTCGCTGTCCCTCCGCTTCTTTCAACAAGGCTGAAGCATAGTCGCTTTCCAGCGCCGCGGCCAGATTTTGACGCATGACACCCAGCGCGACAGTTGGACCGCCGGCAAGCCGTTTGGCCAGCACATTGGCTTCATCCATCAAGGCTGCATCGTCGACACATTTATAGACCAATCCCCAATCTGCGGCTTTTTCGCCAGGAACTTTTTCGCCGAGCATCATCATCTCGGTGGCGCGGGCCTTGCCCACCAAACGGGTAAGCATCCAGCTTGCGCCGCCATCGGGCACCAGGCCAATATTGACAAAGGCCTGCAAGAAATAGGCGGATTTACCGGCAATGGCAAAGTCACTGGCCAGCGCAATGGAACAACCCACGCCTGCGGCGGGGCCGTTGACCGCGGTGATGGTCGGAATATCCAGCTTGGCGAGTTTCAACATCAGGGGGTTATAGTGCTGATTTAGCGCTGCATAGGAGCCCTGCCCACCTGACAAAGCGCTGTCGCCGCCTTTGGCCTGCAGATCGGCACCGGCACAAAAGGCGCGCCCTTCACCGGTAATGATGACAGCGCGTGCATCCTCCAGCTTGTCCAGTGCCAGTAACAAATCATCTGCCATGTCCAGAGAACAAGCGTTCAGGCGGCTTGGCTGGTTCAGCGTGATGATTGCCACCTGATCGGCAATGTCCAGTTTGATATTCTCGAATTCCATATTTTGTCCCTTTGAGTGGCGTCAAGCCGGTTCGATGCCGGATCAACTTTATAGTATTGTCTGTGGTGGATTAGTGATCCTTAGGAGTTTCCATTATCTCGGTTAGCATCCCGCCCATATCCTTGGGATGCACAAAAAAGATAAGTGTTCCATGCGCGCCGATACGCGGTTCGCCCAGGACCCGCTTGCCCATGGCTTCGAACTCAGCCTTGGCGGCATGGATGTCAGGCACTTCGAAACAGACATGATGCTGTCCGCCCAATGGATTTTTCGCGAGGAACCCATGGATAGGACTGTCCTCGCCCAGTGGCTCTATCAATTCTATCTGGGTGCCATTGTTCGGCCCGTCTGCTGGCGTATCAACGAAGCAAACCTTCACGCCCTGCGCTGGCAGGTCAAACGGATCATGAATTTTCGTCGCGCCCATGACATCGCGCCAATGGACGATGCTGTCGGGGATGGACGGTGTGACGACACCGATATGATTAAATCTGCCAAGCTTCATATCCTAGTCCAATCCGCTCCAAATTCCTATTGCCACCAGAATAGCCGCCATGATCAATTTCCACCACTGCCCAAACTCGTATAGATCTTTATCTTCATCCTTGGAGACAATGTCATATTCGATATTCACTGTGCCCGATTGCCGGCTGCTTATCCATGACAGACAAAACATGAAGGCTGCTGCGAACAAGAAATATGGAAAAGTCTCCGCGCTTATGCTCATCGAACTTCTTCAGCAAAAAGGCTGGCAGAATGCAACAATGACAGATATTTGACCATTAATGTGCTTTTCCATGCGGAATGATCTTGTGGACCAGCGGTGCAATCACGGCGCCAATGGCAACGCCCATTATACCCGACAATATCGCAAAGTTGATTCCGCTGGCAAATAGCTGTGCTGTTTCAGGGAATAGGCCAACCAGCGGATGTGAAATAACTTCGATAAGATGCTCGGGCCCATGCCAGCCTACCGCTGCGATATTGTGCACCAGCAAGCCACCGCCAACCCATGCCATGGCCAGCGTCCCGATAATCGAGATAGTGGTCAGCAATTTCGGCATAAACGCCACCAGACCGCGCCCGAAGGAGGCAACAAAACCTTCATTTTCTGTTGCCAGATGCAACCCGACATCATCCATTTTCACGATCAAGGCGACGACGCCGTAGACGCCCACTGTTATCACAATACCTATAAGCGCAAGGATAATCCCCTGCTGCCACCAGACCTCATCCGTGACCTCTGACAAGGCGATAGCCATTATCTCCGCGGACAGGATGAAATCCGTGCGGATGGCGCTGGACACCATTTCGTCTTCGCGGCCAGCGCCTTCAACAATGGCCGGTTTGTCATGCTTGGTTGTTTCATCAATATGAAGCCACTCAAGCACCTTTTCAGCCGCTTCATAGCATAGAAAAAGCCCGCCAAGGATCAGGATGATCGGGATCAGAAACGGTGCAAACTGTCCGAGGAGAACCGCCGCTGGCAGCAAAAACAACAGCTTGTTCTTGATCGATCCCTTGGCGATCTTCCAGATCATCGGCAGTTCGCGCGCCGGGCTGAAACCGGTCACATATTGCGGTGTCACCGCAGCGTCATCAATCACCACGCCGGCGGACTTGGCACCCGCGCGCGCTGCTGCTGCGCTTATGTCATCAACAGATGCGGCAGCGACCTTTGCAATGGCTGCAACGTCGTCGAGAAGGGCTACTAGTCCGGTTGGCATTTCCTATCCCTTACAACGGAATATTGTCATGCTTCTTCCAAGGGTTCTCTAACTCCTTGTTTCGCAGCTTCCGCAATCCCAAAGCCACACGCCTCCGTGTCGAATGCGGCATGATCACCTCGTCGACAAAACCCTTTTGTGCGGCGATAAACGGGTTGGCGAAACGGTCTTCATATTCCTTGGTCTTCTCGGCAATTTCTTCTTCGGTCTTGCCGCGGAAGATAATCTCGACAGCCCCTTTTGCGCCCATGACCGCGATTTCGGCGGTTGGCCAGGCATAGTTGAGATCGCCGCGCAAATGCTTGGACGCCATGACGTCATAGGCACCGCCATAGGCTTTGCGGGTGATGATGGTGATCTTTGGAACAGTCGCTTCAGCATAGGCAAAGAGCAGCTTTGCGCCATGCTTGATAATGCCATTATGCTCTTGCGAGGTGCCGGGGAGAAAGCCGGGAACATCCACCAAGGTAACAATCGGAATGTTGAACGCGTCGCAATAGCGGACGAAGCGCCCGGCCTTCTTGGACGCATTGATATCGAGACAGCCGGCGAGGACCATGGGCTGGTTAGCGACCACACCCACAGTTTGTCCTTCGATACGACCAAAGCCGCAAATGATATTCGCCGCATGGGCTGGTTGAATCTCAAAAAACTCGCCTTCGTCGACCATTTTTTGAATGACCTCATGCATATCATAAGGCTGGTTGGCATTGGCCGGAATCAGGGTATCGAGGCTGTCCTCAAGACGGTCCCAGGGATCAGCCGTCGGACGCTCGGGTACTTCCTCCCGATTACTGAGCGGCATGTAGTCGATGAAATCACGTGCCGCGAGCAGCGCTTCGATGTCATTCTCATAGGCGACATCGGCAACGCTGGTCTTGGTCGTATGGGTTACTGCCCCGCCCAGTTCTTCCTGCGTAACAATTTCGTTGGTCACCGTCTTCACCACATCGGGTCCGGTAACAAACATATAGCTGCTATCCTTCACCATGAAGATGAAGTCTGTCATCGCAGGTGAATAGACCGCACCGCCAGCACAAGGCCCCATGATCAGGCTGAGCTGCGGGACAACCCCGCTCGCCAGTACATTGCGCTGGAACACATCCGCGTAGCCGCCCAGAGACGCCACGCCTTCCTGAATACGCGCGCCGCCGCTATCATTGATGCCGATTACCGGAGCGCCTACTTTCATGGCATTTTCCAGCACTTTGCAGATTTTCTCTGCATGGCGCTCGCTCAGCGAGCCACCGAAAACTGTAAAATCCTGACTGAAAACGAATACGAGACGGCCGTTTATCGTACCGGAACCGGTTACCACGCCATCACCCGGTATTTTCGTTTCTTCCATACCAAAATCGACGCAGTTATGCTCGACATAGGTGTCTATTTCTTCAAACGAGCCCTCATCAAGTAACACTTCGATCCGTTCACGTGCGGTCAGCTTGCCTTTGGCGTGCTGCGAATCAATCCGTTTTTGACCGCCGCCCAGATGGGCCTCCGCGCGCTTGGCTTCTAGTTGCTCGATAATCGTCTGCATGAATCCCCCAAGATGATTTGGAACTGTGATTTGGCTACGAAAACGTCCCTAGCCAATGCACGGAGGATTATGCAATCGTCAATAAAAATTAATCGATCAATTAAGTTTCTTTCGAAACGGCCTGTGCCGTAACGTCAACCTATTTCAACAAGACCAATTCTTCCGACATACTGGGGTGCAAGGCGACAGTGTCGTCAAACGCCTGTTTGGTTAAACCCGCCTTGACCGCGACAGCCGCTGCCTGAAGAATCTCCGGTGCATCGGGGCCAATCATATGTAGGCCGAGAATTTTCTCGCTCGTCGCCTCAACGATCATTTTGTAAAGACTGCGTTCCGGCCGATCCGCAAAAGCATTGCGCATTGCCCGGAAGTCAGAGGAATAGACTTTAATATTGCCATATTGTGTCCGCGCCTCGCCTTCAGTCAGGCCAACGGAAGCAATTGGCGGTTGAGAGAATACCGCTGACGGGATGCAATCATAGTCAACAGTCCGCGGTGTATTGTTGAACACGGTATCGGCAAAAGCCTGCCCTTCGCGAATGGCAACCGGCGTCAGCTGAACACGGTCCGTCACATCGCCGACGGCATAGATGCTATCGACATTGGTCCGGCTATACTCATCGACTTTGATGGCCCCTTTCTCGTTGGTTTCGACACCTGCATTTTCGAGGCCAAGGTCATCAATTTTCGGACGCCGACCGGTTGCAGCAAGGACAACGTCGGCCCGCATGGCAGGCTTGCCGTCCATGTAGACATCAAGCGCGCCGTCTTCGCGTTTTTCAATCTTGTCGAATGTGCAGTTGAATTTGTAATTTATGCCCTTGGTCATCGCAATCTGCAGCAAACGGTCGCGCAAGCTCTCGTCATAACCACGCAAGATCACATCCGAGCGGTTTACAACGAAGACTTCGCTGCCGAGACCGTTGAATATGCCGGCAAATTCATTGGCAATATATCCGCCACCAGAGATGATAACTGTTTCAGGCAGCTTCTCCAGATGGAACATTTCATTGGAGGTCGACATATGCTCACTGCCCGGAAAATCAGCGACATCGGGCCATGCGCCAACAGCAACCAGTATATATTTGGCAGTCACTGTCCTGCCGCCGGCCAGTTTCACTTCATGCGGCCCAACAATCTCCGCGCGCTCCAATATGATTTCGACATCATGGTTATTCAGGGTCTGGGTGTAGGCCGAGTTCAACCGATCCACATCGGCAAGAATATGATCGCGCAGCTTTGTCCAATCAAACTTGGCATTTTCCCAAGTCCAGCCAAAATTTTTGCCATCTTCGAGATCTTCGGAAAAATGAGAGCCATACACCAGCATCTTTTTCGGCACACAGCCGCGAATGACACAAGTACCGCCTACGCGATATTCTTCTGCAACTGCAACTTTGGCACCGTATGAAGCCGACACCCGCGCCGCTCTGGTTCCGCCTGAGCCTGCACCAATGACGAACAGGTCATAATCATATTCCGACATTATATTTTCCTTGATAACTCAGGCGGGAAACGCCCGGTTTTTTAGTGTTTCGGTCGAAGCGTCCATTTGGTTACTATCGCCTGCCAAAAGCGCATTGGCCATCTCCTTGCCCAGTTCGACACCAAATTGATCGAACGGATTGATGCCCAATAGGACGGCATTTGCAAAGGTGCGATGCTCATAAAAGGCAATAAGCGCGCCCAAGGTCCGACCGTCAAGATCGTCCAGTAATAGAGTCGTTGATGGTCTGTCACCCGGATAACTTCGGTTGCTATCATCGGAAGTTTTGCCGGCCATCAGCGCAGCGCTCTGCGCGAAACAATTTAGCAACAATCCCTGATGATGTTCGGCCGCCAATGAATGGCCCGGCTCAATCACAGCCAAAAATTCAACCGGCACCAGATGGGTACCTTGGTGCAGCAGCTGGAACACGGCGTGTTGGGCGTCGGTCCCTACCCCGCCCCAGACTATCGGACTGCTATGGCGATCCAGCGGTTTGCCATCTGCCAAAACCGATTTGCCGTTACTTTCCATTTCAAGCTGTTGCAGATAGTCCGGCAACAGCCTTAGTCTTTCATCATAGGCAAAGACTGCGCGTGTCTCGCAGTTCCTGACCTGACTGTAATATTGGTCGCAAAAGGCAGCTATAACCGGAATATTCTGATCAAATGGTGTCGCCTTGAAATGCTCGTCCATTTCCGCTGCACCCGCGAGCAAGTCATCAAAAACCTCAATGCCGAGTGTCAGTGCAACGCTAAATCCAATGGAGGACCAGAGTGAATAACGCCCGCCAACTGTCTCCGAGAACGGCAATATACGGCTTTCATCAATGCCCCATTCAACGGCCCTGTCGGGTATTGCCGTCAACGCAACGATTTTACCGAATGGATCAGAGACACCCTGCTCCGTCATCCAGTCCGTAACCGATCTCGCGTTCAGGAATGTTTCTGCTGTGGTGAAACTCTTCGATGCTATAACAAGCAGCGTCTTGTGAGCATCAAATCGCTCCAACACAGGCTCTAGCGCGCAACCATCAATATTCGAAATGACCGCCGTTTGATATTTTTCATCTCCGATTTTCAACGCTTCGAGCAGCAATTCCGGTCCCAATGCCGAACCACCTATTCCAAGATGGATGATATATTTAATTTCTCCAAGCGCACCTGCCTCGATTGCCTGAACCAAAGATTGCATGCGGTTTTTCAGCAATTGGGCATTTTCAACACTGGTTTCTGCACCCATTCCGCGCTCCGCCGTATGTTCAGCTGCGCGACCTTCACTGGTATTTATGGCGACGCCACTGGTCAGGGCTTCAATTTGCTTGGACAGGTTCCCGTCAGCTGCAAGCTTTTGAAAGTTTTCAAGCAAGGCACTGTCCATATGTGTTTTCGAAAAATCAAAATAGATACCGGATTGTTCGAAGCCGAATTGCTCGGTCCGTTGCGGATCCGCTTCGAACAGGTTTTTCAAGGTTGATGCAGGTTGGGTTGCAATCGCGTTCCAATGATCCAAAGCATATTCTTTCTTGTTATTTACAACGACCTAGTAGCCCCGCCTTTTCGAACTTAGCTCTATCCTGCGACCCTTTGATGAACAAGGCCAAATCACCAGCCACCATCGCTAAATACTGTCTCTTGACCGCACGCGCCATTATCAGCAAAGGGGCGCGATGAAAGATAAATCCGCTCCGCGCTCTGAAACCGCTGACTTCATGGTCTTCCTCGTAAAACTGGCTTTGTTCGTCATAATTTTGCGCAGTTTCATCGTCTCGCCTTTCAATATCCCTTCGGAATCCATGCAGCCGCGTTTGATGGTCGGGGATTATCTGCTCGTCGCGAAATGGCCCTATGGTTATTCCAAATATAGCATGCCGTTCAGTGTTCCTGTCATTCCAGGCAGAATACTAGCCAATACGCCGGAACCCGGTGATGTAGTCGTCTTCAAGGCACCGCCCAGCGGCACTGATGATTATATCAAACGGGTTATAGCCTTATCCGGTGATATTGTTCAGGTGACCAACGGTGTCGTTTCGATCAATGGTGCTGAGGTCCAGCGCAAGAAGATTGACGATTATGTACATGCAGTGTCTGCCAACAGCCCCTGTTATGCCACATATTTTGAAACAACCAATGCCGATGGCGAGCGAATTTGTCGTTATCCTCAGTTTGAAGAAACACTATCCAGCGGCAGAAAATACAAGGTACTCGACGTCAACGAAGCATCTGAAGGCGACAATACAGAGACCTTTGTTGTACCAGACGGACATATGTTCCTGATGGGTGACAATCGTGATCGCAGCGCCGATAGTCGTTTTCCCGCAGTGGAAGGACAAGCTATTGGTATGGTCCCACAAGAAAATCTGGTAGGACGTGCGCTGGTTTCTGTCTTCTCGACCGACGGGTCAGCCGAGTGGATCAAACCATGGACCTGGTTTAGCGCGGCGCGGTGGGGGCGTATTGGAGAGGGCTTTGAATAAACCGGAATTTCTGGATTGGCTGACCAAGTTAACCGGGAAAGAACCCGGTGACGAGACGCTTTATATCCGCGCAGTCACCCATGGCAGCTTTGGCGATGACGACTATCAGCGTCTGGAATTTCTGGGTGACCGTGTTTTGGGACTCACCGTAGCGGCGCAACTATACAAACAGTTCCCCAATGAACCGGAAGGTAAACTGTCTCAACGGCTCAATGGCCTAGTCTCGGGCAAAGTCTGTGGAGAGATTGCTCGGGAAATGGGTGTTTCCGATCATTTGTTGCTGGGTAAACAGGCACGGGATGACGGCGCGCGGCAGAGTGCTAAGGTCTTGGGTGACGTTATGGAGTCTTTGATTGGGGCCGTTTATCTTGATCATGGGATGGAAACAGCGAAAGATTTCATCCTCAAAAATTGGGGCGGACGTATCTCCGGCATGGAGAAGGACGTCCGGCATCCCAAATCCGCGCTGCAGGAATGGGCCGCGGCACATAATCGCAAGATGCCCGTTTATCAGCTGGTTGAGAAAGCTGGTCCGCATCATGATCTGCGCTTCACGGTGAAAGCCAGTATCAATAAGGTTGGTGAAGTGCAAGCAACTGCTTCTTCGATTCAGACCGCCGAGACGACCGCCGCAAAACTGTTTCTGGAAAAATACACATGACTCAAAAATGCGGTGTAGTGGCGCTGATCGGCGCGCCCAATGCAGGTAAATCGACGTTGATCAACGCGCTTGTTGGCCAGAAGGTGGCGATCACCAGTTCTAAACCGCAAACGACGCGTACCCGGTTACTTGGTATTGCGATTGAGGACGAGGCGCAGCTGCTCCTCGTCGATACGCCTGGTATTTTTGAACCGCGCCGCCGACTTGACCGCGCGATGGTCTCTGCGGCCTGGGACGGTGCCGAAGATGCCGATATTATCGTTATGCTGGTGGATTCGCGTGCGGGTCTTGGTCCCAAAGTCACGTCGATTGTGGAACGCATTAAGCATCGTCCGGAAAAATTGATTCTGGTAATGAACAAGGTCGACATTGCAGCGAAGGACAAATTGCTCACCCATGTCACCAAGTTAAATGATCTGTGCGGGTTTAGTGAAACCTTTTTTGTCAGCGCCAAAACCGGCGATGGGCTTGATGAACTGAAATCCTACCTAGTTGACGCAATGCCGGAAGGTCCGTGGCATTTTCCTGAAGATCAGGTGTCGGACGTCAGCGAAAGGCTTTTGGCAGCCGAAATAACCAGGGAACAGGTTTTCCGGCAGCTTCATGCGGAGTTGCCTTATGCAACCGCCATCGCGATGGAGCAATATAAGGAACGTCCAGACGGTTCGTTAGAAATCCACCAGCAAATCTTGGTGGAAAAACCCACCCAGCGCGCGATTATCCTTGGCAAAGGTGGTCACCAGATCAAGGATATCGGAGCAAAGGCGCGTGCAGAGTTGTCCGAAATATTGGGTAAGACGGTCCATCTCTATCTTCACGTCAAAGTCAGCGCGAATTGGGATGAAGACAAGAGTCTTTATCAGGATATGGGATTGGATTGGGTCAAATAGGCGCAGATGTCCAACACCCGCCGTCGGATCTAGTAGCGTTCGATATATCTGATCTGGGTAAAGCTGTTGTCATTATGCGCCTCAACCACACAATTGCGTCCCCCGGCTTTGGCCTCGTATAAAGCTGAGTCAGCCCGGCGTAAGGCCATGGCAAAACTCTCATCCTCAAGGATCACGGCTATACCAAAGCTGGCAGTTATCCGATCTTCCGGCGCAATCTCTGGGTGAACGATCATCCCGATCGATAACCTGAGATGTTGCGCTACGATCAGGCGATCTCCCGACGTTACTCTGTCCAGGATTACGATAAATTCTTCACCGCCGATGCGCCCCACCCTACCCAGATTACCAGTCACTCTCTGTAGGACCGATGCGGCTCGTGTCAGTACATTGTCACCGGTTTCATGGCCAAAATTGTCGTTTACCTTCTTGAATTCATCGAGATCGACAATCATTACCGCGCGGTCTGACATATCGTTTTTGCTGAGCTCTTTGCTGATAAACTGATCCAGTCCACGCCGGTTCATAAGGCCGGTAAGTGGGTCGGTCGTGGTTGCCAATTGATATTTGAGGATGATGTCATGACCGACCACTATTAGCATCACGACACCGCATGCCAGCCCGCAAATGGCGCTGGAGGCGTGCAATGCCATAGCATAGGCGGACCCCTGGTAGTTGGCGGCAGTGTGTGTCGCATCAAGGACTCCGTAAATTACATATGGCCGAAGGAAATAGATGAAACACAGTGCTGTGATCAGAAAGAACATGATATTGTCCAGTACGCCGCTGCGCTTCTTCCAGAACAACGGTAACGCACAGGATAATATCAACCCCGCGGTCAAGGATGAGAAAATTGACCGCAAGATAATATCTGGGTCAACGAAGCTGAACCAAAGTAACGGCATCATTCCAACACCTGCAATCCCGCCAATGACGGTCAGTGGATATCGCGCTCTATAATGTGCAAATATTGCCAAAATCAGGCCGATGCTGAAGCACCAGAATAACAGCTTGGCGACCATATCCGAAATAACGGGATCCAAAAATGATCGACTGATATCTACCAGAAACGCCCCTAGGCCGCAGAGATAGGCTGAGGCAAGCCATCCGGCCATATGCTGCTTGCGATCATATAGATAGATGACCGCAAACACCGTGGCAAACAATGCCAGAATCACAACCATCAAGCTGCGGAAGATAAGGTTCGCTTCAATCATCCGATCATTAGACGGAAAAACAGGGTTCTATTTAAGGGACCGCAGATACCAATCCTAAAGGTGGAGCACGACCGTAAAGGCGCTTCGCAATCCATCGTACAATTAAGCGAAATCACCCCTTAAGATAGTAAACGGACAACCGTTATAAATACAGTGCTTCAGGACTTCGATCATAGCAACAATGGTGGCAGCCCTCGCACAACATATGAGCCACTCTTTTTATCCACTTCAGAATAAGGTAAAATTAAATGGTCGGTAGTGTTCAAACGGCTGAGTTTGGAGCCTTTAATGGCGGCAACGGGGAAATCGACCAGGAACGTCGGAAAAATGAACGTCAGCTTACCGTTTTCCGTCTGGCAAAGATTGTATCCGGCACGGCTGAAGGTTGGGGTTTTATCAAAAATATCTCAGGCAGCGGTGTCATGATCGAGATACATCCCAGCTTTGAAATGGGGGACACTGCAACAGTCGCTTTGACTGATGACGTGGCACTTACCGGGAGCATCCGCTGGCGCAAGGACGCATTGGTGGGGATGCAATTCCAAAATGAAATCAACGTGAATGAACTGCTCGCAAGCTTGCGGATCCACAATAAGTACCAACTCTCTCGGTTACCGCGTGTGCACATGCGGCACGCCATAGTTTTCAGGATCGGTTCGACTTTGGTCAAAGCCGAAATCTGCGATATTTCCCCCGCCGGAATCCGGATTGATGCTGATTATTTGTGTGAGGTCGGCAATCAGCTGACATTGGTCGTTCCCCAATTGGGCGACATAACCGGTACCGTCAGATGGCAAAAAGGATCAGAAATCGGGATCAAATTTCATAAACGGGTTTCCGTTCCCCAGATTACCGATTGGCTGGCGAATTTTTATACCACGGAAACAAAACCTGAATCAGGACATGGGGCAGAATTGGGTTAAGAAATCACCGATTTCTCAAAGGATTTCCGCTTCATCCTTTTGGGAACTATCTTTCATAGCTGGTAAGGGATTTTCGCTTAGTTTTCAGAGCGCTCCGAATTGTCTCTATCGCGATCAAAGTGTTTCTCAACTGGGAATGGAGGGAACCACGATTCACGGCGCGCGGTCCAAAGTTCATAAGTGGGAGTGAATTGATCAGTAGCATCAAACGCCCCCAAATTTAGTTCAATCTCATTCCCGCTGCGTCCGAAAACAGAAGAGCCACACCGAGAACAAAAATATCGCCCTTGGTAGTTTTTAGGCTCGCCTTCTATGGCTATGGCAGACTCAGGAAAAATCGCTGAAGCATGAAACAGCGCGCCATGATGCTTTCGACAGTCCATGCAATGGCAAATGCCGGTACGATAGGGTTCAGCCTTAACAGTGAAACGGATCGCTCCGCACAAGCAACCGCCAGTTCTCCGAGTCATACTTTGCCTTCCTGTACAACCGGTCAGAATGGTTGTTGCCAGCGCTTTTAGCGCGAAGGTTTCATAATGTCAGCTTCTGACCTCGACGGCAAAAGAGTAAGCAACCGCGACTGAAGCGGAACCTGCCAATCAAGCCAATCAAAAAACCCAATTCCTGTGTCCGCTTTGGCGCCCATAGCGGACGCTAGCAGAGCAGTTCACTTACAACCTTCTCGTTGCCGACAAGAGGCTGTCCTACTCCGCTTTGACTTTCGCTGTCGCCTTTTTTGCCGCCGGTTTCTTCTTCGCTGCAGGCTTTTTCTTAGCGGCCGCTTTCTTTTTAGGCGCCGCCTTCTTCTTGCGTTTTTTAGCTGGGCCTTTCGCCGCGCGATCATCAATTAACTGCGCCGCTTCTTCCAGTGTCAGCTGGTCCTTGTCCACCGTCTTGGGCAGCGACGCGTTGGTCGTGCCATCGGTGACATAAGGGCCATAGCGGCCATCCATCAGCTTGATTTCTTCTTCGGTGCGCGGGTGTTTGCCCATGATCTTGAGCGGCTCAGCACCTCTACGACCACCTTTGCCGTTTTTCGCTGCATCGGCGAGTTTCGCGACTGCCGCATTCATGCCGATTTCGAACACTTCCATTGTGTTTTCCAGGCGCGCGGATTTGCCGTCATGGCTCAGATAGGGGCCATAGCGGCCTATCTGCGCGTTAACCTCTTTACCAGTCTCCGGATGCATGCCGACTTCGCGTGGCAGGGAGAGCAATTTTAGTGCCCATTCCAAGCCAAAATCTTCTGCCGGTACATCTTTGGGGATAGAAGACCTTTTTGCTTCCTTGCCCTCGCCGCGCTGGACATAGGGACCAAAGCGACCGACCATCTTGGTGATTTTCTCGTCTGTATCGGGATCGATGCCCAGATCCTGCGGGCCTTCATCCTCGTCAGCATTGGCACCGCCGCCTTGGGCAAAGCGGCGTGTATATTTGCAATCAGGATAGTTCGAACATGCTACAAACGCACCAAAACGGCCGCCACGAAGCGCTAATTTGCCTTCATTACAACGCGGACACAGGCGCGGATCGCTGCCGTCTTCTTTTTCCGGGAACAGATAGGGTTCAAGGAATTTGTCGAGTTCTGCCGTAACTTCGGACGGCAGTTTTTCCATGACTTCGGCCGTCTTGGGCTTGAAGTCATGCCAGAAGGCTTCAAGAATTTTCTGCCATTCCGCGCGGCCACCACTGACTTCGTCCAGCTCATCCTCAAGCTCTGCCGTATATTCATAAGCGACATAGCGCTGGAAAAATCTTTCGAGAAAACCTGTTAAGAGACGCCCGCTTTCCTCTGCAAAGAAACGATTTCCTTCGGTACGGACATAAGCGCGATCCTTGAGCGTTTTGATGATCGAGGCATAGGTAGAAGGACGGCCAATGCCGAGTTCTTCCATCTTCTTGACCAGGCTTGCTTCGCTGTAACGCGGTGGAGGCTGGGTGAAATGCTGATTGGCTTCGACGGACTTTTTCGCCGGGCTGTCACCTTTGGACATCGCTGGCAACAAGCCGCCATTTTCATCTTTGCTGTCGTCGCGGCCTTCTTCGTAAAGTGCCATAAAGCCAGGAAACTTCACAACCTGCCCGGTTGCGCGCAGACCGGTCTGACTGGTACCGTCGAGCATGTCGATCGTCGTGCGTTCCAGACGTGCGGCGGCCATCTGGCTGGCCATAGCGCGTTTCAGGATCAGGCTGTAAAGCTTCGCATGATCACCGCTGCCCACACTGTCGCGGGTGAAGCTGGTTGGACGGATGGCCTCATGGGCCTCCTGCGCATTTTTGGCTTTGGACTTGTAGACACGTGGCTTGTCCGGGACATAGCTGGCGTCGTAGCGATCGGAAATCGCTTTGCGCGCGGCAGAAATGGCGCTGTCGTCCATTTGCACGCCATCAGTACGCATATAGGTAATCGCGCCATCTTCATAAAGCTGCTGGGCGATCCGCATCGTATGACTGGCCGAGTAACCGAGCTTACGCGCCGCTTCCTGTTGCAAGGTTGAGGTTGTAAATGGCGGCGGCGGATTGCGGGTAAGCGGCTTGGTCTCAACCGTTTCGATCGTGAACAGGCCGTTTTCAACCGCTGTTTTGGCAACAGTTGCTTCGGCTTCGTTGGACAGATCCATCTTGCCAAGCTTTTTGCCCTGATGGATAGTCAGACGGGCTTCAAAAGCCTGACCGCCCTGCTCCATCTGCGATGTGACCGACCAATATTCCTGTGGATTAAAGACCTCGATTTCGCGCTCGCGCTCGACGATTAAACGCAGTGCGACCGACTGGACGCGACCAGCGGATTTGGCACCGGGTAATTTACGCCACAATACGGGCGATAGCGTGAAACCGACAAGATAGTCCAATGCGCGGCGGGCACGGTAAGCGTCGATCAGGTCATCATCCAGCGTCCGCGGATGCGCCATGGCTTCGGTGACAGCCGATTTCGTAATCGCGTTAAACGTCACGCGGTCGACTTTTTCGGGCAGTGCCTTTTTCTTCTTCAGAACCTCAAGCACGTGCCAGCTAATCGCTTCCCCTTCCCTATCAGGGTCGGTCGCGAGAACCAGGCGGGTCGCCTTTTTGGATTCGTCGGTAATCGCTTTCAGCTGCTTGGTCTTGTCCGAATAGGGCTGCCAGACCATTGAAAAACCATCATCGGGGTCAACCGAGCCGTCTTTGGGCGGCAAGTCGCGGATATGGCCGTAAGAAGCCAGTACCTTGAAATCCGAACCCAGATATTTTTCGATTGTTTTCGCTTTGGCGGGTGACTCAACGATTACTAATTGCATATTTTCCGATTTTCATTTGTCTCACGTATACGCGCGAGGCTGTTGCACAGGTTAGACGTTCGTCAAGCCCTTGATCGACGAAAATGCCATTTAGCCGAATTTTGAAGGATTTCAACTAGGCAAACTTACTCGGGCACCTGCATGGCGGATCAATCGGCCCGCCAGCTCAAGCTCTAGCAAAATCATCTGTACCGACGAAGCGGATAGGCCCGATTGCCGGACCAGCTCATCCACTGATACCGGCGTCATGCTTAACAAATCGGTAAGAGCCTGCCGTGCCGTGTCATCAATGTCTTCAGGCGGTGTTTCCCTGAACTTCGGCTCGTTACCTGTGTTTTCAAACAGATTATGGGGTATGTTTGCGCCCGCTGCCTGATCGTCAAAATGGCTGATGAGCTCCAGGACATCTTCGGCCGACTGGATCAGGATGGCGCCCTCGCGGATCAGGCCGTTGCAGCCGCGCGAACGCGGATCAAGCGGCGATCCCGGGACCGCCATGACATGGCGTCCGGTTTCGGCCGCAAGGCGCGCTGTGATCAGGGACCCTGATTTGGGTGCGGCTTCAACAACGACCGTGCCTTGCGTCAATCCGGCGATGATGCGATTGCGATAGGGGAAATGCCTTGCCTTTGGCTCAGTACCGGGCGGTTGTTCGGCGATCAGCAGGCCATCTCGCGCGATCTGTTGTTGCAGCCCTTCATTTTCGGGCGGATAATGAACATCTATCCCGCCAGCGATGACCGCAACAGCCGATTTGGCCAGCGACCCCTGGTGTGCCGCGGTGTCTATTCCCCTCGCTAGACCGGAAACCACTGTTATGCCTTCCGACATAAGGGTGTTCGAAAGGTCTCTGGCAAAGCGGCATGCGGCGGCAGAGGCATTGCGGGCACCGACTATTCCTACGGTGGGATGACTGAGCAGGGAGAGGTTACCACGGTAAATCAGCGCAGGTGGCGCGTTGCTCAGTTCCGCAAGCAGATGGGGATAGTCCGGGTCGCCGAGAAAAATATAGCGCGCGCCGAGCTTTTGGACCCTGTCCATCTCCTGTTTGACAGCGCCACGATCTGCAAGACGCGGCGCCCTGCCCCCGCCTCGTGCTGCCAGTTCGGGAATCATGTCGAGCGCCTTGGCGGCGGAGCCATAGCGGCGGATTAGCTGGACATAGCCGACCGGGCCGATATTGGCGGATCGAATCAGCCGCAGCCGATCAAAATCGTCGTTCATCTTAAATACCGTGTAACGGTTAGGGGAAGTCAGGAGGCTCCGACTTTGGGTTCTTCGCCTGCCAATAGTCGCTCGACATTAGCGCGATGCTTCCAGATTACAAGTAATGCGAAACCTATAAACATCGGGGTCCATGAATAATGGGCCGTTATTACAGCCGCTACAGGGACCGAAACTGACGCAAGCATGCCGCTAACCGAAGAATAGCGAAGGATTACTAAGGCTGCGATCCATGTAACGGCAAACACTATGCCCAATATAGGGTCCAATGCGGCAACTATGCCCAGCAGGGTCGCAACGCCTTTGCCACCTTTGAATTTCAGCCAGACCGGGTAGAGATGTCCCAAAAATGCTCCCATTCCAGCCAATACGCCCAATCCGTCTGAAAAACTGGCTGCAACAAGCACCGCTGCGGCCCCTTTGCCAACATCCAGCAACAGCGTCAGCGCCGCAATCGCCTTGTTACCAGTCCGTAAAACATTAGTCGCACCAATATTCCCCGACCCAATCGTCCGAAGATCTCCGCCGCCCGTTAACTGTGTTAACAGCAGGCCAAAGGGTATTGATCCCAGCATATAACCGAAGAAAACAGCCAAAATTGGTTCAATCCACATGGATTGCATCGTACCAAATCCCCTTTGATTTCCGAGGGCTATCTGTAAGAAAGCCTTTGAGCAAGGGTTTTGCGTTGTAAAAACAGGTAAGATCAACCAGTTGTAAGATCAGTCGAAGCGGTTGAAGAACGGGTTTACCTTAGTTAGGGGCCGAATAATGACAGGCAATCAAACAAACTTGACCGGCCCACTTCTATTCTTCGATACGGGTGTAGGAGGACTGTCGGTCCTTCGCGAGACGAAGAAATTGTTACCCACGGCGCCGATCATCTATGCCGCTGACTATGCAGGTATGCCGTATGGCATGAAATCCGAAAACGAGCTTTCTACGAGAATACCTCTTTTGCTTGGCCGGCTTGTTGAACGCTACAAACCGCAATTGGTCACAATCGCATGCAACACTGCGTCCACTATCGCGCTTGATGTGGTTCGATCTGTCTTGGACATTCCGGTTGTGGGAACGGTCCCTGCGATCAAACCGGCCAGCCAAATGACGAAAACCGGAGTTATTGGCCTACTCGGCACGCGTGCTACGATTCGTCAGCCCTACGTCGATCGTTTGGCTGCTGAATTTGCAGCTGACAAAAAATTGCTACGATTTGGTGCCTCTGATTTGGTGCATGCTGCTGAAGCAAAACTGCGTGGTGAGATACCTGATAACACTGTTATTGAGGCCGCGGTTGCGGGTCTGACTGAACAACAGGATGGCGAAAAGATAGATACGGTCATTTTAGCCTGCACTCACTTTCCATTGGTGCAAGCAGAATTGCAAAAATCTTTTGTAAGAGACATTCAATTTATCGATGGTTCACAAGGAATTGCGAGACGAATTGCATATCTCAGCCACGGCGTCAATTGGCCAGAAACCTCTGAAAATGGCGTGTTTGTGACGTCTGGCAATGTGGTACAATTGACGCCTTATCAAAATAGCTTAGCAGAATTTGGGCTGACGAAACTGGAAGCCTTGTAGCGAAATAGCTTATTGCGAATGGTTCGCGCTGGAAATTCGTTGAAAAGGCCGTTATTGGGCTTTTTTGAGGGATCGCTTGACAGAAAAATGACACAGGAAATGGTGTAAAGTGAACTACGACAAGGTTTTTTCTCAAGCGATTGATCGCCTTCATAGTGAAGGCCGCTATCGTGTTTTTATCGACATATTGCGAAACAAAGGGACCTTTCCCAACGCACGCTGCTTCGCGCATCATAACGGCCCAAAGCCGGTTACGGTCTGGTGTTCCAATGACTATCTGGCGATGGGTCAGCACCCCGATGTCATCTCCGCAATGGAAGAAGCCTTGCATGATGTGGGTGCCGGTTCAGGCGGCACTCGCAACATTGGTGGCAATACGCACTATCATGTTCAGCTGGAAAGCGAGTTGGCTGATTTACATGGGAAATCTGGCGCGCTGCTCTTTACATCCGGTTATGTTTCAAACGAAGCCACTCTGTCGACGCTTACCAAAATTCTGCCCGGTTGTATTATTTTCTCCGACGAATTGAACCATGCATCGATGATTGCGGGTATCAAAAATAGCGGGTGTGAGAAACGCGTGTTCCGTCACAATGAACTGGAGCACCTTGAAGAGCTGTTGGCTGCGGAAGATCCAGATGCTCCCAAGCTGATTGCCTTTGAAAGCATCTATTCCATGGATGGTGATGTAGCCCCGCTACATGCTATCTGTGATCTGGCTGACAAGTACAATGCACTAACTTACTGCGATGAAGTCCATGCTGTAGGCATGTACGGAAACCATGGCGGCGGCATTTCAGAGCGAGATGCAGCGGCAGATCGCATTACAATTATCGAAGGTACGCTGGCGAAAGCAGTCGGCGTTATGGGTGGTTACATCACCGCCGATCAAAAGATTATCGATGTAATCCGGTCCTATGCACCGGGCTTTATTTTTACCACCAGCCTGTCTCCGGTTCTTGTCGCCGGTGCTTTGGCAAGTGTGCGGCATTTGAAAAAATCAAATACGGAGCGTGATGGTCAGCAGGCGGCGGCGCAATTGCTGAAAACTATGTTCTCTGACGCGGGTCTACCTGTCATGGACTCCACCACTCACATAGTTCCGCTGTTGGTGGGTGATCCGGTCAAAGCCAAGAAGATCAGCGACATTTTGTTGGCTGAATATGGTGTTTACGTTCAACCAATCAATTATCCAACGGTTCCAAGAGGTTTGGAGCGCTTGCGCTTTACACCTGGGCCGGTCCACACTGAAGAAATGATGGCCGAGCTTACCAAGGCTCTGGTTGAAATCTGGGGCAGAATGGAATTGCAGCTCGCAGCCTGATTGCGTTTCGCTGGAACTTTTTGGAATTTTGACGCTATAGATGGGTATGGCCAAGTCATCCCATTGGATAGAACCTCACCCCCACGGCATCTACATCAAACCCGCAGACGCGTGGATTGATCCTTCCCGCGCGGTTTCACGTGCGTTGGTCACTCACGGTCATGCTGATCATGCGCGGGGCGGTCATGGAAAGGTTTGGGCTACCCCAGAGACTTTGGCAATCATGAACCTCCGTTACGGCACCAACGCTGGCGAGCCAGTTTCATATGGCGAAGGAATTGAGCTCGGCGGCGTCAAGATAAGTTACCATTCTGCAGGGCATGTTCTGGGGTCCGCGCAAATATTGATGGAATATCAAGGTGAGCGGGTTGTTGCGACCGGAGACTATAAACGTCGAGCGGATCCGACCTGCGCTTCTTTCGAGGTAATACCCTGTGATATTTTCATTACCGAGGCCACCTTTGGACTCCCTGTTTTTAAGCATCCAAGCACAGATGTAGAAATCCAAAAATTACTGTGTGCAAAGGAAGCGCATCCTGAGCGTTGTATACTCGTTGGCGCATATGCGCTGGGAAAGGCGCAACGAGTCATTGGGGAGCTAAGAGTGGCGGGATATCATGACCCCATCTATTTGCATGGTGCCTTGGAAAAAATGTGTAAGCTTTATGGGGAGCTTGGTGTCGATCTGGGAGACATTCAACCGGTCATAGAGACCGAAAAAGAAGTCATGCGCGGACAGATCATACTCGCTCCGCCTTCTGCTCTTAACGACCGTTGGAGCCGCCGGTTACCGGACCCGGTAACTGCTATGGCGTCCGGTTGGATGCGCGTCCGGCAACGGGCCCGCCAACGCAATGTTGAGCTGCCCATCATCATGTCAGATCACGCCGATTGGGATGAACTGACCCAGACCATCAAAGATGTATCTCCTACTGAAACTTGGGTGACACATGGCCGTGAAGATGCACTGGTCCACTGGTGCGCACTTAATCAGATCAAGGCAAAAGCATTGGAACTGGTGGGCCGCGAAGATGAGGATGACTGACACATGCAGGACTTCTCAAACCTCCTTGATCGGCTCATCTATACGCGGTCCCGCAACGACAAGCTGGGTTTGATTAGCGCTTATCTGAAAGAGGCACCTGACCCTGATCGTGGTTGGGTATTGGCGGCATTAACCGGCGAGCTGGACTTCCCGACTGTCAAAGCTTCTGCCGTCCGCAATATGGCAATGGAACGGGTCGATGAAACGCTATTTCGATTAAGTCGTGATTTTGTTGGAGATACCGCAGAAACAGTAGCTCTTATCTGGCCTGAGCAGACTGATAAATCGGCAGTTGGGATACCCACTGTCGGCGAAATTGTGGACGAATTGGCTTCCGTCAGCCGGTCCGACGCACCGATATTGCTCGCTAATTTCATGGATAGGATGGGTTCCAATGAACGTTATGCGTTGCTGAAACTGGCAACCGGCGGCATGCGTGTGGGCGTTTCAGCACGGTTGGCCAAGACTGCCTTTGCCAAGGCATATAACATGCCCGTTGAAGACATTGAAGAGGTTTGGCATGCGTTGCAGCCTCCCTATTCGGAACTCTTTGCATGGGGAGAGGGCAAGGCTGATCGCCCGGACTTGACTGGCATCCCGTTTTTTCGACCATTCATGCTGGCCCATCCGTTGGAGGACAGAATGATCGACCTGACGGATTATGCTGCCGAGTGGAAATGGGATGGCATTCGTATTCAGATTGTCGGCACTGGTCAGGAAACGAGACTGTTTAGCAGAGGAGGAGATGACATCACCCGGTCTTTTCCGGATGTTGCCGAAGCCTTTACCGCAGTCGGCGTGCTGGATGGCGAGCTTCTGGTTCGAGGTGAATATCAGGGTGGTGAAGCGGCAAGTTTCAATGCTTTGCAACAAAGACTCGGCCGCAAAAAAGTATCGGCAAAGATGCAGACAGAATATCCGGCCTTTGTGAGGCTGTATGACATCCTGTTTGATGGTGAAACCGACTTACGAGAGCAGAGCTGGATTGACCGGCGAAGAACGCTCGAAACATTCGTGCCAAAACTAAATGCTGGGCGCTTTGACATATCAACTATATTGGAAGCGCGCGATTTTGAGCATCTGGGTGAAATCAGAGATGGTGCAAGAGATGCCGCAATTGAAGGCGTCATGCTCAAACGAAAAGACAGTCCCTATATATCTGGCCGGAAAGCAGGGCTTTGGTACAAATGGAAGCGCGATCCGCTGGTTGCAGATTGCGTGATGATGTACGCGCAGCGAGGTTCCGGGAAAAGATCATCTTTCTACTCGGACTATACGTTCGGATGCTGGACAGAGGATGGAGAGCTTTATCCTGTCGGAAAAGCTTATTCGGGTTTTACGGACGAGGAACTGAAAATGCTCGACCGTTTTGTCAGACAAAATACGCTGAATCGTTTTGGTCCAGTCCGCGAGGTCGAAAAAACAATGGTTTTGGAAGTCGCTTTTGATTCCGTGCATGAAAGCAAACGCCATAAGTCGGGTTTGGCCATGCGGTTTCCGAGGATATCCCGCATCAGGACCGACAAGCCCGCTGAAGAAGCCGATCGCGTTGAAACTTTGAAAAAGATGATTTCATGAAAAAGCCTGCGGCGCATTAGCGCCGCAGGCTAGGAGGGATTAGTTTGGATTTGGTCGGTTAAGGCATCACAACTGTATCGATGGCGTGAATGACACCATTGGACTGGTTCACATCAGCCATCACGACCTTTGATGCGCCGCCTTTGGCATCAGTCAGGATCAGCGAACCGTCACTGCCCATGGAGGCCTTTAAAACTCCGCCCTGGAGAGTTGGAATAGAAGCAATGCCATCGGGTGCCTGTTTGATCAGACCCATGACATCCTTGGCTTTGAAACGGCCTGATACGACATGATAGGTCAGTATCGAGGTTAGTGTTTCTTTATTCTCCGGCTTTACCAGTGTTTCCACCGTTCCTGCTGGGAGTTTTGCGAATGCCGAATTAAGCGGTGCGAAAACCGTGAAAGGGCCATCGCTGGACAGCGTACCAGCGAGATCAGCTGCGGTGACTGCGGCTACAAGAGTGGAGAAACCATCTGTGCTGGCGGCTTTCTCAACTATGTTTTGTGAGGACATTTCTGCATGGTGCTTGGCATAAGCACCGCCGCCACTGGCCAATGCAAGCGAACCAACAAGCGCAACAGCGACTTTGGAAAAACGAATATTCTTCATGGGGGTAACTCCTAAAAATTCATATCCGAAGCTGGATATGCGAGGAGTTACGGAGTGACTATTCCAACGGATGCAAAAAAGTTCAGATAATTGTTATTTTACCGGTCGCAACCGGCTCACCGGTAGGTTTGGCATGGGGTATTTCGGAGGGTGGTTCCATGGAAAGTTGCAAAGTTGCCGCGGCGTTGATCAATTTCCGGTGATCGCTGGGGACCGTCATCTGGCTGATGCCCTTGCGACCTATTTGGCCTAATGAGCGAGGCACGCCGTCGCTGCCTACAATCCACAGTTCCGGCTCGGTTTCTGTTTCGGGCATACCGTCAACATCGACTCGCATTTCGGCGGTCTGGGGGTCATAGGATACGGCAAGCACCAGCCCCTCAATGTTGCCAGTCAGTTGGGCAACCGCGACAGACTGGGGGTCGGAAGTTGGCGCAAAGGGGCCTGGGCCGACAATTAGAGCAAGCGCCAGACAGGCGGCCAACGCACCGGAAACAATCGCACCCATTCGCCAGCGTTTCAGCTGCACTACCGTAACATCAGAGTTGCCGCCATCCAGTCGGCTTTCGATGCCGTCCCAGACAGACGCCGCTGGCTCAACGTCCTGAAACTCCTGAAACAATGGATCGACCCGCCGACTCCAGTCATCAACGGCCTTGGCAAATGCCGGATCGGATAGTTGTTTGCGCAGCGCAGCGGCCTTTTCATCACCATCAAGCAGACCGAGCACCAGCTCTGCTGCTAGAGTTTCATCATCCGGCGCTTCGCCGTCCTTCAGGGGTTCCGTTTCGTCAACCATCGTCCATGCAATCCTTCAACCGTTTCAGTCCCCGGCGAACCCAGCTTTTGACTGTTCCCAGAGGCGTATCCAGTTTCTGTGCCAATTCGTTATAGCTATGCCCTTCAAAGAAAGCGGTACGGATCACGTTGCGCTGCCGTGCTTCCAGACTATCGAGGCATTTGTTCAAAATTTCTTCGCCTTCCTGTGTTTCGATCCTTTCCAATGCACTGCGTTCGTTTGACGCCATGTCCTTTATGGCATCGTCCGAAACCATCACCCGGTTGCCGCTAGACCGTTTGCGATCAATCGCGGTGTTACGAGCTATTGTCGCCAGCCATGTTATCGGACTAGCCCGCTGTGCATCAAACCGCCCTGCATTGCGCCAGATTTTCACATAAGCATCCTGCAGCGCATCTTCCGATGCCTGGCGATCATTTAAGATACGGAGGCAAACGCCAAAAAGTTTCGCCGAAGTCAGATTATATATATCCTGAAACGCCTGACGGTCGCCACCGGCAGCCTGGTCGATCAGGCTGGAAAGGAGCGCACGTGCGCGATCTGTTTCACTGGGTTGGGGCATAATCTGCGCGGCAGAGGTTATGGCAATTTAACGAGGTTTCAAGCACCTATTATTGCGGCGAACCGCTCCGGATCGACATTGCCACCGGAAATTGTGATCACTGTTCTGTCCGTTGCAGTTGCTTTGCCAGACAAAATCGCTGCCAAAGCCACTGCCCCTCCGGGCTCGACTACCAGACGTAATTTTTCAAACGCAACCCGCATCGCGTAATGCACCTCCGCTTTGCTCACCGCCACAGCCTTAGCGTTTCGCGCTTTCAAAACATCAAAAGTCAGCGGTGAAACCAAAAGCGTCTGCAAAGCATCACATTCTGTGGGCGGCGGATTATCCTGCACTGGCACAATGCTACCGCCCTCCAGCGATCGTTTCATATCGTCCCAGCCTACGGGTTCAACAACCGTTATGTTCGCCTCTGGATTGACCAGTGATATGCCTGTCGCCAGTCCGCCGCCACCACAACATGCTACCAGATGGTCTGGCGGTGTTCCCACCTGAGCAATCATCTGTTCCCGAATTTCAACACCGGTGCTGCCCTGCCCTTCAATAATCCACGGATCATCAAAGCTGGGAACGACAACCGCCCCACTCTCGCCGGCCAGCTCTGCCGCCAGTTGTTCGCGGGAATCGGCGAGACGGTCATAGGTGATAACCTCCGCGCCCAGTTGCTTGGTATTCTCCAGTTTGGCGAGTGGTGCATCGGCAGGCATGATGATTGTCGCCCTGACCCCGAGGCGTTGCGCTGCCCAGGCCACACCCTGTGCATGATTACCGCTCGAAAAGGCCACCACGCCGCACTTGCGTTGATCTGCACTGAGATCGGTCAGACGATGCCAGCCTCCGCGTATCTTGAAGGCACCGATGGGTTGCAGGCATTCCGCCTTGCACCAGATTGTCTTTCCATCGACAGTCAGCGGCAAAAGCGGCGTTTTGGGAAGAATTTCGGCAACCTTGCCTGCGGCCCGTTCAACCCCCGCTGCACTTGGTTTGCGGGTCGGGTCCAAAAGTAATTGCTCTGTCATGGCGTCCTTCTATATGCGGTTACTCGATTCCTCTAGCAAAATGAGTGTGCGATATGAGCAAGGTTCTGGTGATTGGTGCAGGCGGTGTCAGTTCAGTGGCAGTGCACAAGATGGCGCAGCTGATAGCCGCAGAAACAGGTCCGTTTTCGGAGATCATTCTGGCCAGTCGTACGGTTTCCAAATGTGAGGCCATTGCCGAGTCCGTGAAAGAACGGACGGGCGTATCTGTTGAAACCGGCCAAATCGATGCGGATGACGTGCCCGCGATGACCGCGCTTATCGAACAAGTGCAGCCCGCTCTCGTTGTGAATCTCGCTCTGCCCTATCAGGATTTGCCAATCATGGACGCGTGTCTGGCCACGAAGACGGATTATCTCGACACCGCCAATTACGAACCCCGCGATGAAGCGAAGTTCGAATATAAATGGCAATGGGATTATCAGGACCGCTTCAAGGATGCGGGTATCATGGCGCTGCTCGGGTCCGGCTTTGATCCGGGGGTTACTTCCATCTTCACATCTTGGCTCAAGAAGCATCATTTCGACCGGATCTCCACGGTCGACATTTTGGATTGCAATGGCGGTGATCATGGCCAGCATTTTGCAACCAATTTCAATCCGGAAATCAATATTCGTGAAGTGACCGCTCCGGCGCGTCATTGGGAAAATGGCGACTGGGTGGAGACCCCTGCTCTATCCCATAAACAGGAGTTTGATTTCGAGGCTGTTGGCCCGAAAAACATGTATCTGATGTATCATGAGGAAATTGAATCCCTCAAAACCCATATTCCGGAGATCAAGCGCATCCGGTTCTGGATGACCTTTGGTGATGCTTATCTCACCCATCTGGAAGTGTTGCAAAATGTCGGCATGACCCGGATTGATCCGGTCATGTATGAAGGGCGCGAGATTGTTCCGCTGCAATTCCTGAAAGCCGTATTGCCCGAACCGGCGAGCCTTGGCGAGACGACCAAAGGCAACACCAATATCGGGGTGATAGCGACGGGTGAAAAAGACGGCGTCCAGAAAACCCTCTACGTCAAAAATATCTGCAGCCACGAAGCCGCGTTTGAAGAAACCGGCAATCAGGGTGTGAGCTATACCACCGGCGTTCCCGCAATGATCGGATCGGCCTTGATGCTGTCCGGAAATTGGACCGGAGATGGTGTGTTCAATATGGAAGAATTTGATCCCGATCCGTTTATGGATATGCTCAATGAACACGGCTTGCCGTGGACGCTGGAAGAGCTTGATGGGCCACTAGCCTTTTAGATGGAGACCAAGGCTGGCGATCCCGGCGCGTTTGCGCATTTTGATCTGACGCGGGTACCCTCGCCTGCCTTCGTCGTGGACGAGGCTGCTGTTCGCCGAAATCTCGAGATACTGGCGGATGTAAAGGCGCGGTCCGGTGCGAAAGTGTTGCTTGCGCTTAAAGCTTTTTCGATGTGGTCTCTGGCGCCGCTGATCGATCAATATCTCGACGGCTTTTGTGCATCCGGGCTTTGGGAAGCAAAGCTCGCCAGTGAGCATTTTAAAGGTTCTATCAGCACTTACTCACCCGCCTATAAAGCGGACGACCTTGTCGAGATCGCTACCCTGTCCGATCATGTCACGTTCAACAATCCGGCGCAGATTGAAAGATGGAAAAGTGAAGCTGGTCTAGGTCTCGATAACTGCGACATCGGTTTAAGGTTGAACCCCGAAATCGCACTGGGCGAAACACCAAAATATGATCCTAGCCAGCGGCATAGTCGATTGGGCTTTCCCGTGTCGCAGCTACAGGCGGGTCATTTCAAAGCTATTTCCGGCATTCATTTTCATAATCTGTGTGAGCAGAATTTTGATGCACTGGAACAAACATGGGTCAAGATCGAACCGCTGATTGCTCCCCATTTTGATCAGCTGGATTGGATCAATCTGGGCGGCGGTCATCATATCACGCGGGATGACTATGATCGCGAGGCGCTGGTGCAATTCCTGTCCGACCTCAAAGCGAACTCCGGCTGCGAAGTTTATCTCGAACCGGGTGAAGCGGTCGCGCTTGATGCCGGGATACTGATCGGCGAGATACTGGACGTATTCGAGAACGGCATGCCCATTGGTATTACGGACCTATCCGCCACCTGCCATATGCCGGATGTTATTGAAGCGCCTTATCGTCCTGCCATGCTTGGAGAAGCCAGTGACGGGGACGCTATCAGACTTGGCGGACCAAGCTGTCTGGCCGGTGATATTATCGGCGACTATCAGCTTCCGGAACCCGCGCATGTTGGCCAACGGATCGCCTTTCTCGACCAGGCCCATTATTCGATGGTCAAAACCAATACGTTTAACGGTGTTTCGCTGCCTTCGATTTGGCTCTGGAACAGTGACACCGACGATTTGCGCTGTGTTAAGGTATTTGACTGGACGGAATTTCGCGACCGTCTCAGTTAAAATTCTGGATAAATTGCTGCATCGCAATAGTAATCCGTATTTGTGCCATATTTATCGGCCATAGAGACTTTACAGATTGCAAAAGCGGGCATATAGCCGCCGTCGCTGCCCCATGGCCACTTGTGATTCCGCAAGGCAGCTCAATCGATCTTTAAATCTAAGGGGGTCCCTTGAGTTGCACAATTTCCATGATGCGCAGGAGCTGACGAAGGCTCTTTGCCCCGATATTCCAGTTTTGCTGAACCGCCCGCACGCAGCGCGGCGCGCAGCGCGTTACTTTGTCGAGCAGTTTCCCGGCAAGTCGCTTTATGCGGTTAAGGCGAATCCCTCACCCGCGCTTTTGAAGCTGTTGTTCAGCGCTGGCGTGACCCATTATGACGTCGCGTCGATTGATGAAGTGCGTCTGGTTCATAACACCCTGCCCGATGCCGTCCTGTGCTTCATGCATCCGATCAAATCGGAAGCGGTGATACGCGAAGCCTATTATGACCATGGCGTGCGCGTATTCTCACTCGATTCCATCGAAGAGCTGAAGAAGATTGAACGGGCGACCAATGGCGCAGAAGATTTGACGCTTTGTGTCCGCATCAAGGTGGCTTCGGAATTTGCGCAGATTAGTCTGGCTTCTAAATTTGGCATTGATGTGGATGAATCCGCTATTCTCTTGCAGCGTGCGCGTCAGGCCGCCGACCAGTTGGGTATTTGTTTCCACGTTGGCAGTCAGGCGATGACGCCGCTCGCCTATGTCCATGCTCTGGAGCGTGTCCGGACGGCGATTGTCGAAGCGTCGGTCACCGTAGACATCGTCAATGTCGGCGGCGGATTTCCGTCGATCTATCCCGATATGGCGCCACCTTCACTCAACCATTATTTCAGTGCGATTGACCGGACATTTGAAGATCTGCCGATCAGCTATTCCGCCGAACTCTGGTGTGAACCGGGCCGCGCGCTGGCGGCCGAGTATAACTCGCTGATCGTCAAGGTGGAACAACGCCGCGGTGACGAGCTGTACATAAACGATGGCGCTTATGGCACATTATTCGATGCCGCCCATATTGGCTGGCGCTTTCCGGTCCAGTTGCTCGGCAATGATTCGGACGACACGGTACTGACCGAATATAGTTTTTATGGTCCCACCTGCGACGACATGGACCATATGGCGGGGCCCTTTGTCCTGCCCGCTGATGTAAAGGCTGGCGACTATATCGAAATCGGTATGCTCGGCGCCTACGGAGCGGCGATGCGGACAAAGTTTAACGGCTATGGATCGATCGACGATTATGACGTGACGGATGAACCCATGGCGAGCGTTTATGTCGGCGAGAATCTCGACCGGACGGACCACGAAAATGTGGTATCTTTTCCGGGCGCATAGCGGTCGATTAAGTTGCATTTGACAATTTACAATATGTGACGCAGGTTCCGCCCCATATTTGGCCGAATAGGGGAGGAAGCTATCATGAGCACTGCAATATTGGCACCGGCGGCTTTGCTGGTCATCTGGTCACTTGTCATGCTTTTCTGGATGGCCGGAACGCGGCTTCCGGCGGCCAAGAAAATAGGCATCGACATCACCGCAAAGCCCGGCGGGCGCGGGCCGGATGTTGACCCCCAATTGCCGGACAAGGTCGCGTGGAAATCCCATAACTACACACATCTGATGGAACAGCCGACGCTGTTTTACGCCACGGTCATCATCCTGGCGATCGCCGAAGCGGGAACCGGTATCAATCTGTGGCTGGCTTGGGCCTATGTTTTGTTGCGTATCACCCACAGCATCTGGCAGGCGACGGTTAATCTGGTGAATGTACGCTTTCTGCTTTTTGTGGCATCGACAATCTGTCTGTTGATTATGGCAATGAATGCATTTTTCACGACTTTTGTGTGAATTTTTAGGGGGAATAAAAATGGAAAATAGTCCGATCTTGCAGCCTGTCGTGGCGCTCATATTGTGGACCATGATCATGTGGTTGTGGATGTATGTCACGCGCATTCCGGCAATGAACAAGGCGAAGGTTGATCCTGATAAACTCAGCCGGGAGTCGACTGCCGGCGGGCTGGATGCCCTGTTACCACCGGAAATCCAGTGGAAGGCGCATAATTATAACCACCTGCTCACCGAGCCGACCTTGTTTTATGCTGTGTGCATTGTGTTGGCGTTGGTCGGACAGGGAGATGGTTTGAACCTGACTATTGCCTGGGTTTATGTTGGCTTGCGGGTGGTGCACAGTTTGATCCAGGCGACGGTGAACAAGATCATGTACCGATTTTTGGTATTTGCATTATCCAGCCTGTGTATTATCGCTCTGGCTATCCACGCAGCGCTTGCGGTGTTCCACTAACCAGAAACGGCTCTCCCCATGTCCAATCTCCTGAATGTCGCCATAGTCCAAGCGGCACCGGTTCCCCTGTGCATTGATAAGGGCATTGAACAGGCCGTCGATTTGGCACGGAAGGCCAGCGACCAGGGCGCTCGGATGATTGGCTTTGGAGAGACGTTTCTCGGTGGTTACCCGATCTGGCTCGACGAGGCTCCCGGCGCCGCGCTGTGGGATCATCCCGGCAGCAAGGCTTTGTACCGCATCTTGATGGATCAGGCGATCGTCCAGAACGACCCGCGATTGGCGCCGCTGCAAGAGCTAGCCGATGCGAAGAAGCTCTGCATATCCATCGGCGTTCATGAACGGTTGCGGTCCAGTCTGTACAACAACCAGATGTTGTTCCGCCCCGATATGCCGGTGCTGAACCACCGCAAGCTGGTCCCAACCCACGGGGAACGTTTGATCTGGAACCGCGGCGATGGCTCGACCATTGATGTGCATCAGGCGGACTGGGGCCGCGCGGGCAACCTGATCTGCTGGGAGCACTGGATGCCGCTCGCCCGCGCCGCGATGCATAACTTGCGGGAGGATGTTCATGTTGCCGCCTGGCCAACAGTGAGAGAGACTTATCAGATTGCCTCACGCCATTATGCGTTTGAAGGCGGATGCCATGTGCTGGCGGCAGGTACATTATTGCATCGCGATGACCTGCTGGAAGGCCTGAAACTGGTCGGCGGCAATGCCGAAGCGCTGGCGCTCTTCAAAGAAATTCCGGATAGGCAATTACAATTTGGTCAGAGCATCATCGTCGCGCCTGACGCGACCATAGTGGCAGAAGCAAGCGAAGCGGACATGATCCTGACCGCCGAGATTGATCTGGATGCTGGTAAGGAAGCAAAGGCCGCGCTCGACGTAGACGGCCATTATTCGAGAGCAGACGTGTTTGACCTGACGGTGGATACGCGGTCAAAAGCAGGCGTGAACTGGTCCGAGGACTAGATTATTTCAGCTATGCCTTGGTAAAGCTAGAAACCAGCTCCACATGGGTCGACCATAGAAATTGACCTACAGGCCACAACGCGTCCAACTTATACCCCGCATCACAAAGTTGCTTTGCGTCACGTGCAAAGCTTGCAGGGTTACAACTGATATAACAAATCTTCGGGACATCCGATTGCGCGATCTGAGCGATCTGATCGCGCGCACCGGCACGAGGCGGATCCAGAATCACAGCACCGAAACGATTCAATTCTTCCGGACTAAGCGGCCGCCGGAACAGATCGCGATGTTCCGTAAATATCTGACGACCGGACAGGTTCGCGGCGATTTTCAATGCCCCGATTGCATCCCGGGATCCTTCCGCAGCATAAACCTTATGACTGTCGCCGAGTGCAAATGTGAACGTACCAAGACCCGCAAACAGATCCGCGACCAATTTGGTATCGCCGACGGTTTCCAGCATCGCAGCGACCAGTGCGGCTTTGCCCTCTCCTGTGGGCTGCAGGAAACTGTTATGCGGTAAGGCCACCGCTATACCGTTAAATGTCACTGTAACCGGCTCGGGCTCCCACTGCGTTTCGGGACCATAACCATTGTCCACGGAAAGCCGGGCTAGATTATTGGCCTTCGCAAAGGCAGCTAAGGCCTCGCGTTGTTCCAGGGTTTCCGGCTCATAATTTTTGATACAAAGATCGACACCTTGGTCGGCCAGACTCATCTCGACATTCATGTCATGTTTGCGCCGCGCCACGGATTTCAAAAAACTGCGCAACGGGTCAATCACGGCAAAAAGCTCGGGCCGCATGATTTCGCATTGCTTGAGATCAACAATTCTATGACTACCCGCCCCGCTGAACCCCAGTTTGAAGCTTTTACCCATCATCGCGGCGCGCAGGCTGGCCCGGATACGGCTTTTGGGTTTTGAAATCTGAGGAGGATGCAATGTTTCCGCACTAAGCCCCTGCCCCTCCAGCGCATAAGCGACACGGTCAATTACAAATTGCGCATGGCTTTCGTCATCCAGATGTTGCAGGCTGCACCCGCCGCATTCCTTGAAATGCTGGCAAGGCGGATCAACATGATGCGGCCCTTTTATGAGTCCGCCTTCCTCATTCAGTCGATCAAGCGGGGCGGAAAAGGCGACATGGCGGCCATCAGCGGTCACGCCGTCGCCTTTGGCGGCAACACGCAAGATAACATTTGAATCGGTTTCGGTGCTCATAGGCACTCTTGTATTGCTTTCGGGATATGATCAATCAGTATCTCCGGGGAAAAGCTGGGGTCGGCGAGTTTCGCAGCACGGCTATGCAGCCACTGCCCCTGTTTTGCGGCCAGGAAAGCATCTTTCTCGTTTGCAAAACGGCCCGCGATGATGCCGGCAAGAACGTCGCCCGTTCCTGCTGTAGAAAGCCAGCTTGACGATGAGGGTGCCAGAGATACCATGCCTTCAGGATTGGCAATCACGCTGTCACTGCCTTTATGAACAACAACAGCACCGCTGTCGGCAGCCAATATATTCGTAAGATCGATTTTCGACCCTTTGCCGTTTCCGGACATTGCCGCAAATTCACCGGTATGCGGCGTCATGATGACCGGCGATGATCGATCTTTCAGACGGCTGAGACCCCTACTGCCCAAAAGAATCAAGGCATCGGCATCCAGCAAAACCGGCTTTTCGATATCCAAGACCAAATCCAGCAGCTTTTCCGCATGACTGTCACGGCTCAGTCCTGGGCCGATGACAATGATCGCAATCCTGTCATCGGACAATTGCTCTTGCAGTTGAACCCCATTTTCGTGAGGCTCGATAACGATACTGTGATTGGGCGATGAGAAGCCAGGACCAGCGAATATCTTCACATAGCCAGCCCCTGATCGCTGAGCGGCTAGGGCAGCCAGTTTCGCTGCTCCCTGCATGCGGCCAGCGACAACAGCAACAAGCCCCCTTGTATATTTATGATCTCCTGTCTTAGGCGCCTCCAACGTCGGCCGCGCTAGTAACCGGACGGCCGAGGTTGCATCAACGCCTATCTCGACCCCGGCCAGATATCCCATAAGCCTGGAGGCTGGTGCAAGATAATGGGCAGGCTTGAAGGCTCCCAGCGCAATAGTCAGGTCATATCGAGAAACCGGATTGAGTGTCGCGCCTGTATCGGTTTCAATTCCGCTGGGTAAATCAACCGCTACCCGTCGCCCCGCCCCGTCGAACAGGCGTTGGCGATGATTCAACAGGGACCCGGATACCGGTCGGGTGAGTCCGGTTCCAAACAGACAATCGACAAATTGCTTCGCCGGTCGGGCATCATCCAGTGCATATGTTTGTCCCTGCCACAGAGATTTTGCATTCTTTGCGGCATCCGTCGCGGGTTCGCCGCTCGCTGCTATGGCGACATCCGTCCCTTTCGCCAACAACGCCTGGGCAATGACATATCCGTCACCGCCATTATTGCCGGGACCACAGAGCACCAAAGTAGGGCAATGCGGCGCTGCTCGCCAGATATAGTCAGCGGCACCGGTTCCGGCCCTGTGCATCAGCTCAATTACTGATGTTCCGCTATCTATGAGTCGCTGTTCGGCAGCCTGCATCTCGGCAGCTGTCAGGATATGCCCATGATTGAGCATAGCGCGCCTAGTTCCCGGCTTGTGGTGCCGGTTCGCCCGCTTGACCAGCGACATCCGCAGTATCTGACGTCTTCATGCGTGCCGACATAAGATATTTGTCGGAACCAACGCTCACCAATATCTTGTCGTCTTCGACAATCTCGATCCTGGCTTTCTCCGACCCGTCAGCGGCTTCCAACCCGCGACCGTCGGTGAGAACATTGAACCGTCGAAAGCCGCCGTCGGGATGCCGCACTATAAGGGTTACACCATTTTCACCGGACAGGCGTTCCGTTTGGCAGCCGCTTGAAAAATCGCGGTCGCCATTGATCGCACATTCGATCCTGCCGTCATCGGCGGCCTGAGCCGCTGCGCTGTCCTCTGCCTCGGCCAGAATATCATTATCCGGCTTCCCGCATGCTGTAACCAGCAAGACAACTGCAAAACTGCTAAATATCCGCGTAGACATGTTTTTCCGCTTTCGCTCCGGGATGAGTAACAGCGCCCTTATAGGCCGGACCTACATTCTGAGCATAGCGCCATAACGCACCTGACCCATAATCATTCACATGGGGCGTGTAACATGAACGGCGTTCTTCCAGCGTTTTCTCATCAACTTCAAGGTCGATTATACCCGCTTCTGCGTCGATATTTATCATATCGCCGTCTTCGACCAACCCGATTGGACCGCCATCGGCTGCTTCTGGTCCAACATGGCCGATACAAAAGCCCCGGGTTGCGCCTGAAAAACGGCCGTCAGTGATAAGGGCAACTTTTTCGCCCATACCCTGACCATAAAGCGCCGCAGTCGTAGCCAGCATTTCGCGCATGCCCGGGCCGCCTTTTGGGCCTTCGTTGCGAATGATGATGACCGATCCTTCCTTGATCTCGCGTTTTTCGACGGCATCAAAGGCATCTTCTTCACATTCGAATATCTGTGCAGGGCCGCGAAATTGCAAACGCGCCATCCCGGCGACCTTCACAATTGCGCCTTCCGGTGCCAACGATCCTTTCAAGCCGACCACGCCGCCGGTTTCGGTAATCGCGTTCTTCACATCATATATGACTTTCTGGTCACTATTCCATGTAATCTCGTCGATATTTTCGCCCAGTGTCTTGCCAGTTACCGTGATGCAATCGCCGTTAAGCAGATCATTGTCCATCATGGTTTTCATCAGCATATAGACACCGCCGGCATTGTGCATGTCTCTCGCGACATATTTGCCGCCCGGTTTCAGGTCAGCCAGATAGGGCGTTGATTTGAACGCTTCTGCCACATCAAACAGATCAAAATCGATACCGGCTTCGCTTGCCATGGCTGGCAGATGAAGCGCCGCATTGGTTGATCCGCCAGTGGCGGCAACGATACGGGCCGCGTTAACAAAGGCCTCTCTTGTGCAGATATCGCGTGGACGCAGGTTGCGTTCGATCAAATCCATAACCTGACGTCCTGCCGCCACCGCCATATCATCGCGGCTCTCATAAGGGGCTGGCGCCATATTGCTGTTGGGCAATGACAATCCGATCGCCTCAGCCACGCAGGCCATGGTGTTGGCGGTAAACTGGCCGCCACATGCGCCATGTCCGGGACAGGCTACTTTCTCGAGTTCAATCAGTTCCTGCAATGGGCAGTTTCCGGCGCTATGCTGGCCGACCGCTTCAAAAACATCCACAACAGTAACGTCTTCTTCATGGAAACGGCCCGGTAAGATGGAGCCGCCATAGACAAATATCGAAGGCACATTGAGGCGCAGCATTGCCATCATCATCCCGGGCAGGCTTTTATCGCATCCCGCATAGGTTACCAATGCGTCGTAGCAATGGCCGCGGACGCTGACCTCTACCGAGTCAGCAATCACTTCACGCGATATGAGTGAGGATTTCATTCCCTGATGCCCCATGGCGATACCATCTGTCACGGTGATGGTATTGAACCGGCGCGGAGTGCCACCAGCCTCGATAACGCCTTGACGTGCCATATCCGCCTGCGCATCCAGCAATGTGTTGCAAGGGGCGCTGTCATTGCCAGCAGATGCAATGCCGACAAATGGTTTGGCGATATCCTCTTCGGTCATGCCCATGGCATAATAATAGCTGCGCTGTGGCGCGCGTTCCGGGCCGACACTGACATGGCGGCTTGGTAGTTTGGATTTATCGAACGTCCGGGTCATTTATTCGTCCTGCAAAAGAGGTGGCTGTAATCGCCGATCCTCCTTCCAAAACTGCGCCCCTCACGCAAGCCCTGTTCGTACTTTATCGCAGATTCGTAACAATATTTCTGAAAAACGGCGCTGACCGGTTTCATGTGCAATCAAATCCTGCCGAATCTCGATTTCTGTATAGGCTTTGCCGATATCTTCCGCCTGCCGTTTCATCGTGGCGTGGAGGTCCTTTCCGGAATAGGGTTGCTGGTGACCAACAACCAGTCCTTCCTGTTCCAGATGTTGGATAGCGAGACGCGATGCTGCTTCCTGTTCGTTGTACAGGACACCGATTTCCCATGGCCGCATCTCCATCAATCCGGATCGTAGCTTGGGCGTAAAACTGTGCAGAAACAATGTGAGTGCAGGATCCAGATCACGGATCAACTCTGCCACCCGATCATGATAGGGGTGAAAGAACCGGTCGAGCCGCGCGCTTCTTTCCCCGTCGCCAATTGCGTTACCGGTTATCTCGACCCCATCGCTGCGAGCCGGAATGACGCCTGTTTCGTCCGGAAATCGATTAAGGTCGACGACCAGTCGGGATACCGTTCCCAATATCGACAGGTAACCGGGTGTTTCGGCCATATAGCGGGCGATGTTGGCAACGCCGATATCATAAGCGATATGATCGTTCAGAAACTCCGGCGAAATCCCAAGATCAATGTCATCCGGAACATGATTGGCGGCATGATCAACCACGATCAACACGCCGCGTTCTTGCGGGACTCCAAAAATTTCGAACGGTTCGATCATTTCAACCCTCCGATCATCGTCCAGCTATCGGGCAATTCTGCACTGACCATCTTTTTCGCATCCTCTGCCTGTCGTTCTGTTTCATAAAGAGCAAAGCAAGTTGCGCCTGACCCTGACATTCTTGAAACTAAAGCGCCTGTCTCATTCAAGTTCGATAAAATATCGCTAATAGCTGGGGCCAATCGCTCTGCCGGGCCTTGCAAATCATTGCGTCCGGACAGAAGGATATCAAGGAGGCTACCAGCTGGCAGGGCGCCCTGGTCAAAACCGTCCCAATCGCGGAAAATGGATGCCGTCGATACCGGAACGAGTGGATTTACCAACAGCACAAAATATCCTGCCAGTGCGCCATTGTCTAAGGGCGCCAGATCCTGCCCAATTCCCTTCCCCGTACATGTTTGATTGACAACGCAAGCAGGCACATCGGCCCCCAGCGGGGCAGAAAGCTCCACAAGTTCAGATAGTGACAACCCTGCGTCCCAATAGCGGTTGAGCAAACGAAGTGCCGCTGCGGCATCAGCAGAGCCACCGCCTATTCCCGATGCAATAGGCAAGCGCTTTTCTAGAAAAATACTGGCACCGGCCGCCGTGCCAGCACTACCGGCCAACAGACGGGCAGCATCCAGCACCAGGTTGTCCTTATCGCTCAGACCCTTGGCAAAGGGACCTGTGATCGACAGCGTGATTTCGTCGTGCGGCTCGACCGACAGCAGATCGCCGTGGTCAAGAAAAGCAAACACTGTCTCAATGTCATGATAGCCATTAGCGAGACGTTTGCGGACGTGCAGCGCAAGATTGATCTTTGCGCACGCGATCTCACTATTGCCATTATTCTGGTCTGTCTGGAACATTAAGGAGAAACAAGATCGGCACGAAGGCCCACATCGATTTTTTCCTTCAGGCGCTGCATATCTTCAGCATCAGCGAATAATTTCGCTGATTTCCAAGCATAGCGCGCCTCATATTTGCGGCCGACCGCCCAATAGGCATCACCCAGATGCTCGTTTATCGTCGGATCTTGCGGTTCCCCTGCCCGGGCCAGCTCCAGATACCCGACCGCTTTCTCATGTTCACCGGTGACATAATAAGCCCAGCCCAGGGAATCAGTGATTGCAGGGGAAGATGAACGAAGTTTGTGTGCTCTGCGAATGGCAGCGATCGCGGAATCGGTATTTTCGCGGCGTTCCAGCTGCGCATAACCCAGATAGTTCAATATGCTCGCTGAATCAGGTTGTAGCATGTCGGCTTTTTTCAGTGAGTTTAAACCTGCCGGCCAAAGTCCAGCCTGTTCCTGTGTGGCGCCCAATGACAGCCAGTATGATGCCAGCAATGCATCTGGAGCGCCTCTCTTTTCCGCCAACGCTATAGCTTGTTCAAAGGCCGTGGCGGCCTCTTTGTGATTGCCGCTTGCCTGAAGCAGTTGCCCCAGCAAAGCCCTCAATTCAGGCGTCTCAGGCATGGCGTCAGTGATCTTACCCAAACGTTTTTGTGCGCTTGTGTAATCTTCATCGTCAACATAGCGCGCCACCTCCATGCTGATGGCTAACAAGGCGTAGGCACTGTCACTGGCTATTTCTTTGAGTGCTGTCCGGGCGGCCTGATTATTTTCGGTATTGCCGTAAGCCTCAGCTAAAATAAGCTGTCCATAGTCATTATCCGGCGAAATTCGGGCGGCTGCCTGTGCGCTGACCAAGCCCAGAAAATAGGCCCGCTGGGATCCCAAGTCAGATGCTAGCCGCTGCAGAAGAAAGCTTGTTCCGACCTGCGTATCCAACTTTTGGAAAAACACCTTAGCTTTGCCAAGCTCTATATCCTGTAACATTTTCCTTTCCGGGCCCGTGCGTTTTTTATTCAATATTCCCAGAGCAGTCTGTTCGTCGCCCTTGGCCAGGAAATGACGGGCAATGACAATACGCACCGGCGCCATGCGCGCTTCATTGCGATCAACAATTGCATCGATCAGTTGCATGACATCGTCTTCGTAGCCGCGAGCCAAAGCGTGCAATATCAACTGTTCCTGATGATAATAGGTACCGGTCGTGTCTTTTTTGGCCGCCGCAAGATTCGCAAGCGGGCTTTTCCGGTCAGCAGTGGAAAGCCAAGCGTTCAAAAATGGTGTTAAAAAACCGAAATTCTGCAAGGATTCAAGCTGCAAAGAGGCGATTTCGGCTGCCTTGTAGTCGCGGCGTGCAAAGGCATCAGCAAACAAAAGCAAAGGCATTTCCGCATCAATGCCGCCGCGTGTGTCGAGGGTCCGGACCGCTTTGATTGCCAGATCAAAATCGCCGGATTCAATCGCTTTTACGTAAGCCTTGCTCGCCAACAATAGGTTGTCCGGCTGTTCCTTCAGAGTCTCAGCGTAGATAGCCGCAGCGGCTTCCGGTTTGTCCGACGATTCTGCCAATCGTGCTTCGACATATCGGTTAAGCGCATCAGCTCCATTGCTGCGCTTGGCGAGAGCCGGGCTACTCAATAACGCGGCAATGATAAATACGCCAAAACCTGTTTTACATATTGGGGTAATTGGGACCTCCGCCACCTTCGGGTACAACCCAGTTGATATTCTGGTTCGGGTCTTTGATATCACAGGTTTTGCAGTGGACGCAATTCTGCGCGTTGATCTGGAATTTCGGCTTGCCGGCATCGTCTTCGACAAACTCATAAACCCCCGCCGGGCAGTAACGCTGTGATGGTCCCGCAAATACGGGTAGATTCACATCCACTGGCATAGATGCGTCCTTCAACTGCAAGTGAACCGGCTGATCTTCTTCATGGTTGGTATTGGATAAAAATACCGAAGACAAGCGATCAAAGCTTATCACGCCATCGGGTTTTGGATATTCGATAGGTTCACAATGTTCTGCCCGTTTCAGGCGCGTATGATCCGGATGATGCTTCATCGTGAACGGCATTTTGATTTTGAAATTCTCCGCCCACATGTTGATGCCAGCGATGATCGATCCCAGAAAATCACCATATTTTTCGGCGGCAGGCAACACGTTGCGAACGACGCGCAACTCTTCACGTACCCAGCTATTTTCATAAGCTGTGCCATAGGCTGCCAATTCATCACTTTGACGATCAGCAACAATGGCTTCAAAAGCCGCCTCTGCTGCCATCATTCCTGTTTTCATCGCAGTATGCGTGCCCTTGATCCGTGGAACATTCACAAAACCGGCAGAACAGCCGATCAGCGCACCACCGGGGAAGAACAGTTTCGGTACGGATTGGAAGCCGCCGTCATTAATTGCGCGGGCACCATAGGAAATGCGTTTGCCGCCTTCCAAAATCTTGCGGATTTCAGGATGCTGTTTCCACCGCTGCATTTCTTCAAACGGAGACAGATAGGGGTTTTCATAATTGAGCCACGTGACGAAGCCCAAAGCCACCTGGTTATCGGCTTGATGGTAAAGAAAACCGCCGCCGTTAGAACCCTCACCCAATGGCCAGCCCTGACTGTGAATGACACGGCCCGGAACATGCTTGTCGGGGTCAATATCCCACAACTCCTTGATGCCAAGACCGTAAATCTGTGGTTGGCTATCCTTAGCCAGTGCGAATTTTTCTTTCAGAATTTTTGTGAGATGTCCGCGAACACCCTCTGCAAAGAAAGTATATTTTGCGTGGAGTTCCAAACCCGGTTGATAGTCAGGCTTGTGACTGCCATCACGTGCTACGCCCATGTCACCCGTCGCCACGCCTTTAACGGAGCCATCTTCGTTATAGAGGATTTCAGCGGCGGCAAATCCTGGAAAAATTTCCACACCCATATTTTCGGCACGTTCACCAAGCCAACGGCACAAATTGCCGAGCGATCCAGTGTAGGTTCCCTTATTATGCATGAAAGGCGGTGTCATAATGTGCGGAATGGAGAATTTCTTGTTCTTGGTCAGAACCCAATGCTGGTTGTCAGTCACAGGAACCGCTGCCATGGGGCAATCTTCTTCACGCCAATTTGGAAGCAGTTCATCGAGTGCTTTTGGATCAATAACTGCGCCGGACAGGATATGAGCACCGATTTCGGAACCTTTTTCCAAAATACAGACGGAGAGATCCTTGCCCGCTTCGTCTGCCATTTGTTTGAACCGGATAGCCGCGCTTAGTCCTGCTGGTCCCCCACCAACAATGACCACGTCATAAGGCATAGATTCTCGTTCACTCATTGTATTTTTCCTGTATTCAACTCGATAAAATTTTCTTACATTCGCCCTACCGCAAACGGCAACCCTTTGGACAGAAACATGCTTGCCCGCCAATTGACCAATTCGTCAACTCATGACTCTATGCATAGATGAATTTTTCTGCGTCTGCACCTGATGAAAACACGTCTGCTGAGCAGATAGAAAACCTTCGCGACTGGTGGAGCCTAGCGGGTGTTGACCTGCACTATAACGATAAACCATCTGCGCTATTGGGCGAAACAGCTCCTGCCATCAAGCCTGCGGAGCCAAAGCTAGTTGTTCCGACTGCCCCTACGGAAAGCAAGCCTGATTTAGCAAAAGCAAAGCCGCCAACTGAACGCGTCAGCGACAATTATCCGGCAGACCGCAACCAGTATGTCGCATGGTTATCACAACCTGAAAACTTGATCGAAGCGCAATGGTCGCAAAATCATGTTTTGCCGAGCGGCGTCATTGAGCCGGAAATCATGGTTATCGTTGGAATGCCGGAACAGGGAAATTTGCAAGAAAATTCACATTTTTCTCAGAAAAGCGCAGCCTTACTGGCGAATATGCTGAGAGCCATAGGATACGATTCGGACAAAGTATATTCCGCTTCAATCTCTTTGGCACGTTCATATGACGGTCGCATCGGTCCACAATATCACGAGCCGTTTAAAAAACGGATGCTCCATCATATCGAGTTGGTGCAGCCAAAGCGGATTATCGCCTTTGGCGAAACACCGTCGCACTTGTTTTTTGGCGAAAACTTGCTCACAGCGCGCAAAAACAAACAATTTGTTAACCATGCTTCAGCCAAAACCGAGGCAATTGCCACGTTTCATCCGCGAATTTTGATCGAAAGACCCGAATTCAAAGCAGAAGCGTGGAAAGATTTGCAATTGCTCACGAGGATTTCGAGTAGATGAAAAACCAGTTTTCCTTAAAATTGAAACTTGCCGCGACCGCTGCTCTTGTTGCCCTGCCCTTGACCCCGGCACTGGCGAAAGATGGTGGCGCAGTGTTGTTCAAAAGCTCGTCGATAGCGAAAGATATTCCGTCACAGTTAAAGCGCAAACAATCCGAACATTATCGCGCGATTTTCAAAGCGATGGGCGGCAATGAATGGGACACGGCGAAAAATTTGATTGCCGAAGCGCCTAATGGTCCCCTGAAATCCATTACTCAGGCAGAATATTTTCTCGCGGCAAATTCTCCGCGCGCCGAATTGGGACCGCTTCTGGTTCTGGTCAATGAAGCTCCGCATATTCCGCAGGCCGCCCAGCTGGGTCGTCTGGCAAAAAAGCGCGGCGCTCAATTGCTTCCAAACCTACCGCAGCGGCGCAATCTTTCTTATGTTCCGGGTTTACCCATTCGCAAAAAACCCAAAGCCATTGAATCGGACAATGCCGCCAATGCTATTCGCGGCCGCATTTTAGGTTTCATCAAGAATGATAGCCCGCAATCGGCAGAGGCGCTGCTTTTCGAGACCGAGAATGTCCTTTCTTCTGATGCACGCACGGAACTGGAACAGCGAGTGGCGTGGTCACATTACATAGAGAATGACGACAGGTCCGCTCAACGCATGGCGCAAAAGGCCCAGAAAGGCAGCGGCCCCTGGGTTGTTCATGCCGACTGGGTCGCCGGTCTGTCTTCCTGGCGTTTGAACGACTGTCAAACGGCGGCTGCTGCCTTTGATAATGTGGGCCGCCGCGCTGCCAACGCTGATTTGCAAGCCGCCGGACTCTATTGGGGCGCACGCTCCGACATTGCCTGTGGTCAGCCGCAAAAAGCGCAAGGCAAGTTACAGACAGCCGCCAAACGCAGTGATAGTTTTTACGGACTGCTGGCTGCGCAGACTTTGGGCATGGATATAGCAGCGAAGAAATCTAATGCCGGATTTGAAAAAGGCGACTGGAAGGCGCTGAAGCGGCATGAAAATGTCAAAGCGGCAATTGCCCTGGTCGAAATTGGCGAGGATGGCCTCGCAGATGAAGTTTTGAGGCATCAGGCGCGGATAGGTAATTCCAGTGATCATGCCGCGCTGTTGAAACTGGCACGCGAGCTCAGTTTACCGCGTACGCAACTATGGCTCGCCCATCATGCGCCTCGCGGCTTCAAACCTGATGCGCAGGCGCGTTTTCCCGCCCCCAAATGGAAACCGGATGGTGGATGGCGCGTGGACCCTGCCCTCGTTTATGCCCATACATTGCAGGAATCGGCCTTTCGCAGCAAAGCTGTCAGCCCGGCCGATGCCATTGGCTTGATGCAGGTTCGTCCGGGAACAGCCGGTGATATTGCCCGTGCAAACGGACGGAATTTTCAGAAATCACAACTGTTCGAGCCATCGACCAATTTGGAATATGGTCAGTCTTATCTCGAATATCTCGGTAGTTCCTCCGTTACCGGAGGCAAACTCCCCAAGGTGGCCGCAGCTTACAATGCCGGCCCGGGATCGGTCCAGCGCTGGAACAGCGAAGTTCAGGATAAAGACGATCCACTGCTCTATATGGAGAGCATTCCCTTTGTCGAAACCCGTGGATATGTATCGATTATCTTGCGTAATTACTGGATGTATGAGCAGCAAGCCGGAATCAAATCAGCCAGCCTGAGCACACTTGCTCAGAATAAATGGCCGGTTTTTCCCAGAAAACCAAGCAAAAGCAAAACGCGCTTTACGTCCAACTAGGATTTGGAAAAACCGGATGAGCTATTAAAAGCCCGTCCGGTTTCTTCAATAATAGCGCCAACTTAATAGCGATAGTGATCGGGCTTGAACGGACCTTCAGGTGTGACGCCAATATATTCGGCCTGTTCCTGCGATAATTTGGTTAGTTGCACACCCAATTTCGCGAGATGCAGCTCAGCTACTTTCTCGTCGAGATGCTTTGGCAGAACGTAAACATCGTTCTTATACTGTTCAGGCCGCAACCACAGTTCAATCTGCGCCATCACCTGATTGGTGAAGCTGGCCGACATCACGAAGCTTGGGTGACCGGTCGCGCAGCCGAGATTGACCAGACGTCCCTGCGCCAGAATGATCAGCTTCTTTCCATCCGGAAATTCAACTTCATCGACCTGTGGTTTAATCTCGTTCCACTTCATGTTCTGCAGACCGGAAATCTGGATCTCGCTGTCGAAATGGCCGATATTACAGACAATCGCGCGGTCTTTCATGTCGCGCATGTGATCGACGGTGATCACGTCTTTATTGCCTGTGGCGGTCACGAAGATATCGGCGCGTTTGGTCGCTTCTTCCATGGTAACGACTTCATAACCTTCCATAGAAGCCTGCAAAGCACAGATGGGATCGACCTCAGTCACAATGACACGCGCACCGCCGTTCCGGAGGGAGTCGGCAGAGCCTTTGCCAACATCACCAAAGCCAGCCACGCAGGCCACTTTACCGGCCAACATCACGTCGGTAGCGCGGCGAACAGCATCGACTAGCGACTCTTTACAACCGTAAAGGTTATCGAATTTAGACTTGGTCACGCTGTCGTTCACATTGATCGCCGGGAAAGGCAATTTGCCCTGCTTGGCGAGGTCATAGAGACGGTGAACGCCAGTGGTGGTTTCTTCGGAAACACCCTTAATGGTCTCAACCGTCTTGGTCAGATAGCCCGGACGTTCGGCCACAAAGCGTTTCAGCGTCGCAACAAAGACTTCCTCTTCTTCATTTTCAGGCGTGAACAGCTCTTCACCAGCTTCCACACGTGCGCCCCAAAGCGCGAACATGGTTGCATCGCCGCCGTCATCCAGGATCAGATTGCAGGTTTCTTCCGGCCCCCAATCGAAGATACGCTCGACATAAGCCCAATATTCCTCCAGCGTTTCGCCCTTGATGGCGAATACTGGTGTTCCACCGGCGGCAATCGCAGCGGCGGCATGATCCTGTGTTGAATAGATGTTGCAGGAAGCCCAGCGGACCGTTGCGCCCAGTGCCAGAAGTGTTTCGATCAACACCGCTGTTTGGATTGTCATGTGCAACGAACCGGTAATCCGTGCGCCTTTCAAAGGCTGCTCAGCACCAAATTCCTCGCGCAAAGCCATCAGGCCAGGCATTTCAGTTTCGGCAATCTCGATTTCCTTACGACCGAAATCGGCCAGGGAAATATCCTTGATCACATAGTCCTGTGTTTGTGTATCCGCTGCGGTAGCCACATTCATTCTCCTTGAAAGACGAATTGCCGCACCGGAAATTCCGGGCGGCAGTTTCATCATTCCTTAGCTTCTTGCGGCTTTGGAAGCAAATATAAAGATGTCTTTATATTTGTAATTTAGTTATCAATTTTCGCTTGATGCGATAACAATCCCACAGCGACCACCTGGTAAATTCGGTGACAATCCGTGAAATTGCGAAATATTGACCAGCGATGAAAGCTTGCCGTCACTATCTGCCGCAGAATTTGCCAGATCTTTCATGGTCTTGCATTCTGACAAATCACCGGAACCGGCACCATATTTATTGGCCAAGGAAACTGCATAACGATCATAATGCTTCATCGCCTGTTTCTTGTTCCGACCCTTCGCAAAATGTCCGCGAAGTATTCCATTGCCGAGTTTTAAGACCGGTTTTTTGTCGCGAACGAAGCGGTTATAATGCGGCAGAACATCATGTTCCGACTTCACGCAACGTAGCGCTGCAACCATGAGGCGGGATTGCAGGTCCCGAACATGAGCGGCATCTGCTGCTGCCGGTGTCCAGCAGGCTGCTTGAGCGGATCCCGCCAATGTGACGCTTGTGATTATCCCGACCAAGATGGATTTGTTAAACTTAGACATTCCCCTAATCCCCTATTCCCATTGAGGACTACACAATTGTTCTTTCTGACTTAGGGAATTTCTAAAGGCGTTGGTTAAGCGATATTCAGCATCCAAGTAGCGATAATTATGGGATAATCGTAATCTTCACCTGATTTCATGCGCTGCCAAACTGACCTGACAGCATGCCTGGATCAATCCCTTGTGCCTTCCAGGCCATTTCCCATTTATCTCTGGCCTCGGTTTCATAGAGCCATTCTGGCTCTCCTTGTGTCACCGACCATCCGTTTTGGGTCAGTTCTTGCTCCAACTGCCCTGCCCCCCAACCGGAATAACCCAGCGCGGCGATCCATTTTCTCGGACCGCGATCTTTGGCGATAGCCCCCAATATATCGAGCGAGCTGCTCAATCCCCAGCGATCACCGACCTGCAAGGTATCCGACAGGTTGAAATCGAGACTATGGAGAATGAAGCCTCGATGCACCTCAACCGGCCCGCCGACGAAGACATCGCGATCTTCCAAAGCCTCTGATTCAATGTCAAATTGCTCCAAAATGCCGTTGAAGCTGATGTCGGTTGATGTCTCACCAATATTGATGCCGAGTGCGCCATGCTCATCGTGCGAGCAAATTGCGATGATGGATCGGGCAAACCGCGGATCAGCCATGCCCGGTGTTGCAAGCAAAAACTGGCCGGAGAAATAGAGCGGATCATCCATGTCATTAACATAAGTCACTTATCACGCCATGCCCATGGTAAATTCGATAAACGGAGCATTGTCATTACATTGCTTGCAATTTCACGATGCTGTCACCACAACAGAATAACAAATATCAATATCCCCAAAAATTTGTAAGGAGCGACAAACATGATCAACAAAGGCGACAAAATACCCGAGGTAAATCTTGTGAAAGCGACAGAAAATGGTCCTGAGCAAGTCAGCTCCTCAGACTATTTTGCGGGCAAGAAAGTGGCCCTTTTCTCAGTCCCCGGTGCCTACACTCCAACCTGTTCGGCCAAGCATCTACCCGGCTATGTTGAGAAAGCCGAAGAGCTCAAAGCCAAAGGCGTTGATGAAATTGCCTGCACCGCGGTAAATGATGCGTTCGTTCTTGGTGCCTGGAACAAGGATGCTGGCTCTGAAGACGTAACCATGCTGGCCGATGGCAATGGCGATTTTGCCAAAGCCGTCGGTCTTGAAATGGATGGTTCCGGCTTTGGTCTGGGTACCCGTGGTCAGCGCTTTTCCATGATCGTCAACGACGGCGTTGTGGAAGAATTGAATGTCGAAGCACCCGGTGATTTCAAGGTTAGCGCTGCCGACTATATGCTCGACCAGCTTTAAACGACATAATGGCGAACGGCTTGCTTAAACTGTAAAGTCGTTCGCCATCTTTTCTCTAAGCCGACCATCCGGAAGAGACTTGTGGAGTACTGCAATGTTTTCCCGCATGTGGTCCACTCGGCTTGTCGCCGGGATAGTGACTGTGACGGCGGGATGAGAGACAATATATTGCAGCAGATATTGTGCCCAGCTTTTGCTGCCAATTTCTCTCGCATGATCAGGTAACCCCCTGACCCGCAATGAATCGAGCAATTGCCCTTCCTGGAACGGCCGATTTATTATCACGCCAATATTCCGATCCATCGCCAGTGGCAGCAGTCTTTCTTCTGCTCTACGGTCTCCGATATTGTATGAAAACTGCGCGAAATCGATCGGATGGTTTTTCATAATCTGTTCGAGAAGATCATAGTTGAAACCATCGTAGCTTGTCACGCCAACATAGCGCAAATTACCGGCTTCCTTCATTGCAAACAGTGTTCGCAACTGGACTTGCCAATCCACCAGATTATGCACCTGCAGAAGGTCGAACCTAGGTAAACTCCACTTGGAGCGGCTCTGCTCTATCTGGCGTCGCCCTTCGGTTAGTCCCCTGATCCAGACCTTGTCGGCTGAAAACAGGCTGCCGGCATTGTCGAGCTTTTGCAACGCCTTGCCAATGACGGCTTGGGAACTGCCATACATCGGTGATGAATCAATAACCTGGCCGCCACAATCGAAGAATAGCTGCAGGATATCGGCACGTGTTTCCAGAGCTGAAGGATCATCGCCAACATCAAATGTCCGCCAACTACCCATTCCTATCACCGGAATTTTTTCTCCTGATGACGGAATGGGGCGTGACAGAATTTTTTCGGAGCGCAGCGGCGTGTTGGATGTCAGAAACAGGGCAGAGGCCGTCAAGCCTGCAACAAAGCTTCTTCTATCCAATTGTGCCATCAGCTCACCATCCGCAGGATTTGCCCTTATTCTCTTCCTTCAGCCAATCCATCAATGGTTCAAAATAGCTGATCATCGCGGACCCGTCCATCTCGCGCGTGCCGGTAAACGCTTCCAAGGCATCAGGCCAAGGCTTGGATGCACCCAGTTCCAGCATTGCATTCAAACGCGCGCCAACTTCCTTGTTGCCATAAAAGGAGCAGCGATGCAGCGGGCCTTTCCAACCCGCCGCGTCGCAAGCCGCCTTGTAGAATTGGAACTGCAGGATGCGCGCCAGGAAATAACGGGAGTAAGGCGTGTTGCCGGGGATATGATATTTCGCACCCGGATCGAACGCGTCCGCGGGCCGGTCAACGGGCGGCGTGATGCCTTGATATTGCTGCTTCAGATCATGCCATGCCTGCGTATATTCGGCGGGCTTTATATCGCCGGAAAAAACCTGCCAGCGCCATTTGTCTACCAATAGACCAAATGGCAGGAATGCGACCTTGTCCATCGCCTGACGCAAAAGCAGCCCGACATCCTTGTCAGCGCTTGGCACCTTGTCGGCATCCAGCAAGCCGACCTGCACCAGATATTCCGGCGTGATCGACAGGGCAATCATATCACCAATGGCTTCATGGAAACCGTCATTGGCGCCGTCGAGATGCAAATAGCTCTGCTTGTTATAGGCGCGCTGATAATAGTTATGACCCAGTTCGTGGTGGATAGTGACAAAATCATCGCCATTGACCTTGATGCACATCTTGATGCGGATATCGTCGACATTGTCGATATCCCAGGCGCTGGCATGACAAACGACCTCGCGGTCTGCCGGCTTGGTAAACTGTGACCGTGTGTAGAAGGTATCTGGCAGCGGATCAAAACCAAGGGAAGAGAAAAACTGTTCTCCGGCTTTCACCATTTTCATGGCATCATAGCCTTTGGAGGTCAGCAATTCGGTCGTATCGAAACCAATGTCACCAGCACCTTCGGGCGCGACGATTTCATAGATATTGCCCCATTCCTGCGCCCACATATTGCCGAGTAAGTCGGCGCGGATCGGGCCGGTCTTTGCCTGTACCGCATCGCCATATTTTTCGTTCAGCTTGTCACGGGTATAACAATGCAGCTCGTCATAAAGTGGCTTCACCTGGTTCCACAACTTATCTGTCAGCTTGGCAAAATCATCCGCCGGCATGTCGTAGCCAGAGCGCCACATCGCACCGACATCGGCAAAGCCCAATTCCTTTGCGCCTTCATTGGCAATTTCAACCATGCGCGCATAATCATCCTTCATCGGCGCGCCGACATTACTGTGCCAGCTTGCCCACATTTCAGAGAGCTCGTTCGGGTTACGGTTTGTGCCCATGGCCGCTTCGATGTCAGAACCGTTAATCTCTTCGCCTTTCAGTATCCCTTTGCCTTTGCCATAGGCAGAGTTCAATTTGGTCGCGATGGTGTTCAATTCCGTTGCCGCGCCCTCAGTTGTTGGTGCGGGCAGCACAATGCCGCCGCGCAGCTTGTCGAGCTTGCGGGTCGTTACTGCATCAAGTCCCGCTACATCGTTGAATTTCGCTGCATCAATCGCGGCCTGCACCGACATGGTGGTCCCTTCAGCACCTACCTTCGCCGCCAAGGCATCTGTATCCTCAGTGATATAGGTTGCATTGATCCAGTAAATCCGACCTGCATTGACCGAAAAATCGAACATCTTCTTTTCGGTTTTTTCGACGAATTTCTTAGCATCTTCTGCCGTAGGATTGGCCTTGTCGGCCATTTCACCACCTTCATGATGTTTTGCGTGAACCGGCGTGCTGAACGCTATGGCGGCAAGAGCGATGATCGAAGCAGCTGTTTTCATGATATATCCTCTGTGGTTTTTATTTTAGTATGAATTGAAACTTTATCCCGGGAGCGTCAAGCGCGTCTTTCGCGTCGGCGCCAGATCAAAGCAATGATCATGCCGACGGTTCCGATGATCCAAGTGGCAATTTTCGGAGGCCGTGCGAAAGCGGCGATACTGGCCAGCGTGTCGCTACCCTGTTCCTGCAGAACCTGTGTGATCTGGCTGAGCGTTTCGACATAGTCGAACAGGCCGAACAGAAAATAGGTCAGCACCATGAACAGGCCGAGCTTCTTGAGCGAAGGTGATTCCGCTTCCTGCCATAACAGTCGTCCGCCGATTATGCCGCCGATGGTGTAAAGGCCGATAAAAACAAGATCAGTGATCATCGACCATTTGGCGTAGTTCATTTGCCCCGTCGCTGCCCAGCTTTGCTGAATGGCATCGACCCGTTCGGCCGTTGCTGCGCTTTGGTGATCCAATATTCCTGTGGGCGCAACGTCGGTCATCAGCGGACCAGCGGTAGCGACATTGAACAGAAAGACGGCCAGTCCGCCCAGCCAGAAAATCCAGAAATTTCGCCAGTTTAAATATTTCGGCATCGTCTATTCTCCCCTTTAGTTTGCTGTGCTCAAAAACCGCAGCATCTCCCGCGCCATTTCCGGTTTTGTAACACTGCTCATATGCGTGCCGGGTACCGCGATATGATGCCCATGGGGCAATAGATCGGCCAAAGCCTCGGGATCACCGTTGTCGCGATCTTCCGATCCGCATAGTATGAGTGTTGGCGTCGCGATTGTTTCTATGGCCGCCGGCAACATATCAGAGAATGTCCTAAGCAGATGCGCGGCGGCTACCGTATCGATTTTCTGACTTTTCATGAATTGGATCGCCATCCAGTGCGGATCACCGCGCTTTGCCGTATCGCGCAGCTCGATTGCCTTGAGAAAGAAGTCCTGTCGCTTGTCCCAGCCCGACAGCCCTTCGAGCCCCATGCCCGCCAGAATGGCTTTTCCCGGAGTAATGTGGGTGGTGAGCAGTTTCGCGGTTGTCCGGGCACCCAGCGAGAAACCGCCTAAATCATATTCCGCCAGATCGAGATGATCGATGAGCGCCAAGGCATCCTTGATCAGCACATCGTCCGGATAAGCGTCGGCATCATGCGGTGCCTCGCTTTGGCCATGGGCCCGCAGGTCGGGCATGATCACCCGGAAACCCGCATCCGCTAGGCTTCCGGCATGACCGAATTTAATCCAGTTGGTCTCCGCATTGGAGAAAAGCCCGTGGAGCAGGATGACGGGCTTTCCCTGTCCTGCTTCATGTATTTTCAGTGTCACCCCGTCAAAGGAAGAGAAGTCCCAGCTCTTTAATTCCACTATTGTTGCCCCAAGTTATTGCGCCAGACGAGCACATCATCCGGCTGTGTCTGATGCTGATCTGTTTCCGGGTCGAGCATGATTCCAGCCTGCTTTTTGGAAACCCATAAATGGCCGACCGGTGCGATGTCTCCCGAGTGATCCAAAGTCCCGACCTTAAGCGTGATCGCCGAAGGTGGATTGCTCCCGCTATGCCACAGTCGCGTGCCGCAATCGCCGCAGAAATAGTTATATTTCCTATTTCCACTAAACGCTGTGGTTTCAAAAACTTTCGGCGAGCCGGTCACCGTCAAAGCATCGTAGGTCAAGGGAATGGACATTGAAAAGGCGCTTGCGCTCTGCTTCTTGCACTCCCCGCAATGGCAGGCATAGGCGGGCGGAATGGAACCGCTGAGCCGATAGCGCACCGCACCGCATTGGCAGCCTCCGGTATGCGTCTCAGTCATTCGGGACCGACATATTGCAGCCACTCTTCGCTGGACTGCGGCTGGGTTTCGAGAGTTGGAACGCCTTCGGGAATAGTGATCCACGGCTGTTTGCTCGAAACCCAAAAATGCGCAGCGGGGCTTACGTTCTTGCTATTATCGAGAGTGCCGACGCGGATACTTGCCAGACCCGGTCTTTTGTCGTGGGCAGCATAAATGCGGCTCATACATTTCGCGCAGCCTGTTATAGTGCTTATCGCCCCGCTGGGCTGCAGGAATTTCCCTTCATTCAACTCCCCGTCGATGGTCAGGTCTTTTGCCATGATCCCCATGTGCAGACTGAAGGCACTTCCGGTTCGCCGCTGACAATCCGTGCAGTGGCAAGCATAGGGACGCATTCTGAAACCCGGTTTAAGCTCATACCGGACAGCTCCGCACAGACAACCACCGGTTAATGTCCCTTCCATTGCTCGACTCTCCTCTTCCTTGCCCGCCAAGTTACGCCTTTGAACCGAGTAAAAGCCCAGAGTCAATTTGCCATTGGTTCAAGTTGTGCGTCTTTGGTGACGTCGGAAAGCGCAAATATCAGCGCTCGGCCAATCCCTTTTGTTTCATCCGCCAGACCGCCAGTTCGATCCGATCCTGTCCGAAAAAAGGTTCTCCGTCGAACACCAAGGTAGGTACGCCCCAGTGACCGGCTGCTTCCAAAGCTTTCTGATTGTCCGCAATTTCCGCATCCAGTTCTTCCGCGGTAGCCTCGGCTTCAGCTTTTAATTCCGCGAGATCCAGTCCTGCCCGAGTGGCCGCTTGCTCCAGATGATCACCCTCATTCCAGCCCTGCACGCCGCCCCAGATAAGCCGCGATACTTCATCGGCAAACTCCAGACCCTTACCACGCCGGGAAGCCGCCTGCCCCATCCGTGTGAGCAGAAAGATGTGCGGCTGATCATCTGATATTTTGCGCGTGGCAATATCCTGCACAATCGGATCAGGATTGGGCGGCGCCATCGGAACATCCATAAATTGCGCTACCCGAAAAATATCCTTAAACACGTAGCCAAGCCAATTGGGGTGGTTTTTCTCAAAGAAATCCGGCTCCCGGATCGCCAGCGGATAAACAAAGCGCTGGTTGATCGAGAGATCATATTCCTGCGTTAGCGCAACATAACGGCGGGTCGCGAGATAGCTATAGGGAGATCGGAAGGACCAATAAACGTCAGCATGTAATGTCATGCCGCTTCACTGCACCGAGATGGATTGTAAAGGCAAGTTCCAATGTTCGCTTTGGGGTGCAAAGGCGGACACCCCGATAATCGTTTTTCCATTTGCTATCTATGTGCCGTGCCGCCGTTATGACAGAGACGACAGAGTGTGTGCAAACGGGCGTGCGCTTAGAAAAATTCATGCTCAAAGTCTTGAGAAGCTCGGCTGATCAACTAAACATGTCGCTGGGAGGTTTGCCTGAAGGTACGACGCTACGCTGCTTCGAAAGCAAAGTATTGGGCCGATACGCCGTTTTTTGAAGTTCAAGCTAAAGTGAATTGGAAATCTATATGAAAACAACGAACCAAACCATTCTCATCACCGGTGCAAGTTCCGGGATTGGGGCAGTTCTCTGTGCGCATTTGGCTGATGCCGGTAACCGGATCATTGCGTGCGGTCGACGCGAATCACCGTTACACGAGCTGGCTCAAAAACACCGCAATGTCAGCTATCATCTATGTGACATTCGAGTTGATAGCGCAGTTGCCAAGCTCGCAGACGAATTTGGCCCCGAGATCGATATCCTGATTAACTGCGCCGGTATCTCGAATGAGGTTTCGTTGGTCAACAGCGTGGACCTTGCCAACCAATTGGCCGAGGTCGATATCAATCTGAACGGCACGCTGCGCATGGTGCATGAGTTTCTATCGCACCTTCTTGGTCGGGGAGAAACAGCGATTGTTAATGTGTCCTCGGCCATTGCCTATGTTCCCGATGCAGCCCGTCCCATCTACAGTGCAACAAAAGCGGCGCAACACGCCTATACGCGAGCGCTTCGGCATCAGTTGATTGGAACAAATGTAAGGGTTTTCGAACTGCTTCCACCGCTTACCGACACTCCCATGGCCGAGACTGTTACCGACGTTCCAAAGCTTGCGCCTGAGAAACTAGCTGAATTGTTCATCAAGGGGCTGCAATCCAACACACTTGAAATCGCCCCCGGACTTGCCGCGACGGTTAGGCTGCTCTCAAGACTCGCACCAGGCTTCTTGTTCCGCAAACTCAACGTACAGGGTAACTCTTGACCAGCACTCATCAGATCAAACGCAGCAATTGGGCACAGGCGCGTCACAGGTTTTTCGATCGTTGCCCTTACCGGTTTTGGAGCTGCCTGGCGGTTAGTTCGAGGCTTTTGAACAATGACTTGCAGACTTGCTACTAAGTCAGGCAACGTCCGCTTTCGGGAAAAGCTAGCGCAAAACAAACTGCTGGGCGATTTACCCCTTCTGCAAATGCTTGCGCCCCAATAGCTCCGCAATCTGTACTGCATTAAGCGCAGCACCCTTGCGCAGGTTATCAGACACACACCAGATGATAAGGCCGTTGTCCACGGTCGGGTCTTCGCGGACGCGGCTGATATAGGTCGCGCTATCGCCGACGCATTCGACTGGGGTCGTATAGCCCTCGTCCTCGCGCTTATCGACCAGCATGATGCCTGGTGCCTCGCGGAGAATTTCCTGTGCCTTTTTGGCAGAGATCTCGTTTTCAAACTCGATATGGATCGCTTCACTGTGGCCGACAAAGACCGGTACGCGGACGCAAGTGGCGGTTAGCTTGATCTTGGGATCAAGGATCTTCTTGGTCTCAACGACCATTTTCCACTCTTCCTTGGTTGAACCATCGTCCAGGAAGACGTCAATATGCGGGATCACGTTAAACGCGATTTGCTTGGTGAAGACCTGGTTCTCTTTCGGATCACCAACAAAAATTGCACGGGATTGTTCGAACAGTTCGTCCATTCCGCCTTTGCCGGCGCCAGATACCGACTGATAGGTCGACACGACAACGCGCTTGATTGTCGCGGCGTCATGAAGCGGCTTAAGCGCCACGACCATCTGTGCGGTCGAGCAATTGGGGTTGGCGATAATATTGCGCGCCTTATAGCCTTCAATCGCATCCGGATTCACTTCGGGCACGATCAGCGGCACATCCGGATCCATGCGGTAGAGCGAGCTATTGTCGATCACCACACAGCCAGCAGCAGCGGCTTTAGGAGCATATTTCTTGGTCGGGCCGGAACCAGCGGCAAAAAGCGCCATATCCCACCCGGAAAAGTCGAAATGCTCGATATTCTGCACCTTGAGCATCTTGCCGGTATCGCCCAGCTCGACTTCGGTACCGTGGGACCGTGATGAGGCCACAGCCGCAATTTCATCAATTGGAAATTCGCGCTCGGCAAGGATGGTCAGCATTTCGCGCCCGACATTTCCGGTCGCGCCAACAACTGCAACTTTGTAACCCATGAAACTTTTCCTGTGCTGAATATGAAAACAGCCGGTTTTCCTTTTGGGGAGAACCGGCTGCCTGAATTTGTTATGAAGCTTTCTTTACTTTGCTTCAGCGCCTTTGGCCGGCTGGTTCACGCGGCGTTCCGCAATACGGGCCCGTTTACCTGTACGGCCGCGCAGATAGTAAAGTTTCGCACGACGAACGACACCGCGGCGGACCACTGTGATCGATTCGATGTTAGGAGAGTAAAGCGGGAACACACGCTCGACACCTTCGCCGAAAGAAATCTTTCTTACGGTGAAGCTGGAGCCCATGCCGCGACTGGTCCGTGCAATGCACACACCTTCAAAATTCTGGGTACGAACGCGCTCGCCTTCAACGACGCGAACACCAATGCGCAGCGTGTCGCCAGCGCGAAATTCCGGTATTTCCTTAGAGGCTGCAAATGCTTCTACAGCTTCTTTCTCAAGTGTCTGGATCAGGTTCATTACCGATCTTCCTTTTTCTGTCCTCGCGCACCAGAGGGCGACTGATCCGGAGCATCCCTGTGATGCTCCCATAAATCGGGCCGCCTTAGCCGTGTATCTTCCTCTGCTTTTCGTTTCCGCCAAGCAGCGATTTTCGCATGATCCCCCGATCGCAAGACTTCAGGGATAATACGCCCTTCCCATTTCTGAGGCCGGGTAAACTGCGGATATTCCAAAAGTCCGGTTTCGAAACTTTCATCATCTCCGCTAGAAGACGCGCCCATTACCCCGGGAAGCAGGCGAATGCAAGCGTCTAAAAGCACTAATGCGCCCATTTCTCCGCCGGAGAGGATATAATCGCCAACTGAGACCTCTTCAATCGGCCTTGCATCGAAAATCCGTTCGTCAAATCCTTCGAAACGACCGCAAAGTATGGTGACACCCGGACCGGAAGCCAATTCCCGGACACGCGCCTGTTTCAGCGGTTTTCCACGGGGCGTCATCGCCAAGATCGGGGCATCTGGATGCTTTTCCAGCGCATGATCGACCGCCGACGCCATGACGTCAGCCCGCAAAACCATACCCGCGCCGCCACCCGCCGGTGTGTCATCAACGGATTTATGCTTGTCGGTGGCAAAGTCGCGCATCTGGATAGGGTTGCAGGCCCATTTGCCCTCGTCTAGCGCCCTGCCCGCCAATGATGTGCCGAGCGGTCCGGGAAACATTTCCGGATAAAGGGTCAGGATTTGGGCGGTGAAGGTCATTTGTCTTGACTCGTTTTCCGGATCTCCATGATCACAAAAGTCATGATGGAGATCATCAAAGCCATGGCAGCATATATGATTATTGCTTTCAGCGGATTATCACCAAAATTGCGATCTTCGGAATAGGATAGCCATAATATTCCAGGCGTCAGGATGATTTGTCCTGCCACTATCGTACTGGCCATTCGGACAAATTGATCCGATTTCTGTTTGAACTTCCAGCCAAGGAACGCCGGAAAGGCAACTACAACAACAATTAAAGCGATGAAGAATATCGGACCGCTCATGGTTCAACAAATTCCGATAGCACGATCGCAGGATCGCTCCGCATATCGATCGCGCCAACGGGCACCATGAATTTCTTGCCGCTCGCACGCTCGATTTCGATGACATCGCCCGCGCCAAATTCGTAGATGGCAAATATCTTGCCCAGTTCCTCGCCATTGTCGGAGACACAGCGTAGGCCAATGATGTCAATATGGTAGAATTCGTCGTCATCAAGCGCTGGCAGTGACGAACGCGGTATCGATAGTTCCGTACCGCGCGCAGCCTCTGCTGCATTGCGGTCTGTAATCTCGGTAAATCGAGCTATCGCACCCATTTTATGGGGTTTGACGGATTTCAGCGTCAAGGCACCATCATTATAGGCTTTATGCTGCTTCAGGCTGTCGAGACCTTCGCAGAACAGTTTGAGCCGGACCTCGCCGGTCACCCCGTGCGCGCCAATGATGACGGCCAGCGACACTTGTTTATCGTCAGACATGAAGCCCCTCCTCTTCAGAGTAGAGGTTTGGGGTGGAGGAGTGGTGGGTGCCAAACGTGCTGCGCACGCGATACTGGCGTATCGCACCCACCCCTGCCCCTCCCTTGAAAGGGAGGGGTTTCATCAGGCTAGCCTTCAGCCTTTTCTTCATCTGCATCTTCAGATTTGGCTTCTTCTGCAGCAGGAGCCTCTTCAGCAGGTGCTTCTTCGGCTTTTGCTTCCTCGGCAGGTGCTTCAGCAGCTGCTTCTTCAGCGGCTGGTGTTTCTTCAGCCGGTGTTTCAGCGGCAGCTTCCTCAGCTGGCGCTTCTTCTGCAGGAGCAGCCGCGGCTTCTTTTGCAGCTTCTTCTGCAGCAGCTGCTTTTTCAGCTTTTTCTTCGAGACGCTCAGTCGCTTTCTCGCCCGGCTTGGCTTTGTTCGGGTTGTTCCGCGCTTCGCGCTTCATCAAACCGGCTGCGTCGAGGAAACGGGCAACACGGTCTGACGGCTTGGCGCCAACGCTCAACCAGTGTTTCGCACGATCAACGTCCAGAACAACGCGCTTTTCGTCATCTTTGGCGAGCAGCGGGTTGTAGCTACCGATACGCTCGATGAATTTACCATCACGCGGTGCACGCACATCGGCGATCACGATCTTGTAATAAGGACGTTTCTTGGAACCACCACGGGCCATTCTCATTGCTACTGACATAATAAACCTTTCTAAAACAATCTAATAAACGGTATTTCTAAAACTATTTCTTCTTATTCAATAAATTCGCGAGATCAGGGGGTAGTCCACCGGGGGACATATCGGGCAAGCCCGGCATACCGGACATGCCGCCATTTTGACCGCCCATGCCTGCACCAGCAGCGCCGCCGCCACCGCCAAACATCGACATCAGACCCTTCATGCCGCCCATTTTCTTGATCTTCTTCATCGCCTTGGACATTTCCTGATGCATTTTCAGGAGCTTGTTCACGTCCTGCACGGTGGTGCCGGAACCCTTGGCAACACGGACCTTGCGTTTGGCGTTGAGCAAGCCAGGGCGCACCCGTTCTTCCTTGGTCATCGAACCGATAATCGCATCCATGCGCACCAGAACCTTGTCGTCCATTGCGCCGCCCGCCATAGCTGCCTTGGCCTTTTTCATGCCCGGCATCATCGAGGCCAGCGCCCCGAGACCGCCCATTTTGGTCATCTGACGCAGCTGTGAACGCAAATCATTCAGGTCGAACTGACCCTTGGCCATTTTCTCGGCCAACGCTTCGGATTCTTCCTTGTCAACGGTCGCAGCGGCCTTTTCCACCAGACTGACAACATCGCCCATGCCCAAAATGCGGCCAGCAACGCGTTCTGGATGGAATTCCTCCAGCGCATCGATCTTCTCGCCAACACCGACAAATTTAATCGGCTTGCCGGTAACCGCCCGCATAGAAAGCGCTGCACCACCACGGGCATCGCCGTCCATCCGTGTCAGGATTACACCGCTCAGGTCGACCTGCTCGGAGAAGTTGGACGCGACATTGACGGCATCCTGGCCGGTCAATGCATCAACTACCAGCAAGGTTTCCTGGGGTTTGGAAACATCGGCAACTGCCTTCATCTCGTCCATCAGTTGCTGATCGACATGCAGGCGACCTGCAGTATCGAGCATCAGCACGTCGAAACCCTGCAATTTTGCGGCCTGTAGCGCGCGTTTGGCTATCTCGACCGGCTGTTGGCCTTCGACAATTGGCAGCGTGGCAGCATTAATCTGCTCGCCCAATACCGCTAGTTGTTCTTGTGCCGCCGGGCGATTGACGTCGAGTGAGGCCATCATGACCTTCTTATTCTCTTTGTCTTTCAACCGCTTGGCGATCTTGGCCGTCGTTGTTGTCTTACCGGAACCCTGCAGACCGACCATCATGATGATGGCTGGCGGGGCAACCGCTAGCTCAAGGCCACTGACCTCCGCGCCCAGCATATCCGCCAGACCGTCATTGACGATTTTGACGACCTGTTGGCCAGGCGTGATGGATTTGAGTACCGACTGACCAACAGCCTGCTCAGTAACCTTTTCAACGAAATCCTTTACGACGGGCAGCGCCACGTCGGCTTCCAGCAACGCGATCCGCACTTCGCGCATCGCTGCGCGGACATCTTCCTCTTTCAGCGCACCGCGGCCACGCAGTTTGTCAAAGACGCCGCCGAGCCGGTCGCTTAACTTGTCAAACATGGCGTCTTCCTTTCTCTCAAACCGGCTGAAAACAGCCTAAAAACCAACCCAAAACCGGGCAACGCAAAAAACGCCGGTGGGCGAAACCTCGCTGACCGACGTGTGAGTTTTTTGAACTCGAAACTGAAACCACAACAGATAATCTGTCATTATTTGAGATGCCCCTAGTCGATCCTTGAGAGACTCGCAACCCTAGAAATCCCTTAATTTAGCGAAAATTAACCAGAAATTGAGAATTATTAAGGCAATAGGCAGTTTGAGAAATTAGGGGATAGCCGTCGTGGAGCAAAACATGGCCGATTCAAATAATATCAAGGCCAGCAATAAATATGCAGTGTCGGCACGCAGAGATGTGGTGACCAGCCTGATCGTTATATTTGCCATCTTGATGTTTGTTGGGACAGGCAGCACGGTTATCACTGAGGCGATCGCGTCTCTGTCTGGTTATGGCGGCGGCAGCGACAAAATGCTGGTTTCAGCTTTTCTCCTCAACATCGCCCTCATATTATTTGGCTGGCGTCGTTACCGCGACCTCGCGGCAGAAGTAACAGAACGGGCTGCTGCAGAAGAACGTGCGCATTCTCTGGCGGTAACCGATCCGCTTACCGGGTTTTTGAACCGCCGGACTCTGACCGAAAAGACTTCGGAAATGATTGCTACGGCGCAGCGTAAAAACAAAAGCACCGCCTTTTTGATGCTAGATCTCGACAATTTCAAAACTGTCAACGACGTCCATGGCCACAGTGCCGGCGATATCGTGCTGAAAGAAGTAGCCGCGCGAATTTCAAAAGTTATTCCACCCAATAACCTCTTGGCCCGGCTTGGTGGCGACGAGTTTGCCTGTGCTTTCATTTTTGACCCAGATCAGCCTGAAATGGTGGATCGTATTGCCGATGATCTGATTGACAGTATTGCCATGCCGATTGTCGAGAACGGCAACCATCTGGTGGTCACCACCTCGATTGGCATGGCGCGTTTCGACTTTGAATCTGAAGGCGTCGATGTTCTGATGCGCCGCGCTGACATCGCGATGTATAGCGCCAAGAAACAGGGTAGAAACCGCTTTTGCTGGTTCGATGTTTCGATGGAACAGGAGTTGCAGACCCGCAATACACTTGAATCCGGCATGCGCAGCGGTATTCCAGCAGGCGAATTTGTTCCCTATTTCGAACAACAGATCGACCTTGCGACTGGCAAATTGACCGGCTTTGAAATGCTGGCACGCTGGGAATCTCCTACGCAAGGACTTGTTTCGCCGGAAGTCTTTATTCCGATTGCCGAAGAAACCGGCATGGTTGGTGATCTTTCACTCAGCATCATGCGGCAGACATTTGAAAGTGCGAAACACTGGGACCCCAGCCTGACGGTTTCAGTCAATATTTCACCGGTTCAACTGCTTGATCCATGGCTGGCGCAAAAAATAGTCAAGCTGCTCGTCGAAACGGGTTTTCCTCCAAACCGGCTTGAAATTGAAATTACTGAGAGCTCTTTGTTTGAAAATCTCAGCCTCGCCCAGTCTATTGTCGGCAGTCTCAAAAACCAGGGAATCCAGATTGCTCTGGATGACTTTGGCACAGGATATAGTTCGCTGGCTCACTTGCGCGCCCTGCCCTTTGATCGGATCAAGATCGACCGCAGTTTCGTAACGTCGATTTTGGAAAACCCGGAAAGTGCAGCCATTGTAAAAGCGATTACTGGCCTTGGTGATAGTCTTGGTATGCCAATTACCGCAGAAGGTATTGAGGACAAAGCTATAGAAAATGAGTTACGCAATCTCGGCTGTGCTAAGGGTCAAGGTTGGCATTATGGTCGACCGCTTTCAATGGAACAGGCCCGCAAAGTGCTTGGGCAACGCAATCTGTTGCCAGCGCAGCCGCTGGACAAAGCCGAGGTTGATGAAGCTGCCGAAGTACCAGCCGATCAACCAAAGCTCAAAGCGGGTTAAACATGCAATAAGAGCAATAGTCGCCTAATTCTATTGCTGGACTTGCCGCGCTGTCATCCCTAAATCGCCCATCATGACTATCGGGCAATTTCACAAGATGCATGGACTGGGCAATGACTTTGTCATTATCGATGCGCGCGCATCTGATTTGCCGGATGATTTCGCCATGCCTCCGGCCAAAGCAGCCGCTATCGCCAATCGCCATAGCGGCATTGGTTGTGATCAGCTGATTGTACTGAAACCTTCCGGTAAAGCCGATGTTCGCATGCAGATTTACAATGCCGATGGCGGTGAGGTCGAAGCATGCGGCAATGCTACCCGCTGTGTCGTCAAGTTGCTTGGTGATGGTACGTCCATTGAAACCGATGGCGGAATGATCTCTGGCCACGTTACGGATGAAGGCGCCATTGTTGATATGGGTGTGCCCCGTTTCGACTGGAACGCCATCCCCCTCGCCTATGCCATGGATACGCTGCACATGCCGGTTGGTTGGGAGGATTTACAGGACCCTGCAGCGGTCAACGTGGGCAACCCCCATGTCATCTTCTTCGTTGAAGACAGCGATGCCGTTGAACTGGATCGCCTCGGCCCGATGATCGAGGTTGACCCACTATTTCCCGAACGCGTGAATGTAAACGTAGCACATGTAAAAGATGGCGATCTGTATCTGCGTGTCTGGGAACGCGGCGCAGGTTTGACCCGTGCTTGCGGCACCGGAGCGTGTGCAACCGCAGTGGCCGCAATCAGACGCGGATTTGTACAAAGCCCGGTCAATGTGCATCTGCCCGGCGGCAAGCTTATCCTTACGTGGGACGAAGGTGGATCCATCATGATGCAAGGCCCGACCACCTATGTTTTTTCCGGTGAAGCCAACTGGGATGATTTTGCGTGAGTGGTCCCGATATTATCAGCATGGGGTGCCGCCTGAATATCGCAGAGAGCGAAGCGATCCGGCAGACAATCAACGCCTCCAAGGTCAATGCCGATCAACTGGTTATCGTCAATAGCTGCGCCGTCACCAATGAAGCTGTGCGCCAGACACGTCAGGCAGTACGTCGCGCCAAGAAAGATAATCCGGACAAGACTGTGGTCGTAACCGGATGCGCCGCACAGGTTGATCCGGAGATGTTCGCAGATATGCCTGAGACATCTGGTGTGGTCGGCAATTTCGATAAATATGAGGCCGATAACTTCAAATTCGGACTGGATATCAACAAGCCGGATATCCGGGTGTCAGATATCATGCAGGTCAGGGAAACCGCACCGCATATGGTCAGCGCCTTTGCCGAGCGGTCCCGCGCCTTTGTAGAAGTGCAAAATGGCTGCGATCACCGCTGCACCTTCTGCATCATTCCCTATGGCCGGGGCAACAGCCGGTCCGTGCCGGCAGGACAGGTTGTCGAGCAAGTGAAGTCGCTGGTTGACCAGGGCTTTAACGAGGTCGTGCTGACCGGTGTCGATGTCACCAGCTACGGACCGGATTTACCGGGTAACGCTAGCCTTGGTCTGCTGGTCGAGCGCGTTCTGAGTCATGTTCCCGAACTTAAACGGCTGCGCTTGTCCTCCGTTGACGGCGTGGAAATTGACGAGCGCCTGTTTGACATATTGACGGGTGAAAGCCGGATGATGCCGCATGTGCATCTTTCGCTGCAGTCAGGCGACAATATGATCCTCAAACGGATGAAACGCCGCCACAGCCGCGAGCAAGCCATAGAACTTGTCGCGCGGTTGAAGGAGAAGCGCCCCGCAATAGCCATAGGTGCCGACATCATTGCCGGATTTCCGACCGAAACCGATACCATGTTTGCGAATAGCCTCGATATTATCGACCAATGCGACATCATTCATGGCCATATATTCCCATATTCCCCGCGACAGGGCACGCCTGCAGCCAATATGCCCCAGATCGATGGTGTCACCATTAAGGACCGCGCCAAACTTTTGCGTCAGAAGGTGAGTGCGAAAGCACAGACCTGGCGTGACAATCTGGTCGGGACACGGCAAAATGTGCTGTGCGAACTGAATGGCAAGGCTGGATATGCGGAAAACTTTGCCCATATCAGTTTTGAAGAAACCATGCCAGAAGGCCAAATCATCCCTGTTGAAGTCATTGCGTCCGATGACCGGAAACTGATCGGAAGAAAAATAGTATGAGTGAAAAACCGGGGTGGAAAGACCGTCTGTTTGGCGGCTTCAGCAAAACATCGGGCCGCCTGACAGAAAACCTGACCGGCTTGGTGACCAAGGCAAAACTCGACGACGCCACTCTTGACGATATTGAAGATGCGTTGATCATTTCAGACCTTGGTCCCGCGACGGCCGCAGCCATTCGTGAAAAGCTCTCAAACGAGCGGTTTGAAAAAGGCCTTAGCGAACATGCGGTGCGCGAAATAATCCAATCGGAAATTGCCGGTATACTGGAGCCGGTGGCGGTGCCTCTGGAAATCGATGCCTTCCCCCGCCCGCAAGTCATATTGGTGATAGGCGTCAATGGCTCGGGAAAAACCACGACCATCGCCAAGCTCGCCCATTTGTTCCTGGAGCAGGATTATGGCGTCATGCTGGCTGCCGGTGATACATTCCGGGCGGCAGCGATTGGTCAGCTTAAAGTCTGGGCCGAGCGGCTCGGTGTTCCTATCATCAGCGGCAAGGAGGGCGGCGACAGCGCCAGCATCGTCTATGAAGGCGTTAAACAGGCCACAGCGACCGGCATTGACGTATTAATCGTTGATACAGCCGGCCGCTTGCAAAACCGCAGTGAATTGATGGATGAACTGGACAAGATCCGGCGTGTTCTGGGGCGACTCAATCCGGAAGCCCCGCATGATGTTGTTCTTGTTCTGGATGCGACGACGGGACAAAATGCCCTGTCACAGATTGAAGTGTTCAAGGAAGTGGCAAAGGTTACCGGCCTCATCATGACAAAACTTGATGGTACAGCGCGCGGCGGTGTTCTTGTTGCAGCCGCCAAACAATTTGAAATGCCGATCCATGCCATTGGTGTCGGAGAGACCATGGAAGATTTACGACCGTTTGACGCCAATGATCTGGCAGCGGCCATAGCAGGAATTGAAGAATGAGTGATGACGTCGTCAACATAGAACCGAAACAGGAAAACAAGGGTCTGGGCTTTGCGCTCGATTTCGGGCCTTTATTAGTCTTTTTCCTAACCTATAAATTCGCTGTTCCTGGCGACAACCCGGTCCTGTCAGCAATATACGGCACCGCGGCTTTCATGATTGCTATCGTGATTGCTGTGATCGTTTCCAAATGGAAACTGGGCAAGATATCCCCCATGCTCTGGCTGTCAGCGGTTTTGGTGATCGGCTTTGGTGCTCTTACCATCTATTTCAACGATCCGCGTTTCATCCAGATCAAGCCGACGATTATCTATCTGGGCTTTGCGGTGATACTGGGTGTCGGATTGCTGCGCGGCAAGGCCATGCTCAAATATCTGCTGCAGGCTGCTTATGAAGGGTTGTCCGATGAGGGCTGGCTCAAACTGTCGCGAAACTGGGCAATATTTTTTGTCGCGATGGCGGTACTGAACGAAGCGATGCGCCTTTCCCTCAGTTTCGACATGTGGCTGACGCTGAAAGTGTGGGGCATCACGATATTATCTTTCATCTTCGCCATCGCCAACGTCCCGATGCTGATGCGGCACGGTCTTGATCTTGGTCAGGATGAAGAAGAGGCGGAAGAAGCCCAATAAAAAACCGCGCCCCGGTTCAACGAGGCACGGTTCCGAAATTCATACAAGGGTACGTTTAGCCCTGATCAGCGCGGCTTACGCCCTCACCGTCTAAGTTCTGGGCTACAAAGTCCCAGTCAATCGCATTGTCGAGTAATGCAGAGACATAGTCCGGACGTGCATTCTGGTAGTCCAGATAATAGGCATGTTCCCATACGTCGATGGTCAGGAGCGGCTTCATGTCATGAGCAACGGGGCTATCCGCATCGTGCAGCGATGTGATTTCCAACTTGTTGCCGTTCAGCACCAGCCAGGCCCAGCCGCTGGCAAAATGACCAACGGCTTCCGCTTTGAACTTCTCCTTGAACTCCTCAACAGAACCGAAGTCCGCTTCAATGCGGCTCTTCAATTCTGCCGGCATTTCCTTTTTCTCAGGGCTCAGGCACAGCCAGTAAAAGCTGTGGTTCCACACCTGTGCAGCATTGTTGAACAGGCCGCCATCGGCAGCTTTTATGATCTCGGACAATTTTTTACCCGCGTGATCCGTACCGGCAATCGCATCGTTGGTTTTGGTTACATAGGCATAGTGATGCTTGCCATGGTGATAGTTGAACGTTGCTTCAGAGATCATATCTCCAAATGCGGTTTTTGCATAAGGAAGCGGGGGAAGTTCAAAGGACATTGAGAATTTTCTCCATTGTTAGAATGACTTTCAGAAAGCGCATATGGTGACAAATGGTTTGCGGGGCAACTGTCCATAAGAGCGTATCTGATAGGATCAGCCTTTTTCCGTGACAAAAATGGCTTGAAGGCATAATATTACTGCATTGTTACAGACAACACTGGGGGAGATCATAATGGCGAAGTTTTTCGGAAATTTGAATTTGGTGATGCTGGTGGGCTTGTTGCTTGCCATACTTGTTATTGTCGGCATCGGCCCACTGGGTGACCAGGTAAATGGTGTCTTCCGCTGGCTCCATACATTTTTTGGCGTACTCTGGATCGGCTTGCTCTATTATTTCAACTTCGTTCAGGTCCCGCAAATGCCGAGTATTCCTGATGAAGCCAAACCGGCGGTGTCCAAGCATATCGCACCGAGCGCTCTTTTCTACTTTCGCTGGGCCGCTTTGTTCACGGTGATTACCGGATTGGTTGTCGCCCATCTGACCGGATATCTGACGCAGGCGCTCCTTTTGCAGGAAGGCTATTTGCTGATCGGTATCGGCATGTGGATGGCGCTGGTCATGGCGTTTAATGTCTGGTTCCTGATCTGGCCAAACCAGAAAAAGGTATTGGGCATGGTTGAAGCGGATGCAGATGCCAAAGCATCAGCGGCCAAGGTGGCGCTGATGGCTTCACGGACGAATACGCTGCTGTCTTTGCCGATGCTCTATTGCATGGTGAACGCCAATCTCGGCGGCTAACGTGATTTAAAACGATTTTGAAAAGAGGGCTTTACAGCCCTCTTTTTTTTATCTTGTTCATAAGTGACCAGAGTTAGCTGAGCCGCTTTGCGATCTTATGGGCCGGACCGAAACCGATAAAGGCCGCACCGATAAAGGGCATTGCGACCACCCACAACCGTACACCTGTAACACCGAGCGGGCTGGCAATGCTGATTGCTGCTGTCGCTGCCAAGCCAGCACAAACGAACAGCAGCCCGACAATCAATCGCCAGTGTGGTAGATCAGCTCTCTCACCCTGCCCACCCGTTCCGGCTTGCTCATATTTCGCAAAAATCATGATCAGCGGAAGCAAGGCAGCGATATAAAGCGCAAACCAGATCGGTCGTGCCAGCCACCAAGAGCTGCTGCCGGGAGCCGCTTCCAGACCTATACCGCCCAGTAACCAAGCTGCAACCATCACCAAAACAAACGCCGTCAGATGCCACAAATAGGTCGTCATGATCATACCGTTCAGCAAGACAACGCCGGTCCAAATCTTGAGATTGTCGAGCATCCGCCGTCCCATAGGCTCCAAGGCAAGAACCAGTCCAGTCTGCGCACTACCAAGCGCCAGCAAGGCGATAGTCGGCGGCATGCTATTGCTTACCGGTTCACCCGGCACGCCTATCATGGCTACCGGATAAGGGCCAAAACCAACCAACAGGCCGAGCGCTATCAAACCTCCTATACCCCAAATCAATGCTTTGGCGGGTTTGGCAAAATAACCTTCGCTCCATGCATATCCCAATTGATGCACGGCGAGCCAAATGAAGGCAAAGTTCACAAAATTCACATAAGGTATGTTTAGCGCAAAGGTTGCTGCATCGATGGCGATTGCACCAGCGACCAGCCCCCAGAATGATGTCATGCCGAAGCGCTTCCACAGAGCATATGTATAGGGCACGACTGCCCCCACCATCAGATAAACCGCTAGAAACCAGACCGGGATCAGCGCAAGCTGGGCCGCCAGTTCAACAATCTTCCGGTCCACGCCCATCGCGGTGCCAAACAGAGCGAACGCTGTCCAAATCAGGAAAAGCGGCAGCACCGGGTTGATCAATCGTCGCAGTCGTCCCGTAAACCATCCCGCATAGGAACCGTTATTACGCAAATTCGCGGACCAGGAAAGCCCGTGTGAAAAGCCGCCAACAAGAAAAAATACCGGCATGACCTGAAAGCTCCAGGTCAGCCATTGTGTCCACGGCAATATACCGAGCAGATGCCCGCCCTGCACCACGCCGTCTTCAATATAAGGCGCTGCTACCAGCCAGTGACCGATCACAACCGCAAGAATGGAAAAGGCTCTCAGAAAATCGACATAGCGATTGCGTTCCGGTGGAGCCTTGAGGGCCATATCCTGTGCGCGGGTCCATAGATTCCGTTTGGTTGCCGTCTCGCCGCGCTCACTCATATGCCCTCACATCCCATTGTTTCGAATAACTTAGATAAGGTTTGTGGTATTCTGTTCAAGAGAACCACCTCAAGAGCTCTATGCGGATAGTTCTAACAAATCCTATCCCAGTAAATCGTGGCGTTTCAGTGAGTGCCGGAGCTGATCATAGGTCAAATTGAGCGCTTTAGCAGTCTGCCGCTGGTTGTAGCGGGATTTGGCCAATGCGGCTTCAAGGATGCGCTTTTCAAACGCTTCAACCGCTTCTTTCATATCATCAACAGCCGCAAACTCTGGTTCCGCAGGCGGTGCTGCTAGAGCAGGTTCCGCTTTTTCCGGTATGTTTTGGGTTTCAACAGGCTGCGATTGCCGAGAAGGCATTTCTTTCGGCTTCCATGGTGATTCAAACGGATCAAAGACGATATGATCGACAGCGCGCGTATAATCACCCCATTGATAAACGGCGCGTTCTATCACGTTACGCAACTCCCGGACGTTACCGGGCCATTGATGGCGTGCCAGCGCTTCGGATGCCAATTGACCGAAGCCGGGCCATTGTTCCCATTCCAGTTCAGCCGCCATGCGCCGCCCGAAATAGTCGGCCAAAACCGGAACATCCCCCTCGCGATAGCGTAGCGGCGGCAGCGTCACGACTTCAAATGACAGGCGATCAAGCAGATCCGCCCGGAACTTCCCTTCGTCCGCCATCTTCGGCAGGTCGGCATTGGTAGCCGCCACGATCCGCACATCCACCTTTTGTGGTCGCGATGATCCTATTCTGGTAATCTCGCCATATTCAACCGCCCGGAGCAATCGCTCCTGCGCCGCGGAAGACAATGTTCCCAATTCATCCAGAAACAAGGTGCCGCCATCAGCTTCTTCAAAGCGCCCTACTCTATTCTTAGTCGCACCCGTAAAGGCACCGGCTTCGTGGCCGAACAATTCAGCCTCGATCAACGTTTCGGGCATGGCCGCACAGTTTAATGTAACTAAAGGGCCATCCCAACGCATGCTTAATCGATGGAGACGTTCAGCGATGAGCTCTTTACCCGTACCGCGCTCTCCGATAACAAGTACGGGACGGTCCAGAGTGGCCGCCCGACTGGCTTTTTCGACTGCATCAAGGAAAGCTCCAGACTCCCCAACAAACTGATTTTCGCGCTCCATGACCAATATATAGTGCAAATTCCTATTAAATAGCAATTAATACCATATTCATTTTTCCAAAAACTTATATTATCTAAATATATCAATCATTTAAAAAACTGGCACGGCTCCTGCAATGTTAGTTTCGAACCCGCAAGGGACTGGAAATCGACCAAACGGAGGACAACATGTCAGCAGCTACGAAAACAGGCAAATCAATGAATTTGAGCAGAACCGACGTTTCTGCCATCATTTCCGTGTTGCTGTTTAGCCTGACGATTTTGATCAGCGCCGTGGGCCCTGCCGAAGCACAAGGCCCGACCATCTCTGAAGATGGTACAATTTCCCCAACTGTCAGCTATAAGGCGTGACAGGCGAAATGGCCGGGACCCCTTCATTCCCCCTTGCCGAAGTACGGTCCCGGCCACCTTTCCAGATTGAAGACACAGAATTTTATGAAGACCAGCCTGAACGTTCGAACCATTCCAGGCACAATGCTAGCAACTACCGGAGTTTAACCATGGGTATTTTTTCAAGAACGCGCGATATCATCGCCGCCAATGTCACGGACATGCTCGATAAGGCGGAAGATCCATCAAAACTGATCCGCATGATCATCCTGGAAATGGAAGAAACCCTTGTTGAAGTCCGCGCTTCTGCAGCGCGCACGATTGCCGACCAAAAGGAAATGCGTCGGCATATTGATAAGCTCAACCAGCTGACCGAAGACTGGAACGAAAAGGCACAACTGGCGCTATCCAAGGACCGCGAAGATCTCGCCAAGGCGGCGTTGATGGAAAAACGCAAAGCGGCTGACATGGCAGAACAGCTTACCGTTGAAATTCAGGTACTGGACGATGCCCTGCGCGCTTCAGAAGGCGATATCGCCAAACTGCAAAAGAAGTTGCAGGAAGCAAGGTCTCGCCAGAGCAGTCTGGTTAACCGCCTCGAAAGCGCCGAGAACCGTTATAAAATTCGCGAAATGTATAATGGCGACAAAGTCCATGATGCATTTTCAAAATTTGAATATCTCGAACGTCAGGTGGACCAGGCCGAAGGCCGTGCCGATGCGCTAACGATGGGCGGTGAGCCGGCGACACTAGAAAATCAGATTGCTGCGCTGGAAAGCAGCGACAAAGTTGATGATGAATTGGAAGCTATGAAGGCGGCCATGAAGAAGTCAGACCAGAAAGGTGACAAATAATGGACTCGAACGATCTTATCCCGTTTTTTGCGATTGTCACTTTGTTTGTCGCGTTCCCGTGGATCATTTTCCACTATGTTACAAAATGGAAAACGGCCGCAACCATCACCAATGAAGACGAGCAACTGCTCGACGATTTGCACATCATGGCACGCCGATTGGACGAACGCATGGAGACAATCGAACGGATCATGGCAGCAGACAATCCAGACTGGCGGCAGTCAGCATTACCGGGTGCAAGCAATGAACCCAAACCGACACTCGAAAATTTCGATAATCTCTTGAAAAAAGAAAGGCGCTAATCATGGCTTCGATCCGCACAAAATTTTATCTTGATAAACAGCGCGCCAAATGGAGCGGAGTATGCGCCGGAATTTCCGACTATACCGGAATAAACGTTATGTGGGTCAGGTTGGCCGCTGTGATAGCTACCGTGACTTTCGCCTTTCCATGGACTTTGGTTGCTTATTGGATCGCCGCAAAATCGGCTGATCCCAAACCGATGGAACTTTATGGTGACAGAGAGGATCGGGAATTCTGGCAAGGCGTCCGTCAATCCCCGCGCCGCACCGCTCGCGATGTCAAATCACGATTTCGTGAGATCGACCGCCGTCTTGCCGATATGGAATTATACTACACCAGTAACAACCGCGCACTTTCGAATGAAATTGAAAAGCTGCGCTAAGCCACACAGAATTTAGGGAGACTGATTATGAATTGGGGTGGACCGGGATTTGTTATCGCCATTATCGCCGTTTGCTATGCTGGCTATATAATCAACAATTGGATCCGGGCCAAACATGGCTATCCGCTGGAAGATGAGTGGGGCGGGACAACCGCTAAGGATGACCCAAAGGCCGATCGCAAAATTGAGCTGCTCTCTGCGGAAAATGAAGAACTGGTTGGCAAGATCGATCGCTTGCAGGAACGTCTTGCAGTTCTGGAGCGGATCGCGACTGATCCCGCCAAACGAACAGCAGATGAAATCGAAGCGCTGCGGGAGAAGGGATAATGGAAAGCATTTTAGCTAACCCCTCTATATTGTGGCCCATCGGATTTGCTTGTGCAGTCGTAACACTGGGATGGGTGGCAACAACCTGGATGCGGATCAAAAACGGCTATCCGCTTGAGAATCAGTGGGGCAAAGCGGTTTATCCGAAAACGGACAACGAGGCGGTAGAACGCGTCAAACTGCTGACACAAGAAAATGCAGAACTGCGCGCCGAGATCGGATCGATGAAAGACCGGCTTGCCAATGTTGAGCGGATTGTGACCGATGATAGTCATCGTTTGACAAACGAAATCGAAGCCTTGCGCGCCCCGAAAAACTAAGGAGATCAATATGATTGAATATCTAGCCCTGTTGATCCCATTTGCCGGCATCGGCGTTGGAGTTTTTGCAATTTGGACCAGTCATCAGCAGAAGATATTGAAGATGCAGTCCGAGATATCCGCCGAAAAAGCTGCTCAATATGCAGTCAGTAACAAACAACTGGAACAGCGGGTGCGCGTGTTGGAACGAATTGTTACGGACAAGGGTTTTGATGTTGCCGGACAAATTGAAAGTCTGCGCGATGAGCCAGAAGTGAAGGAGCTGAACTGATGTTCGATGAACTATGGGTATTGATACCCCTCGCACCATTTTTGCTCGGCGGCCTGGCCATCTGGACCCGTCATCAAAGCAAGATGCTGGAAAAGCAAAAAGAGCTGATGCTCCTTGGCGAGCGGCTACCGGAAAGTGAAGATGGTCGGCGCATGCAGGAAGATATGAAATATCTGAAAGAGCGCGTGGCAACGTTGGAAAAAATTGTAACCGATGAACGCGGCGCACGGGAATTGGAAAGTGAAATAGCGAAGCTGAGAGATAGCTAAGCAAGAAGCAATTGGAGGGAAGAGAATAAATGAACCCGTTTGAAATGGTTGTTGCCATCATCATCGTGATCACCATCGGAAAGGTCGTCAGTACCCGTATTCAGGCCAAAAATGGCATCGCGTCGGATGAAGATGGTAACCCTGTCACTATGGTTGACCCCGATGCCGGACGGCTTCGTGAAGAGGTTAAATATCTCAAGGAACGTGTGGCAGTACTTGAGAAAATAGCCACCGATGATCGCGGCGCACGCGAACTGGAAAATGAAATAGAGAAATTGCGGGACCAATAGATCGGTCCCTCAAAGAAGCAGGAAAAGAAGAAGGATAGCATCATGCCAGAACCCAGTTTTTACCTGATGATTGCTGCGTTTACCCTGATCGGACTAACGGCGGTCTCCCTTATCGCTCTGCGTGGGTGGAGGGACTGGATTGACCTCAAATCCAAGGAATTGGAACAAAGGCGAGAGGAAAATCCCCCCAGTGCTACATCGCGAATAGAGGTTGCGGACCTGAAGGAACGCATCCGCAAACTGGAAGCGATTGCTGCCGGAGTGGAGCTTTAACAACCAACCTTAAAAAGGGATGACGCGAATCCCCTGCCCTGCTAGCGGGCGGGGATGAGCAAATTTGACGATCTTGTAGAAGAATATGAATTCCTGGAAGCTGACGACCGATACCGGCTTCTGATCGATTTGGGCAAAGAGCTGGAAGCCATGCCCGATGCCCTGAAAACCGACGCGACATTGGTACGCGGATGTTCTGCTTCAGTTTGGGTTTATCCGACACAGTTGGACGATGGGCGCCTGCATTTTCTTGCCGACAGCAATGCAGCCATTACCAAAGGTATCATCGCGCTCGTGCTCGAAACTGTTCAGGATCAACCGATTGATGCCGTCTTGAAAACCAATATTGCGGAAATGCTTGCGCCGTTTGATTTGAAAAACCAGCTCAGCTCCAATCGGACCCAAGGTATTCCGAACATGATTGCGCTTATTGAAGAAACGGCCACTCGGTACCAAAAAGCTTAAACCGGCTTCCAAACCCGACGCTCTTCAGCGATTTTAAGCACATCAAAGGCCGCCTGCGCCGCCTGAAACTTCTTGGCAGCCTCTTCATCACCGGGATTGACATCAGGATGATATTCCTTTGCCATCGCACGCCATGCCTTTTTTACCGTCTCAAAATCAACATCAGGCGTCAGATCGAATATCTCCAGCGCCGTCATCTCGTCGCGCGAGCGGCTGCCATCGCCGGATCCCATCCAGCTATAATGTTTCGCTTCCTGGTAGGCATTAGCATCGCGTTGCTCATCCGCTTCGCGTTTCGCCCGCTCTTCCTTGTCGAGGCCTTCGAAATAATCCCAGCCACGATTATATTCTGCAGCGTGTTTCTCACAGAAATACCAGCGGTCCGGACTATTGGGTGATTTAGGAGCGGGACAATTGCCCGCGTCGTTACACCCATGCCGGTCGCAAATCTTCACCTGCTCTGCTTCACGCGAGCTTTCATAGCTACCCCAGCGGGGGAAACCCCAGTTATCGGATCGTTTTGCTTTTGGCATATGCGACTTTTAGCAAGGCTACTGGATCACTGCCAGCGGTAATTTTAAGATGTCTGCTTTGGGCGCAAAAGCGGACGTTAGGTTAAGCATCTTTTCCTATCCAACGTTATTGTAGGCACTGGCCACGCAGGTTAGTCTGTAGAAATGAAGTCCGATTATCTGCAACTAATAGCTCTAGCTCTCAGTTTTTCGCTGGCGGCAAGCTGTTCACAATCCAATGACTTGCCATCATTTTTGGATGCCGATGCTGATAATAGTTGCGATTGCGTGCTCGAAGACAATTGCCTGATCCCGGAAATGGCCGAAGGGAGCAGCAAAGAAAGAGGATTCAATTGCCAATGGACGGAAGGACGTAGAGGTCGAGCCATTTGTACCTACGAAACCAAGTTCGACTATGATGATCCAAGTATCGCGAATCGAGATTGGTCTGTCGTTTCGGTAAGCTTCAAGAAGATGCAAACCGGTCAATGGTGTTGGACTGATCTAGATTGAAGTGTCAGCTTTCGGGATATTGCAGACGCCAAATTAGACGACGCGACTGAAGCTATTTCAGATCATCTTTCTTGTTTAAATCAAACACCGCCAGTGTGAAGATAAGACAGTATGAGACAAAAAAAACTGCAATGGTAAGTCCCAGAGCATATCTCATTTTAATATCTTCAAAATATACACCACAAAAGAATGAGACCGGAACAGTGAAATATAGCACTAGCCGTGCTATTCTAAATCCGCGGCCTTTTTTGAACATTTTTTGAACTGCATCAGTGCCGATTTTTAGAAACCCGGTTTTTGCCCGGGCTTCTAATCGGCCATTCACGCCCCAACAAAAAGCTGCGGTAAAAAAACCAAATATCAATCCAAAAATTATCATAGCCACGGCTTACCATTCGTACTGCTAACTTCGACTCTTTTTCTAAACTCAAAAATCTATCTCTGACATTTCTATTTTACGGTCTCTCTGAATTGCCTAAAGCTAGTGTCCGCTTTCGGGATCTAGCAGCCCTTAGTTCCGAGCAGGCTTTGCTGCTTCGAAATCAGCAACAACGTTCAATTTCGATCAAAATGGCGTTTAAGCCGAGAATACCAGAGGGCCTATAAGCCGGGTTCTGTCCATCCTTTTGCAAGGAATAGCCAGTCATTCATCTTGGCGATGCATTGCTGCGCCGCTCTAGCAACCAACCCGGGCTGCAGGCCGAAATAGCCATATGCCGCCCCTATTTGGTTTTGCTCCAGGTGGGGTTTACCGTGCCAGGCCTGTTACCAGACCCGCGGTGCGCTCTTACCGCACCCTTTCAACGTCACGGGGTCGAAACCTTCGCGACCTTCTTTCTGTTGCACTGTCCCTGAACAGGCGATCTCTCCCCTGTCCGCCGGACGTTATCCGGCACCTTTAAATCGTGGAGCCCGGACTTTCCTCCCACCTTCGCCAAGGCTTCGGTGGGCAGGCCCTTTATGCAAATATTTGCGGAGCCTGTCTGCCATAGCTTTAGCGAAGGCAGGCGACTGGCCGACCCTCTGGTGCGCTCTATTTAGTGATTCCACGCTCTCTGTCGAGCATTAAAGATAATAACAGCGTCCGGCATTCTCCATCGATAACGCCGTCGATGTTTTTAGGGCGAAAACGTCTCTGGAAAGCTACGACTGCATCTTTCTCAGCGGTAATATCATAGCCAAAGCGTTCCAGTGCCAGCATAAAACCGCCGTCTGTCCATGGTGGTTCGCCAAGATTTAGAGGCGGTTTTTTGAGCGCGATGCCGTGTCTCGCAAGCCGGTCCCAATCGAACAGTTCTCCCGGATCCTGCTTTCGCGCCGGTGCAAGGTCGCTATGACCTATCACATTGGTCGGCACGATACCGTGGCGTTTGACGATATCATGGGCCAGTCGCGTCACCGCATCCATCTGTTCCTCGGGAAATGGCACATAGCCCCATTCATGGCCCGGATTTACGATCTCAATGCCGATACTGGCGCTGTTCACATCTTCGATGCCGCGCCAATAGCCGCGTCCGGCGTGCCAGGCGCGGTTTTCTTCCTTGACCATGTTCACAACCTGGCCATCCTCGGTCACGACATAATGAGCGGACACCTTGGCGTCGGGATTCGCGAGCCAATTTATGGCCGACGCGGCGTCCTTCATGCCAGTATAGTGCATTACCAAAATGCTGACAGGCAGCTTACGCTCGTCAAAATTGGGAGAAGGCGTCCAGATCATGTCCATCGTAAAAGGCTCCTTCAATCCCTTTTATCAGGCGACAATCGCGCCCAACAAAAGTTCTGTACCGGAAGCGGGCGATACCCGCAGGTCACCGCCATTCTCGCATGACAGTTCACGAGACATCCAGGCAGCTGCTGTCCTGGCGGTCAGTTCCGATTGCGGCAACGTACCTTCCAATGCCGCACGAATACCGTCATCCAATGCGATTTTCGGTCCTTCAGCGCGGACGACAACTTCGATACCATTATTGCCCTGTTCCGCACCAACATCCAGTTGTCCACCGCGTACCAACGCTTCCCGGGCAATAAGGGCTAGGTTCAAAAGAATCTTGATCGCTTTTTTTGGTAGCGTGCCGCTCTGAACAGCCCAACCCAGTGTAATTTTACCTTGATCGCCAACCAGGCTTTCGACCAGCTGTTTTGCTTCGGCAGGATCGACTTCATCACCGAAACCGCCTGCGGCGCCGAAGGCCAATCGGAAATATTTCAATTTATCCGCCGATGCCCGGGCGCTGTCCGCAAGCAAATCCAGACAGCGATCCCGCATCTCAGGGTCCGTTTCATCTTCCAGCAACTCCAAACCATTGTTGATTGCACCAACCGGGCTCAACAGATCATGACATAATTTTGAACAAAGCAATGCAGCGAGATCGACACCGGATTGAGACATGGGAATGGGCCCTTAACTTGTGAAAACTCAATTGTCGGCTGTTTGGCCTTTTGTGCTTTGGCAATCAAGGGTGATTGGATCAAAGCGACCATATATTTCGCCCTTTTGGGTTGCCTGCCATGCGGCTGCTTCCTCACCGTTGATAATAAGCCATATCCGTTCATCTGCCGCCGCCATAGCAGCATCTGTTTCTGACGGTTCCACAGCACCGGATGGGTGCGAATGAAAATAGCCGATAATTTTGGGGCCTTCGTTCCGCATCGCTCGCTCCGCAGCGATTAGATCACCGGGGTCGATTTCAAAATGCCGGAGGCGATTTTCCGCGACATTTAGCATCGCCTTAAAGTGCGAAACTGTCCCATTGTCGCCAAAGAGCAACCCGCAAGCCTCCTCAGGAGCCGTTTCATGGGCAAGTTGCTGCAAATCGTCCAATATCGCGCTTGATATGACCAGTTTCATAGCCCACATCTAGGCGATGACAACGGGGCAATCCATAAAATCCGGCATCGTGCCAGAAACCGACAAGAAACAGCGGCTTGATGCGGCCTTGGCCGGCTTTCTGGATGACTTGTCGCGGGAACGGATCAAAAATCTGATCACAAGCGGCAATTTGCTGATTGATGGAGCCACCTGCACTGACCCCGCGTCCAAAAAATGTGCGGGCAAGACTTTTGCGCTGACGGTTCCCGCACCGATTGAAGGCCCTGCACAACCGCAGGACATTCCGCTGGATCTGGTTTTCGAAGATGATCACCTCATTGTCGTCAACAAACCCGCCGGAATGGTAGTTCATCCCGCCGCCGGTCATCCCGATGGAACATTGGTCAACGCCTTGCTCCATCATTGCAAAGGGCAGCTATCAGGCATTGGCGGCGTGACCCGCCCCGGCATTGTCCACCGGATTGATAAGGATACTTCCGGATTGATGGTGGCGGCAAAAACCGACAAAGCCCATCAGGGCTTGACCGCTTTGTTCGCGGCCCATGATATAGAACGCCGCTATCTCGCGATATGCAACGGCCGACCGAATCCGCATTCGGCAACAATTGAAGGCAATATCGGTCGCAGCAATACAGATCGCAAGAAAATGGCCGTGGTCGGCGATGATAAGGGAAAGACGGCAATTACACATTATACGACCAAAGAGCCGCTAAATGGTGCCACTTTAGTCGAATGTACGCTGGAAACCGGACGTACCCATCAGGTGAGGGTCCATATGTCCCATATCGGGTATAGTCTTATCGGCGATCCCCTATATGGTACTCGTCGAAAATCATTGCTTTCCGGCAGAAAAGATATTCGATTTTGCCGTCAGGCACTACATGCTGCTATTCTTGGATTTGTTCACCCCATAACGGGAGAAAAATTGTTATTTAACTGTAACTTTCCACCCGATATGCAGGAACTATTCAGTAAGTTGCGTGTATAGATATTAGATACTATATGGAATGAGACCAATGGGTGCTTGATGAGGCCCGGCGGCAAACCAGAGAAGGAACAAAAATGGCTAATAATAGCAATGTTCCGGCAAAAATCCCTGCCTTAGGGGGGGACGCGAGCCTGAACCGTTATCTTTCGGAAGTGCGTAAATTTCCGTTATTGACACCCGAACAAGAATATATGCTGGCGAAACGCTATTCTGAGCATAAAGATCAGGAAGCGGCGGCCCAGTTAGTAACGTCCCACCTGCGACTCGTGGCTAAAATCGCCATGGGCTTTCGCGGCTATGGCCTGCCTGTCTCGGACCTGATTTCCGAGGGTAATGTTGGCCTGATGCAGGGCGTGAAGAAATTTGAGCCCGATAGAGGTTTCCGCCTGGCGACCTATGCCATGTGGTGGATTCGCGCTTCGATACAGGAATATGTATTGCGCAGCTGGAGCCTCGTGAAAATGGGTACGACCGCCGCACAGAAGAAGCTTTTCTTCAACCTGCGCCGGATGAAAAACAATCTCGAAGCATTTGAAGACGGCGACTTGTCGCCTGAAGATGTGAACAAGATTTCAACCGATCTCGGCGTGGCTGAACATGAGGTGGTCAATATGAACCGCCGCATGTCCATGGGCGGCGATGCGTCGCTGAACGTGCCTTTGTCGGAAGATGGCGATGGCGGCCAGTGGCAGGATACATTGGAAGATGACGGTCCACTGCATGACCAGCAGATTGCTGACGCGCAGGAAGCTGATTTCCGACATGAGATGCTGACCGAAGCAATGGAATCGCTCAACGAACGCGAACAGCATATTCTTGCTGAACGGCGTTTGTCGGAAGATCCCAAAACGCTGGAAGACCTGAGCAAGGTCTATGAAGTCAGCCGCGAGCGGATCAGACAGATTGAAGTTCGCGCATTTGAGAAGCTGCAAAAGGCGATGCTGCGTATTGCTGGAGAAAAACAACTGCTTACAGCGGGTTGATTCTTCAACTTCTGAGAATTTCTAAAGATTTTAGCGCCCCGAAACAACATTTGTTTTCGGGGCGCTTTTTCATTATTTGGTGATCATGGCTTTAAAATCTCGCCGAAAATCAAAAGGCTTGCCTTCACGCATCACCAAGCTGTTTTTCAAACTGTTAGTCTATTTCCTTCTGATCACCCTTGCATGGGTGGGACTCATGGCATTCTTGCCGGTCCCAATCACGGCGACAATGATCATGGACAACAACAGCATCACCAAGGATTGGGAACCGCTGGAATCGATATCCCCCAATCTGACACGGGCTGTAATCGCTGCTGAAGACAGCAAATTCTGCAGCCATGACGGTTTTGATCGCGAAGCCATACGCTCGGCAATCAAGCGCAATGCGCAGGGCGGCCGTATCCGCGGTGGCTCCACGATATCACAACAAACCGCCAAAAACGTCTTTCTCTGGCAAGGCGGCGGCTATTTTCGCAAGGGACTGGAAGCCTATTTCACATTCCTGATCGAGAAAATTTGGGGTAAGAAACGGATTATGGAAGTCTATCTCAATGTCGCGGAAACCGGCATCGGGACTTATGGCGCACAAGCGGGTGCGCAGCGCTATTTCAAGAAAGACGCATTAGAACTAACAAAGATCGAAGCCGCACGCATCGCCGCTGCTCTACCCTTGCCCAAGAAACGGGCGGTAATCGGCGCTAGCGGTTTTACGCGGCGTTATGGCAATACGATTGCGGCGAGGATTAACATAGTCAAGAATGAGGGTCTGGACGGCTGCGTTTATCAGTAGATTATTTGATCCGGACTAACCTCCGCTTTGGGCGCAAAAGCGGACACTGAAGGTGCAAGACGGTCGTTGATATCGTGCATTCGCGGTTGTAGGATTTGTTTTCTTCTGTGATCATCAATATGATGAAAAAGGTGACTGAATTTCATTATACTTTGGCTCACAAGGCTGTTGCGGATGGAACTGTTTCGTTCGAATGTTCGTTGGACCATGATCATTGGCCATGGCTGGCACTGGCCCCGAGCGATCCTATTGTTGTACAGTCAATCAACTATTGGGCTGCGGTTGAAACAAGCGTGGCACGTGGGTCGCTGGACCCGACCAAATGGACGGCGTTGACGCAGATGGAATGGACCTATGGCGAGGGTTGCGCCGGGCATGCAGTAACTGGAGTCTCCGAGTTAGTTGGTCCCGTCGGTGAACCCGGATACCGATTGCGGTTGTTTGATTCTTGTGGTGCATCGGTTCTTGATATCAACGGAACGGGGGTCGTTTTCAGCACCCGTGATTTTGAATCATGGAGAACGGAGGCCAAGGAAAAAGTTGCAGTATCTCCCTCATTTTCTTCAGTTGATTTTCACTTTGCACCGCCATTTGCGGTAGGCATGAAGGTTGCACGTGATTGCTTTTTATCTCCCTTGAATCAATCAAACCCACCATGTGCCCAAGCATTGATTACCAAGGAAAGCGGATTTCCACCCGTGCACCCATATCACAGCGGATCAGGTGATCACGTAAACTCAACTCATTTGGCCGATGTAGCCCGGCAATTTGCTGCTTTATTGAACCCGGACAAATCAATTGCAATCAAAGGCGGGCAGATGAAGTTTCTGCGGTTTGTAGAGTTGGACTACCCATTTGGCGTTGAATTGAAACGACAGGATAGCTCAAGCGGGTCCATCACCATGGAAATCAGCCAAGCCGGTCACCACTGTGCCGACATCACATTACGCCTGGGTTCGATTTGAAGCGATGCGCTGCGCAGTAATGCCTGCCAGCAAACGTCCGCTTTCGGGATAAAGCGGACGCAAGGCCAGTATGTGCTTTGAGCGCATAGCCGACCATCGTTCATGCGCATAAGTAGAAATCGGCCACATTATTCTTCCATCGATGTTAAATTTCCGGTACTTACTTTCTTGTCAGCAAAAGTCATGAGCGCGAGAAAGCGAAGTTTGTTGGTATGGAAAGATAAAGGCCGATGAAGAGAACATTGATTTCTGCCACATTGTTAGCGTTGATTGCCAGCTCTACAGCTGCTTTTGCTTCGGGTTCGTCTGGCCGCGGTACCGCTGGGAACGATTGGGGCACGCAAGTCAAGCGAGGCACCAACAGCCGCATCTCTAATGAGGATCGCTTGATCGTCCGGGGCCGCGCGCAAGTACGCCGTTACATCACTTGCAAAAGCTGTGAGTATCATAACAAGCTCAATCGTGAAACAGCGCCTGAAGTTGCTCAGGCCGTGCGCGCTGGTCGCTTTGAGATCCAAGACAATCGCCGTAACGCAGTGCTCGCCTATATCAAAAAACGCTATGGCAACTGACTAAAATCACTGAATAAATCCGAAATAGAGATTACTAGCCTAATTGAAGTAACACGGGATTGGCACGTAGGCATGTCGTGAAGTGGAAATCTTTGTTAGTGGGCATGAAATTTGAAGCGGTTAGTCAAAATTGCCCTAATAGCTATACTCGCCATCATTGGTTTGATCGCAATAAAATTAATTTTTTTTCCCGCTTGAATTGAGCGTACTGGGGCTGCCAAAAGAGAAGGTATGTAGCGATAGCGACATTTCAAAAATATACTCAGGCTGTGATTAAGGGTATCCAGACCTAGCGCTTGCTGCCGCGATGAAGCGGACACAGAAATGAAGCACAAACTATAAAGTGTCTCTCTCAAAAATGCTCTGAGAGTTAAGCCGCGTCTTCTTTCTTGGCTTTGCTGCTTTTCGCAATCACCTTGACCGGTTCTTTCGTTCCGGCAACCACATCCTTGTCGATGACAATTTCGTCAACGCCTTCCAGATCAGGCAGGTCGAACATGGTGTCGAGCAGGATATTCTCGACGATAGACCGCAAACCGCGTGCGCCGGTCTTACGCTCGATCGCCTTGTTACCGATGGCCACCAGGGCATCGTCGGTGAAGGTCAGGCCGACATCTTCCAGTTCGAACAGTTTGGCATATTGCTTGACCAGAGCGTTTTTCGGCTCCTGTAAAATCTGAACCAGCGCATCGATATCGAGATCTTCCAGCGTGGCAATAACTGGTAAACGACCAACAAATTCGGGAATCAAACCGAATTTCAAAAGATCCTCTGGTTCGCCTTCCGCCAGCAGTTTACCAACCTTACGCTCTTCCGGCGCAGCGACATGGGCGCCAAAGCCAATAGATTTAGCCTCCAGCCTGTCACCAATGATTTTTTCCAGACCGGCAAATGCCCCGCCACAGATGAACAGGATATTCGTCGTATCGACCTGCAGGAATTCCTGTTGCGGGTGCTTGCGGCCGCCTTGTGGTGGAACGCTAGCAGTCGTTCCTTCCATAAGCTTCAGCAAGGCCTGCTGAACGCCCTCACCCGACACATCACGGGTAATGGACGGGTTTTCCGCCTTGCGACTGATTTTATCGATTTCATCGATATAAACGATACCGCGCTGCGCCTTCTCGACATTATAGTCGGAGGATTGCAGCAGTTTCAGAATGATATTCTCGACATCTTCACCGACGTAACCAGCTTCGGTCAACGTCGTGGCGTCAGCCATCGTAAACGGCACGTCAAAGGTCTTCGCCAGAGTCTGGGCTAGAAGCGTTTTACCGCAACCTGTTGGCCCGACGAGTAGAATATTCGATTTTGCAAGTTCTATATCGCCCGATTTGGCGGCGTGGTTCAGGCGCTTATAGTGATTGTGGACAGCAACCGACAAAACGCGCTTCGCCCGGTCCTGACCAATCACATAATCGTTCAGGACATCACAGATCTCCTGCGGCGTTGGGACTTCACCGTCTTTTTTGCCGGTAATCGCACCCTTGGTTTCTTCGCGAATGATGTCGTTGCAAAGCTCTACGCATTCGTCACAGATGAATACGGTGGGTCCGGCAATCAACTTGCGGACTTCATGCTGGGATTTTCCGCAGAACGAGCAATATAGCGTGCTCTTCGAATCAGATCCCGTCAATTTCGTCATAAAAAGTCCTTAAAACTCGGCTAGAAACTGCAATCTAACCGCCAAAAAACAAAATGCTACCGCTTTTTTCGGCACTAACTGTTGATGCCGTTAAGTCTATCAAAAGCGGCTTAATTTTCATTTAGGTGCGCGATAACGCCTTATTTAGCATCTTCATCGGCAGGTTTTGGCCGTTTGTCGTAAACTTCATCGACAATGCCAAAGGCTTTGGCTTCATCAGCCTCCAGGAACGTATCCCGATCCATCGCCTTTTCGATCTCTTTGATCGGTTTACCGGTATATTTGGCATAAAGCTCGTTCATCCGGCTGCGAATGCGAAGGATTTCCTTGGCCTGAATTTCGATGTCAGATGCCATGCCCTGAGCACCACCAGAAGGCTGATGCACCATGATCCGGGCGTTGGTCGTTGCCATACGCATACCGGGTTCGCCAGAAGCCAGCAGGAAACTGCCCATGGAGGCTGCCTGACCGACGCAAACTGTACCGACGCGGGGACGGATATATTGCATTGTATCGTGAATCGCCATGCCCGCGGTTACAACGCCGCCGGGTGAGTTGATGTAAAGATAGATATCTTTCTTCGGATTTTCAGACTCCAGAAACAATAGCTGGGCCGTAATGATTGAAGCCATACCATCCTCAACCTGACCGGTTACGAAGACGATACGCTCACGTAGCAACCGTGAAAAAATGTCAAAGCTGCGCTCTCCGCGGTTGGATTGCTCAATAACGACGGGAACAAGAGCGTCGACGATCGGATCATGCATGGTAATTTAGTGCCTTCTGTGAAAATCAGGATATGAAAATGGAGGTCCCGTGAACCGGAGTCCCCATCCGTTCAGCCCTACATCGGTGTATCTTAAGCAATGTTCAAGTCGGTTAAGGATTTTTTCCAAGCCATTATGGTCATTGGATGACATTGCGCATCAAATAACCCGCGGCTATGCTCGCCGTATAATCAAAACATCCCCATTTTTGCAGGAGATAATTATGCCATCATATTCGCCATCCATTCCGGAATTTCATGCCGACGAGGACAATGGAGCATCAGACCCCATGGCCTTCATGATGAAGCGGATGCTGGAAACGCGGACGGTGATGATTTTCGGTGGAGTCGATCAGAAACTGGCAGAGCGCGTGTCAGCGCAGATGCTCTATCTTGACCATGTCAGTGACGAACCCATCCGGCTGCTCATCAATTCACCGGGTGGCCATGTGGAATCGGGTGACACGATCCACGATCTTATCGAATATATCAGCGCGCCCGTTGCGGTGATCGGCACCGGTTGGGTCGCCAGCATCGCTACGCATATTTTCCTGGGCGTCCCGGCAAAACAGCGATTCTGTTTGCCCAATACCCGGTTTCTAATCCATCAGCCCTCTGGCGGTGCGGGCGGAAAAGCCTCCGATATCGCTATTCAGGCCGAAGAAATTGTCAAAATGCGGGAACGTATCGCTCAAAAAATAGCCGAAGCGACCGGACAATCGATTGACCGGGTACGAAAGGACATCGACCGCGATTACTGGATGTCGATAGATGAAGCCAAGAAATATGGAATATTGGGCACTGTCATCAAGAAAGCTGATGAAGTAAGCTTCTAAACAAACAAGCTGGCCGGAACATGCCATGCATGTCCGGCCAGTTCATAAGCCAAATTATTTTTTAGCGGCAGGCTTTTTGGCCGCTGGTTTCTTCGCAGCGGGTTTCTTCGCGGGCGCTTTCTTGGCTGGTGCTTTAGCTGCAGCTTTTTTCGCAGGAGCTGCTTTTGCAGCTGGTTTCTTCGCTGCCGGCTTCTTAGCCGCTGGTTTTTTGGCTGCCGGCTTTTTAGCAGCAGGCTTCTTGGCGGCAGCTTTCTTCGCCGGTGCCTTTTTCTTGGCTGGCTTGGCTTCCGCTTCGTCCTCCGCTTCGATGGCCTCTTCCAACTGCTCACGAGTTACCGTTTTGTCAGTAATCTCTGCTTTTTCAAACAGGAAGTCGACGACTTTGTCTTCATACATCGGCGCACGCAGTTGCGCAGCAGCCATCTGATCCTGCTGGATATATTCAACGAACCGCTGGCGATCTTCTTCGCGATATTGCTGGGCAGCCTGTTGAATCAGCATGGACATTTCCTGTTGACTAACTTCCACGCCATTAGCTTGTCCGATTTCGGAAAGTAGCAAGCCAAGGCGAACACGGCGGACCGCGATCTCGCGATATTCGTCCTTCTCGTCTTCCATTTCCTTCTTGGCCGCTTCAGGATCTTCTTCCTGAGCTGCTTCCTGCTCCAGCTGCTGCCAAATCTGGTTGAATTCAGCTTCAACCATAGTTGGTGGTACTTCAAAGTCGTGCGATGCAGCTAACTGATCGAGCAACTTGCGCTTCATGTGCGTACGGGTAAGGCCATTCAGTTCCTGTTCGATCTGACCTTTCAGCAATTCACGCAACTGGTCGAGACCTTCCAGACCCATGGATTTCGCCATCTCGTCATCGGCCTTTGAGACTTTAGCAGTCTGCACTTCGCCAATCACCACGTCAAACGTCGCGTCTTTGCCCTTCAGGGTCTCGACATTATAATCTTCCGGGAAGGTCACTTTGACCAACACTTCGTCATTGGCTTTCTTGCCAACCAACTGGTCTTCAAAACCGGGGATCAAACGGCCAGAGCCAAGCTCAATCGCCATGCCCTCACCTTTGCCGCCATCAAATGGCACGCCGTTCACTTTGCCTTCAAAATCAATCAGACACTGGTCGCCGATTTTGGCTTTGTAGCTCTTGGCTGCCGTTTCAAACTGCTTTTGGCTTTCGGCAAATTTGTCGAGTGATTCCTGAACCGTTTTCTCGTCTGCTTCGACCTGCAAGCGCTCCAGCTTGATACCATCAACAGATGGTGTCGGCACGTCTGGCAAGATCTCTAACTCAACCTTGACTTCAGCATCTTTGCCAGCTTCATAGCCATCAGCCAGGGTAACGCTGGGCTGCATCGCGGGACGCAATTTGTTGTCAGCGATTGTTTTCTCGACGCTTTCCTGAACGGTGCTGCTCAGCGCATCCTGCATCAAGGCATCATTATGCATCTTGCGAACCAGATTCGCTGGAACCTTGCCTTTGCGGAAACCGGGCATATTGACCTGTGGAGCCAGTTTCTTGACCTCATTATCAACGCGTGTTTCAATGTCCTTCGCGGAGATTTTGATGTCATAGGCCCGTTTCAGACCTTCATTCAAAGTTTCAACAATCTGCATGATTACCCTTTAATGCCTTCATTATTTCTATTTCGATCTGTTTTTCGGTGTTTTGGTGCGGGCGAAGGGACTCGAACCCCCACACCCGAAGATACCAGAACCTAAATCTGGCGCGTCTACCAATTCCGCCACGCCCGCACGAGTTACACCGTCAAATCACTATCGAATTTTGATTGACGCGTGCGCCTAGCGGATCACTGCCCAAAGGGCAAGCCCACTTTGCGCGTTCACGCCGCTAATTTACCCCGCCCGATTAGCCCGCCGGGCCAAGCACTTTTTTCAAAAGCTCATTCACGACCTGTGGGTTGGCTTTCCCCTGCATCGCCTTCATGGTTTGACCGACGAAGAAACCGAACAATTTGTCTTTTCCGCCGCGATATTCAGCGACCTTGTCTTCGTTTGCAGCCATGACGTCAGCGATAACTTTCTCAATCGCGCCGGTGTCGGATTCCTGCTTCAGGCCCTTTTCCTCCACGATTTTAGCTGCACCATCGCCAGTTTCGAGCATGATTTCGAACACCTGTTTGGCAATTTTGCCCGAGATAGTGCCGTCTGCGATCAGACCAAGTAATTCCGCGGCTTGCTGCGGTGAGACGGGGCTCTGTTCGATGGACAGTCCCATTTTGTTGAGCGCACCGAATAGTTCAGACGTCAGCCAATTGGCTGCCGAGCTTGCGATTTTTTCTGGTTTATCGGTCGTTTCCAGCAATTCTTCGAACCAGAGCGCGGTTTCATGCTCGGCCGTCAGAACCGCTGCATTATAAGCACTGAGGCCGAGGACATTCTTGTACCGTGCCCGTTTTTCATCCGGCAGTTCCGGCAGACTCGCTTTGCAGTCGAAGATAAAATCATCTTCCAGTTCCAGTGGCAGCAGGTCCGGGTCCGGGAAATAGCGATAATCATGCGCATCTTCCTTGGAGCGCATCGAGCGGGTTTCGTTCCGGTCCGGATCAAACAGCCGCGTTTCCTGAACTATTTCACCGCCCTCTTCTAGCACGTCGACCTGACGCTGGGCTTCATATTCGATAACCTGCTGAATGAAGCGCAAGGAGTTTACGTTCTTCGTCTCTGTCCGGATGCCAAGCTTGTCTCCCGGTTTGCGGACGGAAACATTGACATCTGCGCGCATGCTGCCCTGCTCCATATTGCCATCACAGCTGCCTACATAACGCAGAATTGATCTGAGCTTACGGACATAAGCCGCTGCTTCCTTGGGTGATGTCATATCCGGCATCGACACAATTTCCATCAAGGCGACGCCGCAGCGGTTCAGATCGACATAGCTCATTGTCGGATGCTGATCATGCATCAGCTTGCCCGCATCCTGTTCGATATGGATACGTTCCACGCCTACGGTCTTGCCATGGGCGTCCGGATCTTTCTCGTCGAGTGAGATTTCGACTTTCCCCTCACCCACAATCGGATGATAGAGCTGGGAGATCTGATAGCCCTGCGGCAAATCGGCGTAGAAATAGTTTTTACGGTCGAAACGCGAATATTTGTTGATCTGCGCATTTAGCGCAAGACCCGTCCGTACGGCTTGACGAACACATTCCTTGTTCAAAACCGGCAGCATTCCTGGCATTGCAGCGTCAACCAGACTGACCTGTGTATTTGGCTCTGCGCCAAATTCGGTGGAAGCTCCGGAAAAAAGTTTTGCATTCGAGGTGATCTGGGCGTGCACTTCGAGGCCAATAACGACCTCCCATTCACCGGTTGCGCCCTGGATACGATAGGTTGATTCAGTCATATTCACCACCACTGCTCCGGTTTCGCGACAAAGCCGGCGCGTTCTTCCAATGCCAGACCGGCGTTAAACACGCCCTGTTCGTCCAGTGCTTTGCCGATAATTTGCAATCCCAAGGGAAGCCCCTGCCCGTCCAGTCCTGCTGGCACCGACATGGCCGGTAATCCCGCGAGACTACTCGGCACCGTAAACACATCGTTCAAATACATAGCCAGCGGATCGTCGGTTTTCTCACCCAGTCCGAAGGCTGCGCTAGGTGCTGTTGGCGTCAGCAGCAAATCACAACTTTCCCAGGCCTTGTCGAAATCCTGCGAGATCAGCGTCCGCACTTTCTGCGCCTGGGTGTAATAGGCGTCATAATAGCCGGCAGACAGCACATAGGTGCCAATCATTATCCGGCGCTTTACCTCAGGCCCAAAGCCGGATTCGCGGGTTGCGGCATACATATCCTGCAGTCCTGCCCCGTCCGGCAAGTCGCGCATTCCATAACGCACACCGTCATAGCGGGCGAGATTGGAAGAGGCCTCTGCCGGAGCGATGATATAATAGGCTGGCAGTGCATATTTGGTGTGCGGCAAAGACACATCGACGATTTTCGCGCCCGCATCTTTTAGCCACTCTATGCCTTTCTGCCATAGTGCATCAATTTCGGGCGGCATATTGTCGACCCGATATTCCTTGGGAATACCGATACGCTTGCCGGTAAGGTCGCTTTTCAGGCCAGCTTCCCATTCAGGAACAGGCAAATCGAGCGAGGTTGAATCCTTGGGATCAAAGCCCGCCATAGATTCCAGCATGATCGCGCAATCGCGGACATCATGCGCCATGGGCCCCGCCTGATCGAGCGAACTGGCAAAAGCAATCGTGCCCCAGCGCGAACAGCGGCCATAGGTTGGTTTAAAGCCAGTAATACCCACAAAAGCTGCGGGTTGGCGGATGGAGCCACCGGTATCAGTACCCGTCGCAGCGGGGCAGATACGTCCGGACACCACGGCAGCACTGCCGCCTGAAGAACCACCGGGCGCCAGATCGGTATTGCCACCGTCATTGCGGCGCCATGGCGAAATCACATTGCCAAAAGCACTGGTTTCATTGGATGACCCCATCGCAAACTGATCCATATTCAGCTTGCCGAGCATGCCCGCGCCTGCCTTGAACAGATTCGCGGAAACGGTGGACTCATATTGCGGCGTAAACCCATCCAGTATCAAGCTACCTGCCGTCGTCGCCACACCTTCGGTGCAGAACAGGTCTTTCATGCCAACCGGCACGCCAGCCATTTTACCCAGCGTTTCGCCCGCGGCTTTCGCCTTATCTGTTACCTCGGCGGCGGCCAGCGCATGATCCGGTGTTTCCACCAGCACCGCGTTCAGCGACTTTGCCGCGCTCACCCGGTCGATAAATGTCTCGGCCACTTCTTTCGCCGTAAAATCGCCATCGGCAACACCGCTGCGGATAGCCGCAATGCCCAGTTCATAAATCTCAGCCATTATTCAATCACCTTTGGCACGCCAAAGAAGCCATGTTCCGCCACCGGCGCATTGGCAAGAACCTTGTCACGGACATTGCCATCGCTGACCACGTCATCGCGCAGGCGCAGTTTGTTGGGGATGACTGCGGTCATCGGCTCGACCTTTGAGCAATCCACTTCGCCCAGCTGTTCGACCCATCCGAGTATATTGTTAAGCTCTGGTACCAGTGCGTCGGCTTCTGCCTCAGTCACGGCGATCCGAGACAGGCTTGCGATCTTTTTGACGGTTTCTTTATCGACTGACATGATTCATTCTTTATCGGTTCATCTTTTTTCGGGTAGGAACACAATATATGTGTATCTCGCGCCGCTAGCATTGGCGCGAGGCCGCTTCAAGTTGAATGAGCGGCAATAGCCCAAATTGGAGTAAAATAATTGGCGCGTAAGTTTCTCTATTTCGTTGCAGCCATCATCGTGTTGGTCATCGCAGGGGCCTTTGTCTTGCGAATCTACGGTGAGGAACTGGCAGAAGTCGTATTCGTTCCCGATACCGAATTTCAGGCACAGGAAGTGCTGGAAAACAATATCTATGCCGATGTTGCCATGTGGTATGCCCGGCCCGAGATCAAAAAGGGCAACCCTGCCCTGTGGCTGCCGCAGGGTTATGAGCCCAATGGCGACGCACCCAGGGAAGATCAGCGTGCGGCAATATTTTTCATCCACCCCACATCGTTCATTGATAAATCAAAATGGAACGCGCCTCTCGGACATAAAGAAACTGAGGATCGTACGAAAATCTTCCTGCGCGGTCAGGCCAGCGCCTTTAACAAGGCTGGCGATGTCTGGGCGCCGCGCTACCGCCAAGCCACGCTCGGTGCCTTCCTGACCGACAAGAAAGAGGGGCAACAAGCTCTGGATGCCGCCTATCAGGATGTTTTGATCGCTTTTGATTTTTTTATCAAAGAGGTTCCGGATGACCGCCCGATCATATTGGCAGGCCATAGCCAGGGCAGTCTGCATCTCACCAATTTGCTGAAAGACCGGGTTGCGGGCACACCGCTCGCGAACCGCATTGTTGCGGCTTATGTCGTTGGCTGGCCGGTGTCGATAGAGGCGGATGTCCCGGCTCTGGGCCTGGATGTCTGTGAAACAGCCGAACAAACCAATTGCCTGCTCAGCTGGGAAAGCTTTGCCGAACCTGCGGATTATGGCCGGATTGTCGAAGTTTATGACACGACCATCGGTTTTAATGGTGAGCCACGTAAAGACACAAACCTGCTGTGCACCAACCCGATCAACGGCGACACCAATTCCGAATCGCCTGCGGAACTGAATCTCGGAACGCTTGTGCCCAATGACGAGTTAAGCGATGCCACGCTGGTCGCCGGAGCGGTGTCTGCGCGCTGTGACGATCGCGGGTTCCTGCTTATCGGCGATCCGCCGGATCTGGGGCCCTACACCCTGCCCGGCAACAATTATCATGTCTATGATTACAGCCTGTTCTGGCGTAACGTTCGCGAAGATGTGATGAAAAGGATGACTGCATTTCTCTCGCGCTAATGACAGACGACCGGAGCGCTTTTCGGGAAGCCCTGCCCGATGGCGGGCGCTTGCTGGGGCTTGATGTTGGTACCAAGACGGTGGGCATGGCGCTATGCGATGCGCAGTGGATGATTGCGACGGCCGCTGAAACTATCGAGCGCCGCAAGTTCTCCAAGGATCTGGAGCGAATCAAGACGGTCATCGAGCAGCAGCATGTGACGGGCTTTGTCGTTGGCCTTCCGCTCAACCTTGATGGCAGCCAGAGCAAACAGACTCAGGCGGCCAAGTCCTTTGCCCAGAATCTACGTCCGGTTGGCCTCCCCATATTATTGTGGGATGAGCGCTGGAGCACCCAGGCCGTGACCCGCGATCTTATTGCGGCCGATGTCAGCCGGAAACGGCGCAGTAAAGTGGTTGATCAGATGGCCGCCGCCTATATTCTGCAGGGCGCAATTGACGGGCTTGCCGCCGTGGAATGATGCCTCTATAGGGCTGACTTTAATGACAATTGATCAAACAGGTTCACCGCCGGCTGCCGGGCATCAGTTTCCCGCAGGATCGGATGCTTTTCCACATCGCCATCTATTGGGTATCGCCGGACTGCAACCCTGGGAGATATTATTTCTCCTCAAGGAAGCCGAGCAATGGGTCGATCTGAACCGCCAATCGAGCAAACATGTCGACCGGCTCGACGGCCTGACCGTCATCAACGCCTTCTTCGAAAACAGCACACGAACGCTTCTTTCTTTCGAGATTGCCGGCAAACGGATGGGCGCAGACGTCGTGAATATGCATGCCGCGCAATCCAGCGTCAAAAAGGGTGAAACCCTTATCGATACGGCGGTCACACTCAATGCGATGCGCGCCGATGCCATCGTCATTCGCCATGCGAGTTCCGGCGCGGTGCAGCTCATTGCCGATAAAGTGGATTGCCCCGTGCTCAATGCCGGTGATGGCAGCCACGAGCACCCGACACAGGGTTTGCTTGATGCGTTGACCATTCAGAGACGCAAGGGCGATATCAGCGGACTTACAATTACAATCTGCGGCGACGTCATGCACAGCCGGGTGGCTCGCTCCAACATCTACTGCCTGACGACATTGGGTGCAAAAGTGCGGGTTTGCGCTCCAACATCGCTTTTACCGGCGGCTCTCGACAGGATGAATGTGGAGGCTTTTTCGGATTTTGAGCAGGCACTGGATGGTGCGGACGTTGTTATGATGCTGCGGCTGCAAAATGAACGAATGAATGGCGATTTTATCCCCAGTCCCAGAGAGTTTCATCACCTCTATGGGTTAACCAGAGAACGTCTTGCACTGGCAAAACCGGATGCCCTGGTCATGCATCCCGGCCCGATGAACCGCGGTGTCGAAATCAGTAGTGATATTGCGGATGATCTTGATCGCTCTGCAATCACGGAGCAAGTCGAAATGGGTGTGGCCGTTCGCATGGCTTGTCTTGATGTTCTGACCCGACGATCGCGCGGTGTGGAGGGCTGGTCATGAAAAAGACTTTCATCAACGCAAAGGTTCTGGTCCCCGAAGCGAAAGCCCCGCAACCCTTACACGTCTCCGTGGATGATGATCGCATTGTCGAAGTCAGTGAAGACAAACCATCTGCAGATCACGAAACTGTCGACTGTGCTGGATCGCTGTTGGCACCCGGTATCATTGACCTGGGCGTCTTTGCCATCGACAAGCCCGCTTTCCACTATGGTGGGGTTACCCGTGCGGCCTTGATGCCGGACCAGGCGCCGGTGCTCGACCTACCGGCGATGATCAAGCATAACGCTTCCGAAGGGAAGCCAGACCTTTGGTCTCACCCTCTTGCAGCCGCGACAAAAGGGCTGAAAGGTACCGAATTGGCGGAAATCGGATTGATGAAACAGGCCGGGGCCCGTGCCGTGGCCACCGGCAGAAGCTGGATTGCAGATAGCGGCATCATGCTCAAGCTGCTCCACTATTGCCGGTCGCTGGACATGCCGGTCATCGTCCATAGCGAAGATAGCGGGCTGACCGCAGGGGCCGTGGCAACCGCAGGTGAAACCGCCACACGCCTGGGCCTGTCCAGCGCGCCTGCGTCGGCAGAAGCGCTCTCCATCGCCCGGGATATTGGTCTGGTCCGGGAAAGCGGTGCGCATATTCATTTTCGGCAAGTTACGACGGCACAAGGGCTGGAGTTGATTCGAACAGCCAAATCGGAAGGCCTGCCGGTAACATGCGGCATTACCCCCGCTCATCTGTTCTTGTCTGATATCGCGATTAGCGAATTCAGAACCTTTGCAAAACTGTCACCGCCCTTGCGGAGCGAGGAAGATCGCCAGGCTTGCCTGGAAGCGGTCAAGGACGGCACGATAGATGTTATTTCATCCGGCCATGATCCCCGGGGGCCAGAGGATAAGCGCCTGCCCTTTGCCGAAGCGGAATTTGGCATGGCTGGTGCCGAGACATTGCTTGCTTTGTCGCTCAATCTTGTTCGCGACGGACTGGTGGACATGCCCCGTCTGTTCGAGCTGTTATCGGCTACACCCGCAAAAATATTGGGTGTCGAAGCCGGACAAATTACGCAAGGTTATGAAGCCGACCTGATATTGATCGATCAGGAAGCGCCGTGGCAGGTCGATACCCGAAAGATGGCCGCGGCGGCAGGCAATACGCCATTTGACAAACTGCCCGTACAAGGCCGCGTTCGCGCAATATATAAGGGCGGAAAAGCGCTTTAGCTTTCCCGCCCTTAGGATGTTGGTTTGATTATTTTTAGCGTGCGGCGAGCTTTTGCGGTGCCTTACTAGCCATTTGTGTTGGACGAACTTTTTCGACGTTGCGAACAATACATGCGCCGCCCTTCGCCTTAATACCGATACACATGTCCTTCGCAGCCTGTTCGTTACCGAAACCCATGGCGGCCAGGCGGTAAAGGGTCTTGCCGTCCCGTTGGATTGGGGAGCTGGCATATTGGAATGGCGCCAGGTCTTTATTTTTCGAAGTCAAAATGCCCCAGGCGCGCTTCACATTTTCAGGTGAAGAGAATACGCCAAGCTGCACCAGATGCTTGCCATTGGAAATGGCCCGGGCACGCGGTGTGAAAGCTACTTTTTGTAACACTGGCTGTATTGCGGCAATAACCTGCTCAGCAGCCGTTGAAACAGGAGCTGCTTTTTTAACCGGTGCCGGTGCGTCCGAACCTTCAACAATGAAGGTCTTTTCCGGAGCTGGAGCAGCGGGCTTAGCAGCTTTCTTTTCCTCGGCAGCTTTACTTGCAGGAACTGCGACTTTTGTGACTTTGACGTTATTTTCCTTGGCCATGAAGTCGACGTCAGAATCTGCCACAGGTGCTGGACCGACAGCTGGAAGCGGTGTTTCTGTATCGAAACTGGCAACTTCCCGGCTATAATCTTCCGCAGGTGTCGCAGCAGCAACAACGGGCACAACAGGAGCAGCATTCAGTGCCAGGCGAACAGGTTGACCTGGATCATTGGCAACCGGTTCAACGTTCAGCAAAGATGCTACGCGCACTTCATAAGCACCCGGACGAGCCATTTGTGCCCATTGCATGATGCGGTTGTCGACAGTGGCAGGTGTCATATCCTGCATTGCCATCAATTTCGCTTCTTTCCAGCGACCGTCCAGAGCATAAGCTAGTCCCAGATTTTGGCGGGTACGGCCTGTGACGTTGGCGCTACGAATGGCCTGCTCCAGTTCAGCAATTGCACCTTTGGAATCACCGGTCAGAGCCAATGCCAGACCATAATCGGCGGTTGGAATGAATTGACGGTTATTCTCGATCAATTGTTTCGCCTTGTTGGCTTTGCCTTGAGCCAATTGTGACAGGCTCAAGCTCAAGATCGTGCGGGCATCTTTTTGACCCAGTTCCATTGCGTCAAGGAAACTGCGCTCCGCAGAATGAAAACGACCGGCGGCCAAGTAAGATTGACCAAGCAACGCACGCGTTTCAGGGTCGCTGCCGACACCGGCAACAGACTGCTCTGCATAGGCAATCGCTTTTTCGACTTGGCCTTTACGGAGAGCTTTTTCAGCTTTTTTGGCATATTTCGCGCCATCTTTAATCGTAGCAGGCTTGCTCGATAAAGAAGCAACCGAACCGCCTCCGAAAGGACCGCAACCGGTCAGAGTTGTCGAAATGACCATAGTCGAAGCGGCCAGTTTCAATATCGTATCGCGTTTCATATTAATGCCCTCGCAATTAAAATCTGTATCTTTATTTTAAGCAGCGCCGCGTGACGGAATGCGCTCTGCCAAGTCGTCAAGTTCGGGGATAGACCTCAAATATTCGTCCACGGCTTTGGTTACCAACTGCTGTGCCGAAACATTCTTCACAGCCGTCGCCAACCGCAGTTTCAGGTGCCTGTCAGCGTCCAACCTTAAGGTAAACGCAGCCTTGGCTTTGCGTGTCCGCGACTTTTGTGCCGGACGACGGCTTTTCGCTGCTGGCTTCGCAGTATTTGCCTTTTTACGCGGCGGTGGAGCAACTCCGATGCTGGAATTTTCAGCAACCGGTGCCACTTCGCGGGAAATAGAGAGGGGAACAGGAACCGATTGTTCCTTTTCAGCAGGCTCGACCTTCTGTTCGGGTTCTGCTGCAACTTGCTCTTCGTGTTTCGGCTGCTGGCTTAACTTCGCAGCAATTTCTTCCTGCTGTTTCTTCACCGCCGGAACAACCTCAGGAATCGCTCCTGCTAATGGATTGTAATGATACTGATCCGCATCGACAGGCCCGTTCGTATCCGATTGCCCTGCTTCATGATCAGGATTGGTGTCATAACCCATGTCATTCCACCCCAGATCTTCATTTTCATGATCAGCCTGAGTTGGAAATGCCATTCCTTGACGCCGCATGGCAGGCTTTGCGCCGCCTTTGCGTGCCAGCAAGGAAGATGACAGGGATGCTAATGGTTTAGGTTCGCTCATATTCTCTGCTCCTCCCATTAGGACCCGATGACCCGGCGACCGAAATTGCTTCCGGGCCGAGGAACTCCGACATTGGTTGTCGGCGCCATGGCAGGTGATGAAAATACGGTGCGGCGGAAATTCTTCTCCAGACGGTCAGAAATATAACCCCAAAGCTGCTGGATTTCCTGAGAAGACCGGCCATCGGGATCAACTTCCATAACGGTGCGGCCATCAATCATGGATCCGGCAAAGTCCGTCCGGTGATGTACGGTGATCGGAGCGACCGTACCGTGCTGAGACAGCGCGACAGCGGCTTCCGAAGTGATTTTTGCTTTCGGCGTTGCGCCATTCACGACAAACAATAGCGGTTTGCCGGCACGCTCACACAGATCGACAGTTGCACCCACGGCACGCAGATCATGCGGGCTGGGGCGTGTTGGTATAACAATAAGTTCTGCGACCGAGATGACAGACTGGATCGCCATGGTAATGGCTGGCGGCGTGTCAATCACCGCGAGTTTGAAACCCTGTTGCCGCAAGATCGCCAGATCGGCAGCCAGTCGGGATACAGTGGTTTGCGCAAAAGCAGGCAGTTCCGCTTCGCGTTCGTTCCACCAATCGGCCAAGGAACCTTGTGGGTCGATATCGATTAGGACAACCGGACCTGCTCCGGCCAGTTGGGCTTGTACGGCAAGATGACCCGACAAAGTTGTTTTGCCGGAACCACCTTTTTGGGATGCCATTGCTAGAACTCGCACTCTATTCCCCTTAGTATCATCACGTGTTGATCAGGACGTCTGAAATTCATTCATCGCCTTCTCTGACAGAACAGGGCTAAAATAGGGTTAACAAACGTGTGATGTTTTTTTGGACGGAAAAATTATTTTACACGGCGTTAGATTTCGATTCAGTCACCGGTCAGATTTTTGATTTAAGGTTACGAATAATTTGCAAATTGGCGTTAAGGACAAATTACGCATAAGATGACTGTCAGTAATTTGAATACCGAGGGCCTGATCACATGAAAAATTCCAAGATAGCGCGCCATATTATAATGGCATCTGCGGTTTTCGGATTCACAGCGCCTGCATTGGCCGACGTTAAAGACGGCGTCGATGCCTGGGGACGCGGCGATTATAAAACTGCTGTTGCCGAATGGCGAGGTCCAGCCAATGCCGGTGATGCCGACGCGCAGTTCAATATGGGTCAGGCTTATAAGCTTGGACGCGGTGTGCCCATGGATCTGGCCAAGGCCGAACAATTTTATAAGCGTGCCGCCGATCAGGGCCATTTGCAGGCCAGTGATAACTATGGCCTGATCCTTTTCCAGAACCAGCGGCGAAAAGAGGCCCTACCATATCTGCAGGCTTCCGCCAATCGCGGCGAACCGCGCGCGCAATATGTATTGGGTACAGGGCATTTTAATGGAGATTTTGTCGAGAAAGACTGGATCAAGGCCTATGCCCTGATGACCCGCGCTTCCGCCGCCGGATTGCCACAAGCGACGTCCAACATGGCTCAGATGGACAAATATATTCCTCTCGACCAGCGTCGCCGTGCCATTGAACTAGCCAGTCAGATGGAAGAGAATGAAAAACGCGTTCGTACCGCCCAGGTCGGCGGGTTGAGAGCAACGCCATCGAGCCGCGCAATTCAAACCGCGCAATTGCCTGCATCGAAGGCTGTTACAACGGTTCCAGCCCCGGTACCTGCAGCAAAACCCGCTGCTCCGCCAGCGGTTAAACCAGTTCCTGCCCCGGCCCCTGTTAAGGCAGCAGCACCCGCAGCAAAACCTGTTCCCGCTCCAGCTGCTGCGCCAGTGCGCACCGCTGCGACCGGCAATTGGCGTGTTCAACTGGGCGCATTTGGCGACCAGAATAAAGCCAAGGCGCTTTGGAACAATCTGGAAAAGCGTGTCTCTGCCCTGAACAATTTGCAACCCTATCTGGTTGCAGCCGGCTCGATCACGCGATTGCAAGCTGGGCCTTTTGCCACCAAGGCGCAAGCGAGCAAGGTTTGTGGCAGCGTCAAGGCATCCGGCAACGACTGTATCGTAAAATCCCGGTAATCGGACTCGACTGAGCGGCTTAACCGTTCACCCAGTCATCAGAACCAATGCCCTGCATATATAGCAGAGCGCTGAGATCATTATGTCTGATCGCTGCATCAGCGGCTTGTGCGGCCTTGGGTTTGGCATGATAGGCGACCCCCATTCCTGCCAGCGCTATCATCGGGATATCATTGGCGCCGTCCCCCACAGCCATGCACTGGTCGAGAGACAGTCCTGCGGATTTTGCGCTCTGCTTAAGCAATTCCGCTTTTCTTTGCGCATCCACAATTGCACCGGTCAGCTTTCCGGTCAAAACCCCGCCCGCTTCAGCCAATATGTTCGCTTCTGCGACAGAAAATCCTATTTTGCGGGCAACCGGGTCAGCAAATCGGGTGAAGCCGCCAGAAACCAATATAGTCTTCGTTCCCCGCGCGGCCATGGTCTTTACCAATGTTTCGGCCCCGGGCATGATTTCGACTTTTTCAGCAAGGCATCGGTCAATCGCTGACACATCCAGGCCAGCGAGCAACGCCACCCTGCCCCGTAAAGCCTCTTCGAAATCCAGCTCGCCCAGCATGGCGCGTTCGGTTATCTCGGCGATCTGGTCCTTGATACCGGCATAGCCTGCAAGCTCGTCGATACATTCCACGGTGATCATCGTGCTGTCCATGTCCGATATCAGCAGCTTTTTCTCCCGATTTCCGGACGGTTGAACGACAAAATCTATTTCGGCGCTTTCGATTGGCAGGGCATCCCGCAAAACTTCCAGATCGCCCTCGAGAAAAATATCAGCTGCTTTACCGTCAATAATATCGCTGATCCGGGAAATTTTCCCGCCGGCGTCCGTCAATCGGTCTGCGGCAGAACTTAGCTCTCCCTTTTGCAGCCGATCTGCTGCTATTAGCGTGGCGATGAGCATATATTCTCCGAAAGACAAAAAGGATGTGGCACTGATCGTTGGTCCGACGGCCAGCGGCAAATCCGCATTGGCACTGGAGCTGGCCAAAAAGCAACCCTCTGTGATCATCAATGCTGACAGCGCTCAGGTTTATGCAGATCTACAGGTTCTGAGCGCGCGGCCTGATGAGCAGGAAATGGGCGGGATAGATCATCGGCTTTATGGTTACATAGATGGTGCCGAGACTTGTTCTGCGGCGCGCTGGGCCGATGATGCCAAAACCGAAATAGCGGCGGCTCATAACGACGACATATTGCCGATACTGGTTGGCGGGACAGGTCTCTACGTCCGCACATTGCTGAACGGGATCGCGCCGATACCCGAAATCTCCCTTGCCGTCCGTGCGCAAGTGCGTCAGATGGACATTGCTGACGCCTATGCCGCCCTACAGGGAGAAGACCCTTCGTCTGCGCAGCGTTTAAACGCCAGAGATTCAAGTCGGGTCATGCGCGCGCTGGAAGTTGTTCGGTCATCCGGAAAAACTATGGGACACTGGCACGCTCATATGGCCGGTGGAATAGCTGACGAGATCAATCTGCACCCCCTGGTTCTGCTACCACCCCGCGAATGGCTTTACGAACGCTGTGATCGGCGGTTTCAGAATATGCTCGATAATGGCGCCAAAGAAGAAGTTACAGCGCTTCTAAAGAGAGATTTATCAGACGATTGCCCGGTTATGCGCGCCATTGGTGTGCCGGAGATCAGCGCCTGGCTCGATGGCGAAATCAATCTTGAAGAAGCGAAGACCCGGGCCATGGCCGCCACACGGCAATATGCCAAGCGTCAGTATACCTGGTTCCGTAACCAATGCCCCGACGATTGGCCTCGCCATAAAGAGATCATAAATAATCATAATATCGATGATATTATTATATTATTATAATAATTGGCCTTGACATAATATATATAAATATGTAGCGCCGCCCAGTTCGAGCGAATGCTGTGCCGAATCTTGTAGATTGCCTTGCAGTGCAGCATCGCCTATCAAACGCCCGCCTGTCGCGGGTTTAACAATGATTATGGAGCTTAAAGTGGCCGAAAAAAGCGGTGCGGAAATATTGGTTCAAACCCTGCTCGATCTGGGTGTCGACACCGTATTTGGCTATCCCGGCGGCGCTGTGCTGCCAATTTACGATGCGCTCTATGACCATCCTAAGATTAAACATATATTGGTCCGCCATGAACAGGCAGCGACCCATGCCGCAGAGGGCTATGCCCGTTCGACCGGCAAACCCGGTGTTGTTCTGGTCACATCCGGCCCAGGCGCAACCAATGCGGTCACGGGGATCACCGATGCGTTGATGGATTCCATCCCGATGGTTGTCATCACCGGTCAGGTTGCGACGAATCTCATAGGTTCCGATGCTTTTCAGGAAGCCGATACGGTAGGCATTACCCGGCACTGCACAAAACATAACTATCTGGTAAAACAGCCATCTGACCTTGCTGGCGTTCTGACAGAGGCTTTTCATATCGCCACGCAAGGCCGTCCGGGCCCGGTTGTGGTTGATATTCCCAAAAATGTTCAGGTCGCGGAGGCCGAATTCCGCTCTCATAACGGAAAGATAAACCCCCGTTATCAGCCGCAAATTGATGGTGATTTCAAAGCCATAAACGAGGCTGCTGAGATGATCATGCAAGCCAAGGCGCCGATACTGTATACCGGCGGTGGCATTATCAACAGCGGCCCGAATGCCAGCGAAACACTGTGCCAGTTGGCGGAATTGACGGGCGCTCCGGTGACATCGACCCTTATGGGTCTTGGCGCTTTTCCAGCCTCATCCGAACAATGGCTCGGGATGCTGGGCATGCATGGCACGTTTGAAGCCAATATGGCGATGAACCGCGCTGACTTGGTGGTTTGTCTCGGCGCGCGCTTTGATGACCGTATTACAGGCCGGATTGATGCATTCTCGCCCAATAGCAAGAAAATCCATGTCGATATCGACCGATCCTCGGTCAATAAGACAATCCGCGTCGATCTACCGGTTATCGGTGATGTCGGACGGGTTATGGAGCAACTGCTTGCTGTCCTAAAAGGGCGCAAATTTAACGCTCCCGACTATGAGGAATGGTGGGCGCGGATCAAAGGATGGCGTGCAACCAATTGCCTTGCTTATCCTGAAAGCAAGACCGAAATCATGCCACAAGAGGCTATCCGCAAGCTGTGGGAAGCCACGCATGAGCGCAGCCCGATCATCACCACCGAAGTCGGCCAGCACCAAATGTGGGCTGCGCAGCATTTTGATTTTGAGAAACCCAATAAATGGCTGACCAGTGGTGGCTTGGGTACCATGGGCTATGGCCTGCCTGCTGCTATTGGTGCGCAGCTGGGTGATCCTGATGCGCTCGTGATCGATATCGCAGGTGAAGCCTCGATCCAGATGAATATTCAGGAGCTGGGCACGGCCAGCCAATATCGCTTGCCGGTCAAGATTTTCATTCTGAACAACGAATATATGGGTATGGTCCGGCAATGGCAGGAACTGACCTATGAAAGCCGTTATTCAAATAGTTATAGCGATAGTCTGCCAGATTTTATCAAGTTGGCTGAAAGCTATGGCTGGACCGGCATATTGATCGAGGACCCTTCCGATCTGGAGACCGGAATCAAGAAGATGATTGAAACCGATGGTCCGGTACTGGTCGATTGCCGCGTCGCGAAACTGGCCAATTGTTTCCCTATGATACCATCAGGCGCAGCGCATACCGATATGCTGCTGACGCCAGAGGACGTCAAAGGCACGATGGACGATAACGCAAAGGCGCTTGTTTAATGCATATCAAGGAAGAAAAAGTCGAACGCCATGTCCTGGCCGTGCTGGTTGACAATGAAGCGGGTATTTTGGCGCGCATCGCCGGGATGTTTACCGCGCGCGGCTATAATATCGAAAGCCTGACCGTCGCCGATATCAGCGCCGATCACGCGATCAGCCGGATAACTATTGCCACTAACGGCCCGCCGCATGTGATTGAACAGATTATTGCCCAGCTTGACCGGTTGGTCCCGGTACACAGCGTGCGCGACCTCACCGAAGCTGGACCGCATGTGCAGCGCGAACTGGCTTTGGTAAAGGTCTCTGGAAAAGGCGAAAACCGGATCGAAGCGATGCGGCTTGCCGATGTTTATCGCGCGCGGGTTGTAGATGCGACGACCGAAAGTTTTGTATTCGAAATTACCGGGGCACCGGACAAGATCCAGACATTTGTCGGCCTGATGCGGGAAGTCGGATTGGTTGAAGTCGGACGCACCGGTGTAGTTGCCATCGGCCGCGGACCGGATGTAGCATGAACACCCTATTACTAGCTCTAATTATCTGAATATAAGGAAGAATAATGAAAGTCTATTATGACGCAGATGCCGATCTTGGCCTGATCAAAGACAAGAAAATCGCGATTGTCGGCTATGGTAGTCAAGGCCATGCCCACGCCCAAAACCTGCGCGACAGCGGCGTCAAAGAAGTAGCTATTGCGCTGCGCGAGGGGTCGGCAACGGCCAAGAAAGCGGAGAGCGCTGATTTCAAAGTACTCAGCAACGCAGATGCGGCCGCTTGGGCCGATATTGTCATGATCCTGGCTCCCGATGAGCATCAGGCCGCTATCTACGCTGCAGATTATCATGAGAATATGAAACCGGGTGCTGCTCTTGCCTTTGCTCATGGCCTCAATGTGCATTTTGGCCTGATTGAGCCACGCGATGATCTCGACGTCATCATGATCGCACCAAAAGGCCCCGGCCATACGGTACGCAGCGAATATCAGCGCGGCGGCGGTGTCCCCTGCCTTGTTGCGATTCATGCAGACAAGAGCGGCAATGCGCATGACGTCGCCCTCGCCTACGCCTCCGGTGTCGGTGGCGGCCGCTCCGGTATTATCGAAACCAATTTCCGCGAAGAATGCGAAACCGATCTCTTTGGCGAGCAAGCTGTGCTTTGCGGCGGCATCACCCATTTGATCCAGGCGGGTTTCGAAACACTCACCGAAGCTGGCTATGCACCGGAAATGGCATATTTCGAATGTTTGCACGAGACCAAGCTGATCGTGGACCTGCTCTATGAAGGCGGCATTGCCAATATGCGCTATTCCATCTCCAACACCGCTGAATATGGCGATATCACGACCGGCCCGCGGATCATCACCGATAAGACAAAAGCCGAAATGAAACGGGTATTGGCCGACATTCAATCGGGCCGTTTCGTCAAGGATTTCGTCCTCGACAACCGCGCTGGCCAACCGGAATTGAAGGCGGCTCGGAAACAGGCTGAAGCACATCCCATCGAAAAAACCGGTGCCGAGCTTCGCGCCATGATGCCATGGATTGGTGCCAACCAGCTGGTGGATAAAGAAAAGAACTAAGCCACAGAACCTACAAGGCCGCGCCGGTGTCAGCTTCCAAGAAGTTACGCGGCGCGGTCTCGGGCTTCCGCAAAGCTCATCAGTTCATTTGCCACGTCACGGTCGCAATCACTTACCAGGTCCTTGACGGCGGATAGAAGGCTGGTGTCACCATCCACATATTTCGAAGCCATTTCCCATTTTGGAAACTGGCGCCGCCCGATATAGCCATTTTTTAGCTGGATTATCGCGGAATGGCGTCTGTCAGCGGATATCCGGGCAAAAGTCTCTTCGACCTGCTCTGCCTCACCTTCCAGATATTGGAGAAAGCGCCGTTTATCCTGAATCAAAAGTCCGGTTATGCCGTTACGGACATTATTCCGGCGGCCGACACGAAGAATATCTGCCATTTCTGCCCGGGTGATATCCGGTTTTGGTGTGCTGATATAGACAAGTCTGTACATTCTGCACCTTGCAAACGCGTCGAGAGATGCAGGGTTAGCTGATCCCGGTTAATTTTTGCCTATACGTCAAACAAAAAGGCGGCAGAATCACGTTCCACCGCCCCTTCTCATTATTTGAGCCGGACTTAAGCGTCGTCGTAACGAGCGTCCGCTGGAATTTTGGGAAATTCCGTGTCAGCCTTTTCAATAAAGCCCGGGATATCCGTATTCCATGTGTCCTGAACCTTCTGATTGAAGTTCAGATATAGCTTACCGTCAACAATCGCATAGAGCTTGGGATCACCCGATGCGAGCTTGCCGCGTGAGGCTGCCCAAGCGCAGTGACCACCGTATTGGGGAGCAAACTTGGCTGGTTCGGCTTGGAATTTCGCCGCATTTTCGGCCGAAGCAAAGTGATATTCAACACCATTATATCTGACACGATGTTCCTTGCTTCCTTCAACAGGCACGCCGTCGCCTTCAAAATAGCTGACTGTGTCATAGCCGCTTACGGCTATATTTTCAGATCCGGCAGGACCGGTGAAAACAGGCAATTTCATATCATCGGAAACTTCGATAATTGCGGCATCGGCCGTTTCTGCTGTTTCCGTTGTTTCTGCCGAAGGGGCGGAGCAAGCGATTGGCAACGTGGCCATCATGATCGCTGCTAAAAATGTTTTATTCATTTGTTAAATCCTTTGGGTAATCTGTTTGAGGGGGCGCTGGTGTCTTAACATAACCTAACCCCCTCAAACCACTGTTCTTTATTGAGGTGCACAGGCCGCTGCGCAGGCACCGCAAGCAGCGGGTTGAGCAGCGCAAGCTGCGGCATCAGCGGCACATCCGGCGGCGCACGCGGCAGCAGCACAGTCCACAGCTGCACAGGCACCGCATGCAGCGGCTGCACAAGCTCCACCAGATGCAGCACATGCTGCTGCGCACGCACCGCAGGCTGATTGGGCTACGGGAGCAGCTGCCGTGCAGGTAGCAAGCGCTGCAGAAGGTGTGGCCAAGGACAAGCCGCCCATGACAGCGAGCATTGCGGAGACTTTGCGTTGGTTGTTCATGCTATTTTCCTTTAATGTAAGTGTTTACGTTAGATGGTTGCGTGACGAATGGGGGACCCGATTAGCCGCCGAATTTGGCGTCATCCGGAAATGTTGGCCATTTGATATCAGCTTTGCTGATGAAGCCGGCGATATCTCCAAGCCAGGTTGTTTGAACCTGCTTGTTGAAGTTCAGGTATAGTTTGCCATCAGTAACTTTGTAGATGAGCGGATCACCGGGAGCGAGTGAACCGCGGGACAAAGCCCATGCACAGTGCCCGCCATATTGCGGAGCAAATTTTGCGGGATTCTCTTTAAATTTTGCAGCATTCGATGCGCTGCTGAAGTGATAGTCCACACCCTTATACTTAACCCGATGGGCCTTGCTGCCTTTAACGGGTTTGCCGCTGCCGGTGAAATAGGATGTTACGTCAAATCCGCTCACAGCGATGTTTCCGCCTTCCACACCGGTGAAGGTCGGCCCGGCAATTGCCGCATCTATCGGTAATGCAAAAGTGGCGGTGGTCGCGGCGAGCGCGAGTGCGATTGGCATAATCAGTGTTTTCATTTTCTGTTCCTTGATAAGGTTTAAGTTCTTGTGATTGAGGGTAAAAATAATTTCGTTGAGCCGTCATGCTCGTTGATGGTTTCGCCGAAGCGAGCAAAAAGGTTTCACTCCATGCAAAATAAATTCACCGGCATGGTTGATTTTTGCACCGCAACAGATATGAATATCGGCATGAGATGTGCCTCAAACCTAGAGCTACACCGACTTATGCGCCCTTAGGCGTAGCTGTGCTGCTGCTCGATGCAGCGGCCCCGTCTAAGGGATTATTTTTCCAGAAAATTGAAATTAATTAGCAATTTCCGCCTTGTGCGAAATCGCTTGCAGCATAAGAGTATTGACCATGCATCCTATACCATCTCAAAAATATCGTCCCTTTGGCCAGATTGATTTGCCGGACCGGCAATGGCCTTCCCGTACCATTGACAAGGCACCGCGCTGGCTCTCCACCGATCTGCGGGACGGCAATCAGGCGCTGATCGATCCTATGGATGCGCAAAAGAAACAGCGTTTCTTTGATCTGCTCGTCAAAATCGGGATCAAGGAAATTGAAGTCGGCTTCCCGTCCGCCGGTGCGACGGACTTTGATTTTATAAGCGGCCTGGTCAAGTCAGGCAGCATACCGGACGACGTGATGGTGCAGGTGCTGACCCAGTCCCGCCGTGACCTGATCGAAACGAGTTTCGCCAGCCTGGAAGGCGCGAAACAGGCGATTGTCCATCTCTATAATGCGGTTTCACCAGCATGGCGTGATGTTGTGTTCAAGCTGGGCAAAGACGGCGTGAAGGATATTGCCAAGGAAGGTGCAACCATCCTGCGCGAACAGGCAGAGAAATATCCCGATACCGACTGGCATTTCGAATATTCGCCGGAAACTTTCTCGACCGCCGAGATCGAATTCAGCCTGGAAGTCTGCGAAACTGTTATGGAGATTATCGAGCCAACCGCAGAGAAACCGCTGATCCTTAACCTGCCCGCGACAGTCGAGGCATCAACACCGAATATCTACGCAGACCAGGTCGAATGGATGTGCAAGCATATCAGCAAGCGCGACCATGTCGTGATCAGCCTGCATACACATAATGATCGTGGTTCGGGGATTGCGGCATCAGAGCTTGGTTTGATGGCTGGCGCAGACCGCGTCGAAGGCTGTCTGTTTGGAAATGGCGAGCGCACCGGCAATGTCGATCTGGTGACGCTGGGCCTCAATATGTACACGCAGGGCGTTGACCCCAAACTTGATTTCTCCAACATGGATGAAATCGTCAACACGGTGGAATATTGTAATCAGCTGCCGGTTCCGGAACGCCATCCCTATGCCGGAGAGTTGGTCTTCACTGCCTTTTCCGGTTCCCATCAGGACGCGATCAAAAAGGGTTTTGCAGCACAGGAACAACGCAATGACGAGCTGTGGAACGTACCTTATCTGCCGATCGACCCGCGGGATATTGGCCGCGACTATGAAGCCGTCATCCGCGTAAACAGCCAGTCCGGCAAAGGCGGTATCGCGTGGATATTGGAACAGGATTATGGTCTGAAACTGCCCAAGCGTCTGCAGGCCAATTTCAGCCGCACGGTGCAGGAACTGGCCGACGAGACAAGCCGGGAACTGTCTACCGAGGATATCTGGGGCGCGTTCCAGAAACGCTATCATCTCGATGGTGGCGGCAAATATAGCCTGATCGACTATCAGGAAAGCCAGACCGGCGGCGAACGCATATTTGTTGGCAAAGTCAAAGGCCCCGATGGAGAAACATCTGTTAGTGGTCGCGGCAATGGCCTGATATCGAGCGTTGTCGACGCCCTCGCCTCATCATTGGGCATCACGCTGGAGATCATGGACTATCAGGAACATGCACTGGGTTCAGGCAAAGACGCGCAGGCGGCAGCCTATGTCGAATGCAGAACTGGTGATGGCCGCGAATTCTATGGTGTCGGTATCAATAGCGATGTTGCCAGAGCCTCCGTTGAAGCGCTGCTCAGCGCGGTAAACCGGATTTAGCACCCGAATTAAGCAATCGGTTAAAATAACAGTGGAATCCGCTGCCGCTTGCGGTATGGCGGACTTCTAAGCTTTTCCGTTTAGCCTTTTCTATTGGGGACCTTATGACTTTACCTGCCATTTTCGACAATCTTCGCCTGCCGCTTATCGGTTCACCTTTGTTTATCGTATCGGGACCGGAACTGGTCATTGCGCAGTGTAAAGCGGGAATCGTCGGGTCCTTCCCTGCCCTCAACGCACGGCCGCAAAGCCTGCTCGACGAGTGGATGCACCAGATTACCGAAGAGCTGGCCGCGTGGAACCGGGACAATCCCGACAAGCCGGCGGCCCCCTTCGCCGTGAACCAGATTGTCCATAAGTCCAATGATCGCCTCGATCAGGACATGGCGACCTGTGAAAAATGGAAGGTGCCGCTGATCATTACGTCATTAGGCGCGATTGAGGACCTCAACACTGCCGTCCACAACTGGGGCGGTATCACCATGCACGATATTATCAACGACCGCTTTGCCCATAAAGCCATCGAAAAAGGCGCCGATGGCCTGATCCCGGTAGCAGCCGGCGCTGGCGGCCATGCGGGCGTTATCTCTCCCTTCGCGCTTATGCAGGAAATTCGTCAGTGGTTTGATGGTCCGGTCGCTTTGTCCGGATCGATCGGTTGCGGTGCATCTATTTTGGGCGCACAGGCCATGGGCGCGGACCTCGGCTATATGGGCTCCGCCTTTATCGCGACCAAGGAAGCCAATGCCGATCAAGGCTATAAAGACGGCATTGTCGAAGGCCGTGCCAAAGATATTGTCTATTCCGACCTGTTTACGGGCGTCAGCGGCAACTATCTGCGCGGTTCGATCGAAAATGCCGGTCTCGATCCAGATGACCTTCCGCAAGGCGACTATAAGACCATGAACTTCGGCTCCGGTGGCAATACCGAGAAAAAGGCCTGGAAAGATATCTGGGGCAGTGGTCAGGGCATCGGCGCAATTGATGAAGTCCGCTCCGTGCAGGATATGGTCGACAAGTTGATCGCTGAATATCAGGAAGCGCGAGATAGCTTGAAAACCCGGTTCAACTACTAGGGCGTCTGAATAGAGAGGCTTGTCGAAAAATCAGCAAACCGGCTTTGTTTTTCAGTTGGGTTTTTGCAAAACATCAACCGGCACACGGCCCAACGTAATATGTTTGGGCCCTCGTCCAACCTTGATGCGCGCAATCTCGACCTGATCGGATCGCGATACAAATGAAACATCATCGCTTCTGGTATTGGCGAGCAGGCAAAACTCTCCGTTTTCTGTGAAGACAGACCAGCTTGGTGCATCACCGACATTAATTGTCGCGCTGAGCGTGAGTTTTTCTGCGTCAACAAAAGCGGCATAGTCGGATGCACGCCCGGCGACGCATAATGTGGTCTCATCAGATGACAAGGATAGCCCGTGATGCGGTGCCTCAAAATCCCAATCATCTTCTGTGACTCCCGCCTTGATCGGCAAATCTATGCGGCCTTTCTGAGTGTCGCCATCGAGATCGCGTGCAACAATGGCATGTGTATTGGATAGCTGAGCATATAGCATGCGGCGGCTCTCGGATATCTGGAACGGACGAATCCCTGCGTCGAAGCTATGTTCCTTCAGCATCTCCCACGACTGCGCATCAACGACGGTTACGCGGTAGGCATCACCATTGACGTTACGTTCAGACAGTTCGGCCTCCATATCGCCAAGGCTGGCAGCATATACCTTGCTTCCATCTTCACTGACATGGACATCATGCGGCCAATCACCTGTCTTGAAATGCCCCAGTTTATCGCCTGTGCGCGTATCAAGTATTTCGACAATATCCCCGCCGCGAATAACCGCTGACACAAACAACCGTTTGCCGTCGGGTGAAATGTCCATATGATCTGCGCGTATTCCGGCGATCGGCGTCCGCCAGAGAATTTCGTGGGTCTTAAGGTCGAACGCGGCGACATCAGCCAGAAAGCCGCGCGAGACAAACAATACGCGCCCATCCCGCGACAAATCAGTATCCTGGGCATAGTTCAGACCACCCTTGCCTTCCGCGATATCTTGAGCAAATGATTGTACTGGGTCACGAAAAAATCCGGCATTTTTACCGTCGGGCGTAATGTCTATCGAGTCTATTACCTGCATCTTCTGGACATCGATCAGGCTGATCGTTCCGCCAACAGCATTGGCCACAAAAGCGATTTCCAGGCTTTCCCCCTGCTGTTTTGCGGACGAGTTCAGCGGCCCTGTCCCAAAACTGCTTTCCTGCCACATACGCAGCCCGGTAAATGAGAAAGCAGCCAGTATGATGATCGCTAGATAAGGCTTTATTCTCATGACCGGCCCCTGTTACGTAGGTTGCTCTTGAATAGTGGCCCTGAACATAACCCAAAAATCTGCACTTTTGTGGCTAATCGCAAACCCTGGTGCAATCTGAAAGAAATCCGGTGCTCATTTCCTGTCCGATCGGGGCTTGGCCTTTACAAAGGTACCGCCGCCAAAATCACTGGATGGTATAAGGTTTTCACCATCGATCCTCATCATAACCGTCCCGATGGGGTCATAGCGCGCGCCTTCTTTGGGCGGATCAAATATCAGCGTTACCTGTTCACCCTGAAGACTCCAGCTGCCACCGGACAAAATGTCTAGCCCACCGACGATCAAATACCATTGGAAGCGGCCATCCTCTGACAATTGAAGGCCCGATGCGGTTTCCATCAAGCCGCGCAGGTAATAGCGTCCCAACATTTTTTGTGACGCCTCGATATCTTGCTTATCAGGGGCGGTTTGCGCTTTGTGATGCTCTACTTCTTCGGCCTTTTCGGACGATTGCGGAACGGAGACAGCCAGCATCGACGCCATCAAGCCACTAATCACAAGATTTTTGCCATAGGCGTACTACATCTCACCCCGCTCACGGCGGATGGCGAACCATTTTTCGACATTGGCGTTATGCTCGGCCAGCGTTCTGGCAAAAACATGCCCGCCTTTGCCGTCAGCCACAAAGAACAGATAATCGCTGTCCGCCGGATTCAGTACCGCTTCAATTGATGCACGCCCCGGATTGGCAATCGGCCCCTTGGGCAAGCCAACCATGGAATAGGTATTATAGTCATTCACCGCGGCAATTTCGGACTGTCTTATGCGCCGTCCCAGCGGCTTGCCCTTCGTGATCGGATAGATGATCGTCGGATCGGCCTGCAACATCATATTGCGGTTGATCCGGTTGCTATAGACTGCCGCAACCGTCCTGCGTTCGCGGGCCAGAGCTGTTTCCTTCTCGACAATTGCTGCAAGGATGACGGCTTCTTCAGGTGTCTTGACCACACTGGCTGCGGTTTTTTTGGGCCATAGTTCGGCAATCGTATCCTTCATCGCCTTTTGCATGCGCGCGACGACCGCTGCACGGCTCTCACCGCGTTCAAAGCTATAACTGTCTGGCAAGAGCGACCCTTCTTCGGGAACCGAGATGTCACCGGTCAAAAGTTTTTCCGCCATCAGTTTTTCATGCACGATAATCGAGGGTGTACCTTCCGGTATCGTGATGAGCCGCTGTACGGTTTTCCCGCCCTGCAATATGCCCAATATCGTGGCATTGCTTGCCCCGGCAGGAATGACAAACTCGCCTGCCTTAATCGGTTCTGACCCGCCGAAAATCTTGGCGCGATTCAGAAAGGCATCGGCAGACTTGATGACGCCATCTTCCTCAAGCGCCCTGGCCGCCATGCCGAGGCTGGAACCTGATTGAACAATAAATGTCCGTTCCTGCTCCAGCGGTCCGGAGGCGGTCCAGCCATAGATGAAATTGCCTGCCACAAGGCCGATAATGACCGTGGCGATAACAAGGATGAGGCAACCGAAGCGCCGCATAGTGGCGCTATACCGCCTTCATAATGACGCTGGCATTGGTTCCGCCAAAGCCGAAGCTGTTGCTGAGCACGGCCTTCACTTCCCGTTTTCTGGCCACATGCGGCACCAGATCCACGCCTTCGCAACTGTCTTCCGGATCATCCAAATTCAACGTCGGTGGTACAGTTTGGTCACGCAGCGCCAGAATCGAAAATATCGCCTCCACCGCACCAGCACCGCCCAGCAGATGGCCGATGGCCGACTTGGTCGAGCTCATCGACATGGTCGCGATGTCATCGCCGAACAGGCGGCGGACTGCTGCCAGTTCCAGCACATCCGCCATGGTCGAGGTGCCGTGCGCATTGACATAGTCAATATCCGCCGTGGTCAGGCCAGAACGTTTCAGCGCCATTTCCATCGAGCGATAGGCACCCACACCATCAGGATGCGGCGCGGTTACATGATGCGCGTCGCCGGACAAGCCATAGCCGACCACTTCGGCATAGATATTCGCGCCGCGCGCCTTGGCCCGTTCATATTCTTCCAGAACAACAACGCCCGCGCCCTCACCCATCACAAAGCCGTCGCGGTCTTTGTCATAAGGCCTTGAAGCAGCGGTCGGGTCATCATTCCGCTTGGTCGACAGCGCCTTGGCTTGTGCGAAGCCTGCAATACCAATCGGACAAATGGTGGCCTCGGCACCGCCTGCCAGCATGACATCCGCATCATCCAATGCAATCATGCGCGCTGCATCACCAATGCTGTGCGCACCGGTGGAACAGGCCGTCACAACCGCATGATTGGGTCCCATCAAGCCATATTTGATCGAAACCTGTCCAGAGATCAGGTTGATCAGCCGCCCGTGAACAAAATGCGGACTCACCCGGCCCGGACCACGTTCATTGAGAACCAGTGATTCTTTTTCAATACCGGGTAAACCGCCGATACCGGAGCCAATCGAACAGCCGGTCCGCAGTTTTTCCTCATCGCTCATGTCGGTCAGGCCGGCATCTTCCATCGCCTGTCCTGCGGCATCAATGCCATAAACAATGAAAGGATCAACCTGACGTTGGACCTTGTGGTCGACACGCAAATTGGGATCAAAACCATATTCATGATCAGCCGGTTTGACTTCACAGGCGATATGACATTTCTGGTCAGAAGCATCAAAACGTGTAATTTTCCCGGCACCGGATTTTGAAGCAATTATGTTGCCCCAGCTTGTTTCGACATCTCCGCCAAGAGGCGTTACCAAACCCAGTCCGGTCACTACAACACGACGCATTTTATGCTCCTTATTTCAGGCTTGCTTAAGCCCCAATTCAAAAGCGGCCACCGGTTCAGGAAATGCTTCCCAGGCCGGTGAGCCGCTTTGTAATTATTTAGCGATCATTGGCCCCGGAATAGCAGCCCGGATATCAGGCTGCATTCCAAAATCAATTAACCCTTGTTATTGTCGATGAAATCAATCGCATCTTTGACCGTTGCGATTTTTTCAGCCGCATCGTCAGGAATTTCGACGCTGAATTCTTCTTCAAAAGCCATCACAAGCTCAACAATGTCGAGGCTGTCAGCGCCCAGATCATCGATGAATGCCGCTTCTTCGGTCACCTTGTCGGCTTCAACGCCGAGATGCTCAACAACAATCTTTTTTACGCGGTCTGCAGTCTCACTCATGAGAGTTCCTTCTTCTTTGGTATTAATTTCCATTTTGTCCTAGTGGCATGGCGCGCCGCTTGCAAGAGGGCAAGCGCGGCTTTGTGAATGTATGCATAACATTACAGGCTATTGTCGCAGTTCACCGTTCCGAAAATCTTCCTCGATACCGAATAGAGCGCCGCGCCATTCCCAATAATTATAGGCCAGTTCACGCAATTCCTTGTCTTCCGGATAGCCTGCTTCGGTCAAATCTTTATCCATTTTGCCGGACAGAAAAACGTCTTCCAGCATATAGCGCCCCGTTGGCTTCACATTATCGCGATAATATTGGTCGAGAAATGGCTTAAAATCCCCCAAATTCTGAATTTTTTCGATCAGACCTTCTTGCAACAACCATCCGTCCATCAAGGAAATCCGAAACGCGCTGCGCGTCTGGATATCGGTCCAGCCATGCTCGGCCTGACAGTTTTTGGTTAGTTTATTTGCTGATTGAAAGGCGTCGACTTCCTCCCCTTTGCGCGCCATCGCAAAATAAGCCTGCGCCTGATCGGTCGAGACTTTCTTGCTCACACAATCGAGATACTCGATCGTCAGCAATCCCTCTGTCGGCAAAGATGGGCCGGGGTTTGCGATCACCGCCAACAGCAATAAAGTGGAGAACATCTGAAATGCCCGTTAGCTGATCATCGCCATGCCGCCGTTGACGTGCAACGTCTGGCCGGTGACATAGGAAGCTTCGTTGCTCGCCAGATAGGTTACAGCCGCACCGATATCTTCGCCCGCGCCCATTTTTCCTGCCGGAATTTTGCGGTTTATATCGTCTTTCTGGGCGTCGGTCAGGGCTTCTGTCATCGGCGTGGCAATGAAGCCGGGAGCAACACAGTTTACGGTGATCCCGCGCGAAGCTAGCTCCTGCGCCAGCGCCTTGGACATACCCACCAACCCGGCCTTTGAGGCGACATAGTTGACTTGTCCGGGATTACCGGTTGCGCCAACGACAGAGGTTATCGAGATAATCCGGCCGTGCCGGGCTTTCATCATCGGCCGCGCCGCAGCACGGGCCAGACGGAAAGCCGATTCCAAATTGACATTCAGTACGTCTGACCAATCATCATCCGACATGCGCATGACCAGCCCGTCACGGGTGATCCCGGCATTATTGACCAGGATATCAAGTTTACCCAGTTTCTCAATCACTTGGGGAACCAGTTCATTCACTTCATCAGCATCTGAAAGATTGCATGGAACGACAACATGTCCTTCCCCTTCCAGTTCCGGAATTAGATCCATTAGTGCCAGCTTGCGTGTACCGGACAGAGCAATGGTCGCACCCCGCGCCGCAAGGGATTTGGCTATTGAGGATCCGATGCCGCCTGAAGCGCCAGTTACCAGTGCGGTCATTCCTGTGAGATCAAACATTTTTGTTCCTGTCTTTAATAAAGGCAGCGCGTTTAGACCGAAGCCAGAAAAGCTTCAATATCATCCATCAAAATCAGGCTGGTTGTCTGGACTTCCTTGTTGATCCGTTTCACCATACCGCCAAGTACCTTGCCGCCAAATTCAACAAACTGTTCTACGCCTGCCTCGGACAGGTTCAAAACAGACTCCCGCCAGCGGACCGTTCCGGTGACCTGCTGAATTAGCAACTGGCGGATTTCATCTGTATCGCTCACTGCATCCGCGGTGACATTGGCAAAAACCGGAACAGCGGGCGGCAATATACTGGCTTCGGCCAACGCTCCTTCCATTGCTTCCGCTGCGGGTTGCATCAGCGAACAGTGAAACGGTGCCGATACCGGCAGCAATACACCGCGTTTAATTTCATGCTCTTTTACCAGCGATATGGCGCGCTCAATGGCCCCCATATGACCAGAAATGACGACCTGTGTCGGATCATTGTCGTTTGCCACTGTGCAAACATCACCTTGCGCTGCGGCTTTTGCCAAACCAGCGGCTTTTTTGATATCTGCACCTAGCAGGGCGGCCATCCCGCCCTCACCAACCGGAACAGCCTTTTGCATGGACTGGCCGCGCAGTTTCAACAATTCTGCTGTTGTTGTCAGGTTCAATGCGCCCGCCGCACAAAGCGCCGTATATTCGCCCAGACTATGACCAGCAACATAGGAGCATAGGTCAGCAAGCGACTTGCCACCCTCTTTTTCCATCACGCGCATGGTCGCAATCGCATTGGCCATAATCGCTGGCTGCGCATTTTCCGTCAGGGTCAGTTCTTCTTCCGGCCCTTCACACATCAGTTGGAACAGATTTTGCTCCAGTGCATGATCGACTTCCTGAAAAACTTCACGCGCCGTGTTGCTCGCTTCCGCAAGGGCCTTGCCCATGCCGACGGCCTGGCTGCCCTGTCCTGGAAAAATAAACGCCCTCATACTGACCCCTTGTGGATTTGTTTTGCTGTAGCCGCAGGTAAGAGGGAATGACCTCGCATGCAAGTATCACGGCGTAAATCGCCGGAACTATTCTGCCATTATAGCGATTGCCAATTTTTAATTGACCAATTAAGCTTTCAATATGGAAAATAAGCTTTCCGAAGAAAAACTGACTGTTTTTTGCGCTAGGGCATTGGGTTCCAACGGTTCAGTTTCCGCGCTCAAACGGCTTTCAGGCGGCGCCAGCATGGAAAGCTGGGCCTTTGTTTATGCAGGGGAGGAATTTGTTCTACGCCGCTTGCCTGCTGGAATTTCGCCGGACGACGAAGGCTTGCGGGGTATATCGCTGGCGATCCAAGCCGACGTGATTGATCTTGCGGTGCAATCGGGCGTCACCGCACCAACCGTTCGGGCGCGCCTGTCGCCGGAAGATGATCTTGGCGAAGGCTTTGTGATGGACAAGGCAGATGGTGAGACCCTGCCCCACAAGATTCTCGGCAATCCGGAATTTGCAGAGGCCGAAAGCAAATTGACCGACCAGTGCGCGGCAGAGCTCTGGAATATCCACAATATGGACCCCAAAGAGCTGGCGGACCGTCTGGAATATTATTCACCGCTGGAACTCATCGCTTTGCAGAAAGACAAATATGACGAGATTGGCGGAGCGATCCCGATCTATGAATATGCCTTTCACTGGCTGAAACAAAACGCTCCGGATAGTACGGATAGCCCGGCCAAAAAGCTGGTGCATGGCGACTTTCGTATGGGCAATCTGATGATCGCACCATCTGGTGTGTCAGCAGTGCTGGATTGGGAATTAGCGCGATTGGGTGATCCGGTTCAGGATTTGGCCTATCTCTGCACGCCCAGCTGGCGCTTCGGTCATTATGAGAAAGTCGCGGGCGGTTTTGACAGTGCAGAAGCATTTCTCGCTGCATATGCCCGGCACAGCGGCGAAACCGTTGATCCAGACCGGTTCCGCTTCTGGTTGATCTATTCCACTGTCTGGTGGGGCGTGGCCTGTCTGGTGATGGGAGAAATTTGGCGCAGCCATGGGGATCGTTCTTTGGAGCGCACGGTCATTGGCCGCAGAGTGTCAGAAGTCGAAATTGATCTGGCCTTGCTATTTGAAGAGATTCTACCTCAAGATATCTGTACTTCGCTTGATTGGAAAATCCCCGAAGCCCAGGATGCCAAGGGCGAAACCAGCTATGGTGAACTGCTCACGGCTCTGGGCGAATGGAACATGGAAACGGTTCAACCTGACCTCAAAGGCCATGACCGGTTTCAATCCAGAGTGGCCGGCAATGCGCTGGGCGTTGCGCAGCGGCAGGCGAGCTTTGGTCCCGCTTTCCGGGCTGCTTCAGATGAACGGTTGAAAGCTATTGGATTTGATCATGGACAGCTTTGTGCCGCCCTATCAGAAGGAAGCATAGACGCAGATCATTCGGGTCTGTGGGATCATCTCAGGCTATCCGCACTGGAGCGCCTGTCTATCGACCAGCCCAAATATGCCGGTCTTGCCGTCGCCCTCAACAAATGGAAGCCATGATATGAGTTTTGAAATTCCCCAGGACATCGAAGATTATCTCACCGTTCTCGACGATTTTATCGAAGCTGAAATCAAGCCGATTGAGCAGCGCAACGACAATATCCGCTTTTTCGATCACCGCCGGGAAGACAGCCGCACCGACTGGGACAATCACGGCCTGCCGAGCAAGGAATGGGAAGAGCTGCTCGACGAGATGCGCCGCACCGCCGACGCTGCGGGTCATTTCCGCTATGCGTTACCGAAAGACTTTGGCGGACAGGACGGCTCCAACCTCGGTATGGCCCGCATCCGTGAACATCTAGCGCACAAGGGGCTAGGTCTGCATAACGATCTGCAGAATGAAAGTTCCATCGTCGGCAATCTCGTCCAACCCCTCATGGTGCGCGACTTCGGTACAGAGAAACAGAAACAGGAATGCATTCCTGCGATGCTGAAAGGCGAAATGAAATGGTGCTTTGGCCTTACCGAAGAGGATCACGGTTCTGATGCGACATGGATGGACACCACCGCTGTTCCTGAGCAGCGCGACGGCGTCGATGGCTGGTTGATCAACGGCAACAAGATGTGGACCACCGGCCTGCATGTGGCCACCCATGTGATGACCTTTGCCCGCCATCGCGGCAAGGATGGCGATGCGCAGGGCATTGGCTGTTTTCTGGTCCCCACCGACGCGGAGGGCTTCGAGGTTGGCGAATATATGTGGACATTCAACATGCCCACCGATCATCCCAAGTGCAGCTTTAACAACGTATGGATACCGGCGGACCAGATATTGGGTGACCTCGACATGGGTCTCGCTGCCGCGCAGCATTTCGTCCATGAAAACCGCATACGGCAAGCCGCCTCGTCACTGGGCGCCGCGCAATATTGCATCGATGAATCGGTCAAATATGCCGGAGAGCGCAAACCCTTTGGCAAGCCACTGTCGGTCAATCAGGCGATTCAGTTTCCGCTAGTGGAGCTTCACACTGAAGCTGCCATGTTGCGCCAGCTAATCTATAAAACCGCCGCCCAGATGGACGGTATGGCCAAGGTCGACGTGGCGAAATATCTCTCCGCGCAGGTGTCCATGTGTAACTACCGCGCCAACCGCCTGTGCTGCGACGCCGCCGACCGCGCGATGCAGGTCCATGGCGGCATGGGTTACTCCCGCCACAAACCGTTCGAACATATCTACCGCCACCATCGTCGCTACCGGATTACCGAAGGATCGGAAGAAATCCAGATGCGCAAAATTGGTGGGCATATGTTTAAGTTCATTAAGTGAGGCGGGGTCGAAGTTTTACGCGCAAAAGCAGACGTTGGAATTCAATCAATCTACTGACCAAAGAAGATTTTTGGGCAACCGATGCTGCTTTTCAATGGATCGGTTGCCCTAAAGCGGCTTGTCCGTGTCGGGGTCTGGATTTTTTATACCAATCAACATGCGAAAACTATCTATGACGGCATCAATGTCTTCGTTTGAGGTTCGATGGACGACCACCGCACCTATCCCGTTCGTTGTGAGCGCCATAAGCAGATCTCCCATGATCTCATTGTCTGTGTCATTTGGAAGATCTTGGCATTGAATGGCATCTGCAACAATGCCTTGGAAAATCTTGCTGTAAACTTTCCGCAATTCCAAAATTTGTTCAAATTTCTCTGGCTCCCTCGCGATTTTCAGCTGCGTAGTACTGGTTAGAAGCTGATTCTGGGTTCCATCCTTGTAGATAGTCTTAACTGCCTCGAGTACATTATTCAGACGGTCTTTCCAGTTACCAGAAACAAGTGATGCCGCCGTTAGAATTTTCGTATTCTGTTCGATGTAAAGTGACACTGCATCCAAAAACAACGCGTCTTTGGAATCGTAGTAATTGTAAATCGCAGCGCCGGTCAAACCAGCTTCTTCGGCAATCATAGTCATGCTGACTTCAGCAAAGTCCCGCTCGCCAAATTGCTTCGTTGCAGCTTCCAACAACCGCTTCTTCGTGTTTTGCGCAAAGCTACCATGTGGGCGGCCGGGTTTTTTCTTGGGCTGAATCTCAATGTTCAAAGTTAATCTATCCTTGTGGATTAGCTGGCGACTACCAAAGCTCTATAGCGGGCGATACCATATAGGGGAGCTATATGCCCTCTCTTGGGTCATTTTTGGGATATTTGATGGCAACGCAACATCATATTTCTCAGCATCATAAGTGGTCCAACGCTTTGTCGGAACTTCAATGACGCGCACATAATAAAATGCGTGATGCTCCTTTTGGAAATCAGGATCACGCCAATAAGCCAACACCTCCGCCTCACCAGATACGTTTTCGGTCGTAGCGATGTTGTAGATCTTTTCGTTAAGTCCGCCTTCACTGTCCCGCCATGCCTTGATGATTTGTACGCGCTCAAGGCTTGCACCATCGGGATCCTTCATCGCACTGACAATGAAGCGAGGCGTTTCGTCACCGGAGACGGGTGACAGCACGCCTCCCATTGGAACACCTTTATCGTAACCCTTTTTGGCGAAATCGGGGATTTCCAGATCATTTTTGGAAAATTCCCAACCGGCAAAAATACGCAACTTAATGCGCGGACCAGTTGTCGCATATACCTCCCGGCGTTGAATAGCAGCGAACAACTCTTGACGGGTATTTGTCCGCGCCCAAACACCGGTGTAACCAGATGCAGTGAGTTTGGAATTCGACCAGAGCGCGCCTCCCATCTTGCTGGTGATCCGCGACTCAGATTGTTCAGAATCCTTGAATTTACCCCAAAAATTATTGTCGTCAGCCGTAGCCAGGCCAGTGTGACTATCCGTTGATCCCATCAGTCCAAATTCATACGGATTAGCCCCTAGTTCTGCGGCATATTTAAGGCCTTTCTTTAAACCGCTACGAGCATATTCGCCTTTCAGCATCTGTTTTTTGAGAGCGGGGTCCTGAGGCTTGGGAGTTTGCGATATATCACCTTCATCCCAGGTTTCGAAATCTGCATACTCATCGTCAGGTGACAAAAGCGGATGTGCCTCGCCATCACCTTTAACCTGCGTTACTTCATAGACTGGTTCCCAACGTGAGCGGGTTTTTGCATATTCTTGGGTAAGAGGCGTGCCATCAAGCCTTTGATCATCGAACATGATTCCGCCTGACAAGTTCCCATTATGCGCTATCGCCAGAACCGATCCACCGGTCTTCTTTTCATATTGCTCCAGAAACTTCCAGAGATTCTCCGGGTCATCGCTGTCCAAGGCAGAAAATGGAATTATGGTCTTGGTTTTGTCAGGACCATCTTTGAACACGACTACGCGATGCAAGTTGCGACCTCCTGGCATTGACGTCCATTCGTACCCGGCAAAGGCAGTAAACTTGCCAGGTTGATTGTAGCGCTCCGCAATATCGACAACATTGCTCCATATTGTTTGGCTGAATTTCCTGTCGGGAACCTCCTGCGGCGCTGCACCGGTCACCATGGCGACATATTCGGTCATGATCGGTCCCATCCCCTCGGCACCGTCGAGATATCCTTTCCAGCGCTTGCCTAGATCCGATCCCAGAACAGCTCTGTCGTCTTGCTGTAATGCACTCAGGAACCCGAGATATTCGGCGTGGTCCGCAACCATTAAAAAATCGAGAGGCCGTGTTAGCTTTGCCTTCTGACCGGTTGATGTTTCGACCTCTTCACCCCGCGCAAAGCGATATGCTGCCTCCGGCCCAAGATTCTGGTTTCCAAAGCTGTTGCTATCGAAAGACAGATTGGAATGAACATGCAGATCTCCCCAGAAAACTTGGTCGGGATATTCCGAGGCCGAGAGGAGTTCACTCTCCGCTTCAGGACTTTCGTTCACTGGAGACGCATTTTGGCAAGCGAACAGCGGTATACTGAACATCGCGGCGTATAAATATCGTGTGGCGCGTTGGCCCAATGGCAATGTTCCGTTTCTGTTTTTCAAGATGCCCCCCTGCCGATCCACTACTGTCAGTTTTGATTGTGGAGAATGTCCCATTCATTTTTTATATGAATGATCAATTAATTAATGGAAATGGCCAAAATAAATAGGCCGTTCAAAGGGAGGAGAGTTATCATGGGCAACAAGAGTCAGGTTTTGAAGCGAAGCTTAGCAGCTGGGACAATATTGGGTTTGATGGCGGGCATCAGCACACCGGCCTTTGCCCAGCAGAGTGAAAGCGCTGAAGAAGATAACATCATCGTTGTGACCGGTCGTTTGCGCGGTGATTCAGAGTCTGTGCAGGACGTGCCGCTGGCAGTGACGGTGGTCAGTCCCGAACAGCTGGGCGCTCAAGGCGCGTTGAATATCGAAGATCTTGAAACATTGTCCCCCAGCCTGGTGATTGATCCGGTGGGCGCTGGCCCCGGTGCCGGTGCTATTTCGCTTCGCGGAGTCAGTTTTGAAGATGTCGAGAAGAGTTTTGAGCCCACTGTCGGCGTCGTGATTGACGGCGTTTTTATCGGGACCAATACCGCTCAGCTCACCAACGCTTTTGATTTTGCACAAATTGAAGTTTTGCGGGGCCCACAGGGAACCCTATTCGGCCGTAACACAATCGGTGGCGTGATTAATGTTGAACGGACACGGCCAACCAAGGAGTTCGGCTTACGTGCCGAGGCCAGTTTCGGCAATTATGGCCGCGAAGACTATAACGCCGTCTTCAATTTCGGGGATGGAGATGTATTTGGCGCAAAGCTGTTTTTCTCTGACCGTACTTTCGACGGCTTTTACAACAACGTGACGCTGGGGCAGCGGACCGGCTCGAACAGTGTACGCGGTGCCGGTGGTACGATATTGATAGAGCCGAGCGATGCCCTTGAAATACTTCTAACCGCAGAAGTCACAAAAATCGGCGGCGACCCTGCCGTTGCTTCGCTATCTCAAACGGGTGAAGCCATATGCGGGGTTCCTGTTCCCGCGCTAGCCGAGCAGTGTAATCGCAATACGCGTGACGACCTCTATACGGTTTTCGGCAACGTGCTAGGCGATGTCCAGTTTACAGAGGATTCCTATTCCGCACGGATCAACTACGACATAGGTGACCTGACCCTGTCATCGATCACTGCGTTGAAAGAGTCCGACGAGCTGGTGATTCAGGATTTTGATGGTGCATCCATCTCGTTCTTTACCACTAACCGAGCCCAACAATATCGACAGTTCAGCCAGGAATTGCGTTTGGCAGGCGAGTTTGCACAAGGCTTCAGCGGTGTTGTCGGGTTGTTTTATTTCAACAATGAATATCAACTGCAACAGGGCACGACGCTGCCAACCGGCTTTACTCTGCCAGCTGAAACCGATCATGAGACGAAGTCATATGCTGCATTCGCAGATTTTGACATTGAGTTGACCGACCAATTCCGCGTCAGTCTCGGCGCGCGCTATTCGAAGGACGAAAAAGAATATACGCGTTCGATTTTTGCCGGACCTGGTCCGCTGCTCGCGTTGTCCAACGAAGATGACTGGAGCCAGTTTACACCCCGTGTCAGTGTGGACTATCGGTTCAGCGACGATATCCTCGTTTACGGTTCATATGCGCGAGGCTATCGGTCAGGCGGATTTAATGGGCGGGCCAACAGCCCCTCGTCAGTGGCAGTGTCCTTTGATCCCGAGACCGTTGACTCCTTCGAACTCGGAGCCAAAACTCAGTTCGCAGACGGTCGTGTAACTTTGAACATAGCGGGTTTTTACAGTAGATATAATGACAAGCAGGAGGATGTGGTGCAAGCCACCCCTCCAGGCTCTCCAAATCCGCAAGAAACCGTCACTTTAAATGCCGCCAATGCGACCATTTTTGGGGCCGAGATCGATATGCGAGCAGAACTTTTCGAAGGTTTCACTATTACCAGTTCTCTTGGCCTCCTTGATGCCAGCTACGATGACTTCTTCATCGATGTAAACCTCGACGGTATTCAGGATGCTGGTGAAGATGCGTCTTCCCGTGACTTGCGCAGAACGCCGGATGTCTCTTTCTCAATCGCCGGAAATTACGAGGTCCCTCTTGGCAATGACGGTACGATTAATCTCAATGCGAAATACAGTACCACCAGTTCCTACCAGACCACCATCGTCGCCGCTCCGGGCAATTTCGGACAGAACGACCCGCGCGGGCTGCATCAAGCTCAGGACGATCTTTCAGCATCGATCACATATACCCATATCCTGGGCGATGACACCGAAATATATGTCCGGGCTTTCGGACGCAATCTGACGGACAGCCGCGGACTGAGCTCTGCGCTACCAGTGGCCGGTCTGTTCACTTTCGGAACCGGAATCGCACCGCGGCAATATGGCGTGACCGTCGGATTTGAATTCTAAGAAACGTTCATATCGTTACGTCGCCTCCCAAAGGCACAATACTTAGGGCCCTGTTTCGGCAGGGCTCTTTTTTGTTCGCTTGGGCTGGATCTGGTCGAGTAGGAGTCTCGACTGAGAGCGCGCCGAGCGCAGCCGTTTTATAAGCAAGCAGATAGCAATGCTGAAGAGGTAGGAAATGTGTAAACTTTGAAAAGAGCGGGATTGCTTTGTCTGGACATTAAGTGGATTGCATTCCCCTTCCGCTCGCCTAATGTGCCGACGATCGGGATATCATCACCACAGGACCGGAGACCAGATTGTCACAACATGATCGTCAACTTCCCCTGGTGGCTGACTTATATGGCGAGTTGCAGCTTGCCGAACCCACTCAAAAAAAGACATTTTTGTCCCACTTACCCGGTCTTATGCTGGTCGCTGTGGTTTCGCTGGCTGCGCTCTGGCTCAGTGAACATTATGGTCCGCCAGCCATATTGATGGGTCTGCTGCTGGGGCTTGCGCTTAGCTTCGTGAATGCAGACAAGCGCCTGTCAACCGGACTGGATTTTTCATCCCAAACATTATTGCGGATCGGCATCGTATTGATCGGCATGCGGATCAGTTTTGCCGAAATAGGCAGTCTGGGCATCATCCCCTTTGTTGCGCTGATCGCCATCATGATGGTCGTCATATTCACCGGCCTCATCGCGGCCAGATTGTTCAAGCTTGATCCGCTTTTTGGTCTGCTTGCCGGTGGAGCGACAGCGATATGCGGCGCTTCCGCCGCGCTGGCACTGTGGAGCATCATCGGCACCAAAAGAATAGATCAGTCGCGCTTCACTATCGTTCTGCTCGGGACAACGATCGCCAGCGCCTTCGCAATGACCTTCTATCCAGCCATAGCGGGATTTCTGAACCTGAACGACAAACAGGCAGGCTTTTTAATCGGTGCGTCTATTCATGATGTGGCTCAAGCCATCGGGGGCGGCTTTTCCTACTCTCCCGAAGCCGGAGAGGTCGCTACTGTGGTAAAACTCTCTCGCGTGACGCTGCTTGCGCCGGTTTTGATTATCGTCTCGATGGTGCTTCAGAAAATGGCTGTGAAAGATACCGACCCGTCATCTCCGAAAATTGGCCTTCGACAGGGCATGCCCTGGTTCATCATCGGGTTCATCCTACTGGTGGCACTGAACAGCTTGGTATCCCTGCCCTCGTCCTTGGTCGGCGCTGGTAATCAGCTGGCCAGCACCTTGTTGCTATTTGCCGTGGTGGCTGCGGCGATAAAGTCCAATCTGGCTGGACTGATGTCACATGGCTGGCATTGCTTTGCGCCGGTCATCATGACAACGGCCATGGCATTCCTTCTCTCAATGCTCGCCATTCAATGGCTTTGAATCCGGAGATCGATGCCAATTTCCAATTATTTTCCAATTTGGATCGAATGAGAGGAAAAATTTTCTAGATTAAGGCCATTATAGCGCAAATTTGGCAAAGATTTTGTGCCTCAATGGACTATTACGCTATCTGACATCAGATCAGGAGTAGATATGAAGCTTTTTACCGAGCATCCAGCATCAGTCGGGGAAACCTATGCCGAACATTTCGTGATGGCATCCAGCTTTGGCATCCCGATGATGGCGGCTGGCTTTGCCTGCCTTTTACACGGAATTTTCCCGTTCCTGTTTGAAAAAACCGGTAGTAACCTCGTTAAAAAGCTCTATGACCGGATGGTCACCAACCGGGTAAAAGCGGAAAATCGTACCGCTACCGAGCACGAACTGGAATGGTGCATCTGACAATCTGGGCATTTTGACCAAAGGAAAGTCAGCCAGCCCTTGCATTATGGGCAAAACTTCGTCATAGGCCGCGCTTCTCGGCGATTCCCGCAAAAGAATCACGGGAAACAGAAGAAAGCCGGAGGGGCGTGTCTGCATGGTGCGGCGTCAGCGATCGGTAATATGAAGGAAATAAAGCATGCCGCATTATGAGCATGTCTTCCTCGCGCGTCAGGACCTGAGCCAGTCTCAGGTTGATAGTCTCGCTCAGGAAGCTACAAAAATTGTTGAAGCCAATGAAGGCAAAGTCGTTTTGACGGAAACCTGGGGCCTGCGTACGCTGGCTTACAAGGTTCAGAAAAACCGCAAAGCCCATTACGTTATGCTGCGTCTCGACGCGCCAACCAACGTAATTGCCGAGTTGGAACGTCAGACCCGCATCAACGAAGACGTGATCCGTTTTCTGACCATCCGCGTCGACGAGCATGAAGAAGGCCCGTCAGTCATGATGCGCAAGCCAGACCGTGACTCACGCCGTGGTGGCGGAGATCGTGGTGGTGACCGCCCTCGCCGTGACCGCGACGATAGTTAAGCTAGAAAAGGAGTAATAAACATGGGACGTCCATTTTTCCGTCGCCGCAAAAGCTGCCCCTTTTCCGGTAAGAACGCACAACCCATCGACTATAAAGATGTGAAAATGCTGCAGGGATATATTTCCGAGCGTGGCAAAATCGTACCTAGTCGTATCACCGCAGTTTCCGCCAAGAAGCAGCGCGAATTGTCCAAGGCAATTAAACGCGCCCGCCATCTCGGCCTGCTGCCTTATCTCGTGAAATAGGAGCAAGAGACATGGATATTATTTTGCTCGAACGAGTCGAAAAACTGGGCGGCATTGGCGATGTCGTAACCGTGAAAAACGGTTATGCACGCAACTATCTGCTGCCTAACAAGAAAGCCTTGCGCGCCAACGAAGCGAACAAAAAGGTTTTCGAAGCCAATCGTGCGCAGATCGAGGCGGACAATGAAGCAAAACGCAAAGATGCTGAAAAAGCATCCGGCAATGTGGATGGCAAACAGATCGTTTTGATCCGTGCCTCTTCCGCCAGCGGCCAGCTTTATGGTTCGGTTTCGGTTCGCGACATTGTCGAAACGCTCAATGCCGATGGCGCTCATGTTGAAAAAAGCATGGTCATCCTCGAAAAACCAATCAAGACGCTTGGTGTTTTCGATGTGCGCATCCGTCTGCACCCTGAAGTTTCTGTCACTGTCGAGGTCAATGTGGCCCGCAGCGACGACGAAGCTGAACTGCAGAAAGACGGTATCGACGTCATCGCCCAGATGTTTGAAGAAGAGCAGGCTGAACTGGCTGCTGCAGCTCTGGCACCGGAAAGCGAAGACGACGGTGAAGAAACCGAAGCAACAGACACCGAAGAAGCTTCAGAGGAAGCAACTTCCGAGGAAGTTGCTGAAGAAGCAGAAGAAAGTGCTGAAGACAAAGCATAGTTTTTGTCAGCAAGTGATTGAAAAGCCCGGAGCTGGTGCGTTACAGAGTAACAATCCGCCTCCGGGCTTTTTCTTAGGATTGAGGGCATATTGACCAATAGCTGGCAAAATCAGTTTTCTCAGGATGCCCGGCTTCTGCCCCATCTGGTTGACCTGCCAACCGATCAGGTGCTGCTATCGCATTTGACCGAAGACGATTACCGCAAAGCCAGTTTCCTCGACCAGCGCATTATAACCCCGCAATTGCAGCGACAGCTGGTACCTTGGTCGGAGTTATCAGCAGTCAATCTGCCCCAAGCCGCCAAACCCCAATATATTTTCCATATCGGGCATGTCGGATCTACCCTGTTATCGCGGCTGCTCGGCGAGATTGACAAGCTATTGGCACTAAGAGAACCGCAGTTACTGCGGACGCTCTGCGAAATATCGCAGATTAAGGACGAACCAGAAAGCCCCTGGTCGCCAGAAGTCTACGCACAGCGATTTTCCCAAGCCGTTCAATGGCTATCGCGTTCATTCCATCCTGATCAACGGGTGATGATCAAGGCAAGCAGCTTTGTCAGCGAATTGGCACCGCAGCTTTTGGCGACGCCCACCGACGCGCTATTTCTCTATGCTCCACTGGATCGCTATATCCCGACAATATTGGCGGGTGAAGCCTCTGTGCAGGAAACACACATGATGGCCGGTCCACGATTGAAGCGATTGTCCCGACATCTGGGCGATGCTCCGGTACATTTATGGGAGTTACCACTGGCCCACCGTGTTGCCATGAGCTGGATGTGCGAGCTAATCACTCTATTCGCGGCGCAAAAGACAAGTCAGTCCGCCAACATATTGTGGATGGATTTTGAATCATTCCTCCGGGAGCCTGCTGGAAGCTTGATAACAGCAGGCTCCCATTTTGGCCTTGGTGTTTCGGAACAAAAGGCGAGCGAGTTGGCATCAGGCCCCATCATGTCTTCCTATTCCAAAGCACCGGAACATGATTATAGTCCTAACTTGCGGCAAGAATTGCTTGCGCAGGCAAACCGAGATCACGCAGACGCCATTCGAGCAGCGATATCATGGGTCGAAGAAACAGCCAGAAATTTTCCCCTGGTGGCCGAGGCCATAAATTGGATTGAAACGAGAAAATAATGTTCAAACAGCTTAAAATACTGGACCAAAGTCAAGTTAACGAAATTAAAGCCATCGCTGGTAGCGCGCAGTTTGTGGATGGAAAGATCAGCAATCCCCATTCAAAAGTGAAGAACAACCTGCAGCTTCATGATCTTGATGCCTATAACAAGACCTCCAAAATCCTCCATGACGCATTGATGTCGAACCCGGAATTTACAGACTTCGCATTTCCCGAGAAAATCGCTCCGCCGCTGATCACTCGCTACCAACCAGGCATGCACTATGGATTGCACGCGGACAGTGCCATCATTCCACTGCCAGATGGTCCCATTCGATCGGATATCAGTTGCACCATATTTTTAAGCGGACCGAATGACTCTAAGGGCGGCGCGTTACATGTGACACAGGGCGAAGCCGGAATGCGCTTCAAAGGCCTTCCCGGTACGGCAATTGTCTATCCTTCCCATACCTTGCATGAAGTTGAGCCTATCTCCCAAGGTGAAAGAATGGTTGCTATCACCTTCATCCAAAGCCGGATCCGGGACGTTATGAAGCGCAACCTCATGTATGAGCTGAACGAAGTTGCTGCCCTGGAAGGCCTCAATATGAGAGACGAAAACTACACGCGCATGCAGGCGCTGCAATATAATCTCATGCGAATGTGGATGGAATAGGCCCTCTGCCTAATAGCCCATCAGGCTCATCACTTCCTTGCGACTGCGTGCATCATCAAGGAAACAGCCCAACAAACGGCTAGTCGTCATTCCCACACCGGGCGTGCGCACACCGCGCGCTGTCATGCAGCTATGGCTGGCCTCTATAACGACCGCTACACCATGTGGTTTCAGATTGTCCCAGATACACTGCGCGACCTCTGCCGTCAGACGCTCCTGCACTTGCAAACGTCGTGCAAATCCGTGGAGTACGCGCGCGAGTTTGGAGATACCAACGACTCGGTCAGTGGGCATGTAAGCGATACTGGCCTTGCCAATGATAGGCGCCATATGATGCTCGCAATGGGAATGAAAAGGAATGTCCTTCAGCAATACCAATTCATCATAACCGCCGACTTCTTCAAAAGTTCGCGCCAGATGGATGGCAGGGTTTTCCTGATAACCTTCACAATATTCTTTCCAAGCACGCGCAACCCGCTTGGGCGTATCAAGCAACCCTTCGCGATCTGGATCTTCACCCGACCAGCGTAGCAATGTTTTAACTGCCTCCTGCACTTCATCGGGAACAGGAATTTTAGCGGCTTCACGGGCAGCAAGAGCATCTTCAAAAGAGTCAGAATAGTCGGCCAAAAAGCAATCCTTTACGCGTGGGAGTAATACATAATGCCATCAGATTACGCCCCGCGGCGCGGCAGTGCAAGTGCACCTATGACCGTATCTTCAATAATGTTTGGGGTGGAACACCTCGCATCTTTTACTTGTTATCTGAAACCTATCAAGCGGCCACGTCACGCAATACTGGCCCAAACGTAAAGTATTTCTGGTCCAGACCAAACCTCCATCGCGATCTGCGGCGAGGACAGCAACGCGGACAGAACTGCCCTTCGCCGCCAAGGTCTCCTGTTGCCAGGGCACTTCAGACAATAGCAGAAAACCGCATTGGCAAAGGCGCATTGCGGATGTTTGAAGAGGTCTGCAGTGTGGTCTCAGTCGACAGTTTTCTGGATTGCCCAAAGTGCTGGGACCACCGGGCCATCCATCAACGACACTTCCTGAAACTGTCTTGCGACATATTGGTTGATCGTGTCTTTGAGTTCCGGATACAACTCTATGAGATCTACTGCGCGCTTGGGAATGGTTTCAAGGGCAAGTGCGTTGAACGATCTCCACGCAGGGCTTCTTATCCGCCGCGCGACGATTGCATCACCGAAACGTGTTAACCCGGCTTCCATCGCCTTCTGTTCCAAAAGATTTTCACAATCCTCGGGTGGGGGCACGCCGTCTTCCAGATATCCATCGTCGATGAGGATCCAACCACCATCGCGCACTACAGTCCGAAGCATGCTCATGGTTTTGGCAGAATCGCCAAGCACTGGTCCGACCGCGATCATCAGAACGGCATCGAAGCGGGCGGGTTTTGCCAGACACATACGCAGGTCTTCGGCTACAAATCGGCAGTGTGACTCCAGCATCGCTTCCTCCGCCAATTGGCGCGCGATCTCAATGAATGGCGGATGAGCATCTACGCCTGTAATTTCGGCGTCAAAAGCGCGTGCTACCCGCATCGATATGTCGCCTCGTCCGCATCCAAGGTCAAGAACAGTGCTGCCAACAGGAAGACCGACTTCGCGCAGCACATCTACAACGTCATCCTCCACACCACTCAATGATGGTAAGTCTTGGAGTAGATACGGCAGATGAGGCAACAAGCATTCTGGCGCCTCCATAGTATAAGCCACTTCGTCAAGCAGGGTTTTCGTCACGGCATTTCTCCATGATGCTGTAATTGATGTGGGACAATACAGTGAATCTAGTTGCGCAGAATTCGTTGGGCAACCTCAAAAGCGGTCATGCAGACCTCACGCAGCACTAACCGCTGAGGGCTCTTCCAACATCTTCCCTGCGATCCGAACGGACGGCAGCTTTGCCGATTTTTCTCATTTTGGGTCAGTTTGTGACTTGAAGGTCAAAGCCATCTGACGTCCAACATGCGGAAAATGGCGCGCCCGGGAAGATTCGAACTCCCGACCCCTTGATTCGTAGTCAAGTACTCTATCCAGCTGAGCTACGGGCGCGCATTGAAGGCAGTCAGATAGGGGGAGATTCTTCTGCTGGCAAGCCATTTTAACCTGTTTTTTGCGAAACGCTGTTATTTATCTGCCCATTGATTTGAGGAGCAGGGAATATGGGCACTTGGGGTCCGGGTAGCTTTGAAAATGACAGCGCACTCGACTGGGTATCCGGGATTTCAAGCCGGGAGGATGTTGCCGCCAAATTTGATGCGCTGGCTGATCTTGAAGATGCGGACATTGATGTCGATCTGGCATCAGAGATCATCGCAGCGGCTGAGACTGTCGCGATATTGATGGGCCAGATTGCGCCAGATGCACCCAAAGACCTGTTGAAAAAGCTCGATAATTTCGAAAAAGCCGAACCGGCGCTCATTGAACAGGCAAAGATGGCCGTTTCCGAGGTTTTGGGGGATTCCGAGCTACTGGATCTGTGGTCGGAGGATCCAGAGGAGAGCGTCGGATGGAATCTGGCAATTACCGGGCTGATCGCGCGACTCAATTCCGATGTAACGGCCAAACCTCCCTCGCCTGCTGAAATCAAAGAGATTTCCGGTGGCTTCGGTCCTTGCGTCTTTTGCAACAAGGATATTGAACCAAAGGACCTCACCAGCCTTTCCATTCGCGACATGAGCAGCAAGGACAATATGGCTATGTCCTATGGCGTTTATTGCCACCTGTCCTGCCTGAACGGCAAACTCCACCCCCGCCGCCTGATCCAGAACTGGAAGTTCAATGTCGATGACGCACTGGTGGATCAGATACTCAAAGGTCCAGCTGACTAGTGCTTTTTGAGTGCTGCCTGAGCCGCAGCGAGCCGTGCAATCGGAACCCGATAAGGTGACGCGCTGACATAATCGAGGCCGGTTTCCTCGCAGAAGGCAATTGAAGCCGGATCGCCGCCATGTTCACCGCAAATGCCGAGTTTAATGTCGCCGCGTGTTGCCCTGCCCCGCTCTGCGGCCAGTTCAATCAATTGCCCGACACCTTCGACGTCAAGGCTGACGAAGGGATCCCGCGGAAAAATGCCTTTATCGACATATTGGGTCAGGAAACGCCCGGCATCGTCACGCGATACACCCAAAGTGGTTTGGGTTAAGTCATTGGTTCCAAAGCTAAAAAACTCACCATGTTCGGCAATTTTCCCGGCCATTAGGGCCGCGCGGGGCAGTTCGATCATGGTGCCAACCAGATATTCGATGCGGCGGCCTTTTTCAGCGAAAACCTCTTCCGCCATCCCGTCGACGGCATCTTTCATCAGCTCCAGTTCACGCGCGGTCGCCACCAGCGGTATCATAACCTCCGGAATAGGCGCTTCACCGCTAGTTTCCGCAATTTCGCAAGCCGCTTCGAATATCGCACGTGCCTGCATTTCATAAATCTCGGGATAGGTCACACCAAGCCGGCAACCCCGATGGCCGAGCATCGGGTTAAACTCGTGCAGTTCATTGGCACGCTGTTTTAGCGTTTCCACGCCAACATCGGCCGCAGCTGCTACTTCCTCAAATTCCGACTGATGATGAGGTAAAAATTCATGCAATGGCGGATCAAGCAAGCGAATGGTCACCGGTAAACCAACCATGACTTCGAATATCTGGCGGAAATCCTCGCGTTGTTCGGGGAGCAGCTTGGCCAAAGCCTCCCGCCTGCCCGCTTCATTGGCGGCGAGGATCATCTGGCGAACGGCCGTGATCCGGGAGGTTTCAAAGAACATATGCTCGGTCCGGCACAAGCCAATACCTTCGGCGCCAAAATCGCGAGCAACCTTACAATCCTGCGGCGTTTCAGCATTGGTGCGTACGCCCAGACGACGAACTTTATCGGCCCATTCCATCAACACGCCAAAATCGCCGACAAGTTCTGGCTGAATCGTTTTCACGCGCCCTGCCATGACCTGACCATTGCTGCCGTCGATGGTTAGAACATCGCCTTCTTTCAGCTCGCGATCACCGATTTTCAGCAGTTTTGTTTCATTATTGATACTCAGGCTACCAGCGCCAGAAACACAGGGACGACCCATGCCGCGTGCCACGACGGCAGCATGTGACGTCATACCGCCGCGCGCGGTCAAAATGCCTTTGGCCGCGTGCATGCCGTGAATATCTTCCGGCGAGGTCTCCACGCGCACCAAAATCACGTCATCGCCCATTTCTGTGCGGTGTTCCGCGGTATCGGAATCAAATACGATGATCCCGCAAGCAGCACCCGGAGAAGCCGGCAATCCGGTGGTCAGCACATCGCGCTTGGCGTCGGGGTCAAGCGTCGGATGGAGCAATTGGTCCAAAGCCATTGGATCGACCCGGGCTACCGCTTCTTCCTCGGTAATCAGGCCGTCATTCGCCATATCCACCGCGATTTTCAGCGCCGCCTTGGCGGTCCGCTTGCCGGCGCGGGTTTGCAGCATCCACAATTTGCCGCGTTCGACGGTAAATTCGATATCCTGCATATCGCGATAATGGCGTTCCAGCAGATCAAAGACGTTGGTCAGCTCGCCATAGGTTTCCGCCATCGCCTCTTCCATCGACAGCGGCTTGGCATTGGCTTCCTCACGCGCGGCTTTGGAGAGATATTGCGGCGTGCGGATGCCCGCGACCACATCCTCGCCCTGCGCGTTGATCAGCCATTCGCCATAATAGGCGCTGTCGCCGGTTGAGGGGTTGCGGGTAAAGGCCACACCGGTTGCCGATGTCTCGCCCATATTGCCGAATACCATCGCCTGTACATTGACGGCTGTGCCCCATTCGGCGGGAATATCGTTGAGCCGGCGATAGACCTTAGCCCGCTCTGCCTGCCAGCTGCCAAAAACGGCGCTGACCGCGCCCCAAAGCTGGTCATTCACATCCTGCGGGAAAGGCTTGCCCCATTGTTCTTCGACAAGGCCTTTATATTCGGCAACCAATGCCTTCCAATGCTGAGACTCCATCTCAGTATCCGTGAAGAAGCCATTATCTTCCTTGGCAATTTCCAGCGCCTCTTCAAAGCTATCATGATCCAATTGCAGCACCACATCGGAATACATCTGGATGAACCGACGATAGCTGTCCCAGGCGAAACGCTCGTCACCGGAGGTTTTCGCGAGGCCTTCAACCGTTTCATCGTTCAGGCCGAGATTGAGCACCGTGTCCATCATACCAGGCATGGACGCACGCGCGCCGGAGCGAACCGATACGAGTAGTGGATCAGCGGCATTGCCAAATGTCTTACCCGTGATCGCTTCGATATGCGCAACGCCCTGTGCCACTTCGCCGTTCAGACTGTCGGGATAAACACCACCTTCGTTCATGAAGCGCGTGCACATTTCGGTCGAAATGGTGAAACCGGGAGGAACCGGCAGGCCAATATTGGCCATTTCCGCCAGATTGGCGCCCTTGCCGCCCAGTAAATTGCGGGCTTCGGTAGCATCTGTTGGCGCGCCGTCTGCGTCTATTCCACCACCGAAACGATATACATATTGAGTCATATTATGTTCTATCTCCGAAATTTATCGGCCCAAAGTTCACACACATCACAGGATGTGTTTCGCCAACCATGACATCCTGATGAGTCATCATGCGATCTGCTTGCGCAGTTTCAAAGTTCACACAATTCACAGGGTGTCGATCGGCAATCACATCATCCCTCAATCTTGGAAAAGTCAGCAACCTGATGCACCGCCGCGCGAAAACGGGCCAGCAGAGCAAGCCGTGCTTCTCGTTTGTCCGCATCGCTGTCATTCACGGTCACATCCTCGAAAAACTGGTCAATCGGCGCGCGCAAATTGGCCAGCGCGGTCATCGCTTTTTCAAACTCTTCCGCTTCAATGGCTGCGGTCACATCAGGCTGTGCGGCATCCAGCGCGTCGATAAGTGCCTTTTCGGCTTTTTCGGGCGTGTAGGAAAGCGGTTTTGTGTCGCTCTGCTCGACGTTTTCTTTCTTCAGGATGTTGGAAGCGCGCTTGTAGCCAGCGAGCAGGTTTTTGCCGTCTGGTGTCTCAACAAAAGCTTGCAAGGCGTTCACCCGAGCTAGCAAGCGAACGAGATCATCTTCTGAATCGAGCGAAGTAACTGACTCTATGATATCATGACGCACACCCGCTTCACGCTGCTGCACCTTCAAACGATCGATAATAAAATCCATGAAACCGAGATACAATTTCTCGGAAAACTGCTTTTTTAACAATGATTGACGGGTATCTTCATCCAATCCCTCGATCATGCTTTCCGCGTATGGAGCGGACGCCATGCCGGCAAGATCAACCAACCTTTCGCGTAGTCCATTGGTCAGGATCAATCGAATAATGCCGATGGCTGCACGCCGCAATGCGAAAGGATCTTTCGACCCGGTTGGTTTCTCATCAATCGCAAAAAACCCGACCAAAGTATCCAGCTTATCCGCCAAACTCACCGCTACCGTCACCGGATCAGTCGGCACCTCATCGCCCTGCCCAACTGGCTTGTAATGATCACGGATCGCGTTGGCGACCGCCTTGGACTTGCCTTGTTTCTCTGCATAATAGCCGCCCATCAGACCTTGCAGGTCGGGAAACTCGCCGACCATTTCGGTGACGAGATCGGCTTTGCAGAGACGTGCGGCCTCGGACACTTCACCATGAAATGTATCGCCGGGGCTGGACTGGTAAAAACCATTCCCTTCTAAAGAAACCAACCACTCGGCCAACTTGGCCACACGCTCTACCTTGTCGGCAACCGTGCCCAGTTTTTCATGGAACACAATGTTGCTCAATTTCTTGGCATGATCTTCCAGCGCCGTCTTCTGGTCAAGCTCCCAGAAGAATTTGGCGTCGGACAGCCTTGCCGCCAGCACTTTTTCATTGCCCGCAACAATTGCCTTGCCGCCGTCTGTGGCGTCGATATTGGCGGTGCAGATGAAATTTGGTGCTAGTTTGCCGGATTGATCGCGGCAGATAAAATATTTCTGATTCACCCGGGCGGTGAGCTGAATCACCTCTTCCGGTACATCCAGAAAGGCCGGATCAAATCCGCCGAGCAAGGGCACAGGCCATTCGGTCAGGCCGGCATTTTCGATCACCAAGCCTTCATCTGCCACCAGTTCCAGCCCGCCGTCTGATGCCGCCTTGGCTGCGCCATCGCGCACAATTGCTTCGCGTTCGGTCTGATCGACCAGAACATGGCAGGCGCGCAGTTTCTCGGCATAATCACCGGCATTGCCGATCGTTACCACTCCGTCATGGTGGAAGCGATGGCCGACGGTTTCATAGCCTGACGTCACGCCGTCAATTTCGCATTCCACCAGATCATCGCCCAATATCGCGACAATGCCGGACAAGGGCCGTACCCAGCGCAGGCTTTCGGTGGAAAGGCTGGCTTCGCCCCAACGCATCGATTTGGGCCATGGGAAAGCTTTGATGATCGCCGGAATGGCTTCGGCCAGCACATCACTGGTCGCTCGACCCGGCCTGTTGATCACCGCAAAATAGGTCGCTCTGCCCTTGACGTCATGAACTTCCAGTTGATCGCGGGTCACGCCATTTTTACGGCAGAAGCCATCGACTGCCTGATCGGGCGCGCCTTCCGGTGGCCCCTTGGCTTCTTCGCTCACCGCTTCGGTCTGATCCGGCAGATCCTTTGCAATCAGAGCAAGCCGCCTTGGCGTCGAGTAAACGGTAATATCCCCGGCTTTCAGGCCAGCGTCATTCAGTTGCGCGACAAACAAGCGTTCAAGGTCCGCACGCGCCTTGGCCTGCATGCGGGCGGGAATTTCTTCGGAGAGCAGTTCGAGCAGGAAATCAGCCATTATGCCGCCCACCCGTTCTTCGCCATATAGGCTTCACAGCTGCCCTTCGCGAGATCGCGAACGCGGCCCATATAGCTGGCGCGTTCCTGCACAGAGATCACGCCGCGCGCCTGCAACAGGTTGAAGACATGGCTCGCCTTGATCGCTTGCTCATAGGCCGGAATAGGCAGTTTTGCCTCAAGGCAATTTTCACATTCGCCAACCGCTTTGTTGAACAGGTCAAACAGCGTTTCGGTATTGGCGATCTCGAAATTCCACTCTGACATCTGCTTCTCATTATCTAGGAAGATATCGCCGTAACTGACTCCAGCCCCATTATAATCCAGATCATAGATGCTATCGACGCCCTGAATATACATGGCGAGCCGTTCCAGCCCGTAGGTCAGTTCGCCGGCCACTGGCTTGCAGTCAAAACCGCCCATTTGCTGGAAATAGGTGAACTGCGTCACCTCCATGCCGTCGCACCAGACTTCCCAGCCCAGACCCCAGGCGCCCAATGTCGGGCTTTCCCAGTCATCCTCGACAAAGCGAATGTCGTGGAGCATCGGATCAATCCCGATCGCGGTCAGGCTGTCGAGATAGAGCTGCTGGATATCCGGCGGCGACGGTTTGAGGATCACCTGATATTGGTAATAATGCTGCAGCCGGTTGGGGTTTTCGCCATAGCGGCCATCCGTCGGCCGGCGGCAAGGCTGCACAAAAGCTGCATTCCAGGGATCTGGCCCAAGCGCGCGCAAGGTTGTCGCCGTGTGGAACGTACCGGCGCCCATTTCCATGTCATAGGGCTGCAGGATAGCACAGCCCTGATCACTCCAATAATCGTGGAGTTTCAGGATGATCTGCTGGAAGCTGAGCGGCTTCTGGGACAGGTTCGGATCCGGCAATGTGATGGCTTTCTTCGCGAGTGCAATATCTTTCGCGCTTGCTTTGGCGAAAGCGCGCCAGAGGGTCAAGCCGTGATTGGCGTTTTTGCCCTACTCCGCCGCTTCCAATTCTCGTGCCGGCGCAACCGTCACCGGCGTTGCGTTGAGCACAGCGTTGCCCGACAGAGGATCAAAGCTTGTCGGATCGGTGAGATCATTGATCGAGACGCCCGGTTTTGAGGCGGCAACAGACAGCCCCACCCCTTCGCGGCCATGACCGAAGCCATGCGGGATAGACACCACACCGGACATGACGTCATCGGTGACCTCGACGACAATCTCGACGCTGTTCACCCGACTTTCGACCGTGGCCATGTCACCGTCCGCTAATCCGCGCTCAGCCGCATCATCAGGATGGATCATCAAGGTGCAGCGATCCGGCCCCTTGAGCAGGCGCTTACTGTTGTGGAGCCAGCTGTTATTGCTCCGCACATGACGGCGGCCGATAAGGCGCAGCATATCGGGACGTTCCTCACGCAGTGATTCGGCAAAGCGCTGCAATTCCGCAAGGAAATTGGGATGCGCGCACTGGATCAGCTTGTCTTCGGTCATCAACCGGTCCGCCATACAGGGACGCAGCGGCCCCAGATCAATGCCATTTGGCGCGGCTTCCACCTCGGCCAGGGTCAGGCCAGCAGGCGAGCTGCGCAGCATATTGTCGAGTACGTCCCGCGGCTCGCGGATATTGGGGACATCCTGCCCGTCTGTCGCCAGTATCTCGCGCGCCAATTCGGCAATAATTTCCCAGTCGGCTTTCTCGCCATCCTGGATATCGAGAATCGCGGGGGAATAACTGGCATAGTTGCGTACGGCCAAGGGGCCGAAAAAGAACGGATAATGGTCCTTTTCAAGCGGCCCACAAGGCGGAAGGATATAGTCGGCATGGCGGCTGGTTTCCGTCACGTACATGTCAAACGATACCATCAGGTCGAGCTTCTCCAACGCGCGATCCAGTCTCGCGCCATCAGGGGCCGAGAGGACAGGATTACCGGTAATAACGAACAAGGAACGGATCCGCTCATCATCTTCGCGTAGCATTTCCTCGGCAAAGGTGATGGTTGGCAACTCGCCCATCACCACCGGCATTTCGCCGCGGGCGGTCCGGGTTTTCCGCACAGAGCCCCTGCCCACCAGGTTGATTGTATCAAGCGCCGGTTCCGGCACCATTGTACCGCCTTCACGGTCGAGATTGCCCGTTGCAATATTGATAACCTGGATGAGCCATTGGTTGAGCGTGCCAAACTCACAGACGGAAACACCCATGCGGCCATAAATAGCGGCCGGTTGGTCAGCTCCGAGTTGCGCCGCTATTTCGCGCATGTCTTCAACCGCTATCCCGCAATGGGCCGACAGTTGCACCATATCAAAACCGGCAATGGCAGGCTCGATCGCTCCCCAGCTATCGTCCATAATCGCTTCAAGGCGGGAAATATCCGCATGACCATCGTCAAAGACCGCTTTCAATATGCCGATAAACAAGGCCGTGTCGGTCCCGGGCTTCACGAAATGATGCGCATCGGCCAGTTTTGCGGTTTCCGTCCGGCGTGGATCGATGACAACCAGCTTGCCTTCACGCGCCTGCATTTCCTTCACACGTTTCTTAAAGTCCGGCACCGTCCATATACTGCCATTGGAAGCCGCCGGATTACCGCCGACGATTACCAGATATTGGCTGCGATCAATATCCGGCACGGCTGCCAGGCTAACATGACCGTACATATGATATTGCACGACATGATGCGGAATCTGGTCGAGAGTAGAGGCCGAATAGATATTCTTCAGACCCATTGCTCGGCGCAGGGTACTGATCTGGGTCGAAATACCATAATCATGCGCACTGGGATTGCCCATATACATGGCGGGCTTTGCGCCGGCTTCTTTCAGGTCTTTCAGCTTGGCGGCAATTTCCTGAAAGGCCGTCTCCCAGCCAATTTCCTGCCACTCACCGTTCACTTTTTTCTGCGGTTTGTGGAGCCGATCGGGATCATCCTGCAAATCCGCAATGGCTGTCGCCTTGGGGCAGATATGGCCGCGGCTTAAAACATGATCGGGATTGCCCTTGATCGAGAGAATCTCGCGCCCTTCGACCTCAACCAAAACGCCGCAATTGGCTTCGCAGATATGGCAGGTGCGGGCATGAACTTGGCTCATCAAATATCTCCTAATTTAACTGAGCAATTAGCAGAGTGATAAAGCAGTGACCACCGTCTGCATCTTTTTTTGTTCAAAACTGAAAAATCGCTAGGATTTAGGCCAAAAATGTTCGATTAACCGACGCAATCTATCAAATCTTCCCGCTTTCAATGAAAATGGAAATGTTACCCATGATGCGTCGCTGGCTTTCTTACCTGTTTATCGTTCCGATATTTTTGGGATTGACCGCTTGCGAAGCAGCACCTCCCCAATCTGTGGGGGACGCTGCCCCCCAACAAACTGAAGTCGCCACGATACCGGATGATCCAGATCCAGCGCTTTGGGTCGTCAAGGATGAAGACACAACCATTTACCTGTTCGGTACAGTGCATATCCTGAAGCCCGGCCTGACGTGGTTTGATGAGGCGGTGAAAGAGGCATTCGACGCATCCGATGAGCTGGTGATTGAAATGATCGAACCCGATCCGGCAGCGATGATGAAGATCGTCAATGACATGGCAATCGACAGAACGGGCGTTCCCTTGCGTGACAAGCTCAGCGAAGAAGACCGCGCCGACTATGAAGCGGCCCTTACCTCGCTGAACCTGCCAGTCGCGGCCTTTGATCCTCTGAAACCTTGGTTTGCCAGCGTCAGCCTGTCCCTCGTTCCGTTAATGAAAAGCGGATATGATACCAATAGCGGCGTCGAAGATGCGCTGACGTCCCGCGCCAAGGCACGCAATATGAAGATTATCGGCCTGGAAACACCGGAACAACAATTGGGTTTTTTCGATAATCTGCCCGAAGATGTTCAGATCCGTTTCCTGAACTTCAATGTCGATACTATCGACGATATGGCCGATGGCATGGAAAATATGGTCGCGCATTGGGCCAATGCCAACATCACCGCGCTCGCGGAATTGATGAACGCTGGTCTGGAGGAAAAGATTCTTTACGAGACACTGCTTTCAAACCGGAATGCCAACTGGGCGGTCTGGGTAGACGAACGTATGGACCAACCAGGAACGGTCTTCATGGCGGTGGGCGCCGGTCATCTTGCAGGCGAAACCAGTTTGCAGGCCCAGCTAAAAAAGCGTGGTTTGAAGACAAAACGGGTGAAATATTAGGTAATTTCAAACACTGCACCTTTCTTTTCGCGTTTATCATGCCCAAATAGCAATCATGATTCATCTTCGAACTCTACTGACTTTAATCGCCACATTTTGTCTTGCGGCCTGTTCCAACGCCGCAGAGCCAGTGCAACTGAACACCGTGAAGGAAGGCAAACCTGCTCTTTGGAAAGTGACCGGTACCAAGCCAGGGCAACAAGGCTCGGCCTACATGTTCGGTACGATCCATATTTTGCCAAAAAACGTGAACTGGCGAACACCGTTGTTGGAAACCGCCCTGAAAGACTCAGACCGGCTGATTATTGAGGTGCTTGGTCTTGAGGACACACAAAATGCAGCCCGAATATTTTCCAAGCTCGCCATCTCTCCCGATCAGCCAGAAATTGAAACTCGGGTAAAACCGTCGCTTCGCGATGACCTAGATGCGGTAATTGACAAGAGCAATATTCCTGAATTTGCCTTGAACCGCATGGAAAGCTGGGCAGCAGCGCTGTCTTTGGCGTCTGCTCAAACCAATGCACTCGGCCTTGATTCCGGCGAAGGTGTGGAGAAAAAGCTGACTGCGCAATTTGACGATTTTGATAAACCCGTTGAAGGCCTGGAAACCATAGAACAGCAGCTCGGCTATTTCGACACCCTGCCCGAATCGCAGCAGCGCGACATGCTCACCAGCGTTGTCGAGGAAGCCGCCGATACAAAGGGAGCATTTGAAAGGCTGTTCAACGCCTGGATTTCAGGAGACACGGACAAGATTGTCGAACTGTCCAACGGTGGGATATTGGAAGATCCCAAAACGCGAGAAAAACTGTTAGTCGCCCGTAATCAGGATTGGACCGACCAATTGGACAAAAGGTTGCAAAGTCCCGGCATATCATTTGTAGCAGTGGGCGCGGCTCATCTTGTTGGGCCAGATGCCGTTCAGGCCATGCTTGAAAAGCGCGGATATAAGATCGAGAAAATTCAATAATATAGATTTCAGGGCAACTTCATGACATTTCTGTTTGACCGCGAGACCGCACTCATACCGTGCGGCGACGGACAATATATTATCGAAGCCAGTGATGTTTATCGCAATCCTACGGGCGCGGCATTTGGCGGCTGGGTCGCGGCAATCATGGCAAGAGCTGTTGAAGATCATCCTGATCGGACCAGCCCCATTGTTTCCCTGCAAGCCAGTTATATAGCCGGTGTCGGACCGGGAGAAGTCAACGTTGAATCAAAGCTGCTAAAATCCGGTGCTTCCACGCAGTTTTGGCGGGTCGAGCTCTTTCAGGCCGGAAATCTCGTCATCGTCGGCGATATTGTCACCAGCAACAGGCGCCCCGTTGAGCTAAACTACCAAATCGATATACCTGAAATCCCTTCCCCGGAAGACAATCCCCAGTTGAAACCAATGGAAGGCCAGGCGCCTCAGTGGATTCGAACCTATGATCAGCGTATCGCGAAAGGTGTTCCTTTTCAGGTTAACGAGACGCCGGAGACGATTGTCTGGATCAAGGAAGAGGATAGCAGGCCGCTGGACCGGATCAGCATTATCTCGATTTGCGACGTGCCCATGCCGCGGACCTTTTTCCTTAGCGAGGAATTTCATCCAGGATCGACCGTTGCCATGTCCACCTACATATACGCCAGCGAAGAAGATATCGCTGCAGCCGGATCGGATTATCTAATCATGCGCGTCACCGGCGCCGTGGTCAGAAACAGCAAGAGTGATTCCCGCGTTGAGCTTTGGTCCGGAAATGGAACCTTGCTCGCGACCAGCAACCAAATTGGTTTTTTCCGGTAGCAGAAAGTCATCCGGCCTCACGCCGCAATTTGCCTTGCTTTTCGGTGATCCCCTGCCTATAGCGCCCTCTTTCCGACCATGAGCACCCTGGAGGCGTGGCGGAAATATTTTAAAAATCTAATTTTTGGAGCAACATTATGAGTGATCAGCTGACATTATCAGCCGAGCCTCGCGAACGGGCTGGCAAGGGAGCCTCCCGTGCATTACGTCGCGAAGGCCGCATCCCCGCCGTTATTTATGGCGATAAAAAAGAACCTATGCCAATTCATGTGGAAGAGCGTGCGCTGAACAAGCTGCTCGGTACCGGCCACTTCATGAACTCGCTGGTGATGGTAGACGTGAACGGAGAAACAGCCCGTACCCTGCCAAAAGATGTTGCTTTTGATCCGGTCTCTGACCGCGCTCTGCATGTTGACTTTTTCCGCCTGGCCAAAGGCGCCAAGGTACAGGTCAATATTCCGGTTGTATTCGTCAACGAAGAAGAATCACCAGGCCTGAAACGTGGCGGCGTGTTGAACGTTGTTCGCTTTGAACTGGACCTGATGTGTGATGCTGACAAGATTCCTGATCAGATCGAAATCGATGTGACCGGTCTGGAAATTGGCGACTCTGTCCACATTTCAAATGTTACCTTGCCCGATGGCTCGGAAAGCTCGATCACCGATCGTGACTTCACCATTGCTGGTGTAACCGCTCCATCCGCACTCAAATCTTCTGAAGACGAAGCCGAAGAGAGCGAAGAAGGTGAAGAAGGTGAAGAAGGTGCTGAAGGCGAAGCAGCTGAAGGCGGCGACGCAGAAGGCGGTTCCGAAGACTAGACCTTTTCACCGAAAACAATGTAACGAAAAACCGTTCATACTGAGCCTGTCACCGGGCTTGCCAATGTATGAGCGGTTTTTTGTATCTGGATTTTAAGGAAACCAAAAAATGCAACTATGGGTCGGCCTTGGCAATCCGGGCGCGCAATATGCGCTCCACCGCCATAATGTCGGATTCATGGTGCTGGATGCGCTGGAAGAAGTGCATGGTTTTCCTGAGCCCAAGAAGAAATTTCAAGGCTGGGCGGTTGAAGGGCGACTAGGTTCCGAGAAGCTACTCCTTCTAAAGCCCGCCACATTCATGAATGAAAGTGGTCGATCGGTACGGGCTGCGATGGACTTTTACAAGCTGGCTCCGTCAGACGTAACGGTATTTCATGACGAACTGGACCTCGAACCGTTCAAGGTGAAGGTGAAGATCGGCGGCGGTCATGCCGGTCACAATGGTTTGCGATCCGTGGACGCGCATATCGGCCCGGATTTTCGCCGTGTCCGTATCGGTATCGGACATCCCGGCCACAAGTCACGGGTTCACGGACATGTGCTGGGCAACTATGCCAAAGCCGAGATTGATGATCTGGCAGAAATGCTGGGCGGCATCGCGGCCGAAGCAGACTGGTTAGCGAATGGTGACAATGCGCGTTTTATGAGCGAATTGGCGCTGAGGATGCAAAAGGATTAAACATGGGTTTTAAATGCGGTATTGTTGGTCTTCCCAACGTCGGAAAATCAACGCTTTTCAATGCGCTTACCGAGACGCAGGCGGCGCAGGCGGCCAATTATCCATTCTGTACGATCGAACCCAATGTCGGTCAGGTAGCCGTACCCGATCCGCGGTTGCAGCAGATCGCCAAGATCGCAGGCAGTGCGAAAATCATTGAAACGCAGCTTGCTTTTGTCGACATTGCCGGCCTCGTCAAAGGCGCGTCACAGGGCGAAGGGCTTGGGAATCAGTTCCTTGGCAATATCCGCGAAGTCGATGCAATCGTCCACGTTTTGCGCTGCTTTGAAGATGATGATATCCAGCATGTTTCCAACAAGGTCGATCCGATTTCCGATGCGGAAGTGGTAGAGACGGAATTGCTGCTGGCCGATCTGGAAAGCCTCGAAAAACGCGTTCCGGCCTTTGAAAAGAAAGCGACCAGCGGCGACAAGGAAGCCAAGATCGCCGCCAGCGTGCTGGGCCAGACGCTCGAGTTGCTACGCGATGGCAAACCTGCACGGCTCACACAGCCCAATGATGATGAAGAGCGGCGGATTTTTGATCAGTCACAATTGCTGACGGCCAAACCAGTGCTTTATGTCTGCAACGTGGACGAAGGCGATGCTGCGAACGGCAATGACCTGAGCGCCGCTGTGTTTGAAAAGGCCAAGGCCGAAAATGCCGAAGCGGTTATCGTATCGGCTGCAATAGAATCCGAACTGGTCGGCATGGAAGCCGAAGAGCGCGCCGAATATCTCGCGGAACTGGGACTGGAAGAATCCGGCCTCACCCGGGTCATTCGTGCCGGCTATCAACTGCTCAGCCTGCAGACCTTCTTCACCGCCGGCCCCAAAGAAGCCCGCGCATGGACGGTGCACAAGGGTGCCAAGGCTCCGGAAGCGGCTGGCGAAATCCACACCGACTTCGAACGCGGCTTCATTCGTGCCGAGACGATCGCCTTTGATGATTATGTATCACTGGGCGGTGAAAGCGCGGCGCGTGATGCCGGCAAGCTCCGCCAAGAAGGCAAGGACTATGTCGCTCAGGACGGCGATATCATGAATTTCAAATTCAATGTCTGACTTGTCATAAAAGCCGGTTAGACTGAAGCCAGTCTAAAGGGGTTTCTATGATTCGACATATAATACAGGCATTTGCCGTTTGTGCTTTGCTGACCGGATGCGCCGCTGCACAGACATCAGCACCAACTGCGGCGGGCGATAATCCCCTGCCCGCTGAACAGGTCCGGGAACAGGTCACGATATTGATATCCATCGACGGTTTTCGCCCAGATTATCTGGATCGCGGGATAACACCCAATCTCAGCGCCCTGGCAGCATCCGGAGTCGTTGCCGACATGCGCTCCAGTTTTCCAACCAAGACTTTCCCCAACCACTGGACACTGGTCACCGGCAAAAGACCGGATAATCACGGCATTGTCGGCAACAGCATGGAAGATATCGCCCGGCCCGGTGAAAAATTCACGATGGCCAACAAGGATCCGTTCTGGTGGGATCAGGCAGAACCCATCTGGATAACCGCTGAAAAGCAGAGTGTGCGTACAGCCACCATGTTCTGGCCGGGATCAGAGATCGAACTGGATGGTACACGCCCCAGCGACTGGTGGCCCTTCTCACAATCCCTTTCCAATGATCGCCGCATCAATGCCGTGGTCGACTGGATGCGGCGGCCGGCGGCCACGCGCCCGCAGCTTGTGACGCTCTATTTTGATACCGTCGATACGGCCGGGCATTTTTACGGTCCTGCACCTGGCGAAAAACTGCATGCGGCAATAAGCGCGGTCGACAAAAATATTGGCAGCCTGATCGCGCAATTGGCTGCTCTGGACCAACCGGTGAATTTCGTTATTACGTCAGATCATGGCATGGCCGAAACCCATCCAGACCGCGTGATCTATCTCGACAACATCCTGCCGCGCGACCAATACCGGTTGGTCGTTGATGGCAACTACGCCGGGATTGAACCTCTGGCGGATGATATAACCGCCATCAATGCCGCTTTTCTGAAACCGCATAAAAATATGGAATGCTGGAAAAGGGCGGATATTCCGGCTCGTTTCCAATATGGCAAAAACCCCCGAGTGCCATCAATCATCTGCCTGCCGGAATCCGGTTGGGTGGTTTATCAGGACAAGCCGGAATGGATGACCGGAACGGGCGGCGGTCATGGCTATGATCATTTGCATCCGGACATGATCGCGTTCTTCCTCGCCAGCGGCCCTGATATCGTCGGCAATGGCAAAATCGCCACCTTCGACAACGTCGATATCTATTCGTTGCTGACCCATTTGATCGGTGTCAAACCGAATGCAAGTGACGGCGACCTTTCTCCATTTGAACAGGCGCTAAAACCCTGAAGCCTTGTAATAGAGACAGGGTTTCACCAGAAAGATCATCCATGCTCTACTATGAAGATATCCAGATTAATGTGGTCCAGAAATACGGATCCTATGAAGTCACCCGCGAAGAGGTGATCGACTTTGCATCGAAATATGATCCGCAGCCTTTTCACCTAGATGAAGAGGCCGCTGCGAAAACCCATTTTGGGCGCCTGTCTGCCAGCGGATGGCACAGTGCCGCAATGATGATGCGGATGATGGTTGACCAGATGGCGGCCAATAAACAAGCCGGACTGGGCTCACCGGGCGTTGAAAATTTGCGATGGTTAAAGCCCGTCTATCCTGGCGACACGCTACGCTGCGAACATGTTACGCTTGAAAAACGACGGTCCGAAAGCCGTCCGGAAATGGGTATCATGAAAGGCAAGATCACGGTGTTCAATCAGCATGACGAACAAGTCATGACGATGGAAAGTACCGGCCTTATCCAAGTCCGCGGAGAATAACGCTGGTGTCTGCTATGGGCACAAAAGCGGACATAACGAAAGCAATAGCCGACATTCGGCTCACGACCCAATTGCCGCCGCCTTTGATTTAAGGCTATGCTTCCTTCTTGTTATGGGGACATATTACACGACCTTAGCGGGTATTTTCGCCCTGACGGCTCTGGCAGGCTGCGCAACCTATCCTGACGAGAGGCTCGACTTCGCATTGCCGTATGAAGGCAGCGATCGGCCTCAGCGCCTTTCGATCATGACCTACAATATCGAGGGTTTGACCTGGCCTGCTCGGAGCGGGCGAGCGCCATTTCTTCAGAAGATCAACGAGGAGCTGATCAGAATGGAGAGTAGCGGTCTCTTACCCGACGTCATTGTTTTTCAGGAGGCATTCAGCAGCACTGCATTGCGAACTGCTGCTGCCTCGCCGCACCCGGTTTTTGCTCTTGGTCCAAAACGAAGGTCCAAGTCGTCATTTGCGAAGACGGAGGACCCTGATCTCAGTCGGAGAAACATTCTCCGAGGTGAATGGGGGCTCAAAGTCTTCGGCAGTGGGCTTGCCGTTGCAAGCAGATTTCCTGTTTCGGAAGTAGCGGAAGAACCTTTCGGGCCAAGAAGCTGCGCGGGTTGGGACTGCCTGAGCAACAAGGGCATGCTGTTGATCCGTGTACACCTACCGGGTTATTCAACACCTTTGGAAATCGTGACAACTCATATGAACTCGCAAAGATCGTCAGGGGTTAGCCAGACAAAGCAAGCCGCCTCTCATCGAGTGCAGTCCGCTCAGCTCGCATCGTTCATCGATCAATACAGTCTCGATGCTAGCCCGCTTGTGATTGCAGGTGATTTCAACATGCGGGGGTCTCCGGAGCGCTTCGAGGAATTTGAGCGGCAAAACGGATTCATGCTTGCCAGACGGCATTGCTTGGAAAACAATAAATCGGAACCAGAAACGTCTTGTGAGATTGCGATGTCCTGGGACGGAGATGAACCCTGGATGGACACTCAGGACCTTCAGATTTTTGACGATGGCGTAGATATCAAGATTCGACCAGTCATGCTTGAAGCATGGTTTGATGGCGAAGATAGCGGGGGAAAACTCTCCGATCACGATGCTTATATCGTAACCTATGCTCTTGAAGGCCAGGGTGAACTCAAAGAGCGCTAAGTGCTTCTTTCAAGCTGCCAGAGCGTCGCGCTCTACCCATTTGTTGCCGTTATAAACGTCCAAAGCGAGCGTCAGTTTTCGGTATAAAACAGCCGCGCGGTTGATGTCCGTATTGTGAAGAACACTCGCCGAGAAACCTATCATGATTAATCGGAGTGATGTGTTCAGTTTTCGCTGCTGATGCTGAACAGGCATAACGCCAGAAGCAAAGTGGCTAAAACTCCAGAGCCTCCAGCTACAGGCGAAGGTAAAAAGCCTTGCAGGCCAAACATCATGACCAAGGTGTTGGCAACAAACGCCACCGCGCCAACCAGCACCGTTGCGCCGCCCAGAATTTTGTTGCCTTCGCTCATCTTGGCCATGCCGAAAACCATCGCAGCCATACCCAGCAAAATCTTTGCCGCATTATAGCCGAAGAAAGAGAACGCAACGACCGAAGATGCAACATCGCTGAGGTCAGCATTCGATTCCGCGGCTGCACGAAATGGGCCAAATTGCGTCAGGCCCACACCAACCTGCACCACATTGAGCACCGCGCTGAACGCAATCGCGGAAAAGCCCAAAGTGTAGCGTTTGGCCATGACCAGAGCGGAACCTGCAAAAGCAGCCAGCAGCACGAACAATAATCCTTCCAACCCCCACAGGAACTGGCGGTTGATGTCAGGTGCACCTATGTACAAGGCTGTGTAGATCGGTTGCGATATGGCCACCAAAAGCAGCAATATGGCAACAATTTTGACTGTGCGGCTTTGTGTGAATTCCATAATGGGTTCCTTTTATGAACGTGACCTCTGTCAGCTATCTGTTGTCGTAAAAAACAAATCTACAACCAGACAAACGCCAGCTCAATGAAAATAACGCTGCACAATATCAGCCAAACGAATAAAACAGAATCGATAGATTTAGTTAGTTTTGAGTTGATTATTCTAATGTCCGCTGTCGGGATACAACGGACCCGCGTATCACTTTCTCCCAAAGAGCTTTTCAATGTCCCCGTGTGCCAATTTTACCCATGTCGGCCGACCATGATTGCATTGCCCTGAATGCGGGGTCACTTCCATTTCGCGTAAAAGCGCGTTCATCTCTGCGACATTGAGCACGCGCCCTGCCCGCACCGAGCCATGACAGGCCATGGTTGAAGCGACATGATCTATCCGTTCCTTTAACGACAATGCTTCGTCATAAGCGCCGAGTTCGTCGGCCAGATCGGTGATCAGGCCTTTGACATCGCCGGAACCCAGCATCGCGGGTGTTGCGCGCACCAGCATCGCAGAGGGACCGAACCGCTCCAAGTCCAGACCGAATTCAGACAGTTCCGCCATACGCGCTTCCAGTTGGTCGCAGGCATTTTCATCCAGTTCCACGACTTCGGCCATCAGCAAAGCCTGGGAAGCAACGGTGCCGCCCTCTACCGCCTTGCGCATGCGTTCGAGTACCAAGCGTTCATGGGCGGCATGTTGATCGACAATGACCAGTCCGTCCTCTGCTTCGGCAACGATATAGGTTTTTGCCACCTGCCCGCGGGCGATGCCGAGCGGATGACTAACCGCTTCGGGAACGGGCTCAGCCGCTTCTTCAGCGCGGCCCATAAGGGGCGCCAGTTCGTCGCTGTTCAATCCGCTGAATGCACTGACGTTGTCTTGCACGGCGCCGGCGGCGACCGATGGATAAGGCTGCGACTGGATGGTCGCCCTACCCCCGACGGGTCCTTGCGCAGTAAAAATGCTTGTTTGCGGATCCGGCGCTTGTGGTTCGGTCTGCCAGTTGGCCAGAGCGGACTCCGCCGGACGCTGGACCGCGCGAAACCCGCCTTCGTCCAAGGCGCGTCGCAAACCGCTGACAATCATGCCGCGGATCATCGCCGGTTCGCGGAAGCGAACCTCAGTTTTGGCCGGATGCACGTTCACGTCGACCAGTTCCGGCGGCATATCAATAAACAGCGCCACAACAGGATGACGATCCCGCGCCAGCATTTCCGCATAAGCCCCACGCACCGCACCAACCAATAGCCGGTCTTTGACGGGTCTGCCGTTGACGAACAAAAACTGATGATCGGCCACACCGCGATTATAGGTTGGCAGGCCTGCTACACCGGACAAGCGAACCTCTTCGCGCACAAGATCGACAGCGACGCTGTTGGTGCGCAATTCCTTGTTGGTCAGCGCCGCCACCCGGTCAGGCCCGCTTTCTCCGCCCTGCACGGCGATAGCCTTGCGATTTTCATGGGTCAGCGTGAACCCGATATCCGGGCGCGCCATGGCGAGCCGGCGCACCACATCCACGCAAGCGGCATATTCGCTGCGCGGCGTGCGCAGGAATTTCCGCCTGGCGGGGACCTTTGCAAATAGCTGCTCGACCCGTACCTTGGTACCGGGCGGGATCGCAGCTGGCCCATCACTTTCCACCTCGCCGTGGTTCACGATTCTGCTCCAGCCATCCTCTCCTGCTACCCGGCTTTCGATGGTCAGTCGTGCAACACTCGCAATGGAGGGCAGCGCTTCACCGCGAAAGCCCAGTGTTGCAACCATTTCGATCGCTTCATCCGGCAGCTTGGACGTTGCGTGCCGTTCCAACGCCAAGGCAATGTCGTCGCGAGTCATGCCGCAACCATTGTCGGCAACCTCGATCAGATCGAGGCCACCTTGTTCGAGACGAATATTGATCTGGCTGGACCCGGCATCAATGGCATTTTCAACCAGCTCTTTCAGCGCACTGGCCGGACGCTCGACAACTTCACCGGCTGCGATCCGGTTGATCAGGCTATTTGGGAGTCTTCTTATTGACATATCGCCATTCCTAGCCCAAGCGATCATGCCATGCGACCCTTGATTGTGACTTAGTTTCTCGGGGGGATTTGCTGGACGATTTAAATGGTGAACTTCATCCCCCGTTCAGCCAAAATGTCGCTATGGTTTTAGGGAACAGCATTCGCTGTAAATATAAGAAAACACAGGTAAAAACATGGTATTTGGTAATCTGTTCAAGTTCAGGTCTCAGGACATGGCAATCGATCTGGGAACGGCCAACACGGTTGTTTACGTACGCGGTCAGGGAATCGTTCTCAACGAACCATCGGTTGTTGCCATCGAAACGACCAATGGTATCAAAAAAGTCAAAGCGGTAGGCAATGATGCCAAGATGATGATGGGCAAGACGCCCGACAGTATCGAAGCGATTCGTCCGCTGCGCGATGGCGTCATCGCCGACATTGATGTCGCCGAGCAGATGATCAAGCACTTCATCCAGAAAGTGAACGGCAAGAGCAAACTGTTCAGCTATCCGGAAATCGTGATCTGTGTACCATCGGGTTCCACCTCGGTTGAGCGCCGCGCCATTCGCGATGCCGCTTCCAATGCCGGAGCCAGCCAGGTGTTCTTGATCGAAGAACCGATGGCAGCTGCCATTGGCGCCGATATGCCCGTCACCGAACCTATTGGTTCCATGGTGGTTGACGTAGGCGGCGGCACGACAGAGGTTGCTGTCCTCTCGCTGCGCGGGCTGGCATATACGACCTCAGTTCGCACCGGCGGCGACAAAATGGACGAGGCGATTGTCTCCTATGTCCGCCGTCACCACAATCTGCTGATCGGCGAAACGACCGCTGAACGGATCAAGAAAGATTTCGGCGTCGCACAAGCGCCAGCTGACGGTGTGGGCCACACGATCCACATCAAGGGCCGTGACCTGGTCAACGGTGTCCCAAAAGAGATTTCTATCAACCAAGGCCAGATTGCAGAAGCGCTGAGTGAGCCTATTGGCACCATCATCGAAGGCGTGCGTATCGCTCTTGAAAATACGGCGCCGGAACTGGCAGCAGACATTGTCGATCAGGGTATCGTCCTAACCGGTGGTGGTGCGTTGATCTCGGGTCTAGATGAAGCATTGAGCGATGAGACTGGACTGCCCGTGACCGTGGCCGAAGATCCGCTGGCCTGTGTTGCGATAGGAACAGGCCGTGCCATGGAAGACGAAATGTTCCGCGGCGTGCTCACTACGGCTTGATGGATGATTTGACCAGAATGAAGAAAGCGGGAGGATAAGCAAGCATGGCGCCGCCACGAAACCGGCGCCCAGGATTTTCCAAGCGGGCGCAATATAGCATATTCGCCAGCTACTTACTGGGCATATTGGGAGCTGTCGTCGGTCTCCTCCTGCTGCTTATCTCCATTTTCGATCCTCAAGGATTTGCTGTACTTCGCACCATTGGCGCGGAAGCAACCGCACCGGTCAGCAAGACCCTGGCTGAAGTTGGCGGGGCGACTGGCAATGCCGGCGACAATATTTCTGCCTATTTCAACGCGGCTTCCAAAAATGCCGCCATGGAACGTGAGCTGAGAAGCAACCGTATCGAGATTTTGGAAGCGCGCGCGCTGAAACAAGAGAATGAACGGCTGAAGCGGTTGCTCGATCTCGACAAGGAAGTGCCCGATGCCATCGGTATGGCGCGTCTGATCAGTTCGACATCATCCAGCTCCCGGCGCATGGCGACACTTGGATTGGGCACCACCGATGGTATTTTGATCGGACAACCGGTCCGCGCACCCGAGGGCCTCGTCGGACGGGTTTTGGAAGCTGGCCCGACAACCGCTCGGATACTGCTGGTCTCCGACAGCCAGAACGTGACCCCTGTAAAACGCGCCAGTGACGAACTGCCCGCCTTTGCGACGGGCCGCGCAGATGGTACAGTTGACGTGCGGCCTATTAACCTGGGTACCAATCCGTTCAAGGGCGGTGATTTGCTGATTACATCGGGCAGCGGCGGCCTCTATGCGCCGGGCATTCCTGTCGCTGTGGTAATCCGCAAAACCGATACCGGCGCGATTGCGCGGATATTGGCAAACGCCGCAAAGGTCAGCCACGTTATCGTACAACCGATGTTTCAGGCAGAAACGGTTGCCGCAATCGAACAGGAAGAAATCGACCAGGATGACGCTGAAGCGGAAGGCGGCGAATAGTGGCAAGACCCTATCGCTCCCGCATCAATCGGCAACCATCGCAGTTTCGCATAAAGTTCATCCCGTCAATTACCGTCATACTTGGCTCAATGATCACGGCTCTGCCGCTGATCACCGACTATCCGATCCTTCCGCCAATGGGTCTTCTGGTGCTGCTCTCTTGGCGTCTGATCCGTCCAGGCTACTGGCCAGTATGGGCTGGCTTCCCTCTCGGCATGATTGATGACATGTTCAGCGGGCAACCCTTTGGCAGCGCGGCCTTTTTATGGTCACTGGTTTTTCTGGCCCTGGAAACGCTCGACCGGCGCGGCGTTGGCAGGGATTATTGGCAGGATTGGCTTATAGCCTCCCTTTCGATCATTTTTGTGCTAATATGCGGCATGCTGATCATAGACTTTCAGAGCAACTTGCTGCGCCTTGAGATATTGGTGCCACAGATTCTGTTGTCGATCCTGCTCTACCCCTTTGTAACCCGCTTGATCGGAGCGATTGACAATTGGCGGGTATCGATATGAGTATCGGCGGGGGCAAAACCATTAGCGGCGCAGTTCAGGCGCTGACTTTTTCCCGCCGCGCAACCGTGATCGGTGGATTGCAAGCCGGCATCGGCGTCCTGCTCGCCGGACGGATGGCCTATATTTCGGTGGCGGAAAATGAACGCTATCAACTCTTGTCCGAAAGCAATCGGGTCAATCTGACACTGGTGCCGCCGCGGCGCGGATGGCTGATTGATCGCAACGGTAAACCGATTGCCAACAACAAGACGGATTTCCGCGTTGATCTCATTCCTGACCGGATGCGAGACAAAGATAAAACAGTCGCGACGCTGGCCCAGCTGTTAACGCTGGATCAGGAGGAAGTTGACCGGATCAATAAGGAATTGACACAGGCCAGCAGTTTCCAGCCTGTTCAGGTCGCCACCGGCCTGGATTGGGAGAAGTTTGCAGCTGTCAGCGTCCGCCTGCCCGATTTGCCCGGCGTATCCCCGCGACAGGGTTTTTCCCGCTTTTACCCAACGGGAGCAGCTGTCGGCCATCTCGTCGGCTATGTCGGGATCGCGTCAGCCGAGGACTATAAGGAAAATCCCGATCCGATATTGGTCACACCGGGCTACAAGATCGGCAAGGACGGCCTCGAGAAAACCTTTGAGGATCGCCTGCAAGGCAAACCTGGGGCGAAACGCGTTGAGGTGACAGCGCGCGGCAAAATCGTTCGGGAACTCGACAGCAGGCCGGATACGCCCGGCAAAGCCCTACAACTGACACTCGACATTGATTTGCAGGAATATGCAGCACGTCGACTTGGCCCTGAATCCGGTTCCGTGGTGGTTATGGATTGCGAGACCGGTGACATATTGACGATGACGTCCATGCCGTCCTTCGATCCGAACAGCTTCTCGGACGGGATCGGGCAAACCGAATATGGCATGTTACGCGACGATGATCATGTTCCCCTGCGTGACAAATCATTGAAGGGTCTGTTTCCGCCTGGTTCGACGATCAAGCCGATGGTGTCGCTTGCTTTACTGCGGGCCGGTATTGATCCGGAAGAAACCGTAAGCTGCCCCGGTGGATTGCGGGTAGGTAATCGCTTCTTCAATTGCCATAGCACCCACGGCAGCGTTAACATGAAGCGGGCCAACGCCCAAAGCTGTGATACCTATTTCTACAAAATGGCCTTGCGCATTGGATATGACGCGATCGCGCTGATGGCACGGGAACTGGGATTGGGTGCCAAATATGATCTGCCGGTCGCCTCGCAAAGCTATGGCACGGTTCCAGACACACAATGGATCAAGAAGCGCCACGAACGCGAATGGGCCAATTTTGATACGGTGAACAGTGCCATCGGACAGGGCTTTTTTCTGTCCAATCCGCTGCAACTTTGTGTGATGACCGCTCGCATGGCGTCAGGAAGGAAACTGGAAGCCAAACTGCTGTCTGATGAAAAACCGGCCTCCGCTCCGCCGCTGGATATTTCACCTGAACATCTGTCCTACGTGCGCGAGGCGATGAGCGAAGTGGTGAACGGCGTGGGCACGGCAAGACGCGCACGACTGCCGATCGAAGATATCAAGTTGGGCGGTAAAACCGGTACAGCCCAGGTCGTCAGCCTCAAATACGGCCGTGGAGGGCGCGATGTACCCTGGAAATTCCGCGATCACGGCCTGTTCGTCTGTTTCGCACCTGTTGATAATCCGCGCTATGCCGCTTCTGTCGTGATTCAGCATGGAGGCGGATCGTCATCTGCTTATCCGGTTGCGCGGGATGTCCTGACTTTTCTCTATGATCGCGAGCAGGCAATGGAGAAACTGCTGGCAATGGAGGAAAGCTGGGGCGGAACCATATCCGAACGCATGGATCGTCAGCTCGCTGCTTATCGCGCGCAGAAGGAGCTGGAAAAAGCAATAGCCGAAGGGCGCGTCCCTCCACCTCAAGCCGACACAAATGGCGAGGGTTCTGCTGCCGAAGTGGGGCAATAGGCATTGAACGATTTTATTCCCGCGCCCATTGCGCAACTTCCCTGGAAAACAATATTGCTATTGCTTGTCATGGCGAGCTTCGGCTTTGTCGTGCTTTATTCAGCAGCCGGAGGAAGCCTGACACCCTGGGCTGGGCTCCACATGATCCGGTTCCTGGTTTTTCTCAGCATGGCGATTGTCTTTTCCCGGCTGAAGGAAAATTTCTGGAAAGCGATTGCTTTTCCCGTTTACATCATTGTCGTCATCATGCTGCTGGGCGTTGAGCTTATCGGTGCTGTCGGCGGCGGAAGCCAGAGGTGGCTCAATCTGGGTTTCATTCGTATCCAACCGTCCGAGTTGATGAAACCGGCAATCATTCTCGCGGTCGCTCGTTTTTATGATCTGTTGCCGGCAGGCCAGATCAGAACATGGGCTGCAATTTGGCCGTTATTGGTACTGCTTGCATTTCCTTGCGCACTGATCCTTTTGCAACCCGATCTTGGTACAACAATCACTGTTGTGGCCGGTGCCATGACCGTCGCTTTCCTGGCCGGTTTGCCAATGCGTCTGTTTATTGGCGGAGCGGCAGCGGTTGCCGTCATCGCCCCCCTCGCCTTTTTCTTCGCACTTGAAGAATATCAACAACGCCGGGTGACGACCTTCCTCAACCCCGAAAATGATCCTTTGGGAGCAGGCTACCACATCAGCCAATCCAAAATCGCCATCGGGTCCGGCGGAATATTCGGCAAAGGCTTCCTCAATGGCACGCAAAGCCACCTCGATTATCTCCCCGAAGGCCATACCGACTTTGTCTTTGCAACGATGGCGGAAGAATGGGGCCTGATGGGCGGCGTTGCGGTCCTGACCGGTTTTTTCCTGCTATTCCGATGGGGACTGGGTGTTGCAATGAAGGCCAAGACCCGTTTTTCACAACTTTTGGCCGCCGGTCTGTCGACGACGATATTCTTCTACGTCGCAATCAACTTGATGATGGTCATGGGGCTGGCACCGGTGGTCGGTATACCCCTGCCTTTCCTCAGCCACGGCGGATCATCCATGATGACGATCATGATCTGTATCGGGATATTAATGGCAATAGACCGCCATCCAGGCCGCCGCAGCGGGACATTCGGATAAAGTCAAGATAGCCCATAAGACGGTTGTTCTTCGCAAGATGAGACCTATATGACAAGCATATCGAAAATAAGGACGCTTAGCTCAGTTGGTAGAGCAGCTGACTCTTAATCAGCGGGTCACAGGTTCGAACCCTGTAGCGTCTACCATTTTCGCGGAATCAAAAACAATCCGGCGGATTGTTTTCCGCGAAAATCCCGAACGCAAGCGAAGGGTGACCTGACGCAAGAGTAACGCCCTCTTAAACCGGCATAGCTCTCAACAGCCTGTTCAGGTCGTGAAAACGAAAACAACGCTACACGACGATCCAACTACAACACTTTCGAGCAATCCCAAAAATGAAAAAAGGCGGATCCCATTGGAACCCGCCTGAATTTTTCAAACAAAGCGCGAAAAAAGGGGAAGCGCCCAGGCACTTCCCCAATTTATTTATTTGTTAACGGCGTCCTTCAAGCCCTTGCCGGCTTTGAATTTTGCTTGTGTAGATGCAGGAATCTGCATTGGCTCACCCGTGCGTGGGTTACGGCCTGTAGAAGCTTTACGCTTTGATGTAGAAAATGTTCCAAAACCGACGAGACGGACTTCATTGCCGCTCTTCAGTGAACCTGTGATAGAATCGAAAACTGCGTCAACGGCTTTGCCGGCATCGCTTTTGCTGAGACCACTGTGATCTGCTACGCTACTGATAAGATCCTGTTTATTCATAATGGGTATCCCCCCTTCTCTAAAAGCAATTCTTGATTGAATCGCGACTTTGTCTGGGGTCAGTAACAACAAGAAGCCCCCTTGAGTCAAAGGAAAACCGCCGATTTTTGGGTCAAAGATGTAATATTTATGTCAAATCGTTAAATTTGGTCCAATTTCGGACATTTTCGGCCAATTACTGGCGCGAACCACAGGGAAGCCGCCGCCAAAGCTGACGGCAATCACCCATAACGACTCGTGCAAAGCCGCTATTAGTGCCGTGCCGTGGACCCTGCATCATCGGTGACCGGGGCCGTTGCATGGCTCGCCAGTTCATCCGCATCGCTCCACTCAATCGGTTCTACTTTTTCGGCAAGAGCTTGAGCGAGAACTTCATCGGCATGTTTGACCGGAATAATCTTAAGCGAAGACGTGATATTGTCCGGAATCTCGACCAGGTCTTTCTCATTTTCCGCTGGTATCAAAACCGTCGTTATGCCGCCTCGCAATGCTGCAAGCAGCTTTTCTTTCAAACCACCGATTGGCAATACGCGACCGCGCAGGGTGACTTCGCCCGTCATTGCGACATCCCGGCGCACCGGAATACCGGTCAGCGTGGAGACAATCGCGGTCACGATACCAACACCGGCTGACGGACCGTCTTTGGGCACCGCACCTTCGGGCAAGTGGATATGAATATCCTTGCGGCTGAAAATACTGGGTTTGATACCATAAGATGGCGCCCGCGCCTTTACAAAGGACAAGGCGGCCTGCACGGATTCGGTCATTACCTCGCCCAGCTTACCGGTCGTCTTGATCTGGCCTTTGCCAGACACTGTAACGGATTCGATAGTCAGCAATTCACCGCCAACTTCCGTCCAGGCCAGTCCGGTTACGGCCCCGACCTGATTTTCTTCCTCACCGACGCCATGGCGATATTTGCGAACACCGGCATATTCCGAAAGTGTTTCCGGCGTAATCTCTACGCTCTTATATTCACCTTCGAGTATCCGGCGAAGAGCCTTACGTGCCAGTTTTGCAATCTCGCGTTCCAGGGTCCGTACGCCGGCTTCGCGGGTATAATAGCGGATAAGGTCACGCAACGCGTCATCCTGCAGCGAAAATTCGCCTTTTTTCAGGCCATGTGCATCGACTTGCTTTTCGATCAGGTGGCGTTTTGCAATTTCAACCTTTTCGTCCTCGGTATAGCCTTCGAGCCGGATGATCTCCATCCGGTCGAGCAGCGGCTGCGGCAAATTCAGAGAATTGGCAGTTGTGACGAACATGATGTCCGACAGATCAATATCTATTTCGAGATAATGGTCCTGAAACTTGTCATTCTGTTCCGGGTCGAGCACTTCAAGCAGTGCCGAGGCCGGATCACCGCGGAAATCCTGACCGAGCTTGTCAATCTCATCAAGCAGGAACAACGGGTTGGACGTACCTGCTTTTTTTAGATTTGATACGATCTTGCCGGGTAACGAGCCAATATAGGTCCGCCGATGCCCGCGAATTTCTGCTTCATCGCGAACCCCGCCAAGCGATTGACGGACAAATTCACGGCCTGTTGCGCGTGCAATCGACCGGCCCAGAGACGTTTTACCAACGCCTGGAGGGCCAACGAGACAAAGAATAGGCCCTTTGAGCTTATTGGTTCGCGCCTGAACGGCGAGATATTCCACGATCCGCTCTTTCACTTTTTCCAGAGCGAAATGATCGTCATCGAGAATCTTTTCGGCCTGTTTGATATCTTTCTTCAGCCGGGATTTCTTGCCCCATGGCAGACCCAGCAAAACATCCAGATAATTGCGGACAACCGTCGCTTCCGCAGACATGGGCTGCATGCCTTTGAGCTTTTTATATTCAGCGTTGGCCTTGGTCTTGGCTTCCTTGGAGAGTTTCATCTCCTCGATTTTCTTGCCCAGCGCCGACATTTCATCGCCTTCGCCGTCTTCGCCATCACCCAGTTCGCGCTGGATAGCCTTCATCTGTTCATTGAGATAATATTCGCGCTGGGTTTTCTCCATCTGGCGTTTCACGCGGCCGCGAATTTTCTTTTCGACCTGAAGAACGCCGAGTTCGCCCTCCATGAAAGCAAAAGCCATTTCCAGACGCTTGATCGGATCACTCTCGATGAGCAGGCTCTGTTTGTCGGCCACTTTGACGTTTATATTGGCGGCGACCGCGTCGGCCAGACGCGATGCTTCGTCAATCTCGCCAAGCTGGACTACGGTTTCGGCCGGCATTTTTTTGTTAAGCTTCGAATAATTCTCAAATTGTTCGATGACAGAGCGCATCAACGCCGCTGATTCCGGGCCTTCCACGGACTGCTCGTCAATCAAATCCACTTGCGCCAGCACGAAGCCGTCATCTTTTTCGTCCAGCGAAACATGCTTTGCGCGCTGTTTGCCCTCAACCAGAACCCGAACCGTCCCATCCGGCAATTTCAAAAGCTGAAGCACCGTCGCCACAACGCCAAGATCATAAAGCTGATCGCGTGCAGGATCATCTTCCGCCGGATCCAGCTGTGCCACCAGGAAAATTTCCTTGTCGCTATCCATGGCCTTTTCCAGAGCCACGACCGATTTGTCACGGCCCACAAAAAGCGGGACGATCATATTGGGGAACACCACAATATCGCGCAGCGGCAATAAAGGCAGCGCCTTGGCTTCGGGATTATCGGCAGGTGTGGACTCGGACTGGGACATTTATACTCCAAACTATGGCGCGAGATTCGGTACTGACTGCGCGCCTGTCAGCCTATATGGGGCGCACTCAGATGACTTCAACCACTATAAAACCATCAGAGCAGGAAAGCGGCAATACCGCTAAAAGGGAAGCTTAAAGCCTGCCGGCAGGCCCATACCGCCCGTCATTTTACCCATTTCCTCGTTACTGACAGCATCTGCTTTGTCACGTGCATCGTTAAACGCTGCCGCAACCAGATCTTCCAAAATACCTTTTTCTTCTGCCTTCATAAGACTTTCATCGATGCTGACGCCCAATATACGACCCTTGGCAGTTGCTTTGACAGACACCAACCCGCCACCGGATTTACCCTCTACCTCGATACTGTCGAGCTTGGCCTGGGCTTCCTCCATCTGCGTTTGCACCGTTTGCGCGGCCTCCTGTGCCGCTTTGATCATTTCCTCCATAGATTTCATGCTTGTGAACTCCTTGATTCAGGCCGGGACTCAGCCGGGGCCTGCTCTGTTTCATTTTCCAGTAATTCCGCATCGGGAAAAGCCTCAAAAGCAGCCTTCACGAGCGGTGTGTCCAATATAGCCTGTGTAGCGGCATCCTGATCAAGCTGCGCTTGTTCGGAAATGCTGGGCTTTGCTTCGCCCTGCCCCTCTTTTATGGTCCACAAGCTGCCTGTTGCATCTTTCAGTGCGTCCGTGATTTTTTTCACGTCAGATGCCGCAATCGGTCGCGCAGATTGATATTCAATGACCGGCGCTGAAAAGCTGATGATACGCATATCAGCTATTAATATGCTTTCCAATATCGGTGACACGCCGCCGATAATATTGATCACACCCTGAAAATCCTGTGGCAGGTTATTTTCAGGGACCTGCTGTTCGGTTTGGGGATTTTCCGGCGATTGAGGCTCGACATATTCCGGTTCCGTGATCTGGGCAGGAATATCAGCCACCGGTGCGGGAGACGCCTCGTGAACAGGTGTCGCGCTCCGTTCTGGAGCAACTTCACCGGCAGTTGGGCTCGCAGGGGCAGCACCTTGCGACAACATTTTCGCCAGTTCACCCGGATCCGGCATATCGGCTGCGCAAAGCACTCGCAAAAGCGCCATATCACAAGCTTCACGCGGCATATGTGCTTGCTGCACTTCTTCATAACCCCTCAGAAGAAGCTGCCATAACCTGTGGAGAACTGCAAAAGATAATTGTTCCGACCAAGCGCCAAGTTGCGCCTTGGCTTCATCGGACAAGGTAGGGTCATTGGCCCGCCCGACCTTGTACAAAGTCACCTGATGGCAAAGCGACAACAGCCCATTCATAAGTGACAGAGGCTCTACGCCCACGCTATATTGTTCATCAATCGCATCAAGTAGAGCCTGAGAATCCGCCTCCAAAAGCAGTCCGAACAACCGGCGCACGGCGCTGCGATCAGACAGTCCCAGCATTTCCCGGATCTGCGACGCCTTGACGTCACCGCCTTCTTCCATATCGGCATGGGCAATCGCCTGATCGAGGATGGAAAGGCCATCGCGAACCGACCCCTCGGCCGCTTGGGCAATCAGGTCGAGCGCTTCCTGCTCTGCCTGTACGTTTTCTTTTTCGACGATATGTGCGAAATGGGCGGACAATTGATCCGCCTTGATCCGCTTCAGATCAAAGCGCTGGCACCGAGAAAGCACCGTAATTGGTACTTTATTCACTTCCGTCGTCGCAAAGATGAATTTCACATGGGCCGGCGGCTCTTCCAGCGTTTTCAAAAGCGCATTGAAGGCGTTTTTCGACAGCATGTGGACTTCGTCGATAATATATATCTTGTAACGTGCAGAAACCGAGGAATAGCGCACAGCCTCAATAATCTCGCGGACATCATCGACCCCGGTATGGCTTGCGGCGTCCATCTCGATAACATCGATAAAGCTGCCCTCGGCAATCGAGCGGCATGGCTCGCATTTCCCGCAAGGATCAATCGTTGGACCGCCCTGCCCGTCTTCGCCAACGCAGTTCAGCGCCTTTGCAATCAGCCGGGCGGTCGATGTTTTGCCCACCCCGCGCACGCCCGTCATCAGAAACGCATGGGCCAGACGGTCGCGCTTGATGGCATTGCCCAGCGTCTGGACCATGGCATCCTGTCCGATAAGCTCGGCAAAGCTGGACGGCCGGTATTTGCGCGCCAACACGCGGTAGGGCTGTGCAGCGGCAGGGGCCGGATCGATGGGCGCTTCCACGCCGCCAGCGGCAAATATGTCGGGTGAATCGGACATGGCGTGAGTTTAGGCGCTAGCCGTCAGCTTGTCGAAGCTTAAACAGCGATTGGCCACAAAAGCCTGTGTATATTTTGTGAGTAGGAGCCGGGCGACCCGCAGAAAAATCGTTACGGCTGCTTCCTTCCGGATCTGACCGGGTTGGCGAACACTACGTCCACCCGACTCCCGCTGCGCATATGGCGGGGAGTCGCACAGAATTCAAGTGTGGTTTTATCTCGAGCGCCTAATCTGGAAGCGCAATCATTTGTGCGGCGACGCGCGCGATAGAGGCCATGGCGGCGTCCACCTCCTTGATTGGTACCTGTGGACGATCGGTATAAGCGGTCAGAATGACCGGTTTGCCCGCATATTCAGCAGTGGAAGGCCATATAATCGCAATATCGTTGACGGCGATTCCGCCCGAAGCGGTGCCGGTTTTATCACCGGCAGGCCAGCCCTCAGGCAAACCGGCCCGTATCCGCGACGCGCCGGTTTTGCTATCTTTCAACCACTTTTGCAGCGTCAATTTGTCAATATCCAGCGCGGCATCCTCGATCGTCAACTTGCGCATCAACATCGCCATAGCCTCTGGCGTGGTGGTATCGCGCGGGTCACCGGGGGCGTTTTCGTTTAAATCCGGTTCCATGCGGTCCAGACGAGTGACATCATCCCCTTGCGAGCGGGCGAAATCTGTAAAAGCCTGCGGCCCTCCAATCGCGTTGAGAATCAGATTGGCCGCGGCATTATCGCTGGTCATCACCGTCGCCCCAGCAAGTTGATGAAGGGATACCGGCTCTTTGGCGGCGAGTTTTTGCTCTACAAAAGGCATATAGGGTACGCCATCGGCGGGTTTCAGTTCAAATTCTTCGAACATATCAACTGTTCCAGCCTGATGCGCTGCGAAAAGGGCGGATGCCAGAGCGGCCTTGAAAGTTGAACACATGGCAAAGCGTTCACCGCCCCTATGCGACATGATCAGTCCACCATCACCATCAACCAAAGCCACACCGAGACGCCCACCAATGCGTTTCTCAATCTCCGCCATTTGAGGCGCATCATATATAGCCTGCCTGCCTGCACTATCACGGCTGGCATTGGATTTTGCCATACAGCCGCTGAGCAAAAGCAGGCCCGAAGACAGTATGAATTTCCGGCGATCAAACAATGCTAAACCCCCTGCATATTGCGGCTTTCCGCCGGGATATGGACTGTCAGTCCATCGAGCTCGGGCGTCAGCGTGATCTGACAGGCCAAACGGCTTGTCCGGCGCGCGCCGGCAGCCAGATCCAGCATATCTTCTTCCATTTCCGTCGCTTCCGGCAATTTGTCGAAATCCTGTGCGGCGACAATGACATGGCAGGTGGAGCAGGCCATTTGCCCTTCGCAGGTGCCCTCCAGAGGCTGATCGTGAATCTGTGCAACTGACAGCAGATCATCGCCTTCGGATACATTTGCGGTCACTGTCTGCTCGCCATCAGCACTGATGAAATTCACTTTAATGCCACTCATATTCGTTGTGCCTCAACCGCCTCGTTGATAATTTTCGACGCCATCTCAATATCTTCCAGACTATTATACCGGCCAAAACCAAGACGAATGGAGGATTTGATTTGCGCTGGCTCAAGCCCCAATGCTGCCAGCACATGGCTCGGGCGACCGGAACCGCTGGCGCAGGCCGATCCTGCTGAAAAAGCAACACCCCGGACATCCGACATCAGGCGAGCCACATCAACGCCGTCGCGGCGGATATTGAGATTTCCCAAATAGCGTTGGTCCATAGCGCCGTTAATTGTCCAGTCTGCAAAACAGGTTCGCGCTTTATCGGCCAGTGTCTGAATATGAGCTGCATCAACATCATGTCGCTCCGCACACAGTGCCGCCGCTCGACCGAACCCGTTGCATAAAGCGGGTGATAGCGTTCCGGACCGGATGCCTTTCTCTTGTCCGCCGCCCTGGATCATGGGTGGCAGATCAATTCCCTCACGCACCCACAGGGCGCCAATGCCCTTCGGGCCGTATATTTTATGCGCTGATATGGCTGCCATATCGATATTGTCGGGGATGGCGACCCGGCCATAGCCCTGAACGACATCACACAGCATCAGCGCTCCATGCTCGTGCGCCAGATTGGCAATGGCTTCGACGGGTTGAATGACGCCAATCTCGTTGTTGACCAGCATCGCAGCGACAAGTGCGGTCTTGTCATCAATCATCCTACCCAACTGTTCCAGCGATACAATGCCGTCAGGACCTATCGGATGCCTTTCGACCATGAAGCCATGCTCTTTGTAGGATTGCGCGGTATCACGAACCGCAGCATGTTCACTGTCGAGTACGATGATTTTGTTGCGCCCGGCGGCTTTCAAGGCATGAACAGCTCCAAAGCCCAGGTTAATGGCTTCCGTAGCGCTGCCCGCGAAAAATAGCTTTCCGTTCTCCGGTAAGAGGCTAGCCACCTGATCCCTCGCCACCTCCACGGCGGCGGCTGCTTTACGGCCCAATAAATGCGCGCTGTGCGGATTACCGAAATTGTCACGCAGCCAGGGAACCATGGCGTCAAACACTTCCGGTGCGAGCGGCGTTGTGGCCTGATTATCGAGATAGATCGGTTCTTTGGTCATCGGATCAGCTCTTGGGCGCCGCGCTGAAGATGGATTTCCACTGCTCGATAAAGTCGTAAATTTCTGCACGGGTTGTATCGCGGCCGATACTGACCCGAATAACTTCCCGCGCCGTTCCTTCATCAATGCCCATGGCTTCGAGCACATGACTGGGTTTCAGGGTACCAGAGGAACAAGCGCTACCTGCGGATACCGAGAAACCGGCCATATCAAATTTTATCAGCTGTGTGTTTGCCGCCACTCCAGGCATTTGATAGCTGCCGATTGTAGCAATTCTTGGGGCATTCTCTGCGATAACGGCCCCGCCCTCTGTTTTTATCGCATTATCCAGGTGCGCGCGCAGCTCCGTTGCCCGCCCTGCCCAGTTGGCCGGCGCTTCCAGTGCAGCCACCATGGCCATGATATAAGGCAGGTTCTGGGTACCGGAGCGATAGCCCTGTTCCTGACCACCATGCGCATGCAGCAGCTTCAGATCCTTGATCAACAGCGCACCAACGCCCGGTGGACCGCCAAATTTATGACCCGCAATGACAATCATGTCAGCATCAGGCAACGGCATTTTCCCGGCGGATTGCGAACAGTCGGCCAACAGAATTGCGCCCCTGTCTCTTGTCACTTTGGCGAGCGCGTCCATATCCTGCATCACGCCGGTTTCATTGTTTACTGACTGCACAACAACCAGCGCCTGCTCTTTCTCCGCCTTCAGCAGATGATTCAGCCTCATCGGCACCACGAGACCGTTGAGATCAACCGGTATACTGTCCGCGCCTTCGGCAAAACGCAAAGCCACATCATGTTCTACCGGAGAAACAAGTTGCCGCGTCGGCTTCGTTTGTTTGAGCGCCATGGCAATCGCTTCGCTGGCGCCGCTGGTGAAGATGACTTCTCCGTCCCAGTCCAGCGCAGCCTTGAATCGCTTTCGCGCATTTTCAAGCATCGCCCCGGCGGCACGCCCATCTGCATGAGGCGAGGATGGATTGGCCCAATGCTCAAATCCTTCCAGACAGGCTTGCCGGGCGACATCCAGCATTGGCGTTGTCGCGGCATAGTCCAGATAGATGCGTTTCTGCTCAGACATTTTGCTAGGCTAAACCCTTTGACAATTGCGGGATTGAGTTGCGGATTATTTCACTCTCTCTATATAGACGCTTCATTCAGCGCAAAAGCTAATCTGCCTTTTGACGCCATTCAAATTGTAATCCTGACCAAAGAATTGAAAAAGCCATGCCTGACGTAATTTTTACCGGACCCGAAGGTCGCCTCGAAGGCCGTTTTAGCCCAGGACCGCGCGACCGCGCACCGGTCGCGATGATCCTTCACCCCCACCCGCAAGCAGGCGGCACGATGAATGATCGGATCACGCAGGCGATGTACAAGACATTCGTGAACCGCGGTTTTGCGACTTTGCGGTTTAACTTCCGCGGTGTTGGCCGGTCACAGGGCACATTTGACAATGGTATAGGCGAGCTTTCCGATGCCGCTTCGGCCCTGGACTGGGTCCAGAGCATCCATCCCGAAGCGCAAACAACCTGGATTGCCGGTTACAGCTTCGGTGCCTGGATTGGCATGCAGCTTTTGATGCGGCGGCCGGAAGTACGCGGCTTTATCTCCGTGTCTCCACCTGCCAACATGTATGATTTCAACTTCCTTGCCCCCTGCCCGTCTTCCGGGATCATCATTCAGGGCGTGAACGATGAAGTTGTCACACCAAGCGCAGTGCAAAAGCTGGTCGATAAACTTCGCACGCAAAAACACATCACAATCCATCACGATGAAATTCCGCGCGCAAACCATTTTTATGAAAATGAAATGGAATTGCTCATGGGTTCAGTCGACAATTATCTCGACATGCGTCTGGCGCCAGATTCGCCGATCAAATAAGCTGTCAGTTGGGGCGATCCGGTATCGCACTGCCGCTTTGGCTATCCGAACCCGGGGTCGGCACCGTCCAGATTGCTACGTTGGCGAACATGACTGCGGATGCAATCAGCATCAAAATACCCTGCTTCCTGTTCTTGCCGGTGCGTATCAAATACACACCGCCAGCCAGCAATCCGGCGCCCGCCAGCATCAAGACAGATAATATCCAATCAGCCAATAGTCCGCTCCTTCGCAAAAACACTGCAGTTATAATGAACTGATTTCAAGTCATGATCACTGTCCATCCGATATGGATGAAGTTCGACAAGATGGATGATTATGCTATGGACAAGCTTAACAAAGAACATAAAAAGAACATATCTGGGACTACAACAGACAAGGACCAAGGGTGCAAAGCGATCTTCCACTATTGATTATGGCGGATATTCCCCAGACATTCCATCTGGCGGACCTCTCGGTTTCAGGTCGAATATCAGAGGATATTAGCCTTACACCCTCGCAATATCAGAGTCGCGACCGGTTGGAGGTAATGACTGGCGGCATGGGCTTTGAGCTGATCCACTACAGCGCCGATGAGATTAGTCAAAACCTGTCAATTGCTGATCTGGATCATATTTTCTGTAAAGCTCCGGAAAAAAAACTGGATGGCATCGGGATTAAACCTGGCAAGGATATCGGAGCGGCAAGGCACAGCGATACTGTTAACCGCGCGTTACTCAAACTGGCCCGATATGTTGGCCAATCAATCAATGCGCGCACCATTGTCTGGCGTCCGGCTGGATTGCATGTCGGATTTGATTACTTTGTTGGGTCGACCGATCATTACATCTCCGGTGGTCCATTTCCGGTGCTCTCTCAAATCGCCATATCGGAAACCGCAAAGGGCGAATTCGAGACATCTGGCCTGTCCTATTTTTCCGGACAAGAAGTAAGGATCACCAGTCCGGACGGCTATGAACCAAATGAAGTGGTCAAACGACTGGTCAGGATCGCCCACGATATTGCCACGAACGGCAAAATCGAAAAGAAAATCGAGACAGACGGCTTTGTTCGGGGAGAGAAACTCCTGATCGCACCTGAAACCGACGGCTCAATGGTTGAAGTTGCAATTGTCGCGGACAAACCGCAACAATTGCACTAATCAAACATATTATGACTTAAGCAGCTTCTGAAGCCGCGGTTGGAGCGGCTTCCCGGACATTCTGGTCAACATGTTCGGCAAATTGCTCAAAATTGTCGATGAACAGTTTGACCAGCTTATGCGCTGTTTCATCATAGGCGGCCTTGTCTGACCAGGTCGAACGCGGATCAAGGATCGCGCTATCAACACCGGGAACCGATACCGGTACTTCAAAACCGAAATTATCATCAATCCGAAAATCGCCATCATTCAGGCTGCCGTCCAGGGCGGCATTCAGCAACGCGCGAGTTGCCTTGATTGGCATCCGGTTGCCCTCGCCATATTTACCGCCGGTCCAACCGGTATTCACCAACCAGCACCGCACGCCGCCTTTGGCGATGCGTTCTTTCAAAAGATTGCCGTAGACGGATGGATGACGTGGCATGAACGGCGCGCCGAAACAGGTTGAGAAAGTCGCTTCCGGTTCGGTCACACCGATTTCCGTGCCCGCCACCTTGGCGGTATAGCCGGACAGGAAGTGATACATGGCCTGCTCTGGCGTCAACCGTGAAATTGGAGGCAAAACGCCAAATGCATCAGCGGTCAGCATGATGATATTTTTCGGAACCGGTCCCATATTCTTTTCGGAAGTATTGGGAATATAATCGATCGGATAGGCACCGCGGGTATTTTCAGCCTTGCTGTTATCGTCGAAATCAAGTTCCCGGGTCTCCGGATCCATCACGACATTTTCCAGCACCGTGCCAAAACGGCGGGTGGTCGCGTAAATTTCAGGTTCGGCTTCTTCCGACAGGCGGATCATCTTGGCATAGCAACCGCCTTCAAAGTTGAAGACAGCCGTATCGGACCAGCCATGCTCATCATCACCGATCAGGGTGCGGCTCGCATCAGCGGACAGGGTTGTCTTGCCGGTACCGGACAGGCCAAAGAAAATCGCCGTATCGCCTTCCGGCCCCATATTCGCCGAACAGTGCATGGGCATGACCGAATCGAGCGGAAGAAGATAATTGAGCAAACCGAATACCGATTTTTTCATCTCGCCAGCATATGCGGTGCCGCCAATTAGAATCAGTTTTTCGGAGAGGTTCACCGCGATGACAGTCTCGCTGCGTGTGCCGTGCCGCTCTGGATCAGCCTTGAAACTCGGTAAATCGATAATCGTATATTCTGGTACAAAACCGGGTAGTTCGTCAGCCGTCGGCCGGACCAGCATCGTACGAATAAACAGATTGTGCCATGCAAGTTCGTTAATCACCCGAACATTGACCCGGTGCTCCGGTTGCGAACCACCGAACAGGTCCTGAACAAACAACGTCTCTTTGTCAGCAACAGCTTTGAGGAAATCGTCCTTGAGTGCTGCAAAATGCTCTGGTGTCATGCTGACATTGGTCTTGCCCCACCAAACGCTATCTTCCGTCTCGCCATCGCGGACGATGAATTTATCGTTGGCCGAGCGACCGGTATGCTTTCCGGTTTCGACAACTAACGGCCCGTCTTTAGCGAGATGCCCTTCGCCCCGAGAAACCGCGGCTTCAACCAAAGCGGGCGCGCCGAGATTCCAGTGCTGCTCTGCGGCTGTAGCAAAGCCTTGATCATTTAAAGTTACGGACGACACTTTTGGCACGGTTATTCCCCTATGGCTTGAACTAGGAATGGGCGGTTGCCGGATTCGGCAAGTTTGGTGAGGCGCTTAACTCACCAAAACGAGTCGGTCAAATTACCTAAGTGATAATATAATACCATCATATCAGCATAAGTTGAAACCATGCCGAAAGATAAATAAGGTCACTCCCGGTTGGCCGCCATTCCGGCAGATGTATGCTTGTACAGGCGAAGCGCTTCAACTAGGTCGAATATCAACATAAAGTTGAAGTTTAGAGATAGTCACAGGATAACCCATTTGATGGCCGCCAATATCGCCCTTGTTGATGATGATCGGAACATATTAACGTCTGTATCCATAGCGATGCAGGCGGAAGGCTTTGTAACACGGGTCTATTCCGATAGTGAGGCTGCCCTGCAGGCGATACTGGACAACCCACCGGACCTGGGTATTTTTGATATCAAAATGCCGAAGATGGACGGCCTTGAGCTGCTGCGCCGGGTTCGTGAAAAAAGCAATCTGCCGGTCATTTTCCTGACCTCAAAGGACGAGGAACTGGATGAAGCCCTTGGTCTCGCCATGGGGGCTGATGACTATATCAAGAAACCATTTTCACAACGGCTTCTGATTGCCCGGGTGAAATCAATTTTACGCCGGGCTGAACTGGTTAAATTATCGGATGAAGAAGCCGATACCGAGGGATTGGAACCCCTTGTTCGCGGCGGTCTGGAAATGGACCCGGCCCGACATCTCGTCAAATGGAATGGCAGCAACGTGACGCTGACCGTTACAGAATTCATGATATTGGAAACGCTGGCCAACCGGCCCGGCGTGGTAAAAAGTCGCAATCAGTTGATGGACGCTGCCTATCAGGACGATGTCTATGTCGACGACCGGACCATCGACAGCCATATAAAACGCCTGCGCCGCAAATTCCGGGAAGTCGATCCGGAATTTGATGCCATCGACACGCTCTATGGAGCCGGTTATCGCTACAACGAATAAACCTGCAGCCAGTATCGATGATCCTGAGCTTTCCCTGCGATGGTCTGCGCGGCTGTCGCTGACCACTCGTATATTGGCGGTCAATATCCTCGCTATCGCTTTGCTCGCAGGCAGTCTTTTCTATCTTGATAACTATCGGGATGAACTAACCGACGAGCGGCTTAGTCAGGCTCGCTTGCAGACCCAGATCATCAGTGACGCCTTGAACCTGCAGACGCCTGAAAATCGGCAAGACCTTATCACCGAATTTGCGATGCATCTGGAGAGCCGCTTGCGCCTGTATGACGAAAGCGGCGCAAAAACAGTCGACAGTTTCGAGTTGGCGGAACCCACCTACCAATTCAGGGATCCGGAAATGGAGCCATGGCAGAAAGATGTAGCCCGGGCACTGGATCAATCGATAGAGTTGATTGTCCTCAGCAAACCGATCACTGCATTCACAGAACCCGATGATGATATCGGATCGTCCTGGCCGGAGATTGAGCTTCTGTCGGAAGAGCAGAAACCCAATAGCGCCGTTCGCTACGCACCCGATCGCACTCCTGTGATCATTGCAGCGGCCCGCTTGCCGAGTAGCAATGAAGTCCTTCTGCTGACCAGCAACGCACGGGACATCACCCGGATCGTGCGGGCAGAACGAGCCAATGTCGTGCTGGTGATTTTCCTGACCGCGATTGTTTCAGTATTATTGTCACTGTTCCTTGCCCGGACAATCGTTCGACCGATCCGAAAGCTGGCCCGCGCCGCCATTCGTGTCCGGCTGGGCCGAGAGCCTGAAATCACCGTTCCCCGTATGCCTGGCAGACGCGATGAGATTGGTCAGCTGGCCCGTGCACTCGCCGACATGAGCGGTGCCTTGCGCTATCGCATCGACGCGACCGAAGCATTTGCGGCCGATGTCAGCCATGAAATAAAAAATCCGCTCGCGTCGCTACGCTCTGCTTTGGAAGGACTGGACCGGGTCGATGACCCCGATCTCAGGCGTCGACTTTTGGATGTTGCCAATGACGATGTCCGCAGGATTGACCGGCTGATCAACGATATTTCCGAAGCATCCCGCGTCGATGCGCAACTGGCCCGCGCAAAATTTGAACGGGTCGATATCGGCAAAATGCTTGATCAGCTGCTCGCCGCCCGTGAGCAGCGCGATACCAACAAAAACATAAAGATCGCCTTTGCCCGCCCGGGCCGCGGCGTCGCCACAGTGATGGGCGATGACGACCGGCTGGAGCGTGTTTTCAGCAACATTCTTGACAATGCCGTGTCCTTTTCGCCGGCGGACGGGCTAATCGAGATTCTGGCTACGCCGGACGCGGACGAAGTGGTGATTCAAGTATCGGACCAGGGCCCCGGTATAGCCGTGGAGCTGAGGCAGAATATCTTCAACCGCTTTCATTCCGACCGACCGGCAGAGGAAGCATTTGGCAAGCATAGCGGCCTCGGTCTCGCGATCGCCAAAACGATAATTGAAGGACATGAAGGTACTGTCCGGGCCATCGATCGACCAGATGGCCAGCAAGGTGCCTGCTTTGAAATCCGGTTACCCAAGGCAGCCGAATGACCAAGGAAACGCATCACGCCAGTTGTATTGCCATCGACGGCGCGGGTGTGATGATCACCGGCCATTCGGGATCAGGAAAATCGGACCTTGCCTTGCGATTGATTGATCGCGGCGCTGTTCTGATCAGCGATGACTATGTTGATCTTTCGCTAGACCATGATCAGATATTATTGACTGCTCCTGCCAAGATAGCTGGAAAAATTGAAATCCGGTCATTGGGTATTTTTGACTATGCCCATGTGTCGGACATTCCGCTAATGCTGCAAGTACATCTAAAACCGCAACCCGATCGCTTTCCCCTGGATAGCCAGACAGAGACAATCATGACTATCGCCATTCCTACAATCAGCATAAATCCTTTGGAGGCCAGTGCCCCGATCAAGGTGGAAATGGCGCTCAAACGGGTTTTGCAAAGGGCCAGCGGCACATGACAACGGCAGATACCAAGCATGTCCTGCTGATCACGGGCCTGTCTGGCGCCGGCAAGACGACAGCGCTCAAAACACTGGAGGATATCGGCTGGGAAACCGTTGATAATTTCCCGATCCGGTTGCTCGAAGGCTTGCTAAAGACGCCGCCATCCAGCTCGCGCGGTGACAAGGATCCGCCACTCGCACTGGGTTTTGACAGCCGGACCCGCGGCTTTGACCCAGACAACCTGATCAAGCGCATCAAAAAACTGCAGGAGAATGAAAATTACCATATCTCCACGCTCTATCTGGATTGTGCGGGCAGCGAGCTGGAGCGCCGCTATGGAGAGACCAGGCGGCGGCATCCCCTAGCTCTCGATCGTCCCGCGAAAGACGGAATTGCTCTGGAACGCAGTCAGTTTGAACCGATCAGGCGCTGGGCAGATCATATCATCGACAGCAGTGATTTATCCGCCAATGACCTGCAGGGCCGGATTCGTGAAGAATTCAGCCTGCAGGATACCGATATAACGACTGTGACGATCACTAGCTTTGGCTTTTCACGCGGCCTTCCCAATAATATTGACCTGCTTTTCGATGTACGTTTTCTATCCAATCCCTTTTGGGATCCGGATTTAAAGTTGATGACCGGGCTCGACGCGCCAGTCGCAGACTATATCGCCAAAGACCCAGCTTATGCCGAAGCACTGGAAAAATTTGAAGAAATGCTGAAGTTTTTGCTTCCCAAATATGTCAAGGCGGGCAAGGCTTATGTCAATATAGGAATAGGCTGCACCGGTGGGCGTCACAGATCGGTACATATTGCCGAAGTGCTCAGCAAAAACTTGCATGCCGCCGGATTTTCGCCCACTGTCCTCCATCGCAATCTGGCATCACGGCCAATGGAAGCGCTCGAAGCCATGCAGGATCTGAACGGAAATAAGGGTATTTAATCGCAATGATCGGTTTGGTTCTTGTTACCCATGGCCGTTTGGCTGACGAATTTATCACCGCAATGGAACATGTGGTTGGCCCGCAAAAAGCCATCCTGCCCGTTTGTATTGGCCCGCATGATGACATGGAAGAGCGGCGTAAGGAAATTGCCGATTCCATCGAGAAGGTCCAGAACGGAAAAGGCGTCATCATTCTCACCGATTTATTTGGCGGGACACCATCCAACCTGGCCATTTCACTGATGGACAAGGGCAAGGTCGAGGTCATCGCCGGGGTCAATCTCCCCATGCTTATCCGCCTGGATGGCGCACGCAAATGCATGGATGTGAGTGACGCAGTCACCGCCGCCAGGGAAGCCGGTCAAAAATATATCAGTGTCGCTTCGGAAATTCTTGGAAGCGACGCGTGAGCGAATATCGCCGGACCGTCGCCATCACCAATAATCGCGGGCTTCATGCCAGAGCCAGTGCAAAATTTGTGACCTATGTAAGTAAACTGCCAGAAGGCCTGACGGTCAAGGTTGGCAAAGACGGCACCGAAGTAACCGGAACGTCGATCATGGGCCTGATGATGCTGGGCGCTGCCAAAGGCGACAGTGTAGAGATCATAGTTGCCGGTGATCAGGCCGAAAGCGCCTTGGACAAACTTGCCGGATTAGTCGTCGACGGCTTTGGTGAGGACTAAGGCCCATGCCTGCCCATGAACGCCGCCAGATTACCGGCTTTTCCAATCCGACGATCAAGCGTCTCAAAAGCCTGCGCGAGAAGAAACATCGCAGGCGCGAAGGCCATTTTCTTGCAGAAGGCCTGCGCATCCTGACCGAGGCGCTGGAAGCGGGCAAAACCCCGAAATTACTGGTGGTTGTTGAGGGTAGCGAACTGCACCCGCTGGCACAGAAAATCGAACAGGCGACCTTCGATAGTGGCGGTGAGGTTATTGAAACCAGCGAGGCAATTATTGCCAAGCTGTCCGGCAAATCCAATCCGCAATCGATTATCGGCATTTACGAAGATCACCCTACCCCGCTGAGTGACCTTGATCGCCGCGATTCCGGTATCTGGCTTGTCGCCCAGGCGCTCCGCGATCCTGGCAACCTGGGGACCATATTACGCACTGGCGATGCCGTCGGTGCTGGCGGATTGATACTGATCGATGAATGTGTCGATCCCTTCTCGGTTGAAGCGGTACGGGCCAGCATGGGTGCAATATTTACCCAGAAAATATCGCAGGCGCCATGGGAGGAGTTTGTCGCATGGCTGCGCGCTGGTGAAGGTCAGCTGGTCGGAACCAGCCTTAACACCGACAAAGACTATCAATCGGTGCAGTATGAAGCCCCTACATTTCTACTGATTGGCAATGAAGCACAGGGTCTGCCGGACGAATATGAAGGCGCTTGCGATACGCTGGTAAAAATGCCGATGATGGGTAAGGCCGACAGCCTGAACGCGGCGGTTGCCAGCGCTGTCATGGCCTATGAAGTGCTTAATCAACGACGCAGATAATCCCTGTTCATCAATAGTGATCAATATGCTAATCTCAATTCGGGGAGAGAGAAGCATGAAAAAAGTAATATTAATTACACCAGTTCTGTCGCTATTGTTGGTGGCTTGTGGCGACAAAGCGCAGGACGCACCGGTAAACGAAGAAAAACTGTCCGAATATAAAGCCATCGGCACGGAGCCAGGTTGGGCCGTCGAGATCAAGGATGACGAGATCATCTATAGCTCCATGGAAGCGACCAATGATTTCACCCTGGCCGTGCAAAGGATGACGAAAACCGCAGCAGGCTGGGAAGTTAAGGGCTTTAGCGATCAGCATAATATCACCCTCACCATAACATCTGACAAGGAATGCAGCGATGGCATGAGCGACCGCGTATATGCAGATACAGTCAGAACAGCCGTCAGCGGCACCGGTTATCTGGACGGTTGCGGCGGCGAGATATTATCCGGTCCCGACACGCCATAAGCTGGCCCGCAGACAGGATCTGCAGCGGCGTCGCTATTCTGCAGCTTCGTCTTTGACGCTCCGGTCATCTTCGATGAGCGCTGCTTCCACATCGTTGGAATAGCGCGGCAAAGCCTCGACCTCTGCCACCGGTTCAAGTTCTTTTTTTCCGGTCTCGATGTTGAGCTCCGCAAATTTCCGTCCCGTCGCCATAACGTTGCGTTCAAAACTGCCGACAAATTTGTTATAATTGCCCACGGCGCTGCCAAGGCCCGACCCCATACGTTTGAGATGTTCGCCAGCTACTGCTAACCGGTCATACATTTCCTTACCCAACTGCCCGATCTGCTTGGCTTCCGCGGCCATTTTCTCCTGCCGCCATACGCCCGCGACGGTGCGCGCTATCGCCACCAGATTGGTGGGTGTGGCCAGCAATACCTTTTTCTCAAACGCATGGTCCCACAAATTTGGTTCATGCTCCAATGCAGCGGACAGAAAATGCTCGCCGGGCACAAACATGATCACATAGTCGGGCGCATCCTCAAACTGGTCCCAATAGGCTTTTTTGGACAAGCCATCGATATGAGCTTTCATCGAATTGCAATGCCGCGCCATTGCAAAACTGCGCGCATCATCATCCTCCGCCTCAAACGCATCCTGATAGTCATTGAGTGAAACCTTGGCATCGATGACCAGCTTTCGGCCACCCGGCACGCTAATTACTGCATCGGGACGCAGACGCCCTTCGTCGGTGTCAATGCTCTGCTCTGTAACAAAATCGGTATGTTCCGACAGGCCGCAAGTTTCGAGGACATTTTTTAGCTGCTGCTCGCCCCAGCGTCCGCGCGACTTTGGCGCGTTGCGCAGGCTGTTAACAAGCCTTGCCGCCTCCTGCTGCACCCGGTCCTGTCCTTGGCGCACTTGCTCGATAGTTGCCGTAATTCCGGCATAGGATTCGGTGCGTTCTTTCTCGATTTTACGGATACTTTCTTCATAGGCAGAAAGCCGTTCATTAACCGGCTGGAGCAGCTTGGCAATTTTCTCGCCGCCTTTTTCATTGGCTTGATCAAACCGCTGATCGGCGCGCTCCAGAAACTGGCGCTGTGCGGTTTCCAGCATTTTTGCGCCGACCTCGGAAAATTGGGCGGACAATGTTTCCTTTGCTTCAATCAACTGCTGGAGCTGCTTTTCATGGTTCCGTGCGTCAGCTTCCAGAGAAGCAAGGGATTGCCGCGCCTGATCGCGGTCATCGCGAATGGTATCACGCTCGGATCGCGCATCATCCCGCTCCGCCTGTACGCCGTCCAGCATGGTGCGCAAAGAGGTTGCGGTTTCTTCGGCAGCTCTTGAAGATGCCGCAGCCGCTCGACCACCCATAAACCAGCCTGCAATCAAGCCGGCAACAAGGGTAAAAATAGCTATCAGAAGAGCAACAAAAGCGTCCAAAACAAGCCCTTTCAGTTGGAACGAAAGGAGAACCTAGACTGTGAAGAGCTTACATGCAACAAGGCTTTTATCCTGAACTGGCTTCAGGATGACTGAACAACCGAGCTAGGCCGCTTCCTTGCGATGCTTGGCCAGTTTTTTGAGTACCATCTGGCGTTTCAGACGGGACAGATGGTCGATGAACAATATGCCCTCAAGATGATCCATCTCATGCTGCAAACAGGTCGCTAGCAAGCCGTCCATCTGTTCTTCATATTGTTTTCCGGTTTCGTCCTGCCAACGTGCAGTTATGGTCGCAGGCCTCTCAACGTCGGCATATTGTTCAGGCACCGAAAGGCAGCCTTCGCTATAGACATTCAAATCCTCTGAAGGATTGAGAATCTCCGGGTTAATGAACACTTTGGGATCGCGGACGACCTCATGGTCATGATCGCAATGCTCACCATGTTCATGGTCATGTTCCACAGGCTCTTGCAGGTCGATGACCAATATCCGCTTGGGAACACCCACCTGAATCGCGGCAAGGCCAATGCCCGGCGCGTCGTACATGGTTTCAAACATGTCGGCGATCAGCGTTTTCAGCTCGTCATCAAACACGGTAACCGGCTCTGAAACAGTTTTCAGACGCGGGTCGGGAACTTCAAGAATAGGTAATATGGCCATGCGCGAAATTTAGGGATTCTACCGGGATTCGTCAAGGACTGGTGACCATGCTCAATCACCACTAATGGGTCTGCGCGAACGCAGCGCCTGCGCCAATGTCCCTTCGTCAAGATAGTCAAGTTCGCCGCCCACCGGTATGCCATGGGACAACTGGCTGAGACGCAATGGATAATTTTCGAGCCGCTCGGCAATATAATGGGCAGTCGTCTGGCCTTCCAATGTCGCATTCATGGCCAGAACGACCTCGTCAATGCCGCCCTGCTCCACGCGCTTGATCAGCTTGTCGATGGCAATATCTTCGGGTCGCACGCCGTCTAGTGCCGACAGCCGCCCGCCTAGAACGTGGAATTTGCCGGGAAACAGCCGCGATTTATCGAGCGCCCAGAGGTCGGACACTTCCTCTACTACACATAATGATTTCGGATCGCGCCGCGGATCGCTGCAAATCTGGCAAGGGTCCTGCGTATCAACATTGCCGCAAATGGTGCAGGTGACGAGATTGGCATCCACCCGCTCCATCGCCGCCAATATCGGCTTCATGGTTGTTTCGGGGCGCTTCAGCAGATGAAGCACCGCCCGCCGCGCTGAACGCGGGCCCAAGCCCGGTAGTTTGGACAGAGCCTGAACCAGATTTTCGATTTCCTGCGATGCCATGATTTGACCTTTAGGGCCATGATGTGCGCGCTGCCAATATAAAATCATGCTGTCCTACACGGACGAGTTTGGTTAGGGAGACAGCATGACTCACAAACCCGTTAAATTCGCGACATTCAAGGCGTTACGAAACATATCCGCATTATCACCCGAACCGGATGCGGGGGGTGAGAATTGTGTGAACTTTGGAGCGGCCAAAGGCTCTCGCGGTCGCAGGATCAACCCTGTGATTTGTGTGAACTTTGGTTTGGTGTTCTGCAAAAAAGCCCGTGTGATTTGTGTGAACTTTGCAGCGGACTTACTGTTGCGGCAGGCGCGATCATGAACGCCGAGAGGCCTACAAAACTGCGCCTGGCCCTCATGGGGACACCAGATTTTGCGGTACCGGCCCTGCGCGCTTTGCATGCGGCGGGACACGACATTGCTGCCGTCTATTCACAACCACCGCGACGCGCCGGGCGGGGAAAGAAACTGACTCCCTCACCGGTTCAGCAGGTCGCGGAGGAATTGGGCCTAGAAGTCCGCGTGCCGGTTTCCTTGAAGAACGAAGAGGCGCAGGCGGAATTTGCCGCGCTTGATCTCGATGCAGCAGTCGTTGCTGCGTATGGCTTGATCTTGCCGCAAGCGATATTGGACGCGCCCAAAATGGGATGCCTGAATATCCACGGATCGCTGTTACCACGCTGGCGCGGAGCGGCACCGGTGCAGCGTGCCATTTTGGCGGGTGATACGGAAACGGGCATTACCATCATGCAGATGGAAGCCGGATTGGATACCGGCCCGATGCTGCTGAAATCCAGCACGCCGATTGCCGAAAAAACCGCAGGCGAACTGACCGAAGAGCTAGCACAAACCGGTGCTGATCTGATGGTGCAATATCTCGCTAATCCGGAAGATTATCCGCCAGATATCCAAGATGATGCGCTCGCTATCTATGCAAAGAAGATCACCAAGGAAGAAGCCCGTGTGAACTTTGATCAGTCCGCCACCGCGGTGCTGCAGCAGATCCGTGCATTTAATCCCGTGCCGGGCGCATTTTTTGAATTTGGTGGCGAGCGATACAGAATCCACCAAGCCAGATCCTTTCCCCGTCATCCCAGCGAAAGCTGGGATCTCCCTGAGAATGCTACCGAACCAGAGGCAGAAGATTCCAGCTTTCGCTGGAATGACGAGAATGTTGCGCCAGGGACGGTGATAGCAGACAAACTATTGATAAAATGCGGTTCTGGTGCGATTCAACCCGTCACTATCCAGAAAGCCGGAAAGCCAAAAATGGCTTTGGCTGATTTCCTCAACGGCACACAAATCCCCGTGGGCACATCGCTCCGATGACCCGTTTCGCGATCACTCTGGAATATGATGGCCGCCCGTTCATGGGCTGGCAGCATCAGGATCACGGCCCTAGTGTCCAGCAAGCTGTTGAAAATGCTATTAAATTGATCACCCAACAAGAGATTCGGGTGTTCGCTGCTGGCCGCACGGATGCTGGTGTGCATGCGCTCGGCATGCGCGCCCATTTTGATCTCGAGACGAGACTGACACCGTTCCGGTTGATGGAGGGGCTTAACGCCGGGCTCCGTCCCCATCCTGTCGCGGTGCTCGCCTGCGACATTGTTGATGATGACTGGCATGCCCGATTTAATTGCATAGGCAGGCGCTATGTCTACAAGATCACCAACCGCCGCGCGCCGCTGACATTGGATAAAGGGCAAAGCTGGCAGGTGGCGCGACCGCTGGATGCGGGGTTGATGCATGATGCAGCGCAAATGCTTGTGGGACAGCATGATTTTACCACCTTCCGGTCAACCCATTGTCAGGCGCAAAGCCCGGTGAAGACCTTGGACAGTATTTCGGTTACCCGATACGGCGAGGAGATTGAGGTCGAAGTGGCGGCGCGGTCATTCCTGCATCATCAAGTGCGCTCTATGGTCGGTTGCCTCAAACTGGTTGGTGACGGCAAATGGACGCGTGATGATTTGCGCAAGGCGCTGGAGGCCAAAGATCGGGATGCACTGGGCTTCAACGCGCCGCCGGACGGGCTCTATTTTGTCGACGCGATCTATCCGAAGACGGAAGAGCGGTCAGAGACCGAATAGGCGCTGGAGCGATTTGTCGAGCATCAGCAGTTGCCAGAGCAAACGGCTGTTGTCAGATTTACCTGCGATGTGATCGTCAGCGACTTTGCGCAGGGCTTGCTCATCAAACCAGCCCATCCGCGCCAATGCGCCAGCTTCCGAAATCTTTCGTGCTTCATCGGCCAGCGGTCCGCGAAACCACTGGGCGATCGGCGTCACAAAGCCCATTTTCGGGCGATAGAGGATATCTTGCGGCAGATAGCGTTCCATCGACTTTTTCAGCAGATATTTACCGGTCCCGCGACGCACCCGCAGGTTGGTGGGCAGCTTGGCTGCGAACTCCATCAGCCTGTAATCAAGCAACGGTTCCCGCGCTTCCAGGCTCACCGCCATGCTGGTCCGATCGACCTTGGTCAGGATATCGCCGGGCAGCCACATTTTCATGTCGGCATATTGCGCCTGATCCAGACCATTGCGCACTGGTGCACTCTCCATCAGGTCGATCATCCGGGCTTCGCCCTGATAACCACCCAGTTGCTTGGACATCGCATCGGAATAGATCGCATGACGACCCGCTGGCGTCGTCACACCAACCGCTTCGGCATAGCCTTCCGGTCCGGAGCGGGCGAGCGACAAAAGGGTCGATTTGGCGCGCAGTGGTCTCGGTGCCCAATCCGCCTTGGGATAGACCTTGCCGAGCCAGCCCAGAGCCGGTCCTCTAAAGGACTGAGGGATCAAGCCCCTCACCCGTTCTTCGGCATGATGAAACACATGACGGCGATAACCGGCCAGCGCTTCATCCGCGCCGTCACCCGACAATGCGACGGTCACATTCTCCCGGGCCAGCTCGGCCACACGATAGGTCGGCAACGCAGAACCGTCAGCAAAAGGTTCGTCAAAATGATCGGCGAGCGTATCGATCAGGCCAAAATCATCTGCCGCGACGGTCCGGGCTCGGTGATCGGTTTTGAACCGTTCCGCCACCCGTTCGGCATAGCTTGTCTCATCCAGCGATGCCTGATCAAAGCCGATGGAACAGGTTTTAACCGGCTGTCGGCTCTTCTCGGACATCAATGCAACGACCGCACTGCTATCCACACCGCCGGACAGGAACGCCCCCAAGGGCACGTCAGCAATCATCCGAGAGCCGACCGCGTCTTTCATCAGCGCAATCAACTCTTCTTCAAGCTCCGCCGCCGAGGCCTTGCTGCGCTCACTAAAATCCATATCCCAATATTGGATAGGTGCCGGCTCCGGCTTGCCCTGTTCGAGCAGCAGATAGTGACCTGCTGGCAGCTTTTTAACACCCTTCAGCAGCGACCGATGGTCCGGCACATATCCGAATGCAAGATAGTCATCGACAGCGCGCATTTCTGGTTCACGGCGCAACAAGGGGTTGGCGAGCAAAGCCTTCAGTTCCGACCCGAACAGGATGCTGCCGTCGGACACCGGCGCATAGAAAAGCGGCTTCACGCCCAGCCGGTCCCGCGCCAGAAAAAGCTGTTTGCTCCGCTGGTCAAATATCGCAAAGGCGAACATGCCATTGAGCCGCTTCAGGCAATCAACGCCCCATTGGCGCCATGCATAAAGAATGACCTCGGTATCGCTGCTGGTGGTGAAATGATGACCGAGCGATTCGAGCTCAACCCGGACGTCCTGAAAATTGTAGATCTCGCCATTATAGCTGATCACTTGCGCTTCGTCGGCGGTCAGCATTGGCTGCGCCCCGCCTTCCAAATCGATGATCGAGAGGCGGCGATGCCCAAGACCGACGCCGGGCGCTGTCCATATCCCGGAACCATCAGGCCCGCGGTGGGTCAGGCTATCGGTCATTTTGCGAAGGCGAACGGGATCAACCGGCTTAGCCGTTTCCAGATGAAATATTCCCGCAATGCCGCACATGATGTGCGCCCTAGCGCAGACCCGCCATTTCGTCAGCCACTTTATCGAGGGGGCCCAGCGCTTTGCGGAAATCATCCATGGCCGCCGCTGGTCCAGCCTCGTCGATTTTTTCAGCCGATATCAAGACCGCGACGGCCTGCTGGTTCCCGCCGAGCAGTTTCGTTTTCAACGTTTCGAGCTTCACCGCCGATCCGCTGCCGGTCAAAATGCTTCCGACGCGATAGAAGGATTGCACATCTCGCACCACTGGGCCGGGCGCTGTTATCTGTATCGCCTTGCCCGATGCAGGTGCAGGCAGGTTTCGGCTCCATGACCATTGTGTTCGCGGATCAAAAGCGCCCTGCCCATAGCCAACAATCTCGCGGCCATCTTCCTGCCGGCCATATACGGCAATGGCGAGATCAACCTCTGCACCACTGGAGACATGGCGATAGCGGCCAAGCAACTGATGATTGGCGCCATCAAATCGCGGCTGCCAGTCAAATTGCGGGCGATAGTCTATGCGCTCCCAGCCGGCGACGTTTGGCAGAGCGATCTTGTCGGGCACCGGAGAGCTTTGCGCGGCCAGTGCCGATGTCCATAGAACCGGTGCGGCAATAATGACTGCCATCACGATCATTACCGCTTTGGGTGCCAGCCTCGATGGCTTGGAAACAGTTCGTTCAATCGCGTCTCCGTCAATCATCGGCTCATCAAGCTTGCGATCAAAAAACGGCCAGCCGATAGCCATCACCAATGCCAGAACAAACGCAAAGAAAAACCAGCCATAGAAGATATGGTCAAAGCCGGTGGCGAAATCGGTAGTGGTGTGATGCGCAATATAGATGGTTCCAAAGGCGCGTATCCCGTTGGCGACAATCGGTACGGCCAAAGCAGCAATCATGAACAATGTTCGGCGCTGCCAGCTTTGGAAACAGAGGTTGGTAACCAATGCGCCGTAAGCAATCATCGCAATCAGGAATTTGACCCCGGAACAGGCTTCGGCAACTTCAAAATAACCCGTCGGCGTTGAGATAAAGACACCGTCGATAAAGGCGGGGATATTGGCCCAACCGAGAAAAACCATCGACATTTTCGCCGTGATGATTTGCAGAAACGGGACAAATTCCTCTCCAAAAGGTACGAGGAAAAAGCTGTAAAACAACGGGAAAATAAGGCCACGCATAACCTTTGGACCAAGCAATGTGATAACTGCGCCCTGCAACATCATCACCAGTCCTAATTGGCGCGCAAAGGAAACGCCGGCCGCCTCACCCAGCAACCAACCGCCGGAAGCCGCGCCGATCCACAGCAATCCCGGCGTCCAAATCGCCGGAGTGATTTTGGCCAGTTCCCCCAAGCGCTGCTGCACCAGCCAGACGATGATCGGGGCTATCAGCAGACAGTGATTATAGGTTGAAACGTTCCACCAGGCATCCAGCATCGCCAGACCGTCCCGCCAGAACAGGACCAATATCGCAGCGACTGCAAAACCCAGCAGTCGCAGATGCTTTGACCAGAGGGTTGCGGCAAGAACGCTCGCTGGTGCGTCCATGGACCGCTCAATAGCTGCGCTGCTCATTCCGCAGCCTCGGCCATAATATCTTCATCAAAACCACACAGCTCGGCGATATCAGCGAGCTGCGTTTTCCAGCTGTAATTTGAGCGGATCAAAGCGCTGGCTCTCTCACCCAGCGCTTGCGCCTTGGCAGAATTTGACAACAGATCGCACACCAGCATTGCTTCCTGCTGCACATCGTCAGCGACAAAAAAATGCTTGCCGTTTATAGCTTCAATACCCTGCGCGGCTGCGGCTGAAGCGACAACCGGTTTGCCCATGGCCATGGCCTCAAGCACCTTGTTCTGTATGCCCCGTGCAATACGCAATGGTGCGACAACGATATCCGCTGCCTGTAACCAACTGCGAATATCATCAACACTGCCCATCACCATCGTGTTGTTTGATCCATCCAGCCTGGTCACGTCGGCCGTCGGCGCGCGTCCAACAATCGCAAATTGTGCGTCAGGATGCTGGTTCAAAATTTCTGGCATTGCCTCTTTTGCAAAACTGACAACCGCATCAACATTCGGACGATAATCCATCTGTCCGGTAAAGATAATCAGGGGCCCTTCATGAGGAAGATCGACCGCGCTCACCTTCGCCGAATCATAGAAATCAAGATCAATCCCGTTGCCGACAGTCTTCGCTTTCTGATCATCAAGCCCCGAACGTTGACGGAACAATTCCGCTTCAGCATCGCTCACAAAAATCGAATGGTCGGCAAAGGTCGCAACCCGTTTTTCAAATGCTCTCAGCAACCTGCCTTCGCGCCGGTTGATCCATGCCATTGGGCCAACCCCGTTGTCCGCATAGCTTTCAAACTTGGCACTATCGACGTCCACAAAATCCATGATCACCCGACCGGCGAAATCAGCTGGAACAAATTGCGCCATCTGTCCAGAAAATACGAAAATGCAATCAATCGACCGGGTCTTGAGCGTGTCCCGAACATAGCTTAGAATTTCAGCGCTCTCAAAGGACGTTAGGGAAACCGGTTTGCCGGATGCAAGCGCCTCAATCCCGGCCTGCCAATTGGGTTTGTTCCGCCTGACGATTTTGAATGATGCCAAAGATTTTCTGATATCGCTATCTTCGTTGGCCTCCGCTTCGTCATCGGCAAAGCAAGCCAAGTGTACCGGACGATATTCCATCAGCTTGCGCAATATGTGATGCGCACGAATTTTGTCTCCACGGTTCGGTGGCCATGGCACGCGATGGGTCAGGAACAATATCTCGCCCATCAGCCCAAACCCTTGGCGATCATTGGTCCCAGACGGTTTGCAACCGAAAGAGGTAATTTTTGCCAAAGCGCAACTTGCAGCCGGTACTTTGGACTCATCGGATTGACATCGCGGGCTTCTTCTCCGTCTGCCGTGCGAACAGCATAGGATAATGGCTCCGGTTCAAAACCCCAGTTTTTCTTGAACGAATAGGCACCCGTTCCGATCTTTGACCGCCCAAAATCGAAACGCCTGCAACCCCTTTGCCGTGCGTGATTCATCAACGCGTAGTACATGATGTCATTGGCCCGTAAATGGCGCGCATCATATGTACCACCACCCCAATAAGGCATGACCATGTCCCGGTGATAAAGGCTCAATACACTGGCAACAGGTCGGCCATCGCTTAAGACAGTCAGTATGTCCGCATCGGCCCCGAAAGCATCCATGACCGCATCAAATAATCCCTTCGGGAATACCGGCGTACCGAGGTTCCGAACACTTTCCGCATAGACAGCATAGTGATCTGCGCGATCCTCTTCATCCGATCCGATCCGAATGGTCAGATCATTTTTCAATCCCTTGCGAACCTCGGCTCTTTGTTTGCGCGGAATGGCCAGCAACTGGCTATCGTCATCGTCCGCCAGATCGGTCACGAAACCTGCATAGACATCGTTCTTGTTCTGCCACTTGCCACGCGGTGCTGGACCACCCCTGAGTTCAACGGTTGGAAAGCTGTGTGTTTCTGCAAAATCCCAAACGACATCCGCAAGTGTTTCTGTGGCTTGACTATCAACACTCAAAATACCGCCGCCAACGGCGAAACCTGAAGACACCAATGCGCGCCCGAATAAAGCCGAATGGATAAGATTTAACGGCAATATGCCCTGCAATTCTCCAGCAGTGTTCTCTGCCAGCATGTAACGCCAGCCGTGACCACATGCCCTTGAAACCGCAAGCACCCATGATGGCCTATGGAAAACTGTACTCTGTCGATGCTCGTTCACGAACTGGTCAATTCGCGCCAGCTCGTTCCGGTCTTCCTGATCCAAGATGCGGACCATGATCGGCTGCGGTGCAAAGGTGATGTTCATTGCGCCAACTCGGCTTCCAGCGCAGCCAGTTCATCCATTCTGCCCCACATATGATCCTGACCGACACGGATTAGTTTGGACCGCATTACACTCAGCTTTGTGTAGTGACGCAACTTTGACTTGAGCGGCGCATTGTGAACGCGAGGTTGCTGGGGATCAATCTCCCAGGGATGAAAATAGAATATCGCGCCGCGGCCGTCATCCTTCTGCATTTTTCGGATAGCACGATCATATAGCATATATGGCAGCAACCGGAAAAAACCGCCACCGCCAGAAGCTAACACCCGGCTCCCAACCTGTACCGTGGTTACCGGCAGTTCAATCAAATCCGATCCGGTAACTGGCTTCCAAGCAAAGCGCGGCGATCCGGACCAACCATAATGGTCGTGCCTGATCGGAGCCACACTGGATGAATAAAGATAGCCCCGTTCCGCCAATATTTCATGCGCCCAAGGCGTGCGCTGATCGATGGAAAAGCTGGGCGCACGATAACCTGTAACAGCTTGCCCCGAAGCGTCTTCCAATATCTTGCGTGTGCGATCCAGATCATCGCGAAACTGGTCCGGTGTCAACGTGAATACGCGTGCATGATCGTAGCCATGGCTGGCAACCTCATGCCCTGCCGCGTTAATGCGCTGCATCAATTTCGGATAACGTTCCGCCACCCAACCGAGCGTGAAGAAAGTGGCTTTAACTCCCATCTCATCGAAAAGGTCCAGCACGGCATCGCTATTGCGTTCGACACGATGCTCCAGGCCATCCCAATCAGCACGTTCGATTACCGTTTCAAAGGCACCAACCTGAAACCAGTCCTCGATGTCCACCGACATGGCATTGAGCAAAGCATTAGCTTTTCTCGCCTTATTGATGGGTTCAGGCCGCGCGTCCTGCATTGACATAGCTTTCCTTGCTCCGGACATCGCTTTCGACCCAATCCACAAGCATCGTCAAGACACGGTGCAGACTTTCTTCCTGGCCATCCATGCGAGACTCAAGTGCCGACAATTGCCTGGAAATGGTATCCAGCTGATTCAATACAGCACTATCCACAGCAGGCTCAACAGCTTGTGGTGCCTTTGCAACTTCTGGTTCAACAGATGTTGGCTCAGACACGGAATCTACGCCTCTGAATGGCAGCACCTCATGCTCTGCCGGTGCTGTTTCCTCAGAAACCGCTACAACAGGCTCAGGCACCACAGGAGCAGCGGCCGGCTCGGGCTCAGCTTGCACCTGGGAAACTTTTGCCGGCTTTTCCCATAACGGGCTTTTCACCTTGGTCAGATCAATATCTGTTTCCGGTTCAGCAATATCGATTTCCTCACCGTTCAAATCAGCCAGCACACGGCCGACCAACGGTTGATCAATCAGTTCGGCGTGTTCCACCGCACCCATGAGCAGGACGCGGCTCATCAATGTGTTGATTTTCCTCGGAACACCGTCTGTTTCACTGAACAATAGGGCAAATACATCAGAGGTAATCTTCGGACGCCCTGACCACCCGCTTTTGGATAGTCGGTGGGTGATATAGGGCTCGATTTCATGCGCTTCCATCGGTTCGAGATGGTGGTGCGCAATGACCCGTTGACGCAGTTGTTCAAGCCGGTCCGATTGTTGCAGCATATCCCGAAATTCAGGCTGTCCGAGCAGGAATATCTGCAACAGCGCCTGACCGCCAAGCTGGAAATTGGAGAGCATACGGAGCTCTTCCAGGGCACCTGCAGGTAGATTTTGCGACTCATCGACAACCAGCAGGCACCGGCGTCCGGCGCGTGCTTCGGCATGAAGAAATTCTTCAAAGGCGCTGAGCAGCTGCGCCTTGTCCATATCCTCGGTATCAATATCAAAGTTGTTTGCGGCAACCCGGACAATGTCTTTGCTATCCAGCGCGGTTGTCACAATGCTGGCAGCGGTCAGACGTTCACGGTCGATAGTCGCCATCAGGTGGCCGACCAAAGTTGTTTTACCAGCGCCTACGTCGCCTGTAATAACAATGAACCCCTCTCCCTGCGCCAAACCATAGCCGAGATAGGACAATGCCTTGCGGTGCGTCAGGCTTTCAAAATAATAATGCGGATCCGGCGTCAGCTGGAACGGCCGGCTTTTCAGTCCATAAAAAGTTTCATACATACTGGTATCTCCCACCCACACTCGCGGTGATATTGCTAAAATTCATATTGCAGCCCAAGCAAAGCAGAAGCCGTAAGCTCACTGTCAAAGCCGTCTTGCTGAAAGCTGTCGAGACCAACAGCGGCGGTCCCGTTCAATCCTGGAATAATCTGGCGATAATAGGCCGCATTGGCACCCAGTGCGAGCACGTTAGGTGCCCCGGCAAAGCCGCTATCCAGTAGATTTGCGTAAACATTGGTATCGAAGCTGGATCGGGCATCAATCTGGCGTCCGATCGACAGGTTGGCATAATAGTTCTGATCAACCAGACCATCGACATTGGCGAGACCACCCAGTTGTGATGCAATGAATCGGCGGCGCGAATAACCTGCGGCCAAAGACGTGTTCCAACCATTATAACTATAAGCCAATTGCGCGTTTACACCGCGTGCCCGGAATGATGAAGAGGCAGCAGACTGCAATGCATCGTTGATGCAAAGGCTACTGGTTTGTCCAAATGCACATCCGTTCAGTTCACCGCTCAACGGGTTACGATTGCTGGTGAAGCTGGTCCCCAAAGAATCCAAATTATCATTCAGCAAGTTACCGAAGCCGGATACCGTGTCATAAACGGAAACGTTGAGCGATGTGTTCTCATTGGGTTGATACCCGAGGCTACCCGCATAAGTCGTGCTGCCATAACGTCGGCCGATACGCGCTTCCAGAGAAGTCCTACGGCTAGGACGCCACAGCACACCGGCATCCCAAATCAGGCCATCCTGATCATAAGACAGCAAACGCGGAGATGCTTCATCAGTGACCAACCGGCCATCTTCATCGACAACCGGATCGCCATTAACGTCCCGTAGCGCGTCACGCTCGGAAATCTCGATGTCCTCATAACCGACGCCGCCTACCAATGCTACGGTAGGCGTAACGGGAACAGTTACATCGGCACGGGCATATTTACCTTCAAAGCGCTGATCCAGCTGGCCGGCATCTTCGCGCTCATATCCTGCACTAACGGACCAACCGAAAGGTAGGTCGCGTGGCTGCATACCGATGCTGGCACTGGCTGAGTGGCTCACACTGTCGTCAAAAATATCAATCGGCAACTGCCCCGGAGGCAATATGCCGGTGTCTTCGCTTTCAACCTTTGTATAGCCGACGCGGTAATTGGCGTTCACATCGAGCGCGCCAATATTGGTAGACAATGATGGTCCAGCATAAATCGAGTAAACCTGCGTGACATTGTCGATGTTTCCGACAGTGTTGGTCGGCGATTCCCCGCGCAGATCAATGCGGCTGCGTGTAGCAATACCGCCTGCTTCCAGCGCGAGAACGTTAGGCACGACTTGCACACTGCCGCGAGCAAGGCCGCTCAAAATATCATCATCGCCGATATCATCTTCATAGAAGAAACGGCGTTCATAGCGCACATTCACTTGCGCTTCTGCCTGCCGGGTCTGGATGGATGTCTCGAGGCCCGCGGCAACTGTCGTGTAGGTCAAGACCTCCGAACCGTTTTTCAGGTCGGCGACCAAAACCTGTTGTACTTCGAGATAGGGTGTAACCTCAACATTGCGGCTTTGCGCCTGTGCCGGTTGCACGGCAACCACGCCCAGGGGAACCAATACTGCTCCCCGCTTGATTAAATTCATGAACTTACTCTTGCTCACGATTATTCTCCATATCCATAATAGGACCCAAAGCTCCGCCCGGTCGGCGAGAATTTCGTACCGTTGAGAAGCAATTGGATATTGTCACAGCCAGCCATCAGACTAAGCGCGTCACGCAGGGCTGTTTCGGTTGTTTCATCCGCTTTGACGACCATCACCACCTGTCCGACATGGGTCGCGAGCACGGATGCTGGCGAGGCCGACAAGGCGGGCGGTGAATCAAAAATAACAATTCGGTTGGGATTGTTCTGAGTCAGCCGGTTGAGCACCTCTTGCGTTCGTGACGAGGCAAGATATTCAGTGTCCGCATTAGTCTGCTCGCCCGCCGGCAAGATCGCCAGACCGGCAATGTCGGTATGAATAATACAGTCTTCGACTGGTAACGTCGGGTCAGCCAGTGCATCCATCAAACCCTTGCTGCCTTCCAGACCAAGGCTGGATAAAATGCTGGGCTTTGCGAAATCAGCGTCGACGAGCAGCACCTCATTGTCTTTTTCTGCCGCAATGGACAGAGCCAGGTTAAGGGCGCAAAATGTCTTGCCCTCATTAGGATGTGCCGAACAGATGAGAATGCGTTCACCGTGTGGCAGTCGCGCCTGTTTGGCCGTTCCTTTTGCTGCCAGCAACAGCTGACGCTTGATGATACGAAATTCTTCGGAAATGCCAGTGACGGGACCATCAGGCACAACAAAGCCCGCTTCGCGCAGTTTCTCACGATCAACGATGACACGCGGGCCATCGTAAACAGGAGCGCGATCTGGTGCGGCTGGCACCATTGGCCGTTTTGTTATCTCGGGGGGTAAAATTTCCGGTCCATAATTTTCTATCGGACCACCCTTTTTCGATGGAACATAGTCATAGATCTGCCCTGCGCGTTCAAGCAGAGACCCTGATTTACTGAGAGGATTATATTTGTTCATCTTCTTTCCTCAAGCCACCATGCCGCGCTGAATAAATTCGACGGCCATCAGCAACGCAAAGACACCAACCAAGGCACCACCGGCGCTGTAGAACAGGCGCATTTTCTTTTGTCTTATGGCCCGTTGACTGCTCGTCAGAATCTGTGAAACCGAGCCGATAACCGGCAGTCCGCTAGCCTTTTCAAGCCGTGCCGATGTCGGGTAGCTCGTCTGCAATTGTCCCATCGCAAAAGCCGCACCAACACCGCCCCCAAGACCAACAAACAAGACCATCGCCAGCAACAGCGGCCGGTTAGGTGCAGCGGGAGACCGTGGGCTGGACGGAGGATCAATAACCTTAAACTTCACCGAATCCGTTTCCGATTCCACCTGTCCGCGCAGTTTTATCTGCTCCCGGTCTTGTAGCAATTTGTCATACTGGCTTTTCAGCACGTCGTAGTCGCGGTTGATCCGCGCCATTTCGGCAGCAACTCCGGGCTCCAGAGACTGCTTGGACATCAGCTGCGTCATGTCCGCCTGAATCGCGTTTTTCCGGGCTTGCAAAGCTGCAACCGAGGCTTGGCGTTCAGCGCGCATGCTTTGAAGTGAGCTATAAGCCGGATTTGGCGTTCCATAGGCGCGTGACCCTTTGGGCTCTGCCGCAACCTGTGCACGCAAAGCGGCAATCTCGCTTTTCATGGCAATGATATCCGGATGGCTATCCGTCCATCCTCGCGCTCTGGCAGATGCCAACTTGCCTTGTGCCTGCGCCAATTGGCCACGTGCGCCGCCGCCTGAACTGGCACCTCCAAATCCCGGAGTGGCAATTGTTGGCGGTGTTCCCGACAACTGACCGTTCAAGGCTGCCAGTGAGCTGGATGCAGAGGCCAATTGCGATTCAATCTGTCGGAGTTCTGCCCGTGATGCTTCTATACGCTGGCTGATAGATCCGACACCGGGTAAAAGACCGAGGTTTTCAGTTTCAAACTGTACGCGCTTCTGTTCTGCTTCCTGCAAGGCCTTTTCACGGGTCGCAAGCTGGCCATCCAGAAATTTCAGTGTCTGCGTTGTTTCATCACGGTCACCGGACAGGTTCTCTTCGACGAAAATATCGATCATCTTTTGGACAATAGCGCGCGACAGCACGGCATTTTCTGCATCTGAGAAATTGCTGGCAGATGATTTCGCCGTTATCTCGAAAAGATTGTCTTTTTCCGACTTGATCTCGATATTTTTGCGCAGCATCTCAACTTTGCCAGCCAATTCCCGGTCGCTCGCAACGGACAGATTCAGATCAGTCCCACGAACCACTTTTTCGAGATTGATGGTAGAAGCCAGCGTTTCCTGGACCCGGTCCATATTCTTTTTACGGTCGCGGGATTCGATACCGACCTTGTCAGACAGGATGGACTGCATTTCGACAAAGACGCGTGCTTTCGATTCATAGCTATTCGGAATCAGCGCCACGACCAGCCATCCCAGCAAACAGATGCCCCAGGCGACAGCCAATGCCAGCCAGCGCCTGTTCCAGACGCTGTGCACTGCTATTCTAAATTCATCATAAAGGCCGTTCATTGATCTTTTCGATCCCTTTTAAGCTTTGCGCCCCTCTGTTTCGGGTAGCGGCGGTTAAAACATGCTCTTTGGAATGATGATCACATCACCGGGACGCAGCATCACGTTGGCTTTTGTCTGACCGCGATCCAGCAGATCGGCGATGCGCAGTGCATATTCCTGTTGCTTGCCAGTCCCCCGATCATAACGGACGAGGCGTGCTTTATTGCCGGATGCAAATTCCGACAAACCACCAACAGCGATCATTGCGTCGAGCAAAGTCATATTGGCGCGATATGGTATCGAAGCCGGTTTTTCGGTCGCTCCGACAACCCGGATTTGCTGTGAAAATGTACCCGAGAAATTATTGACGATAACCGACACCAAGGGCTCGTTGATATATTCCGACAGCTGCAACTTTAGGTCTTCTGCAAGCATTGCAGGCGTTTTCCCCACGGCAGGCATGTCGGTAATCAGCGGTGTGGTTATCCGGCCATCGGGACGAACCTGAACCTTCGCGCCCAATTCCGGATTGCGCCAGACAAAGATGGTGAGTTCGTCAAGCGGACCGATAACATATTCTTCACCCGGACCTTCCTGCATTGAAACAAACGAAGCGGGCGGCAATTGAGGCCCTGAAGACGTGCTGGAGCATCCGGCAACCGAAAGGGATACCAATCCAGCGCCCAGAAGATATCTCGGCAGGTTTTTCTTTTTCGAAGCAATAGTCATTCTTAAATCCTCGCAAACAACCGTTGGCGAACGGTCGATTCCACGGGGAAATCGGTCGATCACACATAGTCTTGCGAAAGCTATGGGTGAAAATAGTGAAGATAGCGTTAGGATTGATAGAAATTAGGGTTAATATTTCCCAGTTTTATTGGGATTGTGGAGTCTTGCGACCTCAACCAACCATTACTTCCTTGGCTGCCCCCTGCCCCAGAAAATTTGCAGGACTGGCTGTCGCACCATAAGCCCCGGCACAGAATATCGCGACCACATCGCCGACCTGTGCAACCGGCATTTCCGCATGGTCGCTCAAAAGATCAAGTGGGGTACACAGACAACCCACGATGGAAACAGTCTCCTCCGATGGCTGATCATAAAGGTTTGCGATCGCCACTGGATAGTTCCGGCGGATCACTGTTCCGAAATTACCGCTTGCGGCGAGCTGATGATGCAGGCCGCCATCTGTTACCAAAAATGTCTCGCCCTGACTCTCTTTCCGGTCCACAATCCGGGTCAGATAAACCCCGGCTTCACCAACAAGATAGCGCCCTAGCTCAAGCGCAAATTGCGTATTTGACAATATAGCAGGCAGATCAGAAAACCGCTGCTTCAGGGCAATCCCGATTTCCGTGATATCTAAAGCCTCGTCACCGGGAAAATAAGGTATACCGAAGCCACCACCCAGATTAACATGTTCCGGACTGTGACCGATTTCATCAGCCAGTCGCGCCGCCAGGGCAATGGTCTGCGCCTGGGTTTCGATAATGGCATCAGCCTTCAAAGCTTGCGACCCCGCAAAAATATGGAATCCGCGCCAGTGCGCATCTGAGGCCAATATCTTGCGCACGGTTGGAGCAACCAGGTCAGTGTCCATGCCAAATTGCTTGGCACCACCACCCATTTTCATACCGGAGCCCTTCAAATCGAAATCCGGATTAACGCGGACCGCAAGGCGGGGTTTAATCCCTTCTCGGGCACCAATGACCAGAGCCCGGTCACATTCGCTCGGTGATTCGATGTTGATCGTAACGCCGACCTTTATGGCCTGCAGCAGTTCATCATCCCGCTTACCCGGACCAGCGAAACTGATGTGGCCCTCAGCGGCCCCGGCCCCCAAAGCCATCGTCAACTCGCCGCCTGAGGCAATATCGATACCATCAACAAGGCCAATCATGTGCGAAAGCACAGGTGCAAAGGGATTGGCCTTCATTGCATAGTGAATATGCAACTGTTCGGGCATGGCTGCACGTAAGACTTCAATCCGCCGGCTAAGCAGGTTCTCCGAATAGACAAAAAGCGGTGAGCCATGCTCGGCCACCAACTCAATGGCAGATGCACCGCCGATAGCGAGCTCGCCGCTTACACTTTCATAGCCGTCAGGTATCGGGCCGATAGGCTTGACCTTGTTCATATATTCCGGGCCTTTGCCAATGCGTTACGATCCAGTTTGCCATTAGGGTTTTTTGGAAATTCTTTCATCATAACAATATCCCGCGGGTGCATAAAATTCGGTAAATTGCGCTTCAGATATTTGTTCAATGCCTGCTCAATATCTTCTGTTTCTTCACCTGTGGCAGGCCGAACATAAAGACAAATCGCATGCCCCAACCGCTCATCCGCAACGCCAACAGCCACTGCTTCCGCGATAAATCCGGACTCAACCGCAACCTCTTCAATCTCTGTCGGACTTATCCGGTTTCCGGAGCTTTTTATCATATTATCGGTTCGCCCCACGAAATAGAGCAAGCCATCACTTGCCCGCCTGACTGTATCGCCCGACCAGACTGCTGTTCCGCCATATTTGGATGCCGCTGGTGCCGGTTTGAAGCGTTCGGCTGTGCGGTCTTCATCCTGCCAATATCCCTGTGCCACAAGCGGTCCGGCGTGGACCAGCTCACCTTCTTGTCCAACTGCTGCAATATCTCCATTTGAGCCAACCACCATGATTTCGGCAAAAGGAATAGCGGTTCCCATGCTGGTCGGATTGTCATCGATTAACGCGGGGTCCAGATAGGTCGATCGAAAAGCCTCGGTCAATCCATACATGGCGTAAACATCTGTCTTAGAGCCAAAAATAGCGCGCAATTGCTTCACCAGCGATGGCGTCAAGGCACCGCCGCTATTGGTGAGTCGGCGCATGGATAATATCGCCTCCTCCGACCAGCTCTGGTCCACCAATTGCACCCAAAGCGGTGGGACGGCCGCCAATGTGGTAATGGCTTCACGCGCGCAGGCCTTTATGACATCGCGCGGTGTCAGATAATCCAGTGGATAGGCGCAACCTCCCGCAAACCAGGTCGAAAGCAACTGATTCTGACCATAATCAAAACTCAGGGGCAGAACACATAGCGTTCGGTCATCGGGCTTCATATTCAAATATTGCGCGACACTGACAGCACCAAGGCTGAGATTGGCGTTGGTGAGCATCACACCCTTTGGCCGTCCAGTTGATCCGCTAGTATATAATATCGCTGCCAGAGCGTTGACATTCTTGGCAGTTTCATTGGGTTTTAGCGGATCCGCTACGTTGTCCATATCGGTCGAAACCGCTGCATCGTTCCAAACTGTACACCTCTTATCGACCGGCATATCTTCAAGAGACTTTATGCGTCCGGCATTGGTAATCAGAAGCTTTGAACCACTGTCTGTCACGATATGCTTCACCTGCGCCGGTTTCAGAATCGGATTGACTGGCACATGCACCAATCCCGCACGAACGGCCGCGAGCGGCATGATACAGGCCATTTCCGTCTTCGGCAGCCATGTCGCTACCCGGTCACCTTTGTTGAAACCTTGGTCCAATAACCAACGCGCCAATAAACCCACACGATGATTTAACATCTTGTAGCTAAGAGAGCCTGAGCGCGTGACCAAGGCCATGGCGTCGGGATCTTTTCCAACGGCAAGACGGTCCAAAGGGAACGCGTGTTTGATTTGTTCAGTAGTCAAATGCTTGAGCCTATGGGAAAAAGTACAGAATTGTGACAGACATGACGATAGCGATGAACAGTGAATATCACGATAATTTCCAGTCGGCGCAAGCCGAAGCTGGCGAGAAGCTTGACCGGAGCGTTCAAAAGTCACTGTTCGATCGTATGGAATGGCTGAAACAACTGCATGAGCAGTGTCTGCCCGATACTCAACCGCTGATCGTTCATAGCGCCGAAAACGACGCGCAAGCGTGGATGTTCCTGACGAAAAAAAGGTTCGGGAACTATATCGCCCTCGCCAACTGGTATAATTTTACCTATCGGCCGATTTTTACCGGAAAATTTGATGAAGTCACTAAGTTGGCTTTGCTTGCCGGGGTCGCAAGGAAGCTCAAGTCCCTTTCGCATCATATTGAAATTGCTCCTGTTCCAGAGGAAGATCACGCCGCCAGTCTGACCGAACGTGCGTTTGAGCAAGCCGGTTGGGTGGTATTCAAATCAAAAGCGGATGACAATCATATCCTTTCGGTAAACGGCCGCACATTCGACCAATATTGGGCTGAGCGGCCTGGCCAACTACGCAACACAGTTCGCCGCAAAGCAAAGAAAAATATCGTTTCCATCCGGATCGAGACCGAATTTTCCGAAGAGCATTGGGCAGATTATTGTGATGTTTACAGCAAAAGCTGGAAACCAGAGGAAGGCAGTCCGGATTTCCTGAAAAATATTGCCCAGCAGGAGGCCGCAGCCGGATGCTTGCGCCTTGGCCTCGCCTATATTGACGGCAAGCCCGTTGCAGCGCAATTTTGGACCGTGGAAAATGGTGAAGCGCTTATCCACAAGCTTGCTCATATCGCCGATGCCACCAAATCATCGCCCGGCACTTTGCTATCTGTTGCCATGTTTCAGCATGCCATTGATGTTGATCGGGTGAAACTGATCGATTTCGGCACAGGTAATGATCCTTACAAGCGCGAATGGATGGAAGACGTCCGCACACGGTATCGTTTGGAGATGTTTTGGCCCAATAACCCTCTTTCCTGGTTGCCTATCCTGCGTTACCGGATGTCAGCCCTTGTAGGAAAGCGTTGATCGCTTTAGGGAAGCGCGGTTATCCGGAGTCGGGGGTTTATTGATGTCGGAAAATACGGAATTGACGCCAGAAGCCGCTGTCCGTGCGGTCATGCAGGACATATTGGGACTGGGCGAAGCACAGGTTGCTGCGTTTACCGCGGAAACTGAGCTTTTTGGTGCGCTACCGGAACTGGACAGCATGGCGGTTGCAGGGCTTCTAACAGAGCTAGAAGACCGTCTCGACATCATGATCGAGGATGATGAAGTCGATGGGGAGCTTTTCGAAACATTCGGAAATCTCGTTGCCTTTGCCGAGATGAAAGCAGCCGAGTGACGGCAAGGCTCGACTATTCGAGTTATCAGTTTCAGGGACATGATGAACTTTGCCTGCAGGTTGGCGCTATCCACGCAAAAACCATCCTGATTATCCCGCCGCTATTCGATGAAATGAACCGCATGCGACGGATGCTGGTCGACATGATGCGCTTGCTCGCCGAGCACGGCATCGGCAGCATCCTGCCCGACTTGCCCGGTACCAATGAAAGCCTTTTCCCTCAGGAGCAGGCCAGTTTGAAAATTTGGCGGCAGGCGCTGGCGACTTGTTCCGAAACACTGTCCGAGCCGCTTTATATCGCTTCGTTTCGCGGCGGATGCCTAATCGATGATTTTAATGATGATGCTAAAAAATGGCGACTATCTCCTGCAAAAGGCTTAACTTTGTTGCGAACAATGATGCGTACGCGCATGGCCTCTGACAAGGAAGCGGGGCTATCCACGGATATGGCGCAATTGGTCGCAGAGGCAAAGCAAGGTCAGGTCAATCTTGCAGGCAACAGCATTGGTCATACCCTGTTTGCCGAACTCGAAGACGCCTTGCCCGCACAGTCCGATGGCATTCGCACGGTACAGCTGGAAAACAACACACAACAAGCCGATGTGCGGATCGCCGGTTCGGCGCTGTGGTTACGCGCTGAACCCGGTGATGATGTGCTTCTTTCAGGCGCCATAACGACCGACTTGGCAGCATGGGTATCGGCATGACGCGGTCCTTTCATCATTTCATGTGCGAAGACTCGATGCTTGCGGGAACACTCGACAGTGCTAGACGGACGACCGGGTTGCTGATCGTGAGCGGCGGCAACGAGATCAGGGCTGGCGCCCATGCTGGCATGGCAAGATTAGCGGAAAAGATCGCCGCAGAGGGCTTTGCTGTTTTTCGCTATGACCGCCGCGGAATTGGCGATAGCAGCGGCAGTAACCAGGGCTTTCTGGAAACACGAGCCGATATCGAAGCCGCAACGGAACATTTTCGCGAAACATGTCCTAAGCTTTCCAAGATAGTCGCTTTCGGCAATTGCGATGCGGCTACCGCTTTAGCGCTATTTGGCAATAATACAGCTATTGATCGCACCATATTGGCCAACCCGTGGGTTATCGAAGAAGCTGATCCGACCGCTCAAACGCCAACCAAGCCGCCACCGTCCGTCATACGGTCACGTTATTGGGAGCGTTTGAAAAATCCAAAGTCAATTGTCGAGCTGTTTACCGGCAAGATCGACTTAAGAAAGCTTGCGAGTGGACTTAAACAAGCGACTCAAAAACAAGAAAATACCGATCTTGCTAACCGTCTTAAAAACGGACTGATCCGGTTGGATAAACCCTGCCGTATATTGCTGGCCAGCAGAGATACCACGGCCCGCGCGTTTCTGGCGGCCTGGACCAGCAAAGACTTTGCAGCTGTCAGAGCGTTGCCGAACATTACCACCGAGGCACTAGATAGCGCGTCTCATAGTTTTGCCGATGACAAGTCCAAACGCTGGCTCGAAAACCAGCTTTTGGACGTCCTCAAAAACACCTGATTATTCAGCCGCGAGCAACTCAAATTCTTCTTCAGCCAGAAAACGCTCTGCATCGAGCGCCGCCATACAGCCGGTTCCCGCCGCCGTCACAGCCTGCCGATAGACATGATCCATAACATCACCACAGGCAAACAGGCCCGGAATTTTGGTCTTCGGTGTGCCCGGCTCAACTTCGATATAACCGCCGTCAATCAAATCGAGATGGTCTTTGAATATCTCCGTTGCAGGCGCGTGACCGATGGCTACAAATGCACCATCCGTAGCGAGATGGCTTTTCTCACCCGTCTGCGTATCGACCAGATCAACGCCGACCAGGCCTTCCGGATCACCGCCACCGACAAATTTTTCCACTGTCTTGTTCCACAACACACTGATTTTCGGATTGGAAAGAAGCCGGTCCTGCAGAATTTTCTCGGCGCGTAAGCTGTCCCGGCGATGGATCAGGGTGACGTCATCGCTGTGATTGGTCATATAGAGCGCTTCTTCCACCGCAGTATTTCCGCCGCCGATCACGACCACTTTCTTGCCGCGATAGAAAAAGCCGTCACAGGTCGCACAGGCCGAAACGCCTTTGCCTCCTAGTTCTTGTTCGCCTTCGACGCCTAACCATTTGGCTTGCGCACCGGTCGCAATGACCAGCGTGTCGCCTTCATAGATCGTTCCGCCATCACCAGTCATCCGAAAAGGCCGTTGCGAAACATCTACATCTACAATCGTATCAAACATGGTGCGCGTACCGACTTTTTCCGCTTGTGCCTGCATCTCTTCCATCAACCATGGGCCCTGAATGACATCACGGAACCCCGGGTAATTCTCCACATCGGTTGTGATTGTCAGCTGACCACCTGGTTGAAGTCCCTGTACGACAATCGGTTCCAGCCCGGCGCGCGCGCCATAAATGGCAGCACTCAGCCCGGCTGGGCCAGAGCCCAGGATCAGCATTTTCGTACGATGTGTTTCGGTCATATTTTTATCCTAGATTTGTTTTATCCCACATAAGGATGCAAGGCCGCTCTCGGCAAGAGGTGAGAAGAGAAGAATCACTGTTGGCGGAGATAAGAGAACTATCGAGGATAACAACGACAAAGATGAGTTTTTCTCCTCAACCCATTTCCAAAATGTCGTTTCTCAAATTATCATTTTCGGCCCAGTTAATCGAATATGGATTTACGAACCCTTTTTCCCAGTTTTTCTGACTCTACCCACTTGCAGCGGTTCGTTGCTTGCTGGCGGACGGTTTTGAGTATCAGCGACCGATGATAGCTTTAAAGGATGTACTGCTATGTCTGGCGGTTGTCTGCATCTGGGGCGTAAGTTTCACTGTCGTCAAGATCGGCCTAGATGAGCTGCCACCACTCTTGTTTATCGCTTGCCGGTTTTTTGTTGCTGCAGTTCCGGCAATCTTTTTCATTCCGTTGCCCAGAACATCCATATGGAACGTTGTTGCGATCGGAACCTTTCTGGGCATTATAAAATTTGGTCTGTTATTTGTGGCAATGCGTCAGGATGCCAGTGCGGGGATGGCATCGCTGCTGTTGCAGGCACAAATATTCTTCACGATTTTTTTGAGTTATCTGGTTTTTGATGAGAAGGTCAGACTGGGACAATTGACTGGCATCGTCTTTGCTGTTTTGGGCTTCTTGTCCTTCTTCTTGAGTATCGGCGGAAACGTATCAAATTTTGGTCTGATGCTTTTGTTGGGAGCTGCGTTGGCTTGGGCCATCGCCAATATCATCATGAAAGGGATGGTGGGCGTCAATCTTCTCCACCTTATGATTTGGGCCAGTCTTGTCCCTATTGTTCCGATGCTTGTTGCATCTCATTTCTTGGAAAACTCAACACCGGTTTCACTTATTTTGACCCTTTCTCCCGAAGGATGGGCCAGCATTATCTATATGGGTTATCTCGCAACTGTTGTTGCTTATGCGATTTGGGGATGGCTGTTGCGCCAATATAGCAGCGCCACAGTGTCGCCATTTGCATTGTTGATACCTATAGTTGGAATTGCAATCTCCTCCATATATTTGGATGAGATTTTTAGTAGATGGGAAATGATTGGCATGCTGCTGGTCATGACCGGCCTTGTAATATGTGTGGTAGATGAGAAAATATTGTCGATTTACAAGCTCGCCCGCATTCGATTTGTGCGTTTCCGATACAAGGGCTAAACTATGCGCTGAACTGAATTCCGCCACTGGAGCGCGTGTATATGGATAAACGGTTACCCCCACTAAACGCGATCCGAGCATTTGAAGTTGCAGCTCGACATCTCAGCTTTGTCCGCGCTGCTCAGGAGCTGGGCGTCACCCAAAGCGCGGTTAGCAAGCAGATTCATTTGCTGGAGGATTTTATCGGAGCCCAGTTGTTCGATCGTTTACCCGGCGCACTCGCATTAACATTGGAAGGTCGCGCCCTTCGAGATTCTGTTTGTCCCGCATTTCGGATATTGGAAGAATCTTTCCAGCGATTTTCGAGAAAACCTCCTCGGTCAAAAGTCATTCGGTTAGCTACGGTGGCGTCATTCGCATCCCAGTTTTTAGTGCCACGACTTGCTTCCTTTGCTGAACAATTTTCCGACATAGAATTGGAACTGTTAACATCAGACCGCGTTGTGGACCTCACAAAAGAAGAGGTAGATCTAAGCATACGTTATGGTGCCGGAGAATGGGACGGTCTGATTTCGAGGGAACTGGTGAAAGGTGAGCTAATTCCTGTCTGCGCGCCAGGACTGCTTGATGAAAAAGATCATAATATCGATACTCTTGTTGCTACCAATCGTCTGATACAGGTGTTTGCACAAAATGAGTGGAATCTCTGGGAGACAGAATCGGGAGTTGCACTACCCAAAGTCGAACACGCCTTCATCATCGAACATTTCATGGTTGCTGCGAAAGCAGCCATTGGTGGACATGGTCTTGCCTTATTACCAAGACTTATTGTGCAGGAATATCTGACAAAGGGCGTTTTGGTCGAGTTTTCCGAACCAATGAATTGGCATCATAGTTTTAGTGTTACCCACCTGCCCAATGCCGAGAAGAACCCTACCATTCAGATGGTCATTGACTGGTTATTCGCCGAAGCAGCTTGATGGTTAGAACCATCCCATGACCATTATCGGCTAACTCGGGAAAATTTCTCCTGGCCCTGTTGCCATATACTCGCTTTTTGAAATTTCCCTTTTGCACCATTTGTATCGACAGCAAATGCAATAGCCAATCCAAACAGGCCGTTGCCGATACAAAAGGAACATTTATGACAATTTCCAAACGACTGGATCCTTTCCCGGTAGCCTCCCCATATCATGGCATTTATGCTCACGGCGTTGAAACACCCGCCGGTGCGCGCACGCTGTACATATCGGGTCAAATTGGAGATTCCCCGGACGGCAGTCCACTATCTCCCACTGTGCAGGGTCAATGCCGACAGGCGTTAAAAAATGTCGAGGCCGTTCTGAAAAAAGCCAATATGGAATTTGCAGATATTGTAAAAATGTCATTCTTCCTTGTGCGCCGGGAAGACATGGACGGGCTTGTCGAGGTTCGAAAAGAAATGCTGGATGGCGTACGACCAGCTATCACGACAGTATTTGTCGCCGGGTTAGTCTCGCCTGACTGGCTCGTCGAAGTCGATGTTGTTGCTTGCGCACAATAAGTGCGATGCTGTTTTTTTGCTTTGATAGAATATCGTTCTCAGCCACATTCTTCCCAAACGCACTAGGTCACAGCTTTGAGTGATTTCAGGGCCTGACTGGGGGCTTCCCGGAACTCCCGGCGGTATAATTTGGCAAAGTGGCTGACACTGGCAAATCCGGACGCATCGGCAATTTCCGCAACCGTGTCTGCCTGACGAAGCAGGATGAGGTCACGGGCATAGCTCAGTCGTATCGATCGGATGAAGGCCGCTGGTGTCAACCCTTGCGATTTTTTCAGCCGGCGGCCGAGCGTTTTTTCAGTGACCCCTAGTTCGGAAGCAAGCGCGCCGGCACCAAAACCTCTCTGGTTCACATTTTCAATAACTGATTGGGTGGCGCGATCCAGAAAACCCTGCTCCGATGGAGGAGCCAGTTTGTTATCGAGGCCGCTCGCCCGCAGGGCATCGAGTGTGCCGCTTTTTGATACTGGGATCTGCTCTGTTTGCTCTCGCTGACTATCGGACATGTCGATTTGATCCCGAAGCTTTATCGCTTCGGTCACCGCAGCGTTCCTTTGCCTTTGCATGGCATTGATCATGATAGAGATGGCGATCATCATGAATATGGCTTCCACTATCGTCGAGCTGCTATAGCTGAGCGTGATCGGCCGCATCATGATGAGATCAAATGCCGAGCTTGTTTCCGTAACTGCGACCGGGAACTTGAAAAAATAGAGCGACGAGAAAAGGCCCAGGCTAAGCGCCACTAGAGACGCAAAAACCGGAACAGCCTGCTTTACGCCATCAAGCATTTTTCGGCCCGACACATAGAGCAGAATAAACGGGTTGACGATGAGCAGGATGGAAACCGGTGTTCCCCAATCCAATGGATCGATCATCGCCCATATGGTGCCGACCACGCCAAGACCGGTTAGCCAATGAAATATAGTCTGCTTTCTTTTCCGCGGATCGGTATCGATGGTCAGGAGTATCCGGCAATATTGAATATTGGCGATCATCACCAGACCGGATGCCAGTTCAATAAACGGTCGCCACTGCTGCGTTGAAATGGTTGAGCCAAACAGGACGCGCGGCCACCCGTCATACAGGAATGTCATACAGAACATGCCGATCAGATAGGCCGCATAAAATTGATAGAAACGCGGGTGGATATGCCGAAACAATATCAGGCTGAACAAGATCATGATAATGCAAAAGCCCAGCATCACGGCGGATATGGCGGTGAAGCCGCTGGACCAGCTCGACAGCAGATTGACCGATCCGATGACCGGTGTGACGGCGGGCGCATAGGTGCCCGAAACACGGGCATAAAAGGTTTCTTCCGCACCCGGTTCGATGCGGAAAGAGACAGCGGTTTGCAGCCTGTCATTGTCGCTTTGCGCCGCCGGGATGGTTCGGCCGTCTTGCGCTATCTGGACAAGCGCGCCGCCGCGCACGTGAAACAGGGTCACGTCATCCACCACGGTTTCCATGAACGATATGCCCCATGCCTTTTCGTCCGCATGCGGATTGCGGGCTGTGAATTTCAACCACAGCGCGCCGGGGGGGCGCGCGATATCAAACTGCTCTTCGCAAGGTATGAAGGTGAAGGTCTGGGCGGCTATCCTGTCCGCACTGATCGTTCCCGCCCTATCCAGAAAGTAACTCGCCGCAAGCGGTTTTAACTGGCCGTTCGGCAAATCGGCGAGAATATTGATACTCGCCCTGTCTTCGTCACTCTCAACACAGTTCTCACTACCGTCCTGCGCGAAGGCTGCAGGCGGCACCACATGACTGCACAATAGCAACGCGACCCAAAAAAATACCGCTGCTCGCGTGAATTTCATCACGGTGATTCTTCGGAAAATAGCCACTTCCATGGTATTTCGAGACAGCCGTTAGACCATGAAGAGCGTATTTCGGACAAAATTGGATGCGTTTCGGACAATCTGGCCACGACCCCTTTTTCCCTCCCTTTACCGCTGTTTACATCATCTCAGAAACGGATCGGCAGTGCAATGGCTGGAAACGGCATATTGCAAACGGACGGAATCGGCCCTGCGCCGGTCATCGTCGCTGCCTCCATTTCTACGCCGGTTATCGACCAGAGACCGGCGGTTTGAAAGCACCGGGGAGGACCATATGAGCCACTATTTTACGCGCTGTCGCACGACCGAGATTCGAGCCTTCGAGGCTCGATGTCGAGGGGGCATGAGTAGGCACCCGCGGGAATGGGCGGGGTGCTCCCCGGTGTCCCGTCCGTTTCGCCCGTGCCCTCAAGGCACTCCAGATATCCCACAAATATTATCGGGCCGACCCGCCCGCCAAGCCGCCGTAATGGCGCTCACCCCAATTAAGGAATTTGCATCATGAACCTTTCAACCAAAACTATCCGGCGCAGCCTTCTTGTCGCCACTAGCATTTCAGCTCTTTCCTTCGCTACGCCGTCATCGGCGGAAACATGTTTGCTCGACCGCGATAATGACGGTGTGGTTGATGCAGGAACTGACAATGACGGCGGCGCAGATGCCGAGGGGAACGACCAGCAACTGGCCTGCGGCGTTGGAGCAGCGGCCACCGGCGACCAAAGCACTGCAATTGGCGCAAATAGCGAGGCCAATGGAGATCGGGCGATAGCCATAGGCGCTGAAAGCGTAGCTGGAGGCGGAGGCACCGCTATCGGTACTGAAAGCGTAGCCGGAGGCGGAGGCACCGCTATCGGTCTCCAAAGCTCGGCGAGTGGAGCTTCCAGCGTTTCCGTTGGGCAATTCAGCAGCGCAACCGCGCCTGATAGCACGGCTATCGGCACAGAAAGTCGAGCCTCTGGCACCAGCAGCACCGCAGTGGGGCACGGCAGCATAGCGAGCGGCACAGGCAGTTCCGCTTTCGGAGATCGCGCTGAGGCCACAGCCCCTGGCAGCACAGCCATCGGCTCACAGAGCGATGCGACTGCTACGGGCAGTACTGCAACAGGGCGAAACAGCAGGGCGGTTGGTCAGGAAAGCACCGCCAATGGGCTTGTCAGCACTGCGTCCGGCGTTAGAACCACAGCAGTCGGCGCTTTCAGTCAGGCAACGGGTGATCGCAGCACAGCCATCGGTGCACTGAGTGAGGCCAGCGGCGAGCAATCCATCGCGCTAGGCGCCGATGGCGCCGACGGTAATGCCCGCGGTGCTATAGCATCCGCCGATGGCGCCATCGCAATCGGCAATGATGCACTGGCTTCGGCGGTTCGATCCAGCACCTTCGGATCCGGCGCACAGGCGACCGCGCTCAATTCGGTGGCGCTGGGCGCAAGCTCGATAGCCAATCGCGCGAATACGGTGTCGGTAGGCTCAGCGGGCGCGGAACGACAGATTGTGAATGTCGCAGCGGGCACGGAAGATACTGACGCTGTTAACCTCGGGCAGCTTACCGCATCCATCGCTACGGTCAGTGCAGGCAGCTGTCGCAACATTTTCAACGGTAGGCTCGAATGTGGAAACGGGGCAGCGGCGACAGGCGATAGAAGCACCGCCATCGGGTTTAGAAGTGAGGCCAGCGGCGAAACCAGCACCGCGATCGGATTTGAAAGTGAGGCCGCCGGTGATCGCACCACCGCGATCGGATTTAGAAGTGAGGCCAGCGGTACAGGTGGCACTGCAATCGGGCAGGCCAGTGTGGCCAGCGGTCTAAGTGGAACCTCCATGGGAACCGGCAGCAGAGCAACCGCAACTAACACCACCGCAATTGGTTTTGTAAGCGATGCCACCGCTCTAAATGCCACGGCATTAGGCACTTTAAGCGAGGCAACGGCGATCGCCAGCACAGCGATTGGCGTATCGAGTGATGCCACTGGCAATGACAGCACAGCCCTAGGCCGGTCGAGTATGGCTACGGCTATAGACACTACTGCAACGGGCGCCTTTAGTGCGGCGACCGGTATCAACAGCACAGCATTGGGTCACTCCAGTCAGGCCAGCGGTGACCGCTCTATTGCTATTGGCGCTGATGGCGAGGATGCAGATGATCAGGGCGCGACCGCATCTGCCAGCGGTGCAATTGCAATCGGCAATGATGCGCAGGCGACCAGCGAACGGGCGGTGGCCCTTGGTCTTGGTGCGATTGCATCCGGCTCCACCGCGCTTGGCGGCGGCGCTCAGGCAACGGGGGCGGGGTCTGTTGCGGTCGGCATCGATGCGCAGGCAACCGGCGCTCGCTCAATCGCGATCGGTGAAGATGGCGAGGATGCGGATACTCTTGGCGCGGTTGCTTCCGGGGAGGACAGCACTGCGGTCGGCAATGATGTGGTTGCTTCTGGTTCGGATGCCAGCGCGTTTGGATCCGCCAGCGAGGCCAGCGGGGACCGCAGCACTGCCACAGGTGCGTCAAGCCGGGCTAGTGAGATAAACACCACTGCCACAGGCACGTTGAGCGAGGCCAGCGGCGCTGCCGGTACTGCGACAGGTGCGTATAGCGAGGCCAGTGGTGGCGCCAGCACTGCCACAGGTGTGTTTAGCGAGGCCAGTGGTGACGGCAGCACTGCCACAGGTGGCTCAAGCGAGGCCAGCGGAAGTTTTAGCACTGCGGCAGGTGCGGAAAGCGATGCCATTGGGGACCGCAGCACCGCCATTGGCGCTTTCGGTGAGGCCAGCGGCTTCCTAAGCACCGCCACCGGATTCCGCAGCGAAGCAACAGAAACTAACAGTACCGCAACGGGCGCCCTTAGCGCAGCGACCGGTATCAACAGCACCGCCATGGGCGAATCCAGTGCCGCCATTGGTGACCGCAGCACCGCCATCGGTTCAAGAAGTGTGGCCAGCGGTGACCAGTCTATCGCTATTGGTGCAGATGGCGATGATCCCAACAATATTGGCGCTCTTGCCGCTACCGCCTCCGCTAGGGGCGCGGTCGCAATCGGTAATGAAACACAGGCAACGGCGATTAATTCGGTGGCGCTGGGCGCTGGATCCATTGCTAATCGCGCCAACACCTTATCGGTCGGCTTTGTCGGCGGTGAGCGGCAGATAACCAACGTTGCGGCAGGCACCGAGAATACCGATGCCGCCAATGTCGGACAGGTCAATGTCGTGGCGAATGCGGCCGCTAATGCCCAATCGACTGCCGATACTGCTCTCGCTAATGCGGCGACAGCGCAAAACACCGCAGATACCGCGCGCACAGAAGCCGCTGCAGCGCAGACCCGTGCGGATGAAGCCTTTGCCAGTGCGGCAACCGCCCAGACGACTGCCGACACCGCTCGCGCAGAAGCCAGGGCTGCGCAGCTGGCCGCAGATCAGGCCGGTGCAAGTGTGGTCGATGCGCAGGCCAAGGCGGATGAAGCTTTTGAAAATGCAGTTAAGGCACAGGCCGATGCCGATACCGCAAGGGCAGAGGCCATGCAGGCGCAAACGGACGCCAATCGCGCACTGGCGCAGGCCGATGCCAACAGTGAAGAACTAGCCTATTTTGACAGCAACAGCAGCGGCCCCGGCGCCAGCGCCACCGGTCAGGATGCCTTGGCCATAGGCACAGGCAGCGAAGCCAGCGGCGAAGAGTCTGTGGCCATCGGCGTTGGTGCCCAGGCGATAAATGGCAAAGCCGTCTCTATCGGCTCCAATAATACCGCCTCTGGCAATGGCGCAGTCGCCATCGGTGATCCCAATTTTGCAACCGGCACTGGCGCAGTGGCATTGGGTGCGGACAATCGCGCAACAGGAACCGGCGCTGTGGCGATTGGCAATCTGAACGTCGCGACCGGCGATGGTGCTGTTGCGATTGGCAATGGCGCATCCGCTATTGGCGACGGCGCGGTCGCTTTTGGTCCCGGAGCGGTTGCCGATCGTGATAATCTGATCGCGCTGGGCAGCGAAAATGCAACAGTGCGCATTTCCGGGATTAGCTCGGCAGCTAGTCAGGCTGCACAGGAGGGCGCACTCAGTCTCGTAACCACCGATGCCGCTGGCAACCTCGGCGCGTTGAGCATTGATGTCAGCAGACTGATCGACTTTGATGGACGCCTCACCGCTCTGGAAACGCGCGCGGATCGACTGACAGAACGGGTTTCGCTTATCGATCGCCAGACCAATGGCGGAATCGCAGCGGCAATGGCCATGTCTGGTGCCATGATCGTACCAGACAGCACCATGTCGCTATCTTTCAATCTTTCCACCTATGGCGGGCAACGCGGTTTCTCGACCGCGTTTGTCGGCCGGCTGACAGAAAAAGTCTATTTCTCCGGCGGAATTGCAGGGTCGTCAGTCAAGGGCACAACCGGTGCACGGGTTGGCTTCGCAATTGGCTTCTAAACGGTTTTTTTCAGCCGGCTTTGCGCTGCGGTTCGTTGTGATAAAATGGAACAACTGCGTTTTCATAGATATCTGCGGTTGTTTTACCGGATACCGACTTTGTCGGACGTGAAAACAGATAGCCTTGCAATTGGGTGCAGCCCAGTCCCTGCATGATAACCAGTTCTTCCCTGGTCTCAATTCCTTCCGCGGTTGTTTCCATCCCCAGTTCCTGGGCCATGGAAACAATTGCACGGATAATCGCGAGGCTTTCAGTTGACCCCTGCGTAGCTGATTTTACGAAGCTGCGGTCGATCTTGATGGTCGAAAAACTGGCGCGGCGCAGATAGCCGAGCGATGAATAGCCCGTACCGAAATCATCCAGAACCAGATTGATCCCCAGTGAACGCAAACCTTCCAGAATCGCGTCCGTTTTCTCATGTTTGTCGAGGAAGACGCTTTCGGTAACCTCCAGCTCCAGCCTTTCCGGGCTGAGGCCGCTGGCAGCCAGAGCGCTGATGATATTGCTGGCAAGGCCACCACCTTCGACCTGCAGGGCCGAAACATTAACAGAAAGCCTGACATGATCCGGCCATGTTTTTGCATGCTCACAAGCCGTGCGCAAAACCCAAGAACCGATATGTCCAATTAAGCGTGCTTCTTCTGCGATCGGAATGAAAATGGCTGGAGAAATCTCTCCGCGGGTTGGATGATCCCAACGCAGCAGAGATTCGTAGCCGATAATCTCTTCACTGCTCGCATCAACAATGGATTGATAGGCGATCGACAGATCGCCATTTTCAAGTGCATCACGCAGATCATTTTCCAGGATATGGCGCTCATCTGCTTCGATCTGCATGAATTTCTTGTAACGAACGCACTGCCCCCTGCCCGACTCTTTCCCATGGTAAAGAGCAAGGTCAGCGCTGCGCGTCAACGTCTGGACATCATCACTGTCATTCGGTCCAACCGCCATACCAACAGTAGCTCCGACATTTACCGACGTTCCTTCAATGGAATGAGTACCGCTCAGCTGCTGAATTACCTCTTCACCGAGCTGTTCGAGTGCTCTGTCGCTTTCGATATCCGGAACCACCAAGGCAAATTCATCACCGCTCAAGCGAACGGCATGGGCCTTGTTGCCGGCCACTTCCTTCAGATGTTCGGCAACATGGCAAAGCAGCTGGTCACCAATATTATGCCCTAGCGTATCATTGACCGTTTTGAAGCGGTCCAGATCGATCAGCATCACAGCACAACGTCTTCCGGCTTTGCCGGTTTGCGCAAGCGCGTCTGACAAGAGCATGCGGAAATAGCCACGATTGGGGAGACCTGTTAACAAATCATGTTTCGCGGCATGCGACAACCGGGCATTAGCCGCGCTAACCTCTTTACGTCGACGCCGGACGGAAACCACAGCAAAAAACAGAGCGCCGATAACCGCGAAAGCAACAATCAGTAATAGGCTGGTATAACGCAGCGTTGTTTGTGATTGCGTCAGCAACAATTCCCGCTGCGCCTCTTTTGCTTCCAGCTTGGAGATTTCCAACTCACGATTGGCATCGTCAAATTGAGCAGCCAAAAGTGCCGAGTTAGTGGATGCAGCCAGATCACGACCATTATCGTCAAGACGTTTGAATGCGCGGAGATGCTGCAGAGCATCTTTATGGCGGCCCAGCGCACTGAATACTTCATGTGCTGTTGCATGGTAGTCGCGATAGGACATTGTCGAGCTTTCCAGATCGACGCCTTCAAAAGTTCTGTTGATAAAATTCTCGGCCTGCATCAAACGTTTGTCGGCCACTGCAATCTGGGCTCTTGTTCCCCAAAGAAAAGGCTCCCATTCGGCAGCCGCACCGTCGGCGAGACCAAGACCTGAGATCGCTGTTTTATCGGCTCTTTTCAGGTCGCCCTGGGCATATTGTGCGAAGGCGAGATTGGTAAGAATACGGGTTTGTAACAACCCACTGTCCATTTCCTTTGCGACCTCTAGTGCTAGACCATATTCCTTCTCAGCCTCGGCAAACTTGCCCATATCACGCAACGCATTGCCGCGATTATTATGCGACGAAAGGTTGAGAGCCGGGTCATCTGCATAAACCGATTTTGCTTGATCATAATAGCTCAAGACCCTCGGATAATCGCGAGCCTCATAATAGATCGAACCGATATTATGCAGAATGATCGCCTGGCTGCGCTTCTGATCAAGTTTTTCATATATCCGGTAGGCAGAATGTAACGTCGCCAGAGCTTGCTCCACTCGGCCCGTCTGCCCAGCAATGGCGGCGGATGATTTCAGCAAATCCGCGTGCAATTTGGTATTAGGTGCAGCCTGCTTAACGCTTTCCAGCGCTTCGGCAATGACCGGAGCCGCCTGCCTGGGCTTGTTGAGACGGGTCAACGCCTCCCCTTCCAACCACTGGCTGGTAGCAATCGAAATGGCCATCTGCGCCTGGGGCATAGCTTCAGCCATGATCGCCGCTTTACGTGCAGATTTGAGCGCGAGGCCCGGGTCAGACATCATCGATGATTTTGTCTCTGCGATCTTCGCATCAAATGGAGATAGGTCTGCGTCTGCTTGCGCGTTGGCAGCAGGGATGTTCCAGGCAGCGCTCAGCAATAGTGCTGCTGCTATTTTTCGTCCCAACATCTTTTGCCACCCCCCGATTAGCAAATCGACTAACTAGGGGTGACAATAGTTACGCATATCACCCCTAAGAAATCTTTTAGAATGGGATACTTAGCAGACCACCTGCTATTATTTGGTTAACATTGTTACCTGAATTTCCACTATATTCAGCGCGGCCAAAGAAAGACAGTTCTCCTCCCCCCTTCATCGGGGTGGCATAGAGAAATTCTCCGGTAAACCGGCGGCTCTCGTCGGCAATACTGAAACTGCGTGTAACATTCCCAATTTCACCGGTTGATCTGTCAACCACTTCAACGGCGCTATATTCAACTGTACCGTTTTCGATATGCATCGGCTGTGTGAACGACAGGCGCAAACGGTCATTTTTGCGCATTAACCCCAGCTTTCCGATGGAAAACGCATAGGCCGAACTTCTGATATTGCCGTTCGTCCGCAAATTTTGGTCGCTGCCACCATTTGACTTGGTAAGAGCGGCCGTGGCGGATGCAGCGATATTGATGCCGTGCGGCAGGTCGAAACTTGCTCCCAGTGTCATCGTTCTGCTCTGTGAACCGTGCCGCAGATCATTATCGAGCGCGGATTGGACACCCAGCAGGCCGTCTTTTTCGTCCAGTGTCGCGAAACTCACGCTCACTGTCGCAGCCTTTATCGGCTTATGCGTCATTCTAAGGTTAAATGCGCTGGCCTGATAATCCTTGGCACCGCGCAATTGCGCCCGTTCAGCTTCGGTTAGCTCGAAATTTTCCGAATGATCAAGACGGCGACTGGTCATACCGATTGCGATTTTGGTGTTTTTTGCGATCGCAAACTCGGCATCAACAAACCCGCCACCGGAGGCAAGTCCGAGAACGGGGTTCAAACCACCGTTGTTTGAATCGTAATCTGATGTCAGGCCAAAAGACTGCTGGCCGAGCAATGCAATCGCACCCTGTCCATAGCCTGCATTGAACGAGAATTTGCCCGCTGCATCGCCAAATTTCACTGCGCTATGCGGTATTTCACCTTGCCGACCGTTTCTTAGATACTGCGTCGGGTTAGCCGCCGACACCGCAAAGTTCCAGCCTTCCCGTTTCGGACTCGCATAGCTGGCAATATCGGTAAATCCGCCCACAGTGTTCGATGCCGCAAAGCCGTTGGTTGACCAATCAACGAACCGCTCGGTGATATAGGATTGGAAATATTCGTTGGATCCGGTCACATTGGACTTCTGACCAATAAGCTGGTCTGAAAATGGTACGACAAAATCGCGATACGTATTCCCGATTGTCTCAAACATGGTCAGGAAAATGCCATCGGCATTCCAGGTATTCCCCACGCCTGTCCTTTGCAGGTCTGACGCGGTTCGCTTGATTTTTTTGTTGTTCCGATACTCATAAAAATCAAGCGCGGCAAAATCCAAGGGTGACTGGGACGCCTCTACGTCAAGCAATCCCACACCATAGACATCGTCGACACCTGGTTCGCCCAGATCTTTGGCAGATTTCAGAATGATGCTGACGGTTTCTTCCGGATGCTGAGCAAGCCAAGGCCAGCGATCATGCAGCAACGTTATCGCACCTGATACCAATGGCGCAGCAAATGATGTGCCGGACCTTCGGGTTACACCGCCGTTACCGTCAGCCATCAATATGAGTTCGCCCGGTGCAACAATAAAAATGTCCCGGAGATAATTGCCATCGACACAGTGGCCCGATGTCGAAAGACAAACCGATCCCGGCTTGTTTGACAGACTGGAAATATTCCCGACAGGATCAATGGCGCCGACCACAATCAGTCCAAAATCCGCGTTGCGTTTGAATTCGACATCTTGGGTCTGGGTCATGCCGTCATTGCCAGCGGCAATCACGAACACTGTGTCATTCGCGACGTTTTTGACCTTGCTATCGTTAAACACATTGTTCCACTCAGGGTGCAGCGTCCAGCCTGACACGCCAAGAGACATATTGATAACGCTGGCATTTGCACTCTTCAGCGAAACGATACCGTCCTCAATGTCATCCCAGGATGCGCTTCCAGTGTGGTCAAACGGGTTGTAGGTTGCGACCGACGCATTGGGCGCAATGCCCATGACACCGCGACCATCGTGATCAGCAATCAAAAGACTGGCGACGCCGGTTCCATGTCCACCAACATGGGCCTGGTAACCACCGGAATGGAAGACATTGCCTTCAAGATCAAGATCATTGACGATGGAAGAGTCCAGAATGCCAATGACGCTATCTGCGCCACTGCCTTGAATTCTTGTCAGCTCTGGCGTCCAGTTAACGGCCTTCATCCAGTGATCGACACGGTCGTTTCCGGTATATTCCATCAATCCGTCAAACCACTCCGTCACCAGCTGCGCACGCTGCGCTGCAGTCAAGGCACGGAAACCGGAGACCCGGTCATTTGTGATACCGAATTTTGAAAATAGCGGATCCAGAAATGCGGCTTCGAAAGACTGGCCAGTGCGTGCCTCTATGGCGGATCCCCACACATTTCTCGACTGATTAATCAAGTCTGTAATCTGGTAGTTCAACCGGCTCGTTTTCCAATTGGCATCGCCGTTATTAGCGATATCATTCAGCTGCAGATTGGTCTGTCTCCAACTCGCGCCAAAACTGTGCCAAAAACCATTCATCTGGTGATAGCTCGGCAATATTTGACCAGAGTCTGGATCTATAGCGCCTTCAAATGGATCAATATTACCGCCAAATGGATCAACATTGCCAGCAAACGGGTCAATCGTTCCCCAAAGCGCCCGAATCTCTCCATGAAACGGATTAATATTCCCTGCGAACGGATCGATATTTCCCTCAAAAGGATTAATGTTGCCCGCAAATGGATCTACATTACCTGCAAAGGGGTCAACATTACCGGAAAATGGGTCGATCGTTCCCGAAAACGGATCGATGGTACCGGAGAATGGATCAATAGAACCGGAAAACGGGTTGATATTACCGCCCATCGGTACAACCGGGCGCAAATCCGGACCGGCTGCAGAACCGGAAACAGGAGCCTGCTCACCATGCACCGCCATGACGTCATTGGCTGGCCAATCAGGCGCAACCTCTGTCGTCTGCGCGACGGATGGCACCGCAGTGCTCAATATGATTGTCGCAATAGCCAGCTGGCTGGAGCGATAGTTTCCTGGTCGTTTCATTTTTACCCCGTTCACCCACGAACTTATAATGAATGAATTAGGGGTCGTTTGTTAACCAGCGCGCAAAAATATAGATTAATAGTAATGTAACCACAGCCCGGCGCAGATTTCTCTACAATCTACTCTCACCATCATTGGTTTCAAAGCTGGTGAAGGCGGTCTAACCTGCTCAATTTTAGTCAGATTCGACCTCAAGCAGGGCTTTTTATTGATAGGAGACTTGCTTGAAAAAGACCTGTGATGGACATGATTCTTTAAACTCTATCGAGTTGGACGAATAGCGGAAAGAACAACCACTTTAGCTCTATCTCATATGTTAATATAACAATTAGCACGTCCCGACATTGCAATGTAACGCGATACTGAGCACTAACTCGGCATGCAAAACGCGAATCTGTTTTTCACTCTGGCCAGCTGTATCTTCTTCATGGGGCTGGTTGCCTTTATTTCATGGCGGAAGACGCGCGGCGGGGTCGACAGCCGTGATGGTTATTTTCTCGCCGGACGCGGTCTTGGCAGCGTGTTTATTGCCGGTTCACTACTCCTGACCAACCTTTCGGCAGAACAGCTGATCGGTCTAAACGGCTCCGCTTATGGCTTTAACCTAAGCAGTATGGCGTGGGAAGTAACGGCGGCGGTTGCGACCATTGCCATGGCGCTGGTCTTCCTACCTCGTTATCTGGCCGGTGCCTTCACGACCCTGCCCGAGTTTCTCGCGGACCGTTTTGATGCTGATGTCCGCCGGATGTCGGTGATTTTATTCATGCTCGGCTATGGATTGATAACCATCCCTTCGGTGCTTTATTCCGGTTCTATTGCGGTCATGCAGCTTTTCGATGTCCCCGATCTTCTGGGCATATCCTATTTCGAGGCGCTAGTGGTCACAGTGCTGACAATCGGCGGGATTGGTTCAATTTATGCCATTTTTGGCGGCCTCAAGGCTGTCGCAGTGTCCGATACGATAAATGGCGTTGGGTTGTTGATAATCGGGATACTTGTACCGGTGCTTGGCCTGATAACCCTGGGCGAGGGAAATTTCGGGCTAGGCCTGGACAAGCTGGTCAGTGATCATCCCGAGAAGCTCAACGCCATTGGCAGTGAAGATGATCCCACGCCCTTCGGAACCTTGTTCACAGGAATGCTCTTTGCCAATCTCTTTTACTGGTGCACCAATCAATATGTGATCCAGCGAACGTTGGGAGCATCCTCTTTGGCAGAGGGGCAGAAGGGCGTGCTGTTTTCCGGTTTTTTCAAGGTGCTGGTGCCGTTCATGATGATGATACCGGGCGTGATTGCTTTTCATCTTTATGGTCCGGGTCTTGGCTCCATTGATCAGGCCTATCCCCGGCTTATCAAAGACGTAATGCCGGTATATCTGGCCGGTTTCTTCCTGGCAGTGCTATTGGGTGCTGTATTTAGTTCGTTCAATTCATTGCTCAACAGCGCCGCGACCCTGTTTTGTCTGGACGTCTATGGCCCATGGCGGAAAAATAAGGCGAGCGATGCTGATCTGGTGCGGGTGGCAAAAAATGCGAGTATCGTCATCGCGCTGTTTTCGTTTGTCGTAGCACCTTTGCTCTACTTCGCTGAGCAGGGACTATGGCAGATCATCCGGATATTCACAGGTTTCTATAACATTCCTACAGTAGTGATTGTAATAGTAGGATTATTTACCAAACGGGTACCGGCAATTGGTGCCAAGATTGTTATCTTGTTTCACGTAACCGCGTACGCGCTGCTGCGTTTCGTATTTGATGAAGCGATCACGATTCACTTCCTCCACCAATATGCCATCCTGTTTGTAATCGAGGTCATGATCATGCTGGTCGCCGGATATCTCCGCCCCCACGAAACGCCCTGGAATTTCAAGATCAACGCGCAGGTGGATCTGCAACCCTGGCGCTTTGCGAAACCGCTGGCGGCAACGCTCTTTTCCTGCGTTGTGGGGCTCTATCTGCTGTTCTCGTCTATCGGACTGGCCTCTGGTGAAGGACTTGGTCGACTTTTCTTCTCGCTGATGCTTTCCATAGTCCTGGCAAATATCATCTACTGGGCCTGGGCTGCGAAATCGCGGACTGTGGCCGCGTCGAGGCAGCCTATTTGATGAGCGATGCCAGCACCTTACGCGTGCCTTTGAACGGTCGCCGACCATGCATCACCATGAAATTGTCGACCAGTGCCACATCACCATCCTGCCATTGCAAGTCATAGCTCAGATCATCTGCCAGCCTGATTGCCGTTGCCATGCTTTCCGCAGCAATGGGCGATCCATCGCCAAAACAAATCGATTTCGACGGATCATTGCGCTTATCTGCCCAACCGCGATAAGCAGCGATGAGCTGATTGAAAAACACCCGCCGTCCATCGGACAGCGTGCGCACCGCATCCAGTCTGGGCGATATTACACGCAATGTGCCATCATCCTGCCACTCCCAGTCATAACCAAGTGCGTCGAGCCGCTTCTCCGCCGCCGTCTTGTCTGCGGCATTGAGCGTGCTTTGCCAGCTGCGCCCCTGACCAGAACCTGGATCATCAAGCGCGGGCATAACATTGGTATAGCGCACGCCTTTTGTGGCGAAGGCTTCCACCAGCTGAGGCTCTGCCTGTTCCAGTTTGCTCAATAATATATCCGACCGGCAAAGTGGCGTCGCGCCGCCTTCGTCTGCGGCAATATTGCAATAGAAAAACAGTTTGGACGGATAAATCGGCGTTTGTGCCATTTCATGATGGAGGAAGATGCTGGTCTCCGGCGGCGCTTCGTTGGCGGTAAAAACGCGTGGGGTAAGATTGATCCGCACCGCGTTGGACAGCGATTTTTCGTAAGGAAAATTCTCTGCACCATAAGACTCAACCGCAACGTCAAAATCTTCCACTGCCGGAACATGAAAACCGCGAAACAGAACTGCACCGCTTTTCATGAGTTGCTCGTTCACGTCGTCTCGCCCATTAGCTAGATAATCCGCCAGGTTTGATCCGCTATCGGACGTGACTATTTCGGGGAAAGCGACATCATTCCAGTTCTGCTGTTTCATCGCCTGTCCTTAATCATAAATCGGGTTAAACAGACCGAAAGCCGCTTCGCAAAACACGCCGGGGTCATTGAACCGCCGATTGGCGTTTAGCGCGGAAATTGCGTGCATCTGGTCTTCGCTTAGCGAGAAATCATTAATCGCGAGATTTTCGCGCATCCGCTGCGGATTGCTGCTCTTCGGAATAATGGATGTACCGCGCTGCACGCCCCAGCGCAGCACGACCTGTGCCGGACTCTTGCCATGGGCTGCCGCAATTTCCTGAACCACTGTTTCGGTCAATACGCTGTCAGCTTGGCCCGCCATGTCAATTTCCACATAAGAAAGCGCTGCAAGGGGCGAAAAGGCGGTGACAGAAATGTCATATTGATGTGCCAACCGGATCAGTTTTTCCTGTGTCAGATAAGGGTGAGCCTCAATTTGCAGTATCGCTGGTTTGACCGTGGCATAGCTCATCAGGTCATGGATCAAGGCGCTGTTATAGTTACATACGCCAATTTGTCGTACCATGCCGGCATCCACCAACTTTTCCATAGCTTGCCAGGTGTCTTGCAGCGACACTGGCGCACGCTTCATTTGCGGATTGTCGGTGTCGGGATCAAACAACCACTCTGGGGGATAACGCGTTTCAACGGGTACATATTCCAGAGCAATAGGAAAATGGACAAGATAAAGATCCAGATAATCCAGTCCCAGATCATCAAGAGATTTTTGACAGGCGCTTTCCACATGATCGGGATGATGAAAAGTGTTCCATAACTTGGATGTGACCCATAGCTCATCGCGGGTTACAAGCCCTTCGGTGATAGCGCGGTTCAGGCCCTCACCAACCTCAGCCTCATTTGCATAATCCGCTGCGCAATCGAAATGCCGATACCCGGCTTTCACAGCTTCCACCACGATATCGGCAGCATCTTCTCTGCTCACTTTCCACAAGCCAAATCCAATTTCGGGCATTTGCTTCATAGATTATCCTTTGTTGGAGGTAAGCTGCACCGGCAAACCGGTTTCGATGGATTGATGGGCTGCGGCTCCGATCTCTACTGACCGCAGTCCGTCATATGTCGAGATTTCCGGTGCACCGCCATCCAATAAAGCCTTGTGAAACTTCAGCAATTGAAAATAAGTCGCCCCATGGTGGTCTCCCGCCTTCAAAGCTTGCTCGGGCGTAGAAACGGACTCTGTTACAGGCTCGGAACCATTACGCGGCGACCAGGTGACATTGGCCGATGGAATTCCGACCTCCAGCTTGCCTTTTTCACCCAGCGCATAGATTTGTTCCTGCTCTTCGGAACCTTCGGCAAACATACACAGGTCCAGCACAGCACGAGTCCCCTTGGTAAATTCGAGTACCACATACGCGTTATCGAGAATATCCGGAATCCTGCCCCCATAGCTCTCATCGAGATGGTTCACATCCTGCCCTCCCGATGCGAAAACCCTGACGGGTTCGTCCTGCAATATATGTCGCATCAGGTCGAAGAAATGACAGCATTTCTCGACCAATGTGCCACCAGTATTCTCGCTGAACCGATTCCAGTCGCCAACCTTCTGCAGAAAGGGGAAGCGGTGCTCGCGAATTGAAAGCATCTTGACCGGCCCGGTTATACCGCCGTGCACCCGCTCGATAAATGTGGTGACCGGCGGCATGTAGCGGTATTCCAGACCTATCCACAAAAGATGTGGATGCTTTTGTGCCGCTTGGTGCAATGCGCGTGCGTCTTCAACAGTCGTACACATCGGCTTTTCAAGCAGGATAGCGACGGGATGCTTCATCACGTCCTGCATGATCTCAAAATGGGTGTGGTTGGGTGCGGCGATTATGACGGCATCAATCGCTTCACTTGCAAACATCTCTTGTGTGCTTGCATAGCAAACCGGATTGGCACCCAGTTTCTGGGCATGATCGCGCGAGTCTTCCAGCGAGCCCCTGTCCGGGTCGGACAGCGCGACCAGCGTCACTTCATCCAATAGCGCAATATTGCTGATATGCTCACGACCCATCATCCCGGCACCGATAATCGCGTATCTCTTTTTCACCAGTTTCCGTTCTTTCAATGAGCTTTAATGCGAAACTATTTTGTAGTGGGATTGTGCCATTTGGCAAAACCCGTCTTTTAGAACCGCAATGTAATGCCCCGCGCAAGAGCAGGGGAGATTGCTTCAGCCACCCGCAAAGCCTTCGTCATACCGATATTTACCTCATCCTGATTACGCTCGATTGCGAGGACAATTTGCCGTGCGCATTCCTCAGGCGGCATCTTCTTGGTCGGGTTGCCATCATTCATCTGCGTGTCAACAACCGGCGGTAGCGCTTCGATCACACGGATATTGGAATCCTTGAGCTGTTCGCGCAGACCAAGTGTATAAAATCGCAACCCCGATTTGGTAGCGCAATATATCGGCGTACGGGCGGCCGGTGCAATGGCAAGACCTGAGGTGACATTGACAATTGCCGCCTGCGGCCGTTTGCGCAGACTGGGCATCAGGCCAGTGATCAATCGGATGGGCGCGTTAAGATTGGCATAGATGCAATCATCGGCCGCATCGGCAACCGGATTGCCCTCACGAAAGTCATGATCGACAAGCTGACCGGCATTATTGAGCAGAACATCAATATCCCTGCTACCCCATTTCGTGAGCAACGCATCCACGCCGGCTGCACTGGACAAATCGGCCTCAATAACCTCAAAACCTTCCCCACGCATGGCCGCCAACCGATCAGGATTGCGCCCAGTCAGCGTCACCTCCGCGCCTTTTTCCTTCAACTGGCGCGCAATCTCGCGGCCGATACCCGCGCTTCCGCCGGTTAGTAATATGTTTTTGTCTGCAAGTTCCATTGCTGGCCCGCCCATGCCTTTCCAACCATTACGAAATCTTTTGGTATCCTTGCAGCATTCGACATTGCGAGCAACCGTCGAATCTGGAAGTCATCTCGCAAATGCATCAAAAGTTAAACCATTCGAGGTGACAGCCCTTCGGTTTTAGACATTTAAGATGCTGCAATAGTGTCCGATTTATCCCGGAAGCAGATTCAAACAAATTTCCCTTCGCGCATCAGACTTCCCAACCTCATTTGGCTTCGATCTCTGTTATCGCCCGATCAAGAGCATCCTCTGGCGCGACTGCCTCGTGCGGGATCACTCCGGTCCAATTCCAATTTTCACCGGTGATCGAGCTGAACACTTCCCCTTCCGGCACAAAAAGTCTGAGGTGGGCGTTTATGCGATGCACTTCTCCGGGATTGGCCCCACCTCCGGTTGGTTCACCAATCACGCGTGCACGTCCCAGCGCTTTGAGATTGTAGGCCAGTTCCTCTCCTGCCGAGAATGTCTTGCGGCTTGTCAGCACATAGATTGGTGTATCTTCAGGAAAGCGTTGCGCGGCATCCAGCAACGGAATACGGCTTTCCTCCTCTTTTCCGTTTCGATAGACAGTTCTGGTCAGCTGTCGCTCGGTGTCAGATATCAAGTAGGCAGTGATCAAGGCAACCATTTCTGGTTCACCGCCCTTATCAGATTCTCGCAGGTCAATGACAAGGGCACCGGTGCCATGCAGTTCTTTTATCGCTGCTGCAAGGGTCCCGCCGGCCACCTCAACCGGCATGAAGCCATCTATTTGAAGATACCCAATATTACCCTTCATGACTTTAACCTGAGTGAAGCCATAGTTTACCCGTCGGGCAAATTCCTCCATTCGCGCCTTGGCTGCCGGATCGGGCTCTGAAATATCATGCTTATCATCTTCTGCCAACGGGCGGGCGCTATGATCGAGCAATAAGTGGCGATCTTGGACCAAATCCGACAAAACGGATCGCATCGCGTCAGCATATGCACGATCGTCAAGCTGGATGAAGTCGGCTGAGCGTGCGCGGATTGCTTGCTCAACTCTCTTTACATTGCCGGGATAAACATAGTGTTCTCCCAGCAGCCGCAAGATTGCATCGGCCCGTGTATCTTTTGTAATAGACTGATCTGGCTCTGATGAAGTTGCGGTATCGCCATCGGCCGCTGTAACGTTGGAATTTTGGTGCGGCGCGGCCGGTAGCACACATGCATGAATGCCAAGTGTCAAAATAGCGGCAAACAATCTGGAATTGATCATGGCAAGAATCTCTCCAATAGGTGACCTGAATCAATGTTCCTGATAGCTACTTCATATGGAACACGAATTACTGAGTAGAATGCCGCATCTTTCACCGCAGGCCATCAAATTGCTGATGCTGCGAAGGACCCTCGATATTCTGGAGACTTCAACAAAAAATGCACGCACGATGAAGGAAATTGCCGATGCTCTCGGCAAGGATATCGGGCCGGTTTGGCACCATGTCCGAAGTCTGGTGAAAGCTGGCCTTCTAACCGAGACGGGTTCTCGAAAACGGGCTGGAAGGGCGCAAAAGCTCTATCGCGCAAGTGCGACAGAGTATTTCGTTCCGTCAGATATCCGGTCGTCGACAGTCAGTAGTGAACTCACCAAGATAATGGAAACCAGTATAGAATTTGGCGATGGTGCGATTGGTGAACTTTTTCGTTATGATGGAGCTCGATGGCGGGTCGAGAATATATATGACGAAGACACCACCGGCGAATACAAGCAGCATGAACGCTGGCTCATCGCCAGACTTGACAGCCGACAACGTGAAAAACTTGAAAATGAGATAACAACTCTCTTTGAAAAATACAGCTGCAATCAAGCTTCCACCGGCGGTAGGTCAATTATCAGGTTTGCTTGTGTATCGCTGCCATCGGAGTTCACTTGAGGCTGCACCAACATAAATGGCTGTTTTCTGCGGTATGGTTGGTAGCGGAGGAGGGACTCGAACCCCCGACACATGGATTATGATTCCACTGCTCTAACCACCTGAGCTACTCCGCCAACGGTTTCTTTGCACGACCTGAATCGATATAAAAAACCTTGGATCGCGGCGCTATAGTCGCAGCATCTTTATCGGTCAACAAGTTGCCTATCATTTTCTTGTACTTGCCACGTGACGGCCATCCGCGCTAACAGTCATGGCCTTGCCGCTGGGCGGCGCAATGGGGCCGGAAATGAACAAATCCTACGACATATTGATCGTTGGCGCGGGCCATGCCGGCGCGCAAGCCGCTATCGCACTGCGGCAGCAGAAGTTTGAAGGTACAATCGGTCTGATGGGTAATGAAAAATACCCACCATATGAACGCCCGCCGCTATCCAAAGAGTATCTGGCCGGAGATAAACCGTTTGAGCGTATCATGTTGCGCCCCGAGAGTTTTTGGGGTGAGCGCAATATCGATCTGCTAACCGGTTGCCGGGTATCGAAAGTGGATCCGATGGAGAAGACGGTCACGCTAAGTACCGATGATGAAATTGGTTACCACAAGCTGATCTGGGCTACAGGTGGTTCGCCGAGAATGCTGGATTGTCCAGGCAGTCAGGCGCGCAATATTCACGGTGTGCGATCTCGCGCAGATGTCGACAAGATCATGGCCGCCCTTCCCTCTACGGATAAAGTCGTGGTCGTCGGCGGCGGTTATATCGGGCTGGAAGCAGCGGCTGTACTCACAAAGCTCGGTAAGAGTGTCACAATACTCGAATCGCTCGATCGTGTTTTGTCGCGGGTCGCTGGCGAAACTCTGTCTCGTTTTTATGAAGAAGAACATCGCCGGCAGGGAGTGACGGTAGAGCTTAATGCTATGGTAGAGGCCTTTGAAACCAATGATGACGGAATGGCGACCGGCGTCAGGCTTGCTGACGGACGTGTTCTGGATGCGGATATGATCATTGTTGGCATCGGTATTATTCCGGAGACTGGCCCACTTGTGGCGGCTGGTGCTGCTGCTGGCAATGGCGTCGATGTCGATCAAACGTGCCGCACCAGCCTGAACGGTGTTTACGCCATTGGCGATTGCGCTGCGCATGCCAACCGCTTTGCCCAGGGTGCACATATCCGGCTCGAATCCGTGCAAAATGCCAATGATCAGGCAAAGGTAGCCGCACTCGATATTATTGGTGAGAAATGCGAATATGATGCAGTGCCGTGGTTCTGGTCCAATCAATATGATCTCAAACTACAGACGGTCGGTTTGTCCACCGGCCATGATGAATATATTGTACGTGGTGATCCGGCCAACCGGTCCTTCTCGATTATATATCTGAAGGATGGCAAAGTGATCGCTCTTGATTGTGTGAATGCCACCAAGGATTACGTACAAGGCCGCAAAGTCGTCGAGGCAGGCCTTACGCTGGATCGCACACAACTGACGGACCCAGATATTCCGATCAAGGAAGTCGAAAGCGCTTAACCGCGAAAAGGCCATTCGCCAATAGATTGCCAAGGCCCATCCATATAATGATGCAGTGCCAGTCCTTTGATCTGAAATGGGCGCGGTTCAAAATCCAGTGACAATTTTGTCAACAGTGCCTTCGCTTCTTTTGCTGGCACCTTGTTCTGTACGGTGACATGCAACCGTGGTGTCTGCTGATCCTGAGCGACCAGCAGCCCATGAAATCTGTCCGCCAGTTCCATTCGCATCGCCAGCAGGTCGGGCGAATGCAGCTGATAGGCCACCCCGCTGCCAAGGTGGATGAGGCGCTGCAGAGACGTCACCGGAGGCGTGTTATATCGGGTCATGTCTTTCACCGCCTGCTTGATCTCGTCCAATGCTTGCGGCGGCAGATGATGAAACAGCGTGATATGCGCAGGCAGGACGTTACGCTCCGCCGGATAATATTTCCGACGCAGCGCATCGGCCCAAGCGAGATCTTGTTTGCCCATCACAGCGGTCATGATGACCGGTTTATTGTCCGCTATCATTCGTACAGACTATCGCCAAAAAAGAAGGACTGCGAACGAATAATCTCGCTCGGGCAGAATGGCAAAGCACCGCAGGCAAAAAGAGATTTTTTTCCCGTGTTTCTTGCTATGATGACCAGGCATGTTGGGAGGAGCAAATTTATGACACAAGATAAGAAACCGCCTGTCTGGTTCTGGGCCCTGGGAATATTCGCCTTGATATGGAATGGCCTTGGTATCGGTGCCTATGCCAATGACATCATGATGACGGCCGAAAAGCTCGCCGGTATGACTGAGCTGGAGCAAAATCTGTTTGTCAATCGGCCCTTCTGGGCATCGGCCGCCTTTGCGGTTGCGGTCATTGGCGGTTTCATGGGGTCGATCATGCTGCTATTGCGCAGGCGGATAGCAGTAAGGCTGTTCCTAATGTCTCTGATCGCGGTGCTGATCCAGTTCGCCAGCTATTTCATTCTCGACGGCTATGCGGACTATTTCAGCCAGAACGGATGGTTCATGCCCATATCCATCCCCATTCTTGCGGTCGCTTTTCTGATATTCGCACGCTGGGCAGAAAAAAGCGGATTCCTTCGATAATAATCCGGTGATCAGGTTTTGGTACTGAATGGTGTAAAATTGGTGGATTCATCGTAAATATCGACACCCTCACGCCGCTTCAGCCAGCCCACTACTGCATAGGTAACCGGTGTCAGCACCGCTTCCCACAGGACCTTGAGCAGCCAATTGGTCACCATCACGGTCAGCACGGCCGACGTTTCCCAGACGCCCCAAAAGGCCAAGGGATAGAAAATCAGGCTATCCACCCCCTGTCCAACCACCGTTGAGCCAATGGTTCGAGACCATAGCGCCCTGCCCTGTGTCCAGACTTTCATCCGTGCCATGACATAGCTGTTCACGAACTCTCCGGCCCAGAAAGCGAGAATTGAGGCGGCAACAATGCGTGGGACCTGACCGAAAACACTTTCATAGGCGGCCTGCCCTTCCCAGCCATCGGCAGGTGGTAAAGACACAACGACCCAGCTCATGAAGGCCATAAAGACCATCGCAGCAAAACCCGCCCAGATGACCCGCCGAGCCCGCGCGTAACCGTAGACCTCAGTCAGAATATCGCCAATCACATATCCTAGTGGAAAGAAAAGGATACCAGCACCGTAAACCCATTGCTCCCCACTGATGGTCACAAAAGTCGGCTTCGCCGCTCCGATAATATTGGAAAGCAGCAGGATGGTCACAAAGGCCGCCATCACAAAATCGAAATAGCGAAAATTGTGACCGGACTGACTCGCAGCACTGCTGCGCTTAACTGGTTCGGAGTTCATCAATCGATGATTAGCCAATTACCACAAAGTTTCAATGGTATAACTTGGACAGGCTCTGCGCCATCCGGGAAACTCAATCCGATATCAGCGCCACTTCCGCCTCATCATTTTCTTCCGGCGCAGGAAGAATATATGCAGCCACTGCGGCGTTGGACCCGAAGATCCGCTTCGCCATAACGCTAATGTCCTTAACCGTCATTTCACGCAAAACGCTCTCACGCATGCGATGCCGAACCATTCCATATCCACTCGTTTGCGCATCTCGGAGCACGCTCATCCAATAACCATTATTCTCTAGTGAGCTGTCAATATCATCGATGATCGGCTTCAACGCCCGTTGAAAAACATCTTCATCAATGGACTCCGCTGCCAGTTGTTTTCCGACCTGCAATATGGCCTGACGAACTTCACCGGCCTTTTCAGGTGCCGCTGTTACGCTGGCGAACATATAACCGTAATCATCATATAGATTGCTCACGAACATCCCGGCGCCTGGCGAATAGGTCAGTCCCATATCTTCCCGAAGAACGTTCGATAAGCGGTTGCGGAATATGCTGCGCAAGACCTGCATACGCAGAGGATCTTTGGGGTCGGAAGCATCCGGCGCGGGCCAATATACCCGCACCATGGCCTGATCAGAATTACCCTGATGATAATATGTAAATGGTTCGGCAGGCTGTGACGGAAATTCCAGATTACGCATCTCCGGAAACGCACCTTTGTTGTCAGCACGTTCTGGCAAAGCTCCAAATGTCCGCGCAACCTCAGCGATGGCAATGGCCCTCTCGATGTCACCCACGATAGTAATTTCTATCAAACCGTTTTGAAGCTGTGGGTCAATCCAGTCCCGGACATCCTGGATTCCGGGAGACAAAAAGGCCTCCAGATCAGAAAAACCATAACGCGGATCACCCGAGCGGATCATCCGAGGCAATTCCTTTTCCGCGACCGTCATCGGTGAAGCTTTGTGGGTTGGGTACCAAGCCCTCATTTTCTTATGATAGCGTTTGGCCGTCTGCTCACGATAAGCAGGCGCCGTGATATGTGCTGTCATCAAGTTCATCTGATCAGCAAAGTCTTTCGGGTCCGTGCGACCGATAACTTCCAAAGCATCGTTATCAGGACGCAGGCGAACACGGGCTCCGACATTCTTGCCTGCAAACAGTGTTTGCAGATCATCTGCGCTATGCCCCTCCACACCGCTGCGGCTGAGGAGATTTTCCGCCAGTCTGCGCAACTCTTCGCTTTTCTCTGGCATAGAAAGGAAACCACTACCCACTCTCACGCGGATACCAATCGTATCAGCATCGAAATCCGTCTGCTTGAAGTTCAGCCGCACGTTATTGGCAAAGGTGATGGTATAGGCATCGGCATCTGCCAGATAGGATTCTTTTTCAACGCGGCCGGGTTCTCCGAATTCGGTATAGGCAAATTTTGTGGCCTGCTGGCTTTCCGGTGCTGAAACAGCAATTTGACGGGATGCCAGAAATGCCGACCTTATCTCCTTTTCAGGATTATCAATTTTTTGGCTGGTGGCGAGATAAACTACAGGCTCTTCAAAGCCTGCCCAACGTTCACGAAACACGCGTTCCACGTCCTCCAGCGTTATTTCCGCGACAAACTCGTCAAAACGCGCAAGGCTGTCTTCCGGTGCAGTGAACACACGTTCGTTGGCGAAACTGTCCACCAGCTCCTTGGCATAGTTATATTCAAGTCTCGCATAGGTTTTCCGCGTATCCTTGCGATCTACAGCAACCTGCTGCGCTTTGCGTTGCCTTGCAATAACCTCATCCAGTTCGGCTTGCGAAAAACCGTAGGCCAGCGCCCTCCGGATTTCCTGATCTCCTGCCGCCAATGCTTCTTTCCAATTGTCCGGCCCGCTGCGTAGCCGAATGATCCACGCGTCAACAGTATCTTCCGGCGCATAGCGGCTGATGGACCCGTTCAGGAAATTCGCCTCACCAGAATCAATCATGCGGTCGAGCCGGCGATTGACAATCTGTGCGCCCAGGGCCCTCAAAAATCTCTCTTTCCGTCTCGCCTTGTTGTCCGGCCATTTTTCGAAAGGTTGCAGTGATCCCAAGGACACAAAAGTCAGGATTTCATCATGGTGGTGATAACCAATTTTCCCCGTGACAATATCAGCAGGTGGAAGCTTCGCCTGGGGGAGCGCTTTGGTCTTCGGCCGCCAATCGCTGAAATAGGTTTTGATCTTTTCGATTGCCAGATCAGTTTCGACGTCACCGATAAACGCGATAAAAGTATTTTCCGGGCGATAATAACCGCGATAATATTTGACAAATTCTGATCGCGGCATCGTTGCGATGGTTTCATCCACACCGATTGGCAAACGATCAGTCAAACCACTGCCTTCCGTCAAGAACCCCATATTGGCGATCAAAGCCCGGAAAGTGATAGAATCCCGGCTGCGTTTTTCCGAAGCAATCACGCCGCGTTCCCGTTCGATGGCTTCTTCATCGAGAGTCAGGTTTTCCGCTGTTTCACGCATCAGAAAAAAGGCTTCGTTCAAAATTTCGTCGCCTACAGTCGGCAGATTGAGTTTGTAGGTGGTCTGACTGAAACCAGTACTGGCATTGGTATCTGCGCCAAACGCCAGACCATATCGCTCCAGGCGCTTGATCATCTCACCTTCAGCAACGTTCTTCGAACCGTTAAAGGCCATATGTTCAAGAAAATGAGCAATGCCTCTCTGCTCTTCCGTCTCGTTGAGCGAGCCGGTGGCAATCCGCATCCGGACCGCTGCGACGCCGCTCGGCGTACTGTTTTTCATAACTGCATAGCGCAAGCCATTGGCAAGCGTGCCGTAAACCACCCGCGAATCCGGCTTCAGGTCGCTAGCATCATGGGCAAACCCGCCATTGCTTTCGTCACCTTTGGCCATTGCGGGGCTCACTGCCAACAAGGCAAGGGTCGCAGACAATGCCGGGGCAAATCGCAAACGGGATTTCTGTCGCATTATTAATTCTCCGGGGAATCAGGGGAAGCATTCTGATTTTTTCTAAGGCTATTACTATATAAGACGCACAAGAATGCGAAACCCTCAACAAATAGACCAATATTCAGGCTACATTTTTGGCATCATCACTTTCACCGGTCCGATGACGTAGACAAGTAATTCACGGTTCTGTTTCCTGAGGTTCATTCGGGGTATAAGGGGTTGGGAACGCCCCCAGGAAACAGATGCCTGTAATTTTAGCTAGAACCGAGCTCGGACGCCCATCGTCACGCTGCGACCACCATTAAATTGATAGGTATTGGGAAAGAAGAAGTCTGCATCTGATCGGCCAGGAGTAGGGCCCGAAGCGTTTCGGATATCCGCCTCTTTTGATCCTCTAAGCAGATCATCGCCCTCCACGAAAACCGTCCAATTGCTACCGAATTTATCAAATGTGTAGGACAGTCTTAGATCAAGCGTCGAGAACGCCGGCAAAATACTATTAATATCCCTGGCGGTGTAAGAGGTAACAGTCTGGCTTTGCCGTGTGTAAATCAGGCGGCCATCAAACCCGCCTTTGGCATAGTTTATAGACGCGTTATAAACCCAAGCTGCTTGATCTGCCAACGGGCGATCCAGCGACAACTGCGTCACCTGACGAGGAGGAGGCGTGAATGCCGTAACCAATGTTGGGAAATCACCTTTAGTGTAAGTTAAATTACCCAGAACACCAAAATCCTTTAGAAAACCTGGAAGAAAATCCAATTGCCGGATCAACTCCAACTCAAAGCCATAGATTTTTCCGCCTTCACCATTTTCCGGTCGATTTAAAGTAAATGCTGTATCCGGAGCAAAATCAACGAGGTCAGGTCGATCTATTGCAAGTTGCCCGAAAGTATCCAGCACCCTCTGGCGCACAGTTTCATTTGGTGCCAGTTGGAAAAATACATTGGTAAAGTTGTTGGAGATTTTCTTGTAAAAAAGCCCTGCCCTGATGAGGCCTGGTGTATCCTGGAAATAATAAGCTACATCAAGGTCAAAATTGTCGGTTGTAGACGGTTTCAGATCAGGATTTGCTTCGCGGATATTTACGGAAGCAAAATTCGGTCGTAAGTCTATCGATATTCTGTTCGTGCTTCGAATAAGCCTGAAATCGGGGTTAACCGTCGACCTGAAATAACCGAACCGGGCGACCAGATTGTCCATCGGACGATAGTTTACCAATATGCTCGGTGTCCAGGTCGAGGTCGTTCCTGATACGTCCACAAAATTGACCAATCCAGCACTGACAAACGTGGCCCGTGGTTCCCTTTGCACTCCCGGCTGGTTAAGTCGCACAGAGGGCGCACTTAATACTGTTCCATTGCGATCTACGCTCTCAAACCGCACACCGCCAATCGCATCAAAATCGCCGAAAACAACTTTAGCCTCCAGATAAGCGGCCAACCTTTTTTCCTTAGTAGTCGCTGGCAACAGTCCGCCGACGTCCGCTATCGGATCAAGTGTGGTTGCATCAGTAAAGCGATATCTTTCTTCGTTGAACGCCGTCGCAGGGTCATCTGCCGTTAAACCAGCAAGTGCATCGAAAATGGTATCAATCGAACGTGGCTTAATCGCTGGAAATACAAATCCATCACTTCCGATATCAGCCAAGGTAGGGAAATCCAGAAGCCCGGGAGCTATATCATCCGCCGTCGTGTTCCGGCCAAATATTCTGGAGTAGTTGACGCTGGGTTTCAAAAATCCCCTGGTCGCGGTGGCAAAACGGTCATCCGCAGACCGCCGTTTGCTCCGGTCATATTTACCGCCAGCTTCAAGATAATTTAGGAAGCCTCCACCGAACTCATACCTTGCACTGCCTTCCAAAAAATAAGCTTCGGTAGGGCTGTCGGTTATCGTCCGGGAAGCATTGGTCAAATTATACTGACTTGGATCATTGACGATAGCAAATCCCTGCTCCGTCAAGGAAGGGATTGGGATACCGTTGGATGCAATCACGTACCCGCCGTCTACGATCCGAGGAGTCATGGCGGCATCATCGTCAGGATTGATCACCGCCGTCGCGGGATCAATAATGCCCGTCAAATTGTTAAGTACATTAGCGATCAGCGTCAAATTGACATTGTTGGATTGCGCTTTGGCTTTCGAATAACCTGCTTTGTAGTTGAACGTCCAGCGGTCGAGAACTGTATCACCGCGCAGGCTGATAGAACTACTTCGTATCTGCTGATCGACGACATTCAACGCAGTCACCGGCGCCAGACCTGACAATGTGGTCCGCCGACGAACTTCTCCTCCCAGCTCAGGAATAGGCATATCCACGCCCCTGGTGCGATAGCTGATGGCTGTTCGGGAATTTTCGGTAACAACGTCACGCTGGTTGCGCTGAAGATCAAGACGCAACTTCGTATGCGAACCAATGTCCCACGCTAGATTGACAGATGCCAACAGATTCTCTTCGTCACGATCGCGCTGAAAATAGTTGGCCCCCGTTAGTAAGCGACTTTCAAACTCGGGATCAAACGGAAATTGCGCTGGTGGCGGCACAAGAGCGCCGCTGGTAAATCCAGCTGGCAATACTTGCGGTGTACTACTCAAGATACCAATATCGTAATTGGTCCGGTCTGTTTTGCGATATTGCAGAGTCGCAGCCACGCCAAAATTATTGGTGATTTTTTTGGCGATGGTGCCACCGATTTGATATTCCTCACCAAAAGCCCGGTCAAAACCACTCTCGCCTTCGGCGCTGAGGTTTAGAGCAAAATCACCATAGTCGAGCCCTGACTTGGTCTCGATTTCTACCAAGCCACCAGAACCGTTCGACTCGTGACTCGGGAGAAGTGATTTCTGAATCCTGATTTCGGAAATATTGTCAGCTAGAAAACCACTGAGATCAACAGTTCGTTCAAAATTTGTACCCTGCAGTTCCAGTCCGTTTAGCTGTACATTGATCGCTTCGGAACTAAAACCACGCACAGTTATACGAGAGCCCTCTCCCGTCGCATTGTCTCTGCCAAAAGCTACACCAGGAACACGTCGCAGCGCCTCCGACACCGTTTCGGCCGGAAAACCACCCAGCAAATCAGACGAAACGATAGTAGCATTATTGTCCGCATTTTTCTGCTTGTTTAGCGCCTGTTGAATAGAACTTCGGTAACCGAAAACAACGATATCCTGGTTGGCTTCACCGACCTGTACGTTGGCTTGCTGACGTGATCCGGGCGATACGGATACGGTGACGGTCTTTACCTCCTCACCCAGATATTCCACCCGAACAACTTGCCGCCCGCGCGGGACAGCGGGGAAATAATATTGGCCGCGATCATCGGTAACCGCTTCCAGGTTGGTTCCATCTATACGTACCAATGCGCCCCGCAAAGCGCTACCGGTGTTTGTATTCACGACCGTACCAGAAACTATACCGGTGCTACGACCTTCCGGAGAGCGATCGTCTTGAATAGCCGTTCCAGCAGAAGTGTTTTGAACGACGGCAGCCGCCGCGGAGGCCGCAGTTGCTGATGGTGCTGCTCTGTTTCGCAACAACCGTGATGTATTTGCAATTCGGAGAGCCAGTACATTTGGTTCGATTTCACGAAAGGAAATGGCTGTATCGCGTAGCAACAGACGCAGCGCCTGTATCGGGGTCAAACGACCGGACACGGCATTTGCCCGCTTATTCGCAACTATCTCCGGCGGATAAACAAGATTCTTTCCAGTCTTGAGCGCATAGCTTTTCAGGGCAGAGGACAAAGCCTGGTCCGGCATATTGAAAGATATCGCCTGTTCTTGGGCATGGGCCGATCCGACGATTGCGATATTGGCGGCACCGGTTAGCATTGCTGCTTGCAACAGCTTAAACGAACGAGATTGCATATTGATCCCCTGTCTTTCTTTCCCTGCTGGCTGTCAGTCATCCGCTGACTAGCCTCACAAAAAGTAAGACGCGCGAGGTTCACCATCCCTCAAAATCTTTTTCAGATAGGGGTGGAATATCAGTGATTCTGGGGTAGATTATTCTTGAAAAAGACTATGTTTTTCAGATGCTAAAGCTCATTCTTTCCAGTCGAGAACGATGTCGCCTTCACCGGATGGTGCGCTGTTTCTGACGGGGAATGATGCTTCGAGAGCTGCAGCAAAGCTGTCAACAGAACCGACCTGGAAAATACCGCTAACCCGCATGTCGGAAAGCGTTGGATCGCCGAACACCAGTTTGCGTGACGAATATCTGTTCACCTCCTGAACAATCATGCCCAGCGGCTCATTGTCAAAAATCAGGCGGCCATCTTTCCAGCTTGTCACCACGGCCGTATCGATCACATTGACCTTGAAAGGCTGACCACCCTGCGCAATGAGTTGCTCTCCCGGTTTCAGCTGTTTCTTGCTCACCGCATCCGGATTGGCAGTATCACTGTCATCCTGATCGACCGTCACGATTCCTTCGATAAGGGTCACACGCACCTCGTCATCGCTGCGCCGAACCGAGAAAGTCGTACCAATAGCTGTAACCAGTTTGCCATCAGCTTCCACGACAAAAGGACGATCGGCATCCTTGGCGACTTCGAACAACGCTTCGCCGCGCAGCAGGATCAGGTCACGCCTGTCCTCGCTAAAATTAATCTGGACCAGACTATCAGTATTGAGCTCCACAACGGAACCGTCGGGCAGGTTGACCGTCGATCTCTGACCGATAGCCGTCCTGTAAATGGGTGAAGACTGTGATCCACCCTGGGCCAGTTGTTGGGACGGATCCACATCATTAGAACTGCCCATATTCCCAAAGGGGTTCAGCATCACCATCGAAACAACTACGACCAGGAGAGAAGCCGCAATCGCGCCATATTTCATCCAGCTATTGTTATTCGATCCTGCAGACACAGCGAGGGCATTTTGGCGCATCGCCATAATCTCGTCATCGACAGCACTATCCTGCATTGCCGTCCAGACCTCTTCCTGCAACGCATAAGCCTCGGCATGTTCAGGCGATTTTTCGAGCCACGCCTTGAAACGCCGTTGGTCCCCTTTGCCGGCATTATCTGCACGCAGCCTTGCAAACCAGTAGGCAGCTTGTTCCTCGACGCTGTTATCCGCATCCAGTGCATTCATGTTATTTGGATCCATCATTCCGGTGGCCCCAAACGATGTGCAAGATGCTTGATGGCATCCATCATGTGCTTTTCAACTGAACTCATCGATATACCTAATTGCTGCGCGATCTCGCGATATTTAAACTCTTCAAACCTGTGCAACAGGAAAACGTTCCGTGTGCGTTCCGGCAATTCGTTCAATGCGTTTTTCAGCGCTACTACTTTCTCTTTACCTAACAAGACGCGCTCGGGAGAAAGTTCCTCAAAAGCATTTTCATTTTGGTCGGATAAATGCTTGGTAAATGATCTTTTGGTTGCCTCGCGCCGCGCCTTGTCACGTAACAAGTTGGCTGCGATCTGGAATATAAAGGCTTCTGGCCGCTCCAGTCTGGTTGGATCTGCCCGCGACGTCAGACGGTAAAAGACGTCTTGTACAAGATCTTCCACTTCATTCTGATTGTAGACTCTTTTCCGGAAATATCTTTCCAGCGGAACACGAAACTGTGAAAAAAGCTCTTCAAGACTGTCATGCAGCGCTTGTCCGTCAAGATCATCTGCAGCGGACGTAATGCCTGCAGATTTCTGGGATTCATTGTCCTTACTTGATGTCAATCCAGCCCCTAATCGAATCCGGTCAGATGGCGTAATAAAGGGGCAGAAGATAATATTTGTCAACGAATGTATAAGTATTGGCCTTTTATGTCAGCAATGAAATACTGTTAGTTCAGTGGTACGTCTTGTCGCTGGCAAATCACGTTTTGCAGTCACTTCGGCCATCGCGACAAGGTGATCCGGTGGTTGACATTCAACCCGATCCTGTTTACGCGCTGAGCCGCAGAAAACTGCGAATAAGCAGCTTTTCTTCGGAAACAGGGATTTCTAAGGTGCGCGCCCGTAGCTCAGCTGGATAGAGCGCGAGACTTCTAATCTTGAGGCCACAGGTTCGACTCCTGTCGGGCGCGCCAATCCTTGTTTTTCTATTTGTTAAAACCGCGCTGTACGGCATCCATCGGTTCGGACGTGACGGGATATCCAATCCCCTCCGGTATGCATAAATGCACGCCATCGTCGCGCTTTTCGATCGTCGGCGACACCATCGTTACCGGATGGCTGAGGCTGTGTTCTGCGGCCTCCGCGAAGGAATCAAATTGCGCCAGTCGTTCCAGATTGCGCTTGGTCGGAAAGATGATTTTGACCTCTCCGGCATCCGCTTTGTCCAGCACGCCCTGTGCACTGCTCCAGAACAGATTATAATTTTCTGTTTCATCGACTGTCGCTTCTGCGGCATGATCGTCGTGCGATATCATGTAGAAGCGTGTATCGAAAACACGTTTTTCGGCAAAAGGCGGACACCAGCGGGTAAATGGTACCAACTTGTCCAGACTTAACTGCCAGTCAAACTGGCCACATATTTCAGACAAAACCGTGCCATCATGCAGGGCTGCACGCGCCTCCGTCACCCGCTTTGCCGCAAGGTCACCGTCAACCGCAACGGCGATGCCGGTTTCTTCAATGGATTCTCGAATTGCCGCAATACGCGCGCCATATTCATCGACGTCATCATGGCCAAGAGCTCTGGCAAAATCATGGTCGGCATCATCCACTCTTCCTCCTGGAAAAACCGCCGCACCAGCAGCAAATGCCATTTTTGCAGAACGTTCCACCATCAACAGGTCCGGTGCCGTGTTACCCGGCTGATCCCGAAAAATAACCAGTGTTGAGGCGGGAATGGGTTTTGGCATTGGTTTCCCGGTCAGGGCATCAATAGTGTTCGGCTTATTTTGATCTGTCATCGTGTCATATGACCAGCATGATCCGGCAATGTAAAGGCGCAGCATAAAACTTGGCTGTTGCCATAGCGATTTGCCAAGCCACTATGTTCGTGGCAATTACCGGGGATGGGCATTGTTGAAATCTTGGGACTGGCTGGCAGCGTCAGCCTTTTGTCGGGCTGGCGGCTCTATCTTACTGTTTTCGTAACGGGTCTTGCCATGCGGTTGCAGTGGATCAGTCTACCGGAAAATCTGCAAATGCTGGATGCGCTTGCCAATCCCTGGGTGCTGGGCATCAGTGCTTTGGGCGCAGTCGCCGAATTTTTTGCCGATAAAATATTATGGCTGGATAGCATTTGGGACACGATTCATACTGTGATCCGCCCGCTCGGCGGTGCGCTTCTCGCTTTGGCGGTGGTTGATTCCGGTGATCCCGCTTGGCAAGTTGTCATCTTTCTACTCGGCGGTGGCGCGGCATTGATGAGCCACGGCGCGAAGGCAGGCGCACGCGCCATCGTCAACACCAGTCCGGAACCAGTCAGCAATGCTGTGGTATCCACAGGCGAAGATGTCGCGACGGGCGGACTATTGTTCCTGGCTTTTGCCAATCCGGTGGCGGCACTAATCATCGCATCTGTATTGCTGATCCTCTGTCTTTTTCTGGTTTACAAAGGCTATCGGCTGTGGCGAAAAATCGTCTCCAGCGGCAACTAGCTATCCGATTTCCGACCAGGCTGAAAAGATTTCAAACATGATCCGATGGGCTGCACGATTATTTCTGATGAAATTTTTCGGTTCCCTAGATGCAATTAACTGGCGAACCTGGCCATAAAGTAGATGCAGGTTTTTGGCCAAATTGCCCCCTTTTTCCATATCCAGGCTGGCCATCAGGGAATCCACAATCGTCAGCGCCATAACCTGTTGATCAACAATTTCCCGGGATTGACCACGTCGATAAATCAGGTGAATTTCGTCGAGCAGATTGAGTAGCTCTTCAAATAATATGTTTACCAGCTCATGGGCGTTGGCATTCAACACCCGTGCTTCTTTTCCGGCGGCTGCGTAGCCGGAATGCGCAATGCTCATATCGTGCATCATTTCTCTCCCGCGCGAGGCGCTTAGTCACTATTGTTGTTCCAGATCGCTATCTGCTGCGTCAGATAGCTTTGAGTCGCTTGAAGCACGGCCAGCTGACGATCCATATTCGCAAAACTTTGCTGCAACTGGGCTCCATAGCGATCACTGTCCTGGTCGAGTTTTCCCCAAGCAGTGGCTAAATTCTCCTTGATCTGGTCCAGGCGTTTTTGCGAACTTTCCAACGCACCATTATCGCCTTGCAAGCGATCCCGGATCGCCTGAAGGACGCCGGCTATGCCCGGATTATTGTCATCGACCACCAATGGATCGAGCATATTGGATACTGCATCAGCATCGCTGCTCAGCACCACTTCAAGCCGTTCCTTGTCAATCGAAAGCGTTCCGTCACGGTCGGTTCTCACACCAATGTCGGACAACGCGCGATACGGACCGCTATCGACCAGAGTTGCAGCCCCGATCTGTCCCAACGACCGGATCATCTCCCTGATCCCCGGGTCACCGGCCAGCGGTCCGGCAGTCCCACTGTCCGTGCCAGCGGCGGTTGCTGCGTTCAGTGCGTTGCGCAACTGATTATAGGCATCAACAAAATCCGTCACGAGATCGGAAATGGTGGCCGTAGGCTGATCCCCGCTGATAAGGATTTGCGTGCCCGGCGAGGCAGCATTCAGCGTAACCGACACACCCGGGATTGCATTTTCTATGACGTTACTACCATAGGCCAAATCCACGCCATCCACCACTATGAGTGCGTCCGCCGCTTCGCTCACCAAAGTCATTCCGGTAACAACTGGCGGATAGTTATAGTCTGCAAAATCACCGCTCACGGTGAATGTCTGATCTTCGCCTTCCTGTCCTTCCAGAATGAGGCGTGCACCATCGTTATCTGTGATAATTGAAGCCGAAACACCGGCTCCTACTTCATTGATCGCGTTTGCAAGATCCGTGATGCTGGCTGCGCCGTCCAATAGAGTGATATCGAAACTGCCACTGCTGCTGACGATCGTCATAACGCCCGCGCCAACAATGATATCACCATCCACCACGACATCCGATACCAACCGGCGCGGCGACGCCAGCTGGTTGACTTCGAGTGTCGCCGGAAGCCCTTGCGGACGCGCATCATCAATAAAACTAACGCTGGCCAGCGAAGGCTGACTGGAAACCAGATCACCGGCAAAGGCGCGGCCATCCAGCAAATCGGCCAAGGCCACCGCGAAAGTATCAAGCGATGAAGAGGCCGATGCCAAGGCGGAAATCTTCAGGTTATTTGCCTGCTCCCGGCTTTGTAAAATCGCTTCTTTGGGACCGCGGGACGCCGCCAGAAGATCAGTAATAAGCTGTCCACTATTCACGCCTGTGCCAGAGCTGATGAGATTGGATATTGAACTAAACATGGGTTCAAAAACGACGAAAATTATGAAAGCTTTAGACTAGCTCTCACAATTTCCGTCGCTATCAAAACGCAGTTCTTCCGGCAGATCAATATGTGGCCGTTCCAGGCCCTCAGCAATTTTTGCATCAAGGCGGAATAGAAAAGCCAATACGGTCGCCACCGCCACATAGAGTCGCTCATCGATAACACCGCCTACCGGTGTGGTGAAATATATCGCCCGCGTAAGCATAGGATATCGCAGCATCGGTACCGCTTTTTCTTCGGCCAGTTCGCGTATCGCCAAGGCGGTCGCCCCCCTGCCCCGTGCCAGTACGACGGGGACCGCATCCATTCCGGGACGATAGCGCAACACCACCGAAAAATGCGTCGGGTTGTTGAGCACCACGGTAGCCTCCTCGACCGCCTTGCGCGCCGAACGGGAAAGCGTCTCCTGTTGTTTTTTGCGCAGGGCTGCTTTCAGTTCCGGTGGTCCTTCAATGTCCTTTTGTTCGTCTTTGACTTCTTGTCTGGTCATGCGCAGGCGCTTGCTGCGTTGAAACATTTGTGCGGGAACATCAATGCCGGCAATCATCAAAAAACCTGCCGCCATGACCAAGAGGATCATTATGAAAAGATCACCAAATTCACCGATGGCAGAACGCATGTCCTGACCCCCCAGTGCGAACATGTTCGGCAGGTTTGCATAGACCAGACACAACCCGATAAGGCCGAGCAGGATCACTTTTGCGAGCGCCTTGACCAGCTCGATCAAGCCGCGTGTTCCAAACATGCGTTTCAGGCCGTTAAGCGGATTGAGCTTTTCTCCTTTCGGTTTCATCGCGGTCCAGCGAAAACCCATCGATCCGAGCACCAATGGTGTTGCTATTGCCGCCGCCATGGTCATGCCGAACAGGCCAAAAAATGGCAGAATAATCTTGCCGAGATGACGATAGGTTCGCTCGCCGGGATTGAAATACTCGATATCGCCGGGTTCTATGGTCAGGCCGCTGGTTACCATCTGAGTGAGTGCGTCGAGCAGAAAACCGCCGAGCATGACAAACCCTGTTGCACCGGCCACCACGACCATTGCCCCGCCCAATTCCTTGGATTGCAGAACATCGCCCTTTTTGGTGCTGTCCCGCAACCGCTTTGGAGTTGGCGCTTCGGTTTTCTCTCCGCCACCTGGTGGTCCATCCGACATCAGCTGCCCTTTGCCACAGTCTCGCTATAGCCCAGCGACTGGGTTAATGATTGTGTGATTCCATCGATCATCAGCGGAGCCGCCATCGCCAGCATCACCAGTCCCAATATCAGTGTTGCCGGCAAGCCGACCGCGAACAGGTTCATCGACGGCGCTGACTTTGCCAACAGGCCCATGATGATCTGCACCAGCAGCAGGGCGGAACCAACCGGTAACGCGACCGCCAATCCCGCGACGAACAGCGAGCCGCCAAAATGGGCAAGCCGGAAAGCAGCATCCGCTGATAGCAAGGCGCTTCCGGGCGGCAAGAATTCATAGCTGCGCACGATGATCGAGGCCAGGATGAGATGGCCGTCCATGGCCAGAAAGATAAGCGTCGCGATGATCGAAAGAAACTGCCCGATAACCGGCGTGGATTGCCCGGTTTGCGGATCAGCCATGGATGCGAAGCCGAGGCCCATGGCGTTGCTGATCGTCTCGCCAGCCACAAAAGCTGCGGCATATCCGATCTGGATCGTGAAGCCGATGGCAAGACCAATGATCACCTCGCCAGCGATCAGGGCGAAACCGGAAATGCTGATTAGGCCGTCGTTGGGCAATGCGATACCGGACCCGCCAATCGCCGCGATGCCTACCGCCAGTGAGACGATCAGCCGCAACTGGACCGGCACCACTCTTGCGCCGGTGACGGGCGCTGCAAAAAAGGCGGCACCGGGCCTGATCATGGCGAAGAGCCACAACCACAGCTGTTCCTCCAGTCCAGAAAATCCGGGCGCAATCATTGTCGGTAATCACACCAGCAAAGCCGGTATCCGGTCATAAACATCCCGGGTAAAATCGACGATGAGATACATTATTGAACCGCCGAAAATGCTCAGCATGATCGCCACGACCAACAGCTTGGGAACAAAACTCAATGTCGCTTCGTTGATCGATGTCGCTGCCTGGATCATGCCGAGCAGCAAGCCGCCGAGCAACGCAGGCACCAATATCGGTGCTGCGGCAAGCGCAGTTATCCAGAGCGTTTGCTGCGCCATGCCGATGAAGAAATCACTGCTGTCTGTCATATTCCCTGCCTCCGTTAAATCGCAAATGACCCGGCCAACGTACCCATGGTCAGCGCCCAGCCATCGACCAGCACAAAGAGCAGCAGCTTGAACGGCATCGAGATGATCGTCGGCGACAGCATCATCATGCCCAGCGCCATCAGGGTTGATGCAACCACCAGGTCAATGATCAGAAACGGCAGGAAGATCAAAAAGCCAATCTGGAAAGCGGTCTTCAATTCGCTGGTGACGAAAGCGGGTAGCAGGATGGAAAACGGAATATCCTCCGGCTCGGCAACCGGCGGCGCATCGGCGAGTTCCATGAACAGTTTCAGATCCGACTGCCGTGTCTGTTTGATCATGAAACCGTGCAGGGCATCACCGGACCGGCTGATCGCTTCCTCAATCGGTATCTCCCCTTCCCCATAAGGCGAATAGGCATCGACGCTGATCGTATCGATCACCGGACGCATCACGAATAGCGACAGGAACAGGGCCAGCCCGACGAGCACCTGATTGGGCGGTGTCTGCTGCAACCCAAGGGCCTGCCGCAGGATCGACAGGACAATGATGATCCGGGTGAAGCTGCTCATCATCAAAACCACTGACGGCAACACCGTCAGCAGGCTCATCAGCAACAAAATTTGCAGGGACAGGGTCAATGGCCGGCCATCACCGGAGATATCATCAAGCGCCTTGCCCAGAGCCTCCGAACCACCGTCCTGCGCAAAAGCGGTTTCAGCAAAAACCATGCTCGACATTGCAACAATGAAACAAAGAAACAGCGCCCGGATCACAGCGTATCGCCTTTTGCTGCAATGCGTTCCACCCTGCCCCGGGTAACGGACAACAGAATTTTCTGCCCGTCAAATTCGACCACGGCCAGCTTCGCAAAATTCCCTATCGGAAGCGTTTCAAGGATTTTTATGCTGCGCTTTTGCTGCACGTTAATGAGACCCGGTTGATATCTACGATAGAGCCAAAGAGCCGCGAATATCAGGCCAGCCATGATCGGCAACAGGACCAGCAACTTGATAATATAGACGGCCATCGTCAGCGCCTTTCCACACCGGGAAAACCGCCGCCATCATTTGCCAGTTCCGCGATACGCACGCCATAGCGGCCATCAATTGTTACCACTTCCCCCTTGGCAACCAGAGTACCGTTGACCTTTATGTCGAGCAGGTCATCCGATTGCCGATCGAGCTCGACAACCTCCCCTTCCTGAAACGCCATGATCTCTAAAAGCCGCTTCGATATCGAACCGACTTCAACCGACAACCGCACAGGAACATCGGACAGCAAGCGAAAATTATTGCTGTTTTCTGCAGTGTTTTCCTCGACGTTTTCCGCTGCCTCTTTGGCGTCTTTTATCTCTTTCGCGGTCGGCGCTTCTTTTGGATTGCTCATCGCACATCCCCCTGTTCCATATGTTCAATCTTGAAAGCAGCACATCCGTTTTTCTCCCCCAATGTGCCGGTGGCAAATTTGTGATTGGCGACGAAAAGGGGCGGCTTGACCCCCGGCGTGATCGGAATGATATCACCGGGTTTCATTTCAAAAAGCTCCGGCAAACGCATTGTCGGCTGCGCCAATATTGTGCGCAGCGGTAAATGGATTTGCTGCAGATTGTTGAACCATTGCTGTTGCCATTCCGGGTCGGAAGCGACCGGCGTCTCGGCGCTTTTATTTTGCACAAATTCCATCACACTTTCTGCAGCATCTGCAGAATAAAGCAGTTCAACCGGCCACGACATATCTTCACTCGCTGTGATCCGGAACGACTGGCTCATCACCTGCTCTTTCGGGTCATGGCCAGTTATGTAAGACACGCTCGTTTCATGCCGCTGCAATGCAGGCTTCATCGAGCCATAGTCAGAAAAATAGTCGCAAATCAGCTCCGTCAACAATTGCCCAAGCCGTTCGATCAGCTGCAATTCCGAATCCCGGAAACCATCTTTATTGCGCACGACTGCAGGACCAAATGCGCCGCCAAAATAGACGTTGATCAGGCTGTTGATCATGGCCTCGTCCAAGCGCAATATTATCGACCCTCGCAGCGGTAAAATACGAAAGACCGACAGGCTGGAAAAAGACTCCAGCGAATTGGCCCACTTGCCAAAATCCATGAACCGAATTTTTTCAGACGCGACTACAAAGCTTTGACCGGCCAGTTGCCCAATCGCATTTTCCAGACCCGCAGCATAGCGATCTGACACCCGCTGCAACGGCGCCGTATCAGTCTGCAGATGAGCAGATTTTTCGGCGAAAACATGTTTTGTAACTTTGGCCATTATTGCACCACAAAGCTGGTGAAATAGACATTGTGCGCACCGGCAAAACCGGTTTTTTCTTTAAGGACTTTATTGATCGCCCGGGTCAGTATTTTCTGCAGCATCTGTTTGCCCTGCGGCGTATTCAATGCAGCATTTTCCTGCTCAGCGAGCGTCAGTAATATGGCAGAGCGAATAGCGGTTTCATGCTCTTCCATATTATGGAGCACTTGCTCATCATAATATGTCGCGATCGAAATGGAGAGCTGCGCAAAACTGGCGCTGTTTTTCAGATTGGACGTGAACGGTTCCTTCATCGGATAGTAGGTCGCCTTGTAAGCGCTTTCCTGAAACTTCGATTTTGGTTGGTCGCCGGTGATCCTGGCCAGTGCCGTCGCCATCGCCCCACCATCTCGTAAAACGAGTTCGGGCTCATTCTGCTTTCGCAGGTAATCCGGGTCAGCAGCTATTACATTCGCGGCAAAATAACCCGCAACCAATCCGCCAAGGCCCAGAGTTAGCAGGACAACAATCAGGATGATGGTCTTTCCCGTCCGGCGACCGTTTTTTGGATTTTCAATTTCGGCTTCCACAGCATCAGCCATTTATTTTCTCCGATAATGTTGGTTGGGTTCAGGCGTATCGCGCAGCATCATCGGACGGAGCGGCGGCGCTTTCCTGTTCGAAATTATGTTGTTGTTCGAAAGAAAGGTCAGGCCGCTTTTCATCGTTCTGCCGCGTTTCTGATCGGCTTCCCTGTGCGTCAGGATGTGTGTCGGGACCTTGATGCCCAGGACCAGAAGAACCATCATCCTGGACGGTGACATCCACCCGCGCCAATTTGATCCCAGACAATCGAATATCTTGTTCCAATCTGCCCTGTGAACCGATGATCAGTGCCTTGGCATTTTCATTGTCGGTTTCCAGTCGCACGACATCGCCTGAGCTGTTCGCCAAAATTTCCACGCGCAACTGACCGAGGTGCTGCGGCTTCAATTGAAAACTGAGTGATGATTTACTGCCCGATAGCTGCCCGATGTCGCGGCTAAGTTCTGTCATCCATTTTCCATCAACGTCCATATTCAGGTCTGGTACCGAGGGACTGGCGAGCGATGGTGTCTGTAGCGTGCCGGGTGTTATCGCTGGCAATGCCTGCACAACAAATGGGATCGTAATTGTTGCCACTGGTACAGTCTGTTTGATCTGACGAACGGGTTGTATCGGCACCGCATCGGTAGACGTGAATGGTTCGGTTTTCGGCCTTTGCTGTTGCTCCAATGGTGTTGCCAAACGCGCATCAGAAAATATCTGCCGGTCTCTCCGTCCAGTTTTCTCCGTCACAGGAATAGCTTCTGGTCTCTCCTGCAGCTTTCTATTGTCCGGACCCGTGTCAAAATCCGAGTCAAGCAGCTGAGGTTTTTCAGAAATGATTCGGCGGTCTTTCCGGTTGCCAGCTGGCCATGAAGCAATTTCAACATTGGGAGCCTTGGCCTTACCCTGCGGTGCTCCGATGGTCCGCTCTCCGTTTCCGGATGGCATCGCATTGCCGTCTATTTTGATCGCGGTTGAGGTTCGATCGGCGATATTATTTTGGGCGACCAGAGCAGCTGGATCTCTCGGTTCGACGGACTTGTCGATGGCAACCGGTAAGACATCCAAATCCAGTCTCAAAGGTTCCGGATTATCACCCTCAGTCTCGGCAATTTCCGGAGATGGAGTTTCAGCCTCATCATTGTCGAGAACAGCATAATTCTTCACAAAATCGCCGACAAACTCTTCTGCTTGCAGCAATCCAGGCATCGCTTCCAGTGGCGATAAAGTGGTTTTGAGATTGGCATCCAATACCAGTCGGATAAGACCATTCATGATGTTCTTCCTTCCTGCCATTGACCTCGCCCCGCCCGATGGTTTCTGACCGAACAGGGCAGATTCTGTTGCTGGCGATGCACGCTCGATTTTCGCGCCTGTTTAAGATCCATTGCCGCTCGATCTTCTCTTCGGGCAGAGAAGAAGACTTTTGATTGCAGTGCTGCCGCAGCCTGTCGGTCCTGCGTAACTCTGTCTTTCTGTCGGCCGTTCAGGGCGATAAGGCGATAAGCCAGTTCCATCCTTGCAGCCAGCAATGCTGACTGAACGACTTCTTGATTTTCCAACATCTGACCAGCCATTGTCCGAAGATGTTCGTGAGACATTTCCATCCTCGCAATATCCCTTTCCGCGCCCAAATAAATTTGCCGCGCCAACCGGTTTTGCAATTGGCAGATACCTAAAATGCGTGTTTTGGAGTTCAGATGTTTGCTCATACGCCAAACCCCCGAACAAGATTTTGAACGGAAAGGCCGAAGTCTATTTTAGTGTCGGTCGCCTGTTTCAAGAAAGACAATTGATCGGGACGCCTTACGATAGCCTGATCGAGAAGATCATCGCCGCCAGCACGATAAACACCCATGGTGATCAGATCGTGATTTTCGGTATAGCGGCTCCACAGGGAACGGAAATTCCGTAAGGCTGCAGCATGGTCTTCGCCGATAATGTCTGGAGCCACCCGGCTGATCGATTTGCCGATATCTATGGCAGGAAAAATTCCCTGCTCGGCAAGATCACGTGACAGGATGATATGACCATCTGCGATGGCTCGGGCGGCATCGACTATCGGATCATCAAGATCATCGCCATCGGCAAGCACTGTGTAAAAGGCGGTTATCGAACCACCGCTTTCGACGTCCCTGCCGGCCCGTTCCAGCAGCTGCGGTATCAACGCGATGGCACTGGGTGGATAGCCTTTCATCGTCGGCGGTTCGCCCGCAGACAGGCCGATTTCGCGCTGCGCATGGGCAATACGGGTCAGACTATCGATCATCAGCAAAACGCGTTTGCCCTGGCTTCGGAAATATTCTGCAATTGCGGCCGCGCGCTGCGCCGCTTTGATCCGCAATATCGGACTGTGGTCGGCCGGGACGGCAACGGTCACCATCTTGGTAGCAATCCCGTTATTCTGACTGGCCGCGACAAAATCGCTAACTTCACGGGCGCGTTCCCCGATCAGACCAGTGACTATGATGTCTGCCTCCGTACCCGATGCAATTTGTTGCATCAGGACAGTCTTTCCGACACCGGAACCGGCGATTAGTGCCACGCGTTGACCGCATCCAAGCGGCAGGAGCGCGTTTATCGCCCGCACCCCCACGTCAAGCCGCTGCACTATTCTGCCGCGGCTCAGGATATTGGCTTTCCGGCCCATCAGCGGCCAGGTGGAATCCGGTGCAATCGGACCCATATCATCAAGAGGACGACCAAGCGGGTCAATGATCCGTCCAACAAGCTGCGAACCAACACCCACTTGTGCCATGCTTGTCACGGGCTTTACCAGAGCATCAACACCGATCGCGGCATGTTCATCAAATGGTGCAAGGGTTGTCATGCTACCGTCAAACCCGACCACTTCAGCGCCGACTTCATGGCCATCCTCTGACAGGACTGTTGCGCCGGACCCGATGGGACAATGGAAACCGCTGACACGCAACAGGCCAGCGGAGCAAGCCTTTACCTTGCCCCAACGGACAATTGCAGGTGTGACAGCTCCGGCTTCGATGAGAACCCGGGACAGGCGATCATAATCGAGATTCAGCATGACACACCGCCAGCCAGGCGCGCCTGGTTTTCAATCTCTTGAGCCATCGCAGTGGACCCAGAGGTGATCTCGCCAGAGGCATAAACCAGACGCACGGAACCGGGCAGCAGGTTAGCATCCGGCAAAACCGCAACGGGGCAGTCATGATTCTGCAACAGTTTCGTATCAGCCGCGGCAACATATAAACACACTTCGCCAACATCCGCCGTGATCAGCTCGATAGCTGCGTCGCATCGCTCCTGAAGCAGTTTCTTGTTGGTTCTTGCATGACCCACGGCTTGCTCAAACAGGGACAGGATGACTTCCCATAGCTGCTTCGACAGATGCCCTTCATCGATTGTTTTCAGGCGGTTAATTGATGATGCCAGAGTATCTTCGCTCACTTCTCCTTCCTCAAGCTGTACCAGCGCCGCCTGCTGTCCGTTGAGATATCCTCGCGCATAGGCATCCGCAATTTGCTGATCTACACTGTCAACTTCGGGCTCTGGTTCATTTTCCGGAACATCATCTGAACCATTCTGTTCGGCACGCCGAAGCGGCATGTCATATGTCGCCTGAAAAGCCGTTTCTTTTGCGCCTAAACTATTGATAACAAACATATCATCATGGCTATGAACCGGCGAAAAACGGCGCTCAGACAAAGTCATCACTGCGCCCTTCCAACAAGATGCTGCCATCTTCCGCCAGCCTTCGTGCCTGCACAACAATCTGCTTTTGCGCGGCAACTACGTCATCTTTCGAAACCGGTCCCTGATCCGCAATTTCATCCTGAATGGATTCAGCCGCCCGTTTGGACATACAGCTGAACATCTTCTCTGCCAGCGCAGGCTCCGCGCCTTTGATCGCCAGCAGCAACGTCGCATTTTCGATGGACCGGATAAGTGTTCCAAGGCTTTTGTCTTCGACCTCAATGAGATCAGCAAAGACGAACATCTCTTCTTCGACCGTTCGGGCCAGCACCTTGTCGCGTTTAAGCAAGGCTTTAATGATGCGCTGCTCCGACAATTTATCAACATTGTTCATGATCGCCGCGGCCTCGCTGGTACCGCCGGTGCTGGCGCAGTGCGTCACACTTGGTTTTTGAACCTGGCGCGATAACAAGGCTTCAATATCAGTAACTGCATTAGCGCTTACTGCTCCCATGGTGGCGATGCGGAAAACAACGTCATCCTGCAAACTGGAATCGAGTTTCTGAAGCACTTCACCTGCTATTTCCGCATCAATGAATGACAGCACTACAGCCATCATCTGAGGATGCTCATCCGCAATCATCTCGGCAATTTCTTGCGCTGACATCCATTTTAGCTGCTGCAACTCCACCTGATTTTGCTGCGATGTTATCCGCGAAAGTATGTTTGCAGCCCGGCAGGTGCCCAACGCCTTATCCAACATGCTTTTGATTTGTTTGTCTGCCCGATATCCAATGGAAGTACGGCTGCGCGCCCGTTCAACGAAGCGGTCAAATACAAGGTTAACATCCGCCTCACTGACATTGCGAATTTCGAACATGGCTTCACCAAGACTTTGGACTTCTCTGGGCTCCAGACGCGACAAGATATCGGCAGCCTCGTCTTCCCCGAAAATCATCAACAATATGGCAGCTGTCTCGTGACCGGTTAGGGTCTTTTCAGCGATATCGGTTTTGACAAGGACAGCATTATTTTCGCCTACGCTGCTGGTCATAGTTTCAGCCATTGACTGCCTCCCTTTTCAGCTGAGCCTCGGTCAATAGGTCTCGTACTGTCAGCGCTGCATGATCGGGATTTTGGCGCACAAAATTCTGGATAAGTGCGGCTCGCTCGGAATAGCCATTTGCCGCACTGATCATATCCAGTGATACCGAATTGGTTCGCCGTTTCGGTGGTTTGCCATTCCGGCCAAGCTCTTCTTCAATGTCGGAGGCCAGTTGCAAATTTTCTACGTTTGACAGCTTTGATCTATCTGCGCGCATCTTCTCTAGCAGCGGTCGGCCAATGCCAAAGATCAAAGCCAGCGCGACCAGTAAGGCAGAGAGATTGCGAACCAGGAGAGAAACCCAGCTTGCCTCCCACCAGCTTTCCGCTACTTCTTCCACCGGAAGAAATTCGCGCGCCTCTATGGCAACAACATCACCGCGCGCCGCCTGAAAGCCAATGGCGCCTTTAACCAGAGCCTCAACCGCAGCCAGTTCTTCCGCCGATCGCTGTTTGATTCCGACCGGAGAACGCAGAGCAACCGCGACGGAAAGCCGACTTATTGATCCAGTTGCCTGTTTAGTGACAGACACTTCTCTTCCCAGTTCAAACTGCCGGGCAAATTTTTCCGAACTACGTGTTGTTTCTAGCTCGTTTTCTTGATCATCATCGCCTTCAAAATCATCGGTAAGTTCCGGAGCTTCCGGTGGCCGGTTTGCAAGTGCGCCAGGGATACCATAGCTTGCTTTTTCACCAGGCTCACTTGACCAACTTCCCTGCTCGGAACGAACCCGTGCATCTTCTTTCGGGAAGCTTTCTCGAGTTGCCTGGTTCTCGGAAAAATCCATTTCCGCAGTCACCTCAGTAGTGAAATTATCGGCTCCGAGCATCGGCGAAAGCAATGATGTGATAGTCCGGCGATAGCGCTCCTCAACCTGCGACTGCACCATCAAATGCCGCTCCGTCTCATCTGAAGAGCTGCGAGGTCCCTGGCGCGACATTAGCCGTCCGTTCTGGTCGACAACACTGATTGCATCAGAGGATAGACCTGCCACGGAACTACCAACCAGGTGGATGATTGATTGCACCTGCGCTTGGCTCAGGCGATTGCCTTCGATGAGCTTCAGCATCACCGACGCGGATGGCTCAGATCGGTCTCGGACAAATATACTCGGCGGTTCAACTGCAAGATGAACACGAGCCGATATGATACTGTCCATGGTCTCAATAGTGCGAGCCAGGTCGAGTTCGCGAGCGCCACGCAGTTTTTCGTTTTCGACTGCCCTGCTTGCACCCATAGGCATGGCAGAGATGATGCTATCTCCATCCGGGGCGGACCTGGGCAAACCCTGCGCGGCAAGTGACAGTCTGGCTTCATGATAGTCGGCTGCCGAAACTGTTAGCGCGCCCGTCGCATCTTCAATATTGAAACCGATATCCGATTGCCGCAGCGCGTCAGCAACCGCAGCCTTGTCGGCTTCCGGCAGACCCCTGAAAAGATCGCGTTGTGGTGGTTCGCGTAATGCCAGCCACAAAAACCCCCCCAATATCATTACCGCCAGCAACCCCATCAATGGCAGCGCGCGCTTGATCGCGGGCTGGTCAACAAAGCCGTGCAATCGTTTGCGCCAGTTGGCACTATTCGCAGAATCTGGCATTCGAGTGACCGGCGTCAGATCATGCGTAGGATCTTGAACCTGTTGATCGGTGGTAAGGCTGAGTTCGTTCATACTACACCGGCATGGTCATGATATCTTGATAGGCTTTGATGAGCTTGTTGCGGACCTGCAGCGTCAGTTCAAAACCCAGTGAAGACTTTTGCTTGGCCATCATCACGCCAGCAATGTCGTTCGTTTTACCCATCGTATAATCTTCAGTTACATCTCCCGCTGTGCGTTGAAGGTTACTGACCTCTTTCACCGCAGAGACCATGGCCGCACCAAATGCCGGGCGGGAGGGTGCCGTTTCAGTTTCCAAAGAAATGGACACGACCTTTTTCAGCACATCATTTTGCGCAATTATGTCCTGACGCATCGCCATCAGCTGAGAACTGTCAATCGCTTTCATGCGCAATCTCCAGAAACCATATCCGCTGCGCATCGATCCGATACCAAGAGGCATTTTGGCATTACTGGATTGATACGCAGCGGCAGGCCATTGCTCTTCCCGACCAGTTCGGAAGTGCGCGGATCGGAGTTAAGAATGTCAACGTGATGGTTTGACCCAATTATCCGAAGATTGAGATATCTGCTCATACAAGACCAAAGCTTGCACACGGACCTTGTCATTTGAAACGCGGCTAAACGGAGAAGGTCCAACCAAACTTCGATTGGCTTCAGTTGCATCAACCGAGCATCGCTAGTTATCATTTGAGTCATCATCTTTCCCGATTCCTGGCCCTCAAAAACCGCTCTTGAAACAAATCAAAGTGGCCTGCCCCATTGGTTCGCAAACGCTATGCCAAATTCCATGAAAGATATTTTAGTATATTTTTTAGATAGTTACTGAACACCGACGAGTACCGAGCCAATTTCCTGACTGCCTTGCGCCAAATCGATGACGCATCGCCATTTTTATGGCGCAGGCCATTATCCGCTAAACCATCCCGAACCAATTCCGTTTTCGTGCTTGAGGTTGCCGCTGACGCTCTTTGCGGTGATCCATCAGTTTGAAAGGAAAGTTACATGACAATTATCGGAACCAATGTTGCGGCCATGCGCACCAATCAGGCAGCCAATGATGCCGAAATGAGCCTCGCCAAATCGATTGAACGGCTATCTACTGGACGCCGAATTAACAGTGCAAGCGATGATGCCGCCGGCCTTGCCATCGCAACCCGCATGACATCCGAGATTCGCGGCCTCAACATGGCAACCCGCAATGCCAATGATGGTATCTCTCTGGCCCAAACCGCTGAAAGTGGCATGAGTGAGATCAATAACATGCTGCAGCGCATGCGTGAGTTGTCCGTTCAATCAGCAAACGGTACATTGTCAGCCGGTGACCGAACCAATCTGCAGACCGAAGTCGCTGCCCTTATTCTCCAAATTGATGATGTTGCAACACGGACGGAATTTAACAATGTTGCATTGCTCGACGGCAGTGCCGCGACCATCAACATCCAAACAGGTTCTGCAGCAGCCGAAACCGTTGTTATTAACCTGACTGACGTGACCGCCGCGACTCTGGCTGTCGATGTACTCGACATTAGTACAGAACCCGGTGCCACCGCAGCTCTAGCAGTACTTGATACAGCTATGGACACGGTTACCACTGCACAAGCGTCTTTGGGTGCATCGCAGAACCGTTTGATCGCGACAGTATCCAATCTGACGAGCCGCGTAACCAACATCACGGAATCTCGTTCCCGCATTGAAGATGTCGACTTTACCGGAGAAACGACCGCGCTGGCCAAGGCACAAATACTGAGCCAGGCCTCAACCGCAATGCTGGCTCAAGCCAATCAGTCACAGCAAGGCGTTCTTAGCTTGATCCGTTAAGCATCTGGTCCTGCTTAATGGGTCAGAACCCCCGGCGCGTAATCACCCCACAAATGGCGCCGGGGGTTATTTTGTCAGCGCAATCTCTCCTGTCCTGCTTTCGCTTGCCTTTTGAAGACGATAAATTAGCGTGACCCGTAAACAAGGGAACGGGATCATATGGCAACGCAACAGATTTTGGTGATTGACGAAGGTACAACATCAACCCGTGCGATGCTTTTTGGCGTCGATGGCAAACTCCACGGATCACAGCAGGAGGAATTGCAGCAATATTATCCTTCTGCCGGCCTTGTAGAGCATGATGCAGCTGAGATATGGGACAAGACGTTGCGCTGCTGTCAAAAAATGATCGAGCAGGCAGGCGGCGCGGAAAAGATAGCGGCTATCGGGATTACCAATCAACGCGAAACTGTAGTCGCCTGGGACAAACGTAGTGGTGAACCGCTTTGTAAGGCGATCGTCTGGCAGGATCGCCGCACTGCTGACATTTGCGAGGAGTTGAAAGTCAAGGGGTTGGAACCCATGGTTCAGGCAAAAACAGGATTGCTGCTTGACCCTTATTTTTCTGGCAGCAAAATTGGATGGATGCTGAAAAACTGGCCGGAAGTCGGAGCGGCAGGCGACAATCTGGCTTTTGGGACGATTGAATCCTACCTCATCTTCCGTCTCACCGGCGGGTCTCATATCACTGATGCCAGCAATGCCAGTCGCACTATGTTGATGGCTTTGGATGGAAATGACTGGGATAACGAACTGCTCCGATTATTTGATGTTCCCCGAAAGGCCTTGCCGGACATTGTCGATTGTGCGGGAGATCTTGGCAAAACGTCGCCCGATCTGTTTGGAGCACCGATAGCGATATGTGGGTCTGCCGGAGATCAGCAGGCAGCGACAATCGGGCAAGCCTGTCTCGAAGTCGGTCAAACCAAAGCAACATTTGGCACCGGTGCATTCATTCTGACAAACAGCGGCGAAACGGCACCCCGGTCTGAGAATCGTCTACTTTCGACGGTGCTTTATCAATGGAATGGCAAACGCACATACGCGTTGGAAGGCTCTGTCTTTGTCGCTGGCAGTTTGATGCAATGGCTCCGCGATGAAGTCCGTCTGATAAGCTACGCTGGCGAAAGCGAGGAACTGGCACGATCAGTCGACGATAATGGCGGAGTTTATTTGGTTCCTGCCTTGTCCGGTCTTGGCGCGCCGCATTGGAAAGCTGATGCGACGGCAACAATTTCCGGCCTTAGTTTTTCGACGACAAAAGCCCATATTGTCCGCGCGGCTCTCGAAGCGATGGCTTATCAGTGCCACGATTTGAAAACCGCCTTTTCCGCCGATGGCACCGACTGGCAGAGTTTACGTATAGATGGCGGCATGGTCGCCAATGACTGGATGGTGCAAGACCTAGCCGACATATTGGACATTCCGGTTGAACGACCCGAGTTTTTTGAAACAACAGCGCTGGGCGCAGCAATGCTGGCCGCGGTTGGTTCCGGGATATATGAATCCTTGGATGACGCATCAGTAATGATAACCGGGCTGGAAACCTATCACCCCGACATCACTGCTTCGGGTCGCAATTTGCGGATAGACGGATGGAACAAGGCGATGCAAACCGTTTTACAGGACTGATATCAATCGCTTTATCGTTTGTGAAACCCGGGTCTTTTGCTCGATACGGCATCTTGGAAACCAAGCCAGACATGACCATTGTCAATTTTCTGAACAAAATGCCCCTGCTCGTTGCCTAGTCCGAAATTGAACAGGTCAACATCAATCGATTGATCAAACTGCATACCGAATTCCCTCCCCTCGACCCAGCGAACCGTTCCTGAGACGGAACCGAAACCAGCTTTTTTGATCACTATTGATTGTTCAGGTAGCAAATCTATCGGTGCTGTGGCGCGAATTCCAAAAGTGGAAAGATTACGGACCATAGCATTATGTGGTCCAGAATTATCTGTAAACAGCTCTATCTTTACGAGCTTTCGTACGCGTGGCTCGCGAACCGCTTCCTGCTTCTGCTCCGCTTTTGTATTTTTAAATGGCTTTGCCATCCTAATGATCCATAGTTCCGTTTCGGAATCTATTAACGAATATTAGGCTGAAACTTTAAGGGCGACGATAGAGAGATAGGTACTAGCTCTAGTTTAATTGATGTAACTCGCCTGGTATCAGGTCATCTGCCAAAAAAAGGCCCGCCAATTGGCGGGCCCTCTAATAGCATATCTATGATGATCTAAGCGTCTTTCTTCTTTTTCTCTGCTTTCACATCTGCCCAGATTGTCTTGTAAGACAGGAAAGCAAGGATTGTAGCGATCAACAAGAAGGCAATTACCGCCCAACCGGTTTGCTTCTGCTTGACGAGTGACGGTTCTGCTGTCCAGATCAAGAAGGCCGAAACATCCTGAGACATCTGGGAAACGGTCGCCTTGGTACCATCTGAATAGGTAACTTGATCGTCTCCAGTTATCGGCGGTGCCATAGCTATGTTCAGGTTCGCAAAATATGGATTATAATGCAGACCAGCGCCTGGGCGATTAGCTTCCGGCAATTCTGATGGCGGATCGGAGTAACCTGTGAGCAATGAATACACATAAGGTGCACCGCCGTTACGCGCTTTGGTGATCAGTGAAAGATCAGGCGGAATTGCGTTGTTATTTGCTGCGGCGGCTGCCACGTCATTTGCAAAAGGCTTCGGAAACTTATCAGCAGGAACCGATGGACGGGTTGATGCCTCACCCGTATCCGGATTGACACTCGGAGTCTCGATTATCCAGTTTGCTGCAATCGCCTTCACCTCATCTTCGTTGTAACCTAGTTCTGCAAGGTTACGGAAGGCAACCAGACGAAGACCGTGGCAAGCTGCACAAACCTCCTTGTAGACCTGAAAACCACGTTGAAGCTGTTGATTGTCAAATTTCCCAAATGGGCCGTCACTTGCGAATGATACGTCCTTGGGTTTTTCATGAAACTGATATTCGACAGCTTTAACCGGCGGGTTGCTAACATACTCGACCGCGCCGCGCCCAAATGAATAGATCAGCATTCCAGCAAAGAACAAACCGATCAATATCCCGAAAAATCTTACCATTACTTCAGATCCCTGTTTCTTAGCTGGCTTGTTCTAGTGGCTTACCGGTCACTGCTTCGGTTATCGAATTTGGCAGCGGCTCCGGCTTCTCGATGCGAGAAAGCAGCGGCAATATGATCAGGAAGTGCGCAAAATAATAGGCACTCGCGAGCTGGCTCAGCATCACATAAGGTTCCTCGGCTGGCGCACCGCCACAAATACCGAGTATAACGATGCATGGGATAAGACCGAACCAAAAGAACTTTTTGAACCGCGGACGATAGTCTCCGGACCGCACAGGTGACTTGTCCAGCCATGGCAGGAAGAACCAAACCAATATGGCAGAGAACATCGCCAACACGCCGAGCAATTTCGCAGGAACAAATAGAAAGTCGAAGGTGAAGGCGCGCAAAATCGCGTACCAAGGCCAGAAATACCATTCAGGAACGATATGCGCTGGCGTCGAAAGCGGATTGGCAGGAATATAGTTGTCCGCATGCCCCAAAGCGTTTGGCATGAAGAACATCATACCGGTGAAGAAGATCAACGCAAGGCCCAGAAACCACCCGTCTTTCGCCGTATAGAAGGGATGGAAAGGAACTGTATCCTGCGGCCCTTTTACATTAACGCCAGTTGGATTGTTCGATCCCGGGATATGCAGTGACCAGATGTGTAGGATGATAACACCAGCCATCACGAAGGGTAGCAAATAGTGCAAGGAGAAGAACCGGTTCAATGCAGCGTTATCCGGTGCAAAACCGCCTAACAGCAACTCCTGAATCGGTTTGCCGACCAGCGGTATTGCCTCGAATAGACCGGTAATCACTTTCGCACCCCAGAAGCTCATCTGCCCCCAAGGAAGCACATAGCCCATAAACGCGGTGGCCATGGCGAGCAAATAAATGACCACGCCGAGCAGCCAGATCATCTCACGAGGCGCTTTGTAAGAGCCATAATAAAGGCCCCGACCGATATGAAGATATATGGCTATAAAGAAGAAGCTAGCGCCATTGGCATGCGCATACCGGATCATCCAACCACTATTCACGTCGCGCATAATATGTTCGACCGAGTCAAAGGCAATCGCCGCATTGGCGGCGTAGTGCATCGCCAAAATGATACCCGTAACAATCTGCACCACCAGGAAAAATCCAGCAAGCGAACCGAAATTCCACATGTAGTTCAGATTACGCGGCGTCGGATAACCAGCGCCTACTGAGTTGTAGATTAGACGGCCTATTGGCAGTTTCTCATCCATCCACTGTCCGAATTCGGTGGTTGGTTTATATTGTTGTGCCCAAGGAAAACTCATTTTTCTTGCCCCTAGCCGATTTTCACGACGGTATCTGATAGGAAACTATATTCCGGTACTTCCAAATTGGTTGGCGCTGGCCCTTTGCGGGTCCGGCCTGCGGTGTCATAGTGCGAGCCATGGCACGGACAGAAATAGCCGTCATATTCGCCTTTTACTTCGCCTTGCGCCGCACCGAGTGGAACGCAACCCAAATGGGTGCAAACGCCAAGCGTGATCAGCCAGTTTTCTTTGCCGGGTTGCGTACGATCAGCGAGTGATTCCGGATCGCGCAGGCCTGACAAATCAACGTCGTTAGCGGCTTCAATTTCTGAAGCTGTCAGGTTGCGAATAAAGATGGGTTGTTTGCGCCAACTTGTCTTGATCGCCTGCCCCTCTTCAATCGCGGAGATATCAACTTCGATCGACGAAAGCGCCAAAACGTCTGCGCTGGGGTTCATCTGATTCACCAGGGGGAACACGGTTGCGACAACGCCAACGCCGCCAAAGCTCACCGCTGCGATATTGATGAAGTCGCGGCGCCGAACACCACCGATTTCAGGTTCCGAGACAGCCGAATCACTGGGTTCAACCGCGGTATCAACACTAGCCATGCAAACACGCCCTTACGTTTGTTATAATCCCTGTCTGCCAGATCGAAGGCGAACCCTCAATATGTTTCATTTGGCAGCTATTGGCGCGCCTGATAGCCGCGAAGACCATGGTTTGCCAACAGTGAATTTTTGATTGACCAAACATAATGAACAACCCCATGCTCGACGAACCATGAGAGTAGCCCTTTACCAACCCGACATTGCGGGAAATTTAGGAACGATTTTAAGGACATGCGCATGTCTTGACGTTCCTGTAGATATCATTGAACCGTGTGGTTTTCCGTTTAGTGATCGCAGTTTGAAGCGGGCTGGAATGGACTATTTTGACCATGTTGATTTTACTCGGTATGCGGATTGGGATGCCTTTCTTGCTTTTGTCGATTCACGATCGACGCGGGTCGTTCTACTTACCAGCAAGGCCAAAATCGCTTATCATAAATTCACATTCCGACCGGACGACATATTATTGTTCGGGTCAGAAAGTGCTGGCGTGCCCCTTGATGTCAATCAACGCGCCGACGAGCGAATCACCATAAAGATGAAAAATGGCATGCGGTCATTGAACCTTGCCGTTTCTGCAGGCATGGCGCTTGGCGAAGCGCTCAAACAAACGGGACAATTTTCCAAATGACGGCACAGCCACCAATTCCCAAAAATGACAATCCTTTGGATGACCAGCAGTTGCAGGCGCAGACATGGTTCGCAAAGCTGCGGGACAAAATCTGCGCTGAATTTGAAGCGATCGAAGCGGAAGCAGGCAGTGACGCACGCTTTGACTACCTGCCTTGGGATCGCGAAAACCCAGATAAAAGTCCGGGCGGCGGCGGTGTGCGCGGAAGCATCAAGGGCAAGGTTTTTGAAAAAGCCGGCGTTAATATTTCCACGGTCGACGGCACATTCAGTGAAGAATTTGCAAAATCCATTCACGGTGCCGGGGAAAATCCACATTTCTTTGCAACTGGCATCAGTCTTGTCGCTCATATGGCCAACCCGCATGTGCCTGCCGTGCATATGAATACAAGGTTCCTCTGTACCACCAAACGCTGGTTTGGAGGCGGCGCTGATCTTAACCCGCCAATCCCTTACACCGAAGATACAAACGATTTTCATGCTCGGATGAAACAGGCCTGTGATCCGCATCATCCCGACTATCATGCAAAATACAAAAAATGGGCGGACGACTATTTCTATATCCCGCACCGGCAGGTACATCGCGGTGTCGGCGGTATATTTTATGATCATCTTGAACTCGAATCAGACGATGATTTTGACCGGCACTTTGCTTTTACTCAGGATGTCGGCCTTGCATTCCTTGATATTTTCCCAAAACTGGTGCGGCGGCGGATGGGGTTGCCGTGGACGGCAGATGAAAAAGAACAGCAACTCGTCTGGCGCGGCCGTTACGCAGAATTTAACCTGGTATATGATCGCGGCACCACATTTGGATTGAAAACCGGTGGTAATGTCGATGCCATACTGATGAGCCTGCCGCCAGAAGCCAAATGGAGCTGACGTTCAAGTGACCAAGATTGATGTTCCCAACGAAAACCTTGCTGTCATTACGACCTATTTTGAAATGTGTCGAAAGCCAGTATTTGAGAACAGTAGTTCATCGTTGATTCTAACGACTTGGGACGAACCTGACTTGCTGGAATATCAGACACTATTCAGAAAAGTGGGGGAGGACTGGTTATGGTTCGGTAGACTTTTGCTGAACGATGACGAACTTCGATCAGCAATCCACGCCCCCGAGATCGAGATTTTCAAGGTTCAGCATGATGGACATGACATTGGCTTCGTGGAACTGGATTTCAGTAAACCCGAGCAATGCGAGATATATTATTTTGGACTGATACCGGAAATGAATGGCAGAGGCTATGGTCCCGCTATGATGACAGAGACCCTGAAACGCGCCTGGAAAGATGATGTAAAGCGCGTTTGGTTGCACACTTGCACCAATGACTCTCAGCGCGCATCCAACTTTTATCAGCGCTCAGGATTCATCGCCTACAAACGCGAGGTCGACATGCATGCAGATCCCCGCCTCACCGGTCACCTGCCAATGGACGCAGGTCCGCATGTACCCATCATCTCAGGTAAAGACCTCTCCAACATCTGAACCTTTGCCAGTTAACTGATAGTAGATCGATCCGATAAGGACGGTGAAAAGTATCTGCAATGCTGAACCACCTAACGCAGAAACAAGGTTTTCAATGAGCGGCCAACCTGCCCCTCCGGTCGCAAGTCCAATAATGACACCAATGATCATCTGAATGACGCCAACGGTAATCGCTCCGATAATTGCTATCATCAGAACAAGTAGCAGAATTGAGAAACCATTATCCTTTGTGCTGTCCCAGCTCTTCTTAAGCGCTTCAAGAGGGTTTCTTTCACCATGATCAGCGATGATCATCGGCACCAGAATTAAGCGGCAGGCGACATAGAGGCCGGGAATGATAAACAACAGGATACCTGCAAATGTGGCTAAACCAGTCAGAATGTTCGCGATCAAAAAGATAAGAAAAAGACGAAGCGCCTTGCCCAGATCATCAGCAACCGTACCGCTATGTGAGGGAGCTATAGTGAAATAAATAACGAAGCCGCCAAAACTGATCAACAGATTGGACGCAATGATCGCGAACGCATTTTCACCAAAAAAAGTTGAATAGGCTGCCGTTATTGCATTCAAATCTTCAGTGCCTTCCAGATTGGGCTGTCCAATAAATTGGGCCATCAACAAAGTCGGCAGGAAAAGAAAAACTCCCGCTATTGCCAATATCGCTTCCTTATGATCACGCAAAATCGCCATCGCGCCGCTCCAGCATTCCATATAATTGAGCTTCATTGACTTGACCCTCGGGTTTGAAATTCATTCCCCGCACTCTTGCCACCGACGCGTCAATTGTGCACGGAAATTCTATGACCCTGCTGTCTGATATTGAATGGCGCATAAGCGAAGCCAAAATTGCCTATCCAGATGCTCTGGAGCAAATGGAACGACGCAATTCGGCAATCCATCGAGGTGAGGCGCCGGAACTGATCTGGCTTTTGGAACACCCTCCCCTATATACCGCAGGAACGAGTGCTGATCCTGCTGAATTGCTAAGTCAGGAATTTCCAGTTTTTCAGACAGGCCGCGGAGGTCGACACACTTATCACGGACCAGGCCAACGGGTTGGTTACATCATGCTCAACCTGAAAAAGCGGCAAACAGATGTACGCAATTTCGTTCATGCGCTGGAAGATTGGGTCATCAGCGCCTTGGCAGAATTTGAGATCGATGCACGCGCGGTTGAAGGAAGAGTCGGAATCTGGTGCAACACACCTCAGGGGGAAGAAGCAAAAATTGGCGCGATCGGCATCCGAATCCGCAAATGGGTGACGATGCACGGGTTCTCGGTGAATATTGATCCTGATCTCAGCCACTTTGGTGGCATCATTCCCTGCGGGATTAGCGAATATCCTGTAACCAGCCTGAAGCAATTAGGCGTCACCGCAACATTGAACGATTTCGACGCGGCCCTGAAGAAAACGGCACCTGGTTTTCTTGCAGCAATTGATAAATAGCGAGAGCACGATATGTTACCGCTGACTCTGGTTTAGGAAAAACATGAAAAAATTGATCAAAGCCTGTGCTGTTTCCATCCTCACAATCGCAATTGTTTCTTGTTCCGGTGAAGCAGATGCCCCTGAAGCTGACACAGTTACCGAAACCCGCATGGACGAGGTAGATGTTATCGATGGGACAATCAGCGATGATATGGTCGATGTCGATGCTGAGAAAACTGGCGATGAGTTGGCCGGAGATGAGAGCGCTGATGCAAGCGATAGCGATAACCAAGCCGAAGAGTAAACATCCAGAAAGTCTGACCTAAGCTAAACCCAGAATTTTGTGAGTTTGTAGCGATAGCCGCCATTTGGGGTTATCCTGAACAAAGGCGATCGCTTCCGCCAAATTCTGCTTGTTGGCAGTTTCGTCCAGGCGGGCATCCATGGGCTGCAGCAAGTGATTGGCGAAATCCCACTCCTGCATCGCTTTCCAGTCGCTTCCGGACTGCGGCCACACCAGTTTCAGTTCGTCACCGGAACGCTGCACAGTCTCGCTCCCTGCTTTCGGACTTATGCATATCCAGTCAATCGAGCGAGGCACTGCCAGTGTGCCGTTGGATTCAATCGCAATTTCAAATCTGGCGGCGTGGAGTGCGTCAATCAGAGCGGTGTCGACTTGTAGCATCGGCTCACCACCCGTGAGCACGACAAAACGGTCCTCCCTTCCATCGCCCCATTTAGTGGCGATCGCATCTGCAAAAGCAGCGGCATCTGGAAATCGTCCACCGCCCTCGCCATCCATTCCGACAAAATCGGTGTCGCAAAATTTGCAAACAGCAGTCGTGCGATCTTTTTCAAGACCCGACCATAAGTTACAGCCGGTAAAGCGCGCGAACACAGCTCGGCGCCCAGCTTGTACACCTTCCCCTTGCAAGGTCAGAAATATCTCTTTGACCGCATAACTCATTATGTCGGCGCGTAGCGGGTGGGGTCTGCAATTCCCGCCTCCTCAAAGCCTTTTTGACGCAAGCGGCAGCTATCGCAAAAACCGCAATGCAGATTTCCTTCTGCCGGATCGTAACAGGACCAGCTTAACGCCGGGTCTATATCCAGCCGCCGCGCTTCCTTGGCGATGTCGGCTTTGGTCATATATTGCAACGGCGTTTTTATCGTAAAACCACTGCCTTGATCGCCTGCCTTCGTAGCAAGGTCGGCTAACCTCTCAAATCCTTCAATAAATTCGGGGCGACAGTCCGGATAACCGGAATAATCCAATGCGTTGACACCGATAAATATATCGCGAGCACCTCTCGCTTCTGCCAACCCAAGAGTCAGCGACAGAAAAATCAAGTTCCGAGCGGGGACATAGGTCACCGGTATATCATTGGTGACACCCGATTTGGGTACGTCAATATCATCAGTCAAAGCTGACCCACCAAAGCGGCTAAGGTCCAACGGAAGGACTATATGCTCGCGAACATCCAGCTTTGCCGCAATTTGAACCGCAGACTGAAGCTCAATTTTGTGCCGCTGATTATAATCGATGGTCAACGCCACAATATCAAAACCTTGCTCACGTGCTATCGCGGCGGATACCATGGAGTCGAGGCCGCCTGAAAGCAGCACGATGGCTTTTTTTCGATCTTGAGACATGGTCGCCCCGCTACTGCCCTTCGCTGACACAATCAAGTGCTCAAACAAGTATTAAGGTAAGCTTCCAACCGTAGGTCATAAAAAAATAGGCCGCCATTCCTTTGGAATGCGGCCCAGTAGGGGTTCTAGTCAAACCCGAAGGGAGAAAGTCATGTCGAAACATGATGATTTCGGTTTACAAGAATATGGTTAATATTTGGTAAAAGCTGTGCAGGCCCAATGCCAGTTAGCAAGTGCCGGTTCTACGGCCTTCGACACTAAAGGAAAATGGTGCATTGCCCTCGATACCTTGCGACTGGATTTGCACCAAGCCGCTGGATTCACGCTTGATCGTGGTCACGCCATGATCAGAACTACCACATTTATAGCTAACCCTAATGCTGTTGGGCGTATCTTGAATCACGTATCGCGAACAAACCACTCCGCTGTGCTTGATTTGCAGTAAAACTCCAGGATCACCGAGACAAACTTTCTGACCATCATTGTCGGAGCCTCGGGCTTTCAGTGTCCACTCCCCTTTCTGTAAGTTGTTCAACAGTGCAAGTTCAGGGGCCTGTGCCGGTGCAGATACAGAAAACGCCATAAATGCAGCGGCTGATGCGCTGATAGCCTTTATCAGTGTTACGCCCTTCATTCCCTGGTTCCTTCTTTACTACCACCAACAACGGTAATCCCGTCCAATGGTTTCACTACTCGATGATTATGGCCAATATTGTGCCCAATTGCGGCAATTGATTGTATGGTTTCGCCAAATGCAAGAAATTTGCCTGTTTGTTTAGAAATATCAGTTATTTAAGCTCGCGCTCGAAATCGTGAATTTCCTATTGCAAAATGCGCAATCAATGGAGATTTTTCCATCCGCGTCGACCATATCCTCCTTATCTTCTTTAGGGAATCGCGCAATCACATCCCTGATATGCTCTTCACTACAACGGCATCCCTTAACGAGCGGTTTACCGCTCAAAACCCTCACTTCGTCGCTCTCACTAAACAGGCGCCAAAGCAAATCTTCCAGCGGCAATGCTGAATTTACTAGTTCTTCCTCCTGAACACTGCCGCCCATGATTGCAACATGCTCCCATTCCGGATGATTCATGCGCACGTGGAGCCTTTCTTTCCCTTCCTCGCCATCAGGAAGGTGCTGCACCAGCAATCCGCCTGCCACTGTCTGATTACCCTCTATATCAATTGAAACACGAATCACGGTCGGAATCTGTTCGGACTGCATGAAGTAATTTTGCACGGCTTCCGCCAGACTAGCACCCTCCAAAGGCACAATTCCCTGGGAGCGTCCCCGTGGTTCAGGATGGTCAAAAGTGATCGCCAGATAGCCTTTGCCAAACAGTGCCATAAGACTTGGCTCCAAAGGTTGGCTCGCAAGACGTTCGGAATCAAACTGAATATAACCTCGAACATCGCCATCTTTATAGTCACAGGCCAGCAGACTGATAACGCCGCTTTCAGTTTGAGCTTGGAGAGTTAACTGCGCACTCTCCTCTTTCAGAAGGGCACCCAGTAAAGATGTGAGACACATCGCTTCTGCCAACAGAGATCTGATCTGAAGCGGATAGTTATGCGCGGATAAGATATCGTCGAGCACCGGCCCTAGTCGCACCGCTCGTCCTCGACAATGCTTTGCCGGGATCGAGAATGACAGGTTCCTGTCAATCAACGTCGGGATGGCGGAGTTTTCAGTCATCAGATTTGCCCAAAGGCCCAGCGCAAGATCGATTTTTGAGCATGAATACGGTTTTCTGCTTCGTCCCATACCAGGGATTGTGGTCCATCGATCACAGAAGGCATCACCTCTTCGCCGCGATGAGCGGGGAGGCAATGCAAGAAAACGGCATCCGTCTTGGCCTGTTCCATGATCACATCATTGACTTGAAATGGCATCATGGCTTCCATCTTTGCATCAGCATGGGCCTGTCCCATCGACACCCAAGTATCCGCGACGATTGCATCAGCGTTGGACGCCGCTTCCAATGCATCGCGGTGCACACTGATCTTGGCTCCAGCTGCTTGTGCTGCGGCAACAAAGCTTTGATCAGGATCATAACCATCCGGGCAACCAATCCGCACGTTGAACTTCATAAGGCCAGCTGCCTCAACAATGCTGTTGAGGACATTATTGCCATCACCCAACCAAGTCACTTCCAACCCTGGCAGAGCCTTGCCATGTTCGATGAGAGTCAACAGATCAGCAACAATCTGACAGGGATGCGAAAGATCGGTCAGGCCATTAATAACGGGCACACTCGCATTGGCCGCCAGTTCCTCGATCTTGGCATGATCGTCAGTCCGGATCATGATGGCGTCGCACATGCGTGACAACACTCTGGCGGTGTCAGCCACTGTCTCACCGCGTCCGAGCTGCATCGATCCGCTGTCCATCACGATGCTGGTCCCGCCCAATTGGCGGATCGCAATATCAAACGACACACGTGTTCTGGTGCTGCTCTTTTCAAAAATCATTGCCAAAACATGATCCGCAAGCGGCGCGTCGGTATCGGCTTTCCCCTTCGGCCAGGTTTTCCGAGCATCTTTGCGGTCGATCGCGTCGTTAATCATCGCGGCGAGTGCATCACCGCCAGCATCGCCGAGGTTCAGGAAATGGCGGGTCATGATTCCGGCGCCTTATAGTCAGCAGCGCCGGCGGACAGTTTCTCGATGAACGTTGCGATATGGCTTTCATCAATGTTGAGCGGCGGTAAAATCCGCAAGGTATTGTCGCCTGCTGCCACAGTCAGCAAACCGTGGTTGTCGCGCAAATGAGCCACAAAGGATCTGGTTTCCTGCGTCATTGTAATACCAAGCATCAGACCATGTCCCCGTACTCCGGAGAATAGCCCCGGATAATTGCCGATAAACTGTTCAATTGCAGCGCGGAGTTTCCCGCCGATATCACGAACATGTTCCAGAAATTCATCGTTGGCGACAACATCCCAAACCGCATTGCCCGCCGCCATAGCCAATGGATTACCACCATAGGTTGAGCCATGCGTACCAGGAACCATGCCTCGTGCCGCTTCTTCGGTTGCCAAGCAGGCGCCAAAAGGAAAACCGCCACCGATCCCTTTCGCGCTTGCCATAATGTCGGGCTTTATATCGTAAAGTTCGTGCGCATAGAGCGCTCCGGTCCGAGCGACACCGCATTGAACTTCGTCAAGGATCAACAATATACCATGCTTGTCTGCCAATGCACGGAGACCCTTCATAAAGGCTTCGGAGGCTGGACGGATACCGCCTTCACCTTGGATTGGCTCCACCAGAAATGCAGCGGTTTTTGGACCAATCGCGGCCTCTGCCCCCTCAAGATCATCAAAGTCCACATATTTGAAGCCAGCGAGAAGCGGCGAGAAACCATGGTGCATCTTTTCTTGGTTGGATGCGGATATGGTTGCCATTGTCCGGCCATGGAAAGCATTTTTGAATGTGATGATTTCAAACCGATCACTGTCCTGTGACTGATGATATACCCGGGCGGTTTTAATCGCACATTCCACTGCCTCAGCGCCGCTATTGGTAAAGAAAACTGTGTCGGCAAAAGTTGTATCGACCAGCCGTTTTGCCAGTTTTTCACCTTGTGGACTGCCGTAGAGATTCGACACATGCATAAGCGTCGCAGCTTGCTCCTGAATCGCCTTTGTCAGATGTGGATGACCGTGGCCCAAAAGATTCACAGCAATACCGGTGGCAAAATCAAGTGCACGACTACCATCTTCGGAAATCAGCCAAGCGCCCTCACCTCGGACAGGACGAAAACCACACCGGGGATAAACGGGCATAAGCGGTGTAATAGTCATGGCTAGAATCCTTTTATGATAAAACAGAAAAGGCGACCCGATTGGCCGCCTCTTTCAAGCAGTGCTGCTTATATGCATGAACTCGATAACGGTCAATCATTGCAGAATGATGGGACATGTCATCAGGCAACCTTCGCTTAATCGATTGAGGCAATTAAACAGAGTGTTTTAATTGATTTAGCTGACCGACGATTCTGTATTATAACGGTCAACATCAGAAGTTATGCATGACCCTACAAACCAAAAGGAGAGACTCAAATGGACATGAAAACACCCGGAGCCAAAATCGAAGGTTGCCCCATGGGCTTTGATGGCGGGGTGCGCGAGCTACTCGGTCGGCAAAATCGCGACTGGTGGCCAAATCAGATACCGGTCGATATCCTGACCCAAGGTGGCACATCCCCCGACCCGATGGGCAAAGACTTCAACTATGCAGAAGCATTCAAGTCGATTGACTATCAGGGCTTGAAGAATGATCTGACCGCGTTGATGACTGACAGCCAGCCCTGGTGGCCAGCAGACTATGGTCATTACGGCCCGTTCTTCATCCGTATGGCATGGCATGCTGCAGGTACATATCGTACCGCTGACGGCCGCGGCGGTGCGGGCGAAGGACAGCAACGATTTGCTCCTCTCAACTCATGGCCCGACAATGGCAATCTGGACAAAGCGCGTCGCTTGCTCTGGCCGGTCAAACAGAAATATGGTGAGAAGATTAGCTGGGCTGATTTGTTCATCCTCGCTGGCAATGTCGCCATTGAATCTATGGGTGGCCCGGTCTTCGGTTTCGGCGGCGGCCGTGCAGACACTTTCGAACCTCAGCGTGATATTTACTGGGGTAACGAAGACAAGATGGTCAATGAAGGCGTACAAACGCGTATTGATCCCGACCAAGATCTGCTTCTGGAAAATCCACTTGCCGCGATTCAAATGGGACTCATATATGTGAACCCAGAAGGCCCGGGTGGAAATCCTGATCCTGCTCTGTCCGCTCGCGATATGCGTGAAACCTTCGCCCGTATGGCCATGAATGACGAAGAAACCGTCGCATTGACCGCCGGTGGTCACGCTTTCGGCAAAGCCCACGGTGCTGGTGATGCTGGCCTCGTTGGTGTTGAACCAGAAGGCGGCGATATCACGGCTCAGGGCTTTGGCTGGCTCAGCACTCATGGAAGTGGCGTCGGCGGCGATGCCATCACGTCCGGACTTGAAGGATCGTGGTCTTCCACGCCTACTGAATGGAACGGGAATTATTTCCGTTTGCTGCTCGACTATGAATATGAGCTGGTGAAGAGCCCAGCTGGTGCGCAGCAATGGCAGCCAATCGACCAGAAGGAAGAAGATATGGCACCCCATGCCGCTGATCCTTCCAAGAAGGTTCCAACCATGATGACGACAGCCGATATGGCGTTGAAAGTGGATCCGGACTATCGCAAGATTTCCGAGCGTTTCCGCAACGATCAGGCCGCATTGGAAGATGCCTTCTCGCGCGCCTGGTTTAAGCTATGCCACCGCGATATGGGTCCAAAAGCCCGTTATCACGGTCCGGAAGTCCCTGCGGAAGACTTGATCTGGCAGGACCCTGTTCCAGCTGGCCAAAGCATCAGCGACGGCGATGTTGCGGGCTTGAAAACGGCTATTTTGGACAGCGGCCTGACCGTTAGCGAACTGGTCAAGGCGGCTTGGGCTTCGGCATCCACCTATCGCGGCTCTGACCATCGGGGCGGCGCCAATGGTGCCCGCGTTCGTCTGGCTCCGCAAAAAGACTGGGCAGCCAATGATCCGGCTGAACTCGGCAAGGTGATTTCCAAACTGGAAGAGATTAAAGGCGACAGCAATGTCAGCATTGCCGACCTGATCGTTCTGGGCGGAACTGCAGCGGTGGAGAAAGCGGCGAAAGATGCTGGCTTCAATATCGATGTGCCGTTCGCAAGCGGACGCGGCGATGCCACGGACGAGATGACCGATGCTGAGAGCTTTGAGCCGCTTGAGCCCAAAGCAGATGCATTCCGCAACTATCTTTGCGCCAAACATAGCGTTCCGACCGAAGAACTGATGCTGGACCGTGCGTCCCTGCTCAACCTCAGCGCACCGGAAATGACTGTTCTGATTGGCGGCCTGCGGGCGCTCGGTGCCAATAGCGGCAACAGCACCCACGGTGTCTTGACGGATCGTCCTGGTCAATTGACCAACGACTTTTTCGTCAACATGCTCGACATGAACACCGTCTGGGAAGCCGTTGACGGTAGTGACGAAGAGGAGTTTGTAGGCAAGGATCGGAGCAGCGGTGAACAACGCTGGACAGGAACCCGCGCTGACCTTGTCTTCGGATCCAACTCCCAGCTGCGCGCGCTTGCCGAAGTTTATGCGGAAAGCGGCCATGAAGAGAAGTTTGTAAATGACTTCGTCGCGGCTTGGACGAAGGTCATGAACGCGGATCGTTTCGACCTCGCGTAAACAGGCCTTAGGGCAGCAGACTTATAGACGGCTCGCTAGGAAACTGGCGAGCCGTTTTCTTTTTATAGCTTGGCTTTGGATGCTTCCCAATTCTGTCCGTCAAACTTGGTGATCTTCGGCTGCAAATCATGCCCCGCATCCAGACAGTTATAATTGACGCTCCAGCAATCAGGATGTGACCGCGGCTGATAGAAGCTTTTGATTCCGCAATGGCGGCAAAACAGATGATCCGCTTGCCCGCTGCCAAATTTATAGCTGGTCAGGTCACTCTCGCCTTGCAGCAGATCAAACTGATCATGCGGAATGAAGAGGTGCAGAAAGCCGGTCCGCGCGCAGATCGAGCAATTGCAATCCAGCATTTCTGGCTGCACCTCGGTTTGCGCAGCGAACCGCACGGCACCACAATGGCAACCGCCAGCGACGTCAATCATGCCCCAACCAATATTTCATGAATGTCGATGCGATTTTCCAGCGTTCGATGCACGGGGCATTTTCCCGCAATTTCCATCAGCTTTTGCCGTTGCTCATCGGTCAGATCTCCGTGCAATGTGATGGATCTATCAATCACATCAATGCGATTGTCATCATTGTTGCAGGTCGCACAATCTTCCACATGATCGCGGCTATGCTCCAGTTCGATATGCACGCCTTCCAGAGGTATATTTTTACGGTCAGCGTACATTTTCATCGTCATCGACGTGCAGGTACCCAAAGCCGCGAGCAACAGATCATAAGGCGACGGACCTGTATCGTCTCCGCCAAATGACTCGGGCTCATCGGCAAGAAAAACATGTTTCCCAACCCGAACCGTCTGCTGAAACTTACCCTGGGCGCTTTCTACAGAGACAATGGAAGGATTGGTGGCCATATTCTACTCCACAGTTACTGATTTCGCGAGATTGCGCGGTTGATCGACATCCGTACCCTTGGCCACTGCCACATGATAAGCAAGCAACTGTACGGGCACGGCATAAACGAGAGGCGCGATAAGCGGATGAACCTTTGGCATCTCGATAGTCGCCATACACCCTTCACCGGCTTCCGCCAAACCGGCGGCATCGGATATCAGCACGACCTTGCCGCCACGGGCCATCACTTCCTGCATATTGCTGACCGTTTTTTCGAATAGTGGCCCGGACGGCGCCAGCACGATCACTGGCACCGCTTCATCAATCAGCGCAATGGGCCCGTGCTTCATTTCACCTGATGCATAGCCCTCGGCATGGATATAGCTTATCTCTTTCAGCTTCAGCGCACCCTCCAATGCCAACGGATAATCCGGACCGCGGCCCAGATAAAGCACATCCCGTGCCGGCGCGATCAGATGGGCCATATCGGCTATGTCCTCGTCATGAGCGAGCGCTGCGTTTAGTGCAGCTGGTGCTTCGGTCAGATGCTCGACGACTTCATGCTCTTCGTCACGCGTCATCTTGCCTTTGACCACGGCGAGATGCGCAGCCAGCGCTGCCAGCACCGCCAGCTGACAGGAAAAGGCCTTAGTTGAAGCTACGCCGATTTCGGGTCCAGCATGGGTTGGAAGTAAAAGATCTGCTTCACGTGCCATGGAACTGGTCGGGACATTGACCACCACCGCAATCTTCTGGCCCTGCTCCTTGCTGTGGCGCAGCGCGGCCAGCGTGTCTGCCGTCTCGCCAGACTGTGAGATGAACAGCGCCAGCCCGCCCGGCTCCAGCACGGGATCGCGGTAGCGGAATTCCGATGCCACATCCAGATCCACCGGCACCCGTGCAAAGGTTTCGAACCAATATTTGGCCACCATCCCGGCATAGTAGCTCGTGCCACATGCAACGATGGTAATCCGCTTTATGTCCTTGAGATCAAAATCCATCTGCGGCAGCGCGACTTGCTGTTCGAGTGGCCGGATGTAGCTTTGCAGCGTCTGCGCCACCACCGTCGGTTGCTCGAAAATCTCTTTCTGCATATAGTGGCGATATTGCCCCTTCTCGATGGTTGCCGCCGATACACCAGAGGTTGTCACTTCGCGCTGCACCGGATTGTTGGCGCTATCGAAAACCTGGGCGCCGTCACCGTTAATCACCACCCAGTCGCCTTCTTCCAGATAGGCAATTTTCTGCGTCAGCGGGGCCAATGCCAGCGCATCTGACCCGAGATAGGTTTCACCTTCGCCATAACCGACCACCAACGGCGATCCAAGCCGCGCGCCGATCAGCAGATCAGGATTCGACTTGAAAGCAATCGCCAGTGCAAAGGCACCGCGCAACTGCGGCAATACGGACTGCACGGCATCTTGCGGAGATTTGCCCGCCTCGACCTGCTCGCTGACCAGATGCGCCACGACTTCAGTATCAGTTTCGCTTTCAAAACTGCGTCCCCGTGCAGATAATTCTTCGCGCAGCGGCTTGAAATTCTCGATAATCCCATTGTGGACCAGTGCCACTTCGCTGGTCGCGTGCGGGTGGGCGTTGCTCGTCGTTGGTGCACCGTGGGTGGCCCAGCGGGTATGGGCAATGCCGATCATTCCCGGTGCATCGTCCTTTTTCAGCACCTCGACAAGATTGATCAGCTTGCCCTCGGCGCGGCGGCGGATCAGTTGGCCATCATGAACCGTGCAGACGCCGGCGCTGTCATAACCGCGATATTCCATCCGCTTGAGACCATCGACCAGGCGATCCGAGACCGCATCCTTGCCAACAATTCCGATAATTCCGCACATAGTCTGAGGCTTTCTTCTTAGAGAGTATATGGAACGCGAATGCCTGGCATTTCCGCCGGAAAATCGCGCGTGTTTCGGGTGATCAAGATTCGCCCGGTGAGTTGGGCCGAGGCGAGAATGACGGCGTCCATGGCTTTCAGCCGCCGCCGGTCACTACGTAGCAAGGCTGCCCGCCGACCGATTTCTTCATTCACCTCAATGACATTGAAAAAGGAGAGAAAGGCTTCCGCCCGGTCGCCATCGTCCGGCAGCGCCCGGGTCAGCACTTCAACCCAGGTCAGCCGGCTGATATAACGGCGGTCATAGCGTTGCAGTTCAACATTGGCGCGGCCAACGTCGTTAAGCGCATCGAATAGGATGTTACTGTCGAACACCGCTTCGTTCACGAGGCATCCTTCTTGCGATAGCGTTCGGCCTCACGGTCATCATCAGCGTCGAAAAGATCAGGGAATTCCTTGCGCACGTCCCAGTAATCAGGATCCCAGGGCCGTGTCCAAGACGCGCGCTCGCGCCGCTGCCATGCTACCGGGTCACCCACTTCCCGGCGTTCACGCCACATACCGAAATATTTCTCAATCCCCTGCTTCGACGCATCCGCCCGAAACGCCGCTACCGCGTCACGCAGCAACTGCGCCCGCGATGTCCCCTGCGCCGCCGCCTGTGCGTCGAGCCACTGAACATCTTCTTCTGATAGGTCGGCAAGTATACGAGTCATGATATATTGATATCATATCATGATATCATGTCAAGTCGATCTGGGTTGGGGCAAGATATAGATATTTCTGTCCAGCCCGTCCGGAAAGCAACTTCGCTTCTCAACGACACCGCCAAGTTTCTCTACAAGCCGCAGAGCTGGAATATTGTCATCATTCATGTACGTTCGCACTGCGTCCCATTCCAGATGGTCGTAGCCGAATCTGATAACGGCCTTGGAAAGCTCTATTGCCAGACCCTGCCGCCGGAAATCGGGCATGATCCACCAAGTTAATTCCGGACAAGGCCATCCTTGCGGATAGACCAAACCGGCTCCGCCCACCATGTTTCCGGAATCCTTTTGATAGGCGGACCACATTCCGAAGCCGCGGAGTGTCCAGTGGCCGATATCATATGCCAATTTCCGCCAGGCCTGTTCTGCGCTTAGTGGGCCTCCATAGGCCGCTGATCCAACTTCATCGGCATAAAATCTACGGTAGACGTCAAAATCATCTTGCGCCGGTGCGCGAAGAAACAGTCTTTCCGTTTCGATTTCGGGAATACTCACCGTTTGATTGTCACTTCCCCGCCTTCTTCTTCGCGTTCACCGCGTTAAACCGGTCCGCCCAGCCCTTTTTCGCGGTCTGTTCGGCCCGCACTAGCGCCAGATCGCCGGCATCGACATCCTTGGTCAGCACCGCGCCAGCGCCGACAATCGCCCCGTCGCCAATTGTCACCGGCGCCACCAATGCGCTGTTGCTGCCGATGAAGGCGCCTTTGCCGATCTTCGTTTTATATTTGAAATAGCCGTCATAATTGCAGGTAATCGTGCCCGCGCCGATATTGGCGCCCTCGCCCACTTCGGCATCGCCCAGATAGGTCAGATGATTAGCCTTGGCACCTTTGCCCAGCACCGCTTTTTTCATCTCGACAAAATTGCCGATTTTTGAACCTTCCTCAAGCACCGCGCCTGGCCGCAGTCTTGCGAACGGACCGACATTAGTATTCGCACCAATGGACGCGCCTTCGATATGACTATGGCCATAGATTCGTGCACCGCTGGCTACCGTGACGCCGGGTCCAAAAAAGACATTCGGTTCTATTACAATATCTGAAGAGAGTATTGTATCATGCGAAAACCAAACGGTTTCTGGTGCAATTAGGCTGACACCGTCTGCCATCGCCTGCGCCCGCCGACGTTGCTGCCACTCTCCCTCGACGGCGGCCAGTTCGGCGCGGCTGTTAACGCCCGCAACCTCGGCAGGATCATCCACCTCAATGACCGCACTGGCCTGGCCCGGCAGCATCACGATATCCGGCAGATAATATTCGCCCGCCGCATTATCATTGCCGATTTGATCGAGCAGGATGAACAAATCGGTCGCTCGCGCCGCCATCAACCCGCTGTTGCACAGGTTGACCGCACGTTCGGCGTCGTCGGCATCCTTATATTCGACCATTTTTTCGATCTCGCCCTGATCGCTGGCAATGATCCGGCCATAGGCGCCTGCATCTTCGGGACGAAAACCGAGCACGACTGCGCGCGGATCCGTGCCGTCATTCAGCCGCGCAATCATCGCGTGCATGGTCTCAGCACTTACCATGGGCACATCGCCGTAAAGGATGAGCACATCGCCAGCGAAACCTTTCAGTGCCTCATGCGCCTGCGCGACCGCGTGGCCGGTACCCAACTGATCTTCCTGCACGGCTATCGCGACATTACGATCTTCAACGCTCGCCTCGATCTGCTCGCGCCGCGCACCGACGACCACGACCGTGCGTTCTACACCGATAGAATCAACCGTATCGAGCAGATGATGGAGCATTGGCTTCCCGGCAATCGGATGCAGGACCTTGTGCGTCTCCGATTTCATCCGCGTACCTTGTCCGGCGGCTAATATAATGGCTGCTAAAGGACGGTCACTCATGCCAAAAACTCCGAATATCCTGTTCCAAACGCTGAATTCGCGCCCCATGCCATGATGCGGTTGCTTATGCCAGCAAGATCGGTTCTATGCAGAGCTTATGACAGAAATTTCTTTCGATATCATTGGCTTTGATCTGGACGGCACCTTGCTCGACACCAGCATGGAACTCGCCGCTTCGCTCAATCACGCGCTGGCTAGCGCAGATCGGCCGCAAGTGGACGAACAATCCATCCGATCTTTGGTCGGCATGGGCGCAAGGCATATGCTGGAAATGGCACTAGAACAGTCCGGTGGCAGCGACAAGGATCTGGTCAAAAGCCTGCTGCCCATCCTGATCGATCATTATGAAGCCAATCTGGGTAATAATGCGCCGGCTTTTGCGGGACTGACCGATGCCATGGATGCAATGCAAGATCAAGGCATCAAACTGGCGGTAGTGACCAACAAATTTGAAAGCCTCGCGGTTAAACTGCTGACCAATGTCGGAATGATTGACCGGTTTGTCACCGTCATCGGCGGTGATACGATGGGCAAAGGGCGCAGCAAGCCCGAGCGCGATCCGATTGACGAAATGATCCGGCGTTGTGACGGGGTGGTAGATCAAACACCGGCCGCGTTCATTGGTGACAGTATATTCGACATTAAAGCGGCCCAAAATGCCGGTATCGCCAATGTCGCGGTCAGTTTCGGCTTTTTACATCAGCCCGTTGAAGAACTGGGCGCCGATGCGATTATCGATCATTATGACGAGCTTGTGCCGACCTTGGCCACATTGAGCCGCTAACCGTCAGCCCTTGCGCCACTTGGCCCACAAATGACGAGCCAGCATCAACGGCGGCATCCTGAGCCAATGAGAGCGAATATAGAAGGCCTGGCGTGTGAACTTTCGAGTTTTCCTTCCCCAGCCATCACGGGCCAATAGCCTTCTAATATAGAGATAATCCGTGAACTTGGTTTGGCCCGCGCGATATTTATAGACCGGAGTATCATAGAGGCGGAAAGCTAGGCGCAATGCCCGTGCTAGATGCGGCTCCAGATGATGCAGCCTAGCCCGGACGCCTAATACGATCCAAAACTGCTCGTCTGCTTCCGAAAACTGCCGAACCAAACGGTCGATATCCCATAGGTTGCGCAAACCTCCGGTCAGATCGCCATCGGCAGAGAGATGAGCGACGGAGTGGAGCAACATATCAGCAGGCGACATTACGTAGAGACCTGAATCCAGCTTGACCGCCGCATCGAGCATTGCTTGCGGATCGGGAGTTGGTCGTGCGGTCTGCGGCAATGTCGTATGATGCACATCGATCATTCGATCACGCTCCCGATGGATGAGCGGCGGCAATTCATGCATATGTTCGCGGTAATATTGGTCATCATAAGGGTCTGGCTTTACCCATTCCCAACCCGCATCCAGCAACGCCTCTTCGACAGCCGATAGCGAGTCTTGTGCGACCATGATATCAAGATCACCAATGCTTCGACCAACCCCCGCATCAAGATCTGCCGCGACATAGGCGGTGCCTTTCATCAGCACGACCTTGCTATTTAGCGGCGCAAGAGCCCGGCGCGCGCAATCCGCCTCCCAAAGCGCTTGTTGTCTTGCAAGATCAGTAGCTTGAATCGCATCTTTCAGAATGGGCCTGACTTGCTCCGGCACGGCCATGCCGGTCAATCGATGGGCCAAACTGCCGATTAGCGACTCTGCTCGGGCAATGCTGATCAGGTTGGTCCATCCGGCTCCATCAAGCGACAGAACCGTCTCCGGGTCGCGCAAGGCATCGACCAAAGGTCGAGCATCGCGCATCATGGGAGCTTGCTCCACAAGCTATCAATCAACTCTTCGGCTTGATCACCTGACTGATAGTCCATCGCTTTGGTGGGGACTGTATCAACAAATCGGGTCAGGGCCCGAAAGCCGGTCTCACCAAGAGCCACATAGTTTGTCGATGCCTGGGTCAGCCGGACAAAAATCTCGCTCTTGCCCATGTCGCGCAGAGCAGGATCATGACCAAAGCGCGGAAACAGAAGCAAAGCGGGCTTGGCCACATCCTTCATTTTGTTGACCGCATCCAGCGGCGGCATCACGTGTCGGATATCCCCCTTGGGTGTCCCCTTCATCAGGGGACCGAACCGATTTTCCGGCACAATCGCGCGCATCGCGGCAATGGCCTCGTTTTTGAGGCTGATCAGTCGCGGGAAGCTATGAACCATGCCAGTATCCGGGTTGAGCAAGGCAAATTCATCGCCCATGAATCGCCAGCCTTTTTCCGCGAGCATCGCGGATAACGTCGACTTTCCCGAGCCAGACAAGCCGGTCATCAGCAGTGCCTTGCCATCCTTTTCGACACTGCTGGCATGCAGCAAAAGATGCCGCCGCCAACCCAGTGCCATTTGCAAGTTCATGCCCATTTCCGCAGCTAACAGGCTTTGATCAAGTGGCAGCGGAGCTGCATCAGGAAGCCAAAAATCACCAGAAATATGAACAGAAGGCCGAATATAGCGCCGCCAAGGTTTTTCAGGCTCCAACCGGACAGTGAAGTCAGCGTAGCCATCCTGTGACGTTGGATAGTCCTTGTAGAGGGCTGCCAGTTGATCGAGAGGCTGCCGCCAGGTCGACGCCAACCGAAATCGCGTCGGCCCAACCGTCAGATAGAGCTGATGCATGCGCGCCACCGGTCCTAGACCTGTTCAACAAGGCCAAGCGAAGACAGCTCGACCAGCCTCGCCAGCACAATATCGGCGGCGTCTCCGCTGTCCTCCAGATCATAGCTGTCGGATAGTCTGCCTGTGATATCCTCGGCCGTCAGAGCGTCTGCCCCCATAACCGTCAGTATTGCGGGTACTAGGTCGGCAACCACATGAGTAATCCCCGATGATTTCTGGAAAATCAGCGTCATACTGTCCAGCGGATGCTGGATCAGCCCTTCAGAGGCTGCGGCACGATAAAGCTGGCTCATTGGCGGTTACACTATCCCTGATCACGGCAAATCATTCGAAAAAGCCAATAGCATGAATATGTTAATAAGCATTGGCTTTGAAGCCAAAATTCAGTGCAAAGCTATCGCGGCATTTGCAGAGATGCGTAGCAGGTAAAGCCGCTTTGCCCGGACTGGAGCCGCCTGATATAGTTCACATAGGCTTTGGACTGATCATAAGATGTACCTGGAAGAGACCGGCCATTCATTGCCCGCTTCACTTCTTCCCCAGTAAAATTCCGGCCTGCGGGCGGAAATGCGCCCGGCGTGTCGGGTGATACAATTTTTCCGTCCGGACCAATATAACCGCCAGCGGCGTGATTGCCCGGAACCGGAATTTCACAGTTTAGCACGGAACCAGCGGTCTGCGCCAAAGCCGGCTTGATGCTGACGACTGCAGAAGCTGTCACAGCACCCATCATCAGCGCGCGGCGGCGTGTTACGATCGCAGCATCCTGAGAAGCGCCCTCGGGCTCTCCAGCTTCCAAATTCTGGTTTGGATTGTCGGTCATCGCGTAAATTTTCCTCTGAACTTAGCCCTTAAAGAGAAAAACGATTAAATGCGAGTGAACAGTCACACCGACAAGTCGTCGTCCATAAACGGGACAAATTGGCGAAAACACTTAACGCCTTAAATCTGGTTGTAGTCTCCGGTCTAACATCGCTGACCACAATTTTGATATAGCCGTTGCTGTTTCTGCGCAAACCCGCCTAAACATGACGGACCGAATTCCAGCGCAACGGCAAATATGAACACAATTTCTCCATTTCGGCTGATTTTTGCGATTCTCTTGATAATCGGGGGATCAGTTCTGGCAGCTCAGACTTCCGCGGCACTGATGAAAATTATAATTATGTCGGCATTTGGAATTGTCGCCCTTGCCATTGTTGCCTTGGAAGATCGTGCACCGCCGCCACCAGATTTCAACGCGCTGGAACGACAGAAAAAACGGCTACTATACCAAGGTAGGGCGGAAGCTTACCAGGATGTGGTTGATCCCATTACCGACCCGATTCTACTTATCCGCAATGCCAAAGTAGCGATGGCTAATCCGGCTGCGAAAAACTTTCTAGGTAATCATATTATCGGAGAGGACGTGCGGGTCGCGATTCGTCATCCGGCAGCGGCCGACCGCCTGGCTAATCCCAATGCCGAACATACCGGAGAACCGATTTTATTAGTCGGAGTCGGCAGTGCTGATCAGCGTTGGGAATTACGGATTCATGCACTGGATGACGGACTAAAGCTGGTTCAGTTGTCAGACCAAAGCAGCCGCTACGCCGCAGAACGTATGCGTACTGATTTCGTGGCCAATGCCAGTCACGAACTACGTACGCCATTGGCTGCCATAAAAGGTTTTATCGAAACACTGGAGAACCCTGAAGCAGGCAAAGATGAAGACACACGTGCACGTTTTTTGACAATCATGTATCAAGAAGCCGACCGCATGCAGCGATTGGTCGAAGATCTGATGTCGCTGTCCCGCATAGAAGCGGAAAAATACCAATTACCCGCAGAGCCGGTTGATCTGGCCAAGCTTGTCGCAGAAGTGAGAACGGTTTTTCTGAACGGTCGTAGCAAAAATGAAGATAATTTTGTTCTCTCTCTGCCGGACAACTTGCCGATGATCCAGGGCGACCACGCACAGATATCCCAATTGCTTCATAATCTGGTCAGCAATGCCATTAAATATGGACGACGGGGTACGCCTGTATCAGTTGCAGTCAAACCCAATCGTAATGGTTCGATGCTTCGCCTGTCCGTGACGGATCAAGGCGATGGAATAGCCGCAGAACATATCCCGCGGCTAACGGAACGTTTCTACCGCGTCGACAAAGGACGAAGCAAATCGATTGGTGGAACCGGGTTAGGGCTGGCCATTGTAAAGCATATCACTGAACGCCATGGTGGCCGGATGGAGGTTTCCAGTGAACAGGGCATCGGCACAACTGTCGCAATATTCCTGCCGGTCATCAAGCCAGAGCAACAGCATCAACACATCTGATGTAATATAACTGTCATAAATATGTAATCATTAGGACACTGCGGACTTTTAAATGCTGTGCAACCGGCCAGAAATCGGAACCGATTCTTGGCTAATTTTTCAACACTCCATAGAAAACGGGGACAGCAACATGTTTAAGAAAATCGCTCTTTTGGCGGTATCAACACTCGCCTTGGCAGCATGTCAGGATCAGGCTTCTGGCGGACAAGGCGGTACACGCAGTGAAGTGCGCATCGTCGGTTCTTCAACCGTCTTTCCTTTTGCTAAAGCAGTAGCAGAGCAATTTAGCGCTGGTGGCGCAAACACGTCACCCATTCTGGAATCAACGGGCACCGGCGGTGGAATGAAGCTGTTCTGCGCAGGCGTTGGAGCCAATACGCCTGATATTGCCAACGCATCGCGGCGGATGAAGGCAACCGAGTTTGAAATGTGCAAAGAAAACGGCGTCACTGATGTGGTCGAAGTGCAAATCGGAATTGACGGCATCGCGATTGCACAAGCCAATGAAGGCCCATCGATCAAATTGACGCCGACGCAAATATATGAAGCCATCGCAGAACGACCATTTGGTAAAAAGAATGAGACGAAAAACTGGTCCGATATTGATCCTTCACTCCCCAATATCGCAATCAGTGTTTATGGTCCGCCATCAACGTCTGGAACACGCGATGCACTTACCGAGTTGATCATGGAAGTCGGCTGTAAAACCGACGCCACAACCAAAGCGTTGAAAGACACAAATGAAGATGAATATGATGCCATCTGTCATGATGTGCGCGCTGATGGTGCTTACATTGATGCCGGTGAGAATGATAACCTGATCGTCCAGAAGTTGAAGGCCAATCCAAACAGTCTTGGAATTTTTGGCTACAGCTTCCTGGAGGAGAATACCGACTCGGTCCGCGGCGTTGCTGTTTCCGATGTAGAACCTGCTTATGATGCCATTGCATCTGGTGAATATCCGGGAGCGCGGCCACTTTATATCTATGCTAAAAAGCAGCATGTAGGTGTTATCCCTGGTCTTCAGGAGTATTTGACAGAATTCGTCAGTGCTGGCGGGTCTGATGGCTATCTTATTAAAGCTGGCTTGATAGCATCACCTGATGATGTTCGAACACAAATGGCCGACACTGTAAAAAGTCTGCCAGTCTTGACGGGTGATGAACTGAAATAATTTGCTAGCGGAATGCGGGCCGCTTTCTTAAAGGGTCCGCATTCCGCTATACCTATTCCTAACCAAGGATCAGTTATTCTACCGTGACAGGCTCCATTCTCTTCATGCTGATCATTGTCCTTGGTGGCATTGCGTGGTTTTTTGGCCGCGTCAAAGCAAGCCGTTTTTCAGCTGACAACAAAAAAAGGGGAGCTGTACACTCACTCCCCAATTATCATGGCTGGTATGTCGCCCTTTGGGCTATTGGCCCTGCACTTCTATTCCTAATGATCTGGAACATGGCTAGCCCGGCGCTCATTACCGATGCGGCGTTGACCAGCCCTGCAGCGGAGCAACTCCCACAAGATCCATTCGCGCGAGGCGCCATATTAGCGGAAGCGCGCTCCATCGCATCGGGGCAACAAGTTCAAGCATTTAACCCTCTCTCTCAGTCCATGGTTGAACCTTATCGGACAGCAATATCCTATTATCGGACACTCGGGATGGTTGCCGCTCTCTTGTTGGTGTTTGCTTGCGGTGCGTTCGGATGGCTCAAACTAAAGCCAGAACTCAGAGCACGCACAAAGATTGAACGCGTGACAATGCTGCTGCTGCTTTTTGCATCGCTCATCGCCACAATTACCACCATCGGTATATTTGTATCATTGATCTTTGAATCGGCGCGATTCTTTTCGATGGTATCTCCCATCGACTTTTTATTCGGAACCGAATGGAATCCCAAGGCCGTCGCAGGGCCACGGGGCGAGACTGGATTTGGTGCAATTCCTCTATTTTGGGGCACTGTGTTTATCGGCGCTATCATTGCGATGATAGTTGCCATCCCACTGGGATTGATGAGCGCTATCTATCTCACCCAATATGCACCGCCTAATTTTCGCGCATGGATGAAACCAATTTTGGAGGTACTCGCTGGCGTTCCAACGGTTGTCTATGGCTATTTTGCAGCTCTGACTGTTGCACCAGCCCTGAGAGATTTTGCGGTTTCCATCGGAATTAGCGGAGCCTCTTCAGAATCCGCGCTGGCTGCTGGTGTCGTTATGGGCATCATGATCATCCCCTTTGTATCCTCTATGGCTGATGATAGCATTGCCGCGGTTCCCAGTGCGATGCGTGATGGATCGCTCGCCATGGGCGCGACAAAGAGTGAAACCATAAAAAAGGTTCTCATTCCGGCTGCTTTACCGGGTGTGGTCGGCGGCGTTTTGCTGGCCGTAAGTCGTGCCATTGGCGAAACGATGATCGTTGTCATGGCAGCGGGCCTCGCGGCAAATATGACCGCCAATCCGTTTTCCAGTGTAACAACTGTCACGACCCAGATCGTTAAACTGCTGACCGGTGATCAGGAATTTGACAGTCCCAAAACTCTTGCCGCCTTTGCGCTTGGGCTCGTGCTGTTCATAGTAACCCTTCTTCTCAACCTTATCGCACTTAGAGTCGTCAAAAAATATCGGGAAGCTTATGAATAGCAGCGCGGCCTTTGTGGAAGAACGCAATCCGACAGATTGGCAGAGCGATGCAATGCAACAGCGCATTCGCAAGCGCTATGCCGCCGAACGACGATTCAAGGCACTGGGTATCAGCGCGATAATATTGTCAGCGGGCTTTCTGGCATTTTTGATGATCGTGATGGTCGGAAACGGTCTGCGCGGCTTTACCCAAACTGAACTGCCGGTCGAAATTGACTTTCCTGCCATGACGGGAGGTGCGACTGCAGATCAGTTTAGAGGAGCCAATGGCCCGGCTAATCTTCGGACATTGGGTGTTCAAGATATTGTAAACACGAGTGTTCAAATTCAATATGGTGAAGAAGGCAGCGAATTGTTCTCAGCTGGCGGGTGGCAAGCCGTCAATCAAGAGATATTGAAAAATCCCCAGATTGTAGAAACAAAAACGACGCTCTACCTGCCGGTCGAATCAGAAATCGATGTCGCGTTTAAAGGAAGTGGCAGCGAGACTGCGGAAAACAAAGTTGCCGAGTTGAAAGATCGGCTGAGTACTGGATTTAACTGGAATTTCTTGACCAATTCTGACGCGACTGACCCGATGCAAGTCGGGATATGGGGTGCGTTGAAAGGCTCATTGATAACAATGTTTATCACATTGCTTATCGCTTTCCCGATAGGTGTACTTTCTGCCCTTTATCTCGAGGAATACGCACCCAAAAACCGTTTTACCGACTTGATTGAAGTTTCCATCAACAATTTGGCTGCGGTTCCATCGATTATCTTTGGTCTGCTTGGTTTGGCTGTATTCCTCAACCTCTTTGGTCTGCCGCGATCCGCCGCACTGGTAGGGGGCCTAACGCTAGCCCTTATGACCATGCCGGTAATCGTGATATCCGGGCGCAATGCCGTCAAAGCCGTACCTCCATCTATTCGTGAGGCGGCTTTGGGCATAGGTGCCAGCCAAATGCAGGTTGTCTTTCACCATGTTCTGCCACTTGCCCTGCCAGGCATCCTAACAGGTACGATTATTGGCATGGCCCGAGCCCTGGGCGAAACCGCACCTTTGCTGATGATTGGCATGCGCGCCTTTATCGCCACACCACCTGGCGGTATTGTAGAACCTGCCACCGTTCTACCGGTGCAGATTTTCCTTTGGTCGGATGAGGTAAATCGCGGCTTTGTCGAAAAAACCTCGGCGGCAATTATTGTGCTGCTACTGTTCCTTCTCACAATGAACGCTCTTGCGATATATCTACGCAATCGTTTTGAAACCCGCTGGTAGATCATGATATGACAGAATTATTAGACAGTACCAGTCCCAGTGAAAGCCCAATCATGACAGAGACTACAGCTTCCGCCATTTCTGCTGGCGATGGACCATTGAAAATGACAACCCGCAATGTGGATGTTTTCTATGGTGAGAAACAGGCGATCAAAGATGTCTCCATTGATGTTACTATGGACAACGTCACCGCGTTCATTGGCCCATCTGGTTGCGGGAAATCTACCTTTCTGCGCTGCCTGAACCGGATGAATGACACTATTCCGATCGCGAGGGTTACCGGTGACATTACATTGGAGGGCGAGGATATTTACGCGCCAAAAATGGATGTCGTGCAACTGCGAGCACGGGTTGGCATGGTTTTTCAAAAACCCAATCCATTCCCTAAATCAATTTATGACAATATCGCCTATGGCCCCCGTATTCACGGGCTTGCCAGCAGCAAGGATGAGCTCGATAATATTGTCGAAACGTCGCTGCAGCGGGCCGGTTTGTGGGGCGAGGTGCAAGATCGATTACAGGACAGTGGAACTGCTCTGTCCGGTGGTCAACAGCAAAGACTGTGTATCGCCCGCGCCATCGCGGTTGACCCCGAAGTAATCTTGATGGACGAGCCTTGTTCTGCGCTTGACCCCATCGCAACGGCAAAGATTGAAGAACTGATCCACGAACTGCGTGGTAAATATGCTATCGTAATTGTTACGCATAACATGCAGCAAGCTGCCCGGGTGTCGCAACGTACCGCCTTCTTCCATTTGGGGACTTTGGTGGAATATGGCGTAACGTCCGACATATTCACTAATCCTACGGAAGAGAAAACGCGGGACTATATTACCGGACGCTACGGCTAAGCGAACTGGAAAGGGAAGGAACCCCAAAAATGCCAAATAGCGGCACAGAACATACCGTTAAAGCTTTTGACACCGATATTAATGAGCTGCGCGGCATGGTTGCAGAAATTGGTGGTCGCAGCGAACAGGCGATTTCGAAGGCAATGCGTGCCCTTGAAAAGCATGATTTGAAACTGGCTGAAGAAGTTGTTGCAGAAGACAAGTTGATCGATGACTTGGAAAAGCGAATAGATGACCTCACTTTCCAGACAATTGCATTGCGTGCGCCGATGGCAGACGATTTGCGCGAGCTGATCGCTACATTCAAAATATCAGGGGTTGTCGAACGCATTGGCGATTACGCCAAGAACATTGCGAAACGCGTTCCGGTTATAGCCAGTACCCATAAATTGGGCCCAGCTTCGTTGTTACCCTCCATGTCAAATGTGGCATCAGAACTTGTTAGGGACTCTCTGGAGGCATTTGCTCGGCGAGATGCCGATCTCGCTCTTGATGTTAGCGAGCGTGACCAGATCGTTGACGATTTTTATACCAGCATATTTCGCTCGGTTATCACTTACATGATCGAAAATCCAAAGGACATTGGGGAAGCCGCGCATCTGCTTTTCATCGCGAAAAATCTCGAACGTATCGGCGATCACGCAACCAACGTAGCGGAAATGGTCTATTTTGCCGCCAAAGGTGAACCGATGCCGGAACGTGATCGCGGTGAGAACCCCACCGATTTTATGGAAGAACCCACGAACGGGAGATAGCAATATGTCCAACGCGAGATTGTTACTGGTAGAAGATGATGCCGCACTGGCCGAGCTTTTGTCATGGAACTTCAAAAAAGAAGAATATGACGTCATTCATACCGCCGATGGTGAGGAAGCATTGCTGCTGGTAAAAGAGAACCGTCCCGATGTTATCTTGCTGGATTGGATGATCGAGAACCTCTCGGGTATCGAAGTTTGCCGCCGTCTCCGTCGTTCCCCGGAAACTGCCAATATTCCGATCATAATGCTAACCGCTCGTGGCGAGGAAGAAGATAAAATCCGCGGTCTGGAAACCGGTGCCGATGATTATATTACAAAACCGTTCAGCCCACGCGAGCTAATAGCCCGGGTAAAAGCTGTACTGCGGCGGGTCCGTCCTGCACTGGCTGGCGAGAAACTCGCTTTTGGAGACCTGGAGATGGACACTGTGGGCCACAAGGTGAAACGTGATGGCGACATCATTCCTCTCGGCCCAACTGAATTTCGGCTGTTGCGCCATTTTCTGGAGCATCCCAATTGGGTGTTCTCGCGTGAACGCTTGCTGGACAGTGTCTGGGGGCAAGACAGCGACATAGAGCTAAGGACCGTCGATGTTCATATTCGGCGCCTGCGCAAGGCATTGAACGCAAATCAGCGTCCGGATATTATCCGAACAGTCCGGTCTGCCGGCTATGCTCTTGATACGGAAGCCGCTTAGCCCAGGATATTCTGCAATGAGCGTACAAAAAAGACCGGCTTTTACCGGCCTTTTTCATTTGCTCTGCATGAGGTTTCTAGAAAGAAATCTGTGCTCGCGCGCCGATAACATCAACCGAATAGTCATCCGGTGCTCCAGTCACAATACCAAGAGCATTGCCATAAGATAGATGGCCGTAGTTCACCAGAAAACGAACATAATCGACCGGAGTCCAAATTAGTGATGCCATATAGCCGTCTTGCGTGCCGCCAATGATTCCAGCGTCGGTAAGATCAAGCCGGTCATAACGCACATTTACTTGCCAGGCACCAGAACCACCCGAACCAACGGGATTGTTAACTTTCACGCCTTTGAAAACACCGCCCTTATATTCACGCTTGTCATCAGTCAAAAACAGCCCGGCTTCCACCGAACCACCAAAAAAGGTGGGATTAGCCAGGCCCGGCCGACTGACCCTAGCCCAGTGGGTTTCGGCAGCAGCGTGGAAACGGCCAGAAATAACTGCTGCTTCTAAACCATAAGTCAGCTGCTCTTCCGCAGAGATGTTCCCAGTGTTGATGAAACGCGTATCAACACTGTGAATCAATGGTCGCTGACGATAACGGACTGAATCAATGGTATCTCCAAGATCCGTCCAGTGAACGGAGCCGCCCAGATGAAGTTGGGCATCGCCAAGTTTTGGCGCAAACACCAGCCTGCCATCTAGGTTGATGCTGTCATTGCCGTCACTCAGGTCATCAATATTGTCGGTAAATACACCGCCTTGCAGCAACAAATCACCGGTCTTGTAAGCTGCGGAAACACCGACCTTACGCTGAAAACCAAATGCATCGGTAAAGGCAGAACGTTCAATAAAGCTGGTATCGTTGCTGCTCGATATTTCTTCCAGTGACTGGAAGTTATTATGCTGGCCAACCGTCACCGTTAGACCACCGCTTTTATAATCCAGATAGGCGTCAGTTAGTTCAACACCGTCCAAAAGATCGGCCTCAAGCTTATAGCCGAAACCGCCAGGAATCTTGCCCTGAACGCCCAAGCGAACGCGCCGTGCTTCGTTCGAGAAACCTTCACCAGGAATATCAATTGTCGACGGTATAGATGAAAGATTATTGAAATCGTAGAGAATACGACCACGGGGCTTGAAGCTCCAACCGTCGTCGGTTTTGATTTCAGGTGCCCCTTTAAACTTGATGCTGGTTTTTTCTTTGGCCTGCGCCACTTTTTCGACCTCGGCAACCTGCTCGCTTTGCTGCTGTTGCACAGTTTCGACACTACTAAGCTGCGCGCGTAGACTTACAACTTCCTGCTCCAGCTGGTTGAGCCGCTCCAAAAGCGCTGCTGCTTCTTCGCTGGAAATTTGGGCCGCAAGAGCCTGGTTCGGCAAGAGTGCCAAGATCGCGGCACTTGTTACGAGAGTAGATTTCAAATTCATGTTCACAGAATCCCCAAACAATGTCTTGATTGATTGTTGACGGCTCTATGATGATTAGGTTTCGGAAAAACGTCATTTTTATTGCAGTTTTTTTACGAGCTTACTGTTCCTCGATATACGTGATGAAGGCACCTTATTCCGAGACGAGTTTCATCAGGCGACGTTCCATTGGAGCAAGTACCCCAGCAAGCTCATGGCCGCGCTTTAGTATCTGCCCATGCTCGCCATGCAACGTCCACATACCTTGTTTATTGCGATCCGCCGGGCGCTTCTCGATTCGCATCTGTGGTCGTTCCGATGTCCGTCGAAATGCAGCAAAAACGGCTGCGTCCTTGCCCATATCCATAGCATAATCGCGCCAATGGCCTGCCGCGACCATTCGCCCGTAAAGATTGAGAATCCGTTCCATCTCTTTTCTTTCAAATCCTACCTGAACGGAGGACATTTTCCTGTTGGGAAAAGATGAAACGTTGGAATTTTCAGAGCGCATCAGGCGCTATCTCTTTTGCTTTCCGATTTATCGTCCTGAGGCTTGTCACGCCCCTCTGCATAAGCGGCGATCCGTTTTTGCAGTTGCTCCATTTCACATTGCAAGATTTCGAGTTTCTGCGTCGAAGGGTCAAAAACCTCACTGCATGGGGTTCCATAGGGCGTGAATTCTTCCTGATATTGTTCCACTTGAACAAGCGTTGGACGAGCCCTAACACCCACCATCGTTGCACCCTCTGGTACGTCCTGCGTCACCACGGCATTGGCCCCGATCCGTGATCTTTTACCGACCGTAATGGGCCCTAGTATCTGTGCGCCAGACCCTAAGATGGCATCATCCTCAATGGTTGGATGCCGCTTGCCACCGACGCCGTTTGCGGGATTCGTCCCGCCAAGCGTCACGCATTGATAAATAGTAACATTGTCCCCGATTTCAGCGGTTTCACCAATTACCGAAAAACCGTGATCAATAAACAGATGTCGGCCAATCTTGGCACCTGGATGAATATCAATAGCAGTAAAAAGGCGAGAAAAATGGTTCACAAAGCGTGCGAAAAAGAAGAGTTCACCTTTGAAGAACCAATGCGCAATCCGGTGCAAGCCCAAAGCCAGTACACCCGGATAAAGCAATACCTCCCAGCGGGAGCGAGGAGCGGGGTCTCTCGCTTTTATGGAGTCCAGATACTCACCAAGGTCCCGAAACATGTCTTCCTCCGACAATTTACAAGTAGATAAGCTAAGGACCCCGACCGGATATTTCCAGTCCTTTCTTGCAACTCATTTAAAACGGGTCTTTTTGCACTCGTATTTATGATCATCTTGAATTATTGGGCAGCCATTCATCGAAGGGTCAAATCATGTCAAACTACCTGCCGACACTGAAGCAGCTGCAATATCTGGTGGCGCTGGAAGAACATGGTCATTTTGGACGGGCGGCGGAAGCTTGTTATGTTACCCAGTCGACCCTTTCAGCCGGCATTAAAGAACTCGAGACATTGCTTGATGTAATGCTGGTAGAACGGACACGTCGCGTGGTTCGCTTTACTGAACTTGGAAAGCAAATGGTGGAAAAATCACACCGTATTTTGCGGGAAGCGGAAGAGCTTTCCGACATGGCGCGCTCCGCTGGTCAGCCACTGGTTGGTGATGTCCGCATGAGCGTAATTCCAACGATTGCGCCATTTCTGTTGCCCAAGCTACTCCCGAGATTGCGAAAAGAACGGCCGGAACTCAAACTCTATCTGAAGGAAGAAACCAGTCATTCGGCCTGTGATTCACTCAATCACGGGCAAGTGGATTGTGTTCTGCTAGCCCTGCCCTTTTCATGTGGTGATGTGGAATCGGAAACTCTGTTTGATGATGAAATTTTTGTTGCTTTTCCAAAGGATGATCCTCGCGACCCGCCCAAAGTGATTGATCCAGCAATTATAGATGAGAATAGACTCTTGTTGCTGGAGGACGGCCATTGCCTGAAAGACCATGCTCTTGCCGCCTGTGACCGCCCGGAGTTGAGGGCATCCGCGCGTATGATGGGTACGTCACTCCACACTCTGGTTCAAATGGTGGACAACGGGCTGGGCCTGACCCTACTTCCGAAAATGGCCATTGATAGCGGAATTCTAACCCATACCGACATTTTGGCACGCCCGATCAAGTCGGATCGTGCATTTCGTGATATCGCTTTGGTATGGCGCAAAAACAGTCCACGCAAAGAGGAATTCAAGCTTCTGGCGGAGATCATGCGCCAGAGTCAAAGCTGGGTTACAGAAAAAGCTGCCTAGTTTTCCCAACCTTTGGCGGCATCAAGGTCTGACTGACGTTCTTCGACCCAGCTCTCGCTGCCATCTTGTTTTATTTCTTTTTTCCAGAACGGCGCAACTGTCTTGAGCTGATCCATGATGTAGGAACAGGCTTCGATCGAAGCCTGACGGTGGTCGGAACAGGTGCATGCCAAAACAATCTGCTCACCAACGCGTAAACGCCCTACCCTGTGAATGATCGTAATCCCGTGAAGATCCCACTTTTCTAGCGCTTCATCAGCAATTTTGCGTAGCGCTTTCTCGGTCATGGCAGGATAATGTTCAAGTTCCAGCGCATCAAGCGCGCCATCGCCTCGCACTTGTCCGACAAAGCTGGTGACGGCGCCACCACCGAGCGCCGACAGGTTTTTGATTTCCGCACCGGCATCAAAATCACTTTCCATGACAGATACCTTAATCATCCGCCCGTTACCGGTGGAAATATCGCAAGCTCCTCAGCATCACGCAGTGCCGCATCCAGACCGACAAAATCCTGATCCAAAGCGAAACGCAGCTTTTTAAGATCGGTAAACACATTTCGATAGGCTGGATCACAATTTTGCAGATGTTCGACAAGTTGGCCGATATTCTCTACCAGCTCAGGAAATTCTATCACTTCCTGATCACGGCCAAGCCGCTCTTTTACCCAGGCAAAATAGACAATGTTGATCTGGTTCGGCATTTCTTTGGTCATCTAATCCATATGCTTCAGACCAACCCGTAGATAGTCCCAGCCTGTAATAAGCGTCAATATCGCCGCAGCCCAAAGTGTCCATATACCGACGGTAAGAATGAACCCAAACTGCGGTAGTCCCCCAGATAGTATCAAAGCACCGAGCGAAATAAGCTGAAATGTAGTCTTCCATTTAGCCAACTGCGAAACAGGAACGCTAACTTGCAGTCCCGCCAGAAACTCACGCAATCCCGACACTGCAATTTCGCGAAGCAAAATAATCAGAGCTGCTATGACGTTATAGCCTTCTATATCGCCGGTAGCGCAGAGGATAAGAATGACCGAAGCGACCATGATCTTATCGGCAATCGGGTCGAGAAAGATGCCCAGCTTGGACACTGTGCCCTGGGATCGTGCAAGATAGCCATCAAAATAATCCGTTATCGCCATCAACCCATAAAGTACCGTTGCCAGCAAGTAACCCAGTTTCCAGTCTGGCCACCATAGCAAACCAACCAGAAACGGCACCGTGAATATACGGGAAAGGGTCAAAATATTCGGTAGATTCAACATATTGCCCGCTGCCATAACGAGGTTTGGCCAAAAGTTAAATCCTATCGTTGCGATCCCGACATTGATACGCAAATTTTCTCGCATCCAACGCCTTGCGCTATCGGGCAACATCGTTAGGGTAACGCCCAATCCATCCCCCTGTCTGACAATGCTCAACAACAGGAAAACTCCAAGAATGAAATCAGCTGTTCGACTTTTGGCAAAGCGCCGCTTTTGGCCGCTTTTCATCACGCAAATGCTTGGGGCATTTAACGATAACTTGTTCAAATTCTCAATGGTTATCTTGGTAACATATGGCATTTATAAGGATCCAGCACAGGACTTTCAGTTTAATGCATTGGCTTCTGGAATTTTTATCCTGCCCTTTTTTCTGTTCTCGTCGCTCGCCGGGCAACTGGCGGACAATTATGACAAAGCACGGATCACAAGGCTCGTCAAAACGCTTGAAATTGCGATCGCTGTCATCGGTGGCATTGGTCTGTTGATACCATCAATCCCGATCATGCTGACTGCTCTGTTCCTGCTTGGCTTACAATCGACGTTTTTTGGGCCTATTAAATATGCGATTTTGCCCCAACATCTTGAAAAGGATGAAGTATTGGCAGGAACAGGTTTGGTAGAGGCCGGCACCTATATTGCGATATTAGCAGGCACAATATTGGGCGGAATCATTATCGATCGCAATGGCAATGGCGTTGAGCTGGCGGTTGTTTCTGTATTTCTGGTGGCACTGGTGGGGCGGATAGGCGCACAATTTATGCCAAGCGCGCCGCCACAAAAAGAAGTCGAAAAGATCGATTTCAACTTTATCCGTTCGTCGATCAAGCTAATCTCCGCGACCTTGCACGTCCGGCGGCTATATCTCGCAATTGTGGCCATCAGTTTCTTTTGGACAATAGGGTCGGTCCTGATAATTCAGTTTCCACCATTGGTGGAAAATGTTCTGACATCGACACCTGCAGTCGCCAGCCTTTTTCTGGGAGTCTTTTCGGTTGGTATTGCAGTGGGGTCGATATTGATAAATCGACTGCTAAAAAGCGAAGTTTCTGCGCGATACGCGCCGTATAGCGTTATCGCGATGGGCATATTCGTATTGATACTATATTTCATAGCTCGCGGTTGGGAAGGCTTGCCGAATGGCCAGCTCTATACTTTCAGTACCTTCATGATGCATGATGGTGCATGGGCTCTGCTTGGTACTTTGGCTGGTGTAGCGGTTTTTGGTGGAATGTTTGTTGTCCCGCTTTACGCTTTCTTGACTACAACCGTCGATATCAGCGAAACCGCAAGGACAATCGCAGCCAATAACGTTGTCAATTCAGGGTGTATGGTGCTGGGCGCATTGGCCGCGTTGGGACTGAGCCTGTTGGGTGTTTCAACCACCGAACAACTGCTGTTGGTGACGGGAATGTGTGTCGTCGCGGCATGGCTGGGCCAGCAATTGCATCTCGCCTGCGACTAGAACTCCAGTGAAAAGGCGTTCAAAATATGAACAGATAAAAAGCAGTAAAGAACGCCGAGAAACTCAAAAGAAAGAGGCTCGCGTCTTCACTCCACTGTCTTTTTGCCTTAATAGCAGTATTTTCTATATCGACCTGCTCTTCGTTCAACGCCAGAGCTTCAAGCGGCAAACTAAGTCGGAAAGGATGCCTCACGCCTTCATGATGCAATACGAGTGAACGGTTCAGATGTTTTTTCATACCCTTTTGTTAACAATTTGTTAGCCATAGAATCCATCAGAAAATTTCTATCCCACCCTTTTGTGTTAAGATGGCACAGTTTTTTAACGTTTTTGAAACCAAAGGTCAGTCCAGAATGGATCAAAAACGAAGAATGTGTGATCTTTGCAACAATGACTAACATTAAGGACTAAAACCATAAACCTTGTTGATTTCAAACAATTGTTATGGCAATGCAACCTTCGTATTGAGTGAAATGCGAAACCCTGAAGGAGCAAATTATGCGTTTCGGTAAAATTGGTATGGCTGCAGTTGCAGCTGCATCTCTGGTTGCTACACCTGTGTTCGCACAGGCTGCACAGCCAGTGGCTAAAGTTTCTCAACCTGTTCGTGCTGGTGCATCTGCAGATGAAGAAAGCAAACTTGAAGGCGGATCAGGCATCATTATCGCCGTTCTTGCTGCCGCTGCAGTTATTGGCGGCATCATTATCGCTGCTGATGGAAGCGACGACGATCCAACAAGCCCCTGAACTCAGGCGCTAAATGAATTTGAAATGGCGGCCTTTTGGTCGCCATTTTTTTTTGCGCAATAGGTATCAGTAAGTATGAAAAATAGCTATTGAGGCACAAACGGTTGCACTTGACCGACAGATTTCCCATATCCGGTTTATGACAGAAAATCAGCACCATGGCATGCAACAATGGCATGGCACCACCATCCTCTCCGTCCGCAAAAATGGCAAAGTGATCGTCGCTGGTGATGGTCAAGTTTCCATGGGTCAAACCGTAATGAAACCCAATGCCAAAAAAGTTCGGCAACTGCATGACGGATCAGTCATAGGTGGTTTTGCCGGAGCTACCGCAGATGCCTTTACATTATTCGAGCGCCTGGAAGCGAAACTGGAACGCCACAATGGTCAGTTAATGCGTGCGGCAGTGGAACTCGCAAAGGACTGGCGCACCGATAAGTATCTGCGCAACCTTGAAGCCATGATGATCGTTGCAGATAAAGAGGTCACGCTGATCCTCACCGGTAATGGTGATGTTCTTGAGCCCACCCAGGGCATTGCTGCGATAGGGTCTGGTGGAAACTTCGCTCTTGCCGCGGCGCGAGCTTTGGTTGACTATGAAAAGGACGCCGAGAAGCTTGCGCGCAAAGCCATGGCTATTGCTGCGGAAGTCTGTGTTTATACCAATGATCAGCTTACGATCGAAGCACTGGAAAGCGCAACTTAGGTTACTTGAGCCATTCAGCCACGAATTGTCCATTTTTATTCCAATACAGGTTTCACATGCTAGATAATCTTACCCCAAAAGCCATCGTTAAGGCTCTGGACGAACATATTGTCGGACAGAAAGACGCAAAACGCGCAGTCGCAGTCGCATTGCGCAACCGCTGGCGGCGCCAGAAACTTCCTGCGGATCTCCGCGAAGAGGTGACACCGAAAAACATTCTGATGATTGGCCCCACGGGTTGCGGCAAGACTGAGATATCGAGACGTCTCGCCAAACTGGCGGATGCGCCATTTATCAAGATTGAAGCCACCAAATTTACTGAAGTCGGCTATGTGGGTCGCGACGTGGAGCAAATTGCTCGCGATCTTGCTGAAGAGGCGGTGAGGCTGGAACGCGAACGCCGCCGCTCGGCGGTCAGTGACGTAGCTAGCGATGCAGCCATGAAACGTTTGCTAGATGTATTATGCGGCGAAAATGCTAGCGAAGCGACGCGGGAAAGCTTCCGCCAACGAGTGGTCGATAACCATATGAACGACACCGAAATCGAGATTGAGGTAGAGGATACCCCCAGTGCACCGATGGATATCCCGGGGATGTCCGGCCAGGTCGGAATGATCAATCTGTCTGACATGATGGGTAAGGCGTTTGGCCAGAATGCGATGAAACGACGGAAAATGCGGGTTGCCGACGCCTGGGACAAGTTGATCGAGGAAGAGTCAGACAAGCGTCTCGACGATGATGATATTGCACGAGCAGCGATTACCGACGCGGAATCCAACGGTATCGTATTTCTTGACGAAATTGACAAAATCGCTGTCAGCGATGTGCGCGGTGGTTCAGTCAGCCGAGAGGGGGTCCAACGCGATCTCCTCCCCTTAATTGAAGGCACGACAGTCGCGACAAAATACGGTCCGATGAAAACGGATCATATCCTGTTCATAGCATCCGGCGCTTTTTCTATCTCCAAACCCAGTGACATGTTACCTGAGCTGCAAGGCCGACTCCCCATTCGAGTTGAACTCCGCGCGTTAACTGAAGAGGACTTTGTTCGCATTCTTACGGAAACGAAAGCCAATCTGCCTGAGCAATATGTCGCTCTCCTGGGCACCGAAGAAGTCACCATCGACATCACACAAGATGCTATTGAAAAACTTGCTCAGATTGCGGCCAATGTGAACGAAACGGTAGAGAATATCGGTGCTCGCCGATTGCAGACCGTGATGGAGAAACTGCTGGAAGAGATAAGTTTCGATGCAGAGAATCACAAAGGGGAAACAATCGCGGTGGACGCCGCCTATGTCGATAACCAGCTATCTGATGTTGCGAAGGACACTGACTTGTCTAAATATGTGTTATAGGATTTTCCAAACTTGATCTGACGGGAGCAGAATATGGCTGAGGGTGGGTGCTATTGTGGGGCAGTACGTTATGAAATATCTGGCGAACCGATCAACCAGTCCATATGCCATTGTCGTGACTGCCAGAAAAGCAGCGGCTCGGCTTCCGTGGCTTGGATTATGCTAGAAAATGATGAGTTTTCCCTGATTGGCGGTGAACTTAAAACAGTCGAGGGCAAAAACGGTGCAGAACGGCTTTTTTGTAACAATTGCGGCACCGGAATCGCTTATAAAAATGCCAATATCTTGCCTGGTATGATCGACGTGCAAACGGCTACACTTGATGAGCCAGAAGCCTATATTCCTGAAATGAACATCCAGCTTGCGGAACAAATCTCTTGGGAAAAGGTCGCACACGAGTTACCGGCCTTTGATCGCTTTCCACCGCAGGAATAATCTGTCTTGAATCCGTAACCGTATACCGTCCTGCGGCGAATTGCCGCTGAGAAACCACAGGAGAATTATTTTGAAAAAGAGTGTATCTCTTTTGGCTTTGACCTCTGCATTGGCCCTCGCATCATGTTCACAGTCTGAAAATCCAGTGGATGACGGCGAAGAAACATCAGAAGCAGCTGAACCCGCAGTGGCTGGAACAGTCGAGGAAGTTCCGACCATCGACGCCGGCCCTGCTGTTGGTTCTTCGGCTCCTATTAAAGCAGAATTTAATACCGGCGACGGTAGCAAGACACTGGCCAGTATCCTGGAGGATGGTCCAGCAATTCTAGTATTCACACGCTCGGTAGAGTGGTGTCCATTCTGTCAGACTCAGTTGAAAGGCATTAACGCAATTGTCAGCGACCTCGATCAGAGGGGCTATAAACTATACGGCGTCAGCTATGACAGTGTCGAAAGCCAGGACCGCTTCTCCAAAAACCAGATGCTGGAATACACAATGCTGTCTGACGAGAGCTCTGCAGTGATCGATGCGTTTGAATTGCGTGATCCGCAATATACTGAAGGAAAAGCCGTTGGCGTTCCCTATGCTTCAGTCATCGTTGTCGACAAGGATGGTAAGATCATTGCCAAATCTGTGTCGGGTGACTTCAAGAAACGCCCAACAAATGATCAACTGCTGGCGATAGTCGACGCGATATAACGCCTTTTTAACCGCCTATCGGGAAGCCGAGGAAGAAGCCGCGTCAGCTCCGACTTCGGCTTTTTCATTTCCTTCCGGTAACACTACCAGTTTCCACTTGGTTGAATCCTTGAGATATTTTTGAGCCAGCTGCTGAACTTCTTCAGGTGTGATCACCGTGTAATCTCTCAGTAACGTTCTTAAAACCATGAACTTCTTGGGGTTAAAACTCGCACCCTCCAACTGACTCATCCAGAAGCTGTTACCACTGCTCGCCCTAGATATGAGTTGGCGCAGCGGTTCTACCACCCTGTTCAACTCATCAAGGCTAACCGGTTTTTCTCTCAGGTCTTTCGCGATTAATTCGGCCACGCCGTAAAAACGGTCGATATTATTTGGCGTCAACTGACTTGAGGCGCTTATATATCCGCCCTTTTGAAAAGCGACCGGCCAGCTATTTATCACTTGCGGGCTATAGCTCGCCCCTTCTTTGGAGCGTAAAATTTCAAACATGCGATCATTGAAGATTGAGACCAGAACCTCCAACTGACGGCTTTCTTTGATATTCTGCAGTCCGCCGCCGGTTGGCCAGGCAATTAAAGCGGCTGCGCGCTCTGCATCCCCTTTATGGACAAGAATTTCCGGCCCCGCTTTGGAAGCCGGGAACATAGGCGAACGACTACCGTCCGGAATGACAGAGACTTTTCGTTTGCGCAGTGCGCCGAAGGTTTTCAGCACCGCTTCAACCGCTTCGTCCCGTTCGAAATCACCAAATAACATCAATTCGATAGGGCCGCTCGACAAAATAGGTTTCCAGAATTTCTTGAAATCCTTGGGCGTCAGCGCTTCAAAATCCTGTTTGTCCGGTGTTTTCCAGCGCGGATCTTTGCCGCGTATCAACCATTCCAAATCTCGTTGTAACACCGCCTGCGGCGAAGCGGCAAAACTGTCATAGCCTATCAAAGAGGCTGCACGCCCGCGAATAACTGGTGCTGCATCCCATCGCGGATGTTGCAACTTGGCAGCTATTAAATGCAATTGATCTTCAAGGTCGGCTGCTCTCGTATCGGCCTTGATTTCATAGGCGTCATCATCGATTTCAAACCCGAGCCCGATCCTCCGACCGGTAGTGATTTTGTCCAACTCCTCTTGCCCCAGATCACCGACACCGCTCGCCATCAAAGCCATTGCTCCAGTCCAGGCTAATCCTTCATCATCGGTGCTTAGACCGCTATATCCCGTACCAAAACGGGTGTTGACCATGATCTTATTGCGTTCGGCTTTGTTTGGGAAAAGCAGCACCCGAACACCGTTCGACAATATCAGCTGTTCGATCTCGAAACGCTTGTTCATCTCTGATGAGACAACCTTCCCCTTGCGCCCGATCCGTGGCAGCGCGTCAAAACCAAGGTTCGCTTGCTCCACCCGCACGTTCGTTGCCGCCTGGACTTCTTCCAACAACGAAGCGGCAAGTTTGGAATTACCGTCGTCGACAACCGTGGGAGAGGTCAGCAAAGCTCGCGTTGCAACACCGTCAAACAAGTTTTGTGTTGATTCAAGCAAGCGCTGAGGCGTATAAAGATCCCGCATCTCGCGAAATACATCAAGCGCGGTTTGCGGAGTGGCCACGGTTTCTCGAATATCAACGGCATTGACGATATCATCCGCCTGCTTGCGAGCAGCCTCTGTTGCATAACCTTCGGCACCAATGGAAAGCGCCGCGTCAAACTCCGCTATTTCCCTTGCGATGTCCTGTTCGGAAGGTGCTTGAGTGGTTGCGTCAGCGATCACAGCACGCACATCTTTCAAAGCAGCAGCCCAGTCATCACCTAAGGGTACGATATTCACAAAGGTGCCGTCGACCGACCGACTAACATCCTCTTGGTTCACATTCGCTTGAAGATAACTGCCCCCTGCCCTCGCACGCGCCTCAAGGCGACGATTGATCATCTGGAGCGCCAAAAGATCGATCAACAATTGTTGATTATAAGCGATGGTGTCGTCCACCTTACGCCATGGCCGGACGGTCGCCATTGATATGAAACGTGGCAAGGTTGGTTCGATCAACACTCGGCTGATATCGGCATCGGAACCAGGGTCGCCGAAATTTGGTGCTACGCCGGGTTCACCCTTGCCCTTCCAATCAGAAAAGTGTTTTTTCAACAGCGCCTCAAACTCCGCTGGATCACCATCTCCGGCTATGACGATCACGGTATTCTCTGGCCGGTACCATCGGCGATGGAAAAGTTGCAACATCGTGGGTGTTGCTGCTCCCAGCGTTTCGGGTGTCCCGATAGGCGCCCTGCTGGCCAGCCGCTGGCCCGCGAAGAACAATTTTCGCGTGGCGTTTTGGACTTTTGTCTGTGGCCCCTGACGTTCCTGCAATTCTGCCATGACGACAGGGCGCTCGGCGTTGATCGCCTGCGCCGTCAAACCCGGCGCACTGATCATACCGGAAATAATCTTGATACTCTCATCTAGGCTTGTCGGATTGGCATTGGGCAGATCAAGTTTATACACCGTCTGAGTTGGCGTGGTTTCTGCATTGCTGTCGCTGCCGAACGTCGCACCTAACCGCTGCCAAATGCGTTTAGCTTCACCGTCAGGAACATATTCGGAGCCCCGGAACGACAGGTGCTCCATAAAATGTGCGAAACCCTGTTCATGATCCTGTTCCATCAATGAACCAACATCAAGACGGACCCGGATTGATACTTGCCCGGGAGGAACGCCGTTATTCTTGACCGCATAGCGCAGCCCATTGTCCAACGATCCGAAAGTCCAGCTCTTGTCGACAGGAACGTCACTGCCTTCATAAAGCCAGGGCTGTTCTGTCCTCGTCTCACCCTGTGTAACTTCAGGCTGTGCATGGACAGGCGCTGTCAGCGCCGTCAGCGACAGGCCGGCAAAAACGGCAAAGGTAGTGAAAAGGCGGCCGACCGCGCTTCGAAAATAGTTCATGGCGCAGTTATAAGCAGGCCCAATCTTACTGGCCAGTGAATAAAGATATTGATTGCCATGCAAAATATAGATGACAATCGGTCAACTTTTCCGCTGCAAAAAGGCAGTTTAACCTTGATAGCCCAGCCAAATGATCCCACATATCAACCATGTTGATAGAAACCGAAAAAACGCCCAACCCATCCACACTCAAATTCCTGATGGGCCAGACAGTTATGGCCGACGGGACAAGGGATTTCGCATCACCGGAAGATGCAGATATTTCCCCACTTGCAGAAGCCTTGTTTACTCTTGGAGACGTGACCGGGGTCTTCTTCGGCTCAGATTTCGTTTCGGTAACGGCTGGCCCTGGATCAGAATGGTCAGATGTAAAACCGCAGGTGCTTAGTATTTTACTCGATCACTTTTCTGCAGGACTGCCTTTGTTCAAACCTGGGTCAGCAGGCGAAATACAAATCCCACCGGAGGAAGAGGTCCATGATGACCCGGAAGATGCGGAGATTGTATCGCAGATAAAGGAATTGATCGAAACCCGAGTGCGCCCGGCGGTTGCCAATGATGGCGGAGATATCATCTACCGTGGCTTCAACCGCGGCATCGTTTTCCTAAAAATGCAAGGCGCTTGCGCAGGGTGTCCGTCATCAACCGCAACATTGAAGCACGGGATTGAATCTCTGCTCAAACACTATGTGCCAGAAGTGATTGAAGTTAGAGCCGCTTAATCGAACCGGTACAAAATGGGTAATGAGAAACTTATGAATCAGCCACTTGATGACGCTGCACTGGATCAACTTTTTCGGACGGCGCGAACTTTTAACGGCTATCATGACAAACCGGTAACTACCGAACAGCTACACGCGATCTGGGATCTCATGAAGATGGGGCCGACCAGCGCAAACATGCTTCCCGCCAGGATGGTTTGGTGCCACAGTCAGGATTCCAAGCAACGTCTTGCAGACTGCGCTGGCGAAGGTAACAAAGAAAAAATTGTGAATGCCCCAGCCGCGGTTATCATCGGCATGGATCAGAATTTCCACGAATATCTTCCCGAGCTTTTTCCGCATACCGACGCGAAAAGCTGGTTTGATGGCGATCCAGAGGGTCGTATCGAAGGTGCTATGCGAAATAGTTCGTTGCAAGGTGCATATTTCATTCTGGCGGCGCGCGCTCTGGGCTTGGATACCGGCCCAATGTCAGGATTTGACAATACGGCAGTGGATGACGCTTTTTTTGGTGATCAACCAAGTGTGAAATCAAATTTCATTTCAACCTTAGGATACGGTGATCCTTCAACGATTTTTGACCGTAGCCCGCGTCCTGATTTCGATAAATTCAATACGATCATCTGACGGCGAGCGTCAGAGCCATGGACAACCGTATTCTTGTTATAGACACTGCCACAACAGCTTGCTCGGTTGCTCTGTTCGAAAACGAGAAAATAATAGCTAACACCTATGAAGAAATTGGTCGCGGCCATGCTGAGAAGTTGGTGCCGATGATCGCGGAACTGCCGGACAAAGGGCGCGCGGATCGCATCATGATCAATTGCGGACCAGGAAGTTTTACCGGCGTCAGAATCGGTCTTTCTGCCGCAAAAGCTCTGGCTCTAGCTTGGCAAGCCGGAATTTCTGGATATCAATGTTTACATCTTGTCGCTGCGCAGGCTTTGAATGAAATGGAATCCCCCGCTCCTGTTTTTGTAGTGATGCTTGGAGGCCACGGGGAATATTTTGTTCAGAATTTTACTGAAGACGGCGGCCCTATAGATGATCTCCTGTCCCTGTCACCTGAATCGGCTTTACGCTACAGAAAAGCAGACCATTTGGCGGGCTCGGCAGCAAAGGCTTTAGCGAACCTGATCGATGGGCTTTCATATTCGTCCATATTGCCGAACGCCGCCAAATACAGCCTATTGTCCCAAGTCTACGAATATATAGACCCAACACCTATTTATGGCCGCGCGCCAGATGCGCAGCCAGCTCATCGGGATTAGAGTATGTCAGATGTTAATCCCCATCCTGAAAGCAATGAAGCGCCCTTAGATCCTACAACAGCAATAAAGCTTGAATATGGCAGTTTTGATGAACTGAAAGTCGTTATGCGGATTATGCAGGCTTCCTTTTCCAGCCTCTATGGTGAGTCATGGAACGAGTACCAATGCCGCTCAATGCTGTCTTTGCCGGGCACACAACTATTGATGGCAACCTATGACCTTCAACCTTGCGGCTTTGCCATCAGCAGGCGCGCGGCCGATGAGGAAGAATTGCTGATGATAGCGGTAGATCCGCAATATCAGAACAAAGGTATTGGGATCGCTCTTCTTGACCGGCTTATCGCGAACGCAATTAAAAACGCTGTTACAGCAGTTTTTTTGGAAGTGCGCTCCAACAATCCGGCCCAACATCTATATGAAAGACTTGGTTTCCAAAAAATTGGACTACGGCGTGCTTATTATTCGGGCGATAACAAAGAAAAGTATGATGCCATCACCTACAAAAAATCTTTGTGATGCTTAAAGCAACGCAAAATCAACACAGTATATAGGTTGATGATTGATAATCCACCGGACCCATGCGACTAAACACACAGCAAAAAATTGCTCAAAACCATAAAATGGTCGCACTAAGAGGTATATATGACAGAGGAAGATGTTGCTCTGAACGAGACGTTGATTACGCTCACTTCAGATATTGTTGCAGCGCATGTCAGTAACAACAGCGTAGCTGTTTCAGACTTGCCGCTCATTATTAGCAACGTTCACGACGCGTTGTCCGGGCTTGCGGGAAAAGCCGCAGAACAAGCTAAACCAGAGCCAGCTGTGCCAATCAAATCATCCATAAAGCCAGATTACGTGGTTTGCCTGGAAGACGGCAAGAAACTGAAAATGTTGAAACGACATTTAATGACCCACTACGGTATGACACCTGATGAATATCGGGTAAAATGGGGTCTGCCCAGTGACTACCCGATGGTCGCACCGAACTATGCTCAGCAACGCCGAGAACTGGCCAAAGCAATCGGTCTAGGAAAGAAAAAGAAGAAGGGCTAACTTCTCCTTTTCGTTAGATTTTATCTATGGGAAGTTGCGGATGTGTTTCGCAATTTTCCCTTTGCTTTATTGTCCTCCGCGAATAGAGTATAAACAATTATCAGGATGGAGCGAATGCCGGACAAAATTGATCTTGAGAAGCTATGTGCAGAAAAAGGTTTGCGAATAACCGACCAGCGCCGGGTTATTGCCAGAGTCATTTCTGACGCAGACGACCATCCCGATGTCGAAACATTGCATGAACGTGCTTCTGCGGTGGATTCCCGCATTTCGATAGCCACTGTTTATCGAACTGTTCGCCTATTTGAGGAAGCTGGTATTCTCGATCGTCATGACTTTGGCGATGGTCGGGCACGCTACGAGGCTGTTCCAGAAGCACATCACGACCATCTTATCGATGTAGAAACTGGTAAGGTGATAGAATTTGTCGACCCCGAACTCGAAGCGTTACAAAAGGTAATTGCGGAGAAGCTTGGATATCGATTGGTCGACCATCGTATGGAACTATATGGCGTATCCTCTGACCGAAAGAGCTGAAGCAGAGCGTTTTTCGATTTCAGTGGTTGGAATGCTGTTTATAGCGCTACGTATAGCGGCGATCCTGCTAAGCTTGGTTCTCTGTCTGCCAATGCATTATCTCTGGCGACTGTTCCGTATCCCCTCCCCGTGGCCCCGCTTTTTCCTTTGGTCAGTCGCCACCAGTTGTGGTGCTATTATCAAAACCGAGGGACATCGTCTCAAGCAAAATGTTTTCTATGTTTCAAACCACATAAGCTGGTTCGACATCCCAGTTATTGCAGGGTTAACTGGTTGTACCTTTGTGGCCCAGGACGGTATCGCAAGTTGGCCGATTATCGGATGGCTATGTCGCATCAACAAGACCATTTTTGTCTCCAGAACAGACCGCATGCAAGTTGGCAACCAAATTGATATTATTCGGGAGGCCATTGAGGAAAAATACCCGATCACGGTTTTTCCCGAGGGAACAACGACGGACGGACATAGCCTACTGCCATTCAAGCCCTCACTTTTCCAAGCAATGGCACCACCACCCAAACCAATCATGATCCAACCCATGTTGCTCGATTATGGTGCGGCCAGCAAAGATATCGCATGGGTCGGTGAAGAACCGGCTATTGACAATGCCAAGCGACTATTTGCGCGATTGGGTACAATCTCGACCACTTTGCATTTTCTGGAACCTTTCGATCCTGCCGATTTTGCTGACCGCAAAGCCATTTGCGCAGAGGCTGAACGACGGATTGCCAGCGCGCTTTCCGCTTCCCTGTCCGGAGAGCCCGTTGTATAGGCCGCGGTTATGAATCGATCCGATCCGAAAAAATTCCGCATCAAATCCTTTGGCTGTCAGATGAATGTCTATGATGGTGAGCGCATGTCCGAAATGCTTGTCGATCAGGGCATGTCGAGCGCTGGCGATGGTGAAGACGCTGACCTAGTTGTCCTCAACACCTGTCATATCCGTGAAAAAGCGGCCGAAAAAGTCTATTCCGACATCGGACGACTGCGTGACAAAGATGGTAATAGCCCGATGATTGCCGTCGCTGGTTGTGTCGCACAAGCAGAGGGCAAAGAAATTTCGCGGCGCGCGCCAAGTGTTGATATCGTGGTTGGCCCACAGGCCTATCACCGGCTGCCGGGACTTATCGATCGAGCCAAGACCGGTAAAAAGGCACTGGACACAGATATGCCAGCGGCATCGAAGTTCGACGTCTTGCCAACCCGCAAGAAACAGGCACGCCCGACCGCCTTTTTGACTGTGCAGGAAGGGTGCGACAAATTCTGCACTTATTGCGTTGTGCCTTATACGCGCGGAGCGGAGATTTCGCGCCCTTGGGGTGACCTGGTAAACGAAGCAAAGGCATTGGTTGATGGCGGCGTGAAGGAAATCACGCTACTCGGTCAGAATGTAAACGCTTGGACAAGCGAAGACGACAAGGGGCAGATGCAAGGGCTTGACGGCCTCATTCGCGCGCTGGACGATATCGATGGCTTGGAGCGTATTCGTTACACAACCAGCCATCCGAATGACATGACCGAAGCACTGATCGCAGCCCATGGCGAGATACCGGCGCTTATGCCTTACCTCCATCTTCCAGTTCAGTCGGGAAGTGACCGTATATTGAAAGCGATGAATCGTTCACATACGACTGAAAGCTATCTCAACATATTGTCACGGATGAGAAAAGTCAGGCCGGATATTGCTATTTCTGGCGACTTTATTGTTGGCTTTCCGGGTGAAACCGACGCTGATTTTGAAGAAACTTTGGCGATTGTCCGCGAGGCCAATTACGCGCAGGCTTATTCTTTTAAATATTCCCCGCGACCCGGCACACCTGCGGCTACAATGGAAGATCAAATTGCTCCGGAAGTTATGGATGAACGACTCCAACGATTGCAAGCGCTGCTGAACGAACAGCAGCATGATTTCAATAGAGCAGCTCTTGGTCGACAGACCGATATCCTTTTAGAACGTAATGGCAAACTGGACGGGCAGCTTGTTGGCAAAACACCCTGGTTACAATCAGTCCACATCATTGCCCCCGAACTGGCGATTGGCGATATGGTAGATGTTACAATTGAAAGCGCGGGACCCAACAGTCTGCAGGGTGAAGTGACACGGAGAGAAGCTGCCTAATGGCCAAAAAAAACATTGCCGAAGATAAACTCAATCTGGTGACGCTGGACGTCGAATTTGACGATCCTCAAATATTGGGCGACCTTTTTGGCGAATATGATCGCAATATTGTAGCGATTGAAAACAGGCTCGGTGTCTATATCGCCGCTCGTGGTACCAAGTTAAAGATTGAAGGTGAAGAGGAAGCAGCAGCCCAAGCGCGTGATGTCTTGACCGGGATATATAACCGCCTGGAAGAGGGGCAGGAAATTGACGCTGCACTCGTTGAGGCGATCATTGGTATGGTTGCCGATCCACGAGTTTCAAAAACCACAAAACCGGCCCACACAAAAAAGGCAGCTAAAAGCGACATCTCGGCACCTCCGAAAGTAATGATCAAGACGCGCAAGAAAACGATTTTTCCGCGCTCTGTTCGCCAGGCTGACTATATGGAAAAGCTGGCCCGTGATGACTTGATCTTCTCGCTTGGTCCTGCAGGCACAGGAAAGACCTATCTCGCGGTGGCGCAGGCCGTATCGCAGCTTATAACCGGATCGGTAGATCGTCTTATCCTGTCTAGACCTGCTGTAGAAGCGGGCGAGAAAATCGGTTTTCTTCCCGGTGATATGAAGGAAAAAGTCGACCCCTTCCTACGCCCGCTTTACGATGCCCTATATGACACTCTGCCCGCAGAACAAGTGGAACGACGCATTGAAAGCGGCGAGATTGAGATCGCACCAATCGCATTCATGCGTGGCCGAACATTGGCCGACGCCTTTGTGATACTGGATGAAGCTCAGAATACCACTACCGCCCAGATGAAAATGTTCCTTACCCGTTTCGGCATGAACAGCCGTATGGTCATTTGTGGTGATCCGAAACAGGTAGATTTACCGCACGGCGCCACATCCGGCCTTGCCGATGCCGTACAAAAACTAGATGGCGTTGACAGTGTCAGTACCGTCAAATTCGGCGCAGCCGATGTCGTCCGCCATCCATTGGTCGGCAAAATCGTTGAAGCCTATGAAGGCAAAGATGCTACAGATTGAACTCAATGCGGGTCCTCAGTGGCGAGATTCAAATGACTGGCAAAAACGCAGTGAACAGGCTGCGCGCGCTGCGCTTTCCGTTTCGTCCTATGGAGACTTAGCGGAGAGGAATTTTGCATTGGAAATCAGCATAAAACTCTCAAACAACGATGAGGTCCAAGAGCTAAACTCGGCGTATCGCGGCAAAGATAAACCCACCAATGTGCTATCTTTCCCTTTGGTTCCTCATGACTTGCTGGAATCATTGTCCAACAGTGACGATGGCGAAGTTCTGCTAGGCGACGTAATCATGGCGCATGACGTTTGCGCCGATGAAGCAAAGGGAAAATCCGTTCCCATGGCAGACCATGCAACGCATCTGCTAATTCATGGCGTTTTGCATCTATTGGGTTATGATCATGAAACAGAATCGGATGCCTTGATCATGGAGGCTTTAGAAGTCAAAGCGTTGCAAAAATTGGGCATTGCCAATCCCTATAACGATCAACATATATGATGAGTGTCCAAAGACAAAAAGATGCCAGACGATAGTAACAACAATAATGGGGCGAACGGTCGACCTTCCTCTGCCGCTCGCAATGAGGATGATGAACCGGGGCGATTATGGCGCAGCCTGAAAGCTTTGGTTTTCGGGGAAGCGGAAGATAACTCGCTGCGTGCGCAACTCGAAGAAGTGATTGATGAACATGAAAGCGATGGCGACATCGACAAAAAGGGCGAGCCGGACATTTCACCGGTTGAGCTCGAAATGCTTCGCAATTTGCTTCATTTCAGTGATCACCGGGTTGATGACATTGCGGTTCCTCGTGCCGATATGGTCGCAATTGAAGAAAGCGCACCATTTGAAGAATATGTCGAGATATTCTCCGAACATGGCCACAGCCGAATCCCGGTATATCGCGATAATCTAGATACGATTATCGGCATGATACATATCAAGGATATCTTCGCGCTAGTTGCCAAAGGTGGAACGCCGCCGACGGACATTACGCCCTATCTTCGTCAGCCCCGATTTGTTCCGGAATCGATGGGTGTATTAGATCTGCTCGCCGAAATGAGGGCAACGCGCATTCACCTTGCCATTATTTTCGATGAATATAATGGCACAGAGGGCCTTGTCACGATTGAAGACATTGTTGAAGAAATTGTTGGCGAAATCGAAGACGAGCATGACGATGAACCGGTTCCCATGTTAAAATCGCTGGACAACGGCATTTGGGAAGCAGACGCCCGGGCAGAATTGGATGATATCGGCGAAGAAATCGACCCGGCACTGGCCGAGATTGATGAAGACGTCGATACGATTGGCGGACTATCGTTCGTGCTGGCTGGCCACATTCCAAAAACCGGCGAAATGCTGCAACATCCCAGCGGCTGGCAACTTGAAATATTGGATGCTGATGACCGCCGCGTTACCAAATTGCGCCTGTTACCGCCCGGTCCCGACGCCGCTGCGCCCCATCATATCGGCTGAGATTCTGCCAACTGCGCGGCCCGTTTCCGCCAAGTTTCTGCCAATACTGGCATATCGGACAATTTACGCAATTCAGCCCCCTGCCCTTTGTGCTTACCACCTATAATAAGTCCGAACAGACGCTGTAACGGCCAGTCAGGGTGTATTCGCTCTTGTTGAACCATCGTATCGCCTGCCCTTATCTTACCGGGTTCAAGCACCCGAAAATAGCTGCCGGACTTTGTTGTCTTTATCACCGTTTTCAAAACGTCCGCATGCCCAAAATGATGATTGAGTTTCCAACAGGGTTGGCGAGCATGACTGCATTCAATCAAAGCATCTCCGATACGAAAAATGTCTCCAAGACATAACTTGTCTTCCGTCATCCCTGTGCAACTCAAATTTTCTCCAAAAGCACCTGGGCGATTCAAGATTTCTAACCCGGGATATTTGTCTGCCCAGAAAGCGTAGTGTTCCACTGGATAGAGATGTACCGCCTTGTCCAGCCCGCCATGGTGAAGCGGATCAGCCACCTGATTGCCCTCTAAACCAAGCAGTCCAAGCTGAACGGGGTATGCAACCGTTTGTTTGGCTATTGCACTCATCTCGCCATCTTCGCGAAATGGTTTTGGTGTGCCGATCAGTAAGTTATCCAGAATTGTTTCAATCATTCGCACCATTTAACCGGCAAAGATCATATTAGCAATTTGCCTTAGATTATGCTTCAAGCTGACAATGAATATCAGTGATCTGCGCATTGCCTTATATAGCGGCAATTATAACTTCGTGCGTGATGGCGCCAACCAAGCCCTGAACAGGCTTGCCGAATATCTTTTGCGTCAGGGAGCGGCAGTACGTGTCTATTCTCCGACCACGGACACCCCTGCTTTTGAACCCACCGGGGACTTGATTAGTGTTCCTTCCGTTGCGTTTCCGGGGCGTGGAGAATATCGGTTTCCAACGCATTTGTCCGGCAGTGCGAAACGTGATCTTGCTGCTTTCAACCCAAATGTCATGCAGATTTCCAGCCCCGACCGGGTCGGACACCGGATGGTAAGCTGGGCACGGCGCAATGATATTCCCGTACTCGCATCCGTGCATACAAGATTCGAAACCTATCCACGCTATTACAATCTAGCCTTCTTGGAACCGGTTATCGAAGCGATTTTGCGCCGTCTTTACCGCCGATGTGATGCACTGGTCGCCCCTTCCGAGTCGATGGCACAGGTCCTGCGTCAACAGCGTATGAACTATGATGTCGGAATATGGTCCCGCGGTGTCGACAAGGATGTGTTTAATCCCTCAAAACGCGATATGGCATGGCGTCAATCTTTCGGCATCACAGATGAAGAACCGGTCATCGGTTTCCTTGGACGACTTGTGATGGAAAAGGGTCTGGATGTCTTTTCGGATACGATTGATGAATTGAAGCGGCGCCGGATCAAGCATCGCGTTTTAATCATCGGCGAAGGCCCTGCGCAACAATGGTTTCAAGAACGCATAGATGACGCGATTTTTGCCGGATTTCAGCAAGGTCATGATCTTGGCCGGGCAGTGGCTAGCATGGATATGCTTTTCAACCCCTCGGTCACCGAAACATTCGGCAATGTGACACTGGAAGCAATGGCTTGCGGCCTTCCGGTTGTGGCAGCCAAGGCGACAGGTAGCCAGAGTCTGGTCAAAGACAAGCAATCGGGAAGACTGGTCACGCCAGGCGCCATTCGCGATTTTGCCGACGTTCTTCAGCTTTACTGCCAAGACGAGGCTTTACGAAGTGCCCATGGCACTGCCGGTGAAAAGCGGGCCGACGAATTCAGCTGGGACCAGATCAATCAAACTGTCGCCGAGACCTATATACGCCTTATCCGCCAACGGCAGTCGGGCCAGAGCCCTATCAAACAAGCCGCCATCCGTTGAATTTGCTCAGCGCAATATACCCTTTGCGGCCATTGCCCGCGTATACCAAAGCAGCAGAATGATCGACAATGCGATCACTGCAGTGAAGATCCAAATTCCAGGTGTGCTTAGACTGGGCGGCATATCCGCTGTCATTTGATACAGAAACGAACCGACTAGTCCGACCAGGGATATTCCGAATGCAATGATTGCATAACGACTGCGCAGCAATATAAGCAATGACCCAATAAACGCCCCCCAAACACCCAATGCCCAAACTCCATCAGCCCATGCCGGAAACGAGTAGAAATATTCAAGCTGTTCGGGCGTAAAACCACTCATATAGGATTCATTGCGCGTTTGGGTCATTGTATAGTCCAGTGCGCCGCCAGAATTCCAGAGTGTCGCGATTACACCGACTACCCATAAATGCCACGGCGTGGCTGGCTTGCCTTCGTTCTCGACCAAAGGATCCGTTGTTGTAGACATGATTTTCCTCCCTATTTTCCCAGACATTATACCACGGGCGCAGATCAGCACAAAATTTGCGCGTAAACCAATGAACAAGCTGGTTTTCGATAGAGAAAATGCCATAATCACCGGCAATGGATGATTTCTTTGCCACTGATGATGCGACGCGAGGACAGGAGGATATCCCTGTCAGTGCTCCACTTGCGGAAAGACTGAGACCAAAAAACCTCGATGACGTGGTTGGTCAGGATCATCTGGTCGGCCGCGATGGAGCGCTTAAACGGATGATCGTGGCGGGAAAACTGTCTTCGATTATCTTCTGGGGGCCACCGGGGACGGGAAAAACTAGCCTCGCGCGGCTACTGGCCAACGAAACCGACCTGCATTTTAAGGCTATATCTGCCGTTTTTTCTGGTGTTGCAGAACTGAAGAAGGTTTTTGCGGAAGCCGAGCAACGCCAACAGACTGGCAAGCAGACCTTGCTGTTTGTTGATGAAATACATCGCTTTAATCGATCTCAACAGGACAGTTTTTTGCCCTATGTCGAGAAGGGTCTTGTCACACTGGTGGGCGCGACGACTGAAAACCCATCATTTGAACTCAATGCCGCTCTTCTGAGTAGGACGCAGGTGCTAATCCTCAATCGTTTGGATAGCGCCGCATTGGATGAACTGCTGCACAAAGCGCAGGCGTTGACCAAGAACAACCTGCCTGTGACGGACAGCGCACGAGCGGCTCTAATTGCTAGCGCGGATGGTGATGGCCGCTTCCTGCTCAATCAGGTCGAAACCTTGCTGTCTCTGGATATTGCAGAGCCGCTCGATTCCGCCGCACTTGCAAAGCTGCTCCACCGGCGCATGGCAGTTTATGACAAGGACCGGGAAGGTCATTACAACTTGATCTCTGCGTTGCATAAATCCCTGCGCGGGTCAGATCCGCAGGCAGCGCTCTATTATCTCGCTAGGATGCTCGTGGCAGGAGAAGAGCCACTTTATGTACTGCGGCGTATCGTCCGCTTTGCCAGCGAAGACATCGGGCTGGCCGATCCACAAGCATTGGTTCAGGCCCTTGCCGCGAAAGATGCCTATGATTTCCTCGGGAGCCCGGAGGGAGAATTGGCAATAGTGCAAGCCTGCCTCTATTGCGCCACCGCTCCCAAATCCAATGCGGCTTACAAGGCACAAAAGTCCGCCTGGAAATCAGCCAAGCAAACCGGTTCTCTGGTACCACCGCAAAACATCCTCAACGCGCCGACTAAGTTGATGAAGGATATAGGTTATGGCCAAGGCTATAACTATGATCACGAAAGCGACGAAGGTTTTTCGGGTGACAATTACTGGCCGGAAGAGATGGAACCAGAGTCATTTTATCAACCAGCGGATCGGGGTTTTGAACATAAAATCCGAGAACGCCTGGATTATTGGGAAAATTTGAGGCGCGAGGCAAATGCTTAGATATCAGTTGCTTATATCATTAATTGTTCTTTTCCTGCCTTTTGCTGTGGCAGCAAAAGACAAACAGAATCCGGCCGATTGGTATCTCGTGGACGAAATTATTGTCGATGAACCACCGGACTATCGCTCTGATATTTTCTTTGCAGATAAAGCCAGCATTGAAAGGATCGACGGCCTCGTTTCAGTTTCAATTTCCCAGATTGTTATGGCGGAGTCCAATAAAGGCGATGATGATATCTCCAAGATCAGAGACATTCGCTCGAAAATTTTGGTCGATTGCAACAGACATATCTATGCTGCGATGGAGCTTTCTGAATTTGACGGAAATGAAAGACTAGTCCGAACTGAAACATGGCCCAAAGACTCTGCAAAGTGGGTATTGCCTTATGCAAACTCAGGATATGTAAGTATCTTCAGATTTGCCTGCGAACCGGACAAGCAATTTGGCTCCCAGAAATTTCCTGGCCATATTCAACCTTTAACATCGCTCAAGGCTTACCTGACTGCAGATTGGAGCAAATAGTGAATTTTGGAAAATTACTGATCATCAGCTGTGCTCTGCTGTCCGTGCCCGTTGCCGGACAGGTTAACAACGAACCCGATGAATATCAGAAAGCACTGGCCGCAGGTTATAAAGCACAGTTCATCTGTTCCGGACTGTGGAACAGTGGCAAGACGCTGGCGGATATCGAGGCTGATGAACTGACCGGCATTTATAGTCACATCGCAGACATTGTGCCCACACTCACGGCAGATATCGACCAGGAAAAGCGCCAAGTCCGTGTCAGCTATAATGACGTCATGCCGCCGCGCATTGCCATCTGGAATCCGCGAACAGGCTGCACCGGCATGCCGATCGGTTTTGCTGGGATAAAACTGGACAAGCCGCCAACGCTGCGGTCCTTCAATGATAATTTGCCTTGGCCAATGGGTGATGCCGGCGCAACCGTTAAGCAAGATGATGTCGCCAAGTCTTTGCATCAAAGTGCATTGGCAACTTTTGAAAACAGCAAATATGGTGGAAAAACCAGTGCAGTTCTGGTTATCAAGGGTGATAAGATCCTGACCGAGCACTACAAGAAAGGTCATGACCGGCATACCGCTCAGCGCACCTGGTCTGTTGCCAAATCTATCGCCGGAACATTAATCGGGCACAGTGTTCAGGAGGGGTTCTCAGACGTCAATGCACCAGCAAAAATCATCGAATGGATGAGTGCTTTCGACCCACGCCGCGACATAACACTCGATCATTTGATGCGTATGTCCAGCGGTTTAACCAGCGATACGGCGGGTAATCGCACCGATCCTATTTACATGGGCGGTGCCACGGTCACCCAAAGGGCGGTGAACTGGCCCCTGCTCTATCCGCCAGGCAGCCGTTTTCGCTATGCCAATAATGACACGTTACTGGCCGTCTATGCAGCAAGATCTGGTCGTTTTGAGCCTTATGAATTTTTCCAGAAAATGGGTATGACGCGAACCTATGCCGAGACCGATTGGCAAGAGCATCCTATCCTCTCCAGTCAGGTATGGACAACAGCCCGCGACTTAGGTCGATTGGGAATACTCTATCTCAATAACGGCGTTTGGCGCTACGGGAATGATGGAGCAGAGCGCTTGCTTCCCGAAAACTGGCGGGAATATGTCAGCACGCCATCAGGCCCGCAGCCGGACCGGGAATTTGGCTATGGCGCTACATTCTGGCTCATGAACAAGTCAAAAGGCATACCGGAAGACGCATTCGCAGCATTCGGCAATCGCGGGCAATATCTGGTAATCATACCGTCGCTAGACCTGGTGATCGTCAGACGTGGTTACGATACGCGCGATAATCGTTTTGATATTGCCGCCTTTACACGCGACGTGGTGAAGTCGGTGGGATCATGAGCGATACCTATCGCGCTGCCGTCTGCACGGCTTTGACCGGGCCAGATTCCGTTCAGGTCAAAGAGAGGAAGGCAAAACCACTGAAAGACGGAGAAGTGCGGATTGCAGTAAAAGCAGCGGGCCTCAACTTTCCAGATCTATTGATGACTTATGGCAAATATCAATTTCGCCCTGATCCTCCTTTCGTTCCCGGTCTCGAAATCGCCGGAGAGATAATTGAGGTGGCGTCCGGCGTGACGGCTCTCTCGGCTGGAGATCGCGTCATGGGCGGCAGTAAGGGAAACGGTTTTGCAGAACAGATTATCTTGCCTGAAAGCGCCGTTCGCCCCCTACCCACTGCTTTATCCTTTGCCGAGGGGGCCTGCTGGCATGGTGCGGCGATTACCGCTTGGCATGCACTAAATGATAAAGCCGAATTGCTAGGTAAAGAAACGATACTGATACTTGGCGCCAGTGGGGGTGTCGGTATGGCAGCGGTAAAGCTCGCCAAGTATAAAGGCGCGGTCGTTTTTGCTACCGGATCCAACGATGAAAAGCGTCAGGCAATTGAACAAGCCGGCGCGGATCATAGCCTCGATCCTGCCGATCCGGACCTTGCCGCTAAAATTAAAGAACTGACTGACGGCAAAGGGGTTGATGTGGTGTTTGATCCTGTTGGCGGTGATCTGGCGATAAAAGCGACGCGATCCATTGCCTGGGGTGGCCGTTATCTTATCGTGGGTTTTGCAAGCGGTGATATTCCGTCCTTTCCTGCCAATCACGCATTGATAAAAGGCTACAGCCTTATCGGGTTGCGCGCGGGAGAGAGTGCACGGCGCGATCCAGAATTGGCAAAACGAAGCGAAACGATGCTCCGCAAGCTGGCAGAAGAAGGAGTAATGCGCCCGCATATCTCACATAGCTTTGCTTTGGGTGATACAGCTGCTGCGTTAGAAGTACTGGAACAGCGGGCCGTCATTGGACGGGCCGTGATCAATATCATGCCCTGAATCAGGATGTTACATATGATTACATCATAAGCCCATCCCGCGCCTACTCCACACTATATCTCACCTAGAGAACGTGTTAACCTTTGGGTAGTCTTAACAATGTCCAAAATTAGGGGAATGCAAATGGATGGATTGAGAATAGGAAACTATGCGCTCGATACAGAGCTCATGATGGAATGGGGGGAAAAGATCGGCGTCGCGCTTATTATCCTCCTGCTCACATGGATCGTTGCGAAAGCCGCCAAATGGGCCTTTGCTAAGCTTGTCGACAACATCAGTTTACTGCAACGCGACACCGGTTCAGGTGAATCCATCGGAATGTCGCTAGGCAAGATCGTTTCTTTACTCATTTGGCTCTTTGGTCTGATTGCAGTGCTTTCCACTTTTGGACTGAACAGTGTCATCGAACCTCTGCAAACCCTACTTGACGATGTAATGGGCTTTATTCCGAACATCATCGGTGCCGGTATTATCTTCTTTGTCGGTTCGATCGTTGCGAACATTGTGAAACAGATTGTCGAAACCACGATGATGACTGTAAATCTCGACAAATGGGCCAACAAAGCCGGTGCCGAAGAAGTCACAGGTAACAGCACGATCAGCAAGACCATTGGCACGATAGTCTATGTTCTGATTATCATTCCCATTGCCATATTGGCTCTTGATGCGCTGAACATGTCGACCATTACTGAACCGGCAACATCGCTACTCAACACAATTTTTACCTCTATCCCGCTGGTCATCGGTGCTGCAATATTGCTTGGCATCGCCTATATGATTGCACGCTGGGTTGGCGGTTTGATTGAAGAGGTACTGCCTGGCCTTGGTGTTGATCGTTCGGTCAATGCACTTGGCATTCTGCCTGAGAAAACAACGGTTTCATCCGTCGTTTCCAAAATCGTGATCATTGCCATCATGCTTTTCGCAGCGATTGCAGCAACCCGTATGCTGCAATTTCCAGAACTGACCAATATCCTGAATGAAGTATTGGCACTCGGTGGCAAGGTTATTTTTGGCGGGGTGATTATCGGCCTTGGCTTTATGATCGCCAACATATTGGCAAGAATCGTCGGTGGTGCATCTGAAGGCAGTATGGGCAGCCAGATCGTCAAATATGCAACCATCGTCCTGTTTGTTGCCATGGGACTGAAATATATGGGGCTTGCCGATAGCATCATCAACATGGCGTTTGGTGCACTGGTTATCGGTGGCGGAGTCGCTGCAGCCCTGGCCTTCGGATTGGGCGGACGCGATGCGGCAGCAAAAACGCTGGAAGATATGCGTTCTGCCAAGCCCAAAGCGCCGGCCACGCGGAAACCAGCGGCCAAAAAATAAACTAACTGACTTTGAAAAAGAACAAGGGCGGGTCCGGGCGGGCCGGCCCTTTTCTTTTGCCAGTTTGATAGGCTAGAGATCATCCATGCGGCGCTTCTCTCATTTTACCTGTGTTGACTGGTCGGGCGCGAAGACGGAGCGGCCAAATGGCATCGCGGTCGCCACTATTGGGCTGGATGGGCCGCCTGCTCTGCTCCGGCCCGATCCGAGATGGTCTCGATCAGATGTGCGCGACTGGTTGCTTCGGATCGTCAGGACAAAGCAGGATATGTTGATCGGTTTTGATCTGTCGATGTCGCTACCCTTTCATGACGCTGGAAGCTATTTCCCGGAATGGGATGACAGTCCATCCAACGCTAAAGACCTCTGGGGATTGGTAGAACGCTGTTCTGCCGCTGACCCCTATCTGAACGTCCTGTCTTTCCTTGATCACCCTCAGGCAGCCCGCCATTTTCGGCACAACCGTGACAATACCGGTGATCTGTTCACAGGAGGCACGGGACGGCTTCGTTTGGTCGAACAGCATCAACGCGAAACCGGTCAGGCAAACAGCGCCAGTTGCTTCAATCTTGTTGGTGCAGCGCAAGTCGGAAAATCAAGTCTGACGGGTATGCGCATGTTGCACCAGTTACACGGCGCCATTCCGGTTTGGCCCTTTGATCCCGTGCCAGATAGCGGCCCAATGATCATCGAAATCTATACAACCATTGCTGCACTTGCCGCTGGACTGCCCAAAGGAAAAAGCAAGATACGGGATCGTAAGGGATTGGAGGCTGCACTCCATGTTCTGACAACAGAGTTGCCTGCCAAGTTGGAACGCTATGACGATCATAGTACCGATGCCTTGATTACCGCTGCGTGGATGAAAAATGCCAGCGAAGACACAAAGCTTTGGCATCCACCAAAGCTTACAGAGAAAATAGCGCAAAAAGAGGGCTGGACCTTTGGTGTTTTTTGAAGCAAAGAGCGCTCGTTCGTGGCTATAGCCATCAAACCAGCGCCGAATTAGCTCAGCTGGTAGAGCAACCGCCTTGTAAGCGGTAGGTCATCCGTTCGAGTCGGATATTCGGCACCATTTTTACGGACCAAAGTTCGTCCGGGGGACGAACGCCCGCAAAAATCCTGCAGCGCAAGCAAGGGTGGCTGTACACAACAGTAACGACCACCAATGATCCTACGGGCTGCACTAACCAAATCCTCAAAGTCCTTCGACAAGCTCAGGATGAGTGCCCTATTACATCACGGCAACGCAACCCAACAAAAAAAGCCCCGCCAGTCTCCCGGCAGGGCTTCTTCTCCACGTGACGATCTCTTTAGAACTTAATGCCGGCTGCGATGCCATAACGGCGTGGATCGAGCGTAAAGATATTCGTGAACAATCCAGAAGATGCGTCAGTCAGATATTGACCCGTAATCGAGTTGCTGTCGAAGATATTCTGAACAAATGCCCGAACAAACCACTTATCATCGGTACCATTTAACTGCAGCGATGCGTTTGCCTGTGTAAAGCCCTCAATCTTGTTCACATTTCCGTTGAAAATGCTCGCCGTTTGATCACCTGTATAAGCAACATCGACACGAGGTACTAACGACCAACCGCTATCAAAGTTATGCGTATACTGCACCCCGGCCGACACCTTGACATTGGGCGCCTGTGGCAGATCATTGCCGCGCAAATTGACCTGCACACCCGGGCTAAGTACTTCAACGGCCCCTGCGCCAACCGTTGGAGCAAGAGCATCCAATATGCCACAGAAACTGAATGCCCCGGTTGATGCGATACCGCCATCAGCCGGGAATGGAGCTGTGCCTTGGAGGTTCGCACCGGGTTGAATTTCCAACCCGGGGCTTGTGGGATCCAGATCAAGACCGCCGTTTATCAACGTATTAACCGTATTGACGTAACCGTTTGCAGTCGCTGCATCACCCGCAGTGGTTGGTATGACCGCACAATTGGCACCGTTCGAAATATCCTTGATGATGACCGCATCCGCGCGTCCACCACCTGGATCCCGCGGATTGCTGAAGAACTGATCACCCTTGACCTTGGTATTCAGATAACTGAAACCGAGGTTAACCAACCAATCTGGATCAGGTCGTAGAAAACCTTCTATTTCGACACCGTAAATGTCAGCATCAATTGTATCGTTGACCGCTGTTCGGGCGATAATACGGCTCAGTTGAAGGTCCTTATATTTATAGTAGAAGGCCGTCAGATTGAGTTGGAGAGCACCATCGGCAAATGTATTTTTCGAACCGATTTCAAAGGCATCAATCTGCTCGGGAGCGAATGATTCCGGAACTTCAAAAATCGGCTGCAAAGGTGGATTAATACCACCGGACTTGTAGCCGCGTGAGTAAGAGGCATAGATCAGATTGTCATCCGTGAACTGCCAATCAATGACGAAACGGCCGGTTATCTCGTCAAAAGCAACACTCCGCTGCTGCACAATCTGATTGCCCGGCGTACCCGGATCGGCATCAAATCCGCCAACAAATGGCGAAGTAAACGCGTCTGTTGTTTGGCCAAATGGTACAAGGAAGCTCGCCAAGGTAGATCTTGCTTCGACAAATTTCTTGTCATTATTGTAGCGCAGGCCGCCTGTGAGCTTCAAATTGTCGGTGACATCGAAATAAACTTCACCAAAAATGCCGTAGGATTCGAGTTCGAATTCCCGAGTGTTGTTGCGGAAATATGGTGTTCCAAGGAAACCACCATTGGAAGCGCCCAAGATACCGGCGATGTAGTCAATAGCGAAGGTATTCACATAATAACTGTTCTGGCCGAGATTATTCTCGGCATAGATACCACCCAGAAGGAAATTGAACGGTCCGTCCAGATCGCTGCTTATGATGCCTTCTATAGACCAGCTAGTATTGTCCTGATTGGAACGATCAAGTGAGATTGGCGTATCAGCACAAATACGGTTACCGCCAAAAGAACCGAGCCCAATCGTATCTGTATCCGACGTACATAACTGGTTGCCGGATGTCACAGCATTTAGCACCGGCGCGAAGGCTTCGAAAGGCCCCCCAACGCCAGAAAGTGCGCCCAAAGTCGCCAATGTAGGATCAATGGTAGTCCGCGACAGGACTGAGAGGTTATAATCTTGTCGGGAGTCGACCTCTGTTTCCTGATACAGACCGGTTATGGATACCTGGATCGGTCCAAAATCATGTTCAATATGCGCCTGCAATTGCAATTCATCGGTAAAATATTCAGGATTGAAGTCGGTATTGACCGTCCGCACATCATTAGGTTCGGTGAAGTTGGCGTGACCATTGGAATTCGGGTCATAAATGCTGCCAAGCCCCAATGTAGCAAAACCAGCACCGCCTTGTGAGGCCAAAAACTCTCGAGAACTCAAAGTGCCTGTGAAGGTCGCGTTGGTATTGACCTTGCCGAAGTCTAGGCGATTGTTGAGGCAGCCCAAAACACCTGTTGGGTCCGTCTGACATTTTTGTTTCTGGATACGCAGGCGGTCATCGTCTTCACGGAAGTAGTAACCCATCAGGTTTACAGTCGTATCTGGCGTTGGTTCCCATTTGATGGACCCACGCACTGCATACATGTCACGACCATCAATGTCGGAGCCATCAAACAAGTTAGTCGTATAGCCATCACGGTTCAGATAAAAACCGGCCGCACGGAATGCCAATGTATCGCCCAATGGTATGTTGACCATGCCTTTGACTTTTACCGACTGGAAATTGCCATATTCACCTTCTAGCGATGCAGCAAATTCACCCAGCTCTGGCTTGGCTGTAACAACGTTGACCACACCAGATGTTGCGTTCCGGCCAAACAGGGTGCCCTGCGGACCACGCAAGACCTCTACCCGTTCGAGATCGAAATATTCTGTTTCGAACAGGCGCGTATTGAACAACGGGGCATCGTTCAAGTGGATGGCAGTCGCAGAGTCACACGTCACACCGACGCAAAGATCGCCGATGCCGCGAATGGTGAAGCTCGACGCGGTAAAATTGCTTTTCGTGAAAGAGACGTTAGGCAGCGTTAACTGTAGATCTGATGCATTTTCAATTTGCTGTGCTTCCAGCGCTTCGGAGTCGAACGCCGAAACGGCAATTGGCACCTCCTGAAGGCTTTGTGCCTGACGCTGTGCCGTCACGATAATGACGTTATCATCAACATCGCTATCGGCTTGTGCCCATGCCGGTGAAGCCACTGCAGTTATAGCTGTGGCGGCTAACAGTAACGATTTACGCATTTTTCTCTCCCAATCCCGATTTATTTTTCCGGAGAGTGTAGCTTTTGCTCATCCCCCCAGATGCTCTGATCTTCAACTAATCGATCGATTAAGTCCAGACTGAAATAAAAAAAATGCACCAGTGCGTTACATTTTTGCACCTTTGTTGCTGAAGTGACTTGAAATCAGTCACAAAAAAGCCCCGCCAGTTTCCCGGCGGGGCTTGAATTTTTAACGAAATTGGCTTCGATTAGAACTTGAAGCGAACAACACCGCCATATGTGCGCGGCGCGCTTGGGTAACCGGAAACCGTGCCCGATTGTGCAACACCATCGAATACGGTCGAAATATACCGGTCGTCGAATAGGTTGCGGCCATACACACCAACTTCAAGACCATTGTCGAGAGCAAGCGTCATCGAAGCATTTACGAGATTAACTTCGCGGCGGAAGATCTCGGTATTCCCCACAACCGTATTGAATGTCGGCAGACCGTTATTGATGTCGGTGTTGCTCTCGTGATTGTAATCCACACGAGTGATCAGACGATTGCCCGAACCACCGAATTCATGGGTGTATGTCGCCGAAGTTGCGATTGCCCACGCTGGAATGCCGCCTGGGCGCTCACCGGTAAGATCTCCAAGCACACTGCCCGGAAAATCATCAAACAACGGATCAAGATGGGTCATAGCAAACGTAAACACCAGTCCGTCGGTCGGCTGAACATTAACATCCAGCTCGAAACCACGAACTGATTGCTCACCTGCGTTCCGCAGCGCAAAACCGGTTCCGGTGAAGGCAAAGCTTTGGAAGCCCTCAATTGTCTGATCGAACAGCGCGAGGTTAACACCAATTCCAGGCCATTTGGCTTTGATGCCGACTTCATAGACTTCGGCTTCTTCTGGGCCAGCAAAGCGCGAACCAGAAACCAGATTTGGCAATGCCAGACCAGCATCGAGGATTGGCGATGACGGAGCGGCGAAGGTTGAACCTCCCGGTCCTGCGACGAAGTCGTCATTTGACGGGCGGCTATCACGCGAGAGGTTGACCGAGCTCGCCTTAAAGCCGGTTGCATAGCTCGCATAGACGTTCACTTCCGGAGAAATCTCGTATGAAGCGCGCAGCAAATAGGTGAACTTATCATCCCTGGTCCGGCCATCTTCGACCGCGTTTGGAATGGTCAAGAATGGTGGCTGGAACTGGAATCCAGCCAGACCGATCAGCTGATTACAGTTTGGCGCCGGCGTGGCAGCGGTACATGGCGTGGTTGCCACTGCGAGCAGAGCTGCCTGGTTTGCAGCCGGCAGTGCCTGAAATTGGTCACGTGTCGTGACGGCACCTGCGGTTGCGCCCGTAATGAATGCATCAACCAGATTGACCTGACCGAGCGGATCGAAAGACTGCTGCGCAAGCGCAAAGTCCTTTTTATCGTCTGTATAGTTGAACCCGCCAGTGAATACGAGCCCGTCAAGTGGCTCGAAATCAACGGTACCGAAGATCGACCACGATGTGTTGTCCATGCTGAACTGCTCAGAAGTCAGCAAAGGCGTGGTAAAGATACTCTCTTGTGGCAAGCCAAGAGCAGCTTCAACTCCATTAAACACTGAAGGCAGGCCAGCCAGCACATCAGCGGGGTTTCCGCCAGCGAGAATTTCGAACACGTCACGGATATCGCTTCCGTTTTGAATCGCGCTGTCTTGCGAGATGGATTCATCGAAATAGTAACCACCAAGCAAGAAGTTGATCGGACCGTCAAAATCAGAAGTGATCCGGATTTCCTGGGTGAAGGTTTCTACATCCTGATCACGCGTTTCCGTCGCAAGGGAAGCGCTGGTATAATCAATATCTGACAGGAAGAAGTTCTTCAGTTCACGATAAGAGGTGATTGACGTAACTGAGATCGGACCGGTATCCCAATCGACCTGTATCGAACCGCCATAATTGTCGACTTCGTTGGTTGGCACAAAGTTCAGGAACGCTTCATCGCTAAAGAAATCAGTGTTGAGCTGTCCGCCCACTGCATTGATCGCGGCAGTAACCGGCCCGGAAACAACCGTACTCACCTGACAGCAAACCTCGTCGATACGAGAATAATCTGCAATTGCGCGAATACGCAAATCTGGGGTTGCCTCAATCAACAGCTGTCCACGTGCGGACCAACGGTTGCGATCATTCTGCTCTTCATCAAGATTAACGATGGTGGCGTAACCATCACGGCGGTTGTAGCTGCCGTCGACAGAGAATGCGATGTTTTCAGTGATAGGGCCGGTTACATCAGCCTTCAAGACAACCGAATTGAAATTACCGTAGCTGGCCTCAACCGCGCCACCAAATTCAAATTGCGGTTCGCGCGTAATCACTGAGATAACGCCGGCGGACGCGTTTTTACCGAAAAGCGTCGATTGTGGGCCGTTCAGCACCTCGATACGCTGGACGTTGGGAAGATCTGACAGAGCCGCAGCCGAGCGTGAGCGAAACACGCCGTCAATGAAGACGCCAACCGATGGCTCAATACCGAAGTTATTATCGCCGTTACCGAAACCGCGAATGATGAAAGTTGAAGCAGAAGAGGTCTGCAGCTGACTGACGCGCAGTGAAGGAGCAACCGTTTGCAGGTCGAGTACATCCCGAATTTGCGCGGCTTCAAGCGTTTCACCGGTTGTCACAGAAACCGAAATCGGGATCTCTTGCAGCGTCTGTTCACGCTTGGTCGCGGTCACGATGATGACATTGTCATCAATTGCTTCTTCTTCCTGAACGTCCTGCGCATAAGCAGGAACGGCAGAGATTAGGCCACCAACTGCGGTAGCGGTCAAAAATTTGGTTATTTTCATGATGTACTCCGTGAGACCCGTCTATTTATGCGGGGTTCTTTCAAACAAAAGTTGTCCTCCAACTGCCAACCTTACTGGTAGAAATACTAAGACAAGTCTACCATTTCCGAAGGTTTACAGCGGAGTAAGTATGATTATTGTGGCGAAGTCAGCCAAACCGTTGCAGCAAAGCAACAAAGCTGTCAAAATTGTAGGTGATGGTGCCCCTGGCCCGACTCGAACGGGCACTCCTTGCGGAACTCGATTTTGAGTCGAGCGCGTCTACCAATTCCACCACAGGGGCCGATTTGCATTGCCGCAGACAGGCACTTGCGAAATCGACGCCCTGTTAGCGAAGTATAATTTTGCTGGCAACCCTCTGTGTGCCCGTTTCCTTATTAAAGGAGAATGCCGCCGGTCATTGTCTGGATGATCCACAATGGAAAGGCGGTGATCGCCATAAAACCGCCCAAAGGTAACTTGCTGTCGGCCACAACTACTTGGCCACGCACACGCATCATCAGGGCAGCCAGCAATCCCGCCAGCGCTGCTCCCAGAATAACCAGCGGCAATGCCGACCATCCAAGCCAGCAGCCAATAGCACCCAATAGCTTTGGATCACCGCCTCCCAAGCCTTCACGACCGCGAAATTTATGATAACTCCAGCCAACCAGAAAAAGCGCAAAGAACCCTGACAATCCTCCGATCAGCCGATCAGCAATACCCGGTTCTGCGACGAGGAAAGCCGATGCCAGTCCAGCAACGGCCAACGTCAGCGTAAGTCGGTCGGGCAGCCAATGATGTTGGGCATCAAGAGCTGCCAACGTCAGCAAAATCCATCCAAATATCGCACCAAGCAGGCCGGCCATTCCCGGTGCCACAAATAGCGCCAAGCCTCCAATCAAACCTGCGCCAAGTTCGATCAACAGATGGTCGGACTTTATCACCGCGCCGCAATATGCGCATTTACCTGATCTCGCTAAATAGCTGAGTACCGGAACCAGATCCAGGGCGCCCAGAGGCTCATTGCAACTGTCACAGCGGGAACGTCCCGAAACAACCGATTTTCCCTCCGGCCAGCGGCTGACAATCGTCGCCAGAAAGCTGCCGATGACCAGTCCGAGAACAGCTCCTAGGATGGGATAGAGATAATCTGGCAACGAAAGCTCCGGCAAATTACGAGACTGCCGATTGGCATGACATCAACAGATGTTCAATGCTGCGATTGAAAAAGCGGAATACGCGCCCTATGTGAACAGCAATTGTTTAATGCCGCCTACGCGGCCCAAATTTCCTCTGAAAGGGAAGCCCTATGTCTCAATCTGATCCTGTCGTCATTCTGTCCTACGCCCGCACACCGATGGGCGGCATGCAAGGTGCCTTGAGCGACGTAAGCGCGCCGGATTTGGGAGCTGTATCTGTTCGCGCTGCCGTTGAACGAGCGGGAATTGACGGTTCAGATGTTGAACGCATCTATATGGGTAACGTGCTGTCTGCAGGACAAGGCCAGGCCCCTGCCCGCCAAGCAGCTATATTGGGCGGATTGCCGGAATCGGTCGAAGCTACCACCGTCAACAAAATGTGTGGATCAGGCATGCAGACCGCAATCATGGGAGCAGAGGCGCTAGCAGCCGGTTCTGTGGATATCATAGTCACCGGCGGGATGGAGAGTATGACCAATGCGCCCTATCTGCTTCCCAAAATGCGCGGCGGAGCCCGATTGGGACATGCGCAAGCAATGGACCATATGTTCCTGGACGGCCTTGAAGATGCCTATGACAAAGGCCGGGCCATGGGCAGCTTTGCCGAGGAAACAGCCGGTGAATATCAGCTAACCCGTGAAGCGCAGGATGAATATGCAATTGAATCCCTGGCTCGCGCCAAGGCAGCGGTGGAGGGCGATGCATTTGATGACGAAGTCGTGGCCGTTGAGATCAAGACCCGCAAAGGCAACGTCACGGTAGACAAGGACGAGCAGCCTCTGAAAGGCAATCCAGACAAGATTCCGCAATTGCGTCCCGCATTTGCCAAAGACGGTACAATCACCGCCGCTAATGCTTCTTCGATCTCGGACGGTTCAGCTGCAATGGTACTAACCCGCGCCAGTGTCGCCGATGCGAAGGGTCTGAAGCCTGTGGCGCGTATTGTTGCTCATGCAGCCCATGCACACGCACCTGCAAAGTTCACCACGGCTCCTGTTTCTGCCATTCAGAAAGTCCTGGAAAAAGCTGGTTGGGATGTCGGTGATGTTGATTTGTGGGAGGTTAATGAAGCGTTCGCCTGCGTAGCCATGTTTGCGATGCAGGATATAGGCATCTCGCGCGACAAGCTTAATATAAACGGCGGCGCAACGGCCCTGGGCCATCCGATTGGTGCCAGTGGTGCACGCATTATGGTTACGCTGGTTGCAGCGCTCAAAAAACAAGGCCTTAAGAAAGGCGTTGCAGCGTTGTGTATTGGCGGCGGTGAAGCAACGGCCGTTGCCATAGAGCTAGCCGACTAGATCCCAATTTAGAAAAATATTAGAGGGACGGAGAACATCGTTTTTCCGTCCCTTTTTATTACGGCCTTCGAATTGTCCGCCACCGTTTCTACTTCAGAGGCTCATCACCCCAGATAACATCTTGATCGATGTAGCCCCGCCGACCGGTAACATCCAACAGACACCATCCACTCTCGCATTGCGTGATCTTGCCTACAACACCAGTCTCAACACGCCAGATAACCTTGGCATCTCGTTCAGGATTACTCCGCAAAGGTTGTGCCTGCCCTTTTTCGCCCAGCACTATAGCAGTCCTTGAGGCGCTCAATAGCCGCGCGTGCATCCATCCCTGTGCACCGTCAGGATCCTCCACCTTTCGCCATGCCTTGTAGCGTGCCAGAATTTTAATCGGCAGGCGTTCCCGCTTGTATATCCACATGGTCGGATATTCCGTGCTTGGCCCGGTACGCATCCGCGCCTCCGGTTCATCGATAGATGCCCAATATGGTGGTTCCTGTTGTGCCAGTGCCGGGGAGGACATCACTAAGACCGAAGCCAGAGCACCAAAAACGAATAGTATTTTCAAATCAAGGTTACGCATGCTTTTAACTTTTACAATCCCCCACAGCATAGGCCATAAACTGAAAGACGAGCGATCATCAAGCGCCACCTGCTTGACCTCATGTAAAATTCAGGCATAGCGATGGCCCTATGGTTGAAACATCCCAAACTGAGACACTCCGCCCCGCAAAACCGCGCGTCATTGTGACACGTGAACTAGCCGATGCGATCCACGACCGAATGGGCGAGCTGTTTGATGTCGTCCCGAATTTGACCGACCGCGCCTTTACCCGTGAAGATCTCATCGCTGCCATGGCCGACTGCGATGTGCTGGTCCCAACGGTCACCGATCATATTGATGCCGAGATGATAGCCGGCGCACCAGAACGGCTCAAGCTGATCGCCAGCTTTGGCGCTGGTGTTGACCATATTGATCTGGCAGCCGCACGTGCACGCAAAATTCTTGTTACCAATACTCCGGGGGTATTTACCGAAGATACGGCCGACATGACCATGGCGCTTATCCTATCTGTCCCGCGGCGTTTGGCAGAGGGCGAAAAGCTCATGCGGTCTGGACAATGGAAGGGCTGGAAGCCTTCAGGCATGCTTGGCCATTGCATCGGCGGCAAAAAGCTCGGCATCATCGGCATGGGCCGTATTGGCCAGGCGGTTGCGCGCCGGGCTTCCGGTTTCGGGCTGTCGGTCGTCTACCACAACCGGCGTCAATTGCCGCCGGCGGTCGAAGAGTCACTCAACGCTAGCTATATCGATGATTTGGATGAACTGATCCGTATCTGTGACATTATCACCATCCATTGCCCGCACACCCCCCAAACACATGAATTGATCAACGCCGAGCGGATTGCCATGATGAAGCCATCGACATATCTGATCAACACGGCTCGCGGTGAACTGATTGATGAAAACGCGTTGATCGAAGCACTCCAGAAAGAGAACATAAGCGGCGCAGGCCTGGATGTTTATACGCAAGAGCCCGCGGTCGACGAGCGCTTTCTGACGCTAAAAAATGTTGTGCTGCTGCCCCATATGGGTAGCGCTACTTTTGAAGGACGAGAAGCATCAGGCGAGCGAGTCATTGCCAATATCCGCGTATGGGCCGACGGACACCGACCGCCAGATCAGGTACTGGAAGGCTGGGCCTGAGTTCCTACCCGCCGTCCACCATAGTTCGCGGTTGAGTCCTGCTCCGTTCACGACTAGAAAATCTCAAAATATGATTCGCAGAAGCGGGTTGGCGTAATAAAATACCGTGTTCGGGGGACTTCATGAAATATCTGAGTAAAATTCTCATTGCTGGCTTAGCGGCCGTTCTGGCAAACGTTCCGGCAGCAGCACAAGAAGTCGTCGATCCAGCCACGGATGTTGCTAATAGTGGTGATACTGCCTGGATATTAACCTCTACCGCGCTTGTGTTGCTGATGACGCTTCCTGGTCTCGCCTTGTTTTATGGTGGGCTGGTCAGGTCCAAGAACTTCCTCTCGGTGCTTATACAATGCATGGCCGTGGCCGGTATCACCTCCGTTTTGTGGGTTATCGCCGGTTACACACTGGCATTTGGTCAAGTTACAAATGGTATTTTAGGCAATGGCATCAATTGGATGTTTGGTAATCTTGGCAATGTTCGTGAAGGAACTACCATACCGGAATCCGCCTTTGCCATGTTCCAGATGACTTTTGCGGTGATTACCCCTGCCCTTATGGTTGGTGCCTGGGTTGATCGTGCGCGCTTCGGCTGGGTCGTGGCTTTCTGTTCGCTCTGGCTGCTGGTAGTATATGCACCCGTTACCCATTGGGTTTGGGGCGGCGGCTGGCTTTCTGGTCTTGGCGTGCTCGACTTCGCTGGCGGTATCGTGGTCCACACCACGGCGGGCGTGTCAGCGCTCGTGGTCGCAATCATGATGGGCAAGCGGATTGGCTGGCCTAAAACACTGATGCTGCCACACAGCCCTGCGTTGACCGTCGCGGGTGCAGGCTTGCTCTGGGTTGGTTGGTTCGGATTTAACGGTGGTTCGGCCCTTACTGCGACAGACGATGCATCTTCTGCGATAATCAATACCCATGTCGCGGCCTCCATGGCCGCCTTGGTCTGGATTTTGATCGAGCGGATCAAGGTCGGAAAATCAACCGCTGTTGGTGTCGCAACCGGCGCGATTGCGGGCCTTGCCACCATCACTCCGGCGGCTGGTTTCGTCGGCCCGGGAGCGTCCATAGTAATTGGTGCGGTAGCAGGTTTCGTCTGCTTCTTTGCGGTTGGCTTGGTCAAAAACGGCTTTAAGATCGACGACAGCCTCGACGTTTTCGCAGTTCACGGCGTTGGCGGTATGCTCGGCTCACTGATGCTCGCTCTTTTCATCAGCGAAGGCCTTGGCGGCACGGGCTATGGCGATGACATGACCTTTGGCAGCCAGTTTGTTGCCCAGCTTATCGGTGTCGGTGTAGTCGCGATCTGGTCTGCGGTCGCTACTGCGATCCTCGGCTATGGTATCAGCTTCATCCTGCCAATGCGGGTCAATGAAGATGACGAACGCGATGGTTTGGACATTGCCAGCCACGGTGAACGGGCTTGGGACTTGGACTGAGGATCTAAGCCAAAAACTGAAAACTGGTGACCAGCTTCGCTGATCAACGGAACGAACATCTTGTGCTAATTGACCGAAAAGGCCTTCCAGCCGACATAAGCCAGAAATGGCAGGCCAATCAGGTCGGCAATGGCAATCGCGCGCAAAGTGTCAGGTTGGCCGTAGATGCCATAGATGGCGAGAAAGCTGATCATCGAAAGCGCCGTTAGAGTGACTGCCAACTTGCGTACATCCGGATCAAAAGCGGCCCATAGACAGGCGACAACTATCACTCCGAACAAAGCAGCGCGATGCTGTAACAATGCGAAATTCATATCACTTGGCGCTACGCCATATAGGTGAGTGATCAGTGACGGAGCAAAAAAGGCAGCAAATGGCGGCAAGTGGATAAGAATGCCCAGAACAATCCAACAAGCCCGTTCCAACATGATACCGCTCCCGCTTGTTATAGTGTCATATGCAAAAACTGATTAAATGGACTCGCAATATAATCACCAAAAGCGGGCCCATTCTCAAAACCGCGTTTGCGATAGAGGCGAAGAGCTGGCTCAAACTCTTTCCCCGATCCCGTTTCAAGGCTCAGCGTTCTATATCCGCACCGTTTTGCTTCGGCAATTATGTGGTTGAGAATTGACAAACCCACACCTTTTCGAACGTGCTTCGGATCCGTTCGCATAGATTTGATTTCACCAGCTGTGCCAGACAGTTGTTTCAGCGCGCCAACGCCCAAGAGAACATCCCGCTCCCATGCGGTCCACACGGTGACATCAGATGCCTTCAGGCCGGAAAGGTCAAGCGCATAGACGCTGCCTGCGGGAGAATTTTTGTGCATGTCGGACAGATGGATGGCCAGCAGATCCTGAACCGCCTGCCCTGTCAGATCATCTGGTCGAATTTCCATAAGTCGAGCGCTTTCCTAATATCGTCCGCGATGATATATGCAGTTCGAGCACTTGGACAGTTCAAATCAATTGTTTCTGATTGTTACACGGCCGACCTGCTGGTACATATAGCGTTCCAAATAGCTCAAAATGCAGCGTGACCTGTGTGAACTTTGAAACGAGAAAGCTGCATCGCGGTTTAAGACGTCAGTGTCAGGGTCCGCAGAATTTCTGTATCCAAAGCATCAGCAAAGCGGCACCCGGCCTGCTTTGTTTTCTGCCAAACCAAAGTGGCTTTGACGGGTACATGCTTGTCGACGGTGACCGTTACTTTCTCGCCTTCCTGAAATACGGCGTCGGCTTCAAATCGGCATCCGTATATTGAGATATCCAGCAGCGTAGCGACGATGGACTTATTCCCGCTGCGTTTCAGCGATGCACTGGAAACAGTCACCTCATGACGGGGCACAGCACGCCGGTTTAATGCTGCCGGCTCCACTCTACGGTATCTTGTCGACTTTAACGCCACGTCTACCCTCCTGCCAATTTCCACCCACCTGTATCCACAGGTAAATGGAAAAAGGTATCAAAAGGTTAACGGCGCTAAAGCATGACTATTCCCCGGTCAGGATGCGATCGACCAGTTGTTTAACCGTTGGAACAAAGCCATTGGAATAGAAAGGATCTTTGCCGAAATTATAAGCTCCGTGCCCGGCGAACATTAAATGCTCCTCCACCGGGGATCCATGAACAATCTCCTGCAGTGACTTTTGAATACAAAAACTTCGCGGGTCCGCGAGTCGCCCGGTGCTAAAATTATCATGGTCTTTCCAGGAAGAAAAACCGCAATGGGACAAACAACCCATACAATCGGCCTGATCCTTCCGGATCATTTTGGCTTCCTCAGGCGTGGTGAAGACGATCGTGTTGTCCGGCGTCTTCAGCGCCATGGTGAATCCCAATCCATCCCATTCCCGGGCACGGAGCAGGTCATTGCGCGTGACCCAGAAGTTCTTGCCCTTCACACCGACATCCAGTTGATGGGTATGTTCGCCTGCTTTCTCGGTCGAATAGGGAATCTGACGTTCGGACCGTGCTTCCAGACTGCGAAGAAACTCATTTCGCACCGCCGATGAATAGAAACCGGTGGGCGAAAATTTGTGCAGCAAGACATCGCCTTCCTTGATTTTGATCAACTCATTCTTCCAGCTGTCAGGGATCGGACTTTCTTTTGTGAGAAGAGGACGGGTGCCGAATTGGAAAGCGATCTGCCCCAGCTCATCATTATCGATCCAGTTGTCCCAGTCCTTTAGAGCCCAAACACCGCCTGCCATGATGATCGGAACGCTATCTGCAATTCCTTCACCGCGCATGGTCTCACGTAGCGCCTTGACCCGCGGATAGGGATCTTCCGGTTTACGAGGGTCTTCAGCATTGCTGAGACCATTGTGCCCACCAGCCAACCACGGATCTTCATAGACAACTGCAGCCATAAGATCGGACACTTTATGATAGGCGCGCTTCCACAAGGCACGAAATGCACGAGCGGAGCTTATAATCGGGAGATAATTGACGCCATATTGTTGGGCAATTTCCGAAAGCTTGTAAGGCATGCCAGCACCGCAAGTCACGCCAGCTACCATGCCTTTGGTCTGCTCCAAAACGCCATGCAGCACTTGTTGCGCACCGCCCATTTCCCACAGAACGTTGATATTGATCGCGCCTTTGCCATTGGATATCTCAAAGGCCTTCGTCACTTGCGCAACCGCGCCATCAATCGCATATTTGACAAGCTCTTCATGCCGCGCACCGCGGGTTTTGCCATGGTAGGTTTGCGGGATGACATTACCGTCCGCATCATAGCTGTCCGCATTAACGGCCGAAACAGTACCGATACCGCCAGCAGCTGCCCAGGCCCCGGAACTGGCATGATTGGTCGCGGCAACCCCTTTTCCGCCCTCAATCAATGGCCAAACTTCACGGCCATTATACTGGATAGGTTTGACCCCTTTAAACAATATACTCTCCTATATACCCCAAGCGCGTCTTATAGACGGCGCATGTCAAATTGTGCGAAAAAATCAGCGAATACCCAAAACTATTTTTCATTATAAAATCCTAAGCAAATTTTGGTCGCCCGAGCGCATGACCATATAGCAGCGCATAACGTGCCAACATCTTGCTTTCATTGTACTCCGCCTGAGCCTTCATCCGGTTTTGCGCGCCAATATCCTGCCGCAACTGCTCGTGCTGAACCAATGTCGTCAAGGCTTCAGCGAACTGAGCTTCGTCTTCGACCGGCTTTATAAAGCCCTGATTGGCCTGACATACCATAGATTTCACATCTCCAACATCTGTAGCCGCAACGGGCAGGCCAGCGGCCATCGCTTCGATCAGAGATATAGGAAATTGCTCACTGTCAGAGGACAACGCAAAAATGTCGAATAGTCCGATATAGCGTGCGGGATCCGCCTGAAATCCGGGCATTAACAGACGATCGGCCATTCCGCACTGCTGCGCCTCTGCCAGAATGGCTTCTTTTTCAGGCCCCTCACCAACAATCACAAGCCGGACATTGTCTCCCGCTTCGGCGCAGGCTCGCACCAGCCGCGGCAAGTTTTTGACCGCCCGAAGTCCCGCCAGCGTCCCAACGACGACTTCGTCTTTTGCCTTTTTGAATCCTGGAAGCGCACCGCGTTGCGGTTTTTTATCGAAACGCTTCACATCAATACCGTTGGGAATACGGTGCACTTTGTCTTCGGGCTGTTTCCAAACTGTTTGCGCGATATTCTGAAGTCGCTCAGATGGCACCACCAGCGCCTGGCTCCCACCCAGTGCAAATTTCCGAAACAAGTTACGCTTCCAGTTTAGCTTTTTTCGCTCATCTTCGTTGAAGCCATCTTCATGGTGGATCAGCGGAGGCAATCCTTCGACCCGGGCGAAGAGAGTCCGCGCCATAACGCCGTCCATTGATCCCCAGTTATAAGACAGAATCAGATCAAATTGCCGATAATAGTCAACCAGTTCACGATAGCGCTTCAATGATGGTTTGCCCGACAATAGTGGCGCATCCGTTGGAAAGCTGACCTTGATTTTGCTATCAATCACATCGCGCGCGGACAGATTATCGGGTTCAGCGGAAAGAATAGTATGCTGCGCCTGCGCTCCAAAATGGTTCATCAGCCTGACCGCCCGCGCTTCTTTGCCGCCAAGATTGAACGTGCTGTGCAAATGCAAAATTCTGGAGGGTTTCATTGATTATGCCGGCTATCTTTAACGTCAGAAGAAATCAATCGACCCGTTGGAGCAACGCGGCAATCGCGTCAAGCGATGCCTGCTCCTCCAATGTCGGCGCATGCCCTACCCGCGGGACCGTGACCAGCTCCGCTTTGTTCAGTTTACCGAGCATTTTCTGGGCGGTCGCCTCGCTAAACAGATCGGACAACGCTCCTCGCAAGATGAGCGTCGGCACGTTTTCGAGCGCCTCCAGTGCACGCCAGATCGCTTCATTGCCGCCGCCTTTGCCTTCAAATGGCTCCGATATCTTCATATCATAATCCAGCTTAATCCGGCCGGAGCTATTCATCCGATAGAGTTTCTTTGAAAAGGCTATCCAGTCCTTCAAGCTGTAGTCGGGATGAATACCGCGACTTTCCTCGGCCTTGTCGCGCGCGGCATGTGCCCAGGTTTCGAAACTGCGGCCTTGTCCAAGACTTTCACCGATACGGTCCAATCCGCGTTGATCAACATCAGGACCGATATCATTCAATAATGCACCGGCTACCCGTTCCGGATGCCGGGACGCCATGATCATAGTGACAATCCCGCCCAGTGACGTGCCGAAAAATATTGCCGTTGGCAGTTCGATATCGTCCATAAGTCTGACAACATCGGCGACATAGGTTTTCGCATTATAGCTTGCGCTATCCTTGGCGTATTCGCTCTCGCCCCGCCCGCGCAGATTGATCATGATGATCCGGCGTTTTCCACTAAGCCAATCGCCAAGATGCTCAAAGTCCCGAACATTGCGTGTCAGCCCGGGAACACAGATTACCGGTATTTGCGTATCATCGCCGGGATAGTCACGATAATGCAGCTTCAAACCATCTTCGGATTCCCAGTATTTGTCGTCATAGCCGCCCTGATCGATCATAAATGTCGTGCGTCCCCCGGTTCTTACTTGCCGCGCTCTCTGTTCATCCCCACTATTGAGCAATGGCATATAAACCGCAAGCTGAACCGGCAAAATCACCCTATCGCCCAGATGTAAAGATAACCCAGTTGGGTGAAAAAATTGGCGATCCGGTTCAGGCTGCCGAATTTCCGCGCCACGAGCTGCGCTTCCGCAATGATCGCTGGGATCAGACTGTTGGCCTTTCCGACCTGAGCGATGACGAGTGGATCGCTCATTTCGGTCGTTTCGAGCCCCTTCCCGACAATCTCAACCCGCCCTTGGCCCTGCGCTATCATGGCCATCAGTTTCGCAACTACAATCCGGAGATAGGCGATGGACGCGGGTTTCTGCTCGCACAGTTGCGTGACCATGAAGATCGTCTGATGGATCTCGCCACCAAAGGATCCGGCACCACTCCATGGAGCCGTTCCGGCGATGGCAAGCTAACACTGAAGGGCGGGGTTCGCGAGATACTCGCTACCGAAATGCTGGAAGCTTTGGGTGTGGACACATCCAAAACCTTCTCGCTGATAGAGACCGGAGAAGACCTTTATCGCGATGACGAACCCTCTCCAACCCGATCTGCGGTCATGACCCGGTTGAGTCACAGTCATATTCGGTTCGGTACATTGCAGCGCATCGCGGTGGAGCAAAATGAAGGACTGATGCACGCGCTGGTCGATTATTGCCTTACCCATTTCTACGATGGTGCAAAAACTAATCATCCGGCGGTCGAGCTATTTCAAAATGTCGCCACCAAAGCCGCCCAGCTGGCCGCCAGTTATATGACGTCCGGATTTGTGCATGGCGTACTCAACACCGACAACATCAATATTACCGGTGAGAGCTTTGACTATGGCCCCTGGCGGTTCACGCCCTATTGGGAGCCCGGTTTTACTGCCGCCTATTTCGATCATGAAGGGCTCTATTGCTTCGCCCGGCAACCGGAGGCGCTGCACTGGAACCTTGCGCAACTGGCAAGTGCGCTGAGATTGGTCTGCGACAGCGATCCATTGGTTGAGACACTGGAAGGTTTCCCCAAAGCATATGGCACGGCATTTACCGAACATTTCTGCTGGCGCCTCGGCGTGGAAAGTGAAGGCTTTGACAATGACAAACCCCTGGTCATGGCTGCAGAACAGGCCTTAACCCAAAAAACCGTAACAATTGATCAGTTCTTTTTCGACTGGGGTCAGGATTCTGTCCCGGAAAACGAAAGTTATGAGTCCAACGAATTCGCGCCTTTTCGGGAAGAGATGATCAAACGGAAGCGCACACGATCATCTGATCATCAATATTGGCAATCGGATACTCCCTGCTCGATGCATATCGAAGAGGTCGAAACAATCTGGGATGCCATTGATCAAAAAGATGATTGGCACCCATTAACCAGAAAAGTTGAGGCAATTCGAGATATGGGCAAGGCATTACGGGGACTGTAAAGCGAAGTAACCGTTCGTATGAGACGAAGCGAATAAAAACAGATCTATAGTTACTGGATTTTTAAGCTGTATCAGCTAGTTGGTATTGCAACTAACAAAGCGACATTCCGCTTGCCTGCTTGAATATTGTATCGGAACGATTGTGACTGAATTTACATCAATAGAACCAGCCACTGGCGCGATTTTGTGGAAAGGGCAATCTGGCGATGCTGATGCGGCGGTCGCGGATGCGAGGACGGCTTGGCCGACATGGGCAGCTCTTCCGGTTACCAAACGTATCGAGGCCGTGCGTCGCTATGCCAATCACATTCGCGGACAGGCAGAAGAACTGGCTGAGCTGATTTCCCGCGAAACCGGTAAGCCTATTTGGGAATCACGAACGGAGGTGGAATCGGTCGTCAAAAAGATTGATATCTCGGTCACGGCCTATGCAGAACGCACTCCGCAACGCCAGCTGTCCAGCCAGCCTAATATGCGTGCGGCCCTACGGCACAAGCCGCATGGAGTATTGGCTGTACTTGGCCCCTATAACTTCCCTGCCCACCTGCCGAACGGGCATATTGTTCCAGCCCTTATCGCCGGAAACACAGTCGTGTTCAAACCGTCAGAAAAAACACCGGCGGTGGGACAGTTCCTGTTCGATGCTTTTAAGAAAGCGGGGCTACCAAGTGGCGTCGTCAACATTGTGCAAGGCGGGCCTGATGTTGGCAAACAGCTTACCGCCAACGATGATATTGATGGTTTGTTATTCACCGGTTCCGCCCAAACCGGCGTTGCTCTCAATCGGCAGTTTGCCAATCGACCCAACAAGATATTGGCGCTCGAAATGGGTGGCAATAATCCGATCATTGTCTGGGACACGGATGATATTCACAGTGCAGCGGTATTGGTTGTGCAATCCGCTTTCCTGTCCGCCGGGCAGCGTTGCTCCGCGGCAAGCCGGATGATTGTCAAAGACGAACTCTATGACCGCGTGGTTAAAGAAGTTAAACGAATTGCAGACAGGCTGATCATTGACGAACCTTTCAGTAAGCCGGCGCCATTTATGGGTCCAGTAATAGACAATGATGTTGCTGATGGTCTGACCGAAAGTTTCCTGACGCTGATGAGCCATGGCGGCAGCCCAATCAAGCATATGGCACGACCATTGGATGATCGCCCGTTTCTGACCCCCGGAATCATAGATGTTACGGCGATGGAAGAACGCCTGGATATCGAGCTGTTCGGCCCGATATTACAGGTCATTCGCGTCGCGGACTTTGAGGAGGCAATCGCAGAAGCGAATAATACGCGATACGGCCTGTCCGCCGCCCTTGTCGGCGGAACAGCGACGCAATATGATCAATTCTGGTCCAATAGCCGCGCCGGAATTGTAAACTGGAACAAGATGACGGTTGGAGCGTCCTCCGAAGCCCCGTTTGGCGGCATCGGCCTTTCCGGCAATCACCGGCCAAGTGCTTATTATGCAGCCGACTATTGCGCTTATCCGGTAGTTTCGATGGAAGCCGAGCAAACGCGGGCATCCATTGGCATCGGATTGAAAGACGAAGACCGGACAGAAACCGAAAGCACAGCTGAAGTCTCTGGCCAATAGTATATCTTAGGTCGCTAAAAAAACTTCTGCTTTGAAAATCGCCGCTTATCCGAGCATATCGGTTTCATGGAAACCAAAGAACCTTCTATGCCGCAAGCCCAGTCTGTCGATGGCACAGTCTATCTCGTTGGCGCCGGCCCCGGTGATCCGGAGCTGCTGACCCTGCGCGCTGCGCGTCTGTTGTCCGAAGCTGATATCATCGTTCATGATGGTCTGGTGAGCGCCGACATACTTGATATGGCGCCAGCGACAACCCAACGGGTATCCGTTGCCAAGCAGCGGTCCCGCCACAGCATGGCACAAGATCAAATCAACGCGTTGCTTATTGCCGAAGCGAAAAAGGGTCACAAGGTCGTTCGGCTGAAAGGTGGAGATCCGTTTATCTTTGGTCGCGGTGGTGAAGAGGCCAGCGACTGCGTCAAAGCCGGTGTAAGAGTAGAAGTTGTTCCTGGCATTAGCGCGGCTCTCGGCTGTGCCGCACAGGCAAAAATGCCCCTCACCCATCGTGATGCATCCAGCGCTGTCTCGTTTGTCGCTGGCCAGTGCAAAGGCTTATCGGATCAAAACTGGTCAGGATTGGCCGGCAAAGGACGCACGCTGGTTATCTATATGGGCGTTGCCAATGCCGAAGCGATTGTTGAAAAACTGATCGCAGACGGCGCCGCGCCCGACCTGCCGGTTGCCGTGTTGGAAAACGGAACGCGGGACAATTTCAGGGCGCTTCAGACATTACTGACTGATCTTGGTGATCTTGTTCAACGGGAACAAGTGAAGAGCCCTGCCCTGTTGGTGGTTGGCGAAGTCGCACGCTACGGCGATGCAACGGATAAATTTCTTGAATATGCGCAAATGGCGGGAGTTGAATTTTGAAAATACTGACGGGAAATGACCTGAAAACAGGAGACGTCACCTGGTGGACCGGCAGCGACTGGTCGCGCCATGTCGAAGATGCCGTTGATGTCGGCGAGAATTTCGAAGCTATCCTGCATGAGGAGGAAGCGGCCCGCCGGGTCAATGTTCCCTATGCGATTGAAGCGGAGATGACCGAAGACGGCCCTCGTCCCGCTCATATTAAAGACCGGGTGCGCGCACTAGGACCAACCGTAAGACCGGATTTAACACTAAAGCCAGCCGACCCTGAGGCTGGAAACTGGGTGATTTAAGCATGTATCAATATGACAAATATGACCAGCAAATGGTCGATACACGGGTTGCGGAATTCCGCGATCAGGTCGAACGGCGCCTTGCCGGTGAATTGACGGAAGACCAGTTCAAACCCCTACGTTTGATGAACGGGCTCTATCTGCAGCTGCACGCCTATATGCTGCGCGTGGCCATTCCCTATGGCACGCTGAACAGCAAACAGATGCGGATGCTGGGCCACATCGCCCGCAAATATGACCGTGATTACGGGCATTTTACCACCCGTCAGAATATTCAATATAACTGGATCAAGCTGGAAGATGCACCCGACATTCTGGCCGACCTTGCTTCTGTCGAGATGCACGCGATCCAGACCAGCGGCAACTGCATCCGCAATATCTCCTCTGACCAATATGCTGGCGCAGCGGCCGACGAAATTGCCGATCCACGCCCTTGGGCAGAAATCCTGCGTCAATGGTCGAGCTTCCACCCGGAATTCTCTTACCTCCCTCGCAAATTCAAGATTGCCGTTATTGCAAGCGACGACGATCGCGCGGCGATGCGCCTTCACGATATCGGTATCCAGCTCGTTCACAAAGACGGCGAGCTGGGCGCGAAATTCTATGTCGGCGGCGGCATGGGCCGAACACCAATGATCGCTCCTGAAATCCGCGACTTTGTGCCAGCGGATGAACTGATCAGCTATGCCGAAGCCTGCCTGCGGGTCTATAACCGTTACGGTCGGCGCGATAACAAGTACAAGGCGCGCATTAAAATCCTCGTCCACGAACTGGGCAAGGAAGAATATACCCGCCAGGTTGAAGAAGAATTCGCTCACATGAAGACATTGGGCCTGAACCCGCCAGTAGAAGAACTGGCGCGGATTACGCAATATTTTGCTGATCCGGCCTTCGATACCGGCGCTAGCGATGATCTCGATCTTTCGGATCCCGATTTCAAACTTTGGGTCGATCAAAATACGGTTGCGCACAAACAACCCGGCTATGCTATCGCGACGATCAGCCTGAAGCCGAAAGGCGGCATCCCCGGCGATGCTTCATCGGCGCAGATTGATCTGATGGCCGATCTGGCGGAGCAATATAGTTTTGATGAAATGCGCGTCACCCATAGTCAGAACATCGTTCTGCCGCATGTCAAGAAGAGCGATCTATATGCTCTGTGGCAGAAACTGGATGAAGCTGATTTGGCACCTGCCAACCTCCACCTGATCACCGACAGCATCGCCTGCCCCGGTCTGGATTATTGCAGCCTTGCCAATGCACGCTCCATTCCATTGGCGCAGAAGATCAGCGAGCGCTTTGCCGATCTTGGTCGTCAACGCGAACTGGGGGAGTTGAAGCTGAAAATCTCCGGCTGCATCAATGCCTGCGGACATCACCATGCCGGTCATATCGGTATATTGGGTGTCGACCGGAAAGGCACGGAAAATTATCAGTTGCTGTTGGGCGGCTCTGCTGCCGAGGACACTAGCCTCGCCAAAATCACCGGCCCAGGCTTTGATGAAGACGGCGTGATCGACGCCATTGAAACCGTAACCGACCTGTATCTGAAAGAACGGCAAGAGGATGAGCGATTTATCGACACCTATCGCCGTGTCGGCATGGCTGCTTTCAAGGAGGCTATCTATGGTTGAGGCAATCCGTTTTCGCGACGACGACGTGCATGAAGAACCAGCGGTTTCGCTGGATGCATTTCTGGATCAGTCAAACGCCACCGCCGTTCGGATAGAGGCAGGCGAAGACGCCCGGCTGCTGCTTCCGCTATTGGATCGCTTGGCATTGATCGAAGTCGACTTCCCCGTCTTTGGCGACGGTCGCGGCTACTCTGCTGCTCAGATATTGCGTGAAGCAGGCTACAAGGGCGAATTGCGGGCCAGTGGTGACGTGCTGGTCGATCAGATCGCCTACATGCGGCGTTGCGGTTTTGATGCCTTCGCACCGGATGCTCCCATTGATGCCAGGGTCATGGACAAGGCACTGGAACTCTATGAAGAGGTATATCAGGGCACAACAGACAGCCGTACGCCCATCTGGAAACGCCGTCATGGGTGAGCCAGCTCGCAAAATAGATGTAATCGACGCACGTCCTGATTTTACGCAGGCAGATGCCGATGCCCTGAATGTACGTTTTGAAGGTGTACATGCCTCGACCATGCTGAAGGCCCTGTTCGAGGAGGGCAATCTCGGCGAAGTGGCAGTTGTTTCTTCTTTCGGTACCGAAAGTGCGGTCCTGCTGCATCTGGTTGCACAGGCAGATCCCTCTATTCCGGTGACCTTTGTCGATACGCTAAGAATGTTTCCCGAAACGCTGGAATATCGCGAGACGTTGATTGAGACACTGGGCATTGAAAATCCAAAAGTGGTAAAGCCGGATCCAGTCGTTCTCGCCGCCAAGGACGAGAATGAACTGCGCTGGTCCTTTGACCCCGATGGTTGCTGCGAAATCCGCAAGGTCGAGCCTTTGGCGCGCGCCAAATCCGGTCTCAACAGCTGGATTTCCGGTCGCAAGGCGTTTCAATCTGTCACCCGGCAGAATCTCCCCCGCTTTGAAGTCGAGGACGGCCGGTTGAAAATCAATCCGCTGGGTGACTGGGTCAAGGATGATCTCGAAGCCTATTTCAAAGAACACAACCTGCCCCGCCATCCGCTGGAAGCGCAAGGCTATCTCTCGGTCGGCTGCGCTCCGTGCACTTCCAAAGTCAAGCCTGGAGAAGACCCACGTGCAGGCCGCTGGCGGGGTTGGGACAAAACCGAATGCGGTATCCATGAGGATCTCACGCCATTACCGGTCAAGGATGACGATGAAAGTGGCGCGAACGATCCGATTTTCTAGTCCACCGGAAAATTGCCATGCCGGAAAGCGATAGATGCGCACAAGGCTGAGTATCTGCGCCAAGAAAAAACGTTACCAGTCCGAAGACGATGCATTGGTTGCCGCCGAGCGTGCCGACTTTCCGCTCAGACCTTATCGTTGCGATCGATGCCAAAAATTCCACCTGACGAGCCGAACAAAAGGCAAGCGAATAGCTCGGCCTGCGGAGTGAGAAACAAGCCGATCGCACAAACAAAAATTTGATTTGATCGCAAGTTACGGGAAGCCCTCAGACAAGTGTCCGCCTAACCGGTTATCACAACAGCGAGTTAGAGGATCAAATCAGATGCTATCGGGAAAAATTGCAATAATTACTGGTGCCAGCTCCGGTATAGGCCGGGCCGCCGCACATATATTCGCAGATGCTGGAGCAAGGCTGGTGGTTAATGCTCGTCGCTCGGAACCGCTCGAGCAATTGGTTGCAGAGATAGTTTCAAATCATGGAAAGGCCGTCGCAGTACACGGAGATGCATCCTTAGAAGATACACAAAATGCGCTTATAGCCACCGCTCATAAAGTTTATGGCGGTTTGGACATTGGCTTCAATAATGCCGGTATGGTTGGCACCACGAAGCCACTTGCGGAAATCTCGATGTCTGAATGGAAAGACGTTATCGAAATCAACCTGAATGCAGCATATCTCGGAGCGCGGGCGCAAATTCCCGCGATGCTGAAACGAGGAGGTGGTTCCATCATCTTCACAAGCAGCTTTGTCGGGAATAGCGTGGGTCTTCCCGGAATGTCCGCATATGCAACAGCAAAGGCCGGACTAATGGGACTCGTACGGGGCATCACTGCTGATTACGCGGCGCAAAAAATCCGCGCCAACGCTTTATTACCTGGCGGAACAGCGACGGCCATGGCTGGAGACTCTGCCCAACGGGAGTGGGCGGCTGGCTTGCATGCCATGAAGCGGATCGCAGAACCGGAAGAAATAGCAAGGGCCGCCCTATTTTTGGCCAGTGATATGGCAAGCTTCGTAGCTGGATCCGCGCTTTGGGCGGATGGGGGAAACGCCGCCGTGAAGCTCTAGAAAAGTTTGCTCATCCTTTTTGGTCTGCCACGCTGCTCGCCGGTCAATAATCATCCGGCGCATCGCCATAGGCCAGGTCACCAAATTTGGTAAACTCGCTGAGGAAACTCAGCTGAATGTTGCCAGTCGAGCCTTGGCGATTTTTGGCAACAATAACGGTCGCTTTGCCCACCTTGCTTTGATGATCGGTTTCCCAAGCGAGATATTTCGCTTTCTGCTCCTCGGTTGAATTCTCATCCGGGTCATCCGGTTTTACGGCAAGATGATAATATTCATCGCGATAGATGAACATCACAATATCGGCGTCCTGCTCGATCGAACCGGATTCACGCAAATCGGATAGCTGAGGGCGCTTGTCTTCGCGGCTTTCCACCTGACGCGAAAGTTGGGAGAGCGCGACCACTGGACAATTCAGTTCCTTGGCGAGAGTTTTCAGACCTCGGCTAATCTCCGAAATTTCGTTGACGCGATTATCATTGGCACGGCCGGACCCTTGCAACAGTTGCAAATAATCGACCACAATCAGGTTGATGCCACTGCGCCGCTGCAGACGCCGCGCGCGCGTTCGCAGGGCTGCAATCGTCAATCCGGGCGTATCATCGATATAGAGCGGCAAATCCTGCAATTCCCGAGACGCCAGAGCTAGCCGATGCATCTCGTCTCGACTGATACTGCCCATACGCAGTTTTTCTGAACTGATTTCAGCCTGTTCGGAGAGGATCCTGGTTGCCAGCTGATCTGCCGACATTTCCAGACTGAAAAAAGCGGTCTTGGCGCCTAGCGAATCTTCAGGTTCAATTCCGTCCTGAACATCGCGGCGATAGCGATTAGCGGCATTAAACGCGATATTGGTAGCAAGCGAGGTTTTGCCCATACCGGGGCGCCCCGCCAAAATCAGCAAATCCGATTTGTGCAAACCACCCATTTTTGCATTGAGATCGGTCAAACCAGTAGTGATACCCGAAACCTTGCCGCCACTATTAAACGCGCGTTCCACGTTATTTAGTGCCTCAGTGGAGGCAGCGAGGAAGGATTTGACACCACCTTCCTGCGCTTCGCCCTCGGAAACGCGGTAGAGAGACGATTCCGCTTCCTCAATCTGGGTTTTGGGGTCAACCGTCTCGCTGGTGTCCAGTGCATTGTCGACCAAGGTTCGACCGACATTGACCAATTCACGCAGCAGAGCCAGATCATATATCTGATCGGCAAAATCGCGCGCACCAATCAAGCCTGCCCCGTCGCCAGTCAACTTGGCAAGATAGGATGGGCCGCCCAACACTTTCATCGCCTCATCGGCCTCAAAATAAGGTTTTAGCGTGACCGGCGTAACGACCATGTTACGATCGAGAAGTTTCAGTGCCTGTTCGTATATTCGACCATGCAGCGGTTCATAAAAATGCTCTGGCCGCAATTTAATTTGAACGTCTTCGGCCACGCGGTTGTCAATCAACAACGCACCCAGAAACGTTGCCTCTGCCTCGACATTGCGCGGCAGGCGCTGGGATTCTTCTTCTACTGCATCAAAACGAACTAGCTCGGCCATAGTCTTATCATCCACGCTCAGGCGGTTAAGGGCAAGTCCGTTCCCGGTAAATTTTTAAATCAGGCGGGGACAGTCTTGTGGATAAATGCCTTCTGATTTTCTACCGCACTGCAAAAAAACTTGTCCTAGCCCCAGTGCTGCGGCAACAGAGCCTGAATGTCTGATCCGCGCATCATAAATGTTGAACTTGACGAAGCCACCATCTTGTGGCGCAATGCCGATATCGAGCAGGAAAGGCGTATTGCGATCTTCGATCTGATCGAAGAAAACCACTTTAAGCCTTTGCGCGAACATGATGATGGCTATGTCGGTCCCTATAAACTGCACCTCAGTGTGCAGGAAGGCCGATTGGTTATCTCCATTGCGCGTGAAGATGGCGAGCCGCTTGAAACCCTGATCCTCGCATTAGGCAGGTTTCGCCGGCCGATCCGCGATTATTTCGCAATTTGCGACAGCTATTATCAAGCTATTCGCAAGGCCACTGCCCAAGAGATCGAGACGATTGATATGGCGCGGCGCGGCGTGCATGATCACGGTGCCGAACTGCTTACCGAACGGCTTGATGGTAAAATCGAAGTTGATTTTAAAACCGCCCGTCGCCTCTTCACTTTGATCTGTGTATTGCATATCAAGAATTAGTCGATTCTCTGCCCGTTGGTGCAGTTGTTCAATCGTCCAGTTGCGTAACGCGTCAGGGAAATAGGGTGTCCACACAAAATAGAAAAAATACCGTGCTGCGGTTCGGCCTGATCATCATTGTCCTGCTGATCATTGCCTTTGTCCTGCGCAATATAGCGGTCGGCTGGGCACCGCCAAGAGACCAGTATCCGGTTCAGGGTGTTTCAGTAGATGCCAGTCATGGTCAGATTACCTGGCATGTCGCCGGTGCCACAGGCGTCGATTTCGCCTATATTCTGGCAACCAATGGAGCGGAAGAACGGGACGCCAATTTCGCCGCTAATCTCAAGGGCGCACGCGATGCAGGCATCCGCTATGGCGCTGTCCATGAATATAGTTTGTGCCGTCTGGCCACTGATCAGGCGACCATGTTTGTGACCACTGTTCCTCGGGAAGAAAACATCCTGCCGCCTGCTGTGCGGCTCGCCTATGACAATGGCTGTAAGGATAGGCCGGGACGTGCTTTGGTGTTGAGTGAGCTCAATACTTTTCTCAACCAGATTGAAGGGCATAGCGGCAAACCCGCTGTCATCATCGTTTCGAAAGAGTTTGAGGAAGATTACGGCATCAGCAGCGGCATCAGCCGCACATTCTGGCTGGAAGGCAACTTCTTTCCGCCCGATTATGCAACTAAGCCATGGGTCATGTGGCGCGCATCCAATATGCGGCGGATCAGCGGTATCGATGGTCCGGTTAACTGGAATGTTGTGCGGCCCTAAGCTTGCTGGCATGAAGCGAGAAACGTCTTGAGCCCAATTCCCGGAGAAAGAGAAATATGAGCATATTATCCGACAGATGGATTCGCCAGGAAGCCGAGAATAGCGCAATGATCGAACCCTTCGTCGAGGGCCAGAAGCGTGATGGCTGTATCAGCTATGGCTTGTCTTCTTACGGCTATGACGCCCGCGTGGCCGATGAATTCAAGATTTTCACTAACGTGAACAGCGCTGTCGTTGATCCAAAGAAGTTTGATGCCGATAGTCTGGTCGACCGGAAAACCGATTGTTGCATCATTCCGCCCAACAGCTTTGCACTCGCCCGCACGGTCGAGTATTTCCGCATCCCGCGCGATGTTTTGGTGATCTGCCTTGGGAAGTCTACTTATGCCCGCTGCGGTATCATAGTGAACGTCACGCCGTTGGAACCAGGCTGGGAAGGCCATGTTACGCTGGAATTTTCCAACACTACCCCGCTGCCCGCCAAAATCTATGCTAATGAAGGCGCATGCCAGTTTCTATTCCTGAAAGGCAACGAACCGTGCGAAACCAGCTACGCTGAGCGCGCTGGCAAATATATGGGGCAAAGAGGCGTGACTCTGCCAAAGCTCTAAGTCATAAGATCGTTTCGAAACAAAACTGATAATAAGGAGGGCTGCGATGTCCGATGCACGGGAATTTGATGTCATAATATATGGATCAACGGGCTATACAGGTCGTCTGGTTGCCGAATATATGGCCAAACAATATGGCGTCGCCAATTCTGGCGGCGACGACGCACCGAAATGGGCCATGGCCGGGCGTTCGATGGAAAAGCTGGAAGAAGTCCGGGACCTGATTGGTGCTCCCAAGGAAACACCATTGGTTGTGGCGGATTCCGATGATGCGTCCTCCATCGATATGATGGCGAGCCGAGCCAGTGTCATCCTGACAACGGTGGGTCCTTATCAACTTTATGGCGACGGACTGGTCGCTGCCTGTGTTCAGCATGGTACTCATTATGTCGACCTTTGCGGCGAACCCGGCTGGATGCGCGAGAAGATCGACGAGCATCAGGAAGCGGCTGAAAAATCAGGTGCACAAATCTGTTTTTCCTGCGGTTTTGACTCCATACCCTTCGACTTGGGCGTGTTGGCGCTGCAAAAAGAGATGGACAAGCGCTTTGGCAAACCGGCGATCCGCGTCAAAGGTCGTGTCCGCGCCATGGAAGGCACATTCTCTGGCGGAACTGCGGCTAGTCTGAAAGAGACGATGAAGGCTATTGCCAAAAACCCGGGCCTGGTCAAAATTCTGGCCAGCAGCTTTGGTCTAACCCCTGGCTTTGAAGGACCGGATCAGCCTAATATGATGATCCCGAAAGTTGATAAAACGCTAGATAGCTGGGTTGCACCGTTTATCATGGCACCGATCAACACCAAGAATGTGCATCGTACCAACTTCCTTTTGGATTTCCCCTATAGCAAAGATTTCAAATATGATGAGATGGTCGTCACAAGCCCCGGCGAGATGGGTAAACAGGCGGCAGAGATGCTGGCCAAAGCCAATCCGCTAAGCGGTGATGATGCACCAAAGCCCGGTGAAGGGCCGACCAAGGAAGAGCGGGAAAATGGCTATTATGACGTCATTTTCCTGGGTGAAACCGCGGATGGTGAGACTGCAAGCCTTTGCGTCAAAGGCGACAAAGACCCCGGTTATGGTTCAACTTCCAAGATGATTGCAGAGGCGGCGCTTTGTATTGCGCAGGACGGCAATAAACATGGCGGCGGTATTTGGACACCCGGTGCATTGATGGGCAAAAAGCTGATCAAGCGTCTGGAAGCCAATGCCGGCCTCAGCTTTACGGTAGAAAGCTAGACCAAAGCCAATTCTCTACATTACCTGTTCAGGTAAAAATGCTATATGGACAAAGAGGCGGGCGCTGAAATAGCGTCTGCCTCTTGAATTTTGATGGAATGGAATAAAGTTCGTCGGCACGATGTTGAAGCGCCTGTTTAACAAAAAATCGAAAGTCTGTCCTTTGGATACCGCCTGCGTGCCGGAAGGTCGGCGGGTCTATGCTATTGGCGATATTCATGGTCGCAACGATTTGCTGCAGCAGCTGATCGAAAAGATTATCGATGACGATGCGAAACGCGGAGATGTCAATAGCGAGATTATCTTCCTTGGCGATCTGGTAGACCGCGGCCCTGACAGCGCCGGTGTCATTGAAACCGCGATGCAGCTCAAACGCGAGTTAGGAGACGTCCGGTTCCTGATGGGCAATCATGAGGAAGTTTATTTGAAAGCTGCAACGGGAGACGAAAAGGCAACCCGCTTTTTCAACCGTATCGGCGGCAAGGAAACCATCCTCAGCTATGAGATCAGCATCCGGGAATATATGGATCTCGACAATGCTGCTCTGGCACAGCGCTTGCCTGGCCTGATCCCCGAGCATCATATTGATTTCATCAAAGCCTTCGAAAACCAGATTGTGATCGGCGACTATGCGTTTGTACATGCCGGAATTCGCCCCGGTGTATCGCTTGATGAGCAAAAAATAAAGGACTTGCGGTGGATCAGGGAAGAATTCCTGTCCGTGAAGGAACCGCACGAGAAAGTCATTGTCTACGGCCACACGATCAATGATGACGTTGTCGAAAAAGGTAATCGGATCGGCATTGATACCGGGGCCTATTATAGCGAAAAGCTTACCGCTCTGGCGTTGGAAGGCAATCAACGCTGGTATCTCGACACAGCGGCCTCGCAATAATCAGGCAAAAAAACGGCGGAACCTTTGAGGGTCCCGCCGCTGGTTTTTTGGGTAGTGAGCTGAAAAGTCTTAAGCGACCTGAACTTCCGGTCCGACTTCTTCTTCCATGTCGCGAAGGACATAGCCGCGGCCCCATACAGTTTCGATGTAGTTTTCGCCACCGCAAGCGAGAGCCAGCTTTTTACGCAACTTACAAATAAACACGTCGATAATCTTGAGTTCCGGCTCGTCCATGCCGCCATAAAGATGGTTCAGGAACATTTCCTTGGTGAGCGTCGTACCCTTGCGCAGGGAGAGCAGCTCAAGCATCGCATATTCTTTGCCGGTCAGATGAACGCGGTTGCCATCGACTTCAACTGTCTTGGCATCAAGGTTCACGGCAAGCTTGCCGGTTCGGATAACCGACTGCGAGTGGCCTTTGGAACGGCGCACAACAGCGTGAATGCGGGCAACGAGCTCTTCGCGGTGGAAAGGCTTGGTCACATAATCATCGGCACCAAAGCCAAAGGACCGCACTTTGCTGTCCATTTCGCTGATACCGGAAAGAATAAGTACTGGTGTCTGCACCTTGGCAACACGCAGTTTTTTCAGAACGTCATAACCATGCATGTCCGGCAGGTTGAGGTCCAGGCAAATGATATCGTAATCATAGAGCTTACCCAGATCGAGGCCTTCTTCGCCCAAATCCGTTGTGTATACGTTAAAGCCTTCAGTCGTCAGCATCAGCTCAATTGCCTTTGCAGTTGTTGGCTCATCTTCAATCAGCAGCACACGCATTGGGCAGCCCCTTTTCTTAATTTACGCACCGGCAACGGGTACACTCCCGAAACCCCTCGATCATTTATTAACCATAAGACAGATGAACGTAAAAGGTTAATTTTCAATTAATGTAGGATAAAGCACGAGTCGCAGGCAGCGCCGTGACTCTGTAAGCCGCAGAAATGAGTCGTTTCAGGACTCTGGCAACCTCCGAAAAAAAATTAACTTTTTCTCATAAAAACCACCTTGAATTGGCGAAGCAGATGATTTTCAGTGTCTTTTTTGTCGCAAATCGCACCGTTTATGCCAGCGAATGGTAACGCATCAAACCGGCGACCACCCTCTATGCCGACCACCATTAATTGAGTAGAGACGCCCGATGTCATTCGATATTCCCGAAAGCGCGATCAGTGAAACCTTCCTTGCCGCATCAGGTCCGGGCGGTCAGAATGTTAACAAGGTCGAGACGGCGGTGCAGATGCGCGTTAACATCTACGCTCTGCGCCTACCCCCGTTTGCATTTCGAAAATTGCGGGACATGGCAGGCCGTAAAATGACCAGCGGCGGCGAACTTGTCATCACGGTGCGAGAGCATCGTACGCGGGAAGCCAACCGCTCAGAAGCCCGGAAACGGATAGAAGACATGCTGGTCGACGCGCACAAACGTGACGTTCGCCGGATAAAGACCAAACCTAGCCGTGCCGCCAAGGCAAGACGTGTTGATTCCAAGAAGAAGAAATCAAACGTCAAAAAGATGCGTGGGAAACCAGCTTTGGACTGACCACGACAGGCATTGGCATGGGACGACTACTCACGTTGTTTTTTGTACATAATATGCACTTCACAAAATATTATGGGAGTCCGCCATTGAATACGTTCATGGCCCTTCCAAAGGGTAGATGATTATCGCGGTTATAATCGGATTGTGCCAGAACCTGTGTATCCCAAAGAACTTCCGCATTACCAAAGGGAAGTAACGCTTTGACCGTTTTTTGCTGATCTGCGGACAGCAAGTCAAAACGGTGACGCAACTCTTCGAGGCACCAAACACGATATCTTGATACAGCGATATCCTGATAATCGCAGCCTTGAACCGTCATATCAAAGCGCTCCTCATCCCTAGCAAAAGCTTCTGCATTAGCCGTCAATTGAACCAAATGCGTTTCACAGATTTCTTTCAACAATGGTGCAGCATCACTTGGTATTTGGGTAACAAACTTTGGCTGATCTTGGTTCTGACCATGCCACATCCGGGCAACCCATTCAAAAACTGCCGGCGCGGTGTTGCGCATTATTTCCTGCGGCGTGGGGTCTTGACCATAATGACGGAACATAGGCCCCATCATTCCAAAATCGGCCAGTGATGGCGCACTACCGAGAAGAAACGGGCGATTCTCCAACATCGCTGTCATGCCAGCTAGCGCACTGTGATATGTTTGCTCGATATGTTTGCGTGTTTCTTCTGTGACACCATCTCGTTTGACATAGTGACGAACCTGTCGGCGAACTATCATCTTTAGTCTCATCCACCGAGGCAATTTTAAATGTCCAGTAACCTCATCAGTCAGAACGTTGGAGGCAAGCAGCCTGTCACAGTCATACCACCAACGATAGTACATTGCTGACCGCCAAAGCCATTCATCCCCATAATCTTCGATAAGATGTGAAATGAAATTAACGACCGGATCGTCCGGCAAGATAGGGTTATCTGGATGCTCATCCTCAAGATGCATGATGATAGGTGTCGTATCTGACATCCACTTTCCATCATCATCGACAATTGGCATCTGCACCGCGCCCACCTTTTCCTTTAGCATCTGGGCGTTGCCATAAGGTGTCGGCAAAGGCGTATAAGCAATATTCTTATAGCGCAAATAGGCTTCAAGTTTGCCCGTATAGTAAGAAATACGCGATCCGTAGACTATCATATGCCCCTCCTCATATTCTTCCGGTCTTCTCGTTCGATCTATTCATCAGAAAATGGAGTTGTGTTGCCCACCGTCGATCACAATATTCTGACCGACGATAAATCTTGCCAGGGAACTGCACAGGAAAGCAGCCATCGGCGCGAGATCGTCGGCATCACCCATAAAGCCAGCGGGAATGTGGTTATGTTCCTTGAAGTGCGCCCTTACGATTTCTGGTTTGCGTTCAAGGCCGAAGGCATCGGCATAGGCACCCATAATTTCCGATGCGCCCTCAGTCGCAAACATGCCAGGCAGAAGATTGTTCATGATAACGCCATGCGGGGCAATTTCCCGTGAAACGCTTGCCGTGTAATTGAGTAAAGCGGACCGAGCTGGACCCGACATCAACCGCCAGATCATCGGGTTCTTGGCAGAGAAGGTAGCGATGTTGACGATCCTGCCCCAGCCTTTCTTCTTCATTGCGGGGATATAATTTCGCATGATTTCGATCGGCCCGATCAAGGCTGTCTCCACTGAATCGCGCCACATTTCGGCCGATACATCCAAAAAATCTCCGTTGGGATCGGGCGGCTTTATCGTAATCGCAAGAATATCGGGATCAGGACAGGCAGCGAATAACGCCTCTCGACCCGCCTCGGTTGAGGAATCTGCAACAACCGGTGTTACCGGTACGCCGTATGTCTCCGCGATTTGCTCTGCGGCTTTTTGTAATCGAGCTTCGCCACGGGCAGAAATGATTAGCTCCGCTCCTGCCTCGGCAAGGCGTTCAGCAGTTGCTCTTCCCATACCAGCACTGCCGCCTGCCATAATGGCCTTTTTGCCTTTGATCTGAAGATCCATTTGTTAGTCCCCCTTTGTTGTTAGATATGGCTTGTTCGTTCTGTTGGTTACTTGGACGGACTGCGCCGCAGTCCCGCCTCATCGAGCCGCCAACGCAGCGTATCGATCCGGTCCTGACCAAAAAACGGTTCACCCTTGAAGACCATTGTCGGTACGCCCCAATGACCAGATTGTTCTAGCAACATATGGTTTTTCTCTATCTCAGCCTTGACATCATAATGCGCGAAAACACTTTCCATCTCAGAGAGATCTAGGCCCGCGCGTTCAGCAGCAAGCGTCAAATATTCGCCTTTGTCCCAGTTTTTGGTTCCACCCCACAAAAGAGCGGCTACATGATATGCGAAATCTATACCCTTTCCTTGCCGTTCTGCCTCAACACCGAGCATCGACAATCGCCAGATATAAGGCTGGTCTTCGGGAACCTCGAAAGTCTCCAGGTCCTGAACGACCGGATCCGGCTTGGGCCAGACAAACGGCAATCCCAGAAACGCCGCTCGCCGCATGGAATCCATTACAATATAGCGCGGCCGCTTTTTGTCCGCGGCATCGAACACCGTTGATTTAGCACGTAAAGCAATCGGTAATACTGGACGAAGCGAGACGCTCACCGCATAATCCTCGCGCAGTCGCAATAAGTCTGGCGTCACCAGATAGGAATATGGGCTTCTGAACGACCAGAAAACATCAATGGTGTTGGCCATTTTTTACCTTTCAGTTCTTTTTGAGATTATCATTGGTCCAGTTCCGCTTTCATTTTGCGGGCAATCCGTTCTGCAATCATAACACAGCCCAGATATGTGTTACCCGCCGGGATAGTAGGCATAACCGAAGCATCGACCACACGCAGCCGGGCAATACCCCGGACCCGACAATCGGCATCCAGCACCGTTCCCATCGGGCAGGTGCTGGTCATATGACCATAGCTGACAATCCCACGATCCAGCGCGACAGATACCGCTTCTTTTTTGGTAAGGTCATAGGGTATCAACGGCCGGCATCCAGACTGTCTGAAGGCTTCCGACGCCTCCCATTCTGCAATTTTCTGAAAAGCATGCCGCAACCGATTGATACCGTCTTCGGGTAGATTGGGAGCGGTCACGACAGGATCGGAGTCCACACTATCGCTCAGCCGCACCTTGCCGTTGCCGGGAGAGTGCATCAAGAAAGCCGCCATCACAAAGTTGGTTAGATCGTCCGTCGGTGCGGGTGCTATTGGGAACAAATGATAGTCAACGTCTTTGCCATTGGATGCGCCGATGTAAAGAGACTGCGCCGGTCCGGCGGTGCCGCCACGCGGTCCTTCATGAGTGTAGGGCACAGATGGCCCCAGATGATCGGCCATGGTCTCACCAACTGGCAAATCAGCTTGAACAACTATATCATGGTCAGCAAGGTGAGAAGCCGGACCAACGCCGGATCGCATGAGCAGAGCGGGAGACCATAGAGCGCCGACCGACACGACCACTTCATCGCCCTCAATCTGCTCACCGCTCTCTAACGTAACGCCTGTCGCTCTGCATTTCTCAATTTGCAGCGCGGCAACCTTGGCATTGGTTCGGATCTCAAGATTTTCCCGCTGCCTTACCCTATCAGTCAAATAGGCAAGGCTGGTCGACAATCGATTGGTGTCTTTATCAACAGTAACCGGAAAAATACCGATGCCTGGCAATTGGTCAGGATCATTAATGTCTTGAACAATCGCATTACCGACTTCGGTCATGCCGTCATGGAACGCAATTTGTGCATGGCTCATCTCATCGCGGCGCCAGCGGCGAACCGTAAGAGGACCTGAATCGCCGTGGATCGGACTAGACCCAAAATCCAGATCGCTTTCTGCGGCTATGAAAGTTTCTGCAACATCGTTCCAGCCCCATCCGTCCAGTCCTGAAGCGGCCCAACCGTCATAATCTTCTGGTAGCCCTCTCAAGGTGGCCAACCCATTGGCCGCAGATGTCCCGCCCAGTATCCGCCCCTGCAATATCGGAATGGCAGCGCTTTGCGTTTTCATGACGGTCGTCGCGATTGGAACAGCGCCCTGCCATGCATCAGCGGCCCGTGCAGGATTGAGAATTGCGGAATCATAGGTCGTATCATTGGGGCCCGCTTCTAGCAGCGTTACATATATTGCAGGGCTTTCACTGAGCCGTGCAGCAAGAACTGATCCAGCAGTGCCGCCACCGACAATGATAATATGTTTGAGATTTTGCTCCACTATCGTTGCTCGCCTCACCTTGTTCCTGCTTCAAGAATCGCTAATTAGGTTGCATTACCTATTATTAGGTTATAAAACCTAATTTGACAAGTTTGTTGTCTCCGGGAAGGAAAATAGGAAAAATGAAAGCGCGTTCTCACACCGCGGACCGCATATTGGAGGCCAGTCGCAAAGCCTTCAACGAAAAGGGATATGCAGCAACGTCAGTTACTGAAATCGCGGCTTCCTTGGACATGTCCCAAGGGAATTTAACTTATCATTTTCCGACGAAGCGCGACCTGGCGATCGCGCTGGAGGACGATGCAATATTGTCGATGAGAGAATATCGCTTAACCAAGAAAAACGGGTCATTGGCTGACAACTATATCGACCACTTACTATTCGGGATGCAGCTGACATGGCGCTACCGCTTCCTTCTGCGTGATCGAATACATTATGCCGGCGCACCAGTTGGTCAGCGACCGGATTCTGAACTAACCGCAGATTATGAGGGGCTTGTCGACTTACTCAAGCGAATTGACGAAGAAGGTCTCTTCTTGAGAGATAACGAACAGAACATTGATGTCCTGGCCCGGTCACTGTGGATCGTCAGCCGCTATTGGGTTGACTATCTGCGGGAACTCGAAGGACTTGAGCAGGTCAGTTGGACCGATCAGAAGCGCGGTATTCAACATCACCTCGCCGTGCTGTTTCCGTATCTGAAAGTCTCTGCACGACGTGAGTTCGAGGCAGCATTGGGCCAGCGGCAGATATAGAAAGCTCAACGGACATCGACCATGTCGCTCTTTTAGACTTTCGGTGACAAATATTTGCGTGGATTTTCAGCCTTTCTAGGTGGCAGCGGAAGAAATCCCTGGAAACAGACAATGGATATTATCAACTAATCTTTCTAGAACAATACTTTAACCGAATGAATGAATGCCGTGCAAAGATATCGTCTTGAATGCCTGCCCCATGAACTGATACCGGGCTCCTTATGTATGATTTCTCCATCTCAGCAGACCAGTCCCCGGACATACTATATGACGACCTAACGACAGCCGCACGTGCACTCACAGATGGTGAGCCCGACGCGATCGCCAATATGGCCAATGTCTCGGCGCTAATCTGGCAATATGTTCCGGATCTGAATTGGGCCGGCTTTTACCGTGTAATGGAGGACGAACTGGTGCTCGGTCCGTTTCAGGGCAAAAGTGCATGTATCCGGATTGCAATAGGCAAAGGCGTTTGCGGAACCGCCGCAGCAACCAATCAGGTGCAGCGGGTCGCCGATGTACACGCGTTTCCTGGTCACATAGCCTGTGATGCGGATAGCCGTAGCGAACTGGTGGTGCCTGTATGCAAAGACGGCCGGGTTATAGCGGTACTAGATTTGGACAGCCCCCTGCCCGATCGGTTCACGGCAGCGGACGAGACAGGCATGACAAATCTGGTTGCAGCCATTGCTAACGGGCTTGGTTAACAGCGCCGTAACTATATTGCCCCATTTCGAGACAGTGTTCTAAATCTACCCTATTTTACAAGCTACTAATGGTCAAACAACGCCTAAAATGGTAACTATGTGTTAACCATTATACGGTGGGGCGTGCCAATCGTACGGTCCGAAACAGGGAGTTGTTAACCATGAAGACCCTTCTATTTGCTGGCTTGGCTGGCGCTATGGCGATGACGCCAGCAGCGGCATCCGCCGCCATCGACTCGGTGCCGGGCAGCACCGCAGCGCAGGCACCGGTGGATATGTCTTTTGCCTCTGTCACTGCGCTTGCCTCTGGTGTGCAAGGCGCCAAGAAGACGATGAACCGCATGGGCGGCAAACATATGCGGCATGCCATGCGCGGCGGGCGCCATTTTCGCGACGGTGCAAAAGTCCGGATGGGACGCATGGGATATCGCAAAGGGTATAAGCGGCCGCACCGTGGTTTCCGGCTGCCGAGGACTTTCATCAGGCCCAGCTTCTTTATCGCCAACTATGGTCATTATGGCCTTCACCGGCCCACTGCTGGCTATGGCTGGTCGCGCTATTATGATGATGCGGTTCTGACTGATCGCCGCGGTGTAGTCTATGACAGCGTCAATAATCTCGATTGGGATCGTTATAACCAAGGTTATAATGACGGTTACCGCGCTGGTCAGGTAACCTATGATAAAAGCATCCTGATGAATGATGACCGGGTTATTGCAACGCCATCGGGCGCGCATGGCGGATCGACAATCTATCAAGGTGACTGGGACGGGGCATATCGCGAAGATGGCAGTTACAAAGGCGATTGGCAGGGAACGTATCGCGACGCCGAAGGCAAGGTTTATAAAGGACAATATTCCGGTACATTCATTGGTGATGGCGATGTTTCACAGGCCGGCGTCAACTATGCTGATGGTCCGCATTGGAGCAGCGACGGACCTGTCCGCGACGACCCTTACTATCGACAACAGCGCTACGAAGACCGGGGCTATGACAGCCGCGCTGAAGAACTGGCCTATCTGGAGCGCTGTAAGAAAAGCAGCGGCATCGGCGGAGCCGTTGTCGGAGGTGCTATAGGCGCTTTGGCAGGGAATCGTATTGCCGGACGCGGGAACCGCTTGGGTGGCTCCTTAATTGGTGGCGGCGTTGGCGCTTTGGCCGGTGCCGCAATTGATCAGGGCACGGATCGATGCCGCAAGCTCCTAAAGAAATATGGGCAGGATTATCAGGAACGTGAGCAATATTCCCGTGCTCCGGGAGTAGACTATCGTGCTCCTGAATACAGTGTTCCTGCCCGGCAGCCACAATACCGGGCGCATCAACGTTATCCCAGTGGCTGGCATGGCGGATATTATTATCCCGCCTATTACTACACGCATGCCCAACCAATGGTGACCACTGTGGTGATCGAATCTACGCCGGTTACGACAACGACCACGACAACCTACATCGATGAAGAAGTCATCTACACAAAAGCCAAACCGGCCAAGAAACGCTGGAAGGCCGCTCCAAAAAAAGTGTGGAAACCCAAACCGAAAAAATATGACCCTGGCCCCTTGAAAGGTTGCCAGCAGGCCCACTGCTGATATCGCAATGGAACATCCACTAGATTGACGAAAGCCCGCTGATCAAAAATGATTGGCGGGCTTTTCTATTTATAAGCTAACGGTTTGCGGGGAATTTCTCTCGGTAAATCAGACCGTCTTCTTGGCGTCTACTTCCCGATTAAATCGCCGCCATCCTTCGGGGCCAAGTTGCTCCAGCGGTTGAAAACGGACTTTATATTCCATCCGGCTCGATCCGTTGACCCAATATCCAAGATAGACATAGGGTAACCCCGCTTTGCGCGCCCGCAATATGTGATCCATGATAATGAAATTGCCGAGGCCGGCCCGGTCTGGATGATCGGCATCAAAAAAACTGTAAATCATCGACAAGCCATCGCCTTGTTGGTCGGTCAGACAGGCACCAACCAGTCGCCCCTTCACGCCACTAACGGTTGGTTCGCGATATTCGATGACATAGCTTTTTACCGGCGACTGTTCAATCATGTCGGAATAGTCCATCTCATCCATCTCGGTCATTCCCCCACCTGGATGCCGTTTAGAGAGATATTTTTGCAGCAAAGAAAATTGTTCCTCGGTCGCCCATGGCTCGCAAGCCTCGACGACCAGATCCTGATTGCGCCGCAATAATTTTCGTTGCGTGGCATTGGGTCGAAACTCATTGACCAATACCCTAACCGAAACGCAAGCTTTACAGTCAAGGCAGCTTGGCCGGTATGCGACGTTTTGACTACGACGAAATCCGATTCGTCCCAATGCATCATTGAGTTCGTCAGTATGAGGACCACTCAGCTCGGTGAAGACTTTCCGTTCGCTTTTGCCGGGCAAGTAAGGGCACGGGCTAGGATTTGTAACAAAAAATCGCGGAAAGCGAACAGGTGCAGTCACAGATGAGAGCCTTATCTTCTACGTTAAGAATCAGTAAACCCAATATGCCTTGTGCTGTCACTTATGAAAAGGCAATTTACCATGATGCAAGATCGACGGCCCAACTGCGTCTAATCCATCATCATTGGGCAAAAAAAACGGGACGATAACGCCCCGTTATTTTTTGAATATCTTTTTAGATCTCAGGGACTTGTTGGCTCATCGTCATCGTCATCAGCAATGATGATAATGCCGGCGATTACAGCTGCAGCAGCCAAAACACCGATGATGATGCCGGTGCTACCTTCAAGCTTTTCAGCTTCGGAATCAGAAGAAGCGCCAATGCGTTCTGCAACTGGAGCGGTGCTCTGCACAGCTTGAGCCATTGCAGGAGCGGTGATGAGGGATACAGCTGCTACGGAAGCGGCCAATTTTTTTAACTTCATTATTTACTCCAATCAGAATAATTTAGTTACCAAAGGACAAAGTCGAAGCCCCGACCTTCTGATATGCCAATAACGCTGCGCGACTCTTTATGGGGGTGCATCCGCTATCGTTGGTTTTTTACGGCCAAGCCCCATCAAACGCAAGTATTAAAAGGCAATTTCAGTTAATATGACGCAAACATAGGTTATTTTACTGGTGGTATCGCCTCGTTTACAAAAACCGGTCGTCCCCCAACCCACGTTTGCTCAACCTTGATATTCCTGATCGCTTGTGGCGCAACCAACATAATGTCTTCCTGAATGATCAGGAAGTCTGCGCGCTTCCCCTTAGTGAGACTGCCGATCCGATCCTCGGCAAACGAGGCATAAGCCGCTCCTATGGTGTAGGCGTACCATGCTTCCTCACGAGCCAACCGCTCTCCCGGCAACCATCCGCCAAAAGGTTGTCCATTTGCATCTTCGCGCGTCATTGCAGCCGACAATCCGGGAAACGGATTGGACGATTCAACAGGAACATCGGTTCCAAAGGCCAATTTCGCGCCCGATTCGAGAATCGATTTCCAAGCATAAGCACCGTCCAGGCGGTCGGGTCCCAGTCGTGCCTCTGCCATTAATCGATCCGACGTCTGATGAACCGGTTGCATCGATGCAATTGTTCCGGTGCGAGCAATTCTTGGCAAGTCCATAGGATCAACAATCTGTGCGTGCTCGATCCGCCAGCGTCGGTCCCCCTTGAAAGTATATTGCAATTCTTCAACGGCAGATAAAATCTCTTCATTGGCTTGGTCGCCAATCGCATGCACGGCTGTTTGAAAACGATCCATCGCCGCACGGCTCATCTTGTTTTTAAGTTGCGCAGGGGACAGGAGCTCCAATCCTTTCTCTCCCGGTTTGTCGGCATAGGGTTCCTTCAACAACGCACCACGTGATCCCAACGCTCCATCTATATAAAGCTTTACGCCCGCTAGTTTCAGATGATCATCATAAAGCCATGGCGACGGTCCCGGTCCGCCAATTGCAATCATATTTTCGATTTCACCGGCATAAGAGATGATCCGAACTTTCAGTTGCCCTTTGTCTCCTGCCCTTCGGAAACTCTGCCAATCGGACATCGTGGTCCCCATATCAGCAATCGCGGTTACTCCCTGGGAAAGCAGTATTTCTTGAGCCTTCATGAGAGCAAGGTCTTTTTCCACAGGGCGCGGCGCCGGAATGGATTTGCTGAACAGTCCCTGTGCTTTGTCGACGAAGATACCGGTTGGTTTACCGCCCGCTCTTTCGATTGCACCGCCCGGAGGTGCCTTGGTTGCGGAGGTGATACCTGCAGCCTTCATACCTGCGCTGTTGACCCAGGCCGCATGGCCGTCGACGCGCTCGAGATAAACTGGCCGGTCCGGAACAACAGTGTCAAGCTCCGCAGCCGTCGGAAAACGCCCCAAGCCCCAAACTTCCTGATTCCATCCACCACCGATAATCCACCGTCGATTGGGGTATTTGGCTGCATATGCGCGCAACGCTTCTTGTGCCTCAGCAAGAGTCTTTGTCTGCGAAAGGTCCAGTGTCAGAGCGGCGAAGCCCAATCCCATAACATGCCCATGAGCATCGACAAATCCGGGAATCAGGGTTTTACCTTTACCGTCAAATTGGAAATCAACATCCTTGGGACGCTTGTCTTTCCGGTCGAGCAACTCCTTTACCCGACCATCGTCGTCGATAACCATCGCAGCAAACCGGACAACTTTCCCTTCTTCATTCAGCGTTATTCCATTGACGTTCTCAATCAAGCTGTCGGCCTGAACCGGAGCTCCGACAATCATAGCGGCAGCCCATAAGGCCGCGCACGCTTTCGCTACTGATGAAAAAATACGCATCACTATCCCCCGAAAATCAATCCCTGAAAACTACACTCTGCTCTTGGCAATTCTTGAAACCAGCGAACTTGTGTCATGCCGACCGCCGCCCGCCGCCTGAACTTCAGCATAAAACTGATCGACCAATGCCGCGACGGGCAAGGTCGATCCGTTGGTCCGTGCTTCTGCAAGTGCCAGTCCGAGATCCTTACGCATCCAGTCAACCGCAAAGCCAAAATCAAACTCGTCGTTGGCCATGGTGGCCCAGCGGTTATCCATTTGCCAGCTTTGCGCTGCTCCGCCCGAAATGGCATCATAGACCTTGTCCAGATCCAGTTTGCTTGCCTGAGCAAAACGCAGAGCTTCAGATAGGCCTTCCAAAACCCCGGCAATAGCGATCTGATTGCACATTTTTGTAGTTTGCCCGGCACCCGGCCCACCCACATGAACAATGCGTGCTGCATAAACCGACATGATATTTTCCGCTGCGGCGAAGGCCTCTTTACTACCGCCGCACATGATGGACAATTTGCCATTTTCGGCACCCGCCTGTCCGCCGGAAACCGGCGCATCAACCACATGGATGCTGCGCCCTTGCGCCTCAACCGACAATTGTCGGGCAATCTGGGCAGAGACAGTGGTATGATCGATAAACAGACCACCGTTTTGCATTGCACCAAAAGCGCCGTCACGGCCCATGGTAACCGCACTTAAATCATCGTCATTGCCAACACAGCTGATCACAATCTGGGCCTCTTTGGCCGCTTCCGCAGGACTGAGCGCAAAATCTCCGCCATGTTCCGCAACCCATTTTTCCGCTTTCGATTGGGTGCGATTATAGACTGTAAGGTCATGCCCGGCTCGGGCAAGGTGGGCTGCCATGGGGCCGCCCATCACGCCAATTCCGATAAATGCAATTTTTGCCATACTTTATTATCCTTAGGGCCCGCATAATCATTGTTTCCCTGAAAGACCAGATGAGTTAGGGGCTTTGGCACTATGACCGATCAAGATACCAGTTCACTTCCGTCCTTCACTTATGCAGATGTCCGTGCGGCCCATGCCCGCATTCGTGACCGCGTCGTGCAGACGCCGACATTAAAGAGCATCACTCTTTCCGAAATGGCTGGCGCGGAAGTCTTTCTGAAATTCGAGAATCTTCAGTTTACTGCCGCTTACAAGGAGCGCGGCGCTTTAAACGCCTTACTGCTGATGGATGAAGACAAACGCACTGCCGGTGTCATCGCGGCCTCGGCAGGTAACCATGCGCAAGGTCTCGCGTACAATGCCAAGAATCTCGGTATTCCAGCTACCATCGTCATGCCTACGACCACGCCAATGGTCAAAGTGGAACAAACGCGCGGCCATGGAGCGGAAATTGTCATGGCGGGCGGCAATTATGATGAAGCCTATTCGCACGCGCTGGAGCTCGCTAAGACATGCGGCCTGACTTATATCCACGCCTTTGATGACCCACATGTGGCTGCTGGTCAGGGTACAGTGGCGATTGAAATGCTTGAGGCCGTTCCCGATCTTGGCCGGTTGATCATTCCGATTGGCGGCGGCGGGTTATTCTCCGGCATGGCGACAGCTGCACATGCAATGAAGCCGGATATCAAAATGACCGGTGTGCAGGCCACACTTTATCCCAGCATGTACGGCAAACTGAATGGCAAAGACGTAACAGCTGGTGGCGATACGCTGGCCGAGGGCATTGCCGTGCGCAATCCGTCCGAATTTACCGCCGCGGTGATCAAGAAATATGTTGATGAAATCCTGTTGGTCGGCGAAGCGCAACTGGAAGGCGCAGTCAGCCTGCTGCTCCAGATAGAAAAAACCGTCGTCGAGGGCGCTGGCGCTGCCGGCCTTGCCGCCCTGCTTGGTAACAAGGACAAATTTGCCGGAGAAAAAGTCGGCCTAGTGCTGTGCGGCGGTAATATCGACACACGCTTACTCGCCAACGTTCTGCTCCGTGACTTAGCCCGCTCCGGCCGCCTCGCTCGCCTCCGTCTGCATCTGCGCGATCAGCCAGGCGCGCTCTATAATGTTGTGAAGCAATTTGCCGAGCACGAAGTCAACATCATCGAGGTCTATCACCAGCGCGTTTTCACCAACCTTCCCGCCAAGGGCTTAATTACCGACATCGAGTGCGAGGCCAAGGACAAAGAACAACTGGATGGCTTGATCGCTGATCTCAACAAAGCCGGCTATGATGTGCGGCAGGTGGAGTTAGCGGACTGATCACACCCACCCCGATAGGGGGAAGTCACTTCTTCTTGTCAGCTTTGACCGGATCATATTTTGCGAACCAGCCCATTATGTTATCCACTTTGGCAATCAGGTTGCTGGGCCGACCGGCGATTAAATGCGGCGCGTCTGGAATTTTCACCAGCACGGTATCGACATTCTGGACCTTCAAGGCCGTATAGAACTGTTCTGCCTCCCAAGCGGGCGTGCGCCAATCCGCCTCTCCGACCATCAGCATCGTAGGCGTCTTTGCGTTGTTCACGATAGACAGAGGCGACCGCCGCCAATATTCTTCCGGCTGTTCCCAAGGTTGTGCTCGGAACCAGTGACGGCTGACAAATCGCGAAATATCCGCCGCCAGCGCCATCGTGGTCCAGTTAATCACGGGCTTGATGGATGCAGCAGCGGCAAAACGGTCGGTTTTCCCAACCGCCCATGCCGTCAATATGCCGCCACCCGAGCCGCCAGTTATGAACAAACGATCTTTGCTGACATAGTTTTTCGCAACCAGAGCATCGACAACAGACATCAGGTCATCATGATCTTTCCCCGGATAGTCGAGATCAATAAGCTGAGCGAACGCTTCGCCATAGCCGGTAGAGCCTCGCGGATTGACGTAAACCGTCACATAGCCTTCCGCCGCAAAGCGCTGAATTTCAGCGGCAAAAAACGGACCGTACATAGCATAAGGCCCGCCATGGATTTCCAGGATCATGGGATAGGATCCGTCCGCCTTAAACCCGGGAGGAAGGGCAACCCAAGCCTGAATATCCCGTCCGTCGTGCGTCGATTTGGTGGTAATTTCTTCCACTTTGGCCAGTTGAAGATGACCCAGCGCATCATCGTTCAGATTGGTCAGAACCCGGCCGGTTTTACCGCCGCGGGAGAACGCAACTTCAGCCGGACGATCTGTGCTTGCCTTAGTGTAAGCAATGACAGGTGAACTACCACCGGCCTTTCTCGCAACTGAGAAACTGCCCGAAGCATAGGGACGCCCGATTGCCGTTCCACCTATATCGCGAACAAGGGTTTTGACATTTCCTGACAAATCAATCGACAACAGGGTGAGCAAACCGTTTACTTCTGCCTGAGCAATCAGAGCCTTTCCGTCGGCACGCCACTGCATCGTATCAATGGACCGATCAAAATTGACCGTCAGGTTGCGTGAACCTGTGCCATCGGTGCCCATCACGTAGAGTTCGGTATGTTGATAGGACTTCAGTTTGTCATCATAGCCAAGATAGGCGATTTGTGATCCCTTGGGTGAGACCTTGGGCGCAAAATCAGGACCATCGCGCTGTGTCAAAGCGGTCATTGACAGGTCCGAGAGATCGACTCGGTAAATTTCACTTTCAATCGGGTCGAGATAGGCGTCTTCAACATCATTACCCGTCACCAGAAGCACGCCATTGCCTAACCACTCAGGCGAACTGAACCCATTTTTGCCTTTGGTCACCTGCCGCGGTGTGCCGCCTTCAGCACTCAATACAAAGACATGGCTTTTTCCTTTGGGAAGATAACCGGCACCATCAAAACGGAAGACCAGATCATCGAACACCCTGACTGGCTTTGCCCATTCTGAGTCTTTCGGTCCCTTGGGTGGCTTGGTAAAGGTCGCAGGCTTGTCCGGCACGAACATGGAAAAGGCAATTGACTTACCATCGGGAGACCAGGTTGGTGCAGAGGGATTTACCCCCAACTGCGCAAGTGAAAAGCTCTCGCCGCTATCCATATATAGGACCCGCAAGTCGGGCTTACCATTTGTCGTCGTGAGATAGACCAACCGATCTCCATCAGGTGACCAGCGTACCGAGGAGCTGGACCCCTCTCCTGACACCAGAGGTCTGTGCTCCCCATTTTGCGTCGTGATTGCCCACAGATCACCGATGACACGGTCGCTACGTTTATTCATTGATTTGCGAGCATAAACGATGGTTTTGCCGTCCGGAGATATCTGCGGATCATCGGCATATTCCAGGTCAAAAACACGCTCGGATGTAAATTTGCTCGCGTCATCGGGTGTTTCTGCCAACCCTGCGCTAGTGACGGAAAGAAGCGAGCAGGCGGCGAGCAAATAGCGTGTTTTCATTACAATTCCCTTCGTTTCGTCCAACCTATGGGCGACACGTGCGCTTTGCCAGCGGGAATTTACATTATTTTAGATTGAGATCGATGACGCTGTTAAACCCGCGCTGTGACCCCGGCATCACGCATTCCGCGCCAGACTTGCGCGGCTTGCACTGTTTCCGGCACATCGTGGACACGCACGATCTGTGCCCCTTGCTGGATAGCATGGTGGGCAAAGGCGATGGAACCGCCCAGGCGTTGGCCTACCGGCGCTTCCTTCGACAGCGCGCCGATCATGCGTTTGCGGCTCGCCCCAATCAGCAGCGGCTGACCAAGCGCGTGAAACAGAGCAATATTGTTCATCAAAGCCAGATTATCAGACAGCGACTTGCCAAAGCCAAGACCCGGATCAACGATGATCTTTTCCCGCTCAAAACCGGCTTCCACAACATCCGCGACGCGTTGTTCCAGCCAGTCGAACGTATCGGCTACAACATTGCCATAACCCTTGCCTTTGTGCGGGTCCTTGCCGCTGGATGGCGCATGCATCAGCACAACGGGCCGGCTTGACACGCCGGCGACTTCCAACGAACGTTTGTCATGCAGCAAAGCAGAGACATCATTGATAATGTGCGCGCCCGCTGTAATCGCTGCTTCCATCACTGCGGCCTTGCGGGTGTCGATCGACAGCGCAGCTCCACATTGTGCGAGTTTTTCGATTACCGGCACAACTCGTTTGATCTCGTCGCCCTCCCAAACGGTTTCTGCACCGGGCCGCGTTGACTCTCCGCCAATATCGATAATCGAAGCCCCTGCCGTCGCCATATTGAAACCTGCATCGGCTGCGTTTTGCGGGTCGCCCTCATGCTTGCCGCCATCGGAAAAACTGTCCGGCGTCATGTTGAGGATGCCCATCACATGGGGTTGATCAAAACGCAGCACCCGCTCGCCACATTGCAGCGGTGCATGGGTCTTGGTCAGATTGGCAAATAATGCGGCAGCCCGCTCTTGCACGGGCTCTGGCAATCGCGATGCAATCTTGTCCCACAATTCCACCGGAGCCAGATTTCGGATCGTTGGCTTACCATCTTCAAATATCGAATATTCAACTTGAGAAAACCACAACAAGCTATTGTTTAAACGTGTATTTTGATCATTAAAATATTGTGGGCTGTCGAGAAATCCGACAGGCTTCAGATAGATTTTTGCATCCGGACCGACAGCATCCACCATGATAGCCTTCCTACGGTTCCGTGGCCAGCAAATAGGTCTGACGCAAGGCATCCACTGGCTTCAGCTCTTTGCCGTCATCATAATACCAATAGGTCCAGCCATTGCAGCTCGGTGCATCCTGTACGGTTGCGCCAATTTTATGGATCGAGCCTTCATGGCCGTTCCAAAGTAGCGAGCCATCGGCGCGAACCTTGGCTTTGAACTTGCGGTTCTTGCTGCATAATTCCGTGCCCGGTTTCAGATAGCCGGTTTCAACCAATGTACCAAAAGCAACCCGCGGTTTTGATTTGGGCGATTGCATGGTCTTCAGCTCGCTTTCATCCAGCGGCAAGGCCGCTTCGATGCGTTCTTCCGCCACTTCGCAGTAATTGTCTTCTTTCTCACAGCCGATCCAGTGCCGACCCAGGCGTTTCGCCACCGCGCCGGTTGTACCAGTGCCAAAAAACGGATCGAGCACGACGTCGCCCTTGTTGGTCGTCGCCAGCATGACCCGGTACAGCAACGCCTCTGGCTTCTGGGTCGGATGCGCTTTCACACCATTGCGTTTCAGCCTTTCTTGCCCGCCGCAAATCGGCATGACCCAGTCGCTGCGCATTTGCAGCTCGTCATTCAGATTCTTCATCGCGCGATAGTTGAACGTATATTTCGCCTTTTCGCTCTTAGACGCCCAGATCAGTGTTTCATGGGCATTGGTAAAACGTGTGCCTTTGAAGTTCGGCATGGGATTGGCCTTACGCCAGATAATGTCGTTGAGGATCCAATAACCCAGATCCTGCAAAGACGCGCCTACCCGGAAGATATTATGATAACTACCAATCACCCAAAGTGAACCATTGGGTTTCAATATGCGCCGTGCCTCTTTCAGCCACGCTTTTGTGAAGGCGTCATACACGGCAAAGCTATCAAACTGGTCCCATGCATCATCAACAGCATCGACCTGCCCGCCTTCGGGCCGGTACAGATCACCACCGAGCTGCAGATTATAAGGCGGGTCAGCAAAAACCATGTCGACGGATTCATCAGGCAAGGATTTCATCGCCTCAACACAATCCATCTTCAAAATCTGGTTCAGCGGCAGATCAACCGCCGGCTTTTTCGCCGTGGTCTTTTTTGCGGTGGTTTTCGCCTTTGCTTTTGTTTTGGGCGTGTCGATACGCTCAATGATACCCATGAATTTTTCGCCTTTTTGACTGAAGTGACGCTTAGGGTGAGTCCTCAGCGGCCAGCGGTCAAGGCCGTTAACTTAGGTTAAAGGCGTGTTTTTATGGTTAACGGAAAATTGAAAATGAGAACGAAACGAGTCCCCCACCAGATATGGAGTCTTCACGCAGCCGGTGGACTCAATCCCTAGTGGTGTGTCCCAAAGGACTCGCTTGTCGAGCCAAATTAGATAAAATAAAATTTTCGTATTTCCCAAAGACTAACCACAAATTTGGGTTGCACATTGGTTAACCTGTTTGCCGAATTTCGCAGAATATGGTTATGTCACCCATTATTTCAGCGGATGCTGGCATTTGATCGTACGGGGCGCGTAATGACTATCGATACCAATGTTAAAAACATGACCGATACGGTGGATGCACCGGCTGAAAAAAATCTCTTCAAAGCAGATTCCAACCATACAGAGCAAGGGCTGCTGCAACCCGAAAATGAGACGGTAACCGTACCATTTGGCGCCAAATATGGTGGCCGCGCGGCGCGTGCGAAGCTGCGGGAACATGCCATATTGTCGACGACCAAGATCGGCGGCTCCATCGCCGCAATCTATTGGATGTTCGCTTACGGTTCAGGATGGGTCGAATGGTCCGCCTTTCTGGTCGGATATTTCCTGTCCATGGTCGGATGTATAGTCGGTTATCACCGCTATTTCTCGCACCGCGCTTTTGAAACTTCCAAACCAATGGGCATATTCATTGCGATATTGACCCAGTCGGCAGCACAAGGTTCTGCGCTGCACTGGGCGGCCAATCACCGCCGCCATCACGCAATGACCGACAAGGTCGGCGACGCGCATAGCCCCCATTTTGATGGCTATGGCAAACCGCTTAAAGGTTTCGCCAAATTCCATCACAGCCATGTCGGCTGGCTGTTTGACCGAACGACGACTGATCTCAGCATCTATGGCAAGGGCCTGGTCGATGACGAAATCGTCATGTTCGCCCATCGCACCCGGTGGTTCTGGTATTTTGTCTCCGCGATTGTTTTTCCGGCGCTCTGGGCTCTGGCCTTTGCGGGTCCCGAGGCGATTATCGGAACGATTTTAATCGCCGGTTTCCTTAGGATTTTTGCCGTGCTTACCGTGTTGCAGAGCGTCAACAGCGTTTGCCATCTATTTGGTTCCCAAAGGTTCAAAGGTCACGATACGGCCAGGAATAACCTGCTGATCAATATCCTCACCATGGGTGACGGATGGCATAATAACCATCATCAACATCCCCGTTCGGCCACATCGGGTGTCGTCTGGTGGGAATTTGATCCTTGCGCCAACATTATCCGACTGTGGGAAAAAATGGGGCTTGTGTGGAACGTCAAATGGGCGCCGCGCTATATCAAGGATGAAAATGGCGAGTGGGTGCAGGAAAAACTCAAAAATCCGGCAAAACAAGTCGTCTAAAGCAAGGAAAACTGGGCGACTGGAGCAAAGCTTTTGCGATGCAAAGGGGTTGGCCCATATTTTCGGAGCGCTGCCAGATGTTCGGCCGTGCCATAGCCCTTGTTTCTCTCCCAACCATATTCGGGATATTTCTCGGCAGCCGCGATCATCATCCTGTCGCGATGCTCTTTAGCCAGGATTGAGGCCGCTGAAATACAGGCATGAATGGCATCACCGCCAATCACCGCCTCTGCCTGGTAATCCCATTTCGGCAAGCGGTTGCCGTCAACCAATATATGATCAGGCTTTTGTGACAAGCCGTCTGCTGCGCGCGTCATCGCCAACATGGTTGCCTGCAATATATTGATAGAATCAATCTCTGATTCTTCGCATAATGATATATTAAATAACGTTTTTTCTAAAATTTCAGCTTCAAGCGATGCGCGCTTTTTCGCGGTCAGTTTCTTGCTGTCATCCAACCCTTTGATTCCATGTCCCTCTGGCAATATCACAGCAGCGGCGACCACCGGTCCGGCCAGCGGCCCCCTGCCCGCTTCATCAATCCCGGCCGTCAAAGTGATCATCATGTCTTCGGCACACCCATTGGGCCATGTCCGGCACCAAAGCCCGGTGCAGCCTCAAGGCTCGCTCTGACATAGTTACGCGCCTTACCGATCGCGGCAGCCAGTTCGTATCCTTGTGCCAGATAGGTCGCGATGGCCGAGGACAAGGTACAGCCTGTTCCGTGGTTGTGGCGCGTATCTATCCGGCGACCTTCCCAGCGTTCGATCTCGCCATCGGCGCCGACCAGTCTATCGACCAAAATCTCATCCGGCCCGTGGCCACCCTTGACCAGAAACGGCACTTGATAACCAGAGATAGCACCATCGCCGCCCAAACGATCCATTTCGTAAAGATTGGGCGTAACAAGGCTGCTCAGCGGAATGATCTTTTCAAATGCTGCAATCGTGCGTTCATCCGCCAGTGTCGCGCCGCTGGTGGCCACCATGACCGGGTCAAGAATAACCGGCTTGTTCCGCACGGATTTCAGAAACCCTGCAACCGCAAGAGCAATTTCCGGAGATCCCAGCATGCCGATCTTAATCGCATCAGCGTCAAAATCATCCATCACAGCCCAAATCTGAGCCAGCACCATATCTGGCGTCATCAACTCGACAGCTGTCACACCCGCGCTATTTTGAGCGGTAACAGCAGTGATCGCGGTCATGGCATGGCCGCCGAGATTGGTTATTGTCCGGATATCCGCCTGTATCCCCGCGCCGCCGCCGCTGTCAGAACCTGCTATGGACAGGACCCGCGGGCAATCCGCCTTCATACCGCGAAAAATAACAAGATAACTGCTGCAAACAGCAGAAAATCAACAATTCCGATGCTGATAATGATGGTTTGCCGATTTTCCTGGGACCAGTCCGGTGCAATTATGAACAAGCCCAGACCAATCGCAACCGGTACGAATAGCAACATGACAATGATCGCCAGAAATATCATGGAAAACCCCGATCAGCCTTTATATTTCCGCTCGGTAGAAGCCGGAAATTTCTCTAAAAGGGCCATAGACCGCGTGGGCCTCGGCAGCAAGATGCCACCGCAATTTGGGCATGTGCCTTTGTGCATGGTCGTATTGCAATCATCACAAAAAGTGCATTCGAACGAACAGATATGCGCACCGCTCTCGCTGGCCGCCAAATCCTTGCCGCAGCTTTCACAGTCGGGGCGCATCTCCAGCATTAAGCCGCGACCTCCGCTACCACATTGCAGATGCGATCGACGACCTGATTAACCTGATCGCTATTATCGCCCTCTGCCATGACCCGGATCAGGGGTTCCGTTCCGGAAGCACGGATCACCAGCCGCCCTGTGCCGTTCAGCTCTTTTTCTGCTTCGGCAATGACCGATTTAACACTGTCATCATCAAGCGGTGCACCGCCGGAATATCGGACATTCTTCAGTAGTTGCGGAACCGGGTCGAACAAATGCAAAAGTTCGCTCGCGGGCTTTCCACTTTCCACCAGTTCGCGCAAAACCTGCAAGGCAGCGATAGTGCCGTCACCGGTCGTACCATGGTCCAGCATGATCATGTGGCCGGATTGCTCGCCGCCGACATTGAAGCCGCCTTTTTTCATCTCTTCCAGCACATAGCGGTCGCCCACCTTGGAACGCACAAGGGTCAGGTCTTGCGACGTCAAGAACCGCTCCAGCCCGAGATTGGACATGACTGTCGCGACAATCCCATTTCCGCGTAGCAAACCATTGCGGCTCCAGCTGGACCCGATCAGCGCCATCAGCTGGTCGCCATCGACAATCTGGCCTTTCTCATCAACCACGATCAGCCGGTCGGCATCACCATCAAGCGCTATGCCAATATGTGCCCCGCTGGCGACAACACTTTCCTGCAAGGTAGCGACATCGGTGGAACCGCATTTATGATTGATATTTTTGCCATTGGGTTCGACACCGATGGTGATAACTTCGGCGCCCAGCTCCCAAAAAGCCGAGGGTGCGACCTGATAGGCAGCTCCATTCGCACAATCGACCACCATCTTCAGTCCATCCAGTCGGATATGATCGGGCAGCGACATTTTGACCGCGTGAATATAGCGGCCACGTGCATCTTCAAAGCGTTTTGCGCGGCCAATATCCTCAGCAGGCGCCAGCTTGGCGTCCTCCGAGAGATAGCCTTCGATCTTCAGTTCGTCCTCGTCAGACAGTTTAAAACCATCGGGGCCAAACAGTTTGATGCCATTGTCATAATAGGGATTGTGACTGGCTGAAATCATTACGCCCAGGTCAGCCCGCATCGAACGTGTTAGCAAGGCAACCGCCGGTGTCGGCATTGGACCAACCTGCACAACATCCATGCCAACGCTGGTAAAACCCGCGACCAAAGCGTTTTCCATCATATAGCCGGAAAGCCGTGTATCCTTTCCGATCACAACCCGGTGACGATGCTCACCGCGCAAAAAATGCCGACCCGCTGCCTGCCCTACCTTCATGGCAATTTCGGCGGTCATCGGACTTTGGTTGGTCAGTCCGCGGATGCCGTCGGTTCCAAAAAACTTTTTAGTCATAACAGGCTGCATTCTCCAATTGGTACGCCTGCCAATTAAAGGTTGGCATTGCGTTTGGTTAAGCCTTAGCGTCTGGCCCGAACAGTATAAAGCCGAAACAGGGAACAAAGCGGTAAAATGATTGAAATTCTAAATGGTCTTATCGACCGCCTGTCCGACATGGTTTTTTATAAAACCCATACATTCGGCATTGATATTGAGCTTGTGGTCTTGTGGTTGGCTATCCCTATGCTGTTCTTCACTGCCTATCTGGGATTTATCAATCTGCGTGGTATGGGGGCCGGTTTCCGGGCGCTGCGGGGGAAGTTCACTAGCCCAGACCAACCGGGCAACATGTCACCCTTTGCTGCGCTTACCACGGCGTTGTCGGGCACTGTGGGTCTGGGGAATATCGCCGGCGTCGCGATCGCCCTTTCAACCGGCGGGCCTGGCGCGGCCTTCTGGATGTTCATAATCGGTTGGGTCGCGATGACCTTGAAATGTGCAGAGGTTACCCTCGGCCTCAAATATCGTGAAGTTCAGCCCAATGGCGAGGTTCGCGGCGGGCCCATGTACACGCTAAAAAATGGACTGGCTGCAAAAGGGTTCGCCAAAATCGGCCTTGTCATTGGCGGAATTTACGCGTTTCTCGCCTTGTTTGGGGCAATTCCCCTGATTCAGGTAAACCAGAGCTATGCGCAGGTGGCCCATGTCACCGGTTTCACCGAACCGCTGATCTACGGAATCATCATGGCGGCTCTCGTCGGGTTGGTGGTGATTAACGGAGTGGGCTGGCTGGCCCGTGTAACGGCATCAGTCGTCCCTGCCATGGGCCTTGTTTATCTGGGCGGCATCTTTGCGATACTTGCGATTAATTTCGAACAGGTTCCGGCGGCCATCGCGCTGATTGTCTCAGACGCCTTCACCGGCGAAGCTGCTGCTGGTGGAGCCATCGGCGCCTTTGTTGTGGGCATGCGCCGCGCGGTCTATTCCTCTGAAGCAGGTATCGGTTCCGCGGTTATTGCGCATACCCAGGCACGTACTGATGAACCGGCCTCGGAAGGGCTGGTTGCTTTGCTGGAGCCCTTTATCGATACGGTTGTCATCTGTTCTCTGGGCGCAATCGCGATGGTTGTTGCTGGCACCTATGTCGGCGATGTCGAGGGTATCGAGATTACATCCGCGGCGTTCGCCACTGTCGCAAACTGGTTCCCCTATCTACTCGCCGTCGCCGTTTTCCTGTTCGGCTTTTCCACACTCTGCGCCTGGGGTTTTTATGGTCAGCAGGCCTGGTGCTATTTGTTCGGGCACAACAAGGCGGCGATTTGGTCTTATAAGTTTGTCTATGTTATATGCCTACCGATTGGCGCGATGCTGGAATTGGGGCAGGTCATCAAGCTGGTCGACAGTGCCTTTTTCCTGATGGCCATTCCCAATATCATCGCGCTCTACATTTTTGCGCCGGAGATCAAACGAGAGATTTTCGGCTATTTGGACAAACAAAAGTTGCCATCAGAGGAACTGCATAATGAAATATCGCAAGCTCGGTAAAGAACTGGAAATATCGGCATTGGGCCTTGGCTGCATGCCAATGTTCGGCATCGGCAGCGGCATGTATGGTCAGGCCGATATGGCCGAAAGCCTGGCAACTCTCGACCGCGCGATAGAATTGGGGGTGACCTTTTTCGACACCGCCGAAGTCTATGGACCCTACAAGAATGAAGAACTTCTGGGTCAGGCGATAAGGGGACGGCGCGACCGTTTGGTCATTGCCACCAAATTCGGCTTTGATCTCACTGACATGCCGAATATCGGAACAGATTCATCCCCTAAAAATGTACGCCGCGCCTGTGATGCCTCTCTCCGGCGTTTGGGGGTTGATGTCATCGACCTGTTTTATCAGCATCGTGTAGACCCCGATGTACCGATTGAGGATACGGTCGGGGCAATGGCAGAACTCGTCCAGGCCGGTAAGGTTCGCTACCTTGGCCTGTCAGAGGCTGGAGCCGACACCATAAAACGTGCTCATGCCGTTCACCCTATTGCGGCGCTCCAATCGGAATATTCCCTATGGGAACGCAGTATTGAGGAAGAAATCCTGCCGATCTGTCAGGATCTGAACATCGGTTTCGTTCCATATAGCCCATTGGGCCGCGGATTCCTTACCGGACAGATTACCAGTCGCGATGATCTCGATGCCGATGATTATCGCTTGCGCGATCCCCGCTACTCGGAAGAGAATTTCGATCAGAACCTGAAAATGGTCGATGTCGTCAAGCAGGTGGCAGTGCGCCATGGCGTTTCCCCGGCGCAAATCGCGCTGGCATGGCTGTTGGCTCAAGGTGACTTCATTGTCCCTATCCCTGGTTCCAAACGCCGTGCGACATTGGAGGACAGTATGGCAGCCGTAGACGTTGCCCTAACGGATACGGATCTCGACGAGCTGGAAAAGGCGGCACCCGTCGGCGGCACCTCTGGCCCGCGCTATGGCGAAGCGATGATGGCCATGGTTCGACTCTGACGAAAGCCGGTCATTCGGGCAGATGTCACTTTCCGGCAAGGCTCTCGCTATGATATTCTAACCAATACTCTTTTTCAGTTTGGAATAATAATCATCATCGGGTGTGATTTGTGTGAACTTTGAACCTGACCCCACTACCGATCATAAGCCTTGGGGAGCGCCCCCGGTGCCGGATTACGATAGCGTTCACGCAGACGTTCCTGCCGATTGGAAAGCGATTGCTCGACACCATCGATGAACACGGTTTCTACCTGTGTGGATAGCTCCAGCGGATCGCCGGTCCAGATGACCACATCGCCCTGCCGTCCCGCCTTCAACGATCCCAGCTTCGCGCCCATACCCATAATCTCGGCCGGTTTGGAACTGATTGCCGCAAAGGCTTCGTCCCAACTCAATCCCGCCGCGCGGGGAATCCTGTTCAGGGCAACCAGATTGCCGGCATATTGCATTGAGTAGCGCAGTTGATGCGCATCGCGGTCGTTGATCATTCCGATGCCGACCTGCACGCCTGCCTGTTTCATCCGGCCAATATTGGATTGCGTGGCGGCCAGTTCCTCAAACCCTTCCGGCAGATCGGTAAGCGCCGACGCCAGTACCGGAACTTTGGCTGCCGCGATGGCATTGGCCACCCGCCATCCTTCATGCGCCCCGACCAGCACCAGCTTCAGCGATGGAAAATCCTTGCGCAGGTCGAGTACTTTCAAAATATCATTGGCACTATTCACATGCACCATAAGTCGCGTGGAGCCGTTAATCACCGGCAATAGAGCCTTGGCATCGGATGCCTTCATCAGATCACTGTCGAAGAGCGACGGACTGCGCGAATATGTTCTTGCTTCTTCTAGCATAGCACGGAACAGGATATGCGCTGCGGCACGGCTGCCCCCTGCCCGGCTGTGACCGGTTTCACCGAATTCAACAAATTGAAAAGCGCGCGCTTTGGTAATGGGATCGCTGTCCTGACCCAGATCAACAATCGCGCCATAGCCGCCAAACATGGAATTGCCTGTACTCGGGGAAACAACTGCTCGGGTTACACCGGCAGCGCGGTTTACTGCCACTGGCGCAGCGAAAGGATTAACGGCATATTGAACATCAAGCGCCGCAGAGAAAACCGAGTCCGCCGCGCGAGTATCGTTGGTCGAACGAACCGCACCGACTTCGACCAGGCCAATACGGCTGAAGCCTGCAAATATACCGGGCGTCACCCATTTTCCTGACGCATCAATACGGCGCGCATTGGCCGGAACGGTGACATTGCCGCCAGCCGCCACCACGCGGCCGTTCCGGATAACAACCGTCGCATTGTCCATTGGTGCGCTGCCGTCACCGACAACTACCTTTCCGCCAGTAATCGCAATGGTTTCAGCCGCAGCAGGAGCCGCCATCAGAGCCAAAGAAGAGACAAGAATTTTAGCGAAGTGCTTCATTTCACGTCTCCTTCACCCGGCTGGCCGAGTTCAAAATCACTCACCGGTCTACGACCTGGATCATTGGCATCGTAAAGCATCGCACCATCAATCCAGACTTTTTCCGGACGGGCATAAACGCTCAGCGGATTGCCATTCCATAACACCACATCCGCCATTTTACCGGACTTCAGGCTACCGGTTTGATCGGATATGCCCATGGCCTTGGCGGGATTATAGGTAATCCACTGGATTGCTGTCGCATCGCTAATTTCGATACCCATTGCCCGGCCATCGGCAAGTGCCTTGGAGGCTTCTTGGTTCAGTCGCTGAATCTGGTTTTCATCATCAGAGTGAATGACGACGCAGGCGCCTGCCTGCTGCAATAGCGCTGCGTTCTCCGGTATCGCATCATAGGCCTCCATCTTGAAGCCCCACCAGTCCGCCCAGATCGCTGAACAGATATCTTCTTTGGCAAGGATATCGGCAATTTTGTAGCTTTCAACAGCATGATGGAAAGCAGTCACTTTATACCCGAATTCCTTCGACATATCGATGATCTGGTTGAGTTCATCAGCGCGATAGCAATGATTATGGACCAATATGTCGCCGTCCAGAACACCGACCAGCGTTTCCATCGCCAAATCGCGCTTCGGCGGTTTAGTCCCCTTGCTTTTCTTGCGATAGTCCTGCGCGTTAATCCATGTCTGACGGGTTAGTGACAGGCTACCCATTCGTGTCGCAGGCTTGCGGTTTCGGTTACCATAAACCCGCTTGGGATTCTCACCGCAGGCCATTTTCATGCCGTAAGGCGCACCGGGAAATTTCATCGCCTGCACCGTACGAGCCGGTACGTTTTTGAGCGTCACCGCTCGACCGCCGAACAGGTTTGCCGAACCGGGAAGGATTTGCAATGACGTTATCCCGCCATTGGCCAAAGCTCGGGAAAAGCCAGGGTCCTGCGGCCAGACGCTATGCTCCGCCCAGACTTCCGGTGTGACAGGTGAAGTGGCCTCGTTCCCGTCGCTATGCGCAGGGACACTGGGCGTCGGATAATCACCCAAATGACTGTGAATGTCGATAATGCCCGGCGTTACATATTTGCCAGTTCCGTCGATGATGGTGCTATCGGTGGGTATTGCGGTGTCGGGACCACCAACCGAGACGATCTCACCCGCCGACATAAAGATTACGCCATTGTCAATCTGCTGGCCTTCGCCATCAAATATCGTCGCCCCAGTGATAACTACATTGTCAGACGGATAGCGTTTGTAGGTGGAAGGAAATACTGCTTTTGCCGAGCTCTTGCTCGGACCGCTTGCCGATGCACTCGCGGTTTCCGTTTCAGCCGCCGTGGCTGCGCAACCCGTGACCAATGCTCCGGCAGCAGCGACTGCCAGCAAATCCTTCCATTTCATATTCGACCTCTACGTTAAAATTTGCCCATTCAAGATTTTGTCGTCGGATGAATACCAGCAGCCGCTGGCTCACCAAATTCTCTTTGACCTTCCAGATCATCGCCGATGTTTTCATCCTGAAGCGTATCAAGGTGCATCAATTTCTTGATCAATGGAGAGATTACCAGAACGCCAAATCCTACTGCGACTGCGACCCAGCCTACAGTTGAATAGACATCAAGGACCACCTGCTTGCCGGCTTCCTGGCCAACCCCTTCTGCGCCAGTCGCAGAAGCAATCAAACCAGCGGCAAAGTTGCCGGTAGCCGAAGCGAAGAACCACGTACCCATGATCAAGCTGGCCATGTGGGCCGGCGCCAACCGGTTCATCGCAGAAAGCCCAACCGGAGACAGACACAGCTCGCCGGTGGTGTGAAGCAGATAGATAAGGAAGATGAAGATTACGGGCGTTGCATTTTCCAGTCCGGCAGCCTGCGCGCCCCAGACAAGTACCAGAAAGCCGAGGCCAACCTGGACAACCCCAAGGCCGAACTTGAATGGCGCAGACGGTTCCATCCCCTTGCGTCCCAGAACCGTCCAAACGGTCGCAAATACCGGCGCAAGCAGGATGATGTATATCGCATTGATTGACTGGAACGTTGATGCCGGAACCCCTGCACGATCAACATGTCGGTCAGTAAACAGGTTCAGCGAGGAACCCGCCTGTTCAAACAAAGCCCAGAAAATGATCGAAGTGACGATCAGGAACATCGCCGCAAAGATGCGGTCCCGATCTTCCGAGGAAAGCTTGGAAACGGCGGTGTAGAGGACATAAAGAACCAGACCGCCACCGAAAACGCCCAGAACATAACCGACCAGATCCTGATATTGAATGGCGAGCCAACAAATGCCAACCATCGCAAGACCAGCAATATACATCCACCATTCCAGTTTCAGACCGGCAACGGGCTGTTTCAGTTTTTCTGGATCAGACGGCTCGCCACGGCCAAGCAGCAATGGCTTGCCCCAAATGAATACGATGAGCCCAAACAACATGCCGATGCCAGCCAGACCAAAGCCATAGGCCCAACCGTAGGTTTCACCAATATAGCCGCAAAGCAGTGAACCCAGCGCTGCGCCAAGGTTAATCCCCATATAGAAGATCGTATAAGCACCATCGCGGCGAACATCCGTTCTTGGATAGAGCTGGCCAACAATGACCGAAATATTGGCCTTCAGAAAGCCCGATCCGACTATGATCAAAGCGAGAGCCAGCCAGAAGACATTGATGACCGGATTGCTATCATGACCAAAGGCCGCATCCCCTTCAAAGGCCATGAAGAAGTGCCCAAGGGTCAAGAGAACGGCACCAAACAATACCGCCTTTCGCTGACCCAGATATTTATCTGCGAGATACCCGCCGACCACCGGTGTAATGTAAACTAGCGCTGTATAGGCGCCATAAATGATACCAGATTCGCTATCGGAGAAGAGCCAGTGCTTGGTGAGGTAAAATATAAGAAGCGCCCGCATGCCGTAATAGGAAAAACGCTCCCACATCTCGGCAAAAAACAGAACAAACAGACCTTTGGGATGACCGAGGAAAGTTCCCCTTGCGTCTCCCGCTTCTTGATACCCACTAGCCATTAAATCGGCCTCCCTAATAGTTGTGCGAGCTGTCGATCGCAGCCCAGTTGAACCGCACCCTAGTCAAAAATGATCGCGTGTGAAGCATATTGTTGCACTTGTGACCAGTTTGTGAACAAAAAGCGTTGCAATCATTGGCCGTCACTACAAGATTAAAAACATGTTCAATGACCTTTCCAGCCTCAACAGCTATTTATCCTCCCGCCGTTCCGGCCGGCCACGCAACATGATCGCTCCGGGGCCGAGCAACGAACAGATTGAAGATATCGTCACAACCGCGCTTCGAACGCCAGATCATGGGAAGCTGGCCCCATGGCGCGTCATTCGGGTAGATAGCTATCAGCGCCGCCTTTTGGCTGAGGAATTGACCAAAGCTTATCAGAGCGAAAAGCCGGATGCCGGGCGTTTGGAGCTGGAATCCCTGGAAACAATGGCGCATCAGGCGCCGACCTTGCTGGTTGTCCTGTTTTCCCCCGTTACATCGACCAAAATACCGCTTTGGGAACAGGAACTGAGCTGCGGTGCATTTTCGATGAACGTGATTCATGCCATTCATGCCCACGGTTTTGTCGGAGGTTGGATTACCGGTTGGCCAACTTATAATGATGATGTCCGTGACCTGTTTGGAAAAGCACCTGAGCGCATTGCCGGTTTCATATTCGCAGGCACTGCTGATGGAGAACTTGCCGAACGTCCGCGTCCGGAATTGGAAACAGTCCTTTCCCGGTGGACGGGTACATAATTGAGGCAACTGGTTTCAAACAATACTAAACGGCAGAATAATGATACTTACCCCTTGCCTGCATCGCTGTATTATGGCAGTGACGCAGTATGAACAATGCAAGCAAACCTGTCTATTTGAAATTGCGGGATATCATCTCGGAATCCATCCTCGATGGCGAATATGCCGAAGGTGACATGTTGCCGTCAGTTCGCAGCTTTGCAGTGGAGCAAGGAGCCAACCCTCTAACAGTTGCAAAAGCCTATCAAGGTTTTCAGGAAGATGGCCTGGTGACAGTGAAACGCGGTGTTGGAATGTTCGTGGCAAGCGGAGCGAAGAACAAATTACGGGATGCGCAGCGCGCGGATTTTATCAAGAATGTCTGGCCGCCAGTGGAACGTCAAATGAAGCGGCTGAATATCAAGCTGGATGAACTGCTAGAAAACGAAGCCTGAGTTTCAAGCCCCCTACTCCTTATAGATTTCACTGCTTGAGCGCAGCAGACGCCTGCGCAAGACTACGCCGATAAGCGGCATTTTGCGGCACCATCGTCACTGCTTTCTTGATCAGGTCATGTGCGTCCTTGTCCCGTGAACCATCTGCCAAGAGTGCCAGCCCATAGAGATGCGATACCACCGGACTTGAAGGTTGCACAGAATAGGCAATCCGCCCTGCGCTGACCGCCTTTTCCGTTTGCCCTAATCCCGTGTAAGCTTGGGACAGCCCCGCCATGATCAAGGCGTCATTGTCACCAATACGTTTGCGCAGACTTTCCAGTATCCGGCGCGCGATGTCCCAGTTTTCCGTTTCGAGATGCTCGTAAGCCATCCAGCGCAAACCGGCGATGTTACTGGGATTATAGTTCAGATATTCTGCCAACACCTGACCGGATTCTTGCATGGCCCCTTTTGCCCGAAGTGCTTCAACAATGCGCAGCATAACGGGTTCGGAAAAGCGGATACGGCGGGCGATAGCGAGCGCATTTAGTGCCTCGTCATAGTCACCCAAAGCTATGGCGGTGTCTGCGACCAGCAAATGAGCGTCGCTTGCACCGGGGTTACCGCGTTGCAAGCGCTTTGCTTGCGAAAAGGCGGCAGCAAAATCCCCGCTGTGATATAGCGCCCGGATATAGGGTATTACGGCGATCGCATTATCAGGCGCACGTTCAGCTTCGGCGCGCAAAACCCCAATTGGTGTTTTTGGCACAAAAGCCGTTTTACCGCCGATATCATGACGCGCTGCTCGATTCAGCATATCGACAGACCTGGCTTGCATGCCCATCGCCTCTAAAGCCCGTCCAGCCTGCCATAACGCATAGGGGTCCGCGCCACTGCTATTTGCCTGACGCTTCAAAACCTCGATCGTGCCTTCCGGGTCATCTGCAAGATAAAGCGACCGCGCCAGCAGATTTTGCGCTTGCCGGTTATTTGGTTGTAGTGAGACGAGCCGCCCGAATTTATCGACTGCGCTGTTATAATTCGTTTCGCCATGTTCAATGATGCCCTGCACCAGCAATACCGCCGGCAAATCATCCAACCGCCCTTCGGTCTTTTGCATAAGTGCGCGCGCCAGACCATATTCGCCTGCCCGTGCCGCCAACACTGCCTGCATGAAGAAAGCGCGGGGGTTCCGACCATCGAGCGAAATGATTTTCCGAGCAACGATCAGCATATCCGTCATCCGGCCCATATCCCCGAGCGTCGCGGCATATTCGGTCAGCAGGGATACATCATTGGGGTCGATCTGTAGCGCTCTTTCAAACCATGGAAGTGCTGCGGCCAATCCGAATTGGAAACGGATAAGCTCTCCGCGATACTGCAACGCTCGAATATTATTCGGTTCCAGCTTAACCGCCTCGTCTACCGCAGCAATCGCACCTGCCTGGTCGCCCGATCCGGCACGAAACCGCGCCACATCAACCCACAGATCAGCGTTTGCAGGATCCTGTGAGATGGCTTGGTCAAAAGCTCTGGTGGCCAACGCATCGTCACCCGTTTGAACAGCCACGCGGCCGACAATTCTCGCAGCATAGGCTTGATGCTGAAACGGAATATCATCTGCGAAAAGTTGTTCTTTGGCTTGATCCCATTTCCCCTGCAACTGCAAAGCATGACCATAAAGATGCCGCACTTTCGCAACCTCAAGACCCAGGTCAAAGGCGCGCTCCAGTTCCGCCTCCGCACCGATACCATCGAACAATTTCAATAATATCTCAGCCTGCAAGACACGCGCATCAATCCACTGCGGGTCCGCCTTGATTGCATTCATCAACTCGATACGAGCGGATCTCACATCACCGCGAGAGCGATGTTCCTGAGCCTTTGCAAACGCGTCCCGTGCATCTTCATTGCCATCGCTGGCCGCTTGAATTGCAGTCGAGAGTCCTGTCAGAACCAGTACGAGCAACAGCGCCAAGACCACAAGCCTTGAACGTCGCACTGAGATGAACCGATCCGGCCAGACCATGGTTTTAGCTCGCCTGCTGCAACTGATATTGCTTTAGCAGATCATAAAGTGTCGGACGGCTTATACCCAAAAGCTTCGCAGCATTTGATATGTTGCCATCGGTTTGTGAGATAGCGCGGATAATCGCAGCCCGATCTGCCGCCTCCCTTGCCGCTTTGAGGTTTAACAGATCGGAGGCCTCATCCTCCGCAGCTTCCAGATCAAGGTCGCTGGCAGCAATCATTTTTCCGTCTGCCATTATCACGGCGCGCTTTATGCGGTTTTCCAGTTCCCTTACATTGCCGGGCCATTTCCATGCTTCCAGAGCAGCCAACGCATCAGGTGCAATACCTTTGACCGCCGGATTGATCTCATCGGCAAATTTTTTCTGGAAATGCCGTGCAAGCAGGCTCGTATCACCAGACCTCTCTGCCAACGCTGGTATTTTGATGACGATCTCTGCAAGGCGATAGTATAAATCTTCACGGAAGCTGTTATCCGCGATCATTTCCTCCAGATTTTGATGCGTTGCACAGACAATTCTAGTGTCTACAGCAATCGCTTTCCGGCCGCCTATCCGTTCGATAACGCGTTCCTGAATGAAACGGAGCAGCTTGACCTGCAATGGCAGTGGAATATCACCCACTTCATCCAAAAACAAAGTCCCGCCGTTGGCCTGTTCAATCTTGCCCTCGGTCATCTTCACGGCACCGGTAAACGCACCCTTCTCGTGACCGAAAAGCTCGGACTCCAACAGGTTTTCCGGAATGGCCGCGCAGTTTATCGCCACAAAGGCCTTGTCACGACGGTCACTCGCATCATGCAACCCGCGAGCTAAAAGCTCCTTGCCGGTCCCGCTGGCACCCAAAAGCATCACCGAGGCGTTTGTATTGGCGACACGTTCGATCATCTGCGCCACTTTGAGCATCTCAGGAGCACCGGTGATGATCCGGCCGAGAACCGCCTGGTTGCCGTCTTGTTTTGCGGCAAGACTGGAATTCTCCAGTTCGAGTTTGCGAACATGGAAAGCCCGGCGAACAATTAAGCCAAGCTCGTCAATATCTACCGGCTTTTGGTAAAAGTCCCAGGCACCGGCCGCAATGGCGCGCAGTGCACTTTCCTTTTCACCATGCCCCGATGCGACGATAATTTTAGTATCCGGTTTCAGGCTGAGTATGGCGTCCATTGTTGCGAAACCTTCGGTCGTTCCATCCGGGTCTGGCGGCAAACCAAGATCCAGGGTGACGACATCGGGTTCTTCCGCGCGAAGCATGTTTATAGCCGTTTCGCGATCACCGGCAACAATGACCTCAAAATCCTCATAGGCCCACTTCAGCTGCTTCTGCAGTCCAGGATCATCCTCGACGATCAAAAGTTTTTCCAGTGGTTTTTTGTCCTTGTCAGACATTTCACGCGACCCTTTCATTTACTATCTCATCATCTGTCAACTGGCTGGCGAGCGGCAATATCAATGTAAACCGGCTTCCCGCGCCTTCTTTACTTTCCACTTCCAGCCGGCCGTTCATCGCCATCGCCAAGGATCGGGCTTCAAAGGCACCGATGCCAAAACCGCCGTCCTTGCTGGATGCAAAAGGCTTGAACAACTGACTGCGGATAAACTCACTCGACATACCAACGCCGCGGTCCAGAACTTCGATTGCAACGCTCAAATCCCGCCGGCGTGCATTTATCAGTATGGGTTGACCGTCTGTGCTGGCATCAATCGCATTCTGGATGAGATGTCCCAATATCTGATCAACCCGAGTGGGATCAGCCATTGCGGTCAGATCATCAATCTGCGCACTCTCAATCGCATGCAATAAACGTTTTTTCTCAATAATCGATTGCAGCAAAGCTGCGACCTTGACCGGTTTCGGTTCCTCAGGCTTGGCTTTGTTATGCTGTGACAGACGCTCCAGAAGGCCATTCATTTTACCCGCAGAATCCTGCAATGTTGCAATCATGTCAGCCTGGAATTCCGGATTGTCTGCATGCCGTTCTGCATTGCGGGCCAAGAGGCTAAGCTGACTGACGAGATTTTTGATGTCATGCATGACAAATGCCATACGGCGGTTAAATTCGTCGAAGCGTTGTGCCTCCGAGAGTGATTCCTGACTGCGCGCTTCGGCCAGATAGCTTGCCACCTGGCGCCCAACCACCCGCAACATGTCAAGATCTTCCCAGTCTAGCGTCCGATTTATCCGCGGTCTCGCCAGCAGTACAATACCGGCCAGCCGATCAAAATGGACCAGCGGCACTGCCGCCCAAGTCTGTGGATCATTGGTCATCCATTCCGGAATAGCGCTGGCATCTACTTGATCGACCGTATCGGCCCTCAGGGCATCAAATTCTATAATGTGTCCGGTTTCTTCGAAAAATGGCACTGTCCCAGACGTACAGGCTCGCGAAGGGACATGTATTGTGGGCCAGTTCCAACGAGACTGCAGGGTTAAACGGCCAGCATCATCAGGCATCAACAATATACCTGCCGGGGATTCGGTAATATCGGCAATAGCTTTGACAACGCGTTCATGAAAAGGCGCACTGTCGCTGCCTGGTCGTCCGATAGTGTCGGTAAACCTGATCCATTCGGCACGATAATCGTAACGATGTTGGAAGAAATTTTTTGCCAGTTTGACTTTAAACCAGGCGCGGAATTTTCCTGATGGCAGAAGGAGCAATGCGGCGATGGACGTGCCAAACAAAAAACTGATCTGTGCCAGTCGCGCGTAATCCCCGCCGATGATTTGCAATGCCGTTGCAATAACAATCATCATCAACAGATATCCGCCGATGGCCACAAGCGACAAAGAACGGAACGCGACGCTCCGGGATAGTTTCAAACGCCATTCGGTATTTCGTACCGATGCCAATGCGAGGATGGGCGCGATACAGGCTATCGCCGGTCCGCGCATAGCCGTCAGTTCGAGTGAAAACTGCTGTGTCAGATAAGTGATCGTGAATAGATTAAGGTCGTAAGTCCAAATCGCAGCGAGTGCAGCCATTGGAAGCCTGATACCTCCACGCGTTTCCGGTGCCGAAATCGAATATAGATTATGGACGAGCACCAGAGCGCCAACGGCAAATAGCATACGAAGCACCAGCGAGGTGTAAGCCGCCATACTGGCAAGACGTGGGCTGCCGGCAAAGATCGGAATCAAGGAATCCACGACGATTTGGCCAATAAGAACAGACGCCAGCGCAAAATAGATAATATTCACTGCCGTAGGTTGGTGACGCCCCTCACCTACCCTCAAGAGGACAAACATGAAAATCAGCCACCCCATGTTCCTCAGGGATTCTGCAAAATTGGATATTGGTGAAAAGGCACCTTCCACCGCGATGCTCAAGGCCCAGAAACTCGTCAAAGCCAGCGCCAAAACCAGTGACTGCTGTGTTCTGTTCCGTTCAGCTTTGCGTTGGAATTGCCATATGGTCAACGCAGCAAAAAGTGCCGCCGCTAGGCCGTGCCCGAATATACTGATCTGACTCAAAATCGTCACCATCTCAGCGCGCGCCTTCTGGCCACAGCACAACCCGGATGGTCTGCAACAGGATCAGGATATCAAGAAACGGTGTATAGTTTTTGGCGTAGTACAAGTCATATTCCAACTTGTGCCGACTGTCTTCAATCGATGCGCCATAGGGATAGTTGATCTGGGCCCATCCGGTAATCCCGGGCTTCACCATATGCCGCTCAGCATAGAATGGCATTTTGGTCTGCAGGTCATCAATAAACTGCGGACGTTCGGGGCGTGGACCAACGAAGCTCATTTCGCCTTTCAAAACACTCCAGGCTTGTGGAAGCTCGTCTATGCGCACCTTGCGGATAAAATGCCCTATCCTGGTGATCCTGGGATCATTTTCACTCGCCCAAACAGCCTTGCCGCCAGTTTCTGCATCGGCACGCATTGAACGCAATTTAAGAATGTTGAATTTCTGGCCATACAGCCCAACACGTTCCTGTTTGAAAAAGGCACCGCCGCGGCTCTCCATCTTTATCAATCCGGCAAAAAGCAGAATGAGAGGGCCCGTAAACAGCAGCAAAAGCAAACTCAGAACAATATCAAAACTGCGTTTGAAAACGGTCGATATCCTGCGTCCAGAGGAGAAACCATCCGAAAAAATAAACCAGCTTGGATTAACGCTATCGAGATCGACCCGGCCAGTTTCTCTTTCCAGAAAGCTGGACATATCGTTTACATGAACCCCTGTGGTCTTGATCGTAAGCAGATCAGCCACCGGCAGTGAATTTCGTCTTTCTTCAAGCGCCAAGACAACTTCACTAACCCCTAGGTCAATCACATGTTGCGGCAAATCATCTATGTCAGTGCGTTTTATCGCCGTTTTGACGATAGCGGGACCTTCATTCATGTCTACATAACCGCTGACAACGAAGCTGCTTTCTTGTTTGCTCGCAAGTTCTGCAATGCGGTTCGCCCTCGGGCCGGCACCTAGGATCAACAGACGGCGCTTAAATACTCTGCTGTCGAGTATTGTACCCAGCATCACTCGCGCGGCCATCAAAAGGAAGATCGACAAGATCATCGCATAGAGAGAATTCGACCGCCAAAGCGTAGTTCCCGGCAGTATGAATGCCACGATCGACAGGAAAATCACACCTAGTGAAATGGCCACCAATATGCGTGCTGCTGCAAATCTCAGCGATTGAAGCGCTTCACTCCCGTAAACCCCGACGGCAATCAGGGCAATTTCAAGCGCCACTGCGAAGCTGATGATTGGCGCGGGGCGATCATAAATGGAACCCGCATTCATCCCGATTTGGTTGGCGCGCAATACCCAGCTGATTTCAGCGGCAACGACCAATAGAAACAAGTCCAGAAGCCCCAGAAAAATGATGGGGTAAGGAATATAATGTTTGAACAATCTGATCATTAAGCAAGCAATCTTGTGGCAAGGCGCTCACCTGATAGACAAAATTCGTAAGCTGTCGGTTAATTTTACACTCTTTTTCCGGCCAACCCTGGAATTCCATCGAAATTGTTCAGTTTTCCGACAGTCGATCCTCAATCATTGACGAAGTTGTAAGGTGTCAGTCCGCTTTCCAGCTCGTCAAATTTCAAAGTCCGGTTTTTTGGTGCTGCAGATCGCTGAGGACATTTGTCCCTTGTGCAAGCGGGGCAGCCAAGACCCACGGGTGTTGCGCTTTCGGTCGAAAGGTCGATTCCCCGTGCATAGTATAAGCCGGTAGCCATATCCGCTGATAGCCCCAAACCGACGGCGAATTCTGGAAAATATCCATTAACACCTGTTCCTACCCCCTGAACCGCGCGTGAAAGAGTGAACCATGTCGATCCGTCTTCCAATCCTATCAACTGGCTTCTTTCCTCCAATGGCCGGTCAAACACTCGATGGATTTCCCAGAGCGGACAACGATGGGCACTTTCAACCAGGGACGCATTGCTCGCGCCTGCGAAACGTTTGGAAACCAAACCTGACCGGTCAATCCGTATCATGAAAAATGGCAAACCGCGTGCACCGACCCGCTGCATAGTCGTCAGTCGATGGGCCACCTGCTCGAAACTGGCACCAAAACGACGCTGCAAAACCTGTATTTGATATCCGGTTTGCTCACATGCCCTTAAAAAACGGGCATAAGGCATCATCAAAGCAGCCGCAAAGTAACTTGATAAATGGCGATGATACAGGCGCTTTGACACTTTATCGGGGAAGTCCGCACCAGAAACCAACCCTTCAATTTCGGCCTGGGCCTCAATTTCTCCGAGCAATGCTGCAGCCTGAAAAGTGCGAGAGGCTGGATCAAGCATTTCCGACAGCTGTAGCTGCCGCGCATGTAAATCCAGTCTTCTCACAATATCCGGCAAAACAGTTTCAGGGAGAATTCTTATGGTAAGTTGATGCTTGACCCGGAGCCTCTCTGCAATCGCACCATATAAATCTGCCGCACCCAGACGTAACTCATCGGCTAGTGTCTCGGCCATAGCGTCAAGATCAGCAAAATGATTGCGCCAGCGTTCAATTTCTGTGCGCACCAGCTGAAACGGATCCAAAGTTTCAGGGGCACGATCATCACCTCCCGCTGAATGGCTGTCGAATAGTCTTACGAAGGCTTCTGCGGCATTTGGTGCCGCAATCAGCCATTCCTCCAACTCCGTGCGATCAACCACCAAGTCATCAAAAATGGGAGCAGCCAAACGCCTGCCAAGTCCATCAACCCCGCCACCAGGTTGGTCGGCCACCAGTTGCCGGGGATCAAAATCGAACCGATCTGCAAGCAATAACATCAGCCGCGCACTTAACGGGCGCTGGTTCCGCTCAATCAAATTCAGATAACTGGGAGATATATCCAGCGCGTCGGCTAACGCCAATTGAGTCATGTTCGCGGTCCGGCGAAGCCGCTTTATCACTGCGCCAGCAAAAAGTTTTCGATCTGCCATGGATGATATCCATGTAAATAATTTTACAAATTATCAAGCGTAAATGGAAATAGTAATCATATTTACATCAAATTCTGTAAATTTTCTTTGCGTCCTTCTTCATAATGACCCAAACGATGGACGAACGGATCGTTTGATCGGTCTCGAAACAATTTCCTGGGGAGGAAAAGCTATCCGTCGGAGCCTTGCCGCTCCGACGGATTTTTTATGCACAAGGTGTAAGCATATTTTAAGAGCGGGCCGTTAAGGTGATCAAATGAAAATCTAAAATTAGGTGCTCTTGATGATCAAACAGGCAATTCTTTTCGTCGTTTCCACTGGTACACTCATTTACTTCATCATGCCCGTTGATGATGAGAAAACTGCGGAGCCGGTTGCAGAAGAGACCTCCAAGACGAAACCCACAGTCAGCGCAGTTACTTCCGATCAATGGAGTTACGACGACGAGGGGTCCGACGAATTTGTTTTTGGTGAACCGCTGGCATATTCTGACGATGCAGATACTCCAGCTGGTAACAACGGCGAAATCGCGGGAACCGCGGGACCAACAATCAACGAGCCCACAAAACGGATAGCACGAACTAATTATGTCAGCCCTGCGGTTTACTCGAAAGCTCCAAAACCCGGCGGGCCTGGCAGCAAGGAAAATCCGATCAATATGACACCGCCCGGTGGCAGGACACCACCGCCGTCCAAGCCTTAAGCATTTCAAGCTGCGAAACACGAACGGCTTATTGGCAGCGTTTCATGACATAATTGTCTGGTTCGATCTTCAGGATGAATTGATCTGGTCCAGATATCGTGACAGGTCCCTCCATCTGGAAACGACCTCCTGCCTCGCCTGTTTCTTCATCCTCCGCCAGATCGGTCAAGTTGAGCGTCAACTGTCCGGACGCCCATTGCCACATACCGGTCAAGTCTTCCGATATGAAATTGCCGCCAGCCAATAAAGTCCAGTTTGTCGGTTGATCGCAGGTTTCTTCCGAAAAAGCCCAGCGCCCTTCGAAATATGAAGCTTCAATAGCCTCTGCGGATTGCGGCACTTCAATATTGGCAATAGCCGCGGTTGCTGCAACAGCAACGCCGACCGCGCCAATTACCTTAGTTGCCGTCATGCACTAACCGCCCTTTTTCATAATGTTAAGCGCCGCTGCTGTGAGCGCTTCTGCACCTGTTGCCACTACTTTTTCCGCGTCCGGCGCCCAAAGCGGACTGTGGAGCGAGGGCAATTTCGTGCCCGCCTTTTTCGCAGCCAGATACTCATCCATCGGTACACCGCCGACCCAAAAAATCATGCTTTTGATCGATTCATCCGCACGGCGATAGCGGCTGAAATCTTCACCGCCCATCACCGGTTTAGACTCTACCACCCGCTCCCTGCCGAAACGCGCTTCAAAAAGCTTCGCCATCTCGCGAGTAAATTCGGGGCTGTTATAGGTCGATGGTGTAAATTCATCATCGCGCACGCTGATTACGGGCATTCGATCTTCCGGCAGGCCAGCTGTTAACGCCTCGCCTTTGGTAATCCGCTTGATCCCGTCAAGCAGTTTGGCCCGTGTTTCGTCAGAGTAACTACGAACTGTAAGCAACAGATTGGCTTTGTCAGGAATAATATTATGCTTAAATCCTGCCTGAAAACTACCAACCGTAACTACTGCAGGGTCTTGCGGATCAATTTCACGACTGACCAACGTCTGTAGCGCGCCCACGATGCGCGAAGCGACAACGATAGGGTCTTTTGTTGTATGAGGATAAGCACCGTGACCGCCCACGCCTCTCACTTCAATGTCCACACTATCGACATTGGCCAGCGCATAGCCGGGTGAATAGCCGATAAAGCCTGCCGGTGCGCCCGCGGCATCGTGAAAGGCCATGACATAATCCGGCTTGGGGAAACGGGTGTAAAGCCCGTCCTCCAGCATCGCCTTGGCTCCCTCCCCAGTTTCTTCGGCGGGTTGCAGGATCATCACTAGCGTGCCGGACCATTCGTCCTTGCGCGCAACCAGCTGGCGTGCTGTTCCTACCCAACCGGTCATATGCGTATCATGGCCGCAAGCGTGCATCACACCGGTATCATTGCCTTCGCGGGTTTTTGCGCGCACTTTGGATGCAAAGGGCAGTCCGGTTTTTTCTACCAGCGGCAGAGCATCCATATCCGCGCGGATCATCACCGTTGGGCCATCGCCATTTTTCATCACCGCGACCACGCCAGTGCCGCCGACTTTTTCGGTCACGTCAAAGCCCAGCCGTTTGGCCTCAGCCGCCAGCTTGGCCGCTGTCTGAACCTCTTCACCACTTAGTTCAGGATTAGCATGCAGATCGCGATATATCTCCATCAGGGACGGCAAGTCCGCTGTGATCGCATCTCTCAGTGGATCAGCTTGCGCCGGTGTACAAAACAAAACAGTACTGGCCGCAACCAAGGCGGCTTTCGAAATCATACGCATCACTATCCCCGAGTTATTTCACTAGTTTGTGAACTTAACTGCTCAAACGCCCCTTGTCAGGCACAAACTTAATTGGTGATGGGAGTCAGCTCCATCACATTCACAACCGACTCATAATAGGGATAGGGAAAAACCATGCGCCAGCGTTTTGGACCAATCCGCTCAACCACGGCGGCCTGATCGCGCTTTTCTGTCTGTCCATAGGATACGGCCTTGTCTTCATAACCATAAAATGACGTGCCCAGATAGATGGAATGGCGCGTGCCCGCCTCATATAACCAGCCAGTCGTGCGCTGAGAGCCGGTCAATTTGATAAAATGGCGCCGATCACCATTAACGGTAACCCGGCATCGGAAAGCCGGATAGGCAATATAGGGCAAGCCGCCGCTGGCATCACCATCCAATTTGGTGATCGAGCAGGAATAAAGGCCCGCCGGAATTTTGCTGTCGGGCAATGCCGCTTCTTCTTCAAATAGCGGCTTCCTGGTGGCGAGCTTGCTCCCCTCTCCTCCCTCAACGGTGCCAGTGCGTCCTTCTCGAAAAGCCTTTTGCCAATCATCCAGTCGTTTTTGATCCGCCGCCGTCGCCAGCTCTCGCCATTGCGACTCCGGATGCGGACTGTCTTTGGCAACCGCCACCGAAGCCAGTCCGGCCGACGCCAGCACCGCGAGGGCTTTCAGACGCGTGCCGGTCATTGTGCCGTCCACCCGCCGTCGATGGAGAGATTGGCGCCGGTAATTGCGCTCGCTTCGTCTTTACAAAGAAACACCGCCAGCGCGGCTATCTGATCGATCTGGACAAATTGCTTGGTCGGTTGCCCGGCCAGCAGCACATCATTCATCACCTGCTCACGCGTCATATTCCGCGCTTTCATTGTATCGGGTATCTGGTTCTCGACCAGCGGTGTCCACGCATAGCCGGGCGAGATCGTGTTTACCGTAATTCCCTGTTGTGCAACCTCCAAGGCAACCGTCTTGGAAAATCCCGCAATCGCATGTTTCGCAGCATTATAAGCGGATTTATAAGGGCTAGCGACCTTGCTGTGCATCGAACCGGTATTAATAATCCGACCCCAGCCGCGTTCCTTCATGCCCGGCAAAACCGCCTTGGTCGTGTGGAATGCGCTGTTGCAGATAATATCCATGATCGCGTTCCACTTGTCTTCGGGAAACTCATCGACTGGAGCAACATGTTGAATTCCGGCATTGTTGACCAGAACATCGACTTCTCCCAATTGCACTGTACAGTCTGTCACCATTTGCCGAATTTCCTCCGGCTTGGTCATGTCGGCATTGCTGTAAGCGGCCTTGGTTCCACTCAACTTTTCCAGTTCCTGCCGTAGCGTTTCGATTTCGCCTTCATCACCAAAGCCGTTGATCATCACCGCCGCGCCCTCAGCAGCCAGCGCTTTTGCATATCCACCACCAATGCCCGAGGTTGATCCGGTCACGAGAGCGGTTTTACCCTTCAGAAACATAGATTTTCTCCTTTGGGCGACCTTAAAACAGTCACAAGTGACTGCAACGGCTTTTTGTAAAAGAATTGCGCAACGCTTGCGCTTTTGTCCGATTCAGGCGAATTGAACTCTAATAGGAGAGAAGCCATGCGTTTAGATGATCTGGACCCCAGCAAAAATGCCCGCGACCATGGAAGCGGTGGCAGCCGCAGAGGATTTGGCGGCGGTGGTGGAGGTGGCGGTCTGGGACTACTGCTGAGCTTCCTTCCCATGTTGCTCGGCCGGAAAATGGGCTGTGGAACAATCCTTTTAATTGGCGGCGCGATATTGGCCTTTATGTATTTCGGCGGCGGTGCCGGTATGTTGACGGGCGGTGGAACACAATCCAATGGGTCGGGCGACGCGGTTGCCTATGACACTCAGGAAGAGCGTTTTGCCGGTCAGGTGCTGGCTTCTACCGAACAGACCTGGTCCAAGCTGTTTCAGGCCAATGGATCACGCTATCAGCCGACGACAATTAACTTCTATCAGGGTGGGGTCAGCTCCAACGGCTGCGGCTCTGCAAGTTCGGCCGCGGGACCATTCTATTGCCCAGCGGACCAGGGTATTTATCTCGACACGTCTTTTTTCAATGAACTTGAAACGAAAATGGGTGCACGCGGCGATTTCGCCAAAGCCTATGTCATTGCACATGAAGTAGGCCATCATATCCAGACTCTAAGCGGTGTCTCCCGGCAAGTTCGACAGGCCCAGAGCCGAGCGAGCAAAGCCGAAGGAAACGCTCTGCAGGTACGCATGGAGTTGCAGGCGGATTGCTATGCCGGCGTATGGGCTGCACAAAATGCGGATCGCATGGAACCCGGTGATGTTGAAGAAGGCCTGACAGCGGCCCATGCTATTGGTGATGACACGCTGATGCGTGGGGCTGGACAACGCCCTGTGGAAAGCATGTTCACTCATGGCACGTCAGAACAGCGCATGGCGTGGCTGAAGAAAGGGATGCAAACCGGCGATCCGGCCGCGTGCGATACTTTCGCACGCGGCGCGGTTCGCTAGTCGGTTGGCTTAAGCCGCCGGTCCTTTCTGCAAAGACCGCGACCAGTCCAGCCGGCGGGTGACAAACATCACCCCGGCCAGTGCGGCAAAGATCAGCAATGATCCGATGAGCAACGAGTAGGCCTCGAGGCTCAGCAGAATATAGATCACGCCATATAGGGCGGCGAGCAATCCACCGATCATAGATGCTCTTCGCCAACTGGACAGGACCGATGCGGCATAGGCGGTGATCAATCCGATAATCCCTACCGATGCCACCACATAGGCGAGCGCAAAGCCGATAATCTCGGCAAAGGCGAGCAGCAGAATGAAGAACAGCACCAGTGCCACCCCGACCAAGATATATTGAACGGACGAAATACGCACGCCGCCGATCAGGTCAAACAACAGGAACGCCACAAAGGTAAATCCGATAAACAGGAAGCCATATTTGGTGGCGCGGCTGACTTGATCATAAAGGTCAACCGGCTGGATCAGGTTCACGGTCACGCTGGACGGATTGCCCGCGCCGCCACCGTCGTAGGAGCTGTAAGATCGATTGCCGCCTGGTGGGTACACCTGCTGCCCGGCCTGTGTGGATGTAAGCGAGCTGCCCAGCGCGAGGTTCGAGATGCCGTATTTCGCATTAAATCCGGCATCGCTCACTTCATTATCCGGCAGGAACCCACCGGTGAAACTGGGGTGCGGCCATTTGGATGTCACCGACCAGTTGGTCTGCCCAGCATCCGGTACCATGGTCAGGCTCTCGGTTCCGCGAAATTTCACGTCAAAACTTACGGCTATTTCACCATCTGCCAGCGCCGTGGCATCCAGCCAGGCAAAAAACCCGGTATTGCCTGTCTCGCCAAGACCTTTTCCGGGTTGCAGCACAAGCGACTGGCCGTCCACAGTCAACTTGTTATCTGCTGAAAGGCCCCTTGCATCCGACAAACCAAAGCGGATTTCGGCGCGAGCGAAATCAATATCCGCGCGGCCAATACCGGAGCGATCGAAGTCTTCCGGCAGTTTAAACGAAGCAGAACCGGTCACATTGGTGTTGTAAATCACCACTTCATAGATGGAGCGGCTTTTGACTTCTGTCAGGATATCACTGTCAAAGGTCATGACTTCCGGCGAGATATAGAGCTCGCGGGTCACGACATTGGTGCGGGTTACGGTCTTGCCGTCCTGTTCCACTGATTCCTGTACCTTTGCCTTGTAGGGCAATACGATTTTTGGTCCGGCAAATACCTGCTGCCCGCCCCAACCGGTGACGATGGATTGCTCCGCCTGTTCACTCTGCGTCTGGCGGTCATATATCAGCAGCCAACTCGCGAACAAAGGAATTGCCAGCAAAAAGCCGGTTAGCAGCACCAGCAGGAACTTCGCGCCCGGCGATCGTTCCGGTCGTCGTGATGATTGATTATCTTCGTCAGTTTCAGTCATGATGAGTTTCCCTCTAAATCCCTGTATTTGCTGGACCACCGCTCTTGCAAGCCGCAGCCATTGCTCTAATCATAAACCCCAAGCTCTTCCATCCGAGCGACGAATCGAGGCTTACGTGCGACGAATTACCACAATTGCGGATTGCCATAACGTGAACGACTTTCGTTCTTTGGCCAAAAAACGCCTGCCTTTCCCGATTTTTGACTATATTGATGGTGCCGCAGACGACGAAGTCACCCGTCGCCGTAACACCGAAGCTTATGAAGCATGTGATCTTGTGCCCAATGTGTTGGCCGGTGTCGAGGATATCGACATGACAACTTCGGTCATGGGGCAAAAACTCGCGATGCCATTATTCCTGTCTCCTACCGCCCTGCAGCGACTGTTTCATTGGCAGGGCGAACGCGGTGTAGCGAGAGCGGCCGAGAAATTCGGAACCTTTTTCGGGATATCCTCTCTGGCTACCGTCAGCATAGAGGAAATTGGCGAGAGTATCAGCACACCAAAAATGTTCCAGCTTTACGTCCACAAGGACAAAGGGCTTAACAAGTCGATGGTCGAACGCTGCAAGGCGGCAAAGTTTGATGCGATTACGCTGACCGTCGACACTATTGTCGGCGGCAATCGTGAACGCTGCCTGCGTTCCGGCTTCACCAGCCCACCCAAGATCACGCCCGCCAGTTTCCTAAGCTATGCGACCAAACCAGCCTGGGCGCTTAACTACATGTTTCGCGAGAATTTTGAGCTGTCCAATTTGAAAGATCATGTGGCTGAGGGTACCAATGTAGCCCTGTCGGTAGCGGAGTATTTCTCGACCATGCTCGATCAGTCACTGGACTGGACCATGGCCGAAGATATCCGCAAGGACTGGGGCGGTGAATTCTGTCTGAAAGGAATTATGTCAGTCGAGGACGCCAAACGCGCCGTCGATATCGGTACAACCGCGATCATGGTGTCCAATCATGGTGGCCGGCAACTGGATGGATCTCGCGCACCTTTTGACCAGCTTGCCGAAATTTGTGACGCTGTCGGCGACGAAATTGATGTCATCTGTGATGGCGGTATCACTCGCGGCAGCCATGTGCTGAAGGCGCTCAGCGTTGGCGCCAAAGCCTGTTCTGGCGGACGCCTGTACCTTTATGCCCTGGCAGCCGCTGGACAGGCGGGGGTTGAACGTAGCCTCGGCTTGTTGCAAGCTGAGATCGAGCGGGACATGAAACTTATGGGCGTGACATCCGTTGGCCAGTTGAACCGCGACAATTTGCGGTATCGGACTTGACCACAAACAGGGAAAAATGATGAAACATATTGCAAAATTAGCGACAACGTCAGCAGCAGCACTGCTTTTCCTATCTGCCCCAGCGCAGGCACAAAGAGCCGATCCGAATGAAACGGCTGAAGAACATGCCCGGGATGCAGCAACCACACCAGCCAAAGATGTCGGCCTTAAAAAGACCAAAATTCCTGCCAAGCTTATTGCCATTCAGGAAGACCCCTATTCTCTCGACGGTTTGCGCCGCTGCTCCGCGATCATCAAGGAAATCAAGGAACTGAATTCCGTGCTAGCGGCTGATGTGAACGAGAAAGTCGATAAATCCAGAGCCGAAAAGCGCGAAGAAACTGCGAGCCGTGTCGGTGGTGGATTGCTGGGCGGATTGATCCCCTTCCGGGGAATTGTGCGTGAAGTATCTGGAGCGGCAGGCGACGAACGCAAGTATAACAGAGCCGTCTATGCGGGCGTCGTTCGTCGCGGTTTCCTAAAAGGCGTTGGCAGAGAAAGAGGTTGCAAAGCCCCCGCCCGTCCATAGTCTATTTTGTCAAGAGATGGCGTTCCTGTGTGCCGATCGGTTCGGCAGTTCAACGTGCCTGAACAATCCAGATACCACCAGGCAAAGCGACGCGTCCGCCATCATCATGAGGTGAAAGCGCTTCTTTCAAAGCCGCCAACAATCGAGACTTGAGATCGTCATCAACCTCACCTAGCGCCCGTGAAGCCGGTCCGATTTGCGATGAAAAATAGACCGCGTCGTCGACACCGCCAGATTGTGACAGACATATTTCGACAGCATGCGATGTCATCGAAACATCGTCAAAACCTGCTTCGGTCAATATACTCTTCAGCCGCGCGTCATCCGCAAATGCAAACGGACCGGGCGCATGCGGATCAGTTTCCGGCGCTTCCGGCAATAATGGCTTGATCGCCGCCATCGGGACCATCACCCACAGGTTCACTTTCGGGCTCTGCCAGCAGGCAAAGACCATCCGGCCGCCGGGCTTCAGATTGGCTTTGATATTGGTGAAAGCCGCAACCGGATCTTCGAAAAACATCACACCAAAGCGCGACATAATGAGGTCAAAACCTTCTTCGGTCTGATATTCCGAAGCGTCAGCCAGTAAGAGTGTCCCGCGACCGTTTGCCCGTGACCGCGCCAGTTCCAGCATCGGCTCGGACACATCTACGCCAGTAACATCGGCGCCAGCGTCCATCGCGATTAACGAGGTTTCACCCGTGCCGCAACCAATGTCCAAAACGCGCTCACCCGGCACAATCTTGGCTGCATCCATCAACAGAGATGTAACCGGGGCCAGCAAGGTGTCCATAACATCCTGCTGCTCCGTCCACTTCACGCCGGCATTGTCATTCCAATATTCGATCTGCTCTTCGTTAGACATGACAGGTGCGAAACTCCGTTGAGGCAGATGAAGACGGCGACTAGCGCATCAGGATGTAGCGAAGGCAGACAATCAATAAACCCGCTTCTTCGGCTTCACATATTCTGCTTCGTCGGTCAGTGTGAAGTCATGAACCGGACGATAGCTGATATCGACTTTGCCGGTGCCGCGCGCCTTGTCGGGGCCGCCCCAACCGTCAAATGTCGCAACCGTGTGCTTCATCCATTCCTTGTCATTCCGATCTTCATAATCTTCCTGCATATGGGCACCGCGGCTTTCCTTGCGGTTTGCGGCACTTTCCATTGTCACAACCGCCTGAGCCATCAGGTTGTCGAGCTCCAGCGTTTCGATGAGATCGGTATTCCAGATGAGCGAGCGATCAGTGACGCTGACATCGCTCAATTTGTTGTTCACCGCCCGCATGGCCGTCACGCCTTCGGCCAGCAATTCGTCATCGCGGAACACGGCACAGTTTTTCTGCATTGTTTTCTGCATTTCCGTGCGCAGTGCGGCGGTCGTTGTGCCGCCTTTCGCATAACGGAAATGGTCCAGACGAGACAGCGACAGATCAGCTGAATCCTTTGGCAATGGTTTGTGCGATTCACCCGGCTTCAGCTTCTCTTTGAGACGCAAGCCGGTTGCGCGGCCAAAGACCACAAGGTCGATCAGTGAGTTTGAGCCGAGACGGTTGGCGCCATGTACCGACACACAAGCCGCTTCGCCCACCGCATAAAGCCCGGGCACGATCGCATCCGGATCATCCGTGGTCGGGTTCACGACTTCGCCATGATAGTTACAGGGTATGCCGCCCATATTGTAATGGACCGTCGGCACCACGGGTAGCGCCTGACGCGTTAGATCAACGCCCGCAAAAATCTTGCCGGTCTCTGTAATACCAGGAAGGCGTTCCGCCAGCACATTCGGATCGATGTGGTCGAGGTGGAGATAGATATGATCTTTCTCTGGCCCAACACCGCGGCCTTCGCGAATTTCGGTAGCCATACAGCGCGACACTACGTCGCGGGACGCGAGATCTTTTGCGCTTGGCGCATAGCGTTCCATAAAACGTTCGCCTTCGGAGTTGGTCAGATAACCGCCCTCCCCGCGTGCGCCTTCGGTAATCAACACACCCGCACCGTAAATACCGGTGGGGTGGAACTGAACAAACTCCATATCCTGCAAAGGCAGACCAGCGCGCAATACCATGCCGCCGCCGTCACCGGTACAAGCATGGGCAGAGGTCGCACTATAGTAGCAGCGGCCAGAGCCGCCGGTTGCAAGCACTACGGCATGGGCACGGAAGCGATGGATCGATCCGTCTTCCAAGCAAATCGCGATCACACCGCGGCACTCGCCGTCTTCCATGATCAGATCGATGGCAAAATATTCAATGAAGAAATCCGCGTCATATTTCAGGCTCTGTTGATAGAGCGCGTGGAGCATCGCGTGACCGGTCCGGTCAGCCGCAGCACAAGTCCGCTGCACTGGAGGTCCCTCACCCATATTCTGCATGTGGCCGCCAAACGGCCGCTGATAGATGGTACCATCTTCATTGCGTGAGAAAGGCACACCGGCATGTTCCAGCTCGTAAACCGCCTGGGGCGCCTCACGGACGAGATATTCAATCGCGTCCTGATCGCCAAGCCAGTCAGAGCCTTTAACCGTATCATACATATGCCAGGACCAGTGATCCGGCGTGTTGTTACCCAGCGAAGCGGCTATGCCGCCTTGTGCCGCAACGGTATGCGAACGGGTTGGAAAAACCTTGGTAATACAAGCGGTTTTCAGGCCCGCTTCGGCAGAACCCATGGTGGCGCGTAAACCGGACCCACCGGCACCCACGACGACGGTGTCGAACGTATGATCGATAATCTTGTAAGCGGGTTTTGAATCTGTGTCAGTCATTAAGCGACCACTCCGGTAAAGGCGACCTTGGCGACAGCGAAAATTCCGAGCGCTGCTCCGCCAATGGCGAAAAAGTTAAGCAAGATGATGAGGCCGAATTTCATACCATGATCAGGAACATAATCCTCGATCAAAACCTGCAGGCCAAGCCGCAAGTGCCAGAAGATACTCACCAGCATCAGCATCATCGGAACCGCAACCAGCGGCGAAGATAGCCAGCCAATCAGCAATTCATGCTCATAATTGGGCAATCTCAGTAAAGAGATGAGCAGCCATGCAATCAGAGCGAGATTGCCAACCGCCGTAACCCGTTGGATGATCCAATGGTGAGCGCCTTCTTGAGCAGAGCCAAGACCGCGAACCTTGCCGATATTTGTTCCTGATCCCATCGTGTTATCCAATCAGCTTTGCATAAATGACAAACCAGAGAGTGGCAGTCGAAAGCAGTGCCAGAACCGGCACGGCACCGGACCATAGCTTGTTCGTCTGAAGCTCATAACCTGCTCCGGCATCAAGCACGAAGTGGCGTAGTCCGGAATATGTATGTTCGAACAGGGCAAAGGTCATGCCTATCATTACGATAAAACCCGGAATTGTTGTCATAATGCCGACAAAAGTCTCATAGGCCTCTGGGCCAGCGGAGATACTGTACAGCCACCACACCAATATTGGGGCTCCCAACAAAGCGAGCGCATCTCCCGTGGCACGGTGAAGGATGGAAACCAGCATGTGCGGTCCCCATTTATAAATTCCCAAATGCGGCGATAATGGCCGGTTCGTTGGCTTAACCAATTTTAGTCCCCTGATCACGGACCCCGCATCTTGCTCGGAGTCTTTGTAAACGAACCAGTGCTTTAGCGAAAACATGACAGCATGCAAACAGGATCGCGGGGTTTTTATAGCTCATCCGTCAGGTTTTTGGGTGCAAATCGCTGCTCGGGACCTGCAAATCACAAAAGCGCTGTCAAAATTATGAGGCTTTTAGCATCTCTTGTTGGACCTTTTGCGATCACGGCCTTATTCGTCCGCAGCATGACAGATGCAAAAACACATATTTTGGTGACTGGCGCCAGCCGCGGTATTGGCAATGCGGTATTGGATAGTTTTGGCGGGGCCGATGTTGTGGCGGTTGGGCACAGTACTTCCGGTGAGGCGGGCTTGCTGAAATCAGATTTTGCGAACTCAGATGACGTCTCGCAATTGTGGCAGGATGCACTGGACAGGCTGGATGGCAGGGTTGATGTCTTGATCAACAATGCCGGTATTTTTGATCCCAACCCGATTTCGGATAGCGACACGGACTGGCTGGAAAGCTGGAGCCGCACCATGCAAATCAATCTCACGGCCTCGGCGCAGCTTTGCCGGTTGGCCGTGCAGCATTTTCAAGAACGCCAGACTGCGGGCCGGATTGTCAACATCGCCAGCCGCGCGGCCTATCGCGGCGATAGTCCCGACCATTGGCATTATGCCGCATCAAAAGGCGGAATGGTCGCAATGACCAAGACCATCGCCCGCGCCTATGCCCGCGAAGAGATATTGGCTTTTGCTATCTGCCCCGGTTTCACAATGACCGGCATGGCCGAAGATTATCTGGAAAGCCGGGGCGGCGACAAGTTGCTCAAGGACATCCCGCTCGGCCGCGTTGCGCAGCCAGAGGAAATTGCTTCCATGGCGAAATATTGCGCGCTGGAGGCCCCAGCGTCGATGACCGGCGCAGTGCTTGATGCTAATGGCGCGAGCTTCGTCCGGTGACACCGCGCGTTCTTTTGGACACAGCCGAAATTCCCAACGGCGGGGGCGAGCTTCGGCTTTTCCAGCGCGGCCAGGAATTCTCGATCATGCTGGGCAGTAACGAGCTGATGAACAGCCGGCTCAGCGGCTCGGAAGAAGCGCTCGCCACCCTGCCCTGCGCGCGTCTTTCAGAGCGGAGTAGTGTCCGTACATTAATTGGCGGATTGGGTATGGGCTTCACCCTGCGCGCCGCCCTGCCGCTGCTGGATGCAAAGGCAGAGATTATCGTAGCTGAGCTGGTCCCCGCAGTCGTACAATGGGCACAAGGACCGATGGCGGAAATATTCGATGGCAGTCTGGACGACCCGCGCGTTACCATTGAAACAGCGGACGTATTTGATCTGATTTCCCGGAATGAAAATCATTATGATGCGATCCTGCTTGATGTGGACAATGGACCGGACGGCATCACCCATGCCTCCAATGACCGCTTATATACTGCCGCTGGTTTAAAAATCGCGAAACGCGCACTGCGTTCAGGCGGCATATTGGCGGTGTGGTCCTCAGCGCCAGACACAAAGTTCACACGAAGACTATCGGATGTGGGCTTCGCGGTAGAGGAAGCGCCGGTGCGCGCCCGCGGCAAACGCGGGGCCCATCATATGATCTGGCTGGCGCAAAGCTAATATTCTGCCAATGTCCGCTATGGGCGCAAAAGCGGACACCAGCATTCTGCCTATCAAATGCCGAAGCTCATCGATATTGGTCGAATCCCTTAATGGAGAAAGCGCCTAAAAATGAAAACCTATGCCGGCTCTTGTCATTGTCAGACTATTAAATTCGAGATCAGTTCGAATGACATATCAGAGAATGTCTACCGCTGTGATTGCTCACTTTGCCAAAAGAAAGCGATTGCAATGAAAGCAGAACACAAAAGTCGATTTAGGCTGACGGCCGGTTCAGATCAATTATCCTCGTACAAATGGAACAAGATGATTGCGGAACACTTTTTCTGCAAGATTTGTGGCATCTATACACATCACAAGCGACGGCGTGACCCAACGCAAATATGTATAAACTTTGCTTGTCTGGACGAGGTGGAAATGCCTTCTGAGGAAGATATCGGCCTCGCAGATGGTTCCAGTCATGACTAGTTCAATTTCATTTCCAGTGTCCGCCTTCGGGATATTGCGCCCGGCACATTACTTTCCTACAGCCCCTCTTATGGGTTATGTTCAATCTGGTTCTTTGACATTGGCGAATATGCGATGGTGTTGCGGTTTGGTGGATGATTGCGAAAGGTCACACTCTTCAGAGTCGAATTCATTATTAAGCTATTGATATTAATATATTTTCTTTCGCCGGTATTGAAAACAAAACCGGCTTTGGGTGTGAACACCGGATGCGAGCTTGTTATCCACTTTCGAGATGTAGCGGATAGTTTAATATAACGGGATCTCCGGCAAGAGGCTTTGAGGCCACCAAGCCCACTCTCTCTAGCCGAATCCCCAAAGCTCCGCTAACGAGCGCGCATGCTGAATTTTAGCAACATCACGGTACGCCTTGGCGGCACAGTCATTTTGGACGGCGCAACAGCTGCGCTACCCCCCGGCGCGCGCGTGGGGATGATTGGCCGTAATGGTGCTGGCAAATCCACTTTGATGAAAGTTGTGGCCGGATTGTTGGAACCGGATGACGGCAGTGTGGACATGCCGAAAGGCGCGCGCATGGGCTATATTGCTCAGGAAGCACCCGCTGGGTCGGAAACCCCTCTCGACACTGTTCTGGCCGCGGACACGGAACGTGCCACCTTGCTGGCAGAAGCAGAAACGGCAGACGACCCGCACAGGATTGGCGAAATCCACGAGCGCCTGAATATGATTGAAGCGCATAGTGCACCTGCGCGTGCAGCCAAAATCCTGATCGGCCTCGGTTTTGACGAAGAAGCGCAGCAACAACCCATGGATAGTTTTTCCGGTGGTTGGCGGATGCGCGTGGCGCTTGCCGCGCTGTTATTTTCCCAGCCTGAATTGTTGCTGCTGGACGAGCCGTCAAACCATCTCGACCTCGAGGCGACCTTGTGGCTGGAAAATTTCCTGACCAGCTATCAGGCGACGATCCTGGTGATCAGCCATGAGCGGGATTTGCTCAACAATGTGGTCGATCATATCCTGCATCTGCAAGGCGGCAAGACGACGCTCTATCCCGGCGGATATGATGCATTCGAGAAACAGCGCGCCGAACGCCAGGCGCAAATGGCGGCCTCACGCGAAAAGCAAATGGCCCAGCGTGAAAAGCTACAAGCTTTTGTCGATCGTTGGGGCGCCAAGGCGCACAGTGCCAAGCAAGCGCAGAGCCGGGTCAAGGCGCTGTCCCGTATGGAACCGATTGCAGCGGCAATTGAAGACCCGTCGCTCAGCTTTCATTTCCCGAGTCCGGCCGAGCTCAAGCCGCCGCTGATCACGCTCGATGATGCAGCCGTCGGCTATGGCGATAATATTATATTATCTGGCCTGAACCTGCGGCTTGATCCCGATGATCGCACGGCTCTGCTTGGCCGCAACGGCAATGGTAAAACCACGCTTGCGCGATTGCTCGCCAGCCAGCTGGATCCTAAGGCCGGTGCCATGAACAAGTCCGGCAAACTGACTGTTGGCTATTTCACCCAATATCAGGTGGAAGAGCTCGACCCGACGGATACGCCGCTGGAACATATGACCCGGTTGATGAAGGACGCAAAACCGGGTGCGGTCCGGGCGCAACTGGGCCGGTTTGGGTTTTCCGGTGACAAGGCGACGATGAAGGTCGGCAAATTGTCGGGCGGTGAACGCGCGCGGCTGGCTCTTGCCTTGATCACACGTGACGCCCCGCACCTGCTGATCCTTGATGAACCAACAAACCATCTCGACGTCGACGCCCGCGAAGCGCTGGTTCACGCGTTGAATGAATATAGCGGCGCTGTAATCATGGTCAGCCATGATCGTCACATGCTGGAACTTACCGCTGACCGTCTGGTGATGGTCGACAGCGGCAAGGCGAAGGAATTTTCCGGCTCGCTCAACGACTATACCGATTTTGTGTTGGGGCGAAATCAAGAGGTGAAGCCGGCCACAAACGGTGGCGGCGGAAACCGCAAGGAAGAACGCCGACTGGCCGCTGAGCGGCGCAAGCAACAATCGGAGCTGCGCAAAACGGCCAGTACCGCTGAAAAGAAAATCGAAACGCTCGGCAAAAAACTGTCCGGCATTGATCGCGCAATGTTCGATCCCGCCAGTGCGGAAAAGGACTATGCGGACCTCACGATGACCGAATTGATGAAATTGCGGGCCACGGTTCAGAATGAGTTAGAGCAGAATGAGGCCGCCTGGCTGGAAGCGAATGAAGCTCTGGAGATGGTCAATGCTTAGGGCTGGTAATGCTCCGGACCTGTTCCTTTGACCGACACATGGAAAATCACCCTGCCTTGCACACGTGAAGAGGCAGATAGACTTTCAGAGGACAGCCTGTTTGACGGCGCGACCGACAGCATGCCGACCATTGTCACACGCGAAGCAGATCCCGAAACACCCGATGACTGGGTGATCGAGATTTATGGTGACTTCGAACCCAATGCTGCATTTCTCAAAGAAACTGCCGAACTATCCGCGTCTGCGAAGGCGGCCAATGTCGATCCCGTAGTTGAAAAACTGGATGACGAGGATTGGGTAACACTGAGTCAGCAAGGTTTGGAGCCTCTGCGCGCCGGTCGTTTTTATGTGCATACGTCCAACAGTGCGCCGATGAAAGATAGCAACGTCACCAATATCTGCATTGATGCCGGCCAAGCCTTTGGCACCGGGCATCATGAGACCACCAAGGGATGTCTTGAAAGTCTCGACCGTTTGAAAAGGCTGGGTCAGAGCTATCAGAATATCATAGACGTGGGCACAGGCACCGGCCTGCTTGCTTTTGCTGCGCGCCATCTTTGGCCGACGTCCCGGATTATCGCCAGTGACATTGATCCCGTCGCCATTCAGGTCAGTGCTGAAAATGCCGAGGTCAACAATATCGCAACCGGCCATTCCCATCGCGCAATCCGACTGCAGACCAGCAACGGTCTCGATCACCCTGCCCTTTGCGACCGCGCGCCTTATGATCTGATCATTGCCAACATATTGGCGGGTCCGCTGATCGCGCTGGCGCCGCAACTTGCCGCAGCGGCAACCTCCAGCACAGTTCTGATCCTTGCAGGCCTATTGGAAACCCAGAGAGCGGAAGTCCTGCATGCTTACATCCGGGTTGGCTTTCGCCCGCGTCATAGCCGTATGGAAAACCAATGGCCATGCCTGACGCTGGTCAAAGCCAGGGAATATGGCCCCGCTAAAACGCACAGGATTATTCGGTCGCCCTTGGCATCCGATTATTTCGGCGAATGCTGATCTGCTAGATGACGACTGCCTGGCCTGATTGTGCGCTGGGATGTTCCTGCGTTCCGCGCGTCAACACCTCGTCACCCTCGACAATATCGGCAATCGCAATATCCGGTAGATTTGCAATTTTCTCGTAAACCGGTTTGAAATCTGTTTCGACAGTCACGCGCAACAGCTCGTCCAGACTGGGAATGACGAAGTAATTTTGCTGAAAATCATCAATACGATATTCGGTGCGCAAGACCCGTTCCAGATCGAACATGATGCGATTAGGGCTGTCACTATCCAGTGCGAAGACACTCTCCCCATAGCTCGACACTATTCCCGCGCCATAAATACGCAAACCGTCCGCTTCCTGAATTAGTCCGAATTCCACCGTATACCAGTACAATCGCGCCAGCTGTTTGAGCGTGCCGAATTTCAGCGCGCGAAGCCCACCACGACCATAAGCTTCCATATAGTCGGCAAAACGCTGATCTGCGAGCATCGGCACATGACCAAAGACGTCATGAAAAATATCCGGTTCCTGCAGATAGTCGAGCTGATCGGGTCGTCTGATGAAATTGCCCGAAACAAAGCGGCGATTGGCAAGATGGTCAAAAAACACATCATCCGGCACCAAACCTGGAACGGCCACCACTTGCCAGCCGGTCGCATCCATCAATATCCGGTTGAGTTCCACAAAATCCGGAATACCAGGCTTCGACAGTTGCAATATATCAATGCCATCAAGAAAGGCTTTCGCCGCACGCCCGGGCAACATTTCCCGCTGGCGCGCAAAAAGTATGTCCCAGGTTGCATGTTCCTCTGCACTGTAAGCGGACCAGTTCTGATCTATTGTCCAGTCGGCATTTGCGTGCGCTGGCGGCTTGTCATAGACATGGGTTTCCGGGTCGGGGGCTGTCAACATGATGGCATCTTACAGCAGAAAAGGTTTCAATGGCAACTTCTCGCATGAAATGGCCCAAACGCATCATCAAAGGTATCGTGGCCGTGGTCATGCTGTATCTTGTCGCCGCGTTGTTCGGCAGCATATTGCCAGCCAATCAATTCTGGAAAAGCCCGGATGATGGCATCGAATTGTTCATAGAAACCAATGGTATACATACTGGTATCATCATGCCGGTTCAAACTGATGTGCATGATTGGTCGGAACTCGTCCGTCCCGAACATATGGGTGATCCGGCAAGATATGGCAGCCACATTCTGGTCGGTTGGGGGCACGAAGGTGTCTATCGCAACGCAGAATATTGGCAGGACCTGCGTTTCAAGGACGCCGCCAGTGCCGTATTCGGCAGTGATGACGTCCTATTGCATATCTATCACCTGAACTATCCACAGGCTTATCCCCATTATCGCCGGAGCTTCCGTGTCAGCGAGGCAGAATATCGTCTGATTGTCGCCGCGATAAAAGGCCGTTTTGTCCTGGATGGTTCTGGCCAGCCGATTCCTTCCGACGGCTACGGCGAGAGCGACCTGTTCTACAGGTCCTGGGGCCATTATAACGCCTTTTATACCTGTAATAGCTGGACTGGTGATGTCTTACGGAAAGCTGGTATCAGGACCGGTATCTGGACTCCTTTTCAAGGCGGTGTGATGCGTTGGTTTTTGGAATGATTTTCGAAAATGGGCAAATCAAATTGACAAGCTATAAGGTTGCGGAATGATGGCGTCTCCGGGAAAGCAGCGGATTCAGCACCACTATTTCCCCATAATTCCGCTCAATATTGCCTGATTGCTCAAGTTTTCCCAGCGCCTTGCCAAGCGAAACTCTTGATACCCCGACCAGATCGGCAAGCTCCTGCTGGGTGATCGGTATGGAGACTGTGTGGCCTTCCCCTTCGCAAAGCCCCAACAGGGCCCGTGCAACACGTTCGACCGTCGATAGATTGCGCCCCGCATTAACGAGAGCAAAGGCCTGTTGCACCATATGGGCCATTGTCTTCAGCAATATCCTTGCAACACGAGGATCGGACGAGATGGCACTTTGAAGCTCTTTTTCACCGATCCGAACCAGTGTTACCTCGTTACCGGCAATTGCATCTACCATCCTCGGAAACTCACCCAGAAACGCTTGCTCTCCAAAGCTTTCCCCTGGCCCCAGCACTGCAAAGATGGAGAGTTTGCCATCAAAGGAATAGCGGCCGATTTGAACGTTGCCGCTGCGAATATGCCAAAACTCCTTGCCCGGATCACCGCGCTGCTGGATCAATTCTCCTTTTGCGAATTGACGTACTAGTCCGAGATTTAACAGGCGGCGGCGAACATCTTCGGGTAACGCTGTCACAAACCCGGCAGCCGCAAAAGTAGATCGGGAAAAATGGCTTGATTCAACCAATTGTAAACCTCTTAGCATTTGAGAAGCCGACTATCTGCTATCAACGAACCGATTTCAAGACGTTTTAAGGTCGAGGAGCCCGGCAGTGAGGCCAGAAATATTTGCGATTGTCGGTATTTTTGCCCTGTTCGGTTTGCTGGAACTGTTCCGCACCAAGCTGTTCGCAAAGCCGGAACAAAATTTCGACGATGCGATGGTAGAGATTATCGGCTCGGCTGTTTTGCTCATTTTCACCCAGCCAATGATCATTGTGTCCGCGCAGTTCCTGATGGGTGTTGTTGCTCCGCAGTGGGCTGGCGCGCTAACCGGCATCCCCATTCTTGCGGCGATCGCACTTTTCCTGATCTTGGACGATATGATGCAATATTGGCTGCATCGGCTGTCACACCAGATCCCGTTTCTCTATAACCTCCACCGGGCGCATCATAATGCCAAATATATGAGTATTCGCCTCGTTTACCGGAACAACATATTCTATTATTTGCTGATGCCGAGCATCTGGTTTTCCGGTGTGCTCATCTATCTTGGCCTGGGCTGGGTCTATGTCGGTTATATCATTGTCAAAATGGCCGTAATCATTGGCGCACATAGTGATGTTGCCTGGGATGAACCGCTTTATAAAATCAAATGGCTGTCACCCGTAATGTGGCTTGTGGAAAGGACCATCTCGACACCCGCAACTCACCATGCCCATCACGGCCGCCACATGGAAGATGGCGCGACCAACTATAAAGGCAATTACGGCAATCTTCTTTTCTTCTGGGACGTCCTGTTCGGCACAGCGAAAATCACGCGCCGCTACCCTGACAGTTATGGCGTCGAAAATCTTGCACCGGCAACCCTTGGCCAGCAACTGGCCTGGCCGCTTTTTCCTGAGAATACGGATGGCGGCTACGGGGTAAAAGAACTCGCAGCCAAGGAAGCTGCGGCGAAAGCCGGTTAACAGGTTGGGGTGGGACCAGGGCGGCTGACGGATGGGGGAAAACCGTCAGTCGCCTTGGACTTTTTCCCGGTTCAAAAATTTCGCACAACAGTCAATATTCCGGCTTCTTGCGCGTCAGGGGATAAGCAAACTGCTTCAAATATCCTTTCGGCACATCTTCTGGTATCCCGTAACCTTCTGGCCATTTTGACGGCGGCAGATAGAAAGTCCCGAACAGCTTGTCGATCCACGGGAAATGGATCGCAAAATTCACGTCAAACGCCTCCCGTTCCAATCCATGATGCCAATGGTGAAACCGCGGCGTTGCAACCCAGTGGCCCAGCCAGTTGAAATCACCCTTGATATTCGCGTGTAGCAGGGACGAATAGATATAGACGAAAGCAATGTAAGCCTGAAGCACGGACGGGCTGAAACCCAATGTCATCATTGGCAGCGATGTTATCCCACGGAGCAATATGATCTCGATAAAGTGCATCCGTGCGCCAGCCAGCCAATCCATTGATTTGGCCGAATGATGCACCGCATGGAAACCCCACAGAAACGGGAATCGGTGGAAGGTACGATGGAAGAAATATTGCACCAGATCGGTCAGCACCAAGACGATCAGGAATTGCAATATCCACGGAATGGATGCGACCATCGCGCGGAATGCGTCCCAGCTGTTTGTATTGGCGACCACGACGTTGGACGGAGCCAGCGCCAGAAAGGTCAAGGCCTGCACCATCATTGAACTGATCAGATAGTAAAACAGATCTTCTCGCCATTCGATACGGAACAGACGCTGCGATCGTTTATGCGGCAATATCCGCTCCAGCGGCGCAAACATCAAGCCAGTGATCACCATGTTTACGATGAAGAAATCAAGACCGAAAAATATGCCCCAGCTCCTGGTGTCTTCAGGCTGAACATTAGCTCCGCCGAGAAATGCAGCCGTTATACCAATAGCGAGTGCAAAAAAACCTAGAGATTTGCGCGGGCGGAGCAGCAAGCTCAGCAATGCGAGTGCGTATGAGCCCAGTAACAACAGGTGAACCGCACTGCGAAAACCGGCCCAGTCCTTTACCGCTTGCAATTCCGGTGTCGCAAACCATTCGGGAAAGCGCAGCGCTATCACCATGCCTAACCCCGCAATGGCCATCACAACCGCAAAAAAGCCCGCGAGCCAACCGCTACCGAAACGGCGCACTTCAGGCGGTGCCTCCAGATCCTTGGCAAGTTGTTTCAATATTCCCTGTTTCTTGGCCATTCTGGTCTCCGCAAATTTCGGCTTATCCGGCCGCCTTCACAATATCCGCCCATGCCGCCTCGTCGATCACTTCAATGCCGAGTTCGGCGGCCTTCTTCATTTTTGATCCTGCGCCAGGACCGGCAACCAGCAGGTCGGTCTTCGCGCTGACTGAACCCGATGCTTTAGCCCCCAAAGCCTCGGCCTGCGCCTTGGCCTCATCGCGGCTCATGGTTTCCAGCTTGCCAGTGAAGACAACGGTTTTTCCCGCCACGGCGCTGTCCCGTGTCTCGACGATATAATCCGGCGGCGTGACCTCGCTCAGCAAATCCTTCCAGACTTCCCGATTATGAGGTTCATGGAAGAAGTCAGCCAATGCCTGCGCGACCGTCGGCCCAACCCCGTCAATCGCGGTAATCTCCTCCCGAATTGTCTCATCCTCGCGTGCGGCCATCCCGATTTCGGCCAGTTTGGATAGCGTCGTGAAATTCTTCATGAGATCGCGGGCCGTCACCGCGCCGATATGGCGGATACCCAGACCAAAAAGCAGACGCGCTGCGTCAGCGGAGCGTTTCTTTTCCACAGCCGCCAACAGATTATCCACAGACTTTTCCTGCCAGCCGTCACGCGCCAATATGGCATCGCGATGCTGGTGCAGCCGGAAAATATCAGCAGGACTTTCGACAAACCCGGCCTCGATAAACTCCGCGATGCTTTTTTCGCCCAAGCCATCAATGTCGAGCGCGGCACGGGACACAAAATGCACCAGCCGCTGGAAGCGCTGTGCTGGACAGATCAGACCGCCCGTACAGCGGACATCTACTTCGCCCTCTTCCGCGACCGCTTCGCTGTTACATTCCGGGCAATGATCGGGGAAAATATAGGGTTTTCGCTTCTCATCGCGGGTCAGATTTTCGACCACTTGCGGAATGACGTCCCCGGCACGCTGAACCACCACCCGGTCGCCGGGACGCACGCCCAGCCGTTCAATCTCATCCCGATTGTGTAGCGTTACGTTAGACACCACCACACCGCCGACGGTGACGGGTTTCAGACGCCCAACTGGAGTGAGTTTGCCTGTCCGCCCCACCTGAATATCAATGCTCTCGAGCGTCGTTTGCGCCCGCTCCGCCGGAAACTTATGCGCCAACGCCCAGCGCGGCGCTTTGGCGACAAAGCCCAGACGTTGCTGCCAATCGAGTCGGTCAACTTTATAGACCACCCCGTCAATATCATAAGGCAAGTCTGCGCGTTCTGCCTCGATATGGCGATAATGGGCGAGCGTATCGTCCAGCGTCTCAAACCGTTTGACCAAAGGTGACAATGGGAGCCCCCAACTTTCGATTGCCGTCATGACGTCAAAGGCTGTCCCCCCCGGCAAGGCGCTTGCCACACCCCAACCATGGGCCCAGAATTTCAACGGACGCATGGCAGTGATATTGGCATCTTTCTGCCGCAGCGAACCCGCCGCAGCGTTACGCGGATTGGCAAATTGACGGATTTTACCGGGATCAAAGGCGACATCCTTCGCCGCTGCATCCGCCTTGCCTTCGTCCATCAGGCGCGTGTTAAGGCCATCAAAATCCTCTTTTGCCATATAGACTTCACCGCGAATTTCGAAAACATCCGGAACATCGCCAGCCAAAGTCTGCGGAATATCCGCAATCATCCGGACATTGGCCGTCACATCCTCACCAATCTGCCCATCACCACGCGTCGCGGCCAGAACCAGTTCGCCCTTCTCATAGCGTAGCGAGCAGGACAAACCATCAATCTTGTCCTCCGCCGTCACGGCGACAGGTTCGCCCTCCGGCAGGTTCAAAAACCGCCGCACCCGCGCGAGCCATTCGGCGATATCCTCGTCCGAAAAGCCATTGTCGAGGCTCATCATCCGCTGCTCATGCGCCACTTTGGAAAGCGGCGATGCCGCCACGGCCGCGCCGACTAGCTTGTTCGGGCTATCGTCCCGCACCAAATGCGGAAAAGCCTCTTCCAGCTCATTATTCCGCCGCACCAGCGCATCATAATCCGCATCGGAAATTTCCGGTGTGTCTTCGGCGTGATAGAGCTTGTTATGCTTGGCGATAACCTTTGCCAGACGCATCAGTTCGTTGGCGGCTTCGGCTTCGGCTTCGGAGATCATTTCTCCGATGCCCGATCAACTAACGATGGATTGTCGACTTCCTCTCGCCAAAGCCATAATCGCTTCCGAAGTTCCTCTCCAATGTCGTCAATCTTAGATCGCCCTTCGTTCCTCAAAATCTCTCGCTTTTCATACCTGTCTTTTCTAGGTTCACCGTATTGTTTTTCAAACTGTGCTTCTCGCATCGCATCAAACATCATGTCTCTAACATCATCGACTTTTGACTTCATTTCATCAGTTAGGAAAATCGTGTTGATGATGTAGAAATTGTTAAAATCTAAATAGGCTTGGTTGGTATCGTTAAGCTGTTTCCAAAACGCAGTTTCTTGATATTTTTTGTTTTTATCAGACGCTTCTAGAATTTCTTGCTTTTGATAATCTTTGAATCCACGCTCATCAATGAAATCCTCGCGTTCAGCTACTCCCATTCGATTTAAATCAGGATGGAATTGTCCCGGACTTGTGAATCTCGAAACTTCTCCATGTGCTTCGTTAAGCTTCTGCCAGATCTTCGGAAGCACATCGAACTCTTGTTGATTAAGTTTTACCGAACGATCCAACATGGAATTTATTTTCAGTTTAAGCGATTCTAATTCCCTGATTTGAAGATGTTTATAATCTTCCAATTGCTGATCAAATTTTGAAGATAACCACTTTTCTCCCAACCACTTAAAAAGACCATAACCCGCACCGACCACCGCCGAGGCGGCTAGTCCAACTCCACCAAATATCGATAGAATTGTTTCAGCAGCTGGCACCATCAAACCCCCTCCAGCAAACGATCCGCCTGCGCCCTCGCCTCATCGGTCACGTCGGCGCCTGACAGCATCCGTGCAATTTCCTGCCGCCGCCCTTCGTCGTCCAATGCATTGACATCGGTCCGCGACACCGTGCCGTTGGAGCTTTTGTTGATCAGCATATGGGCATTGCCCTTGGACGCCACTTGTGGGCTGTGGGTCACGACCAGCAATTGCGCGCTGCCGGATAGGCGGGAAAGCCGGTCGCCAATGGCGGAGGCGACAGCACCGCCTACACCGCGATCGACTTCGTCAAAAATAATCGTTTTTGCACCGCCCTCTTCGGCCAAAGCCACCTTCAAGGCCAAGATAAAACGCGACAATTCCCCGCCAGACGCTATTTTGCCAAGCGGAGCCAAGGGCGCGCCAGGGTTTGTCGAAATCAGAAACTCGATCCGGTCCATGCCGTTGGCACCCCAACGATCCTCTTCCAGCGGTTCCAGCAACGTTTCAAAGCGTGCGGCATCCAGCTTTAGCGGGACGAGTTCCCCGGCCACGGCTTTGTCGAGTGACTTGGCCGCTTTGGTCCGTTTGAGCCGCAACGCCTCCGCCGTATCCACATAAGCTTGCCGGGCGGCTTTCACATTTGCTTCCAACGTCGCCAGTGACTTCCCGCCATCGCTGATAGCAGCCAGCCGACTTTCCAGGTCGATCAGTAACTGCGGCAAAGCATCGCCGTCAACCCTGTGCTTGCGCGCCAAGGCACGCAGATCAAAGAGCCGCGTTTCCATATCGTCGAGCCGCTGCGGATCAAAGGTGAGCGCATGGGCCGCGTCATTCAGCTTTTCCTCCGCCTCGCTAGCCTCGATCACCGCGCGATCAATCGCCTGCAGTGCTTCTGCCAGCAACGGATGATCTTCCGAAATCCGGTCCAGCCGCCGAGCCGCCGCCCGCAGCGATGCCAAACCGCCATTTGATCCGTCGAAGGCTGCTCTGATCGCCTCCAGGTCACCGGTCAGCTTCTCGCCTTTCATCATCGTCGCACGCTCGAGGGCCAATTCTTGCTCTTCGCCCGTTTGCGGCGCGAATTTGGAGAGTTCGGCTACGCTATGTTCGAGATATTCGCGGTCCTGTTCCGCCGCTTCCTGATCGTTCAAAGCTGTTTGCAACACGGCTTTTGCCGATTGCCAACCTTCGAAGGCTTGCCTGACCTTTGCACCATCAGCGCCAGCATAGGTATCGAGCAAAGCCCGATGGCCCTTGGGATTGATCAAACCGCGATCATCATGCTGTCCGTGTATTTCGATCAGCCTGCTGCCGACTTCACGCAACAAAGCCGCTGAGCATGGTTGATCATTGACGAATGCCCGGCTGCCACCATCTGCCTTGACTGACCGTTTTATGATAAGTGGCTCGCCCGGCTCCACATCAATATCATTGTCCTGGAGATAGACCGCCAATTTGCTGTCGTTAGTGGGCGCGTCAAAACTCGCCGTCACCTGTGCCTTTTGCGTTCCTTGCCGGACCAAACCGCTATCCGCTCGATTGCCCAACGCCAGGCCAAGCGAGTCCAGCAGGATCGATTTTCCCGCCCCGGTTTCGCCGGTCAGCACCGACAGGCCAGACCCGAATTCCAGGTCCAGCGCCTCAATAAGAACTATGTCACGAATGGAAAGGGACTGCAGCACAGCCCCCTCTTAAATCACGTTTATCTTAGCTGCAACGCTCCATAGCATTTGGGCCGCAGCAATTTGCAAATGATCAGGTTGCGCCGTGTTTTTGCACCAGCTCATAAGCCCGTTCATACCATTTCGAGCCGGGATAATTTGTACCCAGAACAGCTGCGCTTTTCTTCGCTTCTGCAGGAATGCCCAATGCCAAATAGGATTCCGTTAAACGCATCAAGGCCTCGGCCGAGTGGGTCGTGGTTTCATATTTGTCGATAACCGTGCGGAACCGAATTGTCGCCGCCAGCCACTTGCCGCGACGCTGGTAAAAACGGCCGATTTCCATTTCCTTACCCGCCAGATGGTCGTTGACCAAATCCATCTTCAACAGCGCATCTGCGGCATAGCGCGTATTGGGATAGCGACGCGCCACTTCACCCAGAGTCGCAAGGGCTTGCTCGGTAATCTTCTGATCCCGTGTCACATCACTAATCTGCTCATAATAGCTGAGCGCGATCAGATAATAGGCATAAGGTGCGTCTTTGTTACCGGGATGGATCGATAGGAAACGGCGCGATGATTCAATCGCTTTGTTATAGTCACCGGCTACATAATAGCTGAACGCACTCATCTGCTGCGCGCGGCGGGCCCAGGGCGAATAAGGGTGTTGGCGTTCGACCTCGTCAAACAAGGCAGCCGCGATCTTGTACTGACCCCGATCAAGCCGGTCCTTCGCGGCATTATACAGCGTGTTCACATCGCGGGCGACATAACGTGTATCCGCACTGCCACCACCTCCGCCACCCAGCCCTGCACAGGCAGACAGCATTGTTAGAGACAGGGTCGAGGCGAGAATGAGGCTGATTTTTCTGTTCATGGCAAATCCCTTAAACACAAATCTTGAGCAGGCCAATAGGTTATTGGAGTGCGTGATTAAAGGATCGCATAACGCGGCCTTGTTATCTGTAAGATGAATGATGCCTTTATTCTCCAGCGCTTTGGTTAGCGGCATCATTGACCAAAAACACCACATAGCCGCGAAAATTGGGATTTTGCGTCAATGAAGCGGGAGCGCGCCATTCTCCGCCTTGCACCAGACCGATACGAAACGGCATCGGCAAATCGTCGACATTGTCAAGCCAGCGCTCGTAACCCGGTATGGTGCTACGCCCCTGATAAACCTGAAACACGGTCTCATCGATCACATCAGCCAGCGAAGCCAGTGCGGCAGGGTCACCATTGGCGCTCCAGTCCAGCAGCCCGGTAATACCAAGGGCATATTGCTCCGGAAGCTGTTCCCGCAGGCCGCGCAAAAATCCCGCATATTGATCCAGCGCGCGGGTATTAGCATCAAAGTCAATTTGCAAACCGACAACAACATTGTCTTTCGCAGACCACTGCCCCAGCCTGGTCAATATCTGACGATAGATTTCCGGCGACAAGTCAAGCGTCTCCACCCGCAACACCATCCAGATTTTTGCATGTTTGATGTCAGGAATTCCCGGCCGCAACGACACCAAAGTATTTGCATCCGACGCCCGCACTTCGCCCTCCAGAATATAGACGGTCTTCGCAAGTTCAAGAACCGGCTGCGGCCTAACACCCGCCCATAGCCAAAAGCTGTCATGATCGGAGGCATTTACTGTTTGATCTACCTCCCGCTGCTCACAGGCCGAGAGCGTCAGCGACATGATGGTAATTATGAACCCGAGAAAAGCGCGCCGGTCCACTACCAGTAATATTTCAGGGCCTTGGCCCATTTCGAATTCGGATAACCGTTTTTCAATCGCCGGAACCAGGCTTTGCGCTGCGGCACATCGACAGATTCGCCACCGCAGCTGTTATTGCCGGTGCGGGCATAGCAATAGACTGCCCGATACAAGGCATAGGATATATCTTCCTTGCTAGCACGCCGATCAGCGATGATGTCCTTATAGATATCCTGTCTGATCAATTCGTCGCTGGCGAATTTTGAGTCTGCGCTTCCCAATGCGCCTTCTTTCGGCAAGCGGTTACTCAAGCTGAAATAGTCGAAACCATTCAGGCGAATAAATTCCCCCAGGCACAGACGCGCGCGCTGCTGTTTCGGGTTTTTCGCCAGCGACCGAGCCGTTGCCGTCAGGCTGGGACATGAAAACTCATCCTCGACAATTCCCTTGTTGAATAGCCCCAGTGGAACATTTTCATCGGCGTGGAGCATTGTCAGATATCCGTTTATCACCGCATCGGCCGGGATTGATCTGGAATCCTTCAAAAAGTCGGAATAGTCTCCGCTGGCCAGTTGCTTGTAAAGCAGGGTGAATAAGGCCACTTGCCGCTCATGCGCTGATCGTGATTGATCATCGGCCGTGCGCCGCAGGATGTCCGGGCCGACGGAATATTGCAGCAATATTTCGCGAATAGTCGTGTCCTGAACTAGGGAATCAGACTCAAAAACTTTGTCCACCTGACCTTTTGATTCCAGACTGGTCGCCAGCCCCAGTTCAACAAACGGACGCTGATAAGGTTGCTTTGCGCCAGCGATCATATCTCGCCAGAACCCTTCTTCATTACGGTCGTTGAGCCGGGCAAGTGCCATCCCGCGCAGGGCCTGCCGGCTGAATTGCAGATAGCTGAAATTTTCCTGTCGGGCAGCATCCGGAATGAGTTGTAAAACCCTGCGAGCGTCACCCGCCACGTGAAAGGCGTGGCTTGCCTGCAAAAATTCGTAAATTGCCGGGCTATCCGACAAGGCATCTTTCATTCCATTCAATTCGGCAAGGCTGATTTGCGTGCCCTCGTAAACCGGTTTACGCATTTTTCGGAGGGCTATGACCGCCAATAGCAGTGGATCGGAAACCTGCCTTTTTGCCTTGTCGTTATACAACAGCTTTACATCAACCTCTTGTGCAAAAGCACCAGGATCAAGACTGTTTGTTTGCGCCAGCATCTTCTCGTAAGCACCAACCAGGTTTTCATTCTCTCCTGCAAGCCAGAAAATACGCCGCATCAATCCCTTTGCCGAGGCTGTGTAACGACCTTCTGGAAAATTTTTGATGTAAGCCGTGAAAACCTTCTTCGCATTGGCGATCGCTATTTTGTCAACGGCGTCCGGCCCTGCAAAGTCACCCCAGTTACCGAAAGCGGATATCTGCGCACGGTTTATCTCGGTACGGCCAATCATATAAATGGCGGTTTCACTCAGCCAGTCATTCGAACTTTTGGTAAGCTCTGCAAAACGATCATGCGCGACCTTGAAATCACCAGTGTAAAACGCCTGCGTACCAAGCAGATATGTCAGAAACTCTCGCCCTTTTCTTGACCGGATCATTGTGGAAGGGTCGCTCCATTCCAGTTTCGCCAGCGCCTTTTGCTCTTCGGAAAAATAATAACGGGAATATCCACCGCGCTGCGGATCAGCGCAGATCGAAAAGATCGTTGAGCGAGCCGCTATCAGTGCATCTTGCTCTTTCTGCCTTATCTTTGCCGCGCGCAGTTCAGCTTCAAACAGCTGCGTTCCGCTGTGATAGCTTTGGCAACGAGAACCGCCGAACCGGGATCGGTCGAGTTTTTGGGCAGGTTTGGGATAAAGCGCCTGGTCAAATGTGTTCCAGCGGAAGAAATTTCGCCCTTGTCCTTCATAAAGGTCAGTTTTGGGATAACTGAAATCCGGTGCATAGGGAACGCGATCCGCCAGCAACAGCATCATATTGGTCCGCGTATCGTTACCCGGCGTCAGGACAGCGATCCCGGAACAAGTCGCGTCAGTGCCAAGCTTCCATTCAGGATAGCAGCCAAAGTCTCCGCTGGCCTGAGCCGGACCAGCCAAAAAAAGAGCTGTGAAAACTGCGACCCCCATCAGCAGGTATTTTTGCATCATCATCCCCCCTCCGCTTTGATCGCCCGAAATTCGGGACTCGATAGATTGAGTTTACCTTGAGACCAGCAAACAACAAGGTTTCAGTAGCGGCAAATCTAGTGGCCATTACTCTAGTCTATCTCTCGGCAGGACAAACCACATCTTGATATCTGTGCGATGAATGCGCAGAATATGATTCATGACAAACGCTCCAACCTCCCCCAAAAGCCCTGTTCTTCAAAATACCAGCGGCGTTCCTACCGTAGATGGCGCTGATCCATACCAGCGAGAGGAACAGACATTTCCCACTCTTAAAGAGAGTCATCTCGATAGGATTCAGTCCTTCTGCCAAAAGGAAACGCTGAAAGATGGTGCCTTGTTGTTCGAACGCGGCGAACGCAGCGTAGATTTTTTCATCATTCTATCCGGCGCGGTCGAAATTTTTGACACAGATGACCAAGGCAATGCCAATGTCTTTACAGTCCACCGGAAAAACCAGTTTACGGGCGAGCTTGATCTGTTCAATGATCGCGAAATTCTGGTTAGTGGGCGCGCATCCGGTATAACTGAAGTTCTTCGTTTCAAGCGTGCCGATTTTCGCCGGATGGTGGTGGCCGAGCCAGATATTGGCGAAATCATCATGCGCGCCTTCATTCTGCGCCGGGTGGGACTGATCCAGCATGCTCAGGGCGGCGTTACAGTGATTGGGCGCAAGCAGGATGCGGTCACACTACAAATTGATCGATTCCTAACCCGCAACGGCTATCCGCACCGGATGCTGGATATCGATACCGACAAGGACAGTGCGAGTGCAATGGAAGGTTTCAGTATCAATCGCGATGACCTGCCAGTGGTCATTCTACCTGATGGAAAACTGGTAAAATCGCCATCAGACAAAGAGCTGGCCGACGCACTGGGCTTGACCGAAGAGTTGCGCCCCGATCATCTCTATGACCTTGCTGTTATTGGCGCTGGTCCGTCCGGTTTGGCTGCAGCCGTGTACGGAGCCTCTGAAGGGTTGGAGACTATCATAGTCGAAAAGCTGGCACCGGGCGGTCAAGCCGGTACAAGTTCCAAAATCGAAAATTACCTGGGCTTCCCAACGGGGATTTCGGGACAGGCACTGGCCGGACGCGCCCAGATCCAAGCCCAGAAATTCGGTGCAAAGCTAGCCATTTCACGAAACGCGATAGGGTTGGATTGCGATGGCGATTACAACAAGGTCAAGCTGGAAGGTGATGAGGCCATTTGCGCCCGGGCCTTGGTCATTGCGACTGGTGCCAGTTACCGCAAACTGAATCTGGAAAATGACGAGAAGTTTGAAGGCCAGGGCATTCATTATGCGGCGACTCCCATGGAAGCGAAACTATGCCATGATGAGGAGGTGGCGGTCATCGGCGGCGGCAACAGTGCCGGACAAGCTGCCATGTTCCTCTCCCAGACCGCGAAACATGTCCACCTGCTGATCCGCAGCGACAGTCTGGCCGCCAGCATGTCGAGCTATCTTATCGATCGCCTTGAGGCTTCTCCTAAGGTCACGATACGATTTGGAACGGCAATCACGGAACTGATCGGCAAAAACCATCTTGAATACCTCCGCTGGAAAGGGCCTGATGGCATTGAGGACAAGGATATCCGTAATGTCTTCGTCATGATCGGTGCAGTTCCGAATACCGATTGGATTGGCGACTGCCTGCAATTGGATGGTTGCGGCTTCATTCGCACAGGCAGTGATTGTCAGGGCGAGCCAACCGACAGCCCCTACATGACAAGTCGCCCCGGTGTTGTCGCTGTAGGTGATGTCCGGTCCGGCTCGGTCAAGCGGGTGGCATCCGGCGTCGGCGAAGGCTCCGTGGTCATTCAGGCCGTGCATAAATATCTCGAAGACCAGAAAAACATCGAACGGGCCCAAGCTGAAACCGAGATGGCGTGACAACCGCCCTCCCCGCACCTTGCGATGAGAGCCAAGGCTTTTCTCCGGCGGAGACAGATTGCACGTATAAGACCGGCGTTCTCATCGCCACTATTGCCGGGTCCAGCCTCGCCTTTGTCATGGGCGCGATTGTCAATGTCGCCTTGCCCTCCATGCAGACCGAATTTGCCACCGATGCCCAAGGGGCGCAGTGGATCATCAACAGCTACCTGTTGCCGGTCGGTGCGCTGGTGTTGCTGGGCGGAGCGCTGGGCGACAGATATGGCCGCAAGCTTATGTTTCAGACGGGCCTGGTCCTGTTCACGCTCGCTACCCTGGCCTGTGCCTTTGCGCCTAACCTGAACCTGTTGCTCGCCATGCGTGCCATTCAAGGTCTTGGCGCCGCGCTGCTTGCGCCCAATAGCCTTGCGATTATCTCCACCAGTTTCAGCGAAACCGAGCGAGGAAAGGCCATTGGCACATGGGCTGGCATGGGGGCTTTTGCCGGAGCCATTGCACCGGTCATTGGCGGCTGGGCGATCGACCTGGCAAACTGGCGCTGGGCTTTCGCGATCAGCATTCCGCTAGCGATTGTCGCGCTGATTATCGGCCAGAAATCAATTACGGAAAATCGCGAACAAGAATCGAGCGCTCACCCGTTGGACTGGAGCGGAGCGATTTTGATTACCATTGGACTGGGGACGCTGGTCTGGACCTTGACGGTGCTGCCTGACGACACTGTCGCACGCTGGATCAAATGGCTTGCTGGCAGCGTGGCCACATTCGCCACAATTTTGTTTCTGCTCGTCGAGAAACGCAAAAATGACCGGGCGATGGTGCCGCTCCATCTTTTCAATACCGCCAGCTTTGCCGGCATCTCCATGCTGACTTTGTTTTTATACGCAGCGCTTGGCGGGCTGCTGGTATTATTGCCGTTCACCTTAATCAATGCCGGCGGTTATTCGGCGACAGAGACCGGCTTCGCGCTCCTCCCCTTCCCGCTCACCATGGCCATATTGTCGCGCTATGCTGGCGGGCTGAGTGACCGCTTTGGCGTTCGCACGGTTTTGACCGTCGGCCCGGCCATTGTTGCTGCAGGCTTCTTCTATTTCAGCCTGCTGAGCGGCACGGAAATCAACTATTGGCGCGATATTTTTCCGGCCCTGATGATCATCGCGCTGGGCATGACCGCCAGCGTGGCACCGCTGACCACAGCCGTCATGGCGAGTGTTGACGACCAGCATGGTGGCACGGCTTCGGGGATCAACAACGCGATATCCCGGTCTGCCGGACTGATCGCAACAGCCTTGCTCGGGTTTGTGCTGGTCGGCAGGGATGGCGGCAACGGCGCTTTGGTGACGGGCTTTGCCAGTGCCGCATGGGTTGCCGCGCTATTGGCATTGGCGAGCGCCGTTGCCGCCTGGTTCCTGATCCGGCTTCAGCCCGCCCAATAAAAAAGGGCCCCGCTTGCACGGAGCCCTTTTCATCTAATCTTTGCAAAGACCTAGTCTTCGGTGATCGAGCTTGGCAATGGAATATCGCCGCCCTCATCCTTTGGACCGTCATTGTTGCGACCGCGACCGCGTCCACCGCCGCCGCCATCACGACCGCGACCACGGCCACCGCCGCCTGCGCCGTCACGGCGCGGACCACGGGGCTTGCTTTCGCGTGGAGGGCGTGTGTCTTCCAGCTCTTCGCCGGTTTCCTGATCAACAACCCGCATCGACAGGCGAACCTTGCCGCGCTGGTCGATTTCGAGAACCTTGACCTTGACTTCCTGACCTTCGGACAGTTCGTCAGCAACCTTCTCGACACGCTCATTCTTGATTTCAGAGACGTGGACGAGACCGTCTTTGCCGCCCATGAAGTTCACAAATGCGCCAAAGTCGACGAGGTTCACAACTTTACCATCATAGATTTTGCCAACTTCGGCTTCTTCCACAATGCCGGCAATCCATGCCAGAGCCGCGTCAATCTGTGATTTGTCAGAAGAAGAAACCTTGATCAGGCCTTCATCGTCAATATCGACCTTCGCGCCGGTTTCCGCAACGATTTCGCGGATCACTTTACCGCCGGTACCGATAACGTCGCGGATCTTCTCTTTGTTGATCTGCAGCGTTTCGATACGCGGTGCATGTTCGGACATTTCGGTACGAACCGATGACAGAGCTTTGCTCATTTCGCCAAGGATGTGCGTACGGCCGCCACTGGCTTGTTCCAGAGCAGACTTCATGATTTCCTGCGTAATGCCGGCTACCTTGATGTCCATCTGCAAGGAGGTGATACCTTTTTCGGTACCCGCAACCTTGAAGTCCATGTCGCCGAGATGATCTTCGTCGCCGAGAATGTCGGAGAGAACAGCGAAATCTTCGCCTTCGAGGATCAGACCCATCGCAATACCGGAAACCGGACGCGCCAAAGGCACACCAGCGTCCATCATTGCAAGCGAACCGCCACAAACGGTCGCCATGGAAGAAGAACCGTTGGACTCGGTGATGTCAGACAGCACACGGATCGTATAAGGGAATTCATCCACTGTCGGCAGAACCGGACGCAGCGCGCGGAAAGCGAGCTTACCATGACCGGTTTCGCGGCGGCTAGTAAATCCGAAACGCCCTACTTCGCCAACCGAATAAGGCGGGAAGTTATAGTGCAGCATGAAGTTGGTGTAGCTCAATCCGTCCAGACCATCGATCATCTGCTCGGCATCTTTGGTGCCAAGCGTCGTGGTCACGATTGCCTGTGTTTCACCACGGGTGAACAAGGACGAACCGTGGGTCCGCGGCAGCAAGCCAACCATGGCTTCGATCGGGCGAACCTGATCCAGCTTACGGCCATCAATACGCGTGCCGTCCTTGATGATCGCGCCGCGAACGATTTCTGCTTCCAGCTTCTTGACCATCTTGCCGGCAGTCATTTGAACCTGACCTTCTTCTTCGGCATATTTCTCTTTGGCTTTTTCACGAACCGCATTCAGCGCGTCGCTACGCTCTGATTTGTCGGTTTTCTTGTAAGCCGCAGCAATATCGTCACCAACCAGCTTGCGCAGGTCTTCTTTGATATCGCTATTATCTTCGGCAGAAGCCAGTTCCCAAGGCTCTTTCGCAGCCTGTTCAGCCAGATCGATGATCAGGCCAGCAACATCCTTGGACGCTTCATGCGCGAACTGAACAGCACCAAGCATGACATCTTCGGAAAGCTCTTTGGCTTCCGATTCCACCATCATCACAGCGCCAGGTGTGGCCGCTACAACCAGGTCGAGTTCGCCTTCGGCAACTTCTTCCATCGATGGGTTCAGCTGATATTCGCCTTCTTTGTAACCGACACGAGCCGCACCAATGGGGCCCATGAAAGGAACGCCAGAGATGGTCAGCGCAGCAGAAGCTGCAACCATCGCCAGAATATCGGGTTCGTTCTGACCGTCATAGCTCATCACCTGACAAATCACGTTGATTTCGTTGTAGAAACCTTCGGGGAACAGCGGACGGCAAGGACGGTCAATCAAACGCGATGTCAGCGTTTCTTTTTCCGTCGCACGGCCTTCGCGCTTGAAGAAACCGCCTGGAATACGACCAGCGGCTGAGAATTTTTCCTGATAGTGTACGGTCAGCGGGAAGAAATCCTGTCCTTCGCGTACCGATTTGGCGGCTGTCACTGCACAGAGAACAACCGTTTCGCCGAGGGTCGCGAGTACCGCGCCATCAGCCTGACGGGCAATACGGCCCGTTTCCAAAGTGAGGGTCTGTCCGCCCCACTCCATTTCAACTTTCTTTACATCAAACATTCGTATTTTCCTTTGTCCCGCCTGCCCTATGCAGTGCGGGGGCTTTCATTTGTCCAGCAATCCGGCTGAACAGCGGTTCGGGGTCATTTGTGCCCCTTGTGTGGAGCATTGCTGCCTTATTGCTGCAACGCCCAATAAGAAAACGGCCCCGCAAGGAGGCCGTCTTCGAAACTCTTATTTCCGGAGACCAAGGTCTTTAATCAACTTGGAATAGCGTCCCGCATCTTTCTTGCGGAGATAGTCCAGCAAGCTGCGGCGCTTGTTGACCATCATCAGCAAACCACGACGGGAGTGGTTGTCCTTGTGGTGGCCTTTGAAATGCTCGGTCAGGTTCACGATACGCTCGGTGAGGATCGCAACCTGTACTTCCGGGGAACCGGTATCGCCTTTTGTCTGGGCGAATTTCTCAATCAGTTCCTGCTTTTTTTCTGCGGTAATCGTCATAATCTTATTTTCCTTCGAACATCTTTACATATTAAATCCACGAACAACCTTTACGGTTCCGACAACAAGCTCTGCCAAGGCAACCGGAGAACCATCTTCGGTCGCTAGAAAAAGCCCGTCATTTGGCGGGTTCCCGATCAATTCCTGTTCGTCCAGCACTTGGCCTTGCCGAAGCAGTCTTGCCTGATCAGGAGTGAGGTCAAAAGCCGGGATGTCGTCCAGCCCCGCCTCAAGCGGCAAGAGATAATCTTTAATGTCCGCGCCCTTACCAATTTCATTGAGTTTGTCCAGCGAAATCGCATGTTTGAGCGTAAACGGCCCCGCCTTTGTGCGGCGGAGCATGGAAACATGGCCAAAAGTACCAAGCGCACGCGCAATATCACGGGCCAGAGAGCGGATATAGGTGCCTTTAGAAACATTGGCTGTGAGGGTCACAGAATCAATCCTCTCTCCTTGAGGGAGAGGAAACGAAGACTTGGCAGCTTGCTGCTCTAGTCGAGTTGGAGAGGGGGCTGGCTTGGCGCTTCCTCTCAACCCCTCACCAAGCTTAGCTAGTTCGCTCCGCTCACAAGCATCGCTTTCCTCTCCCTCAAGGGGAGAGGAGATCGAAAGCGCATAGATCTCCACCGCCCGCGTCTTCATCTCAACCGCTTCGCCAGCCCTCGCCAGATCGTAAGCGCGCTTGCCATCAATTTTCAGCGCCGAATATTTGGGCGGTATCTGCTCAATCGGCCCGGTAAATTGGGGCAAGACAGCCTTCACCTCAACCAAGGTCGGAAAATTGTCAGAGGTTTCAGACACCTCCCCTTCGGCGTCCAACGTCTCGGTCTCTTTTCCGAAAGCAATCGTAAATTCATAGATTTTCGACGCGTCCAGCATACGCCCGCACAGCTTGGTCGCCTCGCCAATGGCAATCGGCAAAACCCCAGTCGCCAGTGGGTCCAACGTCCCGCCATGACCAACCTTAGTCTTGTCCTTGCCCTTCCCGAGAAGCCCGGCCTCACGCAGATTGCGTTTAACCGCCCCAACGGCTTGGGTTGATCCCAGTTCCAACGGTTTGTTGAGAATGATCCAGCCGTGCGGTTTCAAACATATTTCCTAGAATATGGTATCAGGAATTCGGCCATGCCAGACCGATAGCGTGATCACGGACCGAAGCCGACCATTGTTTGGACAGCAATTCAAAACGTTCGCGGTCATCTGCATAAAGCGCCCTTATGACTTCTTCAAATTGCGGCCAATCCCCCGCAATGACAGTCAGGAAATGATAAGCTGCGTCTTGGCCTGTCCGCTTGTCTGTACCGGTTTTCCGCGCCTGCTCAACCAGTCGGCGCAATGTTGCCGATGCCCCGCCTGATTGTTTTCCAAGCCAGTCCCAATGCCGTGGAAGCAAGGTAACCTCCTTGGAAACGACACCAAGCTTCGGCCGGCCGCGCTTTACCGGTGCTTCAGTTTCGCTATTCGCCCGCAAGTCAAAATCTATCTGATTACCGGTCTCGTCATCGAACACCAATATGTCGGAGCTGCGTTTCACCTCGGGCAGAGCCCGCAATGTATCAATAATTTCGGAGCGAGACCCCGTCGCCAACCAATTTGCTTCTGAAAATGCAGTGTAAGTGCTCATAACCAATCCTTTCGGGCGCGTATTTATACCCCGATATAAATGGAGTCAATATACCCGGGTATAATTATTTTGCCGGCTGCCTATGCCGGTTTCTTCCACTCCATGACCAGAAAACCCGGCACGCGGGTGTAGCGGTCACTTTTCGGGTCATTCTGGTCCGGCGGCGTCGGTTCTGAAAAATGGGTGAGTTGCAATCCGTTGCTCAGAAAGGCCTCAAAATAGGCGCTGAGCGGGCGGTGCCAGTTGAGGATGTCAATGCCAGCCCATTTTTCGCGTGTCGCACGCTCCTGGGAATAGTTGTCCATCTGAAAGCTTTTCGCGGCACCGGTAAGACTGCGATGCCACGTACCGGCGGTAAAAAAGCTTGTCAGATTTGCGATGAGCAAAGATCCACCCGGTTTTGTCACGCGGGCCATTTCAGCAATGGCCGCACGAAAATCTTTAATATCAATTAAGGACAAATAGCCAATAGTCAGGTCGAAACTGGCATCTTCAAAGGCCAGTTTTTCGCCAAAACCAATGGCATAATCACCCTGTGGATCGCGCTCTTGTGCTTTTTCAATCAGACTGGATACAGGATCAATGCCCGCTCCGGACATGCCGCGATTTTGCAGCATTCGGACAAACCGCCCTTCCCCACAACCCACGTCAAGAAACCGGCCGCCGATCGCGGTCGCACGATCGAGCATGACAGCGTCCAAAAAAGTACGCCTTGTCCAGTCGCCTTGCTCGCCGATGGATTCAATCCACGCGTCGGCCGACTGTACCCAGCCGTTCACATCATCTGTCATTACCGGTTCGCCCACTCCTCTTGGAGCAAGCCAAATACAGCCGTGTCGCGAATAAAGCCAGTCCAGGTGATCCGGTTCTTGCGCAACGTTCCTTCATGCTTGGCACCCAATTTGAGGACGGCCGCCATGGAGCGTTTGTTGCGGGTATCCACCCGAAACTCGATACGGGTAAAGCCGCAGGCAAACGCATGATCAATCATCAGCTTCTTCATGACATCGTTAAAGCCGCTGCCGCGGACCGAAGGCGCAATATAAGTGCCGCCTATTTCGGTGACTTTGGTGGTCGGATCGGGATTGATATAATTGCTCATTCCGACCAGTTTGCCGGATTCTGCATGAATGACCGCGAATTGCACCCAGCTATCGGTGTTGTGAAAGGCTTTCATTGCCTCGTCGAAATGCTCGTCCAGCATGGAGACCGGATATATATCCCAAATCTCTTGATCCTCTGCGCAGGCGGCGCGCAACGGTTCGATATGATGTTCGGCCAAGGGTTCAAGACGGACCGGATCTTCTTCCAGTACCGTCAACAGGTCAGCCATTGAGCTTTTCCATGAAATGCTTGCGGCACAGCGCGACATATAGCTCGTTGCCGCCAATCGCGGTTTGCTGACCCGCCAATACCGGATTGCCGTCTTCATCGACGCGCATGTTCATGGTCGACTTGCTGCCGCACTCACAGACCGCTTTAATTTCCACCAGTTCGTCCGCAATCGCAAGCAATTGCGCGCTTCCCGGGAATAAAGCCGCCTGAAAATCGGTGCGCAAACCATAAGCCAGAACCGGAATGCGCAGCTGGTCGGCAACCAGCGCAACCTGAAAAACCTGATCCTTGGTCATGAACTGGGCTTCATCGATCAGCACGCAATCGAGTGTATCCTCTTCATGCTTGGCACTGATATCTGCCAACATATCCGTTTCTTTTTCAAAGATATGCGCTTTCTTCTTAAGCCCGATACGCGAGTTTATCCATCCGGCATCCTCGCGGTCATCCAGTGCTGCGGTCCAGAGCATCGTCCGCATCCCGCGCTCTCGATAGTTGAAATCCGCCTGCAGCAAGGTGGTCGATTTGCCCGCATTCATCGAGCTATAATAGAAATAGAGCTTAGCCATAAAGACGTTCTTAACCATCTCGCCATTCCAGCGAAAGCCGGAATTTCGTCCAGTATGCCAACTATTTCAAGGAGATTCCCGATTATGCTCGGATGACGGTGCTATTCTGGGTCCGAAACATCGCCCAAATCTTGGGCAACTTTAGGGTTATTCAGCAAATTTTCGATATGCTCGGCTGTGTCAAAACTCTCATCCGCGAGAAATTTGAGCTTTGCGGCATATTTCATCTTCACCCGGCTCGCGACTTCCTTCTGGAAATAGGCGGTGTTGGTTTTCAGCGCCTTGAGCACATCGGCTTCATTCGCGCCCAGCAAGGGTTTCACAAATACCGTCGCATGGCGCAAATCCGGGGACATACGCACCTCGGTCACGCTGACCGAATGAGAGGTAAGAACATCATCATGCACCTCGCCGCGCATCAGCAGCTCGGACAAAATGTGCCGGACCTGCTCACCCACGCGCAAGAGACGCACCGAGCGGCCTTCAGGAGATGTGTCGTTATATTTTGCCATTATTTTATCGTCGGTCCAACCTTTGCTGTCGATGTCGCCTTTACCAAAAGCGCGCCGGCTTCGTCATAAAGCTGCGCCTCCAGAAACGCGATGGAACGGCCCATGCGGACAATCTGTCCTTCGCCATAGACCCGGCCTGGCAGGACCGGCTTGATATAGGTCACGCTCAAATCCAGGGTCAGCGGCGCATTTTCGCCGCCAGATTTCACCAGCACCGGGATGCCAATCACTTCGTCGACCATCGCCGCGACGAAACCGCCCTGAATTGTGCCGCGGGGGCTGGTAAAGGCCTGCGGCGCATCAAACTGCATCCGGACAGCACCGGTTTCCTTGTCCGCTTCCAAGATCACGGCATTGACCGCTTCGGAACATGGTGGGCGCTTAAAACCCAGCACGTCTTCTTGCTTCAGCGCCTCAACCATTTCCGTTCCCCAGAAGGACTGATCGGCCGTCAAAGAACGCGTTCTTTCTCTTCAACCTCAAAGACTTCCAGCATATCGCCTGGTTTGATGTCGTTGGTGTCTTCGAGCACCGCACCACATTCCATACCGGCGCGGACTTCCTCGACATCGTCCTTGAAGCGGCGCAGCGAGGCGATGGTCGTTGCGCTGACAATAACATCCTCGCGGGTAAGGCGTGCGAACAGGCCTTTGCGGAGCGTGCCTTCGGTGACGAGCAGACCAGCGGCCTTGTCGCGCTTGCCCGATTTGAACACCTCTTTGACTTCGGCGCGGCCCATGACATTCTCGATCTTCTCGGGACCAAGTTCACCGGCCATTTCAGCGCGGATTTCATCGGTCAGATCATAAATGATGTCGAAATATTTCAGCCGCACGCCATCACGCTTGGCAATTTCGCGCGCCTTGGCATTGGGCCGTACGTTAAAGCCGATAATCGGCGCCTTGCTGGCACTAGCCAGGGTCACATCGGACTCGGTAATCGCACCGACACCGCTGTGCAGGATGCGGACCTTGATATCGTCATTGGATATCTTGTTCAGTGCCTGGACAATCGCTTCGGCACTGCCCTGCACGTCGGCTTTCACCAGCAGCGGGAATTCGACCGCGCTGTCCGCCGCAGCAGAGAACATATTCTCCAGGCTTGTCGGCGCCTGCGTCGTGCGTTGCAGCTTCTCTTGCTCGGCACGATAAGTCGCGACTTCACGAGCGCGCGATTCATTCTCCACCACAGTAAGCTTGTCGCCTGCAGATGGTACGCCGGACAGACCCAGCACTTCGACCGGAACCGATGGACCGGCTTCCTTGGGCTGTGCGCCTTTGTCGTCGATCATCGCCCGAACTTTACCGGTTTGTGAGCCCACGACAAAGATATCACCCCGTTTCAAGGTACCGCGCTGGACCAAAACAGTGGCCACAGGACCGCGGCCCTTGTCCAGCTTTGCCTCGATCACAATACCCTCAGCGGCACGATCCGGACGAGCCTTGAGTTCAAGCAGCTCGGCCTGCAAGTGGATCTTCTCGATCAGCTCTTCGAGATTGGTTTTCTTGAGCGCAGAAACTTCAACATCCTGCACGTCACCCGACATTTCCTCGACGATCACTTCATGTTCCAGCAGTCGCGTGCGCACCTGCATCGGGTCCGCGCCTTCCTTGTCGATCTTGTTGATCGCCACAATCATCGGCACATCGGCCGCCTTGGTGTGGTTGATCGCCTCGATCGTCTGCGGCATCAGGCCGTCATCAGCAGCGACCACCAGGATCACGATATCGGTCGCATTCGCCCCGCGCAGCCGCATGCTGGTAAAGGCTTCATGGCCCGGCGTATCGAGGAAGGTGATCTTGTCGCCATTTTTCATTTTGACCTGATAGGCGCCGATATGCTGGGTAATACCACCAGCTTCGCCAGCAACCACATCGGTCCCGCGCAGCGCGTCGAGCAGTGACGTCTTACCATGATCGACATGGCCCATGATCGTCACCACCGGAGGACGCGGCTTCAGCGTTTCTTCCGGATCGACGTCTTTTTCGGTATCAATTTCAACGTCGGCCTCGGACACACGCTTGATATTGTGGCCAAATTCTTCGACCAGCAGCTCCGCTGTATCCTGATCAATCGTCTGGTTGACAGTCACCATCGAACCCATGTTGAACAGGGATTTGACGAGATCAGCGCCTTTTTCACCCATACGCTTGGACAGTTCCTGCACGGTGATTGCTTCTGGAACAATCACATCACGGATCTGCTTTTCACGCGGTTCGCGCGGTTGACCGGACATTTGTGCCCGCTTTTCTTTCTCACGAGCGCGTTTCAGAGCCGCAAGCGAACGTGCCCGCGCTGCGCCGTCTTCCCCGCGTAGCGCGCGGTTAACGGTCAGCTTGCCGGATTGGCGGCGATCACCACGATCACTGCGTCCGGTTTTTGGCTTCTGCTTCGGTTCGGGCCGTTTCGGAGCCTCAACCGGCGTAAATTTCCGCGCAGGCGGATGTGATGTGCCGCTGATCGCTGGCTTGGCTTCGTCGGCTTTTGGTTCCTCTGCCGCTTCGGCAGCCGCAGCAGCAGCCGCTTCTTCCGCCGCCTTAATCTCTTCCTGAGCCTTTTTAGCGGCTTCTTCTTCCGCCTTACGCTTCTCTTCGGCGCGCTTTTTCTCTTCGGCGGTCTGGTCTTTCTTGGCCTTGGTATCGCGTTTGCGCGCTTCTTCCATGGCGGCCAGACGGGCTTCTTCGGCCTCGCGCAGCAATTTCGCCTGCTTTTCCTGACGGGTCAGCACATCTTCCTGCTTCGCCTTGGGAGCCGGAGCGGGTTTCTTGTCTTCTGCCGGAGCAGGCGCAGGGGCGGGCGCAGGGGTTTCCTTGACCACTTCCTTCGCGGCTTCCTGCGCTCCGGGCTTGCCCACCAGCTTGCGGCGTTTGACCTCGACAACGACCTTGTTGGTGCGTCCGTGGCTAAACGTCTGTTTGACTTCACCGGGCTCAACCGAACGCTTCAGTCCCAAAGGCTTGCGTGCAGGTTTTGCGGTATCTTTGTTATCTTCACTCATCGAACAGACTTAATCCTTAAAAAAATTCATTACTTCAATACTTTAACTGATTAACTTCAAATCAGTTCACGCAACTTTCTTCTCCGCCTCGCTGCCGCCATCAACTTTATCAGACCCGATAAAGTGACGCCATCTATCCAGCATGTGCGATATTCGCCCCGCCGCCCTGTGGTCGGTTATGCCTATATGCACGACATTTTGACGGCCCAATGCCACAGAAAGGGCCTGTCGGTCCACCGGCAATATCTGCCCCCTGACATCCTGCCCTTCGCGGTCGCTGCCAACGCGCCATGCCTGATCCAGTTTTGAGGACCCGTCACGACCAGCATCGGCGGCGTGGAGGAGCATCCGAAGATCACCCTGCCGCGCGGCTGTCTCAATCTTTTCTGAACCGGTCAGAAGCATACCGCCACGCGCTTCCAGTCCCAGCCTGTCTAATGTGGCGCGTTCCAGCGCATTTTCAACCTGCGCGGCCAGATCATCGGGAATATTGAGCTTGCCGGTTTTGAAGGCGCGCGCCAACGCGCCTTTCAGAGCGCCCTTGGTCTGCGCCTCCGCCAGCGTAGGGCGATCGACACTGATCCACGCGCCTCGGCCCGGCGCTTTGGCTCGGACATCCGGTGCGATGGCATCATCGGGACTCAGCGCCAGACGCACCAATGCTTCCTGGGGAATGCTTTCCCCGGTCAATATGCATTTACGGTGTGGCGTGCGATCTAAAGGTTTAGAAGGCGTCTCATTGGGGAGCTTCCGCATTCGCGTCCTCCCCTGTTTCTGCCTCGGCTTCAGCAGCCGGAGCCGCCTCTTCTTCGTCGTCAAACCAGTGTGCACGGGCGGCCATGATAATCTCATTGCCCTGCTCTTCGGTCAGACCATATTGCGCCAGCACGCCATCGGGCTCTGGCTTGCGATTATCATTGCGGCGGCGTGGTTCGGCTTTACGCTTCAAGACCAGCTCGTCGGTTGCCAGATCGGCAACATCGTCAAGTGTCTTGAGACCCGCCTTACCCAAGGTCACCAGCATGGCTTCGGTCATGTAAGGCAGTTCGGCAATCGAATCTTCGACGCCAAGCTCGGTACGCTCTGCCTTGGCAGCCGCCTCACGGCGCTCCAATGCTTCCAACGCACGGCTTTGCAGCTCGGCCGCCAGCTCATCGTCAAAGCCTTCGATATTCGAAAGCTCTTCGGGAGCGACATAAGCGACTTCTTCCATCTCGCTGAAGCCTTCGGCAACCAGAAGCTGCGACAGCGTCTCATCCACGTCGAGATCTTCCTGGAACATCGCGGTGCGGACGGCAAATTCGGCCTGACGCTTCTCGCTGCTGTCGGCTTCGGTCATGATGTCGATGGCCAAACCGGTCAATTGCGACGCGAGACGGACATTCTGTCCGCGGCGACCAATGGCAAGGCTCAGCTGATCATCAGGAACAACCACTTCGATGCGGCCTTCTTCCTCGTCGATCAGCACGCGGCTCACCGTTGCCGGCTGCAGCGCATTCACCACGAAGGTCGCGATATCGTCGGACCATGGAATGATGTCGATTTTCTCGCCCTGCATTTCCTGCACGACGGCCTGAACACGGCTACCCTTCATACCCACACAGGCACCGACCGGATCGATCGAGCTGTCCTGGCTGATCACACCGATTTTGGCGCGGCTGCCGGGGTCACGGGCGGCGGCTTTGATTTCGATAATGCCGTCATAAATTTCAGGAACTTCCTGCGCAAACAGGAGCTTCATGAAATCAGGATGCGCGCGGGACAGGAATATCTGCGGCCCACGATTTTCGCGGCGGACATTCATGATCAACGACCGCACACGGTCGCCAACACGAGCAGCTTCGCGCGGGATTTGCTGGTCACGGCGGATAACGCCTTCGGCGCGGCCCAAATCAACAACGACATGGCCGAATTCAACCGATTTCACGACACCGGTGATGATTTCGCCAGCGCGGTCCTTAAATTCTTCAAACTGCCGCTCGCGCTCAGCGTCACGGACTTTCTGGAAAATAACCTGTTTCGCCGACTGCGCATCAATGCGGCCCAGATCAACGGCAGGCAGCGGATCAACGATAAAGTCACCGACTTTCGAACCTTTTTCGAGCTTTTCAGCCTGTTTCAGGTCAACCTGCTTGAAATAGTCTTCCACTTCTTCAACCACTTCAACGACACGCCAGAGACGCAAGTCGCCGGTTTGCAGGTCGAGCTTGGCACGAATATCATTCTCTGCACCGTAACGGGCCCGCGCGGCTTTCTGGATCGCCTCTTCCATCGCTTCAACCACGATGGTCTTGTCGATCATCTTTTCCGATGCAACCGCATTGGCAATTGCTAGCAATTCAGCCTTATTCGCAGAAATGGCACTGGCCATGATTAGTCTTCCTGTTCTTCGTTTAGAGGTTCTTCTTCAATTTCATCCGCGCCATCGGCAGAAACCGGAATGGTCGCAGCAATCAGGGCGTCGGTCAGAATCAGCTTCGCGCTATGCACGTTGTCGAGGGTGGTCGTTTGACGCCCCGCCTTGCGATCGTCAATCGCTATTATCTCACCTTCAATGCCTTCAAGCAAGCCGCGCAATTGTTTCTTGCCAGAAACCGCGTCGATCAGATTGATCCGTGCTTCGTGCCCAGCCCAATTTGCATAATCTTTTGCGCGGGTTAGCGGGCGATCAATACCGGGCGAGCTGACTTCCAGCCGATAGGCTTCCTCGATCGGGTCACGGCCCGTCTCTTCCAGCTCGTCAAATTTCGCCGAAATACGGCGCGACAAGGTTGCACAATCGTCAATGCCAAGCTGCCCTGTTTCCGGACGCTCTGCCATGATCTGCAACGTGGGCTCATCCGCGCTGGAGACAAACTGCACGCGCACCAGCTCAAAACCCAAAGCTTCCGCTTCCGGTGTGATCAGGTTCATAATGGCAGTCATATCCGTCAAATTCTGTTCTCTTCTTCATCGTCATCCCAGCAAAAGCTGGGATCTCGCGAGGCATTGCGTCCCGTCTAAAGCAGATTCCAGCTGACGCTGGAATGACGAATGCGTTTTGCTGCCGGCCCCGTTTGGCGCCAGCCCCTTCAAAATCTCACAATGTCGGGATAGCTGCTATTTAGGGACTGATTCCCAAATTTGCAACGTCTTAATTTTTGCCCTGTTTCTGGCCCTAATTTTGAGTGGCGGGCGAAGGCGCAAACAACCAGCGCGCGACCATCCATGCCAAGGCTGCGCCCGCAAATTGAGCCACGACAAATCCGATCACATCCGCTGGCGCGATTCCGGCAAAGCTGTTGGAAAAAGCGCGACCAACGGTGATCGCCGGATTGGCAAAGCTGGTCGAGCTGGTGAACCAGTATCCCGCAGAGATATAGAGCCCTACAGCAGGTGCTACCCAATCGGGCCGGAACCGGACAGTGCCCAATATTGTGACCAGCAGACCGAAGGTGGCGATCAGCTCCCCGAGCCATTGGCCGCCGCCGGTTCGGGTTTTCTCGCTCAGCTGGAATACCGGCAATTCAAACATGATATGGGCCGCCCAGACACCGATCAGACCACCGATTAGCTGCGCCATGACAAACAAAGCGCCAACTTTCAGTGTCAGTTCTTTGCGCAACAGCATCACGAATGTAACAGCGGGATTGAAATGGGCACCGGATATCGGCGCCAATATGGCGATCAGCACGAATAATATCGCACCGGTTGCCAATGTATTGCCGAGTAGCGCGATGGCGACATTCCCGTCCGCCAGATTTTCCGCCATGATCCCGGAGCCGACCACTGTTACAAACAGGAAAAACGATCCCAGCGCTTCTGCACCGAGCTTTTGTGCCCTTGAAAAATCCCCCATTTTCTGCGCCTTAGCTCAAGCAGCACGCAGCGTCGGATTGACCGCCGCCTAGGTCCGGTAATTTCCCATAATGGGTGACCTGTCCGTCGGTGTAAAAGGCTTCCCAGATCAGGCCGTCCGGGTCCTGGGTCCAGTTTTTCTCTGATGAGGCATAGCAGCAGGTGGTCGCGCCTTCCTCAAACCGCGGACCGGCGGCATCCTGCACGCGTTCATATACCGATTGCAGTTCCTCCGGGCTTTCCGCCTGCAGGCCGACATGGGCGATGCCGGTTTCGCCGCCAGCGGCATCGCTGACAGGTTCGATTGAGAAATTGATGTACGGATCGTCCAGCATCCACTTGATATAATCGGGCTTCACCACGGCTGGCTGCTCGCCGAACAGGTTGGCATAATAGGCTCGGGACTTTTCGAGATCCGAGACTTTCAGGTTGAGGTGAAATCTTTTCATGCGTCTTGTCCTTCCATACATGCATCAGCTGCATCGGCCGGCTCACAGCCGTCACCTTCGCAGCAATTTTCCAAAAGAAACGCCATCAGCCGGTTCATCGCCTGAAAATCAGCGCGATAGATGATGGAACGGCCATCCCGTTCATCGCTCACCACGCCGCCATTTTTGAGATGCGACAGGTGAAAGGATAGCGAACTGGCCGGCATATCGAGCTTTTTCGCGATCTGACCCGCAGGCAATCCGCTGCGCCCCGCCTGCACCAGCAAGCGGAATATCGCCAGGCGATGCTCCTGCGCCAGAGCAGAAAGGGCGTCGACGGCGGTGTGGCTTCGAATCGTTTCCATATTTCCAGTATTATCGAAATATAAACGCAGAGTCAATCTCCGCGGCCCTTTCGCAAACTTCAGTCCCTAGGGAAGGCCTTAGACCGCCACCACATTATACACGAGCTGCGCGATGTAGATGATCAAGAGGACAGCCCCCTCCCATCGCGTTATCCGCCGCCCGGTGGCCGCGAAGATCATCAACAGTACCGAAGTTGCGATCAGCAAAGGCAGACCATAGTTGGTGATCTCGCCCGGAATGGTCCCCGGCGCAATCACCGCCGTTACCCCGCCGATCAGCAGCAGGTTGAAGATGTTCGAACCCAGCACATTACCCAGCGCAACCGCACTCGCGCCCTTGTAAGCAGCAATGACCGAAGTGACGAGTTCCGGCAGCGATGTTCCGATAGCAATGACAGTCAGACCGATAACAGCCTCGCTCATGCCAACAAGGCGCGCCAGATCAACTGCTCCCTCGACCAACCAACGTCCGCCAGCAACGATCAGGACAATTCCCCCGACCAAGATAAGAATGGAACGCCAAAGTGGCCCCTCATCATGCAAATGTGTATCGGTCACTTCCAGTGACTCTGCCTTTTCATGCAGCGCGCTAGCCCCTACAGGCTGGGTTTTCTCGGCCCAGTAGGCGTAACTGAGATAGGCGCAGAGCAAGATCAGAAAAGCGGCACCGATGGTGATGGTAATCCCGCTGGTGCTAGCCACAAACCAGAGGATGATAGTCGCGACCAGCGCTAAACCGCCGTCACGCCATAACGGTCCGCGCGGCACGACCATCGGCAATATCAAGGAAGCCGTACCCAGGATCAGCAGACTGTTGGCGAGATTCGAGCCCACAACATTACCCCAGGCAATACCAGGCGACCCTGCCCGCGCTGCTTCTACGCTGGCCACCAGTTCAGGCGCCGACGTGCCAAAGCCGACAATGGTCAGGCCAATGAGCAATTCCGACATGCCTGCCCGCTCTGCCACGCGAACAGCACCGCGTACCAGCAATTCACCCCCAACAATCAGAACAACAAAGCCAACCAGCAGAGTGAAGATCGCAATCAGCATCTTAGATCAGCTCAGCCGTCACGCTTGCCAAGCAACCGCAGTCGCAAGGCATTGAGCTTGATAAAGCCTTCTGCATCTTTCTGATCATAAGCGCCGGCATCATCCTCAAAGGTCACCACATCTTCGCTATAGAGATTGAAATTCACGTCCGCCTTGCGGCCGACGACGTTCACTGAGCCCTTGTAGAGCTTCAAACGCACCGTTCCGGTCACCCGCTCCTGGCTCTTGTCGATCGCGGCCTGCAACATCTCCCGCTCTGGCGCGAACCAAAAACCGTTATAAACCAACTCCGCATAGCGCGGGGCCAGTTCATCCTTCATATGCGCCGCGCCACTGTCGAGGGTCAATTGCTCGATCCCGCGGTGCGCTGCGTGATAAATGGTACCGCCGGGCGTTTCGTACATGCCTCGCGATTTCATGCCGACAAAGCGGTTCTCGACGAGATCGAGCCGGCCAATACCATGCTCACGGCCATAGTCATTGAGTTTTTCAAGCAAGGTCGCGGGGCTCATACCTTCGCCATTAATCGCAACACCATCGCCGCGCTCAAAGTCGATGGTGATGTATTCCGGCTTGTCCGGCGCGTCTTCGGGATTATTAGTCCGCGAATAGACATAATCCGGCACTTCTTCCCAAGGGTCTTCGAGCACTTTGCCTTCGGACGATGTGTGAAGCATATTGGCATCAGTTGAGAAAGGCGCTTCCCCGCGCTTGTCCTTAGGCACCGGTATCTGATGTTTCTCGGCAAACTCGATCAATCTTGTCCGACTGGTCAGATCCCATTCCCGCCAAGGTGCGATAACCTTCACCTCCGGATTGAGCCCATAATAGCCAAGCTCGAAGCGAATTTGATCATTACCCTTGCCGGTTGCACCATGTGCAACAGCATCTGCTCCGGTCAATTTGGCAATCTCAATCTGGCGCTTGGAAATTAGCGGCCGCGCGATCGACGTACCGAGAAGATAGAGTCCCTCATAGAGCGCATTGGCCCGCATCATCGGAAAGACATAATCTTTCACGAACTCTTCGCGTAAATCGTCGATAAAGATATGTTCCGGCTTAACGCCCAGTAGCTCTGCGGTCTTGCGTGCGGGTTCCAGTTCTTCACCCTGCCCGAGATCGGCGGTGAAGGTAACAACCTCACAGCCATATTCCTGTTGCAGCCATTTCAGAATAACACTGGTATCAAGTCCGCCGGAAAAGGCCAAAACCACACGCTTTACGGAATCGCTCATGCTCATACTTTCAAAAAGAGAATTTCGCCGCGCCTAACAGGCTCCATATTTGTAAGCAATATGATATGCAGGGTTGAGAGGAGGAAAACATGGCAGCAGCAGAAAACAAGACGAGAGAGAATGACGGTGATGTGAACGCTTTCATTGCCAATGTCGAACATGATGGGCGCCGAGCCGACGCCATGGAATTGCTCGATATGTTCAAGGACATAACCGGCGAAGAACCCAAAATATGGGGACACAGTATCGTCGGCTTTGGCAGTTATCATTATAAATATGACAGCGGGCGTGAAGGCGATATGTGCCGGTCAGGCTTTTCGCCCAGAAAACAGAATCTAAGTCTCTATATATTGGGCTGTACCAGCGAACAGGAGAACATAGCGAAACAATCGGAATTGCTTGAAAAGCTGGGGCCGCACAAACGCGGATCCTCGTGTCTTTACATCACCCGGCTTGATCGGATTGATCGCGGCATTCTGGCAGAACTCATTGCATTCGACAAAGAGGCGATGGACAACAAATATCCCCGATAACGGATTTACCTACAATCAGGCGCTTAAGGTCTGCTCGACTTCTTCGATATAATCGCGCGTTAAGGGCAATGTATGTCGGTTCCGGCTGAACTGAATTTGATAATTACACATGCCGCCGCTCTCAAACGCCGCCGTGGCACCCGCCAGATAAAAGGTCCAGAGCCGGAAGAATCTCTCATCGTATAGAGCGACAATCTGTTCTTTATTTGCCACCGTCCGCTTGTACCATTCGCGCAAAGTCAGCGCATAATGCAGCCGAAGTGTCTCAATATCCGTTGCCATCAAACGGAAATGTTCGCTGGCCTCGACCGTCTCACTCAATGCAGGAATATAACCTCCGGGGAATATATATTTACGAGTGAAGGCGTCAGTGGTTCCCGGCTTGCCCATCCGTCCTATAGTGTGGAGCAGCATCACCCCGTCGTCAGTCATCAGATTGGCCGCACAACGAAAAAAGGTTTTGAAATTTGGTACACCGACATGCTCAAACATGCCGACAGACACTATGCGATCAAACTGCCCGGCATCTCGCTCGGCAAGGTCACGATAATCAATCAACTCAAATTGGACCTTGTCCGCTACGCCTTCTCTTTCCGCCCGCTCCTGAGCGACTTTCAGCTGTTCTTCGCTCAGCGTAATGCCCAGCACATCGACACCAAATTTTTGATTCAGATAGAGTGCCATCCCGCCCCAGCCGCAGCCGATATCGAGCACGCGCTGGCCTGCCTTCAGATCCAGCTTTGCTGCGATATGGGCCTTCTTGTCCAGTTGAGCCTGCTCAAGCGTATTGTCCGGGTCAGTCCAATAGGCACAGCTATATTGCATGTCTTTGTCGAGAAACAGCTCATAGAGATCGCGGCTAAGGTCATAGTGATGGGCAACATTGGCCTTGGATCGGCGCAGCCCGTTTATACTATCCAGACGCGCAGCAATGAAGCTTTTGGCTTTCTTGAGAGCGCTGGGATCACTCAGGCGGCCGCCTCTTTCCCAGCGTTTGTTTGCCCGCAGGAGCTGGATCAATTCCATGATATCACCCTGCTCGACGATAAGGCGCCCATCCATAAAAGTTTCGGCAGCGCCCAGGCGTGGATCGAGTAATATCTGCCGCATCACGCCTTTGTCGGTTAAGCGCACAGCGACATCCGGAAAGCCGGTTTCCGATTTCCCAAATTTTTCCGTCGACCCATCAGGGTGAGCTACTGTAATCGATCCTCTTTTTACTACGCTCCCAAGAAAGCGACCCAATATGGACATCCATTGCTCCTCAGCACAAAAAACCCTGCATCAAAAAACTCGTTAAATTCCTGCATACCATTCGTAGTTGCCGACATCTTCCCAATATCCGCCTTTGCCCTCACCGACATTGTCCAGAGTGGCAACCGCTTCAATCCCGGTAACATATTTTGCATGTTTATATCCCAGTTGCCGCTCTACGCGCAGCCGCAGAGGCGCACCATTTTCAATCGGTACAGATTCACCGTTCAGTCGATGCGCCATGATAGTTTGAGGATGGAAAGCGTCGAGCAGGTCAATGCTTTCATAATATGGTCGCCCTCCCAGCCGGTCAGCGCAGTGGAAAACCAAAAATTTCGCACTGTCTTGCAGTTGCGCCAAGTCGAGTAACAATTTGAGTGGCACTCCGGTCCATTGGCCAATCGCGCTCCAGCCCTCAACGCAGTCGTGCCGGGTGATCTGCGTACGCTGCGGCATTGACAACAAGGCTGCCAAAGAAAAAATTTGAGGTTTCTTGAACAACCCGGTCAAGCGCAATTGCCAGTCTGCAAAGCCCTGTGCCGCGCTGGCCGCATAGTCTGGAGTCCCTGGATCGCGAGTACCATTAGCTCGGAATTTCGGAGACAGGTCATTGATGCTATATTCGCTGGCTAACTCCATCCGGTCACCCAGAGCGCGCTGGACCAGAAAATTGGCATCCTCCGCACTACCCAATATGTTCTGGAAAGTCTGGCTGCGACTGAGTGCATCACAACCGCTCAGCAAACTGCCAGCGCCAAGTGCACCAGTGGCAATGAGGGTTCGCCGGGTAAGCATCTTACGCATGATCGCTATCCTCTCGTTTACCGCCCGTGACCATAGCCCACGTCTGTTTGAATGGCCCTGCCAGCAGCAACGTGATCATATGAACGATAAAGAACAGTACCAGCAGAGACATGCCGATAAAATGAATGGACCGTGCTGACTGGCGACCACCAAATATATCGGTGAGCCACGGCCAGTTCGCATCCATTGCTGGCGACATCGCCAATCCGGTAAAAATCATCAGCGGCAAAAGGATAAAAATTACCCCAACATAGCTGAACTTCTGAAGAATATTATAGATATTGACCGAACCGGTTTCGTGAAACCGTAACCGCAAATGGTTTTCAACATCGCGCAAGATGTTGGACGGCCGCCATTCCGCGCGCGAGATATGCAGGTCTTTTTGCACGTGGCGATTGAACATGGATCGGATCATGAAAAACGCCAATCCGACGCTGAAAATCCATGCAAAAAAGAAATGCCAACGCCTTCCTTCAGCAAGACTGTAATAGGAAGGGATAGTTGCCCAGCCGGGAAAAGCCCATTTCTGTATCTGACCATTGCTATCTCGCCAGTTCCCGATAAAGCCGGTCGTCTCGATTTTTGTCTCACCTAACCGGACATAACCTAAGGTCTGCGAAGACCCGACAGCGGCCCAGGCATAGTCATCACTGGAGCCATATTCCCCCCAGTAGAGCCGCGGGTGGGCGTTGAAGATCGTCAAGCCGCTCATCACCAAAACAAGCAGGCAAAGAGCGTTAACCCAATGCCACAGCCGGGTCGTTAGCTTGTGGCGCTTTGTCATGTTTTTTTGAGATTTGATCATCTGAACAGCCATTCTAGTCAGTTGTTCGACAAATGAAAGTTAGTCGTTACAGTGCAAAGAAAAGAAACTTGTTGCCAAAGCGAGGTTTGGATGACTGACAAACGCAAAGTGATCAAAATCGATCCCGATCCACTCGCCCCTTACGCCATTGCGCCCGGCTGGCGGGTTGGTGATATGCTGTTTCTGTCTGGTCAGGCCGCCATTGACGAAGCTGGTAACATCGTTGGCGCAGGAGACTTTGAACAACAGGTAGCGCAGGTCTTCATCAACATCGACCGGGTGCTGGCAGCTGGCGGTAGCGATCGGAAAAAGATCGTCAAAGTCACCATCTATCTTACCGACATGGCCTTTTTCCCGCAGATCGTCGAAGCCCGAAAACACTATTTTTCAGAGCCTTACCCAGCAGATACAATTGTCGAAGTCAAAGCCTTGGCGCTGCCTCACCTGATGGTGGAAATTGACGTAATCGCAACTATTTAGACTTGGCACATCAACCGAGCGCGGCTTGCTTTTCTTCCGCCAGACGATCGAGTTCAGCCCGGCTCTTCTTTTCGCTGGCCGACTTTAACTGCCCGCAAGCGGCCATGATATCACGCCCGCGCGGGGTCCGCACGGGAGCACTGATACCGGCATCAAAAACGATTTTGGAAAATGCCTTGATCCGCTCCGGAGTCGAGCATTCATAGGCCGAACCAGGCCAAGGGTTGAACGGTATGAGGTTTACCTTGGCCGGCAAGTCATATTGCCGCAGCAGATTGACCAATTCGCGCGCATCTTCGTCGCTATCATTCTTGTCTTTCAGCATCACATATTCAAACGTGATCCGCCGCGAGTTGCTGGAACCAGGATAATCCGCACAGGCCTGTAGCAGTTCTTCAATGGAATATTTACGGTTCAGCGGCACGATTTCGTCGCGCGTTTCCTTGTTTACGGCATGTAGGGATATTGCCAGATTGACGCTTATTTCTTCGCCTGCCCGAGCAATCATTGGCACCACTCCGCTGGTCGACAAAGTAATCCGGCGGCGCGATAGAGCCAGTCCGGCCCCATCCATGACGACTTTCATTGCATCGCGGACATTATCGAAATTATAAAGCGGTTCACCCATGCCCATAAGCACGATATTGGTCAGCAAGCGGCCATCAGATTTATAGGCCTGATTATATTCCTTGGTATTTTCTGCTTCTTCTTCGTCGGCAAAATCCATCACACCTTTGGGCCACTCACCCAGCGCATCGCGCGCAAGCATCACTTGTCCAACAATCTCGCCGGGAGTTAGATTACGCACCAGGCGCATTGTCCCCGTGTGGCAGAACCGGCAATTGAGCGTGCACCCGACTTGCGAGGAAATACATAGCGTCCCGCGATCCTCATCGGGAATGAAGACCATTTCATAATCCTGCTTGTCGGCGGATCGCAGCAACCATTTGCGCGTTCCATCTTCTGACAAATGGGCTTCGACAATTTCCGGTCGGCCAATCACAAACCGCTTCGCCAACCAAGGGCGCAGGGTCTTGCTCATATCGGTCATGAGCGCGAAATCCGTGATTCCGCGATGATACATCCAGTGGAACAACTGCTTTGAGCGCAGTTTGCCCTGCTTTTCATCCAATCCCGACTCGATTAGTACATCCCGAATTTCGGCGACGCTCAAACCAATAAGGTCCACGCGCCCGTCTTCACGAGCCGTCACTTTTGCGGGAAGCGGAACAGGATCTATATGGCCGGGAATCTGCATAAGCGCGCATATAAGGCTGGTCATCCACAATTGCCAGCCTTAGCGACTATCTGTTCACAGGCGCGAACCGTTCAAGGTCACATCTGCTTTCGCCCAGATAATTTCCAAAGTTTCGCGCGCCTTTGCAGCTTCGTCGGCTTTGCCCTGACCTTCAAGAGCCGCGACCAATCCTGACATAGACCAGCCATTGCGCGGATAGTCTTCCAAATCACGGCGGTAAACCGCCTCAGCTTTTGCAAATTGACCAGCTTCCATCAACGCCTGTCCCAGCGATTGGCGAGACGGGTAATACCAGAATGGCGGTTCCATATAGGGTAGCGCATCCTGTTTATCGACGGCACGCTGAAAATGCTCTGCAGCGACTAAGGGCTCCTCAGATTTCAGTGCGATTTCTCCCTGTAGCAGATCATCCGCTATATTGAGTAGCACGCTGGCCGGGTAATCGGCATTGTCGAGAAAGCGTATCTGCACGGTATCTTTAACAGCTGCCAGCTTGGCCTGCTCTGCCTTCGCACCGACGCTATCTCCCATATTGGCTAGCGCAATACCCCTTGCGTAGTGCCAGATAGCATTGGAGTAATCGAGATTTTCAGGCGGTGCCGGTTCAGCCACAATCTCCGACCATTTACCAAATTGGGTAAGTGTAAGCAGCGGAATAGTCTTGAAAAACTCCACTGTCGGAAATTGTTCAATCTGTTCGAGCCGAACATTGGCAGCGAGTTTTTTTGCCGAACTAATCGCCATTTTGCTCTGTCCGGACATGCTCGTGGCTGCCCAAAGAAAATGGATATTGTGCGGATAGTAAAGCGCAGGATAGAAGCCTTGCGCATTGCAGGCCGCGATATATTCCTCATCCACGGCCGCCGCTCGGATATTCGCCTTCGCGGCATCGTCATAGCGCCCCACCCGCCAGTAAATGTGGGCAGGCATATGAACCAGATGCCCGGATCCTGGTACAAGGCCGGCAAGTGCATCCGCTTCGTCTTCGGCGCGACCCGGATCTTTAGATGCTTCCACAGCATGAATGTAGAGATGTAATGCCAGCGGATGTTTGGGACTGCGTGCGATTATCCGTTCCAGTGCGCCAATTACTTTTTCGGTCTCTGGCTTGGGATTGCCATCGGCCGACCAATAGTCCCAGGGCATGGTGTTCATTAGCGCCTCGGAATAGATCGCCGCCGCATCGTCATCTTCCGGAAAGGTCTTAACCACTCTGTTCATAGCCTCAGCATAGGCGAGATCCAAAACCTCCCGGTCAGTTGATGGATCGCCGTTGTAGCGCTTGGCCTGCGCCTTGATCAGTGCCTGCTCCAATGGTGAAGCATTGTCCATCAATGCCTTCGCTCGCTGGATGGCTTTGAAGGCTGCACGGCGATCATCATCACTCATTACCGCCTTGCCCTTGCTCGTCACATTAATGTTGGGGCCAGTCGCTAAGGCCTCTCCCCAAAAGCACATGGCGCATTCGGGATCGAGTTTTTGCGCAGCGCGGAATGAACGGACGCTCTCGGCATGATTAAAGCCAAAGGCGAGCACCATAGCCTGATTGAAATAGCGCTGGGCGCCTTCGGATGACGTGGTGATTGATCGGTTGTATTCCCCCATACCTTCGAACAGCGGTGCTCCAGCCTGCTTTATCAGATCGGCATCGGCACTAGCTTCGGTAGCAGTTCCCTCTCCTGAACCGCCATGTGCTGTTCCGCCTATTGCAACGCCCAAAGACAAGAACGCTGCGCCTAACATAATCGTCGACTTCTTCATGAATCCCTCCCAGGAGCCGTTAAAATGTCAATATCGGTCAAGCTCCGATAATCAGCGCGAAGGATAGTATATTTTTCCCGGCAATCCGAATAAATCGCAATTTTCCAGCTATTCAGCTTATGCGAGCAACGGAATACCTCTTGCTAGGACCAGGAAGAGCTAGGCCTATCTCAATCGCGAACAACCCAATGACGCTGCATCAATCGCGGTCGCGGCGCCGCGCAACAAATAGGCATCCACAATTGGTTTGCCATCACGACCTGTGCTTTCAATCGTCATGCTGTTGGCGGAGCGCAAAGCGGCGATGATGGCAGCATCCATTCGCTTGTCCTGAGACCAGCCATCTGACCGATTGGCCGCCAGTTGGAATCGGCGACCGCCAACGCCAACCATGACACGGCTATTGGTGGAGCGATCGCGACTAAGACGTACATAGAATTGCGCGCGAACATTACGCCTGGGCCAGAAACCAACGGAGGCATAGGATTTGCGCTCGGCCTTGCCCCTTATTTCCTCTGATTCTGCAATGGCATAACAGCGCGGAACAGCCGGATCACGAAAGGCGCCCCAGCTGTTAAAGACACCCAGCGAATCCTTCGCCGCAATCGGCACGGACACTGCAGTTAGACAAATGGCGGTCAGGGCAGCAGCAACCCTCATGCCTTTTCGCCCTCGCCCGCACCCAAGTGGACAATTGTCTCCGAACCATCGACAATTTGGACCATCGAACCTTGGGGAAGGCTATCAGCCATCGGCGCTTCGATCAGGTCCAGCGGCGGTTGCCCAGTCAACAGGCCCCGCAACACCCGGCTTGTCATCCCGTGGCTGATCAGCAGCATGTCACGATCAAATGCTTGATCGGCAAGCCAAGCCTTCAACCGGTTCACAATGTCACGATAGGTCTCTCCGCCAGGCGCTTGGGTAAGGAATAATCCCTGTTGGCGATCAACTTGAAGTTGGCCATTGAGCTTGCTGTAATAAACGCCCTCCCATTCTCCCATATTGATTTCCCGAAGACGGGAATCAGGAGTGGTGTTATGCCAATCCAGTTCAATATGCTCACAAACGATAGACAAGGTTTGCAGCGCCCTGCCCGTGTCAGAAGCAACGAGATCCAGATTGCTGAAACCGCCCAAATAAAGCGCAAGCGCACGGCCCATTTCATCAGCCTGGGCAAAGCCCCTTTGTGTCAAAGGGGTATGTGCATCATTACCCTGGATACGACCGGCCAGATTGAAAATCGTCTCACCATGGCGAGCAATGAACAGGCGTTTTCCATTTGTACTGATATTGCGGCTTAAATTGCTCATAACTATGGTCTAATTCGCTTTTGCATAACATCGCTGGTCGATATCTTTAGCGGGTTTAACCGCATTGTGTGTTTTTTCCACAGATTTTCACCGCAATATCTTTATCACCTCATGTATCGGGCTTGCCCTATTGGTTGATATTGTTAATGAGACGATGACTATCTGTGAACTGGACGGAGTCTTTTGCCTTGTCCGGGCACAGCCATTGGGGCGAAATACACTGCCCAAGGACAGGAAATGAAGGACGGTTTATGAAAGCGACAATTGAACGCGCAGCACTGCTGAAAAGTCTGGGCCATGTCCAGTCAGTGGTTGAGCGGCGCAATACGATCCCCATTCTGTCCAATGTGTTGATCGAGGCCAGCGAAGGCGGCGGCATCAAATTAATGGCAACCGACCTGGACCTGCAGGTCGTTGAGACCGTCGAGGCACAAGTCGAAACAGCTGGTTCAATAACCGTTTCTGCCCATACGCTGTTCGATATCGCCCGCAAATTACCTGATGGATCGCAGGTTCAACTGGACGCTGCCGATGGCAAGATGAAAGTCAATGCAGGCCGTGCACGCTTTAATCTGCAAACCCTGCCCCGCGATGATTTCCCAATTATTGCTGAGGGCGATCTGCCTACCAGTTTTGAGCTGCCGGCAGCATCCCTGGTGCAAATTATCGACAAAACCAAATTCGCGATTTCCACAGAAGAAACGCGCTATTATCTGAACGGCATTTTCCTGCACGTTCAGGACGAAGAGACACCGGTCCTGAAGGCTGCGGCCACGGACGGCCATCGTCTGGCCCGTGTCACCCTGCCCCGCCCGGCGGGGGCAGAAGGCATGCCGGACGTGATCGTGCCGCGCAAATGCGTCAACGAACTGCGCAAGTTGCTGGACGAAAATAGTGAAGCATCTGTCCAGATTGATCTGTCCGCGAGCAAAATTCGCTTTACCCTTGGTACTGCTATCCTGACCAGCAAGCTGATCGACGGTACTTTCCCGGATTATACACGCGTCATTCCAACCGGAAATGACAAGATCCTGAAAATCGATCCAAAGAGTTTTGCGCAAGGCGTTGACCGAGTTTCGACCATCGCCACCGAAAAGACCCGTGCAGTCAAAATGGCATTAGGTGATGACAAGATCACGCTGTCAGTCACATCTCCGGAAAATGGCACAGCGGCAGAAGAAGTGCCCGGAGCCTACAAGGAAGACGGCTTCGAAATTGGCTTTAACTCGCGGTACCTATTGGATATTTTGAGTGAGATTGAAGGCGACAATGTCGAACTTCACCTCGCCGATGCCAGCGCGCCAACATTGATCCGTGAGGATGACAAGTCACCAGCTCTATATGTGCTGATGCCAATGCGGGTTTAGTAAAGTCGCTTCATCCGACACCGAGCTCTTCGTGGTCTGGGGTTTCCCGATAGATGAGACCACGATCTTAGTTCTGTTCCCGGTCATGTTTCTGGGTATGTGGTTGCTTATTGTTACCTTGCTTGGACGGATGTCGGGATGGAACAAGCTTCAAAACCGATTCCCAGACAGACCCGACGAAAGCCTGATCGTCATGCGAGCCCAATCTGGCGCTATGGGCGGGATATCGTCAGCAAAAGTCAATTTTTCGGGCTGTTTACGTCTAGACGTTTGCCGGACGGGACTGCGTGTATCCATGTGGAAAATTTTCGGACCATTCCAAAACCCCTTCTTTGTTCCTTGGGGTCAAATCGATGTTTCCGATGCATCCATTTTTAAATTTAAACGCCATCGCCTAGGTTTTGGAACACCAGAAAGTGGTTTCCTGATCATTGCAGACAGAACCGCAAAGATGATTGCAACACGAAGCCCAATAAAACTGTCTTGACCACCATTCCTTGCTAGCCATCGATGGTAAGCTGGATTATAGATCCGCCACAGCGATGAATGCAGCTCCTTCTTCTCGACGGCCTTTACGAGGCCATCTGGTGACTATCACTCTGACTGTGGTCGCGCTGCTGCTTTCCGCTCTGGCTCCGCAGGGCTTCATGCCCAAATATACTACAGACGGTTTTTCCATCGAGCTGTGTTCCGGCCATGCGAGTAACAAGCTCGCTATCGCACCCGATCATCCCGACTATGCGATGCTGGCAATGGTATATGGCGGCCCGGAAAAACCCGATACGCCAAATTCCGAAACTGGAAACTCCGTCTGTACCTATGCAGCGTCTTCTGGCGCCGGCCTGATTTCGGCTGTCCCCGCTATTACGCTTACCGATCACGTCATGGCCCCACATGTGCCGCAGGCACAGCGCCATTTTGCCGTCCGCAACCGGATTAACAGTCCGCCAGCAACCGGACCACCTGTCGCCGTCTGACCTCAGCTACCGGCCGTTTCTGGAACTTTTTAGCGGCTAAATCTCAGACAATCACAGGAAACAACCATGAAATACTTGCTTTACGCAGGGGTGTTTTTCACCGCCTGCCTTTCTACTCCCACGCTCGCCCATGATGTCATGGCCGATGATCACGCGCCGATAGGTGTGATGGCCGACCATGCTCACAAAAAGGGCGAGGTTATGTTCTCCGTCCGCCATATGCATGTGGAAATGAGCGGTAATCAGATCGGCACCGACAGCATTTCTCCCGAAGATATTGCAACCACTATACCCAACCGTTTTTTCGGTGCTCCAGGCCAACCGCCAACTTTGCGAATTGTGCCAACCTCCATGCGCACCGACATGACCATGGTGGGAGCGATGTACGCACCGACCGATTGGATCACTCTGATCGCCATGGGTAGTTATGTCGAAAAGGAAATGGAGCATATCACCTTTGCGGGAGGTGCCGGTACCAATGTGCGCGGCAATTTCACGACCAATCCAAAGGGATTTGGCGACATCACACTCGGCAGTATTTTTCCGATACTGGGAGTATCGGATCGCAAGGATGACGGGCGGCGAGAGCTTAATGTCCGGGCTGCGGTCTCCATCCCGACTGGCTCGACAACAAAGACGGCACAAATCCTGACGCCGATGGGTGCAGAGCCAACCGTCCGTGTGCCCTACATGATGCAAATAGGATCTGGTACTTGGGACCTCAAACCGTCCGTGACTTACAAAAGCTGGCACGGCTCTATTGGTCTTGGCTCACAATATTCCGGGACGATCCGTACTGGCACGAATGACCAGGGTTACCGCTTTGGTGATGTGCACGAGCTGACCACCTGGATCAGCTATCGCCCAGCGCAATGGATCAGCCTGTCTGGCCGTATCAAGGGCCGTGCCACAAGCCCAGTGAAAGGCATTGATCCCATGATCATGGGGCCGGTCCAAACCGCAAATCCCGACTTTCAAGGCGGCGAGCGTGTTGACCTGATCGGTGGAGTAAATCTGGTTGGAACGCATGGGCCGCTAGCAGGTCATCGTCTGGGAATCGAGGTCGGCACTCCGGTCTATCAGGATCTCAATGGCCCCCAAATGACGGGCGACTGGATGTTTACCATCGGATGGCAAAAGTCATTCTAGGTTATTGGATGGGGTGCTCTGCATTTTATGGAGAGCACCCCCAAAAAAATGCTTACTCTGCCGCTTCCAGCATCTCGGCATTTTGCGGACCGCGGATCAAGCCGCCCGGGCGCTTGTCTGTCACAACACCGCCTTTGAATGTCACCTGCCCTGATTTGATCGTATAGTCATAGCCATCCGCTTTTTGCAGCAGGCGCTTGCCGCCGGCGGGTAGATCAAAGGCAAGCCATGGCTTGCCCAGCTTGATCCGATCCATATCGATGACATTGACGTCGGCGAGATACCCGGGCTTCAAAACTCCACGGTCATTCAGCCCGTAGAGACGAGCCGTATCCAGGCATTGCCGCTTGATCGCATTTTCAATTGTGATGGTCCCGCGCTCACGGTTTTTAACCCAATGCTCCAACATGAAAGTCGGGCTTGCTGCGTCACAAATTGTACCACAATGCGCACCGCCATCAGACAGGCTGTTTACCGTGTCATCGGCATGTTGCAAAGCGTGGAGAAAATCCAGATTACCATCAATATAGTTTAGAATAGGGAGGTAGATCAGCCCTTTACCATCATCAGACATCAGCAGATCATAGGCATATTCCGCTGGCGTCACGCCTGCGGCATTGGCGCGGGCGTTGATGCTTTCCTCGGCAGTCGGCTCATAGTTAAATCCGTCATCCATCTGATAGTGCATCGCCCAGCCATCGGTGACGATGAACTGCACGGGTGCCATATCGACATTTTCTGCCGGAAGGCTGGTCTCGGAAATTATTTGCGCCTTGAAATCAGGATCACTGAGCCGGGCGTATTTTTCTTCCCACGGCAGATCTGCAATCGTCTCCCAACTTGGTTTGCGGACAAACGGATGAACCGTACCCTGCCAAGCCATGATGATACCATTTCCACGTAGAGCAATCTGCGCCACAATATTTGCGCCGTTGTCATTTTCAGCGCGCATATTGGCGATTTGCTCTTCCAGAGGTTGATCTTTGGCGATCGATTGCAACGCCGCAAATGTTACTGGTAGGCCGGTCTCCCGGCTAAGGTCTCCCATCCAACCAAATTCGTCCCATTCCCGGTTGAGATCAGAAGCCATCTCAAACACACCATAGCCAACCCGGCCCATGGCGCGACCAATGCCGATTAGTTCTTCTTTGGTCGCCGTCGTACCCGGCACCAGCTCCCCATCTACCGAGCGGTGCAGCACGGTACGCGAGGTTGAGAAGCCCAATGCTCCTGCTCGTAGTCCGTCTTCCACAATTTTCGACATCTGCTCCACATCATCGTCGGTGGGAACTGCACCAGGCTTCTCCCGATCACCCAATACATAAGCGCGAATAGCTCCATGCGGGACGTGGGTAGCGACATCAATTGTGCGAGGGAGCTCCTCCAGCGCGTCCATATATTCCGGGAAAGTTTCCCAGTTCCAGGTCATCCCTTCGGCGAGCGCTGTGCCTGGAATATCCTCAACACCTTCCATCAGACCGATGAGCCATTCATGCTTATCTGGCTTGGCCGGGGCAAAACCAACGCCGCAATTGCCCATGACCACAGTGGTCACACCATGCCAGCTTGAAGGCGCCATTTCATCGTCCCAAGTGGCTTGTCCGTCATAGTGGGTGTGCACATCCACAAAGCCAGGACTAACAAACTTGCCGGTCGCATCAATTTCTTCACGTCCCTTGGCCGTGACAGTTCCAACCAAGGAGACACGGTCCCCATCAATGGCAACATCGGCTGTAAAAGGTGCACTGCCGGTGCCATCAACCACCGTACCACCGCGAATTACCAGATCATGCATCGAGTCTCTCCTGATTATTTTCCGGAGGAATAACAGATTTAACTGGATGATTAAAGCCTTCTGCTGTTAGACTTTTTCCATGACAGATACACCATCATGGAACCCGGATCCCGACAGCGGTATTACCATCCAATGGGTCAAGGCCAATGGTCAGACTTTTGAGGTCGCACAGGCGGGTGAAGGGAAAAAACTCGCTTTTTGCCTGCACGGCTTTCCCGAGTTGCATTATAGTTGGCGTTTTCAAATTCCTTTGCTGGTGGAACAAGGTTACAGGGTATGGGCACCAAATATGCGTGGCTATGGCGGATCGAGCAAGCCAGCGACCGTGCGCGACTACGCTCTGGATCATCTATGCGCTGATGTAGCCGCGCTCATCGATGCTAGTGGCGCGGAAGAGGTCACGCTGATTGCCCACGACTGGGGGGCGATTGTTGCTTGGGCATTCGCGATCCAGAAAATCCGGCCGCTGAGCCGCCTCATCATCATGAACGTACCACATCCAATGGTAGGCAGACGCGAAATCCGCCATTGGCGACAGCTTCGGCGCAGCTGGTATATTTTCTTTTTCCAGATCCCATGGTTGCCGGAGTTTTTGATCTCGCGCCGCAAAGGCGAAGCAATTAGGCGCGCATTTTCCAATATGGCCCAAGACCAAAGCAACTTTTCAGACAAAGTTTTGGATGTTTTTGCAAAAACCGCTTTGCGACCGGGGTCGCTGACCGCGATGTTGAATTACTACCGCGCATTGGTCAGACATCGAGACGTAGTCGATCTGGAGGACAAACAACTTGATACGCCAACCCTTATGATCTGGGGAGAAGAAGACAGCGCGCTCAACATCAAATGCGCAGAAGGCACCGAACAATGGGTGTCTGACCTGGAATTACATCGCCTACCAGGCGTATCGCATTGGGTGCAGCAGGAAGCTCCTGAAAAGGTCAACGCAATTTTGCGGGGCTGGCTGGCCTAGCTTTCCCTCGCTGCAATCATTTCATCAATGTCTGTGAATTTCTCGCGCGGTGCACCGCTACGAGCATTGGCCACCTCCGCTTCTTCAATTTTCTTCCAGTCGCGAAAGGTGACTGCTTCAACGCCACGGCGCTCAAACAGGCGATCTAACCCTTTGCGCCCCTCCTTGTTGTCCCCTGCCCCGATATCTTCGGCTACTGCCTCAATAATGGCAAAGCCATCCGGTTTATTGGTACCAATTGTCCCGGTCGGTCCTCTTCGCGCCCAGCCGACGCAATAGAGGCCCGGCAATATCCGGCCATCAACATTGGCAAACCGGCCGCGGCCATGCTCATAGGGCACGCCCTCAATCGGCGGCGTGCGATAACCGATGCAGCTGATCACGAGGGAGCATTCTAACTCATAGCGTTCGCCAGTTCCTTTAGAACGCAGTTCAGCATCCAGTTCTGTTTTCTCGACAATCAGTTTTTCGACGTTGCCATCACCCTGAATCTCAACTGGCATGGCAAAAAAGTCGAAATCGATAACGACCGGCTTGTCTCGCAACTCTCCGGCGCGGTCAAAAAAACTGCGCAAATGGGTCACTGATTTACGCATACCGGGCTCGAGCATCGCATCTGCACCCTCGTCAGGAAAATCCAGCGTATCAATCACCGGACGCGCGCGTTCCAGATGACCCAGCTCGCCCAATTCTTTCGGGGTCATCGCAATTTGATGAGGGCCACGCCTGCCGAGCAGCGTAATTTTATCGACATCGCTTTGTTTCAACTGGTCAAGCGCATGTCCGACAATATCGCTACCGGCAAACTCGGCTTCAGTCTTGGCCAGAATGCGCGCCACATCCAAAGCGACGTTACCGTTACCAATCACAGCCACAGACTTGCCATCCAGAGGCGGATCAAGGTCTTTGTAATCAGGATGGCCGTTATACCATCCGACAAAGGCCGCGCTCCCGATAACACCGGGCAAATCACTGCCCTCAATTTCCAGTGGCCGATCATTGGGGGCACCAGTGGCCAGAATTACTGCGTCATAAAAGCCCTGTAGTTCCTCGATGCTGACATCTTCTCCCACAGTAACATTACCGGCAAAATGAACATTATCACCCAGAGCGGTTTTCTCGTAACGCCGGGAGACGGCCTTGATCGATTGATGGTCCGGGGCAACGCCAGTTCGAATCAGACCAAAGGGGACCGGCAACCGGTCAATGATATCGATGGTAACGTCGCCACCATATTTTTTTTGCGCCGCTTCGGCCGAGTAATAGCCCGCCGGCCCCGACCCGATGATCGCGATATGCCGCATCCGCATTCCTCCCAGAATCAAGGTTGTTTACCTCTACCCGCATGCTAACGGCATAATTATAAAAGAAAAGAGTTACAGGCTGTGCCCATCTTTTTGGTTGGCAGACCGGTCGAAAATAAGCATGTCTAAAACGTGCTATAGATCACAATCAGCGGGGCCTATTACCGTTACAACATATTACAGAACCTCAGAATCGTGATCAGTTTTATCATCATGCAAATCTCGAGGTCGCGAATTGATCTGCCACTGGTAGGGAATTGACTGATTCAATTTCACGCAGTGGGCAGGGTATTTTAAGTCGGAGGGAACATCATGTTGAAGAAAATTATCACCGCCATAGCTGTCTCATCAGTCGCGCTTTCCTGCGGTACGGCGCTGGCTGCAGGCAAGTCAAAAGGTCAGAAGGCGCAGGAGCGCGGTGTTGCCGAGATCCCTGTTTGTTACAAAAAACTGGGCACCATTGCCATCGTGGAACCGGAACAACGCTGGTGGGTGAGCTATAAGCTGGGTTCGCCGGAGGCGCTGATCAAGACCTTTGTTGCTCGCTCTGGCTGCTTTGGTCTGGTGGATCGCGGTCGTGGTCTGGCCAGCAGGGCTGTCGAACGAGCGCTGGCGGATTCAGGCGAATTGCAACGCGGTTCCAATATCGGCAAGCGTCAGGTGAAAGCTGCAGACTATGTTATCGTGCCCGATATTATTTCTGCCAATAACCGCTCCGGTGGCGGTGGTGCGCTGGGCGGCATTGCAGGTGCATTGGGTGGACGGACATTGGGCGGCCTATTTGGTGGTATCAAGGTCAATAAGAAAGAGGCAAATGTAACCTTGTCGCTGGTCAACGTGCGCACGACCGAAATGGAACGCATCACCGAAGGCTATTCCCGCAAATCTGATCTGAAATTTGGCGGTGGAGGAGGCGGCTTCTTTGGCGGCGTTCTTGCTGGCGCAGCAGGCGGTGGTTATACCGATACCCAGATTGGCCGGGTAATGGCCCTCGCCTATCTCGACGCATATACAAAAATGGTGACACAGCTTGGCGGTCTTCCCGAAGACCCTAGCGCCGCCGCACCGCAAGCAGAATAGGGCCGCGGTCGGCTAGGACACGCTCATCCCCGGTACGGCCAAATGCCTTGCCGGGGATTGTCTCAGGAGATGGTGAGAATGAACAAATTTGCAATCGCTTTGATGGCAGCAACGCTGTTCACTTCCTGCTCCGTCTCTGCGGAAAACCCTGCAGCGGATCATGAAGCGCTGAGCGGTATGCTACTAGTGGGCAATAAAGGCGAAGATACGCTCAGCTTCATTGACCTGGCATCCGGTCAGGAGATCTCCCGCGGTGATACCGGTAAAAATCCTCATGAAGTTGCAATCTCACCGGATGGGCAGCTGGCCGCTGTTGTTTCTTATGGCGCGGAACATATCGATATTTTCGAAGTTGCCGCGCAACGGAAGATTGAAACGATAGCGTTGACACCAGGCAAAAGCCCGCATGGTATTGTGTGGCTGGATGACGGGCGGATCATTGCCTCAACCGAAGGCAGCGACAGTATAACGATTGTATCGCCACCTTCCGGGGAGAGCCAGACGCGCGAAGTTACGCAGATTTCGACCGGACAGAAGGGCAGTCATATGCTAGTGGTAACACCGGATAAAAGCCGGGCCTTTGTTAGCAATATGCAGTCCGGAACGGTGAGCGTCCTTGATCTTGTGGAGGGTTCCAAGATCAAGGACCTGCCCGCTGGTACAGAACCGGAAGGCATTGCCATCACACCGGATGGAAAAACCGTCTGGGTCGCCGACCGGCGCGGCGATCTGATGCGGGTATTTGATGCCGACAGCCTGGATGAAATTACCACAATCAAAACCGGTAATTTCCCGATCCGCGTGGCCATCAGCCCGGACGGCAAAACGGCTGTGACGTCTAACCTCGGCGATGGCGCGCTGGGCCTGTTCGATGTTGACACAAGGTTGCCCAAGGGCACCATCAAACTTGGCGGCAGCCGGGAATCGGCGCAGGTTACCATCCTTTTTTCACCAGATGGTAGGCGGCTTTATGTTGCCGAAACCGGACTGGACCGGATTGCCGAAGTTGACATGATCGAAGGCAAGCTGATCCGCCACTTCACTGTCGGAAAGAACGGCGACGGATTGGGTATTGTTCAAACTGTCGAGGCAGATCAAACCGAATAGGGTAACAGCCCGCTGATATTGATGAGATATTTTTCTAGGGTCGCACTTTAGGAAGATAGCAATGCAAAAACCATTTAATCCCCTGCAGGCGCGCATGCTGAAAGCGCTCACCCAAACGCTGTTCCACGATACACCTATGGCGATTTCCCCGTCGCAAGTGGTGGAGAACCTTCAGGAGCATTTCTCCAATATCGATGGCGACAAGCCAAAGGAAATCGGGCTGGCGCTCTATGGACTGTTCCTGATCCTTGGCGGCCCGTTCTTTCTACTCGCGCCGCCAAAAATGCGACAGAGTCTGATCCGCCGCCGTCTGCAGAACAGCCGTGTGGACCTGTTTCAAGATATCGCCCGCACCAAGGGTGTGATCCTTGCTGGCTATTATGGCCACTGGGAACGCGGCGATGAGGAACTGAATTTCGACAACCCGATTTACCAGCGGCTCAAATATCTGTTGCCGGGCCAGCGGGACCGTTCTGCCCCCGGTGAACTTCCGGTCAGGCGCGAACCCAGACGCGATCTGAAAGCCGAAGTGTTTGTCGGTCATGACGCCATTCCCGAAGAAGTGGACGTCATCGTCATCGGGTCCGGCGCAGGCGGCGCGGTTGCGGCAGCGTCCGTGGCCGATGAGGGACATGAAGTGCTTATACTCGAGGCGGGTCATAACTATCCATCGTCCCGTATCACCCATGAAGAAGCCCGGATGACGGCCCGTCTATTCAAGGACGGTGCGTTGCAAACAACCAAAGATCGCGATGTGATTGTCTTTCAGGGACGCGTGGTCGGCGGTTCGACAGTGATTAACAATGGTATCTGTCTGCGCATGAAGCATGCAGGCCTCGTCCATCCGCAAGCAGAAGACGTGTACAAGACATGGGATGCTTTGGGCGCGCCGGTTAGCGAAGCGGAACTCACCGTAAGCTATGAGGCAGTTGAAGGTGCGCTGGAAGTTTCCGAAATATCGGCAATATCGGGACGGAACAATGGCCCTCACCTGCTTGATGGCTGGAACAAATATGCGGCGCAATCCAATGATCCGATGGACAAGCAGGCCATATCGGCTTGGTTCCAGAAAAATTACGGTCCCAAAACCCCCGATAGCGAATGTGTCTATTGCGGCTATTGCAACACCGGCTGCCCCTATGGCCGCAAGAAGGCGATGCCAGAGAGTTTCCTCACCCATGCCACCAGCACAGATCGCGACAAACCCGCACGCATACTGGACGGCGCAGAAGCAAACGAAATTGTCTGGAAAGATGGCACGCAGGATGCGCGCGTAGCCGAAGCCGTTGAACTAACGCTCCGCGACGGCCGGAAACGCACCGTAAAAGCTCGCAAGGGCGTTGTGGTGGCTGCGGGGGCATTGGCGTCCAGTAACTTGCTGATCGACAGCGGGATTGAAAAATCCGGTGATGAAATATCGCTGAACATCGCCTGCCCGGTCGTAGCCTTGATGCCTGAAGGACACGAGATGAATGTCTGGAACGAGGACCAGATGGCGACCTATGTTGATCGCGGCGATTATCTGATCGAAAGCCATTTTCAGCCGCCAATGAGCATGGCGACCTTAGTTCCCGGCTGGTTTGATGAACATTTCCGGCGCATGCTCAACTACAACCGGCTGGTTTCTGCCGGCGTATTGTTTCCGGCCGACCGCCTCGGAAAAATGGAGAACGGCAAGCTCAAGCTAAAAGTCGGCGAACCGGAGCTCGCTCTGCTCCGCCGTGCACTGGCAACAATGACCAAAGTCCATTTTCTCAATGGCGCGATCGAAGTCTATCCGGCTCTCCTGAAAGGCCAAACCTTGCGCAGGGGAATGAGCGATTCTGAAATTGACGGCTTCTACCTGGACGCCATTGTCGAACCGGACGATGTGGTGCTGTCCAGCTCTCACCCCCATGGCGGCAATGCCATCAACGTGGATCCGGCCAAGGGCGTGGTTGACCTTGACCAGCGTGTTCATGGCACAACCAATGTCTATGTCACCGATGCCAGCGTGATGCCCAGTTGTATCCGGGTCAATGCCCAACTCACCACCATGGCTATGGCCCACCGGGCAATGGCTGGGAAAAACCGGTTTGGATGAGCGATACGAAGCTCAATGGGAAAGGGCCGGAACATAAGTCCGGCCCATCTTTGAAAGGACAGTCTGAACAAGTTGTTCGTTTACTCCGGTGCGACAACCAGACGGTTGTTTAGAGCCCGTACAGGGCGGGCACTGTCGCCCATCAGATTTTCAAAAGCTTCAATCTGTTCTTTGCTCGCGGTTACGGAGTCGCGCAATACATGCCAGTTTACGCCTTCGCTGCACGGCGGCGTCGTCAGCGAGCCCATGTAACGATAAACAGCCAGATCTTCAGGAAGCATTCCGGCGGGATCGATCATCTGGTCGGTGCCCGCTTTGACATCCGACTTGCTTGATGGAGCTGCGGCCAGGATTTTCGCAAGCTCCGGGTTAGCCGCGCCTTCTTCAAACATCACGCCCAAGACGCCAAGCTTTCCATCAGCAGTCGCATGCACAAAGTGACCGGTCAGCGGAAAGCGCTTTCCAGAAATGGCATGTTCGGAAGGAGTATGGAAATGGATCTGAATCAGGTTAAACGTCATACCGCCACTGGTCATGGTCGAGCCGGCGGCAAAGTCATTCTGTACCGTCAGGCCTTTATTGGTAACACCCATCGGGCCTGATTTGTAATCGACGGCAACAGCTAAATTCCCAATCGCATTGGCACCAGCCAGATCGATTGGCGACTGCATATTGCCGCTCTCACAAATTGCATAGTCGCTGTGAAGCTGACCCCATTTTTCGGCACCGCGTTCGGCACCATAATCATAGGATTTATTGTCAGCAGCTTGTGCTGGCACTGCCATCAAAGCGGCAATAGCGACGCATGCGAAAGATTGACGTAGTTTCATTTTCTAGTCCCCTATCGTTTAGACCATCATTGTTTGTCTGCGAACTTATATAGTTACGCGGCAATAGCCGATTTTTATAAAATGGAAATTTCAAACCAAATGTCAAATTTAATAGATAATATCTATGACAATTCGATATCACTATCGAATTTTGCATAAGCTTCTCCATCCCCTGTTTACATCACCACCATATCGTCTAATCGAAGCGCCAAGAGATATTTGGAGACTTTGTAATGCGTGCGGAAGCTCAGGCGCATGTCGACCGGATCAGCGCGGCGCTGGACCTGCTGAAAACCTCGCTTAACTGGGATGTTGCCTTACGGCGGCTGGACGAGCTGAACGCGCGGGTAGAAGATCCGACGCTGTGGGACGACCAGAGCGCAGCGCAGGCCGTCATGACCGAGCGGCGGCGGCTGGATGAGTCGATTACCGCAGCTAGGGAAATCCAGCAGGAAATGGACGACGCCCTCGAATTTATAGAGATGGCCGAGGAGGAAAGCGACGACGCGCTGGCTGAAGAAGGTGTCGAGACACTGGGCAAGCTCGCCGACCGGGCAGACCGTGACAAGGTTCAGGCGCTGCTTTCCGGTGAAGCGGATAATTTCGACACCTATCTGGAAATCCACGCCGGCGCCGGTGGAACGGAGAGTCAGGACTGGGCCGATATGCTGCTGCGCATGTATCAGCGCTGGGCCGAAGCTAGGGGCTATAAAGTTTCGATGGTCGACTATCAGGCGGGCGATCAGGCGGGCATCAAGTCCGCCACGCTCGAGATCAAGGGTGAGAACGCCTATGGTTTCGCGAAAACCGAAAGCGGTGTTCATCGTCTTGTCCGGATATCCCCGTTTGACAGCGCCGCAAAAAGGCACACCAGCTTTTCCAGCGTCTGGGTCTATCCGGTGATTGATGAGAGTTTCGAGGTCGAGATTAACGAGGGCGACCTAAAAATCGATACCTACCGGGCATCCGGATCAGGCGGACAGCACGTCAACACTACGGACAGTGCCGTGCGCATAACCCACCAGCCCACCGGAATTGTCGTCGCTTCACAGAATGATCGCAGCCAGCATAAAAACCGCGCCACCGCGATGGGGATGCTCAAAGCGCGGCTGTATGAGGCTGAGCTGCAGCGCCGCGAGGCTGAGGCAAGCGGCGAATATCAGGCAAAAACCGAAATTGGCTGGGGTCACCAGATTCGCAGCTATGTCCTGCAACCTTATCAGATGGTCAAGGATTTGCGCACCGGTGTGACCAGCAGTGCGCCGTCGGATGTGCTGGATGGTGCACTTGACCCATTCATCGCCGCCGCCTTGTCACAACGCGTTACCGGTGAAACGGTCGATGTAGAGGATGTCGACTAGGAGAGCATCCATATCGGGCTAACAGTTCAAACTAGAATGTATAGCCAACCCCGATCGCGCCAAAAAACTGGTCGGCATCGCCGCGGATGGATGTGACGGGCGAGCGCTTGGCATCTTCCAGCAGCCGCGAATATCCGCCGAGCAGGATAATCGCAAAACCGCCATTGGTCGCATCTCCATCCAGATCAATCGCACTAAAAACAGAAGCACCGATATTTTTCCAACCACCCGTTGCGTTGAAAGTTGGCAGACCACTGGCCAAAGTACCGGCCGGTGAAATGCTGAAATAGTAATCAGCATAATCATCATCCACATGATCCGCGCTGATGGAAAAGCTGACCGCTGCGCCGCGGCTAATCGGCCTGAAATAGGTCAGGCGCGGTGAAATGACCTGGCCTTCATGTGCGCCAGCCACATCCCAGCGCAGATCGACTTCCGCAGTAAGTGAATCGAACCGGCTGAACACTCGATTGACCTTCACACCTGCCACTGCGCCAAGCTCGACGGCGACATCCAGTTCGCCGAGCTCGCGCACTACGTCATCCTTGATCCCATTGTTGCGATCAAAACGCGCACGGCCAACGGGTCCCAGGATGAAATCAACCTTGGCGCCAGCCTGGTCAGGAATGACATCCAGCGCCAGCCCGGGACCACGCGGTTCAAAATCAATGCCTGCAACACTGCCCAAAATCACTGGCAGCGGGTTAATGTTGTAATTGTCCGAACCCTCATAACTGGGGCCGACTGCAACTCCGACGCCCAAGGTTACATAGTCACCATTAAAAACAGATTCCCCGCGAGGCGGCCCCTGCCCCTCCGGCTGCGCGCGAACGGGGGATGAAGCAACGGAAAGGCAAGTTGCAGCCAAGACATATTTGTACATTTTATTTCCTGAAAACTGGGGGATGAATTCGGATCATATCATAGAATATATTTCATTTTCACGGCATAGTTTAAGTCCTCGGTACCAACCGTAAATTGAGCTGATTTAAACTTGGGAGGCCCCATACCGATTTTGGGATTGCGCGTAAAACCAAAACCTTCACGCGGCAGGAACAGGCGAAGATCCATTTTTCCGTTGGAGTTTTCGTCATGAACCAACGCCACTGCATAAGTGCCCGGCTTAACATCGGTAATCTGCACTGTGTCGGCGCTGGATGCCGCTACCTTTAATTTGCGTGCGTCTTTGTCCTTCGTGCAGTCAGGAAAATATTTGGGATTGCTGCTCAGACACACCAGCACATCGCCTTTTTTCGAGCGCAGGTTGGAAATGGAAATATCAAGCGTCGCCGTTACGACTGGCGCCACTGCGGCCTGGTTAGCGCCTGCGCTGCTGAGCGGCAGGGCCGCCAAAATCGCCAAGCCCGAGATCTGTGCCACAGACCTTATCCCAGAACCGAAAATATAACCCATAATTCCCCCTATACGTACTATGATGTTTTTCATGATGACTGGCTGTTATCAGCCCTTTTCCTAACGGGCCGTTAACCAACCAACGCGGAAATATTTCCCAGCCCATGTGATTAGTCACCCCCATGATTGTCATGATTAGCAAGACAAGTCCTAGGATTCCGACATGTATCGGAACTACGAACACCAGAAGGGGTATGACAATTGCCCCACTAATCGCCTCAAACGGGTGAAAACTCATGGCCGCCCAAGCCGTTGGTGGGCGACTTTCATGATGAACCGCATGAGCAAGCTCAAACCAGCCGCGCCGGTGAAACAGGCGGTGGGTCCAGAAGAACCAGGTGTCATGCAGAAACAGATAAACCAATAGCGAAACCGGCAGATACGAAAGCGGATACAGGCTGATATCCATGTAAATTTGTGTCCAGCCGGCATTCTGCCAACCCCATGCAACAATACCGGCCGGGATTCCGTAGATCGCCGCTGAATAGAGCGACCATCGAATTTCACGCGCCATCTGGGGTTTCAGTTTGTCATATCGCCCAGGACGCATGCGCTGCGTCAGCCAGGCGAAAAAGCCGCTGGTGATCAGATAGCGCACACCGACAATCAATGTCATCGCTACAGCCGAGATAATTATCGCAGGCAGGTAAGTCATATCCGGACGCTATGCCGCAAAAGCGCGCCCGACAAGGGTAAAGCGGTTTATTTTCTTACATGCTTTGGGACAGGCTTCCCTGCGCCCTCACCATCGGCTACGGCCTTCTTATGGCAGCAGGAAAAGATTTTGATCTGGCAATAGCAGGCGGCGGACTGGCTGGCGGTCTGATTGCTCTAGCCCTGCGCAAGTTGCGACCGGAGCTATTAGTGGCGCTGGTCGAGGCCGACGATCATTTTGGCGGAAACCATGTCTGGTCCTTCTTTGAAAGTGACATCGCGCCAGAAAATCTCTGGTTGATCGAACCGCTGATCTCCTATCAATGGGACAGATATGATGTGCGCTTCCCGAAATATGATCGCACACTACATACCGGATATCGGTCGATCTTGTCAGAGAATTTTGATCGCGTCATTCGCAAGAAGCTGTTGAAGAAAAGCCTGATAACTGGCTCTAAAATAGATAATATTGACACAAATACTATCGCTATGGCCGACGGCAAAAAGCTGACGGCCAACGCGATATTGGACGCTCGCGGCGGCGGTGATTTTTCCGCGCTCCAATATGGCTGGCAGAAATTTGCCGGACAGGTTTTGCGTCTTTCCAAACCCCATGGACTGGATCACCCAATCATCAAGGACGCCACGGTTGAGCAGATTGATGGCTACCGTTTCGTCTATTCCCTGCCCTTTAGCTCAACCGAGATTTTTGTCGAGGATACCTATTATTCCAATGGCGGTGATCTGGACATCGAAGCCAGCCATCAACGGATCGCCGACTATGCCGAAACGCAAGGCTGGGACATTGCCGACATTAGCCGCAACGAAGCAGGGTGTTTGCCAGTGCTCTATGGTGGTGATTTCGATGCTTTCTGGGCGGCCCATGACGGTATCGAGGCCCGTGCCGGCGCGCGGGCGGCACTTGTTCATCCAGTGACCAGCTATTCGCTGCCTATGGCTGTTCGCACCGCCATGATGGTCGCCGCGTTGCCCGATTTGACGCAGGACAGCCTTGATATAATGCTGCGCGAATATGCGGCAAAGCACTGGCAGGATTGTAAATTCTATCATATGCTCTGTGCAATGATGTTCGAGGCGGGTAAGCCCGAAAAACGTTATAAAACGCTGGAACATACCTACGGCAAGGATGAGAAACTGATTGCGCGCTTCTACGCTGGCACGACGACCAGACTGGATCAGGCCGCACTTCTTTCCGGTCGTCCGCCTGTCCCAATAACCAAAGCCCTCCCCATCATGATTAAATATAGATAAGCCTCAATAACTATGAATGACGTAACCAAAAGCCAGTCCGAACTGTTTAAGAAGGCCGCCGTTATCGGCTCCGGTTTTGGCGGTCTGGCGCTCGCCATTCGTCTGCAGTCGGCGGGTATTCAGACCACCATCCTGGAAAGTCGAGACAAACCGGGTGGCCGGGCCTATTACTGGGACAAGGATGGTTTCATCTTTGACGGTGGGCCAACCGTGATCACCGATCCCGATTGCCTCAGCCAGCTATGGGACCTGACCTGCCATGATATGGCAAAGGATATCGAATTGATGCCGGTATCGCCTTTTTACCGGCTGAACTGGCCGGACGGGACCAATTTCGATTACGTCAATGACCCGGAAGAGCTTTACGCCAATATCGCTGCGATCGAACCGGATGATGTCGAAGGCTATAAACGCTTCCTTCAATATAGCGGCGGGCTCTATGAAGAGGGCTATGTCAAACTCGGCACCAAGGCATTTCTTGATTTCAAATCGATGATCAAGGCGGCTCCTGCATTGATGAAATTTGAAGCCTATCGGTCGGTCTATGCCAAGGTTTCCGGCTTTGTGAAAAACGAAAAACTGCGGGAATTCCTTTCCTTCCAATCGCTATTGGTTGGTGGGAATCCAATGAAAACCAGCGCGATATACGGCCTGATCCACAAGCTGGAGCGGCTTGGCGGCGTTTGGTTTGCCAAGGGCGGGACCAATATGCTGGTCGCGGCGATGGTGAAACATTTTGAACGAATTGGCGGCACCATCCGACTGTCCGACCCTGTCACCAGCATTGATACAATGGGCGATCAGGCATCGGGCGTCACGTGTAAATCCGGCTGGAGCGAGACATTTGATGCAGTGGCTTCCAATGCCGATGTCATGCACAGCTATCGCGATCTGCTCAGCCACAAGCATCGCAGCGACAAGGTCACAACGTCGCTTAACAAAAAGAAATACTCACCATCGCTCTTCGTCGTACATTTTGGCCTCAAAGGCACATGGCCCGGCATACCGCACCATATGATCCTGTTTGGCCCGCGCTACAAAGGGCTGCTCGAAGATATTTACGATAATGGCGTCTTGCCGAGCGACTTCTCGCTTTATCTCCATCATCCTACGGTCACCGATCCGGAAATGGCACCAGAAGGTCATAGTACCTTCTATGTGCTGGCACCGGTGCCGCATCAGGGCAAGCTACCGATTGACTGGGAAGAAATGGGGCCGATTTACGAGAAGCGCATTCTCGACGAGATTGGCCACCGCCTCATCCCCGATATTCACGACCGGATTGTGACCAGCTTCAACTATACACCGCAGGATTTCGGTTCCGACCTGAACGCGCATCTTGGCAGCGCCTTCAGTTTGGAGCCCCTACTGACGCAAAGCGCCTGGTTCCGGGTGCACAACCGGGATGATGTGATCAACAACCTCTATTTTGTTGGCGCGGGCACCCATCCGGGCGCTGGTATCCCGGGGGTAGTCGGCAGTGCCAAGGCAACGGCGGCGCTGATGCTCGAGGATATTCTGCAAGACGCCTGATGAACCGCTCCAACCTCGTCCTTCATGCCAAAGCCAGCATCGATCGCGGGTCCAAATCCTTCGCGCTCGCATCCAAGCTGTTTGCTGTTCACACACGAGAGCGGGTGTGGATGCTCTATGCCTGGTGCCGGGAATGTGATGATCTGGCCGATGGTCAGGATCATGGTCATGGCATGTCGGCAACCCCGGCGTCGGAAAAAACCGTTGCTGTCATGCGCATGCTGACCCGCCGCGCAATGGGCGGTGAACAAACCGGAAAACCGCCCTTTGATGCGATGGGTATTGTTGCGCAGGAATGCAGACTGCCCAATGAGCTGGCCAATGACGTTATTGATGGCTTTGCGCTGGATGCCAAATCATGGCGTCCGCAAAGCGAGGATGATCTCTATCAATATTGCTATCATGTTGCCGGTGCGGTTGGTTGCATGATGGCGGTTGTGATGGGGATATCCCCACGCGACGAAGAAACGCTCGACCGGGCGTGTGATCTGGGACTGGCCTTTCAGCTTTCCAATATCGCCCGCGACATTGCCGAGGATGCAGCAGCAGGACGTTGCTATCTGCCGAAGGACTGGCTGGCGGAGATGCAGATTGATCCTGATGATTTGATGAATCCCACACGCCAAGATGCTTTGGTTCAACTCATCGAACGACTATGCGATCTGTCAGAACGCTATGAGGCTTCTGCCCGGATCGGTGCAGCGCGCTTGCCTTTCCGGTCACGCTGGGCTGTGTTGGCGGCGGCAGGAATTTACGGCGATATCGCCCGCGCGGTTAGACGCAGCGAAGGCGGTTCACTCAATATGCGGATTGTGACCAGCAAGGGCGCAAAGGTCACGTGGGTTGCAAAAGCGTTCGGTCAGGCCCTGTTTAAGCCGAAAGGGGTAGCTCGCGAACCGCTTTGGACTCGCCCGCGAAGGCCAGCTTAGCTCTGCCCTTCATTCTCCGAGAGAAATTTGGCGACGCGGGCAACGGCCGCATCATGAATACCCTGTGAAGTACAAAGAACGCCAAAAGCCTGTCCGTGCGTGCCGTTATAGCGCAGCTCTTTGCCATGTGCATCGGTGACAATTGCCCCAGCCTCTTCGGCAATGACATGGGCCGCAGCGATATCCCACTCGCTGCCCCAGCGCGTCGAGACGACCAGATCCGCCCTATCATCAGCCACCATTGCCAGACGCAATGCGATGCTATTGGGCTTGGTCACCGGAGCCAGTTTGATTTCTTTCGGCAGATCAACATCGCCAAGCGGAATGCGCGATCCATCATAGCGGTCGCGGGTACTCGCCTTCAGGCTTCGGCCGTTCACTTCCGTATGGCTGCCAGCTTTGGCGATCCAGGTTTCTTCCATCGCCGGTGCTTCCAAGATACCGAAAACAGGCGCTCCATTTTGAACAAGCGCGATGGAGACGGCCCAGCCCGTTTCGCCCTTCACAAAATCCTTGGTGCCATCGATGGGATCAACCACCCATGCCTTGTCCCGGCCAGACAAGGACTGATCCTCGGCGGTTTCTTCCGACAGCCATCCGGCTTCGGGCAATTGCGCCTCCAATCGCTCACGGAGGAAACGATCCACGGCAATATCGGCTTCGCTAACAATCTGCCCAGGTGATTTTTCCCAGGTTTTTTTGGCGCTTTTACCCGCCTGCCACTGCCGCATGGCTAAATCGCCCGCTTCCCGCGCTATCGCAATAATTTCGTCAAAATCAACCAACCCCATACAACTCCATTAACCCCCAACCTGTTCCAACGGGTTTGGAAAGGCAGTTTTTCTAATTGATAGGCGCGGTTCGGAACACGCGCCACTAACGATTTAGCTTTGACCAGCTTCCTTATCCACCCGCCACCGTCATGCTATCGGTGCGCAAGGTCGGCGCATTGACCGCGTAGCGATATTCCAGATCATCCGCAGGGATAAGGCTGGCAAACATATCTTTGAGATTACCCGCGATCGTAATTTCCGAAACCGGTGCTCCGATTTCACCATCGCTGATCAGGAAGCCGCCTGCCCCGCGGCTGTAGTCACCGGTAACCGGATTCACACCTTGACCAATTAATTCAGTGATATAGACCCCGTGCTTAATGTCTTTGATCAGCTCTGCTTTACTGACTGATCCGGCGTTCATGTGAAGATTGGTCACACTGACACCCGGCGCACCACCAACCCCGCGAGAAGCATGGCCGGTAGGCTGCAAGCCCAATTGCCGTGCCGACGCGCTTTCCATGATCCACTGCGTGAGGCGACCATTATCGATCAGCTTTGTTTTCGCGGTAGGCAGCCCTTCGCCATCAAAGGCCTTAGAGCGCAAGCCCCGCTTGCGGTGCGGGCAGTCGATAATGTTGATCGCACTGTCAAATACCTGCGTATCGAGCGCTTCGAGAAGAAAACTGGTCTTACGAGCGATGCTGCTGCCAGCAATGGCGCCGACAAAATGGCCAAGCAGCGAGTTGCTGATCCGTGGATCAAATACCACGGGCATTGCGCCTGATTTGAAATCGACCGGGTTCAGGCGCGATACCGCGCGTTCGCCAGCCTCCTTGCCAATCGCTTCCGGGGTATCAAGGTCTTCAAAATGGCGTGTGCTGTCATAAGCATAATCGCGTTCCATACCATCGCCTTCACCGGCAATGACGCTGGCGTGACAGCTATAGCCGCTGGTTGAATAGGCACCTGAAAAACCATGGCTGGTAGCAAGCGCAACAATCGAGCGGCCAGCGCTGGCGCCGCCGCCTTCACTGTTGGTGACACCTTCCACCGCCCGTGCAGCGTCTTCCGCTTTGAGAGCCATTTCGCGCAGCGTGGCGGGATCAGGGTCAACTCCGTCATCGCCATCAATCGGGTGTGGATCGGATTTCAGGATCAAATCTTCTGGTGCCAAACCAGCATATTGATCTTCCGGTGCCTCACGCGCCATGTCCATCGCCCGGCCGACCAAGGCGGACAATATTTCGGGATCCATGTCCGATGAAGACACTGTTGCAGAGCGTTTACCCGCGAAAACGCGCAAGCCGATTTCTTCGCCTTCGGACCGCTCAACATCTTCCAGGTTGCCGAGACGCATCGATACCTGCGTCGAAGCATCACAGACGTAAATCGCGTCTGCGGCATCAGCACCGGCTTTTTTGGCTTGGGAGATAAGGGCGTCGGCGCGGTCCTGCGCTTCTTGTGGTTCTAGCATGGGCAGGACATAGGTATGCGAAACGGCGAGGTCAACGCCGTGATCGGTCTTTGGTGATCAAAAATTGAGGTTAGATGACTGCGCCAACCGCCTTGATGATGGCGATGAAAACAAAAGGCAGTCCGAGCGCCAATGTCCACAAAACAATCTGGTCTTTGCGGAAACGGGCAGCGATGCTTTGTTCGGTCAGGCCACTGTCTGCAAAATTTTCCCAGCGCTTTTCGTATTTTCGGCAAAACGGAATGATGATTGCCACGAGCAGTACGAGGCCAAAATAGGGGGCAATCGACATGCCCTTGGTTTCAATGAAACTGAGTACGAAGAATATTTGCATCATCGTATAGACGAGCAAAGCGCCCGCGCAGTTATTGCTCATTTTCTTGTCCCAGCACACCGATCGCGTGGACTGGACGTCACGACTGGACCGATGTTTTGCGACTGATTTCCGGGATGCTGCTGCAACCATTTTCATTCCCCTTCAACAGACTCTCTCCACGCCGCCGGATGTACCCCTCCGATCTTGCGTACTTTACACTATAACTGGTTTTTTTCAAAAGCCAAATCGGCGGATTTCAGGCTTAAAATATCATTAACATGACTTATGGCTTGCCAAAAATTGCGCGTTAAGACAGAATCAGTTTCTATTCGCAATGCAATTATCGGGGCTTCTACCATGACCATCACACTCGCCGATCCGCTCACACTGCCTTGCGGTGCTGTCCTGCCCAATCGTATCGGCAAGGGTGCCATGACCGAAGGAATGGCTACTCCTGACGGTGTTCCGACCCCGGAACTGGAACGGCTTTACGGTATCTGGTCTGACGGCGGCGCTGGCATGTTGCTGAGCGGAAATATCCAGATTGACCGGGATCACTTGGAGCGCCCCGGCAATGTCGTGATCGATAAGCCTGCTGATGAGGCGATGATGGCCGCGCTGAAAAGCTGGGCGGACGTTGCCACACGCAATGGCAATCACTTCTGGGCCCAGATCAGCCATGCCGGACGACAGACCCAGAGCAATGTCAACAGGCACCCTAAAGCACCATCTGCAGTAAAGCTGGGTCTGCCCGGCGGCCAGTTCGGCGAACCGGTCGCATTAACGGTGTCAGAGATTGAGGATCTGGTTGATCGTTTCGCGCTGGCAGCGAAGACCTGTCAGGACGCAGGCTTTACCGGTGCACAAATTCATTCGGCTCATGGCTATTTGCTGAGCAGTTTCCTCAGCCCTCGGGCCAACCAGCGCACTGATGAATATGGCGGCAGTCTCGAAAACCGCGCACGCTTTTTATTGTCCACGGTCGCGAAGGTTCGTGCTGCCGTTGGACCGGATTTCCCAATCTCCGTAAAACTCAACAGCGCCGATTTCCAAAAAGGCGGCTTTGCGTTTGAGGATAGTTTGCAGGTCGTTCAATGGCTAGAAGCAGCCAGCGTTGACCTGATCGAGATTTCGGGCGGCACCTATGAACAGCCGGCATTGATGGGCGCAGACGGTCTGGAAGAAAAAGAGGAACAGAATGTCGCACCGTCCACACAGGCTCGCGAGGCCTATTTTGTTGATTTTGCCAAAGCCATGCAGGCGTCCGTTAAAGTTCCCCTTATGGTTACCGGCGGTTTTCGCACCCGTGCTGCGATGGAACAGGCCTTATCCGGCGGAGCTGCTGACCTGATCGGTCTCGGCAGACCGATGTGCGTCGTAACCGATGCGCCAAAACAATTACTTTCGGGGCTGGACGAGTTGCCACGCTATGAAAACACCTTACAACTTATTCCCGATTGGCTCGGTTTTCTCAAGCGTTTTCAAATGGTCAAGGCTATCGATGGGTTCGCAACCATTTATTGGTTTTATGAGCAGCTGTTCAACATCGGCAAAAGTGGAAAAACCGATCCCGGGCTCAGTGTCTTCAAAGGTTTTCGTGCGGTGGAAGCTCGTAACAAGCAGATCATGGCAGCTCGAAGCTGATCAACTTGCATCGGTCACCCGCTTTTTGATCCGGCTCAGCCCAACCGGGGTCACACCCAAATAGAGCGCAATTTCATTTTGTGTGACCATGTCCATGATATGCGGAGTGGTTTTCAGCAACTCCCGATAGCGGTCTTCAGCTGACAGGCACAGAAGTTCATATTCCCGCCGTTCCTTTTTCATCGCAAAAGCGAGCAGGAAATCCACCACCACCCCGGCAATATTGACATTGTCCCGGCTTGCAGCATAGATTTGATTGAAATCCAAGCGGATCAACTCAGCCGGCTGCAGGCAGACCAAACTGAAGGATGAGCTCTGCCCGGCATAGCTAGCGGTCAGGCTGCCGATAAAATCTCCGGGCTGAATGAAGGATTTTATATGCTCCTTGCCCTCCCCCGACAGATAATAGGCTTTTAACAACCCCTGCCGCACGGCGTAAAGCGAGCCATGATCTTCTCCTTGCCGAAACAGATGCTCTTCCGCTTCTGCCTGAACCGGTTTTCCGTATGTTTCGAGAAATTGAGAAAACTGCATCACTTTTAACCCAGGTTAATTACGGCTCCGTCCTCTTAGCGTAACAGCGCCTTCAACACAGTGCTAATCATTTTGAAAATAGAGGAAAAAGCCATGACGATCAGCGGCAAACGGATAGCGATTACCGGCGGCGCGTCGGGCCTTGGGCTGGAGCTAGTCCGGCAGCTGGCGTCCGACAATGAGATCATTGTCATCGCCAGACCCTCTGCGGCTTTGGACCAGCTCAGCAGTGACTATCCCGAAATCGCCATCTTCAAGGCCGACCTGTCCGACGAAATGGCCGTTAAACAGGCGGCGGTCGATTTGATTGCAGGCTTTCCTGCCATTGATGGCCTGATCAACAATGCGGCTTTGCAATATACACCCAATTTTCTTGATGGTGAGTTTGAATATAATCAGATCGCCAATGAAATCGCCACCAATTTCACTACCCCTGCACAGCTTTGCTATCTACTACTCCCTGCCCTGCTCAATTGCAGCGATCCATTCATTCTCAACGTGAATTCAGGGCTTGGATTGGTCCCCAAAACAAGCTCCGCCATATATTGCGCGACCAAAGGCGCTTTGAATATTTTCTCCCAGGCGTTGCAGAACCAGTTGGAGCAGACAGATGTTGCGGTAATGCAGGCCTTCCTGCCGCTGGTCGACACGGCGATGACCGCCGGTCGCGGCGATGGCAAGCTCCCGCCGGACAAGGTGGCAAGCGACATCATCAAAGGCATTGCTGCACGAAAAGCCGACATCGATATCGGCAAAGTCAAACTTTTACGTCCTATTGCCCGGTTCATGCCCGGTCTCGCTCGTAAAATCATGAAATCTGGTTAAAGGAATAGATAATGAAACCACTACTTAAAGTCATGGCGATCCTGACTCTTATTTTTGCATCCACCTTCATACTGGGCCGGGTGCTGGGAATATTGACCGTCGAGAACGTCCGCTGGCTGCTCGAACAAGCGCAACAAGTTGATCCGACCTATGTAATTGCCGCGGTGGTGCTACTGCTTTTCATTGATCTGTTTGTCGCTGTCCCAACCCTGACCATCACCTTGCTTGCTGGCTATTTTCTTGGCTTTCCACTCGGCATGGCATCGGCGCTTACGGGCACAACGCTGGCGGTGCTGGCCGGCTATGCAATCAGCCAGCGCTATGGTGACCGGGCGCTAGCTTTTCTCGTCAAAGATGAGGAAGAACGCAACAAAATGGCCAGGGCCTTTGCACAAAGCGGCCCGGCGATGATCACGCTCGCCAGATCAGCTCCGATGATCCCTGAAGTCACCGCTTGTATGGCCGGCGTAACTCGTATGCCGCTGATGCGATACCTGACCTTCTACGCTCTTGGCACCGTTCCCTATGTTGGAATCGCTGCCTATGCCGGTTCGATCAGCAGTTTGAATGATCCCAAGCCGGCGATTTTTGCAGCGCTGGGACTATATACAGTCCTATGGATTGGATGGTTTATCTATCAGCGCCGTCAATCGATAGAAACCGTTAACTGAGTCAAGACACGCGCCGTGCGAATTAGCTTCTAGCCGATGATTACTGGCGTAAAATCCTAAAAAAGCGCCTGACCTGCGACACGTGCGGGAAAATATTTCTTCCTTGGCGCTGCTCTCTTCTTCGACAGCTGGTGATGCTGGATAGGAGCTTAAAACAAATCAGGGGTACGATGAAATATCGCTAATGTGATCCTAGCTATTGCTTGGTGGCCCCCGCAGCTTCAATCACGGCTTTAAGTTTGTCTCCAGCATCAGCATCTATCGTTTGCACTATACGCTCCCCGGTATTGGGGTCTGTCTGATGGAAGTTGAACGCTTGTCCCTTGAGGGGGCCAGAAATCAGATCAGCAATCATCACTTCTCGCTGCTTATTCTGATTGGTCGCAAAAGGTGCAATCAGATCAACCAGCCAGATAGTGTCACCACTAGTCCATTCTTCCAGCGTCAATCTGTTTTCCGGCTCTATCATGCCGCCTTCAAGCTTCTTTTCAGCCGCCTCATTGCATTTTGCCCATAAAGCGAGGCCAACAGGCTGATCGCCATCCCGGAACAGATAAAATTGCTGGTTTATAAGGGCTGGCATACACAGCCATTCCAAATCACCAATCTGCATCGCTTTATGAAGCGGCGATTGCGTCAGAAGCCAGGTCATTTCACCAAGCAAGTGGCTTACCGTGGGGGCAGATTCTTGTTCAGCAGTTTCGGTCATTCAAAAATCCTAGCATCAGGCCGCAAAATAATCGAGCGGAACGGAGTTACGATCACGCTCTTTCATGGTTTCTGCCGCAGATGTCACGCCAAATGTGGTCATACCCTGTGTCATCAAGGCAATTTTCAGCGCATCTCCATCAAAAGCTACCGGATCACTTGAGTAATCCCCTGCAGCTTCGCCTGCACCGATCCCTGATAGATCGGTATTTGCGACCCTGACCCTTTCAACCATATCCGCTGTTGCAGGAACGCTTTCATCAAAATAATCGAATATATCTTGGTCCGCAGGGATATCCAGCGATGTACCAGCCAAACCTAGCAGCTCTCGCTTGTACAAACCGGCTCGCAGAGCATTGAGATCTGCAGCTTCGGTGTTGCCGTTATCAGGCTCCGGCGAAATCGAAACATTTGCAAGACTGCTGGATGATAGAGATGCCCCTTCTGTTGGAATGGTACCGTAATTGTCGACATAAGCCTGGCGCAACATATCGCCTTCCGATGCCGCGCCCAGAATGCCCCTTTCGATATCACCACGTGACATACCATTTAACAGGTCCCTTCTCGTTGGCAGGCTTGAAATTTCTGCGAGTGCCAATTCTTGTGCTGCACTATGTTGCTGTGCCGCAGGCACGGCAGCCGGGTTGCCAGCTCCCCCATTATCCTGTGGTTCAGCAGGTGCAGGTTCATTCGTCACAGGAACAGATGGAACTGGCTGATTAATAGGCTCCGTCGATGGGACATCATCCGTGGTTTCCGTTGGCAGCGGACGATCCAGACCGAAGAGTTCTGTTACCTCCGCACGGCCATTGTCATTGGCATCACTCCAGATACGCAAATCATAATAACGTTCATCAGCGGAGGTGAACTGACCATCGCCATCGCCGTCAAAACTATTGAGGGCTTGGGCAAGGGTCATCGTCTCTGTCACTGGGTCGATGATGCCATTGCCATCGGCATCAAGGGCGAAAACCGTGCTCGACGGAAATTGCGTTACAGCCGGTTCGGGGATGCGCTCCCAACGCAGTGCCACATCGCCGACCGCCGCGGTGGTGCCATCGGTGCGGGTGAAAGTGGAAGTACCAAGGATACCGATATTGCCTTCATCCGATTGCTGCTGCGACGTGCCGACAAGCGCAATGCTGGTGATCCCGGCATCTGGCAAGGACAGCAATTCCCCGGCGTCTGAAATGCCATCTTCATTGGCATCCTGCCACACCAGAAACTCGCCGAAGCGCGTGTCTTGGGCATCGAAGATGTTGTCGCCATTGCTATCGAAAGCGCTCAGGCCTTCGAGATCGGTTCGGGCACCCGGGAGGTCCTGAATGAAGGATATTTCCGCGCCGTGCGTGATCAGGCCATCGCCATCGCGATCCAGCGCGAGAAAGCCCTGTCCGCCGCTGATCCAACCGGTTTGGTCTTTGGTACCGTCGCTGTCGATGTCGAAGGAGACGGTAATTTCGGTGGAGCGGATTCCGGTGCCGTCTAGATCGAAGACAACAGGAGGGAGCTGCTGGACAAAGTTACTAGCCCAAGGCGTCCCAGTCCATTGATAACCGGCCGCAAGAAACGTGTAGGTTGTTGGCCTAGTATAGTAAGCGTTGTTGTTGGAATTAAATTCAGTCAAAAGTTGATCACCAGCGTCGAAACCAAAGCTGGAGTTATTGTCCAAGAATATTTTTAGATTTGTAGTGTTTACGAAGTAGTTGGCTTCTGGAATATTAACTTGAACCATACTCTGAATATAACGCGCCGAACCTTCCAGGTCGGCCACGCTATATGCGCCACTCTCATGAGTAGTCTGGTTATAAGGCAGTCCATTTCCATTATAGATTGTTGGTCCTTCGGAAACATCCGCAATCGACAGATTCAAGATCCGGTCCACATAGCGCCCGCTATTGTTGGACTGTGCCACCCGCACCGTAATTGAGAACGGAATTGCCGGATCAACGCCGAGATTGGCTGCACCGCCTAAAGCCTCATAGTCGAAACCAGCTGCAACTCGGAGTTCACCCGAGCCATTTAGCGACAAAGCGCCAGTGGCATTTCCACCAACAATTGAATAGGTCAGCGCATCTCCGTCCGCATCAGAGGCGGTTACATTAGCAATAAGCGCATTGGACCCCGGTTGATACGCGTTCTCGACAATTGTCGCCGGAACTCCGGCGGCACGCGCGATACTCGCAGTTGGCAGATTATCATCCACGTTCCCCACATTCAGCGTCAGTGAACGGCCACCGGCACTGCGTTGGCCATTGGCGTAAGCGTAGACCGTTGGAACACCTGCTGTCGGAGTCGCTTCGTAGTCAAACGCTGACCTTACATGCAACTGGTTGCCATTCTTGATTTCAAACTTGCCCGAAACCGTACTGCTATTGGCAAACACGTAGGATACAGGATCGCCATCCGGATCAGTCGCGCCCGTGAACGCCACGCCGGCATAGCCGGTTGCGTTCTCCGCGATGCTTGCATTGCCGGGCTGAGATGGAGTGCCGGGGGCTTCATTCACATTCAGCAAAGTGATCCGCCCGGTCCTTATGCTGGACACCGGACCGCTAGCCGTGGTCGCAACCACTTTAACGTCGGCATAGCCGGCAGAGAAAGCCGCTGGTCTGGCTTCGTAATTCAGCGCCGAATTCAGGACCAGTTGCCCGGAGCCATTGATGCTAAACAACCCGCCCGGATTACCCCCCGATGCAAAACTATAGGTAATCCCTTGCCCTTCCGGATCCACCGATCCGCCAAATGTCAGCAATATACCACTGTTGTTCTCATAGACGCTGGTGCTGAAAGCGTTGGGTGTACTTGGCTTCTCATTGACGTTGGTGACATTGACGGTAAATGCCTGATTAGCAAACTTGTACCCCGAAGCACCATTATTATCGCGCACCTGCAACGTCAGATTGTGGGTCCTGTTGACAGGATTGTCATAGTCCAGAACCGTACCGGATTTGGTCCGCAACTGATTGCCGACAATCTCGAACAGACTGCTGCCCCCGGCTATTGAGAGCACATGCCCTGCCTCACCGAACAGCGCGGCATCCTTGTCCGGATCGCCCGTGGTTATGGTATGAACAAAGCTACCACCAGCCGCCGTTTCGCTTATTGAAGCAGACGCAGCGGATGTGAACGTCGGTGTCTCGTTAACGTCCAGGACATTGATGGTGAAATTATTGTTCTGGACGGTTAGCGAACCATCGGACGCTCTGATATTGAGAGTCACCTGACCGTTGGTCGTCGATTCATATTGCACGGTTCTGCCGCTTTTCACAGACACTACGCCGGTGCTGGAGTTAATCGTAAACCAGTCTCCTGTGTTCCCGCCAACAATCGCATAGCTTAGCGTATCGCCATCCGGATCCGTCGCTCTGGCGGTGATCCCTGCGAGTACGCCAGCAGTAGCACCATCGCTAATCTGGCCAACGACGCCGCTTGCGCCCGAGCCATAGGATGCATTGACGTCAACCAGGCTATAGGGGCCTTCGTTGACATTCGTAATATTGACCGTGAACGCCTGATCATCGGACAGCGTCCCGCTATTGCCGTTATTGTCCCGGACCCGCAGCGTCAGATTATAGCTGGTGGCGGCTTCATAATCGAACACCACACCCGCCTTGACCCGCAACTGGTTACCGACAATCTCGAACCGGCTCGTGTCTCCCGCAGCTATGGAGTAGACATGACCTGTTTCACCAAATGCAATCTCATTCTGGTCAGGGTCTGTTGACGTCAATGTCTTCAGTACCGTACCCCCCGCAGAGCCTTCCGCAACGCTTGCAGTCGCACCGCCAGTCAATACCGGCGCTTCATTGATATTTCGGATCGTTACATTCTGGGTAATCGCCGCTGACGTCTGACCATTCGCCGTTGCGACAATGCCGAATGAACCATTGGCGTCGTTTTCATAGTCAAGTGCCGAAGACACCCACAGCTGGTTACCATTCTGAATGGAGTATTTGCCATTTGTTGCGGTCCCGGTTGCAGAGAAAACATAGGTAATCGGGTCGCCATCGGGATCGGTGGAGGAGAAACGAACGCCGGTATCGCCAATCTGATTTTCGTCAAATACTACAGTGGAACTTGTCGAACTCGGGGTTGTCGGCGCTTCATTCAAATCCACCGGACGGATGGCGATATTGTTGCGGACAAAGCTTAGTCCATCGCTGTCAGTAACACGAATGTCGACGAGTGCATCGCCCGCTTCATAGTCGAGAGATTGACCGTCAGCGAGATAGAGAAGATTGCCCTCCACACGGAATTTGGACGCCTGCGGTCCACCGTCAATTGTATAGGTCAGGCCTGCTGTTCCGTCAGGATCAGTTGCAGACAGGGTCGCCACCAGCGTTCCGCCGGAACCAGCACCCACAGCATTTTCATCAAAGGACGAAGGTGCCACGCCAATAGCTGTAGGCGCGCCATTAACACTGACGGCAATTGTTTGCGTGTTGTCGGTCGATACGGCGCCATTGCTGGTTTCTCGCGAACGAGTGCTAATATTAAGTGAGAAATCAGCGGCACTGCCCAAGGGCGGTGTTATCCGAAGCGCTGCCAGATCCCAGTCTTTGACATCGACCGAGGTCGAGCCGCCGGTTGCAGTGAAGCTGTTCGTGCCGTCTGACAATATCGCGCCTGCGGGAATACCCTCGACATTCAAATAGTCGATGACTTCGGAACCGTCATCATCAATCAGTCCGGCGGAAATTTGGGGCAGATTGATGACGGTATCGGCATTACCGCTGACGTCGCCAAGCGCACCGATCGTGACGCCATCAGCCACCGCATTTACAGTGAGGGGCACGGTCAGAGGTGTGGAATCAAATATACTGTCAGATGCTGTCAGCATGATCGATCCAGCACCACTGGCATCGGGAAGGCCGCGAACCGTCACTTTGCGACGTCCTTCATTTCCGGCACCCGGCACAAGATCTATGGATACAATTTCAACCGCTCCGCTTTGTCCGGGCAGAACCTGAATGGATGCCAGCGGTGTCTGACCGCTGTCCTCGACATCGAAGTAAAGAACCGCTGTGCCGTCTTCATCGAGTTCCGTCGGATTATTGGCATCTGCCACTATGGTAGGCGGCGTATTGAGAATCCATGCGTTGTTGATCGCATCCTGTTGCGCAGGTGTTAATTCAGCCAGACTGGTGGGCTCAGGGATGGCCGCCATTGTCGTAAGCAGTTGCGAAAGACTGTCGACGGTCGTCGCAGTGGATTCACCGGCAATAAACATTCGCAATACAAATTGCGCACCAGCATTGGTGAAGTCACCTGCCGTGGTATTAACAAACCAGTCTTTGATAATGACCTGAGACGGTTCACCTAAGACCTTGACGCGCAAGTCTTTTGTTCCTGCTTCCTTGGTGAACCAGATGTCGGATTTTGTTATATCGGCGGAATATTGAACAACGTCTTGAAGGTCCAAGGCCAATGCCGCACTGGAATCATAGTTGTAAATAATGTCCGAACCACTGGTTTTGGTGAGGAAATATTGATCATCACCAGCACCGCCGATCAGAATGTCATCTCCCGTTCCACCATCCAGCATATCGCCAGCATCGCCGGCATCCAGGATATCGTTACCGGCTCCGCCGTGCAGACTATCGCTGTCACCTTCGCCAAATAGGCGATCGTCGCCATCACCGCCATAAATCATATCAGCGCCGGCTTCACCGAAGATGAAATCATCCCCTGAACCGCCATGGAGCGTATCGTCCCCTGCACCGCCGTAGACAACGTCATTACCTGCGCCGCCGTGGACCTCGCTGTTGCCGTCAGTACCATGCAAGCGATCCGAGTGGCTTGACCCGACCAGCGTTTCGAAGCCCGAAATTGTATCGCCAGTCGCATCGGCTCCGTTTGCGCTGTTGGTTTGAATGTTGACATCAACACCGTCCAACATTCGATTAACCTCGGCTGCGATAACAAAGCCATTGACTGACGATGCACCGATCAGGCCGGACATGAAAGTGGTTCCAGCCACCGAGCCGGCGTAGGTCAATGTATCAACACCGCTCCCACCATTCAAAATATCAGCGCCTGCGCCACCTTCGATCGTATCGTTACCGGCACCACCATCTATCTGGTTGGCCGCTGCATTGCCCAGAACATCATCATTGCCAGTGCCACCGACGATATTTTCAATGCTGGTTAGTTTATGCGCTGGATTGTCGATATCAATCGACAGTGCCGCTGAAGTAGCTGCGAAACTAACGGTATCGATACCCTCGCCACCATCAATTGTGTCCTCTCCAACAACAAGCGCATGGATAAGATCGTTGCCCAATCCGCCTAGAATGATATCAGCGCCAATGCCGCCATCAAGGGTATCTGCACCATCTCCGCCATCCAGATAATCGCCTCCAGCGCGGCCAAATAGCAGGTCGCTGCCTTCAGCGCCCCTGATGGTGTTGCCATTGGCATCGCCAAACAGATTATCGTCAAATGCGGTGCCGAATAGCTTTTCTATTCCATCATAGGTGTCACCGGCTGCAAATCCGGTATTGGCGGATGCATTGCCAAGATCAGCAGTTACGCCTTGACTCACAAGCACTTGTTCCGCCGTCAGTCCGGAATAATAGTAGTTCGCATAGTCAGAGCCAGAACCGCCAAAGAATGCGTCAGCACCCGCTCCGCCGATCAGATTATCGTCGCCCGCTCCGCCATACAGAGTGTCATTGCCGCCATCTCCAAGGATGGTGTCATTGCCATCCCCGCCATCCAATATGTCATCACCGTCACGACCATCAAGAATATCGTCAGCGGCAGAACCGTTAAGGCTATCAGCCAATTGCGAGCCGTGCAGCCGTTCGATGCTGACAAGGGTATCACCTTCCGCCTGACCGCCACTGCCGACACTTCCGTCCAGACCGATTGTCACACCTGCTGCAGAATTCAGATAGTCGGCGGTATCCGTGCCCGCACCACCATCGATCATATCGGCTCCGAGAGAGCCCATAACCACGTCATCCCCATCCAGCGCGTTGATCGCTTCTGACCGGAACGTTCCTTCGATGGTTTCGCCAGCTACCGTGCCTACTATCGTCTCGCCTGGCCCCTCGATGATTGAAATGTTGAAGTCTGCGAAGATGGACGAAGTGCCGTCGGATGCCGTGACCCGTACGTTGAGATTGGAACCGATAGCCGCCGATTCACTGGAATAGCCAAAAGTCTTGCCGGTTGGGTCAAACGTCAACCATGACGGCAGAGCCGAGCCGTCGGCGAACGTGGCAACGAAACTCAATCCATCATAGGGATCGGTTTGATTGCCATCCGCATCGGTGAAGGCGGAAGTCGGTATTGTATAAACAAAATCCGCGTTGTCGATCCATAACTGGTCAGCAAGACCGGGCGTGCCGGTAACTGGCGCCAAGTTGCCTGCATTTGCTAACTCGACAGTTTCTCCCCCAGCAAACTCGACAAATTCGAGATCGACATATGTGTCTACACCATCATTCCCGTTCGCGAGATTGATATCGGTTATTGTCTTGTTTACGTCATCAATCAGATAGTCCGAGCGATTGCCACTATACACCGCTGTATCAATGCCTTCACCGCCATCAAGTGTGTCGTCTCCTTCACCACCCTGAAGCGTATCATTGCCCGCAAAACCCTTAAGCACGTTGTTGACAAGCGAACCTGTCAATGAGTCGTCAAAATCAGAACCGTCGATATTCTCGATGGAAAGATTAGCGATAACGTCGCCTTGCGCATCTCCGCCGCTGGTTGCGTTGGTGGTTAGATTAACCGAAACCCCAGCGAGGGATGCGCGATAGTCGACCGTATCAATTCCGCTGTCGCCATATAGCTGATCCGCTCCACTACCGCCAATCAGTCGGTCATTTCCTGCACCACCACGCAGAATATCATCGCCACTATCGCCTGAAAGTATATCGTTACCAGCATCGCCGTTAACCCGGTCATTTCCGCGACCGCCAGCGACATTGTCGCCGCCCAAGCCGCCGTTGAGAATATTGCTGTACCCGTTACCGGTGATTATATCACTGAAGTTGGAACCAACGACATGTTCAATCGATATCGGGCTGATCCCATCATTCGAAAGGTCAACAATCGCTCCGAAGATACTATCGGTCAAACGCAATTCATCAACGCCGTTTCCACCGTCGATCACGTCTTCCAGTGATCCATCATTACGCGCGCCCGCGTAAATAGTATCGTTTCCTGCACCGCCAAGCAGCGTATCTTCTCCGTCACCGCCTTTGATGAGGTCATCGCCTGCGCCGCCGTCAATGCGGTCGGCTCCGCCTGAACCGCCATCAAGAGTGTCGCCACCATCTGTACCGATAATATTGTCGCCAAAGGCAGAACCCAACGCGCTTTCGATAGCAACAAACTGGTCACCCTCGGCATCGCCGCCAATGCCGGTTCCGATACCCAGATCGACCGTAACCGCCGCCAGTGATGCCGAATAATCAACCTGATCAGCGCCCGCTCCGCCATCAATAATGTCTGCACCAGCGGATCCGGCAAAAATATCATTCCCCGCAAGACCGATCATCGTCTCCCGCCGGAATGTACCCGCTTGGACGTCATCGCCGGTCGTTCCGACAACATCACTTCCCAGTGCTTCGGAAATGGTGATAAGGAAGTTGTCAGAAATCGAATAGCCCTGATCCGTTGCAGTAACCTTGACCTCTAGAACTGATCCGACCGCTGAGAGAGGAGGTGTACCCGTAAAGGTTTGAGTTGTTGCATTGAAATTAAGCCAGGCCGGGATTGCACTGTCGTCTGAAAGTGATACTGTAAAGACCAGTGCGTCACCCAAATCAAGATCGATAAAGGCCGTCTCAGGGATTGTGTAGTTTGCGAGAACACCGTCTTCCCAAACCTGATCAACCATCTCAGGTTCACCGAGTATGGGTTGATTGTTCGGGTCAATACCAAGACTTATGGTCATATCCGCAAAGCGAATAGATTCGATATTCTGCAGCTTGTCTGTGCCGTCGGTTATCAGACTGGTACTTCCGGTCCGCAAATCCGTAACAGTTGTGATCGCACCTGTGTTGATGGAATAATCGGACAGTTTTCCGGAAAAGACTGCCGTATCAAATCCTGCACCACCATAAAGCGCATCATCTCCGCCGCCGCCGGTCAGTACGTTGTTATTGGCATCGCCCGTCAACAGATCGTTGAATTTCGATCCCGTCAGATTTTCGATCTCATGATACCAGTCGCCATGCCCATCGCCCTGCGAGGCTCTGAGCACCGGCGGTGATACCCCGTCAACTGAACTGTGCGCCCCGAGGTCTGCGCGCACCCCGTCAATGATGATGCCAGTCGAAGCATCGGCCGTAGCCGCACCAAAGGCGTCTGTCATAGTCACGTAGCTCGCGGTATCATTCCCCGCACCACCACTAAGGGCATCTCCCAGACTTCCAGCACCACCGATTAATATGTCATTGCCCGCACCACCATCTATCGTGTCGTTGCCGTCATGCCCGTCAAGGATATTTGCACCGTCAGAACCAAAAATGAAATCATCGTTAGTTCCGCCAATGATATTTTCGATATTGATGAAACTACTGGTGTCATTGGATGGATTAGGGAAAAAGAAATTTTCAATAGTAACATCTGGTCCGGTGATATGAGTGCCAACAGGGCTATCACCGAACACACCTGGTGCAATTATAACGCTGACCGTACCAATGTCCCTTGCGTCATATGTATCAACACCCTCACCACCGTCTATAACATTACTCCCGGTACCGCCGCGCAGAATATCGTCTCCCTGACCGCCGTTCAAAGCGTCAGCGCCGCTCAGGCCCTGAATAACGTCATCTCCTGCGGTTCCGGTAATGATCTCATCACCATTACTACCAACTATGGTCAGGGCGCCATCAATCGCCACATTACTCAAATCCAGCGTGCTACCAGTCAGTATATGCAACTCAACGCCAGTGAAAGAGCCTGTCGAAATTGCTTCAACATTGGTTAGCGATTGAACGTAGATTCGCGCGTCATTTTGCGTCGCCACAAGGCTGTCATAGCCTTCTCCGCCATCGATCTGATCGTACCCTATATCGGTTGCATACAGAAACTGGTCATCACCTGCGCCACCATTTAAAGTATCTGAACCCGCACCACCAACCAGAATATCGTCGGCAATACCGGCATTGACAGTGTCATTCCCAGCAAGTGCTTCATAGCGTGTTCCACCAATCAAAGCCGGGTCGACATTGATCGTATCGACATTTGCCGTGCCCATTATGGTGGCACGATCTTCATATTCGGAGAAATCCTGCCAGACAGAATCATATGTATCTAGGAAAGCCTGGTCAGGAGTTGCTGGCCATGCAGCAGGTACAGATGTACCATGGGTACTCATCGCCGAAACCAGCGCGGCGACATCGCCGCCAGCCATAGCTTTATCAGACGCGATGATCCGGCGCGCCTGATTTGCATTGTCTCCAGACGAAAGGATCCAATCTTTTACCAGTACGCTTGTTCCCGTCCCGATAACAGTGATCAGCAGGTCAAAATTGCCAGCCGCAGCTCCGGGCACCTCGCTAAACCAAAGCTGGTCGGAAGCAATATCATCAAAGACAAGTTCGTCATTCCCGCCGCCGGTTATGACCGTGTCGTTCCCGCTATCACGATTGAATAAATATTGATCTGCGCCCAGCCCGCCATCCAGCGTATCGTCACCAGCACCGCCGTCCAAAACATCATCGCCATCGCCTCCGTAAAGCCCGGCTGCAAGAGTTGTTTGCGGACCTGCCCCGGCCGAAATCAAACTGACCGAAGAGTCATCGCCCTCTCCGCCCAACAAGACATCGTTGCCTGCTCCACCTTCAAGTCGGTCAATCCCGGCGCCACCGATCAGCTGATCATCCGCACCGACACCGTCATCGCCCAGCAATATGTCATTGCCGTTGCCGCCTGCCAGAACGTCTTTTCCATCGCCGCCTTTGATCAGATCATTGCCAGCACCGCCATCCAGATTGTCTTCGCCGACGCCGCCATCCAGCGTATCATCGCCATCATCGCCGACCAGAACGTCAGCGCCTGTCAGGCCAGTGAGGGTGTCATCTCCCCTATTGCCTTTGAGAATATTGTCATCAGCATTGCCGGTAATCGTGTCTGCATAATGTGAGCCAAGGGCATTTTCTATTCCGGTTAGCTGATCGCCACTGGATTCGCTATTCGCAATTATTGCCGAGGCTGCCGTTGTTCCCAGATTAATGTCAATTGCTGCATCCGAACTTACATATGTGACGGTATCTACGCCCGCACCGCCATCTATATTGTCCGCTCCGAGCCCGCCGGAAAGAAGGTCATCACCGTCACCGCCATTGAGCGTATCATTGCCATCCAATCCGGAAAGCGTATCATTTCCATAGCCGCCCGTCAGCGTATCAATACCAGAACCCAATACAGGACCGCTACCAATCGTACTGCTCAGTGAGAGCCCTCCGGGGAAGCTGATCGGCCCGCCAGAACCGGGCAAAGTTATTACGCCGCCAAAACCTGATGTACCAACCAGGAATTCATCGATCGGGTTTTCTGACGTATCGGTACTCGCTGTTAACAAGTTGCCGGAGGCGTCAAATTTCAGACCGGACAGATCAAAGGATGAGCCATCAGAAAACTGGATCGTTTCCACAGCTTGATTGGCATTGATTGCAGCACCGCTGCGGAAATTCTTGATCCGGACTTTGTCAGTAGTGCTGCCAATCAGAGTTATTACAAGATCATCACCACTGAAATGGAAACTCAGATCAGCAAGACCGATCGCCGCGTCGCCCGTGACACCGGCATTACCGGTATAATCTTCAAACAAAATCGTATCACTACCGGCGTCGGCAAAGGTCGCCACCTCAGCAACCTTGTTGCCCGTGACCGTAATTCCATCGACCCAACCATCAGCTGCAAAAGTTGTAGGTGTCTGTACGTTGCGATAATTATAACCGACACTTTCCTTACGATAGATTATCTCGCCGGTGTCAGAATTCGTGACGATATGGTCAAACCGATACAAACCCAATTCATTGTCGATTAAATCGAAGTTGGAAACATAAGGTGGTTGCAAATTACCATTGTCATCGACGATGATATTTTCTGAGGCCACCAAGTGATCATCAATAGTGTCTTCACCATCACCGCGACCGAACACGTAAAGGTCATCGCCTGAAGCGCCCTTCAATATGTCGTCGCCCTTGCCTCCTGTAAGGTCGTTTTCGCCGGCGTCCCCTTCCAGACTATCTGCAAAATCGGAACCAGTGAGGTTTTCAATACTGTCAAACACATCAGCGGCAGCGTCACCAGTTGCAGCGCCATTCTGCGCCAACGATACGGTCACACCGGCAGCCGCAGTTTCATAACTTGCTGTATCCAAGCCAAGTCCACCGATCAGAATATCCCCTGCAGGGCCGCCATCACGTGTGCCGCCGGCACCGCCAATAAGCACATCATTGCCCGCACCGCCGAGCAGAACGTCTGACCCGGCAAGACCAATCAACCGGTCTTGACCGCTATTTCCGTTTATGATGTCGTTGAGTCCGCCGCCGGTAATGACATCATCGCCAGCACCGCTGGTGATCCAGTTCGCAAGCGTCGCACTTCCGATCAGATTCCCATCGTCGCCGTCCGTTCCTCCACTGAGCGACATGCTGGCTACATCAACTGCACCAGTGTTGAAGAACACAAATGTTTCGATTGAACCTTTAGCGCCAGCATTACCGGACGGTCCCCATTCCTTAAGGGTAATAGTATCATCCAGGCTGGAAAAGCTGTTAACCGTGGCACCAGAGGATTCAATCCCAATCACCAGGTCTTTACCACCATTGGCTGCGGCGAACTGGATATCATTAATGTCTATACCCAGGCCAAATTCCAGGATGTCCGACCCGGCGCTAGTGACAATCGCATCTGCATCGGCAGGCTGGTGCACATAAAGCGTTCCGGTTTCTATGTCGTAGCGGGTAGTTGCTGACCAGTTTTCACCGTCAAATATGGTGCCATGCGTCGGGTGCGTAATCGATCCGTCAGTCCCGACAACATATCCGTTCTGGCCACCCTCACCAGAGACCCAGGCCACATCCCATTCACTGGTCAACGCATCGATCAGAGTATCATGGCCATCGCCGCGCTGGAAACGAAACACATCATTGCCGCTACCGCCGATGATCTCATCATCACCCGCACCGCCGGACAATATGTCATTGCCCTCATCGCCGGTCAGCCGGTCATTACCTGTCCCACCGCTAACCGTATCCTGTCCAAAGCCGCCAAACAGCAAATCATCGCCATTGCCGCCAACGACAATGTCATTGCCGCTATCGCCAGAGACCGAGTCATTGCCCAGCCCGCCATTGCCGAAATCATTGCCTGACAGCAAATAGACGAGATCATCACCTGAACCCGCATGGACAAAGTCATTACCCGCCGTGCCAACAATCGTTTCCGACCCGTCGCTACCCAGAATGAAGGTATCAAAATCGGCCAGCCGGATTTCATTGCCATCGGCAAAGCGCAGCGTTTCGACCTTGTTGAAGCTGCTGAACCAGTCCTGCATCACCACGCGGTCGCCGTTAAACACGCCGTCGGGGGCCAGCTCAAGGATCAGGTCTTTGCCATCGTCCGATTTGATCAGCTTGATATCATCAACGCCAATGCCCTGACCCAATACCAGAACATCTTCACCGCCCGCAGCACGGCCGTTGGATGTGACCTGCGCGCCGCCTCCGCGCCAGTTGTTCAGGCCACCACCAAAGCGGAACAGGTCGCCAGACAGCGCATCGGCAATATTGCCATTGATTTCGCTGGCCGAAAGACCGTTAAACGCCTGCGCGACAACGGTCTCAACCGTCAGCCCGCTTTCATCGATAATCCGGTCCGCAGTGGCATAAGTCGTGTCTCCGACACCAACCGCGCCAACATCACCCAGCCGGAAGAGATATTGATCATCCCCGCGCCCGCCGCGCAGGATATCGCCCGCGCCCGCGCCGCCGGCCAGTATGTCTCCGCCATCACCGCCCTCAAGCACATCGGTTCCGTCACCGCCCTCAAGCCAGTCCGAACCCTCGCGTCCGATCAGTATGTCATCGCCCGCGCCGCCATTGAGATAATTGCCATTGCCGCCTAGGGTGTAGGAAGCAGCCCCGCCCGCGTTCAACGTGTCGTTACCGTCACCACCGAGCAGCCAGTCATCCAGCTTGCCGCCATAAATAACATCATCACCAGCGCCGCCAAAGACGTTGTTGCCAAGGTCCCCGGCATGGACAGTGTCATTGCCATCCCCGGCATCAATCGTCGCCGCAACATCGATGGAGAGATCACCGCCGCTGCCTGTGTTGACGTCACCGCCAGTGGATAGCTCTCCGTTAATCGTGAGACCGGTGGTGTTGGCAATGTAACCCGCGCCGCCAGCGACTGCGAAACCGTCAGTATTGTGGGTAACATGGGAGAGGGTTATTGTGTCGTCGCCGGATGTGGCCTCGATGGTGGTTTGGCCAGCGATGTCGATGGTGTCGCCCATCACAAAGTCACCAACGCCAATTAGGCGAGAGATTTGATCACTGAACGGATCATAATCAAAACCGAATTCGACATTGGCAACGCTGGTGCCTGCTTCTTCAAGCAGTGCACCAAAACCACCGAACCAGTCGGCGCGGTGGCGCTTCGTAAGGCCGAGCTCGACAGCGCGAGCCAAGTTGATCGCGGTTTCTGCAGCAAAGACGCTGTCCGATTCTCCCGAAACGATAGCGTTGATTACCGCGCTATTGGCGAGATAGTTTTCATAGGCTTGCGCCGATGCAATATTGCCGAGCAGCACGGATTGGTCAAAATTGGTTGCGCTCTGCCCACCTACCTCAATGGATGCGTAGACCGCGCGTTTGACATAGGTGTTGCCGCCGATAATCTGAAAATCCGGATCACTAAGGCCTTGATAAATGCCATAGCCGGTTAGTTTCTCAAACGCTCCATCCTGTTTGGATGACACGCGGTACGTGATAGCGCGCTTGTCGCGTGTTGACGTCGGACGATAGACAAAATCCGATTTGCGCATACCGTAGTTACCGGTGGTGATATTGCCGGGATTGTTTAACCTCCCGCCAGTCGCATCCAGAACGGCGTTGAAGGTGTCTGCAACCAAGCCCGCCATCGCTTCCGCCGTCTCTTTCGATCCCCCTTTACGGGAGTAAGCGTTGTTTACAACAAACCGCCCCTCCGCCTCATTCCAAGTCGCATCGGCACCCGAACGCGGCGTGCCACCAAAGATGGAGCCGATAAGGCCTCCGACCACGAAACCAAGAAAAGCGCCTGCAAAAGCACCCAAAGGTCCAGCAAATCCACCCAAAGCGCCAAATTTTTCGGCAAACAAAATTCCAAGTCCTGCGCTGGCGACTGATGAACCGACGGCAGCACCAATTTGTCCTCCAATTGTATCGAATCCAACAATTTCGGACGCAAGCTTGGTCCCAAGAAATGACCCAATTGCATTGCCGATCAAGGCTGGATTAACACCACTAAAGACGCCTGATGGATCACCGATGCCGGCAATGTTGGAGAGCACCTGACCAATAACAGCGCCCGCACCAGTATTGAGTGCTTCTCCAGCAAAACCACCGACACCAACAACATCAATCAGCTCAGCCGTCAGGAACGAGGAAAGCGCACCAACACCCGCAGATTTAAGGTTGCTAAGAAGCTCTGGACCAAACGTACTAAAAGCATCTTTTGATGCGTTTGTAGCGGATTGATTGCCGATGATACCATCCAGTACATCGCCCAAATTGTTGCCGACTGTTTGTAAAACAGCAGATGTGGCAATGCCCAAGACAGCATTATTGCCCGCAATACGATAGCCGAGTTGTTTTCCAAGTGCCCCGCCGATATCGGAGAATTCAAATGGGATCGGATTGTTGAGCAGTCTAATTTCAGTACTGACAGGTTTTCCTTGGGAATCTGTCTGTTGAAGCACAGCTATTCGAGGGCGGTTAGTGTCGAGGTCTAAAGCATCGTAAACAATTCTGCTCTTAACGATTTGCTCGCCATCCACCTCTTCAATCTCATATTCAACTACTCGGCCTGTTTCGCGATCAATGGCAGAACTATCTGTACCAGGCTCGCCCGCTTGCCTTGGTCGCAAACCCCTAGGAAGAAGAAGTCCAGTGTCAGGGTCTGTTACTCTGGTCGATAAATCACCTTTAGTGATCTTTTTAATTCGTTGGCCGGTGACCACAATTACGCCATCTTCATAACCATCTCGTAGGCCGGCGATCAGAGCCGGCGAAGGAACAAACAGCGGTGCGGTATTGTTTTCTGGGATACCAAGCAATCGAGCAGCTGTACCGGCGTTGTGCGGCACACTTCGCAAACCATCGTTTATTAACTCACGATAAAAACCGAAATAGGTATTGTTATTGCTGATCAGGAATGTTCCTGAACCGGGACCCGCTAGTGGGTCATCCTCCGCGCCAAATGACACAATTTTGTTGCCGGCATCCGCTCGGAGAGCGCCAACCACATCCGCTGCGTACGCTAACTGCTCTGGATCAATGATGCCTAACGCACTATTTAAATCAGCCAAAAGCGGTGAGTCGAAAACGTTAGTATTGAATCCGACTGGTGACAATTGGAAAACAAGGTTTACGCGGTTTGCTTCACCAGCCAGCAAAAGGTCACCATAAAGCGCAGAAGATAGAAGCCCCCCTTTTGAATGTCCGGTGATATCAATGATATCATTGGGAAATTCCTGCAGAAGAGGATCAAAAAACGTCTTAAAGGCAAGCAACTCAGCAACAGGAAAACCGTAAAGACTAGAGTCTATTGTTAAGTCTTTACCCTCGCCCAAAGTCGTATCAATATTCTCAAAAGGCCCAACGCCGCCAAAAGCGACTAGTATATTTTCAGTACTACGGGACCTTAATACCAAAGCATCAAGACCAGTCGCGGCGGCATCTGGATGTTCGGAGGATGACGCAATGATCTCAAAATTGTTGTAGAAATCATTAATTTCAGTTTGAGACAGACTGGTAACAAACCCTGAAGTCTGCTGTAACTTTCTGATTTCTGATTCGAAATCCATCCTTGTCATATTTGGCCGAAGCACGCTGGCGTAGTAACCATAACGAGCCTGAACAGCTGATCTCTGGTAGTCCCTCGCGAAAAGAGGTGCTTGCGCGTCACTCACATTAAAATCCTTCCAGCTGATTCAAAAACTATTTACAACCGCATTAATCCGTTCATCTTTTTCTTCACCGAAACAACTCCTCCATGTATAACCATCATCCAAAGGCCCAGAGAGGAATTCTTTATTTTTTAAAATTACATCTCTAAAGTACAAATATTTTTTACCATCAATTTTTAAGTATATTATATTTATAAAAAGACGTTCGGTACGCCCTATAGGAATTAGCATAAGATCGTTATTTTCATCATTTCTACTCTCGACCAACGTTAATCTGATTTTGTTATTTTTTTTTGATTGAATTTTATCTTCCAAAACCAGGAATTTTTGCTTATTTTTTTCATCTAGTAGAAAACTCTTGTCACAAATCATAGAATACTGCTTTGTTGCCACCGCGTTGTTGTTGCCATTGATCAAATAACTCGCTGCCAACCAAACGATGGCAAAAGCGGACAACAGAAGCACGAGCATAAAACCCCTTCGCTTATTAGCCACGCTGATCACTCCACTCTCTTCAGTCGTTCCTGTGCAACCACCAAACCAAACCGCCTCGGCCCCATACCCACCGGAATAACTTGCCCCTTGGTGCCATTCCCGACCGGGGGCGAATAAACCCAAATCCGGCCGCCGCTATCACTCGCCGCCAACCGATATAATTTCTTAGCCATGCCCAAATCACGCTCAACTCCCCGCCCCTCTTCAAAGCGGATCCCCAGCTCAAGCTGCGCATGCTTGTTGCCGCCTTGCGCCATGCGGCCAAGATCGGGCAGCGGCAGAGCCGCAAGACCGGTAGCAGTGGTGATCGATGGATTTTGGGATGCCGTAGCCGCGCTCGGCGGGGTGGTCAGGTCAATGCCCATATAGCTGGACGGTGCAGCGCAACCGGCTAGAGCGATCGCTGCCCCTAATATGGGGGGCACGCCCAATAGACGCGTCCAGTTTTTTGCATAGCCCCTAATCAGATGCACAAAGCCCCTTTCTCCCTCGAAGCAGGGAGACGAATATATCAGCACCGCCGACTATTGCCGTCGATTCTGCGACCCTATTGAGAAGGCTAAAGCGTTTACTGGGATTTACAAGTGGCCGACTCGAAAATCATTTATCCATTTTGGATGTTTATTGAAAAGCCCCAGAATAGTCGGGTTTCCAATACTTAAACTATCGTTCACGCCCCGCTTCATCCATTGTCTTGGCAATGGGAGAGAGAAGATACTGGATGATACGCCGCTCGCCGGTCTTGATCTCTGCCTGCACCTGTAAACCGGGTCCAATGGACTGTTTCTTGCCGTTGATCATCAGGTGGCGCTTGTTGAGCTTGATCCGGGCATCATAGACCAGGCCGAGGTTCTCATCCTGAATCGCATCGCGGCTGATATTATCAACCACACCTTCGATCAGACCGTAATCGGTAAAGTTAAACGCCTCCAGCTTCACCCGCACCGGCTGGCCTTCATAGATAAACCCGATATCCTTGTTGAGGATCTGCGCGCTGACCTGCACCTCGGCATCATCCGGCACGATCACCATGATCGGCTCGGCGGGTTGCACAACGCCGCCAATGGTTGTGAGGGTGAGCTGTTGCACGGTGCCGTCTACGGGTGATTTGATCTGCTGGAACTCGCGCCGACGGGCTGACTTTTGCAGCTCTGCTCCCGCCATCGCCGATTGCCCTTCGGCTTCTGCCATTTCTGCAATCGCGCCGCGTCCAAAGGCTTCACGCAGGCGCCTGATCTGCGCCTCCAGATTGCGGATGGACGCGCGGGCTTCAGCAGCGCGAGCAGTTTGCACCGCGATATTCTGGATATGCTCGACGCGCAGCTGTTCAAATTCGAGCAGGCGCAGCCGCGAAAAATAGCCCTTGTCAGCAAGCTCCTGCCTTGCGGCCAGCTGGCGATCAAGCAAAGGCAATGTTTGTTCCAGTTTGCTGATTTCGGCCTCCGCCCCGGTAAGCTGCGCTTGCCGTTCGGCGCGTTGTTGTTGGAGGCCTGATCTCTCCGCTTCATATTCCGCGATGGCAGAGCGTACAAATTGCGACTGGGTGAGCGCGACATCAACCGGTGTGCCTGCGGGCGGAACGAAGCGGGCATCAAGCCCTTGCAGATGCGCCATGAGTGCATCATTGCGGGCGCGCACAATTTCTGCCGACATCAGCTGCTGGGAGCTTTGTGCTTCGTCGGCATTGCTGATTGTGGAATCGAGTTCGACGAGCAGCTGGCCTTTCTTGACGCGCTGACCGTTCTTGACATGGATGGCGCGGATGGATCCGATTTCAATCGGTTGAATGACCTTGCTGCTCGCAGAGGGCACCACTTTACCGGTGGCGGTGGCAACCACATCGACCTTGCCAATGAAAGACCAGAGCAAGGCTATCGCAAACAGGCTGCACAGGATCAGCATCAACCAGCGCAAACCGGGGCTGGCTGGCTTCTCCATTATCTCCAGGGCAGCCGGCAAAAACTCATGATCGCTTTGCGGCTTGGCATTTTCATCTGCCACATTCTGCTGCTTCCAGCTTTCACGCAGGATCATCCAATGGCGCGCCAAGCCGGGAAAGCGGCGCGCAACGAAGCCTTCTTTTGCGGCTTCGTTTTCTTGGGTACCGTTTTCAGGGCTGGCTTGATTGTCGCTCATGCCTCGATACCCATTTGCTTATTGTACAGCATGGCATAACGGCCATCGGCTTTAAGCAGTTCATCATGCGTACCGATTTCGGTAATTTCGCCCGCTTCCACAGTCACGATACGATTGCACTGACGCACAGCGGACAATCGATGAGCAATGATCATGACCGTACGACCTTGGGCGATCCTGCCAAGATTTTCCTGGATGATCTCTTCGCTCTCTGCATCAAGCGCAGAGGTTGCTTCATCCAATATCAATATGCGCGGATCACCTATAAGTGCTCTGGCAATCGCCATGCGCTGGCGCTGTCCGCCAGACAGGTTCGAACCGCGCTCATCGATGACGGTGTCATAGCCGTGCGGCAGTTCCAAGATAAACTCATGCGCACCAGCCAATGTTGCTGCAGCGATCACCGCTTCCATTGGACGCGTTGGATCAGCGAGAGAGATATTCTCACGGACGGTTCGGTTGAACAAGATATTCTCTTGTAGCACCACACCGATTTGTCGGCGGAGCCACGCGGGATCAACCAGAGCCAGATCGACACCGTCAATCAGCACCCTGCCCTGCTCCGGTACATAAAGGCGCTGCACGAGTTTGGTTAGAGTGGATTTACCCGAACCCGATGGCCCAACGATTCCGAGCATCTCGCCTGATTTGACTTCAAGGTTAACGCCGCGCAAGGCTTCCGGTGCATCCGGACGGTAGCGGAAGCGCACCTTGTCAAACTCCACCCTGCCCGAAATGGGCGGCAGGCTTGCACGGTTAGGATTATGCTCCGGTTCAGCAGGCGCATTGAGAACATCACCTAAACGATCTACAGAAATGCGGACCTGCTGAAAATCCTGCCACAGTTGTGACAGCCTGAGGATCGGTTGTGCTACACGACCGGCAAGCATGTTGAAGGCAACAAGCGAGCCGACGGTCAACGTTCCTGCAATGACTGCTTTGGCGCCAAAGAACAGGATCGCAACTGTGGTCAGCTTCGAAACAGCCTGGATCAAATGGCTGCCCCAGTTTGAGAGGATCGCGACCTTGAAACCTGTCTGAGTATAGCCGGAGAAAAGCTTTTCCCATTTGTCCCGCATCTGCGGTTCGACGGCCATCGATTTGAGCGTGCCAATGCCCGTAACTGTCTCAACCAGAAAGGCCTGATTCTCGGCACCGCGGCGAAACTTCTCGTCTAGCCGTGCGCGGAGCGGCGGGGTGATAAATAGCGAGATCGCGATATAGATGGGGATAGTTAGCGCAACAATCAGTGTCAGCAGCGGTGAATAGATATACATTACCACAAAGAAGACGATGGTGAAGAACAAGTCGATCACCACTGTCACAGCATTGCTGGTCAGAAACTCGCGTATCGTTTCCAGTTCACGCACACGCGCTACACTGTCGCCAACGCGTCGTGCCTCGAAATAGCTTACTGGCAAATTGACGAGATGCCGGAACATATTGGAGGACAGCTCTGCATCAACCCGGTTGGTCGTATGCGCAAAGAGCCAGTTTCTGAGAGCCGATAGAAATGTCTCCCAGATCAGTACTACCGCAAGCCCGAAGGCAAGTACTTCCAATGTGGTGAGTGACTGGTGGACCAGCACCTTGTCGATCACGAGTTGAAAGAATATCGGAGAGGCCAAGCCCATAAGTTGCAGAAAAAAGCTGCCAATCAAGACATCGCGCAAAGCCCGGCGATATTTGACCAAGGCGGGAATAAACCAACCAATATCAAAAGGGCGTTTGTCACCTGCGACCTTTTCTCGTGAAGTCAACAACAGCAAACGCCCCGGATACGCGTCCTCAAATGCTTCAGCAGACAAGACTTCGGGACGTTCAGCATCGCCGCGCTGGATCAGATAGCGCGGACTATCAATATCTTCTTCAATCTTGAGTAAAATGAATGCGCTATCGCCATTTGTCCTTACAATTGCGGGCAGCGGAATTTTGGACAGTTCTTGGTGTGACGCGTTCCGAAGACGTGCAATCAGGCCAAGCTTCTTACCAATACGCGACAAATGTTCCAGCGTGTAAGGCTCATCACCCTTACCGCGGTCATGATGGATTTGCTGCGGATCAGCTGGCAGTCCGAGAAATTTGGCCAGTAGTACAAAACATGCAAGCGCCGGATCAATCGGTCCGATTTGCTCGATGGGTTGATCTATGGTCTGGTCGTCTTCCCCGACAGACATATCTTACGCGCCCCCGCTATACTTAAGGCGCAGGCTAGTAACAGTGATTGTTAAGATTCGCCAGAAAAACTAATCGCCAACGTTTAACCACCTAGATTTACTTGGTTTCTTTTTATGCATCGAAAGATTTACATCCATTTCGGATGTAAATTAGGCATTTTTGCAAGCGGAACTAGAAATCTCGGCAAACACCTTAACTGAGGAAGGCCTTTGACCGACTGTAGTAAAGAGGCAAAAATAGCACCTCCTGCCCGCAGAAGAACTCAAAAAACCAGTGGAATGGGTGGTGCCGCTTAGAGGACTCGAACCTCTGACCCCATCATTACGAATGATGTGCTCTACCACCTGAGCTAAAGCGGCGCTCAATCGGTCAGGTGGGGTTTATCCATCTCGACCGGCTGACGGAGGCGCCTTTAACAGCCGGTTTGCCCTGTGACAAGCCTGACCGTGGATTCGCAACACTATTGCCAGATTTTCAGCGGCCCTGACGCAAGAAATCTTCAAAAGTTTACCGAATATTTACCATGGCTGCTGCAAAACGGTTTTGAAACAAATAGATTTAGTGGGATCAGGCATGGAAAATCTTCGTAATTCCGATGAAAATGGCGGTTTAGGTGCAGGCCTTGACGCCGATTACATCGCCTATGAAGATGAGGATGTGACCAACGACGCGCCGCCTGCAATTGGTCAGGATGAGCGGCGCATGCACGTGCGAGCCTATAATTTCTGGGCCGGACTGCTGGGTGAGCGTCAATTTCCAAGTGTTGAAGATCTCGATCCTGAATCCGATGATGATTTTGGGCCTAACAGCGTTCTGCTCGACTTTACGAATGGCGTTGAGAATCCCTCAATCCAGTTTCTCGGCAAATCCCTGCGTAAAGAATGCGAACTGGACGACAGCATTACCTCGATCGATCAGGTGCCGGCACGCTCGCTCCTGTCACGGATCACCGATCACTATCTTCAGATTATCGCTAACCAGGCACCAATTGGTTTTGAAGCCGAGTTTGTAAATCAACGCGGCATTACGATCATGTATCGCGGTATATTACTGCCCTTCTCCACCGATGACGATACAATCGATTTCATTTACGGCGTCATCAACTGGAAAGAAGTTGTCGCGGATGACTATGCGCAGGAACTCGAGGACCAGGTTGCAGAAGCGATGCGGTCCGCTCCGGAAAAAACCGAAACAGGCCCCATCTGGGCCGATGCTCCGGCATCCAGCCAGTTGGAGCTGACGGCCGAAGATGCAGCCGCTGCCACTGCAGCACTTGTCGGCGGCGATCATATCGATCTGGAAGATATTAGCGACCAACCGAGCGAAGATTCCAGTCTCGCCGACTGGTTGGTTGCGGCACGGAGCAGTGCAGACAATGCGGCACATAGCGAGCAACGCAGCCGCGCAGCACTTTATAACGCCATTGGCCAGGCCTATGATTTTTACATCATGACCGAAGCGCATCCGGATGAATATGCCATCCTGCTTGAAGACTCTGGGTTAAAAGCCCAGGAACGTGCGCCGATGACCCCAATTGTGAAGTTGGTTTTTGGCGCGCATTATGACAAAACCCGGCTGACGGAATATGCCGCTGCCTTACGCTATGCGAAGCAGGCAGGCATCGAGAAAGGAAGTTTTGCCGACTATCTGGAAAATCATGACGGCGGCCTGAAAGCCATCGTCTATGCTGAGAGAGATGCGCGCAATCCCAAGAAAAAGACATCTGATATCATCGTCCAGAATGATGATATCCTCGAACGACTGCGCAACGCGCCAAGTCGCAAGCTTGCCGACATTGATACCGGTGATGAAGAATTTGTTGTGCTGGTTGCACGGCGGGATGACAGTGGGCAGTTGTCTATTGTCGGACCAGTTCTGGGTGATCAAAAACTGACCGACAAGGCTCTCAAGCACACCAGCATTTGATAACACCGGCTCAGTAAAGAACCAGCAAGCACTGGTTTCATATGTAACCGATATATCACGCTTCTCCGGTAATTGCCTGCTGGCTTCCAGATTAGGTTCCATACACTCTTGAGCAACGCCAATATTGGGCGCATAAGCCCCGCAAATCGACGGAGTCTTTATCCGTACTGATATTTGGGGGAACCATGACCGGTAGCCGCGATGCAAAAGCAGCGAAAACGACCACCTCAACGGCCGACAAGACACTCGAAAAAAAACTGATCGCCGCTTTCAAGGAAAGCGCATTGCCGGGCGAAAATATCGGTTTTGACAATAAAGCCTGCAAGGAAGCTGTTCACTTTGTTTTGACCGGCGGTCTCTACCGAAACAGTTCCGACGCGAAATTGCAGCTGGAGAGTGTCATCAGTGCCAACGGTAGGCGGCATTTAAGACTTGCCATCGTCAATGACGACATGCCGTTTCTGGTCGACTCAGTATGCGCGACAATTGCCGGATTCGGTTTGAATATCCAGAGACTCATCCACCCGGTAATTGGTGTCAAAAGGGACGACCAAGGTAAACTCTCCGCCATTCATAGCAATCCAGAGGGTGACGCCAGACGCGAATCAATAATCTATATTGAACTTGAACGCACCGACGCAAAAATCCGCCGCGCGCTGGAAAAATCGCTGCAAAAGAACCTCAAGGATGTGGCCGCCGCTGTTGGAGATTGGCTTGAATTGCAGGCAGCATTGGAATCGGACGCGGACATCCTTGACGAAGGTGAAGGTCGTGCGCTGTTACACTGGTTTCTCGACCGTAACCTCACACTGCTGGGGCATGAGCAGATTAATCAAAAGGGAAAGCGGACGCACAAGCTGGGCATATCACGAATGCGAGATAAACCTGCGCTCTCTTTTGAGAGCCAGAAGCGAGCTTTCGACTGGTTCAAGGCGGGCGGTGAAGGCCCCCTGATTATCAAATCCAATCAGGTATCTTCGGTTCATCGGCATGTTTTGATGGATATCATCATCGTGCCCGTACTTGAAAATAACAAGCTGGTTGGCCTTTCCCTAACAGCCGGTCTGTGGACTAGCGCCGCCTTGGCTGCTCCGCCCGAGACAGTGCCATTGCTACGGACTCAGATGACGCAATTGTTCGACAAATTTGAGTTTTCCGCCTCTGGCCATGCGGGCAAAGCCCTAACCCATACGCTTACTGCCCTGCCCCACGACATTCTCATAACATTCAAGCAGGAATATCTTGAGAAGCTCGCACTGATTTCGATGTCGCTGATTGATCGCCCGCGGCCAAAATTGCACAGCGTGATGTCACCGCTCAATCGCCATCTTTTTGCATTTATCTGGCTGCCGCGTGAGCAGCTATCCACTACGCGCCGTGAGAATATTCAATCTCTGCTCACCGAAGCCACCGGTGCCAAGATTTTGAGCTGGTCCAATACTCTGGACGAAGGAGGAATTTCATCACTCCGCTACATTCTCGATATGGGCGCGGACAGCAAAATACCGGATCCAGATGCGCTCGATAAAAAGCTGGAAAATATGATCCGTGGTTGGCGTCCCGAAGTGGAAAGCCACCTCGGCGAGTTTGTTCCTGAGAATCGTGCCGCTGTTTTGGCGCAACGTTATGCTGATTGCTTTCCTGGCACTTATCAGTCCACCTATGGCGCTGAAGAAGCTTCCCGCGATATCATGCGACTCTTTCAACTGGAGCGCGGGGGCCAAAAATCGGCACGCCTCTATCGTCTTGACGGCGATGCAGATCATATACTGCGCCTAAAAGTCTATCATCTGGGCGGCGTGCTGCCCTTGTCAAATGCCGTACCTACGCTCGAAAATTTTGGTTTTTCCGTTCTGGAGGAAATGCCGACGCCGCTGGATGAAGGGCGGCTTGGTTACATTCATGATTTTCAGTTGGCATTGCGCAACCCGGATACCCGCGATGACCTGATCGCGCGAGCCGCCGAGCTGCAGGATGCGATTACGGATGTTCTCGAAGGGGCCGCGGAGAATGACAATTTTAACCAGCTGATCACCGCTGCTGGGATCAGCGCCCGGTCTACAGTCTGGATCAGGGCCTGGTTCCGCTATTTGCGCCAAACCGGCCTCAGCTATGGGATTGCGACCGTCGTGGAAGCGCTTGCAGAAGCAAGCCATGTCACCGAAACGATGGTAGAGTTGTTTACAGCCTTGCACGATCCGGATTTCGAAGGTGACAGGGAAAAAGCGGCAGCCGACGCGATTAAGGCGATCGAAAGCGGCCTGCTAAAAGTCCACGGCATCGACGATGATCGCATCTTGCGCCTGTTTCGCGCGGTTATCGAGTCAATCCTGCGCACCAATGCCTTCGCACTGCAAGGCAGCGATGCTCTGGCCTTCAAGATAGAGAGCGCCAAAATTCCCGAACTTCCGGATCCAAAGCCCTGGCGCGAGGTGTTTGTCTACAGTCCGCGGGTCGAAGGCATACATTTGCGTGCCGGACCCGTTGCAAGAGGCGGCCTGCGCTGGTCCGACCGACGCGATGATTTCCGCACCGAGATTCTGGGTCTAATGAAGGCACAGCGCGTTAAGAACGCTGTCATTGTACCAACGGGTGCCAAAGGCGGCTTCTATGCAAAGCTGCTGCCATCGGGTGATGACCGCGATGCATTTATTGCCGAAGGTATCGCCTCATACAAAATATTCATCAGCGCGCTTCTGTCGATCACCGACAATATCGAAGATGGCGAAGTAGTGCCGCCGGAAGAAGTTGTTCGTCTCGACGATAATGACCCCTATTTCGTTGTCGCAGCCGATAAGGGTACGGCCAGCTTCTCTGACATTGCCAATGGTATCGCCATCGAGAATAACTTCTGGCTGGGCGACGCCTTCGCTAGCGGCGGCAGCAACGGCTATGATCACAAAGCCATGGGCATTACGGCGCGCGGTGCCTGGGTATCTGTTCAACGCCACTTCTTGGAAATGGGCGTTGATGTCCAAAAAGACTCGATATCAGTTGTTGGTGTCGGCGACATGTCTGGCGATGTGTTTGGCAATGGCATGCTATTGTCAAAAACACTGCGCGTGGTTGCCGCTTTCGATCATCGTCATATCTTTATCGACCCTGATCCGGATCCGGCAAAAAGCTGGAAGGAGCGCAAGCGCCTGTTTGACCTGCCCCGTTCCAGCTGGGAAGACTATGACAAGAACCTGATCTCAAAGGGCGGTGCAGTTTTCTCACGCCAATCCAAGACCCTGAAAATTAACAAGGACATCACCGCACTGGTAGGCCTTGTCGGTGAAAAGGAAGTAACACCGTCACGTTTGATATCCGCCATCCTGACCAGCAAGGCAGACCTTTTATGGTTTGGCGGCATCGGTACTTACATCAAGGCATCCAGCGAAAATCATGTCGAGGTTGGTGACCCCTCCAACGATAATATCCGCGTCAATGCCAAGCAATTGCGAGTAAAAGTGATCGGCGAAGGAGCCAATCTTGGTATCACGCAAGCCGGGCGGATTGATTTTGCGGGCTATGGCGGACGGATCAACACCGATTTCATTGATAATAGCGCAGGTGTCGATTGTTCCGATAATGAAGTGAATATCAAAATTGCACTGAATGCTGCGATGGCGAATGGCAAACTCAAGCCGGCAGCGCGAAACAAACTCTTGGAAGCGATGACAGATGACGTTGGCGCATTGGTCCTGGAAGATAATCGATTGCAGGCCCTTGGACTGTCCATTGCCGAAATGGGCGGTAAGAAGACACTGCCATCTTATATTCGCCTGATAGAATATTTCGAGGAGCAGGGAAGGCTCGATCGCGCGGTAGAAGGCCTTGCGGGCAATGAAGACCTGATCCGCCGCGGACAGGAAGATCGCGGATTATATCGCCCCGAGCTTGCCGTGCTTATCTCGACCGCAAAACTTGCCTTGCAAGACGCAATCGAGAGTAGTGACTTAAGTGACGATCCAGCGCTGGATAGCGAGCTGTTAAACGCTTTTCCTGCTGCGATGCAGAAAAAGCACAAAGCTGCGATCCTCAATCATCAGTTGCGCAAGGAAATCATCGCAACAAAATTAGCCAACCGGATGATCAACCGGCTCGGCCTGATTGACCCGTTTGAACTGGCAGAGGAAGAAGGCTCCTCGCTTGGTGAAGTAGCTGCGGCTTTTGTAATGGCGGAACGCCTGTTTCAGGCTGACAAGCTTTGGGCATCTCTTGAACAGGCAAAAATTGGCGAAAGCATACGCCTGATACTTTTCGACCGATTTGCCTATGTATTGCGCTCACACATGGCGGATCTGATGCGTATCGGATTGGCCGACGGCCCCATTGACGATGCCGTAAAAATGCTCTCGCGCGGGATCGCCCTACTGGATGACAAAGTGGACAGCCTGATAACAGCTGAGGGACAGGCAGAGGCGGCGAAACAGACCAAGTTGTTGGTAGAAGCTGGCGCGACCAAGGAAATTGCTCACAAAATCGCGAACATCTACAAAAATGATGGCGCCGCTGGCATCGCATTTCTCGCCAAAACACGCGAAATTAATGCCGTCAAAGTTGCTGCGGCTTTCACCAAACTGGGCAGCCTTTTGGGGTTGGACTGGGCACAGATGACAGCAACCCGGATTAATCCATCCGATCCGTGGGATCGTCTGCTGGTCGCGGGATTGGCTCGCGATTTTCAGCAAATGCGGCTGGATTTCCTGAAAAGGGCACGCAGCAAGGATATGGATCAGTTTTTGGAAAGCTGGACCGACAAAAATGCGCAGCGAGTATCGCAGTTCCGACAGATTATTGATCGTGCTCAATTGTCGCCCAGACCGTCCATCGCGATGCTGGCCCAAATTGCCGGACAGGCGAGGATATTGCTCAGTCGCTAGATGATATAGAACAGCCTGATACGGGCCTATATCCAATAGCCCAGGAGATGGAGCAGCGTACCGACCAGCCCGCCCACCAGCGTTCCATTAACGCGGATATATTGCAAATCCCGGCCGACCGCATTTTCGACCCGATCGGTGATAGTCTGTGCGTCCCACCCGCGAATGGTCTCTGATACGAGTTTGACGATATTGTCGCCGTAACTGGCGACTACGCCGACCACCGCACGGCGTGCAAAACGGTTCAACTGACGGTTGAGCAACGGATCTTTCTGCAAGCTGCTTCCCAGTTGCATCAGCGCGTCACCAAAGTGACCAGCCATCGCCGCTTCTGGGTCACGCGATGCTTTCAGCAAAGCCTCACGCCCGGTTTCCCACATGCCGTCGATCCAACTGGCAATCGCCGGGTTTTCGATCATCTCCAGCTTCCACTCATTCACCCGTTGCCGCAATTCAGGATCGTTCTTCAGCTCCTGCGCCAGTTGCGCCATACTTTCTTCGGTCTTCGCGCGCACCGGGTGCTGCGGATCAGATGCCATATCGGCGAGTAGTTTATAAAGCCCGTCCACCACCTCGTTAGCCAACCGGTCATCCAGGCCGGTCCAGCGCATTACCGTATTGGCGCGATCATGGACAATCGCGCGAATGACATATTCGTTGGCGTCAAGCGTTCGATAAGCCCACTTGATCGTTGAATCGATCAGCGGCCCGTGGCGGTTTTCGGCCATTACCGATTCCAGGATTTGCCCCATCGGGGTCGCCAGATCGAGTTCTTTTGCCTGTGTTTTCACGGCGCCTTTGAACATGCTGCCCAGCCTATCCTGGTCAAGCGAGCCGATGATATCGCCGATCAACCTTGATGCCCCCATGCGCAACCGCCCCTGCCCGCCGCTCGGCGATTTCAGGAACCGTCCGACACCGCCGGCCAGATCAACGCCGTGCATCCGCTGTGCGACGATGCGGGAAATCAGAAAATTTTTCTTGAGGAAGTTCGCTAACGTATCGCCAATCCGATCCTTGTTACGCGGGATGATCGCCGTATGCGGGATCGGTAGCCCCATCGGGTGACGAAACAGGGCGGTCACGGCAAACCAGTCGGCTATGCCGCCGATCATCGCCGCTTCCGAAAAAGCGCGAACGAAGCCGAGCGCAGGATGTACCTCCTCATAGGTTTTGGACGTGAAATAGATCACCGCCATCAAAACCAGCAAACCGGTCGCGATAATCTTCATATCGCGGCCACCATTGTTCATATCCGCTAGGATTGTGGATGGACCAGAAACCGGATTGCTATTCGACGTGGGCGCCAATTTAGAAGAAAGCGGCTTCACTCGGCTGGCTGAACCTCTGCCTCAGAGGATTTCGCCGGGCCATCATCGTCACCAACCAGCAAATGTTTACGGAAAAGCCCGCCCAGCCGTTTTTCAATACCGCTCGCCAAACTAAAGCCAGCTGGTACGATCAACAACGTCAACACGGTCGATAGGATCAGCCCGCCGATTACAACAGTCCCCATCGGTGCACGCCAGGACGAATCGCCGTCCAAAGCGATTGCAGTCGGGATCATACCCGCGGTCATTGCCACGGTAGTCATAACGATTGGTTGCGCCCGCTTTCGACCGGCTTCAATAATGGCTTCACGTTTGCGTACGCCCGCTTCTATTTGTTCGAGAGCAAAATCGACAAGAAGGATCGAGTTTTTGGCGACAATACCAAACAACAGCAATATGCCGATGAATACCGGTAAAGACAGGGCTTGCCCGACCATGACTAACGCAATCAAACCACCCAACGGTGCCAGAAGCAATGAGCCCATATTGACCAGTGGTGACATGACGCGCCCATAGAGCAACACCAGAACGGCAAAGACCAACAGCGTTCCCGCCGCTAGCGCTATACCAAAGTTTCTTTGCATTTCCTCTTGCCACTCATCAGCGCCAAATGGTGCGTTGGACACACCTGTGGGCAGATTCTGCATGATGGGAAGCTTGTCAATTTGCGCCTGCGCTGTCCCTTTCACGACACCCGGCGCCAGGTCAGCACCCACGAAAATACGGCGTTTCTGCTTATAGCGTTGAATGGTCGTCGGGCCGGAACCAAAGCTGATGTCAGCCACACGGCTCAGCGGAACTGATCCGCCACCAGCGATCGGTACTGGCAGGTTTTCAATGGTTGAATAGTCTCTGCGTGATTTACGCGGCAGCACCACGCGAATAGGAACCTGCCTGTCCGACAGCGAGAATTTTGCACTATTCTGGTCGATCTCACCCAGAGTCGCAATACGAATGGTCTCGCTGAGCGCCGATGTCGAAACACCCAATTGTGAAGCCAGGTCAGAACGCGGCGTGATCAATATTTCCGGCCGCTGCAGATCGGCGTTGACGCGCGGACCAACTACTGTTTTCAGGCCTTTCATCTGTTCCACCAGAGTAGCCGCTGTTTCTTCCAGCAATGCCGGATCGGAACCCGACAACATGATTGAAAAATCGCGGCCGGTTCCGCCGCCGCCCGGGCCATTATTGTTCAGAAAGGAAACGCGAGCATCTGGAATGGCCTGAAGTTGCGGCGTCAACTGCTCTTCATATTCGGAGCTCTTGCGCTCTCGGTCCGCCTTCAGTGTGATAAATATCCGTCCGTTCCCTTCCCGGATACTTTCGAGTGCCGTTTGGGTTTCTGGCTGCGCATCAATAATTTCAGCCACGCTGGCAGACACGCTGGCGGTTTGCTCGAGTGTTGTACCCGGAACCATCTCAATATTGACCCGGCTGAAATCCTCATTGCCGGTCGGGAAAAACTCCTTGGGGGTGATGATGAACATCAGGATGGTGATAGCGAATGTCAGCACGCCAAGCCCCATGATTATAACGCGGTGATCGAAAAACTTGGCGTAGATTCTGTTCCACAAACCGCCACGAGCCTTTATTTCTGTTGAGCGCCCCCGACCCAGGGTCCAGGTCAATATATCAACATATTGCTCGATCCACGGTCCGCTGGCGTGATCCGATTCTCCTTTGGCTTTCAGGAAATAGGCCGCGATCATTGGCGTAATCATCCGGGCAACCGCCAGACTCATCAAAACCGCAATCACAACAGTGAAGCCAAAAACCTTGAAATATTGACCAGCTATGCCCGGCATCAAAGCGACCGGTAAAAATACGGCAACAATCGAAAAAGTGGTTGCGACAACGGCCAAACCAATTTCATCGGCGGCGTCAATCGATGCCTGATAGGCGGATTTGCCCATTCGCATATGCCGCACGATATTCTCGATCTCGACGATCGCGTCATCGACCAGGACGCCGGCCACCAGCCCCAATGCCATCAAACTCATTTGGTTCAGACTAAACCCAATCATGTCCAGGAACCAGAATGTGGGGATCGCTGAAAGCGGGATGGCAATGGCGGAAATGAAAGTTGCGCGCCAATCTCGCAGGAACAAAAAGACCACAATAATGGCGAGCACCGCTCCCTCAATCATCGCGGCCATTGAGCTTCTATATTGCGCCTTGGTAAATCCTACGCTGGTGAACAATTGGGTAAAGGAAACACCGGGGTTTTCTTCAGCAATCTGCTCCATTTTTTTGACGGCATCGTCATAGACCGTGACATCGGAAGCTCCTTTTGCCCGTGACAGGCTGAAAGTGACAACCTGCTTACCTTTGACACGTGCTATTCTGCTCAATTCGCTGAACCCGTCTGAAACATTGGCAATATCCGACAGTTTAACGGATCGACCATCGCCAGTGGCTATCTGGGTCTGCGACAGATCAAAAGCTGTTTTTGCGTTGCCGAGAACGCGAACCGACTGGCGCGACCCGGCTATTTCAGTTTGGCCACCCGCTGCGTTCAGGTTCAACTGACGCAACGATCTGTTGATCTGTGCAGCTGTTACCCCAAGTGCCTGAATCCTTTCGGGAATCAGGACAACGCGAATTTCGCGATCAACGCCGCCCCCGCGCTCGACTGTGCCAATGCCGTTAATCGTCAAAAGGGTTTTGGCAACTGTGTCGTCAACAAACCAACTCAGTTGCTCCATCGTCATATCTTCGGCGCTCACCGCAAAATATGCTATCGGATTTCCGGAAGTGGACTCTTTTGTCACCAGTGGTTCGAGAATGCCGTCTGGTAAGTTACCACGCTCCTGATCGACTGCGTTTTTAACATCATTGACCGCTTGGTCGATACTTTCGCCTATATCGAACTGAATAACGGTTTGACTGCGTCCCTCACGGGTAGTCGAACTGATGCTATCAACACCGTCCAGTCCCTGCACGGCGGCTTCAACGCGCTGGGTTATCTGTGTTTCAATTTCTGTCGGTGCAGCACCGGGTTGTGAGATTGACACAATCACGACCGGAAACTCAATATCGGGGTCATTCTGGACATCGATCAGCTGGAAACTGACCAAACCTGCAAGCATCATACCGACAAAAATCACAATCGGAATCACAGGATTACGAATTGACCAAGCAGAAATGTTACGGAAATTCATATTATTACTGTCCGTAGTTTCAAGTTATGCAAAGCGAAGAGAGTAACGGCATGCATCACCCCTCTTTACCCTCTTCAACGGCGCGAACGGTTTCGCCGGGATTCAAGAAACCACCAGCACGCAGAACGACCCGTTCACCGCCGTTAAGTCCGGAAGCGACTGTAACTCCGGCCGAACTCACTCCAGCCGTCTCAATGCCGCGACGCACCACCTTGTTGTCTTTGCCCACGATATAGACATAATTGCCTTTGTCGTCATCATGAACAGCCGATTCTGGGAGAACCGCAGCTTGTGACGTACCGCTCTGTATCTTGGCGCTCGCGAAACCGCCTGGGCGCAACGCCTCGTCAAAGCTCAACGCGATTTTGGCAACACCCTGCCTTGATTGGGCATCAATCATCGGAGAAATTTGCCAGATTTGCCCGGTCAGTACTTTACTTGTCCCAACGGGAACAACCTCAGTGCTCACCCCAACAGAGACGCTGGCCAGATCACTCTCGCTCAGTCGTGCCTGCAGTTCCATTTCACCATTTTGAGCAACCCGGAACAATATACCGCTACCCGGGCTAACGGTCTGGCCAACTTCAACATCACGCTCCAGAACAAGGCCGCCTTTTGGCGCAACGATGTTCAAAAAACGGTTGCGAGCCCTCGTTTCTGCCAGCTGTGCCTGCGCAACGCGCAATTGAGCCGCGTTGGAATCGCGCGTTGCGGTTAACCGGTCAATATCCGCCTTTGAGATAAAGCCCCGGTCAACCAACCGCGCGGCCCGGTCAAGATTAGCTTGAGCCAGGTTCAATTCTGCGCGGGACGAAGCAACCGATGCTTCCAGCCGTGCGGCCTGCTGGTTTTGGACGGACCGATCAATGCTAGCCATGATTTGACCAGGCTTCACCCAGTCACCGGCATCAACATATACGTTGGTCACACGACCGCCTTCGCCAACGACTCCAACCGGAATCTCCCGCCGCGCCGCCAATGTACCAGTCGCATTTATGGTACGAACGACATCCTGCTTACCCGGAATAATCACGGTAACAACCGGTGCCTGACCGTCTTCTGCTCCATCTACGGCACCACCACCGCCAGACATGAGCTGATAAGTCACCACAGCCACTATCAGGGCTATGATCACGGCTGTAATGATCATCAAACGTCGATTACGACGGCCGCGATCAACAACATCATCCTCTGTCGAGACATCTAGGTCTTCGCCGACAATTTTCGATTCATAGTTCATATTCAATACTCGTCAGCCGATCTTTATCTTGTTTTTGCGCTGCAATATATAAAAAGAATCGCCAAAACTAGGCGAAAACGGAAATTTCTATATTTGGTGTATTATATCAATAAGCCAGTGACCACAAGCCCGAACAATCGCTTAAATTAAACGCTATTGCTAAGACGTTGCCAAATCGCAACATCCACTAGTTTTAATCAATAAAAAAGGCCGGCTCAAATGGGCCAGCCTTCTGTTTTATATGAGAAAATATCTTATCGCTAGCGGACACGGCCACGCTTGATCAAATTTACGATGCCCAGCAAGACGATAGCGCCGCCAAAGGCGACCAGCAAAGTCATGGGGCTAAACGGAGCATCACGCAGATTTGATGTACCTCCGGTAAAGAAGCTGAACAGCCATCCGCCCAACATAGAGCCAACACAACCTACCACGACATTCCAAAATATCCCCATCGAGGCGTCCCGGCCCATCACTATGCTGGCCAGCCAACCGATAATACCGCCCATCACCAGTGCAATGATAAAATTGATCATACTTCCCTCCTGATCTGTTTTGACCCAAATCCAGGCCCGATCAGGCGATCTTATACAAATGCTTGCTCAAAACCAGAAAATACTATGGGAAAGGCCCCGGAATCAGTTTTCCGAGGCCTTCCACCCATTAAATTTTATGATTAATCCTATTGGCGTTACAGAGGACTGTACCGACGCCGTGATTAATATCTCTACCTAGTATTTCTGTTGGCGCTCATAAAGATCGCGATAATGCTGGATGCGTGTAACACGCAAACCAGGCATGCCGGACCGGTCCACGGCACGCTGCCATGAAGCAAATTCTTCCAGCGACAGGCTATAACGGTCGCAAACCTCATCAACCGTTAAAAGACCGCCATTTACCGCCGCAACGACTTCCGCCTTGCGCCGGACCACCCACCGGGTCGTGCCCGGGGCCGGCAAATCAGCTATAGTCAAAGGCTCACCCAATGGGCCGACGACTTGTGCTGGTTTAATTGTTTGGTTCTCGATCATACTACCCTCAAAATACGCCTTGCGGCTTTCCACTCTACGTCCAAATGTTTTTACATCTTTAGACATAGAGTTTTTCAAACTACTAAATCACCAAGGTAAAGAACGCGTTCATATTTGCTTTTGCGTCTCATCTCCGGATGATTTTTCACGCAACAGATCTGGCCGGAAATGACCTCTTTCAAATATGCGTGCGCTTTTTGAGAACGGGCTTCTTTGTGGAAGCTCACCTGCAAAAAACTTGATCCGATCTTCCATCAATCCCCTGCTGCCGTGCACTGGTTTCACAGCAACGCCGCCACGTCGCGCAATATAGGCACGAGCGGAAGGAGACAGAGTCTGACGCGCGATCGCATGCGCAATCAGCGCATCATGCGCGCTGCCTGCTGGTGCATCCGGTTCGGCACTGGTCTTTGCCAGACTCTTGTGAGGGAAGTTCATTTCCATAAACACCCTTCTAGCGACGAAGGTATAAACATCCGTAAAGGTGATGTTCACGGGGTCTTAGGACTGGTTAAGCAAATCTTCCTTTCAATTCGCATTTTCGTCCCAATATGAACCATAGCGGGATTTAGCGCAGATTTTTGGCCGGGGATTTCCACTATACTGGCACTCTGTGCGGTTCATCGTTAAAGGACGTGGCGATATGGCAGACCGAATCAACAATCAATTTCAGCTCGGGGATGATCTGACGGGCAAGCGCATCGTGGTTGCGATGTCCGGCGGTGTCGATTCGAGCGTTGTCGCTGCTCTAGCTGCGCGGACGGGCGCAGAGACTATAGGTATTACTCTACAGCTCTATGATCATGGCGAAGCGGTTGGCCGCACCGGCAGCTGCTGCGCTGGACAGGATATTCGCGATGCCAGGCAGGTGGCGGAGAAACTAGGCATAGCTCACTATGTTTTTGATCATGCGAGCCGCTTTCAAGAATCGGTGATGGACGTCTTCGCCGATGAATATATGGCTGGACGGACGCCTATCCCATGCGTGCAGTGTAATATGGGAGTCAAGTTTACCGACCTGCTCAATCTGTCGCGCGAGCTTGGTGCTGACTGCCTTGCCACGGGCCATTATGTCCGGCGAGTGATGGGCAAAGATGGCTCCGAACTGCACCGCGCGATGGATCCTGCGCGGGACCAGAGCTATTTTCTGTTCGCTACGACACAGGATCAGCTGGACTATTTGCGCTTTCCGCTCGGCGACATGCCTAAAGATGAAGTGCGAGAGATTGCCAAGGAAATGGGCCTTGCCGTCGCCTTCAAACCGGATAGCCAGGACATTTGCTTCGTCCCCGACGGTGATTACGCCAAAGTCGTGCGCAAACTACGCCCTGAAGCCGATGATGATGGCGAGATCGTCCACATCGATGGCACTGTCATGGGCCGACACAAGGGTCTGATCCACTATACAGTGGGTCAACGCAAGGGACTGGAAATCGGCGGACAGGCCGAGCCGCTTTATGTCATTAGCCTCGAACCGGAAACCAAACGGGTCTTTGTCGGGCCGAAACAGGCGCTCGCAGTCGCGTCCGCGACCTTACGTGATATCAACTGGATTGGCGGCGACTTTGAAGGACCCATGCAGGTGAAGGTCCGCTCCATGGCTAAACCTACCCATGCCCGACTGGAAGGCGATACGCTGCGCTTCCACAATCCCGAATATGGCGTGTCCCCGGGACAGGCAGCCGTCTTCTATCATAAAGATCGCGTACTCGGTGGCGGCTGGATTGAGAAAACCGGTGCGGTTTCCCAGCAATGGTTGGCCGCTGCCACGGCCTGAACCGCAGTTTAGTCGGCTTCGGCTCCTGTCAGGATCACACAGCCCCAACCTTCACGAAACTCAGCTGTGGCCGATGCCAGCAGCGGGACCGATGCGGTAACGCGGCGCTTCTCGTCATCCAGCGACAGGCCGATTACTTCCATACCGGGTTCAAAATCCTTCTTGCAGTCCGTCAGGTCACGCCCGCCCACATAGTGACAAGAACAGGCAACGCGGGCCCCGTAAGCAGTTCCGATGCCCAACTGCCCTTTGATAAAGCTATAGTTATAGGCGAATACCGCGGCCAGGATCAGGATGAACAGTGCAAGCACATATATGGCTACCCGGCCTTTGCGGCTTTTGGGCTGGGATACGGTTTCGGGATTGTTATTTACGGTTGCCATAGCTGCACCTATTGGTGCAACGCATGCTTATGCACAAGATTAAAATCGCCACTCTGTCTACCCTCGCCCTGGCACTCTATGGTTGCGGGGCCGCTAGTGAGCCTGCCGCACCGCCGCCCAAAACCGCCGAAGAGCTTGCTTATATAGCCGATGCCAGCCCAATTCCCAAAGCACGGCTAGACGCGGCCATTTCTCCATTGTTCGAAGACCCCGCCATGGCCGAGACCCGCGCTGTGCTGATCATGCACCGCGGAGAGATTATCGCTGAACGCTATGGCGAAGGCTATGATGAGGATACACGCTTTATCAGCTGGTCGATGGCGAAATCCTTTACCGGTGCGCTGATTGGCTTTCTGGTTGCCGACGGCCGACTGGTGCTTGATGACCCTGCCCCGGTCCCGGCCTGGCAGCGGCCCGGTGATCCGCGCGGCGACATAACCCTGCGCCAATTGGTCCATATGTCATCAGGCCTTGATCATACCGAAGTGCCGGAAGAAGGTGGCGCGACCGTGTTCGAGGCCGATACCAACCGCATGCTGTTTCTCGACGGCGCAGCCGATGCAGCGGGCTACGCCGAAGCGCGCCCGATGGAAGCGGAACCCGGCGCGAAATTCGAATATAGCACGGCGACCAGCATGATCCTGGCCGACATCATCACACGGACATTGACCAAGAGCACCGACCCCGAGGTGCGCCGGAACACGGCAATGCGCTTCATTCGAGGGCGCCTGCTCGAACCGCTGGGCATGGACGGTACCTATTTCGAATTTGATGCCAACGGAACATTTCTGGGTGGCAGCATCATTCAGGCCAGCGCCCGCGACTATGCCACATTCGGTGAATTTCTTCGCAATAATGGCGCGCGCAAAGGGGCTCAGCATCTCCCCGTCAGCTGGGTCCAGTTCATGCGGACATCTTCTGCCAATGATCCGGCCTATGGAGGGCATATCTGGCTGAACAAGAAACGCCCGGAAGGCCGCAACCAAGTGTTGTTCCCCGATATGGCTCCCGACACGGTATTCGGCGCGCTTGGTCATCTGGGTCAGCAAATCATCGTGTCACCGGAACAAAAACTGACGGTTGTCAGGCTTGGCAAAACGCAGGATGATGTAAACCGGCCGATGAGTGATCAGGTCGGGCGGATCGTATCGCTGTTCCCAGTCAGCAAATAGAACAGATTATAAACGAAACTGGCCCTCGACCACGGTCACGCATTTTCCGCCCAGCCAGGCCTTTTCGCTATCCAGACGGCATTGCACATAACCGCCCCGGCCACTGGCCTGATAGGCGGTAAAGCTGTCCCGGCCCAGTTGCTTTGCCCAATAAGGTGTCAGCACGGCATGAGCCGAACCGGTGACACTATCTTCATCAACCCCGCCACCCGGCACAAAGACCCGGCTCAACGCATCGGTATCCTTGCCCGGAGCCGTGCAGATAAATTGCTCGTTTCCCAAAGCCGCCAAGGCCTTCAGGTCCGGTTTTAACGCCAGAACCTCATCTGCGGTCTCGTAGCGGATGACATTGTACCGGCCTTCATGAAACTGGGTGTCGATCGGCATCCCGCCAACCAGAGCAACAATGTCAGGCAATGCTTTTGCTGATGGTGGATAGGCAGGCAATTCCAACGCATAGCCGTCACCTTCACGGGTCATGGTCAGCACTCCGGCTTTACGGGTCCGAAAGGTGACCTGATCCATGTCCGGATTTTGCGACAGGATGATATGCCCACTGGCCAGCGTCGCATGACCGCATAGTGCAATCTCTACCGTCGGCGTGAACCAGCGCAGTTCATAATCCGCTTCGCCGGTTACATCGGGCAAGTAAAATGCGGTTTCCGCAAAATTATTCTCTTCACCAATTGCTTGCAGCACTTCGTCATCGAGCCAGCTTTCCAGCGGCATCACCGCCGCCTGATTGCCGGTAAAGGGCCGCTCGGCAAAAGCATCGACATGATAATAGGGCAATATTTGGGTGTCACGGGTCATGGGTAAAGCATTCCTTCGATCCAGCTTTCGTCACCATCATTGGCCCGCATAAAGGTCCGCCGTTCGTGCAGACGATGCTCGCGGTCCTGCCAGAACTCAAATCGCCTAGGCACAAGACGATAGCCCGACCAATGCGGTGGACGGGTTACGTCCTGCCCATCAAAACGGGCCTTCATCTCTTCATAGCGCGCTTCAAAAGTCGCGCGGCTGTCCAACGGCCGCGATTGATCCGATGCCCAGGCACCCAGTTGCGAATCCCGACTGCGCGTCGCAAAATAGGCGTCAGCAATCTGATCAGATACAGTTGATAGATTACCTTCAATGCGGATTTGCCGGCGCACGCTTTTCCAATGAAATAAAATCGCCGCTTTCGGGTTGGCTGCAATATCCGTGGCCTTCCGACTTTCCTGATTGGTATAGAAAATAAAGCCGTCGCGATCATATCCCTTCAATAGCACCATTCTCGCCGCTGGTTGGCCGCTGGCATCGGCAGTTGCGATGGTCATCGCATTGCTGTCATTCAGCTCGGTTTCACGAGCCTCGTTATACCAAGCGTCGAAGATGGAGAAAGGATCGGATGCCATAGGATCGCCTGTATCAGGGTGATTGCATGCAGGAAAGCCTTTGATTTCCGTTTCTGCCCCATCTCCCGATATTTTAGCCGTCCCCTCTTCAAAAACCCACCGAATGACCGTTCAATTGTTCAGGACCAACAATATGGACAAGACAATGCCTCAGTTACAAACGACCGATGATCTTCAAATCGCACCGCCGTGCCACAGGAAAAATCCACGGGAAGCTGTTGAGGCCAAGATATTTATCAGGCAGGCGAATTCACAGTTGTTTCGCACGACCCTCTCCGACTTGTCCGTTTCAGGCTTCAGAATGACGAGCTACACTGACCTTGACCCCAAGAAACCGGTTTATATCCGGCTGCCTGGAATCCAGACGCTAAGCGCCATGATCAAGTGGAACGATTATCAGGACTATGGGTGCGAGTTCAGAAACGAACTGCATCCCGCAGTGCTGAAACATTTGCTGAATAAGCTGCGAGCGTTTCAATAGCAGCTCGAGAACTGATCAGAACGTCTTACAACAGCTATTGCGCTTCCCCAGTCTTGTCATATTTCAATTCCAGATAGCGGCCGCGGATCGACAGATTGTCGATATCGCCCTTCGCTATCTGTTGCGTGACACCGGAAATTTCTTTTTCGATCAACGAAAGACCACTGACCAGCTGTTCATCCGGTGATTTCCCAGAATCATTGCTCTTCGTTCGCATGGACGCCGGTATCGCGCGATAACCTGAGATCAGCTCTGGCAGATGCTCCCCCATCAGCTTGCGCACTTCATAAGCGGCCGGTTCCGCTTCATCGAGCTTTTGCAGCTGCGGCGACAGCATGTCGAGCTGCGTCCCGATATCGTTGACAATCTTCACGGCTGGCGGGGGCAATAGCGGTCGCTGTGCTTCCAACCATATCTCGGTTTTCCCTGCCAGCGTTTTTAAGTCTGATTGCACCAAAGTGTCTGGCGTCGGGATTTTCATCTTGGGGAATTTCATCGCTGCCCAGATACCACCTGCAATCAGGCCAGCCGAAATCATCACGCCCCAAAAACCGATGCCGTTCAATATTCCGCCGACGACACTGGCCCCAACCAGCACCCCGGCCGTGATCATCGCAGCTCGCGCCAGTTTTTTGCGAAAATAACCGCGTTTCAGGCCTCTGGATCGCTCACCAATGGATTCTGCAAATTTATAGCTGCGATAGTAATTCGCGGCATTGTCGTAAATTTGCTGATTGCTCTCGCTCATGCGCCTTATTCCTCAAGCGCGCTCAACGGGTTCTCGGACGGCGCCTCGAGGGCGGCTTTATCCTGACCTTCGGCGCGGGCGATGTAGCCCTTTGACTTCTCAATTTCCCCTGAGAGGCTGTTGACGGTGGTTTTCATATTTTCCAGCGCCTTGATCTTGAACGTGTCGATATTGTCCATTGTATCATAAACATTCTGGAAAGCGCGTTGCAGTGTCTCGAGCGGAATGGTCGCGGATGCCGCTTGCTCGTGTATCTGTGCCGTCTGGTTTTTCAGCATATCGCCTGTGCTATCGATAATACCGGCCGTTGTCGTATTTAACGAGGTGATCTGGTCCAGCACCAGCTTCTGATTGGTCAACGCCTGTGCAACCGTCACACCTGTACGCAACGCACTAACAGTCGTGGTACTGGCGCGGTCCACACCCTTGACCAATTCGACATTGTTTTTCTTGACCAGATCAAGCGCCAGATAACCTTGTACCGTGACGGCCATTTGGGTCAGCAAATCCTGAGTCCGCTGACGCACATAGAAAAGTGCACTTTCGCGAATTGCTTTGGCTTTGGCGGGATCAGTCGCGTCCAACTCGGCTGCTTTGTCTTCCAAACGCTGGTCCATGACTTTGGAAACATGGATCATCTGCTCGAGCCGGCCCATGGCCGCCCACAGATTTTTGCGCTCCACATCAATAGCAGCATTGTCCATCAGCAATTCGTCTTTGCCACCTTGCAAGCGAGAGAGAATAGAGGAGATATGACCTTGCGCGCTCTTATAGCCATCAAAATAGTTGCGTAGCTTAGAACCGAACGGGATGATCCCGAACAGTTTGCGCGGTGCCAGAAGATTACCACGTTTGCCAGGGTCCAGGTCCTCGACCGTCCGGCGAAGTTCCGTCAGGTCAGCACCAATGCCAGACTCTTCATCCATGGTACGGATGGGACGATCCAGAAAGCGGTTAGATTGGCCGGCTGCATCAGCGATCTCCTTGCGCCCCATGTTGGTTATCTGATCAACTTTCTTGCCGAATTCCGGGCTATTTTCGTCCTCGGCCACCAGATCATCGATGAAGCTATCGACCTTCTCTTCCAGCTTGGACTTTACTTCGTCACCAACTGGCACCAGCCCGGCGGCCTTCGTCGGAGAAACGGCAACAACCGGATCAGGCGGTGTCAGGGTCAGGTCTTCAGTTGCGGTAATCGTCTCGGTCGCCATTGGCTCAATCTCCATATAGCTGTCTCTAGTGCAGCGCTCCCCTCATAAATGGATGCAAATGCACCACTTTTCAAGCGTTTCCACGCTGTATTATAAAAATAATACAGTTAACGGGGAATTGCGCTTAGTGCCTCCAGTGTTTCCAACGGCTTGACCGAGATGTGGGCTATTATCCCTGCAGCGCCTTTTCAACGTCGGGCGCTATCCGCTCAACAATCACATCTATGCCTTCAGCATTCGGATGAATACCGTCTGGCAAGATCAGATCAGCCCTGCCGACCACGCCGTCCATGAAAAAAGGATAGAGGCTGGCTTCATATTTTTTCGCAAGCGCAGGATATATCACATTAAATTGATCGCTAAACTCCTTGCCGAGATTGGGCGGGGCCAACATACCCGTCAGCATCACCGGGATGCCCCGGTCAGCTAGCTTCTGGACCATGGCTTCCATATTGGCCTGTGTTTCAGAAGGTTTTAGTCCGCGCAGCAAATCATTGCCGCCCAGGCCGAGCAAAACCAGGTCCGGTTTTCTGGACAAGCTATCGAGCACAAAATCCATCCGCCGAAGGCCGGCCGCTGTTGTGTCGCCTGAAACACCTGCATTGTGAACCTTCACATCCTGTCCAGCATCATTAAGAGCTTTTTGCAGCTCTGGTGCAAAACCTTCATCGGGTGCCAACCCATAGCCCGCATAGAGACTGTCACCGAATGCCACTATAAGTGTTTCTGCTTCCGCCGCGGGAGGTTCAGAGCTGTCGCTGACCACCTGCTGCTGCGCAACTGGTGCGGAGTTTTCTTCCGCCGCTGGGCTACAAGCAATCAGAAGTTGAAGAATTGCAAAGCAAAACCCATATGTCATAAACCTGTTCAACATCGGATACACCTTCCCACCATGTTACAAAAAACCGCCGCAACCAGCGACGCCGCTAAAACCAAGCCTCATATTGCCATTGACGCGCAAAAAGTCACCCTCTCTTTGGGAGAAGGCGACGCAAGGGTGAATATTTTGAAAGGGATTGATCTGTCGATCGATTCCGGCACCACCGTTGCCTTGCTGGGCCCATCCGGATCCGGAAAATCGTCTCTAATGGCGATCTTGTCAGGCCTTGAGCGCGCCACTGGCGGTACAGTGAATATCGCGGGAGCAGATTTTGGCAAAATGAACGAGGATGAACTTGCCATTGCACGGCGCGGACGGGTGGGCATTGTCTTGCAAGCCTTCCATTTGCTGCCCACGATGAGCGCACTAGAAAATGTCGCAGTGCCGCTGGAGCTTGATGGTCAGGAAGATCCCTTTGCGATTGCGGCGAGTGAACTAGAGGCGGTTGGGCTTGGCGACCGGCTCGGCCACTATCCCACCCAGTTATCGGGCGGCGAGCAACAACGTGTTGCAATTGCGCGCGCTATGGCTTCACGCCCCTCCATTATTTTTGCCGATGAACCAACCGGCAATCTGGATGGAGCAACTGGTGAAATCATTATCGAGCTTTTGTTCGAGCGTCAGAAAGCCAGCAACGCCACATTGTTGATGATTACGCATGATCCGGAACTCGCCAAGCGCTGTGACCGCATCATCGAACTGCGTGACGGTATGATCGAGAAAGACAGTGCCGAAAAGCCTGCCAAGTCATGAGTGCCAGCCTTTCCAAAGCCTGGACCATTGCCCGGCGTGACTTACGCGGTCGCTTCGTTGGCCTGCGCCTGCTAATCGTTTGTCTGTTTCTGGGTGTCGCCACACTGGCAGCCATTGGCAGTCTGACGAGCGCGATCACGGATGAACTGGCCAATCGCGGACAAGCCATTTTAGGTGGCGATTTGGAAATATCGGTCGCGCAGCGCGAAGCGTCAGCAACAGAATTGGACACTCTAAAAGAGACCGGTGAGCTATCCGAAACCCTGCGCATGCAGGCCATGGCGCGCTTGCCAGATGGCAGCGACACGCAACTGGTAGAGTTAAAAGGTGTCGATGCCCCCTACCCTCTTTATGGCGATTTCATATTGGAGGACGGCACCAACGCGCCTCCACTCGGGCCCACAGATATCTACGTTACTCCCGCCTTGATACAGCGGTTATCTTTGGAGCTTGGCGATAAAATTGAATTTGGCGAAGCAGCTTTTACGGTTACAGGAGTCATCGGTGACGAGCCCGATCGGCTGAGTGAAGGTCTATCACTGGGCCCTGTAGCCATCACCTCGCTGGAAGGCTTGCGCGCCACCAACCTGATACAGCCCGGTAGTCTGTTTCAGAGCAAATATCGTCTAAAGCTGCCCGCGACCGTTGACCCAGCGGAGTTAGGAGATGAGCTGGAGAAACAATATAAGAACGCAGCTTGGGAGGTAAAAACCCGTGACAACGGCGCTCCCAGCACAAGGCGCTTTATCGAACGCATGGGGCAATTTCTGACGCTGGTTGGCCTTGCATCGCTCGTCATTGCTGGCATTGGCGTCGGTAATGGGGTTGCCTCTTACCTGCGCGGAAAACAGAGCGCTATTGCGACGCTCAAGATATTGGGCGCGGACAGCGCAATGGTGTTTCGCATCTACATGTTCCAGATTCTGGCCGTCGCTTTGGTTGCAATAATCGCTGGATTGCTTGTCGGAGCCATTGCGCCTCTAGCCATTATTCAGGTCGCAGGCGATGTCCTGCCAATCAGGCCCGAATTCGCGCTCTATCCACTGCCTCTCATCGTCAGTGCCGCCTATGGCTTGCTAATCGCCGTGATATTTGCCCTACCCCCGCTCTCGCGGGCCAAGCTCATTCCGGCGGCTGGGTTGTTTCGGGGGGAAAGTCGATCATGGCGGGAAATTGACAAACCAACCTGGGTCGCCGTCACGCTGGCAGTCGCTGCGATCGTCGCGCTGGCCGTCGGGACCGGACGGGAACCCATTTTCTCACTCGCGTTCATAGGCGCAGCGCTGGGTATATTGTTGCTGCTTAGCCTACTTGGTATCTTGATCCGCTGGCTCGCAAGCAAATCGCCGCGCCCCAAACAACCGCTACTGAGACTGGCCCTTACAAACCTTCACCGGCCTGGCGCGCAGACAGGACAGCTTGTTGTTGCCTTGGGTTTGGGCCTGACACTCTTTGCCACACTTGCTGCGATCCAGACGAGTTTGACCAACGAAATCAGGTTCAGTGTTCCGCAACAGGCACCGAATTTCTTTGTCCTCGATATACCTGTGGAACGCGCCGATGAATTCAAGAATCAGGTAACCGCAGATGCACCTGAAGCTGAAATCAATATCGTTCCAACACTGCGCGGCATCATCACCGAATATGGCGGACAAGTCGTTGCGGAACTGGATGAGATACCGGAAGGTGCTTGGGTTCTGCGCGGAGACCGCGGCTTGACCTATAGCGGCGAGCTTCCGGAAGGCAGTGAAATCGCCGCCGGTGAATGGTGGCCTGCCGATTATGATGGACCACCCCTGGTATCAGTTGACGAGGAACAGGCGACTGCATTGGGATTGAAAGTTGGTGACAGCCTGACCGTCAGCCTGCTGGGCGTAGAAATAAAATCTACCGTTGCTTCGTTGCGCAGGATTAACTGGCAAAATTTTGGTTTCAACTATGTGCTTGTTTTCCCGCCCAATGTGCTGGCCAATACGCCGCATAATGTAGCCGCCACGATTCAACTTGATGAAACCAAGGAAGACGGCCTGCTGGGATCATTGCCGCGCGAGTTCCCGTCAATTTCCATGGTCAAGGTGAAAGAAATCGCATCGCAGATCGGTACGATATTGGATCAGATGGCAACCGCTATTGCCTCTGCAGCCTCGATAGCAATTTTCTCGGGCATCGCGGTGCTGATCGGTGCTATTGCGGCCTCTCGCCAGTCGCGGGTATATGACAGTGTCATCCTGAAACTACTAGGCGCTACGCGGTCACAGATATTGTCCGCACAGGCGATTGAATATGCGGTGCTCGCCTTGCTGCTCTCTGCCGTCGCCTTGGGTCTGGGCCTGCTCGCCGGTTGGTTTGTTATCACGCAGATTTTCGAATTTACGTGGCAACCGGACTGGAGCGTAGTGATGGTCACTCTGGGCCTCGGCGCCGTCATGACACTGGGTATCGGCCTTTTGGGTTCAATCCCGGTCCTGTCTGCAAAACCGGCACGAGCCTTACGTGAACTCTAGAATTTCGAATTTCAGAGCTTAGATAGCCGGACCGCTAAGGGCGCAGACAATACCAAGCTGGACAGATGATAGAATAGCAGAGGTATAAGTAATAAACCTGCGGCTTCGGCAGGGAATAATATGGCCGCCAGCGGCGCACCCACGGCTATGCTTTTTTGCGCCCCGCCGAATAGCAAGGCCTTGCGGTCATTTATGACAAAATCTGCAATTCCGCCCAGCAACCAAGCCCCGCCAAATGCAAAGATCAGCAGCACAGCAATTGCGGCAGCGACGATCAGAAACTGGTCACCGGGCACTTGCTGCCAAATTCCCGCTGCGACGGCACCCGAGAAGGCAACATATACGGCCAAGCTGATGGCAAGCTTGTCTGACCATCCCACAATATTGCCATGGCGCGCCGCCCAAGGACGCGCCCAGCTCTGAATTAACTGCCCAATGACAAATGGCAGCAACAGCATCGTCAAGATTTTCACGAAAGAAGCGCCTGTGATAATGATGCCAACAGATTTGGCCAGCAGCGCGAAAAAGACCGGTGTGATAATGATCGATGACAGATTAACTGTCGCCGCCGCAACGACAGATGCCCCCACATTACCTTTGGCAATGGCCGTGTAGCTTGCTGCAGATTGGATGGTGGACGGCAAACAACCAAGGTACAGAAAACCAACCGCTATCATCGGCGCGATGTAACCATCCAAAACCCAGGACAATGTAAGACCAGCCAGTACCATTGCGCCGAAAACAAACCCGAATACGGCTGATTGCAGGCGCCAATTGCGAAAGCCAGCGACGACCTCCTGCCGGTCCAGGCGGATTCCGTGAAGCAGGAATATCCAGAAGATACCCGCCGAAACCGCAAAGGCGGCGACAGGTTCAGCATCCCCAGTTACGGGAAATACGGTCGCCAGAAGGACGGAGCCCCCGAGCAACCAGATAAATTTATCTATCAAAATCAGTCTAATGGTCTGCATTGCACAAAGCCAATGCGCCAGTGCGGTATTTGAAGCAAGCCCACAGAATAAGCGTTCGGGATATGGCCGGAAGTTTGGGCTAGGATCGAATGCGGTGCCAGATGGCCCGCGCCAGATCCACTGCCAGTTTGGGCGAGGCTTTGAGCACAGTCGAAGGATGACTTGCGAAAGCCCTTCCCAGCAATTTCAAATCAAAATAATACCAGTCGGACAATATGCGCTGGACCAAAGCCTTGGCACGCAAGGTTTTGTCATCGACATGGTCTAGTTCCCTTAGCAGTACTTTCGATACCAATTGCCGAATTTCTTTGCTTCTTTGATCGGTCAAACTGTGCTCATGTCTGCGGTAGAGGTAAAGATCAACGTCTACCGGCGCCATCTGAAAATGATGGGCAGCTCGCATCCAGTAATCATAATCCTCGGCACCGAAAAGCTGCTCGTCATATCCTCCCAGCTTTTCTGTAACCTCACGACGGTACAAAAAAGCAGCGCCAACGGGGTTGCCAAACCAGCGCTGTTTGATTGGCGGCGGAGGAACATAACGGAGAATGTTCTCGGCATCGTCAATCACACTGTAACCTGCATAGATAACGTCCAGGCCCGGCTCGTCCTCCATCTTTGCCACCAGCGCCGCGATCATGTTGGAGCGCAGGATATTGTCGTCACTCGTCCAGCTGTGGAAATCCCCACGAGCTTCTGCAAAACCACGGTTAAGCGTGGCCGGCAAACCCAAATTTCGTTCATTGGTACGATGCAGCACACGGGGATCAGCCTTGGCGTGTTGCGCGATAATAGCGGCTGAACCATCTGTGGAAGCATCATCGACACAAATCAGCTCCCAGCTCGAATAATCTTGCTCAATTACAGATTTGATCGCTCCTTCGAGATATTTCTCGCCATTATAGATGGGCATTACGATAGTAACTATCGGTGAAGTCACACTAGAAAATGTTCCGGACTGAGCCTTCATATACCATCTGTATTTTTAGTGGATGGAAGCTGGGCATATTTAATATGTCGATGGTGAAATGACACCTGTTATTTTCGTACTGCGGCGATAGACTTCATCAAACCCGGTTTCTGATGTTGCGGCGCAGCACGAAACAGGTTAAGGGCGCACGCAATATAAGGCGTGGCGCAATAGCCCCCTTTCCTCTCTTACGGCAGAATTTGATATGTCTCTTCGCAATATCGCTATTATCGCGCACGTTGATCACGGCAAAACCACCCTTGTGGACCAGCTTTTCCGCCAATCAGGCACGTTCCGTGACAATGAGCGCGTCGAAGAACGTGCCATGGACAGCAACGATCTGGAGAAAGAGCGCGGAATTACGATTCTCGCCAAATGTACCAGTGTCGAGTGGAAAGGCACGCGGATTAACATTGTCGATACACCGGGTCACGCCGACTTTGGCGGCGAGGTGGAGCGCATCCTTTCGATGGTTGATGGCGTTATTCTGCTGGTCGACAGTGCCGAAGGCGCTATGCCTCAGACGAAGTTCGTAACTGGCAAAGCGCTGGCACTTGGCCTGAAACCCATTGTCGTCGTTAACAAGATTGACCGCCCTGATGGCCGTGCAGAAGAAGTGCTCGATGAAGTGTTCGACCTGTTCGTCAATCTTGACGCCAATGACGAGCAGCTTGATTTCCCATCGCTCTTTGCAAGCGGGCGTAACGGCTATGCCGGCGACACGCCAGAAGTGCGCGAAGGTGACCTTTCGCCGCTGTTCGACAAGATTGTCGAGCATGTGCCAGAGCCGGACGTAAATCCGGACGCCGATTTCAAATTTCTCGTTACCCTGCTCGACCGCGACAACTTTGTTGGCCGCATCCTGACTGGTAAAGTGGAAAGCGGAAAGATCGACCTAAACGCTCCCATCCACGCGATAGATATGGACGGAAACGTAGTTGAAACCGGCCGTGCAACCAAGATCATGGCGTTCCGCGGACTGGAACGCGTTCCTGTAGAAAGCGCGAAAGCTGGCGATATCATCTCACTGGCAGGTCTGACCGAAGCGACGGTTGCCAATACCATTTGCGATCCCTCCGTCACTGAACCCATTGCTGCGCAACCAATTGATCCGCCGACCCTGTCGATGAACTTTGCTGTTAATGACAGCCCGATGGCTGGCCGCGAAGGCGACAAGGTAACCAGCCGCATCATCCGCGACCGCCTGTTCCGCGAAGCGGAATCCAACGTTGCGATCAAAATCACCGAAAGTGATGAGAAAGACAGCTTTGAAGTCGCTGGTCGCGGCGAATTGCAGCTTGGCGTGCTCATTGAAACCATGCGCCGTGAAGGCTTTGAACTTTCCATCTCCCGCCCGCGCGTCCTGTATCGCGAGGAAAATGGCGCGCGTCAGGAACCCTATGAGACCGTAGTTATCGACGTTGATGACGAACATAGCAGCACCGTCGTTTCAAAAATGCAGCGCCGCAAGGCCGAGCTGACAGAACAGCGTCCTTCAGGCGGCGGCAAAACCCGCCTGACCTTCTCTGCACCTTCACGCGGCCTGATAGGCTATCATGGCGAATTTCTTTCCGACACACGCGGCACCGGCCTGATGAACCGTCTGTTCGAAAAATACGGTCCTTATAAAGGCGTGATCGAAGGCCGTCCTGTCGGTGTGCTGGTTTCCAATGGCACCGGCAACGCTATGTCATACGCGCTGAATGCGCTCGAAGAGCGCGGTATATTGTTCATCGGCGGCCAGACGCCAGTTTATGAAGGCATGGTCATCGGAGAAAATGCAAAACCCGGCGACCTCGACGTCAATCCGATGAAATCGAAACAGCTAACCAACTTCCGTTCAACCGGAAAGGATGATGCCGTGCGGCTCACGCCGCCAAAGATCATGACGCTGGAACAGGCAATTGCCTATATCGACAATGATGAACTGGTAGAAGTCACTCCAAAAAACATCCGCCTGCGCAAACGCCATCTCGATCCCAATGATCGCAAGAAAGCGGCACGGAAGGCGGAAGCGGCTTAGGCGCAACAATTGTTGCATCATGCGCTGCGATGGATCATCATCAGGGCATGACAACAACAATCAAAACACTCCTCGGTGCGGGTTGCCTTTTGGCAGCATTAATCACACTTGCATCGTGTTCGGCCGATCCAACGATCGAAACCAAAGAATCTACCGACAGCAACAGTTGCAGCGATAGTCCTATCGCTTTGCAAGTCCTCGGCTCCGGCGGTCCGATTGCCGATGATTATCGTGCTGGGGCCAGCAATGTTTTATGGATTGATGGCAAAGCCAAATTGCTAATCGATGCAGGCAGCGGTGCCTTTGTACGCTATGGTGAGGCCGGGGTCGACTTTAATGATCATGATGCAATCCTGCTCACCCATTTACATGGCGACCATGCCAGCGGTCTTCCTGCTTTACTAAACAACGGCGCTTTTGCGAAGCGATCAGCAGACCTCATGATCGCCGGGCCGGCAGGAAATGATCAGTTTCCATCGACTAGCGCCTATCTTAGCTCTTTGATTGGCAAAGAAGGCGGCGCTTTGCGCTATCTGCATCCTTATCTGGAAGACGATGACGCCCTAACCCGTTTGACAACCAAGGACATTGATGTCGGCAAAACCGGACTGCAAACCATCTGGAATGAGAATGGTTTGAAAATCGATGCCATCTCAGTTCATCATCTTGATGTGCCGGCACTGGCTTATGTCATTCGCGCCAAGGACAAGACTGTTGTCCTTTCCGGAGACCAGAGTTTCTTAAGCGAAGATTTTGTAACGATATTATCGGACACGAAACCCGACTTGTTGGTGATGCACAATGCGATCACCATGGCTGATGGTCAGCCACGCGGCTTGCACCGTGATCCGAAATCCATAGGGGAAACTGCAGCGGCGCTGAACGCACAAACCTTGCTGCTAACCCATCATATGCAGCGCGCTTTAATGGTCCAAGACGAGGTCAACGCGGCCATTTCAGAAGACTATAGCGGGCCGGTGCTGATGGCAGATGATCTGTCCTGCTATCCTTTATGATCATGGAGGGATCTACACAGACATCAGAACGCTAGTTTCTTCTCCGCTATCGGTATTTCCGCAGGATATCGATGGCCATATGGGTTTACTGAGTGAAATAGGCGCTTGATTTTCACCATAGGCCGCTTAGGCTTCTGATATTATTAATGAAGAGGGGAATAATGATGGAATGGATGTTGATGCCGCTGAAACGCTATGCGGATTTTAGCGGGCGCTCTCGTCGCAAAGAATATTGGATGTTTGCCCTTCTGCAGGTAATCATCATTGTTGGACTAGCGATAATCGGTGGAGTTTTGGGCAGTTTCACACCAGATCCAGCTGGCTCCATGTCCACTGGCGGAACTTTGATGATTGCTCTGTTTGGCCTTTACGCGCTCGCAATTTTCATCCCCTCGCTTGCGGTGCAGGTACGCCGCTTTCATGATCAGGACAAATCTGGCTGGTTCGTACTTTTGGGATTTATTCCCTATGTTGGCGGTCTAATCGTTCTCGTGTTCATGTGCTTGGACGGGACCAAGGGCAAAAATCGCTTTGGCGACGATCCGAAGATGAGCGACAATGTGGGTGATGTATTCAACTGAGCATCACGAGGGACCCTTTGGGATAGACCTTGTATAACTTGATTTTCGATAGGGTTGTGGCAAAGCGCCACAACCCTTTTTTTGGAGATACAGAACCATGACCGACACGCCTGACCAGCCGGAAGAAAAAGCCAAATCCGGTACGGACACACCGCCGGATCGTCTCGCGATCAATCCGCGGAGCAAGTTTTACGGTGGCGAACTTCTCGAACGTGGCATCGGCATCAATTTTCGCGGGGCACGCAAACATAATATCGAAGAATATTGCGTGTCCGAAGGCTGGGTAAAGGTACAGGCCGGCAAGACCGTCGACCGCAAAGGCAATCCATTGCTGATAAAGCTTAATGGCGAAGTCGAAGCCTGGTTTGAAGACCTTGGTGACGATGCGCCGACGATCAAGAAAGGCTCCTAGGAGCCCATAACCAGCAAATGACACCCCAGCGCATCCAATATTTTATCGCACTGGTGTTCTTCATACTCGGCGGATGGGCTGCCCTGTTTCCGCAGCATGTCATCGACACCGTGTTTCTGCCCGAATATCGCAGCGGCGGGCGGATATTGCCGTTCATGATGGCCTGTTTTGGTGCGCAGGCTTTGCTTGCGGGGCTATTCGCAGCTTTCGCCCGATTCACCGCGACGACATTTCTGGTATACGGTATCGCTCTGCTGCCCTTTTTCGGGTTCAATTATTATTTCACCTTTTACGACCCGGTGTTCACCAGCATGGGATTGATTGACGCTTTAGGTAATATCATCATGCTGGCACTCTGCTATGCCGGATGGCGAAAATCGAAGGCGATCGAACAGATCGACAAGCAAAGGAATTGAGCGATGGACTTTACCGACAAGATAGTCTGGATCACTGGCGCCTCATCGGGAATCGGCGAAGCGCTGGCCAAAGCCTTTGCGGCACAAGGCGCACATATCATCCTCTCCGGTCGCAGGGTTGAAGCTTTGGAATCCGTCGCAGCGGGTATCTCGACTGATACGCTGCTGCTTCCTTTTGAGACGACCGATTATGATGCCCTTCCCGCCAAGGTGGCCGAAGCCCAGAATTGGAAAGGCCGCGTTGATGTGCTGGTTAACAATGCCGGGATCAGTCAACGCAGTTTGGCTCTGGATACGGATCCCAATGTTTATCATCAGATCGTCAACATCGATCTGCTGGCGCCAATCTGGCTGACCCAACTCTTGCTGCCGCATATGATCAGCGCGGGCGGCGGCCATGTCGTCGGGATCAGTTCTGTTGCCGGACGTATCGGTGTGCCACTGCGCACTGCTTATTGCGCCGCCAAACACGGGTTAATCGGCTATATGGATGCGCTGCGTGCCGAAACCGAGACTCGGCACAACATACATGTCACCAACATCTTGCCCGGCTCCATCCGCACGAACGTATCACGCAACGCCCTGACCAAAGATGGATCGAAGCGTGATAAGTCCGATGCTGTGATAGAGAACGGCATGGAGCCAGACGAATGCGCCCGACAGATACTCGAAGCCGTGGCCAATAAAGTGCCGGAACTGATCATTGCCGAAGGCCCCGAGTTGATGCTGGCCCAATTGCGGCAAAGTGATCCGGAAAAGCTGTTTGAAATGACCGCCGGTCTAGGTGCGCAAATTGCCGAGAAATATGAAGCGGGAGACGATGATTAATGGCATTGGTTCTGCTCGATAAGGCGGATGGTATAGCGACCATCACGCTCAACCGCCCAGAAGCCATGAATGCTTTATCCCACAGCTTGCGCGGTGAATTTTTTGAGGCCTGCGAAGATGTTAGGCGCGATACCGATATACGCGCGATCATCGTTACAGGCGCTGGGGATCGCGCCTTTACCGCGGGCCTTGACCTCAAGGAACTGGGATCATCAGGCCTTGGCGCTGCTACCGACCAGAAACCGGCGAGCAATCCCTGCCGGGCGCTGGAAAGCCTCGACATACCGGTTATCGGTGCGATTAATGGCGTCGCTATTACCGGTGGTTTTGAACTGGCGCTGTCCTGTGATGTACGGATCGGATCAACCCATGCCCGCTTTGCCGACACCCATGCAAGGGTCGGGATCATACCGGGATGGGGCCTGTCGCAAAAGCTGTCGCGCTATATCGGTTTGTCCCGCGCCTGTGAGTTGAGCTTCACAGGACAGTTTCTGGATGCCGAGACAGCCTGCAGTTGGGGCCTGATCAATCACGTCTATGCACCGGATGAATTGATGCCTGCGGCACGAGCACTGGCGGCCGATATGGCGACGATCGACCCGGGTTTTCTCAAGACCTACAAAAAACTCATATTCGATGGCTATGACCGCAATTTCAAAGACGCCATGGCTTTGGAAAAGCAGATCACTGATGCCTATAACGATCGCGTCAGTGCCGAAGAAGTCGAAGAGCGACGGATAGCAGTTGTCGAGCGCGGCAGGGCGTTGAAAGCTTAGATCTGCTAGTCCTTTATGAATGATATGATCTGGGCTTGTGCCAATTTCGCTTCCCTGATCGGTAGCAGCATCCAGACATGCTGCATCTCTTCTCCCACATGAAGTGCGATAGGAAAGCCTTGTGTATCCGCTTTTTCTTTCAGCCTTAGCGCATCGGCATAAAGCAGATCATGGCTACCGGCGAAAATGGCAAGCGGCGGCAATTTATCGATGGCCGCGAAAAGCGGACTAACCGGAAAAACTGCCGGATCTTTGCCTTCACCAGCCCAAAATTGACCGGCGGTCTGAGCGCCCTGTATCGAGAGCAACACATCGTGCTTCTCCAGCTCTCGCTGCAACGGATCGCTTGCAGTTGCATCCAGCCAGGGTGATAGCAGGATGATCTTGCTCGGCATTGGCTTACCCTGATCACGAAGCATCTGCGCCAGACCGAGACTATATCCGCCGCCTGCGCTGTCACCCATTACGGTTATATTTTCCGCCCCATATTTGGCTACTGCCCGATCGTAGGCCTGCATCACGACAGGATAGCTTTGTGACCAGTCATGCTCTGGTGCTAACGGATAGAGCGGGACGGTCGCGCTGGCTCCGGTCGCCCTGATCAGCTTCTTGATCATCCCCCAGTGGACGAACACGATGTTGAACGCATAGCCGCCACCGTGAAGATAAAAGATATGACGCTTGCTCATACCTTCCTTCGGTTCGATCTCATAAACTTTATGATTATCAATCTGATATTCGAGAATATTGCTATGTTTTCTAAACCACCGTCCGGGCCGGGCTGGACCGTTCTTCCGATCCCTTGCCAGAAACTTCATACCGGTATCATAGTCTGCCAAGCGCTGCTGCACCTTTAGCAAGCGTAGGATGAAATTGATCAATCGGGCGCGTTTGCTGATCACCCCGCCGCAGCCTCAAGATCAGCATTAATGAAATCCGCAATCTGCCTGCGGGCTTTCTTGCCTTCCGGAATGGGAAACAGCATCCAGACATGTTGCATTGCTGGAAACTCGAAATAATCAAGCGACAGATCTGCGGCCTCCGCTTTCTCTTTCAATTTTCTTGCGTCGGGCCAAAGCAGGTCAAAGGTGCCGGTAAACACGGCAATTGGTGGGAGGTTTTCCAGGCTGCCAAATAGAGGACTAACCGGCGGTGTATCAACGGCTCCACTTGCTCCAGCCCACCATTCGCCTGCTGCACGAAGGCCACCAATGCCTAATATGCGATCCTTTTTCGACAGTGCTGGCTGCATAGGATCGGTCATGCTGACATCGAGCCATGGTGACAGCAGAATCATTTTATGCGGCATTGCCTTGCCCTGATCCCGTAGCATTTGCGTCAGACCAAGTGCAAAGCCGGCGCCTGCGCTGTCACCCATGATGATTATATTGTCGGCGCCCACCTCGTCGACCAGCGCGTCATAGACTGGCATCATCCAGTCATAGCTTTCTTTCCAGTCATGCTCAGGCGTCAAGGGATAGCAGGGTGCCACAACGGTGGCATCGGTCCGTTGCACCATCTCTGCCAATAATGTCCAGTATCCCGGCTGGATATCCAGAACATAAGCGCCGCCATGGATATATAAAATACGACGATGGCTCCCGGATTTTGGGGCCAGTGTGAATATGGGATATCCGTCTTTGGCAGTCTCCGTGACGTCAAATTTGCGGTGCAACGCCTTGCCGGGCGCTGCAACCTTCTTCGCACGGGCTTTCGGAATACTCGCTCTCAGCTTCGCTTCGTCCGAGAAAAGTGCTTTTAAACCGGTAAGCGGAAGGGCTTTGGCGAGCAGCCGGGCTCTTATGCTGGTCATGGCCCGTTCCTAACCCGGATTGCCTTCCATTTGCGGCACATTCGGGTCAATGGTCACCCAGTCCTGCGAACTTTTGGTCCAGAAATGTACTTGCGGATTGAGATGGCTGGTATCATCCAGCGTGCCCGCCTTGACGAAGGTCATGCCAGGCTGCGTTGGCAGCGTGGACAGCAGCGGCGAGCCGCATTTGCCGCAGAAGTGCCGTTCCACAACATTGCCCGTTTCGCTACTATCTTCATAAGTTGTCAGATCGCCCTGAATGCTCAGCTGATCATTGGCTACACCAAATAATACGGAATAGGCGCTACCCGACTGACGCTGGCAGTTTTTGCAATGACAGACGCCGGTCATTTGTGGTTCTCCGCTAACGCTATAGCTTACCGACCCGCAAAGGCATTGTCCTGTCATTGTCATAATATTCTCCCCGTTTATGCGACTTTTCTAACGAAAACCGTTCCCGCCGAATATCCTGCGCCAAATGAGCAGATAAGTCCAATATCACCGTTTGACAGGTCCACGCTATGCTTGTGAAACGCGATGATTGACCCAGCCGAAGACGTATTCGCATAAGTATCCAGCACCGTGGGACTTTCATCATCATTGGCTTCATGACCAAGCACACGCTGCGCGATCAACCGGTTCATCCCGGCATTGGCCTGATGCAACCATAGGCGCCTAAGGTCAGTATTTTCGATACCCAACCGCTCTGCTTGATCCACAATCATCTGGGCGACCATCGGCACCACTTCCTTGAAGACCTTGCGCCCTTCCTGGACAAATAGCTTGTCCGCGTCATCCCGGGTTTCAGGACTGGTTCGATTGAGGAAGCCGAAATTATTACGGATATTATTCGAAAACTGCGTCTTGAGCTTGGTCCCGACAATTTCCCAATGCTCTGCCGGAGCGATGTCTTTTGCTTCCACCAATATGGCTGTCGCAACATCTCCAAAGATGAAGTGGCTGTCACGGTCCCGCCAGTTCAAATGGCCTGAACATATTTCAGGATTGATCACCAATACCGATTTGGCGCTGCCGGAACGGATATAATCCGCCGCAGTCTGGATACCGAAGGTCGCAGAAGAACAGGCAACATTCATATCAAAGCCGAAACCGTCACCAATGCCCAGCGCATCCTGAATCTCGACCGCAATCGCGGGATAGGCTCGCTGCAGATTGGAACAGGCACAGAGTATTGCATCGACATCCTCTGCTTTCCGCCCTGCCCGTTCCAGCGCCTGCTCGGCCGCCTTCACACCAATTTCGGCGAGGATGGAGATTTCGTCATCGGGCCGTTCGGGCAATCGCGGGCACATGGTTTCGGGATCAAGGATCGGATCCTTTGAAAGCACGAAGCGCGATTTTATGCCTGATGCCTTTTCGATAAACTCGACCGAACTATGCTGCAATTCGGCGACCTCACCAGCGGTAATGGCATCGGCATTTTCGTTGTTATGCAAATCAACATAAGCGTTGAAGCTCGACACCAGTTCTTCATTGCTGATGCGATCGGTGGGCGTAAAAAGGCCAGTGGCAGAAATTACGGGGATGTTAGCGTTGGTCATAGGGCGATATTCTCTTAAACCTTGAAGACAAATGAATAATAATTGGCCAATATCGTAAAGTCCCAACGGGCAACTAGCAAGCGGTGTTGCTCGCCGATTGCCAATCGCAGACATCTTGCTATTTGTCAGGCATGACCGAAACCGACCGCATCAAATTGCATGAAAGCTGGAAAATGCCTCTCCAGCCTGAGTTTTCCAGCGAGTATATGGCCAATCTGCGGGCCTTTTTGCTGGAACAAAAAGCGACTGGCAAAGCAATCTTTCCCAAGGGAAGCGAATATTTTCGGGCGCTCGACCTCACACCGCTAGACAAGGTGCGTGTCGTGGTCCTGGGGCAAGATCCCTATCATGGCCCGGGGCAAGCGCATGGGCTTTGCTTTAGCGTGCAACCCGGCGTCCGGCCGCCGCCCTCACTGGTCAATATCTACAAGGAGCTGGAAAGCGATATCGGAATGCCACGCCCCCAACACGGATTTCTGGAATCCTGGGCTCAGCAAGGCGTGTTGTTACTCAACAGCGTGTTGACGGTTCAGCGGGCAGAAGCGGCCTCGCATCGCGGCAAGGGGTGGGAGCAGTTCACCGATGCGATCATCCGATTGATCGCGGCGAAGGAAGAGCCCGTCGTCTTTCTCTTATGGGGTAGCTATGCACAAAAGAAAGCGGGCTTTGTCCAAAGCGTCGAACAAGGCGGCAAGCATCTGGTGTTAAAGGCACCGCACCCATCCCCGCTTTCGGCACACAACGGCTTTTTCGGGTGTCAGCATTTCAGCAAGACCAACAGCTTTCTGGAGCATAATGGCCTGCCGCCGATCGACTGGTCTTTGCCGCCCGTTTAGCTTATGATTGCGCATAAAGCATGAAAGGGGCCAAGCCAATGACGTCCAACAGGCAAAAAGAGCATCAGAGCTTTGATACATTCTGGCCGTTCTATTTGCAGGAGCATGCCAAACCGGCGACGCGCAATCTGCATTATGTCGGAACCAGTCTGGTTGTCCTGATAGCCTTTTATTCGGTCGTAACAACCAATTGGCTGTTGCTGCTGGCTATGCCTCTCGCGGGCTATTTTTTCGCCTGGATAGCCCATTGGAGAATCGAAAAAAATCGCCCGGCGACCTTCACATATCCCTTGTGGTCCCTGATCGCAGATTTCAAAATGTGGGGACTTTGGCTCACCGGACGCCTGAAGCCGGAGCTTCAAAAGGCCGGCGTGGAAGACGCCTAGCTGGCCGCTTCCAATTCTGCTTCCTGCACCTTCAATGCTTCGGTTCCTTCGATCCAGGTACCGATATCCCGCGCCACCTGGTCAGGTGTTTCTTCCATCGGCAGATGTCCGGCATCTTTATAGATGATCAGCTTTGACCCCGGGATAGCTTCTTCAAAAGCCTTGGCGTGAGACACCGGGATAACCTTATCCTGTTCACCCCATAGCAGCAGGACGGGCATCTTCAGATTCCCGGCCTCCGCCCACTTTTCAGGTTCGCGTGCCGTTTTTCCGCGCGCGACTGAAGCCTGACGATTGCCGGGAAAGCGTAGCAACTCCCAATAGCGCGTCACCAGTTCGTCGGTCAGACGTTCAGGTTGTGCAAAATTTTCTTCCAATGATGAGCGCACCAGAAATTTTGGCGTAATTTCAGGTAACAGCAGCTGCCCGAGAGACGAACGAGCCAATCTTGCGCCCAGATAAGGTTTTATTTTCTCATCCGTTTGGGCGCCTGATGCGTCGATCAAAACAAGTCCTGAAACGCGCTCAGGAACGGCTAAACCGGCACGCCATGACAACCAGCCGCCCATGCTATTACCGACCCAGTAAGCCTTTTCGACACCCACCGTATCAAGCACCTTAGTCGCCGCGGCGATATTTGCATCAGCGCTATAATCGCCGCTTGCCTGAGGACCGGTCAGACCATGGCCGTATAGATCAAGTGAGATCAGTCGATATTTGTCGCCTAGCAAAGCCACAACCGGTTCCCATGTCTGCAGCAGACTGTTGGAACCGTGGATCAGCAAGATCGCTGGTCCCTCCTTATTGCCTTCATCACGATAATGAATTTGTCCGCCGACGCCGTCGTCGATAAATTGCGACGCATCATTGCTATATTTGGCGATCATTTCCGCACGATCCGTATCCGGTGTACGGAATATGAAAAACGCTGCGATCAATATAACGATCAAAGCCAATAAAATACGCAGCGTAGTTTTCATGTTCTTGCCCCAGATAATGTCAAGAAATGACAATACATATCGATCCGCCGGTAGGACAGACAAAAAAGGGCGGGAAAGCAAAAGCCGTCCCGCCCCTTCAGATAGTTACCGGCCATAAAGACCAATAGCGTTAAGCCTGCTGAAGATTTACAGCCGCTTTCTTGCCATTGTTTCCGGTCTCAATTTCATAGGTGATGCGTTGCTCTTTTTCGAGCGTCTGCATACCAGCAGCTTGAACAGCTGTGATGTGCACGAAGCTGTCATCGCCGCCATCTTCAGGGGCGATAAATCCATAGCCTTTGTCTGCATTGAAAAATTTTACTGTGCCTGTAGGCATATTCTTATTCCTATTCATTACTTAGTGGTGCCTGCCCGGCCTTTCGGCCGCGTCAGACGGGGTCGCCAAACGTCGAGAAAAAGGAAAAAAGAGCATGCGGGCTGCTTTACCAGCCGCGAAACAAGAATTTCGTCGTACGCGATTATTAGCTGCGATGGCCGTAGCAGCCTAGCGCACACTTAGCAAACGGCTTAACCCGCCGGATACGTTAACGTGGGCTTTTATGGCGTCGAAACCAGTGCAATGGCCGCCATTGTCAAAGTTAATGGGCCTAATCCTAACAACAATATCCAGTGCAGCTCCAGCAGCCACCGCGACTCTTTCCCTTACCGTCGATAAAGTGTAGCGCTTTATCCTATGAAACAGACATTTAAATTTGGAGGCGCTGCCTGCGCCGCTGTCCTCACCATAACCCTGTCCGCTTGTGAACCGGGCGATCCGCCGGTCGCACCCGATCCTTCACCGCAGGATGTTTATTTTGAACGTCTATCGCTGCTTTGTGACAAGGCTTATCCGGGACAGCTGGTTTCCGATCAGGAAGCCGACGCGGATATGATGGGTCAACCGATGATCATGCATGTCGCGACCTGCGATCAGACAGAGATTCAAATCCCCTTTCATATCAGCAACGCCGATGGCAGTTGGAACCGTTCGCGGACGTGGATCATCACGCGTACCGAGGACGGCCTGCGTCTGAAACATCGCCATCGCCACGAAGATGGATCACTGGATGCAGTCAGTAATTATGGCGGCGATACCAGCGCAGAGGGAACCGCAGAGCGTCAGGAATTCCCCGTTGATGAAGAATCTATTACGCTGTTTAAGGTAGAGGGCCTTGATCAATCCGTCACTAACACATGGGCGGTAGAGATCAGCCCGCCTGGTCAGCAAGACGCCCGCTTTGCATATGAGCTGCGCCGCCCGGAAACTTTCGGCGGTCGCTTCTTCCGCGTCGAGTTTGATCTCTCAAAACCAGTCGAGGCCCCGCCACCGCCGTGGGGCGATTAGGCGTAATCATGCCTTGACGCCTTGATCGTTAGTTGCTCACTGTAAAGTCATGCTTCCGGCCCTTCTTGTCAGCACTGCGATGGTTCTGCTCACCGTTATCATTCACGGCGCTGGCATCCTTGCCCTTGCTCGTCTTTTGAGGGTCGAGGCCCGCGAAGAGGCGGAAGAACATATCCATCCGATGTCACTGCGCGGTATATCCGTTACACTGATGCTGGTGCTCGGACTATTCGCCCTGCATGGCATTGAGATTTGGGCTTATGCCTTTGTCTACCTGCTACTCGATGCCCTTCCCACGCTGTCGGACGCGATCTATTTCTCGACCATTACATATGCGACCACCGGCTATGATGATGATGGTTTTGCCGAAGCCTGGCGGATGGTCGCAGCGATAGAAGGTGTCAACGGTATCATCCTGCTAGGTTGGTCCACTGCTTTCTTTGTAACCGTTGTTGCAAGGATGGGCAGAAGCCGGTGAGCTATCGTGGTCAGGACTCTCTTTTGCGCAGGGGGTTTCGCATTTTATTGGCCGTCTTTTATCTGCTCGCAGGGATCGCCCATATCCGCAGCCCGGAGGGCTTTATGGCAATCACGCCTGACTGGGTGCTGTTCCCGGAACAGGTGGTTTTTCTGACAGGTGTTGCGGAAATAGCTGGAGCCATTGGCCTTCTTGTACCGCCCAAACTCATTCCGCATATCCGCTATGCCGCCGGTATCGGGCTCGCCCTTTATGCGCTTTGCGTCTATCCAGCGAACGTCAATCATGCGATCAACAATATCGCCATCGGAGGAGAAACTGCGAGCTGGGCCTATCACGGCCCGCGATTGTTATTTCAACCCGTCTTCATCTGGTGGGCATTGATCGCTGGCAACGTCATCAACTGGCCGTTCAAACCGAAAACCAGCTAATTTTTAGATGCCCTTTCACTCAACTTCCGCAGATTTTCTTCATGACCCGCACGGTCTAGCTTGTACATGCTGATCACCGCGATCATCGTCATCCACAGTGCGAGGATCAGGGGTACATAGACCGCGCCCAGCCGCCAGAGCGTCTCTGCAGAAACATCTCCTTGTCCCGCACCCGATTGCAGGCCGACAATCCCCAGTACGCTGCTCGCCAATATGATCCCAACCCCAACGCCGCATTTGCGGATGAAGGTCGTGGCGGCAAAGAATATCCCTTCCGAGCGCCGCCCGGTTTTCAGTTCCGCCTGTTCGACCAGGTCAGCGATCATTGATGAGGCCAAGATCTGGTAACAGATGATCAGACCGACATCGATTGTCGTAGCAACCAGAACAAACCAGAAAACAAACGGCGATTCATTGCCCGGCAGCACGTCAAATACTCGCAGCATGATCGGTGTCGGTGACCCGATGAAAGCGATCAGCCCGATTATTATCGCACCGCGTTTCTTGCCAATTGTGCGGGTTACATAGGGCGCCAGAAACAGTCCGATAAAGGTCGAGAACGTGACACAAATGGAAATAAGCCCGATTTGTTCTGGACCAAAGCCCCAGAAATAGGTGGCAAAATAGAAGTTCAAACCACCCGCGAGACCGGAGGCGATAAAACCCAATAGGCTTGCAAAGAACAGTGCCGCAAAGGACCGGCTCGATAATGTCTCAAAAATCTCTCGAAACATCAGACCTGGCGTAATCCTGCGTTTCGCCGGCGGTGCCCGCAATTTGGGGATAAGATGATGCGTCCCCAGCGCCGATATCATAATCGCCGCAAACATTACCAGCGACGCAATAAACCCGTAGAGAGCATAAGCGTCTCGATTAAATTGGCCATTGCTGATTGCCGCTGTCACGAAGGCGGGAAAGATCAGGATGAACATTGCAATCGCCATGGTGTTGCCGCCAAGCCAACCGAAGAACCAGCGAAAACTGATCACCGAACTGCGCTCATCATAATCCTGCGTCATCTCTGGTGCCAGCGCCGTGCTGGGCGTTTCATATATCGTGATGAACGTCCGGATGAGGATGGATAGCAACAACACATACCAGAAGAGCTGCGTATTGCTCCAGCTTTCGGGTGGGTTCCACAGGAAGTAATAGCTGATCGCCACGGGCACGGCCGCGGCATACATAAACGGATGGCGACGACCCCATTTGGACCGGAAATTGTCCGACCAATAGCCGACAATCGGATCGCTGAGCGCGTCTGCAATCAATGCTATCATGATGGCCAGCCCGACCAGTTGGGCATTTAGACCAATGACTTGCGCATAAAATAGCAACAGAAGATACTGAAACCCGCCGTCTTTGATCCCGTATGCGACGGATCCAAAACCATAAGCCAGTTTCGTCCCAATCGATGGCTTCGTATCCATTGCAACCGCTGATGCGTTCATAATCCCCCCAGCTTGTCGGCGCGTTATTGGTTGCGCTCTGGCGGCAGACCCTAAACAGGCTGCGGCCATTTACAAGCACTTGCGCACCGGGACAAATCTCTGCAGCGCCGCCTAATTCGTGCTATACCCCAATGCGGAGGGCAATTTTGGAAGGAAGGCCCAATGGAACGCCATGGAGATGAAATCTTAGTTACAGAGAAGGAAGCCAGCAACAAGACCCGACCGCAAGGGGTGCGATGGGTATTGGCGGTTTCCCTGTTTGCCGCACTGATCGCGATGTCCTTTGTCTGGATCATACCGGCCCTGTCATAAGCGCTTTGGTGGACTTGCTTGTGCGTTGACCTCGGTCAATTGATCCTCTCTCGTTTCGGCATATAATCATGGGACGGATCAACAGGAGAGCGACGATGACCGATGCCCCCAAGCCACCCGAAACCACCAAGCGTCAAGGCCATTGCCTGTGCGGCGCGGTCCAGATTACCGCGCATCAGGCCAGCACAGAGGTTGGCGTCTGCCATTGCCACATGTGCCGGCGGTGGGGCGGTGGTCCGGCCTTTGAGCTGGATTGCGGCAACAATGTCACCATTACCGGCGAAGATCATATTGCAGTCTACAACTCCTCCGAATGGGCCGAGCGCGGCTTCTGCAAGACCTGCGGTACCAACCTGTTCTACCGGCTGAAGGAACCCGGCCAATATATGATCGCCAGCGCTATTTTCGACAATGAAGAGGGCCTGAACTTCACGACACAGGTCTATATTGATGACAAGCCCGACTATTACAGCCTGGCCGAACAGACCAAAAACCTGACCGGTGCAGAGGTGGAAGCTCTATACGCACCACAACCGGAATAATCAGCTAAAGCGTCCTGCCGCATTGATTTTAAGCTAGCGAATAGCCACCGGATTGATCACCATCTGCACCGCGCCCTTAAAGCGTGGCTGGCCCAACACAAACATGAATTCGGTCGCGCCATCCTTGGCAAGCTCGGCCGTATTGATGCTCTCCAGAATATGCACGCCATGTTTGGTCAGCAGGGTCTGGTGCACTACAAACGGCTTGGTCGGGTCTTCAAACGGAATTGCCTCCAGCGCTGCGGTATCCGCACCCACCATCACGACATCTAGCGACGCGAGATATTCCGCGCCTTCGACGCCCAACCCTGGCTGCTGCGCAATAAAGCCCTGCGGATCGCTCTCGCTTTTTGTCATCCAGCCGGTGTGGAACAGCACGACATCGCCCTTGCCTATCGTTACACCAGCCGCCTTGGCTGCCGCTTCAATCTCCGCACGGTTAAACGCCGTACCCGGATCAACAACCGCCTTGCCATAATGTTTGGTCATGTCGAGCAGCACACCTCTCGTGGCGGTTGGCAGGATGGTCTCCGTGCCATATTTCGTCACGCCCTGGGGCTGATAAAGATCGCTGCCCTTCACGCCATTATAATATTTATGGTCGATGCCAAGATGTGCAAAGCCGTCAATCTGCGTCCCGATGCCCACCCAGCTGTGAATGATATCATCATGGGCTGTAACTTTGTTTGCGCCCATCGAACCGCCCTGCCCATCATTACTCTGCAGCACCGTCGCGCTATAGGATCGCGGCGGATAGGCAGGTGTCGTCGGCCCAGTCACCACGCCCAAGGCATAAGTCTTGCCGGTCTTGACCAGCTTGGCGGCGTTTACTGTGGCTTCCGGCGACAAATTGTTCATCGCGCCTTTGGTATCTTCCGCACCGTATTTGCTAGGATACCAGCTCTTCTCCGTATCTTGTGCAAGTGCTGGCATCGCAAGCGTTGCGGTCGCCAGTATCAATCCCAAAGCTCGCATATTCTTTCTCCCTATTTCTTATATCCGTGGCTAAGCAACTTCACCGTTACCTTCGCATGGGCAACTGTTACATCGTCAGCGTCCTTAATCTCCATTTCCGCTAGATAGCCGGCTGACCCCTTGCGTTCCAGATCAGCTTGCAACGCCGCGATATCCTCCCCACTCAGGCTATATTCAGCGGTGACATCGCTGCCCGCCGGTTTGCGAAAATCGACATACAAATCCTTGATGATCGGGAAAAAGCGTTTCTTGTCGAGAAAATCAATTGCCGGCGTCGCAGCCGCAGCCTCTGCCAGTACGGTAAAAGCCCCCATATACATCACCCCGACATGGTTTTCATTCCCGGCAAGCGGCATCAGCATATTCACATAGCCTTTCCGCTTCTCCAGCGGCTGCATGCCTGTGCGCTCGACAAAGGGAACGCTATATTTCTCTGTCTGGACGGTATCGGCATCAGTTTGCATAGTTGCGAACTCCTTTGACTGTCAAAGTGCCACGGCGTGCCGCTGAGGGAAATACGAGTTTGTGATAGGCAGTTGCCCGAGCAACTAACTCGAGATCATCCTGAGCCAACGGCTATCGAAGACAAATAAACTCGGGATGACGGACGCAACACCCCTAACGCAGATGGGATTGCAATTCACCGAGTAATTTTCGGGAATTGCTGGTTAGTCGAGTACTGTCCATACCATTGGCGCGCCCAGCTATCGAAGCCGCCGCCTTGCAAAAGCGCGCTGGCCTGCGCTGGTTGGAAAAACGATTGTAGAGACTGGTCTGATGTCGATCCAGGCCGACCTTGCCGTGCCTCTGCTCCTCGGCCTTATATGCCTGATCAAGCGCGCTTCGGTGCTTTGATAGCAGACGATGATAAGCGTCTCTGACCGATTTGCGTCCCTTGCCCTGACAGCTCAGCGCCGCAACATTCAATCCGGCGCGCAAATGCCACAGGGCTTCAAGCGGATCACGGTCAAGCCCGCCCCCCACATACGGACGGTCATCCCCCCGGGCACAAGCCGACAGAACCAGAACAGTAGCGACCAATATAGAAACCGCACGAACAGATCGAAAATCGGGCATCAAAAAACCTCTCCACCGATAGTCAACTGCCCCTGAAACCTTTGTGCCGCACCATAGAAATCGCGGCCGTCTCATTGCGACAAGCCGTTTGGATTGTGGGATTGGGCGGTCAACTACACGCTGACAGGAGATGACCCGGTCGTTCCGGAATGCTTGTCATGTCAATGGATGCTTTGTCCGGAAAGCGGACGCTTCAATTTGCCTTTTTTTGGGCTTTTAGAGTTACGGATATAGATGTCACAAATCGACTGACGGGAATAGCTTTCAAAAGATTCTCAAGTCTGTGTTTCGCGGACCAACTCAAGCTCACGGACTCTCAGCGCTTTTAAGCACCCACTGCAGACATCTTGCTTGCTTTAAATTGCGAGTCATTCTTCTCGGTTCCGCCCAGGTTCTTTGGTTCCTTTGTTGCACTCAACTCCTGCTTGGTACACACCAAAGTTAAACTAAGGAAATATCCGATTATTGCGCTGGAACCGTATCCAACAAGCGGAGTTGGATATGCTCCCATGGCCGCGGCAGCAATCAATGCAAACCAGCAGGACGTAAAAACATAGTGTCCGGTTGTCCGTTCAGTTTTTGAAAGAAATAGTATCGGGCTTATAATCAACAAGCATCCAAACCAGAGAGCCAGTCCAACGGCCAAATTGATCTCAAAAGCAGTCCAGATTATGTGATCTACATAAGGAACTGCTGTTAAATTGTCGGGCAACAACAGGGTTGCAGCAAAGGTCATGGTACAAATAACTGCTGCGCCGGCGGTCCACTTGCTCGCACGCATCCAACCAACAGCCAGGATGGCTAAACACAGCATTCCGGCCATCGCTCTGTCAGGCTGTGCTGCCATTGCCAGTGCAGCAAATATAACAGCCAATGTTGTCCAGGGATTTTGAACTCTGGCAAAGCTTATTGCAACCAGCGGCAACAATATGGAGCTTGTTTGGACAAAAAATGGTCCGATCAAGATCCAACGTCGTGCATCTGCAATCGCATATCCAAAAACAGCTGTGGCAAACAAAATTAAAGAGCAGACAACAGTCAATATCGTCAAAAAGCTCTCGGTTGTTCGTAGTGAGAATCTGATCGCAAACGCCAATAGCAGTCCTATGATCATAGCTCCACCGTTCACCAGAATCATTGTATTGGGAGCGCCGGCAAGATTAAGATATGCCAAGCCAATCATGCATGCGATTAATCCTGATACTGTTGATAAGATTGCAAATCTGTCTTTCATTGTGCTTTCCCAATATTTGTACGTTAAACTACCTTTTTCCAGGCGAAACCTGCAGCATGCCAGCAGACATCCCATCGCGAAGTAAAAGGCAGTGAACGGTGATTTGATGTTGGCAATCTCAGCTTGCATAGCGCGACCCCAGTCCCTGCGATGGTTCGGTACAAGGAATTGAATCAAGGACTGTAAAAGCGATAATATCATGTGGACTTCGGGCTTAGTTTTTGAGTTGAGGTTGAATGGCAATCATCGACCAGTTTGGCCGTAAAAGTCCGTCCGGCTTGGGTCAGGCAGTAAACGTGGCGTGGTGGTCGCCCCTCAACGCCAGTCTTTTCCCATTCCGAAGTAAGGAGGCCTTGATCTTCCAATCTGGCCAACATGGGGTAAAGCGTGCCGGGCTTGATTCCAGCGATCTTCATTATCTCATATCCATGCATACCTCGTGCGGAATCGAAAAGTGCCGTCAAGGTCAGTTGCGTTGCTTTCGAAGGTGATCTGGTTTTTCGCATATGACATTATATCGATATATATCGACTTAATGTCAAGCGTGCCTTAAAACGTCAGCTTCAGGAGGAATGGCAAGGTCCCCATTTGCGCCCATAGCAGACGCTGGATGGAGCTCCACCGTTTGGCCGTATTGGCGAAACTTGATGTAGCAGGTGATTTGTTGCAATATCGTCTAACGTTTCCATGAGGAGGGAATGTCATGAGCACCGCCAATCAAGCTCAAATTGCGCCTGCAACAGTCGCAAGCGATCTTGCGGTCAGTGATCTGCGCGCTGCACTTGCTGCGGGGTGGCGTGATTTCAGAGCTTATCCTGTATTCGGACTTTTTTTCGCGGCAATCTATGTGGCCGCGGGATTGTTTCTATATTTCGCCCTCTTTGAACGGGGTGAGATTGCCTGGTTGGTTCCGCTAGCGGCGGGTTTCCCGCTGCTCGCACCTTTTGTGGCTGTGGGACTTTATGAAGTAAGCCGCCGGCGCGAAGCTGGCACACCGATGAGCTGGCGCGCTGTCCTTGGAGCGCTCAGAGGGCGCGGCGATGAGCAAATATTAAGCATGGGCGTGATCCTGTTTGTGGCGTTCGCCTTCTGGTTGATGGTCGCACACGGTATTTTCGCCATTTTTTTGGCAGAATCCGGCATCGGGTCAGAGTCGCTAGAACTGTTTCGGACGACAGCAGGTATTGCGATGCTGGTGGTCGGCAGTATTGTTGGCGCGCTGATGGCGCTCGCCTTTTACGCGATTACGGTCGTCAGCCTGCCGATGTTGGTCGATCGTGAAGTTGACTTTATCACCGCAATCATCGTGAGCCTGGCAACAGTACGATCAAACAAGCTGGTTATGCTGATCTGGGCTGCCCTGATCGCAATTGCTCTGTTTGTAGCCATGCTGCCGCTTTTTCTGGGACTGTTTGTGGTGCTCCCTGTTCTGGGGCACGCAACCTGGCACCTGTACCGCCGTTCGGTGAACCAGCCGGGTACATAAGCTACTGAAACCCGGAATAGCGCTCGTTATTCCGGCTTATACCCAAATGCTTCTTCCGCGAGCTTCACCAGTTCCGGATCTGCTTCCGGCAAATCGTCCGGCAAGGCTGCCTCCAGTGTTTCGGCGACGTAGGTCATCGCTGCAATCCGCGCGGCTTTCTTGTCATTGCCGTCTACCACTTTCCACGGTGCCCAGCGCGTGTCGGTTTGTTTGAACATATCCTCCATCGCATCAAGATAATCCGCCCGTTTGGAGCGGTTACGAAAATCATCCCTAGTGATCTTCCAACGCTTGTCCGGCGTGTTCAGACGATCGGCAAAGCGGCGGTCCTGCTGTTTCTGGGTGACGTGAAAAAACAATTTAATCAGGTTGGTACCGCCATCAATTTGCTGCGCTTCAAATTCATTGATTTCATCATAGCCGCGCTTCCAGTCGGCTTTGCTACAAAAGCCTTCAACCCGCTCTACCAGAACACGGCCATACCAGCTGCGGTCGAACACTGCGATCTCTCTGCTGCCCGGCAGACGTTTCCAAAAGCGCCAAAGGAAATGGCGGTCCCGCTCTTCCCTGGTTGGAGCTCCAATGGGATAGACCTCAAAATAGCGCGGATCCCATTCGGCCGTCATCCGTCTTATACAACCGCCCTTCCCGGCCGCATCCCAGCCTTCGAAAACCAGAATCGTTCGGTTGCCGTGAATGATATGCTCAAAATGAACATGAGCCAGACGCTCCTGCAATTCTTTCAGCGCATCGGAATAATCACCGTCAAAATCCTTGCCATCTTCATAGTCTGACAGTTTGATATGTTTGCTCATGGATCGCCTCGATAATCTCGCCACTGCCCGATATGTGCAGCGGATAGTCGCACGGGTTAGAATGGCGACATACTATAGACCCGGAAAAAGAACCAACCTGTTAACCCTGTTTGGATCAATCGGCCTTTACAGGCACCTCGACTGCATTGACGTCAGCACTGGCATAGCGGACATCCCAGTCATCCAGAGCTCGTTGACGATCCTCTACACGGCGGATGGCTAGATCAATCTCGATTTTGCCACCAGGCAATTGACCTGCCTCGGTATAAAGGTTCAAGGCTTTTTCCAACGCTCCCTCTTTTTCAGCACATAGGCCGCGATTAAAGGCGATTGATCGATGCGACATGCTGTTTGCTGCGGCTTGATCCCACATGCGACAGGCTTCCTGCTCATCCGTTTTGGTCATTTTCACCGCCGCTTTAAAAAATTTGGCGGTGGCCTTGTCCATACCCTTGCGGTTCTCAAACACGCGGACATTTTCGCGCCTTTCTATCGGAGCCAGATCGCGGCGCACTGCATGGGCGGCGCTACTGATCATGCCGCTTATGATGCCTTCACTGCTGGAGAAACTCTCTTTGCGGCCGCAAACGGTCTGTTCATTGCCATCAGATTTACGATCGGCGTAAATGGTCTGGCCATCGCTGAAACGGGACATGCGGATCTCTGCCTGAAAATCAATAACGCGTTTAAGGCAGGGTACCTTTATGCTTTTGCGCTTTTCGCATTTGCCCTTGTCGTCCCTCTCGATACAGCGTTCCCGATATTCACGTGTCTCATATTCTTCGATTCCAGCTGTTGCAGTGCCTGACAAGGTTGCTTCCGGGTCGATGGCGGAACGCCCCGTCATGATTTTGAAATAAGGCGCGCCATCAATTTCCACGTCGCTGAGCTTGTCCTCAATGGCAAAAGCCAGCGCGGTGCCGTCGCTGCCGCCAAAGCGGTCAATTGCGATGGACTTTATTGAGGCAATATTGGGAGCACGGGCTGGATAAAGGCCGTCAATGCGCAAAGTTTCCGCTTGTGCTGTAGCGGTCAGACATAGCCCTGCCACGCCGACTGCAACCATTTTTCTGATAGCCAGAATTCGCATCATTTAGCCCCCTATAAGTCATTCATACTGCGGATTTATCCCAACATAGGTGAACGGACAATTACGAGATTGTTCATATAAACACCATACTAAATGAACAAGCAGATCAGACATCAGCCCCCGGCGGCGATATGGCTGGCAATCCGCCGTGGATCCTGCATCGGCATGAAATGTGAAAGCTCTGGTATATGAACTTCCTGTGCATTTGGATATATATCCACCAAGCTTGGCCAAGTCGGACTGTTGGCGAAATCCCGCGCGGCTGTGACGTCATCATCCGCCGACTGCGCACGTAAGATGGTGACCGGCAATGTGTTCCGCTTTACCAGGGGATAGGGATCAACAGACCGAAAGCCTTCATAGACCGATGCTTCAAGATAGGGCGGACAGGCCAGAACATATCCGGCCCCATCATCCTCAGCGAGCAAACCATATTGGCAATAGTCCATCAGCACATCCGGCTGCCAAAGACTGAACGGGTGACGATCCTTGAAGGCGGAGAACATCGCCTCTGGAGACTCCCAGCTGTTACGTCGCCGCGACACTGAGTTCTGATTGGGATTGATATCTGCCAAGGCCGGAGGGTCTTCATAGACCTCTGGCGCCGTGATCGTTGGATCAACCAGCACCAGCCGTTCGAACCGCTCTGGCATGACATCGGCGATTTGCACAATCACATGGGCACCCATACTGTGCCCCACCCCAACGATATTTTCCAGGCCAAGCCCCGCAACGAGCGCACCGACATCCCGGCCCATCAAGCTCCAGTCACTCAGACTGTCGGGCTTACCGCTCCGGCCATGGCCACGTTGATCAACGGCGATGACATGATAGCCAGACGGCAAGGCAGCGATCGTCTTGTCCCAACAGCGCGCATGGAAGCCCGTGGCGTGGACCATCACGATCGTCTGGTCGTCCGGATTGCCCCACTCAAAATAGCAGAGATCCGTTTCGCCCTGTTGAAATCGCTTTTCCGTTGGCTGCCCCGCTTCGTTCATCCTTCTTTCGGCGGCTCCACGACACGGATATGCAGTTCACGCAACTGCTTGGGCGAAACGCCGCTAGGCGCGCTCATCATCAAATCTTCCGCTTTCTGGTTCATCGGAAAGAGTACAACTTCACGAATATTTGGCTCGTCCGCCAGCAACATCACGATCCTGTCAACACCTGGCGCAGAACCGCCATGCGGCGGAGCGCCATATTTCAGCGCGTTGATCATGCCGGAAAACTCGCTGTCGACCGAGGCTTTGTCATAACCGGCAATTTCAAATGCCTTGTACATGATATCGGGACGATGGTTCCGAATAGCGCCGGAGGACAGTTCGATACCGTTACAGACAATATCATATTGCCACGCCAATATATCGAGTGGGTCTTTATTCTCCAACGCCTCCATCTCGCCCTGCGGCATCGAGAACGGGTTATGCGAGAAGTCAAGCTTCTTCAATTCCTCGTCATATTCATACATCGGATAATCAACGACCCAGCAGAATTTAAATTCACTCTCATTGATCAAGCCTAGCTGTTCGGCTGCACGGGTACGCGCGACACCGGCCAGTTTCGCGGCTTCCGCTTCCTTGCCTGCGGCAAAGAATATACCGTCATCAGGGCCGCAACCGAGATCAGCCAGCAATTTCGCCGTGCCTTCTTCACCATGGTTTTTGGCAATCGGTCCGCCGGCAGAACCTTCTTTCATGTTGATGTAACCCAGACCTGCAAAGCCTTCACCGCGCGCCCAGTTATTCATGTCATCAAAGAATTTGCGGCTGTTCTTGCCCGCTTCCGGCGCGACAAAAGCACGCACGGTACCGCCGGACGCGGTGATCTTGTCAAACAGACCAAAGCCGGAACCTTTGAAGTGATCCGACACGTCCTGAATGATAATCGGGTTACGAAGATCGGGCTTGTCCGAGCCATATTTCAGCATCGACTCTTTGTAAGGGATACGTGGAAACTCGCCGGCAGGCGTTACCGACTTGCCATTGGCAAATTCTTCAAACACGCCAGCCAGCACCGGTTCCAGCGCCTGGAACACATCTTCCTGCGTTACAAAACTCATCTCAAGGTCGAGCTGGTAAAATTCACCGGGAGAACGATCCGCCCGGGCATCTTCATCGCGGAAGCACGGTGCAATCTGAAAATAGCGGTCAAAGCCAGCGACCATCAGCATCTGTTTGAACATCTGTGGCGCCTGTGGCAGCGCATAAAATTTGCCGGGATGTACGCGGCTCGGCACCAGATAATCGCGCGCGCCTTCTGGAGATGAAGCGGTCAGGATAGGGGTCTGAAACTCTGTAAAGCCCTGTTCAACCATACGGTTGCGCAGCGAAGCAATCACCTTGGAGCGCAGCATCATATTGGCGTGGACTTTTTCCCGCCGCAGGTCGAGAAAACGGTAACGCAAGCGGATATCTTCCGGATATTCCTGTTCGCCGAACACCGGCATTGGCAATTCGTCCGCGGGCCCCTGCATTTCGACTGCTTCGGCCACTAGCTCAACTTCGCCCGTCGGGAGATTGGAGTTAACCGTCTCTGCCGAGCGCGCCGCAACCTTGCCGGTGACGGTAATCACCGATTCTTTTCGCGCCGAATCCAGCAGCTTGAACGCATCGCTGCCTTCTTCGCTGACAATCTGAGTCAGACCGAAATGATCACGCAAGTCGACAAAGAGCAAATTGCCATGATCGCGAACGTTGTGAACCCACCCGGACAGGCGGACTTCTTCACCAACATTGGCGGCGCGAAGCTGTGAACAGTTATGGGAGCGATATGCGTGCATGATGAACCTTTGATGTGAGAGATCACTATTTTGTTGATATTCGCTGCCTAACACAGGTCAGCGCTGCTTTTGTCAAGGAAGAAGGTGGAATGAACGGCCATAATTCGCCCCTAGCAAAAGGCCAGCAGGGTTTATTGATAATAGACAATCTCTATCGGAAATGTTTGCGACACTCCGCTCAGCTTGTATAGATGCGGCATGAAAATTCATCCTTTACTGACTGACAGTCAGGATATTGCCGATATTTGCGAACGCTTTTCGACCGCTGAGTTTGTTGCGGTCGATACAGAGTTCATGCGAGAAAACACCTATTGGCCGATCCTCTGCCTCATCCAGATTTCTGATGGCAAGGAAGCCGCTGCGATTGATCCGCTCGCCAAGGACATTGATCTCAAACCTTTGCTCGACCTGCTGGTCAATAATGAAGATGTACTGAAAATCTTTCACGCTGGGGGTCAGGACGTGGAGATTATCCACAATATGACCGGTAAGACCCCTCACCCGATTTTCGACACTCAGGTCGCAGCGATGGCTTTGGGGCCAAGCGAACAGATCGGTTATGCCAATCTGGTTGACAGCTGGTTGGGTATCACACTCGACAAAGGTGCCCGTTTCACAGACTGGTCGCGACGCCCACTCAATGACCGGCAGATTAAATATGCCATTGGTGATGTCACCCATTTGTCGGCCATTTTTCCGATGATGCTGGAAAAGCTGATCGAAACGGGGCGCGGTATCTGGATCAATGCTGAAATGGAAAAGCTGGCTGATCCCGCAAACTATGTGAATGATCCTCAAAATTCATGGCGGCGCGTCAAATTTCAGGGGCGCAATCTGGAATCTTTGGGCCGATTGAAGGCCCTGGCGGCCTGGCGGGAAAAAGAGGCGCAATCCAAAGACATGCCACGCGGCAGGATCATGCGCGACGAAACGCTGGCCGATATCGCCGCCCATCCACCAAAAGATCAAGCCAAGCTGTCACAAGTCCGCGGATTATCATCTGGCTGGAAAAATAATGATATTGGCGAACGGTTGATGGAAGCGCTGGCCTATGCGCACCCGTTGACGAAAGACGAGTTACCTGAACGCAATGGTCGCCGACCCAAATTTAGCAAAGAGAATGCGTTAGTTGCCGATTTGCTGAAGTTACTTCTGAAAATCCGGTCTTCGGAAATGAGCGTTGCTTCGAAACTGCTGGCCCGCGCTGACGATCTTGAACGTATTGTCGGCGGTGAACGGGATGGGGTCGCTCTGTTGGAGGGCTGGAGATATGAAGAATTTGGACGTGACGCGATCGATTTGATCGAGGGACGGATGAGTTTTACGGTCCAGGATGGTAAGCTGAAAATGACCCATCAACCCGAAATCACAAGCGAAGAAACGCAATGAAGAAAGTCTTGTTCACCTTAGTAATTTGTCCCGCACTGGTGGCCTGCTCCACGACCGCTGGAGAGCCGGAAGTGCCGGAACGAGGAGCTACCCCTGGATATGCCTGCGTGGTAGAAAACCTTCGATCATTTGTCGGGCAGTCGGCAAATGAAGAGATCGGAGCCAATGCGCTCAAACAATCTGGTGCAAAAAATCTGCGCTGGATAGCCCCGCGTAGCGCCATAACGATGGATTTTCGGCAAGACCGCCTGAATATCGAATATGATGACGCGATGACAATCACGCGCGTCTATTGCGGTTGACCGGAACTTACTCGGTTACCAAAACAGGCTCCAGCTCGAGCATGTTCGCGAGTTGAATATGCCGTTTTTCCACAGCATCTCCATAAAGATCGCGCAGATCGGCGGCCATGACAATCTCCAGTCGACCGTCAATTTTGCGAAGCTGCGTCTGTTCCAATGGATTGCGGGTGCCGCCGCTCAGTCTTTGGCCTAGCCGCATCGCCAAACCCCAACAAATCGCCCGTTGCGTTGCCTTTTCGCTAGCCAGCCTGCCGCCTCCGGAAAAAATATTAGCCCCGCCGCCAAAACTGGTGAACAGGGCTTGACCCAACAACTCCCGTTCAGCGCCAGTTATGCCGACCCAGTTGCCGTGCAGGCCCATGACCAATCCTCGTTCAGCACGGAAATTCGGATTGGCGCGCCATGCCACATCGCCGAGGTTGCAAGCCGCCTGTCTTATGCGCTGCCACTCCGGAGGATCTTCGGAGAAAATCGGCGCAATCCATTTTCCCAGCAATTTGCTGTTCGCGGGAAACCGGGCCTGCGCTGCCCCGGATTCCTCAGTGGCGAGCAATAGCGGATCACGTTTACTCTCCGGTTTACTGACATTTTTGAACAGTAAGCCTTCCCGAACGCCATAAGCGGATACGATCATGGTACTACTTCCCAGATAGCGGACGATGAACGACAGAAGCCACGCCGCATCATCCAGCGTGGGAATTCGGGAAGTAGACAGGCCGGGAACCGCTTTTAACTTTGCCTTGTTCATCCGGGCGAGCTGCCTGACCAATCGCCGTGCGCGCTGAGGCTGCATTTCATAGTGATGAATGACTGGCAGCGGATACCCACTGTCAAACATGTCGAGCCGTGCCAGCGAACGCCATGAACCACCAACAAGATAAAATGGCAGGTCCTGCGCATTTTGGTCCCAACCGGTTTTCTTGAGCATCTTGCGCACTTGACGTTTGAGCTTGTCCTTACCCTTGGCTCTCAAATTGGCGACGCGCAGCACGCCGAGCGGAAAACTGTAACGCTCCACCACCTTACCCTTGTTGATCATTGCTAACTCAAGGCTACCGCCGCCCAGATCGCCGACAATACCTTTTGCATCGGGAATGGCCGACAATACGCCCAATCCGGCAAGCTCCGCTTCTTCTTCACCCTGAAGAACCTGAGTCTCAAACCCTATTTCCCAAGCGGCCTTGAGCAGATCCTTGCCATTGCTGGCATCGCGCACGGCAGCGGTTGCGAAACATTTGATAGAGTCCACATCCATCTGAGTGCAAAGCCGGTAAAAACGTTCCAGTGCCTGAACCGCAAGCGCCATGGAATTCTGAGCAATGGCGCCTGTCGTTGCAAGTTCTTTACCCAATCCAGCCATTACTTTTTCATTGAATAATATCGCTGGAACCCTTGCAGCACCCTGATAGACAACCAGGCGGATCGAGTTGGAACCAATATCGACAATCGCGGTCCGCCGGTTGGTCCGAGGTGCCTTTCTCTTTCTGGTTATTTGCAATCCCCCGACCTGCATCTGGTGATCGCGTTCAGGCTTTTTTCTTGCGTCGGCGAAGTGACAATCGCGGTACGGCATTGCTTTTGTTCAAAGCCTTGCCCCGACCGGAAAGCGACGGATTGGTCATGAAATAGCGGTGCAGGTTGAAAGATTTTTCCGATGGTTCAACTCTTATGTAACTGCCGTCGCTATTCAGTTCCCAGCTCTGTTCATCGTCAATCAGATTAGCCACCATCACCTGATCCAGTATCTGATCATGTACCGTCGGATTGGTTATTGGAATCATATATTCCACACGCCGATCAAGGTTGCGCGGCATCCAGTCGGCGGAGCTTATGTAGAGCGCCGCTTCATCATTTGGCAAATCCCCGCCATTACCAAAAGCCCAGATTCGGCTGTGTTCCAGAAAGCGTCCGATAACCGACTTGACCCGAATATGGTCAGACATGCCCGGCACACCCGGTCGCAAACAGCAAATCCCGCGGATTACCAGATCAATCTCAACCCCCGCATTGCTGGCCGCGTAAAGCTTTTCGATCAACGCCGGGTCAACGAGTGAGTTCATCTTCGCCCAGACCATACCGGGCTTCCCGGACCTTACATTGGCAATTTCACGGTCAATCAAGTCCATCAGATCGCGCCGCATGTAACGCGGAGACATAGAGATCATTTCCAGTTTTTCGGGTTCTACATAGCCGGTAATATAGTTGAACAGTTGCGCTGCATCTCGTGCGGCTTTGGGATCCGCCGTAAAGAAGCTGAGATCAGTATAAATCTTGGCGGTTATCGGATGGTAGTTACCGGTGCCAAAGTGGCAATAGGTCCGATAACCCTCTTGTTCCTTGCGGATAACCATTGATATCTTGGCGTGGGTTTTCCACTCGATAAAACCATAAACGACCTGCACGCCCGCCCGCTCCAGCGCGCTGGCCCAAAGCAAATTCTGTTCCTCGTCAAAGCGCGCTTTCAACTCGACAATGGCTGTTACCGATTTGCCGGCTTCTGCCGCATCAATCAGCGCGCGAATAACGGCAGACTGTTTACCCGCACGATAAAGCGTCTGTTTGATCGCAACCACATCAGGGTCAGCCGCGGCCTGGCGCAGAAACTCAATCACCACTTCAAACGATTCATAGGGATGGTGAACAAGAATATCCTTGTCGCGGATCGCGGCAAAACAATCCCCGCCATGTTCCCGAATCCGTTCGGGAAAGCGTGGGCTATAAGGCGTGAATTTCAAATCCGGACGGTCTTCATCCACCAGCAAGTCAAGATCACCGATACCAACCAGGCCTTTCACCCGGCTCTCCGTCGCACCTTCTGTCAAAAGATTCTCGCGTAACAGCGCAACAACCGCATCTGACAGGCCCGGCCCCATCTCAAGCCGAATGACATCACCCCGACGCCGGCGTTTGATGGCGCTACGGAAATAGCGAACCAAATCTTCGGCTTCCTCTTCCACCTCTATATCGCTGTCGCGAATAATCCTGAAAAGGCCGCTATTGGTTACGTTATAGCCTGGGAATAACTGGTCTGAATAACATTGAATGACCGATTCCACCGAAACATAAGTCGGTGTTTCATCAGGCATCCGAATGAACCGCGGCAAGCCTGACGGGATCATCACCAATTCCCGTATCCGTTGGTTATCGGATTGCCTTACCAGGTCAAATACCAGGCTGAGCCCCTTATTCGGAATGAACGGAAAGGGGTGAGCGGGATCAAGAGCCTGGGGCGTCAGAACCGGAAAAATCTGATCCAGAAAATGCTGCTTCAACCACGCATCGCTGGAATTTCCCAACTGTTCCGCATCAAGGACATGTATGTCCTCTTCCGCCAGCGCAGCCGACAGCTGATCCCAGACTTGCTGCTGATTGCCCATCAGCTTGTCGCTATGAGAAGCAATTGCCAGCAATTGCTGTTTGGCGGTCAATCCATCAGCAGAACGTTCCTCAATATTCTGGCGAAACTGGCCGACCAGCCCAGCAAAGCGGACCATGAAAAACTCGTCCAGATTACTCCCGGAAATTGACAGGAAGCGCAAACGCTCCAGCAATGGATGCGAGCTATTCTGCGCCTCTTCAATGACCCGGTCGTTGAAACCAAGCCAACTTAACTCGCGATTGAAATAGCGTTCGGAGCCCCCGTCATCGACAGAAAACGAGCTGTGATCTTCTTCGTTATCTGGTGCCTGGGGGACAAGACTATCCATTCAACCTTCCTTACCATCTTGGGCTGTTTCTGGTTCAGCGCCGGTTTCATGTTCATCCGCCTGCTGCTGCGCCAATGCATCAATGGCAATAGAGCGCGTGATCGGCTTTTTTCTTTCTATAGCAAGAATATTCATATTTTGCGCCAAAAGCTGAACATCTTGATAACTTCGTTCCATCCGTTTTCCGAGATAAGACAGCGCCTCTTCAGAGATGGAAAGACCGCGCAGCGCAAAATATTTCTGGAACAGCCCTGCAATCATAGCTTCGTCTGGCGGGCCTATCTCGATAAGCAGAGAAGCTGCCAACCGGGATTGAAGATCAGGAAGCTCGACGCCCCAATTGGAGACCGGTTCGGATGAGACGAGAAGCAACGGTTTTTCCGCTTGTCTGGCGCGATTCCAGAGATGGAAAAGGTTATTTTCGGCCATGTCCTTTGCATCATCGACAACATGGCCGCCGCTATCACGCTCAAATTGCTGCGCCATGGCAGATTTGCCTGCTGCTTTGCCGCCAATCAATATCGCAGTAAGATGCGGCCAGCTTTGCCAATTACAGAGATGATCATGCGCCTGAGCATTGGCATCAGTAACGATATAACCATCATCCTGCGCTGCTAAGGCTGAATCCAAAGGAAGGGCAATTTGGTTCACTGGTCCTGCCCGTCACTCCCGGAATTCGATCCATTTGATGAACCGCCTCGAGTGATCCTGAGCGCGCCGCCCCCTTGCTGGACCTGCCACCCTTGCGCGCGTAGCGCCGAAGCCAAAGTCGCGAGGTCACCGGCGTACGATACCTGCATCACCGACACACCGCCCAAGGCCAAACTTGAGGTAGAAGCGGAGGACACTCCCGGAACGGATCGGACGGATGCCTCACCACGACTGACCGCACCGACATCAGGCGTGTTAAACTGAACCGTATATGTCGTTACTGCGGCGGCTGGTCCTGTAACAGTGTTTGCTTCGCCAGAGGCCTCAGCGGTATCGCTGCCAGATGATTCAATGCCGGGCAAGCTGCCTTCTGCCGCCAATTCTGCCTCAATCTCCAGCTCGAGAGCTTCCAGATCAATCGAATCTTCAATGATCAGCGACTTGTCCGTCTTCAAAAGGCCGCTCGAAAGAGCACTGGTATATAGGCCATCCATCCGCACAATCGCCTGGTCCATCATCGCCGGAATCCCGTCAGTGGATTTGGTCTTTAAAGAGAAACTGCCGATAAATTTGCTGTCCGGACCGTAGCGCGCCGTAAAGTGGGCCGTGACCGGGCCACCGGGATATTCTCTTTCCATTCTGACAATCGGAATAATGACATCGGCGGCGCTGAACTGATCCAATATCATCCGCCACCATCTTCGGTTGCGACGATCAGCCTGCCCCGCGGTCAATACCAGTGATTCGCTATCGGAACCATATGCACGGACATAGTCAATCGCGCTGTCACCAGAGCGGAATCGGGCCCATGCCTTTTGCCACTCTGTCTTGTTTTCAAACACCTGCGGTGATCCACCACTCCACATAATCGGTAGAACCAGCAAAGGCGGCGACCGCAACCGCCGCCCACTAACACCAAGAATTTGGCCAGCACGAGCACGGTCGAACATCACGCCCAACGTAGCAATGTAGCGTTTCGGACCAATTTGCTCCTGCTCGACAATGATTGCCGACACAATATTATTGAGAGCACCATCAGACAGCCCGGCAGTTTTCCCGCCCTGAGTCCGGGAATAAAGAGTCTTCCACGCCTTGCGCTGCGCCTCTTCCCAACCTTTTTGGCGAGCCTCAAAAGAATTGTCGCCCCGAGTGTCGACCTCCACCCCGAAAACTTCGAAGTCACCACTGCTCGCGAGCGGCGCAACCCCGCGGTCAGCGCCTTCCAGCTGCGCATAAACAATGCCGGCTGCAGCCAAGCCAAGAACCATGAAAATCGCAACAATAGGGGTTTTAAAACTGGTCAAAAATTTCATTTCCGCTCTTTTGACGATTATGACGTGGAAATCCACCCACGACTTGTCTAATCGGCTATTTTATGAGTGATAAACAAAACAACGGGCGAAATGAACCGGAATCATACACCTATGCGAAAGCCGGTGTATCGATCGAGGCAGGTAACGCACTGGTCAAGGCCATTGCCCCGCTTGCCAAAGCAACTGCACGTCCAGGGGCGAACGCGGAACTGGGGGGGTTTGGCGGCTTTTTTGATCTAAAAGCAGCGGGTTATGATGATCCTTTGCTGGTCGCTGCGAATGACGGCGTTGGCACCAAATTGAAACTGGCCATAGACCATGACCGCCATGACAGCGTCGGCATTGATCTGGTTGCGATGTGTGTAAATGACCTGATCGTTCAAGGTGCAGAGCCGCTGTTCTTCCTCGATTACTTTGCGACCGGCAAACTGGAAAACGGCGTTGCCGAGCGAGTCGTCGCTGGCATTGCAGAAGGCTGCAAAATATCAGGTTGCGCATTAATCGGTGGCGAGACGGCAGAGATGCCGGGCATGTATGCCGATGGTGACTACGATTTGGCGGGATTTTGTGTAGGCGCCGTAGAGCGCGAAAAAGCGTTGACCGGCACGCAATTGGCGGATGGCGATATACTTATCGGCCTGGCGTCCTCAGGCGTGCATTCCAATGGCTATTCCCTCGTTCGCCGCCTGGCCGAGGATAAAGGCTGGAAACTGGATCGGCCTGCACTTTTTGATCCTGAGGTTCTGTTGATCGAAGCATTGATTGCGCCGACGCGGATTTATGTGAAGTCGCTATTACCATTGATGCAATCCGGTCGGGTCAAGGCGCTAGCGCATATTACCGGGGGCGGATTGCTCGAGAATATTCCCCGCGTACTGCCAGATGACCTGCACGCCCATGTTAATGCCGATAGCTGGGATCAGCCGCGGCTGATGGCTTTTCTGCAGGCGCAGGGTAATATTGAGCCAGAAGAAATGGCGCGGACGTTTAACTGCGGCATCGGAATGATTCTGGCTGTGTCACCGGATGAGGCCGCTTCAATACGGTCGGATCTGGAAGCCGCTGGCGAAACCGTTCATGAAGTGGGTGTCGTCAAAACAGGTACAAAGGGCTGTACGGTTTCAGGGAGCGCTGGAACATGGTCGGCGCGAAACGACTGGGCTGCTACTCATGATGGCTGATGCGTGATGCCTGAAATTGCCAAAGTGGCTGTGCTGATATCAGGTCGCGGGTCCAACATGGCCGCATTGCTATACGCCGCAAAGGCGGAAAACTGCCCGTTTGAAGTTGTCCTGGTGGCATCCAATGATCCGCAGGCCCCGGGGCTGAAGTTGGCGGAAGCGGAAGGCATTGTTACCTTTGCCCACCCGCATAAGGGGCTCAGCCGCGACGAACACGACCAGATCATGCACAAAGCCATTGTCGCAGCGGGCGCCGACTATGTCGCGCTGGCAGGATATATGCGCATCCTGAGCGATGAATTCGTTCGCCAGTGGCAGGATCATATGCTCAACATCCACCCCAGCTTGCTGCCGAAATATAAAGGCCTCGATACGTATCAGCGCGCCCTCGACGCCGGGGACAGCCATGCCGGATGCAGCGTTCATCTTGTGACGCCGGAACTGGATGACGGCCCAGTGCTGGCGCAGACAGAAGTTGCGATCCTACCTGGTGATACCGCCGACATATTGGCCGACCGGGTTCTGATTGCCGAGCATCAGCTTTATTCCCCAACCCTCGCCAAATATGTGGCCCGCGAGGCCGACCCCGACTGGATATTGGAACAGGTCCGCACCCGCGCGCTCGCGCTAGCGGAAACCCATGAACGTCCAAGTTTCGGAACACCGGGCTGGCGTGTCGGCAGTGAAAAGACCGGTAAATATTTCGCCTATTTTTCTCGCCGGCATTTCGGCGAAACAGGGACATCGGTTTTCGTGAAAACCAGTGGTCTCGACGAGCAAAGCGCTCTTCTTGATGCCGATCCCGATCTTTATTTCACGCCTAAATTTTACGGTAAATCAGGCTGGATTGCGATCCGGCTCGATACCGGACACACGGACTGGGATCATGTCGGTGACTGGCTGGAAAAAAGCTGGCGGATGGTAGCACCAAAGAGGCTCACCAAGATGATGGATATTGCGGCAGAATTTTAAGAAAAAATTCGCATCGCGGGAAGAGCAAACCTAAAGCGACAAGGAGGAGGGAGGATATGCCGCCATGGATTTAAGATCTGGGATGAACTGCTCCATCCGCGATGCTTAATTGCATATTACGGCATGACTGCGATAATATAGATACGGTATTAGGACCGTAGTCTATTTTACTTACATTCCCGCTTCCACCGCCAGCCGAACCATATCGGCTGCGCTGGGGGCTTCCAGGCGTTTCATCAGGATCGCACGGTGCATCTTTATCGTCCGCTCGCTCAAATCCAGCTCATGCGCAATCTGCTTATTTAACAGACCCTTGGCGATGTACTTCAACACTTCGCGCTGCCTTTTGGACAGGTCCTTGACGATTTCCGTCGCCCGCATGCGCCGCGCCTTGGCAAGGCTCGGGCCATCGCTATCAATTTCCACCTGCGATCCCAGGAAAAACTCCAGTTCGCCGTCATCATCAAATAATGGAGCGACAAGAACCGCATTTTGAAAAGGCGTCCCATCTTTTTTATAGTTGAGTATTTCGACAAGCACCGGCTTGCGTTCCCGCACACCGCGACGGATTTCTTCCGTCAGCCATGGTTCAGTGGCTGGCCCAGAAAGAAAGCGGCAATTGCGCCCGATGATGAAATCTCGATCATAGCCTGTAAGTTCACAAAAGGCGTCGTTGGACGCAACGATGGGATTATCCGTCAATCTTGGATTGCTGATCACCGATGCAATCGGGCTGTGCTTGATTAGTGCTTCCACAGACGCTTTGGGCATATCAGCCTTGGGTATGGACTGCTGTTTTGTCTTATTATTCTCGGCCTCGGAAGTCATGAAATATGCGTAGTCCATCCTCATTGGCTATGGCAAGCAGAATGCCAATATCACGCGCGTTACTTTACACCGCCCTTGCAGCGTTTTGAGCAATATTTGACGTCATCCCAGACATCTTTCCACTTCTTGCGCCATGTGAATGGACGGCCGCAGGTAACGCAGGTTTTTTGAGGCAGATGCTGCTTCTTGATTTGCTTCTTGGCAGGCATCGGAGGGTGATATTATGGAACAACACCCTCGACCACTGATTTCGCATTATCAACCCTTATCGCGGCGCCATTGATAAATTTGGATTCATCCGATGCCAGAAACAGCACGGTGTTGGCTATGTCATCGGGTTCCCCCAATGCGCTGGCTGCCGGTCCCTCGCTGGCTGGCCGCAGGTCATCTCTATCCATCATTTTCGGCCCGATTTCTTCGACCATCGGCGTCAAAATTCCTGCCGGATGAACGCTGTTACAGCGGATATTATAGCCATTATTCGCGCAGTGCACGGCGATGCTGCGGGTCAGGCTTTCCACCGCCCCTTTTGCCGCTGCATAGGCGGCGACAACCGGTTCCCCCTGAACAGAGGCAATGGATGCCATGTTGATGATCGAACCGCCGCCGGAAGCCTTCATTGCCGGCACCGCATATTTGCATCCGAAAAATGTCCCGTCAGCACTGACCGCCATCACAAAGCGCCATTCTTCTGCCGTTTGGGTTTCGATGGTGCCGGGTTCAACCACACCTGCATTGTTGACCAGGATATCGAGCTTCCCGTGCCGGGACACAACATCTGCAATCAGGTCTTCCCATCCCGATTCATCGCGAACATCCTGCCTGTGAAATTCTGCCGCACCGCCAATTTCAGCAGCAACGCGCGCGCCATTATCTTCATCCATGTCGGTCAGGATGACTGTTGCGCCTTCGTGTGCAAACATCCGGGCATCTGCTTCCCCCAGTCCTTTTGCTGCGCCGGTGATGATCGCTATTTTTCCTTCCAGTCTGCCCATCCTGATCCCTCTCTTTTTTGCCAACTGTTCACAGGTTAGCAGCACATGCTAATCCCTCAGCCTAACAATATGAGGGAGAGCGGGATGGACAAGGTCGAAGAGCTGGTGGCGCGAGAGGAAATCCGTGATTTGCTGCACCGCTATTGCAAAGGAATAGACCGAAAAGACTGGGCTTTGGTTCGATCATGTTTTGCCGATGATCATATTCACAACCATGGTGATTATTCGGGACCGCCGGATGAATTTGTCGGGTTTGCCAGTGAAATATTGAAAAAGGTTCCCGCCACGCATCACTCCATTTCCAATGTGCACTTCTCTTTCAGCAATGATGGAAACAGCGCATCAACCGAATCGAATTTCGTTGCTTATCATTACGTGCAGGAGGGCACGCCAGAATTCGGCCCGGTCCCTACTGAAGGCAAAGCCACGGACTGGATAGTGGCGGGGCGCTATTGTGACAAATTTGAAAAGCGCGACGAAAAATGGATCATCGTCCGCCGCGAAGCGTTTCATGATTGGGAACGCTATGAAGAGGCTAACGCACAGGCCTTGCAATCCTGAATGCAACCACTGCCTGAATATAACGGTTGCCTGAATAGAACGGTTGAATGTCATCCTGAAACACGTTCAGGATGACAAACAGCTAAATTCCGGCAATTACCCTACGATTTCATCTTCATTGAAGAAATAGGCGATTTCAATCGCCGCATTCTCATCGCTGTCGGAACCGTGAACCGTGTTGGCTTCGATGCTTTCGGCCAGTTCCTTGCGGATGGTGCCCGGCGCTGCGTCGGCCGGGTTGGTCGCGCCCATGATGTCACGGTTACGCTGCATAGCGTTTTCGCCTTCCAGAACCTGAACGACGACAGGGCCGCTGATCATGAAATCGACCAGTTCGCCAAAGAAAGGACGCTCTTTGTGAACCGCGTAAAAGCCTTCTGCCTGTTCGCGGGTCATGTGGATACGTTTGGAAGCGACAACGCGCAGACCTGCGTCCTCCAGCATTTTGGTGACCGCACCGGTCAGATTGCGCTTGGTAGCGTCTGGTTTGATGATCGAAAATGTCCGTGTACCGGCCATGATTTTGCTCCGTAATAGGGGTGTGAAATAAGTTTGCGCCGCCCCTAGCCGGACTTTTCAAGCATAGCAAGTTTTGTAAGGCTTTCCTGCCTAATTTGGGTCTAGTTCTTGCCGCCAGCCATCAAGGTTGTCGTCACGCCGCCATCCTCATCCTTGATAACGGAAATATTGATGCCCTCTCCGTCGGAACGCTGGCCGCCAATCATCTGCATGTCCCCCGATTTGATTTCGGTTTGCACATCAATGCCCTTGTCCTTCATCTGGTCCTTGTAAAAGCTGATCACCTCATCCTGATCGTCGGAGCTTTTGAATACGATCATCGCCCCCGACTTGCCATCACCCATGCCGGCAATGCTGCTTTGAATTTCCGCACCCGGATATAATTTTATACCCATCGGCAAATCGGCGACGGCTTTCGATCCGGTCGCGATCCGGACCTCTCCGTCATCGGTCTTGATCACAGTTTCACTGTCGTCGCCCTCACCGCTGACCGAATAGCTACCTTTTCCGCCTTCACCATCATCAAACGTGCCGGATGCGACCTCATCATTGCTGCCACAGGACATGGCGACCAAAACGATTGGCAGGATAAATAACTTGTTCATGAAAATGGCTCCATCCAAAAAATGGCGCGACCCTTTCAGGATTGTAGGAGCAACGCCAAAAAAGCGCAAACGGCAATTATATCAGGGTCCTTCGACCCACCGGCCGCCATCCTGTTTCCAATAACGCGGCGTAATGTCGTCTTTGGCCGATAGGGCTCGCCAGACAGTTCTGGCATTGTCGATCTGTTCGGCGGTGAACAGATAGAAAGCCCGGTCAAAAGCCAAAGCCTCATCCCGCCATTCACCGTCCGTCAGCGCAATATAACGCGCGCCGTTGGCTGCCTCACAATCCCCGGAAATCAGGATGGGCTGCGCTTCATCCTGTCCGTTTCCAGCCAGACCGTGGGCCAGAAAACTGCTCGGTCCAGCGCACCACAAGGCATTGCTCAACTTTTCCAGCTGGCCGACAAAGCTCGACACCAGCAACATCCTCTGCCCGCCATCCAGGGTTTTCTGGGCCAGCACAGGCACCAGTTTTTCCGCTGGATCACGGGTCAAATGATAAAAATCGACCTGCACCGGTCAAACGATCCTTCAAATTGGCTTATTGCTCAAAATTGTCGGCGACATATTGATCGAGCAAACGCACACCGAAACCGGTTGCACCCTTGTCCCACACCGGGCCGGGCTTGTCCGCCCAAACCATCCCGGCAATGTCCAGATGCGCCCATTTGACGCCGTCTTTGATAAAGCGTTTCAGGAATTGCCCAGCGGTAATTGATCCAGCGCCTTTTCCACCAACATTTTTCATATCCGCAATGGGCGAGTTGATCTGCTTGTCATAAGCGGCCGTGAGCGGGAAGCGCCACAGCGGATCACCAGCTGTTTTACCGGCCGCCAGCAAATTGTCGGACAGCCCGTCATCGTTGCTGAAGCAACCGGCATGCTCGTTACCCAAAGAGATAATGATCGCCCCGGTCAAAGTTGCCAGATTGACGACAACCTCCGGTTCAAAAGTTTCCTGCGCCCAATGCAGTGCATCACACAGGACAAGCCGTCCTTCGGCATCGGTATTGATGACTTCAATGGTCTGACCGCTCATGCTGGTCACCACGTCGCCAGGACGTTGGGCATTGCCATCGGGCATGTTTTCAACCAGGCCGCAAATGCCGACGACATGCGCCTTGGCCTTACGTCCGGCGAGCGCCTTCATCGTTCCGGCCACCGCACCAGCGCCGCCCATATCCCATTTCATATCTTCCATGCCGCCCGGTGGTTTCAGCGAGATACCGCCGGTATCGAAGGTCACACCCTTGCCGACCAGCGCCAGTGGTTTTTTTTGCGCGCCATTGGTGCCATCCCAGCGCATGGCAAGCATCCGCGGCGGCCGGACCGAGCCTTGCGACACGCCTAGAAGCGCGCCCATACCAAGCTTTTCCATTTCTTCCTGCCCGAGGACGGTAAACTCAACGCCCATGTCCTGAAGCTCTTCGCAACGCGCGACGAAGCTTTCCGGATAGATGACGTTCGCCGGTTCCGACACCAGTTCGCGTGTCAGCGCTACGCCGTCGGCGACGGCAGACAGGTCTTGCCAGACCTGCGCTGATTCCATGTCTGTATCCAGCACTGTTATAGTTTCCAGGGTCTGCTTTGCATTTTCCGGCATGGTCGTGCGATATTTGTCCATTCTCCAGCTACGCAGCTTCGCGCCAAACAGCAGCCGTGCCAATTGATCCTGCTCTAGCCCCGATCCGCTGATCGCAAGATGTTTTACGCCTGATGCAATCAACTTGGCGACAACCGCTCCACCAGCCGCTTCGCAATCCTTGCGTTCCCCTTTTCCGGTACCGGTCAATATGACCTGTATGACCGCGTCGCCTTCTGTCACAAATGTCTGAAATGTCTGGCCGGTTTTTCCTTCAAACCTTGCCGCTTTGGCTGCGGTGCGGACCACTTTATCCTGTTCAATGTCGATTTCCGCGCTGTCCAGCGCATCTTTGCCAACGGCAATGGCAATTGCATCTGGTGTGGAAGACAGGCTTTCGGCAAAAGTGAATTTCATGGGTAAAACGTCCTTATCAATGGGTCAGCCGCATTCATATCGCGGCTATATGATCTTCTGTTCAGGGTGGATCAATGAAAGATTGGCAGTGTCTTTGCAATCATCATTTCATTCGAGTTAATGATGAAATCAGGAGATTGGGAAAAATCAGCAGAGAAAATTTGCAGCAAACGCAATCTGGTGCAATAGGGCGTCGAACAGGTTGGCGCCATTATAAATTACGCCAATATTTCATGGGGTCAAAGGTAGGTTAATCTCGTCAATGAAATCTTCAATCGCACTGATTGCATTGGCTCTTCCGATTGCCCTTCCACAGTCCGCTATGGCGCAAGCGGATGCCGACGGACAACCACAAGCAACTGCAGAAGCGCCACAAAAATCTCCCCAGCAATCAGAAGAAATTGAATTTAGCGCCGATACGATAGACTATGATTTTGAAAATGACGTTGTAACGGCCAAAGGCAACGTGCTGCTGAACCGAGACGGCTACAAACTGCGTTCCGATACCGTCATCTGGAACCGCAAGACCGGTATCGTGCGTGCAGAAGGTAGTATTCGTTCGATAAGCCCTGATGGCGACACCGCCTATGGCGACAGCATTGTGCTGACCGACAGTCTGCGAGACGGAATCGTCGACAATTTATTGCTGGTGCTCGATGATGGCAGCAGGCTTGCCGCCCGAAAGGGAGAACGGTTTGCGGATGGCGCTCTAACACTTGACAGCGCCGCTTATACTGCCTGTGCCGTCACGACAGACGATGGCTGCCCCAAAAACCCCAGCTGGCAGATCAAAGCCGTCAAAGTTCGCTATGACCCGATCAAGAAACGCGTCAGCTATGACGGAGCGCGGATCGAGATATTTGGACTGCCGGTCATTCCCTTGCCTGGCCTGTCACATCCGGTCAGCAACGAAAATCGCAGCGGCATATTGGTCCCCAATCTGAGATTTGATTCGACCAACGGCGTTGCGGTTTCCATTCCCTATTATTTCAATCTTGCACCTAATGAAGACGCGACTGTAACTACCCAGGTCTTTACGGAGGTTGCTCCGTTGATCAGCGGAACATATCGAAATCTGAGTGAAAAAGGCGCATTCCAGCTCACCGGTTACGCCACTTACGGATCCCGTATCCCCACCGGAGCGTCTGGACCATTGCCAGACGCAGAGAAAGATTTCAGGGGATATTTTGCAACCAGTGGCCGCTTCATTCTGGATGAGAACTGGACGATTTCGCAATCCGCGAGACTGGTCTCTGACCGCACTTTCCTGCGCCGCTACGACATCAGTGACGATGACAGCCTGCGATCGACCATCAATGTCGAACGGATAGACGATAGCAGCTATTTTTCACTGGCCGGGTGGGCGTTCCAGACCTTGCGCGCCGGCGACCCGCAAAACCGAGTGCCAATCGCTTTGCCCGTAGTAGACTATCGCAAGCGCTTTGCCGAACCGGTATTGGGTGGGAGCACACAAATTCAGGTCAACAGCCTCGCCATCGGCCGCACAGAGGGTCAGGACACACAGCGCGCCTTTGCATCCGCCCGGTGGGATTTGCGCAAACTGACGACCCTGGGTCAGGAAATAACCCTGACCGGCTTTGCGCGCGGCGACGTCTATAACAGCCAAGATAACGCGCTCAATGAGACAGCTATTTATCGCGGCGAATCCGGCTGGCAAACCCGCGGTATCGTAACCGCTGCCGTTGACATTAAGTGGCCATTTATTGGACAGGCTTTTGGTGGCACGCAAACGCTGACACCGCGTTTTCAGGTTGTAGCGACACCCGCCATATCAAATCAGTCGATTCCCAATGAAGATTCGCGTTCGGTCGATCTGGAAGATACAAATTTGTTTGCGCTCAACCGGTTCCCCGGCTTTGACCGCTATGAAGATAACGTTCGGGCCACCTATGGTCTGGAATGGAATCTCAACCGGCCTAATTTACGCGTCGATGCCATTGTTGGTCAAAGTTATCGACTTGCCAATAATAGCAACATTGTTCCCGACGGAACTGGCCTTTCAGAAAGGTTTTCCGATATCGTCGGACGGACGGAAGTCCGTTTCAAGGACATCGTCAAGTTTACCCATCGATATCGGCTGGATAAAGACAATCTCGCAGTCCGGCGCAACGAGATTGATGCCACGGTTGGCACGCGGGATACTTACGCACAAATCGGTTATTTACGGCTGAACCGCGATATTGGCGCCGGGATTGAAGATCTTAGTGATCGTGAAGAGGTCCGTGTCGGCGGCCGTTATCAGATAGACCGATATTGGTCTGTATTCGGTTCCGCGATCATCGATCTGACCGATGCGCGGGAAGACCCCTTGTCTTCTGCCGACGGATTTGAACCCGTACGGCACCGGATCGGCGTCGCCTATGATGACGGTTGTCTATCCCTTGGCATCACCTGGCGCTATGATTATGAAGATACCGGAGATGACCAGCGCGGCAGCACTTTCCTCTTCCGACTGGCTTTACGCAATTTGGGTGTGTAAGGCGTTTGTTAATGATATTTGATTGCTCATATTAGGTTCAGCCCTTTTTTGATATTGGCAGGTCTAAAGTTGTTCTTAGAGTTTGAAAAGAAACGAAAAATGAATTTTATGCGTACCCAATTTTCCAGCAGACATGCAAATTTTGCGATTGCTGCTACCGTCGCTCTGTTAGCTGCGACCCCGTCATCAAGCCAGACGGTTTCGGACAATGCTGTACCTCAAGCAGGCCTCAATATTCCCGAACAACTTACCATTTTTGGCGAAGACAATCCTAACGTTCGGCGGGCAACCGCCTTGGTGAACGGGGACATCATTACAGGCACGGATGTCAACCATCGCCTTGCGCTGATCGTGGCCGCCAATGGAGGTTCGGTTTCCAAAGAAGAGGAAGATCGTCTACGTTTGCAGGTGCTCAGGAACCTGATTGACGAGACGCTTCAGATACAAGAAGCCGAAGCCAATGAGATAACCATTTCTCAAGCTGAAATTGACCAGACGTTCAATCAGGTGGCCCAACAGAATTTCAGGCAGGATATTGACGCTTTTGACGACTATTTGCGGTCGAGAGGTTCCTCGACAAATACACTGAAACAGCAGATCAAAGGCGAGCTCGCATGGAGCCGCTTGCTACGCCGTAATATTCAACCCTTCATCAATGTTGGCGATGAAGAGGTAAATGCCATTATCGAGCGGTTAAATGCATCGAAAGGGACGACCGAATATCGCATTGGAGAGATTTATATGTCAGCGGCCCCCGAGGCCGCCGAACAGGTTGCATCCAACATGCGCCAGATATTGGATCAGATCCGTCAGGGCGGTTCTTTTGTCGCCTATGCGCGTCAATTTTCCGAAGCTTCTACAGCTGTCACTGGTGGTGACCTCGGTTGGGTCCGCCCCGTACAATTACCGCAATCTTTGGCGGATGCAGCAGCGCAGATGCAGATTGGCCAGGTGGTTGGTCCCGTTCAGGTTCCCGGCGGCTTCTCGATATTGTATCTTATCGACCAACGTCAAATACTGACAGCCGACCCGCGCAATGCAGTCTTAAGCCTTAAACAGCTCGCCATCGGTTTCCCACCTGGAACGACCGAAGCACAGGCGACCAGTCGTGCAGCAGAATTTGCTACGGCAACCCAAAACATCAAAGGCTGTGGTGCTGCCAATGAAATAGCCGCCAATATCGGAGCCTCGGTGGTCGACAATGATCAAGTGCGTCTGAAGGACTTGCCTGGTCCACTACAGAACACCATCGCCAACCTGCAGATTGGACAGGCCAGCCAGCCTTTTGGTTCCGTAACAGATGGCGTACGTGTGTTAATCCTATGCGGCCGCGACGATCCGCAAAGCGCAACAGCACCATCTTTTGACAAGATTATGTCGGATCTGGAAAATGAGCGGATCAACAAACGCGCGCAAATCTACCTGCGCGATCTGCGCCGTGACGCCATTATCGAGTATAATTGAGGAATGCGAGGGTGACAAAACCCTTTGCCCTGTCGTGCGGTGATCCTGCAGGAATAGGGCCCGAAATCATCTGTAAAAGTTGGCTTGAACGGGAAAGCCTTGGTTTGAGACCGTTTTTTGCGGTGGGGAATTTTGAAGATTTCAAAGAACCGGATGGTAACGGGCTTTGCGGTGCGCCCGTTATTAAGATTTCCGATCCTGCTGAAGCCAGTGATCAATTTGATACGGCATTGCCAATCTTTCATATACATAATGGCGAGCCCACTGTGCCGGGGCGCCCCACTCTGGATGGCGCTCAATGTGCGTTGCATGCTTTGGAAATAGCGTGCGGTCTGGCGCGATCGGGGGACGCTGGCGCAGTTATCACTGCACCGGTTTCCAAGTCGCAATTGTACAAGGTCGGATTCCGTTATCCGGGGCAAACCGAGTTTGTCTCGGAGCGATGCGGTATCGCCCGGGAAAATGCAGTGATGATGCTGGCCGGTCCTTCGCTGCGCGTAGTTCCAATGACAACACATATAGCTTTGAAAGATGTGCCCTCACAGCTCAGCAAGTCACTAATCATCGCACGTGCCAAGGCGGCTCATAAGGCCATGATCAGGAATTTTGGCATAGAGAATCCGCGAATCGCCATCGCTGGACTTAATCCCCATGCAGGGGAAAACGGGAATTTGGGTGACGAGGAAAAACTGGTCATGGAACCCGCGATTGAGGAGCTTGGGGCGCAAGGTTTTGATGTGTCCGGGCCCTTGCCTGCTGATACCATGTTTCATGAAGAGGCCCGATCACGATATGATGTAGCTCTGTGTCCCTATCATGATCAGGCTTTAATACCTCTGAAAACACTACATTTTTTCGACGGTGTGAATTTGACACTCGGCTTGCCAATCGTCCGGACCTCTCCCGATCATGGCACTGCATTCGGGATAGCAGGTCAAGGAATTGCCGATCCCCGGTCGATGATTGCCGCCATCCAGATGGCCGCCACCGCCGTTTCCAATCGCGAAAAATACGACCTTTGAGCCACTCATCGACACAGCCACCATCCCTGCCTCCTTTGAGGGAGGTCATCAAAAAACATGGCCTGACCGCCAACAAGGCACTCGGCCAGAATTTCCTGCTTGATACCCAGCTATTGTCACGCATCGCGGCAGTTCCAGGCGATCTGGAAAACGCCCAGGTGTTTGAAGTCGGCCCCGGTCCCGGCGGACTGACACAAGCGCTGCTGCAGGCGGGCGCAAACGTGACAGCGGTAGAGCGAGATGAACGATGTCTGCCTGCTTTGGCTGATCTTGCGGATCATTTTCCCGGGCAATTGCAGGTTATCAACGAAGATGCCTTGAAAATTGACCTGTCGCAATTGTTCGACACACCTTTTCACATCGCATCCAATCTCCCCTATAATGTTGGTTCCGCGCTTCTAATAAAATGGCTGTCCAGTTCTGCGTGGCCGCCCGCTTGGCAATCCCTGACGCTGATGTTCCAGCGGGAAGTCGCTGACCGGATTGTCGCCGATGCGGGCTCCAGTGCATATGGGCGGCTTTCCATTTTGGCGCAGTGGCGCTGTGATGCGAAACTTGCGATGTCAGTCCACCGCTCAGCCTTCACGCCGCCGCCGAAGGTGATGTCGGCGATCGTGCATCTGACACCAAAAGAACAGCCTGACGGTGTAGACCCAGAGGTGTTAGCCAAACTGACTCAGACCGCTTTCAGCCAGCGCCGCAAGATGCTGCGGCAAAGCCTGAAAGGCCTGCCCGGCGGACTCGACGCCCTGAAAGACGCGGGGATTGACGGTGCCCGTCGCCCTGAAACGGTCAGCGTAGACGAATTTGTCGCGCTGGCCCGCTTTCTGTCGGCCTAGCTTGCTGCTTTCAGTTTCCGGCGATAGGCGTGCAGCAAGGGCTCTGTATAACCGCTTGGCTGCTCGACGCCCTTGAACACCAGGTCCCTTGCGGCCTGAAATGCCAGACTGCCGGCCGGATCATTCGCCATCGGCTGATACAACGGATCGTTCGCATTCTGGCCATCGACCTTCGCCGCCATGCGCAGCAGAGCGGCATCAACCTGTTCTGCGGAACAGACACCATGCAACATCCAGTTCGCCATATGCTGGGATGAAATCCTGAGGGTCGCGCGATCCTCCATCAGACCCACATCATGAATATCCGGAACCTTGGAACAGCCAATGCCCTGGTCAACCCAGCGCACAACATAGCCCAATATGCCTTGAGCGTTATTATCCAGCTCGCGTTCAATTTCTTCGGCCGACCAGTTATGCCCCTCTGCCAGCGGAATAGTGAGCAGCTTGTCCAGTGACGGTATCCCTTCACTTGCCACCTCTTTTTGACGCGCGAACACGTCCAGCCGGTGATAGTGAATGGCGTGCAAGGTCGCCGCCGTTGGGCTTGGCACCCATGCGGTATTTGCACCGGTCATCGGATGACCGATTTTCTGCTCCATCATATCGGCCATCATGTCGGGGGCTGCCCACATGCCCTTGCCGATCTGCGCCTTGCCGGACATGCCGCAAGCCAGTCCAATGGCAACATTGCGCGCTTCATAGGATTGAATCCAGTCGCTGGATTTCATATCGGCCTTGGCGACCATGGCGCCACCCTGCATGCTGGTATGAATCTCATCACCGGTACGGTCCAGGAAGCCTGTGTTAATAAACACAATCCGGTCTTTCACAGCCTCGATGCAGGCCGCAAGGTTGGCAGAGGTCCGGCGCTCTTCATCCATCACGCCCACCTTTATCGTGTTGCGGGCCAGCCCAAGCAGATCCTCCACCGCATCGAACAGGTCATTGGTAAAGGCACATTCCTCCCGCCCATGCATTTTCGGCTTCACGATATAGATGGAGCCGGTCTTGCTGTTGCGCAGCTCACCCAAGCCTTTCAGGTCATGCATCGCAATCAGGCTGGTAAACACGCCGTCGAGCAGGCCCTCGGGCGCTTCAGACCCGTCGCTCAGCAAAACGGCTGGATTGGTCATCAAATGTCCGACATTGCGGACAAACATCAGGCTCCGGCCCGGCAGTGTGAAAGCATTGCCATCCTGATCGACATAGTCGCGATCCGGGTTGGCACGGCGCTCGGCCTCCTTGCCGCCTTTCATAAACTTGGCGGCCAAATCACCGCGCATCAATCCAAGCCAGTTGGTATAAGCAAGAACCTTGTCTTCCGCATCAACCGCAGCAACGGAATCTTCCATGTCGATAATCGTTGTGAGCGCCGCTTCCAGATAGACGTCCGCTATATTCGCTGGATCATCCTTGCCGATCGGGTGATCTGCATCAAAAATCACGTCAATATGCAGGCCGTTATGTTTGAACAGGCATCCATTGTCATTCCATCCAACGCATTGCGAAGGATCTTTCAGCGGGATGCCGTTTTCTTTGACATTGGCCAGATCACTCCAGCTACCGTTCGACAGCGGCAATGTCTCATCTAGAAACGCCTTGGCCGCCTTGATCACCGCTGCACCGCGTACAGGGTCATAGCCGCCGGGCCGGGCCGGTGCCGCATCCAGAGCGTCTGTGCCGTAAAAGGCATCATAAAGGCTACCCCAGCGCGCATTGGCAGCGTTCAGCACGAAACGGTCGTTCAGTGAAGGCACCACCAGTTGCGGCCCCGCCATTGTCGCGATTTCCGGATCTACATTTTTCGTTGTGATCGCAAAAGGTGCCGGCTCATCCACAAGATAACCAATCTCTTTCAGGAACGCCTGATAGGCCGCCTGATCAATTGGTTTGCCCTTGTTGGCAATATGCCAGTCATCAATCTGTGATTGCAGTTTTTCCCGTTTGGCCAGCAGTTCACCATTGCGCGGCGCAAAGCGGGTTAGAAGATCAGAAAAACCGGACCAGAACTGATCCTGATCCACACCAGTACCAGCCAGAGCACGTTCGTTTATAAAATCAAACAATAGTGACGAAATCTGGACACCGTTTTGACGGACATATTCGGACATGAAGGGTTCCTCTTGTTCAAAAACATAGCACGCCCCCGACATCATTGCCTGAGCGTTAAAGCAGATAATCCGGGGAGGAATCGGTCGCATCCTATGACGTGTGACTCGATTTTTGTAAATGCCAGAAATCAAATCCTTGCCGATGGCATAAAGATGGTCCAGAAATTCTCACCCATGGTTCTGGATGAAAAAATAACACTGCTCGAAACAAGCCTCGAGAGGGCAGCAGACAGGCTGGGTGATATTACCGAGCCGGTGATGAAACGATATTATGACATACACCCCGGAGCCCGAGATTCATTCCGTGAGCATGGACTCGGGAACACAGTCAAACTCGAAGCAGAAATGGTGGAAAGCGTTGTCTACTGCTTGATGAACTGGCTGGAAAGTCCGCAAGAAATCCGCATCATGTTCGGCAGTACCGTTCCGCATCATGAGGAAACACTGCATGTGCACACCGACTGGTTCAGCGGGTTGGTCGATGCGGCAGTGCATGTCATTGGTGAAACGATCCCGGATACGGAGCAGGAGGAGCGCGATCTGTGGGAAGAAATTCATCAGGGCGTCAACGACCTGATTGCAGACGCCCGATATTAGGCCTGCAATTGTCGCTGGAAAAAGGTGACAGCGATTGATTACAAATGCTATCAGTTTCAAATGAAAGCAAATCCTCTTCCCGAAAGCGCTATTCTGGAAATCGCCGAAGGCCTGCCGCTTCTGCAACGCACGGAAACCTGGTCCAGAGTCAATAGCGGCACCACCAATCTGGATGGCCTGAAAACCGCTGCTGGCCAGCTGGCAGATGCTTTTTCTGCCTTGCCTGGGGACATAAAACTGGTTGATCCAGATCCGGTCGAAGCCGTACGCTCCGACGGTTCCGTTGATCAGGTCCAGCGAGGTCAACACCTCCATGGTTCTATCCGTCCTGACGCACCGGTGCGGATATTGCTTACCGGCCACATGGATACTGTTTTCCCTGCCGATCACCATTTCCAGAATCTCGAATGGATCGAAGATGGCGTGCTCAATGGCCCCGGGGTCGCGGATATGAAGGGCGGTCTTTCGGTCATGCTCGGTGCGCTGCAATTGCTGGAGCAAAGCGAACAGGCCAGCCATATCGGCTATGACATCATGATCAACAGCGATGAAGAAGTGGGTTCTGCTTCCTCCTCTGCGCTGATTGAACGCTGCGCCAGGGGCAAGGTCGCCGCCCTCACCTACGAACCTGCTCTGCCCGATGGCACTCTGGCCGGCGAACGCGGCGGTAGTGGTAATTTCTCCATCATTTTTACAGGCAAAAGCGCCCATGCCGGTCGCAACCCTGATGAAGGTCGCAATGCGCTGGTCGCTGCCGCCGATATGGCTTTGCAGCTCAAGGCGCTGCACCGCGAAGGGTTGAGTGTTAATCCGGCCAAGATTGAAGGCGGCGGCCCCAATAACGCCGTTCCCGATCATGCCATTTTACGGGTGAATTTCCGGCCCAAAACGCTGGCAGACCAGCAAGAGGCCCAAAGCACGCTTGATAATCTGGTCGGCATCATCGCCCGTGGACATGACCTTGATGTGCATTGTCATGGCAGCTTTGGTCGTCCGCCTAAGCCGATTGACCCGCAAGCGGGAAAGCTGTTTCATCTGGTCAAAAGCTGCGGCGCGGATCTGGGGCTGGACATTAACTGGCGGGGGACCGGTGGTGTTTGTGACGGGAACAATATTGCAGCTTGCGGAGTGCCGGTTGTTGACACAATGGGGGTCCGCGGCGGCGCTATTCACAGCGCGGACGAGTTTCTGATCACGGGCAGCCTTGTCGAACGCACACAGTTATCGGCTCTGACAATCATGCGTATTGCCGCCAAAGGGGGACTATGACGAATTTCAAGATAAGAGCTGCGCGGATCGATGATCTGCAACATCTTTACGAGATGGCAAAGCTGACCGGCGGCGGGTTCACAAACCTGCCCGCTGACAAAGACAGCCTGACAGCGAAGCTGGGGCGTTCCACCCGCGCTTTCGATCGGACGTCGGATGAGCACGGCAATGACCTGTTTGTGATGGTGCTCGAAAATGTCGAAACCGGCGCGGTGCGCGGGACATCGCAATTATTCACCATGGTCGGACAAAGCTGGCCGTTTTATTCCTATCGCCTCAGCACCTTGTCACAGACCAGCAAGGAACTGGACCGGACTTTTCGCGCGGAAATGCTGACTTTGGTAACCGATCTGGAAGGCGCCAGCGAAGTTGGAGGCCTGTTCCTCCACCCCGGCGAGCGCGCGGGAGGACTGGGCATGCTCTTGGCACGCAGCCGTTATCTGTTCATCAAGGAGCACCGCCCGCGCTTTGGTGATCGCCTGTTTGCAGAATTGCGCGGCGTGATTGACGAAGCAGGCGGTTCGCCCTTCTGGGATGGGCTCGCTGGCCGCTTTTTCGGCATGGGGTTTCAGGAAGCGGACTATTTCAACGCTATCCATGGCAATCAGTTTATTGCCGACTTGATGCCCAAACATCCGATCTATACGGCAATGCTTAGCGAAACGGCGCGCGCTGCTATCGGTATCCCTCACCCCAATGGCCGGGCTGCGATGCGGATGCTGGAGAATGAGAATTTCTCTTATGACGGCTATGTCGATATTTTTGACGGCGGCCCAACGATGATCGCCAAGACGGATGATGTGACCAGCGTGAAAAATGCAAAGTCTGACAAGATCATGGCCATCACAGCTTCGGGATCAGGCCTCAAGTCCATTATCTCTTGCGGTAGGCTTCACGATTTTCAGGCCACCTACGCTTTTATCGGTGAGGCAGAAGGCGGCGTGACGATTGATGAGGATGCTGCCGCCAGTCTGGGTCTGTCCGTCGGCGATACGATCGGACATATTCCAAGGTAATCAGAATGACAAAAGTTCAGGAAATAAATTTCGACGGACTCATTGGTCCCAGCCATAACTATGCCGGACTCAGTCTTGGCAACATTGCCTCCTCGACCAATGCTGGAGAGGCATCTTATCCGCGTGAAGCCGCCTTGCAGGGTATCGCCAAGATGCGGCATAATATCGATCTCGGGCTGGCACAGGGCTTTTTCATGCCGCTGGATCGGCCCAATATCGGGTGGCTGGATCAACTGGGTACAACGATAGAAAGTGCAGAACCGCATGTTCGGGCCGCCGCCTATTCTGCGTCATCCATGTGGGCAGCCAATGCAGCAACCGTCTCACCCGCGCAGGATAGCGAAGACGGAAGGTGCCATTTGACGGTCGCGAACCTGCAAACCATGCCGCATCGCAGCCATGAATGGCCGGGTACTCTCGCGCAGCTGCGGCTCGCTTTTGCCAATCCGGATCATTTTGCTGTTCATGGGCCGATTCCTTCTCCTTTTGGGGACGAAGGCGCAGCCAACCACATGCGATTATGCGCGTCTCATGGCGAGGCGGGAATCGAGATATTTATCTATGGCAAGAGCGGCGGCCCCTTCCCCGCTCGCCAGCATGTCGAAGCCAGCAAAGCGGTGGCAAGGAAACATGGGCTGCAAAACGACCTGGTCATTTTCGCGCAGCAATCAGACAAGGCCATCGCCGCTGGAGCTTTTCACAATGATGTCGTTGCTGTTGCCAATGAGCAGGTGCTGTTCGCTCATGAAGATGCGTTTGAGCACCGCGATGATTTTTATGCAGAAGTACAAAGCAAGTTCCCGCAAGCAGAAATTATCACTGTGCCGGCCGACAAGGTGAGCTTGGCCGATGCAATCACATCCTATTTGTTCAACGCACAGCTGGTTACCCTGCCCAATGACGGCGGTATGGCTCTGATTCTGCCGACCGAGGCGAAAGACAATCAAGCGGTTTGGTCCTATTTACAGGAATTGATGTCTGGCAACGGCCCGATCCGCAAACTCTGTCCTGTCGATGTCCGGCAATCCATGGCCAATGGCGGTGGCCCTGCCTGCTTGCGGTTGCGCGTTGTCGCCGATCCGAAGGTTGTCGATCAGCGTTTCATGGCAACGCCGGAAAAGCTCGACGCCATGGCCGGGGTGGTCGAACAATATTGGCCGGAAACCATCATGCCTGATCAACTGACCGATGCCGATCTACTCGCGAGCATCCAAAATGCGCGAAAAGCGCTTTTGGAGGCATGTGCCCTGACCGAGCTTGCGACCTGATTTTCGGGCCTCAACTGTCGAGTTAACTTACAGTTAACTATATTGGCGATCGCGAAACTCCCACTTTTCTGGGCTTGGCACGGTGCTTGCTGCGTCTCTGTCATGTGGAAAAAATTCAAACGACTGTTCATCATCAAAACCAAGTTTGAAGCGTTCTTGATCATCTATGCACTGGCGACTGGCGCCGTCGCGAGAGGTCAGGATTATCTGATGCAATATCCCGGTTTTGGTGGAAAGCTGTTATTTTTGGCCTGCACTGGCGCAGTTTTCATGGCCGGAGCCAAGATGCTGGATGCGATCGACTATCGTAGAGCCTATGGGCCAGATTACTAAGAAAGTCCGTGTTCCCTGACATTTCATGTGCTGCGAGATATTCGATCACGGCACATCCAATGCCATCCAGCGGTAAGCCACTGTTGCTCGGCACTAAGTCATATTGAAAAGTGGGGGTTTCTGTTGCTCGGTACCCCCAAACCGCCGGTATCCCTTCTGTTGCCCGGTGGGTCCAACCGCGCTTTAACTTCTTAAGTTACAACCGTGAGGTCGTTGGCTTAAGCCGCTACTGCGAGTGCTTCGTTATCGTTTGCACTTATAGTTTTTGAGCAATCACGGCATACTCAGGCCGGGTAAAAATAATGCTTTTCAACACACGTCGATCCTGGTTCGGCCCCATCAACAAAGATGTCCAAAAACATCCCAAATGGTGGAGCCGCCGGGTACTGCCCCCGGGTCCGTTGTGCCTATTGCACATCACAATTTATCACCATAGTCCGCCGAAGCGGACAGGCCCTATATAGGCGCTTAATTCTGAATGAAAAGAGAATGCCGCAAAAATATGGGCGCGGATATTGCTATCCACGCCCATAGATATCGTGCTTAAACACCTGATTTAGCGTTTATTTTTTCAAGTTGTCACGAATTTCGGTCAACAAATCAATTTCACTTGGGCCAGAAGGAGCTTCTTCTTCCTTCTTCGCCATCACTTTGTTGGCATAGCGGACAATCATGAAAATGATGAAAGCCAGTATGATGAAATTTATGACCACAGTCAGGAACTGACCCCAACCCAGCATCGGAACACCCGCTTCTTTCAACGCCGCATAGTCGGTTGAGCCGGCCAATTCGGCTGGCGGCGTGCCGAGCAGGATGAACATTTTTGAGAAGTCAGGTGTACCAAGAACCGCGCTAACAATCGGCATGATGACATCTTCGGTCAGTGATGTCGTGATGGTAGCAAAAGCGGCACCGATGATGACCGCAACTGCCAAATCCAGCACATTGCCTTTCAGGATAAACTCTTTAAATTCCGCAAACATAGCAATACTCCTCTTCCCCGTAAGATGTTGGCTAATTGCCCGAATACCTCTGATTTGTCGAGGGAAGTCATTGCATTTGCCTGTTTTCGTACCTATTTTTACATTTGATGAGGCGATCAATTGGAACGTGGGAGAAAATCAACATGCGTGGCAAGTTAAGCAAATTTTTGATGGTACCGGTTTTGGCAATGGCGCTGAGCGCTTGCGGCATTAACAGTGTGCCCACAGCTGAAGAACAGGCCAAAGCCAAATGGGCCGATGTCGAGAGCACTTACCAACGCCGCGCTGATTTGATCCCCAATCTGGTGGAAACGGTCAAAGGCTTTGCGGCGCAGGAACAGGATACTCTGACCGCTGTGGTGGAAGCACGTGCGAAAGCGACATCTATCCAGGTCAGTGCAGATGATTTGGGTGATGCTTCAAAAATTCAGGAATTTGCCGCAGCGCAGGGTCAGCTTTCACAAGGTCTGGGCCGCTTGTTGGCAACTGTAGAATCCTATCCTGACCTCAAATCCAATCAAAATTTTCTGGCTCTGCAAAGCCAGCTTGAAGGTACAGAAAACCGCATCAATGTGGCCCGCCGGGATTATAACGAGGCGGTCCGGCAATATAATACGACCATCCGGACCTTCCCCGACATTATCGGCGCCAAGATCATCCACGGTGCAGAACCAATGGAGCCATTTACGGCGACAACCGAAGGTGCCGACGAAGCGCCAACTGTAGCGTTTTAAACCGTAATGCGATATTTCCCCCGCAGCATTGTCGCAGCAATTTGGGCTGCCTTGATTTTGTCCATCACTGCCGTCTCAGTGCCTGCGGCGGCCCAAAACTTCCCTGAATTGACCGGACGTGTAGTCGATCAGGCAGATTTGCTTGATCCGGCGCAGGAGGCGTCTCTGACGGCTAAACTGGAAGCCCTTGAGGTCAACTCAACCCGGCAACTGGTTGTGGCTACGGTTTCCAGTTTGGACGGTTATGATATTGCCGACTATGGCTATCAGCTTGGCCGGACATGGGGCATCGGGCAGGATGGAGAAGGCGAAACGGAAAAAGACAATGGTGTCATATTGCTGGTCGCACCCAATGATCGCAAGGTCCGCATAGAGGTTGGTTACGGGCTGGAAGGCATCATGACCGATGCGCTGTCCAGCATGATCATTCAGAATGACATCTTGCCACAATTTCGAAACGGCAACATGCCGGCTGGTATTGAGGCTGGCGTCGACCGGATCGCGATGCAGCTCACACTGCCCGAAGAAGAAGCACGCGCCTTTGCAACACAGGCAGTGGCTCAACAACGTGAACGTTCCAATGATGGTGAAGGCGGTTTGATCATATTCTGGATCATCGTCGGAATAGTTATCATTGTAATGTCGATATCCGGTTCCCGTGGCGGCAGGCGTTATCGCGGCGGCTCTGGCCCCGTTGTTATCTGGGGCGGTGGCGGCTCCAGCGGATGGGGTAGTTCCAGCGGCGGATTTAGCAGCGGCGGCTTTGGCGGTGGCGGTTTTAGCGGCGGTGGCGGCAGTTTCGGCGGTGGCGGCGCATCGGGAGGATGGTAATGAAAAAGGTCAACCAGCTTTCTGAAGCCGATCACAAGCTTGTTACGGCAGCAGTCAGCGAAGCAGAAAAGTCCACTGACGGAGAGATTGTCACGATCGTGACCGATCTGTCAGACAAATATCATGATGCCGGGCTGCAATGGGCTATTGGTATCACATTCTTCTTCTTGTCGACGCTCGCTGTTTTTCCGGCCTTTTATCAATCAATAATAACGGGCCTATTTGGCGGCTGGGAACAGGATTTCACCACCGCGGGCGAGCAAATGGCAGTGCTCTTCATTGCCAGCGTCACCCTGTTTCTTGTGATGCGTTATCTCTTTGCATGGATGCCGCTGCGACTATTGGTAACGCCGAAAAGTACCAAACAGCGCCGCGTGCGCAAGCGGGCGATAGACTTTTTCAAAGTAGGTGCAGAGCGCAGAACTATGGGCTTGACTGGAATATTGATATACGTTTCCCTGAAGGAACATCGTGCAGAAATTGTTGCCGATCAGGCCATTGCGGAAAAAGTCTCTCCCGAAGTCTGGGGCGAGGCCATGGTTGCGCTGATCGATGAAGTCCGCGCTGGCAGACCTGGCGAAGGGATGGCAGCGGCCGTCAAGCATGTCGGCGTGGTGCTGAAGGAGCATTTTCCCAAGACTGACAAAAATCCCAATGAACTGCCAGATCGGTTGATCGAAATTTGAGCAGCGGAAATTCCGACACGCCGGATTCCGGTACCCCCGTCGAAACCATGTGGGAAGGCCGTTTCATAACAGCCAAAAGACAGGGCCGCTGGGAATATGTGTCACGCAGTCGCGGTATCCGGGCAGCCGTCATATTGGCGATCGATGAAGGTCATGTCCTGTTGGTCGAGCAATATCGCGTGCCACTGGATAAAAACTGCATAGAGCTTCCGGCAGGCCTGGTTGGTGATCATGATGATAATAGCGATGAGGACGCGTCTGTAGCAGCCATTCGAGAGTTGGAGGAAGAGACCGGTTACCGTGCCGGAACAATGGAAAATTGCGGCGAATTTTATTCATCGCCGGGCATGGTATCAGAGAGCTTTTCGCTATTCAGGGCACATGACCTTAGCAAAGTCGGCGAGGGTGGCGGCGTGGACGGTGAGAATATCATTGTCCACCGCATCGCGGTTGAAGAACTTGATGACTTCATTGACCAAAAACGCGCTGAGGGCGCTGCAATCGATGTTAGGTTGCTGTTACTTTTTCAACCGAAATAAGAGCAGCCTCTATCGAAAATTGTCCGCATAGGCCTGGATTTTCAAAGTCTTATTCGGCGTAGGCACGATGGAATAAGATATACCATATTTGTCGGCATAAGCCTTTGCCGCATCAACATCGGGAAATTTCATCCGCACTTGTCGCTGCGTGTCGCCAGATCCCGCCCAACCGGTCAGTTTGTCCGCTTTGCGTGCTTCGGACGGCTCAAATTCCAATATCCATTTGTCAGTCAGTGCCTTGCCTGACTGCATAGCATTCATGGGGTTCTGGTAAATCCGTGCGGCCATCACATTTTCCTTCGCTGATGATCGCCTCAATAAGCGCGTGAAATCGCAAATTCAACCGCTTCGGTCATCGCGGCTTTTGCCTTACCTGACGGGAAAGCACCCAGAGCGTCAATTGCCCGCTGTCCATAATGGCGCGCACGGGAAATCGTGTCATCAATCGCGCCGGTTTTCTTTAGCAGGCCAGTGGCAAAAGCCAGATCATCGTCCGAGACCCTGTGCCCGATAATCGCATCTTTCCAGAATTGCCGATCCTCATCACTCCCGCGGGCATAAGCCAAAATCACCGGCAGGGTTACCTTACCTTCGCGGAAATCATCACCGGCATCTTTGCCCATAGTTTCGCTGTCAGAGGAATAATCAATCGCATCATCGACCAGCTGAAATGCGATTCCCAAATTGCGACCGTAAGAATCGAGTGCCAACTCAGTTTCTTCTCCCCGCTCCGCAACCACGCCTGAAATCCGGCTGGCTGCAGCGAATAGTGCCGCTGTCTTGGATCCGATAATATCAAGATAACGGTCTTCGCTGGTATCAATCTTGCGCTGAGCCGTCAGTTGATTGACTTCGCCTTCTGCAATGATGGCCGACGCACTGGATAGAATTTTCAGTACTTTCAAAGAGCCGTCTTCCACCATCAGTTCGAAAGATCGACTGAACAGAAAGTCCCCCACCAATACGGTCGCAGGATTGCCAAAAACCAGATTGGCAGTAGTTTTGCCGCGCCGCAGGTCAGAACCATCGACAACATCGTCATGCAGCAACGTAGCTGTATGGATAAATTCAACCGCAGCCGCCAATTTGAAATGGCGATCCCCTTCGTAACCAATTAATTTGGCAGCCGCCAGGGTCAGCATGGGCCGCATTCTTTTACCGCCACCGGCAATCAAATGGCCTGCCAATTCAGGGATTAAAGGGATTTCAGACTGCATCCGGTCAAGGATCACGCTGTTCACCTGGTTCATGTCACTGGCGACCAGTGCCATAAGCGGTTCTAGGGACGGGGTCGCTTCACGCCCCAAATGATGCACTGTTGCAGACATATTCCCTGCGATGTGGCAAGGGAAAGGCGATAAGGCAAGTGAAATCAAAGCATCCACAGGTGAAGTTTGCAAAACTTGCGGGCAAGTCTATCAAGCAATGAATCAATTAAGGAAATCAGGCAGCTATTCATGGACAACAAGCTCAAACAATATCGCCAAAGCATCAACAATATCGACGCCGCATTGGTGTTCATATTGGCAGAACGGTTCAAAGTCACGCAGGCCGTTGGTGAATATAAGGCGAAGAACAAGCTCCCCCCTGCCGATCCTTCCCGCGAACAGGAACAAATTGCCCGCCTGCGACAACTCGCCAGCGACGCCGATCTTGATCCGGAATTCTCCGAAAAGTTCTTGCGCTTCATTATCGATGAAGTGATCCGTCATCATGAGCAGATTCGGGAAGAGTCCGCCTAGCCTTGCTTTTTCCTGATATGCTTCAGGCCCAAAACACCGGACACAATATGAGTTATGAAGCTACGCACCACTGGCCATCGGGCAAAATGGTGGATGGCAAGATCCCGGACAAAAGGCAAAAATCTGCCATTTGACTGATAAAGCGGCGTGAATATGACACTGAGCAACTGATAAATCTCGATATGAAACGACCGCAACCGGCTATATCGTTTCGATATGCCATCAATGCTGTCCGCGTTTTCAACAGCCGTCGCGAGCGCGCTGGCATCGATGAGGGCCATATTGGCCCCCTGCCCCAATTGCGGGCTTGTGCAATGCCAGCTGTCGCCAACATGATATAGTCTTTTCGACGTCTGCGAGCGGCCGGTACGATGTCCATAAACGGCCATGGTCAGCTCATCCATTGAACCAATCTGAGCTATAAAGGGTTCGGCTTCCGGCCAGAGTTTGCAATATTCCTTCCTGAATTGCTCAATACCCGCGTCCATGACACCGGCAGCATTTTCCGGCTTTTCCGACCAGAATATCGCTGCCCCCTGATTACCGGTGGCTGGATTGATGCCAACCGGCATTATTCCTGCCATTTTGCTGGCGTGCCAGTAACGCTGGTCTAGCGCGTTGGGCATTACTTCATGATTGGCAGGTATGTCGACCGTAGCCCAGAATGCACCGTAGCTGAGTTTTCTAAGTCGTCCGGTTGCCAAAGGACTGCGAGCGCCGCTGGCATCCACCAGCAGGTCAAATTGCGCGGGCGATATGCCATCTGCAAAAACCGGTTCAATTGCAGACTCATTATCTGTTGCGCCAACCAGTTCCTTGCACGTTTCAATTGGAATTCCTGCCTCTTTTACCGCCTGCATCAGGGTGTCGAAAAGGCTGGCACGGTGAATGCCCAAGGCAGAAACGGCATGGCGGGCATTTTGATATTTCATGTCCAGCGCACGGCGCCCATTATGCACCGAGATACCGTGCAGCTGGTGAACGGAACTAGCCAGTTGCCGGATGCGCTCCAGCAAGCCCAATGAGTTCAGCACTTGTTGTCCAGAAGGTTGAATGAGCAAACCTGAGCCAAGCGGCCTGGGTTCAGAAAAACGCTCAAACAGGGTGACCTGATGCCCTTGCCGCGCAAGAAACAAGGCAGATGCTAGACCACCCGGTCCGCATCCTATTATTGCAATATTCTGTGCGACTAGCCCCAAAGTTGTAATACCCGAATATCGTCAATATACTGATTTGATATCAAGGATTTACCATCGATTTCGGCAAGCAGAGCCTGACCATCAAACCACCAAGGTCTTCGCTTTCTTCCAGAGAAACTGTGCCATGATAAATTTCCGCAACATCCCGGACAATGGCGAGCCCCAGGCCTGTACCCGGTTTGCCGGTATCCAGACGCGCACCGCGATCGAAAATGCGTTGACGCTCTTCGGCAGGGATGCCCATGCCATCGTCCTCGATCAGCAATTCGACAAACTCGTCATTCGGTTCGACTGTCACAAAAACACTGCCACCGCCATATTTTGCAGCATTTTCAACCAGATTGCCGATCATCTCGTCCAAATCCTGACGTTCGACGGATACCGCAGCATCCTTGTCGCCATCGATATCGATCCGGACATGTTTATAGAGCCTTCCAACAGCTCTTTCGACCGCCTGCAGGCTGGGCCATACGCGGGCGCGGCTGTGCGCATGGCCCCGGCGACCAACCGCGCGGGCACGGGCAAGATGGTGGTCCACCTGACGGCGCATCACGCCTGATTCCCGAATCACAGTGTCGGCAAGGTCATCGGCCTTGGCCGTAGCACTGTTCATGATAACGGTCAGCGGCGTTTTCAGCGCGTGAGCCAGATTGCCTGCATGCCGACGCGCTTCTTCCGCCTGTTTTTCATTATGGTCGAGCAGCTCGTTCAACTCGTCGACCATTGGTGTGACCTCATTGGGCATCGGTTCGCTGACGCGTTTTTGCTGCCCGTTTCGCATTTCGCCGATTGCCTTGCGAATTTTTCGCAGCGGCCAGAGCCCATATAGCGTTTGCAAAGCGGCCATGCCAATCAGTCCGAGGGCGAGTAACAGGAAGCTGTTGACCAATATCGACCGTATTTCATTGACCTGAGCGTCCAACCCATCTCGGCTCTGGGCGACCTGAAACGACCATCTCACTTCTGAATCGGGAAGAACTACGCTTCGTTCTGCTATTCGCAAGGGTTCCTCAGGGAACTGGTCACTTTCATAGAGGTGAGTCTCCAGATCCTCATGGGGTTCTGTTTGCTCTAATGTTCGGTCCCATAGCGAGCGGGAGGCCCAATCATCATGCCCGGCACCGCTAATCTGCCAATATGAGCCACTATTGGGTTCCAGAAACCGTTGCTCGCCAAGTGGCCGATTGAATAATATCTCACCGTCAGGTCCAATTTCTGCGGAAGCAATCATTGCCGTCAGGGCATATTCAAGCTGATTGTCAAAATTACGGGTCACCGCGTTGACGAGCACCCGGTCCAGCGCGACACCGCCGCCAAGTAGCAATACAATGATCCATGCGGCCGCAATACCGATCATCCTGCGGCTCAGCGACCCTGTGGTTTGCGTGCCTAGTGGGGGTTTCGGCTGGACATCTGCTTCATCAATCGGAAGATCTATTTTGCTTGTCTCATTCAGCTGTCAGGATCCTCTAGACTGTAACCCAGTCCCCGAATTGTCGAAATGACATCGGCACCCAATTTTTTCCGGATACGGGTCACAAATACTTCAATCGTATTCGAATCACGATCGAAATCCTGATCGTAAATATGCTCAATCAGTTCAGTTCGGGATACAACCTTGCCTTTGTGATGCATCAGATAAGACAAGAGCTTATATTCCTGCGCGGTCAGCTTCACCGGCCCGCCATTCAAAGTCACCTTGCCGGAACGCGTATCCAGCCGGACATCACCTGCGGTGAGTTCTGACGACGCATTGCCGGAGGCGCGGCGTATCAGCGCTCTAAGGCGTGCGATTAGCTCTTCGGTCTGGAACGGCTTGGCGAGATAATCGTCGGCCCCTGCATCCAGTCCCGCAACCTTATCCGACCAGCTGTCGCGGGCGGTCAAAACCAGTACCGGAAAATTCCGCTCTTCCCTACGCCATCGGTCCAGTACCGTCAGACCATCAATCTCCGGCAAGCCCAGATCAAGGATAACCGCGTCATATTCTTCGGTAGAGCCCATGAAATGGCCATCTTCGCCATCTGTGGACAGGTCAATTGCATAGCCATTGCTTTCCAGAGTCGATTTTAGCTGTTGTCCCAAAGTGGGTTCATCTTCGACAATAAGCACGCGCATAGAATTACTCCAGGAAACCGGTTTTCAAGATGATATAGCTATATCACCATCATTAAATCCCACAATGATAAAGAGAAAACGACTTAGCGGCGTTCACGGAGAATGGCTCCAGTCCGGCCATCGACATCAACAAAGATGACATGACCTTTCTGGATAAATTTCAATCGATAGACTTGGGCTGAAGGATCATATTCCGGCCCCAGATACTGGCTACCCGCCATTCTTGGCAGAACCTTGTTTTCAATCGATCGCAGGGACTTTCCCTTGCCTGCCATCATTTGCGCACGGGCCGCTTTTTGCTCGTTATCGCGTTGCATAGCCTGAACCGGGACAGCCGTCACAGCCAAGGCAGCGCAAGCCATTATCGCGGAAAAGATGGGTTTCTTGAACATGATCAGGGTTTTAACGTTCCTGCTTTTAACATCACGTGAACGGCAAGTTCAGTTCACATCTTTAATGATTAACGGATCATTTCATAGGTAATATTGAGACTAACCGTCGTTCCGACTTGTCCCGGCGCTACAGGAACCGATTCTTCCTGGACACTCATCATCCGCATCGAACTCACAGGGCGAGGAGAATTATTGCTGAATCCTTCAGCAATAGAAAGCACCCGCACGCCGGTATATCCAGAGGCCCTTGCATAGTTTTCCGCCTGCTTTTTCCCGTTGGCAAGGGCACGCTCCCGGGCCATTTTCTTGACCTCACTGTCGTCATCAATCGAGAAATAGGGACCGTTGAGATTGGTGGCACCGCCATCACTGACAAGCGCGTCCAGTATCTTGCCCAGATCATCAATATTGCGAACTTTTGCGCGGACCTGGTTGGAAACACGATAGCCGACAAACCGATTTACCTTGCCCCCGCGATCATATTGGTAATCGGCATTAAGGTTAATACCCGTCGTTTGAATGTCGTCTTCTGCAACACCGAGTGATTTCAATTTTTCGATCACCATTCTGGCTTGCCGGGAGTTGTCACGTAACGCCTGCGTTGCAGTGGGGGCCTTTGTTTCCACTCCGGTGCTGAACGTTGCCGTATCGGGACGGCTATCGACCTGCTCTGATATAGTTAGCTCAATCACGGGATTTTGTGCGGTAATCTGGACATTGGCGGCTTCAGCCATTTGACCGCCTCCCAAAATCGCAGCCGCGAAAGTGATAATTGCGAGATACTTCATGTCGTTCCTTCCAAGAAAATCAAAAGTTAAGAACCCTGCTTTCATCAAATGCGACCACCCCATAGTCACAAACTGGTTCCTTATAGCCTGCTTTTGCCAAAACGTAACTTGAGCAAAGCGCCACTTGCCTATAACGCGCAAAGACAATGTCTCAGCCACCGATTTTCTCTTATGAAAACCTATCTCTCCATCAAGGCGAAGGATGGTTATTCCGTGACCTCGATCTGCATGTCGGACCGCGCGACCGTTTGGCGTTAATTGGTCGCAACGGTGCGGGAAAAACGACATTGTTGCGGCTGATTGCCGATCAGATTGAGCCGGATAAAGGCAAACGAATGATCCAACCCGGCACCAATATCGTGATGCTGGAGCAGGAGCCGGATTTCTCTCCATTCGAAACACTGCTTGATTTTGCGGTCGCCGGAAGCCCCGGACCAGCTGAACATGAAGTTCAGTCCATCGCCGATCAGCTGTCTACAGACCTTGCAATCCGTGCGGACAAGGCCAGCGGCGGCGAGAAACGACGGGCAGCGATTTGCCGAGCGCTTGCTTTGGAACCGGATCTGTTATTGCTTGACGAACCGACCAACCATCTCGATCTTGGCGCGATTGACTGGTTGGAAGACTGGCTCCGGCGGTACAAAGGCGCTTTCATCACGATTTCCCACGACCGGACCTTTCTTACCCGGCTCACCAAGCAGACTATTTGGCTTGATCGCGGCGCGATCCGTCGACAGGAGGTCGGCTTTGGTGGCTATGACGCGTGGATGGAAAAAGTTCATGCGGACGAAGCACAGGCCGCCAGCAAAATTGACGCAAAGCTGAAGCTGGAAGCACGCTGGTTGGAGCGCGGCGTAACTGCAAGGCGCAAACGCAATCAGGGACGGCTTGAGAAATTATATCAAATGCGGGCGCAACGTGCAGCCATGATTGGTCCGGCCGGAACGGCAAATCTGAAGGCCCAAAGCGATGATGTACGCACAAAGTCCGTCATCATGGCCGAAAATATCTCCAAGGCTTTTGGTGAAGGCGATGCCAAACGCACAATCATTCGGGATTTCTCCCTGCGCATTCAGCGGGGAGACCGGATTGGAATTGTTGGCGCCAACGGAGCCGGGAAGACGACGTTGCTCAAGATGCTGACCGGCGAACTGGAACCGGATACTGGATCAGTCGATCTGGCTAAAACGCTGAACGGTGTCGTTATTGACCAGCAACGCAGCCTTTTGGAAGGTAATAAAACCGTCCGTGATGTTCTTGCTGACGGCAGTGACTGGGTGGAGGTTCGCGGCAATAAAAAACATGTGCAGGGCTATCTTAAAGACTTCCTGTTCGCGCCCAGCCTCATTGACGCCAGGGTAGGCACTTTGTCAGGCGGCGAGCAGTCCCGGCTGCTCCTCGCCCGGGAATTTGCGCGTATGTCAAATTTGCTCGTACTGGACGAGCCGACCAATGACCTTGATCTTGAAACGCTCGATCTTCTTCAGGAAGTGATTGCTGACTATGAAGGCACCGTATTACTGGTCAGTCACGACCGCGACTTTCTGGACCGCACGGTTACCATCACTTTGGGACTGGATGGCAGCGGCAGGGTAGATATTGTCGCAGGCGGTTATGCAGAATGGGAAGCCAAGCGTAAAGCCGATAGCAACGGATCAAAGTCCAGGAAAACCGGCAAAGCAGCACCGACAAAAGCCACTACAAAGTCAAGCAGTCCGGCGAAGAAGCTGAGTTATAAAGACCAGCGGGACTATGACATGCTACCCGGTCGGATCGAAGCAATTGACAAGCGCATGGAGCAAATCGCCGAAGCTTTATCCGACGCCGACTTGTACACCAAAAATTTCAACCAATTCGAACAGCTTACGGAAGAAAACGCCACTCTCATTGACGAAAAGGATGAAGCCGAGATGCGGTGGCTGGAATTGGCAGAGCAGGTAGAGCTACTGAAAGGATAGCGATAGAAATAGTGATAAGCGGCACTACACTTGATCAGCATGCTCAGGCAAAGAAATGGGCCGTATAGAGTGAAGTCTCAATATGTAAAGATGCCAAGTAACAGTATGGCCATTCATTGAAAATTGAGTTAGTTAGCAGAATTATGATGAGGCACGGCTTTTAAATATGGACCCAGTCAGCGTTGAAATCGCCGCGATCAGGTCAGCGCTGGCTGAAGCCACCGAAAAGATCGAAGCGCTGAATGGGCTGGTTGTATCTTCCGAAAATAACGAAACGGACATTCTCGACCCGGCTGTTGACGATATCACAGCAACAGAATTGATTCATCGTGCGGAAAGACTGTTGAAATGGAGCCGGCTCAAAGCCGATATGCTTAATCTCGGCTCCGGATTGTTCGCCGATTCCTGTTGGAACATGTGTCTGGACACATATATTTGCGATCTCAGGGGCCAGAAGATCACTGTCTCTTCAATCGCTCATAGCTCTGGAATACCCATGACAACGGCCATGCGATACATCAATGTGATGGCAGAAGAAGGACTGCTTGAGAAATCACCCAATCCTTCTGACAATCGTATGGTCTTCATATCCACTTCTGAAACCTGCAAAGACAAGATCTCCACCATATTGTCTCATTTCAAGTGATCTGACCGCTCAGAAGCAAAGCGGTTGTGACCATTTCAAATTGGTTTCTGCAAAGCGGTCTGATCCAGTTAACTTCTATTTAACCATCTTTGTTCATTTACGTTTTTACCAGGTGACGGTTCGGAGATTGCGGGATCTTCGAACCACCTCTCCCCGGCGATGCCGGATATTGTGGTTTGTTATCTGGGTAGTTTTAATGAGTGACGCAAATTTAGAGACGCTCCTAGCATCAAAGCTGATCGGCAGCAGTCCCAAAATGCAGCAATTGCGAATGCTGGTAAAATTCGCCGGTCGTTGCAACAGCTCTATCATGATCACCGGTCCCTCTGGTAGCGGTAAGGAAGTTGTAGCTGAAGCGATCCACCGTATTTCACAACGAGCCGCAGCTCCCAACATAACAGTTAACTGTGGCGCGCTGCCAGAACAGTTGATTGAATCCGAATTGTTCGGCCATGAAAAAGGCAGTTTTACGGGCGCAGTCAACAAGCATGTCGGTTTGTTTGAACAGTCTAACGAAGGCACTATTTTTCTCGACGAAATCGGCGACATGCCCCTTAACATGCAAGTTAAATTGCTGCGGGTTCTGGAATCGCGGATAGTTAACCGTGTCGGCGGCAGCCAGAATATTCCGATCAATGTTAGAGTGATCGCTGCGACCCACAAAAATCTGGGCACCGCTATTCAACGCGGATCTTTCCGTGAAGACCTGTTCTATCGGCTTTGTGTTGTACCCATCGAAGTCCCTGCTCTGAGCGAACGAACAGAAGATATTCCCGCGTTGGTAGAACATTTTCTTAATAATCAATCAGATAGCAACCCTCTGCCGATTTTTACCGCAGATGCCTATGCTGCGCTTCAAAACTATGATTGGCCAGGCAACGTGCGTGAATTACGCAATGTCGTTGAACGCGCCACAGTGTTCTTTTCCGGCCAGCAGGTCCATGCCCATGATATCGCGACTTTGGTCCAATCCGATATCATACCGGCAATCCATGACCGGCAAGTGGAGGCACAGCCTCAGTTCGCTGAGAGTGCCCCGAGCATAGACAGTGAGGCAGATTTTGCATCCACCCCTCCGATGTTTGCTGCACCACAGTCAAACAACGTCATCGACCTCAACGCCCATCTAAAAAATGAAGAGCGCCGCATCATAATGCATGCTTTGGAAGCATCACACGGCGTTGTTTCGAAAGCCGCACGGTCGATCAATATCAAACGGACCACGTTTATCGACAAGATGCGCAAACATAGTATCGATAAACAGCTGCAAGATAGCGTAGCATTAGCCGCCGGTTTTTAGCGCCAGCGCTATTGGTATCGTCTCTTCAGACGCTCATCGTCCCGGAGCGATTGCCAACCATGATTTCTCTATTTCATGCAGCATTTCCCGTGCGGACTCTGCTTTTTCAATAAATGAGACACCAACTTCCGCCTGAATCCGGCGACCCGCTTCCCGGTAGATGGTATGTAGCGTTTGGGCGAGATCACCAGCAGCTTCAAAATCCAGCGATTCATCCAGTCCATTTAGAATGCCAAGCGCTTTGGCCCGAAATTCAAACATTTTTCCATGATCATTGCGCTTTGCACTTTCGATCATCGCGTCCAGGCTATCCCTTAGTTCAGCGAATAATATCGACACCAGATCATAAGGGTTGGCCGACAATACGTGGCTGTTCTTCTGAACCGATTGATAGCTCGATGCACGGCGAATATTGGATTGAAATGTCATTCTTTATTTCTTTCTAACGTCAGTTATCATCAAAAGATGCAAATTGTTGTTCGACATAGGATTGCGTGGCCCGAAGAACGGACAACTGCCGTTCCAAGCCAGCAAAAGTAGTTTGTAATTGTTCACGCAGGCGATCGCCCTCGTCAGTGATTTTCACCCGGCGTTCCTCAATAGATTCCCGGATCGCATCAAGCCGCTCTTGTGCCTGTGCCAAAGCGCCATTCTCATCCTGCAAGCGGGAAGAAATTGCATCAAGCGCTCCGCTCAAGCCCAAATTGGTATCGCTCACGGTGACTGGCTCCAGCATCAATTTAATTCCGCCACTATCCAGTTCCAACGCCGCATCAAGACGAACATTATCGATACTCAAGGTGCCATCGCTTTCGGTGCGCACACCGATATCGGCCAGAGTCCGGAAATCACCGCTATCCGCCAATTGGGTTGATGTCAGCTGGCTAAGCTGTCGGATGACTTCGCGGGCACCGCGATCACCAGCCAGCGGACCGCCGCTTACACCAGCCAGACCGGGCGCGGTCGCATCATTCAATGAACTGCGCAGTTCATTATAGGCGGTAACAAATTCCGTCACGAGACTGCGGACATCCAGTGGTTCTGAATCACCGCTAATCGAAAAAACTGTGCCGGGTTCAGCCGCCAGCAGCGATAGCTGAACGCCAGGAATAGCACCCGTAACCGAATTACTGCTGTTGGTCAGTTCTATACCATCAACCCGGATAACACTATCCGCCGCCGCGCCGATATTTGATAGGTTCAAGGCTGCTGAAGGCCCGCTCTGACCGATCGTGAAAGCGTTTTCGACGCCTTCCTGCGCTTCAAATACCAGACGAGACCCGGCATTGTCAGTCAATATAGAGGCTGTAACGCCGCTGTTGCTGGCATTGATCGCATCTTTCAAACCGGCCAGACTGTTGTTGGTATCGTCGATGACAACATCGAAACTGCCACCGCTGTTGGTAATAGTAAGAGTGCGCTCGCCAATCGGGTCAGAAGCGCTGGCAAAAACATCGGTCATTTCACGCTGGGCAGCGGCTATTTGCACAACCTCTACGGAGGCTGGCAATCCTTCCGGCCGCGCATCTTCAAGCACGGTTGCGTTGGCCAGTTCGGTGCGGCTGGATATCAGCTCACCGACAAAACCCTGACCATCGAGGGTTTCTTTCACTGCGTCGGAAAAGGTAGTCAGAGCGGAAGCGGTGGCGGCCATTGCCGATATCCGCGTGCTGTTAAGCTGGCTGCGTTCATTGAGCTGGCTCAACTTGACACCGGTTGATGCCGCGACGAGGTCGGACACCAATTGGGCGGAATTGATACCGGAACCAGCACCGATACTGTTTATGACATTACCAAACATTATTCTTTCACCTTCCTGGTGATTTACGGCACGTTTCGGGGCCGATTAAGATACGGTTTTTCATTTTAGATCAGGCCATCCTGCTGCCGTCGGCACTATATTGCATGTCTTCGGGCAGGCTGATTTTGGGTTTGTGGAGAGGGCTGACCAGTTTTTCATCCAGCTGGATGAGGAAGCTCAGTATGGCAGCGACCACTGCATAGAGGCGATCATCAATGGTTTCTCCTACCTCCGATGTGTAGTAGATGGAGCGGGTCAAATCCTGATATTCCATAACCGGCGTACCGACTTCTGCCGCCATTTCACGCATGGCCAGAGCTATCGTGTCACAGCCTTTACCCAGCACCACAGGCGCATAATCCTGTTCCCGGTCATAGCGCAGCGCGACGGCAAAGTGGGTTGGATTAACCAGCAGAACGGTGGCGTCTGCGACAGCTTTGCGGGTTGAATCGCTGAGCATCTCGCTGCGACGCTGACGCTGGATAGCCCTGGTGTCAGGTGAACCTTCGGTTTGCTTATACTCGTCCTTGACCTCTTGCTTGGTCATTTTCAGGCGCTTCGTCCGCTGGAACAACTGGATTGGCACATCAATCATTGCGATCAGCATCAGGCTTACGGTGATACCAACCAACAGTTTCAGGAAAAGCGATGTGTAACTGGCAACCGCCATATCCAAATCCTGCACACCCAACTGGGCAAGATCGCCAAAATGCATGGATAATATGGACCCGCCGACCACTCCAAGCAGCAGGACTTTCATGATCGATTTGCCAAGCTCCATCAGACCATTGGTTCCGAATATTTTCCCCATCCCCTTTATCGGATCCAGCTTTGATGGTTTGGGTTTCATCGCAGACCAGCGAAAGCCCAGTGATCCCAGCAATGCGGGTGTCGCTATTGCGGCAACCAGCAACATGGCGAACAGGCTCATAAACTCCGGCACGATACCGGAGACGAGTGAGAAACTGCGGCCTTCTATGTCGAATATCTCAACATCACGATGATCGAAAATCAGCGCGCTGGCGAGCATATCGGCAAGCGCCTGATACAGCGTACCGCCAAATATCACGACTGCCACGGTGCCAAAGAAAATAACCATCGCGCCGCCAAGGTCCTGCGACTTGAGGACATCACCTTTCTCGGCGCTGTCTTTCAGTTTCTTGGGGGTTGGTGCTTCCGTCTTTTCGCCGCCAGTTGGGGATTCCTGTGCCACTATCCGCCTCCCGCAATGAAGACAGCCTGATTGAGGCCCATGCCCAAAGATTGGACAATCGTGTCGGCCATGATCGGGGCGGTTATTGCCAGCATGACCAGGCCAGCTGTAATTGTGACCGGAATACCGACAGCGAATAGATTAAGCGCTGGTGCCGTTCGGGCCAGGAAGCCCATAACAAATTGAATGAGGATGAGCGCGCCGCCGACAGGCAGAGCAATGAGCAGCCCCATGGAAAATAATGTGCCGCCAAATTTCACCATGCCCAGCAGCAATTCGGGACCCAGAAATGCAAAGCCCGGCGGCAAAGCGGAATAGCTTTCAACAATCGCCGCGATCAGCATCAAATGGCCATCGATAGCGAGCAGCAACAGCGTCGCCACGATCATTAAAAACTGACCAATAACAGGGGTAGATTGCCCTGTTTGCGGGTCCGCCATGCTGGCAAAGCCAAGGCCCATGGCGTTACTGATTGTTTCACCTGCGATAAGCACACTGGCAAAGCCCAGTTGTAATGCAAAACCGATAGCGAGGCCGAGTAGCACTTCGCCCATCACGAAAATCATGTTGTTCAGGGTGATCGCTGAATCGGTCGGCAAGTCAAAGCTTACACTGTTGGTCGCAACCATTCCGATCATGAACGCCAGGATGATACGGATTTGGACGGGTACATTGGCGGCACCGAAAACCGGCGTCACAACCATCGCCGCGCCGGGGCGGATCATCGCCATCATCCACATCCAGACCTGGCTTTCAACATCAGCGAAACCGGCCAAAATCATAAGAGTAAATCCGGAATCCTGGTGTAAATTTCGCGCGTGAAATCGACAATCAGAACAAGAATTGAGCCACCGAAAATTGCAGCAACAATGGCAACAATAACTAGCTTGGGTACGAAGGTCAGTGTTTGTTCATTGACCGATGTTGCCGCCTGAACCATGCCCAGGACAAGTCCGACCAGCAAAGCGGGGATCAAAAACGGGGCGGCTGCGAGAGCGGTAACCCACAAGGCTTGCTGCGCGATACCGACGAAGAAATCTGCATTATCGGTCATGGCTAACTCGCAAACGAGGCCGCTAGAGAGCCCATAGTAAGGGCCCAGCCATCTACAAGGACGAAAAGTAGCAGTTTGAACGGCATCGATATAATCACCGGTGACAACATCATCATACCGAGCGACATCAATACGGCGGCCACGACCAGATCGATGATCAGGAAAGGCAGGAATATGAGAAAGCCGATCTGAAAAGCGGTTTTCAGTTCGCTGGTGACAAAGGCAGGCAGCATGATCGAGAAAGGAATATCTTCAGTCGATTCAAAACCATCTTCATTGGCAAGATCCATGAACAGGCGAAGATCGCTTTGGCGCGTCTGTTTCGCCATAAATTTATGCATGACCTTGCCCGACCGATCAATGGCTTCGGTCAACGTGATCTCGTCTGCCGAATAGGGCGTAATCGCCTGTTCGTTTATCTTTTCAATGCTGGGCGCCATGACAAAGAGCGAGAGGAACAGGGACAGGCCGATCAGCACCTGATTAGGCGGTGTCTGTTGCAGGCCCAGCGCATGACGCAAGATCGAAAGGACTATGATGATCCTTGTAAAGCTGGTCATCATCAGGACTATTGACGGCAATATCGTCAGCAACCCCATGACGATGAGGATTTGCAATGTCGTACTCAACGGTTGCCCGTCTCCCGACACATCATCCAGCGCCCGTTCCAGGGCAGCCGAGGCACCTGGCGCAGTATCTTGTGCGAAGCCCGGACCCGCAATGAATGCGGATGCGATGATCGCGACAATGATCCAGATGGTTTTGAGATTAATCTGCATTTTTCTCATCAACTTTTGCAACACCATTGCGGGTGACCGATAGGAGTATCTTGCGCCCTTCGAAATCGACAACGGCCAGTTTGTTGTTCACGCCAATCGGCATCACTTCGACGATATTGAGGCTGGTTGATTTCTGACGCATCATCGTCTGCGGTTGATATTTGCGATAGAGCCAGAGCGTCCCGTAAATCAGCAAGCCGATCAGCGGCAGCATGATTGCGAGTTTGACAATGTAAAAGGTCATCAGGTGCGCCTTTCCACGCGCGCCCGTGCCATACCGTTCGATACAATTTCCGCGATCCTTACGCCGAATTTATTCTTGACCGGAACAACCTCGCCGCGGGCCACCAGGGTACCATTGACGTTAATGTCGATCAGCTGATCGACTTGTCGGTCGAGCTCGACAACTGACCCTTCACGCAGGTCCATTATGTCAGATACCGTCATCGACACGCTGCCAACTTCGACCGACAGGCGAACCTTGATATCGGCCAGAAAGGCATAGTGATCCTGCGGCTGGCTGATATTCACATCGGTCGGTTCTGCGGCTCCCAGAGCCTCGCTATCATGAGTCATATCGTTCATTTTCTGGTCCTATAGAAACTGTTTGATTTTGAATGCGACACCGCCATTTTGTTCGCCGATACTGCCACGTGCGAAGACGCGGTCACCGACGATCAGTGGTACGTTATCGGTTGGAGAAACTGGCAATATGTCACCGACGGCAAGCCGGGACAGTTTTGACAAGTCCATTGTCGGACGTGCCAGGACGGAGCGAACAGGCATGTAAACCTGATCGAAGGATTCTTTCAGCGACCGTTGCCATGCCGGGTCGATAGCGTTCGTTTCCCGGCTTACCGGACGATGCAGCTGCGGTTCGATAGCCGTGAGCCCGTCAATCGGTTGAGCAAAATCAATGGCTTCCACCGCATGGCCCGAAAGCGCGATCCGGGCAGAGCTGACGAGAATATTGGGATCTTCGAGATCCATCTCGAGATCGTCCTTGTCATGAATATATCCGGCATAGCGAAACGTTGTTTCATAAACCACCGACCAACTCTCGGCGAGGCTATCGGCTATGGCTTTGCCAAGACGATCAATCATCGCCGTTTCGGACCGCGAAAGCTTTCCTTCTGCGCAGGTTTCGCCATCAAATTGCCCGCCAAAAAAACAGTCGACACAACCGGTCAGAAACAGACGCGAAACCCGAACCCACATAGGAGGCCCCGACGTACCGGAATGATATTCCAGATAAACTGCGTCACCTTCCAGTGCCTCATGCCATTTGGGGAACTGCAATGTGTCGCTGCTCGCCATTTCGACGCCCAGCTCACAACTGACAATGCTCATCAAATGGGCTTTGATCCGGCTGGCCAACTTTTTCTCGACCTTCCGATATACTGTCAAAAGCATATCGTCAGGACCGCCTTTTTTCAGCAGACTGTGCTCGGCTGGCGCGCGGTCAGTGGCTGCGCTGGCGGAGGCGTTTTCTGTGGTAGGCTGGGACATCGGTTTATCGCCTTCTAAAATCTTACTGGATGACCATGCTGGTGAAATAGACGTCCTCAATTCCGCCAAATCCCGACTTTTCTTTCAGGGTGGCATTGATGACATCGCGGAGCTTTTTCTTGAGCTCACGCTTGCCTTCGGACGTGTCCAGTTCGAACGGATCTTGTTGCCCCAGTTCCATCAGGATAGCGGAACGGATCGCAATCTCATGCTCGGTCACATGCTCAAAGACACGCTCGTCATAATAGGTTGAGATAGCGAGCGACAATTGCGCAAAGCTCTCAGAATTGGAGAGGTTCGATGTAAACGGCTGCTCGATCTGATGATAAGTAATTTTGAAATTACTATCGTTCGGTTCCGATATTGCGGTCTTGGCTTCCCTTTCGCTAACGGCTGTGCCGTCTTTCAAAATTATCTTGGGCTTGTTCGGATCTTCAGGTTCACCACCGTCACTGTTCATCGTACCGGCGACATAAAATCCCCCAGCCGCGCCGCCGCCGCCGAGAACAGCAACTGCAGCAAGCCCAATGATGATGCCTTTCATCTTGCCCTTTTTCTTTTTGGGCTTTTCTTCTTCCGGATTGGTATCTGACATTTTTGACCTCTGAAGTTTCTATTCGTTTTAATGGGTTGTTTCAGGCTCAGGCGTAGCGGCTGTTATCGGACGGTGCCGGTGGATCGATATCACCCTCGGCCGCCATCGCTGCGCCACCGTTTTGGGAAGACGAAGCGGTATGTTCTTCCTGCTCGCCTGCGCCGTTTTGTTGACTGAAATCCATGCTGTCATTTTGAGATGCAGCGAACATATGGTCCCGTACATCCACGCGCAGGGTCAGATCAGACCGCCCCTGTGCCTTCAAAATATCCTGAATCGCCTGGCTATGCTGTACTATCACCTCACGAGCCGCGTCGCTTTCTGCTTCAATTTGAAGTACTTCCACTCCGCCGCGCGAAACGAACGACACTTCCAGACGTCCCATATTTCGCGGGTTAATCTCAAATTTCTTCAGATCGCCGTTGATCCGCATATCACTGATTTCAGAGGCAAAGCGCTCGGCAAATTGCGGCGCGTTCCAGTCGAAACCAACAGTCTTTTGTGTAGCAGTTTGAGTGCTGGTCGGCTGGGCAACAGACGCTGGCGCTGACAATTCAATGCTGGTTTCCAAATCATGCCCAGTGGAAAGCTTTTGCATTTCCATGAAAGACGATTTTGCCTCGATTTTCATCGAAGCATCCGCAGGCGCATTAGAAACCCGGGCCTCAATTTCAGGGGCCTGCCCAGATTTGGTGCCGGCCAAATTTCGATTGCTGGCCAACCGCAGATCAAGAGAGTCCAACACCGGTTGCTCCGATCCAATGTTACCTGGCGTGGAAAGTGCGGCAGGGCGTTTGCCATCCACAATATTGGTTTTTGAGCGATTGCGTACTGCAAAGTCAGTATAGGGCGCTACCGGGACGGGTGACTTTGATATGTTGGTGGTTTGTGACGTTTCCGTTGTAGTGGTCTGCGCCAGAGCGGTTTTCTGCGCACTGATTTCAGGTGAGAGTTTGTCCGAACTGTTTGACGAAGCAGATGAGATGTTGGGTTTCACGCCACTTTCGGAAATCGGTTTGCTCTCTACCAATATTTTACCGTCGAGCGCGACTTTACTTTGTACGACCGGATCACTTTCCATCTTGAGCGCGGAAGAAGTTTTGGCATCGCCCTTGACCAGACTGTTGTTTTCTTGCGCCGGTATTTTGATATGGCCAGGAGCAGGCAAATCGACCGGGGTGATCAACTGTTTATCTGTCAGCATGGGAGCTTGTTTGGAATCTATGCTCGCGTCAGGGTTTTGCTCTTTGATATCCTGGACCGCCACATTGGCACCATTTGGTGCTTGCTTCGGTTCAATGTCAGATATGCTCTTGCCGATCTGTGTTGAATCGCCGGAGGACGGTTGAAGAACCGACACGAAACGCTGCATTTCCGAAGCAGCGTCTGGAGAAAACGAAGCATCGGCCTCGACACCATCGACACCGTCATCATCTGCAATTTTTGCCATGATGGTCTTAACCATCTTATGCTTTTCTGCAGGTGTAACGGACTGATCATCATTGCCGATCAACTGCGCCAAGAACTGCTCAGCGCCATTGTCTTCTGCCGTTTCTGCACCGTCTTTATCCAATGCCGAACGCGACCGGTCCTCACCGGTGGCCAAAAGGGAGCTAAACTCGTTATTTGCAGTGCGTGTTTCCATGTCGACAGGCTTTGCAGAAAGCATGCCAATTATGGATTGAGAGGCCTCAGACAAGATTTTACCCATCATCACGGCGATCCTTTTTTCTATTATTTCCTATATTATACAGTATGTTATTCCGAACATCGGTTTTGAATATTTCCGCCTTGCGAGCCTTACGAAGATTGGAATGGAGGAGTTTCTCGGTGCCCTCATAGGTGGTCCGGGCGGCAAGGTTTTGCCGCTCTGCATAGGCAAAGTCTTGCCGGGCTTTCTCCATAGACGCTTCTATCGAGCGCTCGGCATCAACCAGGCGCCCGGAAAGTTCCATTCTGGCGGACAGCATATCGGCATTAACCGCCTCAACATCGGACAGTGTATCAATCTGAAGTTTTCTGATCCGGTCCGCGTTATGCTCCAATGCCGCGCAATGATTGCCAGCTTTTGCAAGCGCCATTTCCTTTAATTTCTTCTGGGTATCACGCACCTTCAATATGCGCTGCAGCCCCTTCACTTTCCGTTTCATCGCTCGAACAGACCAAACAGATCACTGATGCTTTGTTGGAAGTTCACAAGTTCGCGGGGTTTCTGCTTCAGATACTCCACCATGATCGGCCACTGCGCGAGTGCTTCGTCGATATTGGGATCATTACCGGCTTGGTAGGCTCCCATTAAAACCAGATCCCTGTTCTCCTCATAGATGGACCAGAGACGCTTGAAATGGGTTTGCGCCGCATGATGCGCATCATCGATAATGTCCACCGCGACCCGGCTGATTGATTTCCCGATATCAATGGCCGGAAAAATGCCCTGCTCCGCCAGCGAGCGAGATAATATTATATGGCCGTCAGCAATAGCCCGCGCATTGTCGACAACCGGATCATCAAGATCATCACCATCAGCAAGAACGGTGTAAATGGCGGTTATCGAGCCGCCAGTCTTATTGTCATTCCCTGCCCTTTCAATCAGACGAGGGATCATCGACAGGGCCGAAGGTGGATAACCTTTCATAGTCGGCGGTTCTCCGGCAGCCAGACCGATTTCACGTTGGGCATGGGCAACGCGTGTCAGGCTGTCGATAACCAGCACAACAGATTTGCCTTGCGACCGAAAATGTTCGGCGATGGCGGTCGCCCGATGGGCTGCCTTTAATCGCGAGGAAGGCGAGTGATCAGCAGGCACGGCCACCGTGATCGTAGGTACTGCATCTTTTTTCTCATTGCGACGGTTCACGAAGTCATTCACCTCACGGCCGCGTTCCCCGATCAGGCCAACAACCACAACGTCGGCAACGACGCCGTCCAAAATCTGATTGATCAGCATTGATTTACCAACACCCGATCCGGCAATCACGGCCACCCGTTGACCCTGGCCAAATGTCAGCAAACCGTTCAATGCCCTTATGCCCATATCGATAGGCTTGGTTACACTGGCACGGCGCATCACATTACCTTCAAGCCCCGATAGCGGGATACTCTCGGTAGCCAATATCGGCCCCTTGCCGTCAATGGGCTCTCCCATCGGGCCAATGATCCGGCCGAACAGTGCATCGCCAACTGCGGCTTCATTCGATTTGGCAAAGGGTAGTACCCGGCTGCCGCTTCGCAGCGGTGCATCCTGCACCATTGGGATCATCAGGGTGCGCGATCCCTTGAAACCGACAACCTCGGCCGTAATCTCACGGCCGTCGGTCGCTGTCACGCGGCCGGAATATCCCAAAGGATAAGGGAAACCTGTGACTTCCAACATGCCATTGTCGTGCGCAGATAACTTGCCGACCTGACGCGGTTCATTGTCGATATGTTCAATGCGGGCCAAAAGACCGCGAATGCCTTTGCCGCTATTATGATCGCTCACGAACGTTTGGGCCGTTTCACTCATGACCGGATTCCGATTGCTGACCGCTTAATTCATCTATCAGATCGCGCAATTCATCCAGTACGACTTCTGACCCTTTTTCGATCCAGCCACCGGCGTGATTTAGTTTCAGGTTACCGCGCAGCATGGATGAGTCGGCGCGCAAAGGCAGCTTGCATTTCTCCTGGTCAAGCAATGCCAGATCATCGGGGTGCAAAAGCAGGCTTGCACCCTTTTGATCCTGGTCAATTCTGTCCGCCAATTGCGTTGCCCAGGCCTCAAGCAAGACCTGATCTGGCACGGCAAGTTCCGAACAGCGGCGAAAGAGCGATTCAATCGCGTTGAGGATCAGGGAAAAGCTGCCAGTCGAATATAGATCATTCAGATGACTGATCGCGTCGGCCAAGGTGGCAGCAGCCTGATCATTGGCTTCCTGCTCCGCCGCCAAAGCCGCCTGCCCGTCTTCCCAGCCTTTGCGATAGGCCGCTTCAAATATGTCTTCTTCCTCGCCGCCGGACGCGCCGTTCATGCCCGTTTCCGATCCATCAAAGCTCGGAAACTGATGGTCAGAGCCCGCTCCGGTATTTTTCGGCAGGCTGCCTGACCAGGCAGAAAATTCCTTCTGTTCTATCGGCATTCGCCACAGCGGAACAACCTCATCATTGTCCATCGTACTGTGGAGATTTTGTTCGGAACGCAGATCAGACATAATCGGCACCGCCGGTCGACATGCTGATTTCTCCATTGTCGATCATCAGCTTCGCGATAGCGATAACGCCTTTTTGTGCACTGATCACAGCTTCCATAGGTTGTGGTGGGGACTCATCCATTTCATCCTGAATGGTCTCGGCCGCGCGCTGTGACATAGCATCGAATATTTTCGCTTTGAGTTCGCTGGAAGCGCCGCGCAAAGCAGGTACCAATATGGCAGAATCCACCTTGCGAACGACCGTACCGATATCCTTTTTCGACAGGTTCATCAGGTCGGCAAACACGAACATCTCGTCTTCGATCTGCTTTGCGATCTTGCGGTCGCGTTTTGCCACACCTTTCAAAATCGCCTGACTGGCCTGCTTGGGCAAGCCGTTGATAATCGACGCACTATCCATCAGACCGCCAATCTCCATCGGTGGCGCGATCTCTTCTGCCGACGGGCCGTTGCTTTCCAGAAGGGCGTGAATTTGCGCCAGTGCGTGAGCGCTGACTGGTCCTAAGGTCGCAACGCGGTAAATCAGTTCCTCCTGCAATGCAGGCTCTACCAACTGCAACATTTCCGCTGCTGCTTCAGCTGTCATGAATGAGATCAAGACCGCAGCAATCTGTGGCGGTTCGTTCTGAACCAATTCTGCCAGGTCTTTAATCTCGACCCACTTCAGTAGCTCCGCAATATTGGTGGGCCTCTTCGGGGCAAAGCGATTCATCATCGTTTCCGCACGGGGTGTTCCCAGTGCCTGCCGGAAAACGCGGCCGACTTTTTCATCCGATTTATAGGCCAGCATCGTCTGGTTTCTGGTCAGTTGCAAAAACCGGTCGAGCGACCCGTCAATTTGAATGGCATCAACATCAGCAACACTGAACATCGCCTCTCCCAGAAGCTCAGCTTCCTGCGGTTCGAGGCGTTCCAGAATTTTAGCAGCCTCATCATCATCAAACAAAAGCATGAGAATTGCGGCCGTTTGACGTCCGGTAATCAGCTCAAGCTGCTGTCCATCTTCTTTTTCTATTTCATCATTCTTAGATGCAGCTTCAGCCATCAGCTTCCTCCAGCTCATCCGATTCTTTCAAAAGCTCTTTCACCACCAGAGCAGCATGATCGGGGTTTTGTTTGACAAAACTCTGCGTCAATAACGCTCGTTCCTGATAGCTTGGTGCAGCCTGGATCATGTCGATAGTGACCTGTGAACCATTGATCTGGGCTGCCTGCCCCCCACTGCCTCGAGCATCAGCATTTGCCGGCGCTGCGCCTGGCAGGCTACGATTTTGCATCATAAGGTCGGCAGGAATAGCGGCGCTGTTGGCAGCCATATTGGCTTTCAGATTTTTCTCCGCACTCAGCCATTTTTTCAATATCGGGCGAGCGATGAGAAATATGATCAGCAAGGAGACAACCAGCGCCGTCACATTTCGGGCGATAATCGCAAACCAGGGGGATTCATAAAAAGCTTCTTCGGCTTCTTTTTCCGTTACCGGCCGGAACTGACGGGCGGATACGGCGATCTGATCACCGCGCTCGGCATTGAAGCCAATGGTTCCCTTGACCAGTTTTTCAATTTCCTGGATCTCTTTAGGTGACTTGGTATCTTTCAGCGCCTTGTCATCAATGGCTACCGCTACCGAAAGCCGGGAAACCTGACCGGTGGCTTGGTTTGTTATGGCAATTTCACGAGCCAACTCAAAATTACGTTGATATTCCTCACTGGTTTTCCGAGGCTCGGTTTGCTGAGCACCTTGCTCTTCCTCACCGCCAGGTTGATCTTCAAATTCAGCTGCAGCAGGGGGCCTGTTCGCCAGTGCTCCAGGTATACCGCCAACTTGCGGGCCACCGACGGGTTCTTCCGAACGCATACCTTGTTCGGAGCGCAGGACCGAACCATCGGCAGGATAAATCTCACTGGTCGCCTGTTTTTCGTCAAAATTAACATCGGCGGTGACCTCGGCAACGAAGTTTCCGGGACCGACAATCGGCGTCAAAAGGCTCGCCAAAGACTGACGATAGCGATCTTCTATCGCCGCTTTGATTTTTAACTGGGTATCATTATTCTTTGAGTTTTCATCGTCACGGCTCGACAATAATCTGCCATTTTGATCAATGACCGATACATTGGAGGCGTCCAAACCCGGTACGGAGCTGGCAACCAGATTCAATATCGCTGTCGTCTGGCGCTCATCCAATTTGGTGGCGCCGCTTAATTGCAAAATGACCGATGCAGCCGGCTCATTTCGATCACGCAGAAATATACTTGGCTGCTCGACAGCCAAATGCACCCGCGCCGAGATCACATTATCCAGTGCCTCTATCGATCGCGCCAAATCCATTTCCCGGGCCGTGCGCAGCTTTTCAGATTCAACGGCACGACTGGCTCCCATGGGCATGCTCGACATAACAGTGTCGCCGCTGGGCGCGGTGCGGGGCAGTCCCTGCCCTGCCAGTTCGATTTTTGCAGCATGATAATCTTCGTTGCTAACCGTCAAAGTGCCGCTGGTTTCATCAACCTGATAGGGAATATTGGCGCTTTGCAACGCTTGCATAACCGCCGACTTGTCATTGTCCGGCAGACCGCGGAACAGGTCTCTTTGCGCGGGTTCACGCAAGACCAGCCAGGCCGACAGAGCGGCGACCAGGACTGCGGACAATATGATCAAAGGCATGGCCCGCGCAATGGCGGGTTGTTGCACAAAGGACTGAATTGAGCCCATGAACCCGCTGACGCCAGACGCGTTCATGCCCGTCGGCGCGACGGGCGTGAGGTTCTGGTTGATGGAAGTTTCTTCAGCCATCTTATACCGACATGTTCATTATGTCTTTGTAGGCGGACAAGAGCTTGTTCCGGACCTGCAAAGTGGATTCAAAGCCGATGGAGGCTTTATGTTTGGACAGCATGACTGCCGCCACATCATTGGTTTCGCCCATTTGATAAGCAGCCGTATCGGCTTTGGCGGTGGCCTGTAGCTTGTTCACTTCCTGAATTGCATCGGTCAACTGCGCAGCGAAACCTTTTGGGTCGCTTACCTGTTCGGTTTCGCGCACCTGACCTGGACCGGCCAGATTGGTTGTCTTGCTGGCGATGTCCTGCAGCGCATTGTTGCGGTTCAGGATCGCATTGCGTGCAGCCATCAGGCTATTCATGTTGACGGAAGACATAATCTATCTCCTGCTCAAGCCGCGAGCGCGCGCATATCGGCCATCCGATAGCGTAGCGTCCGCTCTGAAATACCAAGCTCTTTCGCAGCTTCACGGCGGTTACCGTTGGTTTGTTCGAGCGTTTTGGTTATCGCGTCATATTCAACGCTTTTGGAAATGGAGTGGAGGTCGCGGCCGCGGACAAAGCGGGCGGAACTACCAGGTTGCACGGCATCTTGCTTCGGTTGGGCTGTCAGACTTTCGCCAGAGAACATAAGATCTTTGGCCTCAAGACGATCGCCGTCACACATGACCAATGCGCGTTGTAGTACATTGGCAAGCTCGCGGACGTTACCTGGCCAGTGATGCGCTTTAAGACGATCGATGCAGGATGGTGACAATGCGATGAATTTGTCGCGACCTTTTTGAAGGTCCATCATCATGAATGTGGCTATTGCAACAATATCAGCCGGGCGAGCCGCAAGCGGTTCCAGTTCAACCGGCATCACATTCAAACGCCAGTACAGATCTTCGCGGAATTTTCCGGCTTTGACCTCTTCGGCAAAATTGCGGTTGGCCGCACAAATGACGCGAACATCAATTTTCTCATGACGCGTTGCGCCGACGGGAAGAATTTCACCTTCTTGCAGAACGCGCAAAAGCTTTGACTGGCTTTCCAGTGGCATCTCGGTAATCTCGTCGAGGAAAATCGTACCGCCGTCAGCTTCTTTGAACAGACCAACGGCATTGGCATAGGCGCCTGTAAAGGCACCTTTCTTGTGACCGAATAAAATGGACTCGATCATTGTTTCGGTAATCGCTGCGCAGTTGATGGTGACAAGCTGTTTGTCAGCGCGCGTGCTATGTTCGTGAATATATCTTGCGACGCCTTCTTTCCCCGTACCGGTTTCGCCGGTAATCATGACATTGGCATCACTGCTCGCCACCCGGGCGGCATATTTATATAAGGCAACAGATTTCGGGTCCGCAAAGGCGGGCCCTTTGCCCCCGCGCATGGACTCGATGATACACGACAGACCAAATACTTTGTCTGCCTCACCAAATTCAATGCGTGGGGGCTGGCTGAGGGTAGCCGGAACGAAACGGAATGGCCCATCGCGATAAATTACGATGGGATCTTTTGTACCACCATTAGCACCTTTTTTCGCTGCGCCATCAATGTGGGGTAGTTGCGCAGTGGTAGATGACAATGTGTGGTCGGAGTGGAAAGTTTCTACACTCTCGAGCATATCAACAAGCTCTGGAAACCTAGAGACCAGGCTAGATTTTGTCGCGTTGTTGATCATCTCATTCCCTCACGTTTTACTCTGAACACGGGATCGTTGTTGTGCTCATCCGACACCTCGCAATCCGCGTGCCAGTTTTGGGAATTGGCTGAAAATCAGCTTTTTTTGTTCTAAAACCGTCGGTTTTTCGACATTTCTGTCGGAAAGCAGACACCTTTGAGAGGCACCTGTCGGAGAACCGACAATTTTTTTGATTAATTATTTTTGGGGTCCGCCGTTAACTCCTCTGAGGCCGCTTCAGCAGACGAGGTGACCCATAGTATCAATCAAGTTAAGTAAATTGTGAAAAGGAAGTCACCATGACTGTAATAGGAACCAACGTAACGTCACTGCGGGCCAGCTTCGCTTCTAGCCAAGCTGAAATGGGTCTCGCAAAATCTATCGAACGCCTGTCAACCGGCCGCCGGATCAACTCTGCAGCTGACGATGCTGCTGGTAATGCAATCGCAACCCGCATGACCTCTGAAGTCCGCGGCCTGAATATGGCTATCCGCAATGCCAATGATGGTATTTCTGCCGCCCAGACCGCAGAAGGCGGCATGAACGAAATTACGAGCATGTTGCAACGTATGCGTGAACTGTCTGTTCAATCTGCCAACGGCACGCTTTCTGGCGGTGACCGCACCAACCTTCAGGCTGAGGTAACACAGCTTATCGGGCAGATTGGTGATGTGGCATCACGCACAACCTTCAACGACGTGGCATTGCTGGACGGCACCAACGCATCGATCAGCATTCAGACCGGCAGCGACGCCAGTCAGACAGTGTCGATCGCTCTGACCGATGTCGACGCTACTGCCCTTGCAGTCAACGCGGTTGATATCAGCACCGAAGCTGGTGCGACCGCCGCTCTGACCGCTCTGGACACTGCTCTGGACACGGTCACAACCGCACAGGCTAACTTGGGTGCCTCGCAGAACCGTCTGCAGACCACCGTATCCAACTTGTCCGACCGAGTGGCCAACATCACAGAATCTCGCTCACGTATCGTGGATGTAGACTTCTCTGCTGAAACCACAGAATTGGCCAAGAACCAGATCCTGAGCCAGGCATCCACAGCGATGCTCGCACAGGCTAACCAGTCTCAGCAGTCGGTATTGAGCCTGATCAGGTAAGTTCGTTCAGACCAATACTAAAGAGAAGCCTCTTCCCCGAACGGGAGGAGGCTTTTCTTTGCCTAAATTATTCAAAAAAAATATAGCGCGCCGGTTTAGTCTGAACTCATCGCGGCTTGCAGTTTTTCCAAGGCACGTTTTTTGATCTGGCAAACCCGGACAGAGGATACGTCAAGCACAGCGCCGATTTCATCAAGCTGCATCTCTTCTATAAAATAGCAGTTCAGGACAAGCTGCTCCCGCTCATTCAGTTTCTTCAGATTTGCAGACAGCAGTTCGACCATCTGGCTTTTTTCCAGTATCTCGTGCTGGTCATCATCATCGTTGGTAAACCAACTGCTGGAATCGCAATAAACTTCATCAAGGGAATCAACGTGAACGTCGATGGCGCGATCGGCATTCTTGCGAAATTCCGCCTGGTCCATGCCCATAGCTTCAGCCAGTTCAACCTCATTCGGTTCACGGCCGTTTTCCTGAGCAAGCTGATCGCTAATCCGGCGAAGCTTCTTGTTCCACTCAACCGCACTTCGGCGCAGGCTGCACGTGTTTCGCAAATAGTCGATCATCGCGCCACGAACACGAACGTATAGATAGGTGCTGAAATTATGCCCCTGATCTACATATTTCGAAGCGGCCTCGACCATTGCCACAAGACCGACCTGGATCAGGTCCTCTACTTCAATCTGATCAGGCGAGAAGGATTTAATCTGCCATGCAATTTTGGTCACCAGGCCTTGATGATCCTGGACCAGTTTGGTCTCGTCAATCTGCATGGCCCCGTAGGCCTGAGACGCTTTGATTTTTGATTGAAACATAAGTTCATTCCACTCGATTAAAATGTCTGATTTGCTTCGACCCGCGGCGCATCAGGCCGAGGTGAAGGGACGCCAATTTTCGCCAGTACTTCGATGGACTTGTCTTCCGGCAACTCGTGATAAGAAAGCACCGTCAAATCGGGGAAGCGGTTCTTCAGCAACCCGCCAAGGGGGCGCCGCACGATAGGAGAAGTGATGAGAGCGATATTCCGCGCTTCCATTGGCAGTGTGCGCGCTGTTTCATCGACTGCTTCGACCAGCTGCTGCGCGAGCTGCGGCTCTACCGGATAACTTGCGTCTTCTCCGACCTTCAGCGCTTTAACGAGCAGACTTTCCAGTTCCGCGTCCAGCGTCACCACCGGCAATGGCAGATTGATCGGGACCATTGTCTGAACGATCAGGTTGCCGATTTTCTGACGTATCATATCAACAATCTGTTCGGTTTCAGTATGATGGTTCGATGCCTCAAGCATCGCCAGGCAGATTTTCTGAAAGTCCTTGACCGGCACTTTCTCTGCCAGCAGTTCCCGACAAATTGCGGTGATGGCAAATAGCGAGAGCGGCTGCGGTGTAAGGCTATCGACCAGTTGCGGCGATGTTTCCTTCAGCAGGTCGAGTAGTTTCTGCGCCTCATCCATACTGAACAACTGCGTTGCGTTCCGGCGGACGACATCGTTGAGATGGGTTGCGACAACTGTGGGTGCATCGACAACTGTATAACCTTCGGCAACAGCGTGTGACTTTTTGTCGGCACCGACCCACAAGGCATCCATGCCAAATGTTGGATCTTTACAGGGACGCCCCTCGATAACCGCATCTACATGACCATCGTCCAGTGCCAGAAAGTCATTGGGCCAGACGGTGCCTTCACCCAAAACCATGCCGCCCATCATGATCCGGTAGCTATTGGGTTCCAGTTCCAGATCATCCTTGATCCGGACGAGCGGCACCACAAAACCGAGTTCCTTGGAAATCTGACGACGGATGCCGGTGATGCGTTTCATCAGCGGCGCACCCTTGCGGTCTTCGACCATCGAGACGAGACCATAGCCAATCTCGATTCCAAGCCGCGCTTTTTCCGATACATCTTCCCAATCAATCTGTTCCGGCTGTTTTTCCTGAACCGGCTCCGGAGGAGCTTCGACAGGCTTTGGTTTACGGATCAGATAGAACGCCAAGCCGCCCGCGACGGCAGCTGCTGGCAGCACAATCATATGCGGCATACCAGGCAGCACACCCAAAATGGTCAAAATGGCAGCAACCGGTATCCAAGCACCGCCGGATCCGAATTGTGACGTAATCTGGTCCGGTAGGTTTTTACTGGAGGCGACCCGTGTGACAATTGCAGCCGCAGCGATGGACAGGATCAACGCTGGTACTTGTGCAACCAGGGCATCACCAATGGCAAGCATCGAATAGGTGCTGGCCGCTTCAGCAAAAGGCAGCCCATGAACGGCGGTACCAAGAACAATGCCGCCGATAATATTAACTGCCAAAATCAATATGCCGGCAACTGCATCACCTTTCACAAACTTCGATGCACCATCCATGGAGCCATAAAAGTCCGCTTCGGTCGCAACCTCAGAACGCCGTTCCTTGGCTTCCTCTGGCGCAATCAATCCGGCGTTCAGATCCGCATCAATCGCCATTTGTTTACCGGGCAAGGCATCCAGAGTGAAACGAGCGGATACTTCGGACACCCGGCCCGCACCTTTGGTGATAACAATCAGGTTAATGATCATCAGGATTGAGAAGACGAATATCCCGACCACATAATTGCCGCCGAGTAGCAAGCTGCCAAAGGCTTCGATGACCTGCCCTGCAGAATCGCCGCCTTCATGGCCCTGCACCAATACAACCCGTGTAGAAGCGACATTAAGGCCGAGGCGCATCAATGTCGCAAATAACAGCACGGTCGGAAAACTCGAAAAGTCGAGCGGTTTGGTCGCGTTCAATGCGACCATAAGGATCGCGAGCGAGATCATGATGTTGGTAATAAAGCCGATATCCAGCATGATTGTAGGAAGCGGCAAAACCAGAAAGATGACTAGCAACAGGGTTGCCATCGGTAACAAACCGGATTTCAGGTTATTGGCCATCCGGTCCATGGAAAAAGCTTGTCGGTTCATTATGATTTACATCCCCAAGGTGGCGAGCATCAGATAGGCGGCACGTGCGGGCTCGCTAAAAGGCTTCGGTGAGTTTGAATGGTTTTCGCCAACGGTGTTGGCATCTGTGACATGAGCTTGGGCGATCCGCAGATAGTCCTCTGGTTGTACTGTCGGCATGGCATTATCGGACTGCGGCAAGATGTTTCCGTTCCTCGGCAAGCCTTTGCCGCCACCGACCAGATCAACGGCATTAGCCAGTTTCTGTTCGAAACGTCCTCGAATGGCCTCAAAGCTACGGGCTTGCCCCATTTTATCGAAGAATATGTTGTGATTGGCGCGGGCAGCTTTCGGAAAGACCGACGCAGCAGAAGCAGATGGGTTGCTATCCATACGATTGAGAAACTTGGCGGCTCCTGCGGGCCCAAGGAAATGCGCTAGATAGAGGTCTACTGATTCCGGCTTGCGACCCGTTTGCTGTTGCAGATAGGCGCTATTGTCTCTTGCGAACTCTCCCGCCAGATGAGCGGAAATCTCTGGATTGTTGCGAAGCGCCAATATGCTGTATTTCTGGGCTTTATCGGCAACTGTCAGCTGTCCATTCGGGCGCCTTGAAATGGCATTTTGTGCCCAGCCCAGACCGTATTGATCGCCCTTGTCCTTGACCAGGCCAAGCCAGGTTTGATCGATAAACTGGTAAAGACCGGTTGCTGAAGATGTTTTTGCCCTAGCATCAGCGCGCATCCCGCTTTCGAGCTGGGCTTGAGCCACCAGATATTGGAAATCGACACCCGTCCGCTGCGCACTTTGCGCAATGACGCTTTGCAGATTGCGCTGCTGGTGCAGATTGGTGATCGATAAATTGGACATGGCTATATCAAAGTCTCCTTCAAAAGAGAGAAGCAATGATCATGCCAAGTTACTATTTTTTGGGATTTTTCTACTGCATCCGGACATGTGCATTTTGCACAACACTCACCCGTCGCGGAACCGCGTGAGCTTTCATATATTCAAAGATTTTAATGTGATGGCGTTTGGGCCTATCAGCTCCGTCCAGCGCCGGAATAGGTGTTGGCCTGACTGTCCCGAAAGCCGGCCAGAAGTTGCAGGCGCGTAGAACTATGGTCACGCAAGAAACGCAGCCGATAAATCGAAGCCTGGATCAATTGATCCGCCTCGGTCATCATTGGCTCCAGGCTGCGGTCAATATTCTGGGGTTCAATTGCCCCCAATTGCGCTGCCGCTTCACCCAATTGTTTACTGGCTTGAAAAATCGCATCACTGTCATGGCCTTCAAGAGCCGAGAAAAGCATATCCTGAGAGTGGCGAAAAGATTCTACCATCTGTTTCATTTGGTCGTTTCCACTCCGAATACGCCCATGTCGAGCATCTTTTGAGCCAGTGCGGCAGTATCCACACTGTAAATTCCGGACGCAATTTTCTGACGCACGTCGGCCACTTTCTGAGCATCAAATGGCGGCGTTTGTGCAGCCAGTATTGAAGCCGTGGTGGTGATTGACGGCGCTTCTTTTGCCTGACCGGAATCTGCGCCAGCACCAAGTTTCGTTGTGGCACCTTCTTGCAATACTGGCCGATCAAGGCGCGTATTAATCGCTGAGTAGCTTTCAACAGGTTTCATTTCAATTCATCCTTAATGTGTTCAACTTATTGATCTTTTTCATCTCAGTCGAAACACCGACAACTTCTTTCATAACAATTTACGGCACGTTGTGAAAAAATTAATATCTTTATACAAAAAATTATTGAGCCAGCTCCACTTCACCTGCTCCGGACACACGGGCCATCAATATTTTGGATTTGCGGCTGGAGCGAACGGGAATGTAATCCCCTATTCTTCCGTTTTTCTGCGCCACCACTTTGTAGCTAATGCTAAAACTGGGCCGCCTGACCACAAGATTTAACGGCTGGTTCCTGCGGACAGCAAATTCCTCTGCGCGGTTGTTTTGAGCAGCTGCACGTCCCTGTCCGCGCCACAGGGGCACAAACACCCTCCATCCAAGATCAGGGCAGCTGACCATGACGGCGCTGTTATTGGTTTCTGAAAAGCGGACGCGATTTGGGCAACGCTTCAATCGCAGCTTTTTATCTATTGGAGCACGGGCGCCTCCGGCATCACCAATATCTGCATTAAGATATACCGCCACCTGACGATCCAGATGATCTGTATCTTCAAAGGACGAGGCCGCGCCCATTGCAAAAACGGACAATAGGGGAATGGCTAGACGAAAATGGGGCATGATTTTTTCCTGTGCACTCTGTTCGGGAAAAACAAAGCAGGTTTCATGCCAATTTAGCAGTCCGCCATGTCCTTATTCTGAAACAGGGCTTCCCGGCGGCAGAAATACCAGTCTGATATCCTGTTTCTCTTTGGCCTTGGACACCAGCTTATCCGGCATTTTCAATATTATCATCTCACCGTCCTGGCCCGCCTTTTCAAAAGCATCCGCAATCGCTGCTGAGCGGGCGGCCACTTTTTCCCATTGCCGCAACCTTTGCCCTTCCCTGCTTTCAGCGACCGGAGGAACATATATGGTAAGCAACTGATTCTGCTGGAGAGCAACGATTTCGGAGATTTCCCCTCGGGCAAATTCCGTCAACATGGCGTTACTATCTTCAAAAAACGCATCTGCCTTATAATCATAGGCACCAAGTATCTTGGGGGCTTTAGCTGCTTCCTCCGCTAATTTCGCACGCGTTTCCGGATCTGCAATATTCACAAAATGCGCATAGGCAAATGCACTGAGTAACATCAGCGCCAGATCGAGAAAGGACAAGGTGGTGCGTCCTGCGTTCACCGCTCAACCCGCCGCCTTCAACGGTTTTGCCGGAGAAAAATGAACCGGGCCCAATATGACAAGTTCCCGTTTGGCAATTGCAATCGCATGCTGCACAACCGCAGCCCGATAGCTGTTTAATATCTCTGCCCTGGCATGCAAACGCACATAGATGGGAAAAGCGATAATGTGGGATACAAACAACCCATAGAGGCTGGTAAGCAGCGTGAAGCTCATGGCAGGGCCCATTTTCATTGGATCAATACCAGTCGCAAATAGCTGAATTAGGCCGAGAATCGTTCCGATCAGTCCGATCGCCGGCGCGATTTCAGATGCGGCGCTCCAATAAGTTGCGGTAATATCTTGCTTCTTTTGGACTATACTTTGTTGTAACCGGGCCCACTCCTCAAAGGTTTTGGCATCCTTGGCGCTGAGCAATTCGCCAATCACACGAGTGACAAATGCGTCTTCGCTACGCACCTTTTCCAACCCGACAAGTCCTTGTTCCCGCAGTACAAAATCAATGCGGCGACACATGAAAGTGGCATTCTCTCCGCTTTCTGCAAAAGGATCCCGGCCGCTGTTCAGCAGCGCGGCAAAGGCCAGAGCGAAAGACGCACGGCCATTCTGGATCCAGGCCATGATTAACACGCTGCCGAGCACCATGCCGAACAATAGCGGGTCAAAAAACCGGTCGATATTGCTGAGGATAATATCCATCAGATCGCGCTTTTTCTGAAAGCGGCAAAATTTTTCCGGTAACCGGCAAAAACTTGCCGGTCCGGGCCGTGTTTAAAAAATATCATGATTGCCACCGGCATAAAATCCCCAAAAACCGTCAATTATCGCTTGCCGCCCCAAAACTGGCACGCCCTTTGCGGAGTACTGTTCGAGATTACCGATCCCGGTGTTTCTCATGCCCAAGTGACGGTCGAAAGGCCGCACAGTTAAGACAGGATTTTGTTTCGATGCCGAGTTTGGACCAAGTATTAGCATTAAACGGTGGGGCGCTAAAATTGCGTTCGCAGCGTTTGAACATGCTTGCCTCTAACATCGCGAATGCATCCACGCCTGGATATAAGGCAAAGGATCTCGATTTTGATCGGGCGATGCAGCAGGCACAAAAAGGCAGCTCCATCGACAAAGCGATGAGCGATCACACCGGTTTTCGCGTGCCGCTGCAACCTTCGCTTGACGGCAACACCGTCGAACTGGCGGTGGAGCAGACCCTGTTTGCCGAGAACGCCATTCAATATCGCACCACCCTATCCTTTCTGAATGGACAGGTGTCGTCGATCAAACGCGCCTTGAAAGGGGAATAATAATGAGCGGTAGCATGAATGTATTTGATGTCGCCAGCCGGGCCATGTCGGCCCAGATGGTACGCCTCAACACCACGGCTTCCAATCTGGCAAATGCCCGCACGGATTATGCCAGCAAGGACGAGGCCTATCGCGCCATGCGTCCGGTTTTTCGTTCCGTCATGGAAGATAATATGGCGACGATTGATGTCGAACGCGTCGTTCAAACCGATGCCGAACCACAAAAGCGGTACGATCCATCCAACCCGATTGCCGACAAGGAAGGCTATGTCTGGGAAGCGGCTGTCGATGAAACAGCAGAGATGATCGACATGCTCGAAACCGCCCGAAATTATAAGAATAACGTACAAGTTTTACAGACCGCAAAATCACTCATTCTAGAAACGGTAAGGAACCAATAATGGAAATTGCACCACAAGTTTTTGAAAATAAAAGATCAAATATCGCTGGTCTCACGGAGGCACAACCTGCCAACGCAAAGGGCGATAACAGCTTGGGTCAGGAATCCTTTCTGCGTCTGATGACGACACAGCTCAAGTTCCAGGACCCTTTTGATCCGCTGGATAACCAGGCGATGGTTGCACAGCTCGCACAATTTTCAAGCGTTGCCGGCATTTCCGAAATGAACCAGTCGCTGACCGACATTGCATCGATGTTGGGCAACAACCGCCTGTCCGATGCCAAGGAATGGATCGGTCATTCCGTTCTGGTTCCCGGCAATTTTGCGGTGGCCAACAAGGATGGCGAATATACCGGCGAGTTTGAACTTAACCAGGCAAGCGAAAATCTGTCCATCGATCTGCTTAACGAAGCTGGTGAGATCGTGATGTTCGCCGAACTTGGCAGTCAGGAAGCTGGCCCAATCCAGTTTAACTTTGACAGCAAGAATGCCGCTGGCCAGCCGCAAGACTTAGGTCGGCTGCGGGTGCGCGTAAATGGTGGCTCTGTGTCGGATCTCGCGACATGGGTTCCCGTTGCATCCGTGCAGACGTCTGAAGGAAACGGCCCACCTATTCTTGTAACCCCGATTGGTAACGTCCTGCCAGCGGAAGCGCTGCGCATCGGATAGTCGGAAACGTCCCTCAAAAAGATTTCAACCAGGAGAAGAACTAATGTCTTTCTTTACATCCCTTAGTGGCCTGAAAGCCGCACAAACCGATTTGAATGTTATTTCAAACAACGTCGCGAACACGAGTTCGACCGGCTTTAAGAAGAGCCGCGCACAATTTGGCGACCTGTTTGCCGCCTCACCGACCCAGACAACCAAGACCGTTGCCGGTCAAGGTGTGCGGTTGAGCGGTATTACCCAGCAATTTACGCAAGGCACATTGCAGGCCACCGACAAAACGCTGGATCTTGCGATTGCCGGTGACGGATTTTTCTCCGTCCGAGGCCAACCTCCGCGGCAGGGTTTGTCTTTCACCCGCAACGGTTCTTTCTCGGTCAATGTCGATCGTGAAGTTGTCGATACTACAGGTGCCAAGGCACAGCTTCTGCCGGTCGATGCCAATGGCGTGGCGACATCAACCAACGCCGCGGACATGTTTGATTTCATCGTGCCGGAATTCGATCCCGCCGATCCGACAGAATTGCTGACCAATATTTCCATCAACGGCGAAGGCGTTGTGAACGCGACCTTCTCTAACGGAAACCAGATTGCTCTTGGAGCGATGGCCATGGCCAGCTTTACCGCTATCGAAGGCCTGCGTCCGGTTGGTGATGCCCACTGGGTCGCGACCGGAGATTCCGGCCCGGCACAGGTCAACCAGGCTGCGAACGGACCACTCGGTCAGGTTCGCTCCGGTTCGCTGGAACTGGCCAATGTGGATATTACCGAGGAGCTGGTCTCACTGATTTCAGCTCAGCGTAATTTCCAGGCCAACGCCCAGGCTATCGAGACCGCCAACACCCTCAGCCAGACGGTCATCAACCTTCAGGTCTAGGATCTGATGGTCATATCAATCCAGGAATAATCTATGGATAAGCTTGCATATACCAGCATCAACGCAATGAAATCGTTGATGAACCGGCAGACGGCCATCGCCAACAACATGGCGAACTCCAATACTGTCGGTTTCAAAGCCGACATGGTGTCAGCCGAGGCCAAATATCTGGTCGGCCCCGGCCATGACAGCCGTGCAATGGCGGTCGAGCGGGATATGCAAGCCGATATGAACGCCGGATCGGTTACCCAAACCGGCCGTTCCCTGGATATTGCCCTGGAAGGTGATGCGATGATTGCGGTTCAGGCCGCTGATGGCAAGGAAGCCTATTCCCGGCGCGGCGATTTTCGGATTGCGGCGTCCGGCGCCATGGTCACCGGTGACGGTTTTCCGGTTATTGGTGAAGGCGGCCCCATCACGATGCCTCCAGCGGAGCGCATAGATATCGGTGCCGACGGCACGGTGTTCTTTGTACCGCAAGGTGGTGATCCAACCCAGCCACAGGAACTCGACCGGATCAAGCTTGTCAGCATGACGGGCAGCGCTATTTCCAAAGGACCGGACGCGCTATTCCGCGCCGCGAATGATGGTGTCCTTCCGGTTGATGACAATGCGCGGGTTATCTCTGGCGCTCTGGAGGAATCCAACGTCAACATGACCGCCGCTCTGGTCGATATGATTGAGACCAGCCGCGCATGGGAAACACAAGCGAAACTGCTGCGTACAGCCGAAGAACTGGATGAAAGCAGCTCTGCCATCATGAACATGCCGCAAGGATAATCGGTGCGATAGTCGCACGAAGGAGATTTTGAAATGACCAATGCAGCCCTGCAAGTCGCGCGTACCGGTCTGGATGCGCAAAATACAAAAATGCGCGTCATCGCCAATAACCTGGCGAACGTGAACACCACGGGTTTCAAACGCGATCGTGCGGATTTCGAGACGCTTGCCTATCAGAATATTGTCACGCCAGGTGCACCATCGGATGCACAAAACCGTTTTGCCAGTGGTTTGCAACTCGGCACCGGCGTCAAGCTTTCCGGTATTGGCAAGATCAGTACGCAAGGAACGTTACAAAACAGCGAAAATGCGCTTGACATGGCGATTGAGGGCTCCGGCTTTTTTCAGGTTGAGAGACCCGATGGCACGACGGGCTATACCCGCGCCGGTAACTTCAGCCTGACCGCTGAGGGGAATATGGTCACAAGTGATGGTCTGCCGCTGGTGCCGGCCATTCAGGTACCACAAGGCGCAACCTCTTTGACTATTGGCAACAACGGGACGGTCACGGCAAATCTTGCCGGTCAAACCGACGTAAGCGAGCTTGGTCAAATAGAGCTAGCCAATTTCACCAATCCGTCAGGGCTGATGTCCGTCGGTAACAATATTCTCATTGAAACACCAGCCAGCGGTCCGCCCCAAGTCGGCGAAGCGGGCACCGAAGGGATAGGCAGCATTCGCCAAGGGGCGCTGGAACAATCCAACGTCAATATCGTCGAAGAGCTGGTGAACATGATCGAGACGCAGCGCGCCTATGAGGTTAATTCAAAAATGATCTCGGCAACCGACGAAATGCTGCAGTTCGTCAATCAACAAATTTAACCTCCATTTGAGCAAGAGGCACTAACATGATGCGCATATCCCATTTTTCGAAGACGGCACTGTCCGTTACTGTGGCTCCTTTTCTGCTGATTAGCTGCATGGGCTCCGGTGGGTCCAATGCGGAGCGGGGTTTCGCAGCCGCAGTCGCACCGCCATTGCCAGCCCCCGCCCCCGCCGCTGCCAATGGTGCGATTTTTCAGCAAGCTTCCGGCTATGCTGCTCTAACCAGCGGTATGCGCGCCAGTAGGAAGGGTGATATCATCACCATCCTGCTTGTCGAAGATACCAGAGCAGCCAAATCAAATAGTGCATCCAAAGACCGTACAGGCGGGATTTCATTGACGCCGCCCACCACAGGCTTGTTCTCTTTATTCTCGCCCAGCGATGTCGCATCCAGTGGATCACAAAATTTCAACGGCAGCGGAAATGCCGCCCAGTCCAATTCGCTGCAAGGACGGATTAGCGTGACGGTCGCGGAAAGCTATGCCAACGGCACGATGCTGGTACGCGGTCAAAAACTGACATCGCTCAATCGCGGCGACGAACATACGCAGTTTAGCGGCCTCATCCGTGCGATAGATATTTCTTCCGACAATACTATCCCGTCCACCAAGGTAGCCAATGCCCGTATTATTTACGGCGGCACCGGCGAAATTGCATCCGCCAGCAAACAAGGCTGGTTCCAAAAATTCTTCTCTTTCATTTCCCCCTTTTAGTCCCCGATCAGGCGAGACAATATGACCCTATCTCCTAAAATAACCCGCTTCATTCATGCGTTTGCAGCATTGGTAATCACCCTGTTGATTGCGATGCAACCGGCGCAGGCAGAACGGATCAAAGACCTTGGTCATTTTGCCGGCCTTCGAACCAATCAGCTGGTTGGCTATGGCGTCGTGGTCGGACTTGCGGGGACCGGCGATGACAGTCTGGAATATGCGACGTTGGGCGTGAAAGGCATGACCAGCCGTTTTGGCCTGGCCCTGCCTCCCGGCGTCAATCCCGCTACCAAAAATGCAGCGGCGGTAATGGTCACGGCCGAAATGCCGGCCTTTGCCAAACCTGGACAGCGGATGGATGTTACCGTTTCAGCATTGGGCAAAGCCAAATCGCTGCGTGGCGGTACATTGATTTTGATGCCGCTTTATGGTGCCGATCAACAAATCTATGCGATGGCGCAGGGTAACCTCGCCGTCGGTGGTTTGGGTATTTCCGCAACGGATGGGTCACAGCTTACTGTCAACATTCCCTCTGTGGGGCGGATTTCAGGCGGCGCAACCATTGAAAGAACTGTCGCTACCGGTTTCGAAAGTGAGCCTTTTCTTAGCTTCAATCTGTCCGATGCCGATCTGACCACTTCCCTGCGTGTGGCGGATGCGATCAATGAAGCATTGGGAACGGACCAAGCCATTGCGGCAGACGCCGTCACCGTGCGGATCACCGCCCCCGTTGGCGCGCAGGAACGCGTGATGCTGATGGGCAAAATCGAAAATTTGCTGGTCAAACCTGCAGAGGCCCGCGCTCGTATCATTGTAAATGCGAGGACTGGAACCGTCGTGATCAACGGAGCAGTTCGCTTGGGTCCCGCGGCGGTGACGCACGGAAAACTGACCGTGCGGGTAGAAGAAAATCCGACGGTTGTGCAACCTGCCCCGTTTAGCCGCGGACGGACCACAACCGAGCCAAATAGCGACATAGCACTGGAAGATGATGGTGCCCCGGCCTTTGAAATTGGTCGCCGTGCTTCTTTGTCCGAAATTGTCGAAACTATTAATTCCATCGGAGTTTCACCGTCTGATCTAACAGCGATCCTCGAAGGATTGAAACAGGCGGGGGCCCTGAAAGCGGAGTTGATCATTATATGACCACTATTAATCCTACAGGGAAGCCTCTCGCTGGTTCGGCAACAAATGCCACGAAACCCGCCGCGAACGGTGCAAAAACCGAGACAGCAGAGATGGCAGCTAATTTCGAAGCGATATTTGTCCGCCAAATGCTGTCGACAATGCGTACGGCTTCGTTGGGCGAAGGCCTGTTTGATGGTCAGGGCACGGAACAATTCCGAGACATGCAGGATAACATGCTCGCCAAGAACATGGCTGACAAGGGCGTTTTCGGCGTCGCCGAATTGCTGACACGCCACGTCCAAAATAACGGATCGGAGAAAAATAATGTCTGATCTGCTGTCTATCGGACGTTCCGCGCTACGGGTTAACAGCCGGGCGCTGGAAGTGGTTGGATCCAACATCGCCAATGCCGAAAACCCTGACTATGTGCGCCGGTCGTTAAATGTCGGTGACACCACCAACTATGGAAACACAAATCCGATATATACCAACTATACCGGCGTTGGCGGCGTCGCCATAAATGGCGTTGTCCGCGCCAGCGACCAGTTTCTGGAAGCGGCCACCCGGCAAACCGGTGCCGACCGCGTCAGGACCGAAGTCATGGTGCAATGGCTTGACCAGGGTGAGATCGCGCTGGCCAATAACCAGTCGGATATTGGTAGCCAGCTGACCGAGCTCTTTGGCAGTGCCGAAGAGCTGTCCGCCGTTCCATTCGAACCCGCACTTCGGGGCCAGTTTCTGGGCGATATCGAAGACACGGTAGCCCGGTTCAACCAGACTGCATCGAATCTTTCTACCACCACAACGTTGATGAACGGCGCCGCAGCACAGGAAACATCCGAGCTGAATGCGGCCTTGGCCGAGCTTGCCGAGGTCAACGAGAAATTGCGCCCAACCGAGCCGGGCACATCACAGCAGGTGGCTCTTTTGGACCAGCGTGATGCCGCCTTAACCGTGATTACCGAGAAACTGGATGTCGAGATCAGCTTCGGCGATAACGGGCTCGTTGACATTACGCGCAGCGGCACGAGCCTGGTCGACTATGATAACGTCAGCCCCGTGACATTCGTCGCCAATGCTGGCGGCGCATTTGACATTGAGGTTGGCGGAGCCACCCAGCCGCCGCCAACCAATGGGACATTGGGCGGCCTCCACCGAGCGCAAACCGACATAGCAGCAGTATCAACCAACCTCGATGCGCTGGCTGTGCAATTTGCCAATGAACTTAACGGCTGGCAGGCCAATGGCCGAACCGATGCCGGAGCGGTTGGTGCAGCCATTGTTTCGCATGGCGGCACTGCTGCAAGTCTTTCGACCACAGGATTGACTGCCAATGATCTGGCCCTGGCATCGCCCGCCGGAGTGGCCAATGGCAACATATTGGCCTTTGTGGACTTACGCACACCGACCGGTACAGAACAGCAATATGAGGGACTTGTCCTCGGACAGGCCCAAAATCTGTTGTCTGCGCGCAGCGAAAGTGACGCGGCCACAGCCTTTGACCTGGCGACGCGCGAGTCACGCAACCGGGTTTCCAGCGTGGATCTGGACCGGGAAGCGGCGGATCTTATCCGTTTGCAGCAGGCTTATGAGGCATCGGCCCGGATTATCCAGGTCGCTCGTGAGACCGTTCAATCCGTATTGGCAATTTTTTAATGAGGCGCTGAACCAGGCGCGCCCAGGGGGTATATAATGGAATCTATCAACCGCACCAGACCAGCGGATGCCATTCAAAAGCAGGCTGACCTATCTGAATTGATTGCCCGGACACAGGATTCAATTGCGACGGGCATTAAGTTCAACCGGCCGTCCGAGGCACCCTCCAGCTGGCTGGAAATATCCAGCATCAGCAGACAATCCACAATCGAGGACAGCTGGTCGAGCAATATTGGCCGTGCACGCATATTGGCGCAGCAAGCTGAATCGACCATCGATACCATGTCCAACGGTACGACCCGTATCCGGGAGCTGATGGTGCTGGCCAACAATGATACGCTGGCACCGCAAGACCGTGAAATAATTGCTCTGGAACTGGAAAGCTTTCAGGAACAGTTTAACCAGCTGACGCAGGTTAAAGACAATTATGGCGGTGATCTGTTCTACTCGGGCAGCCCCATTCAGATGCGTATCGATACCAATGTGCTGGTCACGCCAACGCCGACGCGGGATGATGTGTCCGGCAGTGTTGATATTGGCGGCGGGGCAACCGAAAACCTGGATACGATATTGACTGGCATGATTGACGCGGTTCGCAGCGGAACGCCGACAGAACGCGGTGAACAGCTGGATCGCGCCAAATCGATGACCGATCATTTCTCTGCGCTACTCGGTCGTCAGGGCCTGACCATTAATCGGCTCGATGAACAGGACTTGAGGCTACAGGAATCTGGAGTCAATACATCGGAGCGGCGCAGGGCGCTTGAAAATACCGACATTGCCGAGGCCATATCCCAGGCGCAATCGCTGTTGATCAACTTGGAGGCAGCTCAACGGGTCTATGCCCAGACAGCTACCAATTCCTTGATTCAGCTTATTGGCTAACCCGCCCAAATCATCACTATCACGCCCTTAACCATAAGGGTTTTCGACCGTCCATCAATATGATGATCGTCCCTTTGCCCATGGGCTTGCGGACAAATTTAAACGGACCTGTGGATTGGAAATAACGTTATGTTCGCTGGAATTGGTATTGTTGTCCTGCTTGTCATGGTATTTGGCGTGTTCCTGGTGTCCGGTGGTGACCTGGGCGTCGTTGTCGCCGCCCTGCCAGTCGAAATGGGCATTATCGGTGGTGCGGCGGTTGGCGCGCTGATCATCGGCAATAGCGGCGCGCAACTCAAGGCACTGATGGGCGGCTTTGGAAAAGTCTTTAAGGGCCCGACCTACGTCAAACAGGACTTCATGGACTGCATCTTGCTGGTCTCCAAGCTGACAAAAATCCTGAAAAGCGAAGGCCCGGTTGCTCTGGAACCGCATATCGAGGATCCCAAAGCGTCACCAATATTCAGCGAGTATCCAAAACTGCTGAAGGACGACACACTGATCCACCTGATTGCTGACAGCCTCAGGCTTGTCGTCGTATCTTCCGGTACACTCGACCCCCATGCCGTCGAAGACGTCATGGACCAGGCCATCAAAACGCATCATCACGAAGCGATTGCGCCGGCCGATAATCTTCAGGGGCTGGCCGATGCCTTGCCTGCGCTGGGCATTGTTGCCGCTGTTTTGGGCATTATCAAAGTCATGGGCTCTATCGACAAACCACCGACCATATTGGGCGGCATGATCGGTTCTGCGCTCGTCGGAACCTTCCTTGGGGTTTTGCTGGCTTATGGTCTGGTCGGCCCGATGGCCAATCGAGCGCGCTCGGTCATCGAGAGCGATGCGAGCATTTATCATGTCGCCAAACAGCTGATCATTGCCAGTTTGCACGGCCATCCACAGCCGCTGATCATCGAAGCGGCCCGCACCAGCCTGCAGCATGAAAACCAGCCAAGCTTCTCCGACGTATTTGATGCCATAAGGGCAAAATAAACCATGGCCAAGAAAGCAGCACCGGAACCGGTTCGACCAATTATTGTCAAAAAGGTCTTTGTCGAAGGTCATGGCGGCCATCACGGCGGCGCATGGAAAGTCGCCTATGCTGACTTTGTGACGGCTATGATGGCGTTCTTTCTGTTAATGTGGCTGCTTGGCGCGACGGAAGAGAAACAGCGCAAAGGTATTGCGGATTATTTCGCACCAACGCTCGCCCAGGTGAAACGGGACAGTGCTGGCGGTAAAGACATGTTCGGCGGTTCTTCCGTCACTGATCCTGACAAATATCCTCATAAGAAGGCGAAAAACGTGGGAGACCAATCGGTCGCAATTCCGCGCCCGCCCTCTGACAATCCGTCCGATACTGTTGGGAAATACAGCGGCTCGGAATCCCCACAAAAAACCCTAACCGCAAAGGAATTTGAAAAACGCATCCGTGAGCAGTTGAAGAACGATCCGGGGAACCTGAAACTTCTGTCAAACGTAAGGTTTACGGATACCAAGGAAGGCCTGCGGATCGATATTATTGATGAAGCTGATTTCAGCATGTTTGCGCTGGCAACAGACGACCTGAAATCCAAAGCGGCAGAGCTCATAGGAGAGGTCGCAAAGATCATCGATACGGTCGATAACGAGCTGATCATCAGAGGGCATACTGACAGTCTGCCTTATGCCAGCGGGCAAAGCATGAATAACTGGCTGTTGTCTTCAGCTCGGGCAGAAGCCACTCGGCAGGAATTGGTCCGCAGAGGCGTCTCGATGAGCCGCATGGCCCGGATCGAGGGCGTGGCCGATACAGAACCCTATAATCCGGCAGAGCCTATGGATGACCGGAATAGGCGGATATCCATAACGATGAAAACCAAATAAAACGGTTATTATTTCTAATGGGCGTGCCCAATTAGAACCAATTTGGAAATAAAATGGACCAATCTCCTCAGATTGGTCTGAAAATGAATTGATATTCATGTTCGAGCTTCGGATAGAAGTCTTTGAAAGTGTAAAACCTTTCTTTCAAGGTCATCTCAGCCCCCGCAGGTTGCGACTTTGATAGACGTAGCGCACCTGGTCTGCGTTATAGCTTGGGTAGAGTGGTCTGTACCACTCTACCCAATCGTCGTTTAGAGGCTCTTAAAAGCGTTTGCACTCATGGAGCTGGGCACTGCCCAGCAACCATCTTGTGGTGACTGTCACGCACATCTCTGCCCTTTGCACACCCTACCGTTAACCAGCATCGCAAACAAAAAAGGGGACCAAGCTTCACGCTTGGCCCCCTGCCCCAAATATTTCCTGTATTATGTCGATCGAGTCATGAAAGCTCTTTTCGACCTACTAGCTATTACCCGGCGGCAATACCGCGAAGCCGAGACGCAGTTGAAATGTCTGCGTCCCGAAGCTCCACCAGACTACAGATCATTGGCATATGTCAGGACGTTGTTACGACCTCGAGATTTGGCTTCATAAAGCGCCAGATCCGCTTTTCTGAGGATCGAACGCTTTGTGTCTGAGTCCAGACACTGCGCCACACCTGCAGAGAAGGTAACTTTACCCAAAGCATTACCGGACTCCAGATCGACGAGCTCACGGCGCGCCAGTCCTTCACGGCACGCATCCACCAGCTTGCAAACCTCTTCAATGTCATGATCCTCGAAGATAATGGCGAATTCTTCGCCCCCATAGCGAGATGTATGGCATTTGCTGTTTGTAAGAGATGATAGTTCATCCGCTACCAGCTTCAGCACGCGATCACCGCATTCGTGACCGAAAGTATCGTTTATCTTCTTGAAGTGATCAATGTCGACAAAAGCCAAAACCAATGGCTGTCCGTCTTGGATCAGCTTTTCCAATACCTCATCCAACGTCCGTTCAAATTTCCGGCGGTTTGGAAGTTTGGTCAGCTGATCAACATCGGCTTCGTTCCTGGCCTGCTCCAGTTCGTTCTGCAAACTGGCCAGCTTTTTATTTGTTTCGGTGATCTGCTCCCGGTTTTCGCGTGTCGATTCAACCATCAACTTCGATAGATCCAGTAGCTTTTGAATGGCAATGTCAACATCGCCCGAGCGTGCCCGGATACTATCCGCCTGCTCGATCATGTTATTCTCGCATTCGATCGCATTTTTATTACCATCATCAATGGTTTGCGTCGTCGCGCGAATATGTTGAATTGCTTCCATAAGGATCTTGTCGATCTGTACCCCAATATCTGATCGCAAGTGCTTGTCATGCAGTTCCTGAGCAGCAGCGTTGTCAAGACGCCCCGCAGAAGACAAACCCACAATTTCGTTTTTCAGACTGGTGTTACCGCCGCAAATATACTCCCATGCCAATTCCAGATTGGAGGAAGACAGCGTAAGATTATGCTGCCGGATGAAACTGGCGATGGCGTAAAGTGGTGGCCGCTCGCCATTATCTTCTATACAAACCGGGCACGTATCATCGCCATCATTGTCGCGGAAATAGCTGTCTAATATGTTTTTGATATCTAGTTTCACTTCATGCTCTCAATCTTGGTTGTGGCATCCGGTTGTACGCATCCAGTGCGGCAACCTTGTAGGCCTCGGCTAGTGTTGGAAAATTAAAAACGGTGTCGGACAGATAGTCGATGCCACCGTCGAGGTTGAGAACGGCTTGGCCGATATGGATCAATTCCGTAGCGCCTTCACCGACAATATGAACGCCCAACAGCTTGCGATCGTTCAGGTCGAAAATGCATTTCAAAAGACCTTTGCAATCGCCCAATATATGTCCGCGTGATGTTTCCTGGAATCGGGCTATGCCGATCTCAACCTGCAGCCCCTTGGCACGCGCCTCATCTTCGGAAAGACCGATACTGGCGATTTCCGGGATAGAATAGATGCCCAGCGGAAAGCTATGTTCCGAACAATGGATTGGATGATTGAATGCATGGCAAGCGGCCAGCCGGCCCTGCTCCATCGATGTTGATGCCAGCGCCGGAAAACCGATTATGTCGCCGGCTGCATAGATATGGGGCTGTGACGTTTGCAACGTTTTGTCATCTACCGTCAATCGGCCCCGGCCATCAGCTTCCACTCCAATTTTTTCCAGCCCAAGCTTGTCTATAGCGCCAACGCGGCCAGCGGTGAAAAGCAACATTTCCGAACGAAGCCGCCGACCGTCATCAAGCTCAACATGCGGGTTATCATTTTCATCCAGTTCGATATTCTTGATCGACCTGCCTAGACGAAGGCTGATACCTCGCTCCGAAAGTTGATGAGTGAAATTGGAGATGATGTCGCGATCAATAAATTCCAGTATATTTTCACGCGCCTCTACAACAGTAACCGGGATTTCCAGCGTCGAGAATATGGTTGCATATTCAAGCCCGATGACCCCGCCGCCAACAACAATGATGGATTTTGGCATCGGCATGTTTGCAGCAATGGAATCGCTGTCAACAACGCTAGAGCCATTGAAAGGAATGTGCTTTGGTCGGAACGGTTTCGTTCCCACTGCGATCAGAAATTTTTCTGCAGTGACCGAAAAGCTTGTCCGCTTTCCCTGAACCGACTGCGATACGGCCAGTTTGTGAGGGCCGGTAAACTTTGCACGACCGTTCAGCGTTTCGATGTTATTGCGGGATAGTTGACTGTCGATCACCGCGACTTCATCACCCAAGGTTGTTGACAACCGTGAAGCAATGGATTTACGCGTCACATCTGGACCGTTCCGCTGACGGCCCGATTTAAAATATTGATCGCGCCATCCGGTAACCGACAGAACCGACTCCCGGATTGTTTTCGATGGCAACGTCCCTGTATGAACAGACACCCCTCCAATCTTCTTTTGATCGTCCACAATGGCAACTGATTTTCCCAGCTTGGACGCCTGGATTGCTGCCCTGCGCCCGGCTGGACCACCCCCGATTACCACGAAATCATAGTCAAAATTGGTCATCTATTTCCCTTTCGTGTCATGGTTAACGGTGACAAAGAGAAACATTAAACCCCAAGCAGCAATATGAGTGATGTTATGGAAAAGCGTATATGCGAAAGTTTGTCAGCTGGTAAGCGATCCGCGAGAATGATGCATCAATTTGGGACATATCCTAACAAACTACACACCTGTGTGATAAGTCCGTATTTTTTGTTGAAACTGCAACCAGTTGTGATTATTGGACTTTGATTTAACGGCTGTAACCTTTCTCGGCATTCGTGCGAATTAGGAAACAGGTCTTTAAAAAGAACTATTTTTATCGCCAAGGAAAGGCGCTGTCGATCAACATGAGTAACCGCGAAATCGACATGCTCAGTCTAGTGACGCGGCTCGAAAAAATTCTTTCTGCTCTAGATGAAAACGGATATTCCATTGCAGCGATAAAAGTTGAAGAAGCAATTAATGCTCTTGAGCGGGCCCAGGAAGCTGAGGAGCAAAACGGAGAAAATTCCTAATCTTCGCTTCTACTGAATCTCATATATCATCAGCACACAGTTTTTAATCCGCTTCCTTGTTTCATCATCACAATCCCGGCGACTAATGTCCTGCAGCCATTCATCCCTGTCATTTCCACCTTCAGTATAGCCGCTCGATCGGATCTCGATCCGCCGATGGATTTTTGCGCTGGCATAGGCTGTTGCGGATGCGCCCGCTTTACGAACTTTGCCTTCTTCCGCTTTTACCGGCAGGAACAATGTAAAGATGAATATGGGAATGGCTGCCAGCTTTAGTCTAGCCAAGCTTGACCATGCCTTGGGTGGGCCAGTGTCGAGCATGCTGCCTCTCTCTGATACCAAATAAGTTCAGAGTCAGTAACGGCAATTGTAGCACTATCTTAAGTCGCGGCGAAAAACCTGTCAGATTTCCTGTCCGCAAACATCAGGTGTGAATATGCAGGTTCTAAAGATTCATGACGGAATCGAGATAGGCGACACAAGCCTGTCTCGCATTGTCTGTCATGCGGATATTATCAGCTCCCTGCCCTTCACAATCGGTCACATATTGACGGTCAAAAAATACCGAAATCCAGCGCGATGCTATGGCAGGCGTGGTTGATAGTTCAGCGAACAATTCCTCCCTGGAAATGCACTCCTGCTTTTCTGTCGCAATATATATTTCGAGTAAAAGCTCCCAAGCGGGATCACCAAAAATACCGTCATTGGAAAAAAACAGGCTTCTCTCTCGCTGCATAGCCAAAAACCGTTGGGCCCGGGTGACGTGGTTATCCAATATGGGATCGGTCATAGCAACCTCATCTTGCGAAAACTTGACCACTGATTGCCCGCAATAATGATATGATCGTGCAATTTGATTTCCAATTCTCGGCATATAGTTTTGATCAGCATGGTGAATTTTATATCGGATTGACTGGGCTTGAGATCGCCAGCGGGATGGTTATGCACCAAAATTATCGCGGAGGCGTTCAGTTCGAGAGCCCGTTTCAATATGGACCGCGGCGGCACAATGATCTTATTTGGCGAACCGGTTCCCAGTTCCTCATCTTTCAGCAGATGATTGGCATTATCCAGAAACAAGACCCGCATGGTTTCATTTGCCAGCGAACCCATGCTGCCTTGCAGATAGTTGATCAATTTGCTGTCGGTTGCCGAGACCAGCCTTTTGGGCAAGTCATTTTGCAATTGCGCTGTGAATAGCTTTTCAGCAGCCATCAGCAAATTGATCACGGCGTCGTGCGACCCTATTACACGCCGTAAAGCTTCTTCCGATTCCGATAATATCCGGCCGATCGAGCCGAATTCGATCAGCAGTGCGTTTGAAAGTGTTGCGGCGTTTTCAGGAGCTACCGACTCTATGAGCTGCGCCAAGACAGATCGGTCTTGTAAATTTTCAATCTGCGCTGATGACAATAAGTTCCTATCGCCAGCGTTATCAGCAAGGGATAAGAAGAAGCGACTTGCATAATGAGATATGCCTGCGGATGTATCGATACGTCCATCAGCTTCGCCATATGCGCCACCAGCGCGATTGTTTGCAACGAGGTCACGCATAGCGGCCAGAACCTTCTGGCTCGCAAAGCAACTGCAAGCACGCCAGCCCAAACGAGCAAATCGATAATGAAATGCCCCGGATCCATTTTTGAATATTCCAACGGTGTAAAAAAGTGAACCATCGGGTCGAGCATGACTCCAACCAACAGGATGGAAGCAACCCAGCGCTCAGGGGCCCCTCCTCGGTACAAGGCGTATAATGTTGCCGCACAGAGGAGGGAATAGAATATCGCAGTTCGCATTGCTCGAAAGGAACATGCTGGCGCACCACAGTCAACACTTTGCTAGCTCAAGCGACAATCGAGAGAGGTTTATTTTGTTTGCCCGACGCTTTGGCCGCTGGCGGACATTCTTCATGGGTATCTCCCCATGCATATTCTTTACCGATCTTCTTCAATTCGCCATGAACACGCAGAACATCGTTGCTAGCGTCCACAAGAGCCATCTGTGCTTTGGCAAGGCGAAGAATAGCGGCTTGACCAGTGGATGCGGGTACGCCTGTGCTCAAACGGGCTTTAACTAATGTCGACATAAGGTCTGAAACAGAGACCAGTGCCTGATCAATACTATATTCCGTGTGCGGCATATCCTGGCCGATTTGATCTTTGGCTTTTTTGATTTCGTAAGACATAACATTCCCTTTCCGCGAAGCGCGAATTCCAAAAAACTAAATTTCAGGTTAGGTCTGTTGTCGGCTTACGCGGCCAGCAGACCTGAAAGAGACTGAGAGACGGCCAGTCCGATCAAGACAATTGCCAGAATGCCGACAGTCATGCCGACAATGATGGCCAGTCTTTGAACGGTACCAAGCTCGCCACTCGGTTCCTTCAGGGCTTGCAACCAAAGGTTCGATTCATGCGTGGAAGTGAAGTCGTATGGTACAGCTGCTTCTTCCAACATGAACGACTCTGCTTGTTCGCCCTGACTTGCTTTTGCAGCGAGATCGGGTTCGGATGGAAGATAGGCCGGATCATATATGATCCGATCATAGTCGCCAGCAGCCCGTGCAAAGACGATTGCGGCCTGATCACGCGTTGCTACGTCCAGCGTCCGCCGGGCGCTATCCAGCCGCTGATCCACAGCTGGTTTGGATATGTTCAAAATCCGGGCGATTTCTTTTGATGATTTTCGTAAGACAACAAGATGCAGACATTCACGCTGCTTCTCAGTCAGTTTTGCAACACGCTCGGCTTCGATTTCAAACTGGTCCACTGGTTACCCCCACGAACTAAGGCGAATATAGTTTCACATTCAAAGATAGGCAACTGGCTAAAAGACCATATATAATTTCGACAAACCCGCCATTAACTTCAACCAATAGCAAATTGCCCCAAAGACAAGGCCTGCGAAGGAAAATACTCTGGGACCGGTCTCAACGATGTTGAAAGTACATGTCAGCGTTACAGTTTGATAACATTATGAAATATTGTTCTTCGGGGATAAATTTTTTGACAGTCTACGTTCATGTTTAAACCGCTATCAAGATAGCTGGGAGCAATGAGCCTTTGATCTCGGGATATTTCATGGGGGCCTTCAAAGCAGGGGATGATATGTGATGAGCAATTCAGAACACATAAATTTTGAAGATGGCGCATCTCAAACGACCGAAATCGTAACCTTGCTGGAGCAGATATTAGCCGAGTTTGACGCCATGGAGCTTACGGTGCCCGCTATAAAAATTGCCGAAGCGATTGATTGTCTAAAACAGCCATAATCCCGTCTTCTCTGCTTCATTCAGCCACTGAACAATATCAAAAACTAAAAAGTTGCGATGACTGTTAATCGGGATTTGAAAGCGCCGTTAACTTATTCAGGCACTTTCAGCTGCCTAAAACTTGTTGGGCACCGCATTAATCATCCCCACAATGAGCGGTTGCTTTAACACGAATTGGAAAGGGGCGATTTTTGTTTGCTGGTCCTTACTGGATCGCCCCTTTTTCAACCTCCAAAAAATGTTGATATCCTGCTCATCGCTTGGCCAATATTGCCAGTGAATTGAGCATGGCTGCTGTGTCTAGTCGGCCAGGCCGTCCCAGGCCTCCTTGATTTTTGAAAAGAAACCGCTGCTATTCGGGCTTTCGTCGCCCGTTTCGGTTTCCTGAAATTCGCGCAGCAGCTCTTTTTGTCGCGCCGACAGCTTGGTGGGCGTCTCCACCTCTATCTGCACAACCATATCACCATGACCGCGGCCACGCAGAACGGGCATGCCGGCACCGCGTTGCCTGATTTGCTTACCGGACTGAATGCCCGCAGGGATCCGGATTTCATGTTTGGTACCATCAAGACCCGGGATCACAATCTCGCCGCCGAGAGCTGCTATCGAGAAACTGATCGGAGCGCGCGTAAACAGCGTCGTGCCTTCGCGTTCAAAAATATCATGGCGTGCCAGATGAATGAAAATATAGAGATCACCGGGAGGCGCGCCGCGGGCACCCGCCTCACCTTTGCCGGACAGCCGAATACGGGTGCCGCTATCCACACCAGCCGGGATTTCTACCTCCAAGGCCTGCGGTTTATCGACCCGGCCCTCGCCATAACAGACGTGGCATGGGCTCTCGATCACTTCGCCGCGTCCCTGACAACTTGCACAGGTGCGTTCAACGACGAAAAAGCCTTGTTGCGCTCTTACTTTTCCATGGCCGTGACAGGTTGGGCAAGTTTTGACGCCGGTTCCGGGCTCCGCACCTGATCCATCACATTCATCACAACCGACTGAAACATCTATTTCAATCTCTGTTTGCTTGCCATGGAATGCATCTTCCAGCGAAATTTCCATATCATAGCGCAAATCTGCGCCACGTGCCGGACCGCGCTGTTGTTGCTGACCGCCAAAGCCGCCGCCGGCACCGCCGCCGAAAATTGTCTCGAAAATATCACCAATATCGTTGAAAGCCGCTCCGCCAAAACCGCCACCGCCGGCATTATTGCCGCCGCCATTGGTAAAGGCCGCATGGCCATATTGGTCATAAGCCGCACGCTTTTGGGGGTCTTTCAGAACTTCATAGGCTTCGCTGATGGATTTGAACTTCGCCTCTGCTGCGGCATCACCCGGATTTTTGTCGGGGTGATATTTCATCGCCAGTTTGCGATAAGATGATTTCAGCGTCGCGCCATCGCAGCCGCGATCGACCTGAAGCTGCTCATAATAATCCATTTCGGTTGCCATTACTCTGCTTCCCCCGAAGCTTTACACATACTCAAAAGCCGTGCCCCCGCGCAGGCGGGGGCCTCCTCAACCAATGGCGCTTGCCAGAGGAGATCCCCGCCTGCGCGGGAATACACCATATGTCGCATTACTCAGCCGCTTTTTCTTTTTTGTCGGAATCTGCGTCGTCGCTATCATCAACCTCGGAAAATTCGGCATCAACCACATCATCGTCCGCCTTGGCAGCTGCATCGGCCGCTGCTGCATCAGCCGCATCACCGCCAGCCGCTTGCTCGGCTTCATAGATTTTCTGGCCCATTTGCATGGAAACCTGTGCCAGCGCTTCTGACTTGGTCTTCATGGCTTCCGGATCACCGCTTTCAATGGCTTCCTTGGTTTCCTTGACTGCTTCTTCGATCTGGCCTTTCAGATCGGCATCAACCTTGTCACCATGTTCGGACAATTGCTTCTCGGTCGTGTGGACAAGGCTTTCCGCGTTGTTCTTGGCTTCCGCCTCTTCACGCCGCTTCTTGTCTTCTTCAGCAAATTTCTCGGCATCTTCAACCATCTGATCGATATCACTATCGGTCAGACCGCCAGAAGCCTGGATCTTGATCTGCTGCTCTTTGCCGGTGCCCTTATCCTTGGCGGAAACATTCACGATACCGTTGGCATCAATGTCAAACGTCACGTCAATCTGCGGTACACCGCGCGGTGCTGGCGGAATGCCAACCAGATCGAAATTACCGAGCATCTTGTTATCTGCAGCCATTTCGCGTTCGCCCTGGAATACGCGGATGGTTACTGCCTGCTGATTATCGTCAGCAGTCGAATAAACCTGCGATTTCTTCGTCGGAATGGTCGTGTTGCGATCAATCATTCGCGTGAAGACACCGCCAAGGGTTTCGATACCCAATGACAAAGGCGTCACGTCGAGCAGAAGCACGTCTTTGACATCGCCCTGCAGAACGCCGGCCTGAATAGCCGCGCCCATGGCAACAACTTCATCGGGGTTAACGCCGGTATGCGGTTCTTTACCAAAAAATTCCTGCACGGTTTCACGAACTTTGGGCATGCGGGTCATGCCGCCGACCATCACAACATCGTCAATTTCCGATGCGCTGATGCCAGCGTCTTTCAATGCCTTTTTGCAAGGGTCGAGCGTCCGCTTGATGAGGTCACCGACCAGCTTTTCAAGGTCAGAGCGGGTGATCGATTTCACCAGATGCTTGGGGCCATTTTGGTCGGCAGTAATAAACGGCAGGTTGACTTCTGTGGTCTGCGCGGAAGACAGTTCAATCTTCGCTTTTTCTGCTGCTTCCTTCAAACGTTGCAGGGCCAGCTTGTCCTTGGTCAGGTCAATGCTTTCCGCCTTTTTGAAATCATCAGCAAGAAACTCGACCAGCTTGGCGTCAAAATCTTCGCCGCCCAGGAACGTGTCACCGTTGGTGGATTTCACTTCAAAGACACCGTCACCAATTTCGAGGATCGAAATATCAAACGTACCACCACCAAGGTCATAAACCGCGATGGTTTTACCATCATTTTTCTCCAGACCATATGCCAGAGCAGCAGCGGTTGGCTCGTTGATGATCCGCAGGACTTCGAGACCAGCAATTTTACCGGCATCCTTTGTTGCCTGACGCTGAGCATCATTAAAATAAGCGGGAACCGTGATAACGGCCTGCGTCACCGTCTCACCAAGATAGCTCTCGGCAGTTTCTTTCATCTTCTGCAATGTGAAAGCGGAAATCTGGGCCGGGGAATAATCTTCGCCGCCTGCTTTCACCCATGCATCGCCATTGGAGCCTTTGACGATTTCATAAGGCACCAATTCCATGTCTTTCTTGGTCATCGGATCATCAAACCGACGGCCGATCAGGCGCTTAACCGCAAAAATGGTGCTTTCCGGATTGGTCACAGCCTGACGCTTGGCCGGTTGTCCGATCAGGCGCTCACCGTCTTTCGTGAAAGCCACAACGGACGGCGTGGTGCGCGCGCCCTCTGCATTTTCAATAACCTTCGGCTTGCCGCCGTCCATAACGGCAACACAGCTGTTGGTGGTGCCTAGATCAATACCGATAACTTTAGCCATTTTTCCCTCAATTCAATTTCAAAATATTTTCTGTTCATTTCCCGTAGTGGGGCAAAATAACCGCCCGGCCCTTTTCGTTTGGCACCGTTACGGCTTCGAATTGGGATATAGGAGGCATTTTCTTGCGCACAAGTCTTGGCATCGGGATGCCGAGACCATACATAGGTATAAACATTGTTTTCGAGCCCAAATTCTGGAGTTTTCAGCCAATCATGACAAAACATCTTTCGATATTTTTTGCTGGCCTTGCTGCGGTTTTTTTAACGTCCTGTGGACAGGGCGATGTCCTGCTTGTGAAGGATGTTGTGGTCAACCTCTCGCCGGTGGAGGGCAATCCTTCGGCTGGCTATGCCACGATTGAAGGCGGACCGGATGACGTTTCGCTGGTCAGCGTGACTGCGGATGACGTGATGCGCATGGAAATGCATGAAACTGTTGAAGAAAACGGCATGGCGATGATGAAGTCCCTGGATAAAGTGCCGGTCCCTGCAGGAGAAACCGTCAAGTTTGAACCCGGCGGAAAGCACCTCATGATATGGGGCGTCGGCGGCGGTTCTGTCGCGCAGGGTTCGCTCAGAATGATCTTCATATTCTCCAACGATGACCGTATCCAGGTCGATGCCATTATCAAGAAAGCAGGCGCCGCTGCCGCCGATGACGAAAAAGCAGACAGTACAGAATAAGTGATAGTGTAAATGACATCCGCGGCCAGATCAGCACGCCTGCTTACCGAAGCGGAGATCAATTTGTGCCGATCGGTTTTCGGTGAGGCGATCGACTATCGCACCGTTCAAATATTCAATCGCAAATGGTGGCCCTTTCACCCAAGACGCGTGACAATGGCACCGGATGGGAATCTTTGGTTCCATCCCAAAGGCGGCTTGTTTCGTGATGACTATGCCCAAACCGACCTCAACCTTCAGGGGCTTTTCATCCATGAAATGGTACATGTGTGGCAACATCAGCAGGGGGTATTTCTGCCAATCGCGCGGCACCCGTTCTGCCGCTATGATTACAGGCTGATTCCCGGAAAACCATTTGCAGATTACGGTATTGAGCAGCAGGCCGAAATCGTCCGGCATGACTTTCTTCTCAAACAAGGCGCGCGGCTAAAAAACGGGTTTCAACCGGAGCAGTTTATTGGATTGGTTCCGTTTTGATTATGACCAATGACTATTCGTGTGTTCCGCACTTGATGCGGAACACAAACTTCCTGACAATCTCTCTAGTCAAACAAGTCTTCCAGAAAAGACTTCCGGCGCTTCTTCTTATATTTCCGGTGGTCATAGCTGTCGCTGTAAATCGTGCGATCGGGCCGGTACGTCTGCTGATGTCGCGGTATCTCAGCAGGCCGAGACCTTTCGATAATCTTGTCGATTTCGCCGCGGTCGAGCCACACGCCGCGGCATTGAGGGCAGAAATCTATTTCCACCCCTTGCCTTTCACTGATCGTTAGACTGACATGACAAACCGGACAGGGCATGGCTGGCCCTGTTTGCCGGGCGGGAGACCCATCGGGCGAGTGAGAGTTCATAACATTTCCTGCATTGGGTTTGGGAGCGATGGAAACTTGGCGGAAGTCGGGAAATTCATGGTGGGCGGCATGCGCAGGTTTCCGGTGGGGACCGGGGAGTGAAACACGGGACATGCCGCCCAACCATCTGGCCTGTTAGGTTGTAACAGGATCCAGTTCGCGCTTTGCAGCGGCGATCTTGTCCTTGATCTTCAGGCGAATGCGCTTCAGCTGCTGCATTTCCTGTTGCCGGCCAGCGGCGCGGCAATTGTCGATCAAACGGTTAAGCCGGCGGTGGCGTTTTACCAGTTCGTTGACGTAATTTTTCATGGGCGACCTCCTGGAGGTTAAACTGCTTGATCAATATGTGCCAAGGATGAGCCGATTGATCCAATCGAAACGATTGCGCACCATTCATAGTTTTTTACTATGGAAGATATTTAACGGAAATTCGTACCGCCCATGCGAGCCGGTTAGGCCATCAGATTTATGGCAGCAACCCGAGCCGCTTTCGCATCATCCAGCGGGCCAGCATTAACACCGCCACAATGCCCAGACCACTGGCAAGTCCCGTCCAGACGCCAATGCCTTCCCAGCCCTGCCAGAAGGCAAGTCCAGCGCCGACCCCGATACCGATGAACCAATAGCCCATCAGCGCAAAGACCATCGGTACAGTCGTATCATGAAGCCCGCGCAGCATCCCTGCCCCGACCACCTGCGCTCCATCGACAATCTGGAAGATCGCCGCAATCGCCAGAAAACTGACGGCCAGGGCCGCGACCTTCTCATTGCCGGGCGCACTGGCATCGATGAAAATTGAAATCAGGAAATTCGGCGCGAGCACAAAGACAAGAGCCATCGCCGCCATGAACGATGTCCCCAGTACAAAACTAACCCAACCTGCGCGCGTAATCCCTGCATGGTCGCGGCGGCCATATTGGATGCCCACGCGCACTGTGGCCGCCTGCCCCAGTCCCATCGGCACCATGAAGGTCAGTGACGCAAGCTGCAGAGCGATGGCGTGGGCCGCGACGGACTCCGCGTTTATCAATCCCATCAGCAAGGCGGCCAAGCCAAATACCGACCCTTCCAATCCCATGGTTACACCGATCGGCAAGCCCAATTTCCACAGCGCGCGATAGCGCTGCCAATCCGCGGCCCAGAATCGCCCGAATAGATGGTAGCGACGAAAGCGTTTGTGGAGAATAACCACCAGTGCCATGCCGCCGAACATCAAAAGGTTTGTCATCACACTGCCAATACCGGCCCCGATCACACCAAAAGCGGGCACTCCGAATTTTCCGAAGATCAGGGCGTAATTGAACAGGGCGTTGGCGAGAACCGCGATCACGCTGATGATCAGTGCCCAGACCGGTTGCTCCAGCGCCGAAACGAAGTTCCTCAGGATGATGAAGCCCAGAAACGGTAGTATCGACCACATATAGGCTGAAATATATAAACCGGCATTGTGCGCCAGATCGGGTTGCTGACCGAAATATACCAATATGCTCTCGGTGTTCCACAACAGCATCCAGAAGGGTATGATAACCGTGATGGCGGTCCAGATCGCCTGCCGGAATGTCCGGCGCACATCGCGCACACTATGGCTCATGCGGCCAATTTCGCTGGCCATCATCGGCGCGGACGCGGTCACCAGACCCATGCAGAAAATCGCGCAGCTCATGGCGAGGTTAAAACCGAGCGTCGCCGCCGCCAGTTCACGCGCACCGAGCCAGCCGATCATCAAGACATCTGTGGCGCCAATGAGTGCCATGGTCAGATTGGACAGGATAAGGGGCCAGGCGAGTTTCAGCGTCGTGCTCGCCTCATGACGCCACGGATTTGGTGCTGAAAAAGACTGCGCTGCACTAACCATAAAAGCCCGTTAGCCGAGCAAAGCGGGAGGCGCTAGCGAAACTCTGCAAGAAATAGGTGTGGGAACATAGGTGCCGGCAATTGATGCAAAGCTATGATGCTCTTAATCATCTACTGACATAGTGTCGGCAATATCCCGAAAGTGGACGCTAAAACCAAAACCGCAGGCCTACCACATAATTGGTGACGCTCGGGTCTTCTCCATCGGCGATGGCAAAATCGCGACTGCCGCCAAGCTTCCATTCCTGCTCGATGCCGATATAGGGACCAAATTCCGGAGTGATTTCATAGCGCAGGCGCAGACCTGCCTCGATGCTGTCGATACCTGAACCAGTTTCCAGCTCGGGAATATCCTGAGCCGATAAATTGATTTCAGCGCGAGGCTGCAAGATAAGTTTTTGCGTTACGCGGTGGTCATATTCGCCCTCTATGCGGACTGTCAGATCGCCCTTGTTAGAGAGAAAAGACGCGATATCGATTTCGAGAAAATAAGGCGCAACGCCTTGGGCACCAACCACCAGATGTGTGCGTTCAGGCCCGTGAAAATCTTGTCGGATACCGGCCTGGAGATCAAAAAAAGGGCCAATCGCATGACTCCAAAGTGCTTGTACTTCGGCCTGTTCTATGGCCTCGCCAAAACTACCTTCGCCTTCGCTCTTGAACCAGAATTTATCGGTGTCATTGCCGTAATAGCCTTGGACATCCCAGAGGTAACCATCCTCTCCTTCTCGTGCCCGATATTCAAGGCGATCTCCCTGAAACCAGAAGAGCGACATATTGCCGTGTTCGTTATAGAGCGCCTCGCGCGATGCCCGCATGACATCTGCTCCCCAAATTGCGTCGGCAGCATTGGGTGGACCAGATTGCGTCGGCGGCGTTTGTGGCATGGGTTTTGGTCCCATATCATGGCCTGAATGGTCGCCATGATCGGTTCCGCCAGCGTCTTCCTTGCCATGATCCATTTTACCATGATCCATTTTACCGTGATCGACTTTACTATGGTCCATCTGGCTGTGATCCGCTTGCGCCAAAACAGGTGAGCAGATCATGGCTAGTGCCGACACTATAAGAAGCCGCTTTTTCATGGACCTACCTTTTCGGGAAAAGCGACGCTAACGGTCTGCATCATGCCGGCATGCATGTGATAAAGCAGATGACAGTGGAACGCCCAGTCACCCGGTTCGTTAAAGGTGGCATCAAAAGTTGCGCTGCTGCCCGGTTGCACAATGACCGTGTGCTTTTTGGGCTGGGCATGGCCAGCGCCATTGACCAATTCAAAAAAGATGCCGTGTAAATGGATAGGGTGGGCCATCATCGTGTCGTTGACCAGCTTGACCCTGACCTTTTCGTCATAGGCAAAGCGCAGCGGGCTATCACTGACAGCGCTATATTTTTTACCGTCAAAAGACCACATATACCGCTCCATATTGCCCGTCAGATGTAGCTCCATCTCACGGTCCGGATCACGGTGATTATGTTCAGGTTCAAGCGCGCGCAGCATTTTATAGTTCAACACCCTGTGGGGGACATCATCCAGTCCCAAGCCGGGATAGCCCATACGATCTTGCGGGTTCATGGCCACCATATCTATGCCGGGTCCGACTTGGACACTGCTGGGCAACAATGACGTGTCGCGCATTTTCATGCCGCTCATATCATGGCCTGAATGATCCATTGCGGGTGTTAGTGTTTCAGCAGCACCATGGTTCATCTTAGAATGATCCATCTTAGAATGATCCATCTGGCTGTGATCCATTTGCCCCCTGTCCATGCTGCCATGTCCCGAATGGTTGCCACCGCCATGCCCGTCATGTCCGCCCTCGACCATGCCGCCATGTCCCATATCAATCATTGAGAGCCGCGGCGGGTCACGCAATTCCGGGAAATTGACACCCTGACCGGCTTGTGAGGTCAAAGTGGCTTGCGCCATGCCTGACCGATCCATGCTTTCCGCCGCCAATGCGAAGCTTCCCGCCCGGGGTGTGACAATCACATCATAGGTTTCGGCAACGCCGATTTGCAATTCGTCCACTTCGGTAGGCTGCACATTCTGCCCATCGGCCTGAACAATGCTCATCGCTAGACCCGGAATGCGGATGTTGAAGAATGTCATCGCACTGCCGTTGATGATACGCAGCCGTACCCGCTCACCCGGTTCAAAGGGCAGTTCCAGATTATCAGCCGGACCATGACCGTTGATCATATAGGTATAAGTGGGTGCTGACACATCGGCGATATCAGTGGGCATCATCCGCATGCGACCCCACATCAACCGTTCTTCTGCGCTCATATCATAATCATCAAAAGTCGCAGTCTTTTGCTGGCTGAAATAGCCTTCGGCAACTTTCAGTTTTTTCATGATCTGGTGCGGATGCATGGCGGTAAATTCCGAAAGCAGAATCACATGCTCTCGGTCATATTCAACAGGGTCTTTGCCTTCAGGGTCTATGATGATCGGGCCATAATGTCCCATCTGTTCCTGCAAACCTGAGTGGCTGTGATACCAATATGTACCGGATTGCCGCACATCGAATTTAGCCGTGAAGTTGCCGCCCGGTTTTATGCCGGGAAAGCTTAAGCCCGGAACACCGTCAAATTGAAAGGGAAGCAGTAACCCGTGCCAATGCACGCTGCTATCTTCACGCAGCATATTATGAACCATGAGACTAGCGCGTGTGCCTTCGCGCAAGCGAATAAGCGGTCCCGGGATAGTGCCATTAAGCCCAATAGCATGACCCGATCGATTGCCCGTGTTGAACATGCCATCGGCAATATGCAAATGTACATTGGGCCCCGAAACCTCATCCATTCCGTTGCGGAGCTTGCCACCCATTTTTCCAGATGCCCATGCAGGCATTGGCAAGGATGCAAGCGCTGCTACGCCTGCCAGACTTTGAACAATGGTCCGGCGGCTTGGATCAGGAAGGCTGTTGTTGAACGCTTTGGTCATCGATATTGATACTCCTGTGACAAAGGAGTATAGATACCCCCATAGGGTATATCAATAGAAAGGTGAACTATGCCATCGGCAACCCACAAGGATAAGCTTAACCGCCTGAAACGCATCGAAGGACAGGTGCGCGGTATTGCCAGCATGGTTGAAGATGATCGCTATTGCATGGATATCCTGACCCAGATGCAGGCGGTAAAATCTGCCTTATCAAAAGTCGAGGATCAGATCCTTAAAGATCATGCGGCCTGCTGTGTTGCGGAAGCCATCTCATCTGGCGACGAAACCGAGCAGAAAGAAAAGTTTGATGAGCTTGTAGAGCTTTTTGGAAAGGTAAAACAATAACGCAATGCCCGCTTCTGCGCCCGAAGCGGACATCAGATCGCCTTGTAACTTGCCCGCAGTTATCTTCTATTCAGGATAACCCGGCTCTCCGCGGCAATCATCATCCAGTTCGCCATCGTCATTATAGCCATCACAGCGATCATTCTTGTCGATGAAATAACCAGCGGCGGCTCCGGCCGCGGCGCCAATGGCTGCGCCTTTCAGGGCATCATCGGTATCGCCGGTTACCGCGCCGATAATGGCACCGGTTGCGGCACCCGCCGCGGCACCTTCACCAGCATAGTTGCCGGCACAGGCCGACAGGGACAGGGCGGATACCGCTGTGACCGATAGGATTGATAGTTTTTTCGCAAATAGTCGCATCACCAAAACTCCTGACATTATCTGCCCCCATATGGGCCGGTTAAACCTGCCAATGCTGATCTGGTTCCTGAACATTCCCAATTTTTCGGACGAGTGGAATTGATGTTGCGATGACGAACACAAATGGATCCGACGGACCGATCCGGCCTTTCCTACAAGAGCCTGGCTGTGATATTGCCGGGCAGCCGCACGCGATGACTTCTTCCAAGCTTTGAATATGCCCGGATCACCGGCTCCGATCTCTCAGTCTTGCTGTGTTCGTCAATATCCAGGCCTGTGAGACTTGTGTGAACTTTGACCTTCGGAACAACGCCAGAAGCGTTGCGGCAAAGGCCCAAAAGGACCTTGTTCAGTTTGTAAACTTTGTAATAAAATTACACGGCACAAAACGCCCAAAAGGACTGTGTAAAGATTGTAAACTTCGCCGCAAGCCAGCTTCTCCTGAACCGATCCAGGCGGTAATTCGGGAAACCTATTAAAAATGATCCTCATCCAAATTGATCCTTGCCGCCGCTTCCCTTCCTCTGCCAATAGGCGACGAGGAAAAAGGGGATCGGCATAATGCTATCAGCAATCGGATTAATCGGGGGCCTCGCGCTGCTCATCTATATGACGGTGAAAGGCGTAAACATATTGATTGCCGGGCCGATTGCCGCCGCGATTGTTGCGATGACCAGCGGGCTGGCATGGTTGCCGCCCTTAGCCGCAGAGGGCGCGCCGGATTTTGCCACCGCCTATATGGACGGCTTTGTCAGTTTCTTCAAAAGCTGGTTTTTCATGTTCCTGCTGGGCGCGATATTTGGTGAGATAATGGGCGCATCGGGTGCTGCCGCCAGCGTCGCCCATTGGATCATCGAAAAAATCGGTATCAAACACGCCGTGCTCGCGGTGGTCGCCGCCTGTGCTGTTTTGACCTATGGCGGGGTTAGCGTCTTTATCGTTGCTTTTTCGGTCTATTCGCTGGCGGTGCACCTGTTTCGTGAAGCCAATTTGCCGCGGCGGTTCATTCCCGCTGCTCTGGCATTCGGGTCGGTCACCTTTACGATGACCACGGCGGGAAGCCCGGAAATTCAGAACCTGATCCCGATGGAGTTTCTGGGCACCACGGCTTATGCTGGCTGGGAAGTCAGCCTGGTCGTCGCGGTCTTCATGGCGATTGCCGGTCATTTCTGGCTCAACTGGATGGTGAAGCGCGCGGTCGCCAGAGGTGAAACATTTGTCGGCCGCGAGACGGATGATACGAATACCGACTATGGCGCCCTGCCCGGCCCGCTTTTGTGTCTGCTGCCCTTGGTTGCCGTGCTTGGCATCTTCCTGATCTTCCAATATCCGCAAGATATGGGCCCGCTTTCGGCCATCTTGCCGCAAAACTCGCTCGACAAATGGGCGCTGGTAGCAGCTCTTGGTTCCGGTGCCATTGTTGCTCTGGCCGTCGGCTATCGTAAGCTGAAAGCGATGCCGGAAGCCTTTTCGCGCGGTGCGACGAGCGCAGTGGTCGCGATTACCAATACCTGTGCAGTCGTCGGTTTTGGCGCGGTTGCAAAACTGTCGCCCGCTTTTCAGGAAGCCCTGATAATGGTCCAGAATATTCCCGGCAGCCCGTTGATCGGTGCCGCCATTGCGGTCACGGTAATCGCAGGCCTGACCGGCTCGGCCTCCGGCGGTCAGACAATCGCCCTGCCCTTGATCGCACCACATTATCTAGACGTCGGCGCACAACCGGATGAGCTGCACCGGGTGGTCGCCATTTCCTCCGGCGCGCTCGATAGCCTGCCGCATAACGGTTATGTCGTGACCACCATCCGGGCGGTGTGCGGAGAGACGCACAAGGATGCCTATGGCGCGGTTGGCGCGCTCACCGTGGTGATACCAGTGATTGGCACGATCATGGCAGTGGCGCTGTTCACGATGTTCTGATGTCAGGGAGATCATGATCGTAACAACCCGCCGATATACTACTGCAGATAAGCAGGCTTATATTGCCCTGAATCTCGACTGGATTGAGGAATCCTTCACGCTGGAGAAGAGCGACCGCGACCAGTTGGAAAATCTGGAAACCACCATCCTTGCGCCGGGCGGGCAGATAATTGTTGCAGAACTGGACGGACAAGTGGTCGGTACCGGCGCGATTTTGCCACCACATCATGATCCGCAAGATGGCCGCAAATGGATGGAAATCGTAAAGATGGCGGCCAGGAAAGATTTGCGTGGGCAAGGCATTGGTCGGGCGGTGCTGGAAGCGCTGATTGCCGAAGGCCGGTCAAGGGCAGCCGATGCCATCTGGTTGGAGACCAATAATGATCTGAAAGCCGCGATCCGCCTTTATGAGCGGTGCGGCTTTCAGCATTTGTCTGGTGATGATTTGTGGCCAACTCCCTATGCCCGCTGCAATGTGCAGATGGTGCTGGAGCTTTAGTCTTATTTAAGCCGTTCGATCTTGCTCGCCGCCTCGTCAATTATCGCTGCGACGTCGAGAATCTTCTCAGACCCCTTTTCCTCATCGGCAAGCCGGATGCGGATAGCGCTTTTCATATTGCTCATAGCGCGGCGGATGGATGCACCATCAGCGGCCTGATCCATCTTCGCAATGCCCTCTAGCCGGGAGAGAATATTGGCAACATGCTTTTCTTCCTCGGCCAGCAATGCGGTTCCCGCATCGGTGATCGAGTAAATTTTCTTGCCGCCATCATCGACCTTCTCGTCAATCAGGTCCATTTCGGCCATCAGCGTTAGAGTGGGATAAACAATACCGGGGCTCGGCGCATAGTGACCGCCGGTCAGCTCTTCAATTTGCTGGATCAGGTCATAGCCATGGCGCGATTCCTGAGAAATCAGGTGCAGCAGTACAAGCCGAAGCTCTCCGCGCTGAAAAACCCGCGCACGGCGTTTGGCTTTTGCCCCTTCAAAAGCGGCAGCGGCAAAGGCACGAGCAAATTTCTGTCCATTCATAGCCCCCCAGCGCTTACCTCGCCGAGAACCCGGTCCGCAATCATTATAGTTTGAATATCGCATGATATGTCCTTCTATTTATATCTAAGCTGTTTCTAAGATATATCTTTATAATGATCATGCAATGGCTAGATGCCCGAAGAATCGCTAACAGACTATGAAAGAATGAAAATTTTTAAAGAACGTTGAGAAAACCTATTCCGGTTTCTTTGCCACTCCCACAAAAGCGGGCCGCAACAAACGGTCCTTGATCATGTAACCGGCCTGCATTTCCTGTACCACAGTTCCAGGTTCCTGCTCGTCGGTTGGCACTTCGACCATCGCCTGATGCTGGTTAGGATCCAGTGGCAGGCCAACAGAGGCGACACGTTTGATGCCGTTTTTCTCGAACACAGTTTCCAGTTCTCGTCCGGTGGCCTCGATACCGCCGATCAGGCCTTTCCATTTTTCTTCATTCTTGATTTCGGTCGGAATGGCGGCAAGTGCGCGTTGAAGATTGTCGGAAACGCTGAGCATATCGCGGGCAAATCCAGTTGCAGCGTAAGCCTTTGCATCCTGTGCATCTTTTTCCAACCGGCGCCGGACATTCTGGGTTTCTGCTTGCGCATAGAGAACCTGCTGTTTCGCTTCAGCCAGTTCGTTTTCAAGGGCGGCGATACGCTCGTCCTGAGACGTTTCGTCAGCGGCTTTATCCCCGCCTTCTTTCAATGCTTCGGGCACGCCTTCCAGCTCTGCGGCGGCGGCTTCGTCCAGTTTCGCATCTTCATTTTCTTGTGGCTTTGTATCACTCATTATTTCGTCACTCATTTCAACAATCTGGACAGCGTTTGTGCTGTGAAATCTACCATGGGTACGACGCGGGCATAGTTCAAGCGGGTGGGGCCAATAACCCCAACCACGCCGACCACTTGTCCGTCGCCGTCTTTATAGGGGGCCGCTATCACAGATGAACCGGAAAGGGAGAATAATTTATTCTCTGCGCCAATAAATATTTTTGCGGCCTCTGCATCACGGGCATTATCCAGCAAACGGGCGATTTCCTGTTTACCCTCAAGCTCGTCGAGCAATTGCCGAACCCGGTCGAGATCGTCTAACGCGCTGTCTTCCAGCAAATTGGCCTGTCCGCGAACGATGAGGATAGGCCGTTCCGATGGATCCTGAGTCCAGGTCGCGAGGCCGCGCTGAACAAGATCCTCCGACGCTTTGTCAATCGCCGTCCGGCCGGCCTGGATATCGCGATCAATCCGGGACAAGGCCTGCGACAGCGTCATTCCGCCATATTGGGCTGTGAGATAATTGCCAGCCTCGACCAATGCAGAATCCGATATGCCAATGGGGAGATCGAGCACGCGGTTTTCCACACCACCATCCTGTGAGACGAGAATGGCAAGCCCCTGCCCTTCCGACAATTTTACGAAGCTGAATTGTTTGAGCGTCGGCTCGCGCTTCGGTACCATGACTAGACCAGCGCAAGACGACAGACCAGACAAGATGCTGGTGGTTGCACGCAAGGCATCTTCGACCGGACCGCTCTCGCTAATCTGGCTCTCAATCGCGTCACGTTCTTCCCGAGAAGGCTCCGCGGCCTGCATCATGCCATCGACAAATAGCCGCAGTCCCAATTCGGTCGGCATCCGCCCGGCGCTGGTATGCGGAGCAGCAAGCAAGCCAAGCTCTTCCAGGTCCTGCATAACATTGCGGATGGAGGCGGGCGAAAGTTCAAGGCCCGGCGCTTTGGATATGGTCCGAGAACCAACTGGCGCGCCGCTATCGAGATAAGATTCCACCACCACGCGAAAAATGTCGCGAGTCCGGTCGTTCATTTCGGTGATGGGCGTGGTGGTCATCTGGATTAGATAGGGTTTTTATCGCGATGATTCCAGCACACAAAACTTCTACGGTTTGAAACCTCTATTTTCATTCAAACGGTTGAGATGATCAGCAAATATCTGATATCATTCTAACCGCAAAGGAGAGGTAATGACACCACGTGAAGTTGTCGAAAAATGGATTAAATATTTCAATGCCAGTGATGCAGCTCAGATTACTGAGCTATATCATGATGATGCTGTTAATCATCAAGTCACGCAGGAACCAATATCAGGTAGTGATGCGATACAGGCCATGTTCGAACGTGAGTTTGCTACGGCTGAAATGACCTGCATCGTTGAAGAGATACATGAAGCAGGCGATGTGATTGCTCTGGAATGGCGCGACCCCCTCGGCCTTCGCGGATGCGGTTTTTTCACGATCCGCGACCAGCGCATTGCCTTCCAGCGCGGTTATTGGGACAAGCTGTCCTTCCTCAAAATGCATGACCTGCCAATAGAATGAAGAAACTCCACCAAAGCAATCAAGCCATTGGTTGCTAAGGTCATTGCAACCGGTTACTGCCGCCTTCAAAGCCACAGGAGAATCATATATGCGCCCATCAGGACGCGCGCTGGACGAGATGCGCGCTATTTCTATCGAAACCGAATATACCAAACATGCCGAGGGTTCCTGCCTGATCAGTTTTGGCGATACCAAGGTTATTTGCACTGCCAGTATCGAAGAGCGCATTCCGCCTTGGCTCCGGGGAAAGGGTGAAGGCTGGGTCACCGGCGAATATTCGATGTTGCCCCGCGCCACCAATACCCGCAATTCCCGCGAAGCGGCACGCGGCAAGCAGTCGGGCAGAACGCAGGAAATCCAACGCCTTATCGGACGTTCTCTGCGGGCCGTTGTCGATATGAAAAAACTGGGCGAGCGTCAGATCACCGTCGATTGCGATGTAATTCAGGCAGATGGCGGCACGCGGACAGCGTCGATCAGCGGTGCTTGGGTCGCCTTGAGATTGGCAGTCAACGGCTTGCTCGATGAAAAGCTTATCAGTGAAGACCCGATTGAACAGAAAATCGCGGCAATCAGTTGCGGTATCTACAACGGCAATCCTGTGCTCGACCTCGACTATGACGAGGATAGCAATGCCGGCGCAGATGCCAATTTTGTGCTGACTGGCGACGGCAATATTGCCGAAGCGCAGGCGACAGCCGAAGGCGAGACATTTGATGATGAAGGTCTGATGCGCTTGATGCGTTTGGCCAAAATCGGCTGCAGCCAGATTTTTGAGGCACAAGACAAAGCGGTTTCGTAAGAACAACCATGGCCGAACACCGCAAACTGCCTCCGGGTAAACTGATCATCGCCAGTCACAATCAAGGCAAGGTTAGAGAAATTCGGACATTACTGGCTCCTTTCGGCATTGAACCAGTATCCGCTGCTGAATTGAACCTGCCGGAACCGGAAGAAACCGGTACAACATTCGCGGAAAACGCGCTGCTGAAGGCTCATGCCAGCGCCAAGGGAGCGGATTGCGTCGCACTGGCAGATGATAGTGGACTTTGCGTTGCGGCATTGAATGGCGCGCCGGGCGTTTATACTGCGGATTGGGCAGAAGCCGATACCTATGAAGGCGGCCCAGGTCGCGACTGGTATATGGCCATGGGCAAGGTGGAAGGGAAGTTATCCGAACTGGGACCTGAAGCAGATCGCAGCGCCTATTTTACCTGCACCCTCGCCCTTGCCTGGCCCGATGGGCACTCAGAGCTATTCGAAGGTCGTGTGCATGGCAATCTGGTTTGGCCGCCTCGTGGAACCATGGGCTTCGGTTACGATCCGGTGTTCAAGCCCTTAGGTTTTGAACAAACCTTTGCTGAGCTGGACCCGCAGCAAAAACATGACATGAGCCACCGTGCCGACGCTTTTGACAAACTGGTAAAGGCTTGTTTCGACCAACCTGTCTGATCAGGGTACGGTTCTACCAATAAAGTTACCTGGCGGACTGTAACGGCATACCAAGACATCGCGTTGACTATTGCTGGCAAGACCGCAGCCGATCTTGGTCGTCTGGCGCCAGATGATTTGAGTATAATGGCCCACGTCCTGCCACCTGCCTGTGGTGCTGACATCCGGGAACGTACCGGGCACGAAAAACTGTTTCTCGTTGATCCAGCCATCGACCATATTCTGAAAAGAAAAGGCGCCTGCTGTTCCCGCCCACAGATTCTCACCTTGATTGGGCCGCGAACTGCCCGGGCTATGCTCAAATCGGCCATTTGCTATCAGCGTTTCGGCATAATCAAGGGCCGCTGCGTTGAGCGCAGCATCCAACTCAACCGGAGGCACACCAACCTCAGCACGCGCCGCATTGTGAGATGCCAGCATAACGTCGAGCATTGTGCTGCTCGGCGGGGTGGGAGTTGGTGTCGGCGTGGGGGTCGGCGTGGGCGTGGGGGTCGGAGTAGGCGTAGGGGTCGGAGTAGGCGTGGGGGTTGGAGTAGGCGTGGGCGCAGGGGTTGGAGTGGGCGTTGGTGTTGGGCTCGGTGAACCGGGAAGCGTGACCTGTGAGTTGCCACTGCCACTTTCGCCGCCGCAACCGGCAATCAAGACCAGCATTGTTGCTTGCACCAATGTGCGGGGATACCTAGTGATACGCCGATGTTTCATGCTTCATCCTCCACCCTTGCAGCAAAGCCAGCAGATGAGGATGCACTTGCCCTCTATATCCATTGGCCTTTTTGCGTCGCCAAATGTCCCTATTGCGACTTCAACAGCCATGTTCGTGATCAAATTGACCATGATGCATGGCAGACAGCCCTTCTTCTTGATCTCAGGCATGAATATAAAGTTAATGGTAACAGGCAGATAAGCTCGATTTTCTTCGGCGGCGGCACTCCGTCGCTCATGAACCCTCGGCTCGTCGCGAAACTGATCAAGGAAGCTGACGTCCTATGGGGCCTGACAGACCATTGCGAAATCACCCTGGAGGCCAATCCTTCCTCTGTCGAAGCCAGTCGTTTCACGGATCTTGCTCAAGCTGGAGTAAACCGTGTTTCCTTAGGATTACAATCGCTTGATGACCAAACCTTAGAGTTTTTTGGGCGTGCGCATAATGTCGGAGAAGGGCTGGCGGCGCTGGAAACCGCGCAGCGGAATTTCAAACGCGTCAGCTTCGACCTGATTTATGCACGGCCCGGCCAATCTCTGAAAGATTGGCAGTCCGAATTGGAAAAAGCTCTCGGTTTTGGCACCGATCACCTGTCGCTCTATCAGCTTACCATAGAGCCCGGCACCCGCTTTGAGACACTGGTGCGAACGGGACAACTTATTCCCGCGGATGATGATCATTGCGCCGACATGTTTGAACTGACACAGAAACTGACCCAGGCTGCTGGCCTCCCCGCATATGAGATCAGCAATCATGCCCGGCCCGGCCAGGAGAGCCGTCATAATCTGACCTATTGGCGCTATGAAGATTATATCGGCATAGGCCCCGGCGCACATGGTCGGCGACTGAACAGCGCAACAGAACGGCACAAGAAACCCGAGAATTTCCTGTCCGCGGTGCAACGCAACGGCAATGGCCTGAAAATCGAACAAGCTTTATCGCCACAAGTGCGGGCAACGGAAGCATTGATGATGGGATTGCGGTTGACCGAGGGTGTGAATTTGGCGGCACTGGAGAACAAAACTACACTGGTGACCGATCATATGATTGATCTGCATCAGGTTGAAAAACTGACGGCCCTGGGATTGCTTGAACTAAGCACTGATCGGTTGATGGTGACAGCAAGGGGCATGCCACTCCTTGATGCTATTTTGCCAAAGATTATAGCGGATCCGTTTCGCGCCTGAATCGAAATTTCAAATTCCACGTTTGGACTTTGAAGGACTGGCTGCTAGATTTGGCCCAATGGAAAGCGGCAATGCCCTCATCGAGAAATTCTCTCGTCATTTGCGCGAAGGCCGGCGGCGGTCGCAGCACACAGTGCGCGCCTACGTAACGACCGCAGAGCGTTTTTGTGCTTTTCTGACAGAACATCTTGGTGCTGCCGTGACTACGAACCAAATCAAAGCCCTCAAGCAGGCAGACATCCGATCCTATCTCGCTTTTCGCCGCGCTGATGGATTGACCAATAACAGTGCAGCCCGGGAACTATCCGCGATCCGCGCCTTCCTTAAATTCATTGGCGGAGACGATAGTCAGATACCCAAAATCAAAGGCCCAAAAGTTACCCGCGGCGTTCCGCGTCCGGCCTCTCCTGACGACATTGTGGCGATAGCGGAGGATATTTCAGAAAACGCGAGCACCGATTGGGTTGGCGCGCGTGATTGGGCAGTTCTTCTGTTGCTCTATGGATCGGGCTTGCGAATTAGCGAAGCTCTGGACCTTACTGGCGATGCCCTTCCGTTGTCCGACACGCTGCGCGTAACGGGCAAGCGCGGCAAGACACGGATCGTACCACTACTTCCCCAGGTACGCGAAGCGATAGAGCATTATATTGATCTTTGTCCGCATGCGATGATGCCTGAGCAGACTGTTTTTCGCGGGAAGCGAGGCGGCCCTCTGTCACCCAATCTGATCCGCCGCGTTGTCCAGCAAGCCCGCGCAAAGCTTGGCCTGTCAGACAAGACCACACCCCACGCTCTGCGTCACAGCTTTGCTACTCATTTACTAGCCGGTGGAGCCGATTTGCGGAGCCTGCAAGAATTGCTCGGGCATGCGAGTTTGAGCAGTACCCAGGTTTATACGGCCGTCGATGCCGCGCATTTGCTTGATGTCTATCAGAATGCGCACCCCCGGGCGGGTTGAGTTTGCCATACAATGGTCTCGGCTTTTCAGCCAAAGCGAATTTGTAGAGGGATTTGAACAGAAATCGTAGCGACTTTAAACGGTCGACAACGACAAAAAAGGAGGAGCGGTGGCCGCTCCTCCTTGTATTGACCTGTCGAGATCGCGGGTCGCTTCCGATCCCGATCAGATCAGCACTTCTTGTCATTTTCCTTCTTGCGGAAAATATTGCCCAGACCACAGCCGACTTTCTTCGTGACCTTGCCGGTATTTTCCAGGTGGTGCTTGGCCCGATCACCCATCACCTTCGCAGTCGCTGCGACAGGCTTGTCGCTGGTCAGAGCCGCTCCGTAAGCTGCGCGTCGTTCCCTGCCGCTTTGCAAGTCCATACCCGTGGAATTTTCGATTTTCGCACGTTTGTCATCACCATAGGCTTGCATATTTTCCTTAAAACGGCCTGGTGTGGTGAACGTCTCGCCGATCTTGCGGAAATTCTCCCGGTGATGCTCTGCGCGGGCCCGTGCGACATCGCCAAGCGTCACGTCCTTGTCGAAAATCGCCGATCCATATTGGAATGTGGTGGAAACCGGATCCTGTATATCGGCTCCGGTGGCCGCTTCAATCCCCTCGGTAGCGACGATTTCAGCCACGACCACCGCCGCACCCACACCGGTACCCGCCAGCGCCGCGCGACCCGCCTTGCCTAATTTTCCGGCGGTAGCGCCAGTTTTAGCCATCTTGGCAAGCTTGGCAGCGTCTGCTGCAGTGGATGCCGCTTTCAATCCGCCCGCACCGCGCGCCACCTGGGCCGCACGACCGGCCTTGTTCAGCTTTGAAACATCGCCAGCCTTGTTGATCCTCTGCATCAGCTGGGCTTCGCTGGTGGCTCCGCCGATTCCGCGGGCCGCCTGTGCGGCTGTGCCTTTTCCGACAAGCTGCCCGGCTCCTTTGGGGCCCGCGTTTTGCAAGATGCCGCCTCTAAGCGCTCCTTCTGTCAGTTTCGTTGCAGCTCTGCCACTGCGAGTAACTTTCCCGGCCGAGCCGACCATTTTGGCGGTTTTGCCGATGGACCCGCTTGCCTTGTAAGCGATACCTCCGGCTACGACTGTACCAATACCCAGCTTGGCCTCATCGGAAAGACCGCCCTCATCGGTGCTGTCATTGCTGCTGGTAGCAAGTTGAGACTGCCCGGCTGCGCCCGGGGACAAAAGACCACAATTGCCGCACCTCTCCACGAAAGGCTCTGTGATGCCCGGCTCCAATGCCGGTTGAGCTTCAACTACAGGATGCCCGATAACGCCGGGTTGTGGTGGCCCCAGCGCATGTGATGGCGGTCCAGGACGATTACGATATTGGGCGGGCACCCGGCTTTCCTGTATCGCCGCAAGGAAATGCTGGGGATAGAATAATTCTACCGGATCAAGATGATAGGTAACGGGTACCAATGAAGCTACGGTCGCGGTGATCGAACCGTCTTCCTCAACCACCATATTGGACCGCGCCATCAGGGGCAGATCGTCCGCCACATAGACATTGGGCGCTTTCTGTTCGAAATTGCGTAACACAACCATGTCGGGCTGAATCTCGAAGACAAAGGCGTGAATCCAGCTTTCAAGCGCATAAGCCCGACCTGCCTCAACAACGATATGTTTGCCCAGTTCGCGAATTTGCCAGACACCATCAATAGCCATGGGTTGCGCGACCGCTACCTGATCCGCTTTTGGCAATAATCCAGGAATCTGTGCCTGCGCCGTTTGATGTGGCATTGGCGCTATGACCGCACCAGCGACTGCCAGCGTCAGCAAGGCGCCTGAAATTTTCAAACCGATTTTTCTACCCCGAACGGTATTGCTTCCCTTTTTCATCGTCTCTTCCTTCTCATCGGAGACCGACATGGCCCCACTCCCTGTCATCCTGAGTAGCAAGGAAGGCTGTGACGCTGAATGAGGTGAATCCCCCATTTCAAAATCGGGGCGCGCAGGGGTAATCAGCGATCATGCCAACCACTATTTCAGACAGTATCTCTTTAAAGGATTCAGATTTCCGCCGCGGGGTCGATCAATCCTTCGCGCAGAGAATAGGCAATCAGTTGCGCGACCGAATGCACATCAAGCTTCTGCATCAGATTGGTGCGATGGCGGTCCACGGTCTTGGCACTGATGCCAAGATGCGAGGAAATTTCCTTGTTGGATTGCCCGGCAACAATCAGATTCAATATTTGTCGTTCCCGGTCGGTCAGGACACTTTGCTGAGGCGCGTTGTCCATGATGCTGGTGAAAAATGGCGAAATATATCGACCACCCTGCAAGATCATCGGAACATTCTGATAAAGACCCTGATTGTCTTCAGCTTTGGAAAACAGACCATCCACGCCAGCTTCCACAAGCTCGCTGACTTTCCCCATTGCAGAGATACCCGTGAATACGATGATCCGGGTATCGGGCGACCAGCGCCGTGTTTCGACGAGCACTTCAACGCCCCCCGCGATCGGCATCGACACATCAAGAACAAGCATATCAGGCCTATGTTGTTTGACGGCACCAATAGCATCCAAACCATTGCTGGCTTCTGCCACCACCTCGATATTATGTCCGTCAACAAGCCGCTCGTTTTCCAGAGCGGCTTTCAATCCCGAACGGACGATCGCATGATCATCGGCAATAACGGCGGTAAAGTGGCTCATTTCAAATTTCTGCTCTGCTTGCCTTGGGGCATTTTCCTGTTCTACAACATCGCACAAATGATTGTAACCTATGACATTTCTTAGCCTGATCGCACCATATTTCAAATCAACTTTGCGCTTCTTGGCGTTTATGATCATTCTTGTTGCGGTCTCGATTTGGAAGGCTGGGCCGGCAATGGCCGCTCCGGCTCTTCCATTGGCGCCCGGCGAAAACCGGACTGATCTGGGTGATTACGTTGTCTATTGTCTGGGCGAAAACCGACCGCTTGCAGAAATGATTTTGGAATATGAGGCGAGCGAATTTGGATCCAGCGTGCCTGTATCCGAAGAGGAATTTACGCCCTATTCCGATCTTTGGTCCGCCCTCGCCGTAAAAAATATCTCAAAACCAGATGGGCGGCTGGCAGACCAGTGGATTGTCAATTTTGATGCATTTGCGGTGCGGGATGCCGACATCATTCTGGTCAGGCAGTCTGGCGATGTCGACAGATTACTCTCTTTCTCTTCTGCAAAACCTTATGATCCGACAATATTGAGTGGCACCCAGCTGAAATCCAAACCGCTGATCTTACGGCCAGGAGAAACGGCCACTCTCATGGTTCGGACATCCAAACTTATGGCAGCTGCCCCCAGTCTGGCGATCAGGGACGAAGCGGATCTGGTCGAACATGAACTGCGCACGGCGGCACTCAACACGGCCTTCTACACGCTCGCTATATTCGGACTGATTGTCATGTTGGGGGTTAACATTTCGCTGAAAAGCTCTGTTGGAACTCGATACGCTCTGCTTTTCAGCCTGCTGCTCGCCGCTTTGTCCTTCGACGACAACATTCCTCTCCGGTTTCTCTATCCAAACCATCCGGAATGGAATCCCTATATCGGTTTTCTGATCAGCTATGCCTGCATCATGTTCGGTTTTTACGTAGCAGGCTATTCAATGGTAACCCGCAAAGGCAGTCACCCCTGGTCCAGACATATCCAATGGCTGGCATTGCTACCCATCGTAACGTTGGTAATGATCCCCTTCGTCCCGCGCATCACCAGTTACAAGATCCAGCTTGCCTGGACAGGTATCATGTGCCTGACGCATTTTCTGCCTCTCTACTGGTGGGAAAAGTCGTCCAATCGCAGACTTTTTGAGATGTGGATTGGACTGATTGTTATTTTCATCGCGTTTTTGATCTATGCTACATTGATGTTCAATGGCTATCTGGAAAACCAGATCGTTCTGCGGAATTTTGCCAAAACGACATTCATCATAATCGGAACGCTGGTAATGCTCGGTCTTACTTATGGGATAATTTCCCTACGTCGGGAGCATGATCGGGCTTTGGAGGAAAAAATCCGCATCCTCAAAGAGGATGCTGAGAAAAGTCAACGTCTGCTGGAGGCCGAAAAAAAATATTCGCGAGCCCGCGATCAGGCTGCGCTCCGCCAGCGTCAACTCGCAACAGCATCTCATGATATAAAGCAGCCGCTCACCAGTCTTCGCATGAGTCTGGATGGGGAAGCCACCAATTTAGGGGACACGACAAAAAAGAATATCCGAGAAGCACTGGATTATCTGGAATCGCTTTCAGGAGATTATCTGGTTGAAAGTCGTCCAGTGTTTGATGATCCAGCGATCAAGGAACAGCAGAAAACTGAAGAACCCTATCCTCTTTCGATGATCTTTCGGACTGTAGGGCAGATGTTTCGTGAAGAAGCAATTTCCAAAGGCCTCCAGCTTCGTATTGTCGACAGCAATATTGAAACCAGCATACCGCCACTGGCTTTAATGCGGATTGTCAGCAACCTTGCCTCCAACGCCATTAAATATACGGATAAAGGTAAGATATTGATCGGAGCCAGACGTCGCGGGGCCGGATTCGTGATTATCGTTCTGGACACTGGTCCGGGCATGTCGGAGGCCGAGATTGTCCAGTTTCAGTCAGCATATAAGAAAGGCGACAATTCAAAAGGCGAAGGCCTGGGACTGGCAATCTGCCTTGAGTTGGCCGAACAACATGAATTGAAGTTGGACATAAACGCAAAGCCTGAACAAGGCACGTGCATACGCGTCATTGCGGATGCGAACCAAAACTAGACTGATCAGTTACAGATCCCCCAACCTCCGTTTTGAGGATAAACGAACATTCTCAATTCACGCCAAACGCCGCTCTATCGCATCCCAGATCATACCGGACGTGTCGGTCCCATTAAACTTGTCGATGGCCACAATTCCCGTCGGAGATGTCACGTTAATCTCGGTCAGCCATTTTCCGCCAATCACATCTATACCGACAAAGAGCAGCCCCAGCCGCTTCAAATCCGGCCCCATCGCTGCGCAAATTTCTTTTTCGCGGTCAGTTAACTCAGCCGCCTCGGCATAGCCGCCCTGTGCGAGATTGGATCGGAATTCGCCTTTGCCAGGCTTGCGGTTGATTGCGCCTGCCACTTCACCGTCCACCAAAACGATCCGTTTATCGCCGTCCTGAACCTCGGGAAGAAACGGCTGGATCATATGTGGCTCTGGCCAAGTCTGGTTAAACACTTCAATTAAAGCACTCAAATTGCTGCCATCCTCTGGAATCAGAAAAATGGCCTTGCCGCCATTGCCATGCAATGGTTTCACGACAATGCCGCCATGCTCCTCCTGAAAGGCCCGGATTTCATCAATATTACGGGTGACCAATGTCGGCGGCATATATTTGGCATAGTCCAGCACATAAACTTTCTCAGGCGCATTGCGGACCGATACCGGATTGTTGACGACCAGCGTCTCACCTTCAATCCGTTCCAGCAAATGGGTTGCCGTTATGTAGCCGACATCAAAAGGTGGGTCCTGCCTCATCAACACGACATCTATATCGCTTCCGAGATCCAGCCGCACCTGCTCGCCAAATTCATAATGGTCACCATGCACTTGTTGCACCTTTACCGGATGTGCCAGCGTGGTCAGACGGCCCGCCAGATAGGTCAGGTCTTTGACATCATAATGATAGAGTTTGTGACCGCGTTTCTGTGCGGCGATCATCAGCGCGAAGCTGCTGTCCCCGACGATATTGACAGTTTCCATGGGGTCCATTTGCACGGCAATTTTCAAAGTCATAAGAGCGCTTTCTCAGGTCATTGGGGCCGGCGGGATCAAAACCCTTGCCAGACATTGGGTAAATGGGTCGGCAGACGGCGCGGCGCAACCAAAATTACATCAATCCGCGCGTCTTCGCCATTTTGGCAATATTCCGGATAGAGAATTTCCGCCGCGGCAGCGACTCGTTTCAGCCGATGGTGATCAATCGCGGTCTCGAGATCTTTTGCTTTTGTCCGTGCTTTCACCTCAACAAATGCCACAAGCCCGCCTCGCTTGGCGATCAGATCCACCTCGCCGCGCGACGTCCGAACCCGCTGCGCCAATATCCGCCACCCATGCAGTCGCAGCCATCCCGCCGCTATGCTCTCCGCACGTCGTCCCTGCTGTTCGGCACGCTCCCTCTTCGCAGCAGGACGCTTCATTCCTATGCTTCCGCTTTCCACCGGGTTGCCAGTTCATAAAGCTTTTTCCGGTCAACCCCATAGGTACGCGCCACTTCTCCCGCTGCCTTGGAAGCAGGAAGCTGCCGCAATGCAGAGCGCAACGCCTCCTCGATATCCGCGCTACTCACCGGCTCCGCAGCACCCGGTGGTCCAATGACCACGACAATCTCGCCTTTTGGTTTTTCATCGGCATAGCGGTCAGCCAACTCTTGCAGGCTTCCGGTGACCGTTTCCTCAAATTTCTTTGTAATCTCCCGAATAACCGCTGCTTGACGTTCTCCCAATCTATCAAACGCATCCGCAAGCATGGCGCCGAGCCGAGACCCGTTCTCGTAGAAGACCAGCGTCGCCTTGATCGGTTTCAACTCCGTCAACGCCGCACCCCGCGCTTTCATTTTGCTTGGCAAAAAGCCTTCAAACAAAAACCGATCACTGGGCAATCCGGACAAGGTCAGCGCAGCAATCACCGCACTTGGACCCGGCACTGTCGTAACATGCGCGCCTTGCGCCCGCGCGTCTCGAACAAGCTTGTAACCGGGATCGGAGATCAGCGGTGTCCCCGCATCACTCACTAGTGCGACAATTTTACATCCTATAGCAGCCAAAATTTCCTGCCGCTCCTGCTCTCCTTTATGGTCATTATAGACCTTCATCCTTCCTTTTTTACTGATATGATTCAAAAGCTTGCCGGTCACTCTTGAATCTTCGACTAAGATAAGGTCAGCGATTCCAAGGATTTCTTCAGCGCGCTGCGACAAATCTCCGAGGTTGCCGATTGGTGTAGCGACGATATACAGGCCATGTTCAATGGGAGCAGACATAATGAACGCCATGACAGATAATTTGCATATAGGACAGGATGAAAAAACATCCCGCCGGATCACATCCGCACCTGTCCGCGAAGGACGCCGGAGCCTTCTGAAATATGCAGGGCTCGCCGGGATCATTTTTCTGGCCGGCTGCGAATCCGTAGTGCCGCGCGGCGGGGAACGTCCGACAAGACCAACACCCACGCCGCCACCAGTTACAGGTGAGCTGCCGCAGGATCAAAAACACCATCGCATCGCGCTCCTGGTTCCCCTCTCCGGTAAAAATGCTGGCGTCGGGCAATCTCTGGCCAATGCGACCACAATTGCTCTGCTCGACACCAAAGCGCAGAATATCCGTATGACCAGCTACGATACAGCCAAAGGTATTACTGCCGCTGCCCGTAAGGCAGTTGCAGATGGTAATAAACTCATCATTGGACCGCTATTGAGCGACAATGTCGTGGCGACTGCCAATATTGCCCGGCCCGCCGGCATTCCGATTCTCAGCTTTTCCAATGACGCTGGTGTTGCCGGGAACAATGTTTTCCTGCTGGGTCATATCCCGTCGCAATCGATCAATCGCGTTGTCAGCTACGCCAAATCAAAAGGCATGAACCGTTTCGCAGCTTTGGTCCCCAACGGGGTTTACGGTCAGCGGGCGTCTTCCACGTTACTGCGTTCAGTCAAAAATGTCGGCGGAACGGTTGTTTCGATCCAAAATTTCAACCGCGACTCTCAATCTGTAGAAGCCGCCACCAAGAAACTGTCGCAAAATGGCGACTTTGATGCGGTCTTACTGGCAGACAATGGTACCATGGCGATCAAGGCCGCGCCCTATATTCGGCAAAATGCAAGCGGTAGTGCCAAAATTCTTGGCACCGATCTTTGGAACACCAGCAGCAAGCTTGCCGGATCACCAGCGATGCGTGGTGCATGGTTCGCCAGTGTTTCAGACACTTTGTATCGGCAATATGCGAATAAATATCGAAGCCGCTATGGCCGCGCGCCTTTCCGGCTTTCCAGTCTGGGATATGATTCGGTTCTGCTCACTGTCAAAGTGGCACAAAACTGGAAGGTGGGCACACCTTTCCCGATCGCACAGCTGACCGATTCCGGTGGATTCATTGGGTTGGATGGCGTCTTCCGCTTCCGCCGCAACGGCATTTCCGAACGCGCATTGGAAGTACAGGAAATCCGAAGCGGTAGCTTTAGTGTGGTAGACCCCGCGCCTAAGGGTTTCTAGTTTAGGCTCTGCGTCTGGTGCAGAACCTAAACATTATCCAATATTCTGACCGGTGTCTTTCCAGTCCGCTAGAAAGCCTTCAATACCCTTGTCTGTCAGGACATGCTTGAACAATCCACGAATAACGTTGGGAGGCATTGTCGCTACATCTGCTCCAATCCGCGCCGATTCCAGCACATGGACAGGATGGCGGATAGAGGCGACCAGGATTTCCGTATCAAAGGCATAATTGTCGTAAATCAGACGAATGTCATCGATCAACTTCATGCCATCAAAGCCATTGTCATCATGGCGCCCGACGAAGGGAGAAATGAAACTCGCGCCCGCTTTCGCTGCCAGCAACGCCTGATTGGCAGAGAAGCATAGTGTTACATTGACCATCGTGCCATCGCTGGTAAGCGACTTGCAAGTTTTCAGGCCGTCAATGGTCAGCGGCACCTTGATACAAACATTGTCTGCAATTTTGCGCAGCACTTCTGCTTCTTTCATCATCGTTTCATGATCGAGCGCAACGACTTCTGCAGAGACCGGCCCGTCAGTCAGACCGCAAATCTCTTTGGTCACTTCCATGATATCACGGCCCGATTTCTTGATCAGCGACGGGTTGGTTGTCACGCCATCGACCATGCCGGTCGCGGCGAGATCGGCAATTTCGGCGGTATCAGCAGTATCAACAAAAAATTTCATAATTTCCGGCTCCCGATGCGGATATGGTGGTGGCGATAGCGAGTCGCCTAATATCTTTCCTAGAGACGCGAAACCGGCCGTGCGGTCAAGCTGTGTAGAAAGCTGTGGATAGTCTGTGGGCCAAGCCTGAACCAATCAGCTTTAAGTCAAACCAAATACGCCAATCAGCAATGGATCATTGGTAGCTTCCGGATTGGCCCTGATTTTCGCTTCCTGCGCGCCGATGGACCGATAAATGGCATCACTGACCTTGTCCGTCACATCACCGCTAATATCTGCAAAATTGATATCACTGACCTGCGAAAGTACAAGATTGATAATCTCATTGTCGAACAGGTTTAGCCCCTTGCTGACACCTGGCAGGATCTGGGTCGCAAGCGAAGTACCGAGCTGACTCTGCAGCAGGTCCGTTGCGGCCCGGTCCCCACCTTTGATGATCGCGGCGGCATCGGCAATACTCATACCTCTGATGGTGTCAGCAATAATCGGCGCTGCCAGTTCCGCCCCTTTCTCAGCCGCGCGATTGACCTGCTTGAGGAGACGTTTCTGAATCGGTTTAGACCTCAACACAGCGGTGGCAATATTCGTAACGCGCGTCCCGCCCAGTCTTTCCGGCACCGATATGCGAGCAATCTGGCTATCGAAAAACCCATTGGGCTGCATAAGCTCGGCAAAGGCATTTTGCGACGACAAGGTCAAAAGACGCCTTACCGCTTCGGTCAGACTAAGCGATGGCAAGCTGGCACAGCCGGTCAGCGCAAGCACCGTACCAGCGGCGCCTGCGGCTAAAAATTTGCGCCGATCGAAATTTTTCATGATCTTACTCCCCTAATCCCTGACACACTACATAGCAGCTGGTGACGCAATCCCAAACCATGCCTATACGGACCAGATGAATCGCGTCCATGATCCTGCCAAAGACCGGGCCAGAGTGCTGTTGCTCAACGCCGCCCTGGGGCCGCTCGATTACCGCATACCTGAAGGCATGGATGCGCGTCCGGGTTCTATCGTGATGGCGCCGCTGGGCCCGCGCAAATTACCGGGCGTGGTTTGGGAAGCAGAGAGCTTTCCGGTGGATGAGATTGATGCGAAGAAATTGCGCCCCTTGCTAGAATTACGAGACGTCCCGCCGTTATCTTCGCCACTGAGGCGATTGATTGAATGGACCGCGCGTTACTATTTTGCCGCGCCAGCCTCGGTGTTGCGCATGGTCCTTTCAAGCGGAGCGGCCTTTGCCGACAATCGCCCGATCATCGAATATCGACTGAACGGGAACGTCCCGGACCGGATGACACCACAACGCGAACAGGCACTCGAAAAGCTGGTTGATGTACAGGGCACGATCAGCGAACTGGCTTTCAAAGCAGATGTGTCTGTCGCGGTCATAAGAGGGCTTGAAAAAACAGGCGTGCTGGATCGTCATGAAGTATCGGCCTTTGCCGATATCAAGCAACCTGATCCGGACTTTGCCAAGGTCGATCTCAGCGATGATCAGGCTCAGGTTAGCGATACCTTGGTCAGCGCTGTGCAGGACGCCGCATTCCAACCCTATTTGCTCGACGGCGTGACCGGTTCTGGTAAAACCGAGGTCTATTTCGAGGCCGTTGCAGAAGCGTTGCGCCAAGATAAACAGACATTGGTTCTACTCCCCGAAATTGCACTTACCGAACCTTTTTTGGACCGTTTCAAGGCGCGTTTTGGTGCTGAACCAGTCGCCTGGCATAGCGGCCTTAAGCAATCTGATCGCAAGAAAAACTGGCGGGCTTTGGCCGATGGTGACGCGAAAGTTGTTGTCGGCGCGCGGTCCGCGTTATTTCTGCCTTATAAGAATCTAGGCCTGATCATCGTCGACGAGGCGCATGAAACCAGTTTCAAACAGGAAGATGGCGTACGTTATCATGCCCGTGATGTTGCTGTGATGCGCGGACTGCATGAGAAAATTCCGGTTGTGCTGGCCTCTGCAACACCGGCTATTGAGAGTCGGCATCAGGTCGAGCAAGGCAATTATCAGTTGCTCGAATTGCCTGCCCGCTTTGGCACGGCGACTTTGCCCGAGATCGAGGCGCTGGACCTGACTCAGGATATCCCGGCGCGCGGATCTTGGTTGGCCCCGACATTGATCAACGCGCTGGAGGAAAATCTCGACAAAGGCGAGCAGTCGCTGCTGTTCCTCAACCGGCGCGGCTTTGCGCCGCTGACACTATGCAGAACCTGTGGCCATCGGATCAATTGTCCGAACTGCACAGCGTGGATGGTCGAACATCGGCTGACTAAGCGCCTGGCCTGTCATCATTGCGGTCATGTCATGCCGCAGCCAGAAAAATGCCCGGAATGCGGCGATGAAGATTCACTGGTTGCCTGCGGTCCCGGGGTTGAGCGCATTTGCGACGAAGTTAAAATGCTTTTCCCGCAGGCGCGAACGGCCATTGTCACGTCGGACACCATCTGGTCGCCTGCCAAGGCCGGGGAGTTTGTCGCGCAGATGGAGGCGGGTGCGATAGATATTGTCGTTGGCACGCAACTGGTGACCAAAGGCTATCATTTTCCCAATCTGACATTGGTCGGCGTTGTTGATGCGGATATTGGTCTGGAGGGCGGTGACTTGCGCGCAGCGGAACGCAGTTTCCAGCAGATTGCACAAGTCGCAGGCCGGGCGGGCAGAGCGGAGAAACCTGGTCATGTCTATGTCCAGACGCGCATGCCCGGCGCGCCGGTGATTCAGGCGCTGATAAAAGGCGACAGAGATGGGTTTTATGCCGCCGAAACTGAATCCCGCCGCGCCGCTGCGGCACCGCCTTTTTCCCGGCTGGCCGCAATTATCGTCTCTTCCGAGGATAATGCCGAAGCGATGGAAACAGCGCGGCTGATTGGTCAAACCGCGCCCAAGGCGGAAGGCTTCGCTGTTTATGGCCCCGCCCCTGCCCCGCTTGCCATGTTACGCGGCCGTCACCGCCATAGGCTTTTGATCCACACCCATCGCTCGGTCGAGTTGCAGGACATCATGCGCGAATGGCTGGAAAAACTCGAATGGCCGCGTGCGGTGCGGGTTGGCGTCGACGTCGACCCCTATAGTTTTGTTTGATTTACGAAAAATACCGACAAGCAACGCTCTGCACTTGATACTGCACCTCGGGAGGTGGTAGCGCTGATGAAAATCTGGGCTTCGCATCATGTGCTGAGCTTGACACATTAAAGGCTCACTGATGTACCGTTTGGTTGTTTATGTTACTCTTGCCCTAACCGCGTTGTTTGCGGCCCCAGCCCATGCTGATCCAGCCGATATCGCGGCGGCCAGCCGGTCAGTCGTGCGAGTTGTTTTGGCGGCCACTGACGGCGACAAGGTTGCGTTTGTTGGCCATGGCAGCGGTTTTGCCGTTGCGCCGGACAAGATCGTCACCAACGCCCATGTGGTTGAGATTGCCCGACAAGAAAGATCTGTTGTTATAGGCATCGTTCCGTCCCAGGGCGGTACGAGCTATGGCGGAAAAGTGATCGCCTATTCTCCAGGCAATGACCTTGCGCTTATTCAGCTACAAGACGGCGGACGATTGCCGCCGATGACTGTTTTCAGTGGTCCGGTTGCAGATGGAGCGAATGTCGTTGCTGTCGGATATCCTGGTTCGGTTGACCGGGCACAGGGGTTGAATCTTGATGACCTGGTCAATCCGATGTCACCGGTAAAAACCCGCGGTTCCGTATCCGGCGGACGTTCCACCAAGCAGTTTGATACGATCCTGCATACGGCACCAATAGCCAGCGGCAATAGCGGAGGACCATTAATAGACAATTGTGGCCGAATACTGGGTGCAAACAGCTTTGGATCCTTGTCTGACGGCAACGACGCGGAATTTGGTTTTGCTGTGTCCAGTCGGGAAATACTGTCGTTTCTGCGTAAGGCTGGGGTCAAAGTCGGCATGACCGCAACTCCCTGTCGCTCGGCCGCGGACATCAGCCTTCAAGAGCAACGGCGCGAAGCCGCTGCACGCGCCAGAATAGAGGCAGCACGAAAAGCCGAACTGGAGCAGCGCGAGCAGGCCGAGGCAAAACTGCGCACCACCATTTCGCAAGATATCATTACCGAGCGTGAAAACCGGATGGCGATTGCCGCGTTGATGCTGGTATTATCGCTGGTCGCAGTGGGCGGTGCCGGTTATCTGATGATCCAGGGCAAACGCACACCCGCCATAGGCACGGCAGGCGGGGCGGCTTTGTTGCTGGTCGGCGCGATCCTCGTTTTCCTCTCACGCCCAGCCTTTAACGAAATTGATGATCGCGTGGCCGTGGCGCTTAAGGAGCAGATGCCGGGCAAAAACGGCGTTAATGGTGGCGCCGTTGTGGCAACGGCTGGAAAATATCTATGCCGGCTCAATACCGAACGCAGCCGGATCACGGTGTCGCAGGCCGACACGCTGGACATAGACTGGGCGGAAGGCGGCTGCGTTAATGGTCGCACTCAATATGGCCGCGATGGCGACAAATGGTCACGCATCTTTGTGCCTAATGAAGAGCAGACCGTGACGATCAGCGGCTTTGATCCGGGCAGTGCAGAGTTCACGACTGAGCGCTATCTGCTCGGTCTGGCTGCGATGACCAAGGCAAGGGAAATTCGCAAGCAATATGGCAACCGCGCCTGTACCAGGGACGAACAGGCTCTGTCCGAGATAGCCGAAATGGTGAAAGCGATCCGAACCGAACTGCCGATGCAGACAAATGAGCGTCTGGTGTACGAGTGCGAAAAATCCTCGCAATGATTGAACTCCCGCGATGATCGCCGAGGGGCAGCGAAAATCCGCTATGCGGTTCATCCTGCTGACGGTGTTTATCTACTCTGTCGGCTTCGGCATCATCATGCCGGTCCTGCCGGAGCTTATTCAGGAACTGGAGGATGTCAGCCTGTCCGAAGCAACAATGCTGGGCGGCTTTATCAGCGCTTCATATGCGTTGTTTCAATTTTTGATGGGGCCGCTGGTCGGCAATCTCGGCGATCGATATGGCCGCCGTCCGGTTTTCCTGTTCTCGCTAATTGCATTCGGGATTGATTTTGCGCTGATGGGTTTTGCTACTTCGATCGTCTGGCTGTTCATCGGCCGTTCCATTGCCGGCGGTCTTGGCGCGATATTCGGTCCAGCCAATGCAGCAATGGCCGATATGTCGAGTGAAGAAGATCGCGCCAAGAGCTTCGGCCTTGTCGGTGCAGCCTTTGGTATCGGTTTCATTGTCGGCCCGGCACTAGGTGGTTTTTTGGGTGACTATGGCACGCGCATCCCGTTCTTCGTTGCAGGCGGGCTTGCCTTCCTGAATTTCATCTATGGCTGGTTTGCTTTTCCCGAAACCATGGCGCCTGAGGAGAAACGCAGTTTTGAATGGAAACGTGCCAATCCGCTGGGCGCATTGCTGAACCTTGGAAAATTGCCAAACTTACTTGGCGTTGCGGTAATCTATTTTCTATGGATGCTCAGCAGCTCGATCTATCCAACAAGTTGGGCCTTTTTTGCACCTGCGCAATATGGCTGGGATAGCAAGATGGTAGGGCTGTCTCTAACCTGTGTCGGCCTTTCCATGGCGCTGGTACAAGCCTTTTTAATCGGCCGTTTCGTTGGTGCTGTAGGAGAGCGAAAAACGGCAATTTTCGGCATTTTCGTCGCGATCGTGATTTTTGCCGTCTATGTGCTGGTTGACGTTGGCTGGGTCGCGCTGTCCATGTGTCTGGTGGTCGGACTGCAAGGCATGGCCATGCCGAGCATAAACGCGATGATGTCCCGCCGCACGCCAAGCAACATGCAGGGAGAGTTGCAGGGTTTCAATGGCAGCATGGCCGCCCTTGCCGCGCTGATCGCCCCGCTTCTGTACAATGGCTCGCTATCCTATTTCACCAGCGATGCAGCGCCGTTTCGTTTTGTCGGCGCGCCGTTCGCCATTGCGGCGATTGTCGGGCTGATCCCGCTAATCTTGCTCATGGTCATCAAACCCGCCCCTGATCATAAGGGGGTACGATATAATCAGGCCTGATCGGCAAATATTCTCAGAGCCTCTGCTTCAAATGCCGCCATGGCCGCCTTCCAAGGACCTGGACCGAAGCTGATCCGCGAAACACCTAATTCTGCCAATCGGGACATTGAAGGGCCATCGGGCATCATCATGATATTAACCGGCAGGCTGGCTTTCTCGCAAATATTGCTGATCAGTTTTTCGTCCATGGCAAAGGGAATGAAGAGGCTGCCTGCGCCCGCATCGGCATAGGCCTGACAACACTCCAGCGCTTTTTGGGCGAGCGCGTCATCATGATCGGCCAAGGGCGTCTGGATAAACAGATCCGTACGTGCGTTAATGAACAGTCCGGTGGCGGCAGCTGCTTTAATGCGTTGGGCCTGTTCTGACACTTCCCGCAATCCGCCCGCCGACAGGTCCTGATCCTCAAGGTTGAGGCCAGCCACACCGGCGTCTTTCATCTGCTGTGCATTAACGCCCACTGTCGCCGCATCAGCGCCATATCCGGTTTCCAGATCAATGCTGACCGGCACATCAACTGCAGCAACAATATGCTTTGCATTGGTGAGCGCGAATTCAAATGGCAGCTTCTCACCATCCTCAAAACCTTGCGCGCCCGCAACCGACAGACTGCCCGTTGCGATAGCCTTTGCTCCGGCGCGAACCGCGACTTGGGCACTGCCCGCGTCCCAGATGTTGTAAAGGATGATCGGCTCACCCGGTTGATGTAGTTCGGCAAATTGTTTGATCATATCCGTCATTTAGTCGCTTCCTTTTTGAGCAAACGTTCTTTTATCTCCAGCCCATAGGCATAGCCGCCCATGCTGCCGTCGCTGCGCACCACCCGGTGACAGGGGATCAGCACGGCGACATTATTGGCCCCATTGGCACTGCCGACGGCGCGCACAGCTTTGGGCTTGCCTATGGCGGCTGCAATATCGGCATAGCTGCGGGTTTCGCCGAGCGGGATTTTCTGAAGCTCTTGCCAAACGGCCTCCTGAAAAGCGGTGCCCTGCACATCCAGCGGAATATGACTAAAATCTCCGGGCTTTTCGACGGACGCTGCAACTTCCGACAACAGTTCCTGAAACGCGTCATCACCGGGTTGCAGGTCCGCCTTGGGGAAGCGTTCATGCAATTCTTCTTCACCTTCATTGAACGATAGACAGCACACGCCTTTATCGGTGGCGGCGACCATCATCGTGCCCAGCGACGTTTCGACATTGGCCCAGCGGATCGTCACGCCCGCCCCGCCATTTTTCCAAGCACTTGGCTTCATGCCTAATCTCTTTCCATTATCTGCATAAAATCTCGAAGCTGAACCGTAACCCGCATCATATATAGCCTCGGTCACCGATGCACCGTCGTCCAGGGCTTGCTTGGCCCGCTCGGATCGCAGAGCGCGCGCATAAGCCGCTGGTGACAAACCCATCTCGCGTTTGAATATGCGCTGCAAATGGGTTGGCGAATAACTGGTCATGGTGCCCAATTCGTCCAATGTCGGCGCTGTTTCGGCCATACGAATTGCATCTATCACCGCTTTCACAGCTGCATCATCACGTGCAACATCCTTGGGCATACAGCGCATGCAAGCTCGGAGCCCTGCGGCTTCCGCTTGCTCTGGCTTGGCAAAAAAGTGCACATTTTCGCGCTTGGGGTGCCGCGCAGCACAGGATGGGCGGCAATAGATGCCGGTGGTCAATACGCCGGTTACAAACTTGCCGTCATAAGACCGGTCGCGATTGGCCACGGCCTGCCAGGCCATGTTGTCATCGATCAAGGATTCGTTGTTGTCCATGCCATTCTTTTGCCAGCCTTTACCGACCCTCGCATCCCGTATCTTGCGATCAAAGCAGAATCTTACCTAGGACATAATCAAACAGCTTGAAAATCCGCCTTTTTTGGCAATCTTCAAAAAGCGTTCGAGTGCCATCTTGCATCGCAGCAAAATGGTTGCTAGACGCCGCCCAACCAAAGGCGAGATGCATAGTATATCGCCTGCCTACGGGCATTATCACTTACCAGTTTTTTGACCAGATTATCAGGTCAATAATACAGGCACGGAGTAAAGAACGCGTGGAGAATTCCAGCGGCATTAGGGCGAGTTTAGCGGGGCGTTACGCCACTGCACTGTTCGCTTTGGCCACCGAAAATAACGCCATCGAAACTGTCGAGGCAAGCCTTGCTTCACTCGGCAATGCGATGGGCGAATCGGACGACCTGAAAGCGCTGATCAGCAGCCCGGTTCTGTCTCGTGCCGATGCTGGTAGGGCCATTGACGGTATCGCCAAGGAAATGAAGCTCGACGATCTGACCACCAACGTGCTTGGTGTTCTCGCGGCCAACCGCCGTCTCGACCAGATACCGGCCGTCATTCGCGCCTTCTCCACATTGGCTTCCAGCCATCGTGGAGAAATTACCGCTGAAGTGACCTCCGCTCATCCTCTGGATGATGCTCAAGTTGATGCGCTTAAGGCGCAGCTCAAGAAACGTGTGGGGAGCGATGTTTCGGTTTCCACCTCCGTCGATCCGTCCATTTTAGGCGGGCTTGTTGTCAAGATTGGCAGCCAGATGATCGACAATTCAATTAAAACCCGTTTGAACACGCTATCTCAAGCCATGAAGGGCTAAAGGCCAAAAGGACTTAAGGACACATCAATGGATATTCGCGCAGCAGAAATTTCAAAGGTCATCAAAGACCAGATCGCCAATTTTGGCAACGAAGCCCAGGTTTCCGAAGTCGGAACTGTTTTGGCGGTTGGTGACGGCATCGCCCGTATCCACGGTCTCGACCAGGTGCAGGCCGGTGAGATGGTTGAATTTTCCAACGGCACGCAAGGCATGGCGTTGAACCTCGAAGCCGACAATGTCGGTGTCGTGATCTTCGGTTCTGACGCAGACATTAAAGAAGGCGACGTTGTTAAGCGGACCGGTACGATTGTGGACGTTCCCATCGGTAAAGAACTGCTCGGCCGCGTTGTAGACGGTCTGGGCAACCCAATTGACGGCAAAGGCCCGATCAAAACCGAAAAGCGTAGCCGCGTTGAAGTCAAAGCGCCGGGCATTATCCCGCGTAAATCGGTTCATGAGCCTGTACAGACCGGCTTGAAAGCCCTCGACGCACTGGTTCCTGTTGGCCGCGGTCAACGCGAATTGATCATTGGTGACCGTCAAACCGGTAAAACCGCTGTCGCCATCGATACCTTCATCAACCAGAAAACAATCAATGCTGGTGATGACGAAGGCAAGAAGCTGTACTGCATCTATGTTGCTGTGGGTCAGAAGCGCTCCACGGTGGCGCAGATCGTGCGTCAGCTCGAAGAAAATGGCGCGATGGAATATTCCATCGTTGTGGCTGCGACCGCTTCTGAGCCGGCTCCGCTCCAATATCTTGCACCTTATACCGGTGTGACGATGGGCGAATATTTCCGCGATAACGGCATGCATGCCTGTATCGTTTATGACGATCTCTCCAAGCAGGCTGTGGCTTATCGTCAGATGTCCCTGCTGCTGCGTCGTCCTCCGGGCCGTGAAGCTTATCCCGGTGACGTTTTCTATCTGCATAGCCGTTTGCTCGAACGTGCTGCGAAAATGAACGAAGATAATGGTTCCGGTTCACTGACCGCCTTGCCGATCATTGAAACACAGGCTGGTGACGTTTCGGCTTACATCCCAACCAACGTGATTTCGATCACCGATGGTCAGATCTTCCTCGAAACCGACCTGTTCAACCAGGGCATCCGTCCTGCGATTAACGTGGGTCTGTCGGTTTCCCGTGTGGGTTCAGCCGCTCAGACGAAAGCGATGAAAAAGGTTTCGGGTTCAATTAAGCTCGATCTCGCACAATATCGCGAAATGGCGGCCTTTGCGCAATTTGGTTCAGACCTCGATGCCTCGACCCAGAAATTGCTGGCCCGTGGCGAGCGTTTGACCCAGCTTTTGAAACAGGCTCAGTTTTCTCCTCTGGCTTTTGAAGAGCAGACCGCTTCCATCTACGCTGGTACCAACGGCCATCTCGACAATGTCGCGGTAACCGATGTTGTGCGCTATGAAGAAGCCATGCTCGCGCATATGCGTGCCGATCATGCGGATATTTTGAAAACGATCCGTGAAAGCGGTGACCTGGCCGATGATACCAAGGCGAAGCTCGAAGACGCTCTGGCAGCCTTTGGCAAGAGCTTTGCCTAATGGCTTCGCTAAAGGAACTTAAGGATCGGATCGGGTCGGTCAAATCGACCCAGAAGATCACCAAGGCCAAGAAGATGGTGGCCGCTGCCAAATTGCGCCGCGCGCAGATGGCGGCAGAAGCCGCGCGTCCTTACGCCAATGAGATGGCCAAGGTCATGGCAAGCCTCGCCGGCAAAGTGACAGTGGATGAAAATTCACCGAAACTGTTGGCTGGCACCGGTAAGGATCAGGTGCACCTGTTGGTTGTAGCAACCTCAGATCGCGGTTTGTGCGGAGCGTTTAACGCCAATATCGTCAAAGAAGCGCGGGTGAAGGCCGAAAAGCTGATCAAGGACGGCAAGACTGTTCTGTTCTATATGGTTGGCCGCAAAGGCATTCCGGTGATCAAGCGGATATATCCCGATCAGATATCGAAGCATTTCGACACAACCGAAGCGAAAACGCCCGGTTTTGAAGAAGCCAAAGCCATTGCCGAAGATCTGACCGCAATGGTCGAAGAAGGCAAATTTGACGTTGCCCATCTCTTCTTCTCAAAATTCAAATCCGCTCTGGTTCAGGAACCGACAGCGCAACAGATTATTCCTGTCGCTCTGGACACGTCAGGCGACGAAGCATCGGGCGCGTCGACAGAATATGAACCTGATGAGGAAGAAATCCTCACCGAGTTGCTGCCACGCAACCTGACCACCCAGATTTTCGGCGCTTTGCTTGAAAATATGGCGTCAGAACAAGGCGCGTCGATGACAGCTATGGACAACGCCACGCGTAATGCCGGCGACCTGATCGACAATCTGACGATTATCTACAACCGCAGCCGTCAGGCCGCGATTACCACCGAATTGATTGAAATTATCGCTGGCGCTGAAGCGCTCTAAAGCAAGTACGCAAGGAAAGACAAATGGCAAAAACCAACAATGTAGGCCGCATTTCACAGGTTATCGGCGCTGTCGTCGACGTAACCTTTGACACGGATATCCCGGCCATTCTCTCGGCGCTGGAAACAGACAATAACGGCAACCGCTTGGTGCTTGAGGTTGCTCAGCATCTCGGCGAAAACACCGTACGCACCATTGCTATGGATGCGACCGAAGGTTTGACCCGCGGTCAGGAAGTGACCGACACCGGCGCGCAGATCAACATGCCTGTTGGTCCCGAAACACTGGGCCGGATCATGAACGTGATTGGCGAGCCGATTGACGAGCTTGGCCCGATTGGTGCGAAAACAACCGCTCCTATTCACGCAGAAGCGCCTTTGTTCGTGGACCAGTCAACCGACAGTGAAATTCTCGTCACCGGTATTAAGGTTGTCGACCTGCTCGCCCCTTATGCAAAGGGCGGTAAAATTGGTCTGTTCGGTGGTGCCGGCGTTGGCAAGACGGTGCTTATTCAGGAACTGATCAACAACATCGCCAAAGGCCATGGCGGTACATCTGTTTTCGCCGGTGTTGGTGAACGTACCCGTGAAGGTAACGATCTCTATCACGAGTTTCTCGACGCCAACGTTATTGCGAAAGACGCAGACGGCAATGCAACGCCCGAAGGTTCCAAAGTGGCCCTCGTCTATGGTCAGATGAACGAACCTCCAGGCGCGCGTGCGCGTGTTGCTCTGTCCGGTCTGACCATTGCGGAATATTTCCGCGACGTAGAAGGCCAGGACGTTCTGTTCTTCGTTGATAACATCTTCCGCTTCACGCAGGCTGGTTCGGAAGTGTCCGCGCTGCTTGGCCGTATTCCTTCGGCTGTGGGCTATCAGCCAACCCTGTCTACCGACATGGGTCAGCTGCAAGAGCGTATTACATCAACCAACAAAGGTTCGATTACATCGGTTCAAGCCATTTACGTTCCTGCCGATGACTTGACCGACCCTGCACCGGCAACCAGCTTTGCCCACTTGGACGCAACCACCGTTTTGAACCGTGCGATTTCAGAGCTGGGTATCTACCCTGCTGTTGATCCTCTCGATTCAACATCGCGTGTTCTCGAGCCGCGCGTTGTGGGTCAGGAACATTATGATACGGCCCGTGCTGTTCAGGAAATCCTGCAGAAATATAAATCACTGCAAGATATTATTGCCATTCTCGGCATGGACGAGCTGTCTGAAGAAGATAAGCTGGTCGTTGCCCGTGCGCGTAAAATTCAGAAATTCCTGTCTCAACCTTTCCATGTTGCTGAAGTCTTTACCGGCATCAAAGGCAAATTCGTGGATCTGGAAGACACGATCAAATCGTTCAAAGCGGTTGTGGACGGTGAATATGATCATCTTCCGGAAAATGCTTTCTACATGGTCGGCGGCATTGATGAAGCGCTTGAAAAAGGCAAACAACTGGCAGCAGAAGCGGCCTAATCCATTCCCCCTCCCTCACGGGAGGGGAATAGGGACATAGATTGATGGCAAACCTACATTTCGAACTCGTAACCCCTGAAAAGCTTGTCCGGTCGGATGATGTTTATATGGTTGTTGTGCCCGGCGCAGAAGGCGACTTTGGCGTGTTGGCAGGCCATGCACCGTTTATGTCCACAATCCGTGATGCGGAGCTTTCCATCTACGCCAGCGAAGGCGCAGAAGCTGAAGTGATCACCGTTCAGGGCGGTTTTGCCGAAGTGAATGAAAAAGGCCTGACCGTATTGGCTGAGGCGGTTTCCTAAGCCTCGACAACCGGTGCCGTCCGGCGTTCACTGCGCCAGAGAAATAATCCACTCAGCAAGATCAGGCTGCCTCCCAGTAAAGCCAGTTCGTCAATCGCGTCTCCAAAGATGAATACGCTGATCAAAGATGCGACGATTAACTGGATATAGACAATCGGCGCAATTGCTGCCGCCGTAGTCCGCATAGTAGCCATATAGAGCAGGAAATGGCAGCTCGTGGCCGTGACAGCCACAACTGCACAGCGCAGGATAACATGCCAATCCGGTGCGCCGGGAACATGCATCACCGGCACCCAGAAATGGCCGATCACAGAAGCAACCGACAAAAATATGGCGGCCCAGAAGGCAATGTAAAACTGCGCTGCAAATATGGATCGCTGGCTGGACACCATACGATTTAGGATTAGCATCGCCGCCATCGCAACCGCCGAGAATAGAGGCAGGACAGCGACCCAGCCAAAGGCGGCTACATTGGGGCGCAGCATGATCAAAACACCGCCAAAAGCCACAATCGTCGCTATCCAGGTCGTAGGCCTCATCTTTTCCTTTAAGAACCAGCCTGAAAACAGGGCTGTGAGGATCGGATTGACGAAAGATATCGCCACCGCATCCGCTAATGGCATGATATAAATAGCTGAAAAGAAAGTAATTGTTCCAATCGCCAGCGTCATGCCACGTGCGGCATGCAGCCAAGGTCGGCTGATCTGAAAACCGGCCCTGCCCTCTCGCCATGCAAGAATGGCAGCCAAAGCTGCAGCTCCGATGGTAAAACGCAGCGCCGCAACCGCTGGCGCCGGCCAATCGCCCGCCATGGACTTAATAAATGCATCACCAATGGGAAATCCAGAAAAAGCGATCAAGGCCAACAAGATACCACTGCCCGCCACTGTTTTTCCGATATTTTTGTCCGCCTGCAATATCCGTCCAATCCAAAAGGGCCCTCAGCCACCGATTGCAGGCTATTCAGCAACGCACAACCATCTTTTGTCCATTGAAACAAATCACATAAAACCAAAACTGTCCCATCACCATTATCCAAACATTAACCATTTTCCCCGAAAGAGATGTCTGATGACTTGGGAACAAACTATTTCCGGCGGAGAGACATGAGCGCATTTGGTAAGAAAAATGGATTGGGTGGCGGCAGACCGTCATTTGGCGTCGCAAAACCAATGTCCGGTGGCGGAGGGTCAAAACCCAGTGCCGATAAAGAAGATGTAGAAAAGCCAGTGGGTGGCGATCAATTTCCACCGATTGATGCTGTTCCGCTTCCAGGAGAGCAGCAAAGCGCAGACAAACCGGATAAAGATGATGCAATGTCGCGGCTCGCTGACCGTTCCAATGCGGCACCGGAAGATTCAAACAAGGATGAAGGCTTTGGTGCCTCGGTCCACAAAATCAAAGAGCAGGTTCTTCCTCGCTTGCTTGAACGGGTAGATCCCGAAGCAGCAGCCACACTCAACAAGGAAGAACTGACCGAAGAATTCCGTCCGATCATCATGGAAGTGCTGACCGAGCTGAAACTGACACTGAACCGGCGTGAGCAATTCGCGCTTGAGAAGGTGCTGGTTGACGAGCTGCTCGGCTTTGGACCTCTTGAAGAGCTTCTCCAAAACCCGGATATTTCGGATATCATGGTCAACGGCCCGGAACAGACTTACATTGAGATTAAGGGTAAGCTTGAAATCGCGCCGATTCAGTTCCGCGATGAAGAGCATCTGTTTCAGATTGCACAACGCATCGTGAACCAGGTCGGCCGCCGTGTTGACCAGACCACGCCGCTTGCCGATGCGCGCTTGGCCGATGGTTCTCGTGTGAACGTCATTGTGCCGCCGCTTAGCCTTAAAGGCACGGCCATCTCAATTCGTAAATTCTCCGACAAACCGATTACCCTCGATATGATGCAGGGCTTTGGCTCTATGTCCACGGCCATGTGTACCGCGCTGAAGATTGCGGGTGCCTGCCGCTTTAATGTCGTTATCTCTGGCGGTACGGGTTCTGGTAAAACGACCATGCTCAACGCCATGTCCAAAATGATCGATCCCGGTGAGCGCGTGCTGACCATTGAGGATGCTGCCGAGCTTCGCTTGCAACAACCACACTGGTTACCGCTCGAAACCCGTCCGCCAAACTTGGAAGGTGAAGGCGCCATTACCATTGGCGATCTTGTGAAAAACGCCCTGCGTATGCGTCCTGACCGGATCATCCTTGGTGAGATTCGTGGTGCGGAATGTTTCGACCTTCTCGCTGCCATGAACACGGGCCATGATGGCTCCATGTGCACGCTTCACGCCAACTCTCCGCGCGAGTGTCTTGGCCGTATGGAAAACATGATCCTGATGGGTGACATCAAGATCCCGAAAGAAGCGATTTCGCGTCAGATAGCAGAGTCCGTTGACCTGATTGTACAGGTGAAGCGTCTGCGCGACGGTTCACGCCGTACCACCAACATTACCGAGGTCATCGGGATGGAAGGCGATGTGATCGTGACGCAGGAATTGTTCAAATATCAATATCTGGACGAGGATGCCGACGGCAAGATTATTGGTGAATATCAATCATCCGGCCTGCGCCCCTATACACTTGAAAAAGCGCGGCAATATGGTTTTGAACAACCATTGCTAGAGGCTTGCCTCTAAGCAATTTCCAATGCTTCGGCGAGATATTTGCCGTTTTTTGCAAGAAGATATTCCGTTGTCGGCGGGAAACCATCCAATACGTTCCTTTGCACAAGTTGCTGCGCCGTTGTGGTCTTCAGGCTGAGCGAGACTGCGCGTGGTGATGCCTCGGGCAAAGCCCGTTCTATCGCACTGAAACGGTTCCGCCCTGCGGCTAGAACGTGAACCAGCGGTAAAGTCCAGCGAGTCATATCCTGAACCGGTATTTCAAGACGATCCTGCGTCTTGATGACAGAACTGGCAACCTTCGCCAGTGCCTCGCCGCTTTCGGTCAGTAGATATTCGGGACGTAGCGGATGACCATGACCCGGATTGCGTATCACCCAACCGGCCTCGATCAGCTGTTCAAGAGCACGAGATAGACTGTCACGCGACAGACCAACGCGGTTTAATATCTCCACAAAGCGTGCGCCTCTGCCAGAAAGCGTCGCCAATATCGCTGTCGACCAGCGATAGCGGCTGAGCGCAAGAACAGTCGATAGAGGCAAAATTGACATAATATTTAATCTACTATACTTTTCTGACCATAAATCAATCACGAGTCGAAAGGGAATCTTCCACATGGCAATAAAGTATGACGGCGATTTGACCGTTTCAGTGGGCGTTAGCGACATTGATGCGGCCATCGAATGGTATTCAAAAATCCTCGATTTCGAGCTGTTATATAAAAATGCCGATATTGCCTGGGGTGAAATGTCCACAGGATTGACGAACGTCAATCTCGGCCTCAGTCAGGCAGAAACAGTTCACCATGGCGGCGGTGCCACTCCTGTCTGGGGTGTGAAGGACATAGTTGAGGCAAAAGCCAGTTTGGACGCGGCGAAAGTGAAACAAGACGGCGAAATTCAGCATATTCCCGGTTTAGTGAAACTTCTCACTTTCTACGATCCCGACGGCAATGCGATGATGCTGTTTGAGAATGACAGCCAATGACTTCAGCGTTGTTGTGGCTACCGGTGATGTTGGCAATACAAACATCAACGCCTGTCACTGGTGGAGACTTGCCCAATTGGCTGCTTGGAAACTGGGCTGGCAAGGGCGCATTGTTCGAGCAGCCCGCCAGCATGTCTCTTTCCGTTTGCCCCTTGGCCGGAGACCGTGGACTGACACTCGACTATCAGGTCACGGGAGAAGGCAGTCCCCCAATCCGTTTTGCAGGCCATGCAGATTATATTCCGGATGGCAAAAATCGATGGCGCGGCCGCTGGACGGGCAGCAATGGTGTGGACCACGATTTGAATGCTCTCGCCTCGGATGACTCATTCGTTGCCACTTGGAAAAATGCTGCGGTTGAGACAGGTAGAACGCGCTATGAACGCATTGCGCCCGGACAGCTTAGAGTGACGGATTATGTTTTGCGAGACGGTGGCCGGTTTGAGCAATTTGCCAGTGCTGACTATGCTCGCAATTCAGCTTGTTCAGGATTGACCGAAAAGGGTCAGTGACCCTTAAACGCCAAACCGATGCTAATGGCGGCAAAGAGCAAAGACATCAACATAACAAAGGGCCAAGGCATGAAGCCGACCTTTTCAATATTCTTGCGATTGTTTCGGCGGCGTTCGGCGACTGCAGCAATCGCAGCAATCACGACAGCAACACCGCCAGCAATCGCCCATCCACTTAAATCCGTAAACCAGTCCAAAATCGATCAGTCATCCAACATGTTTATAATGCCGGAGAAATCCATGCTGCCTTGCCCATTCGCTTCGGCATATTGCTCATAAAGCGCGCGTGCTTTTTCACCCATGGGAACCTGCGCGCCGGCACTTTCCGCCGCTTCCATGGCAAGCCGCAGGTCCTTCAACATCAGAGCCGCCGCAAATCCGCCTTCATAGCCATTATCCGCCGGACTTTGTGGCCCGACCCCTGGCACGGGGCAATAGCTTGTCATCGACCAGTTCTGTCCCGAAGCCTTCGAGGAAATATCATAGAATTTCTGAAGGTCGAGCCCGAGCTTTTCCGCCATTTTGAACGTCTCGCAGGTCGCAATCATGGATGCACCGAGCAGCATATTATTGCAGATCTTAGCCGCCTGCCCCGCGCCATTGTCACCGGCATGGATCACGGCCTTGCCCATATCCGACAAAATCGGTTCGGCCCGCTTGAATGCTTCTTCGCTGCCGCCAACCATGAAAGTCAGCGTACCGCCATTGGCCGCCGCAATACCGCCGGATACCGGGGCATCCACCGGCAGGATATTCTTCGCCTTGGCCATTTCAGCGACATCACGTGCGCTATCGACGTCGATGGTCGAGCAATCCAGCACCAACGTGCCTGGTCCGGCATTGATGATCACGTCATTGGCATAAACGGACCGGACATGTTTCCCGGCTGGCAGCATCGTCACCACAGCTTCCATGTGGCGGACAGCATCAGCGGCATCACTGACAGGATGACAACCCGCCTCCCCTGCCTTGGCGAGCGCTTCGCCAGACAAGTCAAAGGCATGCACTTCATGCCCCGCCTTCGCCAGATTGGCAGCCATGCCGCCGCCCATATTGCCGAGACCGATAAATCCGATTTTCATGCTGTTACCGCCCCTTCCAATTGCCTTCGCGCTTCTCGATAAACGCAGCCATGCCTTCGGCTTTGTCTTCGGTAGCGGTCAGAATCTGGAACAGGCGGCGCTCGTGCAGCAACCCCTGATCAAGCATTGTTTCAAATGCGGCGTTCACCATTTCCTTGTTCACCTGAATGGCCATGGGCGGCATCGAGGCGATAGTGCCAGCGGCTTTGATGGCTTCGTCGACGAGTTGGTCATGCGGCACGACCCGCGCGACCAGCCCGGACCGCTCGGCTTCCTCAGCATCCATCATCCGGCCGGTCAGGCACATGTCCATCGACTTGGATTTGCCTACCGCACGAGTCAGCCGCTGTGATCCGCCCATACCAGGCGCAACGCCCAGTTTGATTTCCGGCTGGCCGAATTTGGCGTTTTCACTGGCAATGATAAAATCCGCCATCATGGCAAGTTCACAACCGCCGCCCAGTGCAAAACCGTTTACCGCCGCAATCCACGGCTTGCGCGTGGTTTTGACGATTTGGCTGGTCCATTTGGAGAAAAAATCCTCCAGATAGAAATCGGCCGCAGATTTCTCGTACATTTCCTTGATATCAGCGCCCGCGGCAAAGGCTTTGTCACCCGAACCGGTGAGCACCGCGCAAAGCTGGGTCTCGTCTGCTTCAAAGGCCGCAAAAGCACTGATCAATTCATCCAGAACCTGGCTGTTTAGCGCGTTTAGCGACTTGGGCCGGTTCAGCGTAATCAGAGTTACCTGCCCTTTTTGCTCGGTCAGGATTGTTTCGTAAGTCATAGCGGTTTCCATTCCTCATCTGCCGGTAACGGCGCAAAAATGCTGTCGATCAGTTCGTCACTTGTTTCTTCCGGAGTCGCGGGATTCCATTTGGGATCATTATCCTTGTCGACAATCAAGGCGCGAACGCCCTCGATAAAATCATGGCGGACCAGGACACGCGACGCGATGCGATATTCGTTGCGCATTTCATCCGCAAATGTTTCCATCGCCGCACCTTCTTTCAGCTGGCGCAGCGCTACTTTGCAGGTTTGCGGGCTTTTCGTGCCCAGCGTATCCCGTTCTTTCGCGGCCCAATCACTGTCGTCTGCGTCCAAGGCCGCGAGTATCTCTTCATACACATCCGAAGCGAAGAATTTGTCGATCTTGCCTAGATTGTCGGTAATGCGTGCCGCTGGCACAACGTCAGACAATTGACCCAATATCCCGTCTATCCGATCTGGGTTTTCGCTGATCCGTTCTTTTGCTTCTGCAAGTTTCTCGGATTGCAAATAATGCGTCGCCAAACCCACTTCCTTACATTCCGCGCCATCAAGCCGCGCACCGGTAAGTGCGAGAAACTGGCCTAAACGTCCTGCGAGCCGCGACAGGAACCAACCGCCACCAACATCTGGAAACAGACCAATACCGGTTTCCGGCATAGCAAAGCGGGTATTTTCTGTCGCAATCCGGTATTTGGCTGGCTGTGAAATTCCTACTCCACCACCCATGGTAATACCGTCCATGAAGGCGACCACGGGTTTTGGATATTCGAACAACAGATGGTTGAGCTGATATTCGGTGTAGAAAAACTCCCTACCCTCTTTTCCGTCTTTTTTACCGGACGCTTGCAACATAGCGATGTCACCGCCTGCACAAAATCCGCGACCCTCGCTATGATCAATCAACACGGCTTCAACGCTATCGTCATCGCGCCATTCAATCAGCCTATCACGCATAGCCTCGCACATGGCGAGATTGAGCGAGTGTATAACTTTAGGGCGGTTCAGGCTGATATGCCCGACACGGCCGGTTTTCCTGATGATGAGATCTTCGGTCATTTTATCTTTCTAGTTTTGGCCAATCTTGCGATGCGCTTATTGCCTGAGCATTTCACGTGATACAATCATCCGCATGACTTGGTTGGTGCCTTCAAGGATCGAGTGGACACGCAGATCGCGCCAGAAGCGTTCGATCGGATAATCCTGTAAATAGCCATAGCCGCCAAATAGTTGCAGCGCATCGTTGACGATCTTCGAGCCATTGTCGGTCGCCAGTCGTTTGGCCATGGCAGCAAATTTGGTCTTGTCGGGCGCGCCTTGGGTCACCTTTACCGCCGCCATGTAGAGCAAAGCACGCGAGGATTCGAGATCAGTTGCCATATCAGCCAGCATGAACTGGGTGTTCTGAAAATCGCTAATGCTCTTGCCAAATTGCTTGCGTTCTTTTGTGTACGCAACCGCTTCGTCCAGACAGCGCTGAGCCCCGCCGAGCGAACAGGCACCGATATTCAACCGACCACCGTCGAGGCCCGCCATCGCGATACGAAAGCCTTCGCCTTCGCCGCCCACGCGGTTTTCTACTGGCACGCGAACATTGTCAAAATTCACTTGCGCAGTCGGTTGCGAATGCCAGCCGAGCTTCTTCTCATTTGCGCCAAAGCTGACGCCTTCCATATCCTTTTCGATGACCAGGCACGTCACACCGTTCGCGCCATCATCCGAAGTTCGCGTCATCGTGACATAAAGCTCATTCTCGCCGCCGCCTGAGATGAACGCCTTCGAACCACTGACGATGTAGTGATCTCCGTCGAGCACCGCTTTGGTCTTGAGCGAAGCCGCATCGGACCCGGCACCCGGTTCGGTCAAACAATAGCTCGAGATTTTCTCCATGCTGATCAGATCGGGCAAATATTTATCCTTCACCACCTGCGCCCCGAAAGTGTCAATCATCCAGGCCGCCATATTGTGGATGGAGATGAAAGCGCTGGTCGAGGGACAACCATAAGCCATGGCTTCCATGATGATTGCGCTTTCCAGCCGGCCCAGGCCAATACCACCGGATTCCTCGGACACATAGATACCGCCGAAACCCAGTTCTGCACTTTGCTTGATGACATCGCGCGGAAAGATATGCTCTTCGTCCCATTTCCCGGCATGCGGAGTAATCGCATCGGCGGTAAATTTCTGGGCCATATCCTGAATGGCCAGCTGATCTTCGGTCAGGGAGAATTGATCCGTCATTATGACTCCATTGAAAAGGGCGGCGGATTATGTTCCGCCGCCCGCTATCTCATATCACGTGTGTTACGCCAATTTCCGCATCACATCGCCAAACAGGTCTTCATCCGAGGGCAACTCTTTGGACACTGCGAGCGGTTTGGAAACCCACGTTTCGTTGATCAAGTCACGCCACGTGATATTATTGTTGGTGCCATTGCCGCCCCAGCTACCACAGCCGAGAGAAAAGGTCTGGCGCATACCGTTCCACAAATTGCCGCTGTTCGATGCCGATTGTGGCTGATTGACCATTACGCGGGATGTGCGGGTTGCATTGGCCAGTTTCATGATATTCTCGTCTGACTGCGAGTAGAGACCACAGCTATGCCCCTGCCCCTGATAGGCCTGAATGTTGTTGGTCAACGCAATCGCTTCTTCGATATCGGCAGCACGGTAAAGCGCCATGATAACGGTCAGTTTTTCGCCTGAGAAAGGAAAGTCCGGACCAAAACCGGTTTCTGGAACCATGAAGAATGTACGGCCTTCCGGCAGGTTGAAGCCCGCCATACCCGCAATTTTTTCCGCTGGTTGTGCGACAATCGCGGTGTTGAAATGCCCATCGGGCCACAGCGCATCCTGCAGTTTCTGTTTTTCTTCTTCGTTAACCAGATAGCCGCCCTGATGCTTCAGTTTTTCGACCATCTCGTCATAAATGGCATCGACCAAAATCACGCTGTTGTCAGAAGAGCAGCTCGCGGCCAGATCAAGCGTCTTGGAAATCCGGATTTTTTCGGCTGCATCTTCCAGATCAGCGCTTTCGTCCACTGTGATGACTGCATTTCCGACACCAACACCCAAAGCAGGCGTCCCGCTGGAATAAGCCGCGGTAACCATTGCGCCGCCACCGGTGGCAAGCACGCGGTCACATTGTCGCATCAGTTCATTGGTTTTCTCGACCGATGGCACATCAATACTGATTACCAGATCCGCCGGTGCGCCCATTTTGACGATGGCATCACGCATCAGATCGCAAATCATTTTGTTGGTCAGTTTCGCCCGGGGATGAGGAGCCACAATAATCGAGTTGCGACCTTTGACTGCGGAAATCGCTTTGATCACCGGTGTGGCTTCCGGATTGGTTGACGGTGACAGAGCACCTATCACACCAACGGGTTTAGCGATCTTCACGATATTGCGCTCGTGATCTTCCTCGATAATCCCGACCGACTTGTCATCGATAATGTCAAACAAAGTCGCCCGCGTCTTACGGAAAATCTTCAGATATTTGCCGTCATAATTGCCCAATTGCGTTTCATCGACCGTATGTTGCGCAATTTTCTCGGCCACGGACTCCTCGGCAACTGCCCACACCATCGCACGGATGAGCTCATCAACCTGTTCCTGTGTGTAATTTTCAATCTGCTGCTGTGCTGCACGCGACCGCGCAACCAGTTCAGCGACTTCTTCCGCAATCGGATCCTGCGGGTTGGTGGTTGTGTCCAGCATTTTAAGCTCCTGAAATTATTTGTGCTCGAATATCAACGGAAAAGGACTCGTCGACACGGCTTTTTCTTTACCGTTACATATAATTCACCACCGATAAGCATGCAACGCCGCGCGCAATTAAATTACAAAAACAACAGAGCGCTGCTGCGATACGCAATTGCATTAACAATCCGATTGCGCCTATCGTCAGCGAAATGAACCGTTTCACCACCACTCTATCGGCCCTATGACAACTGATGTTTTAGATAAAGCGCCGGTGGAGCCAGCGCCCGTTCAACCATCCGCAGCCGGCCAAAACCGGCCGATGGCGGGTATAATCACCCGTCTGGCCGCCATGCTTTCGCTTGCCATTATGTTTGCCTTTGTGAAGCTGGCTGGACAACAGGGCGTCCATGTCACCGAAAGCCTGTTCTATCGGCAGTTAACCGCCATGCCTTTAATCTGTTTTCTGATCTGGCGCAGCGAAGCCGGTTGGCCGGCTATAAAATCTGACAAACACGGATTGCATATCCTGCGTTCGGCGCTCGGTATCTTTGCCATGGGACTCAATTTCTGGGCCATGACCCTGCTACCACTTGCCGATGCCACAACAATCAGCTTTACCGTGCCGATTTTTGCGACGCTGTTCGCAGCGCTCATCCTCCGTGAAAAGGTCGGCATCCGGCGTTGGTCGGCCATCCTGATCGGCTTTATCGGCGTCTTGGTGGTTATCCAGCCAGGTGGCAACCTGATCCCTGCCTTTGGCGCGACCGTGGCTTTGATCGGAGCATTGGTGACGGCATCGGTGACACTCGTAATCCGGATGCTCGGCCGCACGGAAACCAGCATTGTTACGATATTTTGGTTCTCCGTTTACACCCTGCCAGCGTTGGCCGTTTGCGCCTATATCTATGGCGGCGGACATGATGCTAAAACGTGGGCCTATTTGCTCGGCGTCGGTATTTTCGGTGCGATTGGCCAACTAACTATCACCCAGTCGTTGCGCTTTGCACCAGTGTCTACAATCATGCCGATGGACTATAGCGCGTTACTCTGGGCGACGATCATTGGTATCATTGTCTTCGGCCAGTGGCCCGGGGTCTCCATCCTGATGGGCGCGCCAATCATTATCGGATCCGGCCTGTTTATCGCCTGGCGGGAGCATGTTCGGGCATCGCGAGAAGCAAACAGCGAAAACTGATAGCTTGGCAAGTATGTCCAAAGCGCATAACCTTCCAATTAAAGGGAGAGGGACATGCATAAATTTTGGCACCATTTGGCTGCGCTATTCGCAATATTCACATTCTCAAATATCGCGGCGGCCAATGAACCGCCCCCCGCCGTACCTTACCCCGAAGTGACCGTGTACGAAGCGGCCAGGATCATCACCATGGAACCGGGATTCCCCGATGCCCGCTATGTCGCAACGGCGGACGGTATTGTCCTGGGCTTGGGCTATACCCTTGACGACCTGAACGCCTGGACAGCGGGCCGCGATGTCACGGTGGACCGGCAATTTGCCAAAAATATCCTGATGCCCGGCTTTGTCGAACCGCACATCCATCCGATGCAGACGATCATGATGTTGCCTATCCCCTTCATCAGCCCGGAAAGTTGGGAATTGCCCGGCAAATCCTATCCCGCGGTGCGCGGCAAGGCGGATTACGAACGCCGTCTGCGCGCGGTTCTTGCGAAAAGTACGGACGAGCTTTTCATCACTTGGGGCCATCACAAGCTGTTCCACGGTGATATGGATCGCGCGTTGCTCGATCGCATTGCGCCCGATCGGGCGGTGGTGATCTGGCAGCGCAGTTTCCACGAAATTATCGTCAACACGCCAGCGATGGAATTGCTGGGCATTGGTACGAAAGACGCCTTTACCGCCGCCTTCACCAAACCAGGCATTGATCCCAGCCATGCCGACTATGACAGCGGCATCATTCATGAAACAGCCCTTTTCAATGGGATTGAAAAGCTACGTCCCTATCTTTTCTCCCCCGAAAAAGTGCAGCAGGGGCTGGCCGATATGCGTCAGATGATGCTCGAAAACGGAGTCACCACAAGCGCCGACCTGGCCTTTGGCGGCTTTGGTGGCCCGGAGATGGAATCAAAACTGTTCAAGAGCCTTTATGATCAACCGACAATGCCATCGCGTATCCTGGCTATCCCGATCGCTCCGCTGATCACCGGCGATCCCAATGTCTGGCTGAAGGATATGAAGGCTAGATATGACAGTGATAAATTCTTCTTCTCTAACCGGGTAAAGCTGTTCGCCGATGGCGCGTTCTTCGCGCAATATATGCAGATGAACCCTCCGGGCTATAGCGACGGCCATGAAGGAAAATGGCTGACCGAGCCGGACGAATTGCTGAAACAGACCGAGCGGTTCTGGGATGCCGGCTGGAACCTCCACACCCATGTCAATGGTGACAAAGGCCTGGATGTGGTGCTTGGTATCACAGAGAAGCTATCGGTCAAAAATGGTCAGGATATTGTAATGGAGCATCTCGGCTATTCGACCGAGGCGCAGAACCGGCGAATTGGCAAAATGGGTCTCTATGTGTCTGCCCAGCCCAATTATATCCGGATACTTGGCGATACCTATGCCAAGACCGGTATGGGTCCCGACCGCGCGGCACAGATGAGCCGGCTCGGCTCGCTCGAACGCAAAGGCGTTCCGCTGGGCCTGCATAGCGATTTTAACATGGCGCCAATTAATCCGCTCTACCTCGCCTGGGTAGCAAGCAACCGGATCACGCTGGACGGCAATGCCAAGGCCCCGGCCGAGCGGCTTTCGCTCGACAAGGCCCTGCGCGCCATCACCATCGAAGCCGCACAGGTCATCGGGCTTGATGCCATGGTCGGCAGCATTGCCACCGGCAAAAAAGCCGATTTCACCGTGCTGGATCGTAACCCATATGAAGGCGGCGCACCCAAATTGCAGGAGGTACAGGTGCAAGGCGTTGTGTTTGAAGGTCGCTGGTTTCCGGCACGATAGGCTTTGTTTGTTAACCGCAATCTAGTCCGGTTTTCGGTAAACGCTCATGATGGCGCCGTTTCCCGTCGGCGCTGTCTTCACCAGTTTAAGCGTTCCTGTTTCGGCATTGCAGCCAAATAACCGCTTACCGGCACCAACAATCACTGGAAATATCCACAGACGAAATTCATCGATCAGGTCCGCCGCCAGCAGGGTTTGGATCAATTGCCAGCTGCCATGAATTTGCAACAAGGGACCATCCTGGCTTTTGAGCTTGGCAATCTCCGAAACTGCATCACCCGACAGGAACGTCGTGTTCGCCCATACAGGTTCTGGATTTCCAGATGACATAACATAGACATGTCCATCATTCATGCTCGCATTCTGATGGCTAGAAAACATCTCATAGGTTTTGCGGCCCAGCAGCATATCATAAGGTTCGGCCATCGCCTCCTTTTGCACCTGCTCCATAACCGGTTCCCAATATTCTGAAGCCCAGCCGCCCGATGTAAAACCACCTGAGCGATCCTCATCGGGCGACCGAACCGCCTGCATAACACCATCAAGAGTAACGAATGTCAGTGCTGCGATATTTCTCATGCAGGTGCTTTCGTGAAACGTCGGTGAATCAAGCCTAACACATAGCCAAACAGGGTAAACTGGATTGCACTCGCCAATCCTTCTGTGAATATCCATACAGGGATAGATGGCGCTGCATATTTGGCTGGTTCCGTTACTGCGATATAGAAACCAAGAAACAAACCGAAGCTGAGCGACACGATCATAGCATCCTTTATCCTTGCCCCCATCGGAGCAACGTAACCCAGCGCCAAGGTCAAAATACTGCCCTGTACGATCATAGTCAGAAAACCGAGAGCCATTACAGGTTCCGGTCGCGCAAACTCAACATTCGCGTAATGCTCTGCATTGATCACAAAGTGGTTCAATCCCTGAACAGCAAAGGTGATCAATATGAAAGCAATGATCGACAATGAGTGCTTCATGGTCACCTCCCTACATCGGCATGTCCATCGCCGGGGCCAGTTCGATAGTTCCGCCAATGTCGAGGTGTGGCGATTTTTGCGTCATAGCAATGGCGTCATCCTGGTTTTCAGCCTGAATGATTGTGATTCCGGATAACGGGTTTGCGCCACCATCTTCCGTCACGCCATCGGCACTGACCGTTATAGATTGGCCAACGGGAAGGCCACGGTCTACGACCGCATCGCCAAGACCATCCATCCACGCCATCCATTTCTGCATGTGTTGTTGTCCTTCTTCCGGTGTCATTGAAGTTTTGCCGCCATGATAGGCCAAGATGTATTTTTGCATTTTCATTCTCCTCTGGGGTTAGGTTATTTGCATGGCTCTTATTGCGGCGATCTAAATATGTTAAAGAACATTTTTAGAATTCTTTTAAGATGCTGTGAAACGGAGAAAATGCAGATGCCCTACAGTGCCGAACACAAACAGCGGACACGCGCAAAGATCGTTGAATCGGCCAGAATCCTTTTTAACCGCCATGGCTTTCAGGATGTCACGATCGACATGGTGATGGAAAATGCAGGACTGACGCGTGGTGGTTTCTACAATCATTTCAAAACAAAAGAGCAGCTCCATCATGCGGCGGTATCCAGCTTTTTGCATGGGCGCGGCGCGCAATGGCGCAAAGATGCTGGCGTCGATCCAAGCTCACCGGGGCAAGACATGGTCCGCCAGATGATATCCGGATATCTGTCGTCAGAACATTTGGGCGATATCGACGGACAATGCCCGATGATCGCTTTACCTTCAGACATAGCCCGATCAAATCCACAGGTACGGACATCCTATTCGGAATTGCTGGAAGCAATGGTGGGATTGTTCGAGAATGGTATTGGTGAGAAAGATGATGAGTCACGGCAGCGCGCATTATCAACGGCAGCCCTATGCGTAGGCGGCATGGTTATTGCCAAATCGCTACCCGATTCAGAATTGGCGGAAGAGGTGCGGAGCGCAGCGGAGAGCTTTGCTCTGGGTCAGCTGGCTAGCTAGGGTATGAGATCGAAACGAGGGTAGGAAAGATGAAATGCGAAGCCAAACATCCACTGACAATGACCGCTATATCCCGAAAGCGGACATGAATCATATTTGAGCTAGGCCAAGCTTCGCCCCTGAGGAGCATTATCGATTTCCAGTTCGAGATGTGTTTTCAGATGCTCGATCACCCGTTTTGCCGAAGCAATCTCTTTCAACGGCAGGCCGCTGGAAAGAGAGTTCACCCAAGGGGTCTGCAATGCAATTGCGGAATCATACAGCTTTTGCCCCTTGGCAGTGAGCACCACTAGCTGTGCCCTCTTATGATGTGGGTTCGGCTTGAACTCGACAATGCCTTCTTTCTTCAACTCATTTGCGATGCGTTGCACACCCTGTCGATGATGTCCCATGGTTCTGGCATGCCACGCAATCGACTCTGGTCGTTCCGCATTGGCCAGCGCACCTAGAACCTGCCATCTGGCACTGGTCAGTCCAAGATCGGCCACCAGCCTGTCGCCGGCTGTAATGAGACGACCATTAAGGCGAAAAACCTCCAGAATTAGCGCCGTCACGGCCTCTCCTTCAGCAGTCCATTTTTCTGTCATCATTGATACTCCAAATTTTTCCTATTGACAACATGTTGTCAATTAAATTATCCGCATTGTCGATATGACAATATATCACCAATTTGGATTAGATATCAAGGAGCAGTCAAAATGGTCAACTTCAAACCTCTCGATGAAAATTATCCGATAGAGAAACAATTGGGCGACGATGCCGGGCCGGTCGTATTGGTCAATCTTTTCACGGTAAACCCCGAGGATCAGGATGCGCTCGTTGAGGCCTGGCAAAATGATGCGCTTTTTATGAAAAAGCAGCCGGGATATATCAGCACGCAGCTCCACAAGGCAGTCGGCGCCAGCAGCATGTATCTCAACTATGCAATCTGGGAATCAGTATCACATTTTCGTTCGGCATTCTCCAACCCGGAATTCCAAAACGCGCTCAGTCATTACCCTTCAAGCGCTGTTACTGCGCCGCACCTGTTTGAGAAAGTGGCCGTTGCGGATTGCTGCACCGCCTGATGGTTCGACCGATGTTCAAAGGAACAGACTTATGAAAACAAAAGTTCACGCTGCCGCTGGCATAACCGGCTTTCTTTGCATTTTACTATTTTGGACAAGTACCACGGTATCGGAGTTGTTCGGCTCCTATGATGACATTACCGGGGTAAAAAACATGATCCTGAACGGCATGTTGATCCTGATTCCAGCGATGATGGTTGTCGGCGCTTCGGGCATGTCTCTGGGAGCAAAGCGCAAAGACCCAATGTCCCAAGCCAAAAAGAAGCGGATGCCGATCATTGGTCTGAACGGAATTCTGGTCCTGATACCTTCCGCATTCTTTCTGGCATCAAAGGCGAACGCTGGAGAATTCGACAGCGCCTTCTATACCGTGCAGGCCATTGAACTGATTGCTGGTGCACTAAACCTGACACTGATGGGATTGAACACGAGAGACGGACTTCGGATGACTGGACGCATCAGACGCAGGCAATAGATCATTTCTAAATCGGAGTGTCCGCTTTTGCGCCCAAAGCGGACATGAGCGGGACATTATTGTTCAACAGCCCCTCAATTCACACCGCGGTCTTTGCCCTCCCAATAAGGGGCGCGCAATTCGCGGCGTAATATCTTGCCGCTCGCATTGCGGGGCAATTCCGGGATCACATCGACCGATTTCGGTACCTTGAACCCGGCAATCCGCTCTCTCGCCCAGCTTATCACGCTGTCCGCATCAATTTCGCCTGCATCGGGCTTGGGAGAGACGACGGCTTTTACCGCTTCGCCCCATTTCTCATCGGGGATACCGATCACTGCGACTTCGTTGACCTGCGGGTGGCCGAAAATCGCGTTTTCAACCTCCGCTGGATAGACATTCTCACCGCCGGAGATGATCATGTCCTTCACCCGGTCCTTGATGTAAAAATAGCCATCTTCGTCCATGATCGCAGCGTCGCCGGTGTAGAGCCAGCCGTTGCTATCAACAGTCTCGGCGGTCTTTTCAGGATTATTGAAGTAATGCAGCATGTTAAGGCCGGATCGTGTGGCAATTTCTCCGATAGTATTTGGTGGAACTTCCTTATGCTGCTCGTCCACAATGCGCAGCTCAACGCCGGGCAACGGGATACCGATACCGCGCATCCGGTCATTTCCTGCCGGATCATGATCTTCCGGCGGCAGGATGCACACCGTACCGGTAGTTTCGGTCATGCCATATTGCTGACAGAACAGGGCTTGGGGCATGGTCTGGATACACTGGCGCAGCAATTCCAGCGGGATTGGTGCTGCACCATAGGTCACGGACCGCACGCTTGAAAAATCCGTGTCCTTGGCGCGCGGCCAGTTGACCAGCATTTGCAGCGCGGTCGGTACCAGGAAAAACTGGTTCAACCCCTTGTCCACGCAATCGAGCACCGTGTCGGGATGAAATTCGGGAATGACCATCATCGTGGCGCCATTGTAAAAGGCGATGGGGCCAATGCCGGACCCGGCAATATGTGCGCAGGGCATTACCGCCAGCGTGCTGTCGTCCGGACCGATATCAATCCACGCATGTTCCGGCTTATTCTCGACCAGCGGGCGCATTTTGAACAGATTGTCATTGGTAAGCACCACGCCCTTTGGATTGCCGGTGGTGCCAGATGTGTAGAGTTGCAACACGCCCTCAGAGGGATTGGTGGCCGGTAGATCGCCGGGCTGGGTCTTAACCAACCACTCATCTAGTGCTTGCAGGCCGTCCGCCTCACCAGCAACCAATATCATCTTGACACTGCCCGCTTCGGCCGCAGCCTGTGTCGCGGTTTCGGCAAATTCCGGTTCGCAAATCACCAGCGCTGCCTGCGAATCTTTCAATACATAGGCAACTTCCGGCGCGGCTAGTCGCCATCCAATCGGTGCGATGACAGCGCCTGCCCGGCTAGCGGCAGCAAATAGCGTGAAGTAAAGCGCGCTATTCTTGCCAAGCCAGCAGATGCGATCGCCTTTATTGAGGCCAGAACCGGTAAAGGCTCGTGCATAATCGGTGACAATCCGGTCGAGCTCCGCATAGGTCACCACCCCCGCGGCATCATCCAGCGCGATATTATCTGGCAGGCGCTCTGCCCAATAGGCGATGGATGATCCCATGCACCGGCGAATTTCTGGCGTTTCGTTTGACATGCCCACTCCTTAGTCTCTTTTGCGCGACGTTAAGCGGTCGCTTAAATCAAGGCAAGAGCGTTGACGCTACGGCAACAAGGTCAGTCGCGCCGATAAATTAGTGACAGGTTATTGGCTGGCATTTCAACGAGGTCGGTGCGCGTAAACCCGTTTTTATCGGCCAAGGCGTCCATGTCAGCGACTTCGCGGATGCCCCAGCGCAAATTGCGACTTTTAAGGCTGCGATCAAAGTCGAGATTGCCCTGTGCCGTTGGTGCATCACCGCGAAAATATGGGCCATAGAGATAGAAACCACTACCCTGCTCCAGTAGGAGCGCAGCCTTCTCAAACAGCCCGATAGACGCCTCCCATGGTGCGATATGGACCATGTTGATGCACAGGATCGCAGTTGGTTTTTCGATTTCCCATCCAGAGGCCAGCGCATCAAGTTGCAGCGGCGGCAGGACATTGCCCACCCCTGCCCGCTTCGTCCATGCGGCGATGGAACGGCAACCATCTGGGTCAGGATCGCTGGGCTGCCATGTCAGGCCCGGAAATTTCTCGCCAAAATAAACCACATGTTCGCCCGTGCCGCTCGCAATTTCCAGCACGGTGCCAGTATCCGGCAAGAAATTCTGCAACAGCGCAACGATCGCATCGCGGTTGCGCAGGGTGGCGGGGGCGTGTTTTTCATCCTGCGGACCCGCTTGATCGCGGAACCATGGGGCGGAATCACCTTCATTTGTCATCAAAGCGCTCCTCGATAGGTTGCCGCCGCCAGATCGCGGCAAGAAAACTGCCAATGACCACATGATAGACCGCTGAGATCGCGCTGGGAACCGGCGCGAGAGCCGCCTGCATAGGATTAGCAAATTGCGCAGCGAAGGCGGGCGTCGATGCAAGACTGGAACCCAGACCGCTATTTTGCATTCCGACCTCAATACTGATTGTCCGCCGCTCTCCGACACCAAAGCCCAAAGCCCGGGTCAGGATATAACCCAGCCCAAACCCGAATACGTGAAGCATCAGCACCGCCAACATCAATATACCAAAATGTTCCTGTATCAGGGCTTTAGAATTGGCGATGATAGCGCCGACAATCAACACAATCACTATCACCGATGCGAGTGGCGAGACTATTGCAATTTTTGCCGTCGCTTTGGGAAAATAGCGATTGAGCAGCACGCCCGCGATCACCGGCAATAGCACGATCGAGACCATGTTGATGAACAGGTTCCACTGGTCAATCTCGACAAATTTTCCAGCCAGCCAGCCGGTAAGCAGCGGCGTGGCGACAACGGCGATCAGTGTCGAAGCCATGGTCATCGTCACGGAAAGCGCGAGATTGGCATTGGCGAGATAGGCCACGACATTGGATGCCGTGCCGCCCGGACAACAGGATACAAGGATCAGTCCAACCGCCAGTCCGGTTTCCAAATTGGTCAACATCGCAATGGCTATTCCCGCTAGCGGCATGACGGTGAACTGCAACGCCACGCCTGCCGCTACACATTTCGGAATGCGGGCGATCCGCTTGAAATCATCAAAGGACAGCGTCAGGCCCATACCGAGCATGATAAGGCCCAGCATCACACTGATCAGCGGCTGGCCCAATGGCCGGAAACGGCCGTCCACCACCCAGAGAAAATGTTCCGGTATGAACCACGCCCAAGCGGTGCCGAGGACAGTCCACAGCGCAAACAGGTTTGTTAAACGCTGTATCATATTGCCCCCAAAACCGGCTGTCAGTCAGCCTTTACTCGGCTGCTTCAGCATATTCCTCCGGTTCTTGCCAGACCAAAATCGGTTTGCGGGCCGCCTGGGTCTCGTCGAGACGCCTGCGCGGTGCAAAATGCGGCGCAGATTTCAGCAGCTCATCGCCGGCCTTGGCCCGCTCTGCCACCGACCGGAGGGCGCCGATAAACTGGTCAATTGCTGCCTTGCTTTCGGTTTCCGTTGGCTCGACTAGCATCGCGCCATGCACCACCAGCGGGAAATACATGGTCATCGGGTGATAGCCTTCATCAATCAGACCCTTTGCGAGATCAAGCGTGGTCAGGCCGTTGGCGAAACCATTGTCCGAGAACAAAGCCTCATGCATGCACGGCCCGGATTTGGCGAAGGGTGCTTCCAGCAAATCTTCCATGCTGCGCAGGACATAGTTCGCGTTCAATACAGCATCCTCGGACACCTGTTTGAGGCCGTCGGCACCATGGCTGAGCATATAGGTCAAAGCCCGCGTAAACATGCCCATCTGTCCGTGGAAAGCGACCATCCGGCCAAAGCTGCTTTCGTGATGGTCTTCGGCGGTTTCTTCCTCGACCAGATGGAAATGGCCCGCTTCCGTTTTCTCGACAAACGGCAAAGGCGCAAAAGGTGCCAGCGCTTCGGAAAAGACCACCGGCCCGGAACCCGGTCCGCCGCCGCCATGGGGGGTGGAGAAGGTCTTGTGCAAATTGATATGCATCGCATCAATGCCAAGATCGCCCGGCCGCACGCGGCCCACTATCGCATTGAAGTTCGCACCGTCACAATAGACCAGACCGCCTGCATCATGCACCGCGTCGGAAATGGCTTTCATATCCGGTTCAAACAGCCCGCAGGTGTTGGGATTCGTAATCATCACGCCAGCCACATCCGGGCCGAGGCGTGCTTTCAGCGCATCAAGATCGACACGGCCGTCGGCATTGGCGGGGATATCCTCAACCTTATAGCCTGCAAAAGCAGCCGTCGCAGGATTGGTACCATGGGCGCTTTCCGGCACCAGGATGACTTCCCGTGCATCGCCGCGCGCTTCCAGCGCCGAGCGAATCGCAAGGATACCACATAGTTCGCCATGCGCACCCGCCTTGGGGCTCATCGCAACCGCAGGCATGCCGGTTAGCGTTTTGAGCCATTCCGCCAGCTGATAGATGGTTTCCAGCGCGCCCTGCACACTGTCCACGGGCTGCAGCGGGTGGATATCCGAAAAGCCTTTCAAACGCGCCATTTTCTCATTGAGGCGCGGGTTATGCTTCATCGTGCAACTGCCCAGAGGGAACAGGCCGACATCAATGGCATAATTTTGGCGGCTAAGCCGGGTATAATGGCGCACAGCCTCTGCTTCGGACAGCCCGGGAATGCTGATGGGTTCGTCCCGGTCGAGACCGCCGAGGCGGCTCTCCACCGCTGGCGCTTCGGGCAGATCAACGCCACTGCGATCCGGCGATCCGGTTTCGAAAATCAGCGGCTCATCCACCATCAACGCGCGGTTGCCAGTATGGGTCTGAACCGTGCCTTGCGCTGGAGTGATGATATTTTCTTCCTGTTTGGTCGGACGGCCTTCGGTCAGCATGTTCATGCCAATTCTCCTTCCAGCGCAGTCGCCAGCGCTTCGACATCCTCGTCGCTGGTCGTTTCCGTCACGGCGACAACAAGTCCGTGGGCCAACCCGCTTTCATCGGGATAGAGACGGCCGAGAGAAACGCCGGCCAGGACTTTCTGATCCGCCAACCTGCGGACAATCGGCCGTGTATCCTTATCAAGAACCAGTGTGAACTCATTGAAAAAGCTGTCATTCAAAAGCGAAACGCCCTTGATCTGCGCTAAGCGATCTGCAGCAACAACGGCCTTTTTGTGATTGAGCATCGCGAGGTCACGTAAACCTTTTTCACCCAGCAAAGTCATGTGCGCCGTAAAGGCCAGCGCACATAGTCCGCTATTGGTGCAGATGTTGGATGTCGCTTTCTCGCGGCGAATATGTTGCTCACGCGTCGACAAGGTCAGCACGAAACCGCGCTTGCCTTCTGCATCGACCGTCTCGCCGCACAGACGTCCTGGCATCTGACGCACATATTTCTGTTTGCAGCCAAACAGACCCACATAAGGCCCGCCAAATTGCAGGCCGACGCCGAGCGACTGACCCTCGCCAACCACGATGTCCGCATCCATCTGACCCGGCGCCTTGATCGCGCCCAATGCGACAGGTTCGGTCACAACAGCGATCAGTAAGGCCTTGTGCGCATGGGCTTTTTCCGCAATCGCGGACATATCGGATATGCGCCCCAAAATATCAGGATATTGCACCACGACGCAGCTCGTATCGTCATCAATCTGGTCGAGCAGATCCGCGCCATCGGTCGCCGCGTCCAAAACGGGAGCATTGGTCACCAACTGGTCTTTGGTGAAACGCGCCATGGTCTTTGCGACGGACACATAGTGGGGATGCAGGCCGGAAGAGAGGACCGCCTTGCCCCGCTTGGTAATCCGCCGCGCCATGACAATCGCTTCCCAGCAGGCAGTGGAACCATCATACATGGATGCATTGGCGACATCGACGCCGAATAGCCGCGCAACCTGTGTCTGGAATTCGAACAAGGTCTGTAACGTCCCCTGCGCAATTTCCGGCTGATAAGGCGTATAGGCGGTCAGAAATTCGCCGCGCTGAATGATATGATCGACACTGGACGGAACATGGTGGCGATAGGCCCCTGCCCCCAGAAAGAACGGCATGTCACCGGCCGCCGAATTATTCTTGGCCAGCTTCTTCATATGCGCTTCAACCGCCATTTCCCCGGCATGCATCGGCAAGTCCCGGATCGGGCCGTCAAGCTGCACCTCTTTGGGCACATCGACGAACAGGTCGTCCACGGAAGCGGCGCCAATGGTCGCCAGCATATCCTGTCGATCATGGGGAGTTAGGGGTAGATAACGCATGGTAAGTTCCTGATTTTAAAGTCCGTCGACAAAGGCTTTATAGGCCTTTTCATCCATCAAATCGTCGAGCTCCGATGTGTCGGAAAGGGTCAGGCGGAAAAACCAGCCATCTTCCTCGGCCGAGCTGTTCACCAGCGCCGGTTCGTCTTCCAGTGCATCATTCACTTCGACCACGGTTCCCGAAACCGCGGCATAGACATCGGACGCAGCTTTTACAGACTCGACCACTGCGGCATCATCACCTTGCTCGAGCTCTGCACCAATTTCAGGCGTTTCGACGAACACAATGTCACCCAATTGCTCCTGCGCATAATCGGTAATGCCGACGGTCGCGGTTTCACCCTCGACATCGACCCATTCATGTTCATCCGTATAATATCGGCTCATAATTTCGTCCTTTTCCCTCTTCTAATCGTCTATAATTTCGGTTTGCGGTGATAATTATGCGGCACAAAGGGCATGTCTGCGACGGTGCAGGATATCGCTTTGCCGCGCTGCTCCACGGTAATTTCGGTGCCCGTTTCGACCAGTGCTGTCGGTACATAAGCCATCGCGATAGGCTTCTGCAGCGTCGGCGAGAAACCACCGCTGGTGACAGCGCCAATGCTGTTGCCATCGGCATCGACCACGCTGGCGCCCTCACGGATCGGCTGGCGGCCATTGATGAAAAGCCCCACGCGCTTTTTATCGGCTTTGTCCGGATATTGAGCCAATACCCGCTCAGCACCGGCAAAATTTCCCTCCTCCCGGCGCGCTTTGGATAGCGCAAAGTTCAAATTCGCTTCGACCGGCAGGATATCCGCATCCATATCATGGCCATAGAGCGGCAGACCGGCCTCCAGCCGCAAACTGTCGCGCGCGCCGAGACCGATGGGCTTCACTTCTTCGAGCGCGCATAAAGCCGCTGCCAGCTTTTCGGCATGCCCCGCCGGAACGCTAATCTCGAAGCCATCTTCGCCGGTATAGCCGGAGCGGCTGATGCCCAATGGGATATCACCCCACATAAAGGGCCCGGCTTCCATGAAATAGAGATCCGTTGGCACCGGCCAGTCGGGCTGCATCGGGCTTATGTTCAGCTTTGCCAGCGCTTCGCTCGCTTTCGGCCCCTGCAATGCCAGCAATGCCTGATCTTCCAGATGCTTCAACGTAACATCGGATGACAGTTGCGCATTAAAATAGGCTATGTCGTCATGCTTGGTTGCACCATTGACCACCAGATAGAGATTGCGGCTGGTATTGGTCACCATGAGGTCGTCCAATATCCCCCCATCCTGCGCCAGCAGCAGTGTATAACGGATTTTGCCGGCACCCAGGGCAGAAATGTTGCCAGGAACAATCGCCTCCAGCGCATCTGCCGCGCCTTCACCTTCCAATTGCACCTGCCCCATATGGCTGACATCAAACAAGCCGGCATTTTCGCGGGTCCACAGATGTTCAGCCATCACGCCTTCATATTGCACCGGCATTTCATAACCCGCAAACGGCACCATCCGCCCGCCATGGTCACGGTGCCAGCTATCGAGTGGCAGCTTCTTCAATGTCTCGGTTTTATCATCACTCATTAAAAATTCCGCCCATGCAAAAGGTACAGCTCACAGCAAAAGCCTGTAAAACTGCCCCCTCTGTCACGGAACCTGAGAGTTTCATGGCACTCAATTAATGGCCACTTACCCCTTCGGTGGCCCGCCATAGCTTTAGCAACGGTGGGCTCTTTCCAGAGTGCTTGTGAAGCTGATACGGTCCATCGGCCTGAGAGTTTCCGGGGCGGTTGCTCCTTCGGCGGCCAAGCTTTTTATGGAGTTTGGCGCTCTCCCGCATCGCTTCGTGATCTGTGCCTGCAAGGCGGCAATCAAAAGCAGCCGAAAGCGTGACCGAGCAGGCCTTGGGAGTCAATGATTCGATAGGTCGAAGGGCTGTAAAAATTTTACGCTGTTTCGCGATCCGCCCATTTCCATATCGCATCATTTTCGTAGATATTGTCGCCAACCGCATCTTCGGTGAGCAGAGCCGCGATCGCTGCCGCCACTTCCCGCCCGTCAATTGACCGATAGCGCCGCAAGGAACCGTGCAAAAGCCGGTCCATCAGCGGACTGGCGATAATGGCCAGACTTTCGCCTAGCCGCGCATCATTGGTCCGTTCTCCGCGCAACAAGCCCGGTCTGATAATATCCAACCGGTCAAATTGCTGTGCGCGCATCAACTCTTCGGCCTGCCCTTTGACTTTCAGGTAAAATTGCGAGGCCTGAGCATTTGCCATTGTCGAGGATACGGCAATGAACTGCCTTGCCCCCGCAGCCTTGGCGGCTTTTGCAACCGCTCCAACCAGATCTCTGTCAACCGCAGCAAAAGCCTCTTTCGACCCGGCCTTTTTCATGGTGGACCCAAGGCAGGAGACTGTTCGCACGGCTTTGATGTTGGCAATGACATCAGGCCATTGCTCTGTAGGCGCCACATGGATGGTGGCCGCACCATAGTCGCCGTCAAGCGGCTTACGAACCAGCAAGTGAAGCCCTTCATCGCGTCCATCCGCAATGAGCTTTCGGACAAGCAAGTTACCGATCAGACCAGTTGCTCCAACAATCAAAACGGGCTCGGCCATCATGTGTCCCCAAAAATCTCACTATGGCTGTTGCTAGCATAGCGATCCGTCATACCGGCCATGAAATCGGCAATATGACGGATACGGTCCGGTTCCGCCGACGGCAGCGCCGCCACCCAGCTTTCCGGCATCAGAACCGGCTTGTCCCGATAGGCACCCACCAGATCAGCGACAACAACCCGTGCATTGTCCGCCGCCGCCATCTGCTCGGGATGGTTATACAAATTGGCATACATGAATTTTTTGAGCGTCCGCTCTTTTGCAGCCATGTCATCAGAAAAACCGCCAATCATAACGCCGGCACCGCGTACATCATCCACTGTTTCGATGCCATGTTCCTTGATCCGTGCGACGGTTGTTTCGATCACATTGTTGACCATCAGACCAATTTGATCGCGGATCAGCTCGGGCACCAGACGATCCCGCTCAACATCCGGAAAGCGCGTGCAGATATCACTCCAGCGCTCCGCGATGAACGGTAGTGTCAGCAACTGGTCTATGCTCAACAAGCCTGCCCTGATGCCATCGTCAATATCGTGATTGTCATAAGCGATATCATCCGCAACCGCCGCGATTTGCGCCTCCAGCGACGGCCAGCTGTTCAGATCAAGCGGCATCCCGGCATTGGCTTCGGCCATGGCCCAGGTGGGCCGCGCTATCGGGCCATTATGCTTGGCCAGACCTTCGAGCATTTCCCATGTCAGGTTCAAGCCATCCCAGCGCGGATAGGGGCGCTCCAACTTGGTCAATGTCCTTATTGTCTGTGCATTATGATCAAAACCACCATGATCAGCCAATGCGTCTTCCAGCGCATCCTCTCCAGCGTGACCGAAGGGCGGATGACCGATATCATGCGCCAGACACAATGCTTCGGTCAGATCTTCATTAAGCCCTAAAGAGCGCGCAATAGTCCGGCCAATCTGCGCCACTTCGAGACTGTGGGTGAGGCGAACGCGGAAATGATCACCGTCGGGAGCAACAAAAACCTGCGTTTTATGACGCAATCGGCGAAAGGATATCGAGTGGATGATGCGGTCGCGGTCGCGTTGAAAGTCATCGCGCGGTCCACGAATGCTGCCATCGCTTTCAGAACGCCCTTCATCATGGCGCCTACCGCGGCTTTGACGCGGGTCGCTAGCATAGCTCGCTTTTTTTGCCATTAGTTCAGCTTGTTCACTTTCGTGCCATCAGCACTGACCCAGGCAAAGCCATCGCCGCCGCCTTTGCGGAAACCCGCTTCAAACTTTTTCGCTGCACTCAAATCGTCAAACGGACCGACCACCAGCCGTTTTGTTTTCCCCCATGGCGACGTCCATCCACTGGTGGCCGCGAACAGATCAGCATTTTTCTTCGACATCCGGCGATAGTCATATTTCAGCGCCTTGAGATCGGATCCGGTCGCTATCTGGACCCAATAGCGTTTGGGGTGTTCCGGTGGTTTGGGTTCAGCTTCCACCTTAGTTAAGACCGGCTTTGGCTTGGCGGGTGTTATTGCGGCTAAATCCACCGGCACAACCGCCGCTTTTTTCTCAGAATCCGGAATCGCTATAGAACCGATAATGTCTGACAAAGGCCGGCGCGGCGTGGCCCCGGACGCACTGTCACCGGGCGTTCCCGACACAATCGGCGATGGTCCTGATGATCCTGCCTTTGCAAGGTCAAAGTTCACCAGTTGGACCGGTTTTTTGGATTTTTCGTCACTTGATTTGGCCGGCGCTTTTACCCCACCGATATCCACTTTTCTGGCCACGGTTTCGGATACCAAGGGTGCTTTTTTTGCAGAACCTCCAACAGCCGTCTCAAATCCGGGAGATGGCGATGACTTGTCTTCCTTCGCCGTATTTTTTGTCACGGGATCATTGGGCCGCGCTACCGCAGGCTTCACCAGCGGCCTCGCGCTCTTTGGTGTCGGTAGGTTATTTTGTGCCAGCACGGTTTTGTTGTCTGCGCCTGTGCGATTGGCATTTGGCGTCGTTTTCTTGTCGCTACTCTTGGAACCGGGTCGGCGCCGCGGGGAGGTATCAGGCATTGCCAGCACTTTTGGTTTTTCGACATTCTGCCCCAACGGTTCACCGATGGGAATCAATCCCGCATCAGCACCATCACCGTCGCGCACCGCGTTGCGGGACGCGAAGCGCACCGAGGCGACATCGACACCGATATTTTCACTGGCCGGGAAATGGCCAAAATGTACTGCGGCCGCCTTTTGCGCTGCAGTCAGCTTCGGCATCCGATCGAAAAACGGTTTGATCGCTTTCGCCATTTGTTTCTGCATGGTCTGACGCGCAATCTTGTTGGCCTCTTTTTCCTGACCGTTCATCGCCAGAATGAAAGCCCGGTTACGCCAAGCATCCCGGTCGCTTTTTTGTAGCAGAGGGTTTAACTGAGCCTCAGCGCCTTCGACATCGCCGATGATCCCCAGCGAGATCGCATAACGTTTCAACAGCTTGTCACTCCGGCCATGACTTAAAGCCAGCTGATAGTCTTTTTGCGCATCGGCATTTCGCCCGATCAGATCATAAGCAAGACCGCGATCAATCGCGATGTCTTTTGCTGCGATACCATTGGCCGTCGCTTCATCAAAATAGCGGATCGCGCCGAAGGGATTTTGCTCAAGCAACAGAGACCGCGCGAGACCAGCTTTTACGCGGCCACTGCGGGGATAAATTTCGTTTGCCCTAGCCAGAAAGCCGATGGCGGCACGCGTATCACCAAGCTCCAGCGCCGCCAATCCCGCATCTGCCAGCGCCGAAGAATCGTTGGAATTACGGGCGATACGGCGCAGCGCATCCTGCAGATCAGTGTTGCTGGATTGCGCACTTTTTTGGGCCTGGGCCTGGGGTACAGGCAAGGCGAAACCGGCCAGTGGCAAGGCCGCAAGAATCAAATATTTCGAGATCGTTTTCACCGGCATATTAAACGATTTGACCGCGCTGAAATCAAGCACAGAAAATAGATTGCAAGGCCAGTCGCCCCCACCAAAAGACAAACCAAAAGGCCGGTCAAGAAACCGAGACCATGGGATGAGTTCAAGGCAGTTACGAGCAACACATTGCTGCCGACGCCCTTATTGGTTGTTCTGGCGGTTCAGGAAGCGCGGAATATCGAGCGGATCGCGTGATTCCTCGTCGCCTTCTTCGCCTTCTTCATCGGCTTTATTATTTCCGCGTGTCAGGTTGGACATCCGCTCAAACAATGTACCACCGCCGCTGGCTACCCGAGGTGCTGGCTCAGTCGATGCCGGTGCATCTTCTTCCACAGGCTGCATGGCATCACCGCCGAGTACAAGCTCTTCCTCTTCCGGTTCGTCATCACTGACCATACCGGGCGTCAGGGACGCGAAAGATGGAGCAGCAGCGGTTTCGTCTTCCAGCTCATCATCATCCGAATAAGTAGCCGTCGGAGCAGGAGCAATCTCTGGTTCTGGCTCCGGTTCTGGAGCGGGCTCTGGTTCAACGACCATTTCCGCCTCAGAAGTCTCAAGGCTTTCTGCCATGTCAAGAATGGGTTCTTCCTGGGCTTCTGCAACCTCTTCAACTTCAGGCTCTTCCTCTTCTGCAGGAATACTGGATGCGAAGGAAGATGCGGCCGGCGCCGGACTGCTCATCGCAAAGGACGAAGCTGTCGATGGCGCTGCCACAGAACCGTCGCTGTCAATGCCGGTCGCAACGACAGACACGCGGATGCGGCCATCGAGATTTTCGTTAAACGCACTGCCCCAGATGATATTGGCATCAGGATCAACCAGCTCGCGAATGTGATTGGCCGCTTCATCGACTTCCATCAGGCGCATATCTTCACCACCGGTGATCGAAACGATGACGCCCTTCGCGCCCTGCATCGACACGCCGTCGAGCAGCGGGTTGGCAATAGCTTTTTCAGCCGCTTCCAGAGCACGGCCGTCGCCTTCAGCTTCGCCGGTACCCATCATCGCCTTGCCCATTTCGTGCATCACGGAGCGAACGTCAGCAAAATCGAGGTTGATCAGCCCGGGCATGACCATCAGGTCGGTAATGCCGCGAACGCCTTGCTGAAGCACTTCGTCGGCCAGCAAAAACGCTTCTTTGAAAGTCGTGTTGGGATTGGCGACGAGGAACAGGTTCTGATTGGGGATAATGATCAGAGTATCCACGTTTTTCTGCAGCTCTTCGATACCGGCATTGGCCGATTTCATGCGCCGTGTGCCTTCAAACGTGAACGGCTTGGTAACAACGCCCACCGTCAAAATGCCCTTGTCACGCGCCGCCTTGGCAATAACCGGAGCTGCGCCGGTACCGGTGCCGCCGCCCATGCCGGCAGCGATAAAGCACATATGCGCGCCGTCCAGTGCCTTTTCGACAAGCTCCAGCGTTTCTTCCGCTGCTGCGCGTCCCACTTCCGGACGAGAACCAGCACCAAGACCTTGGGTAATCTCGGGTCCAAGCTGAATGCGCTGTTCTGCGGGAGAGCTGTTGAGCGATTGTGCGTCGGTGTTACTGACGATGAAATCAACGCCTTCCACCTTTGCTGCGATCATATTTGCAATCGCATTGCCGCCTGCACCGCCAACGCCAATAACGGCGATCCGTGGTTTCAACTCTTCCACTTCAGGTGGGCCAATATTGATGCTCATTTTACTGTCTCCCCAGACAAAAACTCGATGTGTAACATTTGGGTAACGCTTTGCACAAATTTGATGTTGGAATCACCCCAAAAGTTAATTTTTTTCGTAAATTCTTAAAAATTCCCCCGGATTGCCGACATCAACCGTCCAATTACCGCAGAACCGGCATATTTGTGAACGTTTTGATGGCTGCTGGAAAGCGATCTGAGGTCGACAGGTTCCTGCGCCGCATAAAGCGCCAGACCCGCCAAACCGGCAAAGCCCGGACCACTATGTGCATCGGGTAAAGCTGTCAGTCCGGTGGGGCGACCGATCCGCACGGTTTGACCCAGCGCTGATTGCGCATAATCCGCAATGCCTTTCAGTTCCGCACCACCGCCGGTGAGCACAACCTGCCGTCCGACCGGCCCGGTAAAGCCCAGTCCTTTTAGCGTCTGCCCAATCTCACCCATCAGATGATCCAGTCGCTGACGGATCACGCCGATAAGCTGCGCCTTGGTGATACGACCATCTTCGTCCGCTTCCGGCCCCACTTTATCGAGTTGCAGATCAATTACGTCATGATTGTCACGCGGACTGGTGGTTGCCGATCCGTGAAAACATTTGATCCGCTCGGCCTGTGCACGTCGCAGGCCGAAGGATGATGCGATATCATCGGTAATATCCGCTGCACCGTAAGGCAAAGTGGCGAGCCCGACCAACATGCCGCCTGCAAAAAGGGAAACATTGGTAACCTCTGCGCCCAGTTCCACCATCGCGACGCCCAGCTCGCGCTCCTCTTTCGACAGACAGGCGGTACCAGCAGCAATCGGGGATGCGATAATGGATTTCACGTTAAGATGCGCGCCGCGCACACTCATATCGATATTACGCACCGGCGATGCGTCGGCAAGGATCACATGGATATCGACGCCCAAACGGTCGGCATGCAGACCTTTGGGCTTTTTCACTCCGGCCAGACCGTCAATTGTATAAAGCGCAGGCTGCGCGTGCAGAACCATTTTGCCTTGTGGGTCGATGCTGCTGCGTCCGGCTTTGAGCAAGTGATCAATATCTTCCTGCTCAATGCGGTGGCCGCCCAGTTCCGTTTCAACAGACGTCAGCATGCTGGTCAGACCACCAGCCGAAAAGCTCACCCAGACATCGTCAATATTGGTTCCGGCAATACGTTCGGCCTGCTCCACCGCATCGCGGACATCCAGTTCGGTGCGTTCGGTATCGGCAATATAACCACGCTTCACGCCTTTGCTGGCGCGCTGCCCGGTTCCCAGCACGGTGATATCACCATTGTCCATCCGGCCAGCGATCATCGCTGTAATCTTGGACGACCCGATATCCAAAGCGGTAAAAATCTTTTCTACCCGTGCTGCCATTTACCTGTTCCCTTATATCCTTTTTGCTGCCTCATGGTGCCCCCAATCGATAGCGTGTTGTTTAACCCTCTGGTTCTACAGATGTCTCGACCTTTGGCGGCATCCGAAGATAAGCGCGCTCTGAATCACGCAGATCAAAATGCACCACCCCGCGCCCGAGCAGGCGGTTTACCCCGTCCATCCGGGCAAAATTCAGCAATGCCGCCGCTGCTGTCTCCTCCCCTTCTGGAAGCGCAAGCGTTTCACCACTGTCAAATTCCAGGTTCCAGCGCCGATTACCGATCCAGGTAGCGCCTGTCACCATCGGGCTGAGTGCTGGTGCAACGTCAAGCAATTTGGTCAACTCCGGCACCTTTTCATTGGCTTTCTTGCCAACAATCACCGGCAGGTCTGGAATTTCTTCCCTTTGTATCTGCTGCAGCGGATAACCGGTTTTGTCGATCAATGACAATTTGCCATCGCGCTGCCACACGGCGGCCGGTTCGCGCTCAACAATCTCCACCACCAACGTGTCGGGCAAGCGGCGCGAAATCCGCGCGTCCTTGATCCAGCCGTTACCCATAAGATCATCGCGCACCTGATCAATATCGACCAGCATCATGGAACGGTCTTTCTGTGCCAATGTAATTTCATAGACTTTCAGTTCGTCGATCCGGTTGACGCCGGTGACTTCAACGCGCTTCACTTCAAATCCGGCAGCGCCGACAGTGGTTGCAACCTGGCTGCTGATCCGTTCGTTGATGCCGGTATAATGGGCAACGCTATAGGCGCCCAAAACAAACACCCCGATCAGACCCCAGGTCAGACCTTTCTGTACCTGTGCCTCGGTCACCGGCATGGCGCGGAGGATCTTGTCAAAGATCGACACTTGGCGGACTTTTTTCTTGTTCACCTTGCGGGGTTTACCCTTGGACTTTTTATTTGTCCGCCTGACTGATGCTGCTGTCATCGCCTTTTCCTCATTTCAGGGCTTCCCTCACAATTATTTCGACCAGTTCTTCATAGCTTATGCCCATTTGCTTGGCCTGTTCCGGCACGAGACTGAGCGGTGTCATCCCGGGCTGGGTATTGGTCTCCAGTACAAACAAGCCGTCCGCACCCAATTCGTCGTCCCAGCGATAGTCCGTCCGCGACGTTCCCTTGCAACCCAGAACCTGGTGAGCGCGCAATGCATAATCGAGACAGAGTTTTTCAATCTCCGCCGGAATTTCCGCCGGACAGATATGCTCCGTCAGGCCTTCGGTATATTTGGCATCGTAATCGTAGAAACCGGCTTTGGGTTTCAACTCAGTTACGCATAATGCCTTGCCGCCAACAACCGCGGTCGTCAGCTCGCGCCCCTTGATAAAAGGTTCGGCGAGCAGCTCGTCAAATTCTTGCCACGGGCCGGATACGTCGCGGCCAATCGGATTGCCGTAATTCCCTTGATCGGTGACGATCGCCACGCCCACGGACGAGCCTTCGTTGACCGGTTTCAGTACATAAGGCCGCGGCAGTGGATCGGCTTCAAAAACATCCTTGCTCTTTACCATTTTGCCTTGTGGCATCGGGATACCGGCCGGAACCAGTTGCTGCTTGGTCAGCTCCTTATCAATGGCAATGACGGAGGTTACCCGGCCACTATGCGTGTAGGGAATCTGCATAAGATCGAGCATGCCCTGCACCGTGCCGTCCTCACCCGGACAACCATGTAGCGCGTTGAACACGACATCTGGCTTTACCGCGTCCAACACCATCGCCAGATTGCGATCCATATCGATGCGAGTCACCTTATGGCCATTTTTCTCAAGCGCATCGGCCACGCCGTTACCGCTCATCAGCGAAACTTCGCGTTCGGCGGACCAACCGCCCATCAATACTGCTACGTGGAGTTTATCGCTCATGCCGCTAGCCTCGGTTCGTATAGTGCTGGTTGAGCATCGACATAGCCGTCGCTTACACCCTCTTCCCAAGGGAAACGGTTGCTTTCGTCCGGCCAGACCAACTGCACGGCATGATCTAAACCTCGTCTGAGATGATTACAATTATACCAAATTGCAGAGCCCCAAAATTCCGGTGTGATCCATTCGGGAAGCACCCGACGAAAGACACAAGAATACCCGTCAATCAACTCGTCGGTTTGAGCATTATCGGTAATGTCAAAACCCTGTCTACATAGCTCAAGCGTGTCGTTGAGCAAGGTTTGCATTAGGGTTAGTTCAAGTCCGAACATGATGACCTCCGGCTGATCAACCGAAGATGTGAAGCCCGTCGAATAACAAAAATCGGGTTCTTTACCGTCAGGATCAAAAACTCCGTTCAGGTGGCATCCGTATTGCTCGACATTGTCGAGAATGGACTGCTCCAACTCTGTTAGGGACTCACTCATACCTCATCCCCCACGCGCTGTATCTCCCATTGCAGTTCGACGCCGCTATGATCCTTCACCCGTCGGCGTACTTCTTCCCCCAAAGCTTCGATATCTGACGAGGTCGCACCGCCCAGATTGAGCAGGAAATTGCAGTGTTTTTCCGATACTTGCGCCTGCCCGATTTGCAGACCGCGGCAGCCCGCTTCATCGACCAGTTGCCATGCCTTGTGGCCTTCGGGATTCTTGAAAGTTGAGCCGCCGGTTTTGGAACGCAGCGGCTGGGACGCTTCACGCTCATCGGCAATGCGTTTCATTTCTGCACCAATGATTTCCGGGTCTCCGTCGGTTCCGCGCAGCGTTGCACTGACCACGATGGCCCCTTCCGGCAACTCGGAATGACGATAGGTATATCCCATGTCCGCAAGCGCAATGGTTTGCAGCTCACCTGTACGCAGGACGACGTCCGCGCTTTCCAATATATCGCAGACTTCCCGGCCATAAGCGCCGGCATTCATGCGCACGGCACCGCCAATAGTGCCCGGTATCCCGCGCAAAAATTCCAAATCCGCGATACCGTGATCGCGCGCCATGCTCGCCGCCGAGATACCGGGGGCACCGGCACCACAAATCAGCGCATTGTCAATTCCGAACCGCCCCTTGCCAACGGTTTCAATCCCGGCAAAGGCCTTGCCCAAACGGATCGTCACGCCGCGCTTTCCGCCATCTCGAATGATGAGGTTGGATCCCAATCCCAAGGGCCAGACGGGAATGGCGGGATCGAGGTCGCGAAGAAATTGCTGCAAGTCTTCCACATCTTTGGGTGCGAACAACCACTCAGCGGGACCGCCGCTTTTGAACCAGACTAGCGGTGCCAGCGGCGCTTCGGCCGTCAGCTTGCCACGGGTTTCGGGAAGGGCTGTCACGACCGTCATGATCTTGCTGCTTTCATACCATCGGCCAATCCTGCAGCCCATTTGGTAATATCTCCGGCGCCGAGGCAGACAATCATGTCCTTGTCTTCCGCCACCTCGGCAAGCCGCGCCGTCAAATCCGCTTCATCTGCAACGGTTTCGGCAACCCTATGTCCGCGTTTGCGCAGTCCGGCGGCAAGGGCTTCGCTATCCACGCCTTCAATCGGTTCTTCACCGGCAACGAAAACCGGCGTGACATAGACCATGTCAGCGTCATTAAACGCTTGCTGAAAATCCTCCATATGATCGCGCAGCCGGGTGAAGCGATGCGGCTGGACCACCGCAATGACGCGACCCTCTGCGCCTTCGCGAGCTGCGGAAAGCACGGCGCGGATTTCGACCGGGTGATGACCGTAATCGTCGATGATCGATACGCCGTCCACTTCGCCCACTTTGGTAAAACGCCGTTTGACGCCGCCAAAATGGTCAAAGCCGCTGGCAATCTGTTCATCGCTCATGCCCATTTCGAGGCCGACTGCGACCGCTGCGATCGCATTCTCGACATTGTGACGCCCCGGCATGGGCAGTGTGATGCCTTCAATCGTCCGCGTCTCACCATCGCGGTCGCGAATGGCCACATCAAAGCGGTTACCACCGGGTATTGGCGTGACATTGATGCCCTTCACGTCTGCCTGAGCCGAAAAACCATAGGTGATCAGCCGCCGGTCACGAATGCGTGGCAGGATCGCCTGTACTTCGGGATGATCTAGACAGAGGATCGCGGCACCATAAAAGGGCACATTCTCGATAAATTCGACGAAGCTATCCTTGATCTTGTCAAAACTGCCATAATGATCGAGATGTTCGGGATCGATATTGGTGACCACCGCAATCGTGCCATCGAGACGCAGGAAGCTGCCGTCGCTTTCATCCGCTTCGACCACCATCCATTCGCTGTCACCCAGACGCGCATTGGAGCCATAGCTGTTGATGATACCGCCATTGATCACGGTCGGATCAATCCCGCCTGCATCCAGCATCGCCGCGACCATTGAGGTTGTCGTGGTCTTGCCATGGGTGCCCGCAATCGCGATGGTTCGCTTCAGCCGCATCAGTTCAGCCAGCATTTCCGCACGCCGGACCAAGGGGATACGGTCTTCAAGTGCTTTTTCGACTTCGGGATTGCCGCGTTTCACGGCGGTTGAAGTGACTACCACGGCCGTCCCGACGACGTTATCGCCATTCTGGCCGATCATAACCTTGATGCCCTTGGAGCGCAGCCCTTCGACGATATAGCTTTCGGCTATGTCAGAGCCCTGCACCTGATAGCCAAGATTATGCATGACCTCGGCAATGCCGGACATGCCGATGCCGCCTATACCGACAAAGTGGATCGTGCCAATATCTGTACCGACACCCTTCATCGCATGCTTTCTTTCGCGAGATTGTCCCTTGCAAGTGCTGGACCCGGATTAGGAGCCAGCTGGAGTTTTTCCCTCTTCACCTTCAGCGTTTTGGAAAGCGGCGATGTTCCAATACTTTCAACCAGATCAGCCAGATCACTGACCGCATCGGGCCGACCGCATTTCCGGGCAAAACGCGCCGCATTTTGAAGTGCATCCGGGCCAAGGGCCATTTTCTGCATCTGCTTGGCCAGTTCTTTCGCAGTGAATTGCGGCTGTGCTATGGATCGCGCACCGCCAGCGGCCACCATTTCGCGAACATTCTGGGTCTGATGGTCATCTGTCGCAATCGGCAGCGGGATAAGGATCGCCGGACGTCCTGCCGTTGTTAGCTCGGCGATGGTCGACGCCCCTGCCCGTCCGATCACCAGATGCGACCAACCAAGGCGCTGCGGCAGGTCTGGCAGATAAGTAGCCAGTTCAGCCGGAATATCATGCTCGGCATATTTTTCGCGGACCCGCTCTATATCCTGCTCGCGGCATTGCTGGGTAACCTGCAGCCGGCGGCGCAGATGCATCGGCAACAGAGCCAGTCCATCCGGCACGACATCCGAAAGAATGGTCGCCCCCTGACTGCCACCGGTGACCAGCACGCGGAAAATGCCCTCCTCCGTCAGCGGCGGATAGGGCTCCTCGCGCAGCGCGATAACCTCTTCACGTACCGGGTTCCCGACCAGATGGACCTTTTCCTCATATTTCGGTTTCAGCTTCAGGATATCGGGATAGGACGTGGCAATCGCATTAACCGAGCGCGCTGCCAACCGATTGACCCGTCCCAGCACAGCATTTTGTTCATGGATGATCGTGGGGATATTCTTGCGATTTGCCGCCAACAGCGCCGGAAAGGCCGGATAGCCGCCAAAGCCGATAACGGCGGACGGCTCAAAAGTATCATAAAGCTGCATCGCCATCTTGCGACCCTTCAGGATCGCGCGTGCGCCCGATAGCCAACCGCGCGGGTCCTTGGTTATCCGACCGGCGGGCAGCACATGCACCTGTCCGTCATCAACCATACCGGGAATTTTCTCGCCGCGCTCGTCTGTGATCAGGGCAACACGGTGCCCGCGCTGCACCAGTTCCTTGCCCAATGCATAAGCCGGAATCATGTGGCCGCCTGTACCGCCGGCGGCGAGGACATAATGTTTCGTAAAACTCATTTGGTCACCATCCCATTTGTGACATAAAGTGAGCGATCTAAATAGGGGTTTCTGCGCGTGAATGCCAGCAACAGTCCGACGCCGAGCGACAGGGCGAGGAACGAAGAGCCGCCATAGCTGATTAGCGGCAAAGTCATGCCCTTGGAAGGAAAGAGCTGCAGGTTCACCGCCATGTTGATCAATGCCTGTCCACCAAATTGCGCGGTCAGACCGGCAACGGCGAGGATGATAAAATTATCCTCTTCATCCAGCAGGCGCAGGAACACGCGTACAATAATGGCAAGATAGACCAGCGCAATGGCAACGCAGGCGAGCAGCCCGAATTCCTCGCCAATGACGGAGAAAATATAATCGGTATGCGCTTCGGGCAGTTTGAACTTCGCAGTGCCAAGACCGGGGCCTGTGCCTAGCAGGCCGCCACCGGTGAGCGCCTTGTGCGCGAGCATCACCTGATCAAATTCATCGCCCCCGAACAGCCAGGTATTGATCCGCTGGGTCGCCACCGGATAGAGAAAATAGGCCCCGACCAGTCCGCCGATCCCGCCCATACTGATCGCCGCAATCAGACGCGCCGAGAGGCCGGAAATCATCATCAACACAAACCAGATGCCGCAAAAAATCAGCGTTTGGCCAAGATTTGGCTGCATCATCAAGAGCAGAGCAATCACCCCGGTCAGTACGAAAGACAGCGATATTACTGGAAGCGAAGGATCCTTGACCCGCAAGGAAAGCAACCAGGCCAGCGAAACGGCATAAAAGGGTTTGAGAAACTCTCCCGGCTGGATCGTGGCGAAACCATAGCCGATCCAGCGCTGCGCTCCGTTAACCGTCTTACCAAAAATCGGAACCAGAAACAGCAGGGCAAAGGCGGCCACGGCCGCGATAATCGCAAAGCGCCGCGCCTGTTCCTTCGGCAGCATTGAAACAACCAGCATAATCGGAATGCCGACAATCACCCAGCCAAGCTGGCGATAGAAATAATAAAGCGGATCAAGCGAAACCGCTGCGGTGCTGTGCTTCAACGCAGATACCGGCGATGCAGCCGCGACGGCGATCAGGCCAATAGCAATCAACGTCAACATCAAGGCCAGCAAAACCCGGTCCAGTTCCCAGAACCAGATTGCCAATGGCGAACGGTCGCTGCGCCCCAGACGCGATTCCAGTTGGAAACGTTTCTTTTTCAGGCCTGCCGCAATTTCCGGCAACGGACCCTTGGAGGTTGTTCCATCGGTCATTCTATACTGCCCCCAGTCGCTGTTCCGATTAGATTATTTTCGATGACACTCTCTACCGCGTTGCGGAAACATTCGCCGCGCGCTTCAAAATCCTTGAACTGGTCGAATGAGGCACAGGCCGGTGATAGCAAAACCACTTCCCCCGGTTTGGCGTTGGCGGCTGCATGCTGCACTGCGGTCAGGATCATCTCGCAAGGATCAACGGGCATATGCGGGGCAAGCAATTCACCGAACATCTGTCCGGCATCACCAATTGTGTAAGCCTGGACCACGTTAGCAAAATAGGGTTCACACTCTTCAAGATTATTGCTCTTGGGCAATCCCCCGACGATCCAGTGGATTTTGGGATAGGCACCAAGGGCCGGGCCGGTGGAGGCCGGGTTGGTTGCCTTGCTGTCATTCACAAACAAGACACCGCCTGCCTCGGCCATCCGCTCCATCCGGTGCGGCAAACCTTTAAAACTTGCCAATGCCGGACGCCATTGATGTTCCTTGATGCCCAGCACTTCTGCGGCAACTACTGCGGCGACCGCATTTTCCAGATTATGCGGTCCCTGTAAGGATGGCCAATTCTCCTGTCCTTCCAGGAAAAAATCGCTGCTATCCATGATATTTTTCACCCGGCCTTCCGCACGGATAAATTCCAAGGCAAGCTGAGTCTTTTCATCCTTGCTGCCGAAAATCGCGACATGGTCTGGGCTCATCATGTCAAACAGGCGCACTTTCGCCGCGGCATAAGCATCATAGCTGTCATAGCGATCAAGATGGTCCGGGCTTATGTTCAGAAGCATCGCTACATCGCAATCCAGGTTGTGTGTCAGATCAATCTGATAACTGGACAGTTCCAGTACATAGACGCCGCCTGCTGCCAGCGGTTCCTGTGACAGAATCGGCAAACCGATATTCCCGCCCATATGGGTCGGCAACGCCGCACTTTGGATGATATGATGCAACAGCGCCGTGGTTGTGGACTTACCATTCGTGCCAGTAATTCCGACCACGCGATGCGGCGGCAAAGACCGCCGCGCCTGCGCGAACAACTCGATATCTCCGATGATCTGCACGCCGTCGTCGGCGGCCTTATCACGGATCGGATGCGTGTTCAGCGGCACTCCAGGTGACACGACAATCGCGTCATAATCACTAAGGTCTGCTTCCATGGGATCAGCGATTATCGCCTTGTCATTCGCCGCTTTGCGCAGATCTTCGCGCGCATCCCAAGCCAATATTCTTGCACCGCTCGCATGCAGTGCATCAAGTGTCGCCATGCCGGATCGCGCCAGGCCCAAAATGGCATAGCTTTTGTTGGCAAAGGCGGACGAACGCATCATCTGAGTTTGAGTGTTGCAAGGCCGGCAAGCGCCAGAACCAGGCTGATGATCCAGAAACGGATCACGACTGTGGACTCAGACCAGCCAAGCTGTTCGAAATGGTGATGGATCGGCGCCATGCGGAAAACCCGCTTGCCGGTCCGTTTGAAGAAGAAGACCTGAACGATCACTGAGACCGCCTCGAGCACAAAAAGCCCGCCAACAATGGCGAGGACAATTTCATGATGGATCGAAACAGCAATAGCGCCCAATGCCCCGCCTAGAGCGAGGCTGCCGGTATCGCCCATAAACACGGCAGCTGGCGGTGCGTTAAACCAGAGAAAGGCCAGACAGGCGCCTATGATACAGGCACAGAAAATGGCGAGCTCACCCGCACCCGCTACAAAAGGAATACCGAGATATTCCGAGAATACCGCGTTGCCCGACATGTATACGAGAATCAAAAAGGTCGCACTTGCGATCGCCACCGGCATTGTCGCCAGACCATCAAGCCCATCAGTCAGATTCACCGCGTTGCCCGAGCCGACGATGACAAACATGGCAAAGGGGAAATAGAACCACCCGAGATTGACCTGCACATCGTTGAAAAACGGAACATAGAGATTGGTGCCAACCTGTTGGACAATGATCCACGTTGCAAAACCGGCAACGACAAATTCCATCAACAACCGGACACGCCCGGGAACACCTTTGTGGCTGGCTTTGCTCACTTTGTCGTAGTCATCCATGAAGCCTATCGCTCCAAAACCCAGCGTCACGAAGATGCAGACCCAGACAAAAATATTACTCAGATCCATCCAAAGCAAAGTGGAGATAACCACTGAAAGCAAAATCATGAGGCCGCCCATGGTCGGCGTGCCTGCTTTTTTCAAGTGAGTAATCGGCCCGTCCTCACGGATAGGCTGACCCTTGCCCTGTTTCATCCGCAGCATGTTGATAAATCTTGGTCCAATCAACATGCCAATGAACAGTGCGGTTGCAACCGCTGCGCCTGAACGGAAACTCAAATAGCGAAAGACATTTAATATGCCTTCAAATTCAAGCCATTGTGCCAATAGATAAAACATTAAAACTCCTCGCTCACCAAAGCCGATACGACCTTGGAAAGCCCCAGATAATTTGATCCCTTGATAAGAAGGATGTCTTCGTCGCTGATTTCCCCTGCGACAGCAGCCAGCGCTTCCGAAGAACCCGCGACATGAGATATTTTGAGAGCGTGATCAAGTTTTTCCGACGATAATTGTTCCAACCGAGCTTGCGTATGGGCCATCTCGTCGCCAACCAGTATGATGGCCTGTGCACCAGAGGCGATGATGTCCTCCGCCAGCGCCTCGTGATAAGCCTGCGCCTTGTCTCCCAACTCGCCCATTGCGCCCAGAATGACGATTTTTTTGCCACGACAATTTTCGCGCGCCAACTGCCCCAAAGTGGCTTTCATTGACACGGGATTCGCGTTGTAACTCTCGTCAATCAACAGCGCTCGCCCGCCGCCTTTAAGTTCAATCTGATGACGTCTGCCGCGACCGTCGAGCCCTTGTAGCTCTGCCAGCGCCAGACCCGCCGCCGCCAAATCACCTCCAACTGCACGCACCGCTGCCAATATGGCCAGCGCATTGGACACCCAGTGCTTGCCCGGCTCTGCAACGGTGAAGCACAGGCTGCGGTCCCCGTCGCCATCGTCGCTAAAACTGGCCGTTACCAGCGAACCACTGCCTTGGGCCGGGACAACATCTATAGCGCGCACATCGGCCTGTTCATCAAAGCCGAAAGTCACGATCTTTTTGGTGCAACGCAGGGCAGCTTTATGAAGCCGCTGAAAATGATCGCTGTCGCGGGGAATGACAGCAGTCCCCTCATGAGTTAGGCCCTGGAGAATTTCGGCCTTGGCATCGGCTATCGCTTCAACACCGGAAAAATGACCGATATGGGCCGGTGCAATCGCGGTGATGATCGCAACATCCGGCCGCACCAGCCGAGTGAGCTGCGACAGTTCACCCGCATGGTTCATACCCATTTCAAAAATTCCATATTGGCATCCCGCCGGCATACGCGACAGGCTCAGCGGAACGCCAACATGGTTATTGTAGCTTTTCACCGACCGATGGGACTTTCCCATGGACGCACGGTTCAAGGCTGCAAAAAGTGCTTCTTTGGTGCCGGTCTTGCCTACCGACCCCGTAACTCCAATAATCTTCGCATCTGTGCGGGCCCGCGATGCGATAGCCAGATCGTTCAGCGCCTTTGTGGTGTCCGGCACCAATATGTGAGGGCCGTCGACCGGCTGGCTGACGACCGCACCTGCTCCGCCAGCCGCATAGATATCGTCAACATAAAGATGCCCATCGCTCCGCTCGCCTTTCAGCGCAAAGAACAGATCGCCGGAACCGATTTCGCGGGAATCAAAGGCCACGCCGTTGACTTCAAAATCAGCGCTAGCCTGTCCGCCGATCGCTTCGGCAATAGCAGAAGATGTCCATAAGGCAGTCATGCGGTCGCCTCCGGTTGCGAAGCGCCATTGCCTTCATTGCTGTCTTCGCGGGCACATTCCCGGGCAACCTCGACATCGTCAAAAGGAATGACGCGATCCCCAATGATTTGACCCTGCTCGTGCCCCTTGCCTGCCAACAATATGATATCATCCGCTCCCGCCAGACCAATGGCATGGGCAATGGCCGCACGACGGTCGCCAACTTCCTGGGCACCCGGTGCACCCGCCATGATATCAGCCCGGATGGCGGCAGGATCCTCACCACGCGGATTATCATCAGTCACGATGGCAATATCGGACAGTTCCGCTGCCACCTCGCCCATTTCAGGCCGTTTCCCTTTGTCTCGGTCACCACCAGCCCCGAAGATCGTAATCAACTTCCCTTTGACATGGGGCCGCAGTGCATCAATTGCGGCACGCAAACCATCAGGCGTGTGAGCGTAATCAACGTAAACAGGCGCACCGATTTTTGTAATGACAGCGCGTTCCAGCCGGCCACGCACCGGCTGCACCCGCTGGAGATGGTCAATCACATCGTCCAGTGCTCCACCGGTGGACAGAATAACGCCTGCAGCACAAAGCACATTAGCCGCTTGATAGGCACCAATCAGCGGCAGCGATATCCGGTGAGTATTTCCCTGCGCCTTGACCATCAACACCTGGCCCAATTGGGTTGGCGTGCGTGACAACAGGCGCAGTGATGTACCTTGTTCGCCAACGGTAAAGAGAGACAGTCCGCGATCCATAGCACGCTTGATAACCGGACCCGACCACTCATCATCCGCCCAAATAACCGCAGTACCAGCGTCCTCCACTACCTCATCAAACAACCGCATCTTGGCTTCGAAATAGCTATCCATATCACCATGATAGTCTAGATGATCGCGGCTAAGATTGGTGAACACACCGACATGCACAGGCAAACCTTCGGTGCGATATTGGGAAAGGCCATGACTGGACGCTTCGAATATCGCATGGCTAACGCCCTCGCGGGCCAGGCCAGACATGTTGGACAGAAAAGTTACGATGTCGGGTGTCGTGAGCCCGGTCTTGACCTGTTCATCTGCTGTCGTGACCCCCAGCGTGCCGATCGACGCGCTGTTCAAACCGGCCATACGCCATAACTGACGGGTCATTTCCGCAGTAGATGTCTTGCCATTCGTGCCGGTAACTGCTGCAACATATTGCGGTGTCGGGGTAAAGTAACGGGCCGCGATCAATGCAAAAACACGTCGCGGTTCTTCGGCAGCAATATGGACAGCGCCTTCAACCTCAGCATCAGGATGCGCCACAATGGCTAGCGCACCGGCAGAGACTGCATCTTCGATAAAATCCTCACCGTTGACCCTGGTGCCTTGAAAGGCCCCGAATATATTTCCCGACGCGATCTTGCGATGGTCAATCGCAAAACCGGTGACATGAGCCTCACCTTCTTCGCTTTCCAATGCCGCGTCATTCAGCCCGGCGATAAGAGCAGATAATTTCATCGCCTATCCTTTCGGCGACCAGAGAAGCGGTGTTAGCTCCGATACATCAACATCGCGATGCTCATCCGGGACGACGCCCAGCATTGGTCCGACCCGGGGTACAACCTTGCGCACAACCGGCGCCGCTGTCCAGCCGGCGGTCCGCTGAAAGCTGGTTTCCGCATTACCCTTGGGTTCGTCCAGCATAGCGATCATAACATAGCGCGGGTTGTCCATCGGGAAGGCGGCGGCAAATGTCGAAACAAGCGACGTCTTGTTATAGCCACCATCTGCGGGCTTCTCTGCCGAACCTGTTTTGCCGCCAATGCGATAACCGGGTGCATCCGCCTTGCGCCCCGTTCCGTTGGACACAATCATCCGCAGCAGCTGGCGCATCCGGGCGCTGGTTGCCGCCTTGAACACGCGGCGCCCTTCCGCCTCTTCGCCAGACTCCACCTTAAGCAGCGTTGCCGGACGCCAGATGCCGCCATTGACCAAAGCAGCATAAGCGCTTGCCAAATGAAGCGGGGTTACGGCAATGCCGTGACCATAAGCCACTGTCATATTGGTCACACGGCCCCAGCTTTGCGGCCAAAGCGGCCTGCCACGCTCCGCCAGTTCGATATGCGGCCGCTCGTCAAAGCCGAGCCGCCGGATCATATGCTCCATGCCTTCCTTGCCAAGATTGTCCGCGAGCCGCGCGGTGACAATATTGGAACTGTGTACCAGCGTTTCCGGGACGTTGAGATAGCGGTTTTGGCCATGATCATCCTTGATCGTAAAGCCGGCAACCTTAATCGGTTCTGTAGCATTATAACGCACAGCCAGATCGGTAACCGTTCCGGCATCAAGCGCAGCAGCAACCGTCAGTGGTTTGAAAGTCGATCCCAGTTCAAACACGCTCTGCGTGACTTCGTTGATCTGATATTTCATCGTCTCTTTGCGGATCTTGTTCGGATCAAATACCGGCAACGATGCAAGCGCCATTACTTCACCGGTATGGACATCAAGGATGATACCGGCGGCACCGCGCGCTTCGTGAGCCGTCATCGCGACCATTAATTCGCTTTCGAGTGCCGCCTGAACCCGGCTATCAATCGATAGCACGGCCGGTTTCCCGCGAAGACTTTTGTCCTTCAGGCGGTCATTGAGTACACGTTCCATGCCCATCACGCCTTCGCTATCGGCATTCACATAACCCAAAACATGGGCTGCCAAATCGCGCTGCGGATAAAGCCGTTCATTCTCTCGTGGAAATTCTATGCCGATCTCACCGAGTGCATGGACCTGCCGAACCTCATTGGGCAAAGCCCGGCGGCGAAGGTAAGTCGGCCGAGAGCCGTTTAGCTTGGAAAGAAATTCTGCCGCTGTCGTATCAGGAAACAGATCGGCCAGTTGGCGCGCCAGCAACTCCTTGTCGCCCAACACCCGTTCTGGCACCACGCGGATAGCATAGCCCTTCATCGTACGAGCCAACGGAACACCGTTGCGATCCACAATATCACCGCGCGCCGGAACAAAAGCAGAGCTCGACATGCGTGTCGGCTTGGCATCTTCCAATATGCTGAAGCTTATCAGTCGCCCGACAACGATCGTGAAAATCGCCAGAAACACCAGCAGCAACACCATCAAGCGAAAGTGGGCGCTGGCTGCTACCTCCTTACTCTTCCCGGAAAACTGCATCTTTCTGCTGCTTGCCAGAAGAGTGGTCATTGAGCGCGGCTCCCCGCTTGTTCGGTATCCGCCCTTGCCGCGAGCTGTTTGATCAACCCGTCATCGAGCAGCTTGTCCTCCATATCAGCGACGCGCGCGGTTTTCGTTTCGCGCAATTCAGCCGCTGTGGGTTCTTCTCCGATATTGTCATCTTCTCCGTTTATCGCGACGGGCGACGCATCATTGCTCTCACTATCGCGCACCTTGGCTGATGCCGTTGGAAAGACCGAACCGATTATGCCCGCTGGCGGAACCTTGTCCATGGTGCTGATGACAGCCACTTTAACAGGCTTGCGCAAATCCTTGCCACCCAGATTGGCGAGCGCCCGCTCTCCATCCAGATATTGCGAGGCGTTGGGAGATACATAACCATATTCGAGTTTGTTCCAGTGCTCCAGCTGCCGCAAATTGGCCCGCGCGCTGAACTCTGTTTCTAGATAGCGGATCTCTTTTTTGACCGACACAATCTTGCTATCGGTCCGCGCAAGATCACTGCGTAAAGTGGCGACGCTGAGAGACAAGGGATAGAGCAGGATCGCGACGAGAAAAACCAGCGCCAGCCACCCGATACCTTCAAGACGTTTCACTGCCAGTTTCATTGCACGCCTCCTATCTTCGCATGACTTGGCGCATCGGAACGCACCGCTGATCTGAGGGTGGCGGAGCGGGCTCGGGGATTAGAGACCTGCTCCGCCCCGGCCGGACGCACCAGTTTGGCTGGTTTATGAAAGGTGGGTGCCGGCCGTGTTTCGGAAACTTGAGGTAGATGGCGTGAACCAGCGGATTTTTGGCCGCTGCGATCACGCAGGAAATTTTTGACGATACGATCTTCAAGGCTGTGAAAGGTCACGATGGCAAGACGGCCACCTGGTTTCAGCAGTCGCTCCGCAGCGACCAAACCATCTTCCAGTTCACCAAGCTCTCGATTGATATGGATGCGAATGGCCTGAAAGGTCCGGGTTGCCGGATCTTTCTTGTCGCCAGGCTTTTGCCCCAGAGCTTTGCGAACGACACTAGCCAGTTCGGAAGTGCGGGTTAGCGGGCGCGCATTGACTATCGCCTTGGCAATTTTCCGCGAACGCCGTTCTTCACCATAGCGATAGATGACATCGGCAATCTCTTCTTCATCCGCTTCGTTCAAAAAGTCTGCAGCGCTGGGGCCATCTTGCGACATACGCATGTCGAGTGGACCGTCCTTCTGGAAAGAAAATCCACGCTCCGCCTGATCCAGCTGCATTGACGAGACACCGATGTCCAGCGTGACGCCGTCAACATCTTCGCCTTCCAAGACATCCGCCATTTGCGAATAATAGCCATGGTGCAAAACCAGCTGGCCGTCGGAGGCTTCGACCAATGCTGCTCCGCCAGCAATAGCATCAGGATCCTGATCAAAGCCATGTACTTTAGCGCCGGCAGCGATCATCGCCATGCTGTATCCACCGGCACCGAACGTGCCATCGACATGCGTTTCGCCCGGGGTAATGGCGAGCGCATCGATGACTTCGTCAAGCAGGACGGGAATATGAGGTTTGGTCTGGGGCATCGCTTCATTTGGGGTCATTTCTTTTTCCCCAATTCGCTGAGATGAAATTCCACCAGACGCTTGTCCACTGGCACGTCGTTGGTTGTGTCGAGCAGTGCCTGTGGCGCCCAAAGGCAAAATGTCTTGCCGATACCGTGAAAGAGAACATTGTCTTTCAGGCCGCCAATCGCTTGCAACATAGGCGGTAGAACAAAACGGCCACTCGCGTCAAAGCTGAGCTCCTGCAGGGTCGAGAATTTACGAGCGCCAGCGGCATCACGGTCATAAGGTTCAGAACGCGCGATGGCGATTTCTTCTTCCTTGTCGATTTCCGCGAGCATGTCGATTTTGCGGCTGAGGCCAAAACCGACCAGGCAATCCCATTTTTCATGTTTGCCAAGGCACAGAACGCGGCCGTCGCTACTGGCAATCAGGTCTTTACGCAGGAATGCAGGAACGGACAGACGACCTTTATCGTCTATCGCGGAAATTCCCGATCCTGAATAAGCGTAATTGCCTGACACAGCCTCAATCCCTCAACACTATCGAAAGGCAAATCTTTCCCGTGTGGAGAAGCGCGCAACGAACCACTCCCGAAAAACCAGAATTCCGGACAGGAAATTTACCCCGATAACGGAACAGGGTTAACAGGGGAGAGCTAGGGATGGAAGGGGATTTTACGGGATTTTGCGGGAATTTACGGAGTATTTTCTCTATCTATTTGATTTAATTGACTTTTATTTTACACTCCTTTCGGTAGACGTCACCAAAACTCGGATTAGTTGTTGGAAACACGGCAAATAAATGGACTTCAGAGCAGGTGCGAAGCCAGAATCGAGTCTATTTTTGCAAATCAGCGATCAAACTGTCCGTCAATTCCCGAGCATCGCCTGTGTCTTTCCCGGCCTGATTTGACCATAGAGCATCATTCAGAAAATCAGCGTCAGCGACGATAATCACTGCCCCCTTGCCGACGGAACAGCGTGCCATCACATTGCCGGTGCTGAACGCACAGTCGGCATGACTGTCTTCACGCTCTGCCGCGGCTTTGAAAGTCCCGATACCTACAGTTGAGATCTTGGCACTGGAGAATTCCAGCTCTACGCCGCCCGCTCCTTCGCCATCAGGTGCCAGCAATTCTAAACCCCAGTGCCCCAGTAAAGGAGACAGTAAACCAGACGCCAGTGGTCTGCGATTGTCACCAATGGGAAATTCCGTGTGCCATACCAGCATCGGATCGGTCAGGATAATTGCCTTGCCGCCTGCCCGCACCCAAGCGTCAACTGCGGCGATATCGGCCGGGTCCATCGCCGGGGGCTGGGCCAGCAAGATCAAATCGGCATCGGAGTTTTCCAGTCCCGCAAAACTGTCCACCGCACTAATGTCATGGTACCGCTGCCAATGCGCATAAATGGGAGCCGGGGATGTCTCCCCGGAAACGATGCTCTCCATCGAAGCGCCCTCGCCCCAGACAATCGGAAGACTGGTCATCAACTGAATTTTGGCGGGGGCCGAATCCTCATTCTGCAAATTCGTGGCTGCCGGACTACACTGCGAAAACACCCCCATGATCACCGCAAGGGCCAAGCACAAAGCAGCTTTCCGCACCAATGATTATCGCTCCTGGTCCATCGGCGCTTCCAGTTTGGGGTCTGGTTCCAGATCAGGAACGACCTGTGCCCGGGAACCCGGTACGGTCGGCACTGGCTGGACTACTTCATCTTCCGGCACGGGCGCCGGGGTAATACCCAGTTCCGCCAGTGGTTCGGCCGGCGCAGGTGTCGGTACAGGTGCAACTTCCTGAACCATTTCCCTTGACCTATCGGCCGCTTCAGCTTGAATTTCCTCTATTGCGGATTGTTCATCACTGGCGCGCTGTAACACAAAATTGGCGACGCTGACGAGCAAAAGAACAGCCACCAAACCTACAACACCCACCTGGATACGCTGAACGGTATCTTGTCGGTTACCAGTATCTTTTTGTTCCTCAATCATCGTCTTCAAGCCACGGGAAAACCGGCAACCCTTTCTCTCTTAACCAATCGGCATTGTAGAGCGAGGACAGATAGCGAAAACCGGTGTCGCACAATATCGTGGCGACCTTGCTTCCAGGACCAAGCTCTTTGCCAAGAGCAATAGCACCAGCTACATTAATCCCGGATGAGAGACCGAGGCATAGTCCTTCTTCCTGCAACAGGCGCTCGACCCATTTCATCCCTTCTTCATCACTGATCCGATATTGCGTATCAATCGGCGCGTCTTCCAGATTGCCTGTAATCCGTCCCTGTCCAATCCCTTCTGCAACACTGCTGCCTTCGGATTTCAATTCACCATGGGCATAATAGTTGTACAGGGCCGCGCCATGAGGATCAGCCAATCCGATCTTCACTTTTTCATTCTTGGCTTTCAGGCCCATGCCGACACCAGCGATCGTCCCGCCGGTCCCCGCTGCGCAAACAAAGCCATCGACCTTGCCATCAAGCTGTTCCCAGATTTCTTCCGCAGTCGTTTCAATATGCGCACGGCGGTTGGCGACATTGTCAAACTGGTTTGCCCAAACCGCACCTTCTGTTTCTTCGGCCAGGCGGCGGCTGGTATGAACAAAATGCCCCGGATTGGCATAGGGCGCCGCAGGAACCAGAACCAACCTGGCTCCCAAGGCGCGCAGTGTATCCATTTTTTCCCGGCTTTGCGTCTCCGGCATGACAATGGTGGTCTTGTAACCTTTGGCATTGGCGACGAGCGCAATACCGATCCCGGTATTACCGGCCGTCCCTTCGACGATCATGCCGCCGGGTTTGAGCAACCCGCGTTCCTCGGCATCCTGCACGATGAACAAAGCAGCACGGTCTTTTACCGACGCGCCAGGATTGGCGAATTCGCATTTGCCGTAGATGTCGCATCCTGCCTCCGCGCTGGGGCCAGCAAGATGAACGAGCGGAGTGTTACCGATCAGGTCGAGCGTTTCATTCACTATATTCATGCGACCTTCCATAGTCCGCGTTGTCAATGGCGACAAGCGCGGACAATTTGGCATGGCAAAAGAGGAACTTTATCGAAGCGATGTCTCTAATCAGGTCGCTCAGCAAGCAAGGCTCGCACCAGTGGCTGCAGATTCTCGTCATAGCGGGCGAGCATCACATGCTCTTCGGCCGTCTCGAAATGACTGACGAGCTGTTTGCCATTCCACCAGTGCAGTGCAATGGCCGGCGGGTCCGCTACAATCATATTGCGGCCATCAGGGTTTTCAGGATCAATCGGTTCCAGGTCAAACGCGACTTGCGGTGCAGTGGACGCACAAATCGAGAGGTTTGTGCCTTCAAAAGACGTTGAAATATTCCGGTGCAGGTGGCCAGTAATCATACCCTTGATCTGGTCATGCCCTGCAATCGTTTCGGCCAGCACCGACACCCATGGCTCGCGCGGATCGGTATTCATCCATGCAATACCCGATTCCACAGGAGGATGATGCATGATGAGCAAAGTCGGTTTGTCCTGTTTTTCGGCAAGTTTTTCAGACAACCATCGCGCCCGAACTTCGCAAAAGGCACCCCCGTGACGCCCCTCTTCCAGCGTATCCAGAAACAGCAGGCGCAGCGGGCCATCGTCAATCTCATATTGGACAAAGCCATCTGCCGAGGGCACATCGGGAAACTGTTTCTGAAATGGTGCCCGCAGATCATGGTTGCCCAGGCACATATAGACAGGAAACGGCAAGTCGGAAAAAGCCTGCTCCAGCCGCATGTAACTATCCTGATCACCGCGATCGACCAAGTCGCCCGTAGCGAGCAGAGCGTCAGGTCGCGGCGTCATCTCGCACAGGACCTTGAGCGCCTGATCAAGGCGCTTGCGGTTAAATTCCGACGGATTATCCGGGTCAAAACCGAGATGGATATCCGTTACCTGCGCCAAGATCATGGGCGCTTCCTCTCTGTTATGTCGCCGCTAACGACTGGCAATTTTCTGCTTTCTTATCTTAACTGTCAGCTTGTCGGAAGGCTTAAGCGCCTCATTATCATTCGCCATCTTGTCAGGCTTTTTCCGCTTGTCCTTCTGCTGCTCCTTGATCAGCCAGGGCGCGCCGTCATCGGCATGGTAATCATGACACATGGCGCAGCTCGAAGGAACATCGGAGCTTTTCTGGAACTCGCCGCCATGACATTCACGACAGGTTTTGATGCCGGGCAACAGCAGGTCGCGCGCGTTGTCTGATGTCGTCGCTGCATGGCAGGAGGTGCAATCCTCGTCATTATGCGCTTCATGGCTGAACCAGCCCTTGTGCATATAACGATCAGTCTGCGTTACCGGTTTGATACCATAGTCAACCCGTCCGCGCGCCGTCGGCGGCGTCACGCCATGGCAATCGAAACAGGCACCACCGCGTGAAAATACCTGCTGGATCGCCAGATTTGCGCGGCTTGGCCTGAACTGGACAGCACGCGCATAATCGCTTGCCACCCTGTTGTCATTTTCTGCACCCGGACGCCGCCGCTTCATACCGCCAAGATTAATTGGCCGCGAAGGACCAGTGGACCGATAATAAGCGCGCAGGTCAGCGCGCACCATATCGGGCTCGCCGTGCCGCAAAGTACGGACCGTGCTGCCAATCTCTTCAAAAGCAAGACTGTGGCACATCGCGCAATCTTCTTCCATGTCCACGGGCTCAAACCGAACACCGTTCGAATCCGGCGTATGGCAGTCTGCACAGACCAGCGAATCGCCAAAACCAAATTTCGCCGACAGCCGCCGTCCCATTTGCGCGACCCCGCCAGTTTTTGACATATGCACATCATGCGGGAATTTCAGACCATTATATTCGGTCGGCTTCTCATCGAGTGAAACCCGCCTACGAGGTGGATTTTTACCGCCGGGCTGGACCAGCAAAGCAGGGCGGAATTGCGGGTGTGAAATCCCGAAATCCGACGCATTTTCAAGCTCTGTATCGGTCAAACGTCCGTCCATTCCCTCGTGACAGTCTGCGCAGAATTTTTGCGCAGTAGGTTCCATAGCACCTGCCCCCTCATGCTCGGTGTGACATTCGACACACCTGCCAGGTGGCTTGTTAAAGGCCGAGGCAAAAGCCGCACCGACTTTTTCAAATCCCTCGGGCTCTCCCATGGCGGTCAGCAGGCGATCTTTCTTGGCATGATCATGCGCATCATCTTCATGGCAGTTGAGACAGGTTTTATCTGTCACCGTCACAAAAGCATCGACGTGGCAGGCCTGACAATCGCCTTCCAGACTATGATGCGCGTCACTGAGCGCGCCGGATGTCCACATCGTGTCAGCGTGGAAACCCTCGGGCCGTTCTTCAACACCGCGATAAGTGGCCCAGGTATAGATCGGCCAGATCAGGAACGCCGCAAGCATAAGTCCGACAAAGCCCCATGCGCTGATCCGTTTGCCGGGCAGCAGTCCTTTCAGCGTATAAAGCGCGCCCTCTTCCCGCTCTTCTGCGGAATCAGAAAGCGCCTCGACCCGTTTGACGGTCAGGGTCACACCTTCTTCGCCTTGGCTGACCGCTATGACATGGCCGCCAAAACCAATTTCAGCACCGGCGCCGGGATCAATGGTTGCGGACATCTGATCCCTGCCATCAACCGAGAATTTCTGGCCTGAAATGCTCTCAATCTCTATCTGCCCGTCTTCAAGCTGGCGAATGACCGCATGGTCGGGATTGACGGCAAGGTCAGGCAGATGGATCGCATTTGCCGTATTACGGCCGATCCCGATTTCAGCATCGGTGAACGGATTGGAGCGGATAATCTCGCGGCCATCGGCGGTGACGGCAATCTGGCGAACGATAAAGGTCATGCTGCTATCTCCCGCCTACCAATAAAAGAAAACGCTGATGATATGCGCCGACAGTGACGCGATCAGGGCGAAGGTCATCGGCACATGGATGAACAGCCAGACCTGCAGCAGCGCTTTCAGCCGAAGATGGCGGCGGACGCGCGCGAGCGTCGCCTCTTTCTTCTCAAGCAGCGCATCAACCTTGTCGAGCGGATCATCTCCGCCCATGCGAGGCTGATATGCGCGTTCCCGCCGCAAATCAGCCTGCGCAGCGCGGGTAGCGCAATTGGGATATTTGCCGGATACCCGTTTCAGAAAACCGCCACCAAAGGGATCCTGCTCCAGCGATTGCAGCACAAGCGCTGCATGTTCTGCTGACAGGGGTTGTGCCGCTTCATGCAATTGCCGGTCGAGCGAACGCAGACTTTCAAGCATCTGCGTCTCGGTCATCTCGTCGCGATTGTTGGACAGCGCCTGCGGAATGGTGGCGTAGAAATAGATGCCGACAATGCCAGAGATGATCACGATCATCATGAAGGCATAGGCGGCTGTATGAACATTCCAGCCAAACTGGAAACCGGTATGCAAAGTACCGATGACAATCAGACTGAGGCCGAGATAGATATGCGCCGAGGTCCAAGCCTTGAGCGACCATTTGCCCGGGGTCATTGCCCTCTTGCGGACACCAAGCATGGTCAGCCAAAGGATCAGGCCCGCGCCAATTGTGCCGAGCGTATAGCCATACCAGCTACCGCCGTTGTGGCGCGGAGATACGTCGATAAAGAGATAGCTTACGATGCAGACCAACATGATGAAGGAAGCGATTTTAAGCCATTTATAGCCGGCATGTTTGAGAAAGCCGTCATGCATGGCGACTTTCTTTTTCGAGACGCCGCCGGGAACTGGAACAGAGGCCATTATGCATGCCCTCCCATAGCGATCGTCATCCCAGCGAAAGCTGGGATCTCCCTAAGTTTACCGCTCTCCTTGAGGAGATCCCAGCTTTCGCTGGGATGACGGTGTGAAGTATCAGAAAACAGGCTCCTCATCACGCGTCCTCCTGCTCTAGCTTGGCGACAGTGAGGAACTCTTCTGGCGCGACGCGGATCGCGGCACCGGTCGGACAGGCACGGACACAGGCCGGGCCGCCGTTGATACCGGCGCACATATCACATTTGATTGCTTTCTTGGGTTTCTCGACATCGGGATCGCTATTTTCCGCGGCCCATTGCTTGTCGGGCTCACCGGGCCCCGGCCCGCTACCGAAGAACAGCCAGCTCAGCAGACCAGGTTTCTTCGGCGGCACCTTGTCCATGCGGATCACGCCATAGGGGCAATAACGCTGGCAATTGCCGCAGCCGATGCAAGTGTCATCGATGAAGACCTCCCCGTCTGGACCGCGATGGATCGCATCGGGCGGGCAATCGGACATGCAGTGCGGATGCTCGCAGTGGCGACAGCTGGTTGGGACGTGCAGATGCGCATAGGTCCGGCCCGCTTCACGGTCGAGACGGGACAGACCTTCATGACTGTCGGCGCAGGCTTTCTCGCAATTGTCGCAGCCCACGCAGAGATTCTCGTCGATCAGCAACACGTCGGTTGCTTCGCCGATGCCATTGTCGACGAGGAAATTGGCAACGCCGGAATACATATCGACAACGCCGGAAAAGCTGTCTTTCTTGGCCTCGACAAAGGCATTGATATCCTGACGGGAAGCCATTTCCTGCTTCGCCTTGCGCATCAGGTCGGGATGCTTGTCGAGCACCTTCTTGAAGGCATCGCCGTTGATCTTGATGACTTCCGACTTGATCGCCGCCTTTACAGTGGCGGTCCGCATGCCGCCCGCGATAAGAGTCATTTCCCCGACATAGGAACCGGCTGGCAGATAGGACAGGAACACCGGCTTGCCGCCAATTTCCTTTTCCACCACCATCGATCCGACGCGAATGACGTAGATGTCATTGCCCTCGCTGCCTTCCTCGATAATCGCTTCGCCTGCCCTGACATTCATGATCTCGCTGCTCTCGACGACCTCGGAGATATCGTCTTTGGTCAGGCCGGAACCAAACATCTGCAGCAACTGGCGTTCCGTGGAGATACGCGTGATGGCGCGCTTGGCAGCTGGCACCGAGGCCTGCAATTTCAACGCCGCCGTGCGAGAAATTTCGACGACGATCAGGTCTTCGGCCGCGTTGATGGTGGCACCGCGGCGGCGACCGGATATCAGGCCGACCTCGCCGAAGATCGATCCTTCCTCAATCGGAACCGTGATTGACGGATCATCGGGATTAATCTCCACCGCAACCGAACCCTCGGCAATGGCGAACAGGGATGAGCCCGGTTCATTCTTTTCAAATACCACCTCGCCGTGACGATAGCGGCGCGGCTCGCTGTCGAGCATGAATTCGCGCATCTGCAAGGGTGACAGGTCATTGAGAATAGTGACCTTCTCGCGAAAAAATTCGAGCCATTCATCGACCGACTTGCTACCGGGCAGGCCCGCGAATTTCTTCTCGAGAATTGGCTCATCAGCCGGCTTCAGGTCCTTGTTGCCGTTGATAAATTCAATGACGTCATAGCCCTGGTTCATACAGTGCTTGATCAGCGGATAGCCGGCCAGCGCACCGATGACATAAATACCCTTCTTCGTGCTTTCGAAAGCCGGGCTCAGCTTGGGATAAGCCTCCCGGTCTTCGCTGGTAAATTCAATTCCGCATTGCTCGACAAATTTGCGCGGCGGTGCGGAGCCCATGCGTGCAATAATCCGGTCGCACTTGATTGTTTCCTGACCATCGCGGGTTTCGAGTACCAGCTCGCCATCTTTCACTTCGGCCGGAGTCGTCTCGGTACGGACATCTACCTTGCCCTGCTCGCCGGCTTCCATCAGCAGCTTTACGTTAGCCTTTTTTGCACGCGCAAATTCCGGCGAGCGATTGAGGATCGTGACAATATTATTCTGCGCCGCATCAGCCGCGAGACCGAGCGCATTTTCAATCCCCGCATCTCCGGAACCGATGACGGTGATATGCTCGTCATAATATTCGCCGGGATCATCGAGCTGATATTGCACCAGTTTGTTATCACCACCCGGGCAGCGCATCAGGTTGGGATTACCCTGCGTCCCGATCGCCATAACAATCGTCTCGGCCATTACTTTATCACCGTTTTTCAACGTGATAGTAAAATTGCCTTCTTCGCCTTCGATCTTTACCGGTTCAGCATTATATTGGACATTGACCGCACAAGCTTCGGTTTGCTTGTCCCAGATTTCCAGGATCGCTTCACGCTTGCCCGCGTCAAAATCCATATCCGAACGCAGCACCAGCTGGCTCGGCGTCGCCATGACATGCTTGCCCTTTTGATATTTGTAGATGGTGTCAGAAAGGTGGTCGGTCTTTTCCAAGAGCACATGTTTCAGTTTCAATTGTGCAGCACGACCGGCGGCACTCATGCCCGCTGGTCCTGATCCCACGATCACCACTCGAAACTTGTCCGCCACGCGCTTCTTCCCCCTTTTGCCCTTTTTGACCCAACGCTCCCTCATGCGTTTTAACGGACCAATGCAGCAACTTTTCCGGCTCTAGCGCGACCCCAAAAGACTTAACTTACCAGCATCTTACCAAAAAGCTTTTGATATGCCAGTGGAAAATATCACAGTTTGAACCGCTTTGGTCACTATCGAAAATCTGAAACAAATTACTTGTCAAAGCGGTACAGTTTACGACAATGCGAAGCTATCAACGGGGTCGCACCAATTGAGAAACGGGTTTTAGACATGAGCGAGCCAGAAGAAATTGCAGCATCCGGCAAGAAATCGGGCGGCAACATCAGCCGTATTGCTCTGATATCAGCCGCGGTCCTGGCCATTGCAGCGGTCGGTGTTCAGGTTTATCGCGGCATGGATACAGAAAGTTCAGGCAGCGGCGCAGGCGCCGAGGTGGCGGCTGGCGAAAACCAGGCCGCGCCCAGTGTTGATGAAGTCATAGCTGGCCTTGAAAAAAAGCTTCAGGATGATCCCGAAGACGCGGAAAGCTGGCGTATGCTGGGCTGGAGTTATTTCGAAACCCAGAAATTTGCCGAATCCGCCACGGCGATGAAACGCGCAACAACGCTTGATCCCGACAACGCTGAATATTGGTCAATGCTGGGTGAGGCGCTGGTCATGTCCAGCGACGGGCAGCAAGTCCCCGGCGATGCCGCAGATGCTTTTAGAAAGGCGCTGGCCATTGACAAGAGCGACCCACGTGCGCGCTATTTCCTGGCCGTGCAAAAGGATATTTCCGGCGATCATCGCGGCGCAATTAATGACTGGTTCGCGTTGCTTGAAGACACGCCGGCAGATGCACCTTATGCCGCAGATATCCGCCGGGTGATCGGACAGGTTGCCGAAAAGGAAAAGATCGACGTGGCCGCGCGGCTCGCAAAGGTTACGCCAGCGGCGCCCACAGGCGGCATCTCCACCGACGGTCCGCAAGTTGCTACCGCAGCTATCCCCGGCCCTAGCCGCCAGCAAATGCAGGAAGCTGCTGCCTTGCCCGCCGGTCAGCAGGAAGCGATGATCGCGAATATGGTGGATGGCCTTGATCAACGACTGCAATCCAATCCCAATGACGCCAATGGCTGGATCATGCTGATGCGCAGCCGCATGCAACTGGGTCAAACCGCCAAGGCCAAAAAGGCACTGGCCGACGGACTGGCCGCCTTCAAAAATGACGGCGCAGAGGCCAAACGGATCCGCGAAGCGGGAATGGCCCTGGGCGTTGGGGGTTAGGCTTTCTTAGCCAATGGCGTCCTACAGGAGATCCCAGCTTTCGCTGGAATGACGTCCGTTTTTGACAAACAATTCCGTTCAGCATCACGATTGCAAAAAAGATCACGCAAAGATACCAAGCCGCCAAGTTGTCCCTCCTCGGCGACCGTGTATCTTCACGTGATCTCCCTCCCGAAACTATAACGCTAGTTCACCGCTATAGCTTGATACCCAAACCAACACCGACCACGATCGGGTCAAGATTGATCTTTACCCGCTGCTCTCCCGCAGCGGTTGTCCGCAGCGTCGCTGTGGTGTCAACGTCAAGATATTTAACGTCAACATTGAACGTAAATCGATCATTGATGGGAATATCGAAACCGGCCTGCAGCGCATAACCGAAGCTGCTTTTCAGGCTGACATCCGTTTCACCCACCGCCGCTTCCAGCGCATCCGAAGCATTTTCGTTGTAGAACATCGTGTAGTTGATGCCGGCCCCGATATAGGGACGGATCGCTGCATCAGGCGCAAAATGATATTGTGCCGTCAGGGTTGGCGGCAGCACCCAGGTCGATGCCAGACGCCCGATACCGCCGGTCGTTCCCGAAACACCGCTTGCACTGTGCTTGGTGGTCGCCGCGATCAACTCGAAACCGATATTGTCGGTCGCCATATAGGTAATATCAACTTCCGGTGCGGGACTGTTATCCACGCTCACCTGCTCACCGGGAAAGGCGGGCAAAATCGAACCGCTTTCCTCACTGGGCATTACGTTGATCGCCCGGACGCGGACTATTATGTCACCCTGTTCAGCAAAGGCCGGCACAGAGCTGATAGCCATGCCCGATACCGCTGCCAGCGCCAAAAATTTCACTGTCTTACGCATTGGAAAAATCCTTCTTACTTAGTCCCCAATGGTGGTTAGGGAGAGCCAGAAGGACCTGCATTGATCCATCGCAACAATATCTTTGATCTGGGTCAATCTTCCTGAGTTTTTAGGTTATTTTGCTGTCCTACAGGTAACCTGCTGTGGCATTGTCACAGCTGGCTCTTTGACAGTTGAATATATCCTCACAATCCGCATGAAGGGGGGGGTGAGACTTGTGTGAACTTTACAATTTTCTTGCGCGGCGAAAAATGCCCAAAAGGACTGTGTGCACATTGTAAACTTCGTCACATACAGCTTGAAATGCGACGCTATGTGATTTGTGTGAACTTTGGAATTTTATTGCATGATGAGACAGCCCAAAGGGGCTTGTGAAGTTTGTAAACTTCGTTGGAATTTAGTGGATTACTCCTCTCCCCTTGAGGGAGAGGAGGGTTGTGCCTACCGGAACAGAGGCTCGCCAAAGCTGCGCAGTTTGCGGCTATGCAAAGTGCCTGCGTCGGCTTCTTGCGCCAACAGGTCAATCGTCCGCAGACCAATGGCCAGATGCTGCCCGACCCGTTCCTGGTAGAAAGCATCTGCCATACCCGGGAGTTTTATTTCCCCGTGGAGAGGCTTGTCCGACGCACAAAGCAAAGTTCCATAAGGCACGCGGTAGCGATAGCCATTGGCTGCCACGGTCGCGGACTCCATATCGATAGCGATCGCGCGGGACTGGTTCAGACGTTTGGCAATCTGCTCAAAGCGCAGCTCCCAGTTGCGGTCGCCGGTGGTAACGACTGTCCCGGTGCGCAAATGCTGTTTGAGCTGCGACTGGTCAATGCCGGTTTCTTCCTGCACCGCCTTGGTCAGTGCGAGTTGCACTTCAGCGATGGTTGGTAATGGAATACTTGGCGGCAAAACATCATCGAGGACATTATCATCGCGCAAATAAGCATGAGCGAGAACATAGTCGCCCAGTCGCTGCGTCCGGCGCAGCGCGCCGCAGTGACCGATCATCAGCCAGACGTGCGGGCGCAGGACAGCCAGATGATCGGTGATCGTTTTGGCATTGGACGGACCGACACCCATATTGACTAAAGTAACTCCAGGGCGGCCATCTTTCCGGACCAGATGATAGGCCGGCATTTGCGGCGGCTTGGCAATTGGCGGACAAGATGGCTTACCATCTGCTCCAGTGATACGGTTGCCTGGCTCGACCAGCATTTCTGCTTTACCGGACTTCACCTCTTCCAGGCCAAATTCGATAAACTCGTCCACGTAGCGCTGATAGTTGGTGAATAATATGAAGGGCTGGAAATATTCCGGATCGGTCGCGCAATAATGGCGGATACGGTGAAGCGAATAGTCCACCCGCTCGGCGGTGAAGAGGGACAGCGCGCTGTCGACATGATCCTGGAAAATCTGTCCACCATCGACGATTTCGTCATTAGTCTTGACCAGATTTGGCGTGTGGAAATGGTTGGGCAACGCATCTTTGCGATCCCGGTCCAGCCCGCCAGCAGCATTTTCAATGGCGAAGGCCAATGGAATCGGTGTGTCGGACAGTCCAACATGGATTTTCGCGGTAAAGATGCGATTGATCCGCTCCAGCTGATCGAGCAGATAGCGGCGATAGAGTTTCGGCTGACTAATCGTCGTGCTGTAGCAATTTATGTCGGAAATCCGACCCGATGCCAGATTGCTGGTTTCGGTCGCTTGATCGGCTGGAATCTCCACCGAGATCATCGGGTAAACGCCCTGTTCGCGGTCGCCGTCAGACAAATCGCCTTTCGCATAGCGAGCAAAACGCGCGGTGATCAGATCAATTTGTTCTTGGTAGAGTTTTTCGAGAAGAGCGACGGCCTCTGCCGGGCTGTCGCATAGCGCCAAGGATTGGCGTGGGGAAGAAGTTGTCATGTAGTCTCCGTTTACAGTTACGGGCCTGTAGCGGAAAATTGCGGAAAAGGGAAAAACTAAGTGCGGGAAAGTGCAAGAAATTGGGCGGCAGCCAGGAATTCGGCCTCTTTGATTGCCCGGTTTTGGGTCGCAAGATCATCCTTGCCCCATTGCTCTTCCTGCCAAAGTTCTTCGAGATTCATCAGCGGCCAAAGAGCATCCGTGTCATATGCGCCTTCGACTAATGCCAAAATTGCAACCAGCGAACCGGCAAGCCCCACCAGCGAAAGCATGGCGGCAAGCGTAAAATCATCCTGCACATCAACCGCCTCAGACAACCGGGCGATGGTTTGCTCTGACTGTGACTTATGCATTATCCCGCGGGTCAGAACAAAACTGATATCATAACGGGTCCGTGCCCAATCGAGTAGCGGGTCCCACTTTTCGGCCTGATGATCAGCCAATGCCTGCTGGCTATCATCGCCGCGATAATAGAGCATGTCACTGTCCGAAAAAGCGGCGATGCGTCCAACAATACGCTCCCGTTCGTGGGTGACCTGGTCCAGCGCACCCTGAGCCAGCGCAGTGAAAGGCATTGTCGCTGGATCAATCTCTTCGCCTTGTACAGCCCATTCCTCCGCAATCGCTTCAGCCAGTTGCGAAGTGGGAAGATGGAGCGGGTTGCGCGCCGGGGTTTTAACCGGGCGACCGTCCAAGTGGATTACAAAACCGCCATCGACCGCGACGCTAGCAGCCTGCTTATAGAATTTTTTCATCCGCCGCTTCTTTCTCGGCTTCCTCAGTAACCTGCCGCTTGACGAAAGACCGCACCATTACAAACGGGATCACCCAGGTTTGCGCAAGCCCCAGAACTATCAGCACATAGCCAGCCGGGGCTGGAATGCCGGCCAGTCTGCCCAGCGCGATGGCAATGCCCAACATCAATATCGCAATGCCAAGCAAGCGAATGATACTGACCATGAAATGCAGCGTCTTGGCCTGCTTTTCCTTTTCCGGATCAGCGACATAAATCGGATCGTCATATTTTTCCGGTGGCTTGGTCATTGGCTCAAAGTCTCGTATAGTTCATCCATCGTCTCGGCCACGATATGAGCGCCTGCTGTCAGCAATTCATGACTGTCATGATAGCCCCAGTCCACACCAATTGGACGCACGCCAGCGTTAACACCCATTTCCATGTCGAAGCTCGTATCGCCGATCATAGCCGTGGTTTCCGCTGCGGCGCCGGCTTCGGATATGGCAAGCTCCACCATGGCAGGGTGCGGTTTGGAAGGATGTCGGTCGGCGGTCTGCAAAGTCACAAACCGGTCCATCAGCCCATGCACTTCCAGAACATGGTTAAGTCCCCGATCGGATTTTCCGGTCGCCACGCCGAGCATCCAGCCATCGCTTTCAAGTCGGTCGATCAATCCGATCAGGCCCTCATAAAGCGGTTCCTGTACTGCGCCATCCTCCCGCATCTTGAAAAAGCCATCGCGGTAAGACTGAGTGACAGCAGCAACCAAGGCATCTTCCTGATCCGGCAATAGCTGACGAACAGCTTCCTGCAGGCTCAGACCAACAATTCGGCGCGTCTTGTGATGGTCCGGTGGGGTCAAACCGTGCGCAAGGAAAGCCTGATCCATCGAAGCACAGATATTCGCCTGGCTATCGACCATTGTGCCATCGCAATCGAACAGAGCCAACTTGTTCATGCCACTGCTCATTTTGGACTAAACTCCCGCATCATATGCGCAACAGCCCGGCGACCCATGGCATCTAGTGCATCAGCGGCATTATCGCGAGCCACAGCGGGTTTATTCTGGCTAAACTTCGCTGTCGGGCGCCAAGCCACGATTTCCATTTCGAAACCGACAATCGCATCAACCATTTTGTTAAATTTACCCGCATCCATTTTGTCGCGGTGCCACGGCTTCTTCGGTGCCAGTTTTGCTTCATTCTGCTCGGCGAGATCATCCAGCAGAGCCACAAGGCCCTCACGCTCCATCTCGCGAACCGAACCTTCCAATTCCAATGACAGGTAATTCCAGGTCGGAACCTGGTCATCCACGCCGTACCAGTCAGGACTGATATAAGCATCTGGCCCATTGATAACGCATAAAGCAGTCATCCCTGACAGGTGCTTGGTCAGCGCATTGCCGCGTGAGAGATGGAATTGCAGTGCCCCGTCGCCGGTTGAAAAAACCGGCACATGCGCCACGCGCGGTCCATCCGGTGTGGTCGCGAAAATCATGCCGAAACCAATTTGGGCAATCAGTGCTTCGAGCGCGGCGCGCTCATCGGCATCAGCATGGTCATTGCCCGACTTGGGCCATCGAAACGCAGGATCAGGATGCATTAACGGCCCTTTTGTTTGACTTTAGCCTTGTGCGGCATGTTTTTCTTATGTGTCGCCTTGCCGGCATTCGGGCGCTCCCGTTTGGTGGGTTTGCCGACTTTCGCCGGTTTACCATCCGTCTCGCCCCGCCCCCGCCGTTCGCCGCGTTTATCCTTGCGGATTTGCTTGGCATGGGCACGGCCTTGTTTTTTTCGCACTGCTTTGCCGCCTGGTTTCTTCTCATCGAGCGGCAGATCGCCAAGGCTGAGATCAAGTCCCAATCCTTCAATCGTCTCTGCGAAATGAGGCGGCAGGTCGGCTTTCACATCCAGCTTGTGCCCATCGGGATGTTCAATCCGCAGCCGTCTTGCATGCAGGTGCATCTTGCGGCTGATCGAACCGGTCAGGAACGCATCTTTTCCGCCATATTTGCCATCTCCGATAATCGGATGACCAATTGCTGCCATATGCACACGAAGCTGATGGGTGCGCCCGGTAAATGGCTGCAATTCGACCCAACAAGCGCGGTTGCCAGCGCGTTCGATGATCCGGTAGCGCGATTTGGCCGCCTGTCCGTTTTCCTCATCAACATGCATTTTTTCGCCGCCGGAACCAGGTTGCTTGGATAACGGCAGGTCGATCATACCATCGGCAATTTCCGGAACACCCATGACCAGCGCCCAGTAAACTTTGCGCGCGGTGCGTCCGGAAAAGCGTTTCGAGAAAAACGAAGCAGCGCCCGGTGACCGCGCCAGCAGGATCGCGCCACTCGTATCCTTGTCGAGCCGGTGGACCAGCTTGGGCCGGCCCTTTGCATCATAGGTGAGCGCATCGAGCAGCCCGTCCAGATGGGTTGTTGTCTTGCTTCCACCCTGTGTCGCCAGTCCAGGTGGTTTGTTGACCACGATCGCGGCCTTGTCCTTGTGAATTACCAGCTCTTGCACAAAATCAATCTGGTCTGGCGAAAGCTCAGTCCGCGGCTTGGCAATCCGGCCCGGTCGTTCAATCTCGGCAGGTGGTACGCGAATGACCTGACCTTCATTGATCCGGTCACCGGGACTCACCCGCTTGCCGTCCAGCCGCAATTGGCCGGTGCGCGACCAGCGCGACACAACGTTGAATGGCACATCTTCCATATGCCTTTTGAACCAGCGATCCAGCCGAATATCATCATCATCAGCGGACACCGTAAACTGCCGGACATCCAGAACCTTCAATGCCTGCTTCTGTTCCTTGAGCTTGCCCTGCCCTTGTGGCTTCTCCTCTTCGGAACCGCTGTCGGCAGTGGGATCAAAACCGGTCATGCCATTGCCCTCACCGCCATAAGTCCAGCAAAAAGCGCAAGCACTGATCCGACCACGGATAGCAATGCATAGCCCAAAGCAATGCCCCAATTTCCGCGCTCAATCATATTCAAAACTTCCAAACTAAAAGCCGAAAAGGTCGTAAAACCACCCAGCAAACCGACACCGAGCAGCAACCGCCACGGTTCATCGACAAAATCACTGCGCGCCAGCACTCCAGCCAGCACACCCATTAACAACCCGCCCAATAGATTGGCGATCAACGTGCCATAAGGCAGGCCCGTTCCACCCCAATGGAAAACCAGTCGCCCCAGATTATAGCGCGCGGCCGCACCAACCGCGCCGCCAGCCATGACAAGAAGGGTTGCGTTCATGCAGGCAGCCTTAGTCGGCTTGGACAGAATTTCCAAGCAGATCATGCGTCAACCACAAGCGGATTGCTGTCGCCAGCCCCGGTGGCTCGTCCGCATCCAGCCGTTGCACATCAATTTGCGCGACCAAAGCATTAATGGGCAGCGCCCGTTTTTCCGATGCCGAGCGGAGCAGCTCCCAGAACAGAGGCTCCAGGGTGATTGATGTCTGGTGCCCAGCGATTGTGATGCTGCGCTTCACCGGCGGATGAAAAATATCATCCGGTTCTAAATCCATCCGGCCAATTCCCGGCCCATCAGCGTATCGAGCAGATCAATGCCAGTATCACTGTCGTTGAGACAAGGGATATAGGCAAAGCGCTCACCACCTGCTTCCTCAAAATCTTCCTTGCCACGGATCGCCAGTTCTTCGCATGTTTCTAGGCAGTCGCTGGAGAAACCTGGTGCGAAAATCGCAACCTTTTTCTTGCCCGCTTTTGCGAGCTCCTCCAGCGTCAGGTCCGTGGCGGGCTCCAGCCATTTTGCCGGGCCAAAGCGCGACTGGAACGCGATGGTCAGATCGCGCCCCATCGCTTCGGACAGCAAACGGGCGGTTTTCTGACAATGGCAATGATAGGGGTCGCCCAACTCCAATGTCCGCTTCGGCATACCGTGGAAACTTGCAATCACCGCATCCGGTTCAAAATCGAGCGCAGCCAAGCCAGCTTCGACACTGGATCTTAACGCTGCAATATAAGCGGGATCATCATGATATGGTGGCAGCGTGCGGATAGCCGGATGCCAGCGCATCGATTTGACCGCATCAAACACCGCATCATGCACACTGGCCGTCGTTGCTCCGCTATATTGCGGATAGAGCGGAGCTATAAGGATGCGATCACAGCCTGCATCCTTCATTGCCTGCAACCGACTTGCAATACCGGGATTGCCATAACGCATGGCCCAATCAACATGGACATCATCACCATATTTCGCAGCCAACGCCTCTGCTTGACGCCGTGTATATACGGCAAGCGGCGATCCTTCATCCGTCCAGACTAGACCATAAGCATGGGCCGATTTTTTGGGCCGGGTGTTCAATATGATCCCACGTAATATCGGCTGCCAGAGGATATCGGGTATCTCGACCACGCGCTTATCCGACAAAAATTCCTTCAGATAGCGTTTAACTGCCTTTTTGTCTGGCGCATCGGGTGTTCCGAGATTGATCAGCAACAGACCAACTTTTCCGGTGGCGACCGGTGGATGCCTCTCAGGCAGGTTATCAAGAATCTGCATAATTAAGACGCCTCTGAAAAAAGCGGTAGCTGGCGAAAACGAACGCCGGTTGCGGAAAATAAGGCGTTGGCAATGGCTGGAGCCACAGCCGGCACACCGATTTCCTCAACGCCCATCGGTTCCTCTTCGCTGCGAATAAATTCAACCTGTATGGACGGAATTTCCGATAATCTCGGTAACGCCAGATCGCTCAATCGCCGGGCACTGGCAATACCGTGATTAAAACGGGTTGACGATCCCAGGGCCATGGCAAGGCCGTAAACAATGCCGCCCTCAATCTGTTGCCTGGCGATTTCAGGGTGAATGATCCGTCCAACATCAACCGTGGCTGAAATCCGGCTAACCCGCAGTCCACCTTCGCCGCGACTGGCACTGACAATGACTGCAATATGGCCGCCACGCATGGAATGACAGGCAAGGCCCATGCCACTGCCATCCAGCCCGCCGTCCCAACCGGCCATAGCGGCCACCCCGGTCAGACAGCGCGCCAGGCGCGGCCGATCCGTCATCATCGGCATCCGGTATGACAACGGCTCGATTCCTGCTTTTGATGCGAGTTCGTCGATGAAGGATTCAACAAAAAAAGCATTGTAGCTATGGGCATTGCTACGCCAGTTACCGGTTGGCGCGCCAATATAGGCAGGGTGATGGTCGAGCGAGAAATTGGCGATATTATATTGCACATCCGCCCCTTCGACCGCTTTTACATCCGCCTCATCAATCGAGGCCCGCATGGCGGCAATATCATCCATGCCGCGCACGATACGTTTGCTTTGTTCCCTCGCTGACGCGGGAGCTGCAATCTTGACCTGCAAGGCTTGTATGCGTCCCGCTTTATCGGTCGCCGCGTCAAGCCGGGCATAGGCGGGCGCACGATAGTGATCGTGCATCATTTCTTCTGCGCGCGACCACATCAGCTGCACCGGGCGACCCATTTTTTCTGCTATAATAGCCACTTGTGCCGCAATTTTACTGTCAAGGTTGCGGCCGAATGAGCCCCCCGCCAGCATTGGATAAAGCGTTACGCGGTCTGTAGCGATGCCGATCGCCTTGGCAGCGGCCTGCACAGCCGAGGCAGGTGCCTGTGTCGCCAGCCAGAGCTCCAGCCGACCATCTTTATAGTCAGCCGCTGCCGTGCGCGTCTCAATCGGCGCGTGCACCGCCGCATCAACCTGATAACGCGAACGTATCGTCTTATATTCATCAAAAGCCGGCTGTGTCTCTCCGCGACTGGCAAACCGGACGCCCGGCCCATCTTCCAAAGCCTCTTCCAAGGCCACATCCATCTTGTCGCTGTCTGGCAGCAGTCCGGTCGTTTCAAACATCGGGCTCATTTTATCGAGTGCGTCATTGGCAGCCCACCAGTTTGTCGCAACAGCGGCAATCCATTGGTCATGCTCAACTACATCAACCAGACCGATGATCTTGTCGGCCCCTTCACGGTTAAACGACTTGAGGCGCGTCGCTCCAATGGGCCCCTGACGGATAGAGGCAAAGACCATGTCAGGCAGTCTCACATCGCCCGCAAAATTGGCCGAACCATCAAGTTTTGCCGGCAAATCAAGCCGCGGAATATCCTGACCGACCAGATTGTTGACCGGATCGGAACGCAGCGGTACCGGATCAGGCAGATCCTGTTTGAGCGCACTGGCAACCAGTTCGCCAAAGCGCATCTTGTTATCACCATTGGAGATAAATCCATTTTCAGCGATACAGGTTTCCCATTCGACATCCCATTTTTCAGCCGCCGCCTTGCTGAGCAAAATGCGCGCTGCTGCACCGGCTTCGCGAAAGCTGTCGGAATAAGCAGGAACCGACGAGGAATCAGCCGTTACAATAAAATCATTGCGGGTCGCGATGTTCTTGGCGGCCCAGCTTGCCGCTTCTTTCTCGGTTAACTTGGCAGCTCCAGGCGGCAGTAATGTCTCGGCCCATTGCTGAGCCAGCAAGTCGTTGGCGTACAACGGATTGATCGGCGCTGGTTCGACAGCGATCGTCCGCCAGTCAGCACCCAGTTCGTCGGCCAAAATTTGCGGCAAAACCGTGTAAACGCCCTGTCCCATTTCACTTTGGGGTACGACAACTGTGATTCGCCCCTCTTTTGAAATTTTGAGGTAGGCCCCAAAGATTTCTTCATTCTCGGCGGCGCTAATATTGGGCTCATAAGCACGTGGCCAGATGGCCCAGGCGACGATCAGCCCGGCCGCTGCTCCTCCACCGATCAGGAAATTGCGACGCGTAAACACCGCACCGCGCTTTTCCTCTTCGTTCGATTCTGGTCCTGGGTCCTGCTTAACCGCCATCGCCACTCTTCAACAATCCGAGCCGGGGAATTTCTATTTTGGGGCAGCGATCCATAACAACATCAAGTCCCGCTTCTTCAGCGCGTTCAACTGCCGGTCTGTTGATCACGTTGAGTTGCATCCATACGGATTTGGCGCCCACCGCTATGGCTTCATCCACGACGCCGCCCGCCGCATTCGAGTTGCGGAAGATATCGACCATATCGATCGACCCCTCGATGGCTTCTAGAGACGGCGCGACCTCTACCCCATGCAATTCCTGACCAGCCAGTCCCGGATTGACCGGCGTTACATCGTAGCCCTGATCGAGAAGGAATTTGAGGATACGATTACTTGCGCGCTCCGGCTTGGCTGATGCGCCGACAAGAGCAATATGTTTGATTTCGGTCAATAGACGGGCGATGTCTTCATCAGTTTCCAAAAGCATGGCCGACCTTTCCCTTCACAGTAAACGACTTATTGTTCATCCAACCATTTCGCGAGCCTTTTGGCAATATCGTGGAAAGCCTTTCCTTGCAGACTGTCTGAATAGGCTGGTGGGGTTCCCCCATCGCTGGATTTGCGAATTTCGATGTCCAAAGGTACCCGCCCCATAAATGCCATGCCCATTGTCTTCGCTGCTGCTTCGGCGCCGCCGACACCAAAGGGGTCGCTAACTTCACCGCAATGCGGACAAATATAACCCGCCATATTTTCAATCATGCCTATGATCGGTATTTTCGCCTGCTCGAACAGGTCCACCGCACGCACCGCATCCATCAACGCAAGATCCTGCGGTGTCGATACTATCAATGCACCTACTGGCTTATGATTTTGCATCATCGATAATTGCACATCTCCGGTGCCCGGAGGCATGTCGACGATCAAAAGCTCCGTATCGCCCCAATGGGCATCAATCAATTGCTCCAGCGCCTTGCCCGCCATCGGGCCGCGCCACGCAATTGCCTGACCGGGCTTGGCGAGATGTCCCATAGACAGCACCGGAATATCATATTCATTCCGAACAGGGATTAGCTGCTTGCCTTCGGCCTCGGGTTTGCGGCCTTCGCAATTCAAAAGACGCGGCTGGGACGGGCCGTAAATATCGGCATCGACCATACCAACTTTGTGCCCAATTGCTTTCAGTGCAATGGCGAGATTCGTGGACAATGTGGACTTGCCAACCCCGCCTTTGCCACTACCCACAGCGATTAGGCGGCGCTGAACTTTTTCGGCCGTCATCACGATGTCGACCTTTTCGACGACATCCAGTTCCAATAGCTTGCCTTTTACGGCAATCTCAATCTGTCCGCGTTCCCGGACGTCAAGTCCACTGACATTTAATACTAGCGAAACGCGCCCTTCTTCCAGACGAACAGCGCTAAATCTTCCGCTTGCGACCTCTTCAAGGGCCGCTTCTATGTTAGAAATATCGGTCATTTGTTCCGCATAGTTACACTTTTATCCGATTGACACTGTTTTTCTGACACCACGCTACCTATAATGAAATCATGGATAAAAAAATTGACGGGCAAGCGGCCCAAAAAACGTTCTTGGGTTCTATACTGAACATGGCTAGCCCTTGGGGCAATGGCGGCGGAGACGACGGCAAAGGCAGTGGTCCGCGCAATCCGTGGGGTAGTCCTTCGGGCGGATCTTCTGGCGGTGGCGGCAAGGGCGGATCCGCTTCGCTCGAGGAACTTTTCAAAAAAGGCACTGGCGGCGGCTTTAAAGGCGGTATCCCGAAACGGCCGGGCGGCCGTCCTTGGTGGCCGATCATCTTGATCGGCTTCATTATTTTGTGGGCTTTATTGACTTCTATCCACCGGGTGAGCCCTCAGGAACGGGGCGTTGTGACGTTTTTCGGTTCCTATTCACGGACCATGCAGCCAGGCTTGCATTTCTCACTGCCTGCCCCGCTGGAGCAAGTGATGAAGCTCGATGTGGAAGAAATCCGGACTATCGATATTCCCACTGGTGAATCAGAAAAGCTGATCCTGACCGGTGATCAGAATATCGTCGATCTCGCCTATTCCGTACGCTGGAACATCAAGTCGCCGGAACTATTCCTGTTCCAGATTGCCGAACAGGAAGAAACGATCAAGGAAGTCGCTGAATCCGCCATGCGGGCAGCGGTCGCCAATTTCACGCTCGATGATACTATCGGCTCAGAGCGTACCGAGATCGAACAGCAGGTCGAACAGAATATGCAGGCCCTGCTCGATGGTTATGGAGCTGGCGTCGTGATCCGTGGTATCGCAATCAAGAAAGCCGATCCGCCCGCCGCTGTGAACGATGCGTTTAAGGAGGTGTCGGCCGCGCAACAGACCGCTCAGACTTATCTCAACGAAGCGCGCGCCTATGCGCAGCAATTGACAGCGCAAGCGCAAGGTGAATCGGCGGCCTTTGACAAGGTTTACGAAGAATATCGCCTCGCACCGCGCGTGACGCGACAGCGCATGTATTATGAAACGATGGAGCGCGTATTGTCGCAAGTCGACAAAACCATTATCGAGGCAGACGGCGTGACGCCTTATCTGCCACTCCCGGAAATCAAGAAACGGGCTCAAGCAGCAGCGCCCCAAGTTGTGGAGGCGAAATAATGAGCAACATTATGAAAAATCCAGTCGCGCTTAGCATCATCGTTTTCGGTTTGCTTCTGGTGCTAGTGAACACACTCATCATAGTACCGGAAACCCGTCAGGGTGTCGTGGTGCGCTTTGGTGAACCCGTACGGATCATCAATCGCTACCAGGACAATACCCCTTTCGGTCAGACCGGCGCAGGACTGCTGCCCAAATTCCCTTTCATCGAACAGGTGGAATGGATAGACAAGCGCATTCTCGACGTTGAGATGGAACAGCAACAAGTGCTCTCTACCGACCAGTTGCGTTTGCAGGTTGATGCCTTTGCCCGCTTTAGGATCACCGATCCGTTGCGGATGTTCATCGCGGCCGGCAACGAAGCCCGCGTGGCTGATGAACTGCGTCCGATCCTCGGTTCTGCATTGCGTAACGAGCTCGGCAAACGTCCCTTCGCTGCCCTTCTGAGCCCTGAGCGGGGTCAGGTGATGGACAATATCCGTACCGGCCTGAACCGCGTCGCCCGCCAATATGGAGCGGAAATTGTAGATGTACGGATCAAACGTGCCGATCTGCCGGACGGAACGCCGCTTGAAAGTGCCTATCAGCGAATGCGGACAGCGCGTGAACAGGAAGCCCGCACAATCAAGGCGCAAGGCGCAAAGCAGGCCCAGATCATCCGCGCAGAAGCAGATGCGAGTGCCGCCCGGACTTATGCGGAAAGCTTTGGCAAGGACGCGGACTTCTATGATTTCTACCGTGCCATGAAAAGCTACGAAACCACTTTCCGCAGAGGTCAGGAAGGCGATCCCAATTCGTCTTTCGTCCTTTCACCGGACAATGAATATCTCCGCCAGTTCCGCGGCAGGTAAACGACTTTAATGTCCAACCGGGATATCGTGAACGCCTATTACGAGGCGCTCGCCCGGTTGGATGTCGACGCGTTTGAAGCGCTTCATCATCCTGATGTTATCTATAATGTGTCCGGCAACACTATTATCTCCGGCCGTTATGACAGTTTCGAGGCACTGAAAACCATATTACCACTGATTTTTGACGCTCTCGATTTCGAACAGTTTCAGTTTGCTGAAAACTGGAAGATCATGAATGACGGCCCCGATGGCACGACGGCAATCATGGAAGCCAGGGGCGTTGCAAAAAATGGCAAGCGCTATGATCAACGCTATGCCCATATTTTCACTTTCCGCGAAGGCAGGATAGCGTCCGTTCACGAATTTTTCGACACGCAGCTGGCGAATGATTCGCTGGATTTTACTGGTAAGCCGCCTTGCCAAACCGATGGCGACTTCAGGTTGTGACGGCCTTTCATTAGTAGAAATACCGCCAAACCGAGAGGCAACGACTACAATTGTCGTTTTTTCTGCAGAAAGACGAGGTTTTTCGATAAATTGGCTATTTTTGGCTTGCGAATGCCGTTTGTCACACCCAGATATCTGGGACGGGGTCTAAAATCACCTATCTTATAGGCGATCTTAATGATCGACTGTGGTAACATTCAAATTCGGTTCATAAATTTTGCGCCAATAATTTATGTAACTTGAAGGATTTTGGTATCGAATGTTAATTGTCGATACCGTCAAATTGAGAGGAATATATTGTGCGTTACGCTTACGGAATTTCAGCAGCTTTGCTTTTGGCGGGAGGAGCAGCGGCGTTAACCGGCATCGGGTCAGCCGGTGCCCAGGTCGCTGCCAATGACAGTCAGGTCATGAGAGCCGCTGCGCCACGCCCAGGCGCGCCGATGAGCTTTGCCGACCTGACCGAGCAATTGCAGCCAGCCGTTGTCAACATTTCCACCACACAGCGCGTGCGGGTAAGAAATAATCCATTTGCCGGCACGCCGTTTGATGGTCTGTTCGGAAACCGCCGCGGCGGAAACAATGGTGGACAGACCCGCCAGGCCCAATCCCTTGGTTCCGGCTTTATCATTTCCGCTGACGGCTATGTTGTGACGAATAATCATGTGGTCGCTCCCGGAAACCGCAATGCGACGATTGAAACAATCACCGTCATCATGCCGGATCGAACAGAATATGAAGCAACCTTGGTAGGTCGGGATGCTGCATCTGATATTGCCGTTCTGAAAATCAATGCAGACAAAGACCTGCCTTTTGTCAAATTTGGCGATAGCAATGGTGCCCGCGTGGGCGATTGGGTCATCGCGATCGGTAATCCTTTTGGTTTGGGTGGGACTGTGACGACCGGCATCTTGTCAGCCATTCACCGGAACACCGGACAAGGCGGCGCCTATGACCGTTTCCTGCAGACCGATGCATCCATCAACCGCGGCAATAGCGGCGGGCCGATGTTTGACCTTAACGGCAATGTGATCGGTATCAACAATGCCATTATCTCGCCAACCGGCGGCAATGTTGGTATTGGCTTTGCCATCCCCGCAGAAGTTGCTGTTCCGATTGTTAACACTTTGCGCAAAGGCGAAAAAGTTGAGCGAGGCTATCTCGGGGTACAAATCAGCCCGTTGACCGAAGATCTGGCCGACTCACTGGGTCTTCAGAAGAATCGTGGTGAATTTGTGCAGCGCGTTGAGCCTGGCGAAGGCGCCTCTAAAGCCGGTATTCAGGCGGGCGATGTTATCGTGAAGGTCAATGGTCAGGTTGTTACCCCGGATCAGACGCTGTCCTATCTGGTTGCCAACCTGCCTGTCGGCACGAAAGTTCCGATTGAGTTGCTGCGCGACGGCAAGACGGTAAAAGTCAATGCGACGCTTGGTGAAAGACCATCTGAAGAAGAATTGGCCGCGAGTAGCTTTGATCCCGATGCCGAGGATCCGATGGGCACGGACGAAGATGGGGCTAGCGCCGAAGCAACAGCCGAAGCGCTTGGACTGTCGGTCGTCGATCTAACACCCGCCATTGCGCGTCAAATCCGTGTTCCCTCTTCACAAAAAGGTGTTGTTGTCTCAACGGTCGACCCCAATAGCGACGCCGCTCGCAAAGGGATCAGGCGCACCACGGTTATTATCAGTGTAAACCGTCGTCCGGTTAATACGGCATCGGATTTGGACAAAGCGATCAGCGCCGCTAAACGGTCAAACCGTGAAGCTGTATTACTGCAAGTCAGACAAGGCAGCCGTGATCCAAGATTTGTTGGTGTTCGACTGAATGACGAATAACGCAGGTTCAAAATTGTAACATTACCCAAAGGCCAGCGCATCGCGCTGGCCTTTTTGCTAGGTCAAGGATATCCTTCCAACTCAGATATTTGAGGGGATTCGCTATGGCTGCAGCAACAGAGATATTTTTGGGATTGGGCGGCGACGAACGCCAAAGCCTCAACCTCAAACGCGCCAATCGCCATGGCCTTATCGCAGGTGCCACCGGTACCGGTAAAACCGTGACCCTGCAGGGCATGGCTGAAAGCTTCTCCGCCAATGGTGTTCCGGTCTTTGTCGCAGATGTGAAAGGCGATCTGGCCGGCGTCTCAATGGCTGGCTCCTCCACCTTCAAACATGCCGACAAGCTGGAAGGGCGGGCGAAGGAACTGGGCATGGATGATTATGCCTATTCCGACAATCCGTCTATATTCTGGGACCTTTATGGCAAGCAAGGCCATCCGATCCGAACGACCATTACCGAAATGGGTCCCCTGCTGCTGGCGCGATTGATGGACCTTAATGACACGCAGGAAGGCGTGCTTAACATCGTCTTTCGCTTTGCCGATGAAGAAGGGCTGTTGCTGCTGAATCTTGACGACTTGCAATCAATGCTCGCCTACACGGCGGAAAATGCAAAAGAGCTATCGACCAAATACGGGAATGTCAGCAAAGCCAGTGTCGGTGCAATCCAGCGCCAGTTGCTGCAACTTGACAGCCAAGGCGCAGGACAATTTTTTGGTGAACCGGCTCTGGAAATTGATGATTTCATCAAATGTGATGATCAAGGCCGCGGCTATATCAACGTGCTTGCCGCCGACCAGTTGATGCGCAGCCCGAAACTCTATGCAACCTTCCTGCTATGGTTGCTTGCGGAACTGTTTGAAACGCTGCCCGAAGTCGGCGATCCGGAAAAACCGAAACTGGTCTTCTTCTTTGACGAGGCCCATCTGCTGTTCGAAGACGCGCCCAAGGCGCTGGAAGACAAGATCGAACAGGTCGTACGGCTGATCCGGTCAAAAGGCGTCGGTGTCTATTTTGTCACCCAGAACCCTGTCGATATTCCCGAGGATGTCGCCGGACAGCTGGGTAATCGTGTGCAGCATGCCTTGCGCGCCTTCACGCCGCGCGACAAGAAAGCGATCAAGGCGGCGGCCGATACCTTCCGGATCAATCCTGATCTGGATGTGGAGGAAGCGATTACCGAACTGCGCGTCGGTGAAGCTTTGGTGTCAACTTTGATGGAAGATGGCGCACCGTCTATTGTCCAACGCACATTGATCAAGCCGCCGCGTTCCCGTCTGGGACCGATCACCGCCAAAGAGCGCGCGATCATGCAGTCTATTTCACCCTATGATGGCAAATATGATGAGGAGATAGACCGGAACAGTGCCGAGGAAATATTGGCGCAAAAAGTCATCGACGCCACCGAAACCGCCAAAGAAGTCGAGGAAAAGGGCGAAGAGGAAGTCCGCAAGCAACCGCGCAAAAGCAAGAGCATGTGGGAAAAAGCGTTTAGTCGCGGCGCGAAAGTCGCGATGGGGTCCGCAGCAGGCATCGCCGCCTCAACCATGCTCGGCAAGAAATCACGCGCCAATCCGATGCGGTCCGGTGTGACGTCGGCAGTCGGTTCGATTGCGACCGATCTGGCTGGGCCGGTAGCTGGACGGTTTGTTCGCAATCTGATCGGCGGGTTGATGCGCTAAGCGTTCAATTCAGTCTTTGCTGCCAAAGAAATTGGCGGCAATATCCTTGGCGATTCGCATTGGACGCAGTGTATCTGCGTCAACACAGCACCAGCTGGATTGCACCTCAGCTAGCACATCTTCGCCCCGACGGATAACCGTGCTGTAAAAAGCGCGCGCGCCATGGACTTTTTCCAGCAGCACTTCGGCAATCACATCATCGTCCAAAAAGGCCGGTTTCCGGTAGGTTATCTCATGTTTCAACGCGACCCACAAATGTGTCGCCACCGCCTCTGACGGCGCGATTTTTTCCCAATGGGCGACAACAGCGTCCTGTACCCATTTCAGGTAATTGGCATTGTTCACATGGCCCATGAAGTCGATATCATCAGGTTCTATGGCAATGTTGTAGTGATGGGGGATGCTACTCATGGTGCTAACAATAATGTTAGCGGCGGGCGATTGATAGGGCAAAAGCAAAAAAGCGACATGACGTTGCATTATGATGCCGGATAGCAACAATTTTTTATGATATGTCGTTGGCGGATGAAACGACGGGGAACATGAAAATGGCCATTAAATATATACAGTTCCAATCGGGTTTCGGCGTACCGAATCCCAGCCCCTTTTGCATGAAGGGAGAGATATTGCTGAAGATGGCGGGGATCGAATATGTAACAGAAATAATGGACGATCCGCGCAAGGCGCCAAAGGGCAAGCTACCTTTCCTGATCGATAATGGCATCGAAGTTGCCGATACAACATTGATCAAACGCCATCTGGAGGACAAATATGGTGCCGATTTCGATGCCGGTCTCACGCAGGAGCAGCGCGCCATTTCCCATGCTATGGCGCGGATGATCGAAGAACGGCTGTATTGGGTGACGCTCTACAGCCGATGGATCGACGATCATAACTGGCCGATCATCAAAGACTTCTGGTTCGGTAGTATGCCGCCGATCATCCGCAATATCGTGCCGGTTGTTGCACAAAAACAGGTGAAAAATGGACTGCAGGCCCATGGCATAGGGCGGCATGCAGAGGAGGATATCTATGCCTTTGGCGCGGCTGATCTAGCGGCTTTATCGGCGCAATTGGGTCAAAAACCCTTTATGTTAGGCGACAAGCCGAGCAGTCTCGATGCGATCGCCTATCCGATCATTGCCAACAGCCTGATTGAGGAATTGCCCGGACCGATGCTCGATGCTGCAAAATCACACTCTAACTTTCAACACTACGTGCAACGTTGCGGCACCTTATGGTTCCCTGATCGCCAACATTGAGGCCCGGTTTTGCCAACTACGCTAGCGCCAGTTTGAAATTTTCAAACGCCAAGGATCGTTCCAATGCAAAATTCTGAAACCCTTGTGCGCCTTTGATAGAGGATAGAAATTCATCCACAGCCGATCCGTCAGCTGTATCCAATCCCTGATAATAATCCAGCGCGCGTTGCAGCATCCACAAGCTAAACGGCGGTGCGATCCTCTGAGCCGTCACGTCTTCTACGGTGAAATCCGCCATGCCGACAACGCGGGGTATCTCAGCCCCTTTGTTGGCCTCTGCCCATGCATCAAACATATCGGCGGTGGTTTGCAAAAATGGTATCTGCTCGCCCATCATCCGTTCCAGCACGGGGATCAATGTATCTGGCACTTCGTCACCCGGCAAGAATTCACCAGATAAAGGCGCTTTGACATCAACCATGCGTTCAACCCATGCCGCAACCCGCGGCGCGAGGCGTTTCATAATCTCGCCCGACGCCGGATCACGATAAAGATGCGCATAAAGTGGACCGATTAGACCATAATCCCCAATAGACGGTCGCGATCCCAACAGGTAATCATGCTCCGCAAAATGGGTGTCTAGGTCAGCCAATAGCGCTTCATAACTAACCTCGATGGCAGGTATAGTTTCGGGGTTAATCCCCAAGACCGGACAGAAGCCCTTAAAATTGGATCCTACGCCTCGCCCGATAACGAGCTGCTCCTCCTTGCTCGCATGGGGTGCTGAAGATGCGCCAAATTCGCCGTAAACCCACTCTTCATTATAGTTCCAGCGATAATGCATAGCCGGGATCACCAGCCATTCATCACCATATGCCTCGAGCAACAAAGCAACCAATCGTTGTTTCGGAGTATCTGGATAAACAGAAGGGCCATCTGCAACGTCTTCAAAATGGTCGATGATACAGGTCGTATCCTGAATGGTCCGGCCATCATCAGTATCCAATACTGGAATTACAGGACGGCCGACTTTCGGAACGATAATATTTTTGTAGACATCACCCGAAGCAAGCACTTCTTCATAGTCTATGCCCTTCCAGTCAAGATAGGCACGGGCCTTGCCTGAATAGAGGGATAGCGGCGCCGCATATAATTTGTGAGTCATATCAGCCCCTTCCTCTGTAAGATGCAACGCCCTGATCCGGAATCCAGAGCCCCTTGGGGGGTTCTCCCGACTGCCAAAAAACATCAATGGGAATGCCGCCTCTAGGATACCAGTAACCACCGATGCGTAGCCATTTCGGCTTCATTTCAGAGAAAAGTCGCTGACCAATGCCTACTGTGCAGTCTTCATGAAAAGCCGCGTGATTCCGGAACGATCCCAAAAAAAGCTTGAGGGATTTTGATTCGACAATCGTCTTGTCCGGCGCATAGTCAATGACAAGATGCGCAAAGTCGGGCTGTGCAGTCACCGGACAAAGCGAGGTGAATTCCGGTGCAGCAAAGCGTGTGAGATAGAGCTCTCCATCTCGCGGATTTGGGACATAATCCAAAACCGCTTCCTCGGGAGACGTTGGCAACGCGCTGTCCTGACCCAGGAAACGAGGCGCTACTTCGGGCGTGTCATTATCTGTCATGCAGGTCATCTAATGCACGGGGCGGCTCATGTCATCCCTGCTCGCATATTCATTGATGGTTCAGCGAATGAAGCGGTAAGAATGCGGTTCAGGGTCACGAAGGGCGATGGCAATAAATTTCATGAAACCAATGATGCGCGCAAGATCGCTGGCATTGATGATTGCCGGTGTGCTTGGACTGTCTGCGGTATATGCACCATCCGCACAAGGTCAGGCCGTACCCCGGTCATTACCGCCGGAGCCGCTACCCGAACTCCCATCAGTTAGCGACTATTCATTGCCTCCTGGCGACGATCAGACGCCTGCCAGCAATCAGGCCGAGGGACCGGTCGAAGAAAACGCGGCGGCGCCACAGGCTACGCCAAGTCCCGGCACCATTGCACCGAATGCTCAACCGGTACCCGTCACACCCTTGCCACAGACCGGAACCACTCCGACAAATAGCAATGCAAATCAGTCAACGCGGCAGGAAAATGCGCGCCCGAGCACACCAGTCAGTTCCGTGCCGCCCGTAACATCAGCACAGCAACCAAACAGCAATTCAAATGCTACCCCGACGCCTCGCGCGCCATCCATAAACGAAAATCAGCCACAGCCCGGTTTCACAATCGATTTACCCGGTCAGCCGCTGCCGTCAGACGCACCGGCTCCGGATATCGCTCCAGAGGCCGCCCCATCCGCGACCCTTCCTGCAACAGGTTCTGAAGCTAATATCTTCCATTATCTCGCCGGAGGCTTAGCCCTTCTGTTGTTTGGCGGGTTAGGAGTATTTTTCTGGCGGCGCAAAGCAGCCATGCCCGTCCACGAACAGGAAGTTGTTGACGATCTGCAGCATGAGCCAGCGGCCCAGCCGGTGCTCGAGCCGACATCTCGTAAGCCGACGCCCAAAATCTATTCGCCGCCCAATCCAGCGGAGCCTGAGAAACCATCACCGATATCGTCAAACGGTTTTATCGTGTCTAATCTAGGCATTGCTCCCGGAGCAGCACCAACTGCCCCGTTGCCTCCGCCAGCGACCTTAAGACCAACAGGCGGAGCAAAAAAGGTTTCATCCGATCATCTTCGAATAGAATTTACGGCCACCGGAGCGTCCTCCACGCTGCTAAACGCAGTCCTCAACTATGCAATCACCCTCTCCAATATGTCAGATGAAGATATGCGGGATATTTGCCTATCCGGCCTGATGATGCAGGCAGACTCCGAAATTGCCAGAAATCATGATGCACAAAAGGATGAGCTGCTTCATAAGGCTCAAAGCCTGCCCGCCGGCGAAACCGTGACCCTCGAGGGAGATATACGCCTGCCGCTCAGCGCCATCCGCCCGATCACATTCAAATCACAGGCGTTGTTTATACCTCTCGCCCGATTTGTGGTTCAGTATACCGACCATCAAGATGTCGAGAACGAGCAGTCTGCATCGTTTATCGTAGGCCGGGAATATGAACCACCACGCCCGAAAATGGCCCCCTTCAGACTTGATCTTGGACCGCGGAATTTCAGCCCAGTCGGACAGCGCCCGTTAAATGTCTGAAAAGCAGCATCTTAACAATGCATGACAAAGCCGCTTCCCATATGCGGTGATAGATTATCCTCTGATACCTCACTAGGAACACAAACTTTGCATTCTCTTGATGATGATATCAATTCCCGGAAGCAGCTTCGCGCCAGTGCCAAAAAGTTTCTGGAACAGTTATAAATCAATCATTTGCCGAAAAGCCACATAAGCTGTGGATTCCATCTTCAATGCGTTATAGCCTCGACGGCTTGAACACGAATCGATAAACGTTGATATTTCGAAGCAGAGGCAATTTGATCCTCCGCTTGCATAAGGAGCATAAAATGGAATTGCTGGTAACAACAGACTGGCTTGCAAATGAACTGGGCGCATCGGATTTGCGCATTGTTGATGCCACCAAATTCATGCCCGATGCGGGGCGCGATCCTGCTGCTGAATATGAAGCTGGCCATATTCCAGGCGCTGTTTTCATGGACCTCAGCGAGCTTACAGATACCAGTAACCCTGTCGAAAACATGTTGCCGCCGCCGGAAAAATTTGCCAGCCGCATGCAATCTCTCGGCCTTGGTGACGGTAGTCGCATCGTTCTTTATGATGACAGTCCGCTGAAAAGCGCTGCTCGTGCGTGGTGGATGCTGACCATATTTGGAGCCCATGAAGTCGCTATATTGGACGGCGGCATTGCCAAATGGAAAGCCGAAGGCCGTCCGCTTGAAACCGGTAAGGAGGCGTTGCGCCACCGCCATTTCACAGTCTGGAAAGATGACAAGGACATCCGCACCAAAGCCGACATGCTGGCAAATCTGCACAGCAAGGATGAGCAGGTTATCGACGCTCGCCCCGCGGCGCGTTTCTCTGGCGCAGAAGAAGATCCACGTCCCGGTATTGTTTCCGGCAACATTCCGGGTTCCGTCAACATTCCGCATAGCGAATTTTTCAATGCCGATGGTACCTGGAAAAGCGCCGATGAAATGAAAGCTCTTTTTGACGGAGCAGGCGTTGATCTTGCCAAGCCCGTTGTTACGACCTGTGGTTCCGGCATGACAGCGGCGGTGGTATCCTTTGCTGCTGCGGTGGCGGGCGGCGAAAAAGTAGCACTCTACGATGGCAGTTGGGCCGAATGGGGTGCTGACGCGGATACACCCAAAGCAACCGCCTAATGTTTTCGAAGGCTATTGGAACAGCAATTGACCGATAGCTCACAAAACTCGAAAAAGCCTGCAACACAGGCAGTTACCAGCGGCAGGCGCAAGGAATGGACCGAGGCGGTGGTCAATCCGCCCGTCTGGCGCGCCAGCACGCATCTCTACGACAGTGTTGCCGATTTAAGAGCAGGCCTCTCATCTAACGCTGACGGTCAGTTTTTCTACGGTCGGCGCGGTTCTCCTACGCAATGGTCTCTGGCCGATGCACTCACCGAAATGGAGCCCGGTGCCGCCGGTACCATGCTCTATCCTTCCGGTGTCGCGGCCATTGCCTGCGCGATGTTGGCGGTCGTCAAGCCTGGAGACGAAGTGCTGCTTACAGACAGCAGCTATGATCCAAGCCGAAGCTATGCTGATGCCTTCCTGAAACGCATGGGTATAACGGCGCGCTATTATGACCCGCTGATTGGTGCTGACATTGGCAGCCTTTTCACTGACAAGACAAAAGCGATATTGCTTGAAAGTCCAGGCAGTCTGACTTTTGAAGTACAAGACGTTCCGGCCATCTGCTCGGCAGCAAAAGAAGCTGGCATTACAACTTTGCTGGACAATACATGGGCAACATCCCGTTTTTTTCAGGCCTTGGATAAAGGTGTTGATATATCCATCGTCGCTGCAACCAAATATATCGTCGGCCATAGCGATGTCATGATGGGTGCGGCCACAACTCATGATAAATATTGGACGCGACTTCGGCGCACCGCGCAGCGGTTAGGTCAGGTCGTTTCGCCGGATGATGCCTATCTGGCTGCCCGGGGATTGCGGACTTTGGAAGTCAGGTTGAAACAGCACGAACAATCGGCACTAACCATCGCTCATTGGCTGAAAGAACGAGCCGAAGTCGGGCTAGTATTACATCCTGCCCTGCCAGATTGCCCGGGGCATGAAATCTGGAAGCGCGACTTTGACGGTGCATCAGGGCTGTTTTCCTTCCAGTTGATCGACGGCGATGAAAAGTCGAGAGCGGTTTTTATAGATTCGCTGGCTCTCTTTGGCATTGGATACAGCTGGGGTGGCTTTGAAAGTCTGGCTCTACCCGTTGACCCCGGCAAATATCGCACCGCCACCGAGTGGACGATGAAGGGTGCGTTGGTGCGACTTCATGTTGGCCTTGAAGATCCCGACGATTTAATCGCCGATCTTGCCAAAGCCTTTGAACACTATAACAATGCCTTATGATGCAACAAATAGTCGGCTACCTTGAATCCCTGGCGCCTGATACACCGCGCAATGTCCAATATATTGAAAGTGGCGTCGCCGCTGGCCTGGTCGTGTTCGCGCTGGTTTGCGGCTGGTTCCTAAGCAAATATATAGGTCCGAAGTTACGGCATATCTGGGAAACACGGGCAGGCTATGAAAGCGACCTGGCCGGGAGGCGCATCCGCGACATGACGCGGCGAGCGACGACCTTCATATTATGCGGCTTCTTTCTTGCGATCTGGCAATGGCAGCTCATTCCACAAGTTATCTTTGCGCTGACCATTGCAATTACCATGGGTCTGTTCACCAATGACCTGATCCGCGGGGTTCGGATGCCAGACTGGCTTGGCACCGCCATGGGGCTGACCGTCTTTGTCTCGGCAGCACTTGGTCTTGTCGGAAATATCGACCGTATTACTATCGCGCTGGAGCGAGTGGGCATTGATGTGGGAACCAACCGCATATCACTGCTCGCTGTTGTCACAACCATCATGACAGCAGTCATTCTGCTCGCCGTCGCCCGCGTATTGATGAAGCTTGTCACTCATGTCATCGGCAATAGCGATCTCGACGGAGCGCAAAAAGTGCTTGGCCAGAAACTGGCAACCGTCGCCATATTGGCCGCCGCGTTCATGCTAGGCCTTGACGTTTTGGGCATTGACCTAACCGCACTGGCAGTCTTTTCAGGCGCATTTGGTCTGGCCATCGGTTTCGGGATGCAGAAGACAATCGGCAACTTGATTGCCGGGATCATCCTTTTGATGGATCGGTCAATCAAACCCGGTGACGTGATTGCCGTTGGTGACAGTTTTGGCTGGGTCAACAAAATCGGTGTTCGCGCGGTGTCTGTCCTCACCCGGGAAGGCAAAGAGCATCTGATTCCCAACGAAAATCTGATGACGCAAGAGGTGGAAAACTGGTCCTACTCGAACAAGAATGTCCGGATCAGCATTCCGGTAGGGGTTTCTTACGATAGCGATATGGATCAGGTCATCGAACTGATGAAGCAGGCCTGCGTGGATGTCCCCCGCGTTCTCAATCATCCAAAACCGGTGGTCTGGATGCTCGAATTTGGCGACAATAGTGTGAATTTTGAAATCCGGTGCTGGATAAAGGATCCGGAGTCAGGTGTCGGTAATTTCAAGGCAGCCGTACTCAAAAGGGTCTGGGATCTATTTAAGGAAAATGACGTGGAAATCCCATTCCCGCAGCGCGATGTGCATATCAGATCGCTTCCGGAGACGGGAGCGGTCCAGATTTCGGCCAAATAGCTGATCTATTTTTGAAGCAGATCCAGGGTCCGGCGTCCGGACATTTGGATTTCCTGCATCAACCTCTGGGCAGCGATATCGACTCGGCCTCGCCCCGTTGAATTCAAGTGTAGCAAAGCCTTCGCCCCTGATTGCGCCATAACGGCCAAATCATCACATCCACGATCAAAACATTTCTGGGTCATCGGCAAACTATGTTTGTAGGCCGATTCCATCGCCGCAGGGTCAGACAACACCAATGCGTGAGAATCCGACGCATTCGTCATATGCGCTACGAGTCCGACAACCGATTCGACAGCCTGCAGGCGTTCAAAGCTGCCGACAAAGCCGCTACTACAATTATCCGCCTTTTCTATAGAATCAATTTTCGACATAGCTTTCAGATAGGTTGCCATAGTTAACAAGTCCTAAACAGAGCGGTTTGCAGCCAATCAGTCACATGGTGCTGATTTGCAACACTATCAAAATATGTCATATTTGCTGTCATTTTTTTGTTGTGCGGCGCAGCAATATGATGCAGCTTTTTCCTGCATGTTTTGAGATTGTCTGTCGTTGGCTCTGTTGACGCAATAAAAAGACAACCGGGACAAATTCCAGGAGGGGCGATACGCATCAACCAGAAAGGGATTTTCATGCGCACGTCCACAAAAGCCAAATTTGGCAAAAAAACTAAATCGGGGATCATTGGTCTTTCGGCTATTTTACTAGCAACCGCAGCATCACCTGCCCTCGCTCAAGAAGTTGAAGGCAGCGGAATTACGATTTCCGGCAATGCTGCTCTCACATCTGACTACCGCTTCCGCGGCCTGTCTTTCTCAGACGGCGACATCGCTGTTCAAGGCGGAATTGACGTCGCTCATGAAAGTGGCTTCTACATCGGTACCTGGGCTTCTTCTATCGAAGACAGCGCGACCTTTGGCCACACAGAGCTTGACCTCTATGGCGGTTGGTCCGGCGATGTCACGGATGGCCTTACGCTTGACGTTGGGCTGCTCTACTATGTCTATCCAAATGGTGAAGGCGGAGCCGCTGGCCCAAGCGACTATTTTGAACCCTATGCTTCTGTTTCGACTACGCTCGGCCCTGTTGAACTGACATCCGGCCTCGCTTACGCCTGGTCTCAGGACAGCCTCGGAAACAGTGACAATATTTACATTTATACCGGTGTTTCTGGCGGAATTCCAAATACTCCGATCACGCTGAATGCAAATATTGGTATCAATGATGGCTCATTGGGTAACCCTGTTGGCGTCTTTGGTGATGACAATTACATTGATTGGATGCTTGGCGCGGATTGGGCAATTACCGAAAACCTCACTGCAAGCGTCGCCTACACCGATACAGACGCACCATCAGTCAATAACTTCACTGACAGCGCAGTTGTATTTACATTAGGCGTATCCTTCTAAAACCCATTGGGTCTGAATTCACACTTAGGTTCGTCATAAAAGGCCGCTCTCGGGGAGAGCGGCCTTTTTTCGACCTATATGGTTCAGCTGGCCGCTACTAGTTTCTGGGTAGCCGCGGCTTGCGGATCACCTATTACAGATTCCATCTCTCCCATCTCGACAATATGCCCCTCGTCAAGCACCGCAATCCGATGGCAGATTCGCCGCGCAGAGGCGATATCATGCGTGATCAGAATGAGGCTGATTTCCTTGCTCCGCTGCAGTTCGGCAAGCAGTTGCAAGATGGATGACCCCACCAACGGATCAAGCGCAGAGGTTGCCTCATCGAGGACCAGCAGTTCGGGACCGGCTATTATGGCCCGGGCGATAGCCACACGTTGCGCCTGACCGCCGGAAAGGCTTGCCGGAGTCCGGTCAAGATACTCTTCGCCCAATCCTACATCACAGAGCGCTTTGAGCACCATCGTTTCACGATTCGAATGGTTGATATCGGGTTGGAGGTTTTTCAGCGGTTCTGCGATGATATCGCGCACTTTCCATTGCGGATCCAGACTCGCTACCGGGTCCTGAAATACTGGCTGGATCAGCGCCCGCATGGCAAGATCGCGGTCGCGACGTCCGGGTAAATGCTCACCCTGCCAGCTGATCGCCCCCGATGTAAGCGGGCCAATTCCCGCTATTGCCCTTCCCAAGGTGGATTTGCCGGACCCGGACCCGCCGACAACGGCTAGTGCCTCACCCTTTCTCACGGCCAAAGACGCATCGACAACAGCCTTAATTTTTCCTCGTCGCCAACCTGGTTTTGGAAAAATGACACTTACGTCTTTGGTGTCGACCAAGACCTTGCCAGTCGCGGGAAGGTCAGGCGCCGGTTCATCCAGTCGCGGCGTCGCCGCCATCAGTCGCTTGGTATAATCTTCTTGCGGGCGCGTGATCAAATCGACTGTGGGGCCACTTTCCACCACCCTGCCCTCTTCCATAACAATCAGATGATCAGCATGATTCTCTACCGAGGCAAGGTCATGACTGACCAGCAACATCGCAAGCCCCTGCTCTTCGCGTAGCTCGTCGAGCAGCGTCATGATCTCTCCGCGCAGGCTGGCGTCAAGCGCACTGGTCGGTTCGTCGGCGACAAGCAGCTTGGGCTGGTGGGCAATCGCAGCCGCGATCATGACACGCTGACGTTCCCCTCCCGATAACCGATGAGGAAACTGGTCCAGTCGTTCATCCGCTCGTGACAAGCCTACCCGTTCCAGTTTTTGCGCCAGTTCGTGCCTGGACAAGGCTGGTGATCCGGCCTGAGCCGCCGCTTCCTTAAGCTGTGCACCGATGGTCAGATGCGGCGTCAAAGCAGTCAATGGCTGTTGAAATACAAAGCCCGCCAAATGGCTGCGGGCCTTCAGTTTTTGATGCGCGTTCGCCTTTAACAAATCGATGCCGTCCAGCTTGATGGATCCGGCCGCTTCACCCGGTGTTAAATCAAATGGCGTCAGACAGGAAAGGCTTTTTCCCGAACCGGACGCACCGATAATCGCAGTGCATTTACCAGCTTCGACCGAGATATTAACGCCTTTTACCAGCTGCTTGCCATCAATTTGAATGACCATGTCACGTATCTCATAAAGGCTCATGAGAAGATATCTCGCAGGCGTTCACCCTCAATTGTCAGACAAACCAGAATGATAACCAAAAGTCCGCCGGGTAACAGCAAACCCAAGGGTGTCATATCCATGTCATCGGCGCCTTCCTTGACCAAAATACCCAGCGATGTCAGCGGCTCCTGCACACCCAAACCCAGGAATGAAAGGAAGCTCTCGACCATAACCACCTGCGGTACGGTAAGCATCAAATAGGCCAGCGCAACGCCAGCGATATTGGGCAAGACATGTTTCAGTATAATGGTACGTGGCGGCGTTCCAGCGGCTTCAGCAGCCAATATGAAAGGCCTCTGTTTTAGCGCCATCACCTGTCCGCGCACCACACGCGCCATGGTTAGCCACTCAACCAGTCCAATACCAATAAAGACCAGCAAAATCGAGCGACCGAAAATCACCATCAGCAGAATGACGATGAACATGAACGGTAGCGCATAGAGCGCATCGACAAAACGCATCATCGCTTCATCAACCTTTCCGCCAATCCAACCCGCAGTCGCGCCCCAGGCAATGCCGACGACCAGAGATACCAGAGCGGCCGCTATCGCTACCATCAGCGTGACCTGCGTCCCGGCTGCAAGGCGCGCGAGCCGGTCGCGGCCTATCTCATCTGTGCCAAATATATGCGATCCGCTGAAAGCAGGCGCGCGCACGGCCTCCCAGTCAATCTGATCAAAGGTCCATGGCAATACGAGCGGCAGAATCAACGCCAAGCCGATCAGGATCAGAACTACCCATAGCGGCCAATGGACACGATTTAGCAACTGCCTCATCCGTCCCGCATCCTTGGATCGAGCCAGCCATAAATCAGGTCAGCAAACAGGTTAAACAGGATAATGAGCGCGGCATAGAGCGTGACCACGCCGAGAACCAAAGGATAATCCCGGTTTAGCGCACCCTGAACAAAATAACGGCCCAGTCCCGGTAGTCCGAAGACAGTTTCCACAACCACAGCGCCAGTGAGCAAACCGGCTGCGGCCGGCCCGAGGTAGCTGGCCACCGGAACGAGCGCCGGACGCAACCCATGTTTGAACAGGATTTTCGTTTCAGGCAGTCCCCGCGCCCTTGCGGTGCGGATATGGTCCTGTTTCAGCACTGTCGCCAGACCCGCTCTGGTCAGTTTGGCGATGGCCCCAGAAACCGGCAACGCCAGAGCAACCACCGGCATGGTCAACCAAGACCAGCCTTCCCCTGTGCCCGAGACTGGCAATAATCCCAGCCAAAGTCCGAAAAGCAGAGCCAATGCCGGTCCGGTAACAAAGGTCGGCAATGCAGTTGCAACGGTTGCCAACATCATGATTGTCTTGTCCGCCGCCTTGCCAGCCCGCACCGCTGCAAATAACCCAGCGGAAACTCCAATCAGCAATGCCAAAGCTATCGCCAGACCGCCGAGAGTCAGTGATATCGGCAATCCCTGTGCCACAAGTTCGGAAACTGTAAAATCGCGATAAACCAGCGACGGTCCAAAATCACCCTGCGCCAGCCGCGAAATGTAAATCCACGCTTGCTCCCAAAGCGGCTTATCGAGCCCATAGGCGGTTTGCAGGGCAGCCTGTGTCTCAGGCGGCAACGGCCGCTCACCGTCAAATGGACCACCCGGGGCCAGCCGCATCAAAAAAAAGGAAGCCAATATAATCGCAAGCAGCGTCGGGATCGCTGTCATCAACCGTCTTGCGACCAGCGCTAACATGGGGCGTTACAGCTCCATCTGGCCAAAACAGCCGCGCACTTCGTTGATGAACAATTCAGGTACTTCCATGGCGGCGAAATGGCCGCCTTTGTCCGCTTCACCCCAATATTGCAGGTTTTTAAAACGCTGTTCTGCCCAGCGACGAGAAGGGGCCATAATCTCGTTCGGGAAAATACTGCATCCCGTTGCAAGATCGACAGGCTCGACATTGGGGTTGCCAAAACTCTCACGATACAGCCTCGCGGAAGAGGCTCCGGCATTGTTGAGCCAATAGAGCATGATATTATCGAGCAAGCGATCACGATCAAAACTATCATCGGGCGTCATCGCGCCATCAGACCAACCCTGAAATTTCTCCAAAACCCATGCCATCTGACCCACAGGCGAATCCGCCAGACCATAACCCAAAGTCTGCGGTTTGGTGCGTTGAATTTCGGCATAGCCGCCGCCCTGTGTTTGATACTCAGCAAAGCGCGCTAACGACGCCTGTTCCTCTGGCGTGGGATTTTTCATCACTTCTTCTGGTGGTGTGCCGACAACAACGAGATTAATGTGGATACCAGCGCAAGACCCGAGATTTTGTACGCCAATGGCAGAAGTCACCAGTGCACCCCAATCACCGCCTTGAGCAAAATAGCGATTATAGCCCAGCCGCGTCATCAACACATCCCAGGTGCGCGCGATCTTCTCTGCGCCCCATCCGGTTTCGGTGGGCTTGCCAGAAAAACCATATCCGGGCAGCGAAGGAATGACGAGATGATAAGCATCTCCGGCATCACCACCGTGGGCAACCGGATCCGTCAGCGGCCCGATAACATCCATAAATTCGACAATCGACCCCGGCCAGCCATGTGTCATGATTAACGGCCGTGCATCCGCCTCGGGCGAGCGGATATGCATGAAATGAATATCGACCCCGTCAATCTCGGTCATATGATGCGAATACTGGTTTAGTGCCGCTTCACAGCGCCGCCAGTCATAATTCTCGCGCCAATAGTCGGTAACTTGTTGAGTATAAGCCAGCGGTATGCCTTGGGACCAGTCGTCTACCGGTTCTGGATCAGGCCAACGGACGCTTGCCAGCCGAGCTTGCAAATCATCCAATGCCGATTGCGGAATATCAATCTGAAAATCCCTGATATCATCGCTCATCGCATCGTCTCCATTTTATCCAGCTTACATCGTAGGCGTCGGCACTTCACCCGAATAATCGTAAAAGCCTTTACCAGTTTTCCGGCCCAGCCAACCAGCTTCGACATATTTCAGCAATAGAGGTGCCGGCCGATATTTGGGATCGCCAAAATCATTTTGCAGCACGCGCAAAATTTCCAGCAACGTATCAAGTCCGATCATATCCGCCAATGTGATAGGCCCCATTGGATGACCAAGGCCCAATTGTACGCCGCGATCTATGTCTTCCATAGAGGCCGTGCCCTCTCCCAGAGCAAAAAATGCTTCATTGAGCATGGGCAGTAATATTCGATTGACCACAAAGCATGGCGAATCTTTGGCCAGAACCGCCTGTTTACCGAGCGCCTTCACATAATCGTTGGCCATGGCGACACTGTGGTCGCTGGTCGCAAGGCCACGAATGACCTCGACCAAGCCCATTAACGGTACGGGATTAAAAAAATGTACGCCAATGAAGCGGGACGGGTCTTTAACCGACTGCGCCAATCGCGTGATGGATATGGACGATGTGTTGGTGGCCATAAGCGATTGATGACCCAAAACTTCAGAAGCTGCTCCAAAAATCTGGCGCTTGATATCCTCCCGCTCGGTGGCCGCTTCGATAATGATATCCGCACTTGCCATCGGATCCAGGGAACCGATCGTTTCGATCCGGTCCAGAGTGGTTTGCGCGACTTGTTGCTCAATCTTATCTTTTTCGACCAGTCGCGACAATTGTTTGGCAATTCCTGCCTTGCCCTTCTCGGCTATCTCCTGATTCATATCAGACAAGTAAACATGGTATCCGGCCTGCGCGGAAACCTGCGCAATTCCTGCTCCCATTTGTCCTGATCCAATGATACCGATTGATTTCATTTGCCGTCCTTTTTCCTTATCATAACCGAGCCGTTAATGCTGATGTAACAAGGCACTAGCGATTGTCGAGCAAACTGGCTAGATTGCAAATATGTCCCCTATTATTTCTACCATTGCCCTCATGGCACTTGCGGCGACAACGGCAGCCAGCGACGTGCAGCCGATCCCTAATCCGGGTGAGGTAAAAGTCTTCAAAGATTGGTCGGTAGGCTGTGACAATGGCGGCGATTGTCAAGCGATCTCCTTGGTCGATGATGCCAGCCGCGGTTTTGATGATTGGGGTGGCCCGATTACTGTTACCCGCACGGCTGGCGCAGATGATGTTTTAAAAATCCGGGCACTGTTACAAGTCACAGGCATCGGACGTTATGAACTGGTCGTAGACGGCAAGGTCATAGTCACTGGCCCTATGGCCGAGGACGATTACCCTGTCGAAATTATGGGCGAAGAAGCCAAGAAAGCGGCAACTGCTATCGCTCGCGGCCGAAAACTGGAAATCAGAGCACCAAATGGGGATAGCCTGACGAAGATTTCTTTATCAGGCTCTACCGCCGCGCTGCGCTATATTGATCAGCAACAGAAACGAGTGCGCACATCGACCGCTTTAATATCCAAAGGTCGCCGTACATTCAGGCCCGAAAAAAAAGAAGTTCCAGTTGTAGTCGTTGACCAATGGGCACCCGCGAAACGAATTCCCGCAACAACCGAAATCGTTGATCTGGTGGAGAATTCTCCCTGCAAGGATGAAAGATTTGGTGTCGTCGAGGATCAGATATTTCCTTTGGGTCAGAAAGATGGCCGCTATCGTGCGCTCATTTTGATGTCATGTGGTTCTGGTGCCTACAACTTTTCTAGCGCCGCCTATATTGGCGAAATCAAAGGTGATGAGAAAGAGGGCGCCAGTTGGGCATTCCGTCCGGCAACCTATGACCTGCAACCCGCCTGGGGCGGCGAAGATCGCCCACCCTTGCTGGTAAACGCCCATTGGGAAGAAAATCGTCAAATCTTGAGCAGCTTGGCAAAAGGTAGAGGCATTGGCGATTGCGGCAATGCCGAGAGCTTCGTCTGGGATGGCGAGCAATTCCGTTTGATTGAAGCCAGCGGTATGCAGGAATGTCGCGGAGCCTACAAGTGGATCACAACCTGGCGCGCAAAATATCAAAAGGCCGAAGAGCTGGCCCAGCAAATACCGGATACCGAAGAAGCGGTAGAATAGGTTTTATGGCGCATTTTTAAAAGGATGCGCTTCAGCCAGGATCAGTGAGAAGTAATCTCTCTCGTCGCTCCATTCACGAACCGGTGACCAGCCGCCTGCACGCAGCATCAAACGCGCATCACGCAAACCATATTTGTGGCTGTTCTCGATATGAATTTTCTGGCCCTTATCCATGTCGAACTGGTTGTCACCGATGGTAAAGTGCACATCTGCCTCGGCTTCTAGATAGATTTCAATTCGCGCGTAAAGATCATTCCACATCGCGATGTGGCGGAACTGGTCCACCGGGATTGTACCAGCCATTTCTCGATTAATTCGGTGCAGTAAGTTTAGCGAAAACTGCGCAGTTACTCCAGCACTATCGTCATAAGCCGCGACCAGAGTGTCTGTATCCTTGATTCGGTCGAAGCCGATCAGCAACTGCGATCCTGTACCAAGTGTCTCTCTCATAAAGCGAAGCAAATCAACGGAGGTACGCGCAATCATATTACCGATTGTAGAGCCCGGAAAAAAACCCAGCTTGGGCATATTGGCCACTCCGCTCGGTAAGTTTATCCGTCGCATAAAGTCGGCCTCTAGGGGATAGATGGGGAGTTCAGGAAACTGTGTCTGCAACTGCGCAGCGCTGGCGGCGAGAAACTCTCCGGAAATATCTATCGGGACATAAGCTGCAGGATGGGTAGCACTCAAAAGATGCGGTGTTTTTGTGGAACTGCCGGAACCGAATTCAACAACAGCGCAGTCTGTGCCACTCATCTCTCCGACTTCAGCGCTGTACCGTTCCAGCAAGCTTGTTTCCGTTCGCGTCGGATAATACTCGGGTAACTCTGTAATCTGTTCAAATAGTTCCGAACCCTGACGGTCATAGAGCCAACGGGCTGGAATTGCGTAGTTCTGCTCTTGAAAACAGCGCATAACATCTTTTTCAAAGCCCGGGTCCACCCGGCTAACTGTCATATCCATGAGAAAGCCGTCCTTGGCGGCCAAATTTGTCGATCAAAGATCTTTAGCGAGGCGAAGGCCGGTAAACTGCCAACGCTGATGGGGGTAAAAGAAATTGCGATAGCTATCGCGGATATGGCCCGGCGGTGTGGCAACACTGCCGCCTTTCAATACAAACTGCCCAGACATGAACTTGCCATTATATTCACCAACTGCGCCCTCTGCGGCTTTAAAACCGGGATAAGGGCGATAAGCACTGCCAGTCCATTCCCACACGCTGCCGGTGCCTGGCAACCCATTATGCGCCGCGACTTCCCACTCGGCCTCAGTTGGAAGCCGGGCATCTGCCCAGCACGCATAGGCGTCGGCTTCATAAAGACTGATATGACGAACCGGCGCGCACAACACGATTTCACGCCATCCTTGCAAGGTGAATTCTTCCATCACACCATCGCAAGTGCGCCAATGGAGGGGTTTTGCGACCTTTTCTTGCTGTACCCAGGCCCAACCATCGGACAACCAATAACGATGGTCGGCATAACCACCATCAGCCATAAAATCCTGCCACTCACCATTTGTAACAGGGCGGTCGGCTATGACATAACGCTGCAGCAAGACCTCATGGCGCGGTCCTTCGCAATCAAAGGCGAACCCTTCTCCATCATGGCCTATGGCTTGAACACCATTTGCGCCCTCAATCCAGTGCAATGGCGCTTCGATAATCGCCGGGCGCGGCTTGGGTTCCATGAAAGCGGGGCCAAGCGGATTGTGGGAAAACAGGTGCAATATATCTGTGAGCAACAGTTCCTGATGTTGTTGCTCGTGATGCAATCCCAACTCGATCAGATTCAGAGACTCATCGGAAAAGCTTTCCATGGCTTCGATCATTGCGTCATCTACATGTGCGCGATAATCAAGCACGTCTTCTAACGATGGCCGGGTCAACAGACCTCGATCTGGTCGCGCATGCCTTGCGCCCTCGGCTTCATAGTAACTATTGAACAAATAAGCATAAGACTCATCAAACACCCGATAGCCGTCTACATGATCGCGCAGCAGGAAAGTTTCAAAAAACCAGCTCGTGTGCGCCAGATGCCATTTGGCTGGGGACGCATCGTCCATTGATTGAACGGTTGCATCAGCATCGCTCAAGCCAGTGACCAGCGAACTGCTATGTGCACGGACTTTTTGAAAGTTTTCTTTCAGAACCGAACGCCGATTGGTTTTTCGGTCGATCTGAGGCGATGTCACGATAGTTTCGGCTTGGCCTGCGATCTTTCCTACTCCATCCGCTTATTGGGCGTATTAAGAACATAGAGCGAACGAGATTAGGGTCAACCGCTTATATTTGCGCCAGCAGGTTGCAAATTTATGTCTTGCGGTGCGTTTACGCGATACAAAACCCCTTCAGCGTGAGGCCCCAGGAACCCACAAGATGTCAGCTTTGCCGCCATCATTAAGCATCCGACCGAGCACGAAAAGATAATCCGATAGCCGGTTGATGTAGGCCAAGGCCTGCGGATTGATGGCCATAGCCTGTGCAGCACCTACGGCGGTTCGTTCTGCACGCCGGGCAACGGCGCGCGCCAGATGGATGGATGCGGCAGTCTTACTGCCACCCGGTAAAATAAAGCTGGTCAGCGGATCAAGATTGTCATTGACCCTATCAATTTCGCTTTCGAGCCTCTCGACCTGTGATGGCGTAACCCGAAGGACCATATCCGATGGTGTGAAATCGTCCCCCTCGCCAGCGGGCGTTGCCAGATCAGCCCCAAGGTCGAACAAATCATTTTGAATCAACTTGAGCGACTGCACCAACGCCGCATCACTAACTTCGCAAATTGCTACACCCAACGCACTATTGAGTTCATCAACGTCACCAATGGCTGCCATGCGTATATCGCTCTTGGCCAAGCGTGATCCATCGACCAGCCCCGTAGTTCCGTCATCGCCCGTCTTTGTGTAGATTTTGTTGAGCTTGACCATAAAGGCTGGTCTTAGCTTTGACCGCCGGCAAGCAACAATAGCAGCGCAACCAATATGACTGCGATTGCCTGATATTTCACCCGAGCGAACATCATTTCATTCTGTTTTTTGTGCGAAGCCGTCACGCCATCAGCATCAACGTCTTCCGGCTCCATATTGACGAAAGCAATCAAACCGCGGACCAAAGCATAAACAACGGCGCCAGCTGCCAACAAGATTAGTAGGATCAGTACATAACTCATATTCTTTGATTACCCCTTTGATAAAGTTATTCCAACCGGGAAAATATTTTTTCGTAATTTATCGGCTAACAGGTAACCATCCGTGCCTGCTTCTCGCAATACGGCCAAAGATGCAGAGTCTAGGCTTTTCGACAACTTTACCCCTGTTTCATCAAGTAAAATCGGGTGATGAACGTAGCTGGGAACCGGTAAATCCATCAAGGATTGCAGCAGTCTGTGTATATGGGTCGAGGCAAATAGATCCTCCCCGCGTACGACATGAGTGATCCCGTCACGCGCATCATCCAATGTCACAGCCAAATGATAACTGACGGGCGTATCCTTTGGTATCAACACAACGTCTCCCAATGCCGCCGGATCAGCAATCTGATCCCCGCGACGCTCGTCATGCCAGCCTATATAACCCACCATATCGATCGCCTTTTTAACATCAAGCCGCCAACTATGCGGTTCCCTATTAAGTCTTTCGGCAACCTCATCCCTGACGAGACCCCGACAAGTCCCGGGGTAAATCGGGCCATCCGGCCCCTCCTCCAATCCTTCTTTTTCCTGGATAGCGCGCATGGATGATCGCGTGCAAAAACAAGGGTATAGCAAACTCTTTCTTTTCAGGCGCTCGGCCGCGTCAGTGTAGCTCTCAAGCCGCCGGGACTGGAAAACTGCTTCTCCATCCCAATCGAGACCCAACCATCGCAAATCGGCAAAAATCGCGTCAATAAATTCGGGCTTGCTGCGCCCACCGTCAATATCCTCGATCCGTAGCAGTAACTTCCCATCCCTCTCGCGTGCGTAGTCATGGGCGAAACAGGCGGCATAGGCATGCCCCAAATGCAACAAGCCATTGGGGCTGGGCGCAAAGCGCACCACAACATCTTGGCCAATATCCCCTCTTGACGTCATAGGGCAGATAATGTTCTTTGCATATCAGTTGTAATGACCATGTCATGTTCTTGCGGATAAAGAGCAGTCAGTCAAAGACTAAGGGAGTAGTTAGACTATGTATCATCCCGACCTGTTGCGGCATCCCGAAAGTTGCCCGTCACTGGTGCTGAACGCTGACTATACGCCGCTATCCTATTATCCCTTAAGCCTATGGCCTTGGCAAACCGCGATCAAGGCGGTGTTCCTGGACCGGGTAAATATTGTCTCAAGCTATGAACGCGAAGTGCATAGCCCCAATCTCGACATGAAGATTCCGTCCGTGATTGCGCTGAAAAACTATGTAAAGCCGTCGGAATACCCAGCCTTCACCCGGTTTAACCTGTTCCTGCGTGACAAGTTTTCTTGCCAATATTGCGGCAGCCTCGACAATTTGACATTCGACCACGTCATTCCGCGCCGTCAAAAAGGCCGCACGACGTGGGAAAATGTGGCTACGGCCTGCCTGCCCTGCAACCTGAAAAAAGGTGGCCGCACGCCGAAAGAAGCGCATATGCAGCTTTCGAACAGGCCGATCAAACCGACCAATTGGCAGCTGCAGGAACATGGCCGCGCCTTCCCACCTAATTTCCTCCACGATACATGGCATGACTGGCTGTACTGGGATATTGAACTGGAGGGATAAATCCCGCAGGAAAACCTTGACCCTGCCTGCGCTGCAGTGCAGCAAAGCGGCATGACCGATACCCTCCCCAAAGATTCATCGGCAACACCGTCATTGGTTGTTCGCCAAAACCCTGACATTAAATATCTCGGCAAATTGCTGGGCGATGTGATCCGTTCCTATGGCGGGGAGGAACTCTACCGCCGAACCGAATATATCCGCTCCACCAGCGTGGACCGGCATCGCGGACTGGCAGATGCAGATGCGATTGATCCGGGTCTGGATGCACTATCGCTTGATGAAACCACCGCCTTTGTCCGGGGTTTCATGCTCTTTTCGCTGCTCGCCAATCTTGCCGAGGACCGCCAGGGCGTTGCGGCAGAAGAAGGCGCGAGCGTTGCCGAAGCAGTTAAAAAATTGGCCAATGAAGGTGTGGACGAAAAGGCGATACTGGCGCTACTTGACGACGCTTTGATTGCTCCCGTGCTGACCGCTCACCCCACAGAGGTACGGCGCAAGAGCATGATCGACCACAAGGCAAGAATTGCCGAGTTGTTGCTGATGAAAGATGCCGGGGCCGACAATACACCCGAAGGCGACGTGCTCGATGAAGCAATCATGCGGCAAATCGCACTGCTTTGGCAGACCCGGCCACTGCGCCGCGAACGCCTGTTTGTGACCGATGAGGTGCAGATCTCGCAAAGCTACATGCGGGATGTTTTCCTTCCTGTATTACCCAAACTTTATGGCAAATGGGAAAAGGTGCTGGGCGCCCGTCTTCCCAATTTCCTGAAGCTCGGCAGCTGGATCGGCGGCGACCGCGATGGCAATCCCTTTGTCGACGCCGATGCCATGCGCGAGGCTTTGTCGCGGGCCGCAGAAACGGTTATCGGCTACTATCTTGCGCGCATCCATGCCATGGGTGCTGAACTCAGCATTTCAACCGAACTGGCAGATGTGCCAGATGAAGTAATCACCCTCGCCGAGGCTAGTGGTGATGATGCGCCAAGTCGCAAGGACGAACCCTATCGCCGTGCGCTGTCCGGCATCTATGCCCGTCTGTCCGCCACTCATCTGAAACTCTGCGGTCATGTTCCCGGGCGCCCATCACCCATAGTGGCCAAACCTTATGACAATCCCCAGCAATTGCGCGAGGATCTTGTCACACTCGCTCATGGTCTGCGCTCCGGTGGCAAAGGCGTATTTGCAACATCAGGAGCATTAGGGCGCCTGATCAGAACCGTGGAGCTATTCGGTTTTCACCTCGCTACACTCGACATGCGGCAGAATAGCCGCATTCATGAGCGCGTCGTCGCTGAATTGCTCTCCGAAGCCGGCGTTGAGGCCGACTATCTCTCACTCGACGAAGACAAGCGCGTTGACATCCTGAGGCAGGAACTCACAAACAACCGGCCTTTGGTGAGCCCATGGATCAACTATAGCGAAGAGACAGCCAAGGAGCTTTCGATTTTACGCGCGGCCGCCGAAGCCCATGATCAATATGGCCCGGAAGTCATTGTCAATTACAACATCAGCAACGGCGAAACCGTATCCGATATTCTGGAAGTCTATGTTCTCCTTATGGAGGCTGGCCTTTACCGCGCATCTGCGGATGAAAAGGCAGCCCCCACCTGCCCCATCATGGCTGTGCCGCTGTTTGAGACTGTAGCCGATCTGGAAAACGCGCCGCAGGTCATGACCGACTTTTTTGCCCTCTCGGAAATGCACGGCCTCACTCGCGCACGTGGTGCACAGGAAGTGATGATCGGCTATTCCGACAGCAACAAGGATGGCGGGTATTTGACCTCTACCTGGAGCCTGTTCAAAGCCAGTCAGGCGCTAACCCCCGTTTTCGAGAATGCTGGCGTGAAGATGCAGCTCTTTCACGGCCGTGGCGGCGCTGTTGGGCGTGGTGGCGGCTCAGCCTTTGGCGCGATTAAGGCGCAGCCGAAAGGTACGGTCGATGGTCGCATCCGTATTACCGAACAGGGAGAAGTTATTGCCGCCAAATATGGTGCGATGGGCGTCGCAGAGACCAATCTGGAAGCCATGACTTCGGCGGTCTTGCTCCGCTCGCTAGAACCAGATCCTTCGGACCAAAAAGTCCAAACCGGCTTTGCCGATGCGATGAACGAGATTTCGCGGGCCGCCTTCACCGAATATCGTGATCTGGTTTACGGCAATGACAGTTTCCGGACCTTCTTTCGCCAGATGACACCGCTCACTGAAATTGCGAAGCTCAAAATAGGATCACGCCCCGCCAGTCGAACGAAAAGCGACAAGATAGAGGATTTGCGGGCCATTCCCTGGGTCTTCAGCTGGGCACAAGCCCGCGTGATGCTGCCAGGCTGGTTTGGTGTCGGACAGGCGCTGAATGGTTTTGACGATGTCGAAAAATTGAAAGACATGGCGCAAAGCTGGCCATTTTTTCAGGCGAGCCTGTCCAATATGGAAATGGTTCTCGCCAAATCTGACATGGGTATCGCGGCACGTTACGCTGAACTGGTAGAAGACAAAGCCATGCGCGAGGGCTATTTCAATCGCATCCGGTCAAGCTGGGAACAAACCCGTGATATATTGCTGGAAATCACTGGCCAGCCTCATTTGCTGGCGAAAAATCCATCCCTGTTCAACAGCATCGAACTACGCTTGCCCTATATCGAACCGCTTAACCACCTGCAGATCGAACTCATGAAACGCCTTCGTGCTGGTGAAGATGATCCGCGTATTGGTGAAGGGATACAATTGTCGCTCAATGCTATTGCAACGGCTTTAAGAAATAGCGGTTAAACGGCCATAGCTAAAAATCGAGAACCGCGTTTTCCTGAACAATCGGGCCTATGTCGGCAAACAAATCTCCACTTTTGGCGCAAAGCAGAAAAGTGAACTCAAACCGCTCCACCCCGCCAGGTTGGCATCGAAAGCTCGCCCAGCGCCACCGCCACCGCTGACTTGGCCTGCAGCCGCGTGCTATCCAATATTGGCAGTGGCGACACCTCGTCCGTAATTAGTAGCGGGATTTCCGTGCAGACGAGTGCGACAGCGTCGCAGCCCTTTTGTTTCAGATCACCAATGATCCGAATAAACTCCGCGCGGGTCTCTGGACGGAAATCGCCGAGGCAAAGTTCGTCGAAAATCGCGTTGTGAATAATCTCGCGGTCCTCGGTAGCCGGGATGGAGCGCTCGAGCGATCTGCGAGTCAGCGCGCCCTTGTACACGGGACCTTCCATCGTCCAATTGGTGCCGAGCACGCCAATATGCCGCCGTCCGTCCGCCTCAGCCTGTGCCGCCACAACTTCAGCGATGTGGAGGCCGGGGATAGAGAAATCCGGACCCGGCTGTTCCAGCGCAATATGCGCGGTATTGTCAGGTAGGATAAAGAAATCTGCCCCCGCCGCGGCCAACCGCCCAACGTCTTCGCAGAAAATCTGCCGCAGCGCCGCGAGATCGCCGCGCTCCCAGAGATCAAGCGTCGGTGCCATCGCCCCGCCGCTCATTGTGATCCGCGGATGCTCGTGCGCGCCCATTTTTCGCACACCCTCCTGCCACACTGTCCGGTAAGACAGTGTGGCGCCTTCCGCGCTGTGGGCCAATATACCGATATGCAATGGTTCGCTCATTGTGATGCTGGTTCCAATATCATTGACTTAATCGCAGGAAAATCGTCGCTCATCACGTTGCCGCCGCCATCATATTGCTTCCCCGTGCCAAGGGAAATGATGGCGGTTCGCGCGACATATTGTGCACCCATCGCCTGTTCCTCGAACCATTCGCTGCACGGACCGACGCTGCACAACGCGGTCTGGAAATCGCCATCAAACTGGCCAAACGGGCGATAGTGGAGATAGCAGTTATCGCCGCAATCAAATCCGATAAGGGTGACGCGCTGACGCTGTTCTGCCTCTACGGTAGCGTTCGATGGCAGTGCGTTGTTTGAAACGCCGCCAGCAGCACAGGCACCAAGAGCCAAAAAGGCTGCTGCGGTGATGGAAAAATGCAGAGGGTGGATCATGGCTCGCTATCTCCCTGAAATGATCAGGATACCGCCTCAAACGGCGCCGGATAGGTTGGCAAATTCATGATCTTCGCCGCCTGCTGCGGCGTTGCAATCGGTCGGCCCAACCGCTGTGCCAGTTCGACGACTTCACGCACCAAATCGACATTTTTCGGCGTGCGCGAGCCCCCATAGGGTTCGATCCCGACTTGCACATGGCCACCGCGCACGATTGCCGCTTCCGCCAGACCGCAACCAACACAATCATCGCCAAAGCTCGACACCAGCCATGGCAGGCCGCTGCCTTCGATCATCTCGAGATAGGCATCGAGTGCGGTCGCCGTCGGCGGCAGGCCAAAGGGCTGGTCATCCGCACCGAAATAGAATTTCATAATCCCGCCCGGCGGCAACTTACCGGCGCGGTGCAGTGACATGATGAACTTGACGAAGCCGGGTTCAAAAATTGAAATGCTCATCCCCAACTTCAGTCGTCGGCACGCCTCGACATAGTAATAGCTGTCCTGCATGTCATTGCGATAGATCAGATTGGTCGGCGCAAAGGCACCATCCTCACCCGCAACCGAGACATTGAAACTACCCGGATCACAGAGGCCCTGCGCGATCAGACCCTCCTGCGCCATCGCCTCGATATGGGCATAGCGCTCTTCGACCGGCACGCCCTCCTTGCCCGGCATGGTCGGGGTGAGAATGGCATCAGGGCGCAGCTTTAACAGCTTGCGCCACGGCCGGGCATAGTCTTCTGCATTCATCACACCGGTGCCGCCAAAGACCGGATCGCGCGTATGATTATGCACCAGCGCCGCCCCCGCCTCCATACAGGCGACCGCCTGCGCGACAATATCGTCATCCTCATAAGGAACGTGAGGATTCTGCTCTGGCTTAACCGATCCGTTGAGCGAAACTTCGATGATCAGCGGTGTGTCAGATATTTGGGCCATGTCAGGACCCTAGCAAATATGAACCGGCTTGGGGAAGCACGTTCCGTCACCTCTTTCATCCTGCAAACACGTTGTTTTTCCGTCCATTAACAATCTGTTATCCAAAAACTCATATGTCTGTTTCCAATTCATCAGGGGGATGGAATGGCGGACGCCGCTTATCAGGACAGCTATACCGGCGCGCCGGACATTTCCGCTATTGATAAGACGGAAGTCTCGCACAAACTGCTGATCGACGGTCTTGAGCGGCGGATTGCCGGGCAGCTGAGCGTCATCATCCCCGTCGGAGTGATCGGATGGATAGCAAGCCAGACCAGCAACAGCGCCCTTTGGATATTTCTGGGCCTGCAGCTATTGACGCAGCTGGCCATCGCCGCTTCGTCCCAATGGCTGCGCCGCGCGATCGAAACCGGCAAGAGCACAACAATTCGCAAAAACCTGTGGATGATGGCAGAGGCATCCAGCGGCATCATATGGGCCGCGATGATGCTGGATGTCGGGACACTTATCGGCGGGTCGGATGCGGTGCTGACCACCTGGGTCACGATATTGGTGACGATGGTTGTATCCATCCTGCTCGCGGCACCGATTGCCGGCATTGCCTTTCCGCTGCTCAGCGGATTTACTGCTGCGGGCATCGCGGGCATATTGCTGTTCGACAAGGATTTCAGCAGCTTTGCCCAGATGGCGCTCATCTTCATGTGCGTCGCGCTATTCATCATTGCCAAGGCGGTCAATTTTCAGGCCCATAAAAGCTGCCGCGACGGTATCGAGGTGGAACGACTGAGCCAGCGACTGGCGGAAGAGCTGCGGCGCACGTCCTGGTTGTCGCGTCATGACAGCCTGACCAGTTTGTTAAACCGCTCCGCCCTGCAAGATCGTATTGGAGAACTTGGAGACATGCAGACGCCGCTGATCCTGCTCGATATCGACCATTTCAAGCAGATCAACGACAGCTATGGCCACGGACAGGGTGACGAAGTGATTGCCGCGGTCAGCGTCTGTATCCGCGAAACACTAGACGAAGCGGCACCCGGTGCTCTGGCGGCACGCTGGGGCGGGGAGGAGTTTATTATCGCCCTGCCCGGCTGCGAAACCGGTGCTGATGATATCGCGCAACGATTGTGCGCTGCGGTTGCGAAACTGACGCATCAGGACTGGCCTGCGCGGCTGCGGGTCACCGGCTCGCTGGGCGTAGCACATGGCCCCGCCAGTGCCTTTTCATCGACATTCAAGAGCGCGGATAGCGCGATGTATGAAGCCAAAGAACAGGGCCGCAACCGGGTTGTCTGCGTGTCAGAAGGTGGCGGAAAAGCCCCTCGTATACCGCGCGCCGCCTAAGCCACTTGCAGTGCAATCCGGACCACCTCCGGACATAGCATGACGGCAAGACCAAATTTATCGAGGTCAGCCGTCAACCGGTCGATACACTCTCATTTCCGGTTCCGCGCACCAGAAAACCGAGGACCACGGCCACCAGCAACAGCGCTGGAACATCGCCGAGCATATGGCCCATATGTTCCGGATTTTGCAGCGATTGCACCGCCATGATGACCGCATGGACGACGCTCGACCACACCGTGAACCAGATGAGCGAGCGATGCGCGGCAGGATTGGATGCCGCGCGGATCAACATGACCCCCAGCGTCGCATATACCCCGACGATCATCATATAATAATGCGAGCTATAAGGCGCGCCATCATGCCACATCCAGCCCGACGGCCAGACCAGGGCAAGCGGATAGATGAGACAGAATATCGCCCCGAACAAAACCAGCGCAACTTGCAGATAAGTGTAACGGCCAAGCATATCTTTTCCTCCCTTTGCAACCCGTGGGTAAGGCTATGCTAGGCTTGGTGGACCAGGATGGCAAATAGCGGGCGGGAAGGTGGCGGAAAAACCCCTCGCGTTCCGCGCGCCGCTTAGCGTGTAATCCAGGCCGCCTGCAATTTAGGCCGCCTGCTGGGCAATCCGCCCGGTGGTCATATCCTCCAGCGTGATGGTCGTCAGCGTCTCGCCATCGGGGCCGAGAAAATCGGCAAGCCGGCCATCGGGCGCATAGAGATTGAACAGCACCAGCGCGCCTTCCGGCCCGCCATGTTCCATATGGACATCGCCCGGATCCTTCGCGGCATAGTCGCCAGCGGCGCGAATGCGCTTCTCCCCGGCCACGCCATTGTCATAGTCAATCACATGCAGCTCGCCCGCCAGCACCGTCGAGGTGGTCGCGCAGACATGGCGGTGGAAATGGCAATAGGCGTTCGGCGCCCAGCGGTAGAGCAGATCAATATGCCCGCCCGCACCATCCGCGTCCGGCCGCACGGACAGCACCGCGCCGTGATAGTCGATGGGATAGGCGAAGCGCTTGTCCGCGTCGGTGAAGTGGATCCATTTAAGGGCGGGGTTTTCGAGCAGGTTCATCGTGTTGCCTCTTTCTGACGTGACGCGAGCATATCATGGAATAATATGCACCAAAACCCATATTCATAATGCACTCACGCGCGCCTAGCTATGCTGCATCGCTATGGAGACCAACATGACACTATCGGCCACCCAAAAGCTCGCGCTTAGCCTGTTACCCTTTGCCCTGATCAGTGCGTGCGCTGGCAAGCCCGGGCCCGTTGGCAACAACGCGGTGCCAGAGCCCGCCAAGGCGGTGGAACTGGATCGCTATCTCGGCAAATGGTTTGAAATGGCGCGCTATGAAGCGCCCTTTCAAAAAGGCTGCGACGGCGTGACCGCCGACTATTCCCTGCGCAAAGACGGCAAGATCAAGGTCATCAACAGCTGCACCAAAGAGGGCAAGACCACCACCGCCAAGGGCAAGGCGAAAATCGTCGAGGGTAGCGGGAATGCGAAGCTGAAAGTCTCCTTCTTTGGCCCCTTTTACGGCGATTATTGGGTGCTGGACCGGGCGGAAGATTATAGCTGGGCGATTGTCGGCGAACCCAGCGGGCGTTACCTGTGGATGCTCACGCGTCAGGCGCAGCCCGAACCGCAAGTGCGCGCCCGGATTGAGGCGCGGGTGAAGGAGCTTGGCTATGATTGGAGTTTGGTAAGGGTGACGGATCAGAGTTGAGGGTGGTGTTGGGTTGGAGGTTCGAGGGTTATAGGAATTTGATAAACTGTCATCATAATCCTGAAATCAAGATTCAACTGACCCCAATGAACTTACGTTTTTTACTCGATAGTTTTGATAGTGCCGCTTCTCCAAAAAGTTCCTCCAGAACTTGGGTCATGGCAGCTTCTTTCAAATTTTCCGTCTGTGCACGCAGTTCATTATAATTGGCAGCGCCAGAGTATGCTTGATGATAACCTGATTGCATTGAATCCAAGTAAGCGCCTAGCCGAGTTAGCGAGATATTTTTCCTCAACAAAACATCTATATCGCCAGAATCTGCGAATTTTGCCGTCACTTTTTCAATAGATGATTGCGGAATTCTCAATTCATATCCCTCGCTGTTTTTGGCACAGATTTCCATGCCAAGAAACTCTGCGGATTGAAGCGGTTCATAAATATTGGTCTTTGAATTCGCTTCGCCAATTGAACCAATAGAAAGACCGATTTCCGACAATTGTTCGACAAGTAAATTATGGAAGTCATCACATTCTTTTTTTGTGTCAAAAAAAGCAACAATATCATCTACATAACGGATTACACGATATTGCCTGCTTTCCAAAATTTTATCCAAAGGACTCAAAATTATGCCCGCAAAGTAAGGAGAAAGAGGCATTCCTTGCCTGACTCCATGACCGGTAACTATTCCTGCTTTCGAAATAATTGTTTGCCAATCTTGATCAAACCCATCCGATATTTCACAATCAACAAATGGCAAAATGATCTTATGTAAGGATGTCCGCCTTACAGCCCGTTTGGTGAGTTTTTTAAGCTCTTCCCTAGGGATGTTATCGAAGAATTTTTGGATATCGGCCTTGTAAACCCATTGATGGTGGCGTCGAAATTCCAATGCTCTCTTTCTTGCATCCACAACTCCGCGATTTGCATCCCTCACCAAACCATAGCTTATTGAGTTTAAGAGACCTTTTTGAACTAATGATGGCCGAAGCTCGGTCAAAAGAGCAAACTGAATCAACCTGTCCGATATTGTGGGAACACAAATAATTCGGTTACCACCGGTGAGTTTTGGTTTTGCAATTGCCAAAAGGTTGGAGGCTTTGAATTTGCCGTTTACTCGTTCTCGAATTTTGAATAACTCGTAGTGAAGGTTTGCTTGGAAATCTTTGCCAGATTTGCGATCTATTCCAAAGCAAGACCTAGTCAGCCGGCTTTTTTCAAACCCCCAAACAGAATTCAAACTTCTTGTCGAAAAAGCATTGTTGAAAGAATTTGTCATCTAGTTGCCGCCAACATTCACTTAAATTACCCAAGTTAGCGGTACACCAGTGCGCCTTGGGTCCAATCTTGGACTTACGGCTGAAGCCATGTCGACCAATTGCCCAATAGGCGCCTCAAAGGCGATGCAGGCATATTCGTCGGAATGACGCACAGCATTAATGCTGTACGCGCATTGAAACATTAGCATAAACGCCCCAGCTATTGCAACTAAAGGCCGGAACATAACATGAACAAACCTTTCGCCGCGCCAGATGGTAGCGGGCTGATCAACCGGAACGGCTGATATGCTAGGCCGCGAGCCAGAAAGCCTCCGACAGAAGTGATCCCCAACCTCATAAGTTCTCGGGGTAATATGAGGCATTTTACGATCTCCTTTCCAAATAGTGCGCCTTGGGTCCAATCTTGGACTTACGGCTGAAGCCATGTCGACCAATTGCCCAATAGGCGCCTCAAAGGCGATGCAGGCATATTCGTCGGAATGACGCACCAAATCAAAAAGACCGAGTTCTCACTTAGTCAAGCAAACCGGCTTACGGTGTCGCTGCCGATTTTGTTCCTACCATGTTCTTCGGTAGTTGGAAATGGGAATTGGAAGTTTATCCACATGTTTTTACAATATTAATCTTCCCCCTCACAACCCACCCCGAAACTCCGCATAAGCCGCCATCACATCCGCTGCGCCTTCGGTCTGCGGATAATGGCCCAGATGGTCCAGCCGCCACGCCGGAACCCGCGGGTTCAGCGCCGCGACCGCGTCGACCAGATGGCCGCCGGAGACCGGGTCCTGGGTGCCGTTAATCAGCGCGATCGGGCATGGCGGGTGGGTGAGCTGGGCTTCCCAGCGGGGACCGTGGGTGCGGCGGTCGGCGATATAGTGGAGCAACTTATGTTGCAGCCGGTCGCCGCCATTTGTGCAGATGACGCCCCAATAGGCGTCGAGTTCCGCTGCGCCGGGCTGCGTATCCTTGCCGAAAACCTCGCTAAAGCTTTTGCCGAAACGCTCCCGGCTCATCAGGTGCACGAACAGCCAGCCAAAGGGTCCGGTGAGCAGCTTTTGAATAGGCCGCGCGCGATGCTGCGCGGGCAGCAGGCCGCCGTTGAGAAAAGCGCAGCTCAGCACCCTGTGCGCCAGCCTGCCCTCGCCATGGCGCGCGAGCAGTTCCTGCCCCGGGCTGACGCCATAATCATGGACGAGCAGATGGAAATCCTGACCCAATAAAGTCTCGGCCAGATGCGCCGCGAGATCAGTCTGTTCCTGCAAATCATAGTGATGCCGCTTCGGCTTGTCGGAAAAGCCAAAGCCGAGAAAATCAAACGCCACCATCCGATAACGCGCCGTCAGATCCGCCCATAGCGGCAGCCAGTCGAGGCTGGAGGTCGGAAAGCCGTGGAGCAGGAGGAGCGGCGGCGCGGATGGGTCGCCGCCGGTGCGGACGAATATCTGGTGGCCCTGCCAGTCGACAAATTGTCCGTCCTTGCGCCATTGCTCTGCGCTTTTCGGGGTGATTGGAGCGGGGTTTTCAATGGTCATGGGTGGTGGCTTTCATGGATGGATCCTGAAACAAGTTCAGGATGACGAAGGGGCTGTGGGCATTTGCGGTCCTGCCACCTTGTCTGCATATTGGCAAATTTACAGATCGGCCAACAGATCGCTCAGCTGGCGGATGCGGGCGCGAACCGAGGCGGCGCTGTCCTTGGCTGCGGCGCGGGCGGCATCCCGGGCGGCATGGCCATATTCCGGATGCTGGGCAGCGATTCGGCACAGCGCATCCACCGACCAGGCGCGCAGAAACGGGCGGTCATGGTGGAGCAGCGGCGTGAGCCAGCGATCCATAGTTGCTGCACCGTCGGCGGAGAAGGTGAGATAGGCCGCGCACTGACAGATATGCAGCTGCGCCTGCCAATATCGGATTGCCGGGATTTCATCCCATAAGGCTTCGCTCTGCGCGGCGGAAAGCGCCTCCCCGCGTTCGAGCGCCGCTTTGATCAGCCATGTCGCACCGCTCGACACCGCCGCTTGATCATGCGCCGCAAGCGCGATCACTGCGTCAAGATAGGCTGGCTCACCTCCATATGCCGCCTCAATCTCCCCCAAGATGCTGACCGCCCGGCCATCAAAGGCCTGAAGACGGTTAAGCAAGGCGGCGGCAGACAGGGCCATGGGACGGGTTTACTCCGCTGGTTCCAATATCCTCGGCGTTGCGACAAAGGGACGGTGTTCCATAGCACGCAGGCTGTTGGATATCCTTGTACGATCACTGATCAGTCGGACATATTGATAGTCGCATCCAGAAATCGGGTGCGGATATTCGGAGATATCCTGTAGCAACAATGCCCGCGCTTTTTCGAGCTCCTGCCGAGCGGATTCCAACGCCAGTTCATAGGGTTCCTGCATGATGATCTCCTCTATAGTGTCAGCTCATTCTGTTGGTTCTTCGCCTTGCGGGTTCCATGCCCAGCATTCCACCTCCACCCGCGCGTCCAGCACCAGTCCAGCGGTCTGGAAAGCAGAACGCGACGGATAGCGGCCCGGTTTGAAATAGCTTTTATAGACGGTGTTAAAGGCCGCAAAGTCGCCAATATCCGCCAGCATCACGGTGCATTTGAACAAGGCATCATGATCCAGGCCATATTTGGCGAGCGTGGTACCAATCCGGTCCATTGTCCGTTTGGTTTCCGGTTCAATACCGCCAGTGATTAGCGCCCGGCCGCTTTCGTCGATGCCGAGCTGGCCCGACAGATAGATGATATTCCCAACCTGCACGGCTTCGGACAGGGGAAAGGCACCACCATTGTCAAGAAATTCAGGCGGCTTGTCACCGGCCTGTGCTGGTGCGGCGAATAACAGCGCCAAGGGGGCGAGGAACTTCATGCTCATTCTGCTGGTTCTTTCCCTTTTGGCGTCAGGCGCGCTGTGATCTTGATCTCTACCAACCCGTCAGGCGTGTAGAGGCGGTCAACGTCAATTGCGGTCCAGGCCGGAAAAGGCGCTTTCACAAAGCGGTTCTTGGCGGCGGCGAGAGGCGGCATCGACTGGTCAATATCGACATGATAGGTGGTGATATCGACCACATCGTCCCAGCTTGACCCGGCACGCTTCAGTATCGTGCCCAGATAGGTGAAGGTGCGGGCATAGCTTTCCTCGTCGGTCATGCCCTCCGGCGTCGGACCGGCGATGACACCTGACAGATAGACCGTGCCGTTGTGGATGACGGCCTGGGAAAAACCGAACTGCTCCATGAAGGCGCGGCCCTGCTCGCTGTCGGGCATAAGGGTTTGCTTGGGCTCCGCCTTTGCAGCCGAGGTAGCCCCGATGATCGCCATGGCGGCGGTGAGTGATGTCAATAAAGTTTTCATGCGTTTTACTCCGCTGGTTCTTCCACCTCGTCGGCCGGCAGGTAAAGCCGATCGCCCTTTTCCTTATATTTCTCAGCCATTTCGCGCATGCCTTCCTCTGCTGCGGCCTTGCTCGCCGCGGCCGTATCGGCGCCCAGTTTTTCCGAGGCGATAAAGCCTTCGGCGCTCTGGTTTTGCTTGCTGGCAAAGTCGCGCACTTCCTGACTGATTTTCATGCTGCAGAATTTCGGCCCGCACATGGAGCAGAAATGCGCGGTCTTGGCGCCTTCTGCCGGAAGGGTCTGATCGTGATATTGCATCGCCGTTTCAGGATCGAGGCTGAGGTTGAACTGGTCGCGCCAGCGAAACTCGAAGCGCGCCTTGCTGAGCGCATCGTCGCGAACCTGTGCGGCCGGGTGGCCCTTGGCAAGATCGGCGGCATGGGCGGCAAGTTTATAGGTGACAACGCCAACTTTCACATCATCGCGGTCCGGCAGACCGAGATGCTCTTTCGGTGTGACATAGCAAAGCATCGCGGTGCCGTACCAGCCGATCTGCGCCGCTCCGATGCCGCTGGTGATATGGTCATAGCCGGGCGCGATGTCGGTGGTTAGCGGGCCCAATGTGTAGAACGGGGCTTCGCCGCAAACTTCGAGCTGCTTTTCCATATTTTCCTTGATCTTGTGCATCGGCACATGGCCGGGGCCTTCGATCATCACCTGCACGTCCGATTTCCACGCGCGGTGGGTCAGCTCGCCCAGCGTGTAAAGCTCGGAAAACTGGGCTTCGTCATTGGCATCGGCGATCGAGCCGGGGCGCAGGCCATCGCCCAGGCTATAGGCAATGTCATAGGCTTTCATGATCTCGGTAATGTCGTCAAAATGCTCGTAGAGGAAGCTTTCCTTGTGATGCGCGAGACACCATTTGGCCATGATCGACCCGCCGCGCGAGACGATGCCGGTGACGCGTTTCGCCGCCATCGGGACATAGGGCAGACGCACGCCGGCATGGATGGTGAAATAATCAACGCCCTGCTCGGCCTGTTCGATCAGCGTGTCGCGGAAAATTTCCCAGGTCAGCTCTTCGGCGACCCCGCCAACTTTCTCCAACGCCTGGTAAATGGGTACGGTGCCGATGGGCACGGGAGAGTTGCGGATGATCCACTCGCGCGTATCGTGGATATTCCGGCCGGTTGACAGGTCCATCACGGTATCCGCCCCCCAGCGGGTCGACCAGACCATCTTGTCCACTTCGCTCGCAACATCCGATGCCACGGCACTATTGCCAATATTCGCGTTAATCTTGACCAGGAAATTCCGACCAATCGCCATCGGTTCGGTTTCAGGATGGTTGATATTGTTCGGGATAATCGCCCGGCCACGCGCCACTTCGTCCCGCACAAATTCCGGAGTGACATAATCAGGGATCGACGCGCCAAAGCTCTCGCCGTCGCGCTTATATTCTTTCAGCCGCTCGCGCCCGAGATTTTCACGCTCAGCGACATATTCCATTTCGGGGGTAATGATGCCTTTGCGTGCGTAATGCATTTGCGAGACATTCATCCCAGCCTTGGCACGCAAAGGCCGTTTTACCACATGCGGGAATTGCGGGACGCCGCCGCTGCGGTCGGGGCCTAACTGGCCATTATCTTCCGGCTTGATCTCGCGGCCATCATAGCTTTCGACATCACCCCGGGCTTCAATCCATTCACGGCGCAGCTGCGGCAGGCCCGCGTTGATGTCGATCAGCGCATTGGGATCGGTATAAGGACCGGACGTGTCATAAACCCGCACTGGGGCTTCGCCGCCTTCGAGATGGATTTCCCGCATCGCTACACGGATACCGGAGCCGCTATGCGCCGCCACATGCACTTTTTTCGAACCACTTATCGGACCAGTGGTTACGCCAATTTCGGTCTTCGCGGGAATGTCTGCCATAGTCTCTACTCCATTGGTCGGAGTGAAGAGGCGGATTTTTGTCTAACACCGCTCCCTCCCTCCGCCCGGGTTAACGGGATCAGGTTCAACGGGTCGCGGCTTATTCCGCTCTCAACCTGCGTTCACGCACAGGCTCCCCGGGGATGAGTCGCAGGTTAGTGCGGTCATCCCAGAAGGTCCAGTGAAGATTGGTAGGGGTAGCAATAGAAGCTGCGTGACGAAGCGCGAATTTCCTACCAACCAGGGACGAAATATTTTGGTGGGACTGCACAACCCCAATAGAAACCCTGACCGAAATCGGCGCCGAGCAGGCGTGCCTGCGCCAGATGATGTTTGGTTTCGATCCCTTCGATGACCGACCGTGCTTTGCGGCCGCGACAGAATTCCAGCATCGAAGCGAGTAGCGAAATCGGAATATCGCCGTCATAGCAGGCATTGAAAATATTTTTGTCGATTTTCAATTCATCAAACGGGATTTTTGATATCCGGTCGAGATTGGCAAGACCGGTCCCATAATCGTCAATTGAGATGCCCAGTCCATGGCCGCGGAGCGAATGGCACACTGCCGCAAGGCGATCGACATCGACCACACGGGACTCTTCAGTTATTTCGAGCATCAGTTGGCCGGGCCGAATATCCGCATGTTTCAACCGGCTGATAAGTGCATCGACAAAGCGCCGGTAAGTCATCATGATCGCGCTGCAGTTGAAGGACACGGGAACCGCCCGGCCCCGTTTTGCCAAAGCGGTGGCGAGCTTGATAGATTCATCTACCACGACCAGGGTGGCTTCCACCTCGACTGCGACATCGACAAGATCAGAAAAGATAATGGCGGGGTTCAAAGCACGCCGGGTTTTCACCCGGGTCAGCGCTTCGTAACCGACGATCTTGTCATTATCCAGAGACTGTTTGGACTGAAATTCGACCGAAAGATTTGGTAGCAACCTGTCCGTTTCGACCAGCGCACAAACATAATCGAGGTCGTTGACCGCATGACCGCTAACATCTGCCATCCGTCCGATCAGATTGCACAGAGTTGGGACCGCATAGGGTTTTTGTAATCGCTGGACGACACTGGCAGCATCAAAGGCCAGCTCATCATCGCCGCTATCCTTTGGGTTCGGCGTTAATATGACCGGCATGGAAGATCGCAGTCCGGAAAACCGGTCAAGCAACTCGCTGCCATTTTCCCTGATGGTTTTGGGATCAATGACCAGAGCATCCGGGCCGAAAACGAGACTGGCTTCCTCATCCAGTTTGGAAAATACACAAGCGACGGAAATATCATTGGCCTCTAGATCATCTTGCAATGACCTGGAAAGCGCGTTTTCTTCTTCAACAATAATGACTTTGGCTGTCGACATTGTTGGAGGCATTGCGGAGGATGTTGTGGGGGACATAGGGGCACCTTCATTAGATTGGGTTTCGCTACGACGGTCCTGCAAATGGGGCCGAGCGAAAGAGTGAAAATTTAAAAATGTAAGGAAAAGCGTTCAGGCTTTTGAGCTTGTCGTACCAAGCCCCCTGGCCTGATTTAAAAGCCGTTCACATATCCTGATTGAAGCTTTGGTCGCGATATTCCTGTAAGTGGGTAATACGTAAACCAGACATGCCAGAACGATGGATCGCCTGCTGCCAGGAAATAAGCTCCTCCAGCGACAGATCATAACGTTCACAGGCTTCATCCGTGGTCAACAGCCCGCCATTCACGGCGGCGACGACCTCGGCTTTACGCCTTATTACCCAGCGGGTTGTGTCCGCGGGTGGCAAGTCATGTTCGGCGAGCGCTTCCCCAAGCGGACCGATGACTCTGGTGGCTTTTGGTATCGTAACATGTTTCATATGGAACCTCATTTCTGCCTTTCGGCGTTGCCCTGTTCCTATGCCCGTGCATAAAAATGCTCTGAGGATGTTAAGTGCGTCTAAATTTCTATGGTTAACAGGGCTTAACATCTGATGCTTGCGACAGACGGTTCTCTGACGGCGTTAGTTGCCTAAAACATAGGGATTTCCGAGATCAGCAATCATCGAATTTTCCTACATTTAGCCCAATAAAACAAAAGCCTGATTTGAAATTCTCTTTCTTTGTGATACTCGGTTGGCCTGCTTGGTTTTCGAGCTTCACCTTCGCGCCACGCCGCCTCTCTTCGTTAACCAAACGGGATTTTTGCAGGAGAAAAAAATGTCTGTCATCACCACTGAGAAACATCAGAATATATTGGTCATTGTCTCGAACAATCCGCCGGTCAATGCGCTCGGTGCAGCAGTTCGACAGGGACTTGTCGACGGCATTGAAGAGGCCTTGTCTGACGACGAGATTGAGGCCGTGGTCGTTCGCTGTGACGGACGGACATTTTTTGCCGGTGCGGACATTACGGAGTTTGGCAAGCCTATGCAGGGGCCGAATCTGGGCGAGGCTATTGACCGGTTGGAAGCCAGCAACAAGCCGGTTGTCGCGGCGATCCACGGGACGGCGCTTGGCGGCGGCTGTGAAGTTGCCTTGGCGTGCCATTACCGTGTCGCAGTGCCATCGGCCAAAATGGGCCTTCCCGAGGTAAAACTGGGCCTGATCCCCGGTGCCGCCGGAACGCAGCGCTTGCCGCGGGTGGTTGGCGCAGAGGCGGCTTTGCCTATGGTCGTCATCGGCAATCCAATTTCTGCGAAGAAGGCGCATGCTATCGGCCTGGTCGACCAGATTGTCGGCGAAGACAGTCTGGCCGAAGATGCGATCGCCTTTGCGCGCGAACAGATTGGCAAGGCACCGCCGCGTTCTTCGGAGGGCACCGCCAATGAAGATGGTATCAAAAATCCAGCAATATTTGATGAATTCCGCCAAAAGAACGGCCGTAAAATCCGCGGGTTCGATGCGCCGGAAGCGGGCATTCAGGCCGTAAAGGCCGCGGGCGAGCTGTCTTATGTCGATGGTGTCAAGAAAGAGGGCGAGCTTTTCATGAAGCTGATGACCGGCACTCAGTCGGCAGCCATGCGCCACTATTTCTTCGCCGAACGCGCGGCGAACAAGATCGACGGCATTGACCCCAAAATCGAGCTGATCCCGATCAAGAAAGTCGGCATATTGGGTGCCGGAACCATGGGCGGCGGCATTGGCATGAACTTTCTGTCTGCCGGTATTCCCGTGACCATTGTCGAACTGAAAGAAGAAGCACTGGAACGCGGTGTTGGCGTGATCCGCAAAAATTACGAAAATACAGCAAAACGCGGACGAATGACTGAAGAGCAGGTCGAAGGCGCGATGAGCCTTTTGACGCCCAGCTTATCCTATAATGATTTGGCCGATTGCGATCTGGTGATCGAAGCGGTGTTCGAGAATATGGATGTCAAAAAGGAGGTCTTCGCCAAGCTCGACGGCATTGTAAAACAGGGCGCGATCCTTGCCAGCAACACCAGCTATCTGAATATTGACGAGATTGCTTCGGTGACCAAGCGGCCTGAATATGTTCTCGGTCTGCACTTTTTCTCGCCGGCCAATATCATGAAATTGCTCGAAATTGTGCGAGGTGAGAAGACAGCGGATGACGTGCTGATGACAGCGATGAAGCTGTCGAAGAAAATCGGCAAGGTCGCGGCAGTCTCTGGCGTTTGCCCCGGCTTTATCGGCAACCGGATGCTCAGCCCGCGTCAGGAACAGGCGAATATCATGATCATGGAAGGCGCCAACTACTGGGACGTGGACGATGTGCTGCTGGACTTCGGCTTTCCGATGGGGCCGTTCCAGATGTCCGACCTCGCCGGCGTTGATATTGGCTGGCACCGCGATCCCGAGCGCATTGAAACATTGCGGGATGCCTTATGTGCCGCCGGTCGCTGGGGACAAAAAGTCGGCAAAGGTTTTTATGACTATAATGAAGCGCGGCAACGCACCCCAGCCGATGAGGTCAAACAGATTATCTCTGAATTCGCTGCCAAGGCGGGCAAGGAGCAGCGCGAAATTTCAAAGGACGAAATCCGCGAGCGCCTGCTCTATCCGATGGTCAATGAGGGCGCGAAAATCCTCGAAGAAGGCATGGCCCAGCGGGCGAGTGATATCGATGTGGTCTGGATCAATGGCTATGGCTGGCCGCTTTATACCGGCGGTCCAATGTTCTGGGCCGATACGGTCGGGCTCGACAACATGGTTGCGGGGCTCAAAAAACATGGCCTGCCAGTGACCAAGTTGCTGGAAGAAAAAGCTGCTGCAGGCGGCAAATTTAACGGATAGGGTCGCGTCTATCGATCTAGGAGAATATGTTTGTCAGCTGAAGCTATAGATCCGCTGGAAAAGTGGACACCGCCCGCTGGATGGCCCGTACGATCACGCAAAGAGGTAGACGCCTTGCTATGCGCGCCGGGCCAGCCGTTTGAAATGGAGATGGTCGATATTGATGGCGTCCTGACCCGCGTATGGAAAAATGCCCATCCTACGCTAGCGGCGATGGCGGAACATGCGCGTGGCCATGGCGACAGCGAATTTCTGATATTTGAGGATGAGCGCGTTACCTATGCCAATTGGTATCGCGCCGTGGCGGCTCTGGCAGTGGAGCTTCAGAATATCGGAGTCTCCAAGGGCGACCGGGTTTCGCTCGCCATGCGCAATTTGCCGGAATGGCCGGTGATCTTCTTCGCGGCTGCCTCTATCGGCGCCATTGTTGTGCCGCTCAACGCCTGGTGGACGGATCAGGAGCTGGTCTTTGGCCTCGCAAATTCGGAAACCAGCGTGCTGCTCTGCGATGCCGAGCGATGGGACCGGATTTCCTCGCATCTCAGCGATCTGCCTGATCTGAAACATGTCATTGTGGCGCGGAACCAGAGCGCATTGGCCGATCCGGCGCGGGCGCTGGAAGAGATTATCGGGCGGCCCAATGATTATGGCAATCTTCCGGATCAGGACCTGCCGGTTGTCGACATGGCCCCCGATGACCCGGCAACGATATTCTATACCAGCGGTACAACCGGCCAGCCCAAGGGCGCACTCGGAACGCATCGCAACCTGACCACCAATGCTATTTCGGTGGGCTATTCGGGCGCGGCAGCGGCCTTGCGCCGGGGCAATGAGCTACCCGAGCCCACGGTTCGGGTCGGCCTGACGGTGGTGCCGATGTTCCATTGCACCGCCTGTTCGGCGATCATGATGCCGACTGTGCATGGCGGCCATAAAATGGTCTTCCTTCATAAGTGGGACACGGTGCGGGCAATGGAGATTATAGAGCGGGAAAAGGTCAATGCGACCGGCGGCGTCCCGTTTATCGCTTGGCAATTGATCGAGCATCCCGACCGCGACAAATATGATCTGAGTTCGATTGACGCGATCAGCTATGGCGGCGCGCCGTCTGCGCCCGAGCTGGCCCGCAAAATCTACGAGGTTTTTGGCGCCCTGCCCGGCAATGGCTGGGGCATGACCGAAACCATGGCGACGGTCACATCACACAGCGCCGAGGATTATCTCAATCGCCCAACCAGCTGCGGCCCGCCGGTGGCTGCGGCCGATCTGAAAGTCATGAGCGAGGATGGTGCCGACGAAATGCCGATTGGCGAAGTGGGCGAACTTTGGGCGCGCGGGCCGATGGTGGTGAAAGGCTATTGGAACCGGCCAGACGCAACTGCTGAAACCTTTGTCGATGGATGGGTGCGTACCGGCGATCTGGCGCGACTGGATGATGAAGGCTTCTGCCATATTGTCGACCGCGCGAAAGACATGATCATTCGCGGCGGGGAGAATATCTATTCATCCGAGGTCGAGAATGTCCTTTATGATCATCCGGCGGTGATGGATGCGGCCTTGATCGGCATTGAGCATAAGACTTTGGGCGAAGAACCGGCAGCGGTCGTGAATCTGGTGCAGGGCCAAACCGCCACTGAAGCCGAATTGCAGGAATGGGTCCGTGCCCGGCTCGCAAATTTCAAAGTGCCGGTAAAAGTGCTGTTCAGCAAAGACAGCTTGCCGCGCAACGCCAATGGCAAAATATTGAAACGCGATCTGAAGTCGCTATTTTAAAATTCAACCGCTTTTCGGTATCACGCGGATAAGGCCTTCCTGCACCGCGGACGCAACCAGCTTGCCATCTTGCGTGTACAGCGAACCGCGATTGAGGCCGCGCGTGCCGCCGGTCCAGTCGCTGTCCATGACATAGCAAATCCATTGATCCATCCTGAAATCGTCATGGAACCACATCGCATGATCGAGGCTGGTCGAGAATAATCCGGGCGTGGTCCAATGCAATCCGTGCGGGATCATCGAAGTGGAGAGCAATCCCATATCGGATGCGAAGGCCAGTGTGGCCCGGTGGGTCAGCGGATCATCTGGCAGCGGCGCAACCGTCTTGAACCACTGATATTGACGGGCAGGCTGCGCTTTCCCTTGCGGACGAACGCTGCGAACATCAAAGGGTCGCGGCATGCTCATCCGCTCTATGTGCTTGTCCGAAATTTGCGGGTTACGGGCTATTTGCTCCATCATGCTCATGCATTGGTCTGGTGGCAGAACATCTGGCATGGGCACTTGGTGATGGAGCCCGTCAGCCGGTTTTTGAAAAGAGGCCGTCAGATTGAATATGACCTTTTCATCCTGACGCACAACAACCCGGCGGTTGGAAATGCTGCGTCCGTCAAAATCGCGGTGCACCCGAAAATGCAAAGGCTTGGTCTCGTCTCCCGCGCGCAGAAAATAGGAATGCAGCGAATGAATGGTCTTCTCGTCATCAACGGTATGATCCGCCGCGACAATAGCTTGTGCAATCACCTGCCCGCCAAAAATACGCTCGCGTGCCGTCGACGATAGCGCGGGATAGAGAAACTCGTCATCAGCGTCTGCCGTGAGTTTAAAGGTGCGGAGCAATCTGGCTATCAGCTTCTCCGCAGGCACGGAGGAGCGATTGGCCAAAGCTTCCGAAAGCCGGCGTTCGACTTGTTCGTCCGTTAGTTGATCCAAAACTGCTTCTATTCCTTAAATGTGCGTGTTGTCTCGAAAGTTCAGGGGTAGATCTCGAACAGGCCTGCTCCGCCCTGACCGCCACCGATACACATGGTCACAACGCCCCATTTCGCGCCGCGACGGCGACCTTCCTGCAACAAATGCCCGGCACAGCGCGCGCCGGTCATGCCAAAGGGATGGCCGATCGAAATGGACCCGCCATTGACGTTATATTTTTCCGGATCAATACCCAGACGATCGCGGCTGTACAGGCACTGGCTGGCAAAGGCTTCGTTGAGTTCCCAGATATCGATATCATCAACCGTCAGGCCTTGTCTTTCTAGAAGCTTGGGAACCGCAAAGACCGGACCAATGCCCATTTCATCCGGTTCACACCCGGCGACAGCCCAGGATACGAAACGGCCTAGAGGTTCCAGCCCCCGCCGTTCGGCTTCTTTGGCTTCCATTAACAATACCGCAGCCGCACCATCGGACAATTGGCTGGCATTGCCGGCGGTTATAAATTTGCCTTCACCCATGACCGGTTGCAGTTTGGCGAGACCTTCCAGGGTCGTGGTCGGACGATTGCACTCGTCTCGATCGACCGTGTAGTCGACAATACTTTCTTCCTTGGTTTCCTTGTCGACGACTTTCATCTTCGTCTGCATCGGTACGATTTCATCGGCGAAAAGCCCGGCTTCCTGAGCCTTGGCCATTCGTTGCTGTGATTGCAGGGAATATTCGTCCTGATATTCGCGGCTGACATTGTAACGCTCCGCCACAATATCCGCCGTATCAATCATGGGCATGAAGATATCGGGTGCGATTTTCAGGATTTCGTTATCGATGCTGCCTTCCGGCGCGCGCTGTCCTTGCATTGAAATGCTCTCGACCCCGCCAGCGACAACGCAATCCGCGCCATCACCGCGAATATGGTTTGCAGCCATGGCGATTGCCTGCATCCCTGACGAACAGAAGCGGTTGATCGTGGCACCAGCGGTGGTTTTGGGCAGCCCGGCAAGAAGCGCGGCATTGCGACCGATATTTGGCGCAGCATGGGCGACATTGCCCATCAGGCTGTCGTCGACAAAGTCACTCTCGACGCCCGACTTGGCAACGGCGTGCTTGATGGCGTGCGCCGCCATCGTCATCGGCGGTGTGATGTTAAACCCACCCCGCCCTGCTTTGGCGAGCCCGGTACGGGCATAAGATACGACGACTGCTTCACGCATGATAAAATCTCCATTTGATGGTGACGGCCTAAATCGATTTGGGACCTTGTCAAGCCATGGTCAGGGAATATGGCATCGCGGCCACCACAGACCTGCTTAGCTGATCTTGGGCGGCCTGGGGATCAGGACGGGAACCGATTTGCAATATTTGATATAATCCGGATCGTCTCCCCATTTTTTCTGCCCAGCAGCCTCCAGTTTGGGGACGCCGCTGACCCGCATCAGCAAGGTTGCGACAAAAATCGGCGAGATAATCGTCACCCACTGCCAACCAGACAGAAGCGGCAATGACATGATCGTAATACCTGTCCAGAGAAGGATTTCGCCGAAATAATTAGGGTGCCTGGACCAGGCCCACAGACCGGAGGAAATGAAGCGCCCCTTGTTTTCCGGGTTTTTCCGGAATGTTCTTTTCTGCCGGTCAGCAACTGCTTCAATCGCGAAACCGGCAATCCACAGGCCGATACCGACATAGGCAAAAACATCCAGCGGAAGTCGCGTGGCATTGGTAATGATGACCAGGGCACTGGCTGCTGTCAGCAGAACCCAAAGCCCCTGCAAAGTCCAAGTTAGAAAAAAACGCGGCGGCGAAATTTTTATCTGGTCAAACCGCTGATCATGACCATCCGCCTTTATCCGCAAGAACAGAAACGATCCTAGTCGAAGCGCCCAGACCGCAACCATCGCGGCCACAATTACGGCGCGAAGATCCAGCGGCGCTGACAACGCGCATGCGACGACCATGATTGTGAGATAGGTGATGGAACCAGTAAGATCATAGAATTTTTCTGTCTGAGCCATATTAGCAGGGATGAAAGCCAGCCAGTTGATGGCATAGGCCAGGATACCGCACAGCAAAAACACGGGCATGGCGCCAAATATCATTCCGCCCTGACTACCCGCAAACGCAACAGCTGCGCCCAGCCCAATGGATATGACAAGACCGATCAGTATTTTTGAGTTCACCGCTAAAACCCCCCTTAAATTCCGACGACAAAGGAACAATTTGTCGTGCCTGAACCTCCGACATTAAACGTGCCGACAGTTTTTGCACCCTCAACCTGATAGTCTCCGGCTTTCCCCGTTACCTGCTTTGCTGCATCAAGCAGCATCCGGACACCTGTCGCGCCAACCGGATGTCCCATTCCGATCAGTCCGCCCGATGGATTGACTGGCAAGCTACCGTCAAAAGCGATCACACCCTCTTCAATCGCTTTCCAGGCTTCGCCGGGTGCAGTGATCCCGAAATGTTCAATCGCCATATATTCGGTCACTGAAAAGCAATCATGGGTTTCGATCGCATCCAGTTGTTCCGGCCCAGCGATGCCAGCACGCCTGTACGCGTCAGTGATGGCTTTTCTTGTCCACGGCAGAACATAGTCATCATTTGCGCTATCGGCCAATTTGGTACGCATCAACATCGGCGCGGTGCTATGGCCCCATCCTTTAATCTGCGGTAGGCTTTCCAACGTTACATTGTGCGCGTCGGCATAGCGCTTTGCGCGTTCCTCGGACGCCAGAATGACTACGGCGGCTCCATCGGACACCTGCCCGCAATCCTGTCTACGCATCCAGCCCTCGATAACAGGATTATACTCATCATCCTGCGTGAAGCTCTTGTCGCCAAACGTCCAGTCCCGGCTCTGCGCATTGGGATTGCGCCGCGCATTGTCAAAATTGGTTTTGGAAATCTCCATCAAATGTTCGTGGCGCAGACCATATCTCTTGTCATATTCTTCGGCGAGATCAGAGAACATGGCGGGCCAGATATATTTGGCATCCTGCCCCTCTTCACCAACATAAATAGCGGCACCCAGATTATCTGCAGCCTGCCCACCGGACACATTGCGCATCAGTTCCACGCCGGCCACACAGGCCAGATCATAACGGCCACTTTCAATGTCTGTCATCGCGCCTAAAATCGCCAGCGATCCGGACGCACAGGCACCTTCATGACGGGACGCTGGCATGCCAGCAAAATCTCTATGCACATGGCCGAAAAAACCGCCCAACATACCCTGACCGGTGAACAATTCTGCAACGAAATTGCCGACATGGCCGACTTCTATATCTTTCGGTTCAAGCTTTGTTTTTTCTAATGCCTTAAGAACCGATGTCGAGAACAGATCGAACAGGGACATGTCTTCCCGCGTCCAGTTTTGGGCAAAATCGGTTTGATGACCGCCTAGAACATAGATTTTCCGAGACATAATAAACTCCCTTAGCGCAGTTCATCCGCATCTGCCCATACGGCATGTGTGCCACTGCAAATCCTGTGCGGCAATACGATCTGGCATATTGGTCCCGCTTCCAGATTTTTCGCGTCCATTATCACGCATTCCGAACGATCGAGATTCATGTCTGTAATAAAACTGATCAAATAGCCATCATCTTCCGATTTCCCATCTTTGCGTGCAATGAATGGGGCTTCGGAACCATAGCGGCCTGGACCGAATTCATAATGCTGGGTTTCACCGGTTTCCAGATCATGTTTGATCATACCAGTGAACAGGAAATAGCCATCTTCACCAGTTACGCTGTAGACATAGCGATGCTTCTCGCCTGCAATAGCTGGGTTGATTGTACCAAATTCGACAATCTCGTCATCATACAAACGCTCCTCAACCGTCTCACCAGTTTCCAGATTGAACCGCCAGCGATGCAGATGGGTTTTCAGGGAATGAAGATCGAGATTGGATCCCATGGCTTTATATTCGTCGGGCATGGATTGCAGCGGATCCGGCCGCGGATCTTCCTGAAAATAGCCGTCCATGATCAATTCATGGCCTTCTTCATAGGCATTCATAAAGTGCAGAACATAGGTTGAATCCGCTTCAAACCATTTTATGTCTTCCGGGTTCCCATGGCGCGGAATTACAGCAAATCGTGACTTCATATTCTTGTCAAAGACAGGGATGTAGAAACCATTATCGATTGCAGCCTGCGGCCAGAACATCGGGAAGTCATTCAGGATGGAATAGTTTTTCGAAAAGCACATATCATGAGGCAAACGCGGCGCTGGCAGCTCAACAGGAATATAATGTTTCAACTTATTGTCTGCTCCGACAACCCCGTAATGCATGTAAGGCGCATGGGTGGAATAGTTGAAGAAGAGCAACTCACCAGTTTTGGGGTCCAGTTTGGGATGGGCTGAAATGCCATCAATCGGCGCCCAACCCTCTATGCCCAGCGTCTCGAGTGTCGCCGGATCAAGGCGATAGCCTTCCCCGCATTGCCAGAATGTCGACAATATACTGCCAGCATGAACAACCACATCGGTTGACGAACTGTCCTTGATATGCCCGTGCGCGCCCCAACCGGCTCGTTCCGATTTTTTGGGGTTGCCCATGCAGCCAATCCACAAGGAACGCCCGGCTTCCTGCTCCGCCTCGAAACCACGGGTGCGGATGAAACGGTTTTTATATTCCGCCTTTCCACCCGAAAGCTGCATCATGTGCAGCATCCCGTCACCGTCAAAAGGATGGTACCGGCCTATGGCTTCATGCACCGGATTTTCCGTGTTGCGTACATATATACCGTCAATATCTGCTGGGATTTCACCAATAATTTCAAGATCATCACTGTCATGCTCTTCAAAATTAGGTGTCCATGCGCCGTTGAGATAGGGGTGATCGTTTGGCGACAATGTAGTTTTCACTGTGGTAGCTGACTGGGACAATAGATGGGGACTCCATATTTTGGTATGGTTATTAAAGTTACTAATCTAAAGAGCATCTCGCCGCTATCGTCAAGCGATATCCATTCATTTTCAGAAGAGCGGCATCAGTCGTTCAGGCCGACAATGGCGACATCTTGCGGCGCGACGGTCTTGTAACAGCTGCCACACGAAATTTCCGGAATCAAATGGGCTCCACAGCTGGTGTGAGTCAGGATAACCGGCGGCCCATCTGCGGCACCGTAATATTTGTCTCCCCAAAGCATCAGCATCATGATCACGGAATAATATTCCAACCCCTTGGTCGTCAGGAAATACTCATTCCTTAAAGGGTGATGATTATAGGGCCTCGCTTTCAGGACACCGATTGCGACAAGATTTTTCAGACGATCGGCAACCACAGCTGGCGAAGCGCCGGTATCAGCCTCGATCTCGTCAAAACGCCGTAACGCGGTAAAGATTGCTCGCATGATCAGGGCAGACCAGCGATCTCCCAAAATTTCCACCGAACCTCTCAACAGGGAGGGTTGATCCGACTGAAAGGTCACTTGATTGCGTCTGCGGCTATAAGATGCGGGCATCACCCCGACGCCCGGGCCTTCGACGAAAGAAACTTCATACAAACTAAAAGCTTTGCCGCATGACTTACAAACCGGAACCGGTTTTAACCGCGACCCGCAGGCTTCATGCTGAAGCTCCAGATTGCGCCGACTATCAGCTGACCCCCATTTTCGCTCCCACACATAAAGCGTCAGGACAGTCGGAAACAGGTCGACCCCTTTCTCGGTCAATCGATATTCCAGATGCTTGGAACCGCCGGCGGACTGTCCTTTACGAAGCAGGCCGTTTTTGATGAGTCGATGCAAACGATTTGAAAGCAAAGCTTTTTGCAAACCCGTGCGATCCTTAAGCTCCGTGAACCGGGTTGAACCCAACCACATTGATTCCAGAATGAGCAATATCGGCGTATCACCAAGAATTTCCAAAGACCGCCAGATGGAGCATGTCTTGATCATTGGAGATTCAATTTGCTTGACGGAGAGGCTCATGAGTCCGGGAATATAGGCGCTGATTTTACTAAATAATAGGGCTGACATTAAATGACTTGGGGAAGATAATAGTAAGATTTCGCAAATATCTGCTTTCCGGAACCAAAATCGCTGGGCGGTCACAATCGTAGGGTATTAGCGCCGCTAAGGTATCACACAAGGGATGGGTTACGGTTTATGCAACGCTTGCCTCGCTTCAAATTGACAGCATGATTTCACAAAGCTTGTGTTCAAAGCCAAAATTGCGATACCCGTAAAATTGAAGGCGAAGCGATATTATCGAATCAGAATATCAGGCAAAAACCTTCACCATTTCTACATTCGAATGCACAGCCCCGAGAGTTCATCCATTAGTTTCCGAGGACACTGATAAACCATGAATATTCTGCTTGATCACCGTGAAAAAATTCGTGCCTATCATCGCGCTGACGAAGCGGAAATTCTGGAATATCTCACATCAACATTCGGTCCTGATGAAAACACGCGCATCCGTATTCGGGAACGCGCTATACAAGTCGTTCAGGAGGTCAGACGCGCGTCAGGACCGACACTGACTGAGAGCTTTTTGGGCGAATATGGCCTTTCCTCTGACGAAGGTCTCGCGCTAATGACATTAGCGGAAGCCCTGTTGCGCGTTCCAGATAACGAGACGATTGATGACCTGATTGAGGACAAGATCGGACCCTCGAACTGGCGAGACCATATCGGTCAGTCAGACAGCGCGCTGGTCAATGCATCGACTTACGCACTGACGATGACTCGTAGTGTAATACAGGAACCGGAAAGCCGAGGACCGCTTGAGGCTCTGAGGGGCGCAATTAAGCGGTTGGGCGAGCCTGTGATCCGGGTTGCCGTCCGCCAGGCCATGAAAGAGCTCGGCAATCAATTTGTACTCGGCGAAGACATGACACTGGCATTGAAGCGTGCTGAAAAATGGAAGGCCAAGGGGGCAACTTATTCCTATGATATGCTCGGTGAGGCGGCGATCACACAGGATGATGCGGATCGTTATTTCAAGGCTTATTCTGACGCGATAACCGAAATAGCACGCGTCTCGCATTCCGACGATCTGCGTCAAAACCCCGGCCTTTCGATCAAGTTATCCGCCCTTTACCCACGCTATGAGATGAGTCAGCAGGCAAAAGCGGTTCCCGCTCTTGCGGAACGGGTAGGCGAGCTCGCACGTACAGCACGCGACGCGAATATTGGTTTAAATATTGATGCCGAAGAGGCTTACCGGCTTGGCCTGTCCATAGATATGATTGAATTGGTGCTAAGCGATCCACGTCTCGCAGGGTGGGACGGCTTTGGCGTTGTGGTGCAGGCGTTTGGCAAGCGGGCCAGCTTTGTTCTTGATTGGCTTTACACACTTGCAACGCAGCTCGACAGGAAGATCATGGTTCGGTTGGTCAAAGGGGCCTATTGGGACAGCGAGATTAAGCGCGCGCAAATGGACGGCGTCCCCGATTTTCCTGTATTCACCACCAAGTCAGCAACGGATATAAGCTATATCTGCTGCGCGGCGCAGCTTTTGAAAATGACAGATCGCATTTACCCGCAGTTTGCCACGCATAACGCGCACAGCGTCGCGGCCATTCTTGAGATGGCCGGCAACAGCAAAGACTATGAGTTTCAACGGCTGCATGGCATGGGTGAAACATTGCACGCTGCATTGCTACGCAACGAAAAAGTCCGATCACGGATTTATGCTCCGGTAGGCAAGCACCGCGAATTGCTAGCTTATCTGGTTCGGCGCTTGTTGGAAAACGGTGCAAACTCATCCTTTGTAAATCAACTGGCCAATCACGCCGTCCCCGCTGAAATGATTGCCACCGATCCTTTCGAGACTCTGGCAACCGATCAGCAGCAAAATCTGTCAAAGATCGTCAAACCTTCGGACTTATATCAACCAGATCGCGTCAATTCCCGCGGCTGGGATCTGGCCAATCGTATGGACATGAACGAATATGTGTCTGAGCGCGCTCCATTTGCTGAAAAACTCTGGCGGGCCGCGCCAATCACCGTCCGACCTGTCACCAGCGATACAACACGCAAGATATTCAATCCCGCCTTGCGCGAAAACCAGGTAGGAGAAGTAATCGAAGCGGATGTGTCACAAGCCACCAACGCAATAGAAGATGCGCATATCTGGGATGCACCGGTCAATGAACGCGCTGCCGTCTTGCGAAGGGCAGCTGATCTTTTTGAGCAGCATCATGGTGAGATTTTCGCGTTGTTGGCAAGGGAGGCTGGCAAAACACAGTTTGATACGATTGCCGAGTTGCGCGAAGCGGTCGATTTTCTGCGCTACTATGCCAAGGAGGTCGAACAGGCGCCGGAAAAAGAACCGCGCGGAATTATCAGTTGTATTTCGCCCTGGAACTTCCCGCTGGCCATTTTCACGGGACAGATTGCCGCGGCGCTGGCGGCTGGCAACGCCGTACTAGCAAAACCGGCAGATCAGACACCTTTGATTGCCGCTCTGGCCACCAATCTGCTGCATGAAGCGGGGGTGCCCCTTGCGTCCCTGCAATTGCTGCCGGGTGCGGGGGCAATAGTGGGCGAGGCCATTAGCGGTGACAAACGCATTCAGGGCGTATGCTTTACCGGCTCAACCGCAACGGCGCAGACCATCAACCGGAATCTCTCTCAAAATGGGGAAGCTGATGCTCTTTTGATCGCAGAGACCGGCGGCCTCAATTGCATGATTGTGGATTCCACGGCGTTACCGGAACAATCGGTACGCGACATCATCACATCAGCATTTCAGTCAGCCGGGCAACGGTGCTCGGCCTTGCGGGTTTTATATCTGCACAAGGATATTGCCACGCCGTTTCTGAAAATGCTGAACGGTGCAATGGATGCACTGGAACTGGAAAATCCGTGGTGGCTGTCCACGGATATCGGGCCCGTAATTGACGACGCGGCTCGCAAGAAAATCACAGCTCATGTAAAGCGCGCAAAAGAGGAGGGCAGACTGATGAAGCAATTGGGCTGTCCTGAAGGTGGTTATTTTGTGGGACCGGCAGTGATCAGGATAAATGGCGTCGATGATCTTGACGAAGAGATATTTGGCCCGGTTTTGCATGTTGCGACATTTGAAAACGAGGACCTGGAAAACGTTGTCAGTGATATCAATAATCGCGGTTACGGATTGACCTTCGGCCTTCAGACCCGGATCGAACGGCGGATCGACAAACTGAGTTCAGCGATGAAGGTTGGCAATATTTATGTGAATCGCAATCAGGTGGGCGCGGTCGTCGGTTCCCAACCGTTTGGTGGAGAAGGTCTGTCAGGGACGGGGCCAAAGGCCGGAGGACCACATTATTTGCCGCGCTTTTTCAAAAGCAACAGTCCGAGAAACTCAATCGTTACAGGGAAAACTCTGGCGCTGGAAACGGTTCAGACGGCCATCAACAACCTGCCATCTGTCGATCCCCGACCGCGTGACCATGAAGTGATGCCCGGACCCACCGGGGAGTCCAATGAATTGTTCACTTATGCTCGCGGAACGATATTGTGTCTGGGTCCGTCATCAGCGGATGCGCAGACACAGGCAAAAACGGCGCGTGAGCAAGGGTGTGAAGCGTTGATTGTTACTCCCGAAGCGGCAGGAGAAAATGCGCTGGACGGATTTTTGAGCCGCGAACATCTTGCCCAGCTATCCGGAGTAGATGCAGTCGTATGCTGGAGTGAAGCGGAAGATATTCGGGATATCCGCAAGGCGCTGGCCAGCCGCGACGGTCCCTTGATTCCGCTCATCACCGAAAAGGATTTTGCCAACCACTGTCTCGTCGAGCGGCACGTCTGTATTGATACAACGGCTGCAGGCGGGAATGTGTCGCTGCTTGCGTAGCCAGTCTTCTTCGATCGATAGTTGTTGTGCCGGAACCCCTTCAGATATCTGGCAGATATTTCGTGCATAGAGACGGGCAAACGCGTAGTTGATTTCTGGGATCACAGAACAGGCGGGGATGCAGATGAATTTCGGAGAGATGATTTCGCTTGCAGCCTATTTCTTGCTGATGATGGCCATAGGGCTTTATGCCTGGCGCAAGTCGACCAGCAACGTTTCCGAATATATGCTTGGAGGGCGAAATTTGCATCCGGCCGTCGGTGCGCTTTCGGCGGGTGCATCGGATATGAGCGGCTGGATGTTGATGGGACTGCCCGGAGCTATCTATCTGTCAGGGCTCAGTGCTGCATGGATCGCCGTAGGCCTGATCATCGGTGCGTATCTAAACTACCTGCTGGTCGCACCGCGGTTGCGGGTGTTTACCGAAATGGCTGATGACGCGATCACCATACCGGACTATTTTGAAAAGCGATTTCAGGACAAGTCCCGTGCGCTGCGTATCATCTCCTCCTTGGTCATAGTTGTATTTTTTACGCTATATACGTCAGCCGGGATTGTCGCGGGTGGCAAGCTGTTCGAGGCTTCATTTGGCTTTGACTACGAGCTGGGACTTTTCATTACCGCTGGCGTGGTCATCGCCTATACGCTTTTCGGCGGATTTCTGGCCGTTAGCCTGACCGATTTTGTGCAAGGTTGCATCATGTTTTTGGCACTGGTCATAGTCCCGGTTGTCACCCTGCAGGTATTGGGAGGCTGGAGTCCGACTGAGGTAGCGATAAATTCCGTCAACACAGACGCTTTGACCTGGTTCGAGGGTGCTACCATATTGGGTATCATATCAAGTCTGGCTTGGGGCTTAGGATATTTCGGGCAGCCTCACATCATTGTTCGCTTCATGGCGATCCGATCCCTCAAAGACATTGGCGTGGCCAGACGGATAGGCATGACCTGGATGGTTGTTACCGTCATCGGCGCGGTCCTTGTCGGCCTTTTTGGGCTGGCCTATGTCACGTCTGAAGGTCTGGCTCTTGATGATCCGGAAACAATTTTCATTCTGCTCTCGCAAGTTCTTTTCCACCCGCTTGTCTCCGGCTTCCTTTTAGCTGCCATCCTGGCGGCAATCATGAGCACGATCTCTTCACAATTGCTGGTCTCCTCAAGCTCGTTGACCGAAGATTTCTACAAGATATTCGTCCGCAAATCCGCATCCCAAAAAGAGCTGGTACTTATCGGCCGACTTTCGGTTCTGGCTGTATCGCTAGTGGCGATCGGACTGGCCTTTGACCGTGACAGCAATGTGCTTTCCCTGGTCAGTAATGCCTGGGCCGGATTTGGAGCAGCGTTTGGTCCGATCATATTATTGAGTTTATACTGGAATGGACTAACACGCGATGGTGCGCTTGCTGGAATGGTGGTCGGTGCAGCCACCGTGTTGTTCTGGCTATACGCCCCTTTGACCATTGCTGGTGGTTCCCTGTCTAGCTGGATTTACGAAATTGTCCCCGGATTCATTCTGGGAATGCTTGCCTCGGTGATTGTCAGCCTGATGGGACGGAAACAAAATCCGGCAGTCGGCAATCTGTTTCTTAAAATGGCCGGCGCAATGAAATCACAGAAGTGATTATTTGTCCCTGAAATCAGCTCCGCACCGCCGCTATGGTACTATGCTTGTAAGAGATGGATCCAAGCCGACGCCAACCATGTCTCCGGCGCTTACTCCTGATGCAGTGGGCACTCTTGCCTGCCAGGTCTCTCCGGAAGGAGCCTGAACCCCAATTGCAGTCGTGGCGCCAAGGGAATGGGCTTCCATCACGGCAAATCGGCCGTCAGAAGCCTTGCTATCCAGGATCACGCCCTCTGGCCGCACTAACAACGTGGCTTCGACGGCATTGCCGAAATGATCGGCATTCACCGTTCCAAAAGGACTGTGCAGAACGCCATCAGAAACAGGGCCGGTCCAGATATTGACATCTCCGAGCAAACGAGCCGCAGATAATGAAACAGGCCGCAGATACACGTCCGAAGGTGTCCCGGACTGAACAATCACGCCATCAACCATGAGAACCAGTTCATCGGCCATGAAGAGCGCTTCTTCCGCGTCATGCGTGACGACCAGGACAGCGGCGCCGGATTTCTTCAGTTCGTGCACCGCCATATCGCGCAGTTCCGACCGTAAACGCGCATCAAGCCCTGAAAAAGCCTCGTCCAGCAGGACAATTTCCGGCTCCGGTGCCAAAGCGCGAGCAAGAGCAACACGTTGTTGTTCTCCGCCAGATAACGTGTGTGGATAGGCCCCTGCCTTGTCATCCATTTGCACCGCCGCAAGTCGGGCCATAGCAGTTTCCCGGCGCGAAGAAGCGGAGCCCGACCGCAAACCGAACATGACGTTATCCAAGGCCGTAAGATGTGGAAAAAGCGAAAAGTCCTGGAATACTAGGCCAACGCTGCGTTTTTCCGGCGGAACAATCACGTGGCCGTCAGTCAGACGTCTTCCAGATCCTGCAACTTGTCCTGAATCAACATCCTCAAGGCCCGCCATTACCCGCAACAAAGTCGATTTGCCGGCTCCTGACGGGCCAAGAATTGCGGTAATACATCCTTGCTTCAATTCTATATCGACATTGTCGAGTACGCGTCGCCCCCTGTGGGATTTCACCAGTCTCTGGCCGGCCATCACAATATCTGTCATGTCCGGGCACTTTCGGTTTGGCGGCGCGATACGAGCCAGCTGACGGTCATCATGATCGGCAGACCGATAGCAACAAGCATCAACGATGGCAGAGCGGCCTGGGACAATCGCTCGTCCGAAGCATAATGATGTGCGCTGACAGCCAGCGTTTCAAAATCCAGTGGACGCAAAATCATGGTGGCAGGAAGTTCTTTCATCACTTCCACAAACACCAACAAAGCCGCTGTGGCAATACCGCTGAAGGCCAGCGGAAAATGAATGCGGCCGATAACCGTCCATGGGCTGGCTCCCAGTGACCGGGCCGCTTGATCCATTGACGGTGTGATGCGAACCAATGCGCTTTCGCACGGACCGATAGCGGCCGCCGCAAACCGTGCCTGATAAGCGAACAGCAAGGCAACCAGCCCGCCACCCGCGATCATCGGTGCCGTCGATCCCGAAACCGTATCGAGCAAATTCTGTGACGCAGCAAGTAGTGCGATGACACCAAGCGCTGCAACCGCGCCTGGAACAGCATAGCCTGTGTGGGCCGCACGAACCGAAGCATTTGCAAACCAGCCGCCGGTACGTGCCGCATAAGCCGCCCCTAAGCCAAGCATAGCGGCAATGGCTGCAGATGAAGATGCCACCATTATAGTGCCCCAAAAGGCAGCAGCAGGCGAACGGATGGGTTGAGTCTCCAGCGCTAGCGACAAGAGATGCAGGCCAGGCGCTATCAGGCCGAAAAATACCGGCACCGTGCAAGACAAGACTGCAATCACCGCGGCACGTGGCGACAGTTGGACGCGGTGCTGCGGTTTGTTGCGGCCGCCGGCCTCTGCCACGCGGGTACCGCGTCGGGCCAATCGTTCGCCGCCGAAAATCACTAGTGTCACTAGCAGCAGAATCAGAGCCAGACGGGCCGCAGCCTGTGGATCGCCAAAAGAAATCCACGAGCGTAAAATACCGACTGTAAAAGTTGGAGTACCTAGGAAATCGACCGTGCCATAGTCAGCAAGGGTTTCCATCGCCACCAATGCGGTTCCAGCCATGATCGCGGGGCGGGCGAGCGGCAACGAGACCTTGAAAAAGGCTTTCGACGGGCTGGCCCCCAATGTCCGCGCAGCCTCAAAACTGTGGGTACCGCTATTCTCAAAAGCTTGCCGCGCGAGCAGATAAACATAGGGATAGAAAGATATTGAGAACACAAAACCGGCCCCGAAAAGCCCGCTGATAGTGGGTATAAAGCCAGCCGTCGCATCATGAACCGGTCCACCAACAGCGGTCATCGACATCCAGGCATAGCCGGAAACATAACTTGGCATTGCCAATGAAAGGGGCAGCGCAACGACAAATAATCGCCTGCCTGGGAAACTGTACCGCGACGTCAGCCAAGCTGTCGGCACTCCCAACAGCAGGGTGCCTGAAACAGTAATGATCAGAAGAGCGGCCGAGTTGCGGACATATGTAGAAAGCTGTGTATCAAACAGATGTGCCATATGCGTGCCACCGCCAGACAATCCCAAAGGAATAAGGGCGATGACGGGAAGCGTACATATAAGGGCAGCGAATACCCCTATTGGCGTAGGGCTAATCCCACGCCAAATTCTGTCTATATATTGCCCCATATCATCCGTGAGCTAAGATCAAGGCCAGCCAGCCCGATCGAAGAGCTTCTGAGCCTCGGCCTGGTTTTCACCCAGTTTGGATAATGCTATCGGATCCTCTTTAAAGTCACCGAGCTTTTCCAGCGCAGCATTTTTATATTCAACAGATGGAACCACTGGATATTCGTTGGTCAATTCTGCGAAAAAACGTTGTGGCTGTTCGGTCATCGCAAATTCGATGAACTGACGGGCCAGCTCTGGATTGGGCGCATTTTTTGCAACACCTGCGCCAGACAGGTTGACGTGAACGCCTGCGTCAGCATTCGGCCAGTAAACGGCCAAATCTTCAACAATATTCTTATCTTTTTCATCGTTCATCAGCCGGGCAAAATAATAGTGATTGACCAATGCAATATCGCATTCGCGTGCCGCGACAGCCTTGATCTGATCGGTATCGCCGCCGAGTGGATCGCGCGCAAAGTTACCAGCCACGTTGCTCGCCCAATCCTGCGCTTTTTCTTCACCCCAGCGGTCAATTAGCGCTGCCAGCAGCGAGATATTGTATATATTGCCCGACGAACGTGCACAAACTTTACCTTTGAAAGCAGGGTCCGCGAGCGATTCATAACCGGTCAGTTTTGCTTCATCGACCCGGTCCGGAGCATAGACCAGCACGCGTGCGCGTTTTGCCAGACCATACCAAAGTCCATCAGGGTGGCGCATCCCAGCCGGCACGGCAGCGTCCAGCTTTTCAGATGAAAGCGGAGCAAACAGCTGTTCCTGTTCCGCCCGCCAGAGCCTGCCCGCATCAACAGTTACAATGACATCGGCCGGGCTGCGTTCGCCATCGGCTTTCAAGCGTTCCACGAGCAAGTCGCCATCCGCTTCAATCGTGCGTACTTCCACACCGGTTGCCTCTTCAAAGGCGTCATACAACGCATAATCCGAATCATAATGGCGGGACGAAAAGACCACCAGCATCTTTCCGTCAGAAGCGCCAGCACCGCCGGGCGTGCCGTCGCTACATGCCGACAATCCCAGAATTGCTATGACGAGACCGAAGATACCAAAACGCATGAGTTGTTCCTTGTAAGATAAGATTTGAAACCAAGTTTAGTCCAGTAGTGGACTAAGCTCGGTCGCCATCCGAGATGTCATTAACAGAGTATAAGCCAGTTACTACGCAAAAAAATTGTAAGAATGCATATTATTATCTTTCTCACCCAAGGCCGGCAGTTCCAACAATGGGTGATAGGATCCTTCTACTTCTGTGCAGTTTGCACGGCGCCCGGCTTTGTTGCATCGGCAATCAGGGTACGGGCTTTCTGCGTAGCCGCTTGCGCATCCATTTCACCATCAGCGATTTTTGTTCCCATAGACAGCAATTCGCCGCTGATCACTGTACCGGTCTGCGCTTCTTCTTCCACTGTTACACCACGATGAGAGGCAAAGGCCTTGTCCCATGAGGCACGAACCTCAGCCCAATAGCCCTTGGTCTTTGACCAATAGTCATCTGCTGCCTTGACATTATAGTCGTCAAACTTGGTGTACGTATTCAGTACATATTCCTGCACGATCGGCGCGAGTTTGCCTTCAACCATGCCCAATTTGGTATTGTCCTGAAAATGGATCCAGCCACCGGGCATCGGAGAATGCCGGTTAATCGCATAATAGCGGTCGTAAACGGGGTCGCGGACCGCATCACGCCGTGCCAACGGACGCCAGGTCCAGTTGGAACTCCAGCGCCGCACGCCTGCCTCGGTTTCCCACGCACCGATTCCAGCATAGCGCGGACTGTCATCAACCTGATAGACGGTTTGCGACCACTTTCCTTTTCGTTGTTCTGCCGGAACAGCCTCTAACGACCAGCGATGGCGATCGGAATATACAAGAATATCCTCTGGTTCATATTCCCAGTCCTGACGCCAGTGCTTTACTATGAAGTCTTTGCCATCACCCATATCAACAACCAGAAGATGCTGCAGAATGATTTTGGTACCGGTATCTTCAATCACCCTCACCACTTCGTTGCCGCCGGAAATTTTGCGCTCGCGAGGTTCATAGTCCTCCCGCCAAGCAGTTGATTCCTGCATATCAAAACGCACTTTGTAGTTTCCAGCCATGGCCAGGATATCGGCACGATCTTGCTCGAATGCTGTCTTCTGTGTCCCTTCAATTTGACTGGTTGTCGGCTGGCTGGCCCATGCTTGAGATGGAGCAAGTGCTAGAGCAAAAAAGCCTGCATAATATCTAATTTTCATGATTGTTCTCCTCGTCTTAGACGCCTCAAAAATTGGCACTGATCGAAATACTTGCGTTCCGCCCAGGCTGAGTGAACGCGTCGGTAATATTCGATGACGCGTTCAGTCCGCGGACATCGCTCCACAAGGCATATTTTTTGTCTGTAATGTTGAATATACCAGCCCGGATCGTAAAGTTTTCGGTGATCCGATAAAAAGCGGTCGCGTCAATAATCGCAGATTCTCTTGGCCGGAAACAGGGCTCGCTGCACACCCCAACGGTTTCGTCGGCTTCTTTGCGTGCATTATAGGATATAATCATCTCGCCGCCAAACCGGTTGCCGGGATCACGATATCCAACGCCGAGTATCGCGTTGAGTGGGTCTATCGTCGACAAAGATATGTCGGCTGCATCAGGCGCTTCAACAGTGCCATCTGCAAAAGCAATGGCAAATCGCGCACGAAAACCATTTTCGGCTTCATAAGAAGCGCGGGCCTCGATGCCATAAACATCCACGCTGTTCAGGTTGACGAACTGGAACACGGCCGGATCGCCTGGTCTAAATGATCCAGAAACTACTTCTTGGCTGATAAAATTATCATAGTTGGCAGAAAAGGCTGTCAGCCCGAGGTTAATGCCATCTGCATTGTAGCGAACCCCAGCTTCAAAACTCTCGCTCGTTTCTGGATCAAGGTCAGGATTGGGTAGCGATGTGTAACCAAAGGCCAGATTTTCAAAGAAATTATTGACCTGACTGGGGGTGGGTGCACGAAAACCGCGGGCATAGTTGCCGAACAGGCGTACGTCATTACCCAATTTCCAGACAGCGCCAATTTTCGGCGAAACTTTCGACCCGTCTTGTCCAGTCGGTACAAAACCGGGCAATAGAGGGTCATCTTTGGGATCGAGGTCGTAGAAATCAAACCTCAAAGCAGGATAGAGCGTGAAAGCACCATCGCCAAATTCCATAGCGTTACCGAGGAAAAAACCGCCCAATGAAAAGTCAGTTACGGGAAAGGCGCGGGACGGAAAGGCTTCACCGAATGGCGGAACGACGCCGTCGCGCAAACCATCCTGACGGGTAATGCTGTAATCAACACCGTAGGTAAGCGTGTGCTTAATAGGGCCAGTTGTAAAGCTGGACCGGAAGTCTGCAGCAAGCCCATAAACGCGATTGTTGAACGTATTCAATCGCTCCCGATCCGGGCGCGGCGTTGCCCCGGTCGCTGTCCGGTCCTCGTTCGCGAATTGCACATCCTCGCCATCCTGCCAATAGGCGGCAACATGGGCATAATCGATGAATCCCGCACCTTCTTCATCGGAATTGTAAGTCCAGTCGAACGACGCCCGCACCCGTTCAGTACTGTCTTCAGCAGTAAGACTATCCACAATCCAGCTCGGCGGCCCGGGAAACAGGAAAACAGGCCCCAAGCCGGAGAGGACATTGGATGAAATCTCCCGCTCCAGATACTCACCGGTCAATCGGACACGATGGTTACCGTCATTCCATACAAGCTTGCCCAGAAACGCGTTGGATTCACCATCTTGTGGATTTGGCGTTGTCCTCGCAGAGCCCTCGACATCGTTCGTACCCTGATTATCAAGCTCCTTAAAATCACGGCGCGAATAGGCCAGCATCGCAGAAAAACCTCCCGTCTGTCCGGCGATAGCGACTGTTTCGGAGAACTCCTCGTCCGCCGAACTATATTGCGCGCGTGCGAAGCCCCCAATGACTTTGCCATCAGCAATAAAGTCAACCGGGTCAGATGTGGTGAAGCTCACAACACCGGACAATCCGTCGCTGCCATAGAGCGCTGAGGCCGGACCGCGCAGAACTTCCACTGACTTGATCAGGCCAACATCCGTCGCATTGCCGCGACCAACGCTCTGCGCACCGAAGCTGAAACCCTGTGGTGAACGGATACCATCCACTTGAATAAGTACCCGGTTACCGCCAATGCCGCGAATGTTGAAATCCTCATTCCCCGCTCGGCCGGTTGAACCCAGGGCCGCCCCAAAACGAGCCGGAGCACGGCGCACCGAAATGCCGGGCTCAAAACGAACAACATCGCGAACATCGGTTGCCAGTTCGTCGGCCAAGCGCTCCGCATCAATAACCGTTACCGTGGCTGGCGCATCCACCACGGCAACAGGCGCACGGGTTGCTGTAACCGTGATACCTTTTTCATCATCGAACGCATCACCGACGTCCTCCGCCGCACGAGCAGCATGTGAAAAGCACAACGCAAGCATGCTGCATGTCAGGCCTGGCCGATGCCAGCGCGAACATATTTTCATAGAGAGATCCCTCAACTCTTATTGCTAATGCAAATGATTCTCATTCGTCTTTAGAGTTCGTCATTGGAAACTGTCAAACTAAAAATGATGCAAGTGTGGCGACACCCGGAAATCATCCGTTCGATCCGAAAGCATGGTGGCTATGCAGGCTTGGAATCCATTCGTCCGTCAGCGGTAGAAGCCGATTCCAAAAGGGCTGCCACAAAGATTTGTGGAATTGCAGGCGTTCCAGAGTAAGCGAAGCTGTTGCGTCATCATGGCATGATGACGGCCAGAGATTTGAGATTGGCTCAGATCTGAATCATAGCCATCTCACCGGTTAATAACCGGTGAGATGGAAAGAGTTTTTTGGCCACAGAGCCAAAACAATCGCAGTGTCAGCTACCTGACCGGATGAGATAATCGAACGCCGACAATCCTGCTTTGGACCCCTCACCCATCGCGACAACGATCTGCTTATAGGGCGCGATGGTAGCATCACCCGCTGCAAAAACACCCGGTAGATTCGTCGCACCGTTTTCATTCACATCAATCTCGCCGTGCTGCGTTAGCGCAAGCGTATCAGTCAGCCATTCGCTATTGGGAACCAGTCCAATCTGCACGAAGATGCCGTCCAGATTAATGTCATGGCTCTGTTCGGTGTCACGATCAGTATAACGCAGACCAGTTACTTTATCGCCGTCTCCCAGAACCTCAGTTGTCTGGGTGGATTTCAAAACATCAACATTTGGCAGACTGGCGAGCTTTGATTGCAACACGGCATCAGCACGCAGGTTGCTATCAAACTCGATCAGTGTCACATGTTTGACTATCCCAGCCAAATCAATCGCCGCCTCAACACCGCTATTGCCGCCGCCGATAACCGCGACATCTTTGCCTTTATACAATGGGCCATCACAATGTGGGCAATAGGCAACACCGCGGTTGCGATATTCGTCTTCTCCCGGCACCCCAATCTGGCGCCAGCGCGCACCGGTCGACAGGATGATGGTCTTTGCCTTGAGCTCAGCACCACTCTCCAGATGCAGTTTATGTAACCCATCACCATTCGGCGGCGCTAGCTTTACCGCCCTTTGGGTATCCATAATATCAACGTCATATTCCCGAACATGCTGTTCCAGTTCCGCTGCAAGTTTTGGACCTTCCGTACGTTGCACTGAAATGAAATTTTCAATGCCAAGCGTATCGAGAAGCTGGCCACCAAATCGCTCGGAAACGATACCGGTGCGAATGCCCTTACGTGCGGTATAAATTGCCGCGGCAGAGCCAGCAGGACCGCCACCGACGACAAGAACATCAAACGGATCTTTGCTCGAGAGCTTTTCTGCAGCCTTGGCCGACACATCGCTGTCGAGCTTTGCGACGATTTGCGCCAGATCCATACGCCCAGACCCAAATGGCTCACCGTTCAACAAAATAGTTGGAACCGCCATAACCTTACGTTTTTCGACTTCATCCTGGAAAAGCGCGCCGTCAATCGCAGTATGGCTGATATTCGGGTTAAGCGCCGCCATGATGTTAAGCGCCTGAACCACATCGGGGCAATTCTTGCAGGATAGCGAGAAGAAAGTCTCGAAGTGGAAACTGCGCTCCAAATCACGAACACTGTCCAATAGTTCAGCGTCTTCCTTTGGCGGGTGACCGCCAACATGTAGCAATGCCAATATCAATGAGGAAAATTCGTGACCAACCGGCAGTCCGGCAAACTCCACCTCTGATTTACCGTCATCGGCAGTTATCATGAACGAAGGACACCTGCTGCTTGTACCATTAAATCCGGCTTCAACTTTGTCGGACAGCGAAGCGATGGTTTCCAGCAATTCGCGCATTTCAGATGATTTTTCGCTCTCATCTAGCGTTGCAACAAGGCTGATCGGGCGCCGCAAGTTCGTCAGATAGGATTTCAATTGCTCGGTGGTGGATTGATCAAGGACGGCCATGGGTTACTCTTGTACTCGAGGGAAAGGGCTTGCCGACGATCAATATAGTCGCCGGATAACGGTGGCGGCCAGCGTTCAGCAGGCCGCCACTCTATAGTCATGTTATCTAAGGTCTTTAGATTTTGCCGACCAGTTCGATAGAAGGCGCGAGAGTATTTTCGCCTTCTTCCCACTTGGCCGGGCATACTTCACCGGGGTTGGCACGAACATATTGTGCAGCTTTGATCTTGCGTACCAGTTCTGCGGCGTTGCGTCCGACACCTTCGCAAGTGATTTCCATTACCTGGACGATGCCATCAGGATCGACAACAAAAGTCGCACGATCGGACAGCCCTTGGCCTTCACGAAGGACACCGAAATTGTTGCTGATCTGGTGGTTCTGATCACCGAGCATATAGAAATTGATCTTGCCAATAGCATCGGAACTGGCATGCCATGCCTTGTGGCTGAAATGAGTATCGGTTGAAACCGCATAGACTTCTACACCCATGCGCTGCAGCTCTTCATATTGGTCTGCAAGGTCTTCAAGCTCGGTTGGGCACACGAACGTGAAGTCGGCAGGGTAAAAGAAAAATACGGCCCATTTCCCTTGAGCATGTTCTTCCGTAACGTTGACGAATTCACCGCGGAAAAATGCTTCGGTGGAGAATGGCAGAATCTTCTTGTTGATAGTTGTCATTTATTTACCTTTTACGCTAAAAACTGTCGATATTTCTTGCATTCCAGACTCGGAATTCAATTGATTAAGTTATTTAATCGCAGCGCAGATATGTTGCTGCGCCGGATGTTTCAACAGCATAAATTGGTCAGCCCCGATGATTATGATGATCACTGTGATTGGAGCACTCGATTATTCTCATAATCGGCTACATATCAGCGATTTTGCTTGTTCCCAGCATCAAGGTCTACCGTAAGCAGACGGGCATTTTGGTTTTGGTTGGCCAAGCGATGACATCAATCAACACCAATGCTGTTAATCGAAATCAAGATAATCTTCGTCGAAATCACCTGAGTAAGTTTCTTTTGTTACGATAATCCGTCTCTCCAAGTTATCTGAAGCATATTGGAGACGGGAGGGAGTCTGCATGCGGAAGTCAAAAAGTGAATCAGGTGTTTCACGAGGTGGTCAGCAATGAGCCTCACCAACATCGCCCTGAGATATCCTGCAGCCATAGCTGCGGCATTGGCTTTGATAGCGTTGATCGGAATTGTATCGGCCTTCAGCACGCCGATACAGCTCTTCCCCAATATTGAACGCCCTACCCTGACCGTACAGGCTGGTTGGCGCGCGGCCAGCCCTAAGGAAATAGAGTCTGAAATCACCATTCCGATTGAGGATGAACTGAGGGGCCTTCCTGGCCTGACCAGTGTGCAGTCCTGGTCCAACAATGGCAATGTCTGGCTCAATCTTGAATTTGCGCTTGGTACTAATATGGACAAGGCATTTGCCCAGGTTTCGAGCCGCGTCCAACGTGTTCGTAACTGGCCACTCGATGCCGATCGTCCCTCGGTAGGCGGCGCCAATGGCGATCAAGGTGAGTCGCTCATATATCTGTTTCTTCAAGCCTTACCGGACAGCAATCTGGACTCGGAAGCGCTTGCGACATTTGCCCGCGATACGATCACCCCCGAACTTGAATCCGTTGAGGGGGTTCAAGGTGTCTCAGTGGAAGCACCAACCGGTGAAAGGATATTGCGCATCCGCTTCGATCCGTGGCGCCTTGCCCAGCTCAATCTTACGATAGAACAGCTTTCCAGCGCCGTTGGAAGGTTTCAGGATGTTGGCGGCGGCACTGTAGATGTTGGACGCCGCGGCTATGCACTGCGCTTTGAAGGTAATTTTTCAGCCGAACAGATTGGCGATCTAACCGTTGCGCAGCGAGGTTCGACCGTGATCCGCATGCGCGATGTGGCTGACATCAACGTTGGCCCAGACAAGGCCTTCGGCGTGACCTATCAAAATGGCAACCCGGCCATCGGGATGCGGGTCGTTCGGCAGCCCGGCAGCAACACGCTCGACGCTATCAATGGTGTTCTGTCCACGGTAGAAACTTTCAACGAAAATGAACTGGCCAGCATGGGTGCCAGGATCGAGAAAAGTTTTGATCCATCGGTCTTCATAAAACGCGCGCTGTCCTTTCTCAGCGGGAACTTGCTGCTTGGCACCTTCCTCGCCATCGGGCTCCTCTGGCTCTTCGTTCGTCGCTGGCGCGCTACCCTTATCATCGCCGCAACTGTACCGGTCTGTCTCTTAGCGACGCTCGCCGTCATTGGCATGACTGGACGCACAATCAATGTGATCTCGCTCGCCGGCTTGGCTTTTGCAACCGGTATGGTGCTTGATGCCGCCATCGTCGTGATGGAAAATTTCGTCCGATTGCGCAATCACGGTCGGTCTCCCGGACAGGCAGCTTTGGAAGCGGTATCACAAGTCTGGCCCGCTCTATTTGCATCGACCGCAACAACCGTAGCAATCTTCATTCCCATCATGTTTATCGAAGATGTCGAAGGTCAGCTATTTGCAGACCTCGCGCTTACCATAGCCATTTCCGTTGTAGCCAGCTTGATCGTTGCCGTTACATTGTTACCTGCCGCAGCCCGCCACTACGGGCAGGTCGATATGGAGGATAATGAACGTCGCTGGGACGGATATGCCGACCGCATATTTGCTTTGATCGACAGCAACAAGAAACGGAAAATCTGGATTCCTTCGCTGATTATTGCGCCATTGGTCATCTCTTATTTCCTGTGGCCGCAGACGGATTACCTGCCCGACGTGAAACGTGATGCAGTCGATGCCTGGGTTGGTTTACCCTCGGGCGCTACACTGGAGTCAGCACGAACCGAAATTGCTGAAGAAGTCGTCGAGCGGCTTGATCCCTATTTGAAAGGAGAGAAGCAGCCCGAGCTGCTCAACTACTATCTTTTCGTCAATCCCTGGGGTCTCAATACAGGCATCCGGATTAAGGACCAATCCCGCATTGATGAAATGACCGGCATTGTAAACAGTGAGATATTGGCAGGTTTTCCGGACGTTCAAGCCTTTGCTCAGCAAGGAAGCTTGTTCGGTAATTTCGGCGGCAATGGCTCCATTGAACTCTATCTGCAGTCCGAAAATGATGAAAACTTACGGGAAGCTGCCTTGGTTGCAACAGATTCCATTCAGGCGGCTATGCCCGGCGGCATGGTCAGGCCCAATCCCGATCCAAATGTGGTTGTGCCGGAACTCCGCCTTACGCCCAATGATCGCCGCATTGCGGAACTCGGTATGACCCGTGATCAGGTCGGCCGTGCCGTCAGGGCTTTGGGCGACGGTCTTTATTTGGGCGAATATGTCTCGGATGGAGAACGGATGCGGGTGATCATGCGCGGGTCGGCAGCCTCCGACCCGGAAGCGATTGAGAGCGCCCCGCTGGTAACGCCAAATGCCGGTACAGTGCCGATGGGCGAAGTGGCAACGCTACTCCGCGGGGTTGGACCGACACAGATCAGCCATGTGGACGGGCGCAAAACAATAACGCTCAACATCAGTCCACCCCAAGGTATGGCGCTTGGCGAAGCTTTGGAGATCATTCAGACAACTGCCGAACCGGCGATCCGTGATGCGCTGCAAAATGATGGCACATTGCGTTACGGCGGCGATGCCGATGCACTGATTAAGGCGGTAAAATCACTCAGTACCAACTTCATTCTGGCCGCAGCGCTGTTGTTTGTCATCATGGCTTCAGTATTTCGATCTGCGCGCGACGCGGCATTGGTCATTATCGCTTTGCCCCTGGCTACAGTTGGCGGAGTGATCGCGATCCAGATACTCAATCTGTTCAAGCCAACGCCGCTCGATCTTCTTGGTATGATCGGATTTGTAATATTGCTGGGTATCGTGGTGAACAACGCGATCCTGCTTATGGCACAAGCGCGCGAAAACGAGGCCGAAGGTATGGACCGATCAGAAGCTGCCCGGACAGCGCTTCGTCTGCGGCTAAGGCCAATCTTGATGACCACAGGCACGTCCGTCATGGGCATGCTGCCACTGGCCTTGGTGCCCGGACCAGGCAGTGCGATTTATCGCGGCCTGGCGGTTATCATCGTCGGCGGCGTTCTGGTCTCAACCATATTTACGCTGGTGTTGCTTCCTGCGCTTATCCAGTTGGGATCGGCGAAGAAAGATACGCCAAGTAAACCGGACACGCCCGACAAACCCATAAAAACCAACGAACCGAAGCCAGATTTTGGCGGCGGACTAATGCCGGAGCCTGCTGAATGAGTTTTGCATTACCTGATATGATCCGTGACAATCTTCGCTGGATATCGATTGGTGGTGCGTTGTTGCTGGCCACACTCATCTATTTCCTGTTCTTTGCGTCCAATGCCGCCGAAGGACAAGGTGGTCCCGGTCAAGGCGGGCCGCCACCCGCTATTGTAACGCTCGCGAAAATCGAGAAACTGGCGCTTACTCCAAATTTCACGGCTCCCGGTGATATCGTTGCCAACCGCGATTCCGTCGTTGCTGCAGAAGTAGCCGGGCGCATACAGACCACGCTCAACATTGGTGCGCGGGTCAATCGCGGTACAGTAATTGCCGTGATTGATGACCGCTCGGCTCGACTGGCAAGAGATCAGGCCCGTGCGGAAGTTGCTCGTTTGCAATCGGACTTGACCTATCAGAACCGGTTAGTCGGAAGGTTGCAGCAACTGCTGAAAGAAGAAGCAGAGTCGGAGGCGTCTTTAGATGAAGCCATCTCTGCGCGCGATCAGACCCGCGCCCGTCTCGCTGCGGCAAAGGTTGCTTTGGAAACGGCGCAGGTCGACCTGGCTCGCACCCGCATCCGCGCGCCCTTTGCCGGTCAGATGGTGGAGCGCCGCATTGAGGTGGGGGAATATGCGACGCCCGGCCGGGAAATTGGCCGAATTGTCGGTAGAGAAGGCTCGGAAGCGCGCGTCCGCGTGCCGATTGCAGTCGCAGGATCGCTATCGCCCGGACAAGAAGTCACGATCCTTGCAAATGGTGAACAACGCGCCTCTCGCGTCCGGACCGTTATCGAGACAGGTGACGAAGTTAGTCGGACCCTCGAAGTCCGCGCACCGATGGGAAGCCACAATCTGAAAATGGGTAGTGCCATTTCGATCACCGTGCCAACTGGCGTTGAGCGCGATGTCTTGACTGCACCGCGTGACGCGCTGGTCCTGCGCGACAGTGGTATTTTCGTCTATGTGGTGAACCCCAAAGACAAAACCGCCAAGCGTGTCGACATTCAAGTTGGTGAACCAGCGGGTGACCGGGTCGCGATTTCAGGACAAATTACTGCCGGCGACATGATCGTGGTCCGCGGCGGAGAAAGGCTACGCGATGGTCAGACCGTGACTTGGGATGATGGCAAGAAATCTGATGCCGAACCAAAGCAGTCCGCAGGATGACCAGCATGACCACGCGCCTATTGCCGATTGCTTTGCTGATAGCATTGTCAGCTTGCTCCATTCGCGGCGGACCAGCTCTTGACCTTGATGCTGTGCCGGCGGCGCCTGATGGTTGGGCATCGCGCCCTGAACTGCCGCTGACAGACACCAATAGTCCACAACCCGCAGATTCAGGCAATGGATGGGTAAAACGATTTGGTGACGAGGATCTGGAAAATGCCATCCAGGAGGCATTTGCCAATAACCGAAATTTGCAGTCGGTGTTGGCACAACTTCGTGCGTCCCGAGCCGCCATGCGAGTGGCCCGTGCGGATCTTTTCCCGAGGATAGATTTATCGGGCACCGCCACTGATGCGGAAAATTCCGCCACTGTCTACGATGGTGCCTTAGAGGCAAGCTGGGAAGCCGATATCTGGGGCCGCAATCTGTCCCTCGCCCGCGCGGGCAATGCCGAAGCCAGAGCCGCTGCAGCCGATTTTGCTGCCGCCCGTCAGGCGCTCGCCGCCGCCGTTGCCCAAAGCTGGTATGATCGCAGCGCAGCCCGTATTTCTTTGGATCTCGCAACAAGCGATCTCGAACGCCGTAAGGACACATTGCGAATTACCGATGCCCGCTTTCGCGCCGGCCTTGCCTCGCGTCTTGATTTGCGATTGGCACAGGTCTCAGTTTCGAACAGTGAGGACCGTTTGGAAACCGCTTTGCGCACAGCCAGAAATGCGGCCCGTGCGCTGGAAGTATTGATTGGGCGCTATCCATCTGGTGATGCCACCGGCGCTGCCAGTCTCGTGATGCCTCAACCACTACCAGATGTCACCGCACCAGTAGCAGTCCTGGCCGGTCGTCCAGATTTGATTGCTGCCGAAGCCCGGGTCGACGCAGCAGGCCTTCGCGCAGTAGATGCGAGACATGCGATGCTCCCGCAATTGACGCTTCGTTTTGATTCCACCACCCGCAGCGGCAATTTTGGCGACCTGTTTGATCCGGGCACCTATATTAACGCCATTTCTGCGGGCCTGTTACAACCATTGTTCAGAGGCGGCGCTTTGCTGGCCGAGGCAGACCGCCAAGGTGAACTCGCAAAATCAGCATTGTTTGAATATGCGCAGTCAACCTTGACGGCGTTTCAAGAAGTGGAGGACAGGCTGGATGCCGAAGCAACTCTTGAGCGGCAAGTCTCTTCAACTGCCACAGCGGCGGAAGAAGCTCGCGCTGCGGTCGGGTTGACCCGCAGTCGCTATATTAATGGCCGGTCCACGATATTCGAACTGATCGATGCCCAGACAACTGCCATTGCATCGGAAACCCGCGCAATCGAAACACGCCGTGCCCAAATCGAAAACCGGATCAACCTGCACCTCGCGCTAGGGAACGAACCACTGCCGATCGGCAGTTAAATCTCGCACCATACTATATCTGATGTCATACTTGCCTATGCAGGGTTCATGTTCCATCGAAGGTGTCGAACAATAGGCCTCCCAATCCATTAATCGCGAAAATCTTCACAGCGCTGTTCCTGTCTCCCTGCCTTTGAGCCATATTGGCAGTCCAGCGGTGATCAATGCGACTTCTGTTGCGCTTGCAGCGATGCGCTGATTCATCCAACCGGCCTCATCGCGAAATTGCCTTCCCAACGGGCTTTGCGGAACCACACCAGATCCGACTTCATTGGACACGAAAATGACCGGCCCCTGGATATCGTCCAATATGCCTATCAATTTATTCAATTCGTTCTCAATATCGACCTCGGCCAGCATCAGGTTACTTAGCCATATTGTCAGGCAATCGACCAATATGGTTGTTCCTGGAGACGATTTTTCAAGAATGATATTGGTGATGTCGATATTTTCCTCAACCGTTTGCCAATTGGGGCCGCGATCCTCTCGATGACGGTTTATGCGATCTGTCATTTCAGCGTCAAACGCCTCTGCGGTCGCGAGATAGATCAGGCCCCCCGCATTTTCCTCCGCTAACCGCTGCGCAAAACTGCTTTTTCCAGAGCGAGTTCCGCCCAATATCAGGGTGCTTCTGGGAGGCCCGTTGCTGTCAGAAGACATTTTTTCTTGCTCCGTAAATTGAGGATGACTAGAGCATTCCTGCTACAGGTTCCCGGAGACGGGATCAAAAGGGAATTCGGAAAGGATAAATATCCCCATCCGAAGCTGCCCCCGCAACTGTGATTGGTGAGCGGGCCTGTCAAATCCCACTGGACTTTGTCTGGGAAGGGGACAGGCCGAGCGATGACCCGAGAGCCAGGAGACCTGCCCGTAGCTGTCGTTCTATCATGCGGACGGGGTGTGCCATATGATCGAGGATTTCCTCGCGTAGCGACGATTACCATCGGGCTGCGCATGTGGGAACTCCATAGGCGTCAAATATGCGTGGCCTTTTTGAATGATTGTCAAAAAGGAATATTCATGCGTTTTCATAGTTTTATGTTATCAACCACTGCATTGGCGGTGTCTTCGCCGGTACTCGCCGAGACGGCAGTAATTACCGAAGATGGTGAGGATATCATCGTCGTAACAGCCTCTCGGTCCGAGCAGCCTTTGTCCCAAACCGGCCAGTCCATCTCCGTGATTGACCAAGAGCAGATAGAACGGCTCCAAAGCGTGACGGTAGCAGATATTCTCCGCACTGTGCCGGGCGTTACTTTCAACCGCAATGGCGGCGTCGGTACATCGACGTCGGTCAATATTCGCGGCGCGGATTCCAGCCAGACGGTTGCCTTGATTGATGGGGTCAAACTGAACGATCCATCATCCCCGGGCAGCGGCTTTAATTTTGGCAATTTGCTAACTGGCAATATTGCCCGCATCGAAGTCGTGCGCGGATCACAATCAGTTATCTGGGGCAGCCAAGCAATTGGCGGGGTGATTAACACCATTACACGCGCGCCGACCGATGACATTCGTATCAATGCCCGCGCAGAATATGGCTACCGCGATACCGGCCAAGCTGTGGGGAATATTTCCGGGCGCTTTGGTCCCGTGGCAGCGAGCATCGGTGCCGGCTATTTTCGAACCGATGGCTTTTCAACCTTTAACGAAGTGCGCGGCGGGATCGAGCGCGATGGCTATCGCAATTTCGGCGCAAATGGTAAATTTGAAATCACGCTAAGCGATAGCATATCGATTGATCTGCGCGGCTATTATTCAGATGGCCAGACGGACATTGACGGCTTTGCACCGCCGACATTTGCCTTTGGCGACACGCCGGAAGTATCAAAAACCGAAGAATTTGTAGGCTACGCCGGGCTAAACATTGCTTTGCTGGACGGCCGCTTTCGCAACCGTTTTGCTTTTGCTTATACCAACACAAAGCGCGACAATTTCAATCTCGCCGTCCAGACATTTGATGCACTGGGCCGAAACGAGCGCTTTGAATATCAAGGCGTGCTTGACATATCCGACATGTTTCAAGCCACGATCGGAGCGGAAAGGGAAGACTCGCGCTTTCGCAGTTCCAGCTTTGGAGCCCCGTTCAGCCGCGCCAATGCAAGCATTGACAGTTTTTACGGCCAGTTGCGGATAATGCCTCTGGACGGACTAACGGCGACGGCGGGCGTCCGCCATGATGATCATAGCAGCTTTGGCGGTGAAACAACTTTTGCGGGCGATATTGTGTATAGCCCCAATGAAGGTTTGACGACTTTCAGAGCCAGCTATGGTGAGGGCTTCAAAGTGCCATCGCTGTTTCAGCTATTCAGTGATTTTGGCAATGACACGCTGCGTCCCGAACGAGCAATAAGCTGGGATGCTGGCATCACACAGCAGCTAATTGACAGCAGGTTAGAGCTTCGGGCCACTTTGTTTCGGCGCAACAGCAAGGACCTGATCAATTTCATCGGCTGTCCGGTGCAGACGGGTATTTGCACGAACCGGCCTTCTGGCACCTATGACAATGTAGGACGAGCCCGGGCACAAGGTGTTGAACTGGGTATTACCATGCGTCCGACCGATAGTCTGACATTTGCCGCAAACTATACACTGGTCGATGCGAAAAACCGGGACAATGATCTGGTATTGGCGCGGCGCCCAAGAAATAGCGTCAACGCCTCGATCGACTATGACTGGGCTTTTGGCCTCAAAACCGGTGCGACGATCAGTCATGTCGGTGCAAGTTTTGATAACACATCCAATAGCCGGGAGTTAGCGGGCTATGTGCTAGTCGATCTGCGAGCCGCTATGCCGATAACCGATAATATCGAGTTTTACGGGCGGATCGAAAATCTGTTTGATGAAGAATATGAAACGATTTTCCGGTTTGGCACACCGGGCCGGTCTGCCTTTGCCGGTGTCCGGTTGAGCTACTGATATGAATGCCCGCTCAACCGCCGATCCGTTCCGCTTTCATGGCGGACGGTTGGCGGCTGCGGCTGCGCATTTTGATCGCGCACGCCAGCCTTGGGTCGACTTGTCGACCGGGATTTGTCCGTGGGCATATCCGGTTCCTGATAATGATCCGGCGATCTGGCACCGCCTGCCGGAACCGGAAGAACTGGAGCAACTGGAGGCAGCGGCGGCAAAGACTTTCGGCGTGGCAAACCCCAATGAGGTTGTGGCGGTTCCAGGGAGCGATATCGCAATCCGGCTGCTGGGAACGATTTTTTCGGACCGAGCTGCAGCGATGCTGACACCTATTTATTCCGGACACCGAGCCACGTGGCCGAATGCCGCGGAAATCACGATGGACGATGCAGCCCACCATGATTTACTCATTCTTGCCAATCCCAATAATCCTGATGGCCGGAAAATTGCACCGGAGCGGCTCAGGGAGTTGCCGGGGCAGCTAATTGTTGATGAAGCCTTTGCCGATACCGATCCGGAGATCAGCCTATTGCAGGATCGCGCTGGCGCTATTGTCTTGCGATCCTTCGGCAAGTTTTTTGGGCTACCGGGAATAAGGTTGGGCTTTGTCATTGCCGACCTGCCGGTGGCATATCAACTGAGGCGATTGCTTGGTGACTGGCCGGTTTCCGGTTCGGCGATTGCCATTGGCACCAGTGCTTACCGAGATCAGACATGGCAACATCATCACCGCCAACGAATAAGCCGTGCGGCCAATGCGCTGGACCATCTGCTGGAGAAGACTGGACTGGAGATCGTAGGAGGCACGTCTTTGTTTCGGTTGGCAACACATGACCAAGCATCGGAAATATTTGAACATTTGGGACAGTCGGGCATATTGGTACGACCGTTCGCAACAGATAAGCGCCAATTGCGTTTTGGATTGCCCGCCAGTGACGCTGACCGGGACCGGCTGACAAGGGCCTTGCAGGATTGGAGGCAGAAATAATGACGGAATCAGAAGACAAGTTTGCGAAACATAACGCGCGGATGAAGCGGGTACAGGCGGCGCGTGAAAAAATGCAGGCCCGCCGGACGATCGAACGCGGTTTGTTGATCGTTCACACCGGCAACGGAAAGGGAAAGTCGTCTTCAGCTTTTGGAATGGCGATCCGCTCGCTCGGTTGGGGCATGAAGGTGGGGATCGTGCAATATGTGAAGGGAAGCTGGGAAACGGGAGAGAAAAACTTCTTTCAGGCCAATCCTGATCTGCTGACCTTTGAAGTCATGGGGGATGGTTTTACCTGGGACACGCAGGACCGAGAACAGGATATCGCCGCAGCAAAAGCAGCCTGGGAGCGATCAAAGGAACTGATCATGGATCCTGACTATGATTTCATCATTCTCGACGAACTCAATATCGTGCTGCGTGATGACACGCTCGACATCAAGGAAATCACCGAATTTCTGAAGCAACGCCCGTTGGAGAAACATATTTGTATAACCGGCCGGAATGCGAAACCCGAGCTCGTCGAAATGGCGGATCTGGTCACCGAATTCGACGAGGTGAAGCATCCTTTCAAAGCCGGTTTCAAAGCTCAAAAGGGCGTTGAATATTGAGATATGCAGCAGCCTTGATCGCCGCGATTGCGGCTCTGCTTTGGCCGACAGCTCTGGTCGAAGCCGAAGTTGCCATGCGCAGCGCGAAAAACAAGATTCCTGCCCACCCGAAACGCATTGTGTCGATTAATCCCTGCGCCGATGCGCTGTTGCTGCAGCTTGCCGACAAGGGGCAGATCGCCTCTGTCAGTCACTATTCGCATGACCCCCAGGCGACATCGGCACCCTTGCGTCAGACCTTGCGATATCCTGCCACATCAGGAACGGCTGAAGAAATACTGGCAATGCGGCCAGATCTGGTTGTCGCCGGATCCCATGTCGCCATACCAACAGCTATGGCACTGGAACGGTTGAATATTCCACTTGTCAAACTGGCGATCCCGCAGAGTGTGGCGGAAAGCCGGCAGCAGATTTCCGAACTGTCTGAAATAGTGGGCGCACCGGACAGGGGCAGGAATTTGAACAAAGCCATCTCTGCCGCCTTTGCGAAGGCGAAACCCGCGGATGACAAACTGGTACCCGCATTAATCTGGCGCAGCGGCGGCCTCGTTCCAGGCGATGGCACGCTGCCGGACGAATTGCTGCGTCACACCGGATTTGAGAATGTGAGCAAGAGCTACGGATTGAAGCAATGGGACATTCTGCCACTGGAACATCTGGTGGCTCGTCCACCGCAACTGCTATTCTCCAATGGCGGACAGATGGAGAGCAGCGGGCACCGCGACCGCATGCTTTCCCATCCGGTTTTCAAACGTCTCTCCAACCGGATCACTATTGCGGATTATCCTGCCCGGTTGCTGCACTGCGCAGGCCCGACATTGATTGAAGCGGTGACGACGCTGTCCGAAGCGCGCCGGAAATTGAGGAAGCGTTCATGAGCTGGCTCGATCGCAAGACCCTGTGGCTCAACGGCGTGCTGCTGATAGGATTGATCGTCACGATGCTGTTATCGCTTGCCGTCGGCAAAGTCTGGGTCATGCCATCGGCATGGCTGGGCGATGATCTCAGCGCGTTGATCATTATGGAATTGCGTGTGCCGCGAACAATATTGGGCGCGGCCATTGGCGCGGCACTTGGCATGGCAGGCGCCACGATGCAGGGCTATCTGCGCAATCCCCTGGCGGACCCGGGCGTTTTTGGCGTGTCCGCGAGCTCCGCCCTGGGCGCTGTGACCTCACTCTATTTTGGTTTTGCCATGACGGCCTGGCTGCTTCCTGTTTTTGCCCTGATTGGCGCTGGCATCGGCATGGCTTTGCTGACCTTGCTTGCGGGAAGATCAGGCAGCTTGATCCTGTTCACGCTTGCTGGTGTTATTCTGTCCAGCCTCGCAGGCTCTTTGACCTCGTTGATGATCAGCCTGGCACCCACACCCTTTGCAACGACGGAAATTGTGACATGGCTTATGGGGGCCCTAACCGATCGCAGCTGGGATGATGTGAAACTCGCGGTTCCTATCATCGCAATCGGCATGCTGTTTCTGATCGCGACCGGGCGTTCACTGGACGCCCTCACTCTGGGCGAAGACGCCGCACGATCAATGGGCGTCAACATATTGCACTTACAGTGGTTTGCCGTGATTGGCGTAGGCCTGACCGTCGGCGCATCCGTTGCCGCCGCAGGGATTATCGGCTTTGTCGGCCTCATTGTGCCGCATCTTGTAAGGCCTTTTGCCGGACATCGGCCCTCAGCCGTATTGCTCCCCTCTGCCCTTGCCGGTGCACTTTTGCTCGTCGGCGCGGACAGCGCGGTCCGGATACTGCCCAGCGTAAGCGAGTTGCGCCTTGGCATCGCAATGTCTCTGCTCGGCGCGCCGTTCTTCATGGCTCTGCTGTTCAAAATGCGCAGGGAACTGAACTGATGTCGCTGGCTTTCGAAAACATCTCCCTAACATTGCGTAATCGCAAGATACTGGATGACGTCAGTGGTCTGTTCAAGCGTGGACGCGTGACCGTCATACTGGGCGCCAATGGCGCTGGCAAAAGCAGCCTATTGTCCTGTCTGGCGGGTCTCCGGCAACCGCAAACGGGCCGCATAACAGTGGATGATCGGTCGATTCACGAGATGGAGGGTAAAGAGCGTGGACGCTTGATCGGCCTTTTACCGCAGCGCCCCGATATCCACTGGAATATTGATGTCAAAACGGTTGTCGGGCTTGGTCGACTGCCGCATTCCGGACGCTGGGGAATGAACGCGGCCGATCATGAGGCAGTTGCAAGGGCCATGGAGACAACAGATTGTACCGGACTGGCAGAGCGCAAGGTGCTGCGTCTGTCTGGCGGCGAGCTGGGCCGAGTGTTGTTGGGCCGGGTTCTCGCCGGGGAACCACAATGGTTACTGGCCGACGAGCCGCTGGCGAGCCTTGATCCCGCGCACCAGTTCGATGTTCTGGATAAACTGAAAAATTATGCAGCAGCGGGAAATGGTGTTGTAATTGTTCTACACGACCTGACCCAGGCCGCCCGCTGTGCTGACGATATCATGATCATGAAAGACGGTGCGATACTGGCGGCAGGTTCGCGGGATGATGTGATTGTTCCTGATATCATGGCTCAGGCCTACGGCGTCGAAGTCCAGATCAGCACCAGCGACAACGGCGAGCCTCTGGTCGTTCCTGTACGGCGTTTGAGATGACGGCAGCGGGGATAGCGGATCGGCCGGAACTTTTACTCATCGTCCTCGTGACGGAGGCTCTGCTCGGTTATCCGGATGCGCTCCACCGCCGCATCCCCCACCCTGTGGCGTGGGCCGGAAGTTTGATCTCCCGTCTAGAGCATATATGGAACACAGGTAGCGCACCCAAAAGACGTCTGTCCGGTATCTGCACGTTGCTGGTCGTGACAGGATCAGCCGCGGGGCTTGGGATCATGCTGGAAACAGTCCTGACAGGCTGGTTCGGATGGGCCCTGCTGGTACTTATTGCCACCACTGGTCTGGCGCAGCGCAGCCTTTATTTTCATGTAAGAAATGTTTTGATGCCACTCGAACAGGGCGAGATAGCGCCCGCGCGGCAAGCGCTATCGATGATTGTCGGCCGAGATACCGCAAATCTGGACAAGCGCGCCATCGCTTCGGCGGCTACAGAAAGTCTGGCGGAAAGCTTTTGCGATGGCATTGTGGCCCCGGCATTCTGGTTTCTGATTGCCGGCCTGCCCGGATTGTTCGTGTTTAAGGCCGTGAGCACGGCGGACAGTCAAATTGGTCATTTGGATAACCGCTATCAGTATTATGGCTGGGCCGCGGCGCGCTGCGATGATGTGATGAATTTCATTCCCGCGCGGATCGCGGGCCTGCTGATCTGTATCGCCGGTATGGGCGGATGGCGGATCATGGTTCGCGATGCGGCCAAGCACTTGTCTCCCAATGCAGGTTGGTCTGAGGCGGCAATGGCCGGTGCCCTGAACGTGCAAATGGGCGGCGGTGCTGCCTATGATGGGGAATGGATAGCCAGAGAGACACTGGGCGATGGCGAACGGCCTGGGCCAGCTGATCTGAAGGTCGCTCTGGCCATCTATGTGCGAGCCTGTCTTGCTTTGTGGTTGCTTGTTGGGGGGCTCATATGGGCGCTGTAATGTTGCAGGGAACCGGCAGTGACGTCGGAAAGTCAGTACTAGTTGCCGGGCTTTGCCGCTTATTGACGAATAAAGGAATGACGGTCCGGCCGTTCAAACCGCAGAACATGTCGAACAATGCCGCCGTAACGCCCGAAGGCGGCGAGATCGGACGGGCTCAGGCGCTGCAGGCCATCGCCTGCCGGGTGCCTTCGCATGTCGACATGAATCCGGTACTGCTCAAACCGCAATCCGATAAAACGGCACAGGTGGTTGTCCACGGTAAGGTTCATGATACCGGGGATGCCGGTTATTTCCGGGATCGGAAACAGGAATTGCTGGATGCCGTTCTGGTCTCTTATCAGCGATTGTCATCAAAGGCCGATATCGTGCTGGTCGAAGGCGCAGGCAGCCCGGCAGAGATCAACCTGCGTCAGGGAGATATCGCCAATATGGGCTTCGCCCGGGCGGCGGGTGTTCCGGTCGTTCTGATCGGAGACATTGATCGCGGCGGCGTGATTGCTGCGTTGGTCGGTACCAAGGCCGTAATTGATCCGGCAGATGCCGATATGATCTACGGTTTTCTGATCAACAAGTTCCGCGGTGACGTAAAGCTGTTTGATGATGGCTATACGGCCATAGCCGAACGCACTGGCTGGACCGGGTTGGGCGTGATCCCATGGCTGCCTATGATCCACAAACTGCCGGCGGAAGACGCCGTGGTGTTGCAGCAATCGAAACCCGTGGAAGATGGCATTGTTGAGATCGCGGTGCCGATGCTTTCGCGCATTGCCAATTTTGACGATTTCGACCCGCTGCGCCTTGAGCCACAGGTTCGTCTGCACATGATACCGCCCGGCAAACCGATCCCTGCCAGCGCATCGTTGATCATTATCCCGGGCACAAAGGCAACTATCGCTGATCTGAAATTTCTGCGTGCGCAAGGATGGGATACCGATATTGCTGCCCATGTTCGGCGCGGCGGCTCCGTGCTGGGTATTTGCGGCGGATATCAAATTCTAGGCGAAAGCATTTCTGACCCGGAGGGAATTGAGGGGACTGCTGAAACCGTTGCAGGCCTCGGTCTACTTTCAGTTCAAACGACATTGACCGCTGCTAAAACGCTGGGTCGCGTTACCGGTAAGTCGCTCGCCGATGATCAGGATTTTACCGGCTATGAGATTCATGCGGGAGAAACCCGAACCGGCAGCATGGACCCGATGTTACGATTGGCTGACGGAAGGCAGGACGGCGCGGTGAGCAAAGACGGCCGCATATCGGGCTGTTATGTCCATGGGCTGTTTGACACGGCGGCCCAGCGACAGGCATGGCTGGCCCGGCTGGGAGCCGTTTCCAATGGTCTGGATCAAACAAACGTTGTTGATCAGGTGCTGGATGAACTTTCAGAAGCCATGGAAAAACATGTCAACATCGACGAGTTGCTCGTCATTGCGGAACGTGCCGCATGACCAATTCCCAACATCCGATGTTTGACGAACAGTTTCGTGAGCAATTTGACAAGCTACTGGCTTGGCGCCGCGACGTACGCCGGTTCGATGACCGCCCCATAGATGCGAATATTGTAGACGACTTGTTGGACCGGGCCTGTCTTGCCCCTTCCGTCGGCAATGCTCAGCCCTGGCGGTTTGTATCTGTGCGGACAGGCGCCATCCGGTCATCTGTTGCCGATCATGTTGATGTCGAAAACCGCAGAGCAAAGGATGGATATGACGACCATGAAACTCAATCGGAATATCAAAGACTGAAGCTGCACGGATTGCGTGAAGCCCCTGTGCATCTCGCTGTCTTTTGTGACGAAGAGACAAACGACGGCCGCGGTCTTGGGCGTCAGACCATGCCCGAAACTTTGATCTGGTCGGTTGTCATGGCAATCCACAATTTGTGGCTGTCTGCCCGCACGCAGAATATCGGATTGGGTTGGGTTTCGATTCTGCAACCCAAAGAAATCAACCGCATTCTTGATGTGCCAGATGATTGGCGGCTGATTGCCTATCTGTGTCTGGGCTATCCGCAGCGGGAGAGCGACGAGCCGGAGCTGTCCACATTGGGCTGGCAGGATAGAATTGATCGGTCGAAAACGAGATTTGTGCGATGACTGTAACGGCAAAACAGGTGACCGATCATCTTGACGCCTTGGCCAAGCCGCGGGGCAGCATGGGGCGACTGGAGGAACTGGCAGTCGCGCTGGCGGTCGCGCGACAAAGCCTCCGACCGCAAACCAAACCCCGGCGCCTCGTCCTGTTTGCCGGCGATCACGGAGTGGTCGAAAGCGGAGTGTCAGCATGGCCATCGGCGGTCACGACCGCGATGATCGAGACCATATTGGCTAAAAAGGCAACCAGCAGCGCGCTGGCGAACACACAATCGGTGGACTTGCGACTGGTTGATACAGGCAGCATAAACCCAACCACCAATGGCAAAGAATCACCAGCGTTTCGCGATGCCCGCGTCGCTGCCGGAACAGCTGATCTGTCAAAGGGTCCGGCAATGACGAAAGACCAATTTCACGCAGCTTGGGATATCGGAACGGCAGAAGCGCGGTGTGCATTGGACGAAGGGTCTGTTCTGCTGATGGCTGGCGAGATGGGGATCGGGAACACGACGCCAGCTGCCTGCCTGACCATGTTGCTGGCGAGCGCGGATGCCGATATCGCTGTGGGGCGCGGTGCCGGTGCAGATGACGCGATTCTCGCCAAAAAACGGAATATTGTGGCACAAGCCGCAGAAAGATCGATCGCGTTGCTGACCGATGATCCGGTAGCCGCGATAGCCGGTATTGCCGGTTTCGAGATAGCCGCAATCGCGGGATATTATGCACAAGCGGCCGATCAAGGTTCAACAATATTGCTCGACGGTTATGTCACTACTGCAGCGGCCCTCGTCGCCGAACGTCTCCAACCCGGGACTTCGAGGTGCATGATCGCGGCGCATCTTTCGGCAGAACCGGGGCATAGAGCGGCTCTTGATCATCTTGATCTGCGGCCTTTGCTCGAATGGGATATGCGCCTTGGCGAAGGGACGGGGGCGCTGACCGCCCTGCCCTTGCTCGACAGTGCTGCAGCCTTGCTAAATGACGTCGCTAAGCTTTCGGATATCATGCCATGACTGACAAACCGTCCATCAGCTGGTGGATGCCGCCAATGCTGGCGGTGCAGTTTCTGACGCGGGTCCCCGTACCAGGATTGAACCGGCTGACAGCAGAACAGGCACGATACGGCCTGACCCGGTCGGTGGTCTGGTTTCCACTGGTGGGCGCTCTGGTCGGTGCACTGACTGCCGCCGTGCTGGTGGGCACTGCTCATATCTGGCCGCGCGCCATTGCTGTGATCATCGCGCTGCTGTTTGAAGCGCGCCTGACAGGTGCTTTTCACGAAGATGCCGTGGCGGATTTCTGTGATGCTTTTGGTGGCGGTCATGATCGGGAATCGACACTGCGGATCATGAAAGACAGCCGCATTGGTAGCTACGGCGCTCTCGGGCTCCTGCTTGCGGTTGGCCTACGTGCTGCGCTTTTGATTGCACTGCCGCAGAACATGGTCATTGTTGCACTCATAGCCTCCGCCTGCTTTGGCCGGTTGCTCGCGGTTATGGTCCTGACGCTGGTTGCTCCGGCCAACACCGCCAATGAAGAAGGACTGGCCAAGGATGTCGGTGCACGCACCGGGTTACGCGACCTGTTTTTGGCTATCATCGTCGCAGCGCCTTTCATCGGTTTTTTTGCCTGGCTCCATGTTTTCGCCGCCATATTGACCATATTGGGATCAGTCCTGTTCCTGATTTGGTTTCGCGCTCTGTTACTACGGCGACTTGATGGAACTACGGGCGACTGTCTTGGTTTTGCGGCCTATGCCGGACAATTGATCTTGCTACTCGCCGCACTGGGATTTGTTGATCTGTGATCTGGCTGGTTCGGCATCCGCAGGTTGCCCTGCACTGGCAAAACCGTTGCTACGGCATCAGCGACATGGGTTTCAGCCGCGACGGCGCGCGCCTCGCCAAGCAGCTTGTTTCCGATCTGGTTGCATTGTCACCGGACGTTATCGTGCATTCTAACATGCGCCGGACCCGACATATTGCGGAAAAGGTGGCGAGCAGCCTGTCGATCAAGGCGAGTGCCGACAGCCGCTGGCGGGAACGGGATTTTGGTAGCTGGGAAGGCCGCAGCTGGGATGCCATCTATCGCGAAACCGGCAATGCGATGGACGGCATGTTGGACAATCCGGACGGATTTCGACCAGGCGGTGGAGAAACGACAACAGAACTTGTCGCGCGGGCGCTCTTAGCATGGCGGGGCTTGCCGGCGGAAAAGACTGTCGCTGTTATCACTCATGGTGGCCCGATTGCAGCCATATTGGCAATGCAGGACAATGCCCCATTACAATCTTTGCCTGACTATATCCCTGCGCTGAATTCAGTCAGCAGGGTTAGGAACCGGGACAGGTTGGTAAAGTTCGAGCATCTGTTTCGAGACACGCTTTAGATACGTGCTTGGAAATCGGTACAAAATATCAGATTTCAAGAAACGCGGTAAACGTAATCCAACAGTTGTGACCATCAATGAACTGGCGATGGCACTGAAAGTTGGGCATTGAGAATTAATCTCATCCCGATTTGTGAGTGTCAGCTCTATCCCGAAAGCGAACAATTCAGTAAATCCCAACACGGATAGCATAAACCTGTTGTCGCGAGCTATCGCACGCATTGACGTCTGCTTTCCCCACCTTGCCTATAACATTGAGATTTTGGAAGGAACTATCGTGTGAAACGATTCTCGTGGCCCGCCGGGCTTGTTCTTGGCCTGACCTTTTTGCTGCAAGCTTGTGGTGCGCCGGAACAAACAGACACGGTTGGCGAACCGCGTCCTGCCAAACTGCTGAAACTGAGTGAACAGTCCGAGCAGGCAAGCAACAGTTTTCCGGCGGTGATCCGGTCAGTGCGATCATGCAGCGCAAGACAGCGCGGCCCGTTCCATTCGTTGCATCGGCTGCACGTAGAAGCCTGTTCGCTTGGTTGGAACGCGGAGGCAGGTCATTAGAAGATTATGTTTTTCCAAGCCGTGTCGATCACTCATGACATTTAAGCACACGCCAATATGCGAGGCTCGTTGATCAGTGAGTTCAGGCAATTGGTTTGCGGCCTGAGGAATACAGGGCGCATTCGCTTTGTCAGACGAAAGCCTAGATCATCTACGAGGCTACAGGGAACCTTGGAGCGATTCGGATCCAGCTTTGCCACTCCAAGCTAGAGAATGCCGGTCGCTACCTGGGCCTCGATATCGAGGACGCGCTTACCCTAGCTGAGAAGACCGAGATTTGACCGATGCTGGATGCCGGCCCGTTTTCGACTGGCGTCCGCTATTGGGATGGGAAACAGACCTCTTACCCAAGCTTACAATTTTCGATCGCAAACCGTCTCACATCTCGTTGAAAGCAATTTTCATGTTTGGGTGTATGCTGTTTTTACGGTTGTGTAGAAATCGCGTGCGTAACCACCTTGCTCGCGCGGCCCGAAGCTGGACCCTTTTGTTCCGCCGAACGGTACGTGGTAATCAACACCGGCCGTCGGCGCATTGACCATGACCATGCCCGCCTGGCTTTCTTGTTTGAAACGCGCGGCCGAGCGCAATGACGATGTGCAAATGCCGGCCGACAGTCCGAACTGGGTATCATTGGCGTCATGCATCGCCTCATCAAGGTCCGAGACCTTGATCACCGAGGCGACTGGCCCAAAAATCTCTTCCCTATTGATACGCATGGAATTGTCTGTATCGATGAACAGAGCAGGCTTCTGGTAGAAACCAGGCTTCTCCCGCTCCACCACTTCGCCGCCGGTCAGTAGCTCTGCGCCTTCTTCCTTGCCAATCTGTACATATTCGAGATTCTTGTTCAACTGAGTTTGATCCGCGACCGGGCCGATATCTGTCCCTTCGGCCAAAGCGTCGCCGATCACCAAGCCTTCCATTTTCTGGACGAGCGCCGCAACGAATGCGTCATGGATCGATTCCTCAACAATCAGCCTTGAAGACGCGGTGCAGCGCTGACCGGTTGAAAAGAAGGCTCCGTTCACCGCGCAATTGACCGCATTGTCGAGATCGCAGTCGTTTAGAACAACGAGTGGGTTCTTACCGCCCATCTCAAGCTGATAGCGCGCATTGCGAGCGCTACAGGCTCCGGCCACAATACGTCCAGTTTTGGTCGACCCAGTGAAGCTGACGGCGCGGATGCGGTGGTCGTTGAGCATTGGTGCGCCGATTTCGGCACCAGGGCCCATCACCAAATTGAATACGCCTTCTGGTACACCGGAACGGGCAATAATGTCGGTCAAGGCCCACGCGCTACCTGGGGTGAGTTCTGCGGGTTTGAAAACCACTGTGTTACCAAAAGCCAGTGCTGGCGCGATTTTCCATGCGGGAATGGCAATCGGAAAGTTCCACGGCGTGATGATCGCTATCGGCCCAACTGCCTCGCGGAAGATTTCCACACCCAGACCAGGTCGCACCGATGGGAGCAGTTCACCCGCATTCCTTAGTGTTTCACCGGCAAAGAATTTGAATATCTGTCCTGCGCGCACTGCTTCTCCAATACCCTCGATCAGTGTCTTGCCCTCTTCACGCGACAGCAAAATACCCAATTCCTGCTTGCGCGCGAGGATCTCGGTACCGATGGCGTCGAGACACTCGAAACGCTGCTGGATCCCGCTCTGCGCCCAACCGGCGGCAGCGACGAAGGCAGCGTCGACAGCCTGATTCACCTGATCGCAGTCTGCTAGAGCATATTCGCCGACAACGTCGTTCGTATCGGAAGGGTTGATGTTGACGAATTGGTCACCGGAACCGATCCACTCACCGGCAATGAAATTATTGTGAACTGACATGTGAACTCTCTTCTCGTGTTTGACGTAGTTGATCGCTTCAACCGAAGCGTGCGGCGGAATATGGGGTGGGGTCGATATGTGGGGTTTGGCCTTGGACACACTCAGCGATCAGCTTCCCGGTTGCTGGGGCAAGCGTCAGACCCAGCATGTTGTGCCCAGTGGCGAGGTAGACATTGTCCGTACCCGGCATGGCGCCAATAATGGGCAAGCTGTCCCATGTCATCGGGCGCCAGCCGTACCATTCCTCGACGTTGGACTTTGGCAGATCATCGGCCAGATAGTGTGATGCCGAAGCACGCAGCTGATCCAGACGGCGCTGTGGAATCGACGTGTCGAAGCCGGTGAACTCCATCATCGACCCAATACGGAAACCGCTGTCGAATGGCGTGATGCCCACATGATGTTCAAGAAACAACATGGGAACACGCGGCGACTGTGCTGGCCGATCCAGGGTGATCGAATAACCTTTGCCCGGTTCGATGGGCAAAGCCGCACCAAAGTGTCTGGCCATGCGTCCGCTGATAGCACCCGCAGCCAAGACAAAGTGATCGGCCTCCATCAGACCTTCAGAGGTTTCAATCGCGGTAATCAGCCGCCCTGACCGTTCTACACTCTGGAAACGGACACCTTCACGGAAAGTCACGGACCTGCCTTTAAGCATGGCGACCCATTGCTCGGTCAGCCGGTCAGGCCGCAAGCTGGCATCGTCAGGGAATAACACCCCGCCGACCAAGTCGGCCTTTAGTGATTTATCGAAATCCCTGAGGTCAGAACCATCAATCCATCTTGACTGGACGCCGAGCTGCGCCGCCACGGTCCGCGCGTTCGCAGAGAACTCCTCAGCAGCTTTGGTTGTTTGGAAAACGTAGAAAAGACCAGACTGACGATATTCTGTTCCGTTGATTTCACCTGCCAACAAGCGGCGATACTCCGCTGCCGAAGACTTCAGAATGGTATTCAGGTGCCCGGCGGTTTCCAACATTTGGCGAGCCGAGCAGCGTTTTGCGAATTGCCAAAGCCAATGAATGAAGGACGTCTCAAGGCGGGGTTTAATCTGGAATGCTGCGGATGGATCGAACAGCGACATCATGCCTTCGCGAAGCGCACCCGGCGTTGCCAGCGGCAGGACATGACTGGGGCAGATGTAGCCGCAATTGCCATAGGAACAGGCCGCCGCGAGGCTACCGCTTTCCAAAACGGTGACGGAATAGCCCGCTTTGTTGAGATAATGCGCGCAAGCGATCCCGATCACACCGCCACCGATGATGATTACCGAATCTGAATTGTGATCCACCATCAACCAAAGCCTCTCCCAAAGGGATCACCTGCCTGATGGACTAACGTGGCATCCGCGAACACATACGCCGTTCCAGCAATCGACGGAACTATACTGCCGTCCTCATCGGACCGATAGGAGCCGCGAAAACGGCTTCCCATGATGCTTTCTTGAATCCAATCCTCACCGGGCGCGAGCTGGCCGTTCTCGGCAAGGCAGGCAATCTTTGCGCTGGTGCCGGTACCGCAAGGCGAACGGTCATAGGCAAGACCCGGGCACAAAACGAAATTCTGGCTGTTGGCGTCCGAACTCTGCCCGGGACCGAAGAACTCAACGTGATCGATCTCTCCGCCATCCGCACCAAATATAGACTGCTCGACAAGCGCACGTTTAATCTTACTCGCTGCATCGGTGAGCTGCGGGATGCTATTGCGCGACAAAGCGCAAGGTGCGCTATCGGCCAAGAAGAACCAATTCCCACCCCAGGCGATTGAACCGCTAACCTTTCCAAGCCCGCCAACCATCAGTTCCACGCTTCTGCGGAAACAGTAGCTCGGGACATTTTCGACCGTTACATCATTCGGCCCGTTCAAATCGACCCGAACTACGCCGTTTGGCGTATCAATCAGGTGCGATCCTAGCCCTAGCTTCCCCAGATAAGCGAGCGTGACCGCCAACCCGATTGTACCGTGACCGCACATTCCCAGATATCCGGTATTGTTGAAAAAGATCACTCCAGCAGCACAGTCCGGATTGGGAGATTTGCATAAGAGAGCGCCAACCATCGCGTCCGAACATTTGGGTTCAAGGATAGTCTTTTGACGTAGTTCATCATGGTCTCGTGCAAGCAATTCGCGGCGCTCTGCCAAAGAGCCAGACCCCAGATCAGGTCCGCCATCGACGATGACTCGGGTCGGCTGCCCCTCAGTATGTGAATCGATAACACGCATCCACGCAGCCTCCGGCTAAACAGCGCCGGGCCAGTTATCCCACCATGTGCGGAACAGCTTCCACTGCGCTTCCAGATAGGCCAGTTGCGACGGACTCAATCGGTCCGACGAGTGAATTTGATGCGCATATTCGGGAGATCCTTCCAACACCATCAAATGCTTGTAATAGAGGACGAGGTCGGGGCTTTCATCAAAAGTCGCAAGGACGTGCATGGCCTTGTCCAATTCCCACGCCCGTACACGGGCCTCGGCGTCACCGGCTGCGGCCTGCTGGCACAGTTCTATCAGGCGCAGTACCTCACGTGGTAAAGCATTACCGATTCCGGTAATTGCGCCATCCGCCCCACAATTTACAAAGCCATGAAAAGCCTGCGTATCGACGCCAACCATCAGCGCAACGCCGGGATCTGCCGAAGTAATATTCTCGGCGGCGTAACGCATCGATTCTGCGCCACCGAATTCCTTGAAACCAACGAGATTCTTGTACTCGCTACGCAGAGAAAAGAACAAGTCTGCCTTGGTCTCAAAACCATAATAGGGGCTGTTATAGATCACTGCGGGAAGATCGGGTGCTGCGTTCAGAATATCGGCAAAATGCGTCCGCTGCGCGGCGGGTGATATTCCGCGTGAAAGCACCCGAGGTATAACCATCAATCCAGCCGCGCCGACCTCTTGTGCGTGGCGCGCCAGAGCAACCGCACGGGCAGAATTTTGTGCGCCGGTTCCGACAATCACCGGGACACCAGCCGAGCATAGGCGCGCAATACCCTCCATGCGCTGTTCGTCACTTAGTAGCGGCCAATCGCCCATTGAACCGCAATAGATCACGGCATCCATTCCTGCTTCGATGAGCTCAGTGCCTTTGCGCACCAGTGCGTCAAAATCGATCGTTCCGTTCGCGTCGCAGGGTGTCATCAGGGCCGGCATACAGCCGGAAAAAATGGTGTCTGTTTGCATCATGCTCTCTCCGAACTTGCAAAATCATGCGCCAAAACTGCCAAGCGATGGCACGGGGTGATGGAACTTCTCTAAGCGCATCGGTTGCCGGGGTCTTGTCATTTGATCGATTGCAAACTTGAATTTTGGTATATTTATGACATAGAGTGTCTCATGCGAGAAACGCTCCCTCTAACTATGGTCGCTGACCTGTTCGACCATTTGCCCGACGTCGTTTTCTTCAAGAAGGATATCGAAGGTCGGTATAAAGCTGTGAACACAACGCTTGTCGGACGGTCCGGTCGCACGGACAAAGCGCAGCTGATCGGCCGCCTCCCGTCTGAAATACTCGGAAAGCAGTTGGGCAGCAGCTACGAGAAGCAGGACCGATCGGTTGTGCGAACAGGCCAACCCATCGAGCAACGGCTGGAAATGCACGTCTATCCCAACCGGACGGTTGGCTGGTGCTTGACCGCAAAGCAACCAACTTTCGACGATCAACGCAACATCATCGGCGTCGTCGGTATTTCGAAAGATCTACAATCTCCCAATGTATCGCGCAGTGAATATGACGATGTGGCAGGTGTAATTGACTGGGTGCTGACCAACTTTCCCGCCCCCCCTTCGGTCATACAGATGGCAGAGAGAACCGGCATGTCGCAGTTCAAATTGAACCGGCGTTTTCAGCAAATCTACGGACTGAATGTGGGACAATGGATCATCAAGCAGCGCGTAGATCGAGCGCAAAGGCTGCTCCGTGAAACTGACCTTCCAATCGCCGAAATTGCTCTCGAAGCTGGATATAGCGATCAAAGTTCTTTCACGCGCCAGTTCAGACAGGCGACAAATCTAACGCCTAAGAAGTTTCGAATGATTGCCGTAAGACTGTAGTTGGGTCGCAAGTAGGCAGACTGTTATTACTAGACTTGTCGTTAGAGCCGACATTCCGCAATCGGCCCGTAAGACGGTTTGGCATTTGTCATACGAGGCAGCATTAGACTAACGTTAAGGATCATGCATCAAATTGATCTCACCGATTTGAATTTTGACTTCATCGAGCATCAAACGCAGATTAACAATCAAGTCTTTGACATTCTGGTCGTTGAGATGAACGGTTTGTCCCTCCACTGTGATATCATGAGCATCTTCGAGTCTCCCGATGATCAATGCAAACAAATTTAGTTCGCCGTACCGCCTTCACCTAATGATGCACCCCGACGCAAAGACGCTGCACCAATCAAACTGGTAGTGACGGCTTGGATATTTAACTCCTGACATCATCAGCGCCATTGTCGAAGGAAGGTGGTCTGCCAGGTTCGATAAAGATCACTGCTTTCCTTGTTCTGCAGGCTTAACTCATGCTCGTGGAAATTTTGATCGGTCATGATGCCTCTCTTTCAAGATTTGGCGGACCATTGGGGCAATCAATTAAATAGCCCCAGCCCCCATTGTCCAGCCTTTTGGCAACTTCCATCGATTGCCCCTCCGCCATGACTGACCCGTCGGGTGCGATAACCCGCCAGTTCGCTCTGAGCATCGCAGTATCACCTGAAATCACTTCGCTGAAGACGTTGCTTTCGATCCTCGGGCGTACGTCTAGAAAGCCCTCAAAGGCCTTTCGCGCTCCGTCGAGACCTACACTCGGCGATGCGTCAGGCGGAAAGAAGACCAGACAATCAGGGTGGAACATTGAGACAATTCCATCCAGATCGCCTTCTTGAAGATACGCGCTGACGCAATCGGCAATCTCGCGCGGTTGCTGTGCTATGTGTTTTGTCATTGAGGGACCTCAATCAGTTTGGGTTGGACGATACGGGTAGCAAACGAACTTGCGCTGCTATGTTAACTCAAGGGAGGACAGGCCGCGCCGGCATGACGCGACCTGCTAGGGATCAGGCCGGCCCGTTATTATCGATGTCCAGGATCATCTTCCAGGCACCTGTCTCATCGCGTTGGTAGACCAAAACCAGGCGACCTTCAGGGCTACGCATCTCTCCGGTGTCGCGCATCTTCATTGTGCCGTAAAAACGACCCGATATGACCGCGACTTCGCCAAAGAACTGCAAGTGTTCGATATCATATCCCGACGTGATTTCAGCCGCCTCAGCGATACGGGGATTGTATTTATCGCGAATGCCCTGCGTCCCGATCGTCACCGGCTGGCGTTCATTCACGGTCATGGTGTCAGGGTGGCAGGTTGCAACCATTGCTTCGATGTCGCCAGCATCCAGGCCATTGTTCCAAGCGTCGACGACGGCTTCGATTTCTTCACGTTCTGTCATGTTCATTCTCCTTTGTTGCAGTTTCGACTTGCAAAGACAGATAGGCCTATTAGATTGATCTGATAATCTGTATTTTAAAGAACACAGTGTAAGGTAAATCTAACAATGGAACGGCAGCAATTAAGCGACCTGACAATCTTCGCCGAGGTCGCTCGTGCAAAGGGCTTCCGTGCCGCGGCGTCACGTCTGAGCCTTCAGGCAGGCTCAATCAGTGAAGCTGTCCAGCGCTTCGAAGATCGGCTTGGCGTCCGGTTATTTGAAAGATCGACCCGTTCGGTCGCGCTCACGGCCGCTGGCGAAAGGCTCTATTCGCGAAGCCTACCGGCTTTATCCGACCTCGAGATCGCCATTCAGGAACTGGATGAAGCCAAGGATGCGATCGCGGGCACACTCAAACTCAGCGCGCCATACAGCGCCGGGCCATTCTTTCTTGATCGACTTCTCGCTCAGTTCGCCAAGGAATTTCCGGACGTACGAATCGAGCTTATCTATGACGACGCCAAGGTCGATCTGGTGACAAGTGGCATCGACGCAGCAATCCGCTCCAACACGCTTCTTGAACAGGATACGCACGCCGTACCCCTCGGACCGAAGCTCAAAATGGCGGTGGTTGCATCGCCGGGCTATCTCTCGGAGAAAGGCACACCCAACAGTCCTGACGCTCTTCTCGATCACGATGGTATTTTCTTTGCGTTCGGCAATTCGGGGAATGTAGCGCCATGGTCATTCCAGGGGCAGGATGGTCCACGCTTGGTCAATCCCAAACGACGATTTGTCGTCAACAACCTTCGATCGATAGTCGAGCTTGCAGAGAGTGGATTGGGCGTGGCTTATGTCTATCGCGAGGCCGCCAAAGATGCGATCGAGCAAGGGAAGCTGGTAAGCCTGTTCGCCAATGAAGTCCCTGAGCTTCCGCGCTACTCGCTCAATTACCGAACGAAACGCCATATGCCTCCACGATTGCGCGCCTTTATTGATCTCGCGAAAAAAATATCTGCCTAGCCGTCAACGGATTGCAGAAACTGACCGCGTTCTGGCAGTTGCTCAATTTAAAACAGCAACCGCACGCAGCCGCTGGGAGGCAAGATCGACGAACGCTCTGACCTTTGCCGCTGCACGGCGCCCTTCGACATGCACCAGATGAATGGGCAAGGGTTCGGGTTCAAAATCCTCAAGCACCGTTTGCATTGCTCCGTTTTCGAGGTCGGGTCCGATTTGATAGGACAAGACGCGCGTGAGCCCCCAACCCTTCCGTGCAACTTCAATTCCCGATGCCACGCTACTTACAGTGAGACGTGAATCCACTCGAACCACTTGATCCATCCGATAGCCAAATCTCCACTCTGGAGAAGGGCTGACCGGACTGATCGCGATTGTGCTGTGGGCCTTGAGCTCTTCAGGGGAGAGGGGCATGTCGTTTCTGGCAAAATAGTCGGGTGAGCCGCACACCACACGTCGCACCCGACCAACTTTAATGGCGGACAAGTCAGACGATGGCAAATGTCCGATCCGTACCGCGATGTCGAACCCTTCCTCCACCAGATTTACAATGCGGTCGACCATGACCACATCGACCGAGACATCAGGATAGAGACTGAGAAATTCGGTCAGGATGGGCATCACGTAAATACGCCCAAATTCATGTGAGCAAGTCAGCCGTAGCTGGCCAACCGGATTTGTCGCAGCACCGGCAGCAGCGTCATTTGCGGCCTGCAAGTGCTCCAATATTTGCCGTGCATCTTCCAGATAGGCCTGACCAACATCTGTCAGCCGCACGCGCCGCGTAGTTCGCGTGAACAGCCGCGCGCCCAACCGGTCTTCAAGCGAGTTTATGCCCCGTGTTACCGAAGGAGCGCTGAGCCCAGTTTTGCGCGCACCACCAGCAAAGCTTCGCGCTTCGGCCACTGCTATAAAAACTTCAAGGGCTTGAATTCGGTCCATAAATCATCTCATCTATTACTATTGATTTGCAAAATAATCCATTTTAAATTTCATATATTCTTCTGATATCCGGAACACCTTATCTCTCCTTTCACATGCAGATCATCTGCTCAATCAAATGGAGAAAACACATGTCCCGAGTTCCTACCCCCGATACCATTGCAGGTACGCCGCAGAGTGCCCACCCATTGCTCGAAGCCGTCGAAGGGTCGCTCGGTTCCGTACCGAACCTTTTTCGCCTGGTTGCCAACAGTCCAGCCACGCTCGAAGGTATGCTTGGCATGAACGGCGCGCTCTCCAGGGGTGCGCTTAACGCAGCAACCCGTGAACGGATCGCACTCGCCATCGCAAACTATAATGGTTGCAGCTATTGCAACAGCGCCCATACCTATCTTGCAAAGAATGTCGCCAAGCTAGATGAGGCCGAGATTGAGGCTAATCGTAATGGTCGTTCCACCGATGCCAAGGCTGATGCAGCGGTCCAATTTGCTGTGAAAGTGGCCAAGGAACGTGGTCGTATCACCAATGGAGACCTTGCCGCAGTTAGACTGGTCGGGTTCTCGGATGCCGAGCTGGTCGAGATTGTTGGTCATGTCGCTTACAATATTCTGACCAACTATCTCAACGAGGCATTCGGCACGGAGATCGATTTCCCCGTCGTTGAAGCGGCTCGCGCGGCCTGATCCCCCATGGGAGGTCTGCGGCATCCTCCCCTCCCTCACCCCCACCGCAGACCTCCCTCCAATTTTACCTAGTGCAGGAGTCAAACCATGGAACAGAAAGAAGCCGTCCGTATGCCACTACCGCCATTCACGCTCGAAACCGCGATCGAAAAAGTCCGGCTTGCTGAAGATGGCTGGAACTCGCGCAACCCGGCTAAAGTGGCGCTCGCCTACACACCCGACAGCAAGTGGCGTAACCGCGCCGAATTTCCGCAGGGCCGCAAGGAAATCGAGGAATTCCTGACCCGAAAATGGGCCAAGGAACTCGAATATCGCCTGATCAAAGAGCTCTGGGCGTTTGATGGCAACCGCATCGCGGTTCGCTACGTCTACGAATATCACGATGATAGCGGCAATTGGTTCCGTGCCTATGGCAATGAGAACTGGGAGTTTGACGCCGATGGCTACATGGCTGCGCGCCACGCCAGCATCAACAAACACCCGATTGCCGAAGAAGATCGCAAGTTTCACTGGCCGCTTGGCCGACGCCCTGACGATCATCCGGGCTTGTCCGATCTTGGCCTTTGAATACCCTCCCTCCACTTAACCTCAGAACCACGCAAAGGAATTATTCATGAATACCAACTTCCCTACCAACGCAGCACCCATCAAGCTTCACCGCGTGGCCAAATCTGGCCACAGCCACCGGGCAGAACTGATGCTTGCCTTTCTCGACCTGCCATACGAAACGGTTGAAGTGGATATGGCAAATGGCGCTCACAAAGCACCCGAATTTCTCACCATCAGCCCATTCGGTCAAGTTCCAGCAATCGACGATAACGGCACGATGTTGTCGGACTCCAACGGTATCATTGCCTATCTGGCAGAGCGCTATGGCGAGACCGCTGAATGGACGGGGCGCGATCCGGTAGAGACAGCAAAGATCCAGCGCTGGCTTTCCGTCGCAGCTGGCGAGATTTTCGCTGGCCCATGCTGTGCCCGTCTCGTCACGGTCTTTGGCGCACCGTTCGATCACGAGGCCTGCATTGCAAAATCCCACGCTCTGTTCGAAGTCATGGAAAAGCATCTTGAAGGCAAGAACTTCCTTGCCGCCGAACGCCTGACTTTGGCCGACGTGGCCGGTTATAGCTACATTGCCCATGCCCCTGAAGGTGGCGTCAGCCTAGATGCCTACCCCAATATTCGTAGCTGGCTTGGCCGGATCGAGGCGCAAGATCGCTTTGTCGCAATGGCCCAATCACCCATTCCTGCGGCGGCTTGACCCAAGCTGGGGCGCCGTATCATGATTATGACGCAAGACATCCTATATCCCGGAGTGAACATTACAATCCGTGATACAGCAATCTCTTTCGCTAGCGCGGCTGATCTGAAGGTCAGTCGCGACCAATATCGCCGATGAAAGGATCGAAGATGACCGCAGGACATCCATGGCATAGTGGCGAGGCGCTGATTCAAAAGCGCCGTGGCACACCGCACGAGCTGACACTTTCCGTGCCAAATTATATCGAAAAATATATGCCTCAGCAGCACTCGGAATTCTTTGCTGGGCTTCCTTACCTGACATTAGCGACGCTGGATAAACAGGGGCGGCCCTGGGCTAGTATTCTGGTCACCACTTCGGATAGTGACCCTTCTATTGGCATCACAACATATGGCCGTAACCAGACCGACGTTGTCGCCGAAGTGAACCCTTATGATCCCTTCGTTCGAGCTTTGGGACCAGAACAGAAACCCTCTGACGATGATCGCCGCCTTTTCGCCGGAGTAGGGGTCGATTTCTCCAATCGCCGACGCAACAAACTGGCAGGACTCATCGAGCCCATCTCACTCGACACTATCGGCAAAGTTAGTCTGCGACTGATCTCCGATCAGCATCTGGGCAATTGCCCCAAATACATCACGGTCCGCTCGCTAGAGCATAAGGCTCGAGAGGCTGAGTTAGCCCTCGATAGCTTTGATGCGCTCACAGCGGCTTTGCCAGATGCTTCAAAGGACCTGATTGCTCGGGCAAGCACAGTGTTTCTGGCGACAAAACACAGTGAGAACGGTGATGATGCGTCTCTCGACCAAAGAGATATGGGGCTCAATCATCGCGGTGGAGCTCCGGGCTTTGTGCGTGTGTACGAAGAAAGGGGCGGTGACGGCGTCACCACCTATCTGATCCTGCCAGACCATTCTGGAAACCGTTTCTATCAGTCATTGGGAAATATCGAAACCGACAGGCAGGTCGGGTTGGCGTTTCCCGATTTTACCACGGGCGATGTTCTCTACGTCACCGGCAATGCTGAAAACTTGTACGATACTGAAGCAGAAGCAATCATGCCGAGAGTTGGCCTACTTACGCGCATCCAAGTGGCTGGAGCGGTGTTTGTAAAAGGCGCGCTGAACCTGCGACTTGTATCTGAAGAACAGCACTCTCCTTACAATCCTCCTGTACGATATCTTCGGTCTGAATTGGACGCGATGGGCCATATTGCTGATGCGGTTGAGGCATCCAATCCGATTGGAGCAACACTCGTTTCGACCCGGCAAATCTCCGATACCGTTCGCACATTCACCTTTGATTTGTCGGAAGAGATTGAAATGCCCATGCCGGGCGGCTTCGGCATCTTCGATTTCTCCGGGATGCTCGATTCTGGGTATAGCCACATGAATGAAGCCAATCCTCAAATGGTGAACGAAGATTTTGTTCGCACCTGGACTCTCTCAAACGCTCCGGAGTTTGATGCAGAGAAAAACCTGTTCCGATCAACCAATCAGGTCAGTGTGACGGTCAAGCGCAAACCAGGCGGGCTGATGTCCAACTTCTTGCATAAGTATGCGGCCCAACAGATCGAGCAACCAATGCAGGTGGACTTCAAGGGCGCTGGTGTCGGGTTTAGTTGCTTTACTCCAGATCCGGCAGGCGGAGCCCCAACTATTCCGGCGAAGATGCTCTGGGTCGCGGGCGGTGTTGGTATCACCCCATTCATGGCGATGTGGGACGGGATAAAGAATGTCGCAAGAACCCTCCCCGGACAGATGTCTTCTGAGATCGTCTTGGTGTTCTCCGGGCGCGGCGATGACATCAACGTCTTGAGGCATTTTTTGGCGACAAACAGTGCATTGCCAGAAAGCCTCAGTATTCGCATCCTTGCTTTTCAAAGCACGGGCGACGCCCTTTCAGAAGCTCAAACCGCGCTTGATATCCTAACCCTGGAATTTCCCGATGCTGCGTTGAGCATTGAACAAAGGCGTGTTCAACTTTCTGATCTAGAAGCAATCGAGGAGTTAGCCGACAGAGAGGTATTCCTGTGCGGACCAGATCCCTTGATGGACTGGAGCAAGAACGCGCTTCGCGAGCTCGGCGTCAACGAATCCAAACTTCATCAAGAGCAATTTGCTTTCTGATGGTATACATTGGTCAAAACGGAGATATCGTGAAAATTTATGGCGATGGATATATCGCCGTGAGACGATTAGGGTAGTCCAGTTTTCATCTCATGCTCAAGCCCGATCGAGGACCAGCACCGACATACTTAGGTTCAGACCTAACTTAAGTGCCAGTCTGCTCGCAGCGGATTGTCTGATTTCCCCCAAATTGCAGCCAATTAGCTGGTGCAGAGAAACTGATGCTCTCGCTCGAGGTTTTGAGCAAGACATAGGCGAAGCCCGCTCGCAGAGAGATTTTACTTCTGATGCGGCGAGCGCCTTCGGTCCAATGATCAAGAAAGTAACGAATGGTGCGCTGATGAAACGAATTTTGCTTTGGATCGCGATGGTCCCAAGAAAACGCTCTACAACCGCTTTGTGTGTTGGGCAGAGCATGGGATATGGGAAGACATATTCAGCGCATTGGCTGGGGCCGAGGATGCACCTGACCGACTGTTTATCGACAGTAGCTGCATCAAGGTCCACCGGACAGCCGGAGGCGCAAAGTTGAACGCAGGTTCTGCCGCTTCAAGGACTGGCGCAGGGTTGCCACTCGCTTCGACCGAAAAATCGAAAAACTTCATGGCCACCATCGCCATAGCGGCTAACGTCATCTGGTGGCTCAAATGAGTCTGGACCCTAATTCGACCAACCCTAACGTCTGCCGTCAGGATATTGTGATCGCAAAGACCTATGCTAAGCTTTCTACTGTTCGCCGCATGAGCTATGTGAACTCCTGATTGGGAGATTGTTTGTGGCAATACCAGTTCGAAAATTTGTAGATGGCAAGCACGGTCAGATACACCTGCGTGTTGCGCATCCGACCCAGACAAACAGACTACCGTTGGCTTGCTTGCATATGAGCCCGAAATCGGGTCGGATTTTCGCCAAATTCATGGAGCAAGCTTCCAATGACCGTATTGTCATAGCACATGACTATCCGGGCTTTGGAGAATCCGATCCTCCACCGGCTGTTCCGCCCGTATCCATCGAAGATTACGCGCAAAGTCTTTGGGAAGCTGTCGATGCGCTCAATCTGGAATGCATCGATATTGTGGGTTATCATACCGGTTCCGAAGTAGCTGCTGAAGCTGCGCATCAAAGACCCGATCAAGTCGGCAGTATTGTAATGATTTCAGCTCCGGTTTTTTCTTCGGACGAACTCAGGCAGATGGAAGAGACCTTTAAACACATTCCCTTGGATATGGAGGGCACAAGGTTTCGAAAAATGTGGGAAAACGTGGTTCATCACCGGGGCCCCGGTACAGGACTGGAATCTATGGCCATGTCATTTGCCGAGAATTTGCGCGCCGGAGAAAATTATGAATGGGGGCATAGGGCGGCATTCGAATATGCAGGCAGATTCCCTGATATAGTGGCTGGCCTCTCTCATCGCATAACTGTTTTGGTGCCGGGCGATGAATTGGCGGAATATTCACCCCGGATTGGTCCATATCTTACCAACGGAACAATAATTGACCACCAGGAATGGGGGCACGGTTTTTTGGACGCGCATACTGAAGCAGCAGTTGCAGCTGTCAAATTGGCATTGGACTAGAAGATGGCCGCGGTCCTTTTATGTCTGCTTTCGGGATATAGCAGACACTTCTCCTCCTGACCTTTCAACATAAGACAAATTTTCAATCTTTCCGCAAAGTCCGCTTTGCGCCCCAAAGCGGACATCAGGAACCTCAGAAAATCTCAAAAACATGTACTTGGCTTGCAAATGAGTTCAGGGATTAGAATTCCCATTGCATGAGGGCGAAAAACTGTGAATCGACATTGGAATTCAGACCGATCGCGCCGCCCAAGCCGATGGATAAGTCATTGTCGAATTCATAGGTAATACCGGCAGACAGCAAGTGTTCGGATTCGGATTCTATGATGTCATCCTGTTTTTCGCGTTCCTTTTCCCACAGATATTCTGCGACCAGAAACAGCCCTTTTGCGGGGGAATAAGCCAATCCTGCTCCCAGTGCATATTCACGCGATGAAAAATCCTCGCCATCTTGCCGGGCATTGGGAACCGCTTCATATTCTGCGAGCGCATGAACAAAAAAATCCGTGGTCAGCGCCTTGCTGAGCCGGGCACTGAGTTGATATCCGACACCGCCATTACCCGGGCCACTATCATTGTTGCCGACTGGAACGGACAAGGCTGCACCAACCGTGAATTCAGGAATATCGCCGCCGCTGTCCTTCAACAGAGCGTAATCCAACCCAATTTCAGGATCGCCAATTCCGCCGTTCCGACTATCCCTGAGAGGCAATTCCGCAAAAAATTGCAGACGGTCGGTTAGGCCATATTCAATCTCGAATTCCCATTGCCTTTCGTCCGGTCCTTCGAGTGTCTGGTTCAATGATGCGCCGATCTGCCATTCGCCTTTGTCCTGAACATATGCCTCTTCTAGCAAGAAGAGCATTTCCTGTGCCTCAAACTCGTTTTCGGTATCGGATGCGGCGGCCTTTTGCGGGACTAAGGTGATCGAGCAAATAAGACCCAGCGCTACGCATAAACGGAGCCAATCATTGTATCGAGACGGGGTTTCAGGCACGTGATGCCCTCGCTTCTTTATCGGAAGTTATCGAAAAGGCATCAACCACGCGACTTGGAAAGCCGATAGCCGCGACCACGTACAGTTTCGATATGAGGTGCGTTGGGGTCACAATCGATTTTCTTACGCAGCTTGGCGATATAGACATCGACAACATTGGTCAGAGGGTCGGTATCCATACCCCAAACATTGCTCAATATCCGTTCGCGACTGAACAAGTCGCCGGGCTTGCTCATCAGAAGTTCTAGAATTGCAAGCTCTTTGTCAGTCAAGGTCAGCTCCTTGTCGCAACACCATACGCGCACGGATTTGAGGTCAAATCTCAGATCATCGACTTCAAGTACACTGTTGCCCTCGCTATAGCTGACGGAGCGGCGCCCCAACGCCTCTATCCTCGCAACCAACTCGTCGAACGAAAATGGCTTAGTCATATAGTCATCAGCGCCCATGCGGAGGCCGGTGATTTTGTCGTTCATCGAATCCATGGCGGTCAACATCATAATGGGCGTCGAGACGCCTTCCCTGCGCAACGCTTGACAGACTTGGGTCCCGGACATGTCCGGCAGCATCAAATCCAAAATAATAACGTCATATTCATTGGCTTGCGCATCCCGATATCCAGCCATGCCATTGTCTATCAGCCTGACTACATACCCTTCAGATTTCAGACCACGACTCAGAAAGTCGCCCACGCGCAGATCATCCTCGACAATCAAGATTCTCATGACACGACCCTCATCTGCTTTTCTGCCGGCAAAACAACTGTCGCCGAGATGATGTCATTGTCCTTTTGCTCGATGGTGATGGCTCCATCATGGGCTTCGACAATGGCCTTCGCAACCGGAAGCCCCAATCCCGTACCTTCATCGATCTCTCCGGCATTGCCTCCGCGGTAAAAACGATTGAAAATATAGCGCATATCCTCCTCACTGACCGAGTCGGAGACATTGTCGACGGTAACTGCAATCCCTCCGGGCGAGTGATTCAAAAAAATCGAGATCTCGCTGCCCTGTGGTGCATATCGAATGGCGTTGTCCAACAAAATGGCAAGAACTTGCCCTATTCGGCCTTGATCTCCTGAAACGATAAGCCCGGATACATTCCGTTCCATCCCCATTGATATATTCTTGCGGGCCGCAAGCGCTTCGAATGCATGGTGCTTCTCTTCAACCAGGCGGACTATATCCAGCGGCTTTTTGACCAGTTTCAATTCCCCGGCCTGGGAACGCGCGACAAACAGCAAATCGTCGATCAAGCGCCCAGTGTGAATGGCTTGATCAACGATCAGCTGCAGGCTGGACTCATATTCTTCCGCCGTCTTCTTTTTTCCTCTCAGGCTGATCTCGGCCTCTCCCCGGATGACAGTGAGTGGTGTTCGCAATTCATGGCTGATGTCGGCAAATAGCCTTTTCCGGCCTTCATCTTTCTCGACTAGGGATTTGTTGACCTGTTCCAGCTCTTCGGTGCGCGAAGAAACTGTTGCCTCGAGATCGGCGTTGGCAGTCAGAAGCTTTTCCTGCGCAGATCCGATCTGCTCTGCCATCCGGTGGAACCGGTGCCCCAGATAGTCAAATTCGCGCGCCGGCAAATGAGGTATTTTATAGTCAAAGCGGTTCTGCCCGTAGTTATCCAGGCCTTCCTGCAGTTGGTTCATGGACCGGTTGAAGATATGCGCGAGCTGCAGCACTGCGGGCAGGATGAAAAGCAATGCCAGTGCGATGATGATGCTGGCGAAGATCTTCAGTTGTTGGCCGAGAGCTTCGATATCGCTTTGTGCTTCATTGATTTCCGATCGTTCTTCTGCAAGCAGAGCGTTGATGGATTCCGAAAATTGGCTTTCAATCTGGCCTGACAAAACGGCGATAAATCGTTCCTGGGCCATTTCCGTTTGGCCGGAATCTCGGAGCAGCAAAATCTCGTCAAACTGGTTGATCGCTCTACCAATCAGCCTTTCCAACCCTGCCAGCTCTTCCAGCTCCTGCGCTTCATCTTCAATTTTTCCGACCAGTTCCACTTCCTTGGCAATATTTTGCCGGGCCATGTCGAGTTGGGTCTGGATCTGCAATTTTACTTCGGTGATGTGCGCAATCGAACTGTTCGGTGGTTGATAGACTGCCACGGTCATTTTTTTTACCAATCGCTCGGTGAGCATTGCTGCTTCGCTGTAACTGTGGACGACATCGTTCGCGAGTTGGTTGCGTTCGAACAACAGGGTGGATCGGGTGGTGCCGTAGAAATTTGCTATGCTGGCCGAAATGGCAAGTATCAGCAGGGCACCCAGCGTCGTAAACAGCCGCACACGAAACGACATTTTTAATTTGCGCGAGTTAGAAAACATTTGCGTAAATCTTCCACTAAACGGGGGATTCATGTTTGCCACCTTCCGGGATTCGCTCTGACCAGCATGTTAAAATAGGACTGTCCCTGTGAATATGGCATGACAAACACTCCTGCCTTGTCTTTAAAAGGCCAACTGAAACCGAGTTGCCAAAGCATCAACGGATTCCGAAAATCCAAAGCGACCCGGATTGGCCCTTGCGTGCACATAGTTTAGCGCGATTTTCACATTTTTTCCCAGATACCAATTGGCGCCCATACTGATATTCATTTCCTTGCCGCCGGTTACTGGGCCGTCCTCAAGGTCCAGGAAGCTTATCCTTGCGGCCAGTTCCACCGCACCCCATTTTCCGGATGGCCGTATTGCTCCGAAGCTTCCGCTCGACAGACTGAATCGCTGCCGTTCACCCGTCAGGACATAAGCAACTTCAAACGACCCGCCCGAGAATTCGGGATTGCCGAGATCGGTTGAATCGTTGAAACGGCGTAAATATTGCCCAGATACAACGAAGGGACCCTGTGTGAACCCGGCCTCGACAGCGATATTCGTATAGCCATCCACATTCCGGAGGTTGCCAGTGTCGATGAGGCGCGTGAAGCTGAGGCCAAATTCCGGCGTTGAACGCACACGGGTGCGGGCTCCGGCGTTTAGATCTCGGTGATCAATGGCAGCGGCTGCAAATAGAGTTTTGCTGGGCTCCCTGATCGGTGCCCAGACCAGTTTTCCGACGAGGCTTGTGCCATCTTCCCGCGGCTGTCTGTCATCCCCGGCATCAATCGCGTTGCCAAGATAGGCGGCCGTTACAGCGATGTTGTCGCCAACATAGGTCACCGACGCTCCGGCGCGAAAGTTCGGGGCCAGCGCCGCCGACAGCGATCTTTCCAGAAACTTCAAATTGTTGGAGCTTTTTTGTCTTTCGCCAAGAAACGGCGTTGTAAAGTTTCCCGCCCGGATCGTTAGATTGTCGATTCCGCTATAGGAAAGCCAGACATTGCGCAGGCCGGTGGAGATGCCTCCAACATCGGTATCAAATTTCGCACGCCAGTCATCGCCAATCTCGACCGTGGCATCCAAGCGCAAGCGGCGTATATCGACTTCATCCTCAATATTCGTGACGTCGCTGTCGGAAACCACTGCGTCAAGGTGGAGTCGCCCTCCCAGGGTCAGCCGAAAATCCCCGGACTCCAGTTCAATCCCTTCAGAACCCGCGCTAATCTCCCCTGCCAAGGCAGAAGTCGGCAAGCAACTCGCAAGGCCGCCTGCAAATAAGCCCAGTGCCTGTTTCAAGAGCTCTGGCTTTCCTCAGTTTCCGGCGGCGCCGGGACTTCATCAAGCAATTGATCGAAAACGAGGCGCCCATAGCCTTTGGTCTCAAAATTCCTGCGAAATCCGTGGCGCAGACCTTTCAACAACTGCAGCTTAATGCTGCAATCGGATGGGAGTTCCGCATTCATCGCCCTCACCCACGTCTGGGCTCTGATGACCCGTGTGCGACCCTGCAGAAAATCGATCTGTTTGTCTTGATTGAGCGAGGGACTGCGGCCTGTATCATTGTCGCCTACCAAAACCAGCACTTCGGCGTTGCAAAACCCGTCCAGTGAAAGCGGCCGATCTCCCAAGCTGTTGGACTCTCCAAACCCAAGTGGATAGGGGTAGCCCCCATAGGGCATCGTGTACCAACCAGGCGCGAAAAGAACTGCCCGGTCAACAAGATCGGGATGCAGCATGATCAACCGGTGAAGAAACTGGCCGCCGCCAGAATAGCCAACTGCCCTGATGGTTGACAGGTCAAGATCCTGGATCTCGCGCAGTTCATCTATCAGCTCCATCAACGCGATGTCGGGCGCAGGATTTTGTCCATGTGACCGAACTTGTTGATAGCGCCGGAATTTCTTGCGGGTGAAATGCGGAACGACGATGGTCATACCCTTTTCTTCCGCCAGCTCCTGCAGAACCACGGCATGTTGCAGCGCGTTGCGCGTATAGCCATGGATCGAAAAGATTACCTGCTCGGCTCGCCCAAAATTCTGCCGCGGGCGATAGATGAAATAGGAAAGTCCGCACGGTCCCCGCGTGGTCAAGGCCATGATGCGCCCGCGGATGTGAACCCTATCCCCTATGTCGGCACAGGGGATATCATCTTCCCCTGCTCTGAGTTTTTCAAAATAAGCCATATCCATGTCTCTCTATTTTAAAGGTTCGGCAAGGCCGATGTGCTTTGTTTGATCATGCCGGTTGTAATCCAGCTCCGGGGCCCGATGCTTGCCGAGCTTCCAGATATCATCCGCCATGCTGAGCAGATGCTGATCATGGGTGGCCATGATGACGGTACCTTCAAAGGTTCTGATGACCCTCCGTAATGCCGCTATGCCAAGTTCATCCAGATTCTGCTCTGGTTCGTCCAACAACAACACCTTTGGATTGCAGACGAGAGCACGGGCGAGAATGATGCGCGCACGTTCTCCCGCACTCAAATTCGTGCCCTGCTCATGCACTGCACGTTCCGAATGCAGCGCCGCATCGGGATTATCGATTGCTATTCCGGCTTCATGCGCTCCCCGACGGATATCTTCCGGCGAGGCTTTGACGCATCCATAGGCTATGTTCGACCAGATGGTGCCGCGCATCAGCGGCATTAGACTGGATGCAATCGTGACCGTTCTGCGCAATTCGCCGGTGCGGATTGACAATATGTCGCGGCCATCCAGCCGGATAGTGCCGACATCGGGATCGATCAATCGCTGCGCCAGTCTCAACAAAGTTGTCTTACCACTGCCGCTAACTCCTTTGACGGCGATCACCGAGCTCGGGCTGGCTGTCGCGGAGAAATCCCGGATGACCGCTCCTGAAGAAACATTTTCGAAGCACAGCTCGCCTTTGATATTCTGCAAGGGTTCACGGCTGGAGGAAGGAAAAATGGCCGGCCCTCGTTGAAATATCGAACCGATTTTTTCTCGAGCAACGCCCGCATCTTTCCAATATTCGAACAATCGCCCAAATCCGCTTAGCGCCGGGGCGGCAAGCGTTACAATTCCGAAAGCCGCAACGATTTCTCCCATGGTCGCCGTTGCACTATATATCGCAAAGGCACCAACACCCATCGCCGCGACCAGTGTCAGGCTGGTAACCAGATAGGCCAGAGCGCGTACAAGTCCGGTCGCAGATGCCCGCGCTACCATCGCGTTTTTCAGGCTCTTCGATTGCCGGCGAAGTTTCTTGCGTTCTGTGCGCCGCTGTCCGAAGGCTTGAATCATCACCATGTTGCTGAGTTTCTCTGCGATATTGCTAGCGATATTGCCTCGGCGGCGGCGCGCCTCGCGAATGGTGTGATCCACATGTTTGCCGGTCAGCAAAATGGATGCAGCGCCTACAAACATCACAATCAGAGAAACCAACCCGATCATCGGATTGATGACGGTTAGAAATGCCAGCGCGCCCACCAAAATCGTCATGGCAACTATGGCGCTTGCGATACCCATGCTGATCCACTGGCGCAGGGCCGTCAGATCATTGACAAATCGAAGCATCACCACACCTTTGCGGAGCTCCTCAATACCCTGGGCGGACATGCCACTGATATGACTGAAAATTCGCATCCGCGTTTCGAAGACATAGTCCTGACCAAGCCTCTCCATGTCGATGCGTTCGCGCCATTTCAGAGCGGCAATAACTAACGCCAGGGCAGCCATGATTGCTGCCGGTGTAACCAAAGCGGTCAGACCGGTAGCGGTATGTTGCATCGCATCAAACTGGGACTTCAACGCCAGACCGATGCCACCAATGGCCGCCGCCTGCGCGAAACCATTCAGGACCAATATGGTCAGAATGGTTCCGCGATTGCGGTTAACTAGCTGCGGTAAACCGGCTGTCATCGGAATATTCCCTTGCAAGTCCAAAGCCTTCGACGGTTTCCACGGGAACCGGCGTTTTCGCAATTCGGGCGGGTTTCATGATTGTGCTCAGCACCTGCTCATTTTGCGCGAACTCGGCCAACGTCAGCGCTGGCAATCCGGTGGCTTTCGCTGCTTCTTTCGCGGCAAGATCAGAGGCGGTCAGAGCACCCGATACGGCGCTGGGTATCAAACCCAGTGCCCGAAGGTGCCGGACACCGGCCAGTGCACCCATGGGATCACCGCTGGCGAACAACACACTGTCAACCATCGCCTGGAATCGCGGTGACTTCATCAACAGATCAGTTTCTGTCTGGAACAATCCGTCAGCAATTTCCGCGATGATGATGTCGCAGGTTTTGCTGGCCTCCGCATAGAGCTTTTGTGCGATTGTTTCGAGCTGAGCCAGAGTAAGACCAACCGTTGCGGCATGGCCTGCATCGGTGAAATCGATCGTAACCTTGGCACCGGAGTCCTTGTAGAACCAAAGATCACCACCAGCGCCCGTGCCGGTTATCTTGATCGCGCCAACTTTAAGGCTAGCCTGTTTTGCTGCCCTGATAATAGCTGCCACGGTGGTGGTCTTGCCCGCGTTCATACCGGATCCAACCACAAGCGCCATATGAGGGCGAACCGCGCGCCCAACAGCGGCCCGTTCAAGCGCATAGTCCATCACGTTCATGGCACTGCCATCGGCTCGGCACAGAATTCCAAGCGGTTCGATAGCTGTTGGTTTTTTGGTGCTGCTGTGCCGTGAAATCAAGCTAGCGGCTATGCCACCGGCAGCCACCAGCGAACAAGGTTCGACGCTGTCAGGCACACGGCCCTCAAATTGATCCGTCGCATAGCGGTTTGAATAGGCAACAATGATCATGTCACCTGGGAACATCCGCGCACGCCGGCCATCTGGCTGCTCTATGCGCTGATGATGCCCAATCCTGCTCACCCGAGCAACACAGAGATCTCCATTTCGCGGTTTAAGGTCGCTGCGATAGCCTTTGGCATCGCTGATCCGAACATTCCTTGTAACAAAAGCCCGCTTGGTGGCCTTGAAATTCATACTCTCCATCATCTTGAAACTCATGATAAAAACCCTTTCACTCATGCAATCTGCTTTGATCCCAATGAGATCGCCGCTCAGTAATTGCCCCGCCCCCTGATCTCCGAAAAGTGGCAGCGGTGTAAACGGGAGAAGGCGGTTTTTAAGTGCACCTTCACTCTGGTTTCATGAGATTTTCATGTTGATGACGGCAGGCTGAACCATTGCGTGAACCACATATTAACTGCCGCTTTTTGTTCACCAGGCAGCAAGAATTCGCGAACTGATTCCCGTTGCTGCTGCATGTGATCCGACTCGATACTGCCTATGTCGAATTGGCATATTATGAACCTTCAACCGCCCAAGAGTTGATATCCTAGCAACCTCCAACGAAGCGAAACTCTGACTAAATGCAGATATTCATCCGTCCGCTTTTTCTCCCAAAGCGGACACTAGAAAATTGCTTACGACAGCCAAATTTACTGTTTCCATCTTACTATAACTAGTAAGGATGTGTTGCATTACGGTATTCGGTTGAATTGCGCTATTCGACGGCGATGGAAGAAACCAAACTCTTGGCCCCTGCGCTCACATATTCACTATCAGCCTTTGGCTCGAGCGATTCCCTGACATCGCGATAATCGGCGGTCCACAGTACGGGCCAATCGGGCAGGAACGTCTTGTGTGAATAATATCCGAGCATGTGCTGGACGCGCGGTGAGAAATCCTGCGCAACTTCCCACGGTATTGTGATGGGATGCGCTTCTTCGGGAGTAAGCTGGGCCAGAATGTAGCTCATCTGAATCCCGAAACGCCATGTATCCGTCGAAATATTGGTGCCCGCACCATGGATGGCCTTACCAGTGTAGAGTAGTGCAGACCCGGCGGGCATGACGGCCTGCACGACATCTTTCTCGTCCGCTTCCTCTGAAAAGTCTTCCCAAAGATGGCTGCCAGGAACCACGCGCGTTGCGCCATTTTCCTCGGTGAAGTCTGTAATGGCCAGCATTATACTCAGCGTGCCTTCCGGTCCGTCCTTGCCGAGATCGTGGATCACTGGCCAGTTACCTACATCGCGATGAAGCATCTGTTCGGTTGAGCCTGGTCCGATGATCATCGCCTGACCGGTATTGAGCCAATAGTCGTTGGCAAAGGCCTTCTCCGCCCATAGATGCAGAAGATCATGATCGATAAGCTTGGCAAAAGATGGTGCCTTGGTCGCAAGACCGGCGAACCGCTTGGTTTGTTCACCGCAGAACATCTGCTTGATCGCTCCGCCTGACATGCCGGGCTCAAACCCGTCAGCATGGGGTTTGAGTTCAGCTACCAGAGTTTCGAGAAGATCGCTTGCGATAAAATTCTCGACGATGATCGCTCCATCTTCATTGATGGCGGCGATAATTTCTGCCGATGGGGCGTTGCTGTCAAAATGTCTGAGTTGGTTTGCCATATAATCCTCCTAAGTTACGAACGAAGCGCTGAATCAAAGGTTGGCTTCGAATTTCAAAACGCCGGTATTGCCCAAACGGTCGATCAGTTTTTCGCCAAGCCCTGCCGCTGGCGTCCAAAAACCGCCTTGGGTTTCGACATTGTCTTTCAACAAACACAAAGCGGCCTGAGAAATCATTTTTGATGTACAGCCATAGCCGGGATCCTGAAACCCGGTGACGCGAACAACGCCGCGTTGTGCGTCGCTGTTGATGCCGTGAAAGGCGATGGTAAAATGTCCAGCTTCGCGTTCTTCAAGCGAAGGACCGTCTCCCGGTTGTGGTGTTTCGCCATCCGGGCTCAGCATCGCGCCAGGATCGGCCATTTGTTGGGCGAGCTTCTCTCCATCTTCTCCCGGGCCGGTCATCGTCATTTCGTCATATCGAAAATCCGCACCATAGGCATGATTTTGAAGATGATTTGACCGATGAACTGTTTTGGTATTGATCGCCGCCATGATGAATGGAGAAGCCCAGCTGTTCAGATCTTCATCAAATTTTACGGAGTCTCCATCCGGCTGCGTGGGCCCTTCAAACCCTGGCGCCAGCGCATATGGGCTTTGAATGAGGGCCGCGATATTTTCGTCCTGCGAAGCGGCGCCCAACTCAGCCATGATGCTCGCCACTGTGCCGCCCGACGCGACACCCTGTATCGCTTCAACCCGGCCTTTCACTCTTGTAAAAGCCTGTCCAAATTTTTTACGGCCCTTATTTTGCAACTGCAATATGCCGAGATCCGATGGGATCGAGTCAAAGCCAGAGCTGTTGATAATCCGTGCGCCTGATCCTTTGGCAACCCCATCATATTTATCGATCATGGCGCGGATCCAGTTGCTTTCACCAGCCAGGTCAACATAGTCGGTGCCATTTTCAGCGCAGGCAGCGATTAGCTTTTCTCCATAATGCTGATAGGGGCCAGCAGCAGCAATCACGACTTTGGCGCGTTGAGCCAATCCTTGCAAAGCTTCTGCGTCGCCCGCATCGGCAACAATTGTTTCTACACTGTCAGATAATCCCAGCTCAGTTTTCGTTGCCGCCAGTTTATCAGCATTGCGACCGGCCAGAACAAACTTCGTATCGCTCTGCTTCCCTAGATATTCCGCGATAAGTTTGCCGGTGAACCCGGTTGCGCCAAAAACCGCGATGTCGGTGCCTTTTTCTTGGGTCATGATATGTCCTATTTTAGATATGTGAGGATTGAGAACTTGTCCCAGGCCAATGGCCGGGGAGCTGCTAGTCCTGTCTGATTGCCGAATTCACGCCCGGAATGTCCCAGGCTTCGGCGATTTTACCATCAACAATACGCCACACCACTGCCGCATCGGTTTCAAAGGATTGTCCATCCAGTGTCATATTGGGCAGTGCATGAACGATCACGAATTCATTACCGAGAGCATAAGCTTCCTTAAGATTTACGTTGAAAGTTCCGCCCGTAATCTCTGCGAGATCCTTGAAAAACTGTTTGAATCCATTCAATCCTTCATAGGTCTTGGTGATTTGCGGCAGATGCTTGTTGAAATAGTGCCATTCAAAATCGTCGGCAAAATGATCTGCTGCTTCGTCCAACCGATCAGGAATAAGCGGCGGAATGAAACTGATCATATCTAAACTGGCTCTTTCGTCATTCATTTTGATTTCCTTTCCGGACGTTTCGGCACAACCCAAACCGGGTCATGACATTGGTCGTGATTTTCTCGATAAATGGATCCTTGGCATCAAGACCGTGCACCCATTCTGTGGTGCCGGCGTTAAACACTTCACCTTTGCCGCATTTGAAGCTTGCCATGACGGCATGACCTCGCATTAGTTTTGCGCGCGTTTCTGGTGTGTCTTCGCCAAAGGTAACCCGCGTCAGGATTTCACGATCTTCGAGCGGGATGACCTTGGGGAAGGGGTTGCGGTCTGATTCCGCCAAAGTGGCAGGAGTCATGGCAATGATTTCCAGGTTTTCTGGTACGCCCAATCCACCGCCTGGTTTCGGCAAACCATCTTCCCCAAACTGGATAGGGCAACCGTCATTTTCATAACCGATCAGTGGAACCTTGCCACCAATCACATCGCCATAGTAAAGGTCCGTATCTTCCAAGGCCCAATGCATGTCATTGTAGATAGTATAGGCGGCGCTCCCGCGGGCAGCACACATGGCAATGCGATGATAGCCGCCATAAAGGAACGATAAACCAAGGAAGCGCGCTTCCGGCGCCTCGAACGCCGGATGGGACCATAGATGGGTTGCATCCTTTCGGGTTGACGGATTGGCCCAAAGCGGATCATTTGCTTCGCCCGCCCACTTGTGCGCGACCATGGTCTGGCAATCATCTTCCCAGCGTATTTTCCAATAGCAGGTGTTGCCGGAAAAACTGATGAAGTTACCGCCCTGGTTGACAAAATGTTCTATTCCAAAGCGTTGGTTGACTGACCAATATTCGCTGTGTCCAACGACCATCGCAGTGTCGTATCCGACAAGCGCATCGGGATTGGTCTCGAAATCATGATCGGTCAGGAAATCAAGATCGTACCCATTTTCCTCAGCCCATTGGGTGAAGACATGTTCCCATTTTTTCAGGAAACACGCGGCGCCGTCATAGGGTGACGGCTTATGCTCGACCATCCATTCCATATTGCCGGGCATTGGCATCTGGCCAACATCGCGGGGTTCATAATTGATCAGACGCGGCGGTTCGCCCGGCGGCGAAATAAGCCCTTGGGGATAGGGCCGCATGCGGGACAATCGACCAATCGCACCATCACGCGATTCATCCGGCGTGACTTTGCCCTCCATCAGCGCAATCACATCGGCATAGGCGTTGCTGCCGCCCCAATAATTATAGGCTGCATAAGTATTTGTTGCGAGGATCAAAACGGCTTTTGCTTTGGCTGCCGATACCGCCTTGCGAACGCAGATAAAATGCTGACTCTTCGAACCGTCCGGACCGGACAGGGTCAGGTCATAATATCCGGTTTCCCAATCTTCGCCGATTTCAAAAGTGAAGGTTTCTGGCCATTGGCATCCATTGGTGTCGGCATCTTCGGGAATAGCGTGATGGCCGATTTCAATATTGTCAAATTTGGCGACCTGCCTCACCTCGGCACCGATGCGAGAAATCGTCAGGGTGCATGGTGAGGCAGGTGCGCTCGCGAACAAGGTCACTGTCTCTCCCGGGGCAGCGCTTACCTTGTTCGGATAAAACCATGGTCGATCCATTTTTCTTCTCCCAGTCTGATGATTATCGTGTTGCAGCTGGTTGTGACTGATCCCGCAACAATGCGGCCCCCAGCCAGACCGACCAAAGTGGTGACAGCATGACAACCATTGCCAACGCGGCATCGGAAATTTCAGTCTGTCCCAAATGCGAAGCGAAGAACTGGACGGTCCAGATTGAGGCCAGGATACCCGCGCCAATTGCCAGCCCCTTTAATCCGGCGACGTAGAGGAGTTTTGCCAGACCACCCAACCAGATAGCGGCCAAGATTGCCTCCAGCAGCCAGAAGCCCCGCCAGCTGCCACCGATGGTTGCCTCCCAGGCGGCGGCTTGGCCAGGACTAGCAATATCATTGTGAAGAGCCTCAAAAGCGCCAGCCATATGGACCGCGCCGAATGCACCGAGCAGGCAATAGATCAAACCGCAGAGGAAGGCGATGTCCGTCAGGTTTTCGTCGATATGCCGAAGCGCCTTCCATGCATATATGATCAGCGGCAGAAAGATCAGATAGTAGCCGAGAATGTCGGTCCACATTGCGGCGTAAAACAGGTTCGCTTGCTCGCCTGCGAGGCTCATCATCTGCTGTCCATCATGGAAGATCGATACGTCACCGCCTGATGCACTCATAAAAAGAAACTGCGTCAGATAAGCAAAAGGCAGAGAGAGGATGGCCGTGATAGCGGCAAGCTTTCGGCCTGGGATTTCAGAGTTTAGAGAAGACATTATGAGTAATCCTGTCCTGGCGCCAACTAGGCGGCTTGTTTCAATTCTTCATGGTTTGGAAAATCTGAGAGTGCGTGATTAACGCTCCAAAGGGCGCTTTCCATATAGCCACCCGACATATAATCGCCGCAGAACGACAGGCCCTTTCGCTGCTGGGCTGATTTCAGAAAATCGAGTGTCCGCGCATTGTGACCAACGGTTGCTTGTGGAACAGCATTATGGTGGCGCGTTACTGAAAAACCCTCGATGGCATTGTCAACTTTGGGTAAATAGGGCGCAATATCTTTGCGAACGATGCGAGCCAGTTCTTCATCTGTCTTGTCGACCAGGGCAACTGATTTTGGATTGAGAATCCAGGCCTGCAATGTCGCTTTTCCAGAAGGTGTATTGTCCGGGCTTTTCTGATGCGTATCGACGCAAAAGCTGACCGAACCTTCATTTTCGAACGGCAGGAAGTAGGTCCAGACATCGTTCTCCAGCGGGCGATCCAGAAATAGTGAAACCAGTATAGCAGGCGGCATTTCGATACCGGAAAGGTAGGCTTTCTCAGTTACCCATTCAGCTGGTACCAGCTCTGCCGCCTTGGTTGCAGGGGCGGCCATGACGACATGGTCGGCATCAACCCGTTCTCCGCTTTCGAGAACAAGGCCAGTGGTTCGGCCATTTTCTTCGACCAGAGATTTGACCGGGCTGTTGTAGTGAATGGTAGCGCGCTTAGCGAGTTCGGCATGTAGCGTAGCCGTGCCGCCTTCGAGTGAGACATAACCAGTCAGCATCACGATTTTGACCAGACGAAAAATCTGCAGCAAATTGACTTTTGTGCTGGCTGGCTCGCTTAGTCCGCCGATCAAGCTCATCATGCGGATGATGTGATCCTGGACAAATTCATCCGACGTTGTTTCCAGTGCCAGTTGACTGTCATACGCGGCCATTGACGCATCCGCGGCAAATGTGTGCGAGCGATGTTTCAGCAACATACGCACCAGGTACCAGGCAACTTTCAAATTCCCTGAAATGCCGCCCGGATTGATCCAGGGCAAACGTGGGTTCAACAGATAGGATTGATCTTGGCCTTTGCCTGTGAATACCCTGGTCTGGCCCTTGATCGCTTTCAACTTTGGCGTCAGCCCCAGTTCGTCAATCAATTTCAAACCAAATTCGTAATTGGTGTGGAAATATTGCGATCCCACATCAGCCCAGTCGTCGGTGCCGGGACGGTTCAAAAGGCGCCCGCGTCCTCCGGCTCTTTCTGTCGCTTCGTAAATCTCGACCTGATGGCCAAGCTTTTGAAATTCATGACTTGCCGCCAATCCAGCGATTCCGGCACCGATAACTGCGATTTTCATTGGTCCTCTCCCAATCTTGGAGTTTTAGTATGAAAATGCAGCTGCTGCGCCGGGGCGGATATAACGCGGTGCATCGCGGCCCATCATCTGGCAAACAGCCAATATCGCCTGCTCAATCGATCCAGCGTCTGTGATGTCGATCAGATTGTCGTCGTCATCAAAATTCACATTGGCTCCGCTGACCACCATGAAGCCTTCGGCATTTTCTTTGGCATCTTCAGGAACCGAAAACTGATGAATGGATCCACCCGGTTCATAGAGATAGCTGCCAGCCGTCTGCTTATCTTCGGGATATTCCACATAATTCCAGGTGCCCTTCGTGGTGAAGAAATGCACCGTGCCAGTATGGAAATGGCGTGGCAGCAATGTTCCCGGCGGAAATTTTGCATAAAGAACCCAAGTGCCGTTTTCTGCATCCAGAAACAGCGGCTGCAGAAAATATCCGTCCGTGGGATGCTGAACGCCTTCCTGCTCGTTGATGTTGATGCTCAGCAGATGATCCTGATGATTAATGACTTCCGGTAGTGACATTGTGCAAACCTCCTTGTTTTTATGTTCAAGGGTTTACGCTGGTAAAATTGGAGTCGACAGGTTAGCAGAGGACAATAAAGGATCATTTTCGGACAACGGTTTTGCGCTTTGACCTGGAAAATTTTGATCGACCGGTTTTGTCGCTTCAGGTGGCAAACCTGATTGTCGCGGTGTTGAAAGATCTGGGCATATCGCCCGAACAGCTGTTCGAACACCTCGATTTCGATGAGGACAAGCTGGCTAAGCAGGACGAGTTCCTGAGTTTCAATCAGATGTTTGCGATGATCGATGCGGCGTTAAAGCTTTCCCCCATACCCTGGCTGGGATTAAAAGTTGGCGATGCCGAGACCGTAGGAACCTGGGGTGCACTGGGTTATGCAATCATGAGCAGCGCCAATGAGATGGAGGCCGCAGCTATTGGTCCCAAATATTATCAGGCCGCGCCCAGTTTGATGCACACTTCAACCAGCGTGGAAAATGACCGGCAACGGATTCAGATGGACCCCATTTATCCGATCGAACGGCTGGTGCCATTTTGTGTCGAAGAAAATATCGTTGGGATAATGCGTGTATCATCAGAATATCTGCAGGAGCCAATGCAGCCGCTTGAAATTGAGCTTAGCTATTCCAAACCGGTTTATGCTCGCAAATATAACCAATATTTCGATTGTCCCATTCACTATAATCGACCTCATAATATTGTCTGGACAAGGCCGCCCAAGGACCGGCCACTGCGAACCTCTGATTCAGCGAGCGCCGCAATTTGCCTGCAATTGGCCGAGCAACTGGTCTCCCGTCATCGCGGAGAGGATGATTTCCTCCTGCAGGTTCGCCGCGAGCTGCTGAGGAGCCCTGGCAACATGCCCGATATGGAGAACGTCGCTTCGTCCATGGCGATGAGCTCACGTACGCTCCGAAGGAAGCTTGACTCTCTAAGCACCTCCTTCCGGAAACTGCAGGACGACGTCAGGAAAAATCTCGCTCTAGACTATCTCGAGAATACGGAGATGAATATGGACCAGATAGCTGCGCGGCTTGGCTATACAGAAACCACCAATTTTCGTCGCGCATTCAAACATTGGACAGGATCGATGCCCAGTCGTTTTCGCAAATAGGACTGCGTGATTGCAGGATGGGGATTCTGGGTGAGCAAATATAATAAGCACTGTTCGGCCAAAAGAAGGAGATGTTTATTGGGTGGACGCTCAGGTTATTGAGAAGCTGAGGCCTAAATAATAGACTTTATAGGAACGAGCAGTTTTAGGCCGATGAAAAAAGATTTGTTATTGGGTTGCTCCATTGAGTGAAGATTGATCGAAAGCGTGGTACTCGACAAGGCCGAGGCCGTCCAATATTCGACTAGACTTCGGTACCATTTGGAGCATTGCTGTTTGTGTCGCGATAATCATGGCGACACCCCGCCCGCTTAGCCTGGGACCCACCTAGTTAGAAGCCCATCTGACGAGATGCCAGATCCCGCATGATTTCCTCTGAACCGCCGCCAATCGCCATCACACGAACTTCGCGATAGATGCGTTCGACGCGATGTCCCCGAATGAAGCCTGCACCTCCCAGCATCTGCATCGCTTCACGCGCACAATATTCCATTGTTTCGGTAGCCTGCACTTTTAGCATCGCGAGTTCGGCGACGGGGCTCTCGCCGTTCATGACTCGCCATGCGCAATTGTCGAGAAATGTTGTGGTTGCCCAAACACGCTGCGCCATGCTGGCCATTTTGTGCCTTATCACTTGATGATCTGCGAGACGTTTACCGAATGTCTGGCGTTCCTGCGCCCAGGCGGCGGCGTCTTCAATGCAGGCCCGGGCAAAGGCGGTAGCCTGCGCCGCCATGCCCAGCCGTTCGCCGTTGAAATTGGCCATGATACCGTAAAAGCCCTGATTTTCGTGGCCGATCAGATTGTCGGCGGGGACAAAAACATCATCAAAGTGGATTGTAGCAGTATCACTGCTCCACCAGCCCATTTTTGGTAATTCGGTCCGGCTAACGCCTTCGCTTTCCAGATCGACAAGCATGAGGGAAATTCCCGCCATACCATCTTCGCCGGTGCGCACGGCAGTGGTCAACCATTGAGAGGTCATCCCGCCGGTGATGAAAGTTTTGGATCCGTTGATCCGCCAGCCATTGCCATCACGTACAGCCTTGGTTTTTAGTTTTGCAACATCAGAACCTCCTGATGGTTCGGTGATACCCAAACTAATCTGCTTGTCGCCCGAAAGAACTTGCGGAACGATTTCCTGTTGCATCGCTTCGGTTCCCAGCTTCATTACGGGAGGCAAACCGATGCCATGGATCATCAAAGCAGCGGAGATGCCCCCGGCGCCAGCCCGGGACAATTCCTCGCTGGTGATAATTGCATGGAAAGCATCCGTCTCGTCGCCCGCACCGCCAAGCGTTTCCGGATAGTTCATTCCAAGCAATCCGGCTTCGGCCGCCTTTGGATACAGTTCGCGTGGAATGCGTCCGGCGTTTTCCCATTCTTCAACGTGGGGCATGATTTCCCGGTCTACAAAATTGCGGACACTGTCACGCCACAGCGCATGGCTCTCGGCCATCCACGGACAGGGAGGACGGAGTCCATCAAATGAAATTTCTTGTGTTTTTTGCATATGCTTATTCTTTGCCTTTGAACAATTTTAGCGGTGGCAATGCCCATTCACCTGTCAGAATTTTTTCGTCAGGCCAGTAAACCCTGAGCAGCGTTTTGAAATTCCCCTTGGGCGCCGGCACCCAATTCGCGTCTACAATATCCGGTTTGCTGTTCGACAGATAGAAATCAAGACTGCCATCGGCATTATATTTCAGCTTATGATTACTACCAAGGGAATAGCGGTTCTGATCATTTGCTTCCAGATACCCCTCTTCGTCATAATTTGTGACGGACCAAAAGGCCGATGTTGGTGGCAGGTCACCTGGTTCGAAATGCATTTTGTAAACATTGCTGCCATTTAGTGGAGTCAGGGTCTCATCCAGCTGCGACACCCCGTAAACCGCGTCTTCCACCAAATTGGCACCTAGGCCCCACATCGCCCAGTAGGTTCGGCGTTCGAAGTCGGTTCCCCAGGTGCCCATGCGTTCCCGGTTGAATATCCATGGTTCAGTCTGACTGGTTCCGTCATAAAAATCTTTGACATATTTCGTCTGTTTGGCCTTTAATCCAGCGCGCAATGTGTCCTGAACAATCGGTGACAGGTCAGCGAATTTACGTGTCCTGGAACGCTGAATACCAGCCTTCTTCGAGATGCGGATCATCGCTACATCTTCCTCGGGAGAAGCATTATTTGCCCACATGCCGAAAAAGGAATCGTAGAATTGTTCCGCTGTCATTTGCAGCGAATAGGGCACCGGCTTCCTGACCTGCATCGCCAGATATTCCGGTTGATAGTCTAAATACGGGTCGCTTGCACCCTGATGCTGCGCATAGGTCATCAATTTATATCTGTCTTGCAGCTTCCCAGCGGCCACAGCGTCTTGCGGTGAGTCGGCCTGTATCCTGCCGGTGATCCAGACCATGTTGGTCGGGCTGACCACCTTCTCGTAACCTTCCGGAACTTCTCCGCTCCAGTCGCGGTTCACAATGAAGTATTTCTGCGCCTTTTGGCCAGTTGTTCGCGAGCCGAAGCTTTCGAATGTATTGGTCCAGGCATCGAGAAGCGGCATTACATAATAACGATCGCCCATATCCGGGATTTCAAACACCACTGGCCCCTTGCTCAGATCGATCCAACCGACGCTGTAGAGCGTATTGCGATTGCCCAGAACAACAGCCTTATTTTGCGGCATGGCAAGTCGTTTGAAATGGATAAAATGATTGGGAACCGAGCGCTTTCTGATTGGTACGGTGAACATTAGATCCTGACTGATCTTCATGATTACCTGGGGATAGGCATAGTCAAATATTTGCTGTGCTTCGAGTTCGGATATTGCCGATTGCCTGTCCTCAGTTGCCACCACATCCAATGCGGCAGCACTGGTTCCGGGCGATAGTAATCCCAAAGCCAAAGCAGAAACTAGTGACGCGCACTGCTTATTCATGATCCAGTCTCCAACATGACTGTTTCTTTTTGCTTGGTGCTCACAAGTGGCCAGAATAACTGTTCTGCCACAGTGGTATCAGGCAAGTTCTCAACACCCATTTCTGCGGGGTATTGTCGGGTGATCTTAGCCGTTCCAAATAGCACGTCCCAGAAGAACAGCAGATTTCCGAAATTGCCTTTGTAATTGGTGATCCCATCTGCGGCATGCTTGCCATGATGTGCGCTGTGGGTGGCCGGGGTAGAGATGGTGCGCTCCACAACCCACATGATCGGCGACAACCATTTTACCTTATAGAGCGGTTCATCCCATCGAACATCGCTATGCGCACCGAAAATCACTGCCATTTTGACAATGATATAGCCCGCGTAAACCCAACCGCCGCCAAGATAGATTAGCGCGCCGGAAAACCAAAGGCCGGGCATGAACAAATAATAGAACAGGTTATTGCGATAGACGACCCGGATGGAAAGATACGGGGCATTGTGATGCGGTCTATGCAGATTGTAGAGCCAAGGCAGTGTGTGGGACAGCCGATGCCACCAATATTGCGTCATGTCATCAAAGATCAGGAAGAGCCCAAGCACAGCCAATACCGGCACCGTCTCCAACATATTGGCAGCGCCAGGTGCAAGCCACGCAGCAACTGCAAAGCCTCCGGCCAAAGTAATCGGCTGGCTGATGACCGAAACCGATAGCGTGCTGGCAATTTCAACAATCGCATCTGCGCGAGTTTGTCCGGGCTTTCTGAAAAAGCTGGTAAACAGCATTTCCAACACGGCAAAACCGATCAAGATAAGCAAAATCACAATAAGTTCTGGTTTCATAACACTCTCTCCACGGGGCGGGTTGATTCCGTCATCTCATTGGATAGCCAGATATCTTGATCACAAATGTTAAATATTATACATTTCTAATCATGCTTGATCTTGTTCAACTCAACGCGCCGGCTTTCATGGATTTATTGCCGGAAGAATTGGCTGAAAAGGTCCGCCAGGAATCGACCATAGTAAAATATACCGATGGGCAGTTCATCCAGAGTCGAGGTGATGCCAATCCGGGAATTTCCATAGTCCGGTCCGGCTCGGCCAATGCAGGGATAATAGGAATTGATGGATCCGTATCGATGACAACGCTTTTGGGTCCGGGACAAAGTTTCGGAGAGTTCACGATTTTTGCCGAGCTACCTCGCACCCATGATGTTTCGGCAACTGGCGAGACAGAAATCTATCAAATGTCGGCAACACGGTTCACTCGTCTCTATGACAAGGAACCAGAACTTTCGCGTGCTCTACTCAAGACTGCGTTGATACGGTCCCACATATTGCTCGAAATGCTCGATGCCATCAGACGCCTGCCGATCCGCGAGCGGACTGCCAAGATAGTACAGTCAATGTCGCACACCGCCGGGAACCCAAATTTGCTAGAGTGTCGCCAGTCCGAACTGGCATATACGCTAGGCGTATCTCGTATTTCATTGAACAGAGCCCTAAAACAGCTTGCGGAATTGAATTTGATCGAGCTTGGCTATGGTGAAATCAAGATACCGGCACCGGCCAAATTGGCGGATTGGGTGGTTGTTCAATGCAATCCTGCACCATTAGCTTCTTAGTCAATGTAATTGAATCAGGTCACTACGGCTTGGCCATTTGGTTATGTCCGCCCCATCCCGAAAGCGGACATTAAGCCACTAGCCTACGCCGACTTAGCGATTGCGCCAGTACGCCACCTTTGCGCAAAACTCTCTGCGTCGAGCGGTTTTCCTATGTGCCAGCCTTGCGCGACATCGCATCCGAATTTGCTTAGGAGGGCGAGGCAATCTTCGTCTTCGACACCTTCGGCGACAACTTTGAAGTTCATTTTATGGGCCATGTCTATTGTGGAGCTGACCATGACGCGGTCGACATCCCGTTGAACCATGGATTTGACAAATCGCTGATCAATCTTGATTTCATCGGCCGGGAAGCCTTGCATGTAGCTCAAGTTGGACTGCCCGGTGCCATAATCGTCGATCGACAGGCGGACACCGATTTCCCTGATGCCGTTGAGTACAGACTTGGCCTTTTCGAGATCGCCCAGGGCAGCGGTCTCGGTCAGTTCAAAAGTTATCTGGCTACTGTCAATGCCTCCTGTCTCGACAAGCGTAATGGCTTCGCCAATAAATTCTGCATCATCAAGCAATGCGGCAGATACGTTCACCGAACAATTCATAAAGAGGCCATTTTCTGCCCATCTCGATACATCCTGTAGCGTTTTTTTCAGCACATAAAGAGTGAGATCGGATATTGTCCCTTCGGCTTCCAAGATCGGAATGAAACGGTCGGGAGCGATCCTCCCACGTTGAGGGTGATCCCACCGCACCAATGCTTCTGCTGCATTTATTGCGCCGGTTTTCATGTCAAGCTTGGGTTGGTAAGCTACCCAGATATCGCCCTGGCTCATGGCTCTGTCGATCTCGTTCAGGATATTCAGTTTTTCGCTGATCCCTTCGTTGATATCCTTGGAGAAGCGGACCCAGCGATAGTGTGATACTGCGGCTTTGCGGGCTGCCGCGCTGGCATCAGACAATAGCTGGTGCCAGTTATAATTTTCGCCTTCATGATATCCCATATGGATTTTCAGTTGAGCATCATGGCCGTCTTGAGCGGTTGGAGCCAATGCAAATGCCGCAGCAGTTTTGAAATGATCGTCTAGCCTGTCATGATAGGAAGCCGCAATATTCCAGGCCAATTGATCTTTGCCTGTTCTGTAAATCCGACCTTCATCGGCCAGGAGAGACAGACGTTTTGCCAAGGATTTGATATTTTCGGCCTGTTGCTCGCTTGTTAATATGGTTGCAATTTCATTGAAATTAGCAATTTCTGCTACGGCGATGCGGCTGAACGCCAGTTTTGAAGCTGCCTTCATCATGGCTTCCGCATTTGGAAGTCCTGTTGCAATGTCGCTATACCGTTCCCGCTGCATCGCTCTGAACATATCAATGACCAAGTCAGCCAGATAAAGACAGAGAATGAAAGTGAAAGCGGCAGATAGCTGAAGCTCCGCGATGGATTCTGCAAAAAACCACCAATTTGATCCGATGAGCAACAGGGTAGATAGCGGCAGGATGAAGTGACGGTAGCGGGATATGGACCGCGTTGTCAGACTTTTGCTCAATAGTGCCAAGAGAAGAGCAATGCCAAGCATGATACCAGTGCTGACAATGGGCATGTTCCTCCCACCATCCAGCGTCTCCGTCGCAAGTGCGTGAATGAACACACCTGGTATTATCCCCAAATGCGGAGTGGCGTAGCGATCGCCCAATTCGATGGCGGTGGCTCCTATGATGAAGGAGCGATCCTGGATATCCGCGGTTGATACTTTATCATTCAGAATATCAACGGCACTGAAACGCGGAATGCTGGCGAGATTCAGGCTTTGATCGATGAGAAAGCTTTGCCCGATGTCACCGTTGCTGCCCGTCAACATGGCAGCCAGCGCAGGCCGGACCGCTCCATCTGTGCGAATGCCATAACTATACTCGCTTACGTGCCCCATTTTATCGGGATGCACGTTTACCGACGCCAACAGGGAATTTCTGGCTAATGCAGGAAGCGGAATATTTTCTGAAAAACTGCCACTGGCGTCGGAGGCCCGTTGCCTGAAGGTTGCCATTATGACCTGGGCGTCAGATCTGTCTATCGCGCTGGCCAGGGCGCTGTCAGCGGCAGGAGTGGAGCGAGCGGAAAAATCTATATCAAACGCAATCTGATCAGCACCACCAGCCGATAACTTATCGACAAGCTGGGCATGAATTTCACGCGACCACGGCCAATTGCCCAATGCCTTTAGAGAACGGGCATCCATTTCGACAACTGCATATTGACCCGATGCATCGCGAGAAAAAACCGCACTGCGCACGTCACGATTGGATTGTTCAATGGCTGGTAAGATGCCGACCAGAAACAAAAAGGCGGTTGCCGTCAGGGCAAAGACAATCCCTAGCGATTTCGCGCCATATTTTTGATATTGTCCGGTAAGATAGGACAAGATGCGCAATGGATGAAACTCCTTCATCGTCCGCTGTGAACGCGATCCGACGAGACTAGAGAGCCGGTCTTAAGAAGCCGTTAACCAAGCAAGGTGTCACCAGCCTTTAGTTGCCGTTGCCCCGATTGCCGCTCTTCCCTCCGCCATTGCCATTTCCTACGCCATTATTGGCATTGCCACTGCCGGCATTGTTGCTGTTGCTTGCTCCGTTGCCACCAGCATTGCTGTTGCCGGTGCCATTGCCGCTCTGGCCGCCACCGTTGCCATTTCCTACACTGTTATTGGCAAAACCGCTTCCAGCGCCATTATTAGCATTGCCACTGCCGGCATTGCCCTGGTTGTTCGCACCGTTGCCACCAGCGTTGCTATTGCTCGCGCCACTGCCGGCATTGCCGTTCTTCGCGCCGCCATTGCCATTTCCGACACCATTATTGGCATTGCCACTTCCGGCATTATTGCCGTTACTCGCACCAATGCCGTTACCACCAGCATTGCTGTTTCCGGTGCCGTTGACACTGCCGCCGGCATTGCTGTTTCCTACTCCCTCGCCATTGCCGCCTGCGTTGTTGCCAGCTCCGTTACCGCTATTGCCGGTATTACTGCTGAAAGGATGGCCATTGTTAAAAGATGATGCTGGATCACCAACTTTCATATTAAGCGCATTGGAAGCCAATTGGGTCGGGGCTGAGTCCGTCACATTGTCACTGACAAGTCCCCCTGTCAGGTGACTGAATGAAACCGGCTTATCAACCACCGGTGAACTGATAACGCCTTCATAATCACCAGTTGCGATTTCAACAGACGCAATATCTTTTGACGCCGTTGACGGCTCGGACGAACCGTCATCATTGGCCGGCGCGTTGGGAGACATAATCGTCTTGGTTTCCGATCCCGTAATCGACAGGCGATATTGCTGATCCTGTTTCACCATTCCAATCATGCCGGGAGACAGCAATTGAGAAGCACCGCCATCCAATGTCGAAACCTGGACGGCGCCCTCGGTAACTTGAACAGCCGCACCGGATTCCGATACGGTTACACTAAACGTCGTTCCTTTGACGACAGCGGCAAGATAAGGCGTTTGGACGCCGAAATGCGGGGTCGCCTTTTTGTCTATGCGAAAGAGGACGTTCCCAACCTCTTCAAAAAACTGCATTACACCGCCGCTTTTCTTGGGTGCACTGATCCGCAGGCGGCTAAGCGGCGAAACAACAACATATTCCTCGCCGCGAACCAGCACAGCCCGGCTATGCTTGCCGGTGGCAACCACATCGCCCGCGCGCAACGTGCCGCCGCTGATGGCAATTTTCGATACGCCTGATCGCAGAATATTAACATCGCCCTTGCTTTCAGATATTTTCCATTCCGGAGTCGCTCCATATGCCGTGCTACTCGCCATAAGCGCCGCAAAAGCAACAATTTTTGTAATTTTCTGCATCGGAAATACCTTCAAATTTTTCTACGCTACTCAATCATTGAAGGGCGGTTTAGCGCAATATTTTGCCTGTTCCGTTTATGAAGAGACTGAATTTTTTGTTAATTTGTCGCCGCGCTAAGCATTTCCTAAGGATTCCATTCTAAACGACATCGATTATTTGTTCGTTTGAGGGTGCTTTTTTGCTCGGCTTTGTTCGCCATTTGTCATGGGTTTTACTGTTCTGCGCGCCATTCACGGTGTTCGCGCAAGAAGCCGGAAATCCATTTGAAAGTATCGCACGAGAGGACATCTGGACAGCTGGTGATCCGGCCGACAATCAGATTTCCTTGCCAATCGATAGTGCAGCTGCGCCAACGCAAATTACCGACCATAGCGCTGATTCCAACACCGACGTTACCATCGGCGCCGTTAATATCAGTTCCGATATCGACATCGCGGCCGCCACGCTTGCCGAGGGATATGAACAATATATCGGTCAAACGGCCAGCCGGGCGACATTGCAGGAACTCGCCAGCGCCGTTTCCGACACAGCGCGGGATCAAGGTTATATTTTTGCCAGCGCAGAAATTCCGGCTCAAGCTGTCACCCTTGGGGTCGTCACCGTCAAACTAAACCCCGGCGCGATAGATGAAGTGCGCATCATTGGCTCAGATAATCAGCGGATTCGGAAGATTCTTGATCGATTGATAGGCCGCGCCGCCCGTTCAGAGGACGTCGAACGGCAGCTGCTTTTGGTCAGTGACGTGCCGGGATTAACGCTGGAACAAACAAATTATCAGCGTGAATACGGCAAAGGTATATTGATTGTCAGGGTGAATGAGAAGAGTGCGAAGGGTTATGCGGCACTGGACAATTACGGTCCGGAGACTCTTGGTCCTATCAGGGCCCGTCTGGAGCTCGATATCGCGGGACTACTTACTGATGGTGATGTGTTCTCGGCAAACGTGATCAGCACAGTCGCGCAGCCGAGTGAGCTGACATATGTGAATTTGCGTTATGCGACAATATTGGGTGACGGGGCGACCGTGATTGGCGTTGCGGGCGCAGCGGGGCGAACGAATTCAGGCGGAAGCATGCGATCCTTGGATCTTGAAGGCCGCAGCCGCTACGCTGCGATATTTGCAAGTCATGCGTTGAAGCGGAGCAATGACCTCAATCTCTGGCTCAATGCCGAGTTGGCCTATCTCAATGTCGAGCAAACACAGGATAATGTACTTTTCCAGGATGATGACATTATCACGGCTGCCATCAATTTTACGGGCAACTACAATATCGGGATTGGCCGGGTATATGGCGGCATAGGGGTCACACAAGGACTTGGGATATTGGGCGCAAGCCGGGTCGGGGATTTCTTAAACTCTCGCGTAAACGGCAGCGGCAAATTCACAAAAGCCAATCTCTGGATCAACTCGATCGTCAATATGGGCGGCGGATTTGGAATGCGTCTTGCCGGAAATGCTCAAATCGCATCACGGCCATTACTCTCACCCAATGAAATTGCCATTGGCGGACCCTATTATGGCAAAGGCTATGATTTCAGTGAACGATTTGGCGATGAAGGGGTGCTTGGGCTCGCAGAATTGCGCAAGGAATTCAAAAATATTGCAGGCTGGCTGGATTGGTTCCAGCTTTACGGCTTTGTAGATGGCGGTCACATATCCAATATCGGCACGGGCTTTGGTGACGGATCGCTTATGTCTGCTGGCGGCGGCTTACGCGCTCAACTGGGAAAATTCGATCTAGGCGTTGAGGCAGCAGCTCCAGTCAACGAAGATCGCTTCGAAAGCGGCGACAGATCACCGCGGGTCAACGTGCAGGTTGGAATCAGGTTTTGATCATTGCCTGAATGTTCGCTTTTGCGCGCAAAGCGGACGGAGAGCAAAACGGCCCAGTAAGTGCCAACCCGCGGAGGTGCGAGACGGCAGCTTTCGGTGGGGTGATGTTCGCGTTGGTAGGAGACTTTTGGGCGGAAAGCGGATCAAAGCTCCGCGTGTTATCTGTGGAGTGTCAAAGACAATCAATGAAATGCTCGACCGTAGGCTCGCGGCCTGCATCGTAGAGCACGGCCGCACCTATCGAGAAGCGAAAGCCGCCAGGATGCGGCACGCCTTCGACGGTGCGTTCGGCAATCATCGCTCGCGCCGCCGACTGGGGTAATGTTGTCAGGATGTCGGACTGCTTGGCCAGTTCAATACACGCGGCCTGGCTGAGCAGGCGGTAATGCGGGACGCCATTTTTCTCAAGCATCCTTCGCACATGGTCCGGTAACGATTGCTCGAACAGGCGGTCGTATCCGGCAAGCGCCCAATCAAATTGCGCGACTTCCTCAAGGGTGTGCGGGCGGGAAGCGACCGCGTGATCCTTGCGATGAATCATCCAATAGGGTTCGTCGATCACATTCGTAACTTTCATGCGATTTTTGTGAGGAAGGCCGGCGAGGCTGGCTTCGTGATAGACCAACAGGTGAATTCGACGTTGCAGGAGTTCTTCGGCTGCGAGATGTGGCGGCATAGTGGAAACGTTGATCCTCGTCTTGGGATAACGTTGCGCAAACTTCACGATTGCCGGATGGATCATGCTCTCGATTACTCCGGGTCCACTGACGATGTTGAGCTCGTGTTCACCGGCGGAAACAGAATCGCGTACAGTCGCGGCAAATGCCAGTAGCTCGACGGATTGCGGGTAGAGCTTTTTGCCAGCCTCGGTCGCTACCACGGTCCGGGTGGTGCGATGGAACAGCTGCGTTTCCCAATCGGCTTCGAGTGTCTTTATACTCTTGGTAATCGCCGAATGGGTGAGTCCGAGCTCTTCCGCAGCCGCTGTGAAGCTGAGCAGCCGATAGACGGCTTCAAAATGTTGCATAAGACGAAGATCGTTCATTTGTGAGTTTCACTAACAAGTTTGACCGTATTATTCAATTCTGTTCAACACACGCCTTGGGTACACCGTTTGGAACAAATTCGGAGAGGATGGCCATGACGCTTGAGAATATCATCAATTCGGACATCGCGATGATCGTGATCCCGCTCTATTTCGCGGCAATCTTCGGCGAGTCAATTTTTAACCACTTCTTCCACGAGCGTGGCGTTGGCGACGTGAAGGACAATGGCGTGTCGATGGGCTTAGGCCTCGTCAGCGCTTTAACCAATGGCGCGACCGCCTTCATCACCGTGGGTGTACTGTTCTGGGCGCAGCAGTTCCAGCTCTACGTAATCCCGCTCACCGTCGCCTCGTTAGTCGCCTGCTTCATCCTTGATGACCTGCGCTATTATTGGCACCATCGCATCGCGCACCGGGTCCGCTGGGTGTGGGCGATGCATGTCACCCATCATTCGAGCACGCAGTACAATTTCTCGGTTGCGCTGCGTCAGGGCTGGACCAAGCATTTCACAGGGACGATGATGTTCAAGGTACCGCTGGTGCTCATCGGCTTCGACCCAGTCGTCGTGCTGTTTTGTGGAGTGATCAACCCTACCTACCAGTTCTTCCTCCACACCGAGCTGGTCGACAAGATGCCCCGCTGGTTCGAAGCGGTGTTCAACACACCCTCACACCACCGGGTTCACCATGGTCGCAACCCGCAATATCTCGATGCCAATTACGCGGGCACTCTGATCATCTGGGACAAGATGTTTGGCACCTTCGTACCCGAAAAGGAGAAGGTCGATTACGGTCTCGTCAAGAACCTCGAAACGCTCAATCCCGTCGTCATCATATTCCATGAGTATTGGGGCATCCTGAAGGACGCTTCGCAACGCGGCATCACGCTTTGGCAGCGCATCCTTTACATGCTCGCACCTCCAGGCTGGTGTCATGATGGATCGCGGCTCACGTCGGAGCAGATCAAGGCTGAACATTTCGCGGCGCAATTGAGTAACGAGACCAGCCAAACTAACGGCAATCAGGAATCTGTCACCGCGCTTGCGAAGACCTGAGATGCCGGCACCACATTACGCTCTATCCGAAGCGCTGATCGTCTTGGCTGCTATATGGGTTTGTCTGCGCTTGGCTCGACGCTCGTCGTGGTTCGGTGCGCTTGGCGTCGCCATTTTCGGTCTCGCCGCTGGCATCGGCATCGTCCGCTTCAGCCTTGGTCAAATTGAGGAACTCGCGACTTTCCATCGCGATTTTTCGCGGATCGGTGGTGCCACTGCGATGGCGTTGGTCGCAATTCAATGTCTGATGGCGCCAGCGAGGACCTGGGGTGGATGGCCAATAGGCGTAGCCGCCGCGCTAACCGCAGCCACCTTGGGGTTAGCTCTGGTTGTACTCGATGCGACTATTCCGATCTTCTTGGCCTGGTTGATCGTGGCGATCGGAACCTGCTTTGCCAAACCTGCTCCCAGCACGAAGCAGCGATTGCTAAGGGCTGCCGTGGTTGCTATCTTTCTCTTCAACTTGCTGCTGGTCCGCCAATCGCCTTTTCTGGGTATAGATGCCAGTTGGCACTTGTATCATGTGCTGATTGCACTCTGGTTGATTGGGCTGTGGTGGGTTTTGGTCAAGGAATTGGGGAGCACTCAGCCAACGTCGAACAACTCGTGAATCAGGCGAGGCTTCTACGAAACTCTTTGCTAGTATCATTCTCTGGATTGTGGTTGCTGTGATCCTTTGTCTGCGATTGGGCCGTGAGCCAAATGTTAGATTTCGTGAGGCGGCCGACTAAGAACTGACGTTTCGCAATCGGCCCGATTCCAAACTCAAGGCAAGGTGACTGCGACTGTGTGGAAAGCTGAAGGTCGGCAATCTCCCGCTAGGGATCACGCAACATAGCGTTCGCGCATTTCTAACCGGCCTGCGCAAGAAGAGCTATGTGCTGGCACGTGAACAGCGCAGTGACGATGGGACGGCCTACCGCATTACACAAAACCCAAGCAATCAAGACACCAAAGGTTCCGCATGACCACGCTGGACAACCGATTGGCCGATCTAACAACCATGCCTCCGGCCCGGTTGAGGTCTGCCCGGCGGGATACGTTCAAGTCGCCAACACCCGATATCGGACCGGACCTGTTTCGGCGCGGTATCGCTAACCGCTTACAGGAACGTGTACATTGTAGCCTGAACGAACCAAACGTAAACGCAGCGCGATCTAACCGTAATAGCACTACACTCTTTGACCCTTATGGTCGGGGAGCCTGCGACGTATGTCCAGGGCTCTCCAGCCTAAAGGTCGTAGGGACCGGCTTGCTCGGTTTACAAACTCCCCGATCACCAGGGATCAGGTGTGAAATCGAAAGCGGGGGCGTACCGCAGACGACTTCCCGGGAGACCGGAATTGCCAAGAGGAACAATACACAGAGAAACCGGCATATTGCGCCGAGCGTCAATAGGTTACGCGCTGGAAATGGACGGCGGTGGCCGGTGGATGCTTATATCTTCCAAAATTGGCAGTCTATTCTTGATCGGGGTATTTGCGTTCAATAACTATCAGGCATTCCGCATGCAGGTGACGATTTGCAGGTAAATCTCGCTCCAAACTGTCGGTAAATCCAAATTCGGGAAAGATTCCCGAAATGATCTCATTTTTTCCATCCTTATGCAAACGGCGTCCAAAACCGCTTGCTACGCATTCGGCAGGTGCGCTGTGTTGGGCTATTGCTGGTATATGCAAGCGCCGCGAATGCAGCCTTCCAACTTTCGGCACAATTAGTTCTGCTGCTCTATGCGGCAGTTCCTTTGTATGAACTATCGCCGGATTTTTCTGATAAATGTGACCAATCGCCGTTGATGGTACAACAACAGGTCTCGCTATTTGTGAAGGCTTATCGATATTGGGTTTGGGACGCGGAATCGCTAGTATTTGCGGCTGCGGGACCTGAGGCGGAACCGCAACCGATGCTTGTGGTGGAACCGCTGTCGGCGCCGTTATCGGAGTGGGCACAGCAACGGGCTGCGGCAGCGGTGTCGGGATGGGCTGTGGAACCTGGGGCGGAACTGCAACCGGTGCTTGTGGCGGAACGGCTGTTGGCGCCGTTATCGGAGTAGGCACAGCAGTGGGTCGTGGCAGCGGTGTCGGGATGGGCAGCGGGACCTGAGGCGGAACCGCAATCGGTGCTTGTGGCGGAACCGCCGTCGGTGCCGTTATCGGAGTAGGCACAGCAGTGGGCCGTGGCAGCGGTGTCGGGATGGGCAGCGGGACCTGGGGCGGAACTGCAACCGGTGCTTGTGGCGGAACGGCTGTTGGCGCCGTTATCGGAGTAGGCACAGCAGTGGG
>CANMFX010000001.1 GCA_947497315.1 uncultured Sphingomonadaceae bacterium | reverse complement strand
ACTGCAACCGGTGCTTGTGGCGGAACGGCTGTTGGCGCCGTTATCGGAGTAGGCACAGCAGTGGGTCGTGGCAGCGGCGTCGGGATGGGCTGCGGAACCTGGGGCGGAACTGCAACCGGTGCTTGTGGCGGAACGGCTGTTGGCGCCGTTATCGGAGTAGGCACAGCGAGGGGCCGTGGCAGCGGTGTCGGGATGGGCAGCGGGGCCTGAGGCGGAACTGCAACCGATGCTTGAGGTGGAACCGCTGTCGGCGCCGTTATTGGAGTGGGCACGGCTTGCGGTACTGGCTGAGGCGTCGCAAAGGGTTTGGGGGTAGGTATTCGAGATGGCTGCCGCGTCGGCACCGGCAGACCCGGGTTCGGAGGCGTAAGGACCTGAACCGCCCCATTGGTTGCTGGTAAAGTTGGGGGATTTGGTTTTGTGGTGGTCACCGGCGGAGACACTGTACCCGTTGGCGGAATGGTCGGAACGCCCGCACCGCAAGCAGAGCTATGATGTGTATTGCCGACGCCGTTACACCAGCCGGAATGATTGCCTTTTGCCATCGCGACTGAAGATGGCTGTCCGATGGAAACAATGATGATTACCAGCACAAGAAGGGACCGATTGAACATTCTACCACCCTTTCCAGAGCCGGATATAGACCGCCAAATCACCAGAATCTGACTGTGGCCCATCGCGGAGCGGCATTGCAAACCAGGTTCGGAATCCAAAACCGTTCTGGAAGCTTATATTTGCACCCAATCCGACGGATGCCAATGTTTGACTGGCAGGCAGCAGTTGACCAGGTGTCCGATTGGAAACATATCCGACATCCGCGAAAGCAATGGGTCGTATGGAAAAACCGTTATCTTCATTGATATCCAAGACATGCTCCAACTGAAATGTCGCAGCAATGCCATTATCACCTTCGGTTTCGCTTGGCGCATAACCTCTGAGATAAGGTTGGTGGCCCAGGCTGATTTTTTCTACTTCGGGAAGAGACTCAAACGTCAGTTGGCTTTTGAGTTCAGCACGAAGATAGGTTGATGGACCCATGGACTGACTAGTGCCAATGGATGATCGGAAGTGCGCAAATGTTTTGCTGCCGTCGATGGCTTGTCCCTGAGCGGTCTCAGGGCGTCCGCCAACGGTCAGCGTCGCCGATCCCTCTATCAAACTACCATTCTGCAGGAAATGACCGGATATAAGGTGTAATCGAGCAGCATGCGCGGTGCTATCGGTCTCGCTGATTCCAAATTCTGAACGCGCGTCGAGATATTCATATTCTCCCAAGAGATAGGTGAAATTATGGATATCCCGGATAACAGGATGCGCCAGCGCAATACCCAGATTAATGCCGCGTTGTTCGGAATCCGTTGTGACTTGCCTGAAATTTCTTTCAGAAAAGGCGGTGCCGCCAACCAACTCCAAATAAGTACCATTTGTTCCTACCGGAACGCGATATTGCAACAATCCCGTAAAAGCATAGGATTCCCGTGGCTCCCTGACACCTACTCCAACAAGGCGGAGCATATCTCCGCCTTTGAGTGTCGAGTTGAATTGCTGGGATCCGACCAGACGGATGGCATAGTCAGGCCGCAGCGGGACATTATCGATCATTATGCTGCCATTCTTTTTGGATTGGCTGCCGGATAATCGCAGCTGCATCGCGGAGCTTTCTGGAGCGGCACTAAATGTGCTTCTGAGATCCACCCCTGAAAGATCGCTTGCCAGCATGAAAGCACGTTCAAAATCATCTTGATGGATGGGCTGTTTCCCGACCAGCCTTTCTATGTAGCTCCCTGCGACAGAGGCGGTTTTTTTATCCAAACCCTCGATCTGGACTTGCGATATAAAACCCTCGTGCACGGTGATCTTGACTATATTGGTTACTGGGTTGATGGAGCCAGCAACTTCCGCAAGGAAATATCCGTCTTCGCGGTAAATCAATTCAATCGCTTCAGCGATTCCTGATGCGGAGGAACTGCCTCTCGAGGCCTGTTCATGCGCATCGGCATATTGCAAAAGTTGCTCAGGGTCGTAAGCTGTAACCCCGCTTATGTGATACGATCCAATGACAACCTCTGCGCCTTGGGCTTGACCTTGCGAGCTTTGCGCCTCTGGCTGAGCAGATGCTCTTGCGCCTAGCGAGAATAGCAGAAACGCAAATAGCAGATAGATTTTTTTACTGCCCATCTCTTTTGTCGGTTCGCTCCTCGTTTCCAAAAACACTAGGTTTTGCTCGTTTATGACTCGGAACCTTGCTTGGTTAATGAATCAGCGCTTCCTCTTATGGCTACTCGGTATAATCTTCGAAACCGATGACTTCTCCATCAAGAATTGTGCAACTGCCCGCAGCCCTTGTCTTTGGGTCATCCCAGCTCACGTTCCAGTAGATGATATAAGTTCCGTCACTTTCTGATGCAGGAAAAGCAGAAACAGCAGCATTTGGCAAATCTTTGAATTTCTCGATATTGTACCAAACATGATCATGGCAAACTTGGGCTGCAGCCATGGTCGCAGCATCGAAATCTCCCGCTGTTTCGCTTTGTGCATTCGTATCAAGATCGGATGGAACACCAGTAACGGCATCGGAGGTCTCTGCATCAACTGTTGCTTCTTGACTTGGTTCAGAGGCACAGTCGGCAAGACAGAGAACCGATGCTGCCCATATTCCATATGATTTCATAGTTGGTCCGATCAAATTGCAGTTTTACAGATGATTGTTTCTCATAGTCGAAACTTCATTCGCTACCTTCAGAAGGTTGTACAAAAAAGTAGATCAACACCAATGTGCCAACGAGTGGGATTAGGCTTAACAAAATAAGCCAACCGGGTTTTCCAGCATCGCGCAGTCTGCGAATGCCCATTGCAATACTCGGAATGAATATCGCTAGTGAATAAAGCCAACTCAGGGGTTGCGATGCACCAACGCCTTCAGTCGGCACGCCTAACGCAGGAGCTACTAAAAAATAGTCGGTAATTTGCAGCAAAATTGATATTATTACAGTCGCGAGAATCCAATACCAAAAGGTTGATCGAACCGTTTTTCCTGAAAAGTTGAAATAATTCGCAAAACCATATTTCAATGCATCAAACATGATCATCATCCCCAAAATTCAAGTTATATTATCAACTACATTTTGCAGCCGCTCAAAAGTCATAAATCTTCAACTGGTTTTCTTCCTTGTTAGTTTCGCTGACTGCCACAATATGACGATGTTAACTATTGGTGCAAAAATGACTATCCATTGATTCAGAGACTCCGTGAAAAACCGCGCCGTTAAATTCCAGGGTAGCCCCAAAGGCAGAAGAAAAATGCCAGAAATCGGGTCTTTGCTTTGACCGAACAGCCCCAGAGTGCCGGTCACGAAAATTGCTGCGGCACCAACATAAGCCAGCATGAAAAGCCAAAAGCAAAAGACGAGTAGCTTGTTCACTCAATTGCGATCCAGCCTCTATCGACAGTTCCGTTTGCGCATCGAGCTTATATCGCGAACCGTTCCGCTGCGCGTGTGGACAGAAATACACTGTTTGGATGGCTTGCGCCAATAGATCGAATAATGGCCATCTCCATTGCCTGCACTATATTTGTCTTTCAGAACGAAGCCGTAGCGCCCGGTCAATGTCTGTGTTGCCGCAACATTAAGTTGGCCCACGAGATTGTTGACATTGACGTGCCCTCCATAGCCCCCGCCGCCGCCATAGCCGGGCCGATAGGAAGTATTATGGTTTCTCTGTTGAACGCCCGCTGCATATCCCTCAGAATATGCATCCGAACGCGAGTAGTTGTGATAGGCTTGGTTATACAGACCGTCGCGATATCCACGCTCATGGTCAGCTTCCCATTGATGAGATGAGTTGTGTTTCCCGTCGCTATGATGGTGTGATTTATGAGATAGAGCCAGTGCACCAATTAAGGCTGCAGCACCAATTGCAACAGCAGCGCCCGAACCGCTATTTTTGTGGCCGCAATCTGATGAAGAAGTTTTATCGATGGAACGGAAAGTTCCATCGATTGTTATTGCCGAGATGCAATGCTTTTTCCTGCCGTTCCACCAATAAGACCAATGTTGGTCATCGCCCCTTGAAGAATCGATATGGATATAGCCCCGTGAGCGCAAAAGTTTTTCGCCTTTACCAATACGGGAACCAACAACATCTTTAACTTCAGTAGGAGCTTTTGCCGATATCGCTGCAGATGGCAATAAAGTAAGCGCGCTTGATGTTGTTAAAATAATTATCGCCCGAGCAATGTAAGCCATCAGTAATTCCTATGTATCGATCAATATATTTTCAAAATCCCGTTTAAAAAAGTAATTTATCAACCCCAATTACACTAAATAGCCGAAATTTCAACAGAAATTAAATTTTGCGCATCGAAACTCTATCGTTTCTGCAATTCACACAGCGGAATTACATCGATCAGAAATCACGCGGCTACTGAGCAATTAGATGCTCTTTGTGGAAGTCCGGCAAAGACATTCCTCATGACCGTGGATGACCGTATTCTTGCTATCTAGCTATGCCTTACTCATTTGACCTATTCGGAACTAACGTTCGCTTTTGCGCCCGTAGCGAGCATTCGAGATTGTCAGTTAGAACGTCTGCTATCGGGTCATTAGCGGAGTGGCAGTTTTCGATAGCAGCAATCTAGAAGCAGGCAGTCCACTTACGGCCCAGTTCCGCACTTAACATAAATAGGATCATCAAATACACAGCGTCCGCTTCATCCCGAAAGCGGACATTAGACATTGGAACTGTAAAGTGGGTCCCTCGCAGAGTGTAGAACTATGCTTCAACAAGTTCGGTATGGCCAAACCCCTTGCTGTAATCCAGAAGTGACACGATCACGAGATCGACCCGAATGAACGCGACCTCGGCCTGTTCATCCATTGTAAGATTCTCAATCTGGGGGAATTTTGCGTAGATTAACTGCCCGATCTTTTCCTGTTCGGTTTTGCCGGTCACAACTGTTGCATGGCCGGCCGCCGAAACACTTTTGATGCCGTCCCAGTCTTCATACGGGCGATCAACCGTTAGTGATACTCTTCCGTCCCGAGCAATATTTCGGGCTTTTTGCGAATCTGCTGATGTTCCGAAATAGATAGTGAGATCATCATTCACAAAACTCACTGTTGTTGCTTGCGGAAACCCGTTTTCACGAACGGTTGCGATGGTCATGTCATTGACGTCGACCAGAATGGAATTGATCGTTTCGCGCTGTATCTTGTTCATTGTATTTTCCTGCGTGGATGGCTGCTCATAGATCGGAGCCTGTTTGTCGAACTGGCAGATCAATCGCTCCAAAGCGTTCGGATATCCTCCGGCAAGGTCGCCTTGATATCATTCATCTCTCCGACCGAAACATGATCGGCAATAACATTGAGTGCGGCTGAAACCGCTTCGGACGGGTTATCATTGGGGGTGTTGCCAAAGGCCTGCTCGACCGCGAAAACAAACTGGTCCTTGTGTCTCATGCTCGCGAATGTCTTGGAAGGGCGATAGCCCTCATAATAGATACCGCGGATAAGCGTCGGTAGCTGCGCGGCCAAATGCGCACATTCATCGGGTTGCAAACGGTCACGCAGCACATGCAGGGCCGATCGCAGCAGAATATATGCCCGATGTTTGTCATCCCAGTCGAGCTCTTCCATAATTTCGTTGACCCAGATATTCGCGTCCTGAATGGCTTTGTCGAATATGGGTAAGCCAAGTGCACTCATGATTTTTCTCAATAGTTCCGGTTTTGAATTTGGACTTGCACAGTTGTTTTCGCCGGCCTTTGCAAGGCGTCGCGAGCGTCGACAACGATATTGGGATAGTCCAAAACGACCAGAGGCTGCATTCGTGGATTCTACATAGTGGAAACTACCTAAGCCAGTGATTGTGCGAAGCGACTGCGGCTACCGATGGCGATGAAATCCCAGCATTTTACAAGACGTGCCGGAAAAGCGGGACATTGGAAAGCCGATCATCGCCGCTGGCTCCTCGCACGCTTTTTCCTTCTTGATATAATCTGACGACATCTTTGACGCGACACAGCTGCGTGCCCATGGTCATAACGGCGGCAGACCCGGCGGCCACGCCAAAGTGAAACGCTTCCTCAAGGTCTACACCTGATGCTATGGCGAAAGTCATCGCACCGACAAAACTGTCTCCTGCACCGACGGCCGAGCCTATGGAAACGTCCGGTGCTGGCGCGTGTATCAAACCTGACTCCTGAGCGAGAATGGCACCTTGTGCACCCAGGGACACAACAATATTCTTTGTCTTGCGCCGATTGATGATCTCCATTGCCGCTTCGCCCGCCCGATCCCGCTCAAGCGGTTTGCCGACCAGCTGCTCCATTTCTTCCAGACTTGGTTTGGCGATGAAGACTTGGGCTTGTTCCAGCGTTGTCCGCAGTGCTTCACCGGAGCTGTCGAGAATGAGTTTCGCGTTTTTACCCGCTGCAATCTGTCCGATCCGGGCGTAGCTGTTTTCTGGCGCACTTCTGGGCAGGCTGCCGGTCGTGACGATATAGTCGAAATCCAGGCCATCAATTATTTCGAGCGCCTGCTCAAGCTCGGCCTCCATCATGGCCGGGCCTTCAGGGATGAACCGATATTCAAAGGCGGACCGCAATTCGTGAACGGTATAGGATATGCGTGTTGCGCCAGTAGAGGCAATCCTGTGTTGGTTGATCGGCAATTGATCCAGACTGTCTTTCAGAAGGGCACCCGTCGCGCCGCCTGCCAGATAGAGGAGGTCGGGTTTTCCTCCAAGACTGGCGATCACTCGGGCAACATTGACACCGCAGCCACCTGGATGATGCACCTGGTTGTGGGTTCTGATCTTTATCGTCGGTTCGATATTCTCTGCTTCGCAAGAGATGTCGACTGCCGGATTGAGCGAGATGGCCAAAATGGTTTTCACGCTATGCGGACCTCGACCTGTTTTTCGGAACCATCTTTTGGAAATGCCACAATCGCTTCCGATTGCGCGATTCCATCGACAAATATCTGATGGGCATCGTGGTCATCTTCCGTCCGTTTTACGACCAGTGCAATAGTGCCTTCGGAGCCGCAAAGAGTTGCCGAGAAGCCGGGCCAATGCTCTGGCAGACTGGGCTTGATGTGGAGCGCACCGTCTTTGCGTTTGAGTCCCAATATCTCCTCCACGCCCAGCCGCCATGTCCATGCCGCAGCGCCGGTATACCAGCTCCAACCGCCGCGGCCGCCATGCTGATCTCCCCCCGCAATATCAGCGGCAACCGCATAAGGTTCCGTCCGATAGCGCTCCGCATGCTCATGATCCGGCACGCGCTTAATCGGGTTCAGCATGTTGAATATATCCATGGCTTTACCCGGTTCCTTTGATCGCGCAAAAGCCATGCCGAGCCAGGTTGCGGCATGGGAATATTGCCCACCATTTTCCCTTATTCCAGGCGGATAGGCCTTTATGTAACCGGGGTCGCGCGGTGTTTTGTCAAAGGGCGGCCACAAAAGCCGGGCGATTTGATTCTTGTCATCAACCAGTTCCCGGTAGACAGCGTCCAGCGCGTCTTTTGTACGCTCGGCATCGGCGCCGGCAAACAGGGCCCATGATTGGGAGATACTGTCGATCCGGCACTCCATATTTTCCGATGAGCCCCATGGATGGCCGTCATCATCAAAAGCCCGCCGATACCAGCTACCGTCCCAGCCGGTTACCTCCGCATGATGCAACAAATCCCTTGCGCGCTGCGCCCACGCGTCGGCCATGCGCAGCTGCCCGATACGCTGGTTCAGAGCGGAAAAGGCGTTGGCGATGGTGATCACAAACCAGGCCAGCCAGACGCTTTCTCCCCTTCCCTCGTCACCGATACGGTCCATTCCGTCATTCCAGTCGCCAGCACCGATCAGAGGCAGGTTGTGGCGGCCGTGGGTAAAGCCACGTTCCAGCGCCCTTTCACAATGATCCATCAGCGTGTAGCCGGCTTCGGTTTTTTCAAAACTCGAATAGCGATCCTCCTCCTCGGCCGATAGTGGAGGTGCGCGCAGAAAGGGAATCTCTTCCTGCAATATAGCTTCGTCTCCGGTGACCTCGACATAGTGGCAAATAGCATAAGGTAACCATAGAAGATCATCGGAAAAGCGTGTGCGTACGCCGCGATCAGAAGGGGGATGCCACCAATGCAGCACATCACCTTCCTCGAATTGATGGGCTGCACAGTCCAATATATGCGCGCGCGCGCGGGCCGGATCATTATGAAGAAATGCCATGACATCCTGCAGCTGATCGCGAAAGCCAATGGCGCCGCTTGCCTGATAAAATCCGGCCCGCGCCAATATCCGGGAGGCCATGGATTGATAAAGCAGCCATCGGTTAATCATGATGTCGAATGCCGGATCTGGACTATGCACATGCACTTTGCCGAGCAGGTTGTCCCAATGGTCGGTCAATTGATCAATTGCAGTGTCGACCCGGGCCGGTAATTTCCGATGGTCAATCAAGGAACGGGCCTGCGCATCATCTTCGCCTTGCCCCAACAGGAAAACCACTTCCTGGCTGGCACCCGGCTCCAGTTCGCAATGCACCTGATAAGCGCCACAAGGATCGGTCCCCGCCGGTGCCAGCCCCTCCAGGCCCCACCGCCCTACTCCAGCGGGCTTTGCCAGATCCCCCTCGCGGCCCAGGAATTCCTGGCGATCGGTGGTTAGGCCATGGGGCGGATAATTGGCCGTCAGAAAAGCCACCTGTCCCGAAAAGTCCGGATTCCAGCTGTTGCGGGCCATAATCGCGTGATGGTCGGGGTCATAGGAACAGCAGATGCTGGACCGGGATATACTGCGCAGAGCGCCGAGCAGCCAGTCGACATAATAGGTCGCGGTGATACGGCGGTGCCGTGCCGTATGATTGGTAACGCGAAGCCGGATTATTTTTACCGGATCATCGACCGGAACGAAAACACGTAATTCCTGTTCCAGACCGAATGATATTTTGCGCCATTCGCTAAAACCCGCACCATGCCGGATCTGACAGCTGGCTTCACGACCATTGGGACTTGGTGTGGGCGTCCAGACCTCCGCTGTCTCTTCATCGCGCAGATAAAGGACTTCACTCGGGTCATCCATGACCGCGTCATTGGTCCATGGACTCAGCCGGTTCTCGCCGCTGTTGCCGGCCCATGTAAATCCGCCACCAGCCTCCGTCACGACGCAGCCAAATCCGTCATTGGCCAATATATTCACCCATGGGGCAGGCGTTGTTTGACCAGGTTCCAGATGGAGGACATATTCTTTTCCATCCGTTGTAAATCCGCCCAAGCCATTGTCGAACAGCAAGTTGTCGGGGCGGACCAGCTCGGGAATATCGGTTTCTTCTATAGGCGCGCTGGCTGGCTCAAAATGCGGCAGGGCAGGTGGTGGTTGAAAGGCTGCTGTAACTTGGTCCTCCAAACTGTCCTGGCCATCCTCAATGATCACGCGCGATGCCGCTTCAACCAATCGCACCTGTTCCGGTCCGATCTGGTCAGCAAAGAGCAGATGGATACCGCCATTGCGGCCGAGCAACCATTGGCCGTTCACTTCATGCAGCAACGCCATCAGATCATCGCGCACCGGTTCGATATATCCTGATGCTGCGGATTGCAGGATGACCAGATCAACCTCAAGACCGTGTCTTCGCCATAGTTGATGGGCGCGGATCAAATCTTGCAGCATGGAATCAGGCAAACTTCCTGTCTTCAGCATAACAATGGGATAATCGCCGGAGATGGCCATGCCCCAAAGATTGGGCTGTCCGAGGCGATTTTCGCTAAGTTTCTCAGGTTCAGCGCGGAGCCTTGTATGCGGGTAGAGGAGCAGAGATCCCAGCGCTTGCATGACGGGCAATTGATCCGCGCTCAAACCAAGCTGTTCGGTTTCCTGCGCAGCCAGCGATGCGGCATCGTTAATCGCCCATTCCAGAGAGGGCATTGTCGCATAGCGCTCGGCAATTTCCATCGCCGCCTCTCGAGTGGCAGCGACCACGGTGACCAGGCAAAATTCCTTGCGCGCAAAGGCTTCGAGCGTGCAATTTACCTGTAACGACATGATCGGGTCGAGGGTGAAGCCAATCGTACCGGACAAGTCATGGCTGGCTCCATGTGGTCGGCGCAAATTTCCGCTGCGGCCGATAAACCGCCGACGGTCAGTCTCGTGACCGGCCAGCGCCAAACCATCATCCTCGCTTACAATGAAGTGCAACACTACTGGCGGTGCATCGCGGGGATTGCGAGGTCGGCGGGTAAACAGCTGACCACCTATTTCCGGGATATGCTCACTGTGCACGAACAGCTTGCTGAAAGCTGGATGTCTTTCATCGTCGAGCGGCGGCGCAAGAACCACCTCAGCATAGCTGGTCAATCGCAAATTGCGGGCGTGGTCCGCCAGATTGCTAAGGGTGATACGGCGGATTTCGAGATCATCGCCAGCTGCAACCAGGGCTTCCATTCGCAGGCTAATATCATGATCCCGGCGATGAAATTCCGCCATATGGGAATGAAAAGTGACCTCATATTGATCGGGCCGGGCATCGACGGGTTGACGCGTGGCCGACCATATATGGCCGTCATCTCGATCATGGAGATAAATCCACTGTCCGGCGGCATCCAGTACCGGGTCGGGCAGAAAACGAGTCAGTGAATAATGCCGCCAGCGCAGCCCGCCCCCTCCGCCGGTCGAAATGGAACTGGAAAGGCTGCCATTGCCAAGTAGTAGTGCCTGCGGTGAACTGGTTTGAAGCGGCGGGCTCCAAATGTGGGGTGCCGCCGTGACTCTGACCCTGAGGTCGGCCTGATCCATACTTTCAATTCTTTCCACTTCGGAGGGTAGCTCCTGTGGAATTCTCTCGTGGAGCAGCAATGATACAGAGCTTATCCGCGCGTCTTCTTCAAAGCGCCTGACCAGTATATCGTCGCACAGGCTATTGCCAATCGCGCACATGATCATGCCCTGATGATGCGCCATATAGGCGTTTACTGGCGTCACATCCTTCGCACTTTGCAAACGTTCGGGCGTATAGTCGACCGCTTCCAGCAACCCGTAGAGCCCCGAGAAACCGCGCATCACCAACGACTTCAAATTTTCTACAGCTTCGGACGGCATGATCTGCAGCGCCAGCGCAGAAGCGTAAGGTGCAACGACCATATCCTTGGCCAGGCCCCGCCGAAGCCCAAGTCCGGGAACGCCAAATGCTTGATATTGATACCGATGATCGGGGTCTCTAGCCGCATAGGCGGATTCCGATATACCCCAAGGCATCCTGTTTTTCCGGCCATAAGATTGTTGCATCTCCACGGCAACTTTCTCACTTTCGCTGAGCAAAGTTTGCGGTCCGCTACGCATCAACAGGCGTGGCATAAGATACTCGAACATCGACCCGTTCCAGGAAATGAGTGCAAGGCCACCATTGCTGCGCATGACAGGCCGACCAAGGTGGAACCAGTGTTCCAGCGGTACATCCTGATTGGCAATTGCCAAATAGCTCGCCAGCCGCGCCTCGCTAGCCAACAGATCATAATGATGCGTATCCATCCGGTCCGCGCTAACATTATAACCGATATGAAAAAGCCGACGGTCGCGATCATAGAAAGGCGCGAATTCCATGGCATTTGCATAAGCCGCCGTTCTTAATGAAAGATTTCGTAGTCTTTCAAGCAGCCGTTCACGATTCATGCGTCCAGTCTCGATCGCCTCGGTGAGAGATTGAAGCCACTGCTCGTCCTGCGGTTCGTCGGTCTCTTCAGATTGAATCAACAACACCGCTCGCTTCGCGGATGTTTCGTCCACACCGCCTTCCAGAACCGCTATGACTTGCTGATAAAGATCCTGGAAATTGAGTGGGACATCATCTCGCGCCAACCAGGGGGCATATTGGGTGATATCGTCACGCATCGTTTGAATTTGATGCCGCAGGCGATCCAGCCAGGTATACAATTCACGCAGGTTTTCTGTGGACATGCTATTTTGGGTAGTCGCAATTTTTACGATCCCTTGCTCAACAGCCGGAATCTCCTCTGCACATATCCGTTCCAGTTCGCGGTGCCATTTTGATGGGTCGGCACCAAGCGTGGTCAAATTGGCATGAAGTAATGCTACCCGGGATTGCAGGTCATCGAAATCCTCCGGCATCTCGTCCAGAGCGCTAACCAATAGACGCATGACATCGTCTATTCCCGCCCATCTTTGTGGTTCAATCGCTGGCGCATTCTGGGTTTCCTTTAACAGCGCAGCATAGGCCAGCAGGCATCCGGCAAAATTCCCGCTGTCGACTACAGAGACATAGCGAGGCTCCAGCGGCTGCAAATCGACCGTGTTGTACCAGTTGAGAAAATGGCCACGATGGGTCTCCAATCGGTCCAGACTGGAATAGATATTACTTGTCCGCGCGGCGAGTTCCTCGACGCCAAGATATCCAAAGTCCCATGCGCTGGCGGTCGAAAGCATCATCATGCCGATATTCGTTGGTGATGTTCGATGCGCGATTTCCGGATGAGGCTCTCCCTGATAATTATCAGGTGGCAGCCAACCATCTTGTGGCCCTGCAAATGTTTCGAAATAGAGCCAGGTGCGCCGGGCTAGATCACGCAGAAAAAACCTATCCTTGCTGCCCAGCGGTTTGACAGCCTTATGTCTTGGGCGATTGAGCAACATCGTTACTTCTGGACCGATCAACCAGAGTATCAATAGCGGTAAGGCGGCCAGCAAAGATGCAGGGTGGATAAAAAGGATAGCCAACCCAAGCGCTATTGCAATCGTCGGCCCGGCCCACATGTGCAACCATATCCGGGCTCGCGAATGACGGTTTTTCTGTCGCACAGATTCATGAGCAGCGGTTGTCCATTGCAGCAAGTGGTTTTTAGAAATCAACCGGCGCCACAGCGCGACAGAGATGGCGTGCAGCGCGATCATGGCTTCGAACGGCAGATGAGCAATCGCAAAAAACCATCGCCCGCTCTGATCCGCAAGCTGTGCAAAACGGCCTCGTACAGCGCCGCGCCGCCGTCCTTGGGCCAGCCCGGAAACAAGATCGGTAAATATATTACCAGCATGGGCAAAGACCGCCAGAAAAGTCCAGAACCATGGATTTCCGGGCAGCCATAGCCAACCGACAATGACCATCAACATCAGCGAGGGCGCGACCAGACTGCGCCGCAAATTGTCAATGATCATCCAGCGGCTGAGCGGTGAAAGTGTGTTTCGCTTCTTTTGGCCATCGGCTTCGCGGACCCGCCTGCCAAGCCAGGGGAGCAGTTGCCAGTCTCCCCGAACCCAGCGATGCCAGCGTTTGATAAATTCCCGATAAGTTGCAGGAAATCCCTCATAAAGAGTAATGTCGGACGCGAGGCCAGCACGTCCTAATGAACCTTCAAGCAGGTCGTGGCTCAGTATCGAATTTTCCGCGATGCGGCCGTCTGTACTGCGGTGAAAGGCTGCAACATCATAAATGCCTTTACCGACAAATATGCCGCGGCCGAATATATCCTGATAGACATTGGATACGGCTCGGCTGTATATATCGATCGCTATATCGCCCGCGTAAAAGCGGGTAAAAAACGTCCTACTTACTCCCTGTGGTGCCATTTCTACACGGGGTTGCAATATCGAATAGCCGGATGTGATTTGGCCGGTATTCAGATCAAATCGTGCAACGTTGAGGGGATGTGCAAGCGTACCTACTAGCCTTGCCACTGTTCCGGTGGGCAACATGGTGTCCGCGTCAACCGTGATTACAAAACGCACTCTGGCAAGTGCGGGTCGGTTCCCTTCATGAAAAGAAAAGCCACTGTCATCCCCGTCCACCAACAGGCGATTAAATTGTTCCAGCTTCCCACGTTTTCTCTCCCATGCCATCCAGCATTTTTCCGCATCATTATATTGTCGTGCGCGCAGCAAGAGGTGAAAGGGGCCAACATCTTTTTTGCCATACTTTTGATTAAGCGATCGAATACGAGCGATCAGTTGTTCGGTAATCTCTTCATCACCCTGCATATTTTCTGACTGGGCATCAGCCAGATCAGCGAGCAAGGCGACTTGCAATCTGGCGTCATTATTGGACAGCCAATGCGTCTCTATCCGCTGGACAAGCTCTTGTACTTCGGCTGGTTTTGCAATCAGTGCCGGTATAACGACAATGGTTGAACAATTCGCCTGTAGTCCGTCAGAAAAGTCCAGCTTTGGCAAAACTTGCGGCGGAACGATCAGGGTTGCAAGCCGCTGAACCAAAGAGATGGAAAGGATCGACGCCGGGATCAACATGACCAGCAGCGATGCTATTGTTTGCAATATCGATGCTTTTATAAACCACAAATATAGAGTGGGAATGGCCAAAGCACCGATCCAGAAACAAAAGGATGCCACGGCATAAATCGACCCGGCATGATCATAAGCCGCGCGTTTTAAACGCAGGCCGAGCGGCGGTTTTGTTCCAAGCTGTCGTTCAAAAGCTGTTCGCCCGTCTCCGATTAACCAATGGCCAACATGATCCTTACCTTGCTCGGCATCGGCAGCAGCGGCGCACCGGACGACGCTATTTGCAATCTCCACCTCGCTGCGCTCTGCATAGGAAGAAATGGTTTCAACGGCTTTGCGATAGCGATCCCGTGTTTCAAAATCCATGCGGGCATAGAAGTTGGCCGGATCTTTGCTCAGGACATGTTCAACCGAACTGGTCCGATCAAAAAAATCTTTCCAGGAGATGGATGCGATGAGGGAAAGATTGGCGATGGACCGTGCAACGCGCTCAGTATCATCAAGCGAATAGGGCTCATTGGCTTCCGCAGTTGGCGGAAACGGTTCTTTGACCTGTTCTCGCAATACGGCTGAGAGAGACGATACCAAAACTTCCAGACATGCGATTCTGAGCATGGTTGGAAAAGCCCAAAGCTCGGCAATTGTCAGTGGAGTTTTACGCTGATAGGCGCGGATATACTCTATCGTAGCGGGCAGGGTAATCTGCAAATGTGTTGCGCGGAGCAATCCATGAGCCAGCACAAACACCCTTGGAAACCGGGATTGCTGCTCATCATCACTCACGGAGCCGAGGGAGGGTAATCGCTCGTAAAAGCTTGGCGGCAAGTCCCTTTTGATCTGACGTATCGCGCGAAAAACCTGATAGTCATTGTCGAGTAGCCATTCGGCGGCTTTCCCGGCTTCCACAGGGGCATTGGCGCAGGTTTTACGAACCTTTGTCAACCAAGGTTTCGCGTCGTCGATGCGCTGCCAAGCCGGGATCGGATCAGGTGACGAGGACACGATCTTATGATGGTGCTGCAGGTCTGCAGCTGCCCTTTCGAGCATAGTTACCAAATCTCGACCTTCGCCGCCCGACATAACCTTGTCGGTGCCAAGCGGCTTTTGACCTAAGGAATCAGCATGAGCCTCATTCGTGGTGATCTCCGCCACTGTCTAATGCGCCGACTCCCGGAAGAATATCGTGCCATATTGCTGCTCTGGTATTTTTACTTGATCGACAGGGCCAACTGGTTGTTGACGGATCAACAAAAGAGGCAACCGACTGTTCGCGGCGATATGACGGGCGACGCTACCGCAGCAAATATCATTCATTGCCCCTTTGCCGCGTCCGGACAGGACAAACAGGTCTGCATCTTGCTGCTCGGCAATTTGCAGCAATCCATCTCGTGCGTCGCGGTCGCTTTCGACAATAACCTTGATGTTGAGATCGCTACCGCCCAGTCTCGACTGCAAACGACTGAGATAGGTCCGGGCATTTTGCTGGTTAAACTGTCGTAGCTTGGCGACTAACCTGTTGGCTTCCCTATCATCCAGCCCAGCAGCAACAATTTCTGGCACGGAAACAATATGCGCCAGAACCAATTCTGCGCCGTGTTTGCGTGCAATGCGAACTGCAAATGGGAGAACGCTTTCCGCGCGGCATGACCCATCCAAGGGTACTATCAGCCGGCGATAGCGAACAACATCTGTCTCGATAGTCTCAGGCGGAATCAGAAGGAGCGATGCTGAGCTGCCATCGAGAACTGTCTGCGCGGTTCGTCCCAGTGTCACATCCCTGCCAGGGTGCCAGTTGTCGAATTTTTCGACCCCGCAACGGGTGGCCATCGCCATCAGGTTTCCACTATGGTCTCTTGCCCAGCGTGCAATTTCTTCTCCGGAATGTCCGTTCAGCAAAAGCCTGTCTTTCAGGACGAGCGGTTCATGCTCCGTTTCGAGAATTCGCGACAAATACTCTTGTGCTTCGCGCCGCTTGAGCTGCCATTCAATTGGGTCGCTTGGACTTACTTCCGACGCCGCTCCTTGCATAACGTGGATCAGTTTGACGGGTATATCCAAGCCGCTGGCAACCGCCTTGGTATGCCGGAATACAAGTGATCCGTGACGGGCGCTATTGATGCAGGCGACTGCGCTTGAAAAACGCGTTGCAGCAGAAAAATCATTATCGGCTTGTTTTGATCCAAACGCTGTTTTGGGTTTTAATTTTGGTGCGGTTCGGGCGGAAGGCTGTTCAATCGTAGACGGTTTCGATTGCATGTTGGTAATCCTCCTAGATCAATAGCAATCCCCCTGATTTTATCTTTAGCGAGTCGGATTTTTCGCGCATTGACTGCCGTCAAGATCGCAAGAAAATTTCCCAAAAATATAGATCATTTAGGCCGGTCACAGCTTGTAACCTAAATTGTTTCCCCATCGGCAATTTGGGCCAGTCGGGCCATGTCCAGAATCACGATCCAGTTTCTATTCCTGCCGTGGCCTTTTGACCGCAATATTCCGTTTTCCCTTAGCCGTTTTATAATACGACTATATGTCTCCGGCGCGATGGCTAGATATCCGGCAATGTCCCGCTGGGTCATCGGCAATTGAATTTCAATCGGATCCTTATTGGCACCCTGTTGCTTAACGATTTTCAATAAGAAAGCTGCAACCCGGGACACCGGATGGTGCATGGCCAGAACCGAGATATGACTTAGAGCGATGTCTTCTTGCCTGTCGATCCATTGCAGCAATTTTTTGCCATTGGACATATTTTGCAGGATATTTTTCTGGAATATCAGGTGGCGAGTGGACAACAATTTTGTGGGTGTAAGGGCTTCAGCTGTATATTGATATTCTCTTGAACTGCCCAATCCGATAATCGCGCCTGATGACGGGAAGCCTAAAATAATATGACCGCCATTTTCCGTAACTCTTGATAGCTTGAGCGTTCCGGTCACCACCTCATAAATTTGATCCGGTTTACTGCCCTGATGAAACAGTATCTCGCCTGCTGCAAAAATCCGCCGGCGACGGTCTTTCTGATCGTCCGACCATTGAAATAATCTGCTCGGGCTATCCTGCAATTCCTCGAAGAGCGGCATTTGCTCCATCGATCTGCGCTCTCCTTTACATATCATCTGAAGCATCGCACTAGTTCAGGCTGGCCAGCGCGGCTTCAGACTCTGGCTCGATCAATTGCGGCTTTTTCTCCGACAGCCGTTGCATTACCGCAAGCACACTGTCGGGACTAAGGCTGATGCTATCAATCTGTTTGGTGACCAGCCAATCGGCAAAGTCCGGACGGTCTGACGGTGCCTGCCCGCAAATCCCGCATTTCAAACCATGGCGATGCGCGCCAGCAATGGCCTGCTCGATCATCAAGGTTACCGCGAGATCTTCTTCGTCAAAATCTGCTGACAGAATTTCAGAGTCTCGATCAACCCCCAGAACCAGCTGGGTGAGGTCATTCGAGCCGATCGAAAAACCATCAAAATATTTCGCGAACTCATCGATCAAAACAACATTGCTAGGTATCTCGCACATGATGTAAATCTGAAGATCGTTCACACCTTGTGTCAGTCCATTTTTGGACATCACCTCGATAACGCGTTTTGCTTCTTCGATCCTTCGGCAAAAAGGGATCATGATGATGACATTCGATAATCCCATATCATCGCGGACTCGTTTCAGTGCCCGGCATTCTAAGTTGAAGGCTGGTTGATAAGCGGGATGGATGTAGCGGGATGCGCCGCGAAAGCCGATCATCGGGTTATTTTCGGGCTCTTCAAAGTCACTGCCGCCCAATAGGGAAGCATATTCATTCGACTTGAAATCCGACGTTCGGACAATCACCGGGCGCGGATAAAAAGCCGCCGCAATGGTCGCAATTTCTTCGGAAAGGCGTGATACAAAATAGTCTGCACCGCTTTTATAATTGGCGGTCAAAGCCTCAATCTCTTTACGGGTTTCCTCATGGCTGATCCGGTCGGGCGATAGCAATGCCATCGGATGAGCCTGAATCTCGTTTGCAATGATAAACTCGATCCGCGCCAAGCCCACCCCGGCAACTGGCAGATTGGCAACCCGAAACGCTGCATCAGGATTGGCGAGATTGACCATCAGATCAACATCGGGCGTCGCCAATTTGGTAATATCCACCGTCTCAGTGCTAAAGGGGATTGGTCCCTCCAGAACGTTACCTGTCATGCCCTGGGAGCAATCAACCGTCACTTCCTGTCCGGCATGCAAGGACTCGCGCGCATCTGCTGCGCCGACAATCACCGGAATGCCCAGTTCCCTTGCGACTATGGCCGCGTGACAGGTCCGGCCGCCATGTTCAGTGATGATTGCTGCTGACCGCTTCATTGCCGGCTCCCAATCCGGTGTGGTGGCGGCGGCCACCAATATGTCGCCCGGTTGCACCTGCTCGAGTTCTTTGGCGTCGTTTACCAATCGGACCGGACCGCTACCAATACGATCGCCTACCGCCTGACCCTGAACGACGACTTTGCCGTCACCGTCCAAATGATATTGGGTGAGCAGGTTGCTTTCGGCGGATGCGTGGATCGTTTCGGGCCGTGCTTGTAAGATATAAAGGGCACCATTCGGTCCATCCTTGGCCCATTCAATATCCATGGGTGTCGGGCGACCGTGGAATTCACTATAATGCTGTTCAACGATGACCGCTTGCTTAGCCAGTTGAATAATTTCCGTATCCTCAAGACTTAGCTTAAGCTGTTCTGAAGAAGCCACCGGTTGCCATACTGTAGGCTCTTCTGCTTTTCCATCCGCGTAAACCAGTTTTACTTTCTTGCTACCGATCCGGTGTCTCAACACCGTTTCATAGCCAAGTTTCAGGGTGGGTTTGTGAACCAGAAACTCATCTGGATCAGCAATGCCTTGTACAATTGCTTCGCCCAATCCCCAAAGACCAGTAATCATGACGACATCGCGGTTACCGCTTTCAGTATCCAGGGTGAAGATCACTCCGGATGAGGCTTTGTCAGCACCGATCATCCGCTGGATACCAACCGAAAGCGCCACTTCCTTGTGATCAAACCCTTTATTCGTTCGGTAGGAAATTGCGCGCTGCGTGAACAAGGAAGCAAAGCATTTCCGAACTGCGCCGACAAGGTTTCCGGCTCCGCTGATGTTGAGATATGTCTCATGCTGACCGGCAAAGGAAGCGCCAGGCAAGTCTTCCGCGGTGGCGCTGCTGCGAACAGCTACCGCAACATTGCTGCCGTGATCTTCACAGAGTTTGGCGTAAGCTTGCCGTATTTCCTGATCGAGACCATCGGGCAAATCAGCAGCAACAATGGTGGCACGAATTTCAGCAGCTCTGGCGGCGGCGACTGTGAGATTGGTCCAATCGGTCCTTTCCAGGATATCTTCTATTTCGGGCCAAATCCGGTTCTGGCTTAGGAGATCCCTGTAGGCATTGGCGGTAACCGCGAAACTTTCTGGTACCTTGATGCTTCCTGAAAGCGCTCCGGCAAGTTCGCCGAGCGAGGCGTTTTTTCCTCCGACCAGAGACAGGTCTTTCAGATTTATCTCATCAAGCCAGCGGACATATAGACTTTCGGCCATGTTATCTCCATCACATTTGCGCGATATCCTAGATGTCTTGTCGCTACATCATTCTAAGAGGGTCAAGAGGACCATTTAAAAGGATATTGAGGTTCAACGACATAACAGTTGGGGCCGCTTAGGCCGCTCAATTGTCGCGCTCAAATCAACTGCTGTGCTTCTGGCATCTAAGCGCGTTGATTGTCTTTACGTAGTTGTTCGGAGACAAGCTGTTCCGCAAAATCATGACCGTACAGGAGGACTACGTAATTGCCTTCGGCCACCGGCTGTAGTTGTTTGACGCGCGCTAAGGCCGGATCTTCTAACCCGGTTCCTCATGACTTTGACTGGTGCAAGTGGAAGGACTTGATCAATAAAGCGATGCAACAGGAACAAAATTTAGCCTGGCATAATCTGCCCTTAGAAACGGTTTTGTCATCGCTATCCACCGCACCGCAGGGATTATCGGAAAATGAAGCAGCGCGGCGATTGGCCAACCATGGCCCCAATCAGCTTCCAGAGCCCGCTCGCAAGAATATCATCCGGCGCTTTTTAGCGCAGTTTCATCACATCCTGATCTATGTTCTGTTGGGTGCAGCTGTCATTACCACTTTGCTTGGCCATATGATCGATACGGCCGTGATTCTTGCGGTGGTCATAGTCAACGCGCTCATTGGCGTTATTCAGGAAGGCAAGGCGGAAAAGGCGCTTGAATCGATACGCCATATGCTCGCACCGCATGCTGCTGTTCTACGCGATGGCAAGCGGCTGACGATTGACAGTGAATTTATTGTACCGGGCGATATCATTCTCTTGGATGCCGGTGACAAGACACCTGCCGATATCAGGTTGATCGATGTCAACGGCCTCCAGATAGAGGAAGCCATACTTACTGGTGAATCGCTAGCTGTCGATAAACAGGTGGATATTGTTCCGGCAATATCTGCACTGGGTGATAGAAAATCCATGGCGTTTAGTGGAACATTAGTGACCAGCGGTCAGGCAAGGGGGGTCGTTGTAGCAACCGGCGGCACGACAGAAATCGGCCGTATCAGCGGTCTGCTTTCTTCGGTTGAAATGCTCACGACACCACTGGTTTCGCAAATGAACGCATTCTCAAAATGGCTCACCATTTTAATTCTGATGGTAGCCGCTCTGATTTTGGTTTATGGCTATTACGTCCAGGATTACGGCTTCTCGGAGCTGTTCATGGCGGTTGTTGGACTGTCTGTCGCAGCCATTCCAGAAGGCCTGCCAGCAGTATTGACGATCACTTTGGCTATCGGTGTGCAAGCCATGGCAAAGCGCCATGCCATTATCCGTGTGCTGCCGGCGATTGAGACGCTTGGTTCGGTCTCCGTCATCTGTACTGATAAAACAGGGACTCTTACTCGAAACGAGATGATGGTTTCCGCCGCGGTGATCGGTTCCGACCGGTTCAGCGTGGATGGTGAAGGCTATGATCCGGCTGGACAGATCAGCAAGGATGAACAGGTAATCGATGGCGATGATAGCGCCGGGCTCACCACATTGGCGCGTGCTGCTTTGCTATGCAATGATGCCGATATTCAGAAGCGTGATGATCTTTGGCATGCTGAAGGTGATCCAATGGAGGCGGCTCTCCTGGCCTTCGCCGGCAAGGCTCAATTGAACGTAACGGAAGAGCGCCGAAGCTGGTCGCGGACCAGCGCCATTCCCTTTGATTCCAAAAACCAGTTCATGGCGACATTGCATCACGGCTCCGATAATCAACCAGCAGTTTTCGTAAAAGGCGCTCCAGAAAAGATCATGGCCATGTGCAAGGCGCAGCGCAGTATCGATGGGGATGATGAGCTGCTGGACCTGGCCTATTGGCAGCAAGCCGTCAGTGAGCTGGCCGGGGCTGGCCAACGCGTGCTGGCTTTTGCGACAAAGCCCGCTGCATCTGATGCCAAAGAACTGACCGCCAGCGAACTCGACGGATCACTCACCTTTCTAGGCATTGTCGGCTTGATGGACCCGCCGCGAGCGGAGGCCATTGCTGCGGTGGCCGAATGTTACGACGCCGGCATACAAGTGAAAATGATAACCGGCGATCACGTGGAAACCGCCAAGGCCATTGGTCAGGAAATCGGGTTGCGCAAGCCCGGCAATGTCCTGACCGGTGCGGACCTCGACAATATGGATGATGCCACATTGGCGATAGAGGTGCTAGAAAACGACATATTTGCGCGGACCAGCCCGGAACATAAGCTGCGGTTGGTGACAGCGTTCCAAGCCCATGATTTTATCGTCGCGATGACAGGAGACGGCGTGAATGATGCGCCCGCGCTGAAACGCGCTGATGCCGGAATCGCGATGGGCCGGAAAGGTAGCGAGGCGGCGAAAGAGGCGGCGGAACTGGTCCTCGCCGACGATAATTTTGCGTCCATCGTCGCGGCTGTTCGCGAGGGGCGGACGGTCTATGACAACCTGCGCAAGGTGATCAGTTGGTCCCTGCCGACCAGTGCAGGCGAAGCCCTGACCATCATCGCGGCTTTGTTGATCGGGATGACCTTACCGATCACCCCGGCGCAGATTTTGTGGGTCAATCTGGTCACTGCCGTCACGCTGGGCGTCGCGCTGGCCTTTGAGCCGACGGAAGACGGAACCATGCACCGCAAGCCCCGGCTTAGAAATGAACCGCTGCTCGACAAGTCCCTGGCATGGCATATCATATTGGTCTCTTTCCTGTTCCTGTGCGGTGTGTTTGCAATGTATGCCTCGGCGATCGATAAAGGCTATTCCGTCGATCTGGCTCGCACAATTGCAGTGAATACGCTTGTTGTAATGGAGGTCTTCCACTTGTTTTTCATCCGTAATATTTACGGTTCATCGCTAACCAAAAAGTCGATACAGGGCACACCGATGGTCTGGTTCACTGTTGTCACCGTCACGATGGCTCAGTTCCTGATGACCTACGCGCCTTTCATGCAGGACATATTCGGAACCGAAAATGTTCCGCTTAGCGATGGTCTGCTGATTATCGCTATCGGTGTCGTGCTGTTCGCTATATTGGAAATTGAGAAACAGATTAGGTTGGCCCTGCGGCCTGCAATCAGGAACCGGCAAGCTGTTTCACAGTGACAGCGTGAAGCGGTTTTCCGGTCGTTTCAAACGCACTGATATTGGCCATGGTGGTTTCCGCAATAGCGGTCATCGCCTCGCTCGTGAAAAACCCCTGATGCCCGGTGATCAGTACATTGGGGAAGGTGATCAAGCGCGCGAACACGTCATCCTGAATGCCGCGATTTGAAATATCTTCAAAAAAGAAGTCAGCTTCTTCCTCGTAGACATCAAGCCCGAGGCCGCCAATTTTATCGCTTTTAAGGGCTTGGATCAGGGCGGCGCTATCCACCACGGCGCCCCGACTGGTGTTGATCAGCATCACGCCGGGTTTCATGGCATCAATTGCGTTTCGATTGATCAGATGATGGGTTTCCGGCGTTAACGGACAATGGAGCGTGATGATATCTGACGACGCGAACAGCTCCTGCAGCGGTACATAGCGGATAGGAACGGGCATATTTTCCGGATCGGGGTAGCGATCATAGGCAAGCAATTCACAACCAAACCCGTGCAAAATTTCCGCACCCACCCGCCCGATACTGCCGGTACCAATTATCCCTATGGATTTACCATGCAGATTGAACCCCAGCAAACCCTCCAGCGACAGATTGCCTTCGCGAACGCGGTTATAGGCCCGGTGGGTTTTGCGGATCAGAGTGAGCATCATCGCGACCGTATGTTCAGCGACGGCATGGGGAGAATAGGACGGCACATGAGCAACCGCGATGCCGAGCCGTGCGGCGGCCTTTAAATCGACATTGTTAAAACCCGCGCAACGCAGGGCGATCAGCTCAATCCCGGCCTGCTTCAAAGCGGACAGCGTCTCGGCATCCAGTTCATCATTCACAAACACGCAAACCGTTTTTTGATCGGTGATTAATCGCACGGTATCAATCGAAAGCCGGGGTTCAAAATAGATCAGCCCATGGGCATTATTGGCGTTGGCATTATCCAGGAATTCCTGATCATAAGCCTTGGTGCTATATATCGCGACTTGGGCCATTAGCGCATCGCATCCGCCAGTTCGGCACGGAATTTCGGGTGCGCGAGTTCGATTAGTGCCTCGGCACGTTCGCTCAATGATCTGCCTTTTAAATCCGCAAAACCATATTCCGTCACCACGATATGCGTGTCATTGCGTGGGGTTGTCACAGGGCCATCAAGGGTCGGCACGATACGAGAAACCTCTCCACCCTTTGCCGTGGATCGGCAGGCGATGATGGATTTTCCGCCTTTGGATGCTGTCGCCCCCCGCACAAAATCAAGCTGTCCGCCCGCGCCGCTATACTGTCGGCCCATCAAATGTTCCGAATTGCAGGCGCCGCCCAAATTCACCTGCAGCGTAGCGTTCACGGAAACAACGTTGTCATTCTTGGAAACATGGCGCGGGTCGTTGACGATATCCACTGGCGCGCTGTGCATCGCCGGATTGTCGTCGAGAAAATCATAAAAGGCACGGTCTCCCATGGCAAAGGTGAAGACGCTGCGCCCGTGATAGGTGGTCTTCGCCTGATTGGTGACGGCCCCGCATTGCGCCAGCCGCGCCAAAGCCGGGGTCATTAGTTCGGTATGGATGCCCAAATCTTTCCGGTCTTCGAGCAGCGCGCAGACGGCGCTGGGCAATGTGCCGATACCCATTTGCAGACAGGCGCGGTCATCGATCATATCGGCAATAATCGCCGCAATCTTCTGCTCTTCTGCACTAATCGGCGGGCATATTTGCTCAGCGAGCGGAACATCATTGTCGACAATGGCATCTACCTCGGAAATATGGAGTAGTGACTCGCCAAAGACCCGCGGCATATTCTCATTCACCTCCACGATCAGGCGCTTGGCGCTTCTGGCTGCGGTCGAGGAATAGTCATTGCTCGTGCCAAAGGTGAACCAGCCATGTCGATCCATCGGTGAGACGGTTGTGATGAACGTATCGAGAGGGACTTTGTCTTTCAGCAGTCCCGGCGATTCACTAAACGCCACCGGAACAAACTCCACCAGCGGCAGGCCTTTTTCCGGCGCCTCTTTAAGCAGTGCCCGTTCGATGCCGCTAAGGAACATGCAATGCGGGCGAACGCGGTTAAGTAACGCGGGCTTTAGAAGAGTTTTCCCCGCATGAGCCATCGAGTGGAAATACCATAATTTGAGATCATCGAGATCGCCCGCCTCCACTCGTACCGCCAGAGCTTGGAGCAAAGCCGGTGGTTCGGCGACTGCCATGCCCATCGCGATATGGGCACCGGAGGGAATATTTGACACGGCCCGGGCTGCGCTCATCGATTTGGAGCGATATTGCTGCTCAAATGTCATGAACGCACGATCAAGGCTGAACTGCGATTTTCAACACGCCGTCACGCTGGTTGGCAAACAGGTCATAAGCTGTCTCGATATCATCGAGCGCAAAATGGTGGGTGACAAGCGGGCTGGCGTCGACACGGCCCGATCCGATCACTTCCATTAACCGGCGCATTCTCTCCTTGCCGCCGGGACACAATGTGCTGACAATTTTGTTGTCGCCGAGACCTGCCGAAAAAGCATCTAGCGGTATGGTAAGGTCTTCGGAATAGACACCCAGCGAGGACAGCGTGCCGCCGGGCCGCAATACCCGCAAGGCACCTTCAAATGTTTGCGTCTTGCCCAAAGCTTCGATTGATACGTCAACGCCGCGGCCATCGGTTATCCGCATTATCTCGTCAATCGGATCGACCTTGCTGAAATCGACTACATGATCCGCGCCCATGCTGCGCGACATTTCCATTCGTTCAGGGATTGATTCTACCGTGATGATGTTTGTCGCGCCCATCATTTTCGCACCGGCGGTTGCGCAAAGGCCAATCGGGCCCTGAGCGAAAATAGCAACCGTGTCGCCAATTTTGATCTTGCCGGATTCCGCTCCGCTAAACCCGGTCGACAGGATATCGGGGCACATCAGGACCTGTTCGTCGGTCAATCCATCCGGTACCGGGGCGAGATTGGCCATGGCGTCGGGCACTTTCAGATATTCCGCCTGTGCGCCATCAATCGTATTGCCAAAGCGCCAGCCACCTATGGCTTTCCAGCCATGTCCGGCCTGACCACCGCACTGGGAATGAAAGCCGCACATGGAGGCGTAAGACGTTCCGGCTGGTGTAATCGCACCGGCAATAACCCGCTGGCCTTCGGTAAATCCCTCGACCGCAGAACCGAGTTTTTCAATCACTCCAACCGGTTCATGGCCGATGGTCAGCCCGCTTTCCACCGGATACTCACCCTTCAATATGTGGATATCGGTTCCGCAAATGGTTGTTGTTGTGATCCGGATCAGCGCATCGAGAGGACCGATATCGGGAATTGGTTTTTCACCCAAAATGATCCTGCCGGGCTCGATAAAGATTGCAGCTTTCATATGATTTTCCATTGGGAAAGACTCCGTTGAAATGTCTGATCACGACTGGAAATCTAGGAAAGAAGCGCAAATTCGTCTCTACGCAATTGCGCGTAGTTGCAGTGTCTAACCAGTCTCGACATTCCGTAACAATACCTATCGCTCGCACGGCGCCAGCAGCCTAAATTCCCTATTCTCACAAACAATTATGGGAAAATCAGCGTGCAAAAACATGGAGACATTTTATTGATTGTCCGTGTTGGTGTGAACAAGCTGACCAAATTTCGCGTCTGATGTCTCAGCCTTTGAAATCCGCGACGGTAGAGAGCGACAGCCTCTATTCCATACGCGGTCTGACAAAAATCTATGGTGAAGGACCAACAGCTGTCTCGGCTCTGCGCGGGGTCGATCTGGACCTGCCCAAATCTGCCATGGTGGTGCTGCTTGGCGCCAGCGGATCGGGGAAATCAACTTTTCTGAATATTATCGGCGGACTGGATGAAGCGACGGCAGGAACGGTGATGTTCGAGGATCAGGAACTAACCGCACTTGGACCGTCCGCACTGACCGAATATCGGCGCAATGCGGTGAGTTTCGTGTTCCAGTTCTACAATCTGGTCGCTTCCCTTACTGCACGGGAAAATGTCGCACTCATCACCGAGATTGCCGAAGATCCCATGACGCCGGAAGAAGCGCTGTCCATGGTGGGGCTGGAAGGCCGCATTGATCATTTCCCGTCCCAGCTTTCCGGTGGTGAGCAGCAAAGGGTAGCCATTGCCCGCGCCATTGCCAAGCGGCCGAAAGTGATGCTCTGCGACGAGCCCACAGGTGCTCTTGATAGCCAGACCGGGGTCAGGGTCCTGGAAGCGCTCGACCAGGTTAACCGGGAGCTTGGCACCACGACGCTCCTCATTACTCATAATGTTGTAATTGCCGACATGGCTGACAGATTGCTGCGCTTTGCCGATGGTGCGCTAGTCGAAGATCGCGACAACCCAAAGCGCGTTGCGCCGGCTGCATTGAAATGGTGAATTTGCCTGCCTGGTTAGGGTCGCTAGACCGCAAACTTTTCCGCGATATCTGGCGCCTGCGATCGCAGGCGCTGGCCATCGCACTGGTCATCGCAGCCGGAATCGGAATGGTGGTGATGTCATTTGGAATGATGCGCTCCCTGGAAGCGAGCCGCGACACTTATTATGACCGTTACCGCTTCGCCGATATTTTCGCGTCGGCCGTGCGCGTGCCCGACAGTTTGCTGGATGACATTCGCGCCATTGACGGCGTCAGCATTGTCGAAGGCCGGTTGACCAGCGGCGCGACGCTCGACATCCCCGGCATATCGGAACCGATAACCGCGCGCATTCACTCCTTGCCCGCCTCTGGCATGCCAGCGGTCAATGCCTTGGTGTTGCGCAGTGGCAGGTTACCAGACCCCGGCCGCCCGGATGAAGTGCTGGCCAGCGAGAAATTTGCCGAGGCCGCCCGCATCGGGCTTGGGGACGATATTGACGGGCTGCTTTATGGCAAAAGACAACAGTTTCGTATCGTGGGAACAGTACTGTCGCCGGAATATGTCTATGCCATCGGGCCGGGTCAGATTTTTCCGGATAATCGCCGCTTTGGCGTGCTTTGGATGGGGCAGGAGCATCTTTCCGCGGCACTTAACTCAACCAACAGTTTCAACGAAGCCCTGATCCGGTTGGAACGCGGTGGCAATTTGCAGGATGTGATCGATCGGGTCGACGTTATTCTGGAACGCTATGGCGGGCGAGGAGCATCGCCGAGAGAGGATCAACTTTCAGATCGCTTTCTGGAGAACGAGTTGACCCAGCTGAGCAGCATGACTGCCATTCTCCCACCGATATTCCTCGGCGTGGCGGCGTTCCTGATCAACATGGTCTTGTCGCGGTTGGTGGAATCGGAACGGGAGATTATCGGCCTGCTCACCGCCTTTGGTTATCGCAGCAGAACGATCATGTTTCATTACGCCAAGTTGGCCTTGGTATTATCGATCCCCGGTTTAGCGCTCGGCCTCTTGTTGGGATCATGGATGGGCCGCGGTTTGGCGGGGCTGTATCAGGACTTTTTCGTGTTTCCGTTCCTGACCTATCGCGCGGGCTTTGACGTGTTCTTCATATCCTGTCTTGTAGCCATTCTGGTTGTGTTGTTGGGCGCAGCGCAAACCGTTCGGCGCATTGGCAAACTTACCGCCGCCGAAGCCATGCGTCCCCCTGTACCGCCCAATTACTCTGGCGGTTTCGCGCGTTTCGTCGGACGCATCAAGGGACTGGATGAGCCCACGCGGATCATCTTGCGAGGCGTAGCCCGCCGACCGTTGCGATCCATGCTGGGGTCTGTCGGTATTGCGGCGGCGCTCGGCCTGTATATCACTTCTGCCGGATCGACTGATAATGTTCGCATGATGATTGACCTGATGTTCAATCAGGCCAACCGGGCGGATGTAAACGTGGTTTTCACGGAGGATCGCGATGATCGTGCCTTGTTCGAGTTGGCCCGGCTGCCTGGTGTGATGCGTGTCGAGCCTGTGCGTTATGTAGGTGCCAAACTGAGCGCCGGGCATCGTTCGAAATCGGAAACGATCACTGGAATGAAACCCGCCGGAGATCTCAATCGACTGATTGATCTCGATAACGGGATTGTTGAACCACCAATCCAAGGTTTGATGATATCCTATGGTTTATCAAAGGAACTGGCTGTCGGTCCGGGCGATATGGTCGACATACAAGTTACCGATGGGCGGCGGCCCCAGATCAGCATGCCGGTGACCAGCATTCTCAGCAGTCCGGTGAGTAATCCTGCTTATGTTGATTTCAAAAATCTTGGACCGATTATGCGAGAAGCGGAACTGTCCTCTGGTGCTTATCTAAGCATTGATGCAACCCAGACTGACAAGCTGTATCGGCGGTTGAAAGACATGCCTATGATCGCCGGCTTTTCACAGCGCTCCGCGGCGCTTCGCGGGATCGAAGAGACAATCGGCGAAACCATGGGCATTGTCAGATTGTTCAATGTCGCCTTTTCCGGCCTCATCGTATTTGGCGTGGTTTACAATAACGCCCGGATCAGCCTGGCCGAACGCGCACGTGACCTGGTTTCGTTGCGGGTGCTTGGCTATCGCCGCTCCGAAGTTTCCTACATTTTACTGGGTGAGTTGGCGTTGATCGTGATGGTCGGCCTGCCGCTCGGCATGATATTCGGATATTATTTGTCCCTGCAAATCAGTGAAGCGGTAAGCGGTGATCTGTTCATCATCCCCTTTGCCCTGTCCGCGGCTACGGTCGCTTTTGCCATATTGATCGTGCTGATAACTGCCGCCTTGTCCGCGCTGTTTGTCCGGGGACGACTGGATCGGCTCAATCTTGTCAGCGTATTGAAAACGAGGGAGTAAGGCAATGGCTAAGAAACATTTCAGCCGTCCCGGACCAAGAATCCTGATCGGATCGATCATATTACTGATATTGGTCGCGATCTACTTTTCCGTCCGCACGCCGCCGATTGATGTCGACACGGCAGAGGTGGTTGAGGCTCCTTTGTTGGTCACAATTGACGACGAAGGCGAAACAAGGGTCCGCGATATGTTTGTCGTCGCCGCTCCGATAAACGGCCGTTTACTGAGGGTTGATCTTGAAGCTGGAGACCATGTGGTCGCTGGCAAAACAGTGGTTGCGAGCATGGTGTCAGCTGAGCCCGACTTTCAAAATCCGCGCAGCGAAGCTGAAATCCGGGCGCACATCCGGGCACTGCAAGCCAATGTGCGATCATCCGCCGCGAGGATCAGCCAGGCCAAAGCCGACAGACAGTTGGCTGCAGCCAATTTTGAGCGGACCGATGCGATATTCAAACGCGGTTTCGCGACGAAAACCGCCCATGATGCAGCCAGGGCAGCGCGCGACAGCAGCGCGGCCCAAGTAGCGGAAGTCTTGCAAGCCTACGAGACGGCGCAATTTGACCTCAAAGCAGCACAAGCCAGCCTGACGGGCCCTTCTTTTGGCAGTAGTCGCGGCAACGCATTGCACATCACGTCTCCCGAGAGCGGATCAGTATTGCGGGTAACGCAAGAGAGTGAGACTTTGCTGACGGCCGGAACAGCGATTATGGAACTGGGCAATCCATCAGATATCGAGATTGTCACTGATCTTCTGTCCAGTGACGCGGTCAAGGTAAAACCGGGCAGCGATGTGCTGATCGACAATTGGGGCGGTGAACGGCCCCTAAAGGGCAAAGTTCAGCGGATAGAGCCTTTTGGGTTTACCAAAATCTCTGCGCTGGGTGTTGAAGAACAGCGCGTGAATGTCATCATAGATTTTGTCGATCCGCAAATTGCGCGGACACGCCTTGGACACGGTTATCGCGTGATTGCCCGGCTGGTCAAATGGTCCGGCGACAATGTTCTTCAAGTACCGATCAGCGCATTGTTTCGCGATGCTGGCATCTGGTCTGTTTTCGTCATGCGCAACGGTAAAGCAGGACTGGTCCGGGTCAAGGTCGGCAGGATGAATGATGAGCGTGCACAGATATTGGAAGGACTGGAACCAGGGAATTCCGTGATTCTCCACCCCAGCGAGAAGATTGAAGATGGCACAAGGATCAGACTGAGAAAGGGCGCCAACGGAGGATAGGACAGATATACTTGTTGCAGCGATCAGTTGAAACCGCCCACTTTTAGCGAGCGCTAGCGTCGCGGCGGTAGATGTCAGGGTGAAAAATCACGCCGGCATTGTCTGTTCCTTCTGCCGTAAAATATGCGATATAAATCGGTATGGATTCTGTCATGTTCAGAGTTTTCGTGTCACCTGCATCCAGTATTTCATCGATTGCTTCGCCAGAATGATCGCTAGCCAATAATGTTTTGGCAAAACCGATGGCCTCGCCGACCCTGACGCAGCCGTGGCTGTAGGCCCTGATATCATTGGCGAATAATTTCCTGTTGGACGTGTCATGCAGATAAACTGAGTAGGAATTCGGCATGATCAGTTTCATCAACCCCAACGCATTGCCCGGCCCCGGCCGTTGGCGATAGCGGCCGTTTTGGAAAACATAACCTTTCCGGCGGGCGGTTGCTGGACGATTGCGAACCATCGCGCCGATCCCCTCAGCCACGATCGAAGAGGGAATTTCCCACCAGGGATTAAGAATGACGCCGCTGACTTTGGCATCAAACACCGGTGTCGGTGTCTTTGTCTTGCCAACAATAACGGGCCAGGAGCCGATCTTTTCATGCTGTTTCCACAGCGTAACTTCAAAACTCGCGGCATTGACTATCAGATAGCTCTCACCGAGGTAAAGCGGCATCCATCGCCAACGTTCCATGTTAAGGGCTATTATGGCGCGCTTTTGTGGATCGGTTTCAACGGCCAGTGCTTTTCGGAGAGCCTGATAATGTGGATTTTGCGGCTTATAGGCTTCGAACAACGGGCCAAGCTCGTTTCGGCTCAGCGCCAGCTTTATCAATTTGTCATTGTCAATCAGATGATCACGGCTTTTGATATGCCATCGCGCACGGTCCAGACCTTTGAGACACCCATCCAGATAGGCATGCGCCAACTGTTTTGCTGCCGCCGTTGCTGCATCTGCATCATTGATATCAAAACGGCTTGAGACCTTGCAATCGACAAGCCCTTCCGCGGGCATATTGTCGATCAGCGCCTGCAAGTGAACAACCTGCGCCGGGGCCCATTGTAAATGGATTTCCGGCTCTGCCGACGCTGTCCCAACAGACAACAGGGCAGCGATAAAAAGGAACAGCTTTTTCATCCACCCCTTGTTTCGGGGGTGCTCCCTCCCCACAATCAGTATATCTACTTAATCCCAAATATGGCCGATTTTGCTAGAATTTTATGATGAAACGTCGAACATTTGTTAAATCAAGCCTGTTGGGAATTGGCGCCTTGGCGTTCCCCACACTCCCGGCTATCGCCAAAACGCCGTCACTGCTTGATCCCAATTTGCTGAAAAAGGCCAAGACGGCCCTGGACACACATCATCTGTCGATCAAACACACTGATCTGATTGGTATCGCCGATTATGCATTGCATTCGGCAAAACCCCGCTTCCATCTCGTCGACCTGATGAATGGCCGCACAACATCATTTCTGGTCGCGCACGGCAAGGGTTCAGACAAAAGACATACTGGCTGGCTACAACAATTTTCCAACATACCCGGTTCTGAAGCATCTTCTGGCGGCAGCTATGTGACCGCACAAGCCTATGTCGGAAAACATGGCCGATCCCGCCGTTTGAAGGGACTGGAGCCGAGCAATGATCTGGCTTATCAACGCGCTATCGTTATCCACGGCGCTTGGTATGTCGACAACAAGATGGTCAAAAAACATGGCAAGGTGGGGCGCAGCCAGGGATGTTTTGCTTTTTCAGAAACCGATCTGAGCCAGATTCTCCAGCGGCTTGATAACGGGCGACTGCTTTTCGCCGACAAAGGTTGAAGCGGGAACATCGTGATTAAGGTTTCCCCGGCGCACGCCGGAATGTTTTTGCGTCAGTGACGGCACAAGTTCGGATAACTTCATTTCATAACAGTCCCGCTGGCAAAACAGTGCATCTGACCCAGATAATGGCGAGACCATCTCCAATCATATCAAGCCTCTTTCTTTCCATAAGTCTTTGCCGTTCTCAGCTTCGTCATGGTGATTGCTGGCCGCAATCAGCTTGGTGTACGCGGTGTTTTGGGACAGGAAAACTTGTCCGGTCAGTTCGTCAAGAAAATGCGATCTTTTCAGTCGATCCATGACCGGTCCTTTCACCTCGGAGAAATGCAGGCGGATATTGGCATCAGCAAGTCTGTGATTAACCGCTTCGATGCTTTCCAGCGCAGATGCATCAATCGCATTAACCGCCGAGCACATCAGGATCACGTGACGGACTTCTTTATGGTCTGCGACCTGCTCCAATATGAACTCTTCCAGCCAGCGGGCGTTGAGATAGGTCAGGCTTTCGTCGATCCGGATCGTCAAAATGCGAGGATCGGTAAACACCTTGTGGCGATCAATATTACGGAAATGCTCTGTTTCCGGCATGCGCCCGACAATCGCGGCATGGGGCCGCGAACTGCGCCACAAAAATAGCGCAAGGCTGAGCGCCACGCCCGCGATAACGCCCGGTTCAACACCAACGAGCAGAGTGATGCCAATCGTCGCGGCCATCGCGGCAAAGTCGGTCCTGGAATAGAGCCAGATGGTGCGCGGGGTTTTCAGATCAACCAGGCTGAGCACGGCCACAATGATGGTTGCGGCGAGGGTCGCGATCGGAAGCGAGGCCAGAAATGGTGTGAGAAACAGAGCCGCAACAGCGATGCCTATGGCGGTAAAAGCCCCAGCGGCGGGCGTTTCAGCACCGGCGTCAAAATTGACCACTGATCGAGCAAACCCGCCGGTGACAGGATAGCCGCCGGAAAATGCGGCTGACACATTGGCTGCGCCCAAACCGACGAGTTCCTGATCCGGATCGATACGCTGGCGTCTTTTTGCGGCCAGAGTCTGCCCGACCGATACCGATTCAACAAAGCCGATAATGCTGAGTAGCAACGCCGGAATGGCGAGCTTCTGCCATAGATCGAGATCGATCAACGGTACCGAGAAGGGCGGCAAGCTTTGCGGAATATCGCCAACCACTTGCACGCCCTTGGCTTCCAGTCCCAAAGCTATAGTGGCAATTGTTGACACCGCAACGGCGGCGATAGGTCCTGTTTTGGCCGTCAAATCTGCCGCGCGTTCCTTTAGACCGAAACGCATGAGTAGCGGCTTTAATCCTTTGCGGACCCAGAACAAAAAGGCGGTGGCCAGCACACCTATGACAAGCGTCGGGATATTCACTGAGCCAATTGACGCGAAAAGACTTGTAACCAGCTCTGGCATCGCAGCGCCGCTAGCTTTGATACCAAGAATGGATTTCAACTGGCTGGTCGCAATGATGATGCCGCTGGCGGTGATAAACCCCGATACCACCGGATGCGACAGCAGATTGGCCAGAAAACCAAGCTTGAATAGTCCCATCAGCAACAGGAACAAACCCGATAACAATGCCAGCACCAAGGCGGCCGCGATAAACTGCGCGCTTCCCGGCGGTGCGATGGTACTCGCGGCAGTCAACGTCATCAGCGATACAACCGCAACCGGACCCACAGCCAAGGTTCGGCTCGTGCCAAATATGGCATAGGCAATTAGCGGCATGATCGACGCGTAAAGCCCTATCTGTGCCGGGAGCCCAGCCAGCATCGCGTAGGCCAGACTTTGCGGGATCAGCATGATGGTGACAATTATGGCCGCAACCCCGTCATTGGTCAGGGTCGTGGAATTATAAGATCGCCCCCATTCGAGGATCGGGAAGTATCTGGAAATATTCATCTGCACGTCAATTCGCGGCAATTTGATGCGGCTTGACCATCCATTCACGCCCCTTGAGCATGCCATGCCAATAGACTGGAGGCAGTATCGTATCTTTCAATAACCATGCAAGCCGGGAGGGTTGCGTACCATCAATTAGCCAGGTGGGAAAGCTGGGCAGCAGCTTGCCGCCATAGCCGAATTCCGCAAGAATGATCTTGCCACTTTCCACCGTCAGCGGGCAGCTACCATAACCATCATAATCGGCTGCAGGCGGCTTGCCTTCCAAAGAGGCCAGCGCATTGACCGCTACGACAGGCGCCTGCTTACGCGCCGCCGCCATGGTTTTGGCATTGGGCGCGCTACAAGCATCACCGAGTGAGAAAATATTCGGATATTTTATATGCTGCAATGTTATCTGATCAACATCGACAAACCCGTTTTCTGCGGCAAGCGGGCTTGATCGGATGAAATCGGGAGCGCATTGGGGCGGGACGACATGGATCATGTCAAATGTCTCTTGTACGTGCGTCGTCCTATCGCCGTCCTTTTGTTCGAACGTCGCGACTTTGGCCTCGCCATCAACAGCAACAAGCGTCGATTCAAAGTTCAGATGCGCATTGTAGCGTTCGACATATTCCATCAGTGCCGGGACATATTCCTTCACACCAAATAGCACCGAGCCGGCATTGTGGAACTGCACATCGATATTGTGCAAAATGCCCGCCTTCTCCCATCTGCTGCAGGACAAATACATGGCCTTTTGCGGTGCGCCGGCACATTTGATCGGCATGGGCGGCTGCGTGAAGAGCGCGCGGCCCTTCGCTAGGTCCTCGACCAGCTGATTTGTATAGGGCGCGAGATCATGGCGATAGTTGGACGTGACGCCGTTTTTCCCCAGGGCTTCGGGCAAACCCTCTATCGCCTTCCAATCCAATTTGATTCCCGGGCAAACGATGAGCACATCATAGCCAATTTGCTGACCATCAGCGGTGACAACAAGGTTGCTGTCGGGATCGAATGTTTCTGCTGCGACCTTGATCCATTTGGCACGACCGGGGATCAGGCGTTTTTCCTCGCGCCTGGCGAAGTCCACGGAGAATATACCGCCGCCAACCATTGTCCAGCCGGGCTGATAATAGTGAACGTCAGACGGTTCTATGATTGCCAGGCTTACTTTTTTGTTGCGTTTGAATATGCTTGAGGCTGTCGCAATGCCCGCTGAACCACCACCGACAATGACGATGTTGAACCTGCTTTGCTCCTTTGCTGCGCCTGATTTCGTAATTTTCCCATCACTTGCCATTAGACATCCTTCCCGGTGATTTTCATGGATCAATTGGTAACGCGGTGCACCGCCATTCCCGTCTGCATGGCGATAACGAACGCCAAAGCAGGCAGAGGATTGATGGCCAGATCGGCCAGTCCCGGGCCGGGGCAGAGGCCGCTAATGCCCCAACCAGCGCCAAAAAGAACCGCTCCAATCGCCAATTTGCCATCTATATTTACTGTTCCGGGCAACGAAAATTGAGTGTCTGCAAATGGCTTTTCGACCCGCCGCTGAATAAGCCATGCAATAGCCATTGGAATGATCGCTCCACCCATCACAAAGGCGAGCGTTGGATCCCAATTACCAAACAGGTCAAGAAAGCCCTGGACACGCGCAGGATCGGACATGCCGGAAAAGGCAAGGCCGGCACCGAATATACTGCCAGCTACCAGTGCAATCGCAAAGCGGATCATAACAAACCACCAAAGCGCATCAGCGCCACCGTGGCAAAACCACTGGCCATGAAAATTGCCGTTGCAGTCAGCGAGCGCCGCGAGAGTCTCGACATGCCGCAGACGCCGTGACCACTGGTGCATCCCGAACCCAGTCGCGTGCCGAACCCGACGAGCAAGCCGCCCAAAATCATCGGGATCACCGATGGCGGAAAGCGCGTTACGACGCCGCCGGTTGCAAGGGACACCAAAAACGCGCCGAGCGGCAGGCCAACAATGAAAGCTATCGCAATGTTTCGCGGTGCGCCGCTGTCCGCAATACCTGTCGCCCGCGCGGCAAGTCCGCTGACACCTGCGATACGACCAAGGCCAAGCAGCATCAGGGCTGCAGCTATACCGATCATCAGACCTCCAATAAGGCCTTCAACCGGCATCGCGTGAGGGAAAGCGGCGAGCATCAGACGCCGTTCAGAGGAAGTTTGAGATAGCGAACACCATTGTCCTCGGCAGGCGGCAAATGACCCGCACGCATGTTCACCTGAACCGATGGCAAGATCAGACGCGGCATATCGAGCGTTTTGTCACGTGCGGTTCGCATCTTGACAAAATCATCCTCACTTATCCCGTCATGGGCATGGATATTACCTTCTCGTTGCGCGGCAACGGTAGTTTCCCAGACATATTCATCGCGCCCTTCCGGTAGATAATCGTGGCACATGAAGAGACGGGTGGTTTTGGGAAGCTCCAATATCCGGCGGAGCGAACGATATAGCTGCCGCGCATCACCGCCCGGGAAATCGGCCCGTGCCGATCCGTAATCCGGCATGAACATGGTATCGCCAACAAACACCGCATCGCCGATCACATAGGCTATGTCAGCCGGTGTGTGGCCGGGAACATGCATGACGGTCACATCAATATTGCCAATGTTGAACGTGTCGCCATCGGCAAAAAGATGATCAAAGTCCGACCCATCGCGTTGAAATTCCGTACCGGCATTGAATAGCTTTCCGAAGACCTGCTGAACCGTGACGATATGCTCGCCAATGGCAATTTTGCCGCCCAATTTTTCCTGTAGATAGGGCGCGGCCGAAAGATGATCCGCATGGGCATGCGTTTCCAGAAGCCATTCGATCTCCAGGCGTTGCTCTTTCACATAGTCGATCACCTGGTCAGCTGAATCGAAAGACGTTCGCCCTGACGCGGGATCAAAGTCGAAAACACTGTCAACGACCGCTGCCTTTTTCGTCTCTTCGTCGTGGACGACATAAGTGACCGTGAAGGTCGGTTCGTCAAAAAATGCCTTGATAATCGGGATGTTCCGTTGCGCCGAAGACACTTGATTCGACGCATGGGTAAGTACTGGGTCGGTCATGGGATATCCTCTTATATTCATATTTACATAAATCATGTAATACACTATACGTGTTGCGTCAATAGGACCGCAATGCCAAACGGGTGCCAGAGGAAGACTTGATGACAGAAGAACAATCAAATAACCCAGCAATGCTGCGCGTTGGCGATAAGATACCGGACTTTGAGGCACGCACCACACATGGCCCGATCAAGCTGTCCGATTATCGTGGTCGCTGGTTGATTTTCTTCTCCCATCCGGCTGATTTTACGCCCGTATGTACAACCGAATTTGTTGCGCTCGCGCGCAAGGCCGACGCCTTTGAAAAACTGGATTGCGCTCTGGTTGGTCTATCGGTTGACAGTCTATACTCGCATCTCGCTTGGGTTCGCGTCATTCAGGAACAATACGGGGCGGAAATATCCTTTCCGATTGTTGAAGACCCCAGCATGGCTGTCGGCAAAGCCTTTGGGATGATTGACGAGAACGCAACCGACTCCACCGCCATGCGGACCAGCTATTTTATTGATCCGGAAGGGATTATTCGGGCGACAACCTGCTATCCTTATAATGTCGGGCGATCGGTCGATGAAATGATCCGCCTGCTCACCGCTTTGCAAACGGTTGCAGACGGGAAAGCTCTTACCCCCGAAGGCTGGCAGCCTGGCGATGATCTTCTTGCCGTGCCGCCGGCCTCGATTACGGATATTGACGATGGTGAAGACTGGTTCTGCAGGAAGGTGACACCGAAATGACCGCCCTCTTCGAAAGTCGAGAACTAGCCGATCGCGCAAGCGAGAAATTGAAAGTCTATGCGCAGCCCCAGCGATTGATGATCCTGTCATTTCTTGCAGGCGGAGAGAGCACGGTCAGTGACATCGACGATGCAACGGGCATCGGACAACCGGCGTTGAGTCAGCAATTGGCGGCGCTCCGGCGCGCTGAAATTGTAAAAACGCGCCGGGATGGAAAGCAAATCTGGTATGAACTGGCCGATGACACCGCGCGCTTGTGCGTCAGAACTCTGACTGCAATACTGAAAGACGAACCGGACAAGCAGAAACTTTTGGAAGCTGCGACACCTGAAACATCTTATGAAAAAGGAAGCCGTCCAACTGCTGGCACCGCTGGCTTTGCCAAAATCCTTTGAGCCACCGAGTGATGATCCATAATCTAGGGACGAGCCAGCCTACGGAAGAATCGCGGAGCATCAGTCTCGAGTCATGCATCCTGACATGTTAACGTCAACGCAAAGGCTCATAAGTATCAGATTCTGGCCACATCCATGATTCTGAAAGATGATTCTTATTTGGAAAGTGACCCGATCTTTGATATCAGAAATGAGTTAGCCGCACTCAAAACAGTGGTTCAACTGCCGAGACCGATTTGGTAAAGATTGTGAGTACGAAATCGTACCTCAGTCTCAAACAGGTAAAAAGTGTTTTCAAAACGAATGTCCGCTTTCGGGACAAAGCCGACCCCAGCGCCCACCCTTTCAACATAAGAGTAATTATCAACCGTTCCCTGAAGTCGGCTTTGTGCCCCAATCCAAGACATTAACTCCCAATATTTTGGTTCTCGAAAGCCGACATTCTCCGCGGACATTCCGGCCTCCAAGAATGAAGATGACATATTCACAACTTGATCCTGCAGCTGAAAACCGCGTGCCATGGAACTGCGTCGCCAAGATCGGCCCCAACATCCCTTCAACCAGAAGCAGATTTGGCAATCCGGTTCCTTCTCGATCGCCAGCAACGCAGTCGTGCTCGTGCACTCTTCGAAATGGGGCGGTTTTATGGAACCGGTATTTTGAACGCCAACACAGCCAGTCTTTACAGCACTAAATTTATCGGCCAGTTATCGCTGAGACTACCAATTGACCACTATATATACAGGGCGGAATTGAATGACGGGCCAAGGACAACAGGTCGCAGCAAGCCAGGTTGGTGCGGCACCGCCCAAGGTTTCCTACTCGCTGTCAGGCGGGATTATTGCGCGGCTGGCTGAGCTCAAGGCCGCACTCGCTTTCACTTCTTATCAGTCCGGCTTTCTCTACATGCTGGGCAGCGGGTCTCAAGGCAATCCGCAGCTGCACCAGTCGGGCATGCCTAAGCCGATGGGACTATGTGCAGATGGGCCGGGGCGCCTGGTGCTGACAGCGGGCGCGCAGGTGATGCGGCTGGAAAATGTGCTGGATGCGGACCAGCGGATCAATCAGACCTATGACGCCTGCTTCATGCCGCGCACCATCTACACCACTGGTCAGCTCGATGCGCATGATGTCGGCGTGCAGAAGGATGGCAAGCTGGTGTTCGTCAACACGCGCTACAATTGCTTGGCCACCGTCTCGCAGCGACATTCATTCAAACCCGTTTGGCGACCACCTTTCATCAGCGACATTGTGGATGAGGATCGCTGCCACTTAAACGGTCTGGCGATGCGCGATGGCAAGCCCGCCTATGTCACCGCCGTTTCTAAGTCCGACACAATCGATGGCTGGCGCGATCGCCGCGGCGATGGCGGCGTGGTGATCGATGTTGAGAAGAAGACTGTTATCTGCGAAGGACTATCCATGCCGCACTCGCCGCGCTGGCATGATGGCAAACTGTGGGTGTTGAATTCGGGCACGGGCGAACTGGGCCATGTCGAGCTGCCAAATGGTAAAACTAAGATGGGCACGTTCAAACCGCTGACCTTCTGTCCTGGCTTTTTGCGAGGTCTCTCGTTCCATGGAGGGTTGGCGTTTGTCGGCCTGTCGCGGCCGCGCTATCAAAGGTTTGAGGGGCTTGAGCTCGATCAACGCTTGAAAGATGCCGATAGCGAGCCGTGGTGCGGGGTTCAGGTGATTGATCTGCAATCGGGCACCTGCGTCGATTGGTTCCGGATTGATGGTGATATTGGCGAGCTGTATGATGTTGAGTTGATCGAAGGGTTCAGCTGCCCGATGACCGTCTCACCAAGCTCGACCGATGCCGGGACACTTATCACTATCGAGCAGTAGGCTGACCTGATCGATTGCCCGCAATGGTGAACGCATAGGTCACTAAGACGGCCTAGTGAAATCCATTTGCGCTAAGGATTGCCTGGACGACCGGGCGCACCTGATCGCCCATGGCAGGGTTTGAGCGTTCAATCCCGGAGATGGTGACGGTCGGAAAGACACTGCGAATCTTGCCAGCGATCTGTGCTGCTTCCTGCTTGTCTCCGGCCAAAAATACTGCGCAAAGCGCGGTGACCATTATCATCAAGTCTTCATGTGGTACGCTTTGTGCGCGGCGCCCCCACTCTGCCGCTGCTTGAATATCGCCGAGATTGAATTGCGCAATCGCGTGCGCGGCATATGTGCTGTAACGCATCGGATCACGCGGGCTCAGCTTCAGCGCCAACGCGCCATGCTCCATCGCGTCCTCATAGGGCCCGGCAAAGGCGTGATAGGCCGCTACCTGCGTGTGGCCCATTGCATAGCTGGGTGAAAGATCAATCGCGCGTTCCAGCCATTCCGGTGCCTGGTCGGGCTGGGTGCCGAGCGATAGTGCCTTGCCCATCGCCAAGTTTGCCGACGGGTCATCCGGATCGGCATCGACTGCTGCCTCAGCCGACTGGCGCATTAACTGCGGCGCATCGCCCGGATCATGCAATGTCCGCTGGAGCAGCAGCCACCAATAAGTGTGGGACAATGCGGCATGTGCCCGAGCGAAATCCGGATCGATGGATACAGCGCGAGTAAAATAAGCCTGCGCGCGCTCGATATTGCTTATCCCTCGGCGGTAAATCAGCGATGACCCCATGTGGAAGGCCTGCCACGCGGTCAGATCCTTTGACGCTGAAATCCGTAATCGTTCTGCTTCATTGCGCGGGATTTGCCGTTCAACCTCATGCACCACACGCCCGACTGCATGCTCCCTGATTTCGTGGACAGCACGCGGATCAAATTCAAACCGTTCAGACCAGACGACACTGTCATCACGTGTATCCGCGAGTTCGATCAGAACGACAAGATTATCTCCGCCCAGCTCGATCGCGCCGCTGACGCAATAATCGACGCCCAGCGCCGTGCGCAGCTTTGACGGGGCGATATTGCCGTTGCCAAACTGGAAGCTGGTGCCGCGTGCAATCACGCGCAGCATATGCAGTCGCGCCAACGCGGAAATGATATCATCTGGCAAGGCTTCGGCAAAGGATGCGTTGGGCGAGCGCGCGTCGCCGATGATTCTGAACGGTAGCACGGCAATCGATGGCTTCTCGCCAACTAGCTCGGAGCTGGGTGCTTCCACATCAGCAACAGGCGTTGCAGCCACCGAGTGTTTGCGCACCATTTCCACCTCAGGGATGAGCCGCCAACCCTTGGCATGGACGGTGGCGATGATCTGGCGAGGTTTTTCCGTATCGTTCAGCGCCGCACGTAAAGTCTTGATCTGGCTGAGCAGTGCAGCGTTTGAAACCTGCCGACCTTGCCATAGCTGCTCAATGATTTTGCCCTTGGTCAGTAGCTGCCCCACGCCCGCTTGAAGGAACAGGTATAGAAGTTCCTTCGTCATCGGCTGCAGGGGGACTTCCTCGCCGCTCGTGTCGGTCAGTTCAAACCGGTCGCTATCATAGGCGAACACACTAAATTTATAGATCAAGCGGCTTTCCCCCTGAAGCAATTCGGTTGGTTATGACATCGGCTGTCGAAAGGCCAAACTCTCATATTCTCCCTGCGTAAACGAACTAATACCGGGTGTAACTCATAGGGGAAAGATCAAAACGGGGTTTTTTGGGGGCAAGCTTGAGGCAAAGCGGCTCCACACATATCCACAGGCAGATTTAAATTGCGACCCGGCGGGGTCTTATGGGGCAATATGACTGATCTTGTGCGTAAAACTGACGGTGAAGCAATCACTGATATTCTCGGTGAGAATGAACAGGTCCGGTGCAGCTGGTTTGGCTTTGGCATGGTGCGCGGCGGCCGAATGACCAAATATCAGGGGAAGGCCGCAAGCTATTCCCCGCATCAGGGTCGGGCCCAGATGCTTCCCACCCCCGCACATGCTGCCGATCCATCGTCATCAGTAGCAAGCGGTCTGGGATGGGCAAAGGCGCTACTTGGCCTGACGGTTGCCCCCATAGCGCTGATCGCATCGGGCGGACCGGCGCTGGCACAGGATGCATGTATTCAGGTTTCTCCCGGAGTTTTTGAATGCCAGGACAATGGCGCTCCTGCCGCGACGCAGCAGGATATAACCGGCTTCAATGCGATCATTACGATTGAAGATGGATTTGAGGTTGATGCCACTGGCGTCAACGTAAGTGGGCTTAATATTTTTGAATTTGGCGGCGATTTATCGGTTTCTCAAAGCGGTGGGACCAGCACCATAAATGGCGAACTGCGTGGCATCTACGCTGGGAATTTTGCACCCACGGGTTCAACGTCGATCACAACCGGCGGGAATGTGAGCGGTACGACTGATCGGGGTATTTTGGCTCGGAACAGCAATGCTACCGATTCGCTGACTATTGATAGCAGCGCTGGAGCTGTGTCGGGAGGGACAGATGGTATCTTCGCGAGAAATGAAGGATATGGTGTGCTGTCGATCACCGCGGCCGGTGTTGATGGCGCGGCAAATGACGGGATTTATGCTATCAATTTGGGCAGTGACCTGACGATTGATAGCATTGCTGGCGCTGTATCAGGAGGGATGCGGGGGATTTCCGCGACCAATATTGGTTCTGGCACGCTCCGCATAACTGTTGATCAGGTGATGGGCGGTGTGGGCATTGATAGCGATGCGACAAGCGACGATACCATCATCACGCTTGCCTCTACCGCAACAGTTACCGGTTCGACTGGATACGGCATTGACGCGCGGTCAACCGGCGGTGCGATTACGGTGCAGGGCATGTCGGGCGATGTGGTGGGCGCAACGGATGGTATTTTTACTCGTTCTATGGGCGGTGATATCCTGGTCGATAATCTCGACAGCGTGACGGGTCAGGCGGGCGATGGTCTGGATCTTGGCTCGGCTGGCGGTGCGATCACTGTTAATGCGGTCGATACGATCACAGGCACGGGCGGCAATGGTATTTTCGCGAATAGCGGCGCAGGCGATATCTCTATTCAAGGCAGCGGCACAGTGGGCGGCATCACCGGCACCGGCATGGGTGATATCACGGTTGGCGCCACCACATTTTTCGGAGCCAATGGTGCTGGCATTATTGCATTCAGCTCTGGCGGCGCGATCAATATTGGTGATGCAGCGGCCATTGGCCGTGTATCCAGTGTCAATGCGGATGGTATATCTGCAAGGAGCATCGGCGGCGGCATCACGATTGACAGCAGCGCAGGCAGCGTTAGCGGTGGTCGCATCGGCATAGTGGCAGCAGATTTCGGCACAGGCGCTTTATCGGTGACTAGTGCCGATGTCACCGGCGTCAGTGGTGATGGCATAAACGTGGTAGCTTCCGGTGGCGGCATCACGATTGACAGCAGCGCGGGCAGCGTCAGTGGTGGTCGCAGAGGCATATTTGCTCAAGAGTTCGGCACAGGCGCTTTATTGGTGACCAGCGCCGATGTCGCCGGCCTCGGTGGTGGCGGCATAGATGCGAGGTCCAACAGTGGCGGCATCACGGTGGACAGTAGCGCAGGCTCCGTTAGCGGAGCCTCGTTTGGCATATTTGCAATAGATATGGGCGCAGGTGCGATATCGGTGACGAGCGCGGATGTGAACGGCACAGGCATTAACGGCATAATTGCGGGGACCAACGGTGGCGGCATCACGATTGATAGCAGCGCGGGCAGCGTCAGCGGTGGTACCGAGGGCATATATGCAAGAGATTCGGGCGCGGGCGCTATATCGCTGAGCGTTGATGATGTGACGGGTGCGGGTATCGGGATTAGGACATTCGCAGGTGATGGCACAACGACGATCACGCTGTCCTCAACCGCAGATGTGAGCGGCACAGCGGCAGAGGGCATATTGTCCGCTTCAACAGGCATGATGGCGGATATTACGGTTCAGGGCAGCTCCGGCAATGTCACCGGCGGGACCGATGGTATCGCTATCAGCACGATGGACGCGGATATCATGGTCGATAATCTCGACAGCGTGACAGGCCAGGCTGGTGATGGCCTCGACCTTGGTTCAGCGGGCGGTGCGATCAATGTGAATGCGGTGGATACTGTGCTTGGTACCGGCGGCTTTGGCATTCTGGCTGATAGCGATGGCGGCGATATTACCATCACCGGCAACGGCCTGGTCGGCGGGATCGAAGGTACTGTCGGTGATGGCATCAATGCCAATGCCGCGGGCGGTACCGGTGGCGCAATCACCATCACCGGCAATGGGAACATCGGCGGATCGGATAATGGCATCTTTGCCAACACTGGTGGCGGCGGCTCGATCACCATCGACAGTTCCGGCGCCCTTGTAGGCGGCAGAAATAATGGCATTTTTGCGACTAGCAATGGCGCTGGTGCAACATCGATTACAACGGGCAATGTTACTTCAATCCTTGGCGACGGAATCTTTGTCGATAACGGCAATTATACCAGCGACCTGACGATTGATAGCAGCGCGGGCAGTGTTAGCGGACGAAGCACTGGCATTCGGGCCGATCATGATGGCTATGGCGCGCTGAGGATCACCACCGCCAATGTAATGGGCCTTACCGGAGATGCTATCAACGCTAATAACCGTGTCGGGACTGATCTGACGATCAACAGCAGCGCTGGGACGGTCTACGGATATAATAGTGGCATTCGTACCACCAATTCTGGCAGCGGTGCGTTGACGATCACCACAGCTGACGTGACGGGTGGCAATGGCGGCGGTATTGATGCCTTTAACGCCAGTGGCACCAGCCTTTCCATCGATAGCAGCGCCGGGACGGTCTCTGGGGCCGGTGATGGCGTTCGTGCAGTCAACAGTGGCAGTGGTGCACTGACGATCACCACCGCTGGCGCAAACGGCGATGGTGATGATGGCATTTTTGCCTTTAGTTTCGGCACTGATCTGAGGGTCGACAGCAGCGCCGGTGCGGTAACGGGGGCGAATTATGGTATCCTTGCTGACAATCGTGGCTTTGGCGCTCTGGCGATCACCACGGCTGATGTGACCGGTGATGGTGATGATGGCATTTTTGCCTCCAATTTGGGCACCGATCTGGCCATTGATAGCAGCGCCGGTGCGGTCACCGGGGCGAACTATGGTATCTTTGCTGACAATCGCGGCTTTGGCGCTCTGGAGATCACCACGGCCGACGTTACGGGAACGTCTAACGAAGGGATTAGCGCGGAAAACTCTGGCACCTCCCTGACGATTGACAGCACGCTTGGCGCTGTGACTGGGGGGAATGGTGGCATTGACGCGCGCAATTATGGCTCTGGCGATCTTTCCATCACAACGGCGGATGTAACCGGTGGAAGCAGCATCGGTATTGTCGTGCGAAATTTCGGTGCTGATCTGAGCATCGACAGCAGTGCAGGCATCGTCTCAGCCGCTAGTGCGGGAATCTCTGCCTCTCATTTTGGCGCAGGTGCGCTTACCATTGATGCAGCTGATGTCATTGCGGACACAAACGGTACGGGTGGCGGGACAGGCATCTTTGCGGTCGCCACGGCTGCCAGCATGGGTGGCCTCTCAATCACCTCAACCGGTATGGTCTCTGGTGGTTCCACTGGTATCAGTGCCGATAACTTCGGCGCTGGCGCCCTTACCATTGATGTGGCCAATGTAGTTGGAGATGCAGACGGTAACGGGATTGGACTTGGCATTTTTGCAATCAACCGGGCTACCAGCATGGGCGATCTCTCGATCAGCTCTACTGGTTCTGTATCTGGTGGTAGTTCCAGTGATGGCATTTCTGCAAATCAACAGGGTGTGGGGGCGCTCTCCATCAATGTGAATGAAGTCACGGGTGACGTGGGTATTGATGCCGATGCAACAAGCGGCGCGACCACAATCACGCTTGCCTCAACCGCTGTGGTCACCGGCACCAGCGGCGAAGGTATCAATGCGCGATCCACGGGCGGCGCGATCACCGTTCAGGGCAGTTCTGGCGATGTAATTGGTGCCACTGTCGGCATCTATTTACGATCAATGGGCGGCGATATCACCGTCGACAATCTCGACAGTGTAACCGGCCAGATGGGCGAAGGGTTGAACTTGTACTCTGCTGGCGGCGACATCATGGTCACCGCGGTTGATGCGATCACCGGCACGGGTAGAGACGGAATTCTGGCCGTGTCAGATGGCGGTAACATCTCGATCCAGGGCAGCGGACTTGTAGGGGATATCACCTCAATCAATGATCGGGGAATCACTGCCAGAGCGAATGGCGGAGATATCAACATTGGCAGTCTCGCAACCAATGGTGCAGTGACTGGTGAACTGGGAATATATGCCACCACCAACGGTTTGGGTAACATCATAGTAGACAGCACCGGCGGTGCCGTCACAGCCACTTTGTCCAGCGGTATTCTGGCGACCAATACTGGCAGCGGAAGCACCACAATCACGACGGGCGATGTGAGCGCAACGACAGTTGGAGCGCCATTGATCTTTCAATCCGGTATCGCTGCCTCCAGCACCGGCTCTGATCTCATAATTGACAGCAGCGCCGGGACGGTGGTTGCCAGTGCCTTCGGAATTTTTGCCGATCACAGTGGAACGGGTGAAGTTTCGATCACCACTGCTGATGTTACCGGCCAGGGCAGTTATGGCATCTTAGTGAGCAATGCTGGCACTGACCTGACGATCGACAGCAGCGCGGGCAGCGTCACTGGTGGTAGCGACGGCATCAGGGCCAATAACTTTGGCCTAGGCGTTCTCTCGATTTCGACGGCTGATGTCGCCGGCACCAACCAGAATGGTGTTTATGCCGCGAACTACGGCACAGACCTGATCATTGACAGCAGTGCAGGCAGTGTCAGCGGCGGAATCCGAGGCATTTATGCGCGCCAACTCGGCACCGGCGATCTAACGATCGCCGCGAATGCTGTGAACGGGTCGAGCTACGGCATTCTAACCCGGCAGTATGGGGCCGGTGCTCAATCGATCAACGTTTCAGGCGATGTCATTGCGACAGCAAACGCTGGGATCTTTGCAAACGGTTCTGGCAGCAGCCTCACGATTACGACCCAGGGCCTTGTCTCCGGCCTCAACACCGGGATTGATGCGGTCAATGATGGAACGGGCGCGCTGACGATCAACGCCAATTCGGCTATTGGCACGAACTCTACTGGCATCTTTGCGAGAAATGGCCGCAGTTTGGGCGCGCCATCTGCGGTTGGAACTGACCTTTCAATAACGACAACGGGCACTGTCACGGGTGAGCGCGGTATCTACGCGCTCAATGGCGGCACCGGCGGCCTTTCCATCACCACCGCGGATGTGACAGGGACAAGCAGTTCTGCAATCCGTGCGACGCTTGATAGCTTCGCGCTTGGCGATCTGATTATTGACACCATGACAGGCATGATCAGCGGCAATAGCAATGGAATCTCCGCCATCAATTCCGGCGCGGGTGCGGTCTCCCTATCGACAGGCAACGTAACCGCTGGCGGCGGAACCGGTATTCTTGTGACCAACAGCACCGCTGGAGCTGACGTGAATATCGATACCTCGCTTGGTGCGGTCTCGGCGGAACGCGAAGGCATTGCAGCCTTCAGCGAAGGCAGCGGCCCACTGACAATCACTACAAGAAATGTATCCAGCCAAAGCTCCGCTGGTATTGCGGCGACGCAGAACACGAACGATGCGGACATTGTGATCGATACGACGGCTGGTGCTATCAACGGTTCGGATATTGGCATCATGGCGCGCCAAAACACCGCCGGTGATATTACTCTTGATGTCGGTGTCATCCAGGGTAGGGTTGGTATTATGTCAACCGCGACAACGGGCGACACTCTGATCACCCTGTCCTCTACCGCCTTGGTTACGGGTACCTCTATGACCGGCCTCTCCGCTTCAAGCACGAGCGGCAATATCACGGTTCAGGGCAGCTCGGGCACTATTACCGGCGCTGCGGATGGCATGATGCTGGTTTCGACTGGCGGCGATCTGACTGTCGACAATATTGACCTCATCCAAGGCAATGCGGGCGACGGCTTGGAGCTTGCCTCCAGCGGCGGCGCCATCACTGTGCGCGATGTTGACGCAATCACCGGAATTGGCGGCAATGGCATTCTGGCTGATGCCACTGGCGGCGCGGGCGGTGATATTCTGATCACCGGTGTTGGCGACGTCATGGGCTCGCTCGCCGGGATTGCAGCTACCGTGGATGGCGCTGGAACCGTCACCGCAGGTCTCACGGGTATGACGTTTGGCGCGGTTAATGGTTTCGACGTCTCGACCCAGGGCGGAGCGGTTTCGGTCAACAATAGTGGCGCTTTGTCTGGCGGAACCTTCGCCTTCATCGCGAGCGGCGCAAACACCGGCCCGATCACGCTTACAAACAGCGGTACGGTTGCGGGCCCTGTTCAGTTTGTTGGTGGTGATGACAGCTTTACAAACTCTGGCCTGTTCCAAGTGCGCGGCACCAGCGACTTTGGCGCGGGCGCGGATATGTTTGAAAACCTGGCTGGCGGCACGGTTGTTGCCGAGGCGGCGACATCACTAATTGGTATTGAAACGTTCAGGAGCGCTGGGCTTATCACCCTGGTCGGTCAGGCTGCGTCGGGCAGCCTCACCATTGATGGCGACTTTGTCGGCGTAGATGGCACGCTGGCGCTCGATGTCGACTTTGCCGGTACGGCGGATCAGCTGATCATTGGCGGCGCGGCAAGCGGCACCACCAGTATTCTCATCAATGATGTTTCTGCAGGAGCAGGTCTGGGCGACACGATCACTCTGGTCGATGCCGCTGGAGGCAGCCTTGAGGGCGCATTTGAGCTTGCGACCCAGTCGCTCAGTTTCACGCCGTTTGTTGCGCTTGATCTGACCTTTGATGCGGCGAACAATGACTATCTCATCTCCCGCCGCTTCACATCGTCCGTGGCGGAAGGTGCCAAGCTTGCTGAAGGCGCGCAATCGCTGTGGTATCGCAGCACCGATGCCTGGGCTCAGCACCGTGCGAGCACCAGATTCGACGCCGAGAACGCCTCGCCGCATTGGCTCACCTTCTATGGCAATGTCGCCAATCGCGAAGATGATACCATGGGCACTGGCTTGATGTTGCCAACCGCAAATGATCTCGATTACAGCCAAGATTTTTTCGGCTTCCAGATTGGCTATGACCTGGCGTCTGACGCGGGTGACGGCTTCGCGGCTGGCATTACTTCTGGCTATCTCAGCTCGAACATTCGCTTTGCTTCACGCGGGAATAGCGCACGGTTTGAAGTGTTCAATATCGGTCTGTCAGCATCATATAGTTCAGGCGGCTTCTACGCCGATGGACTGATCAAATACGATATGATCAGCGGCAATTTGAATGATCCGCGCGCTGGTGGTTTCCGGGGAGAAGCCGATGGTGATGCGTTGGGAATTCACGCCCAGGTCGGATACCGGTTTGGCAATGATGGCTTCTTTATCGAGCCACAGGTAAGCCTCGATTATCAGGAAACCAGTCTGGATGACATAGTGATAGAGGATATCCGCTTTGACTTTGGCAATATTGACGGCCTGCGCGGCATTGCTGGCCTGCGCCTGGGAGGCAAGAGCCAGCGCACCAATGGCACAGGGATTGGGTATTACCTTGGCGCCAGTGTCGTTCATGAATTCGAAGGTGGCGCTCCGGTCAGCTTCTCCTTCGGCCCAGATGCAATCGCGCTGACCAACAACGAGATTGGTACATATGGCCGGATCGAGACGGGCATGACATTGTTCGGCAACGGCCCGCTCAGCGGCTTTATCGAAGCGCAGGCCGACGTCTCAGAAGGCTATATGAGCTACGGTGGGCAGGCCGGGGTGCGGATCAAGTTTTGATGGCGCTGCCTCAAGGGTGTTGTCAGAGCGAATGCATCTGATTGAAATTCTAGGGGTTGGGGTAAGGCAGTGCCAGCCACCCGGATCAGCTAAGCCGGCATCCGTTCCTGTATCTTATTTGTCGCCCTATCTCACTAGCCTCGCTGGCATCGCTGATCGAGCGGTTTCGCAAACGCGTAGAGCGGACCGGTAAGGCAGGGGAGCACTGTCCCACAACAGTGGTACTCCCTTTACTCAAGGCCGGAGTGGCTGGAAGGCTGGTCCGATCCGGCAGCTGACAAATGGTCCCTGGTCACGGAGTAACACCGATTCAACGGGCTAAACCACGGAATTATAGGGGAAAATTTTACGCAAATGCGCTGAGCTTAGAGACACCGAAAACTTAGGAAAAAAGTGGTGCCCGAAGGCGGATTCGAACCACCGACACAGCGATTTTCAGTCGCTTGCTCTACCAACTGAGCTATTCGGGCAACGGGCGGGATGTTGTTCCCGCCGAATTGGAAGCGTCGCTATAGTCGGGGCTTGCATGGCTTGTCCACCCCAAAAATGGCGGTTTTATTGCACTGGTTCAGGACTCTCCGTCACAGCCTGATTCTCCGGCAAAATGATCGGCCAGTTGATCGGGTGAAACCGGCGGTCCGGGGACTTTATACCCCTCGCCCAGCCATTGGAGCAAATCGCGATCTTTGCAGCCTGCACTACAGAACGGCGCGAAATCCGCCGACTTCGGCTTGCGGCATACCGGGCATTTTGATACTTTTGCGCCAGCCACTGCCTATCCTTGACCGACCAGGTTCGGAAACACCGCGAAGACAAAAATCAACAGCACGCCGATCGGAGCCAACCACGCCACCAGGAAGCGGTAGATTCCGAACAGGGAACCTTCCAGTCCCGTTTCCGCCTCAACCAGCTTTTTGTCCGCACGCCAGCCGATGAATACCGCCGTCAGAAAGGCCGTCGTCGGCAACAATATTTTGGAAACAAGGTCATCAATCGTATCGAAAATATTCTTTTCCTCGAACATCGGCCAGAAACCAAGCAACCGGACATCGCTCCAGACATTGAGAGACAGTGCACAGGCCACTCCGATAAGGAATACAAATCCGCCAAATAGCCAAGCCGTGGTGGCGCGGCTCCACTCAAATCTGCGCATTGCCCAGGCGACCACCCCTTCCAGCAGGGAAATTGAGCTGGTCAGGGCAGCAAAGAAGATCAGAACGAAGAATAACAGCCCGACCAAAGAACCGGCTGGCATGGTGTGGAAAGCAATTGGTAGTGATTGGAAAACCAGCGTCGGCCCAGCAGCGGCGTCCAGGCCCACTGCAAAGACAATCGGGAAGATCATCAAGCCCGCGAGCAGGGCAACGCCGGTATCTGCAAAGGCAATCATGCCGGCGGTCGGGGCCAGCCTGGTTTCCTTGGACACGTATCCGCCGTAGGTGATCAGGGCTGCGGACGCGACACTCATCGAGAACAGGGCTTGTCCGAGCGCATCGTTGATAACGGAGGGTGTCAGTTTGCTGAAATCCGGAGTGAACAGAAAGGCCAGGGCTTTGGCAAATTCACCGGTAAAGGCACCATAAAGCGTGATCAGCACCAACAGAACGAAAAATGTCGGCATCAAATAAGTTGCCGCTTTTTCAATTCCATCCGTGACGCCGCGTGCAACGATCCAGATCGTCAATATCATGAACAGAGTGTGCATACCCAGCAGCATCGGGATATTGCCGAAAAGATCGGTCATTCTTCCCGGTATGGACTCCGGATTTTCAGATGCGAGCGCGCCGGCAAACGGGTCGCCGGAAAAGAGCGCGCCCAGAAAATCGCTGCCCATCACTCCGACATAGTAAAGTACCCAGCCCGCAACGACGCTATAGAATGTCAGAATCAGGAAAGCGCTGAGAATTCCGATACCGCCAAATATGCCCCAGTTTTTGCTGACATTCGAATCTTCCGCGACTTTGACCACACTATGAAATGCATCGCTACGTCCATGGCGACCGATTAAAATCTCGGAAAGCACCATCGGCAGGCCGATCAAAACAATGCATCCGATATAGACGAGCACAAAAGCTCCGCCGCCATTTTCCCCTGCCAGGGTAGGAAACCGCCAGATGTTGCCGAGGCCGACTGCTGCACCGACCGCCGCGAGCACAAAGGCCCATCTCGACGACCAGCCTTCTCCACCCGGTGCTGCTGATCCTGCCATATCCGAAACTCCCCTAAATACTCTGTGCGCTGTTCAAGCGGCTTGGTTTCTCTTGTGTCTAGCGCCTCATCAACATCGGGCCAAGTGGTTTTCCGGCGAATATATGCACATGGAGATGTGGCACTTCCTGATGCCCGTCATGTCCGATATTGGCGAGCAACCGATAGCCCGGCTCGACCATCCCGGCTTCCCGGGCGACATGACCGACACCGCGGACAAAGCCAGCGATTTCCGCCTCACTGGCCTTTGCTGAAAAATCATCCCAACTGACATATTTGCCCTTTGGAATTACCAAAATGTGATGCGGCGCCTGTGGATTGATATCGTGAAAGGCGAGAACATGGTCATCCTCGTAAACCGTCTTGTTGGGTATCTCCCCGCGCAGGATTTTGGCGAAAATATTGTCATCATCATAAGGCTCGGTTGCATTAATCGCCATGGATCAATCCTTTCTTGAGGCTTTTTCAGCTATGCCTGACAGACCTTCACGGCGCGCCAGTTCGGCCAGCACATCATCAATTGACAAGTCCATATCGGCGAGCAACACCATCAGATGAAACAGCACATCCGCCGCTTCTCCTGTCATCTCCGCCTTGTCGTCCTGCACCGCTGCGATAACCGCTTCGACCGCTTCCTCGCCCAGCTTTTCAGCCATTTTGGCACGGCCTTTTGCGTGCAGGCTGGCAACATAGCTACTTGCCGGATCAGCATCGCGGCGCTGGCGAATGGTGGCTTCCAGCTTTTGCAAAATATCAGTCATGAGCGCTCGTTTGCGCGAGCAAGGGGACAGGCGTCAAGCCTTTGCAGCATGCTGATGCCGATTATCCAAAAGGAAAGGGCCGTCTAATCCCCCGATGACGGCCCTTTCATGGCGCAGCAAGATCCAGGATCTGCGCGCCAATGGTGACGAACTGTTAAAACCTATCGCGCCTTTTTCGCGCCGCGTAACGCCCCGCAACAAGGCCAGCAATGCCTAATGCCAGCATGAATATATTGGATGGTTCCGGAATCTTTATGCCAGCTGATGAAGAACTGTTGGGAGAAGAACTGGTTGATAAGGTTTCAGCAGAGCTGGTCAAACTCGTTGATGCCTCATGCTCGCCTTCGCCATCGATATACCCTAACGCTTCCGCGGGGCTGACGGCCAAGATCATTGCGGCCGCGCCAGCTAATATGGTTAGTTTCGTCAATTTCATACTTGCCCCCGGGGTATGGCGGAAAATCAAAAACAGTTGATAGACAAGTTAAGCAAATCTCCTGCCAAAAGCCCGGGATCTGCGGTAGCCAACTGTCTTAGTGGTTAACAGATTTTCGCCTATGCCAAAATTGTAAGTTAAACCGACATTAACCATCGCCGCAATTGTCTCATAATGGGACATGTACTCACGCTACATCAGAATCAAAAAGGAGGCCGCGCGGCCCCCTTCCTGAAAGTCTATAGAGCTCGAAACGGTCAGTCCGATTGCTTGTTCTTGCGCCGCCGCATCAAACGCCCGGCAGCGAGACCGCCCGCACCTAGCCCGAAAAGGATCATGACGCCCGGTTCCGGAACAGGTGTTCCACCGGTCGAACCGCCGGGATGCCCGCCCGTTGATCCACCATAACTGGAAGAACTGCTACTGGACGAGCTGCTGGACGAAGAACTGCTGGAACTCGAAGAACTACTCGACCCGCCAAAGCTGGATGAGCCACCGGTTGAGGTCGACACGCCGCCGGTAGACGTTGAAACACCGCCGGTTGAAGTTGATACACCCCCCGTAGATGTCGAAACGCCGCCTGACGAAGTCGATATCGCACCCGAAGAGGTGGAGGTCGATCCGCCTGTCGATGTGCTGGAGAAATTGCCGCTCGAAGTGGATGTTGAACCACCGGTCGAACCAGAAGTGGTTCCGCCGCCAGTTGAGGTCGACGTTGAACCGCCGCTGGTTGAAGAACCACCAGATGATGTCGAAGTCGATCCGCCGGTGCTGGTCGAGCTGAAACTGCCAGAGCTGCCGCCGAAACCTGATGATCCGCCTTTGCCTCCGCTGGAGCCGCTGCGTTTTCCACCCTGCGATTGCGCGTCGCCAGACTGGATCGGATAAATGGCGTGCGCCGGAACGGCTGCCATCGCCAAAGCTGATATGGTGCCAATCAATATTGTACGAGTAATTGTCATCTAATCCCTCACCTGCCCAATCCTCATTATCCGAGCGGGCTTTTCCGTTTCAAACAGACCATTGACTGCGATCAGCAGGCAAATGGTTTAAAAACCGTTAATACGAAAACGAGATTAATATTTTGTAAAAATAGATGGTTAACAAAGTCTTTTTTCAGACTGTCTCAGTTTGAACCAACTTCAGACTATCTCTTAACTGTTATGGCGAGCCGGCAGTCCTGCAGCACGCAGCGCATCATGCGCTTCGGATATACTGTGCTGTCCAAAATGGAAAATCGAGGCAGCGAGCACGGCATTGGCTCCGCCCTTGATCACGCCTTCGACCATATGATCGAGATTTCCGACCCCGCCGCTAGCCACCACCGGAATCGACACGGCATCGGCAATGACCCTGGTTAGAGACAGATCATAGCCATCACGTGTGCCATCACGATCCATGGAGGTGACGAGCAACTCACCTGCCCCCAGCTCCGCCATGCGCACGGCGTGTTCCAGGGCGTCTATGCCGGTCGGCGTGCGCCCGCCATGGGTGAAGATTTCCCAGCATCCTTCGTCAACCTGCCGGGCGTCGATTGAAGCCACCATGCACTGGCTTCCGAAACGGCCTGCTATGTCACTGACCACTTCGGGCCGCGAAACGGCCGCGCTGTTTACCGCAACCTTGTCGGCCCCGGCCATGAGCAACGCCCGGGCATCATCCGCCGTTCTTACGCCGCCGCCGACTGTGACAGGCATGAAACAGACTTCGGCGGTCCGCCGCACCACATCGATAATCGTATCGCGATTTTCATGACTTGCGCCGATATCGAGAAAGCAAAGCTCATCCGCACCCGCCGCGTCGTAGGCCCGCGCCTGCTCCACCGGATCGCCAGCGTCTTTGAGGTCAACGAAATTGACGCCTTTGACCACGCGGCCATCGGCTACATCGAGGCAAGGTATGACGCGGATACGGACGGTCATGTCTATCGGTTCGCCATAGCAATGGCCGTCGCAAGATCCAGCCGCCCGTCGTAGAGCGCCCGGCCGGTAATCACGCCCTCAATACCATCCTGTGTAAACTGGCTGAGCATGTGAACATCATCGAGACCCTTTACCCCGCCGCTGGCGATTACGGGAATATCGACTGAGCGCGCCAAATCGACAGTCGCTTCGATATTGCATCCGGTCAGCATACCATCGCGGCCCACATCCGTGAACAAAAGAGACGCGACACCTGCGTCCTCAAAGCGCCGCGCCATATCTCTTACGCTGACTTCCGACACATCGGCCCAGCCTTCCGTAGCGACCATACCATCGCGCGCATCGACGGCGACGACGATGCCGCCTTCATATTCCTTCGCCATATCACGCACAAATTCCGGGTCTTTCAGCGCCGCCGTGCCAATGACCAACCGCGCCACACCCAGCTCGAACCAGCGCTCCACGGTTTCTCTGTTCCTGATCCCGCCGCCCAGTTGCACATAGCCGGGGAAGCTGCCGACAATCGCTTCAACCGCTTCCGCATTGCGCGGGGACCCGGCAAAGGCCCCCTCCAGATCAACAACATGAATATGCTCGGCGCCTGCCTCCGCGAACAGACCCGCCTGTTCTGCGGGATTGTCACCATAGACGGTAGCGCGATCCATATCGCCTTCCGCCAGACGCACAACTTCGCCGGATTTCAGATCAATGGCAGGAAAAACAATCATGGTTTCCACTCCAAAAAGCGTTTCAGGAAGGCCAGTCCATAGGCCTGGCTTTTTTCCGGATGAAATTGCACACCGACAATATTGTCGCGGCCAATGGCAGAAACCAGGGTCCTGCCGTGATAGGTAGTCGCGAAAATATCATCTGCGTTCGTCGCATCAAAATGATAGCCGTGAAGGTAATAAGCCTCTCCGGCTTCCAACAGGTCATGACCCGCAGTAGGGGTCACATCATTCCAGCCCATATGCGGAATTTTGATGTCCGCAGAAGGCGCTTCGATCGCGTGCACAGTACCGCCGATCCAGCCGAGCCCCTGATGTTCGCCAAATTCTATACCCTTGTCGGCGAGCAATTGCATGCCGACACAGATACCGAGAAATGGCGCGCCCTCTTGCCGGACCTGCTGCTCCATCGCCGCAATCATACCGTCAATACTTGCCAAGGCGTCGCGGCAAGCGCCAAACGCGCCCACTCCGGGTAGGACAATGCGATCCGCCGCAGCGACAACATCCGGATCAGCGGTCACGACAACTCCGGACGCGCCGGTCGCCATCAACGCGTTGTGCACACTGTGTAAGTTACCGGCGCCGAAATCGATAAGCGCTATGGTTTCAGCCACCAAGCTGGCCTTTGGTCGAAGGAATAGCGTCCCCTTTGCGCGGGTCGCGCTCAACCGCCTGGCGCATCGCGCGGGCGAAGCCCTTGAAAATACTCTCGGCAATATGATGATTATTCTCACCATAAAGCAGCTCGATATGCAGTGTTATGCCGGCAGCATCGGCCACGCTGTGGAACCAGTGCTTGAACAGCTCCGTATCCATTTCGCCCAGCCGCTCCTGCGTAAATCCGGCTTTCCAGACCAGCCATGGACGACCGGAAATATCCAGTGCGACGCGGCTCAATGTCTCGTCCATCGGTGAATAGGTGCTGCCATAGCGCACGATCCCGGCCTTGTCGCCGAGAGCCTGACCAATGGCTTGTCCCACTGCAATGGCGCTATCTTCGGTCGTGTGGTGCTGATCAACATGCAGGTCCCCTTTGACCCTCAGCGTCAGGTCAATCAGCGAATGGCGCGAGAATTGCTCGATCATATGGTCAAGAAAACCGATGCCGGTCGACACGTCATATTGCCCGGTTCCGTCCAGATTCAACTCGACGAAAATCTCGGTTTCCTTGGTGTTTCGCTCTATGGTCGCTGTTCTCATGGTTGATGCCTATAAAGGCTGGATTTGATCAGGCAAGAATTTCACTGCAAAATCAGAAATATCACAGTTGACGAAAATTGTTCAAATCCCCTTGACCCTGCCCCCTGTTCGCGCCACCAAGTAGCTATGAATGACAGTGCCCCCGATAGCCTGATTCCTTATGATGAAATTGTGCAGGAAGCTCTGCGCGCTGTCGTCGGACGGGTTTTGGGTGAAGTAGAGACCAACGGTCTGCCCGGCGAACATCATTTTTACATCACTTTCAAGACCCGCGCCCCAGGTGTCGATATACCCGATCATCTGATCGCGAAATTCCCGGATGAAATGACCATAGTGCTGCAAAACCGCTATTGGGACTTGTCAGTCAGCGAAGACCGGTTTGAGGTGGGGCTAAGCTTTAACCAGATCAGCTCCATGCTGCATATCCCGTTCGCTGCGATTACCTCCTTTGTTGATCCTGCCGTCGATTTTGCCCTGCAATTTCAGGTAGATGAAGTCGAAGGTGATCTCGATAGCCATGAACCGGCTCAAAATGACGGGGATCAGGAAGCGGTCGAGACGGTCGATGATGGTTCCAACGTTGTAACGGTGGATTTCGGCAAAAAGAAGTGATCGCCTGATGCCGGGCACCTCTTCAAAAACCACGCGTACAGAAACCGATAGTATTGGCCCGATAGAAGTTCCGCAGGACGCCTATTGGGGCGCGCAGACACAGCGCAGTATCGAGAACTTTCCCTTTCCCCGTCATGAGCGCATGCCGATCCGGCTAATTCATGCTTTGGCAACCGTCAAAGAGGCGGCAGCGCGGGTAAATGGCATTCACGGACTCGACCCGGAAATTGCCGGTGCCATTGCAAAAGCGGCCGAAGAAGTGCGTTCCGGCGCTTTTGACACGCAATTTCCGCTGACTATCTGGCAAACCGGATCTGGCACTCAGACAAATATGAACGTCAACGAGGTCATCGCGGGCATCGCAAATGAAAGCCTGACCGGCACGCGCGGCGGTAAGGACCCTGTCCATCCCAACGACCATGTAAATCGCGGCCAGTCGTCGAACGACAGCTTCCCGACCGCCATGCATGTTGCCGCCGCACGCGCATTGGAGGTTGAGCTGTTTCCAGCGCTGGAACAATTGCATGATGCGCTGGCGGAAAAAGCACAGAGCTGGAAGGCGATTGTCAAAATCGGTCGGACCCATTTGCAGGATGCGACCCCATTGACACTGGGACAAGAATTTTCCGGCTATGCAGCCCAATTGCTGGCCGCGCGCGACCGAATAGAGGCGGTCTTGCCGCGTCTCTATCAACTGGCGCAGGGCGGAACTGCTGTGGGTACTGGTCTGAATGCACCAGAAAATTTTGGCGACCATATGGCGCGGGAAATTGCCAAGATTACCGGACTGAAATTCACCTCGGCCCATAGCAAATTTGCCGAACTGGCGGCGCATGATACGATGGTCGAGCTATCGGGTGCGCTGAATGTTCTCGCCGTTTCACTCACCAAAATCGCCAATGATATACGCCTGCTCGGTTCCGGCCCGCGGTCCGGACTTGGCGAACTCAGTCTGCCCGCCAATGAACCGGGCAGCTCAATCATGCCCGGCAAAGTCAATCCAACGCAGTGCGAAATGCTGACCATGGTGGCCGCACAAATTATCGGGAATCATCAGGCGGTAACGGTTGGCGGCTTACAGGGGCATCTGGAACTAAACGTTTTCAAACCTATGATGGGCGCAAACGTTTTGCGATCGATTGAAATCGTATCCATCGGTATGTCGAGCTTTGCCACACGCTGCGTCGATGGACTGGAAGCCGATGAGAAACGCATCGCCGAGCTTGTTGAAAATTCGCTGATGCTGGTCACGGCGCTGGCTCCGGTCATCGGCTATGACAACGCCTCCAAAATTGCGAAACATGCCCATGAAACGGGAATGACGCTCCGCGCGGCGGCTCTGGACCTTGGCCTTGTTGACGAAGAAACATATGATACCCATGTTAAGGCTGAAAACATGATTGGTAACAGCTCAGGAGCATCCCATGGCGGTGCGTGAAATCGTCTCTGTTTTGATTGGCAATGAAGCGCGAAAACGTGGCCAAGGAACCGGCTTGCTCGGCTTTGGTGTAGGCGTGCTGGCAGCGCGTATCGCGACCCGCTCTCTGCCCGGTGCGTTGCTCGTCGGCGGTGCTATGGTTGCCAAAGCGCTTTATGACCGATCCAGGGAAACAGAAGAAGAGCTTCCTGCATCGGAACAGGTTATCGATATCCAAGGCACACCTGCTCCTACGGAGCCTGCAAAACCAGAAGCCTAGGCCGCGCCCTGCCAGACCTTGATTGCTTCAATCGGGAAGGTCAGCATCAGCACGTTGAGCGTGAGATTGTCCCGAATTGCGTAGAGCGCCAGCAGTTCGAAAATCACGGCGACCGTAACCGTGGCCATTACCGGCATCCGGCGGGCCGCGATGAAACCCAATGTCATCCAGCCGATATCCGCCATCGAGTTGACAATGCTGTCTCCCGCATAGCCAAAAGCAAAAGTCGCTTCACGATAGCGATTGATGATAATCGGCGAGTTTTCAAGGATTTCCCAGAAACCTTCAATGAATATCGCGAGGCACAAAGCCAGACCCAGTCTTGCCGCTTCGGGTCGCTTGCGGAACAGCCAATAACCGAGACCATAAAACAGAAAACCATGAATGATATGGCTGAACGTGTACCAGTCCGAAAGATGTTGACTGTTTTCAGCCGACTGCACTGCACCATGCCACAATTTCACATTGCCACACTCGCAAATCGGCGGCCGGTCCATGCCGAACAAAATCACCAGAGTGAGTAAAACCAGGCCGCCAGCGGCCAACGCATGGTTGCGTGATATGATCGTCATATGCCCCCTCAAGCTTGCAAGTCTATGCAGCAGCATCGACAGTAAAATGCAAGTCTGATTCAATCCATATTCGTCTAAACAGCTGACCTAATAGTTGAAGTGCCTACTCTGCCAGTGCGACCTCAAATGCGTCCACAGGAGCCATATGTGCATTTTTGGGGCGAGCCACGCCAACTTGACTTGTCGCGACGCAGCAAATCTCAGAACTTGTATTTTGCCGACATCTGGACTTTCTGCAAATTGCCCGAAGCGCCATCTTCGATCCGGCGTTTGGCGTACATATATTCGATGCCGATATCGAGCGGTGCAACTGGAGAGTAGACCAGATTGCCAAACAGGTTCCAGCTTTCATCAGTTACCAGACCTGTCGTCAGCAAGACCGGGTTGTCCGCTTTGAAGTATGACCCGGAGAGTGTAGAGCGCCACTTGTCGTTCCAGAAATGGCGATAGGCAGCAAAACCGGAATAGGTCGCAATCGGAGCCAGCGAGCCATCTGCCCGCACGGCCGCGTCATTGACTATGTTAAGCCCGATGTAACGCCCCAGCCCCTCGCCAGCTGTCGCCATGAATTTGAAATCATCACGTTCGCCGACGTTTAACTTGCCTGACAGGCTGACCCCATATCCAAAGCTGCTGTCATTGATCAGACCGAAATCATCCTCGTTAACACGCAGCACACGGCCGATCGCGGCCGCGGTCAGATGGCCAAATTCGCCTTTGTGATTATAGCGCACCACCATGTCCGGCAGACTGTCATCACCCGCGACAATCCGGGCGCCCGTCGGTGTTGTAATCGTGGTTTCGGGCTGTTCGAGAGCGATCTGGAGACCGCCATTTGTATAGCGGATCATTGGTTGCCGGTCGAAAACGGTGCCCGGCGTGGGACCAATAAAGTCCATCGCTTCGGGTAAAGCGCTGACATCCTGAAAAGTCGACCAGGTCTGTCCGAAGAGCCAATTGTCAAAAGTTATATAGGCCTGCCTTACACGCGGGGCGAAACTGTTGGAAATTCGTTCGTCCCCACCGCTTGTGACCATGAAGTCCAGTTCTATGTGCGATCCGATCTTATGGTCATCGCCCACATCAGTCTCTGTTTTCAGGAAAAAGCGAGTCTGGCGTGCGCTAAAGTCCGTGTCAAAACCGGATGCTTCGCCGCCAACGGGGATTGCTCCGGGAATCAGAAAATCTCTTGCGATGCTGCCCGATGGCACCTGGCCGCCGCTGGTCCGCTCCGTAATCACATCCAGCTTCACATAGCCACCATAAGTTACCCGTGTTTTGCCAACATTAAAGCCATTGGCATCATCGGATCGCTCGGCGACTTTCTGCGTAACCGCGGCCTGCTCAGTAATCTTGCTTTCCACCGCCGTCGTCCGTTCGGCCAGCGCTCTCGTCTCGTCAATGGCTTGCCTTGCCTGCTCGGCCGCAGCGACGTCACTGGCAGAGCCGGCCTGTTCCTTCGCGTCCATTCGTTCAATCAGCCCCGTAACCAGAGCCTCCAACCGGTCCAGCCGGGCATCTACATCGTTATTTTGCGCCCATGCAGGAGAAGCACCGAGTATCGTGGCAGATAATAATATCCCTTTGATGACATTCTTTCCAGCTTGCGCCATGATCCATCCTCTCTGTTATTTTGACCGAGAATGTCAGGCGATCAGGGACAAGAAAATTAGCCAATGGTCTATACGACCAATGTCGCATTCAATACGGATAGGTATTTCGAATATAATCGCGTGGAAAACCATATAGGCGGGAGGATGATGATGTCAGACAGTTTGGAAGCAGCAAAGGATGGGCCGGAAACCATTGCTTCTCCTCGGCAGGATGCCGAAAGCCATTGTACAGCCGCAGATTATGATCGCCTGTACGCCCAGAGTCTCTCTGATCCGGACGCTTTCTGGTCCGGCCAATCCAAACGCCTGGACTGGATAGAGGCTCCTGCGACAATAGCGAACTGGTCTTATGATCCTGTCGATATCAAGTGGTTTGAAGACGGGGTTCTCAACATCTGCCACAACGCCGTGGACCGGCATGTAGCAGCTGGCCGGGGAGATGTAACAGCCTTGATCTTTGAGCCGGATGATCCTGCCGGGGCTGGTCGAACGTTGAGCTATGCCGAACTGTTAGCTGAGGTCATTCGCATGGCTGGCGCGCTCAAAAAGCTGGGCGTGAAGAAAGGCGACCGGGTGACAATCTATATGCCGATGATCGTCGAGGGTGCCGTCGCCATGCTGGCCTGCGCGCGCATTGGTGCGATCCATTCGGTCGTGTTTGGCGGCTTCTCTCCCGATGCGCTGGCTGGACGAATTGAAGATTGTCAGAGCAAGTTCGTCGTGTGCGCTGATGCCGGGCTACGCGGCGGCAAGCCGGTGCCCCTGAAAAGCAACGTCGATGCTGCGCTGAAGAAGGACGGCGCGGATGTTGATGCGGTGCTGGTCATAAATCATACCGGCAACGATATCGCGATGACCGAGGGCCGCGACCACTGGTACCATGAAGTCTCCGCCGATGTACCATCAGACTGCCCGTGCGAGCCAATGAATGCGGAGGACCCTCTGTTCATTCTCTATACGTCCGGCTCGACCGGCAAACCCAAGGGCGTGCTGCATACGACCGGCGGCTATGCCGTTTGGGTGGCCACTACCTTCCACTATGTCTTTGACTATAAACCGGGCGAGGTCTTCTGGTGCTCAGCGGATATCGGTTGGGTCACAGGACATAGCTATATCGTTTACGGGCCGCTCATCAATGGCGCGACCGAGGTCATGTTTGAAGGCGTGCCCAACTATCCCGACCATGGCCGTTTCTGGGAAGTAGTCGCCAAGCACAAGGTCAATATCTTCTATACTGCGCCGACAGCCATCCGCGCGCTGATGCGCGAAGGAGATGCGCCGGTTAAAGCCCATGACCGTTCTTCCATTCGCCTGCTGGGCACAGTGGGCGAACCGATTAACCCGGAAGCCTGGCGCTGGTATTATGATGTGGTGGGTGAAGCCAAATCACCCATTATCGATACCTGGTGGCAAACCGAAACCGGCGGGGTGATGATCACCACTCTGCCCGGCGCCCACGGAATGAAGCCCGGCAGCGCCGGCAAGCCATTCTTCGGCATCCAGCCGCAACTGGTCGACAATGAAGGCGCTGTGCTGGACGGGGCCACAGATGGGAATCTTTGCATTACCGCAAGCTGGCCGGGTCAGGCGCGCAGCGTCTATGGTGATCACGAACGCTTCATCCAGACCTATTTCGCCACCTATGAGGGTAAATATTTCACCGGTGATGGCTGCCGCCGCGACGGTGATGACTATTATTGGATTACTGGCCGGGTCGATGATGTGATCAATGTTTCCGGCCACCGTATGGGCACAGCCGAAGTCGAAAGCGCATTGGTTTCTCACCCCAAGGTCGCCGAGGCAGCCGTTGTCGGCTATCCGCACGATATCAAGGGTCAGGGCATTTACTGCTATGTCACGCTGAATGCCGGTGAGGAGGCCGATGACGCATTTACCACCGAACTCAGAAACCATGTGCGAACGGAGATCGGCCCCATTGCAACTCCTGACCATCTCCACTTCACCCCGGGCCTTCCCAAGACACGCTCCGGCAAAATCATGCGCCGAATCTTGCGCAAAATAGCGGAAAACGACTTCGGTACACTTGGCGACACCTCAACACTTGCAGATCCGACAGTCGTCGACACACTCATCGAAGGAAGGATGAACAGATAAGCTATGGCCCGCATCATTATCGCCGATGACCACCCCCTCTTCAGGGGCGCGCTCTGTCAGGCGGTACTGAAACTATGGCCGCAAGCTGAACTGGTGGAAGCGGAAACCGTGGCCGCGGCCCGTGATGCGGTGAATGCAGAGCCGGCGGACCTGCTGTTGCTTGACCTGCATATGGAAGATAGCGACGGGTTGACCGCCTTGCTGGATTTCCGCCACGATTTTCCCGCGCTTCCGGTGGTGGTGGTGTCGGCCAGTGAAGAAAGCCGCGTTGTCCGCGCCTGCCAAAGTCTGGGAGCATCCGGCTTCATCCCCAAATCCGTCGATCTGGACGTCATGCGCGAAGCGCTCGCCCAAATCAGGGATGGCGATGTCTGGTTTGATGCCGACGTTATCGACAATGAAGACGATGCCATATTGTTCGAGAAGCTGGCCAGCCTAACCCCGGCGCAGCGGCGTATCTTGAACCTGGTCAGCGAAGGCATGCTAAACAAGCAAATCGCCTATCAGATGGAGATTAGCGAGGCGACGGTGAAAGCTCATATCACCGCGATTTTCCGCAAGCTGGATGTGGTCAACCGGACACAGGCCGTGCTCGTCGCCAAACAGCTGGATGTGGAACTACCAGAAGTGAAATCGGTCTGATCTCAGGCCTTCCTTAACAACTGGCTGACGAGTGCGCGGAGCGCCGCTGGCGGGGCGGGCTTGATCAGGCGTTCCACATTCAATGCATCTGCCGCTTGACTCGTGCGATCAGAATCTTCGGCCGTTACCAAAATGCCCGGCGGGCGCTGTTTCCAATCATCGATCAACTTTTCGAACAATCGGTCGCCGGTCCAACCACCATCCAGCTGATAGTCGAAAATCACCAAGTCAGGCGGATGGGCAAAAGCCTCAAGGGCCTGCTCCGGCCCCAGAGCGGTTTTGATATCACAGCCCCAGCGCTCCAGTAATGCCGATAGCGCGTCGAGCGCATCCTGATCATTGTCGATATAGAGCACGGTCTTGCCGGCAAGTTCCGAAGCGTTCGACTTTCCGCTTTTGACTGGTTTGCTGAAACCGGACTGCGGTTCTACCTGATGGACATGCAGGGAAAATATGCTGCCTTCGCCAAGCTTGGACTCAACCGCAATGGCGGTTTTCAGCAAAGCGGCAATACGTTGAGAGATAGACAGCCCCAGACCGGCCCCTTCCCGCTTGATATGCGACCCTACTTGCTGAAACTCTTCGAAAATCTTTTCATGTTGCGCTTTCTCGATACCCACCCCCGTATCTGTGACACGAATATCGACGGCATCGACCGTTCCTTTTGCCTCAAGAGAAACGGAGCCGTTTTCAGTGTAGCGCACGGCGTTAGAGACAAGATTCTGGAGAATACTGAGCAGCAGATTGCGATCCGTTTCAACCCAAAGATCTGTGTCATCTACATGCAGTTTCAGGCCCTTTTCCTTTGCCACCCGATTGAATTCCGACCGCAGGTCATCAAATAGCGGGCCAAGGGAAAATCTGGATATTTTCGGTTGCAGACCGCCGCCATCCAGCCTGGATATATCAAGCAGGGCACGGAGCAACCGGTCCGCCATTTCGATCGACCGATCAATATCATGCGCCAGTTTTTTGGCCTTGGGTTGCTGCTCGCCGATTTCTTCGTCGAGTGCAGAAGTGAACAATCTGGCGGCGTTCAGGGGCTGCACAAGATCATGGCTGGCCGCCGCCAGAAAGCGGGTTTTGGAACGGGTTGCTTGTTCCAGCGCGCTATTGGCATCGGTCAGCTGTTTGGTGCGTTCCTCCACCTTGGCCTCCAGCGCCTGTTCTGACCGTCTGTCTGCCGTGATATCGGTATAGCTCGTAACATAACCGCCAGTTGGCGTGGGATTGCCCGATATTCGCAATATCCGGCCATCTGCCTGCTCGCGCTCCTGGGCATGTTTTCGGCCCGCGCGCATATGATCGAGCCGTTTGGCCACCGCCAGAGAAACCTGATCTGGCGCCATGCCGTTGCGGCGTAAATTATACCCGATCAGGTCAGATATAGGCCGCCCAATGGTAACCAGATCATTTGGCAACGAAAACATGTCAACATAGCGACTGTTCCAGGCAACCAGCTGCATGTCATTGTCCACGACCGCGACACCCTGATCAATATTCTCAATCGCTGTCTGCAGCAATTCACCGCTAAATTGCAGGCGCTGAGAGGTTTCATCAAACATCGCAACCACCTGTTCCAGCGGTATCGGATCGCCTTCCATAGTGGAACCGATAATCGCCCGGGCAGAAGAAGCGCCGAGTACACCGGAAAGCTGTCGTTCGACCATTTCAATCAGGCTGTTATCGGCTGGGTCCAAATCAGAGTAAGTCCGGCCCATCTGATGCCCCAAATGCTGCATGGCGGTGCGGCTGCGTTCATCGCCAACAAACTGACGCAGTAGCAATCGATAATCCGCAACGCGCATTTTTTCCGGCGGTCGGCTGCCATCTGTAGACCGATATTCCATCGTGACGAAAGCGGCCGACTGCGCCTTGTCGATGATATTCGTCTGGCTGTTGAGCGAGAATATTACGTAGGCGGCAATGTTGAGGGCCAGACTGATAATGACCGCCGATACCAGCCTGTCCTCGGCAATCTGAACAATCGGATTGGCATCCAGATAGGTCGGCACAATCAGCAACGCCAGCCATGCAGCAAAACCCAGTATCAGCCCGGCGATCATCCCGACCCGGTTGCCCTGTTTCCAGAACAGCCCGCCAATCAGCCCGGGCGCAAATTGTGAAACGGCGGCAAAGGAAACGGTACCCAGACCAGCGAGGGTAGAGGCGCTGCTGATCGTGCGATAATAGAGATAGGCAAAGAACAGCAGTCCGATGATAGTCAGCCGGCGGATCCAAAGCAGCGACTGGCCAAGCGCCGCGTGATTGGTTTTGCGGCGATAGAAAAGCGGCACGATCAAGTCATTGGTAATCATGCCTGATAGCGCGACGGTTGTTACAATCACCATGCCGGTAGCGGCCGAAAAACCACCAATAAACACAAATATGGCGAGCCAGTCAGCACCGGTGCTGAGCGGCAACGCCAGCATCAGCATATCCGGGCTTGTCTGTCCGGTGGACAGCAGTGATGTGCCCGCCACAGTAATCGGGAAAACCACCAGAGCGATCAGAACAAGATAGGCGGGAAATACGTAGCGCATCAAACGATCCGGCCTGTCCTTCTGTGCTTCGACAATAGTCATGTGAAACTGGCGCGGCAAACATAGCGCCGCGCAGGCGGATATCAGGGTCAGGACAACAAAACGGTTATCGAACTGATCTGCATTGAAGATCTCCCGGAAACCGCTCACAGCATCCGTTTGCCCGGTATCATTTCCGACGAACAGAAACAGCGCAAACAGCGCTACTGCCAGCAGGGCCAGCATCTTTACAATAGCTTCGGCGGCGATGGTCAAAACCATCCCGCGATTATGCTGCGTCAGATCAATCTGCCGCGCGCCGAACAATATGGAGAATAGCGCCATGATGGCTGCGACGCCGAGGACGACATCGTCGGGATTTACCGCTGCACCAATATCGGGCGACAACGCAAACAGGGTCTGGCCGACAGATTTCAGCTGCAGCGCCACATAGGGCAAAAGGCCGACGGTTGCGATAATCGTAACCAGTGCGGCCACGGCGCCGCTTTTCCCGTAGCGCGTCGAAAGAAAGTCCGCGATGGATGTGCTGTGATGCGATTTGCCGAGCTGTAACGTCCGGGCCACAATGCCGTATCCCAGCGTGAACAATAATATCGGGCCAAGATAGATGGGCAAAAAATGCCAGCCACTGGACAGGGCTGTGCCGACCGCCCCGTAAAATGTCCAGCTGGTGCAATAGACCGCCAGTGACAGTCCATAAATCCAGGATTTTGCGCGCGGTCCAGGAGAGATACGTCCGCCATCGCCCTTTAACGCCAGCCAGAACAAGCCGGCGGAATAGAGCACCGAAACGGCAAGCGCGATCCACAAGATCATAATTCTCTCCTGCGCCGCTTAAAGCAAATAAAAAGGGCGACGCCAAGCGCCGCCCTTTTCCTCTCCGGAGGGGAGAAGATCACCGGAGAGTATCAATGCGTTGCCGCATCTCCGGCCCCGCGCGGTACGCGGATCGAGTCGATCAGCTTGCGTACCTCTACCGGCGGCGAATCCGTCATCTTCGACACCGCAATCGCAATGGCGAAGTTAATGATCATGCCAATAACACCAATGCCTTCCGGCGAGATGCCGAGTAGCCAGTTGGCTGCGACATTGGCGTCCGGTGCGATCAGCTTGAAATAGGCGATATAGCTGAAGGTAAATACCAGTCCGCTGACCATGCCCGCAATCGCGCCTTCCTTGTTCATCGACTTCGAGAAGATGCCCATGAATATGGCCGGGAACAAAGATGCTGCCGCCAGACCGAAGGCAAAGGCAACCACCTGCGCAACCCATCCCGGAGGATAGATGCCGAGATATCCGGCCACGATAATCGCGGCTGTCGCTGCGATGCGCGCCGCCAACAATTCACCTTTTTCGGTAATTTGCGGACGGAAGGTGCTCTTCAGCAGATCATGACTGATCGATGACGAGATCACCAGCAGCAAGCCCGCCGCCGTGGATAGCGCCGCCGCCAGGCCGCCGGCCGCGACCAGAGCAATCACCCAGCCGGGCAGATTGGCAATTTCCGGATTGGCGAGCACCATGATGTCGCGATCAACATAGACTTCATTTTCACTGTCTGGATTGACTGTATTGGCAATCAACCGCTCACCACTCGCACCGGTTTCGCCCGTAAACTCGGGGCTTCCAGCAAAGGCATTGCCAGAGCGATATTCCATCTTGCCGTCGCCATTTTTATCGGTCCAGGCAATCAGGTCGTTGCTTTCCCAGTTTTTGAACCAGGCAGGCGCCTTGGCATATTCTGTCTGGTCAACCGTTTCGATAAAGTTGATCCGGGCAAAAGCACCAACCGCAGGAGCCGTGGTGTAGAGCAAGGCGATGAAGATCAACGCCCAGCCTGCCGACTTGCGGGCATCCGAAGCCTTGGGCACGGTGAAGAAGCGCACGATCACATGCGGCAATCCGGCAGTCCCGACCATCAAAGCCGCGGTAATGCAGAACACGTCGATCATCGATTTGGACCCGTCCGTATAGGCGCCGAAGCCCATATCCTGCAGCACCAGATCCAGTTTCTGCAAGACATATAAGCCTGACCCGTCATTGACCGTAGACCCCAGACCCAGTTGCGGGATGGGATTGCCGGTGACCAAAAAGCTGATGAAAAAGGCCGGAACCATATAGGCAAAGATCAGCACGCAATATTGTGCCACCTGCGTATAGGTAATACCCTTCATCCCGCCGAGCACAGCATAAAAGAAAACAATCGCCATACCGATAATCACACCCATGGTGATCGGAACGTCGAGGAAGCGGGAAAAGACGATGCCCACCCCGCGCATCTGCCCGGCAATGTAGGTGAAGCTGATGAATATCAGACAGATCACCGCCACCACCCGCGCTGTTTTGGAATAATAACGCGTGCCAATAAAGTCGGGCACCGTAAACTGGCCGAATTTGCGCAAATAGGGCGCAAGCAAGAGGGCCAGCATCACATAACCACCGGTCCAGCCCATCAGATAGACCGAGCCATCATAGCCGGAAAAGGCGATGATACCCGCCATCGAGATAAAGCTTGCCGCCGACATCCAGTCGGCTGCGGTAGCCATGCCGTTGACGACCGGATTGACCCCGCCGCCCGCAACATAAAATTCCTTGGTCGATCCGGCCCGTGACCATATCGCTATCCCGATATAGAGCGAGAAGGACAGGCCGACGAAAATATAGATGAGTGTTTGCGTATCCATGTCAGCCCCCCTCAGTCATCAAGATCATATTTGCGTTCGATCTTTTTCATCTTCCACGTGTAGTAAAAGATGAGCAGAACGAAGACGTAGATGGAGCCCTGCTGGGCGAACCAGAAGCCGAGGGGATAGCCACCCAGCGAAAACTGATCGAGGAAATCGCGGAACAATATTCCCGCGCCAAAGGATACGACAAACCAGATTGCCATTAATGTCCAGAGCAACCGGATATTCTCTGACCAATAAGCCTTCTCATTGGAGTTTGTTTCGGTATCTGTTTCCGGCCCGCCGGCATTACTGCTGTCATTCGGCTCCGCGACCGATGGATCATTGTCAGTCATTATATCCTCCCCTTCCTTATTTCCTATCATGACCGGTTTCCGGCCATTCTCAAGAACGCTAGCGGAGATGGAGAATTTTGATAGAGAGACTTTGGTCTAATATGCGCGGCCAAGCCATTCAGGCCCGCATAAGTACGTCCTCAGTCAGCAGGTTTTCGGTTTGGCGGCGCGCGCATTGGGCAAGAAACAGTTCGGCGCAAGCCAAAGCATCGGTCAGCCCATCATGGGCCCGGTAGTAGGGCAGGCCATATTGCGCCCGCAATTTTCCCAACCGCAGGCCATCTGCCGCCCGGTCTTTGGGAAACCATCTGTCTTCCAATTGCATCGTGCAGATGAAGCGTCCGACAAAAGGCACGCCGAAACAGCGCAGGCAAGCGGCATTCAGAAAAGACTGCTCGATAACCGCCGCATGGGCGAGGATCGCCGTTCCTTTGAGATCAGCGATCAGCGCTTGCAGTACATCCCGCTCTGACTGCCCTTCGGCCGCAGCGTCGTCAGTAATCCGATGAATTACCACTGCCGAGCCCTGAAGCTTGCTTTCCGCACGGATACGCAGACGCCGGGCGCTGCTCAATTTCACGGCACACCCCTCAACAGCGACCCATCCCGCCTCGAGCAGCTGGGCGTTTTCCTCCAGTCCGTCGCTTTCAAAATCAAGAGCGATCAGCGGCGCGTCTTCCAGATGCTGGTCGGTTGGCAGAAGATCGTTGTAATAATCCGCTATCGGGGTTGACTGCGCTGCCTCCTTCGCGCGTTCCCATTGGGCGGCAAAGCGTTTCTCCTGAAACCAATTTTGCCAGCCGAGTTTCACTGGATGTTGCCAGCATATTTGCGGCTGACAATATCCATATGGTCGCGGATCACGCGAAACGCGTCCTTTAGATGCTCTCGTTCAAACCGGGACAATAGCGCGGGGGAGAGATTGTTGGTTGGCGCTGCGCCTTGTCTGATCTGCTCCGATTGATGGCGAAACCGGACGCTGCGGATAAACTCGAAAGAGTCGACAATATCCGAAACCGCTTCTCCGCTCAGTTCGTCAAGTTCGGCTGCTTTCTTCAACCGCTCTTCGCTATTCACTTCACTCAGTCCCAGTGCCAGCGCATAAACCCGGGCAATATCGACAACCGGCGCAATGGCCTGATGCTTCAGGTCGAGCACATCGCCCTCTTTCTCGTCATGTTGCAGCAGGAAATTGCGGAAAAAACCAAGTGGAACCTTGGTATGGGCTGCCGCTCTTGCAATGAAAGACAGGAATATCCTGTTCGCGCTGCTCCAGGCAAAAATCTGCTCACGCAAGCTGTCAACCAGCTCCTCCTTGCCCGCCACGCATCTCATGTCGAAGAAGATGGTGGTGTTGAGGACGTTTTCCGGATCGGGCCTGTCAATCCAGTCACGGTAACGCTCTTTCCAGACCGCCAAGGGTTGTCGCCATTTGTCATTGGTCGCCATGATATTACCCGGGCAATAGACATAGCCGGCGCTGTTCAGCCCATCACACAGGAAGGTCGCGAGCCTCTCAAAATAAGCGCCATGCGCCCGTTCATCATAGCCATCATCCAGAATGAAACCGTTATCCTGATCCGATCCGCCAGCCTGCTCCTGTCTCGCAAGCGAACCAAATACAACCAGCGCATAGGGAACCGGCGGCGGGCCTAGCTGCTCCTCGCCCAGTTTCAGCAATTGGCGATGGGTTGCCTCGCCGATATTTGAGACGAACCTTGCGACATGATCGGCATCGACCCCGGACTCAATCAGATGCGCCAATACCGCATCCACGCGCCGGGCCGCTCTTGCAACCGCAGCGGCATCACCGGCAGCCTCGATCTCAGCGACTACTTGCAGGGCATTCATACCAAACCGGTTGAGCAGATCGCCGGAGCTGATCACGCCGACAATTTCATCGGTGTCGTTTACGATCGGCAGATGATGGATATTGTGCTGCGACATGATCAGCATGGCGGACAGCAGATCGTCTTCAAGCGACATCGTGATCGGGTCCTGTGTCATCACGCGGGATACCGGCTCATCAAGCGGTACATCCTTTCCCAGCACGCGGCGGCGCAAATCCTTGTCGGTGATGATCCCCAACAACCGGCCCTGATCGGTCAGCGGCAAAGTGGAGACATCGGCACGGGTCATAAGCTTGGCAGCTTCGCGGATGCTGTCACCCGGGCTGGCTGTAACCACCTCATTCCGGCGCACAAGGCCGCCGAGCTTCACCGCGATCATCGCCGCTTCACCATGGCTTTGTTCAGATTGCCGCAAACCTTCGACCGCCAGACGCAACCGCTCGGCCTCGTCCTTGGCGAAAAACCCCCGAAGCGCTTCATGGTCATCAAGTAATTTCAGAAAGTCCGTTTTGGGCAGCTGGTAAATCAGGCTGTCTTCATGGGCGATGACCTGATTGCGCGTGCGTTCGTGATGGAGCAGAGAGGGATAACCGAAGACGCCGCCCTCCCCCAGCCGATGGTTCAGTTCCGTCCCGCCCAACCGCAGTTCCACTGCCCCTGACCGGACGATGCCGAGCGCGTGATTTTCCTTGTCCGCATCAATAATCATTGCCTCTCGCGGAAAATAGCGGACCTCGACCCTCCGCGCGAGTGCGCTGATAACATCTGCCGAAAGCGCATCAAACGGTGCATGCCGGCCGAGAAATAGAACGACTTCGTCAACTTCCACAGAAACCTCCTCACCTCATTTTGCACCAGATCAGCGCAATAAGCCATTGGCCAAAGGTATGAGTGCAACATCCCGCCAGCGGGCATTAGCAGCGATCAAATTTTGATTTGAACACAAGAAACGGGATGCGGACCTGACACAAGAGCTTAACAGGGTTCGAACGATCTGGTGGAGGTAGATTTGAACAAAGCTATTGCATCTACGATGGGCAAAACGGAATGGGCGATGCTGTTGGCGCTCTCTGTTCTTTGGGGCGGTTCTTTCTTTTTCGTAGAGATTGCACTGAATGCGTTTCCGCCGTTGACCCTTGTTGTTCTTCGTGTGTTTTTCGCTGCCACGATCCTGTGGCTTTATATTCTGATGAGCGGGCGCAAAATACCGACATCAAAACCCGTCTGGATTGCCTTTGCTATTATGGGGATATTGAACAACGTCATTCCCTTCACTCTCATTGTATGGGGGCAGACCCAGATAGCCTCGGGCATCGCCTCTATTTTGAACGCTACCACACCTTTATTTACGGTCATTGTCGCGAGCATATTCCTTCCTGATGAACGAGCCACACCGCTCAAATATATCGGCGTTGTGACGGGATTGATCGGAGTCACTATCTTAATCGGCCCCTCGGCTTTGTCGGGTTTAGGAATTGCTTTATATGCACAATTTGCAGTACTGGCTGCTGCGCTTTCTTACGCATTTGCTGGTGTTTATGGTAGGCGATTCAATGAAATAAAAGTGGATCCGGTGGTGGTTGCGGCGGGGCAAGTTACGGCGTCGGCGATCTTCCTGATACCCGTTGCGATGACTGTGGACAATCCACTGGCCATTGCAAACCCTTCCGTCGAGATCTGGGCAAGCGTGTTTGGTTTGGCTGCATTGTCTACTTCGCTAGCATATATCCTGTATTTTCGGCTTCTATCGTCGTCAGGGGCTACCAATCTAATGCTCGTTACCTTCCTTATCCCGGTAACCGCGATCATATTAGGTACAGGACTATTGGGAGAAAGCCTATTACCGACCCATATCATCGGAATGTTCATCATTGGACTGGGCCTTTCGGCGATAGATGGACGACTATGGCAAAGACGAAAACATAGGCGTGGTTGAGACGCCGTTGTTACAGGTGTGCTCTCAACTAGCATCCGCTTTGGCGAACGAAGCAGGTACTGGTCGCATTATCAATTCCCGCGCAGTCTTAGTTGTGTTCAATTGTTCCAGCTCGGGTTGTCGGGAACGAATTGGTCAAATGACGTTCAACCCGAATAGTGATCATTACGTGGTTCCTAAGACGGTGGTAGCGGCAACCATAACAGCAACGGCGATCTACTTGGGCACAACCCGCAAAATTTTGCTGTTAGGCCCGCTTTGATCTTCGGTGAGCAAATAGAGATAACCGTCCGGCCCGGTGCGGACATCGCGGAAGCGCGCATTTAGCTCGCCGAACAGCTCCTGCTGCTGCCCGAGCGATCCATCTGCGTTCATCTCGACATGGCGAACATGTTTGAGCGCCAATGCCGACAGGAACAGGTCGCCCTGCCAATCGGGAAAAGCCTCGCCTGAATATTGCGCAAAACCGGAAGGCGCGATGGAGGGCGTGAAATGCACCAGCGGCTGCTCTGTCCCTTCCAGCGCTTCAAATGGCGATACCCGCCCGCCGGAATAGTCAAGCGCATAGGTGACCGTGGGCCAGCCATAATTGGCGCCGCGTTTGATCTCGTTAATCTCGTCGCCGCCAGCAGGGCCATGCTCATTCTCCAGGACACGGCCATCTGCATCGACAATGATGCCTTGCGGATTGCGGTGACCATAGGACCATATTTCAGCCCTTGCGCCCGGCTTGCCGACAAAGGGGTTATCTTCCGGCACCGACCCATCGTCATTGAGGCGAACAATTTTGCCGAAATGATTATCCAGATTTTGCGCCTCTTCGCGGAAATGAAATGCGTCCCCGACCGGCATCAACAACGTGCCATCCGGTTGAAAAGCGATGCGAGCACCATAATGATTGCCCTGTATCCGGGCAGGCGCGGCGGCGAACAGCTGTTTGCCGTTGGCAAGCCTTGGCACAGCACCGTCATCTGCCAGTTCAAACCGCATCAATAGCAGAGTGTTTTCATCATCACCCTGTTTTGCCGCATAGGAAATATAGACAAACCGGTTGGTTTCAAATTGCGGATGCAGAACAACGTCAAACAGACCAGCCTGCATGCCATCGCCGAAATGAACCTTGGGGAATTTGTCGCCAAGATTGAAGTCGTAGACTGTCTGTTGCTTTCCGTCTTTCCCGATATGCAGAAGCTTTCCGGTCCGCTGGGTCACCAGCATGTCACCGTCCGGCAGGAATGCCAGCGACCAGGGATGATCCAGACCATCGGCAACGGTTTCAAACTGGTAATTAACCGGCGCGGTATCTACCCGCCCTGCAAGCTGGCTGGTTTTCTCACCCGATGTCGACGCCCCCTGATTGGAACATGAAGCGACTGCCAGACCCATGGCCACAAGGTAAAGACAATTGCGCATAGAGAAGTCCCCCAAGAGTTGATGACAATCTATCAAATATCATATCGCTTTTGTCCACTGTCTTCATTGGACTTGATCGGGTCATAAAAGCGGCTAGACTTCATGCGCAACGGGAGGAGCTATTCATGGCGACAACAATCAGATTTCTGCTCGGACTGCTTGGCGGCAGCATCGCGGCCTATCTGCTGGCATCCATCCTGAATTCGCAGTTTGTCATGAATGCCCATGGTGTCCCGATCAGCTTTGGCGACCGTTTCAACATGACGATGTTTGATATCTCAAATATGGGGCCATATCTGGTGATCATTCTCGCCGCTTTTCTGATCGCCTTCCTTATCGCCGCAGTTTTGAAACGCTTTTTGCCGAAACTGTCAAACGTCGCCTATCCGATAGCAGGAGCCGCAGCGATAGGTACGGCGCTCGGGCTTATGTATATCACGTTTCAGACTGTTCCCATTAGCGGCGCGCGGTCGACCCTCGGTTTCATCTCGCAAGTTGTTGCAGGCGCATTTGGCGGCTGGGTTTTCGGAAAAATCATTTTGCGCGGCGAGAAAAAACGCTCTTACCGGTGATGATTGCCCTTTGGGCGACGGGATCAAAGCGCACAAAAAGAAAAGCCCCGCCGACTTGAGGAGCCGAGCGGGGCGTTGGAACAGTGGGTCGCATTTGCCGTTCCACGAACGTCTTTAGCGCAACTTACATCATCTGCATTGTACGAAATCGACTCTCCGGCACGATTTGTTCAAAATCGTAATTTGGAAACACTGTACGAAATACCGCCAGATCGCGCTGTGGAAAAACAATAGCATTTGTAGAAAAACAATAGCATTTGTGTACGTCCTGTTTGAGCTGCATATGTATAGATAATATACCGTTCGTCGAAGGAGAGTGTCAGCCATGTTGAAAGGACATTGCAATTGCGGTGCGGTATCTTTCGAAATCGCGATGGACCTCAAAGACATTTATGTCTGCCACTGTTCAATTTGCCGCCGATGGTCGGGAAATAATGGTGTTGCGGTTTCCGTTGTCCCGAAAGACCGGTTCAAATGGTCTTCCGGACAGGAAAAGGTGGCAAGTTGGGACAAACCGGATGCCGATTGGCAGAGCTGGTTTTGTCAAATTTGCGGGTCAGCATTGCCAGGAAATAATGACGACATGAATATGTTTATTCCGGTCGGGCTGCTGTCAGAAGATGCAAAAAACCTGGAAGTTTCTCATCATATATGGGTAGATTCAAAAGCCGCTTGGGACACAATTTGCGACAAGGGCAAACAGCATAAACGAGAATTTCAGGGCTAGTATGTTCGCTTTATATCAAAACCCTGCCTAAACTGCTCAAATGACACCACTCTATGATCAAATCGGTAAAGGCTATGCGCAGCGCCGTCAGCCAGACCCCCGGATTGCCCGGACCATCCATGATGCGCTGGGCAAAGCGCAATCGGTTTTGAATGTCGGGGCCGGAACCGGGTCTTATGAACCAACCGACCGGGTCGTCACGGCGCTGGAGCCTTCCGCCGAAATGATCCGTCAACGCCCACCGGAAGCGGCAAAGGCCTATCAAGGCGTTGCCGAAGATCTCCCTTTTGCGGATCGGCAGTTTGACGCAGCAATGGCTGTCCTGACGGTGCACCACTGGACGGATTTTGACGCCGGATTGCGCGAGATACGCCGCGTTGCCACGGACCGGGTGGTGATACTGACCTTTGATCCGGAATCCGACTATTTCTGGCTCGCGGACTATATACCGGAGATCATTGCTCTCGACCAGCCGATCATGCCGAAGCTTGGCGCCTTTGAAAAGATTCTGGGCGAGATGACGGTCGAGACTGTCGCGATCCCCCACGACTGCTCGGACGGTTTTCTGGGCGCCTATTGGCGGCGACCGCAGGCCTATCTCGATAACGCGGTCCGGTCCGCCATATCGACCTTCGCGAAACTGGATGACGTGACGGAGCCCATGAGACGGCTGGAGGATGATCTGGCCTCCGGCGTCTGGGAAGCAAAATATGGTCATTTGTTGCAGGAAGAATACCTGGATATCGGCTATCGTCTGGTTGTGGCGGATTGTTCGTAACGAGCCAATCCGTGCCGCAATCACGACCTCAACTTCCGGCAATGGTCCTTATGTCCGCTTTATCCCGAAAGCGGACATTAGCGACTAGCCGTTATTGATCTCCGATAAGTGTAAACGGAGCCCAAGCATTGGGATGAGCCCATGTGTCATTTTCACTATCAGCGCCCGGATCGTTACGTATTTCCTGCATGGCAAGCTGAAAGGCTTCTGCACGTGATAGACTTGGATTCTTTCGGCTAATCTCAACTGTCCGGACGGTAATTTTCGCTGCAACATCATCTCTCACTGGCCAGTGAGAAACGAGCAGATTTTGTGCCCCAGCGAAGAAAAAGGATCGAGCCAATCCAGAAAGTCCCGGTGCACCCTCGCTTCCATCGCCTGCAGCCGTGTTGCAGGCAGAGAGAATTACCCAATCTGCGTTGAGCTCTAGACTAGTAATTTCCGATGCGGTCAAAAACCCATCATCATCAGGAAGTGCGGCTTCGGGCGGTGTAAATACCAACCCTGGCTCGCTGTTTCCAGATAGTTCACCAGCAATTAATCCATGAGTGGCGATTGCCAGCACATTGACTGACTGGAGGTCCAATTGGCGAAATCGTGCTTCTGTGGCGTTATCTCCAAGAAAGATGGCACTGTTTTCCTTGCCAAACGCGCTACTTAGTGCGGTTATTTCAACTGCAGTACCGGGCAATCGAGATAGGCTTTTTATCGCTCCAATATCAACGATGGCTGTGCCTAAATCTGTCTTACCCTCTAGAAATATGCTTGATGCACCTCGTGTATTGGAGCGACTTCTTGAGGTACTCCCACCCCCTCGGCGTTCTGATTGACCGTCCAACACCGGGTCTCCAAAGCCAAGAAAACGCAGAATACGATCTTGGGCGCCACTGTTCTTTCTATAGTTTCGCAAAAACTGCAGTGATTGGAGCGATGGAATGTTAACGAGTGCGTGGGCATCCGCAAACCATTTTGTCGAGCGTAAATCCTTAGGATCCCCGTCTTCGCCAGTCGGTTGTTCGGTTACGAGCAATCCAAAAGGCAAGCCGGTCAAAGACCCATTTGCAGCCACAAACACATGGCGTTTTCCAACTATCAACTCATAAACAGGCGCGACGATTTTCTGGTAGAGACCAAAAGCAGTCGAGCGATCAAATGGATATACCCCGTCTCCCTCCTCAGACCAATTCGCGCTGTCCACCGCACTAACTTCAACATTTGCGCCAACATCCCACAGCAGTCTGCGCACAGCGTCATTGATCCGCGTATCATTCCAGTCTGATCGAGCCCACCGCGCATCATCTTTTGTAACGGCAAAAATATGCGTGCCGCTGATCCCCGGAACCACAAGCAGGATAGCCTCATCTTCGTTCAATAATTTTTGCGTGTCTTTCAGCGTCAATGCATCGGGTTTTAAAAAGTCAAAATATTCCGGCGCACCGGATTGCAAATCTGCATCTATCTGCTTAACCCGTTTTTCTATCTCCGATTGCCTGTCACGTAGGGCCGTCCGCCGCTGTGAGGCTGCTGAACCGGTTTCGGCAAGTGCCAAAGTCAGACTTTTTTCATTGTCCTGCCACTCATCCGACAGGACCTGCCGCTTTGCAACCATGGACCCCAGCGCCGCATCGTCTCTCGAAATGACCTTTCGCGCCGCCATCATAGCAACCGCGCGGTCCGTACTACCAACCATCGCATCTTGTAGAGCTAGCAAAGCTTCACCCCGCCGCTTTTTAAGATTGACCCCCCTGTCCAGCCAAGCGGTATCTGCAAACTGGAGAAAATATCTTTTGAACATACGGGACTGCCGATCTCGTTGGGCGTCATCAATAGTTCTGGTCAGCAAATTTTCCCGACGCTTGCGGATTCCTTGAACCACTATTTCCATCAGTCCATGCGCGGCAGGAACGGTCTGCTTCTGCCGCATTCGAATACCGGCTAATCTTGAGGTTGTTTCAAGGAAATCGGGATGACCACCGCCAAGAATCTTGAGTTGCTTCAGCCCGACTTCGTGATAGCCGCCTTCAGCGATCTTCGAATAACCAGAAGCGTCCATAATCAGTGCAAGATTATACATGCTGGTCAATGTCCTGGGATCGTTTTCACCAAATAGTTCGCGATTGCCGACAAAAGATTCCGACAATTGACGTTGGGCTTCCTCCATATCCAGCATCTGATCTTTGCCTTCACGCACGATATTGGCGGTCACGACACCCAGTTGATCAAGCGCATTGATGGTATCGGGATGCTTCTCTCCAAAAAGTTCTCGGTATTGAAAATAGGCGGTGTGGAGCTGCCACCAAGCTTGCTCACTGTCTCCAAGCGCGCTGGCGATGGATGAATAGCGGATCAAGACCTTCGTTGTCTGCAAGTGCTTAGCGCCCAGCAACTCGGATGAGAGCTCCAATGCTCGTTCAAGCAAGATTTTCGCTTCGCGCTTACGCCCTGCACCTGAAAGGTTTATTGCATGGCTATCGAGCGCCAGCACATATTCTAATGTGCCGTTTCCACCATATTGATCGAGACGACTTAAAACTTGGCTTGAGTGTTGGACAGCTTCGGAAAAATCTCCCTTGGACCGGGAGCCTATTGAAAGCTCGTGAAACTGCCGAACATCGTCGCCCCACAATTTTGGATCCGGTTCAATTTTGGCAAATTCCTCCACACTCATATTGCGTTCGTTCGCCATTCTTTCGAATTCCGGAAGCGAACAGGACAGGCGTGATTTTCCATGCTCAGAGAATTTTAGTTCGGTACGCTTTGTCTCTTCATTCCACACGCTGTCGCCCGTCTGCATAATGAACGCGTTTTCTGCTATTCCGCCGCCTTCATCCGGTGCCCATACATCGTCTGGAAAATCAAATCCGGTTTGCAAAAGCTTCTGACGCAATCCGCTAAAATCATCTTTGAAGTAAATCGATCTCGTATCGAAATTGATAGAAATAGCGCCGATTTCCATATTCTGAAACTCCGTTTCCAGTGGCTGGAATCGTTCAAAATCTTCTTGAATCTCGGCATCTGGAGTACGAAATTTAAAACCTGCGTGTTCCACTTCTACCGCATATTCATCTGCAAGCTTCTCGAAAGCGCGATCAATCTCGGTTCCGAAACTGCATGTTTTTGTGTTCAAAGAAAATGTGCTGAGTTTTTGCGGAACTGCAGGATTGGCCAACGCAGGCTGTATGGCCAGGAGCGCAAATGCTACAATTAGACCAAATCCTATGTCACTAGCTCTTACTGGCACTTCGCTCCCAATCTACTTTACCTCTAGTTTTTAACACAGACATACGGGAGATTACATCAACAATCACATATGTTGACCTAACGGCGTTCTTTAGCGTCTGCTTTTGCGCCCATAGCGGACACTCAAGCCAAGGCAACCGCATTCGAAATTCGGCATCGGCCAATGCAGCCCGACGCGACCAATAGCCCTTCTGAAACCGATCTATCAACGGCCACTGCACAAAGCTCTTTCCTATAACCTGTCTGTCCTGCTAACACCCGTGTCAGGAGAAGAGATGGCGCAGGACAAGGCTTTGGCAGCGACACCAGCCAGCGAAACAGAGCGCGCGTCATCTGACGCAAAATCCGCCCGCAAATTTTATGGCTGGAACAATGCAGCATTGCTGTTCTTCATCCAGTTTGCCGCCTCCGGCTTTGTCTATTTTGCCTATGCTGCAATATTCCCGGCGATGGTCGAGGATATGAATTGGAACCGCGGTGATGCCTCGATTGCCCATAGTCTCAGCTTTCTGGTCTTGGGGCTCAGCTATCCGCTAACCGCCTGGATGATCGGGAAACGGGGTGTCCGGTTCACTTTGACAGTGGGTCTGATATTGATGCTCATCAGTCTTTTGATGACCGTCTTTTTTGTGACTGAAATCTGGCACTGGACCCTGATCTGGGGGTTCGTAATGGGCGCCGCGAATGCGCTGGCCGGTCCCTTGTGCGGGCAAACCGTGGTCATCAACTGGTTCAACGCCAAACGCGCGACAGTGCTTGGCATCATCCTCACCGGCAATGCGCTGGGCGGCTTTTTTGCCCAGCCGATACTCATTCGGGTCATGGAGATATTCGGGACCTGGCAGTCCGGCTGGCTGGTGAGCGCGGCTGCTGTTGTCGGCGCGCTGCTGCTGACCCAGTTTATCGTCAACCGGCCCAAAGATATTGGGCAGCATCCGGACAATTTTGATCCACTCGCCGCCCGTGCGGACACACAAAAGCCTGCGCCCAAACCGCGCACCTATCGCAGCGCGCAAAACTGGACCATCAGAGAGGTTTTTCACACCCGCGCGGTATATTTGATCATGATCATCAACGTGACCTATCTGTCCATTGGCACGTTCCTGCTCACCCATGGTTCGCTATACCTGTCCGATATCGGCATCTCGAAAATCCAGACGGCTTCCATCGTCAGCATCTTCATCATCGGTAGCGGGCTCGGCCGAATGCCGGCGGGGTGGCTTGGCGACCGTTTCGAGTTACGCTGGTTGATGGCGGCCATGATGGCGGCTATGCTATTAGCCTTCATCATGCTTTGGACCATGGCCAGCCTTATGGGCCTTGGCTTTGCGGCCTTCTTTCTGGGGCTATGCTATGGCGGATTTTTTGCTCTGTCCCCTGCCCTCACCAGTAATTTTTTCGGTCAGGAGAGCTTTGCGAAAATCAACTCAGTATTTGCGCCACTGTTGCTGCCGTTCGTGGCGACGGCGCCAGCAGGCGCGGGTTATATTTTCGATATTTATGGCAGCTATGATCTGGCATTCTTGATCGGTTCGATACTGCTGGGTCTGTCGCTTATCTCGGCCATCTGCCTGACGCCGCCCAAGCATCAGACAGCAGGCGAAGGGGCTTAAACTTTACCGTCGCTGGACAGCAGCGCGGCAATAGGTTTGGTGCCCTTGCGGCCTGCCAATATGATCATCAAAATGGTTGTGAACGGCACCGCCAGGATCGCGCCGGGAATACCCCAGAGCGTGCTCCATACAGAAAGCGCCACGAGCACGACCATTGGGCTCAGATTAACCGATTTGCTGAGCATACGCGGCTCCACCACATTGCCGATGATGACCTGCGCCGCTGTCATCAGGCCGGTAGCGACCAGGGGTATGGTCAGCGTACCGAACTGGGCAACCGCGAACAACGCGGGAAAAGCGACGCCGACAATCGAGCCGATATAGGGGATATAGTTGAGCAAGCCGATAATGATCGCCCACAGCGCCGCATATTCGATACCAAGCGCCACCATGATGACCCAGCAAATCACACCCAGCATGATGTTGATCAGCGTCTTGGTCGCAAGATAGCTGCCAATATCGTGGTTGATCCGAGCAATCATGTTCATCGTGTCTTTGGAATCGCTTGCATTGCCAAAGGCACGCTGCACTTTAGCGGGAAAGCCGGTAATCTCACTGAGCATGAAAGAGGCGTAGAGAATCGTTATAAACACAAAGCCGCCAAAACTGGTCAGTGAAGACAATACCGATTGTGCAATGGCCGCAATATCAACTTCGGTAAGCAACCTGGTAGCAAATTCGCTGACCGCTTTCACCACGGCTTCGCTGCCGCGATCAATCATCAGGCCAGGCGATGCCATCATTTCACCCATATCGGTTTTGACCGCTGCCGTTTCTTGTGGTGCGGGGAACCAGGCCGCGAACAGATTTTCCAGATTGCTCTGATAAGTCGGCAGTGATGGTACCAAAGTCTGCAGTGACGCCACCAGCATCCGGGTCATCGCAAATAGAAGCAAGACCACCCCGAACAAAGCGAGCGTAGCACGCAGCCACATCGGCGAGCGACCCAGCCCGGGAATGCGGGCAACCGCTGCGCTCGCGGAATAGAGTATCTGAAGCAAGATGATCGCGGTCACGATCGGCAGGATGATATCCTTACCGACATAGAACAGCCAGCCGATCATGATCGTTATGCCGACCGAGAAAAATATCGTGCTGACACGGCCCTGAAACATTATTCTAGATCACCATTTTTTTAGCGGACGAAAGCTCTTGCAACCGCTTGATAAACATAAAATTCCGGCCTGTCATCCGATCAGTGCAACAGTCGGTCCTGTAACATCTGCAAGCAATCGCGACTAGTATCTTGACGGCGTACACCCTTCTCGGCCAATAGCCGCTATGGCCGACGATATTTCTTCCCTTCCGCATGACGAACTGAGCCGCCGCGGCCTTCTGTTTGTTCTCTCTTCACCCTCTGGTGCTGGCAAATCGACACTCGCGCGCATGCTGCTCGAAGCAGATGACCAGATTGCCATGTCAGTGTCTGTCACCACCCGGCCGCAACGCCCCGGCGAAGAACATGGCAAGGACTATTATTTCGTCAGTGGTGATGAATTTGAGGAGATGGTCGCCGATCATGCCTTTCTTGAATATGCCACGGTTTTCGGCAATCGCTACGCGACCCCCGCTGCACCGGTGCAAAAAAACCTCGAAAACGGGCAAGACGTCCTGTTTGATATCGACTGGCAGGGTACACAGCAACTGTATCAACGCGGCGGCGAAGATGTTGTCCGCATCTTTATTCTGCCCCCCTCACTCGCTGAATTGCGTGAGCGGTTGGAAGCCAGAGCCACTGACAGCAATGAAATTATCGACAGCCGAATGCAGCGTGCGGCCAGTGAGATCAGCCACTGGGACGGTTATGACTATGTCCTGATCAACGACAATCTCGAAGCCTGTTTCGCCAAGATACAGAATATTCTGGCGACCGAGCGGATGCGCCGGTCACGGCAAACAGGACTGATCGGATTTGTACGGGATCTTGTGGCGCAGGAGCGGAGCTAACCGCAATCAGTTTTCAGGCCGCTTGACGTAGAGACCGTCAAAAACGGTTTTCCAGTTCTGTCCGTTATCTTCGGATGCCTGCCAATGCTGACGGACGCTGACGATATTCGCGCCATCCCTGTTCGGTGTCCATGTTACCCGGTTAACCGGTGAGCCCTTGACATATCCCGGCCAATTCGCGTTGCTGAGCACCATTTCACCCTGGTCATTCAGGCCGCCAGCGATGAACAGGGCGGTGCCATCCAGACCCATCCAGGTTTGGTGCCAGGTTTTGCGAGCCGCATCGTAAAAGCTCATGCTCATTCCGGTGTAACCGCCCTGTGTCTGATATTCTTCGCGGATGACACAACCGCCATGTTGGGCACTGATATTGTTAATTGCCGTCGGTGCATCCTTGCCAGCCGGCGTGACATCCCAGGTTCCGATCCAGAAATCGAAGGCACGATGATCGGCACTGGCGCAGGGCGGCGGCGGTGTTTTGGCTGTCGGTGCAGTGGACGGGGTCGATTGCGCAATAGCAAACGATGAGAAAATAGGGGATGATGCCAATAAAGCCGCAAACAAAGCGCAGAATAGGGGTTGGGCGCTTCGGGTATCGGATCCGGGGATACCAGGACGGGAAAAGGAGCTTGCCCATGCGGAGGGCATGAATTCCCGAAATACCAAATTACGAACCACTTTTATCATGTGGCACCATCCCCCTGTGTTCAAGCCGTGGCGATCCCGATGCGTAACCAAACAGGATCACATTGTGGCTCTTGTCCGTAATATGTCAACGCAGTTCGGCAAGGCAGCCGCTTTCGACGAAAAGAGAACAGGCTTCGACAATCGTTTACCCGGCCCTGACAGAAACCGCCAAAATATCACGAAATGGCCCAAGGTCACCTATTCTTAAGGGCTTTGCGTCATAGTAAATCCCCCGATTACCAGCTTTTTGATGTGAGAAGCAGCGCGTGAACAATGGCCTTTCCGATAGTCTTTCTGGCGGCGATTCCAGTGCCAAATGGTCTGTCGTCCGGATTCTGACCGGTTTTCTGCTATTCTGCGGAGCCTATGCACTGATCAATCAGGTCTTGTTGACACATTCTGTCCTGTATCGGGCGGCGGCCTATGACTACGTCAATGCCAGCTGGGCGTTACTATCCTTTGCGGCGCAAGCCTTGCTGTTGTTCGTCGCCATTATCCTGTTGCCGCGCAATTGGTTTTTAGCCTGCATTGCCTTTGTCGGCATATCCGCCGGTATCAATGGCATTTACAGCCAGATTGTCGGCGATACACTTGATCTGCAAAAAAGCGGCTGGTTGCTGACAGAAGCGCGGCAGGCCGGCGCGGCGGCCGGTGAGTTTGCCGCTCCATTGGGACTGGCGCTCGGCAAATTGCTCATCTCCATCATCCTGATGATCGGTGCCAGAAGAGGGCTGCGCGATCCGGTGCGTCAGCTGACCGGGAACCGGTTTGCCGGAAGAAAATCCGCCGCAGCATTGATCGCCCTGCTCGTTGTTCCTTCGTTTTTATGGCCGCCGCTTGGCCTCTACCCGCTTGCCGCTGAGCGCAATATCTATAATTTTGCCGCAGCCATCGTCACCGCCGATCCGCCTCCGGCCCGCGCCAAAGTTACCGTCAGTCCGGCTCAAGACACAGAAATCGAAAAAATTATCTGGCTGATTGACGAGAGCGTTTCCCATGACGGCTTCAACCGGATTATCGCGCCGGAAATTGACAATATCCGGCACATTGATTTTGGCGAAGCGGCATCCATGGGCCATTGCAGCACGCCTTCCAATGTCGCGTTGCGCTCCGGCGTCAATGTTCACCGGGTCAGCGCAACCACCGATCTGCGCCGGACACCATCCATCTGGAGTTATGCTGCCAGGGCTGGTTATACCACGTCAATGATCGACGGGCAGGTCACCGGTCCGCCGCAAAACCTGTTGCTGGCACCGGAACGGGCACTGATCGGCAGCTATCGCAATGTCGCCAACGGTCAGAAAACCGATCTCGCCATCGCCCGCATGCTCAACTCGGACATGAAAAGCGAAGGGAAACAATTCACCTATGCTCTGCTGCGCGGTGTGCATTTTCAGTATCGCGACCATTACCCCAAAGGCGCCCTGCCCGATGGCAGCAGCACACAGGCACAGTATGACAAGGCGATATCCTATTCCAAAGCCGGTTTTTTCGAGACGCTGTTCGATGGCGTTGACCGTTCGAGAGTTGCGATTTTTTATACGTCCGATCATGGCCAGCATATCCAGGACGGCATCACACCCCATTGCAGCGGAGACCCGGTAAGAGCCGAGTTTTCGGTTCCGCTCATCGCCTTTTTACCGCTCGGGATGCTTGACGATTATAGCGTCGCCGGGCCTGGTGACCGCAGTCTAAGCCAGCTATTCCCTACCAGCCTTGGCCTGATGGGCTATGAAGCAGATTATGCGACCGAAAATTATGACAATATCCTGACAATGCCGACCGCCCGGTTTGTCTGGTTCGGCCGCGGTGTGGTGCCTGTAAAAAATGGCGGAACGATTGATGTGCGGGGCGGGGAACACTTTCCAGGCCGCTAAAAGCCGACTAAACCATTGCAGCTCCGAAAAAACCGGGCATGAGCATTTTTGGAAAAACTGTCAGGAGAATAGGCGTGACCAGTTATCTTTATCCTCTGGCAGCGATAATCTCTGCGATCTGGTTTGCCGTGCACCTGTTTATTGGCGGACGCGAAATAGCGCGTCCGTTGCGGCAATCGGTTGAACTCGATCCGCTTGTACGCGATGTCCAATATCTCTGCTGGCATTTCACGACCGTTTCCATCGCCGCGATGTCGTTATTCTTTTTCCTCGCATATTTTTTGGGGCAGCAACCCTATGCCGTCGCTGGCACCATTTTGGCAGCAGGCTTCACACTCACAGGTATCGGCCTGATCACTGTTCTTCGCCAGAGCCATAGGAAAGCTCCGCAAGGCTGGTTATTTGCGCCCATCACCCTGCTGGGTTTGTGGGGATTGCTGGCGAACGGATAAGCTTACGCCTATCGTCCCGCCTGCAAGTTCATAAACGCCACCAAACTGGGGTCAGGATATAAAATTTTCACAGTGTCGCGGATGACTTTCTGACCCTTAGCGCCATTGGTGAAGATCACTACACCGGTTTGATTCACCGGATCAAAAAAGCCCAAAGTCCTTTCGCCGACATCCCCGCCGCCATGCATGACGATCACATTTTCCGCGGTATGATAAACATTCCAGCCACCAACAAAGCCAAGGATTTTCGGACAAACCTCTGCCGCCAGCCGCCCCTCGCCGCAAATCTGTCCGCCGAGATTTTCCTTGGCGGTCCAATAAGTTGCCGCTGACTGATCGCTCACCGGATTAGCGATCATCCAGGTCAGAAAACGCGCATAGTCGCCAATGGTGGACCAGACATCATCCGCCGCGTTCCAGTCCTCGCGCACTGTTGCATGAGCGTGCTCACCCTTTCCATTGCGTGACATTGCGATTCGGCCGGTAAACCAGGGTTTTTCGGTAAAGCTGGTCTGGGTCATGCCCGCCGGCTCAAATATCTGTTGGGTCACCAGTTTCTCCAGAGGCATATTCATCTTCTTTTCGGCGAAGCGGGCCATATATTGAAAGCCTTCGCCCGAATATCCGAATTTGGAGTCCGGATCATCTTTAAAGGTCAGAACATCCTTGGTCTGGTAACGCCAGTTTGGGAAACCGGTGCGGTGCACAAGTGCCATCCGTGGCGTCAAAAGCTTGTGCCGCGGATCAGATTCAATATCTGGATCTACCCAGCTGGCCGCCATACTTTCATCCAGCGTAAAGGCCCCGCCCTTCGCTAATCGTACCACGGTTTCCGCCACCAAGGGCTTGGTCATGGAGGCGATATTGTAAAGCGTATCCGCCGTTGCGGCCTTGCCGGGTTCCGCCTCACCCGCGACATGGGTCCATGCCACTTGGCCATTGGAGATGTAGGCAATGGCCGCGCTTGGAACGTCATATTCTGCGAGCCAGGCCGGGAGTTTGGCAATGATTTTGTTTTTTAGAACAGTTGCTCCGTCATCCTGTTTCGTAGTTGCGGGCTGGGTTTCGGAAGCAGGGTCTTCCTGACCCGTTCCGGCTATCGCTGGCCCGGATATTGCGGCAATTGCGCATAGTGCAGAACCAAATGACAGAATATATCTCAAGGCAAACTCCCAATATTGTATTACCATATTAATACAGTGATACTGAAGAAGTGCAATGGCGATATTACGCTTGCTGAAAAGTTGACCGAAGATATCCGCCTATTGAATAGGCGGCTTATAGTCAGCACTTTGCAGCGTCAGAATATAAGCGGCAAGGTCGTCAATGTCCGCGCTTTGAATCTCGAAATCCATCAACTCGGGATAATTATGGGAATCGCTGAGCCAATTGGTCAGCGTTCCATCCGTCAGTCCCCGGGTGTTGGCTATTGCAATAAACGGCGGCGCTTGCGGATTTGGAGATGTCTGTCCATCCGCGACATTATGACAGGCGGCACAATGCGCCTCGGCAAATGCCAATCCCTGCTCTGCCCTACCATCTTCAGCTGCAACAATATTGCGGCTTTCATTATCCGATGCAGTCTGCCCGGCGGGCATTGTCGTGCATCCGATTGCCACAAGCGAAAGAAAAATTCCCGGGGACAATTGACGCATGAATCCGATTCCTTTGAGTTAATCCATGGATCTCCACCCGCGTTGATCCACTTCATAGATTGCCTTCGCATCGGATAAAAGCTGGCACTGCTCCATACAATTACGGTAAACTACGGTGATAGTGGCTTTTTCTCCCGTTCCTCTCCGAAAAATGTCCATCGAAAACCTGCTTGCAAAAAGAACATATATAGAACATAGTACGGCCTTATGACCCGCTGGACTCTCTTCAACATCTTCGGCAAAGCACGCGCATGAGTCTTACCCACATTAAAGTCAAAGGCGCCCGGGAGCATAATCTCAAAGGCGTCGATATCGACCTTCCCCGCGACAAGTTGATCGTCATTACCGGCCTTTCCGGCAGTGGTAAGTCGAGCCTGGCTTTCGACACCATCTACGCCGAGGGACAGCGGCGCTATGTCGAGTCCCTTTCCGCTTATGCACGCCAGTTTCTGGAGATGATGCAAAAACCGGATGTCGAGCATATCGAGGGCTTGTCCCCTGCTATCTCGATCGAGCAGAAGACAACGTCACGCAATCCGCGATCGACCGTCGCGACAGTGACCGAGATTTACGATTATATGCGGCTGTTATGGGCCCGCGCCGGCGTGCCTTACTCGCCTGCAACCGGGGAACCGATTACGGCGCAGACGGTCAGCCAAATGGTCGACCGGGTCATGACGTTGCCAGAAAAAACGCGTTTCTATCTACTGGCGCCGGTCGTCCGTGGGCGTAAGGGCGAATATCGCAAGGAGCTGGCCGAATGGCAGAAAGCCGGCTTCACTCGCGTGCGTGTCGATGGTGAATTTTACGATATCGAGGAAACACCAAAGCTCGACAAGAAGCTGAAACATGACATTGAAGTGGTCATTGACCGGCTGGTGGTGCGGGACGGTATGGAAACGCGATTGGCAGACAGTTTCGAAACGGCTTTGCGGCTGGCCGATGGTTTGGCCTTTGTTGATCTGGCCGAGGGCATTGTCCCCGGCCGCGAAGAAGCGGAGACGGGTACCAAGATGAAGGGCACCGGCCTGCCCGACAATCGTATTGTTTTCTCCGAACGTTTTGCCTGTCCGGTCAGCGGCTTCACAATTGAGGAAATCGCACCGCGACTCTTCTCGTTCAACGCGCCGCAGGGCGCCTGCCCTGCCTGTGATGGCCTGGGTGAGAAGCTGCATTTTGACACACAGCTGGTCGTGCCCAACCCGGAACTTTCGATCAAAAAAGGCGCGGTCGTTCCCTGGGCCAAGTCCAATCCGCCGAGCCCCTATTATATGCAGGTGCTGGGCAGTCTGGCGAAGCATTTTGAATTCTCGCTGGACACGCCGTGGCAGGATCTGTCCGAGCATCACCGCGATATCATCCTGAACGGCACGCAGGGCTTGCCGGTGACTCTGCGGTTTCAGGACGGACGCAAAAGCTATGAGGTGAAGAAGCCGTTTGAAGGCGTGGTCGGCAATCTGACCCGCCGGATGCTGCAAACCGAAAGCACCTGGATGCGCGAAGAGCTCGCCAAGTTTCAGGCCGCGGCTCCTTGCGAAGTCTGCCACGGCGCCCGGCTCAAGCCCGAAGCACTGGCGGTCAAGATTGCCGGAGAGGATATTAGCATCCCGACCCGCCGCAGTGTCGGCGATGCGCTCGACTTTTTCAATGGTCTGGCTGATCAGCTCGACAAGACCCAGCGCCAGATTGCCGAACCGATCCTGAAGGAAATTATCGAACGGCTGGGCTTTTTGAATAATGTCGGCCTCGACTATCTCAATCTTGACCGGACCAGCGGTACATTATCCGGCGGTGAGAGCCAGCGCATCCGCCTGGCGAGCCAAATAGGTTCAGGATTGAGCGGTGTTCTTTACGTGTTGGACGAACCGAGCATTGGCTTGCATCAACGTGACAATGATCGGTTGCTGACCACGCTCAAGCGCCTGCGCGATCTCGGCAATACCGTGATTGTCGTCGAACATGACGAAGATGCTATACGTACAGCGGATCATGTCGTTGATATGGGGCCAGGTGCCGGCGTTCATGGTGGCGATGTTGTCGCCGCAGGAACGCTCAAACAGATCCTGAAATCGAAAAAGTCACTCACCGCAGCGTACCTAAATGGTTCGCGCGAGATAGAGGTTCCAACTAAGCACCGCAAGGGCAATGGCAAGAAGCTGACCGTGCATGGCGCGACCGCGAATAACCTGCAAAATGTCACTGCTTCCATTCCGCTCGGCACCTTTACCTGTATCACGGGGCTATCCGGTTCCGGCAAATCATCGCTGACCATTGATACGCTTTATGCATCGGCGGCGCGTGCGCTCAATGGCGCGCGGGTGATTGCGGGCAAGCATGACAAGATCACCGGCTTGCAATATTGCGACAAGGTCATCGACATTGACCAGTCGCCCATCGGCCGCACACCGCGATCGAACCCTGCAACCTATACCGGCGCTTTCACGAATATCCGCGACTGGTTTGCCGGTCTGCCCGAGGCCGAGGCGCGAGGATATAAACCGGGGCGCTTTTCCTTCAACGTCAAGGGCGGACGCTGCGAAGCGTGCCGCGGTGACGGACTGATCAAGATTGAGATGCACTTCCTGCCCGATGTCTATGTGACTTGCGAGGAATGTGGCGGCAAACGCTATAATCGCGAGACGCTGGAAGTGAAGTTCAAGGGCAAGTCTATCGCCGACATACTCGACATGACGGTCGAGGATGCCGTGAGCTTCTTCAAGGCGGTGCCGCCAATCCGCGACAAGATGGCGATGCTCTATGAGGTGGGCCTCGGCTATATCAAGGTCGGCCAGCAGGCGACGACGCTATCGGGCGGCGAAGCCCAGCGTGTAAAACTGGCCAAGGAACTGTCCAAACGCTCGACCGGACAGACGCTCTACATATTGGATGAGCCAACCACCGGCCTCCATTTCGAAGATGTCCGCAAATTGCTGCAAGTGCTTCATCAGTTGGTGGAACAGGGCAATAGCGTGGTGGTGATCGAGCATAATCTCGACGTCATCAAGACAGCCGATCATATTCTCGATCTCGGCCCCGAAGGCGGCGTGCGCGGCGGCCAGATTGTCGCCGAGGGTACGCCAGAAGACGTGGCCAAGGTCAAAGGCAGCTTTACCGGGCAATATCTGAAGGATATGCTGGCGAAGTAGATACAGACCCCAGACCCCGTATCATCCTGAATGCCTTTCAGCATAGCGGGTCCTGACGGCCATCCTCTTGACACGGTACCTGCCCCGCCCACACACTCGCACCCATGAAACTCAGTCCGAATTTCCACCTCAGCGAGTTTACGCAATCGCAGACGGCGACGCGGTTGATGCTGGACAACACACCCGGACCAGCGGAGATCGCCGCGCTGAAATTGCTGTGTGAAAAAGTGCTGGAACCCGTGCGGGAAAATTACAGCCGCCCGGTGCTGATCTCTTCGGGCTATCGCTCACCCGCCGTCAACCGCGCCATTCGCGGATCGCGCACCTCGCAGCATGCGAAGGGCGAAGCCGCGGATTTTGAAATTGCCGGCATCGACAATCTGCGCATCTGCCAATGGATGGAACGGCGGCTCAATTATGACCAGCTGATCCTGGAATTTTACGAGCGCGGCGTGCCGGCCAGCGGATGGGTTCACGTGTCTTACCGTGAACCCTATCGCAATCAGGAACTGACCGCCAAGCGCGTCGTCCGCAATGGCCGGCGCACAACCGTTTATCAGAACGGAATTGTCGGCTAGCGCCGTCCGTCAGCGAATCCGGCTACTCTTCCAACAAGAAAGTCACCGCCAGCGTTGTGCGCCATTCGGTCACCTTGCCATCGGCTACCACCGTCTTGATATCCTTGACCCAGGCGGACTGGACGTTGGTTAGCGTCTGCGACGCGCGGGACACGCCATCTTTCACCGCATCTTCGATCGAACTGGTTGATGCCGAAATAATCTCGGTCACTCTTGCTACAGCCATTACACTCTCCTTTGGGTTAGCCCCCCTTGGAAAATGCCGCCCTGCTTCCATTCCCTGTTGCAGCGGCAGGTATGAAGATGCGCCTTTAGGTCGCCCCCGTCAAATCGGGCGTCAAATCGGGCGTCAAATCCCGCCTTCAAACTAGAGCGTTTCCGTAAGGACGGGACAGCCGGGCAATCAGGCGTTCTTGATCACCTTGGCCTGCCACAGAATGAAAACCGGCGCGATCAGTTCCAGCGCCATGCCCCCCAGCTGCCAGACCGGAGGTTCACCCACGCTGAGATAGGATACGACGCGCCCCAACCCGCCGATAAAAACGGCCAGCACCGCCATACGAAACACCAAGGCCCGTCCCGCGACATCGCCAGCGGAGTAAAACAGCATCGCCGCAATGCCGATATAGACGCCAGAGAGATAGCGATATTGATTGTCGAGCGCAGTAATCTCGGGCAGCTCGTAAAGCTCCGGCTCGGGCACAGCGCCGGCGGCGCCAGCAAATATGCCAAGGACACCGAAAAATAGTGGAATGAAGGCGAATAATATCGTCGCGATACGAAATGCGGTCATGTTGTTTTCCTCCTGTTGGCCCCTTCTCCCGAACCGGCGGAGGCCTTGATGATGATCACCTTAACAAGCCCGAAAAACAATGCTAGCCCCGCGCGATCGAAACCTTCATTCTCTCGATTTGCCTGGCCCTGGCGGCAACAGGACTGGCGCTCACGCTGCGCAGCGATCTGCCGTTTCTGCGCAACCCCGTCCGCCGCACATCCGCCAAAATTGTCCGCCACGACCGCCGCTATGAAGACGGCGCACCTGTCTATCAGCCGGTCTTTCGTTTCGCCGACGAGCGCGGCACATTTGTCGAAGTGCGCGACTCTGTCTACTTGCCCTTTCCCAAACCGGTCATTGGCGAAATGATTGAAATTATCTACCCCGAAGGTCATCCCGAAAAGGCGCGCATCCCCTATCCGGTGTTCCGCGCGCTGATATACGGGGCGCTGGGCTATGCGTTTGTGGTGCTGGGGATGGAGCTTACCGGGTGGTGGTAACTGCCCAGACCGTTTCAGGCGCGAACCTTGGTTCAGCTCTGTTGTCACTCATCCGGCTCTTTCCAGAACCTTCGCAATTCATGGGTCAGGCGGATCGGGTTATCCTCTTGCACCGAATGTCCTGCACGTTCGATTGTAACCACTGATGCCCTTGGACAAAGATCTGCAAATTCGATTGCGGCCTGATCGCTGAGAATCCGGCTGCGACCGCCGCGCGCAATCAGACAAGGGCAATGGAGTTTTGATGCGTGCTCGCGCAGCAGCTCTATATGACTGAGGATATGGGCGTAGTCTACAGGCTTCCGCTCGTCCCTTTTCCAGCGCCATGCCCCGCTTTTCGTCCTTAGCGTCAACGACGCATATCGATAATGGAGCTCTGCATCAGACTGATGGGCGCCAAGCCGCCGTGCCTCGGCTACCAGCGCATCCACACCTTGGGTCACCGTATCCGCGCCCATAAATTCGCGCAGCTTGCTGATGTCCGAGAAGGACACGCCAGGTGCAACATCAACCAGCGCAAGAGACCTGGTTGCCGGTTTTTCATTGGACAGGGTGTAATGCGCCGCAACCACACCGCCAAGCGACATGCCCACCAGATGCGCCCGCGACCAACCGAGCTGCGTCATGGCGTGACCAACATCCTCGACATGAGCCTGGATGGAATAATCATCAGCCCAGTCGCTGTCGCCATGTCCGCGCAAATCAAGGGCAACGCATTGATAATCGTCTTTCAGTAGCATGGCGCAAAGCGTCCAGGTCTGACTCGATTGTCCGCCACCATGCAAAAGGAGTACCGGTGGTCCGCTGTTACTCCATCGCTGCGCATGGAGATGACCGCCATCTGCCCTTTTAAATGAAAGACTTTCCGGTGGCGAGACAGGCTCTGACAATCCGACAAGCGAGCCCAGTTCGCTAAGACTGTTCATCGCTTGATATACTCAAAATCACAGCCGATATTAGACACTTGCAACTCCCCTATTGCTCCGGTGACGCGAGACCGGATAAGCTCAGACCGTGAGGCGTAACACAGGCCGGTTCTCTGCAACAATTGCAGATATGATATAGCGATATGCAAAATTCAGGGCACTGCAGGTCGGGAGATGACATGAGCAAAGATCACCACGGCGGATGCCAATGCGGAAATGTCCGATATGTCACCACGGGCAAACCAATTGTCACATTTGTCTGCCATTGCACCATCTGCCAGTCACAATCGGGAAGCGCTTTTGGTCTGGCCATGCGCTTCCATGCCAAGGATTTTCAGATATCGTCGGGTGAATTGCAAAGCTTTACCAGGCAGGCGGAGAGCGGCCAGGTTTTCACCAATTCATTCTGCGCGAATTGCGGTACACGCATTCATCATCATGCCAGCTTCAATCCCGATCATCTCAGCCTAAAACCCGGGACGCTGGACGACACCAGCTGGCTGAAACCGACCCATCACATCTTTGCCCGCAGCGCCCAGAAATGGTTTGTATTTCCCGAAGATGCACAGGTGTTCGATACCGCTCCCCCGGATGGTTCCTGGCTGGAGGGGAAATGAACATCTGTCGTTAAATTGAAATATTGGTTTTGGCCCCGACGTTAGACTAGCGCGCATATCGCCGGTCTTGATTGTCTTGATAAGGTTCGCAAAGCTCAGGTTCAGGGGGATGGTTTTGGTTGCATTACGAACCTCATCAAGTGGTTTCATCGATAGCTTGTTACAGAACGACTTGTGCTCCGATAACGAGTATTGCTGCCCATGAAACAAGATATACCGGCGTCCGCAAAGCCGGAATGGCCAGGATATAGACAATGGCATGCACGATCCGGGCAAAGAAGAATATCTGAGCCCATTGCGCGACAGTAGCGCCATTGCTGCCATCACCCAGCAGGCCGGCGGCAACGACCACTGCGATAAAAGCCGGCATGGTTTCCACCATGTTGAGATGCGCGCGTTTTGCGCGATCCATCCAAAGCGGGGTTTCCGGTTCCTGTTTGGGAAAGCCTTCCGGATAGTTGGTCAGGAATGTCGGCAGACCCCAGACAAACAATCGACCGGCAATATAGGGTGTCCACAAAAGGACGGTGAGAATGCCGCTCAGGGCAAGATAATAATATGCGGTTTCCATGATTTCCTCTTATTGTCAGGATTATGGGGAACGGAGCGCAAGCTCCGCTCCCTCAGCTATTAAAGTTCCGTCGCAGCGGTGTGCCGGATATTCTTCCACTTGGCGTCGGCTTTCGCGATCGCGCCTTCAGGGTCTTTCTGATAGGCGTTGAAAATAGCCTCACTCAGGAAGACATAGAGCTTGCCATTGCGAACATCAGCCCAGCGTGGGTCGCCATCAAATTTTTTGCCGACCGAAACGCCAAAGGTGCAGAAACCACCATTTTGAGGCATGTACCGCGCAGGAGCGGCCTTGAAAGCATCCAGGTTTTCCTGGGTAGAGAAATAATAAGCGACGCCGTCATGGACCGCAGTGAATTTTGCGGTGCCCTGAATACGGTTACCGGTATTGATGAAGGCAACAGTGTCAACGCCATGCAAAGCAAGGGGAGCACTGGCTGCGGTGAGGCCTGATGAGACGTTATATTCATCAGCAGCCATTGCGGGGGTGGCCAGAACAGCCAGAGCAACAGCAGATGCAAGAGTGATTTGTTTGAACATAAATATTTCCTTTGAGTTTAGTATTTTAGGGAATCAGGCCGCCAAAGCGTCCCGGGAATTCACGACTGGGAAGTCGATTTCTGTTCCAACCAGATGGTTGAAATAGTTGGTGAAGATATTCAGCATCACATGACCGAATATCTCGAGTATCTCCTCGTCGGAGAATCCGTTACTGTGCATGAGCACCAGGCTGGTATCGCTGACCCGGCCTTTGGTGCGCACCACTTCATTGGCGAAATCCAGAACCAGTTTGGTTTTTGGATCGCTGGAGCCACCGCGAAGATTGTCAGCCAGCTCTTCTTCATCGATACCGGCCATTGAACCGAGCGCTGTGTGCGCCGAGGCGCAATAGTCACATTGATTTGCACCGGCGACAGCAAGCGCAATCTGTTCGGTCAGGCCATTGGACAATGTTCCGCCAGCCAGCGTGCCGGAGAGATCAAGATACCCTTTCAGCAAGGTCTTTGAATTGGCCATCGTGGCGACGATGTTGGGGATCATCCCCATGCCGGATTTCACGCCCGCCAGTAGCTCTGTTGTTTCAGCAGAGGTGACAGAAGGGTCGATGATATTGATACGTTGCATGTTAGCTCCTTTGACAAATTTATCGTGGGAGCAATGAATATGCGTTTCGGACGATATGGCAATATAACTAAGCTATATAGCGACTTGCTGCAAAGATGTCTGGACGATATGCAATATTTATATCAATTCCTGTCGATATTTTGTAGGCGCAACACCGAATTTTCCAGCAAAGGCGCGTGTAAAAGCCGCGGGAGATTGATATCCGGTTTGAGCGGCAACCTGTTGGACGGTGATATTGCTTTCATCCAGCAGGGAGAGTGCCTTCTGGAGCCTCCAGTCGGAAAGATAGGACATCGGCCCTTGCCCAATGAGCTCGGCAAAGCGGTCGGCAAAACTGCTCCGCGACATTCCCACTTCACGGGCCAGACTTTGAACGGTCCAGGGCGACGACGGCTGTTTGTGCAAAAGCTCCAGCGCCTGACCGACATGAGGATCCTGAAAACCCGAGAGCAAAGGCTCCATCTGTTCCTGTTCCTCGATACCCATCCTTAGCAATTCGATAAACATGACCTCGGACAGCCGCCGCACCGAAGCATCGGAACCGACATGTTCGGAAAACATCTGCCGCGAAATCAGACGCAGAATTTCATCAAGCCAGGGGTTTTGCGCCCGCATGGAAGAGGTTGTCAGCAGATAATCCGGCAATGCACGAAGCATTGGATGGTCGGCATTCTTGCGAAATGTGAAATGGCCACAGATTAGTTGCGTATTGGCAACCTGATCACCATCGCCGACAACAAGTACGCCTTCGCCATCATATTCGGCTTGCTCAAGCACTGTTTCGAGCGGAGGCGCGTTTTCTACCGGGCTGTCCGATAACATATGTGTCTGTCCGCGCGGGATCAGGATCAAGTCACCCGGATTAAGCGTCATCACCCGATTGCCGGGCAAAGTGACCGTGCACTGCCCCTGAACAACAAGGTGAAAACGAGCTGCGCCCTCAAGTACCGGCACCGTTACCGACCAGGGTGCGGAAAAATCAGTCCGGAAATACAGGGCGCCGTTCAGATCGAGCGTGTCGAGAATGTCGTTGAGGATATCCATGAAGAAAGCCTACAGCTTTGCAATCCCGCCATCAATTCCAAAAGACTGCGCAAACTATCCGGAATATGATGCAGATCGTCCATCTGTCCGTGGCCGAGAATTGGTTCGCAAGACCCGCTTCCAACAAATTGCCTATGGCACGCAGCAGCATAGCTGTTCAGCTTTGGCTGGCCGACAGGCATTTCTTTGAACGGGCGTCCGGAAAAGGGGCGCCCGTTCAAAAAGTGCGAATTTCAAATCTGGTGAATATCGACTATTTTGGTCTCAACACAGTATCGATGATGTGAACGGTGCCGTTGCTTGAATCAATATCAGCTTCAACCACATTGACCTTGTTGCCGGCGCCATCTTCGAGAACGAGTTTTTCACCATCCAGGCTCACCTTGATGGCTCCACCTTGCAAAGTGGTCAGGCTGGCTGTCCCGCCGCCATCGGCGATCGCCTTCGCAATATCGGCACTCTTCATATCGCCTTCGACCAGGCCAAATCTTGCCATGCTGGCGAGCTCGGTCTTGTCTTCGGCCGTCATCAGGCCGTTAAGTTCATCCGGATCCATCTTGTTGAACGCATCATTATTGGCGATAAATACCGTGAATGGCCCGTCATCTTTAAGATCGACGGCAATACCCGATATTGCGACCATGGTGCTGGCCGTGGACAGGTCGGGATTGCCCTGAACAATGGCAGTAAGGTTGGTTGGTTTCTTGGCTTCTTCTTCCAATCGTGCATCATAAATGGCTTGTTCGTCTTCACTCATTTCAGAGGAACAGGCGGTGACAGTTGCCAATGCAGCGGTCGCTAGAAGCAATTTCATGGGGGTATTCATAACTTACCTTTCGTTGGGATTCTCCTCTTTGTATCATCAATGATTGGACGATGGCAAAGGGTTCGTGGGACGGAGCCTTAACATTATCGTTTCTGTTAGGGTCAGCGATGATCCGCAAGCGGATTTTACACCGCTGGGACATATATCCCGTTGCAAAAGGTAACCCTGTCGCGCATTCGCGTGACAGCGGCAAAAACCATAATCAGTATATTGGATATGCTATCATGTACAATTGTGGAGGCCAGGTCCGGCGATGAAGTTTGAACCCAAAATCGCGACGACAAAATCTGCCCGTTCTCCATTCAGTATGGTAAAACGCATCCTGAGAGTTTCGCAATCCCTGGGGTCCGTCTCGTTCACCTATCATATTGCACCGTCGGTGCACTCACCGACAACCAAAATACCACGGCTGTTATTCAGCAATGCCTGGCCAAATAAAACCGCTTCGCAAAATATAGGGCTACAAAAGCAGATCGAGAATATCCACGATCTGATAATATCACTCGGAACGCCCTCCAACTATCTTTCGCTCATGGCGGGAGAAAGCATCATAAACAAAAAATTTGCAGAAAAAATTCAAACGAGGGTGGCAAGCAACGGGATTGTCGATGAATATATCATTCCCGTATATGGACCCTATAAAATCGAAGGTTGCATGTGTTTCGGGTTTGAACAGGACATCCATTCTCTGGAAGCGGGCATTACTTGCCAGCTGGAGGCTCTCGCCAGCGTCTCGCACATCAAAATCGTGGCTTGCTTTGCAGACAAGATGGAGAGAATTGAACTTTCAAAACGGGAAACAGAGGTACTGCAATGGCTTGCCTTCGGCAAAAGCATCACCGACATTTCCACCATATTGGGCGTTCAGCCCACGACCATCGACAGCTATACGCGGCGTATCTACGCCAAATTTGGCGTCCATAACAAGATCGGCGCGGTGCTGGCGGGCGTATCCACCGGTAAGGTTAGCCTGTAGAGCGGGCACTGCTCGAAAGTTCCACTATTCTCTATCGGGATGAACAGCGCCATTGCGTCTTTTCAGCACCTTTTCCTACATATAACCATATAGGTTATATATGATCATCACACAAACCAATTACAGCCGCCCGATGGTCGGACGGTCGCTTGCCATATCTGCGGCGAGCGGTTGGCAATGAGGATAGTGCTGATGATCCATGATAAGAAAATTGCAAAAAATATTGATGAAAGAAAGACCGGGTATGGCGTTGACGATAGTGGCCACTCCCCCGCCCCGCGCCACGATGGCTGGACACCCGAAACAAGGGTCAAGTTTCTGGAAGCGCTGGCCAATTGCGGGAATATCTCGACAGCGGCAGCCTTTGTGCAACGCTCGCGAACATCGGCCTATAGCCTGAAGCGGCGGGATGTGAACTTTTCGCGGGGCTGGGATGCGGCGCTGCTGCTCGCTCGGGACGTCGCGACCGACTTTCTGCAGGAGCGCGCCATTAACGGCATTGAAGAGGATGTCTATCATCAGGGCGAAGTGGTCGGTACGCGGCGACGTTATGACAGCCGCCTGCTGCTCGCCCACATAGCCCGGCTCGACAAGCTGGCCGAGCGCGTTTCGGTCAGCCGGGGTGCAGCGCGCTTTGACGACATGATGAATGCGATTGCGGCCGAAGAAGATACCGCTGCGCTGATCAGCGAGCCAACCACCGATGAGATTGTCGGGATCATCGCGGAGGTTGAGGCAGAGGCAACAATACGGCAGGTGGAGGGCGCTTGCCTGCGGCAACAGAATGATGCGGCCGATGACAGGATGGACGGTCATAAAGCCCACTCTGCGGAACCGGATCCATTGGCTACAGCAGAGGCGAGACACGGACCGATGCATGAAGTGGATTGGGGCGATGACAAGGAGCTGGAATATTGGCGAATGTTACCGGAAGACGCAGCACAGATGTGCAGCGACCATCCCCAGGTAAAAACCAGGCAAGTCGCGATGGATGACCCCGCCTTCATGGCCGCCGTCGTGACATCCGGTGCGCAGCGGATGGCTGATCAGAAATGACCGGGGCCAGAAGCGCATAAGGAGGCTGTGCACTTTGTAAACTTCGTGGTGGAAAGGAGGGAGGGAGGCTTCTTTATTTAACCTCAGGCGCCGGGCGCGGGCATCCGCCCGCTTGGCTATCGCGCCATAAGGCGCGGCGGCCAGTCGGCCTTGCCTCGCTATGCTCGGACGATGCTCACAGACGTTGCGTAAAAGGTCGCGCTAATCCGACGCGAAGCGGAGGCAAGCGCGACCGCGCGCCCGAGCTTATGCGAGGGAAGCCAAGGGCACGGATGTGCCCGCCCGGCGCTTGAGGGAATAAAAAAGAAGCCCGGCGGCCGGGTCGCCAACCACCGGACTTCCATTAAATCTACGGCATTACAGCTCAAAGCTTAAGGTGCCGAGGGTCGTAATATAGACGACGCCGGTGAATTAAGTGTGACCAGCGCCACAATTATGGAGAAATCACAACGTTTCTGGGTAAAATATGACAGAAATATCAAAAAAATTTCAGGATGTTACGGCGCGTTCCCTAGGAAGTCCGATGGCCGGGTCGCTATACCATCGGACTTCCAGAGGAATGCCCAGTTACTGGGGCGCTCCCAAAAGGGAAGAACCACCACGAGGCCGAAGCTCCCGTGGAGGTGCGACACCGCCGCCCCCCACAATTTTTTGTGAATTAGCGGCATCGCTTCATTGTAGTAGCGGCTGATTCCATGCCCCTTTGTGACGACGGTCACTGGTCGGCAAAGAAAAGGACAAATATGTTATGATAGGCCCCGATACAGGCCGCGAGAGCATTGAAAACGCGGCGGAAAGGACAATCCATGGCGCATTATACCGGACGACCGCGATTTGAATGGGATGAGGATGGCCGGATCATGACCCTGCTCAACCGGTTTGCCTTTGTCGATGATGCGCAGCTGGTGTGGAGCGTACCAGCGATGGTGCGGGTGGACGGCGCGTCGATCCCGAAATTTGCCTGGTCGATCCTTGGCAGCCCGTTTGTCGGTCGCTATCGCAAGGCATCGGTCGTGCATGACTGGTATTGCGATATCCGCACCCGTGAATGGAAAGCGACGCACCGGATGTTTTACGAAGCCATGCGGACATCGAAAGTCAGCGGCGCAAAGGCACGGATCATGTACGCGGCGGTTTACTATGCCGGCCCGCGCTGGGACATTGTCGCGGATTATGATGCTGAGCTGGCCGAAACTGTTGCTGCGAAAACCTATAGTCTGGATCAAAGTGCACTGGCAGCGATCGAGCAGATCGAGCGACCAGAGGTTACTGTTTGGCAGCGGCGGCAGGTTGATGAAGATGCGTTTGTTGCCATGTGTGACGATTTCTCCAAAAGCTGCGCTTCGATCGAGGATGTCGAGACGATGATTGAAGACCATATGGGGGCGACGGAATGATCCGCCGGACCGCAACATGATAGCAGGCAAAAAAAATGGGAGTCGATCTCCGAACAAGTCCGGATTTCGGCTCCCACTGCGCCTGATCTGGGCCATTGTCCTCTTGCGATTTCAATGTCCGCGTTTCCGGCGTCCGGTTTCCGGGCCAATATCGTTAGCGGTTATCGGTTGTCCACATTTCCGCTTGCGCGATCATGTTTCGGTTTCAAACCCGATATTGGTCCAGTCACCCGATGATTGTTGTCCATCTGCTCCACTTTGGCTTGCGCCTCCGCTTCGCGGGTTTTTTCCAATCATCAATCGAAAGATCATTTTATCTTTCTTGCGAAAAACAACATGCTCGTTTCGACTATCTTCAGGTTTTAGATCGTTCCAGCGGGTCATTGCTGACTGGTCGCCGGTTCCATTCAAACTCCGTCCGATGACTTTTATATGACACGGGTTTGCGAGTCGCTCCAAATGGATCCGGTGCAGTTATCCACAGATGTCGATCTTTCTTGTGGAAAAACAGTTGCCGGATTGTGGACAAGGGCAGAAAGAAGCCGCTTTCCTACAAAGGACGCGTTGTGATATTTCTTTATTGGCTATCTCTCAGTCTTGAATAGCGATCCAGAAGCAAAAAAAACCGTTGGTCCGGCCTTTCGGGAGGGGGATATTCTGAAAGGGCCGGACCGTCGGTACAATCCCGGTGCCTATCGGGAGGAGGATTAGCGGCAACCGGGACTGAAAAAAATTTGTAGCGATTAAACCTGAACGGTAGTCATCATTATGATGCTGCTAACGGTCAGGGCGGCTACTATATTGAAAAGCGTTTTCATGGGACAAACTCCTGTTTTGTTAAAAACGCCGATCAAACATCACTTTTCCTGTCTAACTGATAGTCAGGAAATGGTCCTCAAACGGTTAAGTTTCAATTGAAAACGGAGATTGATTAGTTGCATATTTTGCAACCGCGTAGTGGCTCCTAAAAGATGCCGTCGAGGAGTTTTTTGCCCTTTTTCAAAGGGTTCTTGCGAAATTTGGTTTCTTCCGCACCGATATAGGAGAAGATACCATCCATCGCTTGCTCGGTAACGCTATCGGTTAATCCATCGCGAGAGAGGTCCAGGCCACCGATTGACGAAAGGGCCGAAAGCGAGCCAAGGCTTTCGACCTGTTTATAGGCGCCAACCTCACCCAGAGCCTTTTCAACCAGCGGCCGGACTTTCACAGCCAGCTCCTCGCCCGACGTTTTGCGCAAATAGTCAGTGCCACCAGTGCCGCCACCGGTCACGATGCCGACACCGTCAGTCAACGTCAGATTATCGATGGCAGAGCGGAATATCGGCTTGGCTTCGAGTGCCGCCTTGCCCGCCGCATCATTGAGGTTCTTGGTAATATCTTTGGTCAAGCCCGCCTTGCTGGTGAAGCGCAATATCTTGGTCGCGTTTTTCAATGGGCCAGGCAATAATACCCGCACCGCTTTATCTGCATAAAAGGCGCCGGGCTGAGACAATTTATCGAGCGCCCCATCCGAGGCATCGCCGAGCAGGCTTTTGACACCGGTAGATTGTGCATGAGCCGGGGCCGAAAATAGCGGGGTCATGGATAATGGGACCGCCAATATGGCCGCTGCCACCGTCAGTTTCAATTTCTTGGCTGTGTTCCGCATTATCCCGCTCCTGCTATGTTATGTCAGACGACAATAGCATAGCATTTTGCCGGGAAGCTGAACAGGTTCACCAAATTTTGTAAATAGTTGTACCGCGATGGGCCAGCAGCTGCCGGTTATTTACTCTCAGAGAATTCAAGCTTGCCACTGGTTTCCTCTGCACCCTTCTCGGTCAGTTCGAGCAGAAAAGGATCACCTTCATCGGTTTGCCCCGAAAGCTTGTTACCGTCCTTTTGCACAACGAAATTCTCGTCAGTCATTTTCTGTTCGAACCAGGATACGAGATCATCGGTATTGGTCGGCGCGTCGAAACTTAAAATGACCTTGCCGCCCTGCCCGTCCTTGTCTTCGACATTCAGGCCCGTCACTTTCGAACCCGGGTATAGGGAAACATTGTTCAGATCGAAATCATCGCTGTCGAGAGATATCTGGGGCAAGTCGACGTCCATGGAAAAACCGTCTGTCTTGATCGAGAATTTGCTGTCGCCGTCTTTACCGCCGATCGACACTTTGTCCGATCTACCGGTTCCCTCACCATCGGTTTCGATTGACATTTCAAAGCCGTCGCCCTGCTCACTCTCGCCGCCGCCAGAACAGGCAGTCAAGATCAACGGAACAGCTGCAAGCGCGACAAGATATTTGTTGGTCATCAGGAATCTCCATACTGTATTGTTGTAATAATACAGTATGGAGCCATCAGGTCAAGGCAGAGGTTTAAGGCTCTATGGTTGCGCCGGGATTAGCCGCATTGACGACGCCCCCGTCAACGATGAGGGTCGTACCCACAACATAGTCGCCTGCGCTGCTCGACAGATATATCGCCGCAGCTGCCATATCCTCAGGTCGGCCGATGCGTTTTGCCGGGATACCTTTTTCGACCGCACCTTCATGATCGCGCGCCGCTTTATTCATGTTGGATGCAAAAGCACCCGGTGCGATGCCGGACATGATGATGTCGTCGGAAACCAGCTTGGATGCCATCTTGCGGGTCAAGTGAACCACAGCCGCTTTCGATGCCTGATAGCTGTAGGTCTCCCAGGGGTTGACCTTGAAGCCATCGATCGAAGCAATATTCACGACCTTGGCCGGGCGATCAAAGCTGGCCGCGGCTTTCAATTGCGGATGCAGTGCCTGTGTGAGGAAGAACAGCCCTTTGACATTGGTATCCATGACCTTGTCCCAACCCGCTTCAGGGAAGCTGAGATATTCCTCGCCCCAGGCAACGCCGGCATTGTTGATCAATATGTCGAGCTTTTCCTCATGGTTTGCAAGCTCTGCAGCAAGGGCTCTACAACCCTCGACCGTGCTGACATCACCGGGCACAGATATACAGTTATCGCCCATTTCAGCGGCCGCAGCGTCACATGCTTCGGCCTTGCGCCCGGAAATGTAAACCTTGGCACCTTGAGCCAGAAAACCTTCCGAGATCATCCGGCCAATGCCCCGATGCCCGCCGGTTACCAGCGCAACCCGACCTTCAAGCGAGAATAGCTTGTTAAAATCCATTATGAAATCCTTTTAGTAACCGTGCATTTCCGCAACGAGATTGGTGTGATAATTGGCGTCGCCCATAAATTCCGACAGCGCGCGATCGCGCTTCATGTAAAGACCAATATCATATTCATCGGTCATCCCTACGCCGCCGTGCATTTGCACGCCCTCTTTGACCGAGAGCGACGTCGCCTTGCTGGCCTTGGCCTTGGCGACAGAAACCATCATCTCAGCTTTCGAGGAACCTTCATCGAGCATCTGTTGTGCTTTCAACACAGTGGCGCGGGCAATCTCCATCTCGCTATACAGATGCGCTGCGCGGTGCTGAAGTGCCTGAAACGTTCCAATGATCGTGTCAAACTGCTTGCGGCCTTTAATATACTCGACGGTAATATCCATCGCGCCAGCACCAACACCCAGCGTCTCTGCAGCCGAACCTGCCCGACCGGCATTCAGCATCCGTTGAAGCAATGCGCTGCCTTCATCCACTTCACCGATAACCGCATCAGCGTCGACAACTACGCCGTCAAATTCGACATGCGCTGCCATTGCGCTATCAACCAGACGAACACTATCTCTCGACAATCCACTAGCGCTGGTATCGACAGCAAATAGGGTCAGGCCTTTATCTTCGCCAGCACTGCCGCTTGTCCTAGCCGCGACGACAAGCGTATCCGCAGAGCCACCTTGAACGACAAATTGCTTCTTGCCATCAAGCTTAAAGCCATTGCCTTCGCGGGTCGCGGCCATGGTTATCTGATCCGGCCGGTGTTTCGGGCCTTCGTCGATTGCGAGCGCCAAAACGCTATCACCCGACAATATCCCTGGGAAATATTTGTCGCGTAGTGCCTTACCGCCAGCATTCAGCGCCTCTACACCGGCAACCGCAGTCGTAAGGAAGGGTGATGGTGTAAGATTGCGGCCGATCTCTTCGAGAACAACACCAGCTTCAGTATGACCAAGGCCCAATCCGCCTTCGTCTTCAGAAACCAATATCCCCGTGAAACCCATTTCGGCGAACTGTTTCCACAGTGCGTGGGAAAAACCATCCTTGCAGTTTTTGTCACGAAACTCGCGGAAATGAGCGACATTGCCTTCGCCCTTCATAAAGTCAGCTGCGCTGTCCTGTAGCATTTTCTGGTCGTCATTCAAGTAAAGCGGCATCGCTTTTATCCTTCTAATATGGTTGTTTAACTGCCTGCGCGGTTAGGCGTTGGGCAATTGCAATATCTGTTTAGAAACGACGTTCAGCATAACTTCGCTGGTTCCGCCTTCAATGCTGTTGGCCTTGGTCCTAAGCCAACCGCGCGCGGTGAGCCCTCCATTGGAGGCGTCACTCTCCCATTCCAGTACTTCACTGCCACCAGCAGACATAATCAATTCGTGGCGGCGTTTGTTAATTTCCGTGCCAGCATATTTCATCATATTCGGCTGCGCTGGATGGCAAAGATTCGCCTTAAACGTATCTCCAAAACGCTCCGCCATGGCCCTGAAGGCAAGCACATCGATATCCATCTCCGCCATCTGGGCGCGAAGCATTGGATCATCCAGCCGGCCCATTTCATCGCGGCCATATTGATCGGCAAATTTGGAGCCGAGCGACGTTGCCCCGGAAGAGCCGTCACCGGAAATCATGCTGCGCTCATGCCCCAGCAGATATTTGGCAACATCCCAGCCGCGGTTTACTTCACCCACCACGGACGAAACGTCATCACCATAAGTTTTTGGCACTTCCACATCCGTAAAGAATGTCTCACAAAATGCGGATTGTCCGGAAATCAGAACGATGGGTTTCGTCTCTACGCCTTGGTTCGTCATATCGAACAGCATGAAGCTAATGCCTTTATGCTTGGTCGATTTATCGGTCCGGGTCAGACAGAAAATCCAGTCTGCCTTGTCAGCGTAACTCGTCCAGATTTTCTGACCGTTGATCAGATAGTGATCACCTTTGTCTTCGGCGGAAGTTTGCAGCGAGGCCAGGTCTGAGCCGGATCCGGGCTCCGAATACCCCTGACACCAGCGTACTTCACCGCGAGCGATCGGCGGCAGGAAATGCAGCTTCTGTTCTTCGGTACCAAAATGCAGCAATGCGGGACCAAGCATCCAGATCCCAAAGCTCGACAGCGGCGAACGAATCTTCAGGCGTCCCATTTCCTGAAGCAGAATTTTGGTTTCAGCGCGTGACAGCCCCCCACCACCATATTCCTTCGGCCAATCGGGAACGGTCCAACCTTTGGCCGCCATTTTGTCCATCCATTCTTTCTGACCGGGTTTGAAGGTCGGATTTTTCCCACCCCAGCAAATGTCGCTTTCATCGACAACGGGCCGGCGCATTTCTGGCGGACAGTTGGCTTCGAGCCAAGCAGCTGTCTCTGCGCGGAAGCTTTCAAGATCGGACATGATTGTGTTCCTTTAATTGATTGATTAAGATCAAACTAACATAGGACAGCCCCAAGGTTCAACGATCGCCTCGCATTTCCCGACAGAATTTTTTCCGGCCAAACCCGGCATCGGATTCCGTAACGTAAACAAGACAACGCAACGGAATCGATTGACGAACTTTTCGTGCGAAGCCTATGCAAGAGACAAAACGGGAGCAGGACTGGATGCGTGAAAATGACTGGAATTGGGAAGCGAAACCCGAATCAGTTTTCCCGCTGATACAGCGTATAGCGCACCATCTTAAGGGGAAACGTCCATGAACGCCGCTTCGGAAACATTGCCATTGAAATCGAAAATGGCCTACGGATTCGGATCCGTTGCCTATGGCATCAAGGATAATGGCTTCGCTACCTTCCTGCTGTTCTACTATAATCAGGTTGTCGGACTGCGAGCAGATCTGGTAAGTCTTGCCATCGCTCTCGCCCTTATTGCCGACGCCTTTATCGATCCGGCGGTCGGACAGATGAGTGATCGCACCCGGACCAAGATTGGCCGGCGCCACCCGTGGCTATACGGCGCGGTCATTCCCATCGCCTTCATCTGGATCGCCCTCTGGCACCCCCCGGAACTCAGCGAATGGGGCACATTTGCCTATCTGTTTTTCATCGCCATGGCCGTCCGCATGGCGTTTTCGGCCTATGAGGTGCCTGCGCTGGCCTTGCTGCCCGAACTGAGCCGGGATTATCATGACCGGACAGCCATCATGCGATACCGATTTCTTTTTGGCTGGGGCGGCGGCATTTTTGTGATGTTCCTGGCTTATGCCTTTTTCCTCACTCCCACTGCGACATATGCGGATGGCCAGCTCAATCCGGACGGGTACAGCATTTATGCACTTTTCGGAGCGTGCATCATGATCATTGCCGCGCTGTCATCTGCCATTGGCACCCACAAGAGGATTGTTGGTCAGTATCGGGCAGCCACCGAATATCCACAATCCGCCGAGAGCTTCGGCGAGATCCTGCAGGCTTTCCGCTATCGACCTTTTCTACTCTTGATGTTCGCAGGCGTTTTTGCCTTTACCAACCAGTGGCTGATTTTCGCGCTCTCTATCTATCTGTTCACCCATGTTTGGGAGTTTAGCCAGGCCAATTTCACCGCCTATTCGGCCTTGCTGCTTGTCGCTGCTATCGTGGCCTTCATCATGGTCACCCCGATTTCGAAAAAGCTCGGCAAGGCACATGCCGCGGCGTGGCTCGCCCTCGTAACTCTGGTGCTCGGCACGGCCCCCTACTGGCTGCGTTTTGCCGGCCTGTTTCCAGAACCCGGAGATCCAGTGATGGTGCCTATGCTATTCGCTTTCCTGATCAGTTCTACTGCTGCCGGAATCTCGGCCATGATTTTGACCATGTCGATGATCGCCGATGTGTCGGACCAATATGAACATGATACCGGAAAACGGACCGAGGGACTGTTCTCTTCCGGCATGTTTTTCATGCAAAAAGTCGTCAACGGACTAGGCATTCTGCTATCTGGATTGATCATCGCTCTCGTCGGCCTACCACAGGGTGCCGCGAGTGGCACGGTTGATCCAGAAATCGTCGACAATCTGGCACTTTTCTATGTGGTTCTTGCCACAGTGATCGCGTTGATCGGGGCTTGGGCCTACACATTGTTTCCGCTCGGAGAAAAGGATCATGAGGAACGGATGTCTGCCCGCGCGGCGGAGTAGAATTTTTCCGAATTCGGACACGTTTCCCTGTGGCAAAGCTGTCGCGGCTCTGATAAGTTAATTGCATAGTTAAATCGAAAATCTTTCAAAAAAGGACATGAGCATGGATTTTGATCTCACGGAGAAACAGGAATATTGGCGCAATCAGGTGCGTGAGCATATCGAGAATCATGTGCGCCCCCGCGTTGCTGATTATCAGGCGGAAGACGAATCCGGAGATCGCTGGAAAGTCCTTCAAGTCGTCGAAGAAGAAAAAGCCAAAGCGAAAGAGAAGGGCATCTGGAATCTCTTCATGCCGCCCTCCAATCCGAACCTTCCTCATATTGATGATAGTTTTGAATTTGAAGGTCCTGGCCTGACGAACCTAGAATATGCCCTTTGCGCCGAAGAAATGGGCCGCGTCGGTTTTTCATCCGAAGTATTCAACTGCTCCGCGCCAGATACCGGAAATATGGAAGTCTTCCATCGCTATGGCACATTGGAGCAGAAGGAGCAGTATCTTCGTCCGCTGATGAATGGTGAGATTCGATCAGCCTTTTTGATGACAGAACCCGCTGTGGCTTCATCCGATGCAACCAACATCGAAACCGCTATCGTTCGCGATGGTGATGAATATGTTATCAACGGCCGAAAATGGTGGTCTTCCGGTCTCGGCGATCCGCGCTGCAAAATCGCCATCGTTATGGGCAAAACCTCCTTTGAGGGCAGCCGTTACACACAGCAATCCCAGATTCTGATGCCAACAGACGCGCCGGGCGTGAATATCGTCCGTCACCTCCCGGTCTTTGGTTATGACGATGCACCACATGGTCATATGGAAGTCGAGATGAAAGATGTGCGTGTTCCTGCGTCCAATATCATCTTGGGTGAAGGACGTGGTTTTGAGATCGCTCAGGGGCGCCTTGGACCTGGCCGTATTCACCACTGTATGCGTACCATCGGTGTCGCGGAAGAGGCACTTGAAAAAATGGTCAAGCGCCTGCAATCGCGCATCGCGTTCGGTAAACGTATTTCTGAGCATAGCGTTTGGGATGAGCGCGTTGCTCGGGCACGTATCGATATTGACATGAGCCGCCTGCTTTGCCTGAAAGCGGCTGATATGATGGACAAGGTCGGTAACAAGTATGCAAAAGCGGAAATCGCAATGATCAAGGTTCAAGCCCCAACCATGGCGTTGAAAATCATTGATGATGCCATCCAGGCGCATGGCGGCGGCGGTGTCAGCAATGACTTCGGACTGGCCAGCGCTTATGCGCATCAACGCACCCTGCGTCTTGCGGACGGCCCCGATGAAGTGCACAACCGGACAATCGCGAAAATGGAATATGGCAAATATGCCGAGACCGCTGATGGCAGCAAAATGAAGGAAGAAATATCATCAGGCGACCTTGCCGTCACGCGATAAGAGAGGACCGATTAGATGAAAGCAGCAGTCCTGGTTGAAGCGGGAAAACCGCTCGAAATCGAAGATGTAACCATCTCCAAGCCGGGACCGCACGAAGTGCTGATCCGAACGGCCGCCTGCGGGCTGTGCCATTCGGATCTTCATTTCATTGATGGCAGCTATCCGCATCCTCTGCCCGCCATACCGGGTCATGAAGCGGCTGGTATTGTAGAAGCGGTTGGCAGCGAAGTTCGCACTGTCGCCGTTGGCGATGCCGTCATTTCTTGCTTGTCAGCCTTTTGCGGCCATTGCGAATTCTGTGTTTCTGGCCGCATGTCACTCTGCCTTGGGGCCGATACACGGCGAGCGGAAGGCGAAGCGCCGCGAATTACACGCCCTGATGGTTCAGCAGTTGCACAAATGCTCAATCTATCAGCTTTTGCCGAGCAGATGCTGATACATGAGCATGCCTGCACGCGGATTGATCCCGACATGCCGCTTGATCGTGCCGCAGTTATTGGCTGCGCGGTTACGACCGGAGCAGGAACCATATTTAATGCCTGTGCTGTCACACCCGGAGAAACTGTTGCAGTAGTCGGCTGCGGCGGTGTCGGATTGGCAACAATTAACGCGGCCAAAATTGCCGGTGCAGGGCGTATCATTGCCGCCGACCCTGTTCCAGAAAAACGAGACCTCGCAATGAAACTCGGAGCGACTGATACTGTTGATGCCATGGCTGATGACGCGGCACAGCAAATTTTGGACCTTACCAAGGGAGGCGTCGATCATGCAATCGAGGCAGTTGGGCGTCCAGCATCCGGCGAACTCGCAGTTGGCTCGCTAAAACGGGGCGGCACCGCAACAATCCTCGGCATGATGCCCCTGGACCATCAAGTAGGCCTCAGCGCCATGGACTTGCTATCTGGCAAGAAATTGCAGGGCGTGCTCATGGGCGAAAACCGGTTTCCGGTGGATATTCCGCGCTTGGTCGATTTCTACCTGCGCGGCTTGCTGGATTTGGATAGTATCGTTGCGGAGACGATTCCACTTGAGCAGATTAATGACGGCTTTGAAAAAATGAAAAAGGGTGATGCGGCACGCTCCGTCATCACTTTCAACTAAATAGGAAGAGGGAACTTCCATGAATCCACAAGAAGACATGACTGGTACCATGGCGGTGCCAGAAAAAGACAAGCTGGACGAGGCAAGCCTCGCCAATTGGATGGAGGCCAATGTTGAGGCCTTTACTGGCCCCATGACGATTACCAAGTTCAAGGGTGGTCAGTCCAATCCTACATACAAAATTGAAACCCCCGGCACCGACTATGTCCTGCGCAAGAAGCCATTTGGCAAGTTATTGCCATCGGCTCACGCCGTTGACCGCGAGTTCAGAGTTATTGCCGGACTTCACCCGGCGGGCTTTCCCGTCGCAAAACCCTACGGCCTTTGCGAAGATGACGATGTCATTGGCACGATGTTCTATATCATGGGCATGGCTGACGGCCGGACCCTTTGGGACGGCACCCTGCCAGGCATGGAGCCAGATGAGCGACAGGCGATTTATCATGAGATGATCGATACGCTTGCCTTACTCCACAGCTATGATCCTGCTGAACTGGGCCTGGAAAAGCATGGCAAGCCTGGAAATTACTGTGAACGCCAGATTTCCCGGTGGACACAGCAGTATAAGTTATCCGAACTCGAAACAATTCCGGAGATGGATCAGCTTATTGAATGGCTCACGAAGACCATACCGGAGCAGAAGAGCTTCGGCATTGTGCATGGCGATTACCGTCTCGACAATATGATCTTTGCTCATGACGAACCCAAAGTCATAGCTGTGCTTGATTGGGAGCTGTCCACGCTAGGCGATCCGATTGCCGATTTTGCTTATTGGCTGATGGCTTATGAAATGGAGCCTGAGGGCCGCAGCGGTTTGAAGGGCGTTGATCTGGAAGCCCTCGGTATCCCGACGCGGGAAGAAGCCATCGTCCGTTATTGTGAAAAATCTGGTATCAAGGATCTGCCGCCAATGGACTGGTATCTCGCTTATAACCTGTTCCGGATTGCTGCTATTTTGCAAGGCATCCAGAAGCGTGTAGTAGATGGTACGGCGAACAGTGCTGCCGCGGCCGAAATGTCTGACCGCGTAACACCCCTGGCCCAGGCCGGATGGGAAGCGGCAAAACGCGCTGGCGCCTAAAAACAAGCTAACAGGAGCACGAACATGGCGGATCTCCAAGATAAAGTGGCCATCGTAACCGGCGCAGGCAGCGGTATTGGCAGGGCCTCGGCGCTGTTATTTGCCGAGCATGGCGCAAAAGTGATCGCCAGTGACGTAACCGATGCAGTGGAAGAAACTGCCAAGGGCTCGAATGGCGATATCATCGCGATCAAGGCCGATGCTGGTTCGGAAGGCGATATTGAAATGCTTGTCGATGCGGCGGAGCAGAAATTTGGCGACCTGCACGTCTTTTTTGCCAATGCCGGCATTGGCGGCGGCTTTGAAGGGATTTTCGATAGCAGTGTTGCCGAGTGGCAAGAGGTGCTGCGTGTCAATCTGATTGGGCCGTTTCTGGCGGCAAAATATGCCGGAAAGGTCATTGCCGATAGCGGGCACGGCGGATCGATTATCTGTACCGCCAGTGTGGCCGGTATCCGGTCTGGCGCGGGCGGCCCGGCTTATTCGGCATCCAAAGCGGGTGTGATCAATCTTGTCAAAGTTGCCGCGCAACAATTTGCTACTGCCAATGTCCGCTGCAATGCCATTTGTCCCGGTATTACAGAGACCGGCATGACCCAGTTTATCTATGACAAAGCGCGGGAAAAAGGCAAAGAAGACCGGCTTGGTTACCTTAATCCCTTGCGCCGCGGGGCCAATCCGATCGAGATGGCGGAAGTTGCCTTGTTCCTGGCATCCGATAGGTCATCCTATGTCAATGGACAGGCGATTGCCGTAGACGGGGGACTAAGCGCTTCGCATCCGGTCACCCGTCAGGAATTTGGCCGTACTGCGGTCTAGCGGCTAGTTCGCGAAAGCGAGCTCACCCTCTCCCAGCTGGACAAAGTCTACCCGGCCATTTGTTGTTCCACACAGGAAAGTTGTTTGCGCTTTGCCGGACAGATTGCCTTCGACGCGCCAGCCAGCACCATCGCGGGCAACCGACTGAATTTGAGAAACACGGGCATCGTCCCCTGCCTGACGCTCGGCAGCGTTGGAGCAGACGTTGATGGCCGTATCCATCGATCCAGTGCCACGATCCCTGCTGCCATCTCTGCGACTGTCTGAGCGCCGATCATCATAGCGGCGGTCGTCGCTGCGCCGATCAGAACGATAGTCGCGATCATCATAACGGCGATCCCGCTTGTTCTTCGAAGCTGCGCTGGCAATTGCCGCAATGCCGCCGATGATCAAAACACCTGCGAGAACATCCCCGGCATCCACCCGGTTCCGGTGCCGTCGGTAACCACGACCATAGCCATAGCCGCGATACCCTCGATAGCCACGGTAACCGCGCCAGCCCTCAGCCTTATCGCTATCGGCTGTCCACCCAAGTCTATCCAGATCTATAAGAGTAACTGGTGCTGGTGCAGGATTGACCGGTGCTGCCATCGCAGGCGCAAATCCGGTAAATACCAATGCTGTGGATGCCACAGCGGCGGAAACTTTCTTTTGAAAACTCATAACTCATACCCCCAAAGATTTACCAGATTCTGTACCCTAGACTCCAGCCATATACCATAAATAGTTGGTTCAGCCTGTCGCCAGGCTGAACCATATTCTTATATCCTGTAACCTTAGTAACGATGTCTAAGGTCTTTCAGACGTACTCCGGACACCCGGCGGCCTTCAACGTAGCAGGTAAACTTGCCGCGGTCGTAACTCCGGCGATATCCGCGATGACCGTCTTTCACGACGATCCGGCCCTTCACCTTGTAACCATAGCGGGTCCGCTTGACGTCGCGGATCTGGGTTACGTCAGCCCGGCCATAATAGCTTGCCTTGCGCTCCGCAGCCCGAACACATTTGTTCACTGCCCGACGCGGTCTGATCCGCTTGCGATCACCATAACCATAACGGCCATCACGATAACGGCGGTCACGATAATCATCGTCATAATAGCTGCTGCTATACTTGTCCTTCTTGCCTGAGGACAATATCGCGGCCAGTCCGCCCAGCACGACGGCTCCGGCTATCACTTCGCCGGCGCTGATACCGCCCCGGTCATAATCTTTCGCCATCGCAGGCGTTGCAGAAACGGCCATCGCAGTTGCGGCAGCAGTTCCGACCAATGCTGTTTTAAGACTGTTCATCTCCACGTTCCTTTTACTCACACTCGAGAACTATTTTCGAGCTTGCGAAACCTTTTTAGGGGATCGCGGTTGAGTGGAGACTGAACCCTCTTGTCAGCAGCCGTTCAGGTTAACATCGACTTTTATGAACGCAATAATTGCCGGTTTTCCAACAGATAGATGCGAAGTTTACAAAGTGAACACCCTTCTTATGGGCTTTCATGACAAACCGGAATCAGGTGAAATTGCAAAATCTCCTTTGGAGATTCATCAATCGTGCAGAATCGGATTGCGATCCCAAGGCAAGCGCTAACAATATCACAAACCGGCCCATGTAGGACAGCCGTCTATCGCCATATCGATCATGCAATCAAAAAAGGCCGAAGGTGCTTCCACCCCCGGCCTTTCATTCAGTATTCAGAAGGTTCAGAAGCCCTTACGAACGGTCAAACCAAATGTTCTGGGCTGACCAACCCTGAAGCCAGTGCGAGCCCGCCCGCCACGTTCCCGGTCAAAGGATTGCAATGCGTTTACATCGAACACATTGCGAACATAGAGGGTGATGTCCAGTTGGTTTTCCAGCTTTACACCCGCGCTGAAATTAACCAGCTGATAGGACGGTAAAATCAAATCAGTGCTCAATGGCTCATTTCCGGTTGCGCCGCCAAATGGCAAACCGGAAGTCGTGGCTATACCGACGCCCAGCTCCTGGTCACCGGGCTGTGTAATCCGGTTGCCAACATGCTGGAATGTACCTGTTACAAACGCTTCACCGATACTGACCGGCCAAGAGTAGGTGGCATCGCCCGAAATCTGGAATTTGGGAACCGTAGGCAGACGATTTCCATCACGAACACCCTGAACCACCGCGCCTGTGGTATCCAGAAGCGTCTCGTCAAACTCTGATTCCAGAACGGAACCCGATATGCCAATGTCCAGTCCCTCAACCACTTCGCCGGAAAGTTCAAATTCAAGCCCAAGCGTATGGGCATCGGCATTTACGGTAACGCGAGACGAGCATGATCCTGCGTCAAGATTGGCTTGAAGATTGCTGATGTCGGTGTAGAAACCGGCAGCATTGAAAGTAAAACTGCCGAACTGCGCCTTCACGCCTGCTTCATAGTTCCATGATTTCTCATCTTCAAATTCCTGGAATGGGCTAAATGTCGCTATATCGGCAGCATTGCAGATACCCACATTAAGCGGGTCATTCACCCCTCCCAGACGAAAGCCCCTGGATGCTTGCGCATTAAGCGTCACATCATCTGCAACTTCATAACTCAGCAGAAAGCGGGGCGTAAATCCACTGGATGAGGTGTTCGCCGCAGCATTGGTGTCACCGTTGGCAAACAGACCGCCACTCGTAATCACGCGATCTTCTGAAAAGTCGTAATAGCGACCACCGGCTGTAAATGTCAGCTGGTCCGTCAAATCAAAGCTTGCTTCACCGAATAGCGCATATTGTTCAAAGTCGAAGGCAAGGTCAGAGTTAAACGGTGAATCTGCACCAAAACCATTTGCCACCGCAGCGGACGTCCCGGCGCCCAAAACGGCATCGACCGCAGCATCATAACCCGGTGTCGGAAGACGTTGAGCATAAACCCGACTGACATCCGAATAGAAGCCGCCAAAGACCCATTGAAAAGGACTGTCATTGTTAGAAGCCAACCGTACTTCCTGTGTAAAGGTTTCCAGTTCCGTGTTGTCGCGAAGATTGGATGGAATCAACACCGCCGCATCGCCCAGCGCCAGATCGACCGAAACCGATCCTGTGAGTGCACTCGCATCCCGGCTGACCAATATTGATCGATCACTGTAACTGGATACGGATGTTAGTGTCACACCTCCAAATTCAGCGTTAATGACGAGATCGGCAATCAAGGTTTCATCGCGAAATTCTTCCCGTTGTAGCAAATATTGCTGGCGCTCCCCCAATGTAATCGCCGGACGGGTAGTGGTGAAAGGATTGGCAAAAATGCTAAATCTTTCCTGACGATTGAAGCCGTCAGCCTTGATCTCCTGATACACGATCCTTGGTGTGATGGTTAAGTTTTCCAATGGCTTCAATGTCAGCGCTAAACGTCCACCATAGCGTTCCCCGCTATTGACATCCTCGGTTACCGTACCGCCTTCGCCCAATGCATCAATGAAACCGCCAAACTGGGTATAATATCCAACAGCGCGGATGGCGGCCCTATCTTCGGACAAGGGGACATTCACCGCACCTTTGAGGCTGTAACCAAGATCATCACCATCGACTAGCTGGACATCTCCTTCTACAAGCCCCTCAACCTCATTCAGATTGGGTTGATTGGTTATATAACGAATGGTGCCGCCGATAGATCCAGAGCCGAACAGCGTTCCTTGCGGTCCGCGAAGCGTCTCAAGCCGATTGAGATCAAATAGATCGAGGTCAGGAGTGAACAGCGATAGCGAGATGACGGACTCGTCGAGATATATGCCAACCTGTTCTTTCACACCGGGTTGGTCACGCACGATCTGACCGGCCGATACGCCGCGAATGGCAACCTGGCTTTGGCCGGGACCAAGGTTTTGGATGCTGAGCCCCGCTACGTTACGGGAAATGTCCTCCAATGTGACCGCCCCGCTCTTTTGAATATCCGCCGCTGTCTGTGCATTTATGGAAAATGGAATATCTTGAAGATTGGCGTCGCGTTTTGTCGCCGTGACAATGATAATATTGTCATCCGCCTCTGCCGCTTCCTCAGCATCTTGAGCCAATGCAGGCTGTGATGCCATGGCAAAAGCCAATGCGGACAGACTTGCAAATTTTACTGATTTCATAGCTAAACCCTCTCAATATGTTCTGCTGCGATGACCATTATGGTCAAATCCACAACTGCGGCTCTGTGGCCTACAACCGCTTTAAAATGCGATTTTACATTAAGTGAAGACCAAACTCGCGTTTTCACTAGTATTTTTGACAGGGGGTGTTTTTCTGTGTCGAATTAGTCACATATCGGACCTATTCATCCGATCCGGACAAAAAAAAGGGCCGGGATGTTTTCACATCACCGGCCATAAAGTTGTTGTTCTCAGGAGGAACAAGTGGAGGTGCCGACCTCAGTTTTGGGAGGAGATGGTCGGCACCAAACTGTTTAACCCTTGGCGAACTCCGGGTAAGCTTCGACACCGACTTCTGCGATATCCATACCCAGTCGCTCGTCTTCCTCGGAAGGACGAACACCAATGGTGAATTTCAAAATAGTCCAGACGATGGCGCTAAGCACGAAGGTGAAGGCACCGATCGACACCACACCCAGAGCCTGTACGCCCAGTTGCTCGCCTACGCTCAACGTAACACCGTCAACCTCTGACTGGGTGTTCCAGGCAACGATCAACGTGCCCCAGATACCGGCCAGGAGGTGGACAGGAATAGCGCCCACGACATCGTCAATTTTCAGCTTGTCGAGCAGTGGCACTGCGAACACTACAATCAGGCCGCCAACACTACCGATAAGGATGGAAGCGGGAACTGACGGGGTCAGTGGCTCCGCCGTGATCGAGACCAGGCCAGCCAGCGCGCCGTTCAGCGCCATGGTGACATCAATCTTCTTGTAGAGGATCTGTGTCAGGATGATCGCCGTCACCACACCGCCAGCAGCAGCCATGTTGGTGTTCACGAAAATTTTGGACACATCACTGACATCACCAATCGTACCCATGGCAAGCTGTGACGCTCCGTTGAAACCGAACCAGCCGAGCCACAGGATGAAAGTACCCAGTGTAGCAAGCGGAATATTGGAACCCGGCATCACCGTGAGCTTGCCATTCACATAGCGTCCGAGACGGGGACCGATGATAAGCGCACCAGCCAAGGCCGCCCAGCCGCCGACAGAGTGAACCAGCGTAGATCCGGCAAAGTCACTGAAGCCACGCTGATCAAGCCAGCCTGTACCCCATTCCCAGCTACCGGTGATCGGATAGATGAAGCCGGTCAGGATCAGGACAAAGATCATGAAAGGCCAGAATTTTACGCGTTCCGCAATGGTGCCCGAAACGATCGAGGCTGTTGTCGCGCAGAATACCATCTGGAAGAACCAGTCCGATGCGACGGAGTAACCCGTTTCGACATCCGCCTCGCCCACGGCTTGCATGCCATAAGGGCCGAAAGTTCCAATCCAGCTCGTCACATCCGTGTACATCAGGTTATAACCGGTGACCCAGAACATGATCCCGGCAAGCGAATATAGACTGATGTTTTTCAGGCACTGCATGGAGACATTTTTCGAGCGCACCAGCCCGGCCTCAAGCATCGCAAAGCCTGCTGCCATCCACATGACCAGGAAACCACCGATCAGGAACAGCAGCGTGTTGAAAATATAGGCGACATTGGCACTTGGATCAGCCACTTCGGCTGCTTCCTGTGCCAGCGCGGGTGATGCCATCCCCATGGCTGCCAATCCCGCAGATAGTGTTAGAATTTTTCTCATTATATACGCTTCCCTGTCCAAATCTGGCCTGTCTAAATCTGGCCTGTTTAAATCGCAGTATCGCCGGTTTCGCCGGTGCGAATACGAACGGCATTTTCCAGCCCCATGACGAATATCTTTCCGTCACCGATGGATTCAGTGCCCGCTGCGTTCTGGATGGCTTCAATTGCCTGCGCGGCTACGTCGCTGCCGCAAGCAATCTCCAGCTTCACTTTCGGAACCATGTTGGTGGTATATTCAGCCCCGCGATAAACCTCGGTCTGTCCTTTTTGACGGCCAAAGCCCTTTACTTCAGACACAGTCATGCCCGCGACGCCGACTTCCGTCAGTGCGTCCCGCACATCATCGAGTTTGAATGGCTTAATTATGGCAACGATAAATTTCATTATGCCCCCTTTTTTTGTTACGGAGGTCATCATCGCAAAGCGCGTGCCAGAATCACAAGTCACTGTATTCAAACAGAAAACTGATTCTTGAACTCTGAAAAAAGTGTAAATATTGTGCAGCGCAGCAGCGCTGCCTAAAATTTAGGCAGCACCTTTTTCCATTCTCGCCAATATGTCGGGAATGATCGCTGCGGTCTCCCGGTGGCCGATTTCGATCAACTCTTCAGCCTTGGTGAAATTCTGCATGTCGATATGGCCGACAGGCGGGGATAGTGAAAAATCCGGTGGGTCGAGCGCCAGCGAATAGCGCCCCAGATTGCGCAGGGACAGGCCGATGGAGGCTTTCACAATCGCAATGCTATTGGGATATTTGCCATCATCCCGGCTGATCCCCGCCATTTCCGCGCGGTTGATAAAATCATCCTGCAGGTTCACGGACAGGCACAGGGCATCAGGCGCCATATCGCGCGCCGGGGACACGGGCACGGGCAGTGCCGCACCGCCATCGACGAGCAGCCGGCCGTCATATTCCACCGGCTTGAAAATTCCCGGCAAAGACATGGAGGCACGGATGGCGGGAACCAGCTTGCCGCTGTTCATGATGATGGTATCGCCAGTTCTAAGGTCCGCTGCGACGGCAGCCACCGGAATGGACAAGTCGGCAAAGGTAAGGCTGCCAAGCTGTTCTTCCAGCTCTTTCTCGATCATCCGCGCGCCCATGACCGCGCCGCGTTTGAAATGCGGGTCCATGAAGCGGATCAAGGTCCGCAAATTTGCGGTGCGCGCAGTTTCTTCGAGATAATCGAGCTTTCCGGCAGCAAAGCTGGCACCGGTAATTGCGCCGATGGACGTGCCGGATATGGCCGCTATCTCCAAGGGCGAATCCTCAATAGCGCGCAGCACACCGATATGGGTCCAGCCCAAACCTGCGCCGCCACCCAAGGCAAGGGACAGCTTCACAGCGATACATCCTCTGCCAGCACCGCCTTGGCTTCATCCAGATCCTCTTTCAGCACCATCACGCGTGCAGGCAATGCAATTCCCGCGCCTTCGACAATATTCACCCCGCTATCGAAACAGACCGCCCCGATGCCAGCTGCCTCCAACCGGCCGCGAATGATCTCCGCTTCATAACCATGCATATGGCGGGACAGTTCAACCAGGCTCATCGCTAGCCATTCCCGCTCAGATAACGGTCGGTCGCGCGGGTTGGCAGGCCGTCAATGCTCTGCACGCGCCCTGCTGTCTTCTCCATCCATTTTTCGGGATCAGCCTGACGATGATATTTGACCAGCGTCTCGCGCTCGGCCTTCAATTCCATCTGCGGCACGCCCCAGCCGCAGCTGGTTTGCACATTATCCACGGTGATATCGAATATCTGCCGCGTCCCCGGCAAAATCTCGAAATGAGCAGCAAGCTCCTCCCAACCATCATCCTGTGGCAAGACCGGCTTCCCGGTCCCGTAGAGCCGCATGATCAGGGCAGGATTGGCAAAATTGTTGAACATGATCGTAACTCGTCCATCGGCAATCAGATGCGCGTGGGTTTCATTGCCGGATCCGGCAAGGTCGAGATAAGCAACGCGCTTTGGTCCGAGAACACGAAAGGCATCATAGCCTTTGGGCGAGAGGTTGATCCGCGCATCAGGCGCTGCCGTCGCTACAAAGAATACAGGCTGCTTCGCGATAAAAGCGGTGTGATCATCATTCAGTGCATCAAAAAATTCGGCCATGGTCAATATTCCTATTCAATAGAAAGGCCCTCCTAACAGAGATTTCCAGATCAGAACAGCAAACCAATGTATCAAAATCACGGGCCAGAGCGACCGGGAAACAATCCGTACATGCGCCAATATGATGCCGAGGATCAAAGTGGCGATCCAGAATGTCGGGCGCAGGAACATATCGGCCCAAGGCGGACCGACGGTAAGCGCCTGCAGCGGATGCCAGGCGACGAACAACAACGTCGATAGCCATGCTCCCCAACGCGGGGTCAACCGGGTCAGCCAAGACAACAGCGCGCCGCGGAAGACAATTTCCTCGACCAAGGCAGGGACAAAAAACAGAAATGCAGCGGCGACCAGCAGAGCGGTGACATCCGTGACCGGCGCCCACGCCAGCCATTCCGCGAGAAGGCCCAGCAAAGCGACAACCGCCAAGGACGGAATGGCAAGACGCAAAGCCGCGATCCATTGTTTAGCCTCAGGCCATGTATTGAGCGCAGCCCATGTTTGCTGAAACTCTATCTTCACAATCTACCAGCTTGCGCCTTCATCTAATGCAACCTGCTCCTCGGGCCGGGTTTCACGGCCGAGCACTGCATTGCGATGCGGAAAGCGGCCAAATTTGACGATAACGTCACGATGCGCCTTGGCAAATTTGATATTATTCTCAATCCCCAATGCCGTAAACAGACCCAGTGAGCGAGTCTGGTCATCGAGCTCCTCACTGTGCATGAAGGGCATATAGACGAACATCATTTGATCTTCGGTCAGCTGATGATCCAGCTCGCGATCGACCGCCTGTTTGGCAATTTGCAACGCCAGATGGTCGGTGGCAAAGGCCTCGGCGCTGTCCCGGAACATGTTTCGCGGAAACTGGTCGAACAATATTATCGCAGCAAGGGCTGTTTCTGGGTTTTCCAGGAAATCAGTGGCGACCCCGGCTTTTTGCTCTTCCAACAGCTCGGCAAAGCGCTCGATTATCTGTGCGTCAATCTCCGCACTGGAACCGAACCAGTCATCCGAATCCAGTTCTTCAAACCAGAAATGAAGGATTTCGGCTGACCAATTGCCGGCCATCAAGCAGCCGTTCCCCCCACTGTGAGGCCATCTACCAGCAACGTTGGCTGCCCGACACCCGCAGGCACAGATTGCCCGCCCTTGCCGCACACGCCGATGCCTTCGTCCAGCGCCATGTCATTGCCGATGCCGGTCACCTTGGTCAGCGCGGTCGGACCATCACCGATCAGCGTCGCCCCTTTGATCGGCGCGCCCAGTTTGCCATTTTCGATCTCGTAAGCCTCGGTGCAGGAGAAAACGAATTTGCCGGAGACGATGTCCACCTGCCCGCCGCCGAAGCTCTTGGCATAGATACCGTTTTTCACGCGGCCCATAAGCTCGTCCGGATCATCCTTGCCGCCCCGCATGAATGTGTTGGTCATCCGCGGCATCGGGGCATGGGCATAGCTTTCGCGGCGGCCATTGCCGGTTGCGGGAACGCCCATCAGGCGGGCGTTAAGCCGGTCCTGCATGTAACATTTCAATATGCCATCCTCGATCAGGACATTTTCCTGCGTCGGCGTGCCTTCGTCATCAATGCTTAGCGATCCGCGCCGTTCGTTGATCGAACCATCGTCCACGACAGTGACGCCCGGCGCAGCTACCCGCTCACCGATCCGACCGGAAAAAGCGCTCGTACCCTTGCGGTTGAAATCGCCCTCGAGGCCATGCCCAATGGCTTCATGCAAGATGATGCCAGGCCAGCCCGGGCCAAGCAGAACCGTCTGTTCACCTGCAGGAGCATCAACGCTTTCGAGATTGATCAACGCCTGATTGAGCGCCTCATCAATCGCGCGATTCCAGCGCGTTTCTTCGAACAGCTGGTCATAAAGATAACGCCCACCCATCCCAAAACTGCCGGTTTCGCGGCGGCCATTTTGTTCAGCGACAATAGAGACATTTAGCCGCACCAGAGGCCGCACATCGGTCGCCACGAAGCCATCGGGACGAACAATTTCGACCACGCTCCAGCTGCCGGACAAACCAACAGAAACCTGCGCAACGCGCGGATCACGGGCGCGGGCCGCAGCGTCAATTTCTTGACACAGGGCGACTTTTTTCGCGAACGGAATGGCTTCGAGCGGATTGGCTTCGCCATAAAGATGCTGGTTGGATCCGCGTGGCGGCGGGGACGGATCCCCCTTGGCCGGGTCCAGCAATTGCAGGGTTTGAGCCGCGCGCTTGATCGCCGCTTCGCTAATCTCGTTACTATGCGAGAAACCTGTCATTTCGCCAGATACACCGCGCAGGCCAAAGCCGCTGTCGGTGCTATAGTCAGCGGTTTTCAGGCGACCATCGTCAAAACCGAAACTCTCCACCGCGCTATATTGCAGGTAAAGTTCTCCGTCATCACAGGCCGAAAGACTGCCCGATACAAGGGCCTTGGCCCGTTCCGGGTCCAATCCGTCTGGGCGATAAAGAAACGAGCGAGGGTCCAAATTTTTCATCATTTCTACTATATAGAAACGAAATCAGGGCTGCGCACCCCCTTAGGTCAGATTATTCGCCTGAAGGCGCTTCTGCAGAAACATCAGCCGGCCCGCCGATCAAAATGAAACGGCGATCACAATAGCCGCAATCGACATAGCCTTTTTCATCTATTTCCAGCCAGACACGGGGATGGCCCAGCGCCGCGCCACCGGGAATATCCGATGCGCCGTCACAGGCATTGCGTTTTTTGGACGTGCGGACAATTTCAGGTGCGTCGTTCATGTCGCGCGATTAGCAACAGTCACTCGCCGGCGCAATATATTACCGCAGTCTTTAGGTCTGACAGTCTAGAGATAATCGACCGTCATTGTGAACGTGCCCGTGTAAACGCCGGCTTCCTGATCAGCATCAACATTAAGACGACCGCCAACAGTCAGCTGATATATGCCAAGCGTCCCCAAAAAGCCGCGAACAAAGGTGCCAAAATTCCGGTTCCCGTTACCAATTGCCATCTGGTCGATGTTCATATTGTCGGATCCGTTGGTATGCGTCACCGTCATGGTTCCGGGAATGGAAACTTCAACGATCTGGTTCGGCCCGCCATAGATAATGAAATTACCGCGTCCCGAAGGGCCTCCGGCAAGTGTAACACCGCCATTGCTGGTACGATTGCCATTACGCGTATCCATAAACACGGTACCGGCGGCAGGTGACGGAATGATCCTGCCAAATTCCAGATCGGCAATATTGACAACGGAAAGCGGGCCAATGGTTACCGCTCTGGCATCGGCATCAGCCGTTTGCGCGAAAGCTGCTGGCGCACTTGTTATCCCCACAAGCACGGTCAACAGGCAGCCAATCAGCCGCGAAATAATCTGGTCTCTGGTCATCATCTTACTCACTACCCACAAATTCTAAACATTTTCTATGCGTCCCGGCTGATCCCCATCAGCCTGTCCGCCACTTACTTCATTTACTGATAATCAATCGTCACATTAAACGCCCCGCGATAAGTGCCGCCGACTTGATTGGCACCAATCCGTAACTGACCGCCAATCTGATAGGTGGTTTCGCCACTCGCATCCAAAAAGCGGTTGCGCGGCCCATCGAACCGGAACCGGTTCACCCGCATCGTTTCCGTCCCGCCGTCGCGGACAATGTCGATAAGATTTTCCGCCACAGTGATCCGGACGCTGGTCAGCGGCGTCCCGAAAGCTGTGAAGGAGGCCACCGTTGGCGCCCCGCCGATAGATATGGCATCACCGTTGCGTTGATTAAGCGCGCTGGTTGTCGGGTTCATCCGGAATACTGATCGGACCGTGCCCGCAATAAAGTCGCCAAAGTGCAGATCGGAATTCTTGACCATGTTGACGCCCTGGTTGACGACTACGGTCGCATCGCCGCTGGCCGATTGCGCCTGCACGGGTCCAGCCAGCCCAATAAAAGGCAGGACGCACAGCATGATTGCCGCACGCGCAAGTCCGGACTTAAACGTCCGTTTCTGGTCCCTCATTTGTTCCACACTGCCCCAACTAGCGGCAACAGCACAAAAATATGTTTAATATCATGCCTAATTTTTCGTTAAACGCTGTCACATTCTGTATCCTGATCGATGCAAAGCCTTTGATTGTGGGGGGCAAGATGGTTATGCGGTTGCCATGACTGAAGCTGCTATATCCATCCAACATCTCTCCAAAACCTATGCCGGCGGCAAAAAAGCGCTGGATGACGTCACTTTTGACGTAAAACGGGGAGAAATTTTCGGGCTTTTGGGCCCCAACGGCGCGGGGAAATCCACGCTAATCAACATCTTGTCCGGTATGGTCAGCAAAAGCGGTGGCACCGCCAATATCTGGGGCTTTGATATTGATGCAGACCATCGCAATGCCAAGGCATCCATCGGTATTGTCCCGCAGGAGATCATGTTCGACCCGTTCTTCACGCCAGCAGAATCCCTGGAGGTTGTGGCCGGACTGTACGGGATCAAGAAATCCGAACGCCGGACGATGGAATTGCTGCGCGCCGTCCATCTGGAAGACAAGGCGCATGCCTATTCGCGCACATTATCCGGCGGCATGAAGCGCCGCCTGCTGGTGGCCAAGGCGATGGTCCATTCTCCGCCGATACTGGTTCTGGACGAGCCGACCGCAGGCGTGGATATCGAATTGCGTCAACAGCTTTGGGAATATGTCGAGCAGCTCAATGCATCCGGCGTGACCATCGTTCTCACCACCCACTATCTGGAAGAGGCGGAAAACCTCTGCGACAGGATTGCGATTATCAATCATGGCAAGCTGATTGCGCTCAAGACAACACCGGAGCTGGTGGACATGGCCCGGGAAAAGCTGGTCGAACTGACCCTGGACCGGGATATTTCCGAAGAATCCGATGCGGTTACCTTTGCCGATGATCAGTTCCTGAAAGCCGATATTATCGGCCCGCGCACCGTTGCCGTGACGTATAACAAGGATCGCACCAATGCCGGCGGCGTGATGCAGGCCGTGCAGAAACGCGGCTATCAGATTGTCGATGTCACCACGCGGGAAGCGGATCTGGAAGACGTGTTCCTGAACTTGACGCGCAAAGCCGCATGAGCAATTTCGACGTTATCATCGTCGGCTCCGGCGCGGCAGGACTGAGCGCCGCGATCACATTGGCGCGGACACATAAAGTGCTCGTGCTCGCCAAGGGCGATCTCGCCGGTGGCTCAACGGCCTGGGCGCAGGGCGGCATTGCCGCCGTACTGGATGCCGGCGATACGTTTGAAAATCATATCGATGATACGATGGTTGCCGGTGCGGGCCTCAATCGCCGCGAAACTGTTGAGTTTGTCGTTGAAAATGCGCCCGCCGCGATCGAACGGCTGGAAGAAATGGGCGTACCGTTCAACAAGGAAGCCGAAGTCCTGCACCTGACCCGCGAAGGGGGCCATAGCCACCGCCGGATCGTCCATGTCGATGACGCCACCGGCTGGGCAGTACAGGATGCGCTGCAAAAAACGGCGGCCGCCCATCCCAATATCACCATGCAACCAAATATGGTGGCGATTGACCTGATTGCCGACCGGCACGCCGAGACATCGACAGGCACCAAAAATGTCTGGGGCGTTTATGCGCTGAACAATGCAACCGGCCGCGTCGAAACGCTGACCTCGCGTGCCACGATCATGGCGAGCGGCGGCGCGGGCCGCACCTATCTCTTCTCCACCGCACCGCGCGGCGCAACCGGCGACGGCATCGCCATGGCCTGGCGGGCCGGTGCGCGGGTTTCCAATATGGAAATGATGCAGTTTCATCCGACCTGCCTATATAATCTCGAAGTCAAGAATTTCCTGATTACCGAGGCCGTGCGCGGCGAAGGCGGGCATTTGCTAAACCCTCGGACCGGCAAGCGGTTCATGGAATTTTACGACAGCAAGCGAATGGAACTAGCCCCCCGGGACATTGTCGCCCGCGCCAATGATGCCGAGATCAAGCAATTTGGCCTCGATTATGTCCATCTGGATATCAGCCACGAAACCCCGGAATTTGTGAAAAACCATTTTCCGAACATCTATGACAAGCTGATCGGGTTGGGCATTGATATGACCACCGGACCGATCCCGGTCGTCCCTGCGCAGCATTATACCTGCGGCGGGATATTGATTGACCTCAACGGCCGCACTGATTTGCCCGGCCTCTACGCCGCCGGTGAAGCTAGTGAAAGCGGGCTCCATGGCGCCAATCGCCTCGCCTCCAACAGCTTGCTTGAATGTTTCGTGTTCGGCGATGCGGCTGCCCGCGACATCGCCGCGCATTGGGACGACATGCCGGAACCGCCAGCGATCCGCCCGTGGGATGAAAGCCGCGTTACGGACAGTGATGAAGAGGTCGTCATCAAGCAGACATGGACCGAAATCCGCCGTTTCATGTGGAATTATGTCGGCATCGTCCGGACCACCAAAAGGCTGGAGCGCGCCCAGCACCGCATCGACCTGCTGCGCGGTGAGGTTGAGGAATATTACGGCCATTTCCGGGTCACCCAGGATTTGATCGAGCTACGCAACCTGATTGAGGTCGCTGATCTGATCGTCAAATCGGCGCTCGCGCGTAAGGAAAGCCGGGGATTACATTATATTACCGACTATCCAGACCTGTTGCCAGAGGCTGAGGATACGGTTCTGACTCCTTAAAACCCGCGACAGCACATGAAATAGCCCTGTGCTGTTTTTCATGCTAATCCCCTCCCCCATCGCACAAAGGGGGATGCATATCATGAGCTGGGAACTAATCTTTACCGTAAGCAATAATTGGGCCTTGCTCATGTGGCTGATCCTCGCCTTTGCGCCGCGTCAATATTTTGGCGGAGATATCGTGATGAAGGGCGTCTTCTATGGCGGGGTAAGCTTACTCGCGCTGACTTATGCTCTTATCGTCATCCCGCTGATGACCGGCATGATAGAAGGCGGCAGCAGTGAAGGAAGTTTCAGCAGTCTGGCCGGCGTGCAGGCCCTTTTATCCAGTGATGGCGGCGCGACCATTGGCTGGATCCATTTTCTTGCTTTCGATCTGTTCGTCGGCATTTGGGTTGCGCGCAACGCGGATAAATACGGATTTGCCCGCTGGATTCAGGTTCCCATATTGTTTTTCGTATTGATGTTGGGGCCTTTGGGGCTCGTCCTCTATCTTTTGCTGCGTTTCTCGCGTCACAATAGAGTTGCGGATGCCGTAGTACCTCAATAAGACACTGAAGTTGAAATAGCAGCATATGGTTCCAATCTTGATAGAGATAAGGAATTGAAAAGGGTAAATAATGGCAGATCCGTATCAGGCATTGGGCGTGGCCAAGGGCGCAAGCGAGAAGGAGATTAAGAGCGCCTATCGCAAGCTTGCCAAAGAGCTGCATCCTGACCGTAACAAGGACAACCCCAAGGCGACGGAAAGGTTTTCCGACGTCACCAAGGCTTATGACCTGCTGCTGGACAAGGACAAGCGCGCGCAATTTGATCGCGGAGAGATAGATGCTGATGGCAATCCTGCGGGTTTTGGCTTCGGCGGCGGGCCCGGCGGCACCTATTCACGCGGCGCCGGGGGTCAGCAATTTGATTTCGGCAATGGCGGTGCAGATTTCGGTGACATATTTGAAGGGTTGTTTGGCGGCGGAGGACGCAGTTCCAGCCCATTCGGCTCTCGCCAACGCAGTGCGCCGCCACCCAAAGGGGCCAATGTTTCCTATCGATTGAAAGTGGAGTTCATTGCGGCCGCAACGCTTGAAAAACAGCGGATAACTCTGGAAGACGGTAAGACGATTGACCTCAGCCTGCCGAAAGGCGTTGAGGAAGGCACGCAAATGCGGCTTGGCGGCAAAGGACGGCAAGGTCCGGGTGGCAATGGCGATGCCATTGTGACCATCCATATCAACAGCCACCCCTTTTACGAGCGTGATGGCGACAATGTGAAACTGGAGCTGCCGATCAGTCTGAAGGAAGCGGTTGAAGGGGCCAAAATCAAAGTGCCAACCGTAGATGGTCCGGTCATGCTTTCAATTCCCGCTGGCTCTGACTCTGGTAAGACGCTGCGTCTAAAGAACAAAGGTTTTCACAAGAAATCCGGCGGGCGCGGCGACCATTTGGTAACATTGATGATCACATTGCCGAAAGATGATTCAAAGCTGGCGGAGTTTGTGAAAGACTGGGAAAATGGTGAAAACCCGCGCGCAGATATGGGTGTGTGATTTTGGCTGAATATTTTCATGTCTGACCCGTCGCCTCTTTCCCCCGAAGCACGGCGTGAGGAGCCATCGCGGCCCGGTCGGAAAAGTGAGAAAGCAGCCAAGACACTGGCGGAGGGCCATTTACTGCGCCGGGTTGTTTCCGTCATCGAGCGGACGGCGGTGGGTGTCTATACCGATGGCTTCACTTTCGCCGGGAATTTTGCCTATCTTGCGCTATTGGCCGTATTTTCCTTCTTCATCGTCGCAGCCGCCATTGCTGGCAGCATCGGCCAAACCGCCATCGGTATCGATTTTGTCGAAGCGTTTCTAAGGACAGTTCCACCTTCTGTCGCCGGCGCGCTGCACGATCCGATCCAGGATGCGATGGGCGCGCGAACCGGGCCGTTATTGTGGTTCAGTGCCGCGGTTGGGCTGTGGACCACGGCGAGTCTGATCGAAACCATCCGTGAAATCCTGCACCGCGCCTATGGTGTAACGGCCCAGCGAGCTTTTTGGGAATATCGCCTGACCTCCATCGGTCTCATCATCCTGTCAGTGTTTTTTGCAATGTTGGCGCTTAGCGCGCAGTTTGTCGTGGCGGGGATTAGCGAATTTCTTGGAGGATATTTCCCGGATCTGGCGGAAAGCACGACATGGTTTTCGCTGTCCAGCGCCCTGCCCTTCCTGGTCCTGTTTATCACGCTCTATCTCTTGTTCCGACTTCTTACGCCCCGCCAATATCGGCCGCGCGCTTATCCCAAATGGCCCGGCGCGGTATTCATCAGCGGCTGGTGGCTGCTTATCACCGGCTTTCTGCCGCTCTTCCTGAAATATGCCGCCAACTATCAACTCACCTATGGCAGTCTTGCCGGTGTTATGATCACGTTGATTTTTTTCTATCTCATCGGCCTTGGCATGGTTATCGGGTCCGAGCTCAATGCCGCACTGGCTGACCGGCCGCAGCACGAAGAACCGGACTTGTGAACAAGCGATGATGATTTTCTGGAATATCAGCGGCATGAGCGCTATTGATGGTCAAATTTTACATGTGAAAAGGACTGGCAATGAATGAACTGATGAAAGGCAAACGCGGCCTGATCATGGGTCTGGCGAATAACAAATCGCTCGCCTGGGGCATTGCAAAAAAGCTCTCCGAAGCCGGGGCCGAACTGGCGATCAGCTATCAGGGTGAAGTCATGGCCAAGCGTGTCAAACCGCTGGCCGAAGAACTGGGCTGTGATTTCCTGTTGGATTGCGATGTGTCTGATATGGATCAGCTCGACAAGACTTTCGCTGAACTGGCCGAAAAATGGCCCACGATTGACTTTGTCGTTCACGCCATCGGCTTCACCAACAAAGAAGCCCTGCGCGGCAAATATTTTGACGTAACCCTCGATGATTTCCTGATGACGATGAATATCAGTGTTTACAGCTTTACCGCCGTTGCCAAGCGTGCTGCCGCGATGATGAATCCCGGTGGATCAATGCTTACATTATCCTATTACGGCGCGGAAAAGGTTATTCCGCACTATAACGTCATGGGCGTGGCCAAAGCGGCGCTGGAAACATCGGTGCAATATCTTGCCAATGATGTTGGCCCAGATGGTATCCGCGTGAATGCGATTTCTGCGGGACCGATCAAGACCCTGGCCGCATCCGGCATCGGGGATTTTCGCTATATCCTGAAATGGAATGAGCTAAACTCCCCTATGCGCCGCAATGTGACGATTGATGATGTCGGATCTTCTGCGCTCTATTTCCTGTCCGATCTATCAACCGGCGTCACTGGTGAGACACATCATGTCGATGCAGGTTATCACACGATCGGAATGAAACAGGAAGATGCGCCGGATATCGCGCTGGATTGATGCTTTTAAGAGCCGAGGAGCCTGGCGACGAGAAATCCATCTTTGCTGTAAACGCAGCCGCTTTTGCAACTGATGCTGAAGCACGGCTTGTCGATATGCTGCGGGAAGATGGTGATCTATACTTCTCTCAGGTAGCCGAGGAGGATGGCGCGATAATCGGCCACATAGCGCTTAGTCCCATGGATACCATAGCCGACGAACAGCCAATGAAGGCATTGGGCCTTGGGCCGGTTGCTGTCGCGCCCAATCGTCAGCATGAAGGTATAGGATCACAGCTTGTTCAAGCCGCCATTCGTTGGGCGCAATCGCAGGACTGGCAGTTGATCATATTGCTTGGAAACCCCGGCTACTATTCACGCTTCGGCTTTTCTGTCGAGGATGCAAAGCCATTTGCCTCGCCTTTTGCCGGTCCGTATTTTCAAGCACTCTGGCTTGACGAGACGGCCCAAAAGCCGCAGTCAGGGCGAGCAGAATATGCGCCCGCCTTTGGTCGCCTGTAAAAACAAAAAAGTGGGCCAATAGATGAGGGTATATGAGTTTTAACAGTTTCGGCCGTGTATTTCGCTTTTCCACTTGGGGGGAAAGTCATGGGCCTGCGCTGGGCGCAGTCGTTGATGGCTGTCCTCCTGGACTGGAACTGAGCGAAGCGGACATCCAGCCGTTTCTGGATGCCCGGCGCCCTGGCCAATCCAAATATACGACGCAGCGGCAGGAACCCGATCAGGTCAAAATTCTGTCCGGCGTATTCGAAGGCAAAACCACGGGCACGCCTGTTTCGCTGATGATCGAAAATGTCGACCAGCGGTCCAAGGATTATAGCGAAGTCGCCAAAGCCTATCGCCCCGGCCATGCTGATTATGCCTATGATGCCAAATATGGCTTTCGCGATTATCGTGGCGGAGGCCGGTCAAGCGCGCGCGAAACAGCGGCGCGTGTGGCCGCAGGCGCAATCGCCCGTCTTGCCATTCCGGAAGTATCGGTTCGCGCATGGGTTGCCGAAATTGGCGGTGACGCAATTGATATGGCGAATTTTGAGACGCAAGAAATAGGCAATAACCCGTTTTTCTGTCCTGATGCCGCCGCCGCCAAGCGGTGGGAAGCTTTGGTCGATGGCGCGCGCAAGGATGGCAGCAGCCTTGGCGCGATCATCGCTTGTGAGGCAACCGGCGTTCCTGCCGGATGGGGCGCACCCGTCTATGCAAAGCTCGACAGCGAAATCGCCGCTGCCATGATGACCATAAACGCCACAAAAGGTGTGGAGATAGGCGACGGCTTTGCAGCTGCACGCCTGCGCGGCGAAGATAATGCCGACGCCATGCGCCCGGGAAATGAAGGACCGCGGTTTGAATCCAACCATGCCGGGGGAACGGCGGGCGGCATTTCCACAGGGCAACCTGTGTTTTGCCGTGTGGCATTCAAACCGACCAGCTCTATCCTGACACCAGTGGATACGATCACCCGCGATGGCGAAGCGACCGAGATTACCACCAAAGGCCGCCACGACCCGTGCGTGGGCATACGCGGCGTGCCGGTGGTAGAGGCGATGATGGCGCTGGTGCTCGCAGATCAAAAACTGTTGCATCGCGCGCAATGCGGCCTGGCGTAATGTGGATGCCCTGATCAGATGATCGACCTTGTCCTTCATGTCATTGATGACTATATTCAAGCGCATAAGGCGATTATCGGTCTTGTCATATTGGGCTTTCTGTTCGCCGGCTTCATCATGGAACGTTTTCCCGCCGCGGTGGTTGCCGTGCTGGGAGCCTGCACCTTTCTCTTTTTGGGTATCATCGATTCAGACGGTCTATTCTCGGTCTTTTCGAACACCGCACCGATCACTATTGCCGCCATGTTCATACTCTCCGGCGCGCTGCTGAGAACGGGCACGATTGACGCGATCGCCGGTTTCATTATCGAACGCGCCAAAAAGCACCCTAAACTGGCGGTTGTAGAGATGTTTCTGGGAGCATTTGTCGCTTCTGCCTTCATGAACAATACGCCGGTTGTGCTGGTACTCATTCCGATCATCATCCGCCTGTCCCGTGCGACCGGCATATCTTCCAAAAAACTGCTTATCCCTTTGAGCTTCATTTGCATATTGGGCGGGACCACTACCCTTATCGGTACTTCCACCAACCTGATCGTTGACGCCGTTGCCCGTGACACCGGAATGGATGGCTTCGGCATTTTTGAAATTACGCCTTATGGCCTGATTGCCGCTGTTGCCGGCACCATCATGATGGTTTTGTTCAGCAGCTGGCTGCTTCCAAAAGGAGAAGCAAGCGGGGAATTTTCGAGCAGCGATGAGAGTGATTTTCTCACCGAATTGACTGTCCGCAATCGATCAACAGCGATTGGCAAAATGCTCTCGGAGGTTCCGATTATTCGCCGGACCAGTGTAAATGTTTCCGCAGTGAAACGGCTCAGCAGCTATATCCGCCATGATCTCGACCATCATGAATTGCGCGCCGGTGATCGCATAGTTGTCCGGCTCGATCTCGCCGAACTGATATCGCTGCGGTCTTCAGAGGACTTTAAAATCGGCATCGTGCGGTCTGGTGATGTTGGGCCACTGGGTGAGGAACTGGTGGAAGCAACAGTTGCCCCGGGCCACCCCAGTATCGGCAACCGCCTGTTCGATATTCCGTTTCTTGGGCAGCTAAACGTCCGCATATTGGGCATGACCCGCTATCGCAATTTGCCGCGATCGGACCTTACCAACGCCCGCATCCACGCCGCTGACCGCCTGCTGGTGACAGGGTCCAGCAAGGATATTCAGCGGATGTATGAAAACCCCAATCTCTTTGGTGTGGGTCAGACCAAAATCCGTGCTTTTCGCCGAGATCGAGCCCCGATTGCGATTGGCGCTTTGGTCGCTGTGGTTGCCTTGGCCGCGCTCAACATCATTCCTCTTGCGGTAGCAGCCATATTGGCAGTGGGCGCGATCCTGCTTGCGCGCTGTATTGATGCAGAGGAAGCCTGGGGGTCGATTGACGGCAATGTGCTGGTACTGATTTTTGGTATGCTGGCGGTCGGCCTTGGTTTGCAGCAGGCGGGCAGCGTAGATTTGATCGTTAATCAGCTTACACCCTGGCTTCGCGATCTGCCGCCATGGGCGTTGGTTTTTGCGATCTATGTACTGTCAGTATTCATGACGGAGATTGTTACGAATAATGCCGTTGCGATTATCATCACACCGATAGTGATAGCGCTCGGTCAGGATCTGGGCGTGGACCCAAGACCGCTGGTAATCGCAGTGATGTTCGCCGCCTCCGCCAGCTTCGCAACGCCAATTGGTTATCAAACCAACACATTGGTCTATGCGGCAGGCAACTACCGGTTCACCGATTTCTTCAAGGCCGGTATCCCGCTTACCTTTGGGGTCGGGCTGGCCACTTGTCTGGCCATCAGTTCCACGATGTGACAACTTGCCGCTAATCACTTGCCGTAACTGGGTTGCGACGATAGGTTGATGCAAAATATAAATAGGGGTGGTGACATGCTGTCATTCTGGTTCAAAATACCGCTTTGGCAGCGGGTTATCGCAGCTCTGGTTCTTGGTGTTATCACCGGTTTGATCTGGGGGCCGGAATCAGAAACCATTAAATGGATCGGCGATTTCTTCATCAAGGCGATCAAGATGCTGGTCGTTCCCTTGATCTTCTTCTCGCTTGTTGCAGGTGTCGCTGCGCTTGGTGACCTCAGAAAACTGGGCAGTGTCGGCGGCCGCGCCATGATATTATTCATCATAACCGGCCAGATTGCGGCATGGCTTGGTCTGGCATTGGGCACGTTTTTTGCGCCCGGCAAAGGTGTCGACACCACAGCCATCCAGAAAGGCGAAACGCCGGCTCCCAATGAAACCACCGCTGTTGATATGATCCTCTCGATCGTTCCCGACAGTCCGGTACAGGTCATGGCCGATGTGCGGGTTTTGCCGTTGATCGTATTCGCGCTGCTAATCGGTATCGGCATTTTAATGGCCAAAGAGGATGGCAAACCGCTTGCCAAGATTTTCGACAGTGGTGCCATTGTCATGCAAAAGGTCACAATGATCGTCATGGAACTGACGCCCTTTGGCGTCTTTGCCCTGATGGCATGGGTCGCAGGTACTTTGGGTCCCGATGCTCTTATCTCGCTGGCGCAGCTTGTCGGCCTCAACTATCTCGGCTGCTTGCTGATCATTGGTGTCATGTATTCTGCAATGATCAAATTTGTTGCCAAGCTGCCGGTGATCGATTTCTTCCGCGGTATTATTGACGCAATTGCGGTCAGCTATTCCACGGCCTCGTCCAACGCGACTCTGCCGGTGACACTACGCTGTGTGGAGCGCAATCTGGGTGTCAGCAACTCCGTAGCCAGCTTTGTTGTGTCGCTGGGCGCAACAATCAACATGAACGGCACGGCCATGTATCTGGGGCTGGCGACCTTGTTCGGCGCACAGATTTTCGGCGTGGACCTGAGCTTCGGTGACTATGTCCTAATCGCCATCACCTCTACACTCGGCGCAATCGGTGCGGCGGGCATTCCGGGTGCTGGCCTCATCATGATGGCGCTCGTCTTCGGTAGTGTCGGCGTTCCGCTCGAAACCATCGCTTTTGTTGCTGGTGTTGACCGGATCATGGACATGATGCGCACGACGACCAATGTATCAGGCGACGCAGCCATTGCGACAACAGTTGCCGTGATGACCGGCGAGATCGATGTCGAGGAAATGATCTCAGCGGACGATGTATAAGGTCATAAAACGACCCGCATGAAACACTGATTTCAGACCGCTATCATAGCATCGCCATATCAACCGGCTGATCCAGCAACACGCGCCCGGCAAGCTCGAACACGGCGGGCGCGGTGGCAATATGCTGGGTCGCCACATGAGCATCGCGGAAACGGCGTTGAAGACTGCTAATGGAATAAACCGCACCGCCGCCGCCCAATGTGTAGGCGATCTTGCAGACTTCAGCTGATGCCTCCGTCGCATGGGCACAGGCCAGCCGCAAATTTGCTCGAGCTTCCGCCGAAATATCCCCATTTCCCTGTGCTTCTTTCCAGGACTTTCCAACGGCGTCTTCCAGAAAGCTGAACGCGCCGCCCAGCTGTGCCGTGGCGCGGGCAATATCAGCCTGAACCGTAGCCCGCTGAGCCATGCTGCGACCACCGCCTGGTGTTTTCTTGTTAATCGCTAACAACCGTATTTCTTCCAAAGCAGCTCTGGCATTACCCAGAGCAACAGAAGAAACACCCAATGCCAGCAGACCGAACAGGGGAAATTTGTAAAGCGCGCCGCTATCGCGAGGACGATCCGCTATAAAGGATACAGAGCGATCCTTCGGAACTTTGATGTTTTCCACGCTGAAATCACCGGAACCTGTGCCTTTCATGCCGGCTACATGCCAACTGTCGATAAAGGCTACTTCGCTCACCGGAAAGAACAGCATGCGATGATAAGGCGCGCCATTATCAAATTTCTGTAGCTCACCATCCCTGGTGATCATTGCGCCGCCGCCAAGCCAGCTGCAATTGGCCGAACCGGATCCCCATTGCCACTGACCGGAAAGCAGATAATGATCACCCATATCTTCTGCTTTACCCATCGGAGCAAAAACACCGCCGGTAATCACATCATCCGGCCCAAAAATATCCTTGGCCGGTGTTTCGTCCAGATAAGCTGCGCCTAGGGTAGAGGTAACCGCAATCATCGCACACCAGCCAGCGCTGGCATCGGCTTCCGCAATCGTTTCGATCAATTGCATGAATTCCAACGGCGGCAATTGCAAACCACCCAGCGATGACGGCTTGGAGAGGTTAAACGCACCAGCAGCAGCCATTTTCTGTGCTAGATCAGCCGGAAGGCGGCGTGCTTCTTCGGTTTCCGCCGCCCGATCTGCGATTTCCGGCAGAAGCGATAATAACGCTGCGCCGGTGTCGCCGCCAATTCCGCTGATATCATATTGCAAACCGGTCATCTGAGAATCTCCAAAAAACTAGCGTGACCATAAGAGTTACTATTTGTCGATCCAGTAAAAACATTTACTGGTAATGGGATGCGCTTACTCGCTTTTTTAGGGTTTATCCTTTTGCTTGCCGGATGCGGTAGCCGGGACAATGCCGATACTATGCCTGGATCAGATCAGATTGTCCGGCTGTCCGATTCAGAGATAAAAGGTCTCGATCCACAGAAAATCTCTGACCTGTCATCGCTTCGTGTAGCATCCGATCAGTTCGAAGGGCTGACACGACTGAACGCCGCCGGTGATGCAGAACCGGGACTGGCCGAAAGCTGGAATGTTTCAGAGGACGGATTGCAATGGAGCTTCCAGCTACGCGGTGGCCTGCGATTTTCCGATGGTACTGGCTTTAATGCGGCCATTTTCCCCCGGATATGGGATCGACTTCAGGCCCCCGAGACTGCCTCGCCCACCAAGGCGCTGTTTGACAATATCACAGCATTGGTAGCGGATGGCGATTCCACGGTTATAGTGACACTGCGCGCACCCGCCCCTTCTCTGCCGGTTCTGTTGGCTCATCCGGCGATAGCGGCCTTGCCACTGCACCTGGTCGAACAGAAAGGTGACAAGTGGACCAGCGAGCGCCCCATGGTCACCAGCGGTCCCTATCAGCTCGCAACCTGGAAATTGAACGATCATGCGCGCATGATACGCAATCCTGAATGGCATGACGAGCCGGCACCCACGGCAAACATCATATGGAAACCGATGGATGACAGCCTGTCCGCTATGCGGCTCATCCTGGCCGGCGGCGCCGATATCGCTGCCGATTATCCGGCGAGCCGACATCATTGGCTGAACGAAAACCACCCCGGTCTGGCACGCAGCATACCCTATCTCGGCAGCTACTATTTTGCATTCAACACCCGCAAGGCACCCTTTGATGACAGCCGTGTTCGAACTGCCCTGTCGATGGCCGTGGAAAGAGCATGGATCGCCGACAAAGTGATCGGCATTGGCAATCTACCGGCGTGGAATCTGTTGCCAGCTGATCTGACCGGAGGCGTCAGTGCAAAGCCCGTGTGGGCCGATTGGCCTCGCGAAAGACGCCTTGCCACTGCGCGAACACTATTGGAGGCAGCCGGCTACAATTCGACCAATCCGTTGAAATTTGAAATCCGGTTCAACAGTTCCGCCGAACATCGCCGTGTTTCCGTGGCGATGGCCGCGATGTGGAAACCCCTGAATGTGCAAGCCAGCCTCTTCAACAGCGAAGCAGCACTCCATTTTGCTGCGCTCAGAAGCCACGATTATACGCTGGCACGATCTGGCTGGATAGCTGATTTGCCAATTGCCGAAAATTTCCTGACAGTACATCAAGCCGCCAACGGTACCGGTAACTATTCGGGATATGATAACCCGGCTTATGATGCGATTGTAGCGCAAGCGATCAGAACGGCCAATCCGGACGAGAGAAATGCACTTATGCGCCGAGCCGATGAGATATTGATCGGTGATATGCCGATATTGCCGCTCTATTTTTACGTAACCCGCTCTCTGGTCAGCGAACGGATTGAGGGATGGCAGGATAATATTTCCAATGTGCATCCCAGCCGGACTCTGCGTATAAGCAAAAAATGAGTCATAATCGGTACTCTTGGTTCAAAGTCTTTGTCGCTCTCTTCGCGGGACCGCTCGCTCTTGCATCCTGCAGCGTTGCGGGAGATGAAGACCGCGCGCGGGTTACGGTGATCGAGGATGGCGAGCCTGTCATTAAACCTGTCGGGATCAGGCTGAACTATGCATCTGCGACGGCGCGTGCAGCGATCGCAAGAGGGTTGGTTACGTTTGATGAACAGGGCCGGGTTGTGCCGGCTCTCGCTGCCCGCTGGATCGTTACAGATGATGGCCTCAGTTATATTTTCCGCCTCAACGAAGCGAAATGGGACGATGGTCGTCAGGTTACCTCCGAACGGATAGCGACGCTGCTGCAGGAACGCGTCACCGAACTCGAACCCAGTAGATTGGGCGAAGACCTCAAGGTCATTGACGAGATTATTTCTATGACCGGCCGCGTTATAGAGATCCGGCTCAATTCTCCCAGCCCGAATTTTCTGCAGCTTATGGCGCAACCGGAAATGGGTCTGTTTCGCTCGGGCCATGGTGCCGGACCGATGAGCCAGCTGGACAGTAATCGAGCCTACACATTGGGCATATTCAACCAGATAGCATTAGATGGAGACGGTGAGGAGGGAAACGAGGAAGCGCAGGAAAACGAATCTTCTGACGACCCGCGGCGGGTCACGCTCCGCAGCGAAAGTGCCGCAAAAGCCCTCGCCCGCTATACTGCAGGCTACACGGATCTGGTCCTGAACGGGCAGTTTCATCATCTACCGCTGGTGGATGAAGCGGGTGTGAGCAGCAATGACATGCGGCTTAATCCCGTTGCTGGCCTGTTCGGCCTCAAATTTCTGAGGATGAACGGATTCTGGTCGTTGCCAGACAACCGGGAAGTACTGTCCATGGCCATTGATCGCCCCGCTCTGCTGACGTCTTTCCCCAAGGTGACAGCCTGGCAAAGCCGTCAAAAGATCATTCCGGACGCATTAAATGCCACCGGTATCAACGCACGGCCGGAATGGGCGGATATGACCATACAAGACCGGCAGGCATTCGTGCGCGAGCATGTGCAGCGATGGGAGGCGCTGGAAGGGCCTGTTCTTCCCTTGGCCATCGCCATCCCCGATGCCGCGGGCGCGGACATATTGTTCCTGCGCATTAAGTCAGATTTGCGGCGCGTCGGACTGGACGCCCGCAAGGTATCTTTGGGCGAAGACGCTGATGTCAGCCTGATCGATGAAATTGCCCCCTATGACAGTGCGCAATGGTTTCTATCCCGCCTGACATGCGCCGAAACGCCGGTTTGCCTGAATGACGCCGATGCGAAAATTGCCGAGGCCAATGCCGCAACCAATCTGGAGATCAAGGCCAGGCTCTACGCCGAAGCCGAAGTCCTTCTCGTCCAGCATTACAACTTCATTCCGCTGGCCGTACCGGTTCGCTGGTCGATCAGTCGGCCCGGTCAGCGCGGCTTTGCGGTAAACCCCCGTGGCTGGCATCCATTGAATCCGCTGGTTGGTATTCCTATATCTTAATTATGAATACCAGTAAGATAGCGGGAGGGCGCATGGCGATTTCGGAAGAACAGTTGAAACGCTTGGCCGAACAATTGCCGGACGTCAGCCGCGACCCGCAGGCCGTTCGTAACCGCGTCGAAGCCATGGAAAAGGTGCTCGAGCGGGCTTTTATCGTTCCCGGCATAAACAAGCCTATCGGCCTTGATTCGCTAGTCGGTCTGATCCCGGTGGTCGGCGATATCGTCACCGCCGTGATGGGCGCTTATATCGTCTGGGAAGCCCGCAATCTGGGCATGTCCAAATGGCAGTTGACCCGCATGGCTACCAATGTTGGGATTGATACTGCTTTGGGTGCCATTCCGTTGGCAGGCGACGTTTTCGACTTTCTCTGGCGCTCCAACACCCGCAATTTGCGGATAATCCGCAAACATCTCGACAAACATCATCCGGGCACGCGCACTCTGGAGGGTTGAGCGAGAAATTTGCACTGCGAAATTTGCAGGGCGAAGTTTACAATGTGCACAGTGTCCTTTGAGCTGTTTTTGCGAGATAATTTAACTGCAAAGTTCACACAATTCTCACGCCCCGCGCACGCGGCAAGCTTCTGCCATCCATATGCAAAACTGAGAAAGAGCCAGTTATAAAGCTATCACAACGCGTGCTTTGTAGGAAAGCCGCATATCCCCCGACCTGCTATGCGCCGCGCCATATCTTGACCGGCCTGTCATCACCAACTGCACTCATATTCCGTGGGCAGCGCCGGGGCCGAAAGCTTTTACCCAGACATAATCGCACTTCCTCCAGCCAGCCGCGCCGGTTGATCTTGAGCCGTATCATATCCGAACCCAGCCCATCATTAGCGGCTGCAAAAACATTGCGCAGCGCGCCTGCGGTCAGTGGTTTGCGCGACAGCCGGTCCATATTGGGAAACTCCACCGCGCGAAACATGATCCGCGATATCCGGAAATAGGTTTCCGGCCGCTTTGCCATACAGGTGCCGTGCTTGCTCCATTGCCGCGCCATGAGACGCGGCGCAGGTATCATGCAGAAATTGCGTTTCACAATTGCCTGCGGCAACGCCTTGGTCGCCCGGCACCATTGTGGATAGCTGGCCCCCTGCGCATCCGGCCACAGGCCATGCAGGATGAAGCCGAAACTGCCGTCATCCCCGCTGCATTGGGCTTTGTGACGACGATCATCCTTGCGCAGACGGCAAAATTCGGGTGACCAGCTCATCGCCAGCGTATAGCCGGATATCGGTGTAATCCGCCGCGGTTCAGCGGCGGGCTTGCGTGCCGGTGCCGCCGGGTCAGCCAGCGACGGAGCACGGCATTGGTAGGATTGGGCGTGGACCAAGGTCGGCGACACAAGCAAAATGAGAGCAAATATGGCTTTCATCTGAACAGGCCCGGCAGACGGTAAGGCGCCTCACTCAAAGGTTTTTTCCAGATCCACCGTCTTTTCCCCGGCAAACCATCTTTTCGCATCGGGTCGGAACAGCATGTAGACCGCTATGGCTTGCATGATGGTCAAAACGAGAGCGATGGCCAGGTTGAGTGTTGGCAATATCGCGAACGAAGAGGGTAGTGCCAAAAGCCCGATAACCATCAGCACCAGCAATATCCATTTCACAAAACCAACGGCTTTGCGGGCCACCAGATACCAGAGCAATATGTTGATTCCGAAACCAAAAGCGGTTGTGATATAAGCAAAATTAGGTCCCAAAGCGGCAGAATTCGGGTCCGCCTGAATAGTGGCCATCGTCGTGTCCCAGGTTAGAAAAACGTTAATCAGCCCGATCGCCAAAGATGTCAGGAATAGTTGTTCAAACCGTATGATCGATGTTGGCCGCATGATGGTCTCCCTTGCCAAAGAAGCCCTGAACCTAGCTTACACTTGTGCAAAGTCCAGCCCGATGTCAGCTGCCGGTGCCGACTGCGTGAGGCGGCCGACTGATATAAAGTCCACACCCGTGTCCGCCTTGTCGAAGATCGTTTCCAGCGTTACGCCGCCGGATGCTTCCGTCACCACGCGGCCGCCGATCAGGGTCACCGCCCCGCGCAAGGTGGCCGGCTCCATATTATCGAGCAGTAAATGGGTCGCGCCAGCGGCCAGCGCCGGTTCGATCTGATCGACCCGGTCCACCTCGACGATAATCCTCTCAATCCCGGCATCAACAGCGCGTTTCACCGCTTCGCTGATATTGCCAGCAACCGCGACATGATTATCCTTGATCATCGCTGCGTCCCATAGACCCATGCGATGGTTTTCAGCCCCGCCCATGCGGGTGGCATATTTTTCCAGCACGCGCAGGCCCGGGATCGTCTTGCGCGTATCAAGCAAGGTACAGCCCGTGCCGACAATCTTGCGCACATATTCGTTGGTCATGCTGGCTATGCCAGTGAGATGCTGCACCGTGTTGAGCGCGCTGCGCTCCGCCGTTAGCATCGCGCGGCCCTTGCCCTTCAGGCGCATGATATCGGTGCCTGCCTCAACTGCTTCACCTTCAGCTGCGAGGATTTCGATTTCGACATCAGGATCAAGCGACCGGAAAAACGCCTCGGCAATCGGTAAGCCCACGATAACCGCGTCGTGGCGGCTATCCATCACGCCGGTAAAGATGGCATCCTCCGGGATCACGGCTTCGGACGTGACATCGCGGCCCGTGGGGCCGAGGTCTTCAGCAAGCGTGGATGCGACAAAGGCGTCGAGATCGAAACGATCCAGGGTGAAGGTCATAAACTATGGCTCATCAATATCTTCCAATTCCCAATTGGTTCCGCGTTTGATCAACCGGTAGTTATAACGTTTGGATTTTGCCAGAATCTCTTCAAAAGAGTCGCCGTCCTCGCCCAATGCAAACTCATGAACGGTTGATAAGCGCACTTCATCATTCCCGATCCAGCTGTCTATCCGCCAATCCAGTCCGTCAAGCAGTCCGTTGCTAAACTTATATACAGATTCCGTACCATCTGGCCCCACGCGCCAAACACCAAGCCCTTCCAAATTTCCCCAACCAGCTCCGGTTCTCTGGGCGGCAGCGAACATGGTCGCATCATCCGAAAATACTGGCCTGAGACCGGTTTCCAATATTGTGTCAGGTGCGATTCGATCAATTACATGGTGTCCGTCTGCTTCCAAACCAAATGTATGAAAACCAAAGAAGCGTCCGTCACCGCTGATCCAAAACTGTTCGACAACATTCCAATCCCTGACATCGAAGCAGGTAATGCCGCCCCTTAACGTCTTGATTTTCATCGCAGATTTGGTGGAGCTGGCAATATCACGATATTCGCCCGGAATAGTGACCGGCCCCTCTCGCTGGATTTCGGACTGATCGGGCGCATTCAAAACCTCCTCACAAGTCGCAGAGGACAGGACGTTTCCATCATCCATCGCAAGAGTAACAGAAGGCACGCAAAGACTGGCGACTACAAGGGACGCCAAAATGACCTTGATTGGTTTTCGCAGTACCATGCTGTCCCTCCCTGAACAGGTCATTGGCGCTTAACTGTCACCCCTCATGCGCGAGATCAGCCGGTCCCAGATCACCCTGTCCTACTGTCGCGCTAGCCATCTCCATCATCTTGTCGATCGATTTGCGAGCCTGCAAGCGCAGTTCTTCATCCATCTCGATGCGCGGTTCCAGATCGCGCAAGGCAACATAGAGCTTTTCCATCGTGTTGAGCGCCATATAGGGGCAGATATTGCAATTGCAGTTGCCGTCCGCGCCGGGCGCGCCAATGAAATTCTTTTCCGGGACCGCTTTTTCCATCTGGTGGATGATATGTGGCTCGGTCGCGATGATGATTGTATCGCCTTCAAATTCCTTGGCATATTTCAGGATCGCGCTGGTCGAACCGACCATGTCTGCGTGGTCCAAGATATAAGCCGGGCATTCGGGATGGGCCGCCACCGGCGCATCGGGGTGCTGCGTTTGCAGCTTGAGCAGCTCCGTCTCGCTAAACGCTTCATGGACAATACAAACGCCGGGCCACAACAGCATGTCGCGGCCGGTTTTCTTGGCAATATAGCCGCCCAGATGCTTGTCCGGGCCAAAGATGATCTTCTGATCCTTTGGAATTTGCGAGAGAATATGCTCGGCGGACGAGCTGGTCACGATAATGTCGGACAGCGCCTTCACCTCGGCCGAGCAATTGATGTAGGTCAGCGCGATATGGTCGGGATGTTCATCGCGAAATGCCTTGAACTTGTCCGGCGGACAGCTGTCTTCGAGGCTGCAACCGGCGTCCATATCCGGCAGCACGACGATCTTTTCAGGCGACAGGATTTTCGCCGTTTCCGCCATGAATTTCACGCCGCAAAAGGCGATCACATCCGCATCGGTTTCCGCCGCCTTGCGGGACAGCTCCAGGCTATCACCGACAAAATCGGCAATGTCCTGAATCTCCGGTTTCTGGTAATAATGGGCCAGGATGATCGCATTGCGCTCTTTGCGCAGGCGATGAATTTCCTCGATCACATCCACTCCGGCCAAGCTGCCCCCAATTCCGCCACGTGCGTCCATTGTCTTTTCCTTTAAGTAACTTACCACCGCTATGCCACGAGGCAGCGGCGAAGATCAATCATCGATGCGGAATTTCATGATCCGCGCTGTTACGGCCTGATCCGCATCCATTCCACCCATGATATAGTGATCATCTCCCGACTTTACGAGAGCGCGATGATCCATGCTGGGCGCGGCCAGCTGGCCCAACTCTGCCCACTCATCGGTATTCAGATCGTAGCCAAATATGCGGTCCGTTGGTTTCGCCGGCTCTCCATCATAGCCGATTCCGTCATAATTATAGGGATTGTCGCCGCCGCCGGCAAACAGGATCAAACCGCGATCATTGTCGCCCATGGCTGCCATACGGTATTGCGGGCCGCCGGGATGGGCGTCCACCGCGCGCCACGTAATCTGCTCTGGATCAGCCGGATCAATATCGCCGCGCCACGCAAACGGAGCCGCGGCAAATTTGCGTTTGCCATCGACTAGCCCGGCAACGGCCACACCATCGGTGATAATCATGCTATCATTCGCCAAACCGCCCGCATGGCCGAAAACCGGCTTGCCGGGGAATTCCGTCGCCATGCTCCAGCTATCGGCCTGTGTGTCATAGAGCTGGACCAGGCTCACATTGCCCTCATCATGCCAACCGGACACCAGATAAATATAGCGGTCGCGATAGGGCAGCGCGACCATATCATCGACCGGTGTCGGCATATCGGCAAGGCGCTTGTAATCGCTGTTTTTGGGGTCAAAGGCGAAGACTTCCGGCGTCGATACTTCATCGCCATTTTCGGCAACGGTATAACCACCGAAAAGGTAGATTTTGCCCGCCACCGTGACCGCGGCGCTGGCCAGGCGTCCTTCATTCACCGGCACAGAGGCAATTTCCTCACAGTCCTTGATGCTGATGATACAGGCGAAAGCGGCATTGCTGGTATCTTTCCAGCCTTTGCCCGACTTCAGTCCGTTGAAGCTGTAGAGCGTTGGCCCGTCAGGCCCCTCGGCGAGCGCCACCGCATTGTTGGTCATCGGGATCGGCAGTTCGAACTCGGCCGTCGATGAAACCGGCTGTTCAGGCCCTTGTCCTTCGGGTTCCTGCCCGCAGGCGCTTACGATCATGACCATGCCCGCGAAGGCCGCCTTGCTCCAGAATTTCATCACTCTGCTCCCTGCTTTTCCTTGTCGGCCAGTACATCCTTGATCGATCGGGATACATCCCAGCGATCCGTATTAGCCGCGCCGCGCTCAAATGCAAAAAAAGCGTCCACTTTGGCATCCAGTCCGGCAGCGCGCAGCGGCAGGACAAAGCTGCTCTCCACCGCTCTCCGTGCGGCGTCCCGCGCCAATCGCATCTGTAACGGGTTTTTGGCCTGCTTTGCCAGTTCTGCGACGCCTTTCTTCCGATTGGCTTGATCCAGTGTTTTTTCCGCATCGGTCAAGGCCATCAATATACCGCCATCGTCGTAGCTTTGGATGCGATCAATCTGCACCTCTGGCCGCGCAATTTCGATCGGCGGCATTTCCACCGACAGGGTTTTGGTCGTTTCATCCCAGCGGACGTTTTCAGCATCCAGCTTGGCCAGATCAATCTCGTAGCGCACCGACCCCGGCATGATCAGGGTCTTGCGGGCCGACAGACCGATGCGGCTCACCGTGGTGGTCACCGTCGCGTTATAGCTGGCCGAAAAAACCGTCAGCCGGTTCTGTTCCCGCAAACCGTCAAGGCTCGCGCTGGCAATCGACACCGGATCAGGCGTGAAGCTGCTTTCAAACCTGGACAGTAACAACCAGGACAAGGCGCCGATGATCACCAACACACCAGCCATGATCGCCATGGGAATGGCGTAGCGGCGATTCACCGGGACATTTTCCAGATATCACCATCCACTGCCACAGTCTCGCGGTTCTGCAGGTCGATCAAATGCGCGCGTACCGATTGGCCAGCCGCGCCCTTCAGGCGCGGATCAAGCCCTTTGTACATTTGTGTCACCATGTCAGGAATAGCCGATGGACCGTTTTCCAGTATCTTGAGAATCTGCCGTTCGCGCTGTTTCCGGTGCCCCATCATACCGCGGACGAGTTGCCGGGGTTTATCGACTTTTTTGCCGTGAGCCGGATAATAGACCTTATCATCGCGTTCATAGAGCTTTTGCAGGCTGGCCATATAGTCCGCCATGTCGCCATCGGGCGGTACAATGACGCTGGTCGACCAGGCCATGACATGATCGCCGGTGAACAATGCGCCGGATTCCTGCACCGCGAGGCAAAGATGATTGGAAGTATGACCCGGCGTTGCCACCGCTTCGATGGTCCAGCCGTCACCAGACAGCGCTTCACCGTCCACCAGCACCCGGTCGGGACCGTAAGTCTTGTCAAAACTCTCGTCGGCCCGCGGGCCATCATCATCCAGAACCAGCGGCGCGCAGCCTATGATCGGGGCGCCAGTGCGTGCTGCCAACGGTTTTGCGGCGGGGCTATGGTCCCTGTGAGTATGCGTGCACATGATCGCGCTGATCCGCGCATCGCCAACAGCCGCCATTATCGCGTCAATATGGTCGTCAATTGCAGGACCGGGATCAATAACCGCCCGATCGCTTTTGTTGCCCACTACATAGGTCTGGGTGCCGGTATAAGTATAGGGGCTGGGGTTGCCCGCCAGCACGCGCACGACCAGCGGTTCCAGCTGCTCCGCAAGGCCGGTCGGAAATTTGCTCGGGTCAAAATCTGCATTCATGATCAAGATGTGGCATATTCAGGCCATAAAACAACCATGAATATCATCACAAAATCGGGAGCGAACCGCAAAAGGGGCCGCTCCCGATCTTGTGACGATGAGTTTTAAGGGGTTTCAGGTGATGGAAAGCTGAGCTTTCAGATCCTTGATATCGCGATCAAACGCTTTCAGCTTTTGCCGGGAGTCCTTACTGCTGCACTCGGCTGCCTTGGCGCGCTTTTTCTCAAGCTTTTTCAATGCTACCTGCAATGTGATTTTCCGACTCTTGTCGGAACAGCCAACAACACTGGCCCATGCCTGATCATTCATGACGCCTTGTCCGGCAAAGGCAATTTTCTTGTTCATGGCAGCGCAGTCCGCGTTCGAGCCACTGGCGCTATGAGAGCTGCGTGAACGGTTTGAACTGCTTACAGCTGACCTGAAATTGGGCTTAAAGGCAATCTGAGTGACGTCCCAAATCCTTGTCGCCACGCTTTTTGCCTCGCGTACCTCTTGTTCGGCTTCACGCTCTGCTTCACGGGCTTCTCTTTCCGCTTCGCGTAACTCTCTTGCGGCTTCCCGTTGCGCTTGGCGAACTTCTCTCTGAGCTTCCCGCAACGAACGCTCAACGTCCCGTTGGGCTTCGCGCTCCATCTGAGATGCCTCTTTGCGTTCCTGTTCCCACTCGCGTTTCCACTCCCGCTCCGCTTCCCTCAGTTCACGTGCAGCTTCGGCAAGTTCGCGTTGCATCTCTTCACGATCAATTCTCGCCTCACGCGCAGCTTCTTCTGCTTCACGGCGCGATTCCTCGGCCTCACGGACCATTTCCTTGATCTCTTTCTTGCTCAGAGGCTTGTTGGTCCGAAGCACAACTGTGCGGCCATTATATTTGATCTTGTGGACATGCTCATTCCCGCTGGCGCGCACTTTGGCCCAATCCTTTTCACCATTGAGCATGGTAATATTGATCGTGCCATTGGCTTTGTCCCACGCCGTAAATTCCAAGTCCGCTGGTGCAACCGGCGGTACAGGCCGCACAGGTGGAACGGGTGCCTTAGGCGCCCAAGACGTTTCTGTCTTTTTCTTCGAAGCGCTAATCTTCCGAAGCTTTTTGGCAATTTGCTTTTCTGTCAATTTACGCTTTGATTGAAATTCGACCCTGCCCTCTTCGTTTTCGACAATATATTTATAGCCATCCGCAGTTTTTTCGGTAACCACGGCACCATCAGGACCAACATCAACGCCGGTGGCTTTTCGGCTAATTTTAATGCCCTTACGCTTAGGGCTCGCATCGACAGCAATACTTTCATCATCCATGATTTCATCATCCACAATCACGCCATCATCATGCGGATGTGCCTCTGTTTCCACCGCATAGGTGACCGTAGCGGTGAGTGGCAGGGCAACAACCGTACTTGCCCCGACCAACAAAGCTCCCATACGTTTACGAAACTTCGACTTTTCTTTCTGCCCCAGCATTTTCAGCCGGTCTTTGATCTTGTTTTTCTGGTTCAATGGACTGGCAAGACCAAGCTTGTGTCCGGACACTGATTTGGCAATTGTCCGCCCATAAACGGCGCGCAGATCACGGCCGCCATTTTGCAATATGCGCGCATCGCAGGCCGTTTCCTGATCCTGCCGGAACGCAATCCAGGCAAACCAGGCCACCGGATTGAACCAGTGCAGCGACAAAATAACCAAGCCGACGAAATTGGCTGCCAAATCACCGGATTCATGATGGGTAATTTCATGTTCCAGTGCCAGCTCCCTTTCGCGGGGTGCATAGTCACGGAAAAAATTGGTTGGAACAGCTATATATTTTTCAAAAAGTCCGAACGCCAACGGTCCGCCGACTGCAGCGGTTTCCAGAATTTTGATCCGTCCATGGCGTCCGACGAGTCGACCGTCCGAAACAATATCCTCACGAAACTGAAAATAGGCAGCCAGTTTGCTGATGAACAGCATGCCTGCACCACCAAGCCAGACAACCAGAGCGATCACCATCCAATCGATGGAGGCCAGAGCGCCGACCGCTACCGTTTCGGCGGGAGCAACCATCGCGATTTCCGAAAGCAACGGCGTTACGACCGCCGCTTCGCCCGTCTCAACCGGTGCTGGCGCTTTCAAGGTGAGTGTGGGCATGAACAGGCGCGCAAGCGGCAAGGCCCAAAGAAGATAAGCGATATGTGGTCCAAAAAATTGACTCACCGGCTTACGGATTATCAGCACCAGCGCCATGAGCAATGTCATCGACACCATCGTGTCCATCATCCAGTTGGTCATCCCTTCAACTCCCTCAAAAGCTCTTCGATTTCCCTTATATCGTCATCGCTCAGCTCATCAGCCTCAGCCAAATGGGCAACCAACGGTGTGACTTTCCCTCCGAAAAGACGGTCAACAAATTTACGTGAAACACCAGCCAGATAAGTATCCCGCTCAACCAGTGGTGAATATTGGAACCTGCGGCCATCGCGCTGTGTACCGATAACGGCCTTGGTAGCAAGACGGGACAGCAGGGTTTTGACGGTTTGCAGCGACCAGCCTTTGGCATCGGCAACTCGGTCAGCCACTTCAGTAGCGGTTAGCGGTGCCTTTTCCCAAAGCACCTCCATAATCTCATGTTCGGCATCACTGATACGTTCGACCATATCCAATTTCTCCCAAATGAAATTGCCAAATGTAGATAGACAAGATTCACTACTGACTACATCTGTAGTTATTCCGACCACGGATGTAAATGTAAAATTTTACATTTGCGATGAATGGTTGGCGAACCCTGTTCTGATTACAGGACTGAACCGATGCCTCATTTGTCGGGAAAATTTACAACAGACAATAAGTTAAAGCGGCATTTACCATCTAAGTGCTTGCAAAGTAACATAGCGCCAGAACTGGCACGCCCGGTGCAAGGTTACGGGTGTTCCTATGTTTCACACCCATGAAACGCAAATGAGGGGGACAGCGTACTGGTCTCCGCCGTCCCCTCTCATTAAATTATTTAAACAACCCACTATACCCACATAGAAACGGCCCGGATCTCCTAGTCCGGGCCGTTCTTGATTCCACGGATGGAAATCGCCTGTTGGCAATTGTCCATCAGATGTCGACTAACTGTCTGCAGGCGCGACCTTTTTCTCGGCCATCAACTCGCCCAATTCACCAGCTTCATACATTTCCATCATGATGTCGCTGCCGCCAATAAATTCGCCTTTGACATAAAGCTGCGGAATGGTTGGCCAGTCGGAAAACTCCTTGATGCCCTGGCGCACTTCCATGTCTTGAAGCACATCGACAGACTCAAAGCCGACACCAAGATGCTCAAGGATCGCAACCGCTTTGCTGGAAAACCCGCATTGCGGAAACAACGGTGTGCCTTTCATGAAAAGCACAACATCATTGGATGTGACCATCGTGTCGATTTTTGCATTTACTGCGTCGCTCATCTTCATTCTCCTTTGCGAGATTCCTTTCGGAAACTGCGTTTATTCTGGTACTCCGGTGGTTAGCTGCAGTGCGTGCAGCTCTCCGCCCATTTTACCTTTCAATGCCGCATAGACGGCCTGATGCTGTTTAACCCGGTTCATGCCGGCAAATGCTGGAGCCAATACTTTGGCCGCATAATGATCGCCGTCGCCGGCCAGGTCCTGAATCTCGACAATAGCGTCGGGAAAGGCTTCCAGGATCATCGCCTTGATATCGTCACTCGCCATCGGCATAGCAGATCGTCCTATTCGGCTTCTTCGATAAACTGCCGGCGCGCTTCCACCATCTTGTCGGTCAGCACGGTGCGGATACCGGCATCGTCAATATCGACGCCTGCCGATGTCAGATCGCCCAGCAGCTTGCGAATGACATCTTCGTCACCCGCTTCTTCAAAATCAGCCTGGACGACTGCTTTGGCATAGGCGTCGGTTTCCTCTGCCGTCAGATTCATTTTCTCCGCAGCCCATTCGCCAAGCAACCGGTTGCGCCGGGCTGTGATCTTGAATTGTGCTTCCTCATCGCGCGCGAACTTCGTCTCAAATGCTTTTTCACGATCATCAAAACCGGTCATAATCTTCCCTTACTGGCATTATCCATCTCTGGATCATTCTAGATAAAATAGGCACTGGCCGCATCAGCGACAAGAGGCCCGGGTCGTTCAGTCCGAAACTTTCACAACCAGCTTACCAATTGCGCCGCGATCGGCCATTTTTTTGATCGCTTTGCCGGCATCGGCAAAGTCAAAAACTTCCGAAACACGCGGTTGAATCATCCCCTGTCCCCAAAGCTTGAACAGGCGATTGATATGAGACCGGTTACCGGCCGGGTCACGCATCGCATAAGCACCCCAGAACACACCGCACACATCGCAGGATTTGAGCAAAGTCAGATTAAGCGGCAATTTGGCGATGCCAGCAGGGAAGCCGACCACCAGGAACCGGCCTTCCCAGGCGATGGACCGGACAGCCGGTTCGCTATAATCGCCGCCAACCGCATCATAAATGACATCCGCACCATTGGGGCCAACCGCTGCCTTGAACTGCGCTGCCAGTGCTTTCGACTGGTCCTTGTCAAAAGGTGCCCGCTCGTAAATTACCGTTTCATCAGCGCCTGCCTCTTTGGCAAAGGCTGCCTTTTCTTCAGAAGAAACCGCCGCAACCACGCGCGCGCCAAAAGCTTTGCCCAGTTCAACGGCCGCAATGCCTACCCCGCCGGAGGCACCCAATACCAAAAGCGTATCGCCTTCCTTGATGTGACCGCGATCGACAAGTGCGTGAATAGATGTGCCGTAGGTAAGGATAAGCGCCGACGCGTCTTCGAAACTGACGGTATCCGGAATTTTGAACACGCTGTTATGATCGACAGCGACTTTCTCTACCAGACCGCCATGACCGGTGGTTGACGCGACCCTGTCGCCCACTTTCAGACCAGTCACGCCCTCACCGACTTCGGAAATGATGCCGGATACTTCTCCGCCAGGCGCGAAGGGGCGGGGCGGTTTAAACTGATACATATCCTGAATGATCAGGACATCGGGATAGTTGATAGAGCAAGCCTTTACATCAATAACCACCTGACCCTTGCCAGCGCTTGGATCATCGACATCCAACATTTCCAGGCTTTCCGGACCACCAACTTTTGTGGACATTAATGCTTTCATACTATTTTCCTCTTTCCCGAATCTATTTTAGGTGCCCTATGCCATCACCGGCTTGTGCCAGGATTGTGCAGAATCGACACGCGTTTCATGCGCTTCTATGGCATCGGATTTTGCCATTGTCAGGTCTATTTCATCAAGCCCGTCCATCAGGCATTGCTGCCGGAAAGGATCCATCTCGAATGTGAAGCGATCCTGAAAGGGTGTGGTTACACTCATGCTTTCCATGTCGACAGCAATGGGATCGGTTTTGGCGACTTCCATCAAACGGTCAATTGCTGCTTGCGGTAACGGGATTGCCAGCAGGCCGTTCTTGAAGGCGTTGCTGGAGAAAATATCGGAAAAACTCGGCGCAATAATCGCCCTTACGCCCATGTCATCAAGTGCCCAAGCGGCATGTTCGCGGCTCGATCCACAGCCAAAATTATCGCCAGCGATCAGGATCGGCGCCCCGGCATATTCCGGATCGTCAAAAACATTCCCTTCTTGCGCGCGAACCGATTCAAACGCGCCTTCACCCAATCCGTCACGCGATATGGTTTTCAACCATTTCGCGGAAATGATGACATCGGTGTCGACATTTTTCCGGCCAAAGGGAATGGCGCGACCTTCAACTTTGCGAACGGGCTTCATTCTTCACCCGTTTCATCTGCATCATCGACGGGTTCGTTCTCATAACGTGTGCCCGGTTTCGGCTTGTCGGCCTTAAACTCGTCCAGTTTGCGCATCTTATGCCGGCCCGCATATATCAGAGCCGCAGCTACAGCCGCCGAACCGACTGCAGCCCCCACTTTTGCGCCCGTGGTCCATTTGCTCTTCTTTTCTTCATTGCCGTCATCTTCAGGCTTTTTCTTGTCGTCTGCCATATCTAAGACCTTATCCTATCAGTTCACGAACATCAGTAAGCTTCCCGGTAACCGCTGCAGCAGCGGCCATCGCAGGGGACATGAGATGGGTTCTGGCACCCGGCCCCTGACGGCCAACGAAATTGCGATTGGACGTCGAGGCGCAGCGTTCACCAGCAGGCACTTTGTCAGGGTTCATGCCCAGACAGGCCGAGCAGCCCGGCTCGCGCCATTCAAAACCGGAAGCGGTGAAAATCTTGTCCAGCCCTTCGGCTTCCGCCTGCGCTTTGACGAGACCCGATCCGGGAACAACAATCGCCCATTTCACGCCTTCTGCTTTCTTGCGCCCGTCCAGTATTTTGGCGGCGGCACGCAAATCCTCAATCCGGCTGTTGGTGCAGCTACCGATGAAGATATTTTCAACCGCCACATCACTAAGGGCCTGCCCGGAAGCCAGACCCATATAGTCCAGCGACTTGCGTGCTGCATCCTGTTTCGACGGATCGGTGAAGCTCTCCGGGGCTGGGACATGACCGGTCACCGGGATTACATCTTCGGGACTGGTCCCCCAGGTAACGGTCGGCGCGACATCGGCAGCGTTAATCGTAACGCTTTTGTCAAACCGTGCGTCGTCATCGGACCGCAGCGTCTTCCAATAGGCGACGGCGGCATCCCAGTCAGCACCTTTGGGAGCCATCGGGCGACCTTTCAAATAAGCAAAAGTCTTGTCATCCGGGGCGATTAGTCCAGCGCGTGCGCCTGCCTCGATCGACATATTGGACACGGTCAGTCGGCCTTCAATCGACATTTGCTCGAAAACTTCGCCGCGATATTCGATGACATGACCGGTTCCGCCCGCCGCGCCAATCACGCCAATGATGTGCAAAATCAGATCTTTTGGACTGATACCGGGCCCAAGCAGTCCCTCGACCCGGATTTCCATCGATTTGGAACGGGATAACTGCAAAGTCTGGGTTGCGAGGACATGCTCGACTTCGCTGGTTCCGATGCCAAATGCGAGCGCACCAAGCGCACCGTGAGCCGCCGTGTGGCTGTCACCGCAAACCAACGTCGTGCCAGGCAGTGTAAAACCCTGCTCAGGGCCGATCACATGGACGATGCCCTGCTCCCTGTCGCTGGCGCCGATATATTTGATGCCAAAGGCTGGCGCATTGGCTTCCAATGCCTCAAGCTGCGCGGCGCTTTGCGGATCGGCAATGGGTATCTTGTTGCCATCGGCATCAATACGCGCTGTGGTTGGCAGATTATGATCGGGAACAGCCAGCGTCAAGTCTGGCCGGCGGACCTTGCGTCCCGCCTTCCGCAACCCCTCAAAAGCCTGCGGGCTCGTCACTTCATGGACCAGATGGCGATCAATATATATCAGCGCCGTTCCATCATCGCGCTGGTCCACGACATGTGCATCCCAAATTTTTTCGTACAGGGTTTTTGCTTCGGTCATCTGGGGGTTATACCATCCTCTGTTCCAATATGGTGCTTCGTTTACCCAGATCAATTGTCTGCGCAAGTCAGAAGTGACTTCAAAAGCCGATCAGAAAGGCGTATCTTCGACAGATGAGCATTTTTGCAATCATGGCTATTGTCCTCGCCTCCGTCGTGGCGATGGAATTTGTCGCATGGGGCGCGCATAAATATATCATGCATGGTTTCGGCTGGAACTGGCACCGTGACCATCACGAACCCCATGATAGCGCGCTGGAGAAAAACGACCTTTATGGCATTGTCGGCGCGGTGATGAGCATTTCGATGTTTGTCGTCGGCAGTCCGATGATCATGGGAAGCTCCGCGTGGGAACCCGGCACCTGGATAGGGCTGGGAATATTGCTTTATGGTATCATCTACACCCTGATCCACGATGGTCTGGTGCATCAGCGCTATTTTAAATATGTACCCAAAAGCGGTTATGCCAAGCGGCTCGTGCAAGCCCATAAGCTGCATCACGCAACCATTGGCAAGGAAGGCGGCGTGAGCTTTGGTTTTGTGTTTGCGCGTGATCCCGCCAAGTTGAAGGCGGAGTTAAAGGTACAACGCGAGACTGGAAAAGCGGTGGTCAGAGACTCCGCTGGCGCTGCCTGAACCCGTTCCATTTGAACATCGTCAAACCAATCCCGGCAAAGATCATCGCGCTGCCGATAAAAAACCGCGTGGTCAGCGTTTCACCAAGCAAAAGCACTCCGCCCAGCGCGGCAATGGCCGGCACCGAAAGCTGAGAGGCGGCGGCCGTGCTGACAGACAATCTTGGCAGGACGGCATACCAGGTGATATAGCCCAGCCCCGATGTTATAGTGCCCGAGATTATCGCCAATATGATGCCGGTAGGCTGGACCTGTTCACCGCTGCCGAGCAAGGGAACGAGCAGCAAGCACAGCACCGCCGCGCCGACAAAATTCCGAGCTGTTGCGAGTGCTGGCCGCGCCGCGCCTTTCCCGGCCCAACTATAGAAACCCCAGGAAACTCCGGCGAGCGCCATGATCAATCCGCCGACCAGTGGCGGCGCTGTATCGCCCGGGGCCAGAAAGACGGCCAACCCGGCGATAGCCAGCAAAAGCCCTGCCCATTGAATGGTTGTCGGATAGATACCGCGAAACATGCCAATTATCTGCAGGCTCAATTGCCCAGCTGGAAACAGGATCAATGCGCCAATCGCCGCATCCAGTGACACATAGGCAAAGGAGAAACTGACCGCATAAACAAAGAGTGCCACCGCCGGCACAAGCGTATCGCGGCGCGGCAACACCGCACTGCGGTGACGAAAGCCAAATAGCAGCCCCAACAGGATCGCACCGGATACAAGGCGGATAGCAGTAAAGCTCGCCCAGTCTATGGTATTGTCGGCAAGTGCCGCGCGATTTAGCAGACTGTTACCGGCAAAGGCACAAAGCGTGAGTATCAACAAAAGAGCGGTTAGAACGCGCCCGCCGACATGGTCCGACGACTGGCCAACAGCAGCCACTAACCGGCAAGCGTGGGTACAACCGGCCCGCCCAGTTCAATCGCCTTTTTATAGCCTGCCCGTGCCATCATCCGCTTGCCATAGTCCATCGTTGCCGGACGATTGGCGAGCATACCCGCCGCCATGGCGAGCTCAACAACATACATGATATTGATATCAGCGCCGGTAAAACTCTCGCCGACCAGAAATTCACGATTGTCGATATGGTGCTCCACATAGTCGAGCAGCTTGACCACCTCGCCCTCGACGAAAGGTGCATAGCCTTCACCCAGTCCGCCGAAACGCGGTGCGAGCATTTGCACGATGACAGGGTTGGCCAATGTGCCTTCGGCGAAATGGAGCCATTCGAGATATTCGGCCCGGTCTTTGGAACCCGGTCCCGGAGCCAGCTTGCCATCGCCATATTGCTCCAGGATATATTCAATTATAGCTCCCGACTCCATCATCAGGTGACCGTCAATAATTGCCGTCGGCGCCTTGGCCAACGGATGGATAGCGGCCAGATCAGCTTGCGCACGCATGGTTTCGGGATGGCGTTGATGCCGCACCATTTCATACTCAACACCCAGTTCTTCCAGTAACCAGATAATCCGGGTAGAGCGGCTATATTCCAGATGGTGCAGTGTGATCATGATAGGCTCCTATTGTGAGCTGGCTTGAGGGGGTTCTAAATCGAACTTCGCCCGCAATGTGCCAGCTTTCACCAGCGAGTCCAGATAGATTTTATCATGGCTTGGCAAAATGATTAGCTCAGGGTTCGATTTCTGCAAATCATGGAGCGCTCGAACCTGCTCCAGCACGCGGCTTCGGTCTTCCTTGGGGTCGAATAATATATATTGCAAAAGCCGCGGACGGGTTTTGAGATTTTCGATATTGGACATTTTCCAGACGATATCGCCAATTAAAAGATATTCCGTGCCATTTTCCAGCGTGATGAAAAAAGAGCGGCTGCCTGCGGTGTGACCCGGTGTGGGAATAAGAACAAGACCGGGCGCGATCAATGTTGCCTTTTCAAAATCCTGTGTCGTTATGCCCGCAATTTCCGAAGGCAGTTTTCCGCCTTTTGCAAATTGTGGCAAACCAGCAAGCTGCGCCGCATTCAAATGCAGGCGCGGTGCCAGCTGGGCTGGCTCAGGATGCCGAGCCACTGCCATGACATGGTCGAGATGTTCATGCGTAATCAGAATTTTTTCGGCGCTCATCATGGCGGTTTTCACTCGCCCATAAGCCGCATCGTCAAATTGACGATCATCTGCAGACTGTTCCATTTCAACTGACGTTTCCTCATCAATCGCACCGCCTATCACAACGGTGCGGTCCGGCCAGACAATCTGAAATGACGTATATGTTGTCGCATAATCGGCAGCGAAGTTACCAGCTTCCGCGGCAAAGCCAGGTGCGACATCGCTCCCAACCCTTTCGATCCTGATCTCCTTGGGCAAGTCACCGGAACCTGCCTTGGTCAATTGCCGATATTCAGCAATCTCAAAGCTATTTTCAGCCGTCTTGGGAGCATTTCCGTCCAACAATAACCACCAAGATCCCGCTGCGATGACAAGAGCGAGAATGGCGAAACGCACAAACCAATTCATAAAATACCACCTATATTAAGTTTCAATATGCTACTTAATATAGGTGGCTGTAAATTGATAGAATAATCTGCTGCAGGACTATCAACGGGCCTTGGTCGCGGAATTTTTAATGCCCGACGACACCCAGGCTTTCAAACGGCCGGTCATTGTCGCTATATTTCTCGACCAATGTCGCGCTGGCTTCATTCAGACCGATCAGTTCGACCGTCTTGCCTTCGTTCTGCAGTCGCTCGACAATTTTGTCGAGCATGCCGGTCGCTGAGATATCCCAGAAATGCGCATCATGAACATCGATAATCACAGTATCAATGCCTTCTTCGTTAAACTCCATCGCTTCATAAAGCATATCAACGGAGCCGAAGAATATCTGGCCGCCAAAAACATAGCGGTGCGTTGTGACTTCAACGAAATCCTGAATGGTAACAAGCTGACGGACTTTCCAGGCGAAGAAAATACCGGAGAGCAAGACACCGGTCAGCACGCCGATAGACAGGTCATGGGTCGCAACAACCATCACGACGGTCGCAATCATAACAAAATTTGATGGCCATGGATGATGGGTGATTTCGGTAAAGCTTTTCCAGCGAAAGGTACTAATCGAAACAAAGATCATTACCGCAACGAGCGCTGGCATCGGGATTTGCGCGACCAGGGGTCCAAGGCCAACAATAAGAACCAACAGCATCACACCGGCAACAAAGGTCGAAAGCCGCCGCCGACCGCCTGATTTAATGTTGATGACAGACTGACCAATCATCGCACAGCCGCCCATGCCGCCAATCCAGCCGGTCACGAAATTGGCAATACCCTGACCATAGGTTTCACGTTTTTTGTCACTGCGTGTCTCGGTCATGTCATCGACAATTGATGCAGTGAGTAATGATTCCAGCAGGCCAACCGCCGCCATCGCCAGCGAATAAGGCGCAATAATTTGCAGTGTTTCCCAGGTTATCGGGATTTGCGGAATGTGGATCCACGGCAGGCTATCGGGCAGCTCACCCATGTCGCCTACGGTTGAGACATCCACTTTGAAATATATGCTGACCGCTGCCAGTACGATGATTGCCGCCAATGGAGAAGGCACCCAACTGGTCAGTTTGGGCAAACCGTAGATGATGGCAAGACCTGCAGCGACCATCGCATAGGTCTGCCATGTAAACGCTTCACCAGTCAGTTGCGGCAATTGTGCCATGAAGATCAGAATTGCGAGCGCGTTGACAAAGCCGGTAATCACCGATCGCGAGACAAAACGCATCAACAGATCCAGCCGCAGCAACGCCGCGATGGCCTGGAAAATACCCATCAAGATGGTTGCAGCGAACAGATATTCAACCCCATGATCGCGCACCAACGGTACGACCAACACCGCCACTGCCGCTGTCGCAGCGCTAATCATCCCCGGCCGACCGCCGATCATCGAGATAATTACGGCGATAGAGAAACTGGCATAGAGACCAACACGCGGATCAACACCCGCGATAATGGCAAAACCAATAGCTTCCGGGATCAAGGCAAGAGCCACCACCAGACCGGCCAAAAACTCGGTTTTCGGATTGGATAGCCAGTCACGCTTAAAATCGCTGTGTATTGCCATGATTCGGTCCCCACCGATTGAAATGTCAGATTAAAATGCTGCAACGCAACATCGTCAGGCGCGGCCATGGCCTATTGACCTGCCACCGTCAAGCGAAGCGCCGCTCTTTACATCCGTTTCAGATCAAACAGGCACCCGGAAATCTTCGGTCACCGTAGCCACTGCCGCGATTTCCTCTTCATGCTGAATTTCGCGTTGTGATTCAGCAAGGGCCTCGGTCTCCCAGACCTCCATCGCAGGATAAGCTATAATGTGATCCACCCATGCCCGGCCTTTTGCCCCAATATCAAGGTCATAAGTCCGCACACGATAGGCAACTGGCGCATAAAAAGCATCAACAGCAGAAAAACTATCCCCGGCCAGCCATGGTCCACCAAAGCTATCCAGACCTTCTGCAAACAGCTCGCCAATTCGATCCAAATTACGCTGCAGCGGCGCATCAACATCATGTAACCTGGCCCGTACACCGACATTCATCGGACAAATATTGCGCAGCGGTGCGAAACCGCCATGCATTTCTGCCGTCGCACAACGTGCCCATGTCCGGGCTTGCTCGTCCGCGGGCCAGACACCTTCATGCCGTTCGGCAAGATATTCCATGATCGCCAGCGAGTCCCAAATCGTACGATCATCCTCCTTCAGGCCCTTGTGTTTTAAGCAGGGAACTTGCGCATTGGGCGCAAAGGCCCGAAAACGCTCGTAATTATCCGGTTCAAAATAGATAATGTCGTCTTTGAACTGGATATCCAGCGCCTTCATCAATATCCACGGGCGCAGAGACCAGCTTGAATAATTGCGGTTTGCGGTGATCAGCGTGTAACTCATAAAATTTCCTTCGGGCTGACATAGCCAGGGTCATGATGAAACGGCATCCCGCCGCCTTCTGCCAGAGCCTTCAATATGCTGGCGAAATCAGTCTTCCCTCTAAATCCAAGAAGCCTCTCTGCTTTACCCGGATCATAAATACGGTCAATATGATCCGGAAGCACCCAGCCCTTTTTCTTGTACAAGGCTTGTGCTTCGGGAAAATAGCGCGCGATAACGGACGGCGCATCTTCGATCAGTTGCTTGCAATCTTCCCGGGCAAATGGCGTCGGCGCTGATAATATGAACGTCTCGAACCCCAGATCAGCGATGGCATCCAATGCCGCTATATGTGCCTCGGCGGCGTCCTCAACGGTCAATCGCCGGTTTAAAAATTCATTGGCTTTCAGATTGGGGCCGCTTGGCACTTCAAGCGTGTCATCATCCTCCGGGAAAAATCGGCCGGTGCGCAAGACCGCGACATTGATACCGTGCAGCTTGTGGTAGAGGCGGCATAAATGCTCCGCCGATATCTTGGTCACGCCATAGATATTGCGCGGTTTGAGCGGTCCGAATTCTTCGCCCAGCCAAAAGGCCTTTTCGGCCCCGCCCGCACGGCCAGCACGCACGGTCTCTGAAATCATCAGAGATGTCGTTGATGTGAAAATAAACCGATCATGACCAGCTTGCACCGCCGCTTCCAAGAGGTTCAGCGTTCCTGTCACATTAACATCGACAAAGGCGCTGTTCGGATAACGGACAATATCGGGTTTATGCAGCGCACCTGCGTGGATGACCGCCTCAACGCCATGGTCGCTGAAAGTCTTGTCGATCAAGGGACGGTCCGCCACCGAGCCGACGATGTCTGTATGATCCCCGGGAGCAATGTCCAGACCGACCACTTTATGACCGATCGCCTCAAGTCTGGGTGCGAGAAACCTGCCCAACCAACCCGATGAGCCGGTGAGCAGCAGCTTCATCAGGCGCCTCCGATTAATTCGCGCCCGATCAGCATCCGGCGAATTTCATTCGTCCCCGCACCGATGTCGAGCAATTTGGAATCGCGCCAGTAACGTTCCACCGGCCAATCGGTTGTGTAACCGGCCCCGCCTAGTGCCTGCACCGATTCCTCGGCCACCCTCACGCTGCTCTCGGACGCGTACATTACAGCTCCAGCAGCATCGAACCGCGTTGTCTGATTTGCATCGCAGGCCTTGTTCACCGCATACACATAGGCCCGCGCGCTGTTGAGCCGGACATACATGTCGGCAATCTTGCCCTGCATGAGCTGGAACGTGCCAATCGGTTTGCCAAATTGCTTGCGCTCGCGGACATAAGGAATGACGGTATCGAGACAGGCTTGCATCAGGCCCAAGGGGATCGCTGCCAGCACTGCGCGCTCATAATCAAGACCGGACATCAGTACGCCAACACCGCCATTGATCGGCCCCATGACATTTTCTTCCGGCACTTCACAATCGTCAAACACCAATTCAGCAGTAGGGCTGCCTTTCATGCCGACCTTCTCGATTTTCTGACCGATGGAGAAACCCTTCATGCCCTTTTCGATCAGGAAAGCCGTGATACCGCCAGAGCCCGCATCGGGCCGCGTTTTGCCATAGACCACCAATGTATCGGCATCGGTCGAGTTGGTGATCCAAAATTTGGTGCCGTTCAATATATAACCGCCTTGCACCGCCTCAGCCTTGAGTTTCATACTCACGACATCCGATCCTGCGCCAGCTTCCGACATGGCGAGAGACCCGACATGTTCGCCGGAAATCAGCTTTGGCAGATATTTGGCCTTTTGCTCCGGCGTTGCCCAACGGCGGATCTGGTTGACGCACAAATTGCTATGCGCGCCGTAGGACAATCCCAGCGCCGCACTGCCGCGGCTCACTTCTTCAACCGCTATAGCATGTTCCAGATAGCCCAGACCTAGCCCGCCATCTTCTTCCTCAACCGTTACACCGTGCAGGCCAAGCTCTCCCATCTGCTCCCAAAGCTCCCGGGGGAACCAGTCGTCACGGTCCATTTTTTGAGCCAGTGGGCTGATCTTCTCATCGGCAAAGCGCCGTGTCGTATCGCGAATTTGATCCGCCATTTCACCGAGCTGGAAATCAAAATCAGGGGTAGCAATCATATCGTCCTCAACTTTCTGGGACGCGCATATCATATTTGGTTGCGACTGCGACCAAAATTTGCGGCAAATTTTTACGGCGGAACTCGGTTTGCAGAGGATTGCCGATCTCGTTCAGCAATGCCATAGGCGCGGCCATGCTCTATAATCTTGCTCGCCCATTTATTTTCGTACTCGAAGCGGAGAAAGCCCACGGCCTCACCATTGCCGGGCTGAAAGCTCTACCCCTAGGACCTGCGCCCAAATCCGACCCGGTTCTGGCTACCACAGTTGCCGGCCTCGACTTTACCAATCCCATTGGCATGGCACCTGGTTTCGACAAAAATGGCGAAGTGCCGGACGCGCTGATCCGCATGGGCTTTGGCTATGCCGAGGTTGGCACGCTGACACCACGCGCGCAGCCGGGCAATCCCAAGCCACGGATATTCCGATTGCCGGAAGATAAGGCGGTCATCAACCGGTTGGGATTTAACAATGAGGGTCAGGAAAAAGCCGCACCCCGTCTAAAGCGGATGCGTGGTCGGATGGGTAAAGGCGTCCTCGGCATCAATATTGGCGCGAACAAGGACAGCGACGATCGGATTGCCGATTATGTTATTGGCGTCGAGAATATGGCACCGCTCGCAGATTATCTGACCGTCAATATTTCATCACCCAACACACCCGGTCTCCGCGCATTGCAAGACAAAGGCGCATTGGAAGAATTGCTCGCGGCCGTCATGCAGGCCCGTGGTGATCACAAGGTGCCAGTGTTCCTGAAAGTTGCTCCCGATCTCGAACCGGCCGATATTGACGATATTGTCGACGTAACCATGAAGCAGAAGATTGATGCGCTTATCGTTTCAAATACGACGATCACGCGACCCAGTCTGCAATCGGGCAATCAGGATGAAACTGGCGGTCTTTCTGGCGCGCCATTGAAAGACCTAGCGCTGCAACGGCTCAAGGATTTTCGCAAAGCAAGTGGCGGTGAGATTCCGCTCATAGGTGTTGGTGGGATCGCCAATGCAGAGGATGCTTATGAACGTATCCGTGCGGGCGCTTCGCTTATCCAGCTTTACACCGCAATGATATATGAGGGCCCAACCATGGCGCGTGCGATGAGCTGTGGGCTGGCTAAACGATTGAAACGGGATGGATTTGCGTCAGTTTCAGACGCCGTGGGAGTTGACGACAAATGATTTGCCAAACAGACAAGCCATCCATAAAACTTGGCACCATGAAAAAACTCCTGACTTTGCTCGCTTTTTTCCTGATCACTCCACTCGCCGTTCCGGCCAGTGCGCAAAATGCTGGCACCGCCGCATCAGCCCATCCGGAGGCCACCAAAGCCGGGTTTGAAATGCTCCAAGCGGGCGGCTCTGCGACCGATGCCGCAATGGCGATGATGCTGGCGCTGACGGTTGTCGAACCGCAATCGAGCGGCATTGGTGGCGGCGGCTTCCTGCTTCACCACGACGGCAAAAGCGGCTGGATAGAAACAATTGACGGGCGCGAAATGGCTCCTGCCGCTGCTGCCTCGGATCGCTTTCTCGGCGAAGATGGTAAGCCGCTGGGATGGCGCGACGCAACGCCGGGCGGGAAATCCGTAGGCGTGCCCGGTAACATGCGGCTGATGGAAATGGCGCATAAAAAATGGGGTAAGCTGCCTTGGGAGAAACTGTTTGAGCCCGCAATCAGGCTTGCCGAAGAGGGCTATGCTGTAAGCGCGCCGCAATATGACTGGATGAAGCGGCTCGAAAAACTCTGGGTGAAATTCCCCGACATGCAAAAGCTCTATTGGCGTGATGGCGCCCCTGCTCCGCGCGGGACGATCATCAAAAACCCTGAACTCGGTCAATTGCTCCGCGAACTTCAGGCAGGCGGAGCCGAGGCTTTTTATACAGGCAAGACAGTGGCCGCGATTTCCGCGGCAGTTGGCAATGCACCGCAAAACTCGTCGGTGCTGACACAGCAGGATTTTGATAATTACAGCGCAGTCTTACGGCAGCCGGTCTGCTCCGCCTATCGCGAATATCGGATTTGCGGCATGGGCCCGCCATCCTCGGGAGCGACAACAGTTCTTCAGATTTTGGGCTCCATCGAGCGATTTGATATGGGCGCGCTTTATGAAAAAGAACCGGCGCGCGCATGGCATGTCATTAGTGAAGCGATGCGGCTTGCTTATGCGGATCGCGAGAAATATCTGGCGGATCAGGATTTTGTGTCGGTTCCGGTCGCTGGCCTGATTGACAAGAACTATCTGGCAAAACGTTCACAGATGATCGCATTGCAGCGCACACGGCCGCAACTTCCGGGGATAGAAACCTATCCTGCAGGAAATCCGCCTGGCGCTTTGCCTCGCACGGCCGCTATCTCATCGGAAGTTGCTGGAACAACCCATTTCACTGCCGTCGATGGTGAAGGCAATATTGCCAACATGACATCCACAGTCGAAGGGCCGTTTGGCAGCCAATTGCTGGCCCGCGGAATGGTGCTCAACAACGAACTCACGGACTTCACGTTCGCGCCGGAAAAAGATGGCGCACCAGTTGCAAACAGGGTGCAGGCGGGCAAACGCCCCCTTTCTTCCATGTCGCCGACGATTGTTTATGATGCCAAAGGAGAGCCAATTCTCGCTTTGGGTTCGGCAGGCGGCAAGCGCATCATCATGCATGTTACCAAAACCCTGATCGGTGTATTGGATTACGGATTACCGCTGAAAGATGCGATGGCGATGCCCAATATCTATTTCGGCGGCTCGGGGCTGTTGATTGAAAATGACAGTGATCTGATTGCCTTGCGAAATGATCTGGCTCGCCTCGGTCACACGGTTGTCACCAACAACCTGCCTTCAAAGCTTGCTGGCGCGCAGAAAACTGACAAGGGCTGGGTTGGCGCTGTTGATCCGCGTAGCACCGGCGAAGCGGTTAGCGAGCTGCCTTGAGTGAGACAATTCCCTCCTCTCTGCTGGAAACCATTGCCCGAAACTTTTATCCACGCTAGCCTATAGCCACAATTGGGGGCTGCCCGTCGGTGGGATTGGCCGCGCGAGAGGGTGAATAGAGTGTCGGCAAAAAAAGCGAAGAACCGCTATCTTGAATTTGACGGGTTTTCCAACCTTGTTTCCATGTTTTTTCAGCGCGCCAGCGAAGGCGGTGACAAGCCGTTCTTAAGCGCGAAAATAGACGGGGAATGGCAGGCAATAAGTTGGGCGGAAGCTGCCCGGCAAGTGGCGGCACTGGCCAAATCATTCCAGAAATTGGGTCTGAAGCCGGGTGACCGCATCATGTTGGTGGCCGATAATTGCCCGCAATGGTGCATTGCCGATCTGGCAATCATGGCGGCAAAATGTATTACCGTCCCGACCTACACGACCAACACGCCAAACGACCACCAGCATATATTGGACAATAGCGGTGCCAAAGCAGTGATCGTATCCAATCAGAAACTGGCGCAAAACCTGATACCTCCCGTCATAAAATCTGCAGATGCCGATATTGTAATCGGTATGTCAGACCTGCGTATCGGCCAATCAGGTGATTTTTCCATTCATCAGTGGAACAAGCTGATTGAAGGCACGGACGATGATGTCGCTGAAATAAGCGCAGAAGCCGCAGATATAAAGCGGGACGATGTTGCCTGTATCATCTATACGAGCGGCACAGGTGGAAAGCCTCGCGGCGTGATGCAGCCGCACGGTGCAATCCTGCACAATGTCAAAGGGCCTGCAGAAGTCATTGAAAATGATTTTGGATGGGATGATGAGGTATTCCTGTCGTTCCTTCCCCTAAGCCATGCCTATGAACATAGCGCCGGACAGTTTTTCCCGATCGGACTGGGCGCAGAGATCTATTATTCGGAAGGCTTGGAAAAGCTTGCCTCCAACATTGAGGAAGTCCGGCCAACCATCATGGTGGTGGTTCCCCGCTTGTTCGAGGTGTTGCGACAACGGCTCATCAAGACAGTCGAAAAACAGGGCAAGATGCCGAATTATCTGCTCGGCAAGGCATTGGCTATGGGCGAACGGGTGGCCAGCGGCAAAAAGCGCAAGCGTGACAAGCCGATGGATATTTTTCTGAACAAGACACTCCGCCCAAAGGTCCAAAAGCGGTTTGGCGGGCGGATCAAGGCGATGGTATCGGGCGGGGCACCACTTAACCCAGATATCGGCGTGTTTTTCCAGTCATTGGGGCTGACCTTGCTGCAAGGCTATGGGCAGACCGAATCCGGCCCGATCATTTCCTGCAACCGACCCCGCACCGGCCTGAAAATGGACACGGTTGGCCCACCGATGATCGATACAGAGGTCAAGATTGCCGACGATGGTGAGATATTGGTGCGCGGCGAACTGGTCATGAAGGGCTATTGGCGCAATCAGGCAGAAACTGACCGCGTCATCATCGATGGATGGCTGCACACGGGCGATATCGGTTTGATCGACGAAGCAGGGCGGGTCGCGATAACCGATCGCAAGAAGGACCTGATCGTCAATGACAAGGGTGAAAATGTCGCTCCGCAGAAGCTCGAGGGCATGCTTACCCTGCAACCGGAAATATTGCAGGCGATGATCATTGGTGACAAGCGGCCCTATATGGTCGGGCTCATTGTACCTGATCCGGAATGGGCCCTGGAATGGTCCCGCAAGGAAGGCATGGCATATGACTTCCTCAAACTACAGGCCAATCCAGCGTTCAAATCAGCGGTGAGCAAAGCGGTTGACCGGGTGAACAAAAACCTCACGGTGACCGAAAAGGTCCGACGCTTTGAATTTGCTGATGAACCTTTTGCAATCGAGAATGAAGAACTGACGCCGAGTATGAAAATCCGGCGCCATATCATTCGGGAACGCTATCAGGAGCGACTAAACGCGCTCTACAAAAAATAAGTGCGTCAGTTGCTCTAAGAAATCAGCTTTCAGTCTTGGTATAAGGTACGAATGAACTGAAAGAACAGCTGTCTACGAATGTCCCGGTTACCAGATCTTTGACCTGAGCGATTTCACCGCGACATAGATTGCCGGAAAATTTGCGTGTGACCAGCGTGTTGCGATCAACATCACGGCATCCACCATGAGGTTCGTTCACATACACGGTCTTCGCGTTGCGTGACCGGCTGTAGACAAGATATTTATCACCGACGACCCGTAAATTGTCTTGGTCGATCCGGCTGATACAGCTTACCGGTTTTCCAGCAGTTCTGCCGGCGACGATCTTGTCAAATTTGGTCTGGTTTTTTTCGCTGAGCTTGATTTCAGAAGTGCCACTATTTGCCGCCGGCGCCGCGAGCATTATCGCCAGAGGTAATGTGAAGATCAATTTACGCATAACTATTCTCCTTCGATGCCCCCCATCGATGAAATAGTGTATCATATATTGGCGGGATTCTGAAATCCGTAAAATTTCCTATTCAGAAATTGTCCTTGGCAGTGCGCCGCTCCGCCAATTGCTCCACTGAAACCGCACGCATGAAGGGATTGGTGGCCGCTTCCAATGCGATAGTCGTCGGGACAGTGGCTTCACCCTTTGCACGGGCAGCCAATACCGCATCCATACGCTCTTTCAGTACCTGATTGTCCGGTTCTGCCACCAAGGCATATTCACCATTGGCCTGCGTATATTCATGCGCACAATAGACCTGTGTATCACCCGGCAATTTCGACAGTTTCTGCATGTTGTCGAACATTTGAGCGGCCGTTCCTTCGAACAATCGGCCGCATCCCATCGCAAACAGCGTATCTCCGACAAAAACAACTTTCTCGTCGGCAACATGAAAAGCTATGTGACCTGCCGTATGGGCCGGAACGTCGATGACATCTGCCACGACACTGCCCAAACGAACCTGGTCGCCCTCTTTCACCATCGTATCCAGGGTTGGAATACGGTCTTTTTCCGCTTCCGGGCCAGTAATATGACAACCGGTCACCTCCTTGATCTCAGCATTGCCGCCCGTGTGGTCCGGGTGCCAGTGGGTGTTCCATATCTGGGTGATTTTCCAGCCGCGCGCATCCGCTTCAGCAAGAACAGGCCCGGCAACAGCCGGATCAACAACCATTGTTTCATTGGACTGAGGTTCGTGGACCAGCCAGACATAATTGTCAGACAAAACGGGGATACAGATGATTTCAAGCATGGGCTGCAATTTACCTTTTTTCCCTAATCTTGTCGATAGTTAACTGGCCGCTAACCCTTTTACACTAAGGCGCATAACCTGTTTACAGCTGTTTTCGAAGAGGAAACCAATTGCGCATTTGGGTTATATTTCTGGCATTTATCAGCCTGTGCGCGCCGGCAAGTGCAAATATTTCCGTTGCCAGTGAGCTTTGTACTTTCGGTACCGGGCTTGATGGCAAGATTTCCGAGGTCGTCGCAAAAAGCGACCAATTTGACTGTTCGGACAACAAATATGATTTCGTCGGGTCAAGATTATGGGTCAAAGTCCCCTTCCAGGCAAACTCACTCCCTGCGGGCGCTGTCGAGGTGCAAGGTGACAATAACGGTCTAAGCGCCATGGCCGTGCATTCCGTTTTGACCGACGGCACGATCAAGTCCGCGTACTTCTCTGAGCAGCAAGTGATCGATAGCTGGCGTCCGAAGGGTCACTATGGCCTGCCGATACCGGGATCTGAGGATGCCGCGACGCGCAGCCAGATCGAAACGGTTTACCTTTCACTAGATAAGCCGCGCGTAGCCAGTTCAATTACATTGATACAGTTGGCATCGAAGAAAAGATGGGATGACCTCAAACTACCGCTATCGGCGATGTTTGCCCTGCTGTGCGGGATGGCGATCATGCCTTTTTTCTATAATGTCTTTTTCTATGGCGCCCTGAGGCATAGCTTCATGCTGTGGCACAGTGTCATGATCCTGGGAACGGTGGTTTATACCTTCAGTTCTTCCGGTTTAATCTTTCTGGTTTTCCCCGAAACAAGCCTGACGATAAAATTTCTTCTAAACTATTGGACCTTGGCAATCGCAATCGCGGCCAGCGGATTTTTCCTTGACCGGTTTGTGGAGCCCGGGAAAATTGCCGGATGGCTACGTCCGATCCTTTTGTTAACGGCCGTTCTGCCGGTTTTTGTGACCGCCTATATCTTTCAAACTACTAACGGATACGAGACTCAGACCCGCAATTTCTATCACGCCTCTTTCGTCCCATATTTGTTCGTAGTCCTTTATACGATGGTTCATGCTCTGCGGCGCGGCAGCAAGGCTATCTGGTTTCAGATAGCGGCATGGACGCCCATTATAGGCTTCAGTTTCGACCGCATTGCCCGAGGGATGGATCTCTATATCGGGATCCACGAGCTTGATTATGGCCTCTATTTCGTCTTGGTATTGGAAACCATCATATTGGCTTTCGGTGTCGCCAACCGGATCATGAAACTGCGGCGCAGGCATGAGCATACGCTAAAGGAGCAGGTTGAACTGACCCTGCTCGCCGACACCGACGGCCTGACAGCGATCAGCAACCGCCGCGCCCTGGAAAAAGCGTTCACGCGAAACATGGTCGATCGGAAATATAGCCATCTGGCGATTTTGGACATCGACTTCTTCAAGCAGGTCAACGATCAATATGGTCACGAGACGGGAGATGAAGTGCTCCGTGTCGTCGGCAGGGAGCTTGGCCAGACCCGTCATTTCACCGCACGGATCGGCGGTGAGGAATTTGCCCTGCTGATGAAACCAGACGAGCGCGGTAATCGCAAAAGCAATCCGGCTGCGGAAATGACCAGGATTTGCGAGCTGCTCATTCGGGCGGTCTATGAGAATGTTCGTGAGATCAAACAACCCGTTACATTTTCCGTCGGCGTAACCGCAATACCGAAACGGACGTCTTTGCGGGCGGTGATGTCGACAGCTGACAAGCGCCTGTACGATGCCAAGAATAACGGCCGCAACCAAGTGGTCAGCTTTGACCTTTCCAACCTCAATTCAAAACCGGGATCAGGTGTCGCCCTGGGCTAGCGAGCAGGATGCTCCTACCATTCGCCAATATTCTCCATGCTCGCCCATGGTTCCTGAACCGGCAGATTATCCCCCGCCTGTAACAGCTCAACCGATATATTGTCAGGCGTTCGGACAAAAGCCATGTGCCCGTCACGCGGCGGCCTGTTGATCGTTACACCGGCATCCATCAATGTCTGGCAAAGCTCGTAGATATTGTCGACGCGGTAGGCGAGATGACCGAAATTACGGCCGCCGTCATAATCTTCACTGCCACCATCCTCCGCTGGCCAGTTATAAGTCAGCTCAACCTCTGCAACGTCTTTTTGCCCCGGTGCGGCGAGGAAGATTAGCGAAAAACGCCCCTGCTCACTATCATAACGACGCACTTGTTCGAGCCCGAGGAGGTTGAAAAACTTTACCGTCGCATCCGGGTCAGTGACCCTTAGCATCGTATGTAAATATTGAATCGGCATTGCTAGCAAACTCCATTCGTCGCTGTTCAGAAACAGTTCATCGCAGCTATCGCAAAGCCGAACCGCGATCCTAGAAACAGTTTAAGACGCTTGGAACGAAAGGGAAAGAGCAATGACTGATAATGTTGAAGGCAACAAATTTCTGGATAAAAAGAACAACGTATTGCTGGTTAGTGCCGGATTACTTACCATTGGACTGATCGCCGGCGGTTACTTACTTGGTGACGGCTTGCTTCGTTCAAAAATGGCGGACCGCAGCGTAACTGTGCGCGGGCTGGCTGAACGCGAAGTTACGGCCGATCTCGCAACCTGGACCATCGCTTACAGCGCGCAAAGCACCAATCTGGCTGAGGCACAGGCCGATATGGATCGCGATACTGCGGCAATCGGTAAATTTTTCACCGAACTGGGTTTTGAGGGAGATGCCTTGAAGCCGACGGGTGCCAATGTGAACCAATATACCAGTAACGGCATCCCCCGCTACACCATCCGTCAACGACTATCTCTACGCACCGATGATATCGAGAAAGCCCAGGCGGCCGTCGCACGGCAATTTGATCTGGTCCGCCGCGGTGTTGTCCTGGAGGACGGTTCGGGCATGAGCTATACCTTCACCAAGCTTGATGAAATCAAACCGGAAATGGTTGCCGAGGCAACGAAGGACGCCCGTAAATCAGCAGAGCAATTTGCCGAGGATAGCGGCACCGATGTCGGCGGGATCAAGTCCGCGACCCAGGGGTATTTCTCGATCAACTCGCGGGACGGTGATAGCGGCGGCTATGGCGTGACGGACACACCATATAAGAAAGTACGCGTCGTAACGACGGTTAACTTCTATCTCGATTAGGGCGAGACGACATGGTCCGGCTGTTCAAGCTGGAGCACTCCGTCCCTCTATCAAATCCTGATTCTCAAGAAGCGCCGCTGCTAGAAAGCGCATCAGCAACTTTATGCGCGGCGTATTCTTGAGATCGGGATGGGTGAGTACCCAGAAATCGGCCACTGGGAAGGGCGCCGGTGATTTCGGCAAGCGGATGAGATCATGCTCTGGATCATTCATGTAACATGCCCCCCTCACCATCCCGTGGCCATTAAGCGCAGCCTTGTGCCGCAGAGTGATATCATCGCTCATCATACCGACCGGTGCGTCAGGAAACGGACTATCGGCAATCCAGCGCGGTATCCCGGACGGTGTCACGGCCGCAATCCACCGCCGATCCGCTGGTTCGGTTTTCTCAAGATAATCACGGCGGCAATAATAGCTCAACGCGTATGGAAAGAGCCGACGACCCACGAGATGATCAGGTGGTTTCGCGACGCCCCTGATCACGACATCTGCCTCTGACCGATCAAGATCCGCAAAACTGTAGCTGCTCAGCAGTGACAATCTTATATCGGGATATTGCTGGCAAAAATCGGCAAGATAATCGAGCAGCAGATATTGTCCCAATACATCGGGAATGGACAATGTGATCGGCCCGGACAGTTCTGTTTCACTGGCTTTTCTCCGGCGATCGGCAGAAAAGCTAATCCCTTCCATCTGCTGCGCAGCCTCGACCAACTCCGAGCCCAGCTCGGTTTTTCGGTATCCACCAGCGCTGCGTTCAAAAACAGGCTTGCCATAGCGCTCGTTAATCACCGCCAACCGCCGCGACACCGTGCTGTGCGTAACGCCCAACAGCAATGCTGCCGCCCGGACCGTGCCCGACCGATCAAGCGCGAGTATGAATCGATAATCATCCCAATTTTCCATTGGTGCATTATTGCACCATGAAGAAGAGAAATACATCCACTATTTCAACGAAAACGGTTCTAGTGAGGTGCGATATCGCAACAAAATATGACTCATCCATATTTCAGCATTTACAAAAGGCATTTTTCCATGACGATTAATCGCACCGCCCTGATACTGGCTTCGACCTTCACCATAGCATTGAGCATGCCGTCCAGCAGCCTCTTGGCGCAGTCGTCATCAAACACACCCTCAGCAACATCTCCCCGATTGTCCGTTGCCAAAGGCCAGTATCTCTCCGTCATCATGCCCGAAGCAAAGTCGGATTCTGAAGCAGCCCGCCAATCCTATTACCGCCAGGCGCTGCCGCTGGGTCAGAAGTTCGGCCTGAAACGAGAGGTCCAGCTGAAGATCGATAATCGAGTGATCAGCGACTACAAACCCGCTGGACTGATATTTTTCTCCTATCCGGATCAGGCCTCTGAAAAGCAGTTGGCGAGCCAGCCCCAATGGCCCGCGATTAAGGCCCTGCGGCCCGGGGCTTGGAACGAACTCAGGATCTACAGCGCGGCTGTTGAAAATGATCTTGATCTGACCTTTGACCCTGACAAATATTACAGCCTGGTCGTCGCTCGGACCAATCCGGACAAGCCGGAAGACTATCAGCGCTATCTGACCGGCATTGAAAAGGCCGTACACGAAGCAGGCGGGCGGTTCATCTACAAGATGAAAAATCCTAAGATGGAGGCTCATGCGACGTCGCTAAACGCGCCTAGTCAATTGACGTTTGTGGAGTGGGATGCTCCCAATGGCTTCGCGAGAGTGCAACAGACCGAAGATTATAAAGCCAGCGCGCCATATTTCCAATCTGGCGTAACGAACGTTGAATTTTATTATATGTCGGTCAACGGCAAATCATAACAACCACCCGTTGATATCTTCCCGCGTTCCAGCGATACAAGGGGACGATGCAGGGTAATGTCGAACATCCGCAAACAACCGGCAAAGCCATTGTGGTTTTTGATGCGGAGTGCATTTTATGTTCGGCCAATGCACAATTCATATTGCGCCATGATCAAAAGCGACATTTTATGCTAGCATCGATGCAGGGCGACTATGGCAGCGCGCTCTACAGGAAATATGATATTGATCCCGCCAATCCTGAAACCCTGATTGTTGTCCAAGATGATAGGCTACTGCGCAACAGCGATGCAGTGTTGGCCATTTATGCGGGACTTGGCTGGCCATGGAGAGCCGTCTCTGCGCTGAGGTTCCTGCCAAAATTTTTGCGAGACCCGGTCTATTTATTTGTGGCACGCAACCGATATCGTATATTTGGAAAACGCGACACATGCTGGCTTCCGCAGCCGGAATTTCAAGACCGCATGCTGTGAAAACCATTCTGATCTTTGGAGGTTATGGCGGCTTTGGCGGACGTTTATTGCAGTTACTTGCTGCGCGTGGCCACCATGTTCTGGCGGCGGGACGCAATCTCGAAAAAGCCAGACAATTCTGTCAGACAATCCAAAATGCCGAACCGGTGCAGGCAGACCGTAGTGGTAATATTGAGACGACCCTTGCACAGCACGAACCAGATATCGTCATCGACGCTGCGGGTCCGTTTCAAGACAGCAGCTATCAGCTTGTGGAACAGTGTATTGCAGCCGCCGTCCCGTATCTCGATCTAGCCGATAGCCGGGAATTTGTATGCGGCATAGACAGGTTGAACAACATAGCTACCAACGCCGGTGTTCCGGTCATTTCCGGCGCATCCAGCGTACCTGCCTTGTCGGGAGCAGCGATCCGCCATTTGGCATCAGAGCCCTTTCGGATCGAGGCAATCGAGATCGCGATTAGCGCCTCCAACAAGGCTGCTGCCGGACCATCAGTCAGCAAAGCCATTCTCAGCTATGTTGGAAAGCCAATAAAGATAAGGCGCGGAGGACAATGGCAAACCGGCTATGGTTGGCAAGACATGGGTCATGTCAGTTTTGCTCTGCGTGGCTCACCGGTGATTGATAATCGCTTGGTCGGACTGGCAGATGTTCCCGACCTTGATCTTGTGCCCCGACAATTTGCCAACCAGCCTGCTGTTCACTTTCGTGCAGGTACGGAGCTGGGATTTCAGAATCGGGCATTATGGCTTGCAAGCTGGCCTGTGCGCTGGGGCTGGATAGAGTCGCTAAAACCAATGGCGAAGGCTTTGCTTGGATTGCAAAACATGACCCGTGCTATGGGTTCTGACATATCCGCAATGAAAGTAGACCTGTTTGGTCACAAAGATGATCAGCCCTGCCAAAAAAGCTGGACCTTGATTGCCCGAGAAGGCGATGGCCCGCAAATCCCAACCTTTGCTGCCGTGATCCTGGCTGAAAAAATATTGCAGGGGCAGCTAAAAACCGGCGCATATGATGCCAGCAAACTTCTCACGCTGTCAGAATTTCAGCCGCTGTTTGACGGCTATGCCATTTCTCATCAGATCCGGTCTGTCGACCCGGGACCGTCGCTTTACCAGCGGGTCATGGGCTCCGAATTCACGAAGCTGCCGTCCAGCTTGCAAAAACTGCATAGCGTTGTTCGCGATGGCGGGTTTCATGGCAAAGCACAGGTTACGAATGGCACAAACCCTTTGGCCAAACTGGCTGCGAAAATTTTTGGATTTCCGTCAGCCGGCGAACATGGTCTCAACGTTCACATTGCGGTTGATGATACAGGTGAAACCTGGACACGCCGCTTTTCGGGGAAGGCTTTTTCCAGTCGCCTGCAAAAATCCGGTGATCATCTAACCGAGCGCTTCGGACCTTTTCAGTTTCTGTTTGCTTTGCCGAGCACGGACAATGGCCTTCGGATGGAAATGACTGGCTGGAAATTCTGGTTTGTTCCGCTGCCACTCTTCCTCGCGCCCCAATCACCGGCAAGCGAATGGGAAGATGATGGACGGTTCCGTTTCGATGTGCCGATAATTTTGCCGGTCGTTGGACTGATGGTCCATTATCGCGGCTGGCTGAAGCCTGCGGAAAGTTGACGGCTTAGCCTGGACAATCGCCCTGACGTTCTGCACCGATATCCATGGCCAGTTTGGCGGTTTCGCCGCTGTCCGGATCTTTTATGTCGAATGACATAGTGCTGTCATAACCGTCTGGGTTAGCCTGTCCGGTCATGACAATATTGATATCGCCTTTTGCTGTCCCTTTGCAGGTCATTTCCAGATCAAGTGAAGTTGCCGACCCCTCGTCCTTGATGGTTTCGCATTGGCCGCCCAACGCTCCGGACATTTGCTTGGCCGCCTCTTTCCATTGCTGACCATTGTCGCCGCCTTTCATACAAAAAAGACCGCCGGTGCCGCCGCCAGCCGCCTGTTCCATTTGCGCGATAGTTCGCTCTTTAACGTCCTCCGATATGCCCGGAAAGTCCAGCTCGGTAATCTTGACCGTCTGTTTATACTCGCCTGCAGTTGGACTGCCATCTCCCCCACTGCCGCAAGCTGCCAACATGAGAGGAGCCGACAAAAGTGGCAAAAGATATTTGTTGGTCATGGAGATGGGGCTTTCTTTTGTTGCTGTGCAAGACTTCTATCGCCCGTCAAAAGGATTGAAAAGCCTGATGACGTAGATCCTATTCGGCGACGGTTGCTACAAGCTGTGCAAGATATTTCTGTGCGGCTTTGGCGGGCCGGCTTTCAGCATCGATTTCAACCGCCTTTTCCCAGTTAATCTTGGCCTGTTCAGCGTCGCCACCCGCATAAGCAATATTGCCCGCTTCCAGAGCAATGGCCGGGTCGCGTTCTGCCAGTTTGGCAGCAACTGCGATATCGGCCTTGGCGATCACAAGATCTCCCATCCGTCTTGCCAATGTTGCAGATAGCAGCCAGCCGAGCGGGTCTTGCGGAGCCAGCTTGTGCACCATCACGAATTCTTTTTTGGCCGCCTCATAATCATTTAAAGCCACATGCGCCCGGGCTCGATCAAGATGAACTTCGCCCTTCTCCAACCCGATCAAACTGCCCTGCACCAGCGCGGCATTAAGATATTCCAGCGCCTTTTGCGCCTCGTTTCCGGCCAGTGCCGCGTTACCTGCCTGTGCCCAAAAATTGGCGACGCGGGGATATTTGGCAACCTCCGCCTCTCTGGCGGCTTCGGCAAAGGTTCTTGTCGCCGCTACCCAGTTAAACTGTTCCGCATAGGCAAAGCCGAGGCAGTGACGCGCCAGAAATCCCCCGCCTTCTATGCGCCACTTATTGGCCTCCACAACGCCGCTTGCCGGATCGTCCACCGCCAGATCGACACATTCGTTGAACCGCACTTCGGTCATCGTCATCGGCGCAGAGGGGTTGATTGTCTGCGGAACCGGTGATCCAAAAGGTGAAGTCGATTGGGCAAGAATAAGGAATGCGAAAACGAACATGAATAAGATTCCATCAGCCCCGAGCCTGTCGAAGGGCGTTTTGCGATAGTCGATAAATGTGGTTCGACAAGCTCACCACTAACGGCTTTCTTTCAGTTACATTCAATCCAGCCGCGAAACCACGTCAATCAAAAGCTCGATATCCTGATCGCGTGACATGCGGTGATCACCGTCCTTTACCAAATGCATCTGCACGTCCGCTGAACGCATTTTCTTTGCGATCTCCAGAGTATAGGCCCAGGGCACGTCGGCATCCTCCTGTCCGTGCAGTAACCGCACCGCTCCATCAAAGGCGATTTCCTTGTGCAAAAGGCGATTAGCCTCGCCCGACTGCCAAAAGATATTGGTCGTGACATAGGGGTCTTCGCTATATTCGCTATGCTCTTCCAGCTTGCCTTCGCGCAGGATCGTCATTTTCTGTTCCTGCGTGAACCCCCAGTCAGTGAAATCAGGGGCCGCTGCAATACCGACCATAGCCTTCACCCGCATCGGCCTGGCCAACGCGACAAGCAGCATCAACCAACCGCCCATGGATGAGCCCACCAAGGTGATGGAACCGGCGGTCACTTTCTCGATTAAAAACAGCACGTCATCGCGCCAGTTGATCAGACTCTGGTCTTCAAACTCCCCGCCGCTGGCCCCGCATCCGGCATAGTCAAGGCGCAGCATGGCGCGACCCTGACCCTTGGCCCATGCGTCAAGCGCCAGAGCCTTGCCACCTTCCATATCCGACATATAGCCGGGCAGGAACACCAGGGTGCTGCCTTTGACACCCGGCTTGGCCGCGCGATAGCAATAGGCGAGATTGGCGCCACCCGGGCGCTGCATGTAGAGAATATCTTCTTCCATTTAGTCTTCCGCTGATCGTTTGTGCTTGTGCCTACGCAGAGGTACGCGGCCAATCAACTTAAACGTGGGAAGAACCGAAATAAACAATTCCAAGGCACAAAAATGCGATAATCAGCATGCCCACGCCGCTTAGCATGGGTTGCTTATATTTGGGCAGCAGTCCGGTCAGTTCGGCCGGAGGATCACCGGTAAAACCAAGTTGCCAATGCGGACGAGCTTTGATCCCGTCATCCAGTCCGAAAACATGCGAACCACCGGTTAGACCGCGATAAACCAGATCACCGAAATGATAGGCTTCACTGCGCCACTGGTTTTCGAAAAACAGGAACGTGTTTCCAATCGTCTCGATCCGGATCGATCGTTTGCGTGCACCTTTACCGTCGCGGTGCCAGACGGAGTAATTGTTGCTCATAACGGATTAATCCATAGATTATAGCAGCTTACTTACTCTTACCATCATTTCCTTGCAAAAACCTTTCGACGGACGCTGCAAAAGCTTTGGGCTGATCCAGCATGATGAAATGGCGGCTGTCATCGATTTTTTCAAACGTAACAGTCTTGGCCCCTGTAAAGGCTGCTTTATACATCTCGGTAATCCGTGGCTCGGCCATGATGCTGACATCGACTGGATAGAGCATCGTGACCGGCATGATAATCGCAGGCAACAAAGGCCGGACATCGGTCGTCATCAGGTCATAGGTCAACTGCGCCATTGTGCCTGTGTCAGCAGCACGGGCCCAGGCAGCGACCTGATCCTGTCCCGCTGCCGTTCGTGACATGGTTTGCAAGGTCCGGTCATCCACTTCACCACTGTCTTTAGTGATCAGCGCATCTCGCATTGCGGCAGCCTGCGGTTGAAGCGTTTCAACCGTCGTGTCCGGCCCAAACAGCAATCCGAAAAACGGCAAACTGTCGATGATCATCGCCTTTTCTACACCCTGAGGATAGCGTGCAGCCAAAGTCATTGTCGCCAGACCACCCAGCGAATGGCCAATGACAATTGCCTTTTGGTGATTATTGCGATCGACTATTTCGTCGTCGATATAATCGGTCAGCTCACGGATAAAGGGCTCCAGTAATGGCCCGTCCCGATCAGACATTGGCTCATCACCAAAACCCCGTATCTGGATGATGTGGAGACGATAACGGCCTTTGAGCTTCGCACGTGTCTCGTTCCAGACTGTGCGCGGGGTCGAAAGTCCGGGAATCAGAACAACATCGCGGCCCTGTCCTTCAACCAGCACAGTGAAATGCCGACCGCCAAGCAACTGAGCTCCATCGGGCAAATCAATCCGTTCCCCCCGGGCGGTGTTCGGAACCGCCGGTGCAACGGCGTTAGTGGTCGTACAGGCCGATAACAGCAACGTCGCCACAAGTCCCAGAAAGCACAAAACCTTCATTCTCATCGCTCCATCCTTTTCTGTCGTTTCAGTCGTTCAGAAAAACCTCTTCAATCGCCATATCAAAAAGATCGGCAATCTTGAAGGCGAGCGGTAGGGACGGATCATATTTTCCTGTCTCGATAGCATTAATACTCTGGCGTGAAACAGCCAACCGTTCAGCCAAATCCGCCTGTGACCAGTCACGTTCGGCGCGGAGAACCTTTAGACGGTTCTTCATGCGCGCCACCGGACAATGCCGTCGGCTATTCCGAACGTTACCAGCCAAATGACACCAAACCATTGCGGGCCCTCAGTCATCAAATCGTAGACATTCAGGAATTGCCATATGGTGGCCGCACATAAAGTGATCGCTGTCGCCAGCATGATCTGTTTGGCGACCAGAAAGCGCTGATATTCGTCTTCCATTTCGACCAGCAAACGAAACACAGTCCAGAAAACACCGCACATTGGCAGCGCAGTAAGAATTGCCAAACCATAGATAAACAAACCTTCTGGTGGGTTGCTCGAATTTTTGAGGGACAAGCCCCAAATCAGGATGACCATATAGGCCGTCATGAAAATGCCCATGCGCCAGAAATAGCGCCTCATCGACGGCGGAATTTTTGATTTGGGCATTTCTCCGACCTGATCGCTGCGATCGCTCATGTGTTCAGCCCCCTTATCCGATAAAAGAAATAGCCCATGCTCCAGCTTGCCAGCATTACGGCAATGACATCATCACCCGTTAGCGGCCCGTAAAGTAAATCCCAGACAAGATTGACGAACAGCGTGGTTACAATGCCCACGATAGCGCCATTGGTCATAAGCTGGAAATAATAATCCTCAACTTTCCGCCGGTCCATTGCCGCTGCATAGGTCGCAACAAAGGCGATGATCACAGTTAGGCCGGCTAGCACCAGAATTTTCATCAACGGATCAACCGCGACAACCGGTTCGGGATCAAGGTTTTCGGTAACCAACATCATGATGCTGACAGGCAGAACAAGTGCGAAGGCCCAATCCGGTTTGATTGCGCCATGGATTCTCTGCCAGATATTGCGGGTTGATGGTTCACTCACCGGAACATCGCCAGAAACAGGATAGAGAAGCTTGCCCACATGGCAATATCTGCATTTAGGGCTGTCCGGCGGCATGTAATTCGCTTCAGTCTCATCACGATACTCCTTCAAGTTTAATTGACATCATGTCATGTTACCTTGACTTTATGGACATGATTCGAAGAAATGTCAAGTTTCCATGACATAATGACAACAAAGCTTTCCTACATGTCACTATCCCGCTATGCTCGCAGTGGTTGACTTGGCCGGACCATGGACTAAGGCAATGAAAATCTATGGATCGCCGTTTTCTGGCGTTCTTAGGTGAGAACTGTGTGAACTTTAAAGATTGAAAACCCGATGACCAAGATGATCAAAATCACCCTTCCCGACGGCAGCGCGCGTGAAGTGGCATCGGGCACAACACCGGCGCAAATTGCGGCGGATATTGGTCCGGGCCTCGCGAAGGCGGCTTTGGCCGCCCGTATTGATGGCGAAGTGCGCGATATCATGCGGCCGCTCGAAGCAGATACCGAACTGGCCCTGATCACGTCGCGGGACGAGGAAGACGCACTGGAACTGGCGCGCCACGACTTTGCCCATGTGCTCGCTGAGGCAGTGCAGAAGCTTTATCCAGGCACGCAGATTACCTTTGGTCCATCGACGGATGATGGCTTCTATTATGATTTTGCGCCTGCGGGCGACCCGTTCACCGATGACGATCTCCCCAAGATCGAAGAAGAAATGCGGCGGATCATCAACGCAGACAAGCCGCTGCGCCGCGAAGTTTGGGAGCGTAACGACCTGATCGCATTGTGGGAAAAAGACGGCGAAAAGTTCAAGGCGGAATGGGCCGCCGAGCTGCCCGAAGGCGATGAGATCAGTGTCTATTGGTCTGGTGATGACTGGATGGACATGTGCCGCGGTCCACATCTGCCCTCCACCGGCAAGCTTGATCCCAAGGCGTTTAAACTGATGCGCGTTTCCGGTGCCTATTGGCGCGGCGACCAGCGTAATCCGCAACTATCGCGTATTTACGGCACCGGCTGGCTCAACAAGAAACAGCTTAACGCACATCTCGTGCGGCTCGAAGAAGCCGCCAAGCGCGATCACCGCAAACTGGGTCAGGAAATGGACCTGTTCCATATTCAGGCCGAGGCGATGGGCAGCATCTTCTGGCATCCCAAGGGCTTCGTCATGTGGCGCGAGCTGGAAGCCTATATGCGGCGTGCGATTGACGAAGCTGGCTATAAGGAAGTCAAAACCCCTCAGATCATGGACGCACGCCAGTGGGAGCAATCCGGTCACTGGGGCAAATATCGCGAGAATATGTTCGTTGTGCCTGACGAGATTCCCAGCGTCGACGATGATGCGCCGCTGGTATCCTCTGACGCCGACATGATGGCGATCAAGCCCATGAACTGCCCAGCACACGTGCTTATCTTCAAACAGGGTATCAAAAGCTATCGTGACCTGCCGCTGCGAATGTACGAGAATGGCTGCTGCCACCGTAACGAACCCCATGGTGCGCTTCACGGCCTGATGCGGGTCCGGCAATTCACACAGGATGATGCGCATATTTTCTGCCGTGAGGACCAGATTGTCGATGAAGTCAAAAATTTCTGCGAGCTGGCCGACCGAATCTACAAGGAGCTCGGTTTTGAAGGCTATTCGATCAAGCTAGCCCTACGCCCCGAACAGCGCTTCGGGTCTGATGAAGACTGGGACCAGGCCGAAGAAGAGCTACGTCAGGCCGTTATTGATGCCGGTATGGCCACGGAAGAATATGGCTGGGAAGAATTGCCCGGGGAAGGCGCCTTTTATGCTCCCAAGCTCGAATGGCACCTTACCGACGCGATTGGCCGCACGTGGCAGGTCGGCACGATCCAGTCCGATAGGGTTTTACCCGAACGTCTGGACGCAAGCTATATTGCCGAGGATGGGGCACGTCACCGACCGATCATGCTTCACCGTGCGATCTTCGGTTCCTATGAGCGATTTATCGGCATATTGATTGAGCATTATTCCGGAAAAATGCCGTTATGGCTCGCGCCCACACAGGCGGTTGTTGCAACGATTGTTACGGATGCCAATGACTATGCGAAAAAGGTAACGGAGAAGTTGAAAGCCGCCGGTATCCGCGTCGAGGCCGACCTGCGCAACGAGAAGATCAACTATAAGGTGCGCGAGCATTCACTGGCGAAAGTGCCAAATATCCTCGTCGTTGGCATGCGTGAGGCCGAAGAAGGCAAAGTGGCCCTGCGAAAACTGGGGCAAAAGGAACAGATGTTCCTGACGCTTGATGAGGCTGTTGCGATGCTCAAGGAAGAAGCGTTGGCACCGGATCTGGCAGGAGATTGATATGAGAATTGGCGCAACTGCGCTTATGGTTTCGGGTCTGTATCTCGCCAGCTGTAGCCCTGAAAACACCGCAAACGAACCGGATATGGAAATTGTGCGCGGCAGTGCCACAGACAAAAGTGCGGCAGAAATAGCTTATGAAGAAGCCAACGCAAGGATGCACGAGGGCATGGGCGTCATCGATCCAAATCCCGACATCGCCTTCATGCAGGGGATGATCCCGCACCATCAGGGCGCTGTGGATATGGCGGACATCGTTTTGGAATATGGAAAAGACCCTGAAACCAGGGCGCTGGCCGAAACGATTATCGCAAGCCAGACCAAAGAAATCGCGCAGATGCGTGAATGGCTGGAAAAGCATGATGTCGTGCCGGTCAAAAAATCACTTGTGGGTTCAGATTCACAGGATCACACCAACCATTGATCCTGAGGCTCCCAGCCATTAAGTATATATACAATTTGCGACCCTAGCGATTTCCCGCTATTGGCCGCTTTCATTTGATTTTTTAGGAGTATTTAACATAGCTGCACCACCACGCCGTCCCACGCCGCCCGTCAAAGGCGGCCCACGTTTCAACAATCTGATCATTTCCGACACTGTGCGGGTCATCGACGACAGGGGTGAAAACCTCGGTGTCATGAACACTGACGAAGCAATCGAGCGAGCCAAGGATGTTGGTCTGGACCTCGTAGAGGTTTCGCCTAACGCTTCTCCGCCGGTCGCAAAATTTCTGGACGTTGGAAAATTTAAGTATGAGGCCCAGAAAAAGGCCAATGCGGCGCGCAAGACCCAAAAGGTACAGGACGTCAAGGAAATCAAGATGCGTCCCAATATCGACGATCATGATTACCAGGTGAAGATGCGCAATGTGAACAAGTTCATCGACAATGGTGACAAGGTGAAAGTCACGCTGCGCTTTCGCGGTCGTGAAATGTCACATCAGCAACTCGGTATGCAATTATTGCAGCGAGTGCAGGAAGACATGAAGGAAACCGCCAAGGTTGAAGCCTATCCAAAGCTGGAAGGCCGTCAGATGCTGATGGTGCTCTGTCCCAAATGAGGCGGTAGTGGCGATTAATTGGGGTGTTTATGTGCAACCCAAATAAAAGCCATACCCACAACTATTGAAGTCAGCGCGATAGCAAATTCGAAATTTTGCGATACCATGGACTTGTCCGTTCTGTGATACGATCTTGCCATGTATAGTACGGTAAAACTAACACCCGGTTAAATGGGCGTAACTTTTTGCGCGACTTTTGAAAACCGTGTCTAGGTTACGGGTTTTGCACGATATTGTTTGGGGAAATGACGCTTCAGATTAGCGATCTTGGGTTTGTCCCAGCGTACAATGTAACCCTGATGCGGGTTTTTCTGCATGAAATCCTGATGATAGGTTTCCGCTGGATAGAACGCTTTATAGGCTTCAATCTTGGTCACGATGGGCCGTTTCCAATATTTGCCTTTACTAAGCTGCGCCAGATAGGCACGGGCCGCCTTGGCCTGCGCATTGTTTGTCGGGATCAAAGCACTGCGATAATGTTTGCCGCGATCGGGGCCCTGCGCGTTCAATGTCGTGGGATCGGCAACCACCGAAAAGAAAACCTGCATTAGCTGACCATAGCTGACGACAGTGGGATCATAGACCACGCGCACCGCCTCTGCATGATTGGTTAGTCCCGCACTCACCAGCTTGTAAGTAGCACTGCGCTTGCTGCCTCCGTGGTAGCCGGATGACGCGCTGATCACACCCTTGGTATGCTCAAACACGCCTTCGACGCCCCAGAAACAGCCGCCAGCAAATATCGCAACGGCACGTTTGCCTTTTTCCGAGGCATTGATTCGAGGAGCAGGAATGATGGTGGCTTTCTCGGCCGCATGGGCTTCGCTGGTAAACAGGCTGGGAGCGCTCTGACTGCTTGGATCAGTTGTACTGACGGTGGACCAAAGCCCGCCAAAGGCCGCAACACTTATACCGGCAATCGCTAGTTTTGGAAAAATTCTATTCATATCAAACGCCCCGTTCTCTTGCTGGACTTAGCTCATCATCTGGGTAGCAACACTCATCGTTGAAGAGAGGTTCTCGCTAAACTCCTGCTGATCCTCGCCGGGCTGCATGAAAAATAACGCAAGCGCGCCCAATAGGAAGCCGCCGCTCAGGCTGTAGGTTAAATCTGATTTCAAAAAACTCGGCATCTTATTTTCCTTGTGGTTACCCTCTGTTCGGAGCGACCCCTGAATTGGTTACACTGATAATATAGGATTGCTTGCTACGTTGTGAACGCCATCACAGGACGACATTCAGTTTCAGCGGGTGAAGGGATTCTTTATTGATTAACCTCAGGCGCCGGGCGGGCACATCCGTGCCCTTGGCTTTCCTCGCATAAGCTCGGGCGCTCGGGCGCCCGGTCGCGCTTGCCGACGCGATGCGTCGGATCAGCGCGACCATCATAGGCTGCGCCATTGATGCCAACCTCTAGAGCATCGCCCGAGCGCAGCGAGGCAAGGCCGACTGGCCGTCGCGCCTTATGGCGCGTAGCCAAGCGGGCGGATGCCCGCGCCCGGCGCTTGAGGTTAAATAAAAACGCGGCTAACTAAATCAACGCCGCGCAGGCCCGTTGTATCCTGGTGCACGCTTCCCGCAATATGTCTTCCGACGTCGCATAGCTGATACGGAAAGCCGGCGAGAGACCAAAAGCACCGCCATGGACTGCGGCCACTTGCGCTTCATCAAGAAAATAGCCGATCAGGTCCTGATCATTCTCTATTTTCTTGCCCTTTGGTGTGGTCTTGCCCATCAGTTCGCTCGCATCAGGATAGACATAAAAAGCCCCTTCCGGCGTCGGACAATGTAGGCCCGGCGTATCATTCATCATCGATACGACCAGATCCCGGCGTTTCAGAAAAGCGGCGTTTCGGTCTGCGAGAAAATCCTGTGGACCGTTAAGCGCCGCGACCGCAGCCGCCTGCGAGATGGAGCTTGGGTTAGATGTAGACTGTGACTGCAGCTTGCGCATCGCACCGATCAGCCATTCCGGACCACCAGCAAAACCGATCCGCCAGCCCGTCATCGCATAGGCCTTGGAACAGCCACTGACCGTCAGGGTGCGATCATAAAGATCAGGGCAAACCTGAGCGATCGTGGTGAACGGGAAATCGGCATACCAGATATGTTCATACATATCGTCGGTCATCACCATTACCTGCTGGTGTGGCAGCAACGCCTCGCCGAGTGCCTTCAGTTCCTCGCCGCTATAGGCAGCGCCGGTCGGGTTGGAAGGCGAGTTGAGGATAAGCCATTTGGTTTTCGGCGTGATCGCTGCTGCCAGCTGCTCTGGCGTAATCTTGTAATTTTGGCCCGCACCCGCCTCGATGATCACTGGCGTGCCGCCAGCAAAATTCACCATGTCAGGATAGCTCACCCAATATGGTGCCGGGATAATAACCTCATCACCTGCATCGAGCGTCGCAACCAAAGCGTTGAACAACGTATGCTTGCCGCCATTATTCACCGAAATCTGGGATGGTGTATAGGTTAAGTCATTGTCGCGCAGGAATTTGGCGGCAACAGCCTCTTTCACCGCTGTCGTACCATCAACTGTCGTATAGTTGGTGTCGCCATCCTGAATCGCCTTGATGGCCGCTTCCTTGACAAAATCCGGTGTATCGAAATCCGGTTCACCAGCAGAAAGACCAATAATATCAATACCCTGCGCTTTGAGCTCGGTCACCCGGCCAGACATGGCCATGGTTGCCGAGGGTTGAATTCTGCCGAGGGCTTGGGAAAGTTTGGGCGGTGATTGAGTCATGGGGAGAGTCCTGTTTCAAGGCGTTAAAAACAGCGCATAATCCTGTCTGTGCTATCGCGCAATAGGATCATGACAAAACGAGCAGGAATTTTGTAACAATCAGTTGTTCGAACGGGAATATCGCTGACCTAAAAGTGCAGGCGATCGCTGTCGACTGTTTTCATGGTCTTTTAACAGGCGTTTCATGATCGGTTAGGAATCAGCTGCGCTTTTTTACAAATTCAGCCCGCAGGACGAGGCCTTTTATCCCCTCGTGCTTGCAATCAATTTCCTGCGCATCGCCAGTCAGGCGAATGGATTTGATCAGTGTACCGCGCTTTAGCGTCTGCCCCGCCCCCTTGACCTTCAGGTCTTTGATCAGCGTGACCGCATCACCATCAGCGAGAATATTACCAACGGCATCCAGTACTTCCGGTCCCTTGGCCTTTTCGGCAACCTCTTCCGGACTCAGCCACTCGCCGGTCTCTTCATCATAAACATAATCGCCGTCGCCTTCACTCATCACAGGGATTCAAGCGCTTGGGCTATGTCCGCTATAATATCATCAATATGCTCGATACCAACGGAGACGCGAACCACATCGGGACCAGCACCGGCGGCGACCAGCTCGTCTCCCGATAACTGGCTATGGGTGGTCGAGGCCGGGTGAATGATCAGCGAACGGGTGTCACCGATATTGGCAAGATGACTGAACATCTTCACGGCGGAGACCAGCTTCGTGCCGGCGTCATATCCGCCTTTCAAACCAAAGGTGAATACCGCGCCGCCTTTACCATCAAGATATTTCCGAGCCAGCGTGTGATATTCGCTGTCGGGCAAACCAGCATAGGATACCCAGCTCACCTCGTCTCGGCTCTGCAGCCATTGCGCCAGGGCCAGGGCATTGTCGCAATGCCGCTCCATCCTCAGCGTCAATGTTTCCATGCCGGTCAATATCTGAAACGCATTAAACGGCGCCAAGGCAGGGCCGAGGTCGCGCAGGGAAAGCGCACGTGCAGCCAATATGAAGGCAACCGGTCCGAATGCTTCGGTGAAAACCTTCCCGTGATAGGAAGGATTGGGCTGGTTCAAAAAGGCGAACTTCTCGCTTTTGGCCCAGTCAAACTTGCCGCTGTCCACGATCAGGCCGGCAATGCTGTTGCCATGACCACCGAGAAATTTGGTGCCGCTTTCCACCACGATATCTGCGCCATGTTCGATAGGACGGCAAAGCGCCGGCGAAGCCATGGTGTTGTCAACAATCAAAGGGATACCTGCCGCATGGGCAATATCGGCAATGCCCGCAATATCCTGTACGACACCGCCTGGATTGGCGAGGCTTTCGATAAAGACACAGCGCGTCTCATCGGTAATCGCGCCTTTAACCTCATCAAGAATATCAGCATCGACAAAGGTAACGTTCCAGCCGAATTTCTTGACACTATGCCCAAGCTGGTTGAGCGAACCGCCGTAAAGCTTTTTCGCCGCAACAATATGTGCGCCGGGATCCATCAGCACATGGAAAATCAGCAATTGTGCCGCATGACCCGAAGCCACCGCCAGCGCCGCCGCGCCGCCTTCCATCGCTGCAATCTTGCCTTCCAGCGCGCCATTGGTCGGGTTCATGATGCGGGTGTAAATATTGCCCACGGCGTCGAGATTGAACAGATCGGCGGCATGATCAACATCATCGAAAACATAGGATGCGGTCTGATAAATCGGTGTGATCCGTGCGTTGGTGGTAGGGTCCGGCTCTGTCCCGGCGTGCACAGCCATGGTTTCTAGGTGGTTGGTCATACGGTAGAATCCTCAGTTTTATTTTTGGGAGACAGTTTTTCAGTCACAATATCGCGGTCCATACAAATCGCAAACAAATGGGTATCAGTGGAAAGAGCGCCCCACCCAAGAGGGACATAATCAAGCCCATCAAAACGAAAGCAACGTCAATCGACTTTTGTTTCAAGATTCTCTCTTGAAACGAAAGTCCCCCGAATAGTGTTAAGCACAACAAGAAAAACGAGACTGATAGTTGCAAATATTGGTAAGCTTCAAAAAAGATATGTCGAATGACGAAAAATATTAGAAAGGCAAAACTGAACAATAGGGTGCTGGATACCAATACCTCAACAACAAAGACAACCGGTTTACTAACCTTGGTCTCACTTACGCTATAGGTGATCCAAGATGCAAAAATTATCGCAAATCCGATAATCGCTAGTGCGTATCCGCCACTAACAAAATCACAGAAGTCTTGGGCGGGTTTCAGTAGCACAAACTATACAATCTCCAACTGATCCAACCAGCTCAACACACTCTCAGCATACTCGGCCATGTTTTCCGGATGATCTGTCATCAGAGTCTCCGCGTAATATGATAGGTGATGTTTTAGATGAGCTTGGCTTTCACCATTCCTCTTAGACTATTTCCGACATAGAATCCGCTGTCTAAATCTTCAGCCTGCAAATCGGCTTCGATTGCATCGCCGCTGGCGATTAGCTGCCCGCGCAATATCCCAGGCAGGACCCCGCGCTTGATCGGCGGCGTCAACAGCTTGCCGTCACGTTCGACAAATATGTTCCAGATCGCGCCTTCGGTCAGATAGCCGTCCGCGTCGTGGAATAACGGATAGGCTTTGCCTTCGATTTCCGGCGCTGCATAGACGCTGCGGTCGCTGGTCTTGTGGTGCAGGCGATAATCTTGCGGATCGGCGATCATGGGTGTCAGCGCAACCTGTATCGGTTCGGCCAGCGGCTCAGGCATCGGTTGCAATTCAATCGCAATCGCGCCCAACCGCGACAGCATCAACCGTACCTTGGCCGGTTTGTCCTGATGAAAAGTAATCGCCTGTATGGTGTTGCGCGCAGCATGGCGGTCAAATTCAAATTCCAGCGCGGCGGCGCTCGCCTTCATCCGTTCCAGATGTGCTTCGAGACGAAGGATACCGCGTTCGGGATCAAATGCCATCGTCTCGATCAGGTCCACAGCAATCGTACTGTCCACGCCCTGATTCACCCCATGACTCACTGTAGCAAATCTCCCTTTTGCAAGGCATTCCCGCCATTCGTCGCCCCCGACTGAGTCCGCCACTATGCCAGAGCCAAGCCCGATGGAAAGACTTTCTTGTCCCTCCGTCAGAAAGAATGTCCGGATGGCAACATTAAACGCTGCATCGCCGCTGGCATCAATCCGCCCGATGGAACCGCAATAGATACCCCGCTGGTCCTTTTCCAGCTCATCGATAATCTCCATGGCCCTGATTTTGGGCGCGCCGGTAATCGAACCGCAGGGATATATTTGGCGTAACAGGTCAACGGCACCATGCTTATCGGCCAGCTTGGCGGTTACGGTAGAGGTCATCTGGTGGATCGTCGGATAGCTTTCCACATGGAAAAGCTCAGGCACCTCCACGCTGCCGGGTTCCGCGACCCGGGACAGATCATTGCGCAACAGATCAACAATCATCAGATTTTCAGCGCGCTGTTTGGGATCGCTCTGTAGCTCCGCCCGAACCGCTGCGTCGGCGGTGGTGTCAGACACACGCGCCGCTGTTCCTTTCATTGGTTTTGCCGTAATCCGGCCGTCTTTCATCGCGAAAAACAGTTCCGGCGAAAAGGACAGCATCCAATTTTTACCATCAAATATGGCGCCGCCATAACCTGCCTTCGCCCGGTCCCGGATCGCCGCATAAAGAGCAAGGGGGTGGCCAGCATAGGCTGCATAAGCCCGAAAAGTGAGATTGGCCTGATAGATGTCACCAGCGAGAATATAATCCTGCACCTTTTGGAAAGCTTGATCATAGTCCTGCCGGGTAAGGCCGGGCTTCAGGCTACCCAACCATGCACCTTTCGCGTCGGGAAGCTGTTCCGATACAGCCTCTGGCTCCAACAGGCTGTAATTCTTGAACAACCCAAACCATGCCAGTGGGCAAGCCCGCTCGTCGGGTAGATATTTAACCAACCGTCCTTCCATTGCGAGGCCCGCTTCATAGGATATGTAACCCGCTGCATGGAGCCCGCGTTGTTTCGCTTCTCCCAGCTGATCCAGCACTGTGCTCAGCTCTTCCGGCGTGTGTGCCTGCAGTATCTCCAGCGGATCGCTGTACAGCCGGGCTGGCACAGCTTCACCGCCGTCCCGCGCGTCATCGAGCAATATGAAAGGGCTGGTGTCGCAGATCATCCTCCTCCCCTAATTGCTTTTTATGCTGTTAGTCCATAAGCATAAACTAAACTCAGCAGGGAGAAGCGCTGAATGCGCATTATATCTATCGGCGCGCTGGTTGCTGTATCATTACAAATCTTTGCCCCAGCCGCAGTTGCAGCGGAAGAACCTGCAGATGCCATCGCCCCCAAACCGGCTGCACTGGTGGCCGACCAGGTCCCTGACATTCCAATGTCCGTGGTGGCAAAAACCCGCCCCTACATGGAGTTCCGGACCGCGCGTTTTGTCGATTGGGATCCCGTGACCAGAGCGATGCTGGTGCGCACCCGCTTTGCCGATACCAGCCAGCTCCACAAAATAGCCCGGCCGCTCAGCGCGCGCGAGCAACTGACCTTTGGCGACGAGCCCGCGCGTTCGGCCAGTTACGCGCCTGACGGGTCCGCCTTGTTGTTCCAAAAGGACATTGGCGGCAATGAAGTGAACCAGATTTTTGCGCTGAAAGATGGCGTTCCGAAAATGCTGACCGACGGGAAAAGCCGCAACAGTCTTGGCCCCTGGTCCAGCAAGGGCAATTTGCTGGCATTCGGGTCCAACAAGCGCACCGGGCTTTATAACGACATCTACCTGATGAATCCGGCAAAGCCTGATAGCGCCATCATGCTGGTCGCGTCTTCTGGTGGCGGCTGGTTTCCGATCGACTTTTCACCCGATGACAAGCATCTGCTGGTCTTCAACTATGTTTCGGTCACCGATAACCAGCTTCATCTTATCGATATTGCCAATGGCACATCGCGCAAGCTGACCAACAGCAGCAATCCGGTTGCCTATAACGGTCTGCAATTTGCTCCGGACGGTCGCCTTTGGGCGGCCTCGGATGATGGCAGCGATGTCCAGCGGCTCGGCACCGTCAATCTGGAAACTGCCATGTTTGAGCCGGTTATTGACGAGAAAATCTGGGATATTTCCGACTTTGATATTAGCAAAGATGGCCGCTGGATTGCCTATGAAGTCAACCAGGCAGGCAGTTCCGTCCTGAAAATCTATGATACGCAAAGCGGTGCGGTTCGTACCGTAATCGATATACCTGCCGGCGTGATTGGCGGGATTAAATTCGCGCCATGGGGAGAGCTTGGTTTCACGCTTAACGCTAACCAGACCGGCAGCGACAGCTACAGCCTTAATCCCGAAACACTGGCCATCACACGCTGGACAAAGAGCGAAACCGGCGGGCTGGATGCCGCCAATAACGTTGCGCCGGAACTGGTGGAAATTACCAGTTTCGATGGCGAAAAAATGTCTGGCTTTCTGTACCGCCCCAATCCCGAAAAGCATAAGGGCAGACGTCCGCTGATTATCAATATTCATGGCGGGCCGGAAGGACAGGCCACGCCGCGGTTTCTGGGCCGGAACAATTATCTGATCAACGAGCTGGGTATTGCAATCTTCTATCCCAACGTGCGCGGCTCCACCGGTTTCGGAAAACGGTTTGTCGCCCTCGACAACGGTCCGTTCCGGCGGGAAGATAGCGTGAAGGACATTGGAGCTTTCCTGTCCTATTTGCGTAAGGACAAGCGCATCAACAAGCGCCGCATTGCTGTCACCGGGGGCAGCTATGGCGGCTATATGACGCTGGCCTCCATGCTTCGCTACGGCGACCGACTAAAGGCCGGACTGGAAATTGTCGGCATATCCAACTTCGTCACTTTCCTGGAAAATACGCAGCCCTATCGCCGCGACCTGCGCCGGGTTGAATATGGCGACGAACGCATACCCGAACAGCGTGCCAAACTGGAAGAAATTAGCCCCCTGCGGCGCGCAAGTGAAATTGACATTCCATTGATGGTGGTCACCGGCGCCAACGACCCGCGCGTTCCGGCCAGCGAAGCGGACCAGATTGTAGAAGCGGTTCGCACCAATGACCGGCCCGCTTGGCATCTGCTTGCCAAAAACGAAGGTCATGGTTTTCGCAAGAAAGCCAATGCAGACTACCAGTTCTGGGCGTCGTTGCTATTCTGGCAAAAATATCTGCTGAACGGGGATAAGTGAATGGAATTCCTGGTTTTCGTCGGAATTATTATCCTCACGGTGTTGGTATTTGATTCCCGCAGCACGATTGCCTCGCTGCGCAACCGGATCGCGATACTCGAAGACCGGGCGGATCAAACTGCGGTTGAAACCATCCAAGCCGCTGCCACAGAACCCACTGCACCAGCCGAGCCGGAAACAAAGCCAGAGCCAGTCGAGCCGGTGAAACGTGCAGCCAAGGCAGCCGCCAAGCCCGAGCGCGTCGCCACGCCAGCTCCAGAACCGGTATCCCGGCGCGTCTATCAGCCGACTTCCCCTCCACCACCGCCAGCCAACGAGGAACCGAAACAACCTCGCCCCAGCGCAGCGAAGCGATTTGAGGATCTGATTGGCGGCAAGCTGCCCATCTGGATTGGCGGCATAGCGCTTATTTTTGCAGGTTTCTTCCTGGTCCGCTTTTCAATCGATGCAGGGCTGTTCGGACCAACAGCGCGCTGTATCACCGCCGCTTTGTTCGGATTACTGCTGATCGGCCTGAGCGAATTTGGCTACAAGATTCCCAAATTCGGCAAGATATTCACTGATGATGTTCGCATCGGGCACAGCATTGCCGGCGCTGGAATCGCCGTACTCTACGCGACGCTCTACATGGCCAGTGAACTATACCAGTTGCTGGGCCTCTATACCGCTCTTGGCGGCGTTGTAGCGGTCACCATATTGGCTTTCGTACTGTCGCAGCGCCATGGCCCGCCAACCGCGATCATGGGCCTGCTGGGCGGCTTCGCCGCACCTTATGTTGCTGGCCTTGGTCCAGAATCAGTCGTGCCTTTGCTCATCTACCTCGGGGTATTCACCGCAGGCCTTTTCGGCCTTGCAATCCATCGCGGCTGGGCCTGGCTGGCGCTTCTCGCGACGGGCGGCAGTGTTATCTGGACGACCGCCTTATTGTTCATGGACCTCAGCGGTGATGTGCCGTTTATCGGCGCGTTTATTGTATTGCTCGCCATTGGCGGCGTGCTCACCATCTCGCGCACCGGTACCAGCTTTGGCATTCCCAAAGTCGTTATGCAGGCGATACCGCTCGGCGTCGGCCTGTTGCAGCTGATGCTGCTGGCCCCATTGATCGAATTTTCTCTGATGAGCTGGCTGTTCTTTGGCGTCCTGGCCATTTTTGCGATCGCTCTCGCCTGGCGTGATGAGGCGATGACGTCGGCTGTTGCAGGCGCGCTTGGCCTGTCTCTGGCCATGGTCGCAACCGCCTTTTACAATATATATGCAGACCAGATGACATTGTTCGCGGCGATTGGACTGACGGTTCTGTTCGGCGGCGCTGGCCATATATTTGCCCTGCGGGAGAGAAGCGGCTGGATGTGGGTCCTCATCGGCCTTTCAGCGCCTACCGCAATGCTGTTGATCACTGCCGCGCTTGGCGGCTTTGATTGGAGCGAAAATATCTGGGGCGGCATCTGTATCGTTACCGCGATTACCACCGGTCTCATGGCCTGGCGCATATGTGCTGCCAGCCAGCCGTTTGTGCAGCCAGCGGCCAGTGCGGTTACAGCGATCCTGATTGCCATCGCCCTCTGGATATGGACGCCAGACAGCCTCGCCGCTCTGGTCGCGATCGCGGTGGCCGGCGGTCTTGCTGCCTGGGGTGGATTTACTCAGCGCAAGTCGATTATCGTGCAATCGGCTCTGGCCATCGGTCTTGGTGGTTTCATCATGCTGTTCAATGCAGAGGGTTTGCTGGAAGCTCTGTTCTGGTCACTCGGCGGCGAGACAGATCTCTATCGCTATCTGCCGAGCGTTGGTTCGACAGCCATCGAACTGTGGGTTCCGGCTATCGCAATTGTCGCCATCGCTTATGTCTTCCGCGACAATTTCGGCAAGGTGCTTTCTAAAATCATCGCTGGCATCGGCCTGATCGCCACCGGCGGCTTTATCTATTTGCTGCTGAAACAGCCGATGGCCATCGGGCCGATTGAGGATTTCGTTGCCTATGGTTTTGCCGAGCGCGGGGTATTTACACATTTGCTGGCACTAGGCGGCTGGTTGTTGCTGAGAAAGACATGGTCCGAGAAGCTTGCAACACCGCTCAAATCATTGGGCCTTGCTCTGGCCGGTCTGGCCCTCGGCCGCTTCGTCTATTTCGATATTTTGCTGCTCAGCCCGACCAACGTCAAACAGGCCATGGGCCCGGCGCCGATTGCCAATCTGGGCACGCTGCACTTTACCGCAGCGATGCTTTGGCTGTGGCTCTATGCGCGGACAGAAACAATCGCGGCGGCCTTGCCCAGGTTGGTCCGCCCTCTTGAAATTGCCAGTCTGTTGGCGGCCATTGCCGCAGTGATGGTCACTGTCCGGCAAGCCGTCCATGGCACCGATATCGCTACCCCGCCCTTCACCTCAACCGAGACCTATCTCTATAGCGCCGGATTGCTGGTGCTCGCGATTGCATGGCTGGCGCGAGGTATACAGACCACCAATGCGTTGTTGCGAATTGCGGGGCTTCTCTTGCTGACTTTGGTGACGTTCAAGGTATTCCTGATCGACGCCGCTCAGCTTGAGGGTATTTTGCGTATCCTGTCTTTCCTCGGCCTCGGCATCGCGTTGATCGGTATTGGCTGGATTTATGGCAAAGTCATGCGAGCCGATGCAGCAAAAGTGGCCGATTAAAGAGAATTGTCGGTGACAGGAGTGATTTAAACAGCCGCCGCCATATAGCTGGCCTGGTTGATAGCGGCCTTAGCATCAAGCTCCTTCGCCTCATAGGCACCGCCAATCAATTCAGCCGACAGACCCTGCGCCTCCAAATCTTCGTAGAGATCACGCAAGGGGTCCTGCCCGGCGCAAATAATGATGGTGTCGACCTCGATAATCTGCGGCTGATCATTTTGCAGAATGTGCAAACCCTCGTCATCAATCTTCACATATTCAACGCCGTTCATCATGCCGACACCCCGGCGCGCAAGTGTAAGGCGGTGTGTCCAGCCCGTGGTTTTGCCAAGCCCAGCACCCACACGACTCTCCTTGCGTTGCAACAGGGTGATTTCCCGGTCCGATTTTGCAACTTTCGGTTCAACGCCGGTAACACCGCCGCGGGGATGGTTTTCAAAATCAACACCCCATTCAGCCGCGAACACATCGCGGTCCACAGCTCCGGATGGTCCGGAATGGCTGATCAGCTCACAGACATCGAAACCAATCCCGCCAGCGCCGATAATCGCTACCTTCTGCCCAACCGGTTTCTTGCCGGTTATCACATCAATATAACTGACAACCTTGGGATGATTAATACCCTCAATATCGGGTGTCCGCGGCTTGATACCGGTCGAGACAATGACCTGATCAAAGCCTTCTGCCTTCAGCGTCTCTGCATCCGCTCTTGTATTCAGCCTGAGATCGATATCATGAACCTCGATCATCCGGTTATAATAGCGCAGAGTTTCGTAGAATTCCTCTTTGCCGGGAATGGTTTTTGCCAGATTGAACTGGCCGCCAATTTCCGAAGACGCCTCGAACAATGAAACCTTGTGACCGCGTTCAGCAGCGACAGTGGCATAAGCCAGGCCAGCAGGGCCAGCACCGACAACAGCGATGCGCTTTGCCTCCGTTGCAGGCTCATAATTCAGGATCGTCTCATGACAGGCCCGCGGATTGACCAGGCAAGTGGTCAATTTACCAGAGAATGTATGGTCGAGACATGCCTGATTACAGGCGATGCAGGTGTTGATTTCATCCTCACGCCCTTCAACCGCTTTGCGCATGAACGCACTATCCGCCAAAAGCGGACGCGCCATCGACACCAGATCAGCATCGCCGCGGGCAAGCACCTCTTCGGCGACATCCGGCATATTGATCCGGTTGGATGTAATGACCGGCACATTCACCTCTTTGCGCAAACGGCCTGTCACCGATGTAAAGGCCGCGCGTGGCACCATGGTTGCAATCGTCGGCACTGCACTTTCATGCCAAGTGAAATGCGTCGAGATGATCGTCACGCCTGCTTTTTCGAGCGCTTTGCCGAGGGTAATAATCTCTTCCCAGCTCATTCCGCCTTCGAGCATATCCATGGCGGCGATACGGAAAATGAGGATGAAGTTGTCACCAACTGCGGCCCGTGTCTGCTCCACAATCTCTAGAGCGAAGCGCATCCTATTCTCATAAGAACCGCCATATTCATCTTCGCGCAAATTGGTTTTCTGCACCAGAAAGGTGGAAATCAGGTAGCCAGCAGATCCGATGATTTCGACCCCGTCATAGCCCGCCTTTTGGGCCATCACCGCACATTTCACATGGTCATTAATCTGTTTCTGGATACCCGCCTTGTCGAGCTCGTTGGGAACAAAGGGAGCAATCCGTGATTTCACCGCAGATGGCGCGACCGCGTTCTTACTATAAGCCAGCGGCCCGGGATGGAGAATCTGCATACAGATTTTTACATCCGGATCGGCCTTGTGAACCGCGTCCGTCACCAACCGGTGCTTTTCCGCTTCCTCGTCGCTGGACATCATTGCGCCGCCGCTGGATGATTCTTCATTGGGAGCAATCCCGCCAGTGATGATCATGCCGATATTATTCGCCGCACGTTCAGCGAAATAGGCGGCCATGCGTTCAAAACCGCCATCCATTTCTTCAAGACCAGTGTGCATAGAGCCCATGATCGAGCGGTTTCTGATGGTGGTGAAGCCCAGATCGAGGGGCTCGAGCAGTCGAGGATATTTCATAATCACACCTTTTAACGCCAGTTTGCGATCGCGCTATTATTCTATCTGTTAGCGTTTCAAACCCTAATGCCGATACCTCTTTTCAGCCGTATGCCCATATGTTTGCCAGACATGGTCTTCAACTTGCCGATTTCTTCCGGCCTCCTGACAACCAGAATCTGATCGCCAAACCTGTTTCATTCGGCAATAGAGAATGAATGTGTATCGTCGCTTTTGCCTGGCAAGCCCATCCGCGCTGGAAACTTATCGCCATAGGCAATCGCGATGAAATACATTCCCGTCCGGCGGAACCATTGATCCGATGGGACAGCGCCAGACATTTACTGGCTGGCCGGGACGCAAAAGCGGGCGGCACTTGGCTTGGCGTGTCCGAGCAAGGCCGCTTCGCCGTCGTCACCAACCTTAGCGGACATGGAACACCGGATGCCGATCGGGCATCGCGCGGTGATCTTTTAAAGGACTATTTGTCTGGTGATGGCCTCTATTCAGACCTCTCCAGCACAGACTTTTCCGATTTTAATCCGTTCAACCTGATCACGGTTGATGGCGAAGAAGCGCTGGCGCATTCCAACCGCCCAGGCCCTATAAGCGGTACTCTCACACCGGGAATCCATGGATTGTCTAATGGTCCGCTGGACAGGCCTTGGCCAAAGTCCGGGCACCTCAACCAAGTATTGGCAAACTGGATGGAAAAGGGATCCGATGATCCGGCAATATTGCTGAATGCGCTCACCAACCAGACGACCTTTCCTCCCGCAAGACCAGTGGATACCGTTGGTCAATCGGCACTGGAACCCGAACATTCCGGCGTTTTTATTTGCAATCCCGTCTATGGTACCCGTTGCAGCACCGTGGTGGTCATTGATGATCGAGGCGCAGGAATGATTATCGAGCGACGTTATGCCCCTTCAGGGCAGTCGACGGGTAAAACCCAACTGTCCTTTTCCTGGCCCGTCTAAAGCATATGGGCGGCTGCTTCGTCCCGGTGCTTTTTCAGATATTTCATGAAAGGCGTCCCGCCTGTTCCGACATCTGATGTATTGCCAGCGCCACCTTTGGACTGTTTGTTGATATAGCTTGCCGCATATTCCAGATGCCTCGTCCGGAAACGGGTCAGGTTTTGTACGCAGTCGTTATAAAGTTGGTTCAATATCGGCGAACCGGCTGACTGGACAAAAGATCGCAAAACGCTGTTCGCGCGAATATCGTCGATAAACTGACGATGCTCGGGCGGCCGATAAATATGGAGTTGATCGAGATATTCACGCAACGGATCACCCGCATGATCTATGCCTAGAAACGCATCCATGGACGGGACAATGGACGATTGCGAGCCGGTTTGACCGCGAAACACCTGAGGTTTGCCGCCTGTTTCCTCAACGCCTTCGTAAATCAATCCGCCTGCGAGAGCCGGATTATCCTTCCAGCCATGAATCCAAGGCCGCACGCGGTGGAAATAGACATAGGGGTCGCAGCGTTCCGGCATACGGCCGAAAATGTCATTCATATCATCCCACACCGCGGACATCGCCGATAGTCCGCTCTCCAGCGCGTCGGTATCTCCGCTCCGGCAAGCTTCGACCAGAGCCGGAATGGACGCCAGCATCTCCCCCGCCCTTGCTTCAATCGCCACATGGATCAGGACAAACCATGCTTCATCCTGCCCTCCCAGAAACGGCTGGATCATGTAGGTGTTGGCCAAATCAATCGGGCCTGCCTCATCAATGAGGCCCCAATTGTCGAGCACATAGCTGGAATAGGTAAGCAGCGGTGGTTGCTCTATGGACGCACCCAATTGCCAAATCGGCAGAGCCAGGCATTGGGGAAGCTTTTTCGGTGCATCCGGTTCGCCCCAGACATAGGCTTGCACCAAAAACGAATAATGGACCATCGCTACGCGCCGCTCGGCCAGGGTCGCGATGGCACAAAAGTCGGTCAGATCAAGGGAAGGCAGCCTTTCGATATGCCGGCGCGGCTCACCGGAGACAAGCGTGCGCGGCAAGCTCATGGCGGCATCCCGCACCGGGTGCAGTTCTGATGGCAGCGTGACCTTGTCCGGGTTGAACGAAGAGAGAAAACTGCGCTCTGCGGTCACATCATAATTGGCAAGATCGAAGGCGGCCATACTGTACTCCGTGTAACAACATTAGAATGCACAATATTATCTTATTAGAGCCGCAATGTGCTTGCCTTGTGACCACCAAAACTCCATCACATGCAACATATGACGGATTTAGATGCCATTAGCCGCAATATATTGCACCAACTGGAACGAGATGGACGAATCAGTAACACTGACCTGGCTCAAAAAGTGGGGCTGTCCGCATCCGCCTGTTTGCGGCGGGTGCAGGAATTGGAACGCACCGGTCTGATCAGGGGCTATCGCGCGGTTATTGATCCTGTCGTTCGTGGTGCCGCCATAACGATTTTTGTGATGGTCGGGCTGTCCGAACATTTGAAGAAAGATGCGCAGGCTTTCGAGCGAGCGGTCGCCAAGGCTTCAGAGGTTCGAGAGTGCCACAATATCACGGGATCCGTTGAATATCTGTTGCGCGTCGAAGTATCCGACCTCGCTGCATATAAGGCCTTTCACGCCGACGTGCTGGGAACGCTGCCGCAGGTCAGCAGTATTACCTCGCATATCTGTCTGGGTTCCCCGACTGACAAACGCGCCTAGGCTTAAGCACGCAAAAGCCTGTAGGTTTCATCTATCAAGCTTTGACCGCGATCATTGAGCAGAAGCCCCATACCCATCTGGTTCATTGTATAGCTGAAGGCCAGACCATAGTCCGGATCGGCAAAGCCGATCGAACCGCCGGCACCGACATGGCCAAAGGCAGCATTGCCGAGCACAGCGGACATCTGGTCACCGCCCGGATAGGCCCGATTGTCCATCGATTTCATGAAACCCGAGGCAAAGCGGGTCGGCGCGAGCAAGGTGGCATCAATCTGTGTTGCCGTTGAGACCTGCGCCATCGATGCCAGCCGCTCTGGCGATACCAAAGTCACCCCTTTATGCGAACCACCCAGCGCCAGTGGTTCATACATAGCCACCTGACCGCGTGCGTTTGCGAGACCGCCCGCCCCTCCAATTTCGGCTTTATGCGCCTCCGGGTCATTCTGGTTCCAACCGCCATTATTGAGAAACGACAACGCCTGTATGGAATTGGGATCAGTCAGGAGCTTTTTCGTAAAAGGGCTGAGCTCCGCTTTCGGGTCCGGCGTAGCGACAATAATCGGTGCGATCGGACGAGACACGTCTTCAGGTAGTCCGATCCAAAAATCTGCTCCCAACGGCCCCGCAACTTCATCCTGAAAAAACTGGCCCAGAGATTTACCCGATACGCGGCGGACAAGCTCGCCAACCGTCCAGCCGAAATTGACCATATGATAGCCATTGCGGGTGCCCGGCTCCCAGAACGCCTCCTCATCTTCAAGGCGTTTGATCATATAGTCCCAGTCCAGAAAGCCGCCCGGCTTCACCGGGTCGCGAAAGGCCGGGACCGCACTTTCGTGATTGAGCATCATTTGCACGGTCGTTGTCTCTTTACCGTTTTTGGCAAATTCCGGCCAATATTCCGATACCGGCGCGTGCAATTTCAGCAAACCGCGATCCGCCAATATGTGCGCGCATAACGCTGTCGCAGCCTTGGTACAGGAAAAAACAATCGAAATCGTATCCCTTTCCCAGGGTGTATCGGTTGCCGGATCAGCAATACCGCCCCAAAGATCAACGACCGTTTCGCCGTTCACACTGATACAGACGGATGCACCAACCTCTCCACGTTCAGCAAAATTACGGGCAAATTCATCTTTGATACTCGCGAATTTCGCTGAGGTCGTACCGTCAATATTTGCTGTCATGTGAAAAAGGCTCCTGAAATCGAAAAAATGTCAAAGCGGTCTGATAAACCAGTGAAAGGTATATTTGCCCGGGCCAACACGATAAGCTGGCAGGGCATCGGGCCCGCAGGCGCCTGTGCCAACCCCGCGCATGGCCGCACTGATATGCACTTCGACACTGGCTCGCCGGACCACATCGGCAATCGTCGTCGCCTTGCTGATATCCGCATCATGGTGGTGCCGGGCCGAAAAACTGAGATTAGGCAGCCCAATTTCAAAACCCCGTCCTGCTTCATCTTTCAGGGTGAACGACCGGGTCTGTTCATGCGCGCCATGTTCCTGTGGCAGGACGTAAGGATGATATTGGTCTGTCACGGTCGAAGTCCAGAGACCAACAGTTTGGGCACCTATGCGATCAGGATAGGACTCGTCCGGACCCAGACCCAGCCATGTCAGTTCTTCCAGCCCCGCCGGAACCGTAAACCGGATGCCAATTCTGGGCAGATCAGTCCACGCCTCCGGCACGATAATTTCTTCATCAATCCGCGCACCATTGGCGTCCAGTGTCCAGCGTGACCTGTGCGTCGCCTGCTCACCGTTGGTGCCTATCAAAGATCGTTCGAAATCGAGTAACGTCCTGCCGTCCTGTTCGACAAATTGCGCCGGCGCAGCTTTGATCTTGAGCTTGTCCAGACCATGGTTCACCCATTCCATCCGTTTGCTGGGGCGTTCCTCACGCCAGCCGATCTTGCCGCCGTCATTGTCCATCGGTGCACGCCAGAGTGTGGCGGTGATATCGCCATCAACCATCCGCTGGCCATTCACATCCACAGATGCGATCCGACCTTCTTCATCAAAATCCAGTTTGAACGGCCCGGTCGAAATATTGCCTGTCACTGGTTGTGATCCTGCCAAGCGAAAGTCCTGTTCCGTAGGCGCAGCCGAATGCTGTTTCGCGGTCAGGTCAAACTGGTCCCATGCGACCATATGACCTGCTTTCGCCCAGGGCGTCGCTCTCCGCAAAGCCCATTGCGTCAATAAATGCCATTCGTCGTTATCAGTTGGTACGTTGTGATCAATCGCGACAATAGCGCTTTGCCCTGCGGCAATATCAGGTTGAAGCGTACCACTTTCCACGGCCACCCCGTTTTTCTGGAGTGTCCATGTCAATTCAAGGTCATCTGTTCCGGTGAAGGCCCGGCGATTGGTGAAACGCACTTCCCCCGGCCCGGTCCATTCCCCGCAAACCGGTCGTGCAGCCCATTGATATTCGCGCAGCCCGGGATGCGGCGTCAAATCCGGGCCGACCAAGCCATCGCAACAGAAGTTCACATCATTAGGGTCATCGCCAAAATGCCCACCATAGGCCCAGAAGAACCGGCCCTCATCATCGGTCATCGCAAATCCATGATCACGCCATTCCCACACAAAACCTCCGCCAAGAGCTGGTTCAGCAAAAAAAGCATCAACATAATCCGCAATGGAGCCGTTGGAGTTACCCATAGCATGGGAAAACTCGCACAGGATCATCGGCCGGTCATCCAGTTTGGTTTCCTCTGCCCAGCGTGCCCAACCAACAATGAAGTCGATGGAAGGATACATTGGACAAATCAAATCGGTCGTCATCCGTTCGCGCATATCAGGCGCATTGCGAGAGCTTTCCGTTGGATCCCCCATAAGGGTCTGGAACCGATTAAATATCGCACCTTCATAGTGCAGAAAGCGAGTGTCATCGATCCGCCGGACCATGGCAGCGGCCGCATCATGTGCTGGACCAAGACCGGATTCATTGCCCAAAGACCAACCAATGACGCTTGCGTGGTTGCGGTCCCGGTAGACCATTCGCATCACTCGTTCGACAATCGCTTTTTGGTATCGCAGGTCGTTGGATACCGCCTGCCAGCGGGCGTGGCATTCCACGTTGGCTTCATCAATGACATAGAATCCCAGCTCATCGCACAGATCAAGCAAGCGATGATCATTGGGATAATGAGCCGTGCGGATGGCATTGATGTTATGCCGACGCATCAACAGCAGTTCTTCCCGCATCTCCGCAACGGTCGATGTCTTGCCTGTTTCCGGATGATGATCATGCCGGTTAACGCCAATGATGACTATCGGTTTGCCATTGATCAGGAGCTGGCGATCCTTGACCTCGATCCTGCGGAAGCCAATGGATGTAACATTCGCTTCGGTTACGTCACCTTTGTCATCCACCAGCTCAGTGATCAGCTTATAGAGCACGGGCGTTTCGGATGACCAAGGCTGAACATCCTCTATTTCCGCGTTCAATTCCGCCCGGTTATCAACAAAACTATAGGCGGCGGTATATTGCTCGAACACACTGCCATCGGGAAACTGGATCACCGGACTATCATCCAGTTTGGCAATCAGACTGTCATCTGGTCCCAATAGCTGGCCGCGCACTTTCCATCCTGCGGACGCACCATCGATTTTGACTATATGGTGCAGTTTGCCGGAACCCGTTTCAGGATCAAAATCAGCGGTCACGCTCAAATCGGCAATATGGGTAGCGCCGCGCGATTCGAGATATACGGAGCGATGAAGCCCACCATGATACCAGTGGTCCTGATCTTCGATCCATGTAGCATCGGACCATTTGATCACCATAATCGCGACAAGATTGGACCCTTCGACCAGATGAGGTGACAGATCAAACTCGCTCGGCAACCGGGAATCCTTACCCATTCCGACAAATTTACCATTGCACCAGAGCAAGGCAACACTTTCAAAACCCCCGACATGCAGGATTGTTTGCCGGTTTTTCCAGTCCACAGGCGAATCAAAGGACGTACGATAGAGGCCCGTTGGGTTCTCGTCCGGCACCTCGGGTGCGGCTTTACAGGGAAAGGGCATCTGCACATTGGTATATTGCGGCAGATCGCTGGTACCCTGGCACGTCCAGCTACCCGGCACCACGATGGAGCGCCAGCCGTCGGCATCATAGGACGGATCTTCCCATCCTGCCGGCGCATCACCGGGCCGATCCGCCAACAGGAATTCCCATTCCCCGTCCAGTGAACGGCATAAAGAAGACGGCGAATTCTGCTGAAGTGCCTCTTCACCCGTAGTGAAGGGCGTAAAGGACGCCCGCGGCGGCAGACGATTAATGTCCGTCAGCTCGGGTTGCAATATATCTTTAAAATCCAAACGCATGACACCTGCCTACAGCACGGCAGGGTAAAACAACAATTCTGAATTTGGGAAAAATTTGAAGGGCGTCATGTAATCAGACGATGATATCGTTCCAAAAGACCTTAATCATCATGTTCTGACATATCCATCTGCGGGAACGCGCTGGGAGAGGAATGCTCTTCCCTGTCCACCTTGACCTGCAAAAGACCTTCCATCACGGCACAAGCCACCATGTGCGTGCGATTTTTTGCTCTTAACTTCAGCCGCACATTCTCCACATGTCGATCCACCGTACGCGGCGCAATATCGATATGTTGCGCCACTTCCTTGGTCGAAAGCCCCTGCGCAATAAACTCCAATATCTCATGCTCTCTCAGCGTGAGTACCGGACCGTTGGTCAAACTCTTTTGCTGTAACATCACGAGGACTACCTTCTACAATGTCGAACGAGCCGTGAAGCTCGCCGATCAACAAATGCCCCCATTTGTCTCGGCCGCCATACCGCGAGCGACATCGGTCGCTGCAGCTGAGCGGTGCTCGCAACATAGTACGGTCTCAACGGACCGACCAATTAGACTGTTGGTGGTTCCCTCCCCAACAAATCGTCGCAAATTTTAAATCGCTGGATCATTGCTGCCCTGCGATGGTTAATCTTTTACTCTCATACCATAGAATCGCGATAGGACAAAAACGTCCATGCCAACTATTTGAATTTACAGTAATTTACATGCTATGGAAATTCCATAGGTAAAATTACCTAGTAAAAACCAGCACGCAGATTCGCTTGGGATTCAAAACACGCGAATCGCTGGATAGACCATTTCGGTACTTTTGCCGTACATAATCGCCACAAAACAACAGAAGGTCGCATCTGAGGCCGTGCTCAATATTCTAAAGAATATGGGTGCGGAACAAACGAAAAGGGTCGTGCTGAGGGTCCAGAGGAGACAGCACGGATGCAATCGCTACTATCCGCCCCCGCTATGATGAAGGGGCTTCATTCAAACTTGCGCTCGACCACTTTGCGGTTTCGCGCAGGGCAACTAATCTTTGACGAAGGACAGAAAGCTACCCGCTGGTATGAGGTGGTGCAGGGCACCGTTCGTACATGCCGATTCCATATGGATGGCCACCGGCATTTAACCGGCTTTTTCTTTAGTGGTGACGTGTTCGGAGCCGATTACGGCACTTATGGCACGGCGGCAGAGGCAGTAACCGATGTTATCGTCCGGTGTTACCGGGTCGGAGACATCACCCAGGATTCGACGCCAAAGCCACAACTGGACGAGGCTGTTTCGATATTGTTTCGCGCAATGTCGACAGCTCAGCGTTACCTGTTCATAATGGGGCACCGCACTGCAACCGAAAAGCTGGCGGCCTTCCTGCTGTGCCTGAAACAGCAGGCAAACGATGATCCCAACATATTTGTTCCGATGTCGAGAAGCGACATAGCCGACTTCCTAGGCCTCACGGTTCATACCGTCAGCCGGACTTTTACCGACCTGGCGCGCCGTGGTCTGATCAAGATCAACGGCCGGGATTCTGTCATCATCACAGATAATGCGGGGCTGTGCCGCCTAGCAGGCGAGTATCAGGACAGCCTGACCACAGAACCGGCTGCCGATATCCATCCCGCAGCTGACCTTTGCCTCGGCGAGTTGTCCGCCGCTTAAAATTTGACGTGCGCAAACATGTCCGGAGAAACATCATGACCAGCAATCGCTTCACCCCCTTTAAAGCTATTATCGCCTTTCCCGTTGCCACTTTTGCCGGAGGATCGGCAATGGCAACGACCTCCGAGACCCCCGGACCAGATCACATAAGCCAGGAGCCGAGGTTGACCGCTGCAGAAGCGGAAGCGGAAACCGCCCGCATCATTGCGCGGCTACGCGAGGTTCAATCGCCCGCGGTTCAACAAGCCGCCGAGCCGAAGAAACCAACCGTCAAACTAGCGGCCGTCGAGGCAAAGCCCCAACCAGTTCCTCAAAAATCGCAGCCTGCTCCCCAGAAGTCACAAATGGCACAGGACACCACAAATATCACCGCTGCCTTGCAGGCCATTCAATCAGAATTGGCGGAACAGAAGCAACTGATCGCGAGCCAGAATGCACTCATCCAGTCACAAAATGACAAGATCAAGCAGCTCGAGTTGCACAATCAACTGGTACGTGCAGCAGCGCCGGTGGAAACGCCTTTTGCCCTGTCGCAAATGCGCGGCGCTGGCATTCAGCGAAGCCAGGTGGAAACGGCTGCGGTACAGATCGGGACGACCCCGGATGACGAACTGACCATGCCAGAAGGCCCCGTTGGCGAGGCACCACCGGCCGCCAATAATATCGAGCAAAAAGTTGAGGCTGTGCCGGAAGGCCAAGGCGTGCTCACACCGCGCGGCCAGTTCGTTCTGGATCCCTCAATCGAATATACGCGTTCATCAACCAATCGGCTGGTTTTCCGAGGCATTGAGCTTATTCCTGGCATCCAGATCGGCGCGATTGAAGCCAGCGACGCGGACCGCGATACCGTTATAGGAACCTTTGCCATGCGCTATGGTTTGACCAACCGGCTCGAAATTGAGGGCCGCGTTCCCCTGCTCTATCGCAAGGACAGAATTCAGGTCGTCCAGCAACGCGAAGAACAGATTACCCGAGAAGTCGGTTTGGAGGAAACCGGAATAGGCGACGCGGAAATTTCTCTGCGTTATCAGCTCAACCGGCCCAAGCCACAAAATCCTATTTGGGTTGCTGGCCTGCGTGTCAAAACCGACACAGGCACCAGTCCCTACGAGATTCCGTTTGACGAATTTGGTGTTGCAACCGGACTTGCCACCGGGTCGGGCTTTTGGGGTGTGCAGCCAAGCATTAGCTTTTTGCTGCCTTCTGACCCCGTCGTAATCTATGGCGGCACCGGTTATTTATGGAATATCGAACGCAATATCGACCGGGTCGTTGGCGATGTATTTGTCGGCAAGGTCGATCCCGGTGACGCGATTAACGCCAGCGTTGGTTTTGGTTTTGCGCTCAACCCGCGTTTTTCCTTTTCGCTAGGCTATCGCCACAACTATATTTTCTCTACCAAGAGCCAGCTCGGCGACACGCTGCAGGAGAGCAACGACATTCAGGTGGGGGCACTGAATTTTGGAATGTCCTATCGGCTTAGCCAAAAACAGTCACTGAATCTGGGTTTCCAGTTCGGTGTGACTGAAGATGCCCCGGATGTCAGTATCGTCGCCCGGATACCCTTTCGCTTTTAGACCATCCAGGGTTTGAGGGTACCAGCGGAGCTGCCGGCGAAGTTTACAATGTTTGCAAGCTCCTTTGGCCTGTCTGACCGAGTGATCTGTGCCAAAGTTCACACAGATCACACACCCTTTTATAGGCTTTTATAGGCCGCTTATATAAAGTTGAGAAAGAACCGAGTGGAAATTACCCGGACTTGGCGATGTAGGAAAGTCTCGTTGGAACTCCACCCGGCTCTTTCGTTGGATAAACACGGTGGAGAGGCTTAGGATTGCAGCTGTCAATTTCGCTCAAATGGCGGAGGGCCTCCAGCGGCATATCGATACCAAGTACCGGCTTTTTCCGATCAATCCGAATAACTATTGATGCGGAAGATATTGGTCGATCAAAAGGGTGGTCATCAAAAAAAGCACCACAAACCCCCTCAATGGTTCATGGTGCTTTCAGTCTGGACCAGTTGGATTGGCAACCGGTCAATCCTCCTCGGTTTGGCCTTAGTTTCCAAGCGCCCCGATTCCGGCTTGCCCCACAACATCATTCAGTGCGTTGCCGATCCGGTCCATCATCAAATCGCTATTGAAACTTTCATATCCGGATAAAGACAGGGTGGCGTCCACTTCCTGAACGGCATCAAAGCCGCTGGCGGTATTGATCAGCATATTCTGGACGCCATTGGCGGTCTCATGCGCAATCGCGGTCTGGCCATTATTGAGCAGATAGACAGGTGTGTCGCCGACTTTCATACGAATACTGCCGTTGGACAATATGCCATTTTCCAGTGTCGAGACATCAACCGGGCTTAGTCCGGCCGCAGCTGTCTGGCTGGTGTGCGCACCATCGTCATTCATGGTCAGCACGGTTTGCAACAGCAACTCACCATTAACGTATGTGCGTATATCAGCTCCGAAATTGACGCCCAACCCGTTGACCACAAACCCGCCACGCAACTTGTCCAGATCTTCGTCAGGAACAAGTGCGGGCAGACCAACCGCCGCTGCGGGTTCAGCGTTGGCGGTTTGGGGCAATAGCATCGCGGTAGAAGACGCGATGCAGGCGACCGTGGCGAAAAATTTTTGTCTATAGGTCATGACTCGTCTCTCATCTGATCGTACCGACCCGCACATCGAGCAATAGCTCTGGGGATATCTGGTACAGGGGGGGGAGGTGGTTGGTTAGATTGCCGATCGTGGCTGTTGCCGAAACCTGGTCGGTTGGTGCAGTGGACCAGCGGTTCCAGTCACCGGCAAGATTATATTTGGGCAGGCTTTTTATCGGTCCGTCAACAATCGCCAGCGCGACGCCGTTCCAGTATTTCGTAAAATCTTCGGTCGAATATTTGCTGATACCCAGAACAGAGTCGCCGACCAGCACTTGGTCTTTTGTCTGCCCTTTGACCACAACGAAATGCTTGAAACCATCAAGGTCGAGCAACACTATAACCGGGCGTTTTACCTGGCTGAGCTGATCCATTGTCAGCTTGAAGCCTTCGGCGCGATAACCGATGGATTGCAGATACCGGCGCATGTCGAGCATCGAAAAACCGACCTCTTTAATCGCTTCCTTATCGCCCAGGTCCCACATTGCCTTAAACGGGGTGCGTTCACTGGTAGGGCGATCATAGTGATAAGTGAGCAACGTCGCGACCGCTGCGGAACCGCAGCTGAAATCATATTTCTGGCGAATGACCGAACGGAACGGGATATCCCACCAGGTCATCACGCCGACATAATAGTCTCCGCCGATAGATTCCCGTCCCAAGCGGACTTCGGCCTGGGCTATGGAACTGCAAAACAGGGAGGTACCGGCAAGAGCAAGCAGTCCGCCCTTCAAGATGCTTTTCAAGCTGCTCTTAAAGGGCGGATAGGCGGGGGATAGGCCATTTGGGATGGGGGAAGAGGGGGTCATGGCCTATACCTTACTCAATCGGTAATGTTGATCGTCACCGCCAGGCCTGCCTGGAGTGCCGACTGTGCGCCGGTGTTGATCACAATATTACCAAGACCGTTAAAGCTGGACAGTGAATTGTCCGACAGATTGACATCGCCGGCGGTAAAATCGCCATTGATCGTGTTGCCGGTATTGTCCGAATTGAAGGTCTGTTCGTTAATCGCTATTTGTGTGCCGCCACGGAGCTCGTCGAGCTCTTCCAACGACATTAGCGGGGACGCAGATTGCTGCTCGGTAGTCGCGGGTGCCTGAGGCGCAGCATTCTGATCTGCTACCTGAGCGCTCACGTGGGAGGCGGTCATGGCCAGAGGGGCTGTCATAAGAAGCCAAAAATGCTTTTTCATCGTCTTTACTCCCGATTGGGGGCGGATGTTTGGAGGATGGAGAGGCCGGCTCCATCGGCTGAAACCGGCCCGTCCTTCATCGCTTGGGCGATTAATCGCCGCCGCCAGCGCCGCCGCCAGCTGCTTCACCAGCGCCATCACCGAAGTTGATGGAGCCCTGTGCCGCAATGTTGGTTGCAGCCTGGTTGTTGTTGTTTACGCCGGTATTCCATGATTGGTTCAGGATACCCGCAAAAGCTGCGAAGGCACTGCCGCGAACATAGTTGTCGCCGCTGTTATAGCCGACTGGAGCCGGTGTACCATCTTCACCATCAAGATCGATGAGTTCATCCATCTGAGAGTTGGTGTTGTATGCCGTCAGCGTTTGCGTAGCGATAACAAGGTCGTTGTTGTTGTTGTTATTGCTGTTGATGTCGTCCAGCGTATTTGTCGTGCTGGCATCTGCTGCCAGATAAACATCAAGCAGATCGTTAACAACGACTGCACCATTGTCTGTGTCGGTGACATCGTTATTTTGATTCAGCTGAGCCATGGCAGGTCCGCCAACGGCCAAAGCTGCTGCTGCAGCGGATGCCGCCAATACTTTAGTCATTTTCATCGGTATTCTCCTTAGGGTCTAAGGCTTCTCATCTTTCCCTGAACGAACAAGGAAGGGGGTAAAGAGGCCCTGTTATATGCCGCTTCATGCGACATCCCCTTGTTATGCCGATTCGCTTTTTCGCTTGTTGCGATTTGGCAATCGACGGAGAATTTTCTGTTTTTTGCTGAAATTCCAACGCTTTTGTAGCAAAATACGAGATCGACGGCGTTCCTGTAACCCGTTAAGGCCTTGGCACGAACCAAGGGGAACTATGAAAAGCGTCCTGTTCAAAGGTTAGGGGAAAATCGCATGTGGAAGAAATTACTGGTCCTGGCCGTTATCGTCGCGGCGATTTTTGCATTTTTTCACTATGATCTCGGTTCGCAGCTCACGCTTGAAAACCTGAAGGCACAGCAGGACGCGATTGATGCGCAATATAGAGCCAATCCGCTGATCATCATCGGCGTATTTTTCCTGATCTATGTTGCGGTTACTGCCCTCTCGATTCCTGGTGCCGCGGTGATGACACTAGCGGCCGGCGCATTGTTTGGCGTTGTCGTTGGCACAATCGTGGTGTCCTTTGCATCTACCATCGGTGCGACCATTGCTTTCCTCACCTCACGCTATCTGCTCGGCGACTGGGTCGAGAGTAAATTTGGCCAACGGCTCAAAAATATCAACGAAGGCATCAAGCGCGACGGCGTTTTTTACCTGATCTCGATCAGGCTGGTGCCGGCCTTTCCGTTTTTTGTCGTCAACCTGCTCATGGGTCTAACCAAAATGCGGGTGTGGAAATATTTTATCGCCAGCCAGATTGGCATGCTCGCCGGCACGATCGTTTATGTGAACGCGGGTACGCAGCTGTCGCAAGTCGACTCGGTTGGCGGGGTCTTCTCCCTCTCGGTCATCGGCTCCTTTGTCCTGCTGGCGATATTCCCCTGGATCGCCAAAGGCATTATCGGCTTTATCAACAACCGGAAAATCTACAAAGGCTGGAACAGGCCAAAGAAATTCGACCGTAACCTGATCGTTATTGGTGCGGGTTCCGGCGGACTCGTATCCTCACTGATCGCTGCGACGATCAATGCCAAAGTCACACTTATCGAGTCAGGCAAAATGGGCGGTGACTGCCTTAACTATGGCTGTGTCCCATCGAAAGCCCTCATCAAGAGCGCCAAAATTGCCGATCAGATGCAGCATGCCGATCGCTATGGCCTGACCGCCATCAAGCCGACCATCAATTTCAAAAATGTGATCACCCGGGTCGAAGACATCATCAAAACCATTGAACCGCATGACAGCGTCGAACGGTTTGAAGGCCTTGGCGTGGATGTGGTGCAGGGCTATGCCCGGTTGACTGATCCCTGGACCGTCGAGATTGAACGCAATGACGGCGGTACCCAGACGCTGACCGGCAAGGCGATTGTGCTCGCGACTGGAGCACGACCGTTCGTTCCGCCCCTGCCCGGCCTCGATGAGACCGGCTATCTGACCAGCGATACGTTGTGGGAGGAAATGGCCAAACGCGATACCGTACCGGAAAAAATGGTGGTGCTGGGCGGCGGCCCGATTGGTTGTGAACTGTCGCAATCCTTTGCGCGGCTTGGCAGCAATGTCACGCTTATTGAAATGGCCGATCGGATAATGGGCATCGAAGACGAGGATGTTTCCGAGATCGCAGCCAAGGCACTGAAAGACTCCGGTGTTACGTTGCTCTGCAATCACAAGGCTCTACGCACAGAGATACAGAACGGTACCAAAATGATCATTGTCGAGAATGACAGCGGCGAACAGGCCCTGCCCTTTGACGATTTGCTGATCGCTGTTGGTCGCGCGGCGCGGCTTGAAGGATTCGGTCTTGAAGAGCTTGGCGTTGAAACCGACCGGACGCTGGTCACCAATGACCATCTTCAGGCGACTTTCCCGCATATCTATGCCGCGGGCGACGTTGCCGGCCCCTATCAGCTAACCCATAATGCCTCCCACCAGGCGTGGTTTGCCACGGTCAATGCACTGTTCGGGCGGTATAAGAAGTTCAAGCCAAGCTATGAATTTCTGCCGTGGACGACGTTCCTCGATCCCGAAATCGCGCATGTTGGCCTCAATGAGCAAGAGGCTGAAAAAGAGGGCATCGAATATGAAGTCACCAAATATGGTCTTGATGATCTCGACCGCGCCATTGCCGAAAGCGCGACCGAAGGCTTTGTCAAAGTGCTGACACCGCCGGGTAAGGACCGGATTTTGGGCGTGACCATAGTTGGCCAGAATGCCGGTGAACTGCTCACCGAATATGTGCTGGCGATGAAACATGGCCTCGGTCTCGGCAAGATTCTCGGTACGATCCACACCTATCCGACCATGGCAGAAGCCAATAAATTTGCTGCTGGCGAATGGCGCAAGAAGCATAAGCCGGAATGGGCGCTAAAATGGCTGGAACGCTATTTCAACTGGGCGCGCAGTTAGGCTCAGCCGCGAAAGCTGAGCCATGCCAGTACTGTGCGCTGGAGCACCGTCACCACGCATAATCCGGCGAAAATATAAGCCAGCATGACAAAATGCATCGGCAACAGGCACATGATCAGGAAGAAGCCGATCGTCTCACCCCCTTCGGCAATACCGGTGCTGTAAAAGAAACTCTTCTCACCATGGGCGCTGGTTTCAGCCCCTTGCTCACCAGCGGTAACAGCAAAGGCAAGAAAGCTGATTCCAGTGATTGTAAACGCGGCCACCAGCGTGAGGGCAGGTAGTAAATTGGCCGGATCAGCGATCCCGAAAGCCAGCGGGATCGACACATAAAAGATGAAATCGCAGACGATATCGAGATAGCCGCCAAAGGCTGTCTTCTCCGTTGCTCTTGCGACAGCGCCATCAAGACCGTCCAATATCCGGCCGACTAAGACCAGTGCCAACGCCCATCCAAAATGCTGAATCGTGATGGCATAGGCGGCTCCCAATCCAAATCCCAAGCCGAGCAACGTAACACCGTTTGCAGTGAAACCGATCCGCACCAAACCGCGACCAGCCGCGTTGAGCGGCGGATCGATCAGTGGCCGAATCTTGGCGTCAAACATTGCGAAAAGCCCTCAACTCCATGTAATAATACCGATTACCGCGCCGGTCATCGCGGTCGCACAATTGCCAGCGAACCAGCTTTTCATACCCAGTCCCGCGACTTCGCCGCGGCGCTGCGGGCATAGCGTACCTATGGTCGAGATGATCAGGCCGACGCTGGCAAGATTTGCCACACCGCACAGCGCATAGGTGACGATCAATTGCCCCTTCGCGCTGAATGTATCGATGGGCAGCGCCGCTAGCTCCAGATAGGCGACATATTCATTGAGGATAGCTTTGGTCCCCATCAACGATCCCGCAGCAGCAGCCTCCTCCCACGGCACCCCGATCATCCACATTAACGGCGCGAATATCCACCCGAATATGCGTTTGAGCGTTAAAGCCTCGCCGCCAATCAAAGGCAGAACCGACAATATCTGGTCAATCAGCGCGACAAAGGCGAAGATCACGATAATCACCGCAATTACCGCCAGGAAAAGCTGCACACCGTCTATCGTCCCCTTGATAATCGCGTCAAAGCTGCCCTCATATTTCAGCCCCGGTTCCTGGCGGTTCACTTTGGTGTCGGACAGTCCCGGCACCATCAGCCGCGCAAGCAGGATGGCCGCGGGCAAGGATATCAGTGAAGCCGAGATCATATGCCCCACCGCATTGGGCACCGTCTTTTCCAGCGTGGTCGCATAGAGCACCAATATCGCCCCCGAAATGGTCGACATGGCCAGCACCATGATCGCGAACAACTCGGCCCGACTCATCTTTTCAAAATAGGCACGCACCACCAGCGGGGATTCCACGACGCCGAGGAAGATATTGGCGCCACCGCTCAGACCAACGACACCGCTGACACCCAGTGTTTTTTGCAAGGCCCAGGACAGACCTCTGACAATTATCTGCAAAACCCGCCAATGCCATAGCAAGGCCGCGAGCGCGGAAAAAACGATCACGAGCGGTAATATCTGGAAAGCAATGATCAAAGGCGGGGCCACGCCTTCTTTGAGCACAAAAGGCAATTCCGCACCGCCAACATAGCCAAACATATAGCTTGAACCCGCCAGCGTCGCCTGTTCAATCGCCTGCACCCCTTGATTGGCAAGGCTGATAATATTCCAGATGAACGGGATACGGACGATCGAAACGGCGAGAATGAATTGAACCGCAATGGCTCCGGCAATCCAGCGCCAGCTTGGCCTGTCATCACGATTTTCCGACAATGCCCAGGCAAGAGTCAGGATGAAGGCAATCCCGATCAAGCCCTGAAACTGGCTCATTAAATCAAGCAATGACTAAATTTCCCGTGGCGAAGCAATAGTGCGCCACCATGGCGGAAATTTACCACAGCGCCAACAGGATTTTGACGCTACAGGCCGGGACATGCTTCTAGCCAATATCGTCATCCCAGCGAAAGCTGGGATCTCCTCACGGCTTTGCGAAAATCTTTGGTAGATCCCAGCTTTCGCTGGGATGACGAGTTGATAATGCTGGCTATGAAGCCGCCGCAACAGCCCCCATCATCAGCTCCTGATCCTTGCGGGTCGGATTTCCGCGCAAGCATAGTCCGCCATTGACCTGCAGATTCTCGCCGGTCATGAAACATTCGTCGCTGGCCAGAAAAACAGCGGCAGCGGCAATATCCTCGCTGGTACCAATACGGCCCAGCGGATAGCGCGCTTCAAACGATTCCACCAATCCCGGAACCTGATCGACGCCAGCCGTCATCGGTGTGCGGGTGAGACCCGGCGAAATGCTGTTGGCTCTGATGCCGCGATCACCAAATTCATGCGCAATACAGCGGATGATGTGATCGGTCGCGGCCTTGGTACCCATATAGGCCGCATGGTCGTTGAGCATGATCGTCGCGGTCGCCGAGCTGATCTGGATAATCGAACCGCCATCTTTCATTGCCTTGATCATTGCCTGATAAAATTGGAACGGACCGACCAGTTGCAGCGCCGACATCATCTCCAGCTCTTCCTTGGTATTCTCCAGAAACGGCTTCAGAAAACCTAGGCCCGTTGCGTTTATCGCAATATCCACGCCACCCATTTTGCTGGTCGCTGTTTCAGCAAGGGCGTTGATTTCCGCCTCGTTCGTCAGATCACATAGCGCATAATGGCCGCCCAATTCTTCGGCAAAACGCTTCAGCTCGTCTTCCTTGCGGCCGGCGACCAGAACATCCGCACCCTCATCTCGCAAACGCTTGGCAATCACCTGCCCCATATTGCCCGGGCCTGCTGCACCCAGCACAACAGCCTTTTTACCTTCAAGACGTCCCATAATCTGCTCCTCAATTCCTGAATATGTCTTTCAAACTAGATGATCGTCAGTCGGAAACCACTCTCAATATGGCTATCGCCTAACCTTTGTGATGCACAAAAAAGGACCGGAAACAGCCCCCCGCTGTCCCGGCCCGCTTTGATCAACGGGAGAGTTGATCAGAACTTGAAGCTGGCTTCCACAAAGACCTGACGACCGCGGTTTTGCGTGACGACAAGGTCATCGCCAACACCGGGCTCCAGGAACGGACGGCCGCCGCTGGTATTGATCCAGATTTCGTCGGTCAGGTTCACACCAACCAATGACAATTTCCAGGCACCATCAGGATCACCGACTGAAATAGAACCATCGATCGACACATAGCTATCCTGCTTGAGATCGGTCAGCGAGTCCTCATTGGTAAAGTAAGATCCGCTATATTGCAGGTTGCCGTTCAATCCGAGCTCAAAAGCGTCGCTCATTGGAATGGACCAGTCAAACGCGGCATTGGCGGCGAATTTCGGAGCGCGTGCTGCCGCCCGACCATTAATATCTTCGCCCGAAGTGGTTACAAACGGTGCCGAAAATTCGGCATCGGTATAAGCCAATGAACCGGAGAGGTTCAGACCGTCAACCGGTGTCCGCCATGCCCATTCAACGTCGACACCTTGGCTGGTCAGCTGACTTGCGTTGAAGGTTTGGAATTGAATAGTCGTCGCATCGAAATTCTGAACCTGCAGATCATCGAACACATAGTAGAATACCGATGTATTCAAGGTAACGCTGCGATCAGCAAATTGCGCCTTAACGCCAACTTCACCACCAAGACCGGTTTCTGAATCATAGATCAAGGAGTCGAAACTGCCAGCTGCAGCTGCGGCTTGCAGCGAATTTGATGGCAACGCACTATTGTCAATACCGCCCGATTTAAAACCTGTCTTAAATGCCGCATAAATATTAATATCTGGCGTTGCTTGATACCTTATCGAGACCTCAGGTGAAAAATTGGAGTCCGAAAAGTTGATTGGCCCAGAGAAGAAACCTTCGGTTACAAACCCGGGACTATCCACAAAAACACCGGCTGGTAGTGGATCACCTGTTACTGGATCATTGCCAGTAAACTCCAGCAGATTGTGAAGATATGGCACACGTATTGTGTTCACCTTTTTCTCGTCGGTCCAACGAATACCGCCGGAAATCTGTAACTGATCCGTCAAATCCAGTGTAATGCTGCCGAAGAAAGAGAGAGCTTCTGTTTTTGTCTTGTGCTGCTTGAGCCAGTCATATGTTGTACCAGTTCCGTTTACAAGTCCTTGGAAAACCGGGGCATTGACCGCCGACACCGGCTGCGTGGGATCAGGGATCGTAAAAATAGGAAGCGTAGGATCGGCTGCAGCGAACGAGATGTTCACGGCTTGCTGCGATGTGTTGAAGTCTATTTCACGGCTTTCATAAAAAGCGCCGATCATAAAGTTGAACATGCCATCATAATCACTGGCAAGCCTGAGCTCCTGGGTAAATTGTTCAATTTTATTTTCGGGATCACTACACCCGGAGCCGGCAGGTACGCCTGGTCCAAAAGTCCCAACATAAGCATAACAATCAGTATCGACAGCATCCATACCAAGATAGCCAGAAACCGAAGAAATCGTCAGTGTGTCAGACACACCAAGATCCCATTTCAGCCGACCGAAGAAAATGTCGGTCTCACCGTAGGGAATACCATTTTCAAACCTGCCCTGACCGGCAGAACCATCTGGTAAACGCCCGGACAAAGCAGCAGCGGCGTCGACATGATGGTAGAGACCATCGCGGTCGTTACAATCTGCATTGGAAGGAATGACGAGTCCACCCTGTAGCAAGAATACTGGATCCGCCACGCCATTTGGTCCGCAGTTAATATCGGAATGCGCAATCGCACCGTCATTTTCATTCTTGATATAGTTCAATTTCAGATTGGCATTGAAATTGTCAGAAGGATCCCATTGGAAAGTCAAACGACTGACGAAATTTTCCAAGCCGCGACTTGTCCGGACTGAACCATTGGGATTGAATGCCGGTGTGCCAGGTGCCAAGTCTACATAATCTTCGATACTGTTGAACTGTGCCGCCAATCTGACGCCAAACGTATCTGAAATAGGCCCGGAAATATAACCGCCAATAGTCGTGCCATTTTCCTCAAATTCCTGAGAAACCTTGACGCCCACTTCCCAATCTGGCGTTGGATTGGCGGAACGAACGGAAAACACACCAGCCGAGGCACTTTTACCAAAGAACAATGACTGCGGACCTTTGAGCACATCAATTTGTTCGACATCGAAAAAGCCAGCTTGAACAAGGCGCATGGTGCTGATCTGCACGCCATCGAAGTCAAAAGCCACGGCAGAGTCAAAAGAAGCCGAAATATTGGACGAACCGACACCGCGCAGACTGATCTGACCGCCTGAGCCGGAACCACCAACCTGGACATTTAGTGCGGGAACACGGCTTACCACATCGGCAATTTCATTGACCTGAAAATTTTCAAGCGTGTCACCACCGATGGCTGTAACTGTTACGGGCACTTCTTGTAGTGTTTCCGTCTGCTTACGGGCGATGACCGTAATGACGTTGCTGTCATCTTCTGCAACTTCATCCTGTGCATAGGCCGGGGCAGCAACGCCGGCGAAGGCCAGACTTGCTGCGGAGCCCATCAGCAATCCCCGTACTGATTTTCCTGAAAAGATACTTTTGTGATGTTGTGATTGTTTAGTCATCGCTCTCTCCCAAATTCCCCGGTCGCGGACCAGAGTCTCATCCAAAATAACTGGCGGTTTTTCCGCGCTAATTATGGGATCATCTTAAGCAGGAGTTTGCAGACGCTCTGCTAGCCAATTTGATAGCAAATATGTCAAACTGTGATATTCGCGCAACATTATGAGCAATGCCCATCCGGAATCCGTTACGGATACTAGCGATAATGGGTATTGCCATGATTGGGATCATCACCGCCTATACGATCCAAAATGAAGGTTTGGGAGAGGTTAATATGGGTCGTTTAGAAGGTAAAATCGCGATTGTCACAGGTGCCGGTTCTGGCCTTGGTAAAGCTATTAGCGAAATATTCGCTCATGAAGGCGCCAAGATTGTGGTGACTGATATCAACACCGAAAATGTCGAGGCAGGCGCTGCGGATATTGGTCCCGGCGCGCTGGCCCTGCATCAGGATGTTGCAGATCAGGGGCGTTGGGCGGAAGTATTTGATGAGGCCAGCAAAGCTTTCGGAACTCCTCATATACTGGTCAATAATGCCGGTCTGGTCATCCCCGCCACTATTGAAGACTGTACTCTGGAGCAATTTCGCCTCACAAATTCGGTCATGCTGGAAGGTGTATTCCTAGGCTGTCAGACAGCTGTTCGGGCGATGAAAGCCAATGACCAACCCAGCTCCATCATCAACCTGAGTTCGATGGCAGCACTGCAGGGCTACTCTCCGTTTCTTGCCTATGCAGCAGCAAAGGGCGGTGTGCGATCGCTGACCAAATCGGTGGCGCTGCATTGCAAGGAACAAAATTATCCGATCCGCTGCAACAGTCTGCATCCGGCCGGTATCGACACCCCGATGGTCCGACAGGCTGCCGTAGGAGCAGAAGGTGATCCGACGCCTGAAACAGGGATGATCCCGCTCGGCGGATTGGGTCACCCCAATGATGTGGCTGAGCTATGCGTCTATCTGGCCAGCGATGCGTCGCGCTTTATGACGGCAGGAGAATATCCGGTGGATAACGGCACGCTGTATCAGCCAAGCTGAACGGTCATGCGTTGCCCGCACCCATCACGCGCGCCATTTCGCCCTGAAACTGGCCGAGATCGAAATAGTCGCGCCATTTGGCGATCTTGCCATCTGTAATCTCAAACGTGCCCATCACCCGGATGGCGATCCACTGCCCGTTAATCCGGAACTTGTCGGTGCGCTCCGTCAGCACGACATTCCCGTTGGTTGCAATATGATGGGTTATCCATTCCGCCCCATCCGATCCCATGCCGGATCCTTCGAAAAAGGCACGCACTGCCTCAATCCCTTCGCACGGTTCCATCGGGATATTGTGGTAGAAAATATCATCCGCCATCGCCGCGTAGATGGAGTCATAGTCCATCCGGTTCCAGCTTTCGATAAAGTCGAGGACGATTTGTTCGGCAAAATTTGGCATTATGAAACTCCTTATTCCTCGGGCGAAACATCCAGGATCATCTTGCCCTGATTGCCGCCGGAGAACAGCTTCATGAAGGCATCAAAGCTGTTCTCGATACCTTTTTCGATATCCTCGTCATGCTTGATTTTGCCCTCGGCCAACCATTGCCCCATCTGCGCAATGCCCTCAGGAAAGCGCGGCGGATAATCGCGGACAAGAAAGCCTTTGATCGTCGCCTGACGCGAAATCAGATACCACAGGTTGCGCGTGCCCACGGGCTCGGGGCTGTTATATTCGCTGATCAGACCGCACAGCACCATCCGGCCATATTCGTTGATCGACGCAATACCGGCGTCCATGATTATGCCGCCGACATTTTCCCAGATAATATCGACCCCTTCCGGCGCGGCCGCTGAAATTTCAGCTTCCAGCTCCGCCTGGCTCTTGCCGCGATAATCAATTGCTGCGTCAAAGCCATAGTCATCGACCAGCTTTGCACATTTGGCGGCGCCGCCAGCGATCCCGACGACCCTGCATCCCTTGATCTTGCCAATCTGGCCGACAAGTGATCCGACAGCACCAGCCGCACCGGTGACAAGCAATGTCTCGCCTTCCTTGGGCTTGCCGTCATCGATCATACCGAAATAAGCCGTCATGCCAACAGCGCCCAAGACCGAGAGGAAATTGGTCGGCGACGGAACCAGCGATGCATCAACAGGTGCGGTAAAGCCACCCGCTTGAACCACCGAATATTCCTCCATGGCGGCAAGGCCGACAACCCATTGTCCTTCCGGAAAATCGGGATTTTTTGAGGCATGGACACGGCCCACGGCGCTCGCCGTCACCGCAGCGCCTAAAGCTATTGGAGGCATATAGCTTTCTGCATCGCTCATCCATCCGCGCTGTGCCGGATCGAGCGAGATATAGTGGTTGCGAACGAGAAACGAACCATCCTCCAGTTCGGGCAAATCTTCTTCCACCAGCGCGAAATCGCTCGGCTTGGGTTCGCCATCAGGGCGACTGACAAGAGTGAATTTGCGGTTCTTGGTCATCGGATTTCCTCTGCTCAAATCTTTTGGGATTTCTTGATTTTCTTGGCGAGCGACCATTTATGCACTTCGGTCGGGCCATCATAAACACGGAATGCACGCACTTCGCGGAAGACCTGCTCAACAACCGTGTCCTGACTGAGGCCGGTGCCGCCCATGACCTGCACGCATTTGTCGGCAATGCGGAACAAGGCTTCGGACACCGCGACTTTCGCCATCGAACTTTCGGTGGTGCCAATATCACCGGTATCAAGAACCTTCGCGCACCAGTCGATCATCAGCTCCGCCTGCTTCAGATCAATCTGGTTTTCCGCCAGCATGAATCCCACGCCTTCATGGTCAACCAGCGGCTTACCAAAAGCCATCCGCTTGCAGGCATAGTCGGTGGCAATTTCCTGCGCCCGGTCACAGCAGCCGAGCCAGCGCATACAATGAGTAAGCCGCGCCGGTGCCAGGCGGACCTGCGCATATTTGAAGCCTTCACCGCTTTCACCCAGCATCTGGTCAGCAGGCACACGCAAATTGTCGATATTCACAACCGAATGGCTGCCGGGCATGGAACTGTCGATCGTATCGAGGACGCGCTCGATGGTTATGGCCGGATCGGGCAGATCGACAAGGAACATGCAGGCGCCGTCGTCAGATTTCGCCATGACAATCCCGACAGTCGCACCTTTGGCGCCAGTAATGAAGGTCTTGCGGCCGTTGATAACCCAGTGATTGCCATCCGGCTTGGCGGTGGTCTGCATCATCATCGGGTCAGAACCGGCACCATTTTCACTGGCCGGCTCTGTCATGAAAAAGGCTGATCGCGTGACACCCTCAACAAGTGGTTTGAGAAAGTGCTCTTTCTGCTCCGGCGATGCGCATTTGCCGAGCAGATACATATTGCCTTCATCCGGCGCGAACGTGTTGACCGCCAGTGGTCCGAGCGGGGACAGGCCGGATTTGCGTAATACCAGAGCCGTTTCGAGATGGGTCAAATGGCTGCCATCTTCGCGAATATGCGGCGTCAGGACACCGGCTTCCCTTGCGAGAGCGCGCATTTCCTGAACCAGTTCGTCGGTCGGCCCATGATCCTCGCAGCGCGGGTCTTTTTCATAGGCAAAGATTTTATCGCGGACGAAGGCTTCTACTTTGTCGGCAATGGTCCGGGCTTCGGCGCTGATTTCGTGGTTCAATGGTTTTCCTTAGATATTTTAGCAACGTGCTCCGCACTTTCTGTCAATATGGCTAACGCTGCAATATCGTCACAGCCGAGACACCCGGCGCGCCGTAAACTTGTGTGTAAGCGGTCTTCGGATCGCCCGGCACCTGCCGCTCCCCGGCAGTCCCACGCAGCTGCACGACATTTTCATAGACTTGCCGCAATCCGGAAGCACCAATCGGCTCTCCGCAAGCCAGACAGCCGCCATCGGTATTAACAGGCAAGGCCCCGTTTATCTCGGTCCGTCCCTCGATCAGCCATTTCTCCTGATCGCCATGGGGACAAAAGCCGTTTTCCGCCATGTGCATAATCTCTGCGCCGGATTCGGTATCCTGAAGCTGTGCGACATCAATATCTTCCGGTCCCATGCCCGCCTGTTCAAAGGCCGCCTTGGCAGCGATTTCAGTTGCGGTCCCGCCTCTTTCATTATCAATAGATGCAGCGAATACCTCAAACGATCCGGGCGGCCGTGTACGCATGACCGAAGTTTTCAGCCGGATCATCGGTCCGCCCAATTCCTTCGCCTTTTTCTCGCTGGCGAGGATCAGGGCCACCGCCCCTTCAGCCGGCGAACAGAACATATATTTGTTCAGCGGATCGCTGATCATCGGCGCATTCATGATGGTTTCGAGATCCACCTCGCTACGCCGCCACGCATGGTCCGTCTTCGCGCCATTGCGAAAGGCTTTTTCCGAAACCCGTCCCAGCGCTTCCCGGCTCAAATCATTTTCGTGCAGATAACGCATGATCTTCGCGCCGAAAAACTGTGTTGTCAGCATATAGCCAGCTTCACCATACCAGTTAGGTAACCCATAGGCGCCCGGGTCCGCGTTAAACGCGCCTCGGGGGTGCTTGTCGAAACCGACGGCCATGCCAATCTCATATTCACCTGATTTGATCGCACTCGCCGCAGCGTTCAGCGCCGATCCGCCCGTGGCACATCCGTTAGAAACATTGATAAACTGGATACCGGTCAACCCCAGCTTCGACACCATGGTATCAGCAGCGCCAGAGGCGGCCGAGCCGCCAAAAGCAAATTCAACATCTTCCCAGGCTATGCCGGTATCGGCCAATGCCTGTCTTACGGCATAGACGCCCTGATCCATGCCATCACGGCCTTCGGTCCGGCCAAAGGGATGGATACCCGCGCCTACTATGCATACGTCGCTCATTGCAATTTCTCCTCAAACAGGCTGGAAAGCGTGGATCATCTTTTGCTCGCTCGCTGGCGCATCCGGGTCCAGCGGGATGGCGGTCAGCTCCACTTCCATTCCGATTTTAACATCTTCCGGTTCAACACCCGTTAGCCGCGATTCCACCATTGTCTGGCCCGGTAGCGAGACATAGGCGACGATATAAGGCTTGAAATTTTCAGGATCAGCCGGGCCGGCATAAGGCGTTTTGGGCGGAAAGCGCTGCACCGTATAAGTCCACACGGTACCCCGCGAAGCCAGCGCTATCGGCTCGATATCGTCATTGGGCGTCAACGGCAGCGGGAAAGATATATGACCCGTCTGCTTATTTCGCGCGCCAACCAGAGCGGTCATATTGTCGTCGGTGAACAGATTATCTGCAATTGGCTGCGCGTTCATTCGCCCTCTCCTTTATTGCTGGCGACATTAGGGCAAAGCATGGTGCTCAATAACTGGCAAAACGGCTAGGTTATGTCTTCAGTAACCGGGATGGACAGCGAGCATTCCGCCGTCAACCAACAGGTCGCTGCCGGTAACGAAAGCCGCGTCCTCACTCGCCAAATAGACTGCCGCACCAGCCATATCCGCGCCCTCGCCCATGCGGTTCATCGGCGACATGGCGGCAACCCGGTCATAGATGTCCGGCACGACCTCTTTGGCGGCATCGATAATCCCGGTATGAGTGCCGCCCGGCACGATGTTGTTGCAGCGAATGTTCAGGCCGGATTGCGCGCAGTGCACTGCCACAGACCGGGTCAGCATGCGCACCGCGCTTTTGGATGCCGTATAGGTGACATCTCCCGGAAGCGCTGCAAAGGCCGATGTCGAGGCGATATTGATGATCGAGCCCGATGATCCACCGGGATTCTGCTTCATCGCCTTAATCGCATTCTGACACCCAAGCATCACGCCGGTCAGATTGATGCCGAGCAAATGGTGCCAGCTTTCGAGATCAATTTCCTCGATCGATTTTGCCGCTACGATCCCCGCATTGTTGACGAGAATATCGAGGCGGCCAAATTCCGATTGCGCCGTGGCCATCACCGCCTGCCAGCCCGCCTCGCCCGAAACATCCTGTTCCATGAAAAGCGCTCCGGCTTCATCGGCGACCTTTTGGCCAAGCTCCACCTGAACATCGCTGGAGAGCACTTGTGCACCCTCTTCGGCAAAGCGTTTCACCATCGCGGCGCCAATGCCAGATGCACCGCCGGTAATAATCGCCGCTTTTCCTTGCAAACGCCCTGTCATATCATCTCTCCTCAAATCCCTATCAAATTAGGGAGACGCCTGTGCCCAATAAGCGCCTCTATTATTCACGCCATAGTTCAGAAAGGAAGCCTGATGCCAACGCCCGAACATATGACTGAGATCGTCAACCGCTATCTGGCGGCGATTAATGCCGGGGACATGCACGCGGTGATGGAAATTTATGCGGACAATGCCGCTGTCGAAGATCCTGCCGGAACAGAACCGAAAACTGGCTCCGAGATTCTGACATTTTATCAAAATGCCTTTTCCGGCGGCGCGAAAGTCGACCTGACTGACAGCATAAGGATAAGCGCGAAGGCCGCAGCCTTCCCGTTTCGCGCGGAGATTGGCCAAGGGGACGGCAAGGTCCTCATCGTGGAAGTGATCGATATTTTTGAATTTGACGAGGCCGGTAAAGTTGAGAAAATGACGGCGCATTTCGGACCTCCAAATATAACGATGAGCGAAGGTTAAGCCGTCTTTCAAAGGGTCAATAGCCGGAGCGTTTCGCCAGCCGATCTGCATGGAAACCGGCATCGCCAAACATCTGCTGGGCGACATGGACGCGTTTGAAATAAAGGCCGACATCATATTCGTCGGTCACGCCAATGCCGCCATGCATCTGGATTGCCTCCTGGGTGGATAGTTGCGCGGTCATGCCCGATTTGGCTTTCGCCATGGAACAGGTGGCCGATGCGCTTTCAAAATCATCGTCAAGCAATTGCAGGGATTTGAGCACTGCTGATTTGGTCATCTCTATCTCGGTCGCGAGATGCGCGGCGCGGTGCTGCAATCCCTGGAACGAACCGATTTTCTGACCAAATTGCTCGCGTTCTTTCAGATAATCGGTGGTAATCGCAAAGGCCTGTTGTGACGATCCTGACATTTCGGCGCCCAATACCGCACGGCCGGCGGACAAAATACCTTCCAGGGCTTCATAACCCTTGTCGACTTCACCCAATATATCATCGCCCGTAACCTCAAGGCCATCGACCTTGATATTCGCTGCATTACGACTGTCGATCATCGGCGTGTGCGTGCGATCAATCTCTTCCGCATCCGCATCAACCAGAAATAATGTGATGCCCGATGGATCATTGGCTTCACCCGAAGTGCGGGCCGCGATAATCAATTTGTCGGCGACATGGCCGTCCGCGACGAAAGTCTTCGCGCCAGATAGTTTATAGCCATTGCCGTGCGGGGTGGCGGCAAACTCGATATGCTCGGGGTGGTGGCGCGGCCCTTCATCAACGGCCAGCGCGAAGAGCGTCGAACCATCGCAAATTGAGCCCAGATGCTGCTCTTTCTGCTTGGCAGTGCCGTAACGCTGCACAGCGGTTGCGCCCAAGACAGAAGTCGAGAAAAATGGCGAAGCGGTGAGGTTCCGGCCCATTTGTTCGGCCAGAACACCGGCGCCGACATAGCCAAATTCGCTGCCGCCAAATTCCTCGTCCACGATGATTCCGGCCCAGCCCATGTCGGCCATTTCTTTCCACAAGTCCCGGCAAAAACCATCCGGATTCTTGCTATCCCTAACCTCACGAAACGCAGCAACAGGCGCATTTTCGGTCAAAAACCCATTGGCTGCGTCTTGCAACATTTCCTGTTCTTCGGTGAGAATTAGGGACATATCTATCTCGCCTTCTTACGCGCTGGGCAATTCCAAGACCCGCTTGGAAATGATGTTGAGTTGAACTTCGGTCGTGCCGCCAAGGATGGAATAGGCGCGATTGTAGAGCCACGTGTTGGCCAGGCTGCCATATTCAATGCCATCAGGACCAATGGTCGCCGCATCGGTTCCGCCGATGTCCATGCGCAGCTGGCTACCTTTCTTGGTCAGCTCAGACGCTGCATATTTCAGCATGGAAGATTTTGCTCCCAGCCCGTTTCCAGCATTGGCCTCGTCATTCAGCCGCTCAACCGTCAGATTATAGGCCCAGTCATCAATTTCGGCCTGGGCAATTTTTTGCCGCAGAGATGGATCATCCAGCCGCCCGGTTGCATCCACGCCAATTTCTCCTGCCGCATAGCCACCAAGATTTTCAGGCCCGGTAGCCCCGCGCAGCGGCGACATCGTGCCCAGCATACCGCGTTCGTGCACCAACAGGTTTTTCGCCACATCCCAGCCGCGATTAACCTCGCCAACGACCGATAGGTTATCGTCACCATAGGCTTTCGGAACTTTCACATCATCAAAGAAAGTCTCGCAAAAGGGCGAATGACCAGAGATCAGGATGATCGGCTTCACGCTAATCCCCTCACTCGCCATATCGATCAGAATGAAAGTAATGCCCTTATGTTTCGGCGCGTCAGCATCGGTACGGACCAAGCAGAATATCCAGTCGGAAATATCGGCATTGGAGGTCCAGATTTTCTGGCCATTGATCAGCCAGTGATCGCCCTTGTCCTCGCATTTGGTTTTGAGCGAAGCCAGATCAGAACCTGCACCCGGCTCCGAATAGCCCTGACACCAGCGGATTTCACCGCGAGCGATTGCTCCCAAGTGCATCAGCTTCTGTTCGTGCGTACCAAAGGCCAGCAAAGCGGGGCCGAGCATGGATATCCCAAAGTTGCTGAGCGGTTTGCGCGCGTTGATCCGGTCGCGCTCTTCGGTAAGAATCTTAGCTTCGTCCGCTGACAGGCCGGCACCGCCATATTCCTTGGGCCAGGTTGGAACCGTATAGCCTTTGGCCAAAGCCGCTTCGAACCAGCGTTTTTGGGCATCGGACTGGAACTCCCATTGGCGACCACCCCAGCATTGATTCTCTGCCGTAATGTCACCATCGCGCATTTCTTCCGGGCAGTTTTCTGCCAGCCAAGCCCGTGTTTCCGCGCGGAACTGTTCCAGATCGCTCATAATTTCCCTCTCGTAATCAAACCGTCATATTGCAGACTGCGAAAGGCTGGCACTGCGCAAATAGTTAGCCCGAAGGAAGAACCAGCCCAGTAGCGCGTTAGTCGAGCCGCAACATTTGCTTACCGAAATTCTGGCCTGCAAACAGCCGCTTCAGCGTATTGGGAATATTGTCGAAACCTTCCTGAATGTCTTCCTTGAAGGTGATTTTTCCTTCCTTGATCCACTGACGCATCCGTTTTTGCGCTTCGGGATATTCGCTCATATAATCGAGCACGATAAAGCCGGACATTGTCCCGCGCTTGAAGATCAGATTGAAATAATTTTCCGGACCGGCTGGCATATCACCTTTTTCATAGCGGGAAATTCCGCCGCAAATCACCACCCGGGCGTGCATGGCGATGTGGGATAACGCGTCATTCAAAATGCTGCCACCGACATTGTCATAGAAGACATTGATCGACTGGTTGCACAGCTCTTTCAGTTTCGCGCGAACATCGTCATTTTTATAATCAATCGCATGATCATAGCCGACATCCTGGGTCAGCCAGTCACATTTTTCCTTGCCGCCTGCGATACCAATGGTGCGGCATCCGGCAATTTTGCCAATCTGTCCGACCATCGAGCCAGTTGCACCCGCTGCACCCGAGACCACCAATGTGTCGCCCGGTTGTGGCCGGCCGTGTTTGAGCAGGCCGAAATAGGCCGTCATACCGGTTGTTCCCAGCGCGCCGAGATTCGCGCCCAGCAATTCATCATCGGGAACCTTGTTCAATTCGCTGCCGGGAACCATGGCATAATCCTGCCAGCGCAGCATGCCCATGACCTTGTCACCAGCCGCAAATTTCGGATCGCGTGATTCGACCACGGTGCCAACACCGCTTCCGCGCATGACCTCACCAATCTCAGTCGGCGCGACATAGCCGCCGATATTTTCCATCCAGCCTTTTTGCGCGGGGTCGAAACCGAGAATCTCGTTCTTGACCAGCACATGACCTTCGGCAACTTCCGGAACGGGTGTCACGACTTTCTTGAAATCATCGTCCACCAACCCGCGGCCTTTGGGACGTCCGTTGATCAGCCACTGTCTGTTGTCGGTCATTATCTTCTCCCGTTACGCAATATTTGCAGCCTGATAGATCACCTATGGTCCATGATATAACTGGCAGCTTTGATAGCAGCCGAGGGGTGGCGATTTCCCGATACTATGGCATATCGCTTCCATGAAGAAATTTCTCGTCTCCACGCTCGTGCTGATCCTTCTGGTCATCGGCGCCGGTTTTCTGGCTCGAACCTCGCTCGGCTGGAACGACGGAATGAACGAAGCGCGTTCCGAAATTCACGCAACAACGCTCGACGGTCAACTCTATGTCGCTGGCGGTATCGGACTGTTCCGGGTACTCGACAGCTGCGAAACGCTGGACTTGAAATCGGGCGGCTGGTCGGCCTGCGGCAAACTTCCACGGGCGCTGCATCATGTGGCGATGGCGGCCGATGACAAGCATGTTTATGCTTCGGGAGGATATGTCGCGTTGCCGTTTGAGGCGGATCAAGAGGCCGGTCTTTTTCGCCATGATCCTGCGACTGGCAGCTGGACCGAAATCAGCAAGCTGCCGCATCCAGTCGGCCAACATGCAATGACCCACTTTGGCGGCGCGCTCTATCTGGTTGGCGGGCAGGACAACGGAAAAGATCTCGACACCATGTGGCGCTACGATATTGCGGCCGACACATGGTCAGCCGTGCAGCCGATGCCGATGGCGCGCCATTCCCATGCCATCGCTCGTTCCGGGCCGTTGTTATATATCACCGGTGGACGCAGCGCCGCAAATGGCACCGAGATGACGCAGGTAGACGTCTATCATTTAACCGAAGACCGTTGGGAGAGTCTGCCAGACATGCCCATCGGGCGCGGCGGCCATGGCGCCTTTGTCGATGGCAACCGACTTCATATATTTGGAGGCGAGTCGCTCAGCGCCGGAAAGGTCCTTGCTGATCGTCACATATTGAATCTTGAAACCATGCAATGGTCTTCTGGAGAGCCTCTTGGTCAGCCCCGCCATGGCTTCGCGGTCAGCGACATGGAAATACCGAGCGGCATTACAGTTGTTGGCGGCGGTGCGCGGCCAGGGATGGAAACCATCTATTCCGTAACCGGTACGACTCAGACACTGGCGATAAAACCAGAAGCATGACAATCTGATATTATTCAGGGGGAGGAGAACCAACATGAGGACCAGTAATGATGAAGGCGTCCTGCTCTACGCCTTTACCTGCGGCTATATCACCCTGCCGATGAGCTTCTTTCTGGACGGCGAGCCGGGCAAGGCCAAAGTCCCGGCCTGCGTCTTCCTGATCGATCATCCCGGCGGTCTGGTGCTCTTCGATACCGGCTTCAGCGACCGGTTTGTCGGAATGGAAAAAGGACTCGGCAAGATTGTTGATATGCCGCGGGGAGAAAGCGTTGCCGATCGATTGCGTGCGCTCGACATTGATCCGGCACAGATCGACTATGTCATCAACTCGCATCTCCATATCGACCATGCCGGTGGCAACGCGCTGATTCCCGATGCCACCATCATCGTGCAAGGTCAGGAATGGGATTTTGGCATGACTGGTGAAGATACTGCTTATGACCTGCAGGACTTTGACACCGGTCAGCCGGTTAAACGCATCGCCGGTGAACTTGACCTGTTTGGTGACGGCACTGTCGTCATTTTTCCAACCGCAGGTCACACGCCCGGCCATCAATCAGTTCGAGTGAAGACTGCAACCGGCGAGGCAGTGCTTGCTGCCGATTGCTGCAACATGCGGCGTTCGCTGGACAAGATGCATCTGCCCGATCATTGCTATAATGTGGATCAATATCGTGGGTCACTGGAAAAACTATCGCAGTTACAAAGAGACGGAGCGCGAATTTTCTATGGGCATGACCCGGATTTCTGGGCCACTATTCCACAGGCGCAAGCGCTTGATCTGGGCGGTCCTGGCACAAGCTGAAAAAGGCCCTACTCCCTATAACAATAGTGGCGAGTACCCCTGCCTGCGCTATGTAGATTTTAGAGCAAATTCCCCGGCAGAGGGTAATCATTAAAGGAGCGAAGCCTTGAGCGATACACAGATGGCAGACAAAGATGTGCTGATTGACATCTTTACCCGAGCCGACCTGATCATGCAGTCGGACATCAAATTCCGTAAAATGATCGGCGCCGGACAATTGCAAATCGTCTATTATCCCGTGCGCGGACAGGAAGTGGTCTCTGCCGCAATGATGGCGGCGGTCAATCAGGAAGATTATCTCGTCACAATCTATCGCGGTCTGCACGACCAGCTAGCCAAAGGCATTCCTTCAAAAGACCTTTGGGCCGAGTTTGCCGGTAAGATGGCAGGAACCTGCAAGGGCAAGGGCGGCCCAATGCATATTACTCATCCCGAAACCGGAGTGATGGTGACGACAGGCATTGTCGGATCGGGCATACCGATCGCCAATGGTCTGGGACTGGCGAGCCAGCTGGAAAAAGATGGCAAGGTAACGGTCTGCTGCTTTGGCGATGGCGCCTCCAATATCGGTGCATTCCACGAAGGCCTGAACATGGCGCAGATCTGGAAACTGCCGGTAATATTCCTGTGTCAGAACAATCATTATGGTGAGCATACCCATATGCGCGACACCACGGGATCCGAAACCATCAAGCAGCGCGGCGATGGCCTTGGCCTGCGGTCTGTGCGGGTCAATGGCAATGACGCCAGCGAAATGTATGCCGCAGCAAAAGAGGCCGTCGAATATGCACGCGCCGGAAACGGACCGACATTGATCGAGGCAATGACATTCCGTTTTCACGGGCACCTGCTGGGCGATACCAGCCACTATATCCCCGAAGAAGAAATGGAGCAGGCGCTGAAAGACGATCCAATGCCGATCCTCCGCCAGCAGCTGCTCGATATGCAGATCAGTGAGACAGATATCGCAGCTATTGAAGCCAAAAATGCGGCGACGATTGAAGAAGCTGCCCAATTTGCGCTCGACGCGCCATATCCTCCAGGCGATGAATATCGCATCGATGTTCTCGACGTGGAGATTGCAGCATGAGTGAGAAGCCAGCAGAAATCATGTTCGCCCAAGCTTGTAACATGGCGATGAACAAGGCCATGGCAGATGACGACAAAGTCATTCTGCTCGGCGAAGATATTGCGGACGAACAGGGCGGCGGAGTGTTCAAAGTCACGGCTGGCCTGTCTGCTCAATATGGAACAGACCGGGTCCGCTCGACGCCGATTTCGGAGCAGGCAATTGTCGGCGCCGCCGTCGGCTCGGCACTTGTTGGCTATCGCCCTGTGGCAGAAATCATGTTGATGAATTTCATTACCGTGGCGATGGATCAGATTGTGAATCATGCGGCCAAGCTGCGTTTCATGTCCGGTGGACAGACCAGCGTACCGCTCACCATCCGGACCACCACCGGTGCCGGCACCGGCCTTGGCGGGCAGCATAGTGATATGCTGGAAGCATGGCTGGCACATGTCCCTGGCCTGAAGGTTGTCGCAGCATCCAATCCAGCGGACGCTTATGGTCTGCTCTACTCGTCGATTATGGATGATAATCCGGTAATCTTTATCGAGAATACGCCAACATATTTCACCAAGGGCCCTGCTCCTGCACCCGACCATGTTGTCCCATTGGGCAAGGCATCGATTCCGCGGGAAGGAACTGACGTCAGCCTGATCACCTATGGGCGAGGTGTCGGCGCGTCCCATGCGGTTGCCGAAAAGCTCGCAAGCGAAGGGATTTCCTGTGAAGTGGTCGATCTGCGTACAATAGCGCCTTTCGACGAAGAAACTGTGCTGAAAAGTGTCGCCAAGACCAAGGCTGCCGTGGTCGTCCATGAAGCCGTGAAGAATTTTGGCACCGGTGCGGAAATTTCTTCACGCATTCACGAAGAATTATTCTCTGAACTCAAAGCGCCTGTCGGCCGGGTCGGATCTGGCTATGCGCCAGTGCCTTTCTCCCCCGCTATCGAGAAAGCATGGATGTTCAGCGAAGACGATATCGAACGCGAAATTCGCAAAATATTGGGGTGAAAATGGCTACTGAAATACGCATACCAAAACTGGGTTTCAGCATGGAAGTCGGGACGCTGGCAGAATGGCTTGTACCCGATGGTTCCGACGTGACCGAGGGGCAGGAAATCTATGCCCTGGAAAATGATAAATCGACACAGGAAGTTGAATCTCCTGCCACCGGAAAACTCAAAATCCTGATCGATACGACAGGAGAAGAATATCCGGTTGGCGAGTTAATCGGTACGATTGAATAAGCATCCGCGAAGGCGGCTGGCGAAAGCCCTACCAATATTAATAGTAATGTTTGGTTGACTGCAAAACCAAACAACGCGACAAGTGACGCAAATCGAGAGTCCAAATAAGGGCTCCTGGGAGGACGAGCGTTACTATGGCTGAGAATTTCGTCGCGGAAATACCTGATGTTTCAAAGGCTACATTTCGCCGGAATGTGGACAGCGTTACTATCACTAACGCGGGGGAAATCAGGTCTGCTGCAGAAGCAATCCACAAGATCGCACAATCCTATGGCTTTCGCATTGCCGTAAGCGCGGATATCTCGTCAAAAGCCCATTTGGTCGATGCCGAGGGTGAACTTATCAACAAGGATATTTTCGGCTGGGTCGCCGAAGGCGAGCGCTGGTGGGAAGATACCAGGCTGGCACTCAGTTCGCCCCTGCCCCGCGCCTGCCGTTATGAAAGCGAGCCAATCTGGTGCAATGCCGATGGCTTTCATGGCCATTGGCAAAACGAATATCTGGACGAGATTGACCTTAAGGATTTTTACGAAACCGGTGCGACTGCCAAATCCGCTATCTTGATTCCGGTTCACCTGCCATTCGGTCAGATCGCTGCGGTCAGCTTTACACCAATAGATTATAGCGTCACTGATCTGAGTGAACCTTATCGTATATACTCGGATTTTCTATCCATCGTCACCAGCCGCTTTGTCACCGGCTATGTGCTGGCGATGCGCAAGAAACACAGGATGCCGACCAATTGCATCCTGTCCAAACGCGAAGCGGAATGCCTGCATTGGGCCGCCATCGGCAAAACCGACAAGGAGATCAGCATGATCCTGTCGCTCAGCCATGCAACGATCCGCTATCACGTCAATCGTGCCGGGCAGAAATTGAACAGCGTCAATCGCGGTCAGACGATTTTCAAAGCTGGCCAGCTCGGCTATCTCGGGGCGACCGACTAGTCTGCTATTTTCGCAGCAGCGCGAAAACCCCGGTCATCGTCATCAATAATCGCTCACCGGCAATAATTTCGCCATGGCAATAGGCGGTCCGCTTGCCCTTGCGGTCGATATGCGCATGGGCCACGACCCAATCGTCCAGTTTTGCGCCGCTAAGGAAATTCGTATTGAGGTTGATTGTGGCGATGGGCAATCGCGGTTTTTCGCTAACGAATAATTGGTAGCTGAGAGCCACATCGGCCAAGGTCGTAAGCACACCGCCATGCGCAACCTGGATACCGTTCAAATGCCCTTCCGATATCCGGATACCAACGGCGATGTGATCTGCCTCTTTGCGGGTGAAATATGGACCGGCAACATCCAGAAAACCGCTGGAAAATGTCGCCGGTGCAAATCCTTCCGGTACAGACTCCAAGGCGCTATTCAGCCGCCTCGAGCTTGGGACTTTTGGGTGGCTCCTTACTCGTCAGCCATTTTTCCAGTGTTTCATGGAAATGACGGATCTTGCTTTCCTGATATTGGGCGAAGATAGAAACACCGTGCGGTTGATTTTTTACGCCCTTCTGCATGGCCTTGTGATTGATATAATCCTGATTGAACACCTTGTTCAAATAGCTGCCGAACTCGGTCGCTTCCGTATAATCATCGTGCAAATCAAGGAACGTGCATTTTGCCGGCTCAGGGCGTTCGGCGCCTTCGGGCAAGGCCACCATGAACATGACCTCATGCAATGATTGCTCAGGATTATCACCATCGGGGCGGAAGCGATAAAAGATCGGATTGAAATCCGCCCAGGGGCTCATATTCGGAAACACACTGTAGAAGATGGCGTCTGTGAGATCGGCGTCACTGATCTTGTCAACATCATCGCCCCATGTCGGACGCATTTCTTCGCGCCGGGCCTGCGCTGCCTCGTCCCGCATCATATGTGCAGAGACGTCAGTGAACACCATCGGCATATCTTCCTCTTCCGGTGCGATTTTACCGCCGATCCAATTGCACATATGAGGATCAGCCGATTTCAAATCGCCTTCGATATAATTGGCTTCCATATCGAAAATGCCGCTTTTGCCATTGGGTAAAGAGACCTCGACCCGGTTTTCTTCCAGCCGTTTGAACGTGTGCTTGCTGATCGGATGGATAAAACTTTGAAACGCCTTTTGATCCGGAAAAGCTGTCGGATCGGGATTTTCAAGATCAGTATGCGGGCTTGGCGCACCGTGCGCGGACATTGCGCGCGACACATTGTGCCAAACGTCATATTTGCTGTTCGCATCGGCAAAGGCCGGCATCAATTCGGGATGCGTACCGACCACATGATAGGATTCCATGAAAGCTTCCTGCGCAATTTTCCAGTTGCACGGAAGCCGCTTGATCATATGCGCCGCTTTATAGCGCCGCTCGAACGGAATCTGGAAATGCCGATCGAGATCGCCCAGAAAGTCTTCCAACGGCTCGCAATTTGGATCGGGATTGATAAAGACAAATCCACCCCACTCGCCAACGCGCACTTCTTTCAGGCTATGGGTTTCTTCACTGACGCTCGGGAAATCCCACTGGCATGGCACCTCTTTCAGCTTCCCGTCTAATTCCCACGACCAGCCATGGAACGGACAACGCAGTGCCTTCTGGCCCTTTTTATGATTGTCGCAAATCGCACGGCCGCGGTGCATACAGCTGTTGGGATAGGCTTTAATTTCGTCTTCAGAGACACGCACAACGATGAACGACAGTCCTGCAATATCGTAGACATGGGTGTCACCGACATCCTTGATATCATCCTTGTGGCAAGCCATTTGCCAGACGCGTTTCCAGAGCATTTTCACCTCGCGGTCATGCTCTTCTTTCGTCCAGTACCGGCTGACCTCCACTTCTGTCAGGCCGGGCTCCATCGGAGATTCTTCAAAATATACTTCGGGAGCACGCACTTTGTCGCCTTCCAGCAACTCCGTGTAGGAAATACCGTTTGACCGATTGTGACCCGTTAACGTCTCGACCATTATCTTCTCCTGAAAACTAAACTTATTTGCGATCAGACTACCGCAAGAACTGGCAAACTCCACTAGTGAATCTGGCAGCCTCATGCTTGTTCAGTTGAATTTTCTGCAAGGCGAAACCGGCAATATAACCTAGTGCTTTTGAGAGGACCGTTCGGTCCGCTTACCTGTGTATCTTGCTCTGCAAGAAGCAGGTTTTGAGTCTGCCGAAAAAAAGGAGAGCAAACCCGTGAAACTTTATTCCAGCCTTGGTCCCAATCCTCGGCTCGTTCGCATGTTTCTGGTTGAAAAGGGCATTGAGGTGGAACGGATTCATCTTGATATCATCACCGGCGAAAACCGCAGCGACGATTATGCCCAGAAAAATGTCATGCAGACCACGCCGACACTGGAACTGGATGATGGGACATTGCTGAGCGAATCGACAGTGATCTGCGAGTATCTCGAGGAGACAAAACCGGATCCCGTACTCATCGGATCGACCGCCGAAGAGCGCGCGGAAACCCGGCGTTGGGCCCGGCGGATCGATCAGGAAATTGCGGTTCCGATGACACTAGGCTTTCGCGGTGGCGGCGGGCGACCCATGTTCGAGCCGCGGATGAATGTTGTCAGCGCCGAAGCTGCAGCCGAACTGTCGGCCATGTCCGACAAGCATTGGATCTGGCTAGATGGTCAATTGGGGGACAAAGACCATATCTGTCACGGCAAGTTAACACTCGCTGATCTGGTCGCCTTCTGCTTCATCAAATTTGGCGGTACGGTGGGATGGACATTGCCGGAAGGCACCGACAATCTGGCGCGCTTTGCGGCCATGATGGAAGAACGGCCCTCAGCCGAGATCTGGCGCGGCGCAGAATGACCGGAAACCCCGCAACTCTCGCCAAACTCGGCACGATCATGCAGATCAGCTATGTGCCGAAAGATTATGACGCTGCGCTTGACTATTGGACGCAGAAAATGGGCGCTGGTCCGTTTTTCCACACCGAGGGGGTGCAGGTCGAGAATGTCAAATATCGCGGTGAGCCTTCAGACATTCAGTTTTCCATGGCCATTGGCTATTGGGGCGATGTGCAAGTTGAAATGATCCGGCCCGACAATGATGCGCCCTCGATGTTCAAGGACTGGCGCGCAAAGGGTCTGCAAGGGGTTCAGCATCTGTGTATCATCGTCGATGATCTGGCAGAGGCACGGCAGATAACCGAAAAGAAGGGCGGAGAGATCATTCAGGAAGTTAGCCTGCCCGGCGGCGTTGGCGGCGCTTTCTACGCGGACTATGGCGGCGGGCCCGGCACGGTCATCGAATATCTGCAAATCCCGCAAGCGGGGCTCGACGGCTTTGCGGCCATGCGGCAAGCCCATCTCGATTGGGATGGCGTGACCAATCCGGTAATAGGAAAAGAATAGAATATGAGTGAAACTCCACCAGAGCGCCGGCCCGACCAGAAACCGATCAAATGCGTATTGGTTGCTGCTGGCAAATATCATGATATCGATTTTGCCCGGCTCGAAATATTGAAGCTGCTCGCCGAGGATGACCGCATCCGTGCGAGGGTCTTTGAAGATTATGAAAATATCGAGGCAATCAAAAATGCCGATATCCTGATCAGTTACACCTGCGATCTACTCCCCAGTGAAGCGGCGCAGAAAAATATTCAGGATTTCGTGAATGGCGGCGGTCAATATTTTGCGCTGCACGGAACCAACAGCGTATTGAAGTTCCTGGAAGATGGCCGGGTCGATGCACCGGACGATATGCCGACATTCGTCGACACATTAGGCAGCCGGTTTCTATCGCATCCACCGATCATCCCGTTCACCGTCGACAATGCGCAGCCGGATCATCCGCTGGTCAAGGGGATTCCCAGTTTTGAGACCATTGATGAGCAATATCTGGTCGAAACTCGCGCCGAAATCGACGTGCTGCTCGACACGGAATATAATGGCGAGGATGATATTAGCGGCTTCGTCCACAGCGATATCAAGAAGAGCCGCCACCCGGTCTTCTACGTTCGCAAGATGGGTGAAGGAGCCGTGCTCTATCTGACCATGGGCCATTGCCGCGGCCATTATGATATGGATCCAGTCCTCGATTGGTGGCCTGAAGTGGACCGTTCCGGTTGGCAACAGCCGATTATCTATGACCTGCTGCGCCGCGGGATCAAATGGTGCTGTCAGCCAGCAATAGCCAAATTCTAGACGAAAGATTTAGACGCCAATCAAACCCCAATTTTTAAAAGGAGAGCAAAATGGATTTAGGACTGAAGGGCAAAAAAGTTATTCTCACCGGCGGTAGCCGCGGACTGGGTCGCGCAGCTTTGGAGCATTTCGCCAAAGAAGGCGCGGATGTCGCGTTTTTCTCTCGCAATGCCGAGCAAGTGGCCGCGGCCAAAAGCGAGTTGGAAGCGCATGGTGGAAAGGTTTTCGCCGAAGCCTTCGATATGACCGATGCCGAAGGTTATCCCAAATGGCTGGAAAAGGCAGCAGGCGAACTGGGTGGCTGTGATATTTTCATCCACAACGTCAGCTCATCCGGCGCTGGCGGAACCGGTGATTGGGACATGACATTCAACACCGACATTATCGGTGCGGTCAAAGCGATGGAAGTGCTTGAACCCCATCTAGAAAAATCAGACGACGGCAGCGTGATCTTCATGTCATCGACCGCAGCTTTTGAAACTTTCGTGGCACCGCAAGCGTTTAACGCGATGAAGGCGGCACTGATCACCTATGGCAGCCAGCTCAGCCAAGCGCTCGGTCCCAAAGGCATTCGCGTCAACATGGTATCCCCAGGTCCGATCAAATTCCCGGGCGGCAACTGGTCGCAAATCGAGGCAGGCATGCCTGAATTTTACGAGATGACCAAAGCAGGCTTTGCGCTTGGTGACTTTGGCGGTGCCGATGATGTCGCACGCAGCGTGGTATTCCTCGCGAGCCCGGCATCAAGCTACACCACCGGTGCGCATCTCGTTATCGATGGCGGCTTTACCAAGCGCGTTCAATTCTAAGCTGCGTTCCTCTCCCTCAAGGGGAGAGGATTAACATCTTAATTGACCGCCTGCTCCTTTCCATCCCAATTGGGTGCTCGTAATCCCGCGACATATATTGTTACCGCCTTAAACCGCTATTTCTTGGTAAAAGCCGAAATACGGTCATGCATGTCGGGACCATGGCCTTCTGTTTCCATCACTTCCCATTGCAGACCCGCATCGAGCGGACCAGCATCAGTTGCCTCCAAGAGCCGCTTGTTCGCAGCATGGGAGAAGCCAGAATTCGATACAATTTTCTGTGCCAGCTGAGCAATTTCATCCTCAAATTGCTCGAGCGGCACGGCATATTCCGCCAGACCGATACGCACGGCCTCCTCAGCATCTATCATATCGGCCGTAAACATCAGCCGCTTGGCCGTTGCGATACCGACCCGGCGCGGCAGGCGCTGGCTCATGCCCCATACCGGGGTCAATGCCCATTTCGCATGGGTATCCCCAAAACGCGCGCTATCGGCCGCCAGAATGAAATCTGCCGCCAGCGCCACTTCCAGCGCACCGGTATAGCAATGGCCGTGCACCGCCGCGATCACCGGTTTCGGAAGCTTTTCCAGCAAACGAAGAGTTTCGGAATGCCAGCCGCGCGAAGGCACTTCTTCACCCTCCGCGATATCGCTCAGATCATGTCCGGCGGAAAAACACTTGCCTGCACCACGAATGACGACACAGCCAATCGCATCATCCTTGCGCAAGTCCGCAACGTGACTTCGCAATTCGCGAAACATCTCGACGGTCAGTGCATTAAGCTTGTCAGGCCTGTTGAGCGTCAGCATCGACCATCCGTCATGGTCTTCCCGTAATACGCAATCCGTCAAAGCAAATCCTCCTCGGCCATCAGTATCTAGTTAACCGCCCGGTCTTTGCCATCCCAATAGGGTGCGCGCAACTCACGGCGCAGGATCTTACCCGACGGGTTGCGCGGTAGCTCCGGGATGAAGTCCACGGACTTGGGACATTTGAAGCCGGCAATATTGGTCCGGGCATGTGCAATCAAATCTGCTTCGTCCATCTCTGCACCGTCTTTCAATACGACACAGGCTTTCACGGCCTCGCCCCATTTTTCGTCAGGCACGCCAATGACCGCCACGTCTGCAATGGCCGGATGGCCATAGATTGCATTTTCAACCTCGGCTGGATAGATATTCTCCCCGCCCGAGATGATCATGTCCTTCACCCGGTCGTGGATGTAGAGATAGCCGTCCTCGTCAAAATAGCCTGCATCACCGGTGCGCAGCCAGCCGTCGCTGTCGATAGTCGCTGCAGTCGCTTCGGCCATGTTCCAATAGCCTTTCATGTTGAACGAAGATCGTGTGGCAATCTCACCCACTTCGCGTGCCGCCACTATGTTGCCCTCATCATCTATGATTTTCACTTCCACACCCTGAAGCGGCTTCCCGACCGAGCGCATTTTGTCGTTACCATTCGGATCATGATCCTCTGGCGGGAGCGCGACAATTGTTCCCGATGTCTCGGTCATTCCGTACATCTGCACAAATTCGCAGCCGAACATATCTATGCTCTGCTTCATCATTTCGAGCGGAATGGGCGAAGCACCATAGGTGATATATTTGAGTTTTGAGAAATCCACTTCTCCCACACGTGGATGATTCAGCAATATCTGGATCGCGGCCGGCACCATGAAGATCTTGCTTATTCCATATTGCTCTATGAAATCGAGCGCCTGTGCCGGATCATATTCCCGCACGACAATGGCATGACCGCCGCTATACATATTGCCTAGCCCGGACCCAGTACCGCCGATGTGAAAACAGGGCATGGCAAGCAGCATGGTCTCACCCGGTTGCGATTTCTGCCAGTCGGCCAAATCGTCATCCGTAAGCTTGGAGCGCGCCCCGAAAATCGAATAACCGGTCATGATCGCCCCCTTGGGGTGGCCGGTTGTTCCCGATGTATAAAGCTGCAGCGCATCGTCATCTGGCGCGCAGGGCACCATCGGATCGACATCCGAAAACCCGTCACGCCATTCCGGATAGCTGGCAAATTCTTCAGTCGCCTCTTCAGAGCAGAAGATGGTGTCAACATACTCGAACTGCGGTCTGATCTGTTTCACGAGATCGACAAATTCAGGACCAATGAACAGGATTTTGGCCTGACAATTGTTGACAATGTAAGTGACTTCCGGGCCAGCCAGCCGCCAGTTGACCGGCGTCATCACCGCACCGATCTTCGCCGCACCCAGAAGAATCTCGAAATAGAGATGCGAGTTTTTACCCATATAGGCGATCCGGTCGCCCTTCTTGGCGCCCAGCGAAGTCAGCCCGTTGGCGGCCCGGCTGCTACCAGCGTCCAGTTGGGCATAGGTCATCTCGTCCCCTTCAAAGGTGAACACCAGACCATCACCCTGATCCTTGGCCTGTTGCCGGATCACGTCCGCGATAGTGACAATATCTTCTTTCAGCATGGTCCTGTCCTGTCTTTAGTGACCTTGTTGTGGTCGATTCTTCTCTCTCTATCTAATCGCGACAGCCGTGGAGACAGCCTAGCATATTGACTAGCCCGATGAGCCACCGTGCACCAAATTCATAGGTGCAATAATGGCGGATTGGGCTAAATTTGGATCATGCGCGACTTGGCTCTCCATCAAATTACAATGACACAAGGTGGCCCGGCGGGACTTGTCCTGTTCGCGGCAGAAGCGGGTCTGAAGAAAATCTGTCTGTTTACCAGCTCTCCTAAAACAGAGGCCGGTGAGAATATGTTTCCGGTTGTAGCAGCCGGTGATCCAGAAGAATTTCAATCCCTCCTCACCGATCATGGTGTTTCTATCGTCAACGCCGAATATTTCCCGGTCATGCCTGAGATTGATGCCATCGAATATACCGGAGCGCTGGAGCTGGCTGCGAAATTGGGCGCCAAACGTGCCGTCACCCATATCCATGAAACGGATTCCACCCGCATCGCTGATCAACTGGGCGCGCTTTGTGAAACGGCGCGGGGCTTGGGACTGGAAATTGGCCTGGAGTTTACCGGCTTTGCGAAAGGCTGCGACAGTCTTGATAAAGCGGTGAAACTGCATGAGGCAATGAACCAAACCAATCTGAGAATCGCCATCGACGCCCTGCATTTGTTCCGGACAGGTGGAACGTTGGAACAACTCAAAGCCGTTGATCCCCGGATCATCGGCTATGCCCAGATATGCGATGGCCCGCATTTTCGAAAATCCGATGACTATGTTGAGGAAGCGATGAACCGGATGATCCCTGGTGAGGGCATGTTTCCGCTCAGCGCACTAATTGATCTTTTGGGAGATCATGTCGATCTTGACATTGAAGTGCCCCACTATGCGCCCGGACAACATTTTGACGCGGAAAAATGGGCGCTTGAAGCAATATCAGCAAGCAAGGCGTTGCTCGCGTGATTGGAGACGAAAATGACACATGATGACTTGATCGACCGGGCGACCATTACCGACCATGTGCTGAAATATGCCACGGGTATCGACCGGCACCAATGGGATCTATACCGCTCCATCTTCGCAGATGAGGTCAGACTGGATTTCTCCAGTTGGTCGGGCGATCCAGCCAGCACCATGCCAGCCGACGACTGGGTCGCCGGTGTTCGAGCGACGCTGGAGCCGTTTGATGCCACCCAGCATGTGCTGACAAATTTTGTCATCACCCTCGACGGCGATAGCGCCACCTGTACCTGTTATATGGCCGCCCATCACCATCTTGTTGTTAGTGACGACCGGCAAATGCATAGTATCGGCGGCTATTATGTGCACGAACTGGAGCGGAACGGTAATGGCTGGCTGATCCACAAGACCCAACTCAATGTGACATGGGAAATGGGTGATCGCGGTCTGTTCGAACTGGCTGCCAAGCGAGGGGTAACCTCAATGGCCTAACGCTGTTGCGTCCTGCGCAATTGCTGCTAAATTGTCCGGACAAATTTTACAAAGGACCGTACCTATGCTTCTCACCAGCCTCTCCGCTCTGGCACTCGCTGCCGGATCACAAAATAGTATGATGCTGGATCAGCAATTGCTTGGTGTTTATACAAATGAAGAGCAGGCCTATTTTGAAAAGGATGCGGGCCGGACTCCACCGCCATGGATTGCACTGAAAATTGAGAAGCAAGGCGATGATCTGATCGTCACCCGGACAGATGCATTCAGCAAAGCGGTTGCGACACCTTTAAAGGGATATGCAGCCGTAGGTGTAGAGCGAGACAGCCTGACATTGGGTGGATGTACCCGCAATTTGGATCGCACGGATGCGGGTTGGACATATAGCGCAGTGCAAAACAGAAAACTTTGTAACCAAGATTATCAGATTACCGGCGTGGATGCCGACGGATTAAAACTGCGCTTTGCCGATGGCACCGAAACCCGGTTGAAACGCGCCCGCCCAGTCGAATGCTGGGCCGCAGCGAAGAAGACTGAACCCAAGGCAGATGGCAGCCCGGACTGGCTGTTCGTCCAAAAACTAAACCTGCATGATCAGGGCGGACGGGTCATGGTCGGCGGGGGAGAGAGCGGAGCAGAACCGTTGATTCTCCGCATGCGCGCCGTCTATTGGCCGAAACCCAGCACCAACCGGCCTAGCATGGTTCTTTATGTCCACAAGCCCGATAAGCCGGATAGCGCCGTCAGCTATAGCTGGGCCGATATCAATGCCAGCCGTGTCGGCCTAAACCTGCGTTGGATGCAGGCCAGTTGCACGATTAAAGGTGCCGAGAGAGCTTCGGATGTGACGAGCCAAAATTTCCGCGGCTGATTATCGGAACGGCGGTGCAAACAGCGCTGCATCAATCTCCGCATTCACCTTGGTCTCTGTCCAGAAAACCTCATTGGATTTGCGCCCATCATAGTAAAGCGTGACATGACGCGCCTGCAGCCAACGCGGGTCTTCGAGATGCACGAAATCATCATAGACCCGCAAATGCCAACCTCTTGGCGTACGAAAGCCCATGGTGCGGATAGCATGGCTTTTCTGGTCAATGCCGAAAAGGGTTTTGCCGCCCTTTGGATCCGTTAGCTCGACCATGTAGAGCGCATGGCCGCCGACGTCGTCATCTGGCAAACGGGTGGCGACAAAGCCGGGCTTGTCAGCCTGACGGATAATCCCGAAACCAAAATTGCTCGCCCAGAACTTGTCCGCCTCTGCTTTGGGCGTGATCCCGCGTTCCGTCCAAGTGGTTGCTCCATCATAGCCCACTTCGAAAATCAGCCTGTCCGTATCTTTGGCGATGATGCGGACCTTGCCATCCGCGCTATGGGCAACAGTGCGACCGGGATCAAAGACACGCCACATTCGGTAATCGCTGGCCCTGATGCGCGGTTCGTGGCTTTTAGGTCCATAGAAAACGGCATGCCCGGACAAGGTCAAAGTCCGGGCATTGGCCCAATCATCACCACCCGCCGCTTCCCGGGCCATCGCCAGTATCGCAGCACCCTCCAGCGGCTCATCCGTTGCTCCCACTGGAACCGCCATTGTCGCCAAGACCGTCACTATCAAATAGTTTAGATATCTGTTCACCTGACCGCCCCTTCTTATTTGTCCGGACAAATTTATCTTGCCTTGTACCGGTGGTTTCTGTCAACATGTGAACATGAAACTGGACGGTAGATATTCGATAAATGGGCGGGCAGTCAGTAGGCGCGCTTTTGTCGGTGGTGCCAGTGCGTCTCTTGTCGCCTGTGCCGCACCGCGCATAGCATGGGGCAAGACCACCGCAGACGTGATTGTGATCGGCGCCGGACTGGCGGGATTGCTCGCAACCTGGCAGCTGGAGCAGGCCGGGCTGAAAGTCATGTTACTGGAGGGCAATAATCGGACTGGCGGACGGCTATATACGCTGGACAACCTGCCCGGAACGCCCGACGCCGGCGGTGTCCAGATTGGGGCGGCCTATAAGCGCTTCAACACCATTGCCGATCGATTGGGCGTCGAGCGCTATCTGCCCGAAAGCGGTCAAGGCGGCTATCTTTACAATGTCCGGGGGCAGAGTTTCCTGAAGGATCAATGGCCAGATTTACCGCAAAATATGCTCGCGGATGATGAGAAGAAGACAAGTCCGGATGCACTGTTTTTCTTCTATATGCGCAAACTGCCGGCGCTCGAAACGACCACCGACTGGATGTCTCCTGCAATCACCGCGGAGGATATCTCCCTTGCCAGCTGGTTAAAGGCGAAGGGCGCGTCAGACGAAGCAATGCGCTTCATGAACGCCAATCTCAACGGTCGTACGCTTGAAGAAATGTCGATGCTCCACATGCAGCGGACGCTTTCCATGTTCAGCACTGCGCGCAAGGCAAATCCCGGACCGACCAAATTTATCCGCGGCGGGTCGCAGCGTATGACCGATGCCATGACCAATGCCATAAATTCGGATATCATATTAAACGCCCCAGTGTCGGCAATCGAGGACAAGGGTGATGGCGTGGAAGTCAGCCTGACCGATGGACGGAAATATGGCGCGCGCCAGGTAATTTGCACGGCCCCTTTCAGCACCGTCAGAAATATGAAAATCGACGCCGCCCTATCGGCAGACCTGCGCGATACCATCCAGCAACTGCCCTATACAAAGGCCAGTTTTGTTTTCCTGCGCGCGTCCGATGCTTTCTGGAAAGAGGATGGCCTGCCGGAATATATCTGGAGTGATGACCCGCTAATCGGCCGGGTTTTCACGCTGAACAGCGACCCGCCGTTGCTCAAGATATGGGTCAACGGCCCCGCCGCAGAAGCTCTCGACAAGATGGAACCGCAACAGGCAGCCGCCGATATAATCACTCGCATTGAGAAGATCAGGCCGGCGGCAAAGGGGAAATTGTCCTATCTCAACATGTTCAGCTGGCAAAAGGAGCCTTTTGCACGCGGTATCTATCATCATATTGGAACGGGCCTCGGCGCTGCCCTTGCCAATACCGTCCAGCATCAGGGTGGGCGCCTTCATTTTGCCGGCGAACATATGACACAAAACTGGCCCGGCATGGAAGGTGCGCTTGAAACCGCAGAAAGGGCCGCAGCCAGAGTGCTAACCCTTGTCTAGTGGAGAAATAGGAAGCCATGAGTGACAGTTCCAAAATCCTGACCAGTCGCCGCGCATTTATTGCTGCGGTGACAGCGACAGGTCTTGCGACTTCGGTGGCAGGCAAGGCCAAATCGCGTGCCAGTCATCAAGAACGAAGGTACACGAACACCGCCCAGACTTTCGTTCTGGTCCATGGTGCCTGGCACGGCGGGTGGTGTTGGCGCTATGTCAGGTCGCAGCTGGAAGCGCTGGGGCACCGTGTGTTCACGCCGACGCTGACCGGGCTGGCGGACCGCGCGCATCTTTTGTCGGCGGATATCGGGCTCGATACGCATATCACGGACATCACGTCGCTGATCGGCTATTATGATCTGAATGACATAGTGCTAGTCGGTCACAGCTATGGCGGGATGGTGATTACCGGTGTTGCTGACGCGATGAAAGACCGGATCAGCGAGATTATCTATCTCGATGCCGCCCTGCCGACTGATGGCGAAACAATGATCACGCAAGGACCAGAACGCAGCCCGGCAGTCATCGAACAGACCCGCAAAGCACTGGAAGGCTTGGCACCCGACGGTATTGCCATCGCAACCTTCCCGCCGGAATCTCTGGGCATTCCGAAAGATCACCCCGGCTATGATTGGGTCGCGCAAAAACTGACACCCCATCCGCTCAAGACATGGTTGGACCCGATCCAGCTTGAAAATGGCGGATCGCTGGACCTGAAGCGCAGCTACATCCATTGCACCGCGCCGGTCCTGCCCAATAGCAGCTTTCCCTACCATGCCGAGCAGGTCCAAACAGACCCAAGCTGGACCTATCATCCGCTTGCCACTAGCCATGACGCTATGGTGACCGCTCCCGATGAGCTCTTGGCGATATTGACAGGATAAAGGAAGCGCAGCGTCCAACGCCGCAATATATTCTATCTGTCCCAGCAAATATCATAAAAAAGGCGCCTCCTGAGAGACGCCTTCCCTATTCGTGGATGTTGCCAATCTACTTGAACGTATATTTCAACTTCACGCCAAATTGCCGTTTGTCACGCAGCCCAACACGATCGCCCTCACGGCCAAAGTTGAAGAACCCACCGGGAAGTGCGCGGGTGCCAAAGCTTGTATCCGCAAAGTTGAAGGCCGTTGTCGGGGCATCTTCGTTCAAAAGATTGGTTACGAAAAACTCGATACCCGCATTCTCGCCCGTCAGACCCAGACGAAGATTGACATCGGTTGCTTCCTCGACCTTGGCGACATTGGCATTGCTGTCAAAATAGTCGCCCGTGAAATAAAGGTCGCTGCGCAAATACCAGCTATCGAAAAAGCCGCCAAAACCGCTGAAATCATCCTCATAGGTTGCGCCCAATGATAGCGTCAAAGGCGGAAAGCGCGGTGCTCTCTGTGCGGAAATATCCGCATTGGGGCCAAAGATATCGCCAAAATCTCCGGTTCCACCATCGGCGGGAAAGGATGAAATCTTGGCATCAATATAGGCAAAAGAGCCCTGCATGGACAGGTTTTCACTGACGTTCACTGTCGCATCAAATTCGACACCGTAGATATTGGTGCTCGCCCCGTTCGATGTGAAGTTGACCGTCCGAACCGGATTGGGCGCTCCCGGATCCGTGTCGGTTATCACCTCAATGGAACTGAAAATTTCGTCGCTCCGTTTCATGTAAAAGGCAGCAAGATTGAAAGCAAAGATACCGCTAGGATGTTGTTGCTTCCATCCAAATTCATAGTTGGTCAGCTGTTCTTCGCCAAAAAGCACACTTGCATCGGGTGCCAAAGCGGCCAGTTCGGCCAGTTGCTGTGCATCTAGTCCAGCGATCTGAGGATTGAAACCACCTGGCAGATTGCCTTCGCTGTAGGTTGCATAGAATGTCGTGTAATTTGACGGCTGATATCGCAATGTTCCGCGCGGCAGGAAGCTGTTAATTTCCCCCGGCGAGATCGGCGTCGCTAAACCGTCATTTACCTCAGGATTGCTGAACTCGTCTTTCTGGAAACGGCCCTCGAGCGTGATCGATATCTGGTCCGTAATCTGGTAATCTAGCGAACCAAAAAAGCCTAAGGTTTCAGCGCCCGATACAAATGGATCAGACCGAAAAATGTCGCCAAAGAAAATCGGCGGACCAAAGAAACTCGCCGTTCCACCCAGCTCATCAATATCGATTTTGACGTAGCTCGCTCCGGCAGAGAGATTCAAGCTATCATCAAATAAGGAAGCGGACAGGCGCCCTTCGACCGTCACATCTTCTGTTTCCCGTGCGGTAAAGCTCGTGAAGCTATTGTCGGGAGTCGAATCAAAGTCTGTGTAAAAACCAAATCTTTCCTTGTTGTATCCCGCCAGAAAGCTGAACTCGATATTGTCGGTCAGATCCGCAGATCCAACTGCACTCAGACGCAATGAATCAAGGTTCAAACCGAAATCATCCACTGTCGTCGGATTATATTTGAAATCAAATATCGCATCACTTGGATCGGAACGTCCATCATTCAAAAAACCGAGAAATGCCTGAAGGTTTTCCGGGGCTGTGTTCAGTCCGATGCGATCAGCAGGAGGTTCCGTAATCCGTCCGCGGAAGACCGATTCACCGCGACCACCGCCCGGTGAAGGCACGACAGAATCCGTTTGATCGGCAATTCCATTGACGAACTGAAAACCCCCGAAATTATGCTGACTGGTACCAAAGTACAAAACAGAAGCGGCAGGGCCGTCATCAATTTCCTGATAGGACCCTCTCAATTTGAGACGGATGCCATCGCTTGGTTCGATCAGCAACGTGCCGGCGATCGACCATTGCGATTCGTCACCCAGGCGTTGGCCAGGAACAGCAACATTGTCAAAATGGCCGTCTTTCGTATCATAATTACCGCTCAAGCGGAAAGACAGGCCGTCCGTAATCGGTCCTTCTACCCCTGCCGCGAAATTAAATTCATCCCGGGTTGCCGCCGTTACGCTCAGATCAACCTGAAACTCGTCGCTGGGATCCTTGGTCACATAGTTGATCGCACCAGCAAAAGTGTTGCGGCCAAACAAAGCCGATTGCGGACCTTTGATAATTTCCACGCGTTGCAATTCATTGATACCGATGGTCTGCGCACCGCCGCTCAGGAATACGCCATCCAGAAATACCGTTGCTGTTTGTTGCAGGCGGTTGCCGCTTATCAACGTAATGCCGCGAAACCGAGGAGTTGAATTAATACGCGCAGTGCCGTTGGTATTATCACCAAAGGGTTCAACAAAAGCGCCCGGTGCCGCCTTGGTGACTTCTGTAATATCCTGGAAACCAGCGCCTTCAAGCTCCGTTTCACCGATTACGGTAACCGCCAAAGGCGCGTCCAACAGTGTCTCTTCTTTCTTACGAGCGGTAACTATGATGACATTATCGGATTCTACGGCATCTTGCTGCCCGACGTCCTGCGCAAGTACATGCGTTGGGGTTGCCGCTGTAGCAGCCAGCAAAAGGCCTTTAAGTACGGTTTTCATTATAGCTTCTCCCTGATGTCCAATTGTCCGGACAATTATCTCCAATCGTTAGTTTCCACTGTCAGTCAAATTTGTCCAGACAAATTTTATAATAATGCGAGCTGTTTGCAAAAACTGTCGCAAAAATATCACTTTTAAGCCTAAAATGCTCAAAATATGCTATATTTCAGTCATCTTCCGAGAGCATAATTTGTCCGGACATTTTGCTTGCATTCTAACCATCAATGCTAAAATAGTCGGGAAGGAGGTCTTTCATGCGACTCTATCAAACTTGCATTTTTCTGATCTGCGTTATGACATCCGCGCTTTCTTTTGCTGCAACTCAGGGCATCGCCGCGTCGCAACCGCCTGCCAAGACCGAAATCTCCGCTGCAAAAATCGAACGCGACTTTATCGCTGGACCGTTCGGTCAGGTCCATGTTCGCATCGCACGCCCCGAGACCGAATCCCCAAAACCCCCGCTGGTGCTGTTCCATCCCACGCCCTATTCCAGTGATTATTTCCTCAAGTTCATGCGGCGCATGGCAAGCGATCGAACAGTCATTGCCATTGATACACCCGGCTATGGCGATTCGGATCGGCCAAAGGAGCTGCAATCCATAAGTGGTTATGCCGAATCTGCGGCGACTGTCCTAAAGGCAATGGGATATGGTGGCGAACAGGGGCAGCCAGTTGATCTACTCGGCTATCACACAGGCACCCTGATCGCGACAGAGCTTGCCATCCGGCATCCCGACCTCGTTCGCAGGCTGGTCCTACCCGGCCTGCCCTTCTTCACCGGTGCGGAACGCAAAAAGGCCTATCAAGCCAACGCCAAGCCTGAACAAGTTGCGTCCGACGGCTCTCATCTCGTCAAGAAATGGGATTTTGCTACAGCAGCGACGGCAGCGGGCATGCCGCTGGAACGCGCGCAGGAGCATTTTAGTGACATGATGCAATGTTATCCGCATTGCTGGGAGGCCTATCACGGCGTCTTCACCTATCCTGCAGAAGAGCGTTTCCCGAACGTCGAGCAGCCTGTTCTGCTGATCACCAATGACGGTAGCCTGAGGCAGGAGACGGAGGCGGCCTTACCCCTGTTCCCGCAAGCCAGGCTGATACATATCAATGGTGTCACGCTGGGCGGCTTTGATCTCGCACCGGAAAAATATGTCACGGTCATCCGTCCGTTCCTGGACAATGACCCTCCCAATATGAGCGAGAAATGAGAGGAATTTTATCATGGAGCAAAAGGATGGTGTTTCGCGGCGCAGTCTCTTTTCAGCGGGCGCGGGTCTGGCCGCTGGAGCTGCATTAAGCTGGACTGATTTCGCCCATGCCGCAAAGAAAGGCGGACCGGACAAGATCAGTATCACGCCAGATGGCCGTTATGAAACGGTGCCATTGGCCAAGGACACCATTTCCCTGGGCGTCGCCCAAGCGCGGGTCGTACCGGTCGAGCTCAGCAACCTCAAACAGACCCGCCGCGACAATGTTCAACACATGATGGACCTGATCGACGCTGCAAATGGTTTTTCCGGGCCGAAAGATATGATCTTCTTTCACGAATTTCCGATTACCGGCTATTACCACAAATGGAATATCCAGGATGCACGGCGAGCAGCTATCGAGATACCGGGCGAAGAGACGGAAATGCTCGCGGGCAAGGCGCGTGAATATGGTTGCTGGCTAGTTTTCGGGTCTTATGTGCGCGATCCGGATTGGCCGGAAAGCCTGCTGTCCATCACCACAATCATGAATGGCAAGGGCGAGATTGTCGACAAACATTGGAAGGCCCGCAACATAAAGGGCTTTTTCGGGGGCGATTTCGAACTGTTCACCACCACCATTTATGATGTGCTGGACCGCTATGTCGATATGTACGGAGCCGAGGCAGTCCTCCCCGTCACACGTACGCCGATCGGTAATATTGCGACTAGCTCGGTACAGCGCGAACCGGAACTCTTCCGGGCCTTTGCGATGAAAGGCGCGGAGATTATACTGCGCACCGCGACGGGCGGTTTCAACCCCATCGATATGCAAGCAACCAGCCTCTACAATGGCGTCTATACAGCGGTGGCGAACAATGCCGCGTCGCCGGAAAACCCCTACTATTTTGCTGATGCCGGCGGCGGTGGATCAGCCATTTACGCGCCCGATGGCGACGTAATGAATATCGCCAAAACCGCTTTTGAAACACTGGTTTCTGCGCGCATCCCGATCGCGAGTTTCCGGGCACGCAATCGGCAACCGATTGTTCACAGCGAGCTGTTCATGCCTGTGTTCGAACAATATCGATCCCGCTATGGTCCCAATCTTTTTGCCGAATATCAACCCAAGGACACACGGGATTCCGGGCGCTATTTACGCGACAAGGCAAGGTGGCCGAAATAGTGTAAAATAGCGGTTGCAATCAGCCGCCTCTTGCGTAATTTGTCCGGACAACTTTTGAAAGGGACTCGCCCATGCCTGCCTATATGATCGTTACTGCGAAAATTTCAGATCGCGACAAATTCATCAAGGGCTATGGCGCTGCTGCCGGTGCTCTGGTTGAGAAGTTCGGCGGACGCTATGTCTTGCGCGGCCCGGGAGCAGAGCTTCTGGAAGGCGATTTTGGCGATGGCGCGTCGATGGTGATTTCAGAATGGCCCGACAAAGCCGCCGTTCATAAATTCTGGAACAGTCCGGAATATCAGGAAGCCAAGAAGTTGCGCGCTGATATCGCCGATTGCCAGGTCCTTGTTATAGAAAGTCCCAAAATCGCATGACTGATATTATCAAACGCACGACCCTCATGGTTCGTGACGGCGACGCCGCCTCCAACTGGTATGAAACCGTCTTTGGCATGACCAAGTGGATGGACACGCCCTTTACCCTTTCCGGGACGCAGCTCGCCGCTGGTAAAAAGGGTGACAAGACCCGCCTGATCATCCTGAAATGCGAGCATGACATGATCGGTATGATTGGCCTGCTGGAATGGCTCGATCCCAAACAGGATGCGCCGGAAGAATTGCCCACCGAAATCAAATTCGGCGCACCGGTTTTTGTTGTTGCATCAGAGGATGCGAAGGGCGCTGTAGAAAGGGCCCGTACGCTCGGCTCAACCATTCATAGCGAGCCACGCGAATGGAGCGTTACCGGCGCTGATGGCAAGCAAAAGGATATGATCGGCTGTTCCTTCTGGGATCTTGATGGCTATTTCTTCGAAGTGAATCAGGTCGTAAAGGTTCATGATTGAGTGACCGCCACCGGTTCCTCTCTTTCCGATTTTGATGCCCTGTCTGCGGGCAAGCAGATTGACGATGACGCCAACTACCAATGGCGCGTTGCGGCTCGGCCCGTTGGTAATGTTGTCCCGTCAGATTTTGAATGGGCGGTCACCGACATACCAGAGCCCGGCGAGGGCGAAGTACTGCTCAAGACCCACTATCTCGGCCTCGCTCCTGTCATGCGCTTCTACATGCAGGGCACGGGTGCTGCGGGAGAACGGGTTCTCGAGCCCGGTGATGTCATCCATGGCCGCGGCGTCGCGCAAATCATCAAGTCCCGCCATCCCGACTGGCGCGAAGGCGAGATAGTGCAGGGCCAGATGGGCTGGCAGACTTACAAGGTCTCCAAAATGACACCGGAGGAGAAATTCTTCCGGATGCCGGCCAACGGCTTGCCCGCGGCTCTCGGTTCCGGAGTGTTGGGTATGACGGGCCTCTCGGCTCATGCCGGATTATTTGCCTGTGGTGATCCGCGAGAAGGTGACCGCATGGTGTTATCCGGAGCCGCCGGCGGTGTCGGATCGATGGTCAGTCAAATGGCCGCTAACGTGGTTGGCTGCGATGTTATCGGTATGGCGGGTGGCCCCGAAAAATGCGCCTTCATTCTCGATCATGGCTGTTCCCAAGCGATTGACTATAAATCCGAGAATATCGAAGAGCGGCTTGACCAGCTGCGCTCCGATGGCATCGATCTATATTTCGACAATGTTGGCGGCGAAACACTGGAAGCGTGTCTCGAACGCTTGAGGCTTCACAGCCGGGTCGTGCTGTGCGGATCGATCAGCGAATATACGCGGGACGAGCCGTTCAAGCTGTCCAACTACACCCGGCTACGCGCCACGGAAACGCGGATGCAGGGCTTTTTTGTCTATAATCATCTGGACCGCTGGGATGCAGTCATGGGTGATCTGGCAGGATGGATTCATGACGGCAAATTGAAGCCCGTGCAGGATGTCGAACAGGGCTTTCAATATATGCCCCGGGCGCTGGCGAACCTCTATTATGGCCAGAATGTCGGGATACAATGCTGTTCGGTTCGCGGCGAACCAGAGACATGGATTTGAGGGAGAATATTAGTGGGTGAAAAACAACAGACGCGGTTTCAGCGCGGCAATTTTGTCGTGGCTGATATCGACCGGTCGCTGACTTTCTATCGCGATGTGCTGGGGTTCGAGGAAACCTTTCGCAAAGGACATAATCCCGACAGCTATTCCTTCCCGGTCTTTGAAATCCCGAAAGAGGCGGAAATTGGTTTTTCGATCCTGTCGCTGCCCGGCCAGCCGCGGGTCATGGCCTTGTCAGAAGTCAAGAATGTCCCTCTGGACCCAGTGCCACATCCTCGGCGCGGAGCCATCGTTCTGGATGTCGCTGATCCCGACGCTGTAATGGAAGGAGCGCGAAACCTGGGCCTGCATGTCTATGAAGAAGGACGGCTTGAAACCCATGACGGGCGGATTGGTCGTGAAATCGGCATTGTCGACTTTGATGATAATCTGGTGGTCATCTACCTCATTCCGGACGCTCAATAATGGCCAGTCAAACCGATCAATCCCAGACAGACGCAGTCGCTGCTCCAGCAAAGCCGTATCCCAGCGCCGCTGCTGGCTGGTTTCTGGTGGTCATGCTAACCATTGCCTATATTTTCAGTTTTGTGGATCGCTATATTCTTGGCCTTTTGATCGAACCGATCAAGGCGGAATTTGATCTGTCCGACCGCCAGATCGGTTGGCTGCTCAGCGCCTTCACTTTGGTCTATGGTTTTGTCGGCATCTTCATGGGCTGGCTGATTGATCGCGGCAAGCGGATCTGGATTGTGTCGATCGGGGTTGCCTTATGGTCTGCGGCGACCGTCGCGACCGGCATGGCCAAAAATTTCTTTCAACTGTTCGCTGCACGCATGGGTGTGGGCGTGGGTGAAGCGACGCTTAGCCCCGCGACATTTTCCATGATTGGCGACAGTTTCCCGACCGAGAAACGCGGCAAACCGATCGCCTTCTATTCTTCCGCCCTTCCCATTGGTGCAGGCCTGGCTTCCCTGTTGAGCGGCGCGATCATCGCCTGGACCGCAGCCAGCGGCAGCCAGTCGTTACCCTTTTTCGGTGAGCTGTCACCATGGCGTTTCACACTGATAATTGTGGGCCTTCCCGGGATGGTTTTTGCGCTCTTCTTCCTGTTTATGAAAGAACCGGCACGGCGTCCGGTAGCGGCATCGGAAGAGGTGATCAGCGGCAGCGGTTTTTTCGATGCGCTCAAATATATCTGGCGCAACAAGACGCTCTATATCGGCTTCGTGCTGATCATCTGCACCATGACGACCATCGCCTATAGTCAGGGTTTTCTGGCACCGACGTTTGAACGGACCTGGGGCTGGTCGGCGCAGAAATATGCCTTCGTCAACGGCGTCGCACTCCTAGTCATTGGTCCAGCCAACATGATGATCATGGGCACCATCTCCGATTGGTGGACGAAAAAGGGCGTGCAGGATGCCTCCTTGCGCATCCTCTATATCGGCTTTTTCATCATGGTCCCGACCGCCGCCATTCCCCTGTTCATGCCCAGCGCGGAACTGGCCTTCGCGATATTGTGCATCAATACGGTCGGTATCGGAATTGTCTCTGCCATTGGTGTGACATCCTTGCTGGTGATCACGCCAGCGCAAATCCGCGGTCAGGTCGTTGCGCTCTATTATCTGGCGATCAGCTGGTTCGGGTCGCTGGGTCCAATCGCAGTTGGTGAATTGTCGAGCAGCGTCTTTGGCGAAGATAATCTCCGCTATGCTGTGGCGGCAGTTCCCTTGATCTTCGGTCTGGTACCGTTTTTGATGATGCCTTTGACGCGGCGGCTATACCGTGAACAGATGGTGCGCCTGGGCGCTGCCAGCGAATGATCCGCAAGGGCTATAGTGACGGGCCGTTCGGTCAAGTGCACTGGCGGTTGCTGGCGCCGGAAGGTGCGTCAACACAACCGGACCTATATTGTCTTCACCCAGCCCCGTTTAGCGGGCTGGCCTTTACGACCATCATGCCGCATCTGGCCCAAGGTCGCCGTGTCTTTGCGCCGGACTATCCCGGCCATGGGGGCTCGGATGCTTTCAAGGAAGAACCGTCGATTGAGGAATATGCCGCAGCGATGCTGGCGGTAGTTGATGGACAATCGAGCGGTGGCCCGGTTGATCTGATGGGCTTTCACACCGGAAATCTCGTAGCGGCCGAAATGTCCCTGACCGCACCGGGAAAGATAGGGCGGCTGGCGCTGATCGACGTGCCGGTTTTTGATACCGAAACGAGCGCCAAGTTCAGAGCCGGGAGCGCCAGGACGTTTGAAATTATGCCCGATCTCGCTTGCCTTGAAGGACCCTGGGAACGCGGGATGACCAAACGCATCGAAAGCCAGACGCTGGAGCGCAGCTTTGAGATGTTTACCGAGCAATTGCGCCCGGGGCGGCTGATGAATAAGGCTTTCCATGCGGCGTTCAGCTATGATGTCGATGCAAGACTGCCAGCTGTCACACACGAAGCTCTGATATTGGCTTCGCAATCGGGCCTGCTCGACGCGACCCGGCATGCGGCCAACATCATGCCTGGCGTTACATTCATTGAGCGGCTGGATATTAAACGCGCTGTCCTTGACGAAGCAGCAGAAAAAACGGCAGCGGAAATATTGAAATTTCTGGACAGGACGGGATCATGAAAGCCTTCGCCATTTACTGCACCGATAAAACGGATACAGCGCAAAAACGTCTCGACACACGCGCCGCGCATTTTGCTCATATTGAAAAGACCATTGATAATCTGTTTGTCGCCGGGCCACTTAAAAATGCGCGAGGCGACACGGTAGGATCGCTGTTGGTTGTCAAGGCTGAGACAGCAGAAGATGCCCGTGCGCAGCTTGAAGCCGATCCCTATTTTCATGCCGACATCTGGGCCGATATTCGCATCAATGAATTTACCGCCGCCGCTGGCGACTGGATTGGCGGCAAGATATGGTAGGCTTCCATATTTCTTGAGGAGATCAGAAAATGACCCGCATCACGCCGCTATCCATGGATGAATTGCCTGATGAGACGCAGGCCGCTCTCAAATTTTCTGAAAACCTGATGGGCTATGTTCCCAATTCGGTGATGACCATGGCGCATTGGCCGGAATTGCTAGGCGCATTTCGCGGGCTGGTAAGCGTGATCTATGGAGAAAGCACCATTGACAATGGCCTGAAACGCCTGATCGGAGCGGTTGTCAGCGCCGCAGCCGGATGCCAATATTGCAAGGCCCATACGACATTGGGCGCCCGCGATGTCGGGGTGGACGAGGAGAAAGTAAAAGCTGTCTGGGACTATCAGTCCAGCGACCTGTTCAGCGAGGCCGAGCGAGCGGCGCTTGACCTCGCCTTTGCCGCCGGACAGGTACCCAATGCAGCGACAGACGCGCATTTCGCAGCACTCAACCCCTTTTATGACGAGCGTCAGAAAACCGAGATCATGGCGGTTATCAGCATGTTTGGTTTTCTCAACCGGTGGAATGACAGCCTTGCAACAGAACTCGAAGACAAACCGTTTGATTCTGCGAGCACACTCTATTCGCCTGATCAATGGCAGGCGGGGCAGCATCGCCGCTAAAAGGTCAGAGACGACTTAACCGATCTCGATCAGCTCCAGCAATTCCCCGGCCGGGCCAAGGGCCGTAGCGGTTCGGCGATCCCGATAAAGTGCCCCTGTCCGCACTTGTGGCGGCATAATCCAGTCAATTGTGATCGCATCCAGATCATCAACCGCCAGTGTCACCAGCGCATTTCCTGGCGGCAACATGCCGTCATGTCTTGGTCGCCGCGTCGCCTCTTCCGGATAATCATCTACCTCGACAATCGGTAAGCGGTCATTCTGGACCATGGTCAGGTCGGATACCGTGCCAGCCGGTTTGCCGAACGCCTGATTGATCATGCTATATTCCAGCGTATAAGTATCGCCCACGGTCAGATGCAGCTGATCGCGATACCAATCCACCGTTCCGGCACGATCCGGCGTCGCCAATATGACGATAAAAATATAATCGGTCAGCGAACGAGCCTTGGGAAGATCCGATGACGGTGTATCCTCCCGTACTTCATTGAGATAGACCATTTCACGCCCAGTTCCGAGCACCTGCATCGGCACGAAAAAGGGTAGTCCTTCAAGCTCTTTCGGCGGACCGATAATATCGAAGCCGCTGCCTTTCAGCCGGCCCGGCCAACCAAACACGTCCTGCACAGTCAGTTCATAGGCCGCCCAGCCATAGGTGGTCGTCGGCTTGAAATCCGGATGATCGGGCTGTTCGACCAAACGGATAAAACAATCAGCGCCGCTGGTCGGCTGCAACACCGCCATGGGTGCACCCGCACTACCCGGACAGTTCCAGCCTTGTGCCAGATCATCGTTCAGCGGCCCGCTTTCCACAACCTGCATGCCAAGCACATCACGATAATCGTGCAGCGCCGCCTCAAGATCGGGCACTGTGGATACCCCGCCCAATATCGAGCCATGTTGCAAAGCATGTGTCATATCAAAATTCCGGTTTTCTCTTTTCCATGAAAGCGCTGACGCCTTCCTTGAAATCATCGCTCTCAAATGCGGAGTCGAACAGCGCTGATGTTTCGGCATCATCGTCGGCCTGCCCGTCCAATATGCGCTTTATGATCGACTTGCTCATCGTCTGGCTGTGCGAAGAGACCGATGCCATCGTGGCCGCCAGCGCGTCCGCCTCTGTATAGGGATCGTCAGCTAGGATGGTGATCAAACCCATATCGAGCGCTTGCTGCGCCGACAGCAATTGGCCGGTAAACAATATCCGCTTGGCTTGCGAAGGCCCAACCAGGTCAACCAGCAATTTGGTGTCGTGCAGCGGATAGACCAGCCCCAGTTTCGAAGGCGTAATCCCGAAACGGGCTTTCGGTCCGGCCACCCGCATGTCACAGGCCAGCGCGATACCGCAGCCGCCACCCACGCAATCGCCATCAACAATCGCAACGGTTGGCTTTGGTGCCTGCGCCAGCTCATGCTGGACCCGGCCTATCGCTGCCTGATTGCGTGCGCGCCATTCCGGATCAGTGGAACCGGTCGCAAATTCGCCAATATCGGCCCCGGCACAAAAAGCGCTATCCTTGCGGCTGGCATGCAGCATCAAAATACGGATCGCATCGTCCGTCATCGCATCGGCCAGCAATTCGGGCAGCAGCTCCCACATGGCCTGGTTAAACGCATTGCGCTTATCCGGACGGTCGATGAGCAGGTGCGCGACCTTCCCCTCTTTCTCAAGCCGCAGGGTCATAGAGGATCAACTTTCGCCAGATGCTGAGCAACCTGATGGCGGGTGGTTACCCAGACATCTTTCTTCGATCGCACATGCTTCAGAAATTCTTCAAACGCCCAGATCCGCCCTGGTCGGCCGATAATCCGCAAATGCAAGCCAAGCGACATCATTTTCGGATTGCCCTCTTCGCCCTCGCGATAGATTTGATCAAAGTTACGCTTGGCATAACCCAGCCATTGCTGCGGCGTCATCGCGGGATCAGTCCACATTTTCATATCATTGCTATCAAGCTGATAGGGCACAATCGCGATCGGTTTTTCCGGCACGGTTTCCTTGTCCCAAAATGGAATATCTCCGGAATAGTCGTCCATATGATAGGCAAAGCCCTCTTCGATCAGGAGACGCCGGGTATTATCGGTATGGAAATAGCGCGATAGCCAGCCATAGGGGCGCGTACCGGTGGTCTTTTCAATCGACGTGACAGCCTTGCGAATAAACTCGCGCTCTTTTTCCTCGTCCATCTTGAACTGATGGACCCAGCGATAACCATGGCTCACCGGTTCATGGCCCATATCTGCAATCGCTTCGCCAATTTCCGGATGGTTTTCCAGACTCATGGCGGCCACCGTCCAGCTTGCCATGATCTCATATTCTTTGAGCAGTTTGACGATGCGCGGCGCGCCCGCCTTGATGCCATAAAGATAATTGCTCTCATTGCCATAGTTACGGATCGGGGACTTGATATGAATGCCAAGCTCATCCACCGGCTCCATCCCGCGGTCGCCGCGGGCAACCGTCATCTCGCTGCCTTCCTCGACATTGACGACAATGCTCAGCGCCATTTTCGCGCCATCGGGCCAGTCCATTCGTTCTTCTTGCATATCAGTTTTTGTCCTTGATCGCAGCCGGTGTCCAGCCCTTCGCCCGTCGGTCGAGGCGTGAATCCAATATTTCTTCATCGAGGTCTATCGGGGCTGCTTGCGCAAGAAAGGCCGCACTTTCTTCGAGGCAGTTGACCCGGATCACGCCCCGCAACTGTCCTTCAATTTCACTGACCACTGCCGGGACAACACCGCAGTTGGCGCAGACCAGAAAGTCAGCGGTTTTGGTTCCAAACCGGTATCGGGATACCGGACCGGTCAATGTGATATCGACATTGCCCTCGGGATCGGATGTCCATGAGGCACCATGCGCCTCACAAAAGGAACATTGGCAAGTTCTTGCGCCAAGTTCCGCGGGCGATTTTTCGCTGTGAAAATCCAGCTTCAGTGCGCCGCAATGACAGGCTCCGGCATAGTGCATCATCAGTGCATTTCCTCTCCGCCAGAGACATTGATCGCCTCTCCGGTGACATAAAAGGCATCGTCACTGGCCAGCCACGCACATGCGGCAGCCGTATCAGATGGCAGGCCGGGCCTGCCCATCGGATTGCTCTTGCTCATATTGGCGAGATAGGCCTCGACACTGTCAAAGCCGAGCAGTTTCGAAAAATATTCATTCTGCTGGGCACCCAGACCGGTCGTCACATGGTTAGGACAAACCGCGTTGACAGTAATCCCGTGTGCGCCAAGCTCAACCGCACTCGCCCGGGTCAGACCGACCATGCCATGTTTGGAACTGACATAGGCAGGCAGATGCGGAAAGCCGGTTTTCGCAGCTTGCGATGCGATATTGATGATACGTCCTCCATTGCTGGCAGCAACCATCACTTTGGCGGCCGCCTGAGTACAGTAAAAGGCACCGGACAGGTTCACACCGATAACCTGATCCCATTCTTTCGCCGTGTCGACTTCCAAAAGGGGCTTCATCATAAACCCGATACCGGCATTGTTGACGAAAATATCAACCGCACCAAAAGCATCCACGCTTTGATCGACCAAGGCCTGACATTGCGCCGCATCGCTGACATCACAGGCTATGGTAGCCACTTTGGCACCACGCCCGCGCAATTCTTCGGCCACGCCCTCTTCCTGATCGCCAATGGCGAGGTCCGACACGACGCAGTTGGCGCCTTCATCGGCAAAACGCTGCAATATGCCCTGCCCCAGCCCCTTTTCCTTGCCGGAACCGGTAACGACGATGGTTTTTTCTGCAAACCGGCCAGACATTAGAGGTCTTCTGTCAGTATGAATTGCGGACCATCGGCATAATCCTGAAACGGTGCCGCCATCGCCTGAAATTCGGGGTCCGACACGTCGGCGACAAATTCTTCCATGCCGGTAATGTCGATAATCTCGAAATACTCATAGGGAGACGGATCATCCGAACCAAACAGGCCAGTGGCCTTGTGAACCGTGAAGGACGTGACTGAGCTCAGCGCGCTCGCGGTCGGGATATCCCGCGTTTTCGCCCATTCCTCATATTCAGCAATATCAACGCCTTCTTTCAGATTGAACAATACAATGATGCGCATAGTTTCTCTCCTCTTATGTGATTTCCAAATAGGTTTCTGGGCGACGATAACCGCGTAACTTCTCGTCCAGTCTCCGCGCCAGAGCAAATAGATCCGCTTCGCATCCTTTTGGCGCTAAAACCTGGAGCCCCAAAGGCATAGCATTGTCGTTAAAGCCGGACGGTATGGTAATCGCGGGAAGGTCTGCAATATTGGCAAGACAGGTATAATCCGCCTGATTGGCTGGTGCATCTTCGCTATGCGGAAAGGCACCTTGCGGCGCGGTCGGCAAGATACAAAAACCGTGTTTTGCAACCAGCATCTGCATCGTTTCAGAGGTCTGTTCAAGAATTGCCTGATCCTCGTCCCAATCGGCGGCGCCGCGTTTCGGGCCGTAGGTGAGCATTTTTTTCAAACTATCAGAAAGCTTGCTTTGATCTTCGTCCACAAAATGTGCAGCCATGGCTTTCGATGTTTTTATAAATCCGGCAAAACGGATGCGCGACAACGGATGTTTCAGCTGAGCCACGGCAATAGTTTCCCCCGCCCAGCGCATGATATCACGGAAATTTTCGATGACTTCCAGTTCGCACTCAACACCCGTTTCGACCAATGTCGCCAGCGACCCCGTCGCGGCCTTGTCCTCACCGAAATCGCTAATGACCCGTGCTACCTTTTCTAACAGATCCAAATTCCGGGCCAGCGGGCCGATGCAGTCCAGCGATCGTTCCGCCAGCTCCAAACCATCTTGGCTAATCGCCGATTGTGCGGGTTTAAATCCATACACCCCGCAATAAGCGGCCGGTATCCGCACCGACCCCATTGTGTCCGTGCCCAAAGCGACATCGCAAAGACCAGCCGCAACCGCTGCCCCGCTTCCGCCAGATGAGCCGCCGGGCGTATAATCTTCCTTGTGCGGATTATATGTTTTGCCGAACCACGGATTGTCGGTCTTTGCGCCCAGCGCGGCCTCCTCCATATTCAGCATTCCCATCATCGCCCCACCAGCCGCGCGCAGCTTTGCAACCACCGCAGCGTCTTTATCCGCAACGCGATCACGATGGAGTTCGCAACCGGCGGTCCAGGGCATGGATTTAACCGCAATATTGCCCTTCACGCCGATGGTGACCCCGGCAAGAGGTCCGGCACCGCCCGTCGCGGTCCGATCAAGATCGGTAAAGGCATTTAACCGCCTATTGGCCGTTTCCAAGGCATCCCAGTCGATCACAAAGCTCGCTCATCAATCAGGCGAATGGGTTTCTGGCGCGTATCAATTTGCGTATCTTTTGCAGTCCCTCCGGCATCAACCAGTGCCACGCCGACTTCAATACCGATACCTTTACGCAGCAGTTCCGCCAGCTCCGCCTGGCTGCTGCTGCCTTTGCTTTCAAGCGTTACGTGCATCTCGTCCCGTCCGGCATCATCCCGCGTGACGCGGCAGACATATTCACCTGTCAGATCATTGCGCCCTTCGATGATGGCCCCAATGGCATGCGGGAAGATATTGATACCGCGTAGCTTGACCATATTGTCGCTGCGACCCTTGAACCCGGTAATCCGCTTGAACACCATGCCTGTGGCATTGCTGTCGGTGCGCTCCTCGGTAATATCATGGGTATTGAACCGGATACAGGGCGCGATATCGTCCTTGAACAGGCAGGTCACGACCATGTCTCCAGTCTCGCCAGCCGCCACGGGCGCACCGGTATCGACATCAAGCAGTTCGAGATATTGCGCGTCTTCCCACACATACATGCCATCACGTTCAGGGCCTTCGCCCGCAATGCTGCCGGTATCTCCGACACCATACCAGTCATAGGCCTTGACCCCTTGCCAGGCTGCTTCGGTCGAGGCGCGATCTTCTGTTCCCAGATGGCCGATGATCATCTTCAGATTGATCCGGTCGAACAGTTCCTCTGCGGCAGCGACATCGGCCAGCTTGCGGATATAATCTACAAAGCCGACCATGCAGCTGACATTGAAATCAGCCATCAGGTTGACCTGATTGATCGACCGGGTTTCAATGCCGGTGCCGGCGCTGAGAAACAGGGCGTTGGTAAAATGCGTCACCGCCTCGCGAATATAATGCCCGCCATTGATCATACCGTGACCATAGACGGACTGCACCACATCATCACGGCCCAGACCCATCCAGCGATACATACGTCCGACCAGCAAATTGGTGATCTCTCGACCCTTCGGACCAAACATCAACGGCTGCGGACGACCCGTTGTTCCGGATGTCGTGTGGAACACCACAGGCGTGTCTCCGCGACCGTCAAAATCACCATAAGGCGGATATTCGTTCACCGAAGCCATCAGGTCGCTCTTGTCATAAACCGGAAGTTTGGTGATATCTTCCAATCCGCCGATGTCTCCCGCTTCTATTCCCTGATTGCTCCATAGACGCTTATAAAAAGGGATTTCCCATCCGCGTTTCATCAGCTTCAGAAACTGCTTGTTTTGAATGGCAAAAAGCTCGTCACGAGACATGCCGGTATAGCGCGCAGTGAAAGCGTCACCGACGGGATAGTCGGCGAGCATCTGCTTGGCATCAAAGGCTTCAAAATAAGTCGGAAAAGTCATCGAGGCTCCGTGGCATAGGCTAAAGGGTCATCAAATATTCTGGGGTCGCAATCATCACTCGCAAGCGTATGGGCGAGACTCTGTTTGGACTGGTTCTGCGAATCCGACATTGGTGCCGTCGGGCTGCCAAGATTATCTGTGATGGTGCGCTGGATACTGCCACCGTCCGAGAGCGTGATGCTCAGTTTTTGCGGTGCCAGGGCATTGTGATCAGGATTGTCGTCGATACGGACAACAACCTTGCTGCCGAGCTCCATCAGGTCGGGATTGGCAAATTCCTGCGCATGGAAGCAGCGCGGGTCAATAATCCGGTCACGCAACATTAACGGCAGCAGAAAGGGCAAACAGAGCCGCGCATAGCTGGGCGTCATGTCAGATTTATAAGCACGCCCGACCAATCGATGGATCAATGGCGGCGCAGCCACATCAACCGACTCTACCATCATCGGGTCCAGTGATCCGTCGCGGATCATGTCGTCAATCGCGCCCAATATTCCATGGCTGGCACGACCAGATGGGAAGGGCTTTGTGCTGACTTCCTCAATCAGCCAGCGCTTTCCGATGTCATCGGTATAGCGCGTTAGATCACCCGGTTCGAACAGCTTGAAATAGCCAAAAGGTCCTTCAAGCGCATCATGCGGACCATCCATGCCAGCCTTTGCCAGATCAACGGCGGTGATTGCCGCGCGGGATGCGTTGGCGATCTGCAAGGGCAGTGCAATAGACGCCTCGACATGGGCCTGCATGGTGCCTGCGGCTTGAGAGTAGGCTATGCCCAAAACATCGGCAAATCTGTCAGCTGGCACGCTTTCCAGCCGTGCCACGGCCAAAGCCGCACCGATGATGCCAGCTGTCGCCGGGCGGAAAAACTGCATGGCACCAGTCGCCGCAACGCCTATGCCGCTGGCGATATCCACACCAACGGCCAAGGCGGTTAAAAAATGCTCAGCGTCGCATCCACTCTTCCGATCCGCGCTAGCCAGCAAGGCCGCCGTCACGACTGACATGGCATGGACCACTGCGGGTTCATGCACGGCATCCCATTCCAGGCAGTGGATCGCAAAGCCGTTAAACCACGCGGCCGATGGGGCCGGCAGCCGATCTGTGAGACCAAGCAACCGGGCTCCATCCCCGGCGCCCCAGGTACGCACAGCGGCGAGCATGGCCTGCGCTTCCTCGGATGCTGCTCCCGCCGCACCGCCAGCCAATGTGTCGCCCAGCAAACGGATTGCGGCCGCCTGAGTGCTGTCGGGCAAGACATGTTCGGCAGCTGCGAAATCAATTATTTTCTGCGTCGCGCTCATGACAGCCACTCTGATAGCATCTCATGGATCGCCTCTGGGTCATCTCCATTCAGCGCCAGATCAATCGCTCGATCTGCTTCTCTTTCAGCCAGCCCGCCCCATGCGATCAGCGCCCGCGCTTTGTCGATAATGCCCTCTTTCGACAGTGGCCGTTCCGGGTCACCCAGAGTGTCGACCAGTTCAATACTCTCTCCGCCGCGAGTGACCCGAGCACCATAATGTTCGGGATAACGAGTGGTTATGTCGCTGACTTCGCCAACCGTAACGCGGGCACGATTTCCCGACAACGCGGCAATCGCGTCCGGTTCAAAGTCACCAAGCTGCGGCACACCGCGCTCGGCCACGACTGCCACTGCATGCTGAAGCGAGAATTTCGCGTCGATCACGGTTTTGGGATCCGGGCGATCACAGAAACTGATGGCGTCGGCATAGGTTTCGACATGGATATCGCCTTCAAGCGATCCGAGCTTGGCCTTGAGTTCCAATGCCGCATCGATAGCCGGATGGGCATGGCGGCAAGCGCCCCATGGCTTCAAGCTGACTTCATGGATACGCCATTGATCCGGAAAAGCCATCGGCTTCGGGTTTTTGCAAGTGGCAGCATAGAGACCTTGCGGCCCCTCGAGAATGAAGCGGGGGCCAACGACACCTTCCAAGACAGCGTCGGCAGCACGCCATCCTGTCTCTGCGGCATGCGAAATATGCCATTGTTTGGCCTGCCCCTGCTCGTGCCGCATTTGCCAGAGCCCTCCTGCTATCGATCCGGCAAGCCCCATCGCAGACACAAGGGCATTAAAATCCATTTCTGGCTCAAACAAATGGCAGGCTGTCACTGCAGCCCCGAAAATTCCGGCCGTACTAGTGTTGTGCCACATGGCATAGTGACCGTCATCCAAAGTAGCGCCAACGCAAATTATTGCTTCATAACCGCGAACTGCCGCATCGACGATCTCGTCCATATCGCCTATCTGATTTGCAAAGACCGTGCCCCAGACCACCGGCCCGGGGTGTAGAATGGCGCTCCTGTGAATGTCGTCCATTTCCAGAAAATTGCCGAGCCAGGCTGCTTCTACAGATGGTCGAATGTCAAAAATACCTTTGGGAAGTGTTCCCAGTTCCGACTTGAGCGCGCCCGCCACACAGCCAAGCCAATCCAGCAAATGCAGACGCGCGCGCTGCCTTGTCGCTTCATCGACCGGGCGCATGAGGTGAGTCGCCAATTTCTCGGTCAGGCTCTCTTGCGTCATAGCGGCGCCCGTCCTAAGACTGCCCGATGTCCGGGAGAGAAAAATTGGCCGCGAAAGCACCCGCTAAATCCAAAAACGCGTCGAAGAAGAAACCGCGCTATCTCGAATTGGCAGACGAACTGCGCGAGGCGGTGTTGCGCGGAGACTATCCTGATCCCGGTGATTTTCCGACCGAATCTGTCTTGTGTAAAAAATATGATGTCAGCCGCTTCACTGTGCGGGAGGCCTTGCGCAAACTGACCGCGGAAGGCCTGATCACCCGCAAGCGTGGTTCCGGTACGGTCGTTCAACCGGCGACCGCGCGCGCCGGTGCGCTGCACCAGCCGCTGAGCAATGTCGGTGAGATTTTGCAATATGCGCGTGACACCACCATTGCCTTTGAAAAGAAAAAAGCTGGTGCCATTCCCAAAGATGTCGTGGAACAGATTGGCGCCAAGGCTGATGGCGACTGGTTCGCGTTTCGCGGCAAGCGGATGAAGCCCGGCAGAAAACGACCCATTGCGGTGACCGAGGCTTGGGTTCACCCCGAATTGGCCGACGCTGTCGCGCAGATCGACGTAAACGCTACCACCTTGTTTGGGCAGATTGAAACGCTGGGCGAAGTCAGTGTGGCCCGGGTGACGCAGGATATCCAAGCGATTAAGGGCACCAAAGACATTCTCTCGGAGCTTGGCCTGGAAAAGGGCGATCCGGTATTGCGCATCCTGCGCTGCTATTTTGACGAAAGCGACCGGATGTTCGAAATTTCGGCGAGCTATCATCCCGGCGAACGCTTTGCCTATTCGATGCATATCGAGGTGGACTAGGGCCGGCGTCATTGCGGCTCATCCAAGGTCGGCGCATCTTTCGCCTGCCAATCAGTTTCCGAAGCAAAGCGAAAAGACGGGCCGATTTGATGGCTGCCGTGGGCCTCGATCAGCAGGCCGCGTTCAAGCAGAAAATCCTGATCAAGCGCTTCGCGAAAATCGAGAACGGGGGAGAATGCGACGTCTTTGTCGGCAAACCACTCAACCCATTGATCGCGCGTTTTGGTCGCGAAAACCTCCCGCAGGAATGCAATCAATGGTGCTTGCCCGTCGCCCGGCTCCGCTTCGGCAAGCGGTAACAGGTCCAGCCGATCCAGCGCGGTCAGAAGGTTGCGCGCAAATTTAACCTCGCGCGCGCCCAGCACGACATGCTTGTCATCTGCGGTCTTGTACACATTGTAAAAAGCCGCGCCGCCTAATGACCGCTGCGATTGTGATTGCGGAGAAGTTCCACCAGATATGGCCGATCCGGCAATATGGGCGCTCCAGGGCAGCATGGAGTCAAACATCGCGATGTCGATATAATCGCCCTCGCCCGACTTATCGCGCCCGATCAGCGCCATCAGCACCGCCGACAATCCGTTGAGACCCGCGGCCATATCCGCCGAAGGCACCCCGGGCACCACTGGTGTGCCATCAGCACCATCGTTGACAGACAAAAAACCGGACAAGGCCTGCACCGCCAGATCATGCGCCGGGTGATGCGCCATTTCACCTTCCTGCCCAAAAGCGGAGATCGAACAATAGACGATGCGCGGGAAACGCTCTGACACAGTGTCATAGTCAAAACCCAGCCGTTTCATCACACCGGGCCGAAACCCTTCGATCATCACGTCGGCATCGGCCAGCAGTTCCCAAAGCTGCGCCCGCCCTTTGTCGGATTTCAGATCAAGCGCCAGCGCCTGTTTGCCGCGATTGAGATTGCGGAACCAGACAGATTGCCCCGCCTCCATCGGTTCCATCGCGCGCGCCGGATCACCGGTCGGCGGCTCAACCTTGATCACCTCGGCCCCATGGTCGGCCATCATCATGCTGAGCATCGGGCCCGGCAGAAAAAGCGAGAGGTCAACGACCTTGATACCCGTCAGTTTGGCCATAAGATGTTCAGACTATCCCTTTCGCACGCAGGTCGGCAATCATATCCGTATCATAGCCGGCCTCGGCGAGCACGGCATCGCTATCCGCGCCAAGCAATGGCCCTGCCCGGTTCGGCAATCGCTCGCCATTCAGCTTGATCGGGCTGGACAGCACATTCATGTCCGCACGGTCCGGATGACTGACCGTGTCCCGCATACCAATGGTTTGCAGCCACGGGCTGTCCAGTGCCTGATCGAGGTCATAGACGGGCGCAACCGGCATCAGACCCTGAAGCAGGTCGAGCCAGTGTGCGACTGGTTGCGGAGCGAATATCTCGCTCAATACGTCCGACAAGGCTTCCCGATTGGTCAGACGATTGGCTGGCGTATCAAAGCGCGGATCTGTCATTAGTTCCTCGTGACCAATACGCTCACATAATATGGCCCAAAATTTTGGCAGCTGCGCCATGACAAACATCCAGCCATCGGCGGCCTTGAACATCTGGCTAGGCGTTGCCGACGGATGCGCGCCATAGGGTGCACGGCCGGTAACATCGTCCTCATTCATATACCACAGCGCCGGATAGCTGGTCTGATGTACAGCGGCAGATAACAGATCAACATCCACATCACAGCCCTCGCCCGACCGCTGGGCATCCAGCAAGGCGGCGAGCAAGCCAACGGCCGCCATCGTCCCGGTCATAAAATCGACCATCGACAAGCCAAAGCGCACGGGCGGCCCATCTGGATCACCGGTTAGCGCACAAAAACCGGCCTCGGCCTGCATCAGATAGTCATAGCCCGGCCATTTCGACCGCTCATTGCCGCGCCCATAAGCAGAAATATGCGCGCAGACGATGGCCGGGTTGACCGCTTTCAACGCGTCATAGTTCAGACCAACCTTGTCCGGCACATCCCCACGCAAATTGTTTGCCACGACATGCGCGTCTTTGGCGAGTGCATGCAGTACCTGCTGCCCTTCCTCCGTACGCAAGTCGAGGGTAAGCGAGCGCTTGTTCAGATTGAAGCTCTGAAAATAGAGACTTTCCTGCTCGCGGAGCCAATGCGGCCCGACATGGCGCGCCGTGTCACCGCCTTTTGGCGGTTCGATTTTAATAACATCCGCACCCATCTGGGCCAGGAACATTGTGCCATATGGGCCCGCCCCATATTGCTCAGCGGACAATACTCGGAAGCCTTTCAGCGGTTGCTTCGGCTGACTCACGCAGGATTCCTTTTCACCCATTGTTTGGAAATGATCATCCGCTGCATCTCGTTGGTCCCCTCACCAATACACATAAGCAAAGAATCGCGATAATAACGCTCAATTTCATATTCCTTGGAATAAGCATAGCCGCCATGGACGCGCATGGATTCTTCCGAATTGCGCACCGCCGCTTCGGAGGCAAAATATTTCGCCATGCCCGCTTCCAGATCACAACGCTCCCCGCGGTCATAGGCTTCCGCCGCATCGAGGGTCAGCAAACGCGCAGCCCGGGCTCGCGTGACCATTTCGCCCAATTTCAACTGGATCGCCTGATGCTCGGATATCGGCTTGCCCATCGTCTCGCGCAGCTGCGCATATTCGGTTGCCAGCCTCAGCGAGCCTTCAGCCAAGCCAACGCCCCGCGCTGCGACGTTGATGCGGCCCAGTTCCAGACCGCCAGTGGCCTGAAAGAAGCCTTGCCCTTCAACACCGCCAATCAGATTTTCTGCCGGGATACGATAATTGTCGAACACCAGTTCCGCGCTATCGATACTGTTATAACCCAGTTTCTTGAATTTCTTGCCAACCGTAAAACCCTCACCCTTCGGTGCGATCATCAGGCTCATACCCTTATAACGCGGGTCAGCCTTGGGGTCGGTTTTAACGAGCAGCGCGAAGCAGCTGCCGTTAATCCCGTTGGAAATCCAGGTCTTGGTCCCATTGATGACATATTCATCGCCGTCCCTGACAGCCGTGGTGCGGATCGCCTGCAAGTCCGTGCCAGCATTGGGCTCGGTCAGGGCCAGCCCGCCGCGAATTTCGCCGCTCGCAAATTTGGGCAGCCATTTGGCTTTCTGCTCTGCCGTACCAAAACGCTCGACCGCACAGGCCATGATCAGGTGGGAATTGAAAATGCCGGTAATCGCCATCCAGTGCGAAGCGATTTCGGCAACGATCTTCGCATAGCTGGTCGCCGGCAGTCCAAGGCCACCATATTCCTCGCCGATGGTTGCACCGAACAGCCCCATGTCGGCCATTTCGCCAACCAGCTGCTCCGGCCATTTATCTTCGTGGTCATGTTCCATGACGACAGGTTTCACCGAACGGTCGATCCATTTCTGGATTGCATCCATGAAAGCCTGTTCTTCTTCCGGATCAATCATATGCTGTGCATTATCAATTGCCGTTGCCATTATTGTCGCTCCTGAGTGTCTTAAAACTGGGGTCCCCTCCCCCTTTCTTATCTAGTCGTCTGCGCCGCCAAAGCCGCGCTTCCAGATCAGCATGGTGCGTTCAAACGTGCACACGACTTTATCGTCTTGGTTTTTGCCAATCGTCTTGATCGTCACAATGCCCTGTTCGGGGCGAGACGAAGATTCGCGCTTTTCCAGCACTTCGCTCTCTGCATAAAGTGTATCACCAGGAAATAGCGGATGGGTTAGGCGGATCTTGTCCCAACCCAGATTGGCCACCGCTTTCTGGCTGGTATCCGAAACGCTCATCCCGACCATCAACGCGACGGTAAGCGGAGAGCAGACCAGCGGCTTTTTAAATTCGGTTTTCTTAGCAAACTCATAGTCGAAATGGGCCGGATGGGTATTCATCGTCAGCAAAGTGAAATGCACATTGTCGGTATCGGTGATCGTCCGACCGGGGCGATGTTCGTAAATATGGCCCACTTCAAAATCTTCATAATAGCGTCCAAACGTTTCGCGGAAACGTCCCGGGCTGACTTCTATAACTCCATCACGCATATATTTGTCCTTGTTGATTAAACATTCTATTCTTTCGCTTTATCCGGCTGCTGCCGCGATATGCCGGTATCGTTGCATAACCGGAGCCTCCAGCATACGCCCATTATGGCTAATCGCTTTGCCGCCAGCTGCATCAAATGCATTTATTGCGTCTATCGCTTCGGCCACTTCAGCCTCCGTCGGTTTCATCGCCTTGGCAATAGCAGCAATCTGTTTGGGATGAATGGCAGCCTTGGCGTGAAAGCCCATTGCCTTTGCCTTGGCGGATTCTTCTTCAAGCCCGGCTTCATTGCCCATATCGATATAGGGAACATCGATCGCCGCGATCGCCGCCGAAGCGCAGCAGAGGATAAACGCACCACGTGCCGCCAGAAGCGGCTCCCATTCCAGTTTCGTTCCAAGCTCCGCAGAAAAATCTCCGCCACCAAACATCATACCGGTGACGCCAGCGCTGGCGGCGATCGCATCACCAGCGCGCAAGCCTTTGACCGTTTCGATCAGCGGCACCAGACCATCAACCCGGTCGCCCAAAATACTATGAGCAATTTCAACCTCGGCAGCACTTTCTACCATCGGCAGGAAAAGCAGGGCTGGAAGATGATCGGCGGCCGATAGAGCAAGCAGGTCGGCCAGACCAGAAGCAGTCTTGATCCCATTGATTCGCACCGCAGTTTTTGACCGATCGAGAGTTTTCAGGCCATCCAAGACAGATTCGCGGGCGCTGTCTTTTTGATCCGCAGGGACCGAATCCTCCAGGTCGATACAAATCAGATCTGCACCGCTATTCGCTGCTTTTTCAAAGCGTTCGGGCCGATTGGCAGGTACAAAAAGGAAGTTGGTAAAACCGGTCATAGGGTCCATTATCATGTTCGATCAATATTACCCCTTCACAATTTGTCCGGACAAATCTAAAGTCAACCAGAAAGTGAAATTAATTACATGATCACTCGACATGATTTTTAGGGAGAAGCGTGAAATGAATCGATTTTTTAGGCAAACAGCTCTGGCGACGATGGTGGCATCTTTTGCTTTGACCAGCCCTTCTGCAGCGCGGATGCTTGACCCTGAAAAACCTGAAGATGCCTTGGAAATTATGAAGCGAACACAGTGCGGCACCGCAGATGGCGTACCGGCTGTTTATCACTGGTCGGGAAAAGTCTATTCCCGCGTACAGGGCGAACCTGATCGGCATCTTTATAACGGCGAAGGTATGAATATCCGTCAATGTGTGCGGATCGAAGACCCCAAGCGCGGAGTCGGCTATCGGCAGGTCAGCCGCGAAGTTATGTTCTATCTCGATCCCAAGACCAACGAGGTACTGCGCACATGGGACAATCCCTGGACGGGAGAGACGGTCAAGGTCATGCAAATCGCCAATGATCCGGTGAACAGCCGTCCCAACTACCCTTATCGCGCCGATGGCAAGCCTTATACGCTCCCCAATATCCGGCAGCAGGGTAACTGGATGTTCATGCCGATCGAAGTGCCGCTCTTTTACCACAATGTGTTGGCGGGCGATTATCAGGATTATGTCGGCAATAAATATCACGCGATGGAGATTTTCGACTTCACGATGCTGGCTGACGAGATTCTCGATACCAAAAACCCAACCGCCTATCCGTCGATCAGCTGGGTGCGCATTTCAGACTGGATGCCATGGATGAAAATGCGCGGACGGCAAGGACAGATGGTCTTTAACGCCATGGGCGCGAAGCTGAAAAGCTATGATGAGCTACCGGACGTAATCAAGGATGAGATTGCACTCAATTATCCCGAGTATACCGCACCGCCTCCGGGCGATGATCCGCGCAAGAATGAAACGACTTGGACCGTGTTCAAGAAGATGATTGATGCGGAGCGGGCGGCCGAAGCGGACAAGAAATAGAGCTTCGCGTCAGAGTTTCTCCCTGGGGGTCGACCAATATGGTCGGCCTCTTTTTTTCCCTAAAACGGTTTGATGTTGCCGAGAAACGCTGTCGCGAGCAGCAACAGGTAAACGATCCAGACCCAGATGCGAGTGGTGTCCATGGTTTTGCGCAACGGAATTTCGGTTTCATCCGATGATCCTTCTGCAATCAATTTGCCAAGCTGTGGGCCAACTGGCTTGAACGCAACATCGATCATGATGGCTGCAGCGAAAATCAGGCCGAACATCAGCGCCTTGGTCGCCAGCCACACCGGCATAAGCGGCTCGCCTTGCGCCAACGAAAGGACGCCGAGGCCAAGGTAAAAGGCGGTCAGACCGATTTTCAGTACAAACTCGATTTTCCGGTCCCGTGCAGCGCGCTCTGTCTGGTCATGGATATGCGCGTCCCAGACCAGCCAGAGCCAGACAGCTCCAACCACCCAGGATAGTGCGACACCCCAGACTGGCACATCCCACCAGCCGCCCGCATCAACCATCGTTATCGTTAGCGGTACCATCAGGGCCCAAGCCGTGCGCGGCGTCATGTCGAGATTGACGAGCAGTTGCAGCAGAATCAAACGCTGCGGCAGATCATATTTCTCCCGCTTGCGAAAATGCTGGCCGAGCATGAAGACGCCGACATCGGCACCGAGCCACAGGACAAACAGCAGGATGTGGACAAATACCAGCAGCTGATAAAAGGAAAAGTTGAAAAGTTCTATCATTGCACCGGCCCCCGTCTGTTACCTGATCATCTTATGATCATATATGTCCGGACAAATTGCAATGCCGATCCGTAAATCCCAACAGATTGGTTAGTCCGTGACCCGGTGTTCGTCGCAAAGGGTCCGCTTGAACAATTTTCCGTCCTTGAACCAGTGCCACGTACGCGCCCGGTGGTTGCCATCGTCGCCGAGGCAGATAATCTCATAGAAATTCGCTCCCGGATCATCCTTGCGGTTCAGGTTGAGCAGGACGAGTCCAAAGTCCGTTTCCCATCCGCAACCATCGAAATTATCATTGTCCCACCACAACTTGTGATCGCGCAATATACCGTTGAGGGTCGATCGATATTCGCGGCCATCATCCCACTGGAACAGGTTTTTCTGGATATAGGCATAGGGGCCGTCATGCGGAAAGATGCATTCAACGCGCGCCTTGTGCCGATCGATCAGTTGATTTTCTGTGTCGACGTGGCTGTAAATGCCTGTCCAGACGCCTTCATGCTTCATCATACCTGGCATGAGATCGGTCAGTATCGCTTTGGTCTGCGCTGTCACGGTCGTCCGCCCCTGTTGCATAAGATTTTGCATTCGTTAGGCGACGTGATACTCGCCTGCTAACAACCATCATTGGCTTTTGCACAGCCATTGATTGTATCAGACGTGGAGAGGAATATTGATGACCCAACCCGACTTGCGCCAACGCTTCATCAAGCCATCGATGGATCCGCAGAAATTGCAGCATTTCCTGTCCGTCTATGACACAGGCAGCTTTTCCCGCGCCGCCAGCAATAATGATGTCAGCCAGCAGGCCGTTTCCAAAAGCGTTGCAAAACTGGAAGAGACACTCAGTGTGCGGCTGTTTGAAAGGGGCGCGTTTGGCGCAGAGCCCACACAGTTCGGCCATGCCCTGGCTCGCCGCGCGAAAGTCATTACCGCGGAAAGCCGGCTCGCAGCAGCAGAGATCAGTGCCATGCGCGGTGCAGATCGTGGCTATGTCCGGATCGGCCTCGGCTGGTCCTTCCTCACCCGTATTGCCCCGATGGTTATTAATCGTTTCAGCGAAAAGCAGCCAGGTGTCACGCTGAGTATCACCTCAGGCGACACTAAAACGCTCCACGAGAAGTTGCTGCGCGGCGAGGTAGAATTTGTCGCCAGCGCCCCGCCCTCCGATCTGGAAATCGACAGTGCCATCGACACAATCGAGATGTTTGAGGATCGTGATGTCATCATGATGCGGCGCGATCATCCGCTCGCATCAAAAACCGACATTACCCTGGAGGATCTGTCCTCCCAGACATGGCTGGTATCCATGCAGTTGCAGATGCAATGGCAGCGAATCTGCAACGTGTTTCTCGCCGCCGGTCTGTCCCCACCGGCCAAATATGTCGATATGGATTCGGTCATCCTCGCTAAATCAACCCTGTTACAAAGTGACGCGGTCATGCTGCTCGCCAAGGAATTGTTCGCGACGGAAGAGGAACGCGCCCAATATCATATCATCGAGGGAACAGAATTTCCGGTGGCACGTACCGCCTATTTTGCGATTCGCCGTAATTCCTTGCTGCAACCGGCAGCCCAGAGCCTGAAAAATGAGCTGATCGCCGCCTGCCGGTCTGTGGTCGGCATCAATCAGTTGCGCGGCATGACTGTGGCGGAAAAGTCATAAAGCTCCCGAAAATCCAATTGGTTGTAGATAACGCACTGTTGGTTGTTAGCGCTGACCCTATCAAGAAGACTAGCCAAGACTCCTAAAATTTGTCTGGACAACTTGGATGCAAATCAAGCATTCTAGAAATGTCGGGAACCAGGGAGACAAACAATGATATCGCGCAAAGCAATCTATCGAAATACTGCCATTTTTGGATTGGCACTGGCGGCGCTAGCCGGCGCCCCCGTCCATGCACAGGACGGCGACCAATCAGATGCAGCTGAAACCAGCGATAACGTCATCATTGTGACCGCCCAGCGTCGTGAGCAAAGCATCCAGGATGTTCCGATCGCGATTTCCGCTTTTACCCCAAAACAGCTCGATACTTTGGCGGTGAAGAAAACCATCGATCTCGTCGACACCCTTCCCAACCTCGTCGGCAGCAACAACACTTCGCTGGGAAGTGCCAATGTCTACTTCCTGCGCGGGCAAGGTCAGGACGAATCCTTCCCGACGTTCGACCCCGCCGTAGGTACCTATGTCGACGAGATTTTCTATGCGCGCCAGAACGGCAATAATATTGCCCTGTTCGATATAGAGCGAACAGAAGTTCTGCGCGGCCCCCAGGGAACGCTTTTTGGCAAGAACACCACCGGCGGCGCAATTAACGTCGTTCTCCGTAGGCCTGGTGAGGAATTTGGAGGCTTTGCCGAAGCCAGCTATGGCCGGTTCGATGAGATAACCCTGCGTGGCTCCGTCGATCTACCACTATCGGAACGCGTCCGGTTCCTTGTCAGCGGATTCTATGTCGATGATAATGGTTGGCTGGAAAACACAGCCCTCGACCGCAATATTAATGACCGCAACGCTTATGGCGGCCGCATTGCCATTGACATCGACCTGACGGACGATCTCAACTGGTACGTCGTCGGCGACTATATTCGCGATAGCGGTACCAACATTACGGGCCGGGATATCAATCTGGATACCGACGCTGCCACTGGGCCAGTCAGAACATCTGGCAATTATGGTGACGTTGATCTGGTATCCACCTCCATCCTCCCCTTGGGGCTGGATGCCGTTTTCCCGGGCGCTGTGTCCAAGGCGGATTATGGCAGCCTAACCAAATCCTACAACACGTCATCCAATCTTACATATGAAATGGACAATGGATCCATTTCGTTGATCATGGGCTATCGCAAGGTTGAAAATGACTTTCTGGTGAATTTCCCATTACCGCAATTTGATGCGTTCATGCAGTTTCCATCTCCGGCAAACCCGGCATTGGATGACATTTTCATCATCGACAATATTGGCGATTTCAAACAATATTCGGCCGAACTCAAATATAATGGTTCGCTGTTTGATGATTTCCTCAACCTGACAGCTGGTTTATTCTATTTGAAAGAAGAAAACCGTAGTGACTTTGCCGCCTATTTTGCCGGACCGACACCATCACGCGATCGGATAATCAGCAATGATACGGAAAATATTGCCGGCTATATCCAAGGCGATTTCGCGCTCTCCGACCAGATTACCGCAACAGCCGGTGTCCGTTACACAGATGAGAAAAAGGATTTTCGCATTTCGGACAATCGCCCGGTCGGTGATATTACAGATCTGACTACGGCAAACATGATTGCGCTCGGCATTCCCATCGACCAGCGCGAGAAAGTTTGGACACCGCGCTTTGCTCTGCAGTTTGAGCCCGATGACGATTTGATGTTCTACGCTTCTGCCACCCGTGGTTTCCGCTCCGGCGGCTGGAACGCTCGTGTCAATACGGCGTCCGGATTGCAGCCCTTTGGATCGGAGAAAGTCTGGTCTTATGAAGCTGGCACAAGACTGAATTTCGGTCGTGACTTCTCTATTGCTGCGACCGCCTTCTATCTCGAAGCCAAAGACCTGCAGGTCAACACGGCCATTGCCCAAGGCGTCTTTGCCATCGGTAACGCAGGTAAGTTGCTCAATACCGGCCTTGAGGTGGAAGCGTTTATTAGTCCGGTTCGGAATCTGAATCTTTATGCAGCACTGGGTATAATGGATGCCCGATATGAAGCCAGTGAGGCAGACATCGCCGCTTGCGTTCCACCAAATGGAACCGTGTCGGTCTTTGATGTGAACTGCGAGCTCATCGAACCCAAACGCAGTCCGGATGTTCAGGTAACACTGGGCGGATCCTATGATATCGAAATCGGCGATGCGATGATCAGCCCGCGTGGCAGTATTCGCATGGTGTCTGATCAGGAAGTATCAACGCGCGGCGTAGGCCCAGCGGATGGCTATGTTCTGGTAAATGCCGGTATCGACTTCAAACCTTTTGGAGATCAGCTGAACTTTGCCGTCGAATGTTCAAACTGTTTCAACAAACGGTATCTGGTGGCCTCTTTCGGTAATCAGGACACCTATTTCAACCAGCCTGGGCGTTGGACGATAAGAGCCACCTATAAATTTGGTGGCCGTGTCAACTAGGACGATCAAGACACAAGGAAGGAAGCGGGTCAGCAATGGCCCGCTTTCTTTTTGCGGCTTTTTCTGGCGTAAAGGACAAATCACGCTATACAAAATATGTCCGGACAACTTTTAGGATCGCCGAGGGTGCATGACTGACAACAAAACAAGCAGTAGCGAATTTGCCATGGGCTGGAAGGTCCTGCTTGCCGGCGTCCTCGGTGTAGCCTGCGGGGCATCACCAATACCCTTCAACGTCATCGGTTTCACTGTCGAACCGCTGATTGAAGAATTCGGCTGGACCCGCACGCAGATATTATTCCCTATAACGATTTTCGGCATTATCGCGTCCTTGCTCGCCCCATTTTTTGGGTCGCTCGCGGATAAATATGGTGTCCGGAAAGTGGCGCTCTATTCGCTGCTGGCTTTTGGGCTTTCTTTCGCCGCCATTTCTTTCACGCCGACCGTGCAGGTCACATCCACCCTCTACATTTATTATGCTTTGTGGGTATTGGTCGGCCTGATCGGCATTGGCTCCACACCCGTCAGCTGGAGCCGGGCGATCAACCTATGGTTCTACAAGAACCGCGGGCTGGCCCTTGGCATTTTGCTGCTTGGAACCAGTCTCGCCGCCATCGTCGTACCGAAGCTCGCGGTGTGGGGTATCGAAAATTATGGCTGGCGGGCGATGTTTGCCATCGTCGCTGCTCTGCCGCTGTTCGTTGCTCTCCCGCTTGGTTATTTCCTGTTCCGCGAACCGCGGCCGGAAGAACGTCCCAAGGCAATTTTGAGCGATAGCGGCAACCTGACCGGCGTCACATTGCGTGTGGCATTGAAAGACTATCGTTTCTGGCTGATCTGGTTGTCGATCGCGGTGATCGCCACGGCCTTTGGCGGCGCGTTCATCAATCTGCCAACAATGCTTGGCGACCGCGGGCTGGACGCCCAAACCGCAGCATCCGTGATGGGGGTTTTGGGCATCGGCATATTGTCGGGCCGGATCATTACCGGCGCCCTGCTCGATCGGTTCTGGCAGGGCTTTGTTGCCTTTCCTTTGCTCTGCTTGCCAGCCATCTCATGCTATGTCCTGCTCGGCGACAGCATTTCCTTTACGATGGCCGCTATTGCCGGCTTCCTCCTGGGCTTCGCAGCAGGCGCAGAAAGCGATCTGATCGCCTATCTCACCGGGCGCTATTTCGGCATGGCCAATTATGGTAAAATCTATGGCATGCTCTATATGCCCTTCGGTTTTTTCTCGGCCCTGTCACCGATCATCTATGCCAGCGTGCGCGACAATATGGGCAGCTATGATCCGATTTTGAGTGTTGCGATTTTTGCCTTCGTAGTTGGCGGCGGACTACTGCTGTTCCTCAGCCGCTATCCGGAGAGCTTCCCTGAAACTGATCCTTCCCCCACAGAAAAACTAGCCACGGAGCCAAGCTGATGGCCACGAAAGCCAATCCCACAGCCATGGAATTTATCGCCGATACGGGCGCCGAAGTCCTCACCGATTCAGAAACGCTCAACTTCTATGCTCATGATGTCTATCAACGCGGTGCGGATCTGCTTGCGGTGGTCCGGCCCAAAGACAAGAATGAACTATCGGCAGCAATTGCTGCCACCACGGCTCAGAATATCCCGGTCGTCCCGCGTGGCGGCGGGATGAGCTATACCGGCGGTTACACGATGACCAAGGCCGGGTCTGTATTGTTCGACCTCGCCGCAATGGACAGGGTTCTGGAGATCAACGAGACCGATATGACGGTCAGGGTCGAGGCGGGCTGCACCTGGGCAAAATTATATGAAACGCTTGCGCCGAAAGGTTTACGCACGCCGTTCTGGGGAACCCTCTCCGGGTTGAAGGCATCGATTGGTGGCGGGATGAGCCAGAACTGCCTGTTCTGGGGTTCCGGTCGCTATGGCACCGCTGCACAAAGCTGTATCGCCATGGAAGTTGTACTCGCGGATGGCACGATCCTGAAAACCGGCGCCAATTTCACCCGGCCTTATGGACCGGACCTTACCGGGCTTTTCCTGGCCGATACCGGCGCTTTAGGCATGAAGGCGACCATCACACTCCGCCTGATCCCCGAAGCCGAGGCACATGGTTATGCCAGCTTCACCTTCGAAAATCACAACGACATATTGGCGGCCATGAGTGCGATTGAACGCTCCGGCGTTTCGACCGAATGCTTCGGTTTCGATCCCAGCCTGAACGCTATCCGTATGAAACGCGACAGTCTTGGCAGTGACGCCAAGGCACTCGGCAAAATGATGAAAAAACAGGGCAGCGTCTGGGGCGCGCTCAAGGAAGGCGCGAAAGTCGTCGCAGCTGGCCGGGACTTTATGGACGAGGCAAAATTTTCACTCCATGTGTTGACCGAGGCGCGCATTCAGGCTGCGGCCGATGATGATCTGGAACGCGCACGAAAAATTGCTTTGGATAATGGGGCGACCGAGACCGAGAACACCATTCCCAAGATAATCCGCGCCAATCCGTTTGGACCACTGAACGGGATGCTTGGACCCGAGGGCGAGCGCTGGGCTCCTGTCCACGGATTGCTGCCGCACAGCAAAGCTGCCTCCTGCTATGACGCAATCCTCGCTCTGTTCGAGACGCATCGCGAAGAGATGGAACGGCATGGAATTTTTACGGGCATCCTTGTTTCCGCCGTCAGCGGTTCGGGCGCGATTATTGAGCCCTGTCTCTATTGGCCGGATGCTTCCAATCCGGTGCATGCAGCATCAATGGATCCGGCGCATTTCGCAAAGCTGCCGACATTGGAAAACAACAGCCAAGCATGGGAGCTGACCCAGAAACTGAAACAGGCGCTGGTTGACCTGTTCCATGATCAGGGCGCGGCGCATTTGCAGATCGGGAGAACCTATCGTTATCGCGACAGCCTTGACCCGGCTGCGAACAGCTTGCTGCAGGATTTGAAAAAAACCGTTGATCCAAAGGGGCTTATGAATCCAGGATCATTGGGCCTATAGAACGGGATGGACGTTGACCGCAGACAGATGATGGCCGCGGCACTTTGTGCCACTGTCACATCACCTGTTTTAGCCTCGACCGGAAAATATGATAAAGATAACATTATGACCGAAACGAAAAATTACGCTGCCGTCGCGATGCAACTGGCTGCCCGTTCGATTGAAAAGACGCCGGACAAAGCATCTGCCCGCGCGCAAATGCTGGCGATGATCGGCGAGATCGAGACCAAGATTCGCTCTGCGACGATTTTCATTCAGCAATATGGCGGCAGTCCGGTCAAGCTGGCGGTATTGCCGGAATATCTGCTGACCAGCTATCCCGGGCGTATTTCCATTCCCGATTTTGCCGACAAGGCGGCGTTGGAAATGGACGGCCCGGAATATGAAGCACTGGGCGCAATGGCGCAGCGGCTGAAAATGTTTATCGCCGGCAATGCCTATGAAGTGGACGCGAATTTCCCGGGCCTCTACTTCCAGACTAGTTTCGTGGTCGCACCATCTGGAGATGTGGTGCTGCGCTACCGCCGACTCAATTCGATGTTCGCGCCGACGCCGCATGATGTCTGGACCAAATATCTTGATATCTACGGCCTCGACGGGGTGTTCCCTGTGGCGAGGACCGAGATCGGCAATCTCGCCGCAATCGCCTCGGAAGAGATACTCTATCCCGAAATTGCCCGCGCCCATGCGCTGCGCGGGGCAGAAGTTTTCGTGCATAGCTCTTCGGAAATCGGCTCCCCGCTCGACACGCCCAAGGATATTGGCAAGCGCGCCCGGGCACAGGAAAATATGGCCTATGTCGTCTCGGCCAATACGGCAGGCATTGAAAATACGACCCTGCCGCTAGCCTCGGCCGACGGCAACAGCATGGTGGTGGACTATAAGGGCCGAGTGATGGCCGAGTCGAACAGCGGTGAGACTTTCACTGCCTTTGCCGATATCGACATCAGTGCCCTGCGCGCCGCACGCCGCAAACCGGCAATGACAAATTTCCTGGCGCGCCAGCGACTGGAGCTTTTTGCCGCCACTTATGGTAATTTGTCCGTACAAAAAGCCGATGGTTTGATCGAGGTCAATGAAGTGAAGACCCCAGATCGCGATTATTTCCTGCGCACTCAGGAAGAAACAATAGAGCGCATGATAAAGGAGGGCTTGATATGAGCAAAACAGTCCCGAGCGACCAGAAACTGGACGTCGCACCACCCTATAATGCAGTGGCCCGGCATGGCGTATCGCCGCAGCCGTCCCACGACGAAATCGCGCGGTTTGATTTCCTCGCCAATTTCAACAAGTTCATGGCGAGCACGTTAAGCCCCGGCAACAAGCTGGCTTATGACAAGCGTGTCCTGCCGGCTTTTTTGAAAGAACATGGCCGGGAACCGCAGGATCGTTTTGAGATTCGCCATGCGATGAACAAGGATCCGTTCCACAAATTCTGGTCCGCGCTGAAACGCAACTCGATGGAAATGCGCCAGCAAAATGGTCGTGCTATCGTGCTACGCCAGATTGATGAGCTGAACGCCAAGGCCCGGCAATATAATGGGGGAGCCCAAGGTGTTAAAAGCACGCTGGAACTCAACCCGGAAATCGCAATACCGCGCTATCAGTCGGCCGTGGACATTCATTGCATGCCGGGCAGCTATCATGGCGAGGAATTGCCCGGAGATGTATCGGCTGGCGCCAATTATGACTGCGGGATTTTTGCGACGACCGGAGGCGGTCTGGGCGCCCTGACCGACGGCGGTGGTCAGGCGCTGGTCGATTGGATCAAGAAAGAGCGCCCTGGCTGGGAACCCCGCCGGGTGCTCGATATCGGCACCACCGTCGGCCACAATATCGTCCCGCTGGCGCTGGCTTTTCCCGATTGTGAATTTATCGCGATCGACACAGCGGCACCAATTTTGCGCTATGCCCATGCCCGCGCGCAATCACTCGGCGCGACCAATATCAAATTTATTCAGGCCAATGCCGAAGACTTGTCCCGTTGGGATGATGGAACATTTGACTGGGTACAAACCACGATGTTCCTGCATGAAACCAGCGGAAAGGCTTTGCCCAAGATCATCGCCGAGGGCTACCGTGTACTCGCTGACAATGGTTTGATGCTGCATCTGGAACAGCCGGAATATTCCGATGCCATGCCGCTATTTGAGCAGTTTCTGCGTGACTGGGATGCGTTCAACAATAATGAACCCTTCTGGTCCTCCATGCATGCGCTCGATATGAAAGACGAGATGGTCAAAGCCGGCTTTGACCGCGACGAGATTTTCGAAACCGGAGTCCGCGCCGTTGTTGATCGGGAAATTTTCCCCGAGGCACCAACCGGCGAGGACGAGGACCATGGCCGGGCCGCTTTCTGGCACGCTTATGGAGCCTGGAAAAATGCCGATCAGATGCAGGAGGCAGCAGAATGACGGACCAAGTTTTCGACTGGATGGCCGCGGCCAATAAAAAGGCCAAAGGCAAGCGTCCGGAATATTTTGACGATCCCGAGGATGAACGGATGCTCTCCATCCTGATGGCAGTTGTCGGCGAAGTGTCTGTACTGCGTGAGCGAATGGATACGGTCGAGCGTCTACTCGATGCAAAGGGGACGATCAGCCGCGATGACATCGAAAGTTATACGCCGGACAAAGAGGCGGCCTATGAGCGCGGCGCGATGATCCGTGAATATATCTACCGGGTGATGCGCGGACCGCACCAGATGGTAGAAGAATTGCAGCAGGCCGAACCACCTGTGGAAGAAGTCAGCCGGGAGCTGAAGGAAATCTAGCAGCTTCTCTCGCAACAATATGATAAAAAAAGAGCCTGCCCGACAGCGATGTTGGACAGGCTCTTTTTTGAGGAACTTGGCCGCTAGAACGGTTTGACCGCTCCCAGGAAACACACGCCGGAGATCGTGATCCAGTAAATATAGGCTGCAATACGCGCTTGCCCGATCTCTCGTTCCAGCGCAGCCTCTTCCGCTGCATCCGGTCCTTCGGCGAGTTTTCGGAATCGCACGGTCCACCGGCGCATGACAACTCGAAGGAACAGGCCGATACATAGCGCAAAAGCATAAAGGCCGATTTTGGCTGGATACCAGTGATTGCCCTCACCCGAGATAACCGGACCGGAACCTTGAAAAGCCATGAAGGCGACAATGAACAAGACCGCGATAAGGGGATAGCGGAGCATTTCTTCGGTTTTGGTCACCTTGACGCCGATATCGGTCTCGCGCTTGATGAAAGCAGTCCAGGTCATCGCCAGCCAGATCGCAAAAAACAACCACATCCACCAGATCCCAGCACCATCGAGAAAGGGCACAAAACCATAGATCTTACCCATATGCAGACCCAGCGGGAGCAGCAGGACAATGCCAGTGCGCGCCAATATGTCGATCCGATAGGCGGTTTCCATGTGCCGCCGCCGTTCTTCCAGCGACAGGTTACGGTTCGTGACATTGTAGCTGGTCTGGAAAACACCCCATTCGCCGCCCAGCCAGTAAACCATCGCCAGGATGTGGATCCAGCGCAATATGCTCAGTTCATTCGTTGTGAGAAATTCCATTACCAACGTCCTCCCAGACCGTGTAAATAGCTATTTGCAATTTGTCCGGACAAATTCCTCTTGGCAAGAGAAAAATGCACTGGCATGAAGAAAGACAAGGAGAATGGGATGAAGCACCGCATTATCGAAGGCCGCCTGGAATATACATCGCGCAAACCGGAAATGGAGGGCCAGAATCGCGGGTTCGAAACCTTCATGTTCACCCATCATAGCGACGGCAAGGTAACGATGCGGGCGCATTGCGAGATTTACGAACCCGAGCCCACAGTGATGCGCGATATCATCTATGCCATAGACGAGGATAAGCAGCCGATGGACTGTCACGTCCGACTCACCGTCGGCGATGAATTTATGGGTTCAGGCTGGATGCGGTTTGACGGATCACATGTCGAGATGGAATCCTATGGCCCCTCGATCGGGCGGCTCTCTCAAAGGGTTGCTGCGGAATTACCGCTCGACGGTTTTGGCACCCATCCGATTGTCTCGGACGGCTATATGCTGTCGACCAAAGACTGGGATAAGAAAACCAAACGCCTGCTCAATTGCTATCTCCCCTCACCCGATCATCGCGGCGCAACGCCGCCGCAAATTGCGCAGGTTAAAATCGGAGCTGTCTATATCGGCAAGGAAGAAGTCACCGTTCCTGCTGGCACCTTCCAGTGCAAACATCTGCAATTTGTCGATGATGCCAGCATTGTGCCGGGAACAGGCGGCATGGCCGGCGAACATCCCGCCTATGATGTGTGGATTACAGATGATGACGACGGCATATTCGTACAGGGCGGTGTCGGCGGCTACATGATGACCTGGTACGAGCTGGTCGAACTCAAACGGTAACCATCACCTTGCCCATATGGCTGCCGCTTTCCAGATGCGTGAAAGCTGCAGGCGCATCGCTAAAGTCGAAAACGCTTTCGACCAGCAGCTCGATATCATTTTGCGCAACCACATCCAGCGCTTGCTGCAACATTGCACGATTGCCGGACGCGATACCCTTGATCGCTATATTCTTGCCGATCAGCGCACCCTGGCTGGCGCTGGATTGATCCTGCGGCGTTCCGGAAAGCGCGCCCAAAGATCCGATGCGCGCATTCACAGCGCATGCTACCACAGTTTCACCCATCGCCGGAAAACCCAATGTATCAACAACCACATCTGCCCCTCGGCCGTCCGTGGCTTCCAGCAAAGCGGTTCCCCAATCCGGCCGGTCGCTATAGTTGATGCCGTAATCCGCTCCCATTTTCTTGGCGCGCGCGAGTTTTTCGTCACTCGATGAGGTGATCGCGAAATCCATACCCATGGCCTTGGCCAGCTGTAGCGCAAATATGGACACGCCGCCGGTTCCCTGTGCGAGTACAAGATCACCCGGCTTCGCATCACCAAAGGCCATCATCGCATGCCAGACCGTGCTGCCAACGACCGAAAAAGTAGCCGCACTATTGTCGCTCACATTTTCAGGCACCATGACGGCGGCATTTGCGGGAAGGGTGATTTTCTCGGCCAGCCAGCCATTGGCTGTAACACCAAGGTCTCTGGCAAAGACGGCAAAGCTGTAGGCACCATCGAGCCAAGTGGCAAAATGCGGGGCCATCACGCGGGTACCCACTTCCAGTCCTGTAACTTCAGCGCCAACGGCTTCGATCACGCCAACGCCGTCAGATAGAGGCACGCGATCTTCGGGCAAATCCGTGCCATAGTCGCCGCGCAACACCATCAAATCGCGATAGTTGAGACCCGCCGCCGAAACCTTGACCACTATTTCATCAGGGCCTGGTTCCGGTTCGGGATGGTCAGCCAGCTGCAGTCCGCCAATGCCGATCTTGGATCCGATTTGCCATGCCTTCATATGTCGTCACTCCCTTGTTCGCGCAGCGGTGCAAAAATGCGGTCGATAAACGCTTTCAGCTTCGCCTCGCGGTCCGTTTCAGAGGCTTCCAGCCCTTCGAGCGCCATCAGTCTTTCTTCCTGTACCCACATTTCCTGCGCCATATTCATCACGACAGCGACAAAACGATCCATGCCGGGATCGTCGAAAAATTGTGGTTTACCGTCCGGACCATAAATATCTTTTGGTGTGTCGTCGGGTTTGAACACCGGACCGGGGTTGTCGGTTTGAGAACTCATCTTTTCCACGCGCCGAAACCGAACCACATGATACCTTCGGCCAGCCGCCCGGTGGTTTCGCTATCGACCGCATTAGCATTCTCATCCGCAATCGCCTGCGCCACGGCTTCCTCACCGTAGATGCCAATGCTGGGCACGACAAACTGGAAATAATCATCTGCATCAAAGCCGCCGGCCTTGCACAGTTCCGGCGGGCTTTCGTCGCGATAGCCTTTGTAGAAAGGTTCTGAGTTATACCAGCTGTCCCAGTCGAGATAAAAGCCGTCAAAGGCATTCATCTGGTCATTGGGCGGCAATTCCATGTGTAAAAGCAACCCGCCGGGTTTCAGCACCCGATAGGCTTCCTTGAACGCCGCCGCGCGCGCCTTTTTTGATAGCTCATGCAGGAACATCGAGGAAAAGACGAGGTCGAAACTGGCGTCGGGATAATCCAGCGCATCTGCGGACATTTGCGCAAAATCAACCTCCTGCCCCTGCATTTTTGCGCGGGCCGACGCATAGCGCAAGCCGCCAGCCGCGGCGTCAATCGCTTCGACCTTGGCATCGGGATAGGTTTGTTTCCACGGCAGGGTATTGTGACCGATGGTGCAGCCTGTATCGAGAATATTCTGCGGCTGAAAGTCTGGGAACTTGCCTTTCACATAAGCGGCCATGGACAGGCCTATATCATCGAGATTGGCGCCCATCAGGCCCATGGAAAATACCGCCAGCCCCTGATCATAGACCGCACCGGCTTCCAGCGACTCCCCGCCGCGCGTATAGCTGCCGGGCATCAGGTGCACTTCAATCGCATCGACATTGCGCGGAATGTCAAGATCGGGGTCGAGGTTTACAGAGCCGGGCGCATCGGCAACTTTCGCCGCTTCCGCCTCCAGCCGTTCTAGATCACGCGCGACGACAGCGCCCGATGCCTGCCAGACCATTTTTTGCGCCTGCACCCGCATCGCCGAATAGCTATTAAACGCCGGATCACCGCGCAGCGCCTGATGCGCTTCGTTGCTGGTTTCCGGAGCGCGGCCGTTCTCCCGGGCAAAGGCAGGGGCTGCGCGCTTGTCATAGGCCAAGCGCAAATCACCGGCGAGATCGTTGAGAATGAACGCCCGGATGCCGGACACAAAGCGCCCGCGCGCGGCTTCCTCCGCCGTCAGTTCCGGTTTCATCGGATGTTGCAATTCCACGCCCATCAGAAATTCTCCTCTGCAAAAGCCTCTATTCGCGCCGCGTCGCCCGATTGCCGGATCAACACCTGTTTGCGGAAAAAACGCATCAGTCCGCTCGTGCCCATTCGTGAAGCGCCGAGCCCGGAATAGCCGAAGCTCGACTTTTCCGCTTCCCAGACCATCGAGGTCAGCGAGCCGTCATTGATCGACACTGCCCCCGCTTTCAGACGCACAGCTATCTGTTCTGCCTCCGCCACTGATCCGCCAATAACGGCAGCAGACAGTCCGAAGATACTGTCATTCGCCTGCGCAATCGCCTGTTCAATCTGATCATAAACGATCACCGGAATAACGGGACCGAAATTTTCTTCGCGCATGATGTCGGCATCCGGCGGGACATCGGTGAGAACCGTGGGCCTGAGATAGAGCCCGCCGCCGAGATTTTCGACCGTACCGCCGGTGATCAGTTTCGCGCCTTTTTGGACAGCATCATCAATCTGACTCTGCGCAATTTTCGCTTGTTTTTCAAAGATAAACGGACCGATATGTCCCTGGTTGATATCAGGATAATTCAGTTCCACCGCCTCCGCCTGAGCGGTTAGTTGCTCCAGGAACGGCACGGCAATCTCTCGCGCTACATAGACCCGCTCAATCGACTGACAGGCCTGCCCCGTGTTGACGATACTGGCCCTCAGCGCCGTCGCCGCCGCTGCTTCCGGATTCGCACTGGCCAGCACGATCATCGGGTCCTTCCCGCCCAATTCCAGACTAGCCGGAATAAACGCCTCCGCGGCCGCCTCGCCAACCTTACGTCCGGTGGCTACCGATCCGGTGAAACAGATGTAATCAACCTGATCAACCATCGCTGCCCCGGTCGCACCATCGCCTTCGATGATAGACAGCACCTCAGCCAGCTCCGGGATTTTCCGGACGGTTTCCATCAAGGGTTTGATGAATCGTGGCGTGACTTCCGACGGTTTGATCAAAGCAGCCGATCCCGCCATCAGCGCCGGAATGGCGTCAATCAGCGCGAGCGTCATCGGGAAGTTCCATGGACTGATAACGCCAACGAGTTGATAGGGTACCAAGCGTGTCGAAGTGGTGATTGTGGGTACCGAGGTTGATTGACCGGCCAACTGCCCCTCGGCAATAAGCTGAGGCGCCATCTGAGCCCAACGCCTAATCTGGCCCGGTACACCCGCTGCTTCGATCTTGGAGATACCCCCACGTCCCGTATCGTCTGTAAGCGCCGGGATAATGGCACCGAGGTCAGCTTCTATCGCATCTGCCCATTGCAGCAATATCGCACCGCGTTCATCAGCTGTTTTAGCGGCCCAGGCAACCTGCGCATCGCGCAATCGGTTCACCTCTTCCATCAACGCCTTACAGTTCAATGGTGCGATCTCGTGGTCTGCTTTGCCCGTGCGCGGATTGCGTATCTTCATTGCTGTGCCTTCCAGCTGTCGAGTATCGTCTCACCTCTTGCAAACCCGACATCATCACGCTCCGCAAAGCCAGCAATCAGTTTCTCAAAACCGCTGATCCGATAAGGTAGTCCCATGATATAGGGCGTCAAATGCATCGGCAGCATCCGGCCACCATGTTGCCCGGCCTCCGCCAGCAACCAGTCAGCCGCATCGGTCATCTGCTGGGCATAGCTATCGACCGATTGCTGCTGAACGTTGATAATCTGGCGATCAGACAGCTCATGATTAAGGGGTATATTGATGATCGCACCCGCGTCAGTCTGAAACGTATAAGGCAATTCATCGTTCACCCAGTCGCACATATAATCAACGCCCGCATCGGCAAGGAGCTTTGCGGTGTTGAAGCTTTGCGAACGCGCGATTGACAGCCAACCACGCGGGCGGATTCCTGTGGTTTTTTGCAGTGAGGTAAGCGAGCCTTCGATCAGCGCCTTCTCATCACTCTCGGCCATTCCGCTCGCAATCGTACCGTTCATGTCTGTGCTATGCGCGATGATTTCGTGGCCAGCGGAGACTATGTCCTCAACCAACTGCGGATAGCGTTCGGCAATCACGCTGTTAGTCGCTACCGAGACTTTTGCCCCCACCTTCTCAAACGCACCCAGCAGTCGGTAAACGCCGATCCTTGTGCCATATTCGCGCGCGGTATAGTGACGATAATCGGGATAGGCGGTCTGCATATGACCGGGCGCGCGAAATGGGTCGTCATTGGGCACCATCGGGAAATATTCGAGGCTGATCACCGGCCAGATGAGTAGCTTTTTGCCGTCAGACCACTCCAACGGCTTGCGATCAAACAAGCTGCTATAGGGATAATGTTCATGGTCCATCCCGCGATCACGTTTGGGATATTCAAGATAGGCAGGATCAAGGCTCATGATGCGCCTCCCGTCTGTTTCCGGAAAGCGTCAACAATATCACCAGCCTTGGTGATCCATGCCCGGCCATCAGCGGCAATATGTTCGAGCACTGCCTCAAACGGACCAATCCGGTGGGGCTGGCCAATTAAATAACTATGCAACGGAATGCACATCACCGTTCCCGATTGCCCTCCTTCTTCCGCCAGCCGGTCATATTGCCGGATCAGTGTATCTGCATATTCCCGCGGCGACATGTTATAGATGAAGAAGCCGTAATGATCATTGACCTCAAGGCTATAAGGTATTGCTGTTAGCTGCCCCGACTTCACCTTCACATCCGTCGGCTGATCATCATGATAAAGATCGCAGGTATAATCCATGCCATATTCCGCGAGCAGATCCAGCGTGCGCGGTGTATGGGTCAGCGCGGGAGCCAGCCAGCCTTTGATCCTTTGACCCGTGGCGCGCTCCACAGTAGCAATCGAGTCCTCGATAATCGCGCGTTCCTGTGCTTCATCCATGCCATAAGAATAGCGGGTATTGTAAATGCCATGGCTGAAAAATTCCCAACCACGCTGGTTGGCATCTTCCACTACTTCGGGAATATGATCACATAAAGCCACCGACAGACTTACCGAACCCGGGAAGCCATGCTTGGTCATCATTTCCGCCATGCGCCAGTGCGACACTCGATTTGCGTGATCACGGTGGCTGTACCCGACCACATCGGGATGCGGCTTTGGCCAGCTTTTGCGATGGGGATTTACCGCAGGGTCCAGTTCATAAAATTCCAGATTGGGCGCTATCCATACCGCGCAGGTCTTGCCCTCCGGCCATTCGATTTTCGGACGACTGCGATAAGGCAGATAATCATATAATCCGGGATCGGTTTTTTGTGCTTCAGACACTAGCGCGCCTCCAGCCAGTCAATCACAGCCTGCACCGGTTCGACATCTGCATATTTCAACTGCAAGTCGGTCAGGTTGGCAAAATGATAGCTTTCATGCTTATCGGCGCAGGTTTCGATCGGAACGATCGTACGATATCCGTGACTTAGCGCATCTACCGCTGTGGCACGCACACAGCCAGATGTAGAGCCGCCGGTCACCACCACCGTATCGACTTTGTGCCATGTTAGATAGCTCGCCAGCGGCGTTTCGAAAAAGGCGCTCGGCATACGTTTGGTGTATTGCAGATCATCGGCATCCACATCACAGCGCGGATCCAGCAAATGGCGCTCGCTGTCATATTTGATATTCTGCAGCGAATCTTCGGTATCGGTTCGAGTGCCCCAGACTCCGGCATCCCCGGCGTCGTCCTTATATGCAACCCGGCTCCAGATGACCGGCATGGCTTTAGCCCGCGCTAAAGCCGAAATCTTATTAATTAAGTCGATCTGCTTCGGATCAGTCTCATAAGCCGTCTTGAACATATCGGTCCGCGTGTAGGCTTGCTGCACATCGACATTGACGATGGCGAGTTTTTCACCAAAACCAAATTTCTTTCGAGCGGGATTGCCGATCACTTCTTCAAAAATCTCGCGCGCAGTACGGCCATCCTGGACCATTTTCGTGCCAATCAATGTCATTGGGTTTTTCTCTCCGGATTCGATAAAAAGACAATAATCTGCAAAAAAGACTTGTCGAGACAAATTTGTCCGGACAAATAAAGGTTCTTATGATCACACGACACTTTATCGATGTTTCAAGCGGCAGCAACAGACGCCGCGTCCATTATCGCAAGGCGGGCAAAGGCCCGCCGCTGCTGCTGGTGCATCAGAGCCCGCGCAGCTCCAAAGAATATGAAGCGTTGATGAAAAAATGGTCGGAGCATTTCACATGTATCGCGCCAGATACGCCGGGTTTTGGGCAGTCTGATCCACTGCCAGACCATCCCGAAATCGCCGAATATGCGGACGCGGCTATCGAATTTCTTGATGCACTGGGTATCCAAAGATGCGCCGCCTATGGCTTTCATTCCGGTGGAATCATTTTGGTCACGGCGGTCAAACGCCATCCGACGCGAATCACAACATTGGCCGTCGGGGGCTATGCGATCTGGTCAGCGGAGGAAATGGCGCTTTTTAGCGATCGCTATTTGCCGGAATTTCATCCCTCCGACTATGGCGAACATCTGACGTGGTTATGGAACCGGATTTTGGAACAAAGCTGGTTCTTCCCATGGTTTGCAACCGATGATGCGCACCGGCTATCGGTTGCCAATGATGACCCCGCACGGGTGGATGCGATTGTTCGCGAAATGCTCGATGCCGGCAATGCCTATCAGGCAGGCTATGGTGCCGTGCTGCGCGCGCCGCGTGACATTCCGGCTGTGGATGCAAATGTCCCACCCTGCCTGATCAGCGCTTATGATGGCGATCCGCTGCAAGAGCATATTGACCGGTTGGGTCACATGCCTGCCACTTGGACCGCACAAAAAGTGACAACGCCAGAGGAACATCAGGCGGTCAGCCTGTCCCATTTGCTGGCCACGGAGACGGTGACAATCGACAATCTACCCGATGCCGGTGATGAAGGTTTTGTGGAAATTCGAACAGATGATTTTCGCGGCCTAATCCATTGGCGAGGCGATCGGGGCGCAGATAGACTTGCTCTTCATGCGCCGGCCTATGCCGTAACCGGCAATCAACCCGACGGGCAGATCGCCATTGATCTGCCCGGTCATGGCCTATCGGACAATTGGGCCGACAAAGCCCCTGTAAGCTGGGCTCCGTGGCAGGATGTTATAAATGCTATTGCTGATGCGCTCGACACTGGAACAACCGTCTATCCATCCCTGCCTGATGGTGAACCAGATCAACTCTATCCGGATTTGTCGCCCGACCGTTTTGGTAATTATCTTAACATGGCTTGGCAGATTGTTCGCGCCCGTCATATGTTTGCACCCTGGTACACGGTCGATGCAGATCACGCCCTTGCTTTCGACGAAAAGCATCTAGAACCCGGGAATCTGGCCGCAGAGCATCTTGCTCTGATCAACGGCCACAGTGCCAGACAGTATCATATCGCCCTCCAATCAAGACAAAAGGAAGATTAATGGGAATCAGAGAAGACATGCCGCTATTGGCCCGCCACGAAGGCGTTTGGGACGGCACCTACACCTATTTCAACGCGCAGAACGAGAAAATTGATGAGCATGCATCCCGCCTGCTTTGCCGATTCCCGGGCGAAGGCGATGTGCCTTATCATCAGACCAACCACTATACATGGGCTGATGGAAAGACCGAGATACGCGAGTTTCCGGCCGAATATCGGGACAAACGCGTCTGGTGGGACAATGAACTGATCAAGGGTTGGGCTGCCGAAGTGCCGCTGGACGAATATAACCGCACTGTGATGTTGTATTGGCAGCGGCAAGGTGATCCATCACTTTATCTTTATGAACAGATCCAGATTTCCGACGATGGCCAAAATCGTTGCCGGACGTGGCACTGGATTAGAAACGGATTGCTGGAAACGCGGACCGCGATACAGGAGACTTTTGTGACCAAGGATTGGCGTAGTATTGATACGGAAATGGGGGCTGTTTCTGCCTGAACCATCAACGCTCTTTGACAAGTTATGGGATAGCCATGTGGTCGCCGCCTTGCCCGGCAGTGGCGCACTTGTGGCGATCGACCGTGTTTTTCTGCACGAACGCACCGGTGCGTCCGCGCTCAATTCGTTGGCGAAGGCCGGACGAGCAGTGGTCGATCCCGCACGCGTCTTTGCGGTCACAGACCATATTGTTGACACCCGGCCAGGTCGAACGGACCAGACCTTGATGCCCGGCGGACAGGCTTTCATCACCGAAACGAGGGCCGCTACCAAAGCCGCTGGCATAACCCTGTTTGATGTCAACGATCCCGACCAGGGAATTGTCCATGTGATATCGCCTGAACTGGGTATCGTGTTACCTGGATGTACCTTGGTGGCACCCGACAGCCATACCTGCACACAGGGCGCTTTTGGCGCACTAGCCTGGGGCATCGGATCATCTGAGGCGGAACATGCGATGGCGACGGGAACATTGCGGCTGAACAAGCCAAAATCCATGCGGGTATGTTTTTCCGGGTCGTTACCAAACGGCGTCACGCCCAAGGACATGATCATGACGCTGATCGCCAGCCATGGCGCGGCCGGTGGCAAGGGTCACGCGGTGGAATTTTCCGGAGATGCGGTTCGCGCGCTCGACATGGAAGGGCGGATGACCCTTTGCAACATGGCGACGGAGTTTTCCGCCATGTCCGGGTTTATCGCTCCTGATCGGAAGACTTTCAAATATCTGAAGGGTCGCCGTTATGCGCCCAAAGGAGTTGAGTGGGACCAAGCCGTTGAAAGCTGGGAAAAGCTGATCAGCGATGTAGATGCTACTTTTGATGCTGAAATTAAAATAGATGCCAGCGCGATTACACCGACGGTCAGTTGGGGTACCAGTCCGGAACATAGTGTTGGTATTGGCGGCACCGTACCCGAAACTGCGGGTGAGCGCCCGCTCGAATATATGGCATTGCAAAAAGGACAGAGCCTTAAGGGAACGCCGATAGATGCCGCTTTCATAGGTAGCTGCACCAATAGCCGCTTGTCTGACCTGCGCCAGGCCAGCGCCCTACTGAAGGGCAAGAAAATTGCTGGCCATGTCCAAGCCATTTGTGTCCCCGGCTCCTCCCGCGTCAAACGCGAAGCTGAAGCAGAAGGGATTGATGCAATTTTTCGCGAAGCCGGGTTTGAATGGCGGGAAAGTGGCTGTTCGATGTGCTTCTATGCAGGAGGTGAGAGTTTTCAATCAGGCGCGCGGGTTATCTCTACCACCAACCGTAATTTTGAAAGCCGTCAGGGACCGGGCGTCAAAACCCATATTGCCAGTCCCGAAACGGTTGTCGCTAGCGCGCTGGCAGGTGCCATTGCCGATGTCCGGGAGTTGCTGTGATGGCGGAACCAATTTCCATGCTCACCTCCCGGCCCATGCCTTTGATCCGCGATAATGTCGATACGGACCAGATCATCCCCTCACGCGAGATGAAAAGCACTGGCAAGACCGGACTTGCTGACGGGCTATTCGCCGGATGGCGTTATACCGCGATCGGTGGCCGCGATCCTGATCCAAGTTTTGTACTCAACGATCCTTGTTATGCCGACAGCCAGATCATCCTGGGCGGTGCGAATTTCGGTTGCGGGTCGAGCCGCGAGCATGCTGTTTGGGCATTGGCCGAATATGGTTTCCGGGCCGTCATTGCCCCGAGCTTCGCCCCGATTTTTGCCGGTAATTGCGTTCGTAACGGTATCTTGCCGGCCGTCATGGATGCCAATGCGATAACCATCATCGAAGAAGCGAATTGTCCTATTACCATCAACTTGGCCGCACAAAAAATCAGCATTGGCGAAGACCAGAGCTGGCCCTTCCCGATTGATGATGAAGCCAAAGCGATGTTGCTGGAGGGATTGGATGCTATCGACCTCAGTTTGAAAATGGCCGAAGACATTGCCGCGTGGCAAGCGGCCGACCGCGCAAAGCGGCCATGGATTTACCTAGGAGCCAATCAATGACAAAGTCTGTAACGATCAGCGAAGTGGGACCACGCGACGGCCTGCAAAGCATTGATGCCGTGATGCCGACCGAAGCCAAAAAGGCTTGGATCAAGGCCGAGGTCGAGGCCGGTGTAAGCGAGATTGAAGTAGGAAGCTTTGTACCGCCAGCCCTGCTGCCGCAAATGGCGGATACTGCGGAAATTGTAGCCTATGCAAAGACACTGCCCAATCTGGATGTCGTCACACTCATACCAAATCTGAAAGGCGCAGAGAGAGCCATTGCTGCTGGCGTCGACAAAATGTCGATCCCTTTCTCGATGTCCGAAACCCATAGCATCAAGAACGTGCGCAAGGATCATCCGGCTATGCTCGCCGAAATCAAAGCGATTGCCGATCTGGTGGTTGCGCAGCCCGAAGGACAGCGTCCCCATTTTGAAGTAGGTCTCTCTACTGCATTTGGTTGCACCATCGAGGGGCCCGTCAGCGAAGACCAGGTCGCGCGCCTCGCAGAAGCGGCGATGGAGGCCGGTGTGGCCGAGGTCGGCCTGTCAGACACAACCGGCTATGCCAATCCGGCGCAAGTCACACGGATGGTTCGCCAGATCAAGGGTGTGATCGGCAGCGACAAGCTCAACACGCTGCATCTCCACAATACCCGCGGACTTGGCTTGGCCAATGTCATGGCAGGATTGGCGGAAGGTATTACCACCTTTGATGCTTCGCTGGGCGGCTTGGGCGGCTGCCCCTTCGCACCGGGTGCCTCAGGCAATATCGTTACGGAAGACCTGGTTTTCATGCTGGAGGCTATGGGTATTGATACGGGCATTGATCTGGATAAGCTGCTGAAAGTCAGGGAAATTATTGCAGCGTCCCTGCCCGAAGAACCGCTCTATGGCTTTACTCCCGATGCTGGTCTTCCCCTGGGATTTGAAAGGGCCGCAGCATGAGCGCACCAACACCTCTAGCAGGCCTGAAAGTTATCGAGTTCACCCATATGGTCATGGGACCTGCGGTGGGCGCCATTCTGGCCTCGTTGGGCGCGGAAGTGATCCGTGTCGAACCGATTGGCGGCGATAGAACTCGCAATCTGGTAGGCTCCGGTTCTGGCTACTTCCCGATGTATAACCGCCATAAGCAGAGCATCTCACTTAACCTGAAAGATCCTGAAGGGCTGGGTATAGCGCGCCAGCTTGTTGAAGGCGCAGATATATTGGTTGAAAACTACCGCCCCGGTGCAATGGATCGTTTGGGGCTTGGCTATGAAGAGCTCGCCAAGTCCAATGAACGGTTGATCTACGCCTCGGAAAAAGGATTCCTCCCCGGACCCTATGAAAACCGAACCGCCCTTGATGAAGTGGCCCAAATGATGGGGGGACTTGCCTATATGACTGGTCCGCCCGGACAGCCATTGCGTGCCGGTTCCAGCGTGATCGATGTTACAGGCGGCATGTTCGGCGTGATTGCAATATTGGCAGCAGTTGAGGAACGGCACCGCACTGGCAAAGGGCAAAAGGTACAAAGCTCGCTCTTTGAAACCACCGTATATCTGATCGGCCAGCATATGGCGCAAATGGCCGTGACAGGTAAGGCCGCAGATCCCATGCCCGCGCGCATCTCCGCCTGGGCCATTTATGATGTTTTCCAGACCAAGGACGAGCCGATTTTCATTGGTGTGGTCACCGATGCTCTATGGGAGAAATTCTGTAAGCTGTTTGCGCTGGACGATCTGTGGGCAGATGAAAGCATCCGTGAGAATAACAACCGGGTTGCCGCACGCGACCGGATCATGCCGCAAATCCGGGAATTGATCGCTGGCTTTGGCCGAGATGAGTTGATCGGGAAGCTTGAGGGCACCGGCTTGCCCTTCGCCCCAATCGCACGCCCTGAGGACATGTTCGACGATCCGCATCTCAATGCCAGTGGCGGTCTCGAACCCGTCACACTAGCCAATGGCCAGCAAACCAAGCTGCCATCGCTGCCGATTGAAATGGACGGGGGGCGGCCGTCTGCATCCGCCAGTCTCTCGACGATCGGTCAGCATAGCGACGCGATTTTAGAGGAACTCGGCTTGAGCCCGGAACAAATAAAAACTCTGCGGGAAGTCGGCGCTGTGGACTAGCATGATCTCGGGTCAATATTTGCCGGCCCAAAAGTAACAGTGGTCCCGCCCGAACAATCTCCCTTATCCTGTTCATCAACAAGGGAGAGTCATCGCCATGAACACAGATGTCCTGATCATCGGAGCCGGTGCAGCTGGACTGAGCGCTGCTCTGGCAGCGCATGAGGCCGGTTCGAGCGTAACAGTCATCGAAAAGCAGCCGAAATTGGGCGGCACCGCGGCGATATCTGGCGGTATTGTCTGGATACCCGGTAACCGGCAGATGCGGGTGCATGGTATCGAAGATAGCCGCGAAGATGCCCTCGCCTATTTCCGCTCTCTCGATCAGGGTGATATAGATGACACCGTATTGTCCGCCTTTGTCGAGGAGGGGCCACAAGCGCTAGGCTTTCTCGAAAATCTGGATGCAGCGAGACTCAGCCTGCTGGAAGGTTATCCTGATTATTATCTCGATCGGCCAGGGGCCAAACCGGATGGCGGCCGCGCGCTCGATAATGATCTGTTCGACTTTTCCGCGCTCGGCGATTGGGCCGACAAGGTCTTTGAACATGGTCCCGCGCCGCGCATGATGCTGCGGGAAACACCTTTGGGTGGTGGCACCGGACAAGTTGATCCAGCCGAAATGGCCCGGCGCGAAAGCGAAGATCTACGCGGCTGGGGACAGGCTTTGATCGGGCGCCTGTTAAAGGCCTGCCTTGATCGCGGGATTGAACCCTTGCTGGATGTTGATGGCCACCGCTTGATTGTCGAAAATGGCCGCGTAGCCGGGGCCAAGGTCCGCCGCAACGACGCCGATTTGACCATCAACGCATCACAAGGTGTAATACTGGCAACCGGCGGTTTTGAATGGAATGAAGAGCTGAAACAGGCCTTTTTGCGCGGTCCACTTGATGCCCCCGCCTCGCCGCCGGGCAACCAGGGCGATGGTCTGAAAATGGCGATGGCCGCCGGAGCAAGCCTTGGCAATATGACCAGCGCCTGGTGGGTACCGACCCTTTCAATCCCGGAGGTGAAATGGGAGGGCGGCGAACAGCGCTCCATGCCGGTATTGATCGAAAGAACGCTTCCGCACACTATATTGGTCAACGGTGCCGGGAAGCGATTTTGCAACGAAGCCAATAACTATTCTGCACTGGCCGGGGCTTTTCACCAATTTGATCCGGCAACCTATTCTTACCCCAATTTGCCCGCCTATCTGATTTTCGACTCGCAATATATGTCCCGCTACCCGCTGGCTTCGGTCATGCCTGGCGATGTAGTGCCAGACTGGATAACCAGCGCAGATGATCTGGGAAGCCTGGGCGATGCAATAGATATTGACGGCGAGCGGCTGGAAGAAACGGTCGCCCATTTCAACGCTCATGCAATCAAGGGTCATGACCCAGATTTTGGCCGCGGCGAGAGCGCCTATGACCGCTTCTACGGTGACCGTTCACGCGAAGGCGCATCGGCGACATTAGGACCAGTTACCAATGGCCCATTCTATGCCGTGAAAATCCGCATGGGAACACTCGGCACCAATGGCGGCGCAAAAACCGATGGTTCAGCTCAGGTGCTTGACCATCAAGGAGAGCCGATTCCAGGCCTGTTCGCGGCAGGCAATGTTATCAGCTGTCCAACCGGCGGGGTCTATGCGGGTGCAGGCGGAACACTCGGCCCTGCCTTGACCTTCGGATATATCGCTGGCCGGTCCGCCGCGCGGCGCATCAATAGCTAAAGAAAATCAACGAAATTTGAGAAGAGGATAGAACCATCAGAATATTGACCATCGGCGCAACCGGCGACCAAGGCCATCCTTTGCTAGAACGTTTGCTTGCGGCGGGCCTGCATCCGGTGGCAGCGCTGCGCAATACAGCTGCACTGGCCAATACGCCCTTTGCGGATGTCGAGACTGTAGAAGCCGATCTATATGACGAGCAATCCATGATCGCAGCGGCGCAGGGCATGGATGCCATCGCCATGCACCTGCCCTTTGTATTTGATCTTGAAAAGGCAACCGAGCTCGGTCGTAACATTGCAGCCGCAGCCAAAGCCAGCAGCGTCCAAAAAATTGTGTTCAACACGAGCTGTTATGTGGCCGAAGAAGACAACGGTAACCCTGCGCATGACGGCCGCCGGGCGATTGAAAAAGCGATTATCGATAGCGGTGTCAGCTATGCGATTTTTGAAACCAAGGTCTTCATGGACAATATGATCCGCAGCTGGAACAAACCCTCCATCGTCAACAGTTCGATATTTGCCTATCCCGCCAAGCCGGATCTGAAAATATCATGGATCTGCCTTGATGATGTCGCTGCCTTCATGGTCGAGGCGCTACAAAATGATGATCTGCCGAGTGGACGTTATGCTGTTGGCGGACCGCAAGCTCTGGTTGGGGATGAGGTTGCTTCGATCCTCAGCGAGGCTGCCGGGAAACCCATCACATTCAAAAGCATGACGCCAGATGAATTCGCTTCCGCGATGAGTTTATTGGTTACCGGATCGGCGACTGTCGAACCCCAATCGATCTATAGTGGCATGGCCAGCTTTTATAGCTTTTACAATGAACAGCCGGTATCACCGCTCATCGCTGATACGGAGGAAATAGCAAAATATTTCAAAACCCGGCCGACACCACTTGCCGAATGGGCGGCGCGGCAGGACTGGAGCGATCCAACCGATCCGGCTCTTGCAATCCGAATGGCAGGCGCTCGGTAAAGCATAGGATTTTCATATTCTATCACTTTGCTTCAAAAATTTGTCATGATCGGTAGGTAACCTGCCTTATACAGGTACAAACGTGGGTTTACAGGATAGCCGATCATGCAATTGAACCGTCGTAATTTTACTGGAGGGCTTACCGCACTGGCTTTCGCCGGCTTTGCCCAGCACAGCAGTCTGGCGAATACCGGAAAGGCCCAGTCCCACAAAGGCTATGGGCCTCTGCAATCTGATCCAAAGGGTTTGCTCGATCTGCCCGAGGGTTTTTCCTATCGCGTCATTTCCGAATTTCGCGGCGCGATGTCAGATGGAAATCGCGTGCCTGATCGTGCGGATGGTATGGGTTGTTTTGCGATGCCCGATGGAAAGATCGCTTTGGTACGCAACCATGAACTGAAAGTCGGTCATTTTGACGATGGTCCGTTCGGCGATGTGCCTCCCACGCTTGCAACTTATGACCACAGCGAGGATGGCAAACCGCTGGTCGGAGGCACAACAACACTGCTTCTGGATGAACAAACGCTGGCCGTAGAACGCGAGCATCTCAGTCTGGTCGGGACCATCCGTAACTGTGCAGGCGGCACGACGCCCTGGGGCAGTTGGCTGAGCTGTGAGGAAGATATGACCCGCGCCGGCGATGGCGTAAAGCGCGACCATGGCTGGGTTTTCGAAGTACCAGCCGGTCATGAAGGTCTTGTCAATCCGGTGCCGTTGAAAGCAATGGGCCGCTTCAATCACGAAGCAGCTGCAGTCGATCCGGCAACCGGGATTGTCTATCTGACCGAAGATCGTAACGACAGTTTATTCTATCGCTTCATTCCGAACGTACCAGGCAAGCTGGCAGAAGGTGGTAAGCTGCAGGCCATGGCCTTTGCCAGCGACGCCCTCGATAACGATAGCCGCAATTGGGGTGCGGTCACATTCAAACCGGGATCATGGCAGTTTGTCCGATGGATTGACGTCACAGATGTCGAGAGTCCGAAGGATAATCTGCGTAAGCGTGGAGCAAGCAACGGGGCAGTCAAGTTCGCCCGCGGTGAAGGCATTATCTACGGCGATGGCGAGTTTTATTTCTGCTGCACTAACGGCGGCGCTGCCAAGGAAGGGCAGGTCATGCGCTATCGCCCCTCCCGTTTCGAAGGTCAGAAACAGGAAGCTGACGCGCCGGCCTTGTTACAACTTTTCATGGAATCTTCGGATCGGCGGCAATTTAGCTATGGCGACAATATCACGATCGCACCCAATGGACATCTGATAGTCTGTGAAGATCAATATAGCGATACGGTGGATAACTACCTGCGCGGCGTCACACCGCGTGGGGAAGCCTACGCGCTGGGACGTATCAAGGTGCAGACAGAGCCTGCTGGAGCCTGCTTTTCTCCCGATGGCAAAACGATGTTCGTGAATCTTTATAGTCCGACAAAGACGCTTGCTATCTCAGGGCCTTGGGACAAAATTTTGTAGATTCACAAAAACTGTTCGGGCCCGATGCGATAGTCGCGCCGGGCCCGATAATCGGCAATTACCAGAGATCAGAACTTATACCCGACCTCGACACCAAAGCGCCGGAGCTGACCCGGTGAGATAAATGATCCGCCAAATTCAATCGCCGGAATAACCTCGTTGAGATATTTGCGGTTGAGCAGATTGTCAGCAAAAGCAGTGACGTTCCAGTTATCCCCTTCCAGACCGAATCGCAGGTCGAGTACGCCAAAGGCTTCCCGCTCGGTAATCGAATAGTCCGCATCACCAACAAAGGCTGGCAAAACCAGTTTGTTCGGTGAATTTGCATCTGCTGGCAGAGGCAACAGACCGCTGAATAGTGTCGGGCTGGTATCATCCTGAACCGAATGGAACCAGGTTGGCCCCGTAATCCGGTAATCGGCCCGCATCACCAGATCAAAGTCATTGGCAATCGGCGCGACCACTTGCGTCCCGATATTGATGGTGTAATCCGCAGTATAGGGCGACTTGTTGCCAACCGTATTGGGCCGTGAAGCGTTGGCTTTAATCTCACTCTCAGTCACATTGACCGAACCAAAAATGTCCCAACCTTCGACGATTTCGGCATTTGCGTTGAATTCCAGACCGTAAAGTTCAACTTCATCGATATTGGAAACCACCCGCAAAAGACCGAAACTGCCGACGAAAAACTCAAAAAACTGCATGTCATCAACATCGGTATAATAGCCCGCAAGATCAAAAGTGATCCGGCCATTGGCAAGAGAACCTTTAAAACCAGCCTCAAACGCGCTGGATTTTTCCTTGCGGAAAATATCGTTGATCAAGACATTTGTACCAATAAACTGGTTGAAATTCTGATCCACAATCGCGGCAGAACCCTGGTTGTTGAAACCACCGGATTTGAAGCCAATGCCCCAGTTGGCATAGAAGTTTATGTCGTCCGATAGCCCATAGCGCAGCGACAATTTTGGTTGCAGCTGCTTGAACGTTTCCGACTGATCAGGAATCGCGCCAAAGGCCTGACCCGGATTAATCGGCGTTCCTGTAATAGGATCAGTTGCCAGGGGTACTTGGCTTGATACATCGCGATCCTCCACATCATAACGCAGAGCCAAACCAACATCAAAATTATCCGCCACTTCATAGTCCAGCGATCCGAATACGGCATAGACGTTGGTGTTGAAATTATCGGCAAAGAGCTGTGACGTCGGATTGGCGCTGTCCGGTCCATTGAACAATTGACGGATAACGCCCTGTCCCAAATCAGCTCCCAAGCTTACGCCTACATCGCGGTCGATATTCAGGAAATAACCGCCGACCTGCCAACCGAGCGGGCCATCACCATTGGAAGCTAACCGAACTTCGGCACTGATATCGGTCTGTTCACGGATCTGGAACTGCGTGCCGTCACAGGTTGTTGGACTATAGGGTCCAAAGGTCGATCCATTAACCGGATCAAAGATAAACGGGATTGGGTTGTTGCCCACAAAACCCGGCTGGTTAACGGGAAATCCGGTCAGCGCTGCAGTAGAACCAAAACAATTGTTAGAGGCATCAACCGAAGCTGGAGTGGCTCCCGGGAAAGTATAGCGCGCAAAATCAGCAGACGTACCATCGGCCGTTAGAGCCTGATCCACATCGGCATAAAGCGCCCAAGCGGTCAGCGTGGCAAAGTCAAATTCATGGGTCAGCTTAACCGATGCTTCAAATGTTTGCTGTTCATTGGTTGGGCGGATATTCGAATAATAGTTGAACGGATGATCATTCACATCCTCAAAAAACGCTGGATTGGTCGCCGCAAAATTCGGCAAGTGGAAAGCAGCGTTGAAGTTGATGGATGCGCCGGACAGATCCGCATAGCGAGCCTTTACGTCAACTTCGGTGTCAGGCCCCAGTTCGGCCACAAAGCGTCCGTCGACTGACCATGTCTCTTGATCATCAACTACCTTTCGGTTGTTCAGGAAGCTGTTCCGGTAGAAACCATCCGTCGTGTTGTAGGAACCCGACAAAACGAAACCGGCAGTATCGCCCACAGGAGCTGAAATATAGGCCGACGCTTTGTATGTATTATCTTCTGCTGCGCTTAGCCTTACGCCGCCTTCCAGTTCATCGCCTGGTTTCAGTGTTTGAATGACAATTGCGCCAGCCGCAGCATTGCGACCATAAAGCGCGCCCTGCGGCCCCTTCAAAATTTCAATCTGGCGTAATGTACCCTGATCCTGATTCAATTGGGCGGTGTTGGTTTTAAGGATGCCATCCACCACCAAAGCAACAGAGCTTTCCGCATCCCGCGCGCCGTTTATGCCGCGAATGTTAATCTGTGTATCGCCCGCTTCGGCCGTACCACTCACGATAGTAACACCGGCGGTCAGCTGCACAAACTCATCCGCTTGTTCTATACCAGTGCGTTCAAGCGCTTCGGCCGTGAAAACGGTAATCGATGCGGGTACTTCGGCGAGCAATTCGTCCTGTCGCCGCGCAGTGACGATAATAACATTGCCGCTATCTGCTTCACCGGCTTCCTGATCGCCGGTCGATTGAGCGATGGCCGGATTGAAACTTACGATAGCAGCGACACCTGCCGATAGTGAAAGAGCTGTTTTAAAGCGACGCATTTTACTTTCCTTCCCTGAATGGAATGAGATGCAGGCCTTTTGGCCCGTCATTTTGGCGTTAAACGAGGACATTCTCCCCGCTCATATAGACATAGACTTCCTGAAATTTTCCGTCGCGCATGCGCCAGAAATTTGTGTTGTTTAGCAACGTGACATTACCATCCGCATCCGTCAGCTCGGCCACAAAACTGGCGGTGATCCGGCCATTGGCTTCGTCAACAGTGCAGGTAAAATCACGGTGAATAATGGTTTCATAGGCACCAAAAAAATCCTCAAACATACGTTTGATTTCCGCCTTGCCTGCATGACGAGTAAAGCTGGTCTGGACGCAGAATAGGGCCTCATCGTGGAAGCACGCCAGCGTAGCATCCATATCTTTCGCATCGACATTGCCAAAATAGGTTTTCGTCGCAAATTCGATCAGTTCTGCGCGAGAAGGGCCAGGTTCATACTGCATCAGGCGTCTCCCTCTTTGAGCAGATTGTCGCCGCTCATATAAACGAAAACATGCTGGAACAGTCGGTCCTTGCAATAGAAGCGGTTGCAATTTTCGTAACGCAATTGCTCACCGCCATTGGGCGTGATCAATACCGTGAATTGCGAACAGATCGTATTGGTATCGGGGTCAGCGGTATGAACAAAGTTGCCATGCCAGATGGACTCAAAATCCGTGAACAGCTTTTCAAACATAGCCCTGATGGCATCGCGACCTTCATGAATCGTATTGGATGTCGCTTCATGCAAAATCGCGTCTGGTGCAAAACAGTTCAACACCTGCGTCATATTCTTGTTATCGACACCGTCAAAATAGCGCTTGGTCACGATATCGACGTAAAAGGGATAAGGCAGCGGCACTTGTCCTGCCATACCGGGGGTCCAGTCAGCCATTAATACCATCCTTTTCTGATATCATCGTCTTTGGGCACTTCGGGCGCCGGAAACGCTTTTTTGCTGTGGGTGAGCCCAAGCTCGATCAGCGTTTCGAGAAATTTATAGGCGACCTGTCCGGGGTTCAGGACGGGGATCGGCATGTTGTCATCAAGATATTTTGCCGACTGGTGCATGGTTGTTGAACCGAGCACGATCACATCCGCACCATCCTCTTCCATTGCCGCCGTCGCTTCGGCCTTCAGTTTGTCGAAGATCACCTCTTCTTTGCCAGCAAGCAATTCGGTCACGTCGGGCCGCGTATCTATGGATCGCAGTGAAGCCACACGGTCCCACCAGCCATATTCATTCAAGGTCTTTTCATAGAGAGGAAACCATTCGGGCCACATGGTCAGCACGGTAAATTTCTTGCCCAACATCATTGCAGCCGCAAAAGCCGCTTCCCCGGGACCGACGACGGGTATCGAAAGACGAGAGCGCAAGGCTCTCATGCCACTGTCACTGACTGTATCAATCAGGACACCGGCATAACCTTCTTCTTCGGCTTTGATACCTGCCTGAAACACGGTCCAGTCCATCAACATGGTATCATGATAGCTGTCACCCAAAGCGGCACCCCAAGGTACCGCCACAAATTCAGGTGCAAATCCGTCGCGGACGAAATCAGCAGGCAATTGTTCCGCGCGGGCAGCAACACCGGCTTCATCCATTGGGATCGGAACGATGACTTTTATACGATATGTTTCAGGCATAGCGATTGACAATTCCCTCCCAGCAACCTCTATTGTATACAATTCATACCCGTCAAGGAGAAATTGGTTTCCACTATCAATCTTGTTTGGCCATCTTGTCCGCAAACAAATTTGAGGTAATGTGTTAGATATGAGCCGCGCATCTGAAACTGCTTATCAAAAAATACGCTCCTTCATCCTGCAGGGAGAGGCAGTGCCTGGTATGCAATTGACAGAGGAAAAGCTGTCTGAAATCTCGGGCGTCTCGCGAACGCCAGTAAGAGATGCCGTCCGCAGGCTAGAAAACGAGATGCTGGTTATCCGCAGCGCATCCAAACGCCTTTCGGTAGCGGACTGGTCCGAAGGCGAGGTCGACGAGATGTTCACCCTTCGGGCAATGCTGGAGGCGCATGCAGCAGCTCGTGCGGCACGGCGGATTGACGGCGATGCATTAAACGCGTTGCGCGGCATCAACGATGAACTCAAACGGGCAATTAAAAAATCACCACCTGACGTAACGGCCTTTCTTGAAGCGAATCGGCGCTTTCATGATCTGATATTGGAATGCGCGCAATCGCCGCGCCTGAGCAAGCTGATGCCGGCGCTGGTCGAACAGCCGGTGGTTCGGCGGACCGCCCAACAATATTCAAAAACACAGCTTCATCAGTCAGCTGTTGATCATGACGAGCTTATCGCTGCTTTTGCCGCCAAGGATGCAGACTGGGCAAAATCGGTTATGACGAGTCACATTCGCAGGGCGTTTCATTCATTTAGTGTTACCGCAACACCGAAATCTTGATGCTTCAAATGATACCACGTTCCTGAAGATCGTTGATCTTGGCGCTGTCCATACCCAGCAATTCTCCATAAATCGCTTCGTTATGGGCCCCCAGGTCAGGGCCGATCGTTTCGACGCCACCAGGGGTATCGGACAATTTCGGCGCAACATTCTGCATAACGAAATTTTCATGCTGGGGATGATCCATTTTTACCAATGCATCCCGCGCTTCAAAATGCGGGTCCGCCAGCATTTCCGGCGCACGGAAGATATTACCCGCCGGAACGCCGTTCACTTCACACAGATCCAGCACTTCTTGACTAGTCAATGTCCGTGTCCACACGTTGATCAGGTCATCCAGTTCAGACTGGTTTTCACCTCGCGCAACATGGGTGGCATAACGAGGGTCATCGCCCAATTCCGGTTGTCCCATCATCGCCGACATGCGTTTCCAGACACTATCCTGATTGCCGCCGATCAGGACGCTTCCGTCTTTGGTCTCATACACGTTGGATGGCGCTATTTTCGGAAGAATAGAACCGGTTCTTTCACGAATATGGCCCGCAACTGTATATTCCGCAACGGTCGATTCCATATTGGCCAAGACTGCTTCATAAATAGCTGAATCAACGACCTGGCCTTTGCCAGTCACATGCCGATGATGCAGCGCCATCATTGCGCCAAGACAGGCATAGGTCGCAGCCAGAGAATCGCCGATCGACAAACCGGCGCGACTTGGCGGACGGTCGGGTTCGCCGGCAATATAGCGCATACCGCCCATTGCCTCTCCGATAGAACCATAGCCCGCGCGCGCGGCATAAGGACCTGTCTGCCCATAGCCGGAGACGCGGATCATGATCAGCGCTTCGTTGATCGCGCTTAACTGATCATAGCCCAGCCCCCACTTCTCCATCGTGCCTGGCCGGAAGTTTTCCAGCAGAAAGTCGCTTTTCCCGACCAGTTTTTTAACAATCTCCTGACCTTCTTTTTCGCGCAGGTTGAGCGTGATCGACTTCTTATTACGTCCGACGACCGAGAACCAAAGCGGTATCCCCTGTCCCCAACTGCGCATGGCATCACCGACCTTTGGCGGCTCAATCTTGATCACTTCCGCGCCATGATCACCCATTAGCTGACCGCAAAATGGTCCGGCAATAAGCTGCCCCATTTCAATCAATCGTAGCCCGGCCAGTGCCCCTTGCGCCATTAAAAAACCTCCTGCATGATGCTTTTGCTATACAAAGCACAATATGGATTGTATACAATTTCTATGGCACATGAAAACCCCATATCTGTCGATATCGTCGAAGTCGGTCCGCGTGACGGACTGCAGAACGAGCCGGATATCATATCAACCGCAGACAAGTTGGGCCTGATCAACCACATGATCGACGCCGGTATCCGCCGGATGGAGGTTGCAAGCTTTGTCCATCCCAAACGCGTCCCGCAAATGGCGGACGCCGAGGCCGTTATCGCTGACCTGCCTGATCGTGACGACATTTCTTACATAGGCCTGTGCCTCAACAAGCGCGGCGTCTTGCGCGGACTTGCGACGAAACAAGGCGGCAAGCGCGGTATTGACGAAGCCGGTTGTGTGGTCGTCGCAAGCGATACTTTCGGCGAGAAGAATCAGGGCCAGACCATTGAACAGGGCATAAGGGAGAATCGCGAGATGATCCGCTTTGCCAAGGGAGAAGGCTTAAAGGCGCAGGTTACGATCTCTGCCGCCTTTGGATGCCCCTTTGAAGGCCATGTCCCGCCTGAGACCGTGCTGAATATCGCAAGTGAAATGGCCGAGGAAGAGCCTCTCGAAATTGCGCTTGCCGATACAATCGGGATCGGTGTACCCGGACAGGTCGAGGATTTGTTCGGGCGTCTCAGTCAAATTTTACCCGACCATATCACGATGCGGGCGCACTTTCATGACACGCGCAATACCGGAATCGCCAATGCCTGGGCCGCAGTCCGGTCGGGTGTTTCGACGCTCGATGCCAGTCTTGGCGGTCTCGGCGGTTGCCCGTTTGCTCCCAATGCCACCGGCAACATCGCAACAGAGGACTTGATCAACCTGCTTGACCGCTCCGCGATCAATCATGGTGTTGATCTGGCAAAAGCCATCGCCACCAACCAATGGTTTGAAACAATAATGAAAAGGCCTTTGCCATCGCTTGTCGCAAGGGCCGAAGCCTGAATGCATAAATTATAAGAGAGAGAATGATATATGGGGTATCGACTGGGCGTTGATGTCGGGGGAACCTTTACCGATCTATTGCTGTTCAATGATGAAACCGGACAATTCTGGCGCACTAAAACGCCGTCCACGCCCCACGATAGCTCCGAAGGCATCTTGAACGGCGTGAACGCCATTTGTACCGATGCCGATGTGCAAGCCAGCGAGATTGAATATTTTCTGCACGGCACAACCGTCGCCACCAATGCAGTTCTGGAAGGGAAAGGCGCGAAAGTCGGCCTTATAACCACCGAGGGCTATCGCGATATCATGCAGATTGCGCGGAGCTTTGTACCCGGTGGCCTTGCTGCCTGGATTATCTGGCCAAAGCCACAGCCGCTGGCGGCGCTGGAAGATACTGTGACCGTGGAAGAGCGCATGGATGCCGATGGTAATGAAGTCCGTCCACTTGACGAGGGCAGCGTTTCCGAAGCCATTGCACATCTGAAAAACCAGGGCGTTGAGGCGGTCACTGTGTCCCTAATGAACGCCTACACAAATGGCGCGCATGAAAGCCGTATCGGTGAGATGGTCGCGGCCGAAATGCCTGATGTCCCCTATTCATTGAGCCACGAAGTGCTTCCTGAGATGCAGGAATATGAGCGGACCCTGACCACGGTTGCGAATGCTGCGGTGCGGCCTGTCGTGGGCCATTATGTCTCAAACCTGCGATCCAAGCTCGCTGACGCCGGAATGGCAGGACGCTTCTCGCTGTTACGCTCGGACGGCGGCCTGATGTCTTCACAAAAGGCGGAAGAGCATCCGGTCAACATTCTGATGTCCGGTCCTGCTGGCGGCGTCACCGGCGCTGTATGGGTGGCAAAAAATGCAGGCCTGAAAAATATCCTGACGCTAGACGTCGGGGGCACGTCAACAGATGTGGCGCTAATCGAAAATCTGGAACCGCGCCGGGTACGTACGACCGAGGTTGGTCATTTATCGGTACGCGCTTCTTCATTGGACGTGAAAACGGTAGGCGCTGGCGGCGGCTCGATCGCTTACGTGCCAGAACTAACCGGGGCCTTGCGCGTTGGTCCGCAATCGGCAGGTGCGGTGCCGGGACCGGTCGCCTATGGCAAAGGCGGCGAAGAACCGACGGTTACAGACGCCAATGTTGTTCTTGGCTATTTGCCGGAAAACCTTCTCGGTGGCTCTTTCCAACTCGACCGCGAAGGTGCCAAGAAATCGGTACAGAAAATCGCCGATGCGCTGGGCATTGATCTGATGTCAGCTGCACGTGGTATCATTGACATCGTAAACGAGAATATGTTCGGTGCTCTGCGAATGATCTCTGTCCAACAAGGCTATGATCCGCGCCACTTTGCCCTGATGGGTTTTGGCGGAGCAGGGCCGCTGCACGTCAACGCGGTTGCCAAGCTGATGGGCAGTTGGCCTGCGGTATCGCCGGTATCTCCCGGTGTGCTATGTGCCCTGGGAGATGCGACAACGCGGATGCGCACGGAAACGGCGCGCTCTTTCTCTCGCCTTGCTACCACCACGGACGCATCTGAGTTGATCGCAATTCTCAAGGAAATGGCCGATCAAACGCGTGCAGAATTGCTTTCAGATGGCGTCGTGGAAGCAGACATTACCAGCGAGTTCGAAGTCGATGTCCGCTATGCCGGACAGGCTTTTGAAGTGCCATTGACCATCACACCGGAAATGCTGGACCGCGATGGAATTGACGGCATATTGGCACGCTTTGATGAAGAACATCATCGGTTATTCACTTTCAACATGGATACACCGCATGAGATAGTAAACCTGCGCGCCGTGGCCTTGGGGCAATCGCTGAATTTACCGGCCGCTGAACTGCCGAAAGGAAATGGCGATCCATCGGACGCCAAGATTCGTGATCATAAGCTATGGATGGACGGCGCTGAACAGGACGGCGCCATTTATGATCGCGCCAAGCTGAAACAGGGCGACAAAATTATTGGCCCGGCTATTGTCGTGGAAATGGACTCCACCACCCTGATCGAAACAGGCTGTATCGGCGAAGTCGATGCAGTCGGCAATATCCTTATCAATCTGGCGGAGGGACAATAAATGCCTGCAACAATCATTGAAACCAATGACACGCCGTTTGAGAAAATCGACATTGATCCGGTTACGCTCGACATTATCGAAAATGCCCTTCGCAATGCCCGGATAGAGATGGACGCAACGCTCGTTCGGACAGCCATGTCTCCCGGCATCAGGGAACAGGGCGATGCCTTTCCGCTAATCGCCGATCACACCGGCAAAATGATCGTAGGGCAATTCGGCAGCTTCATTGATGGTTTCCTGCGCCAATATGATGGGACACTGGAAGATGGCGACATGATCTTCCTGTCCGATCCCTATAGCTGCGAAGGGGCGGTCAGCCACAATAATGACTGGCTCATCTTGTTACCCATATTCAAAGATGGCCGCCTGATTGCTTATACTGCAATGTTTGGCCATCAGTCCGATATTGGTGGCAAAGTTGTTGGCTCCATGCCCATCGATGCGAAGTCCATTTTTGAAGAAGGCGTCCGGATTCCGCCGGTAAAAATCTGGAAAAAAGGCGAATATAACGAAGACCTGATGAAGCTTGTCATGCACCAAACGCGCAAGCCAGATTGGTGTCAGGCGGATCTCAACGCGATTATCGCATCCTGTCGCGTTGCCGCGCGGCGCGTTATCGAAATGGCAGAACGTTTCGGCGATGATGTCTATGTTTCCGCAACGCAGGAATTGCTTGCCCGCAATCATCGCGCGATGAAAACGTTGATCGGTCAGGCAATTGGTGAAGAGCCGGTGAGCTTTGAAGACTATATTTGCGACGACGGTATTGGCGCTGGACCTTACAAGATCAAATGCACGATGCGGCGCGAGGGCGATAAGGTCATTCTCGATTTCGAAGGAACCGATCCGCAAAGCGGGGCTTCGATCAATTTCTTCCTCAACGAGAATATGTTCAAGATGTTCTTCGGCATCTACATGATCATGGTTTTCGATCCGCAGATATTGTTCAATGACGGCTTCTATGACTTGATTGAGGTAAAGATTCCGGAAGGGTCGCTGCTCAAGCCGAAATTCCCGGCAGCACTGTCGGGCCGTACCCACGCGCTGGGGCGGATTTTCGATATTCTGGGCGGCCTGCTGGGTCAGAAGACGCCGGAATTCCTCAACGCTGCAGGCTTCTCATCCTCGCCCCATCTGTTCTATTCCGGCAATGACAAGAAAGGCGACTGGTTCCAGCTGTTTCAGATCGGCTTTGGCGGCATACCGGGACGGCCACTGGGTGACGGACCGGATGGGCATTCGCTATGGCCCGGCTTTACCAATGTACCGAACGAGTTTCTGGAGCGCTATTTCCCGCTGCGGATCGAACGTTACGAGACGGCGCCGGATAGCGGCGGCGCGGGATTGCACCGTGGTGGTAACGGCATCTATCTCACCTATCGTTTTCTTGCCGCTGGCACGATCTCGATCCATGATGACCGCTGGTTCGTTCCGCCATGGGGCGTGAATGGTGGCGAGCCTGGCAAGCGAGCGCGAAAAATCCTCGAAAAGGAGGATGGCAGCAGCACGATCATAGGGAATAAAGTGGAGGAAGTTGCCGTGGAAGAGGGTGATCAGTTGCACTTCGTCACCTGGGGCGGCGGCGGATGGGGGAGTCCGCTGGAACGCGATCCCGAGCTGGTAGCCCTGGAAATCCGCCAAGGACTGGTCACAGTTGATGGCGCGCGCGAATATGGCGTGGTCATCACGGATGACGGGAAAGTTGACACAGGCGCCACTGAAAGTTTGCGCGCCGATATGGCAAGCCAGATCACTGAAACCGACAGTCCGTTTAACTTCGGACCGGATATCAATACGTTGCGGGCCAATTGCGAGGAAGAAACCGGCCTGCCAGCACCCGTTCAACCGGGACATGCCGCTGCCTAGCAACCAATGCTTCTGTTAGTGGACTTCCCCTTTGCCGCCGATCATCACGGCGGCAAAGGAGAGTCTTGCCAATGAGCATTTTGGACAATTTCAAACTGGAAGGCGATGTTGCTGTCGTCACCGGCGCTGGCAAGGGCATTGGCCGCGCGATCGCCCTGGGACTGGCAGAAGCAGGCGCCGACGTGGCTCTGGCCGCCCGTACTGCCAGCGATCTCGAAGCCGTGGCAGAGGAAATCCGTGCGCTCGGTCGCCGGGCGATAACCGTCGCCACCGATGTCACCGATATGGCCGCACTGGAAAATCTGGCAGAGCGCGCCGTTACAGAACTGGGCAAGCTGACCATCTGGGTCAGCAATGCCGGCGGATTGCCCGATGGCACGCCGCGCTATCTGACAAAAACGCCGGAAGCCAATTGGGATGCGCAGATTGACCTCAATCTCAAAAGCGTCTGGATGGGCGCTGTCGTTGCGGCCAAGCATATGCAGGAAGATGGCGGCGTGATTATCAACACCTCATCGCGCGCGTCCTTTGGCGGACAGATTAAAAACGGTCCTTATGGCGCATCCAAAGCAGCAGTGAACAGCCTGACCAGCACCTTGTCACTTGAACTCGCGCCAAAAATCCGCGTCAATGCCGTGGCCCCCGGCCCGATCCCTACCGAGAATTTTGATGAATCCATGGGGGTAAAATCCGAAGAGGACCGGGAGAAACTGCTCAAGCATATTGGCATTCCCTTGCAGCGCTATGGCACAGAGGAAGATATTGCCGCTGCGGTCATCTATATGGCCTCCCCGGCGGCCAGCTGGGTAACCGGCCAATGTCTGTTCGTAACCGGAGGGCGCTAAACGAAAGATTGCAGGCATCAGCCAAACTGCGCTAGCATCCAGGAAACAATAGATTGCGGCGCGCTTGAACAATATATTTCCGATATTCCAGTTTCTGAAAGACAGGACCGAAGCCGGTCTGGATTGTGCCCTCGTGACATTGACGGCGGTCACAGGGGCTTCCACCCGCAATCCTGGCGCCCATATGGCGGTCGCAGTGGACGGCAGCGCGGCAGGTTCCTTTTCCGGTGGATGCATTGAAACAGCGGTCATCGCTGAAGCCGTGGATTGCATCAGCACAGGTGCCCCGCGCGAAGTTCGCCTTGGTGCCGGATCGCCCTATCTCGACATTCGTCTTCCCTGCGGGGGCGGCATCGATTTGTTGTTTACGCCCCTGGCCGATACGCATGTCGCTGCAGAATTGTTTGATGCGGTTATGGAAAGACAGCCCTTCACCATCAGCACGGACCGCGAAACAGGAGTATTAAGCTGCACGCCAGCCGTACAGGATCAAGCCGTTATCAGCGCGGGATCATGGGTTCATGTCAATCACGTCCCTCCCGCAAAAATCGTGATCCTCGGCCATGGCGCGGTGGTGGAGAATCTCGCCAATCTCACGGCATCCTATGGACTCGACTGCGAAATATTGACGCCTGATGCAGATATAATGGCGCGTGTCACCGAACAGGAGGGCACCGTCAACCTGCTGAAGACACCGGCAACAACCGATCTCTATAAGGCCGATCCATGGACCGCCTGTGTCTTCTATTTTCATGACCATGACTGGGAGGCAGAACTGATGAAACAGGCGCTGGCTTCACCAGCCTTTTACATCGGCGCGATGGGCAGTTTCAAAACCCATGACACCCGCAAGGCTTTGCTCAGCGACATTGGCGTCAGCGATAAAGATATAAAACGCATGAAAGCGCCCATTGGCATCATCCCGTCCACGCGTGATCCGGCGACGCTCGCGCTATCCACGCTGACGGAGATTATCGAAACCTATCACAGCCGGTTCAGCCGGACGCATGGGCATATCGCGCTATAGAGACTGGCCGTCATCCACGACCATGTCAGACCCCGTGACCGACCGCGACGCATCGGATGAAAAATAGAGCATCATCGCATCCAGCGACGCCATGTCCTGCAAGCGGCGGCGATGGAAACCCGCGATCTGGGCCTTGCCGCCCTCGGTCTGATACCAGTCGCCCTGAATTTCGGTGGCAATATAGCCGGGATGTATGGTGTTCACATTGACCCCCTGCCGCACCCATTCGCGCGCCATATTGCGTCCCAAATGGGTCACGCCGGCTTTTGTCGCAGCATAGGCGCTGTCGCCATTGGCGGTCAGTCGGGAAGTAATCGAACCGACAATGGTGATGCGCCCGTTTTCCCTTTCACGGCTGCCATTGGCGATCAGACGTTTGGCCCCTTCCCGGGCGGCCGCATAGACGCCCATGAAATTTGTATTCACCAGCCGCTGCACGTCAGCCAGCGGCAGTTCTGTGGTCCGTCCCGGTTCACTGAACCCGGCATTGGCGACGATCGAGTCCACAACGCCAAATTCAGCTTCTGCAGCATCAAAGGCGGCGATGACAGATGCCTCATCCGTCACATCCAGTGCCACCGCCAGCGCCTCGCCGCCTGCTGCCACAATTTTGTCCGCTACTTCAGCCGTGCGGTCGGTACGCCTTGCACCTAGCACCACATTGGCCCCGGCCGCACCGAAAAGTTCCGCAAAATGGGCGCCCAGCCCCGAAGATGCTCCGGCGATCAACGCGGTCCGGCCCGCAAGTGAGAAGGGAATGTCCATATCTGTCCTCTGGATTATGCGTTATCACAATCGGCTCTAGACCATCGCCTTCGGCTCGGCCAATATCGCTTTGCATAGGGGCAAACGGAAGAGGATAGATATGATCGACGCATCTTTGAATTATGAAGGCAAAATAGTGTCCGTCATTGGCGGCTCAAGCGGCATTGGTAATGCCACGGCACAGGCATTTCGGAAATGCGGCGCGACGGTTCATGTCACGGGGACACACGCCGGAACAGATGATTATTCCAAGGACGAAGGCTCTGATCTGGAAGGCCTGTATTATGCGCAGGTCAATGCTGCCGATGACGCAGCTATTGCCGCCTATCGCCAGACGTTCGATCGTCTCGATGTTCTCATCTGCTCGCAAGGCATGGTGCTCTACAAGCGGCAGGAATTTGAACCGGAAAATTTTGCCAAGGTGATACAGGTCAATCTCAACAGCCTGATGACCTTTGCTGGCCAGTTTCATGATCTGCTCAAAGAAGCCAGCGGCTCGCTGATCATCATTAGCTCGACCGCAGCCTTTCACGCAACCGTGGGTAACCCGGCCTATAATGCATCGAAAACCGGAGCCATGGGATTAACCCGAACGCTCGGCAAAGCATGGGCCCCGGATGGCATCCGTGTGAACGGCATTGCACCGGGCCTGATCGCCACCAAGATGACCGCTGTCACAACCGAGAATCCCAAACGCCGGGAGGCAACGATCCGTAATATCCCGGTCGGTCGCATTGGTGATCCCGACGACATGGCGGGGCTATCGCTGTTTCTGGCCTCGCCATTGGCCAGCTATGTGGTGGGACAGACGCTTATCGCCGACGGCGGATTGTTATTGTGACGACAACGCTGCCTGTGACGGCGTGTCAGGAACGGCTCTGGCGGCATAGAGATAAGCGAGTATCGCCAGCGTCAGGCTCAATATCGTAATACCGATAACGGCATAGTTGAGCGATAATGTACCATAGTCCGGTGCCAGTCTGTCGCTGATAGCCCCGGCCACGGCAGGGCCAATGAAATAACCCAGGAAAGTCGCGGACAGACTGGCGATGGAGGACGCTGTACCCCGCTCGGTCGGTGATACTGATGATTGCATCATTGCTATTGCGGGACCTTGGGTGGACGAATGCACACCATAGCCGACAGCATAAATGATGAGCGCCAGGACCAGATTGTCAGTGAGCAGGCAGAGGCACAAGAGCGGCAGCGCCGCCAGCACCACGATGGCACAATACCATGCCCGCCATTTCGGATTTCTGAGGGCCAGTTTGTCCGTCACATAACCGCCGATGACCATGCCGGGGACCCCGCCAGCAATCCAGACAATTCCCAGATAAATGCCGACCTGCGACACCGGGATCTCAAAATTGCGGATCAGGATCGGTGCCAACCATATGGCAAAGGCATAAGAAGCCGTAACCGCCAACGCGTTCGCCAGGGCAACACGCATGAATATCCGATTGCGCCAGAGCGAAGCCATGGTTGTGGCAAACGGTTCTTGTGTCGCCGCTTTGACCTTGTCCTCTCCAGGGTTTGAAAACTGGCTACGGTCAGGTTCGCGTACCGTCAGATAAATCAACAGCCCGAGCAATATGCCCGGCAATCCCAGAATGATGAACGTCCACCGCCAACCATAAGCCTCGGCAAGCAGACCGCCTGCCACAAAGCCGACCACCGGACCAAGCACGGCGCCCACCGAAAAAATCCCCATCGCCCGGGATAACTCATGGGATTGGAAATAATTGGTCAGGATAGAAATGGCCGGGGGGTTGCCGCCTGCCTCTCCGACACCGACGCCCAGTCGGGCCAGAAACAGGGTCCAGAAACCTGTGGCAACCCCGCACAGTGCCGTCATCAGGCTCCACAGGCTTACCGCAATCGAGATCATTTTTTTGCGATTGGTCCGGTCCGCCAAACGGCCCGCGGGTATCCCGAGCAAAACATAGAAAAGAGTAAAAGCCGTTCCGGCCAACAGACCGATTTGTGTGTCGGTCAGGACAAAGTCTGCCTTGATATCCTCAATCAGGATCGACATGACCATACGGTCGGTGATGTTGAACATGTAGGTCAGCATCATCACAAACAGGATATAGTAGCGGTATATGTTGCCCGTTGCTTTGCCTGGAATCGTGGCAGACCGTTGAACCATACTAATCCCCTCCCTGGGAAGAAGTGGGATAACGCGAAAAAGGGGGCACAGCCAGTCTGGCCGCACCCCCTTTTATGATAGGGCTATGACGTCTGCCTTACTGAGCAGCGGTCAATTTAACGTGCCGCCGCATATGATGATCGACGCTGCCAAATTCGCTTTCGATGATCGACAGCCGTTTGAAATAGCTGCCGACGGCCGTCTCATCGGTTACGCCCATGCCGCCATGGGTCTGCACCGCCGACTGGCCGACAAAGCGTGCTGATTGTCCGACGCGGACTTTGGCGGACGAGACCGCATGTTTGCGGGTCGCTTCGTCTTCATCGAGTTTAATCGTGGCAAGATAGGACATGGAAATCGACTGCTCATATTCCATGAACATATCGACCATGCGGTGCTGGAGCACCTGAAAGCTGCTGATCGGCACACCGAATTGCTTACGCTGCTTCGCATATTCCAGCGTCATCGCGTGGGTCACCTGCATCGCGCCGGTGGCTTCTGCACAGACCGCCGCTGTCGCTTCATCGACAACCGTCTCGATCAGTGGCAAACCGTTATCCAGCTCACCAATCAGGGCATCAGCCGGAACCGAAACATTCTCGAAATAAACCTCCGAAGCGCGGCGGCCATCAACCGTTGCATAGTCGCGCAGGCTGACGCCATCGGCATCCTTGGCAACGATAAACACCGATACGCCGCCGGCATCTGACTGCCCGCCGGATGTACGCGCCGTCACCACAAAGTGGCTTGCCCAAGGCGCGCCGATCACGACCGCTTTGTGGCCGTTAAGCGAGTAACCGTCGCCGTCTTTCTTGGCTGAGGTGGTGAGGTTCGCCAGATCATAGCGGCCCTGCGGCTCGGCATAGGCGAAGGCAAAAACCTTCTCACCTGCGATGATCGCGCTGAGATATTCTTCCTTCTGCGCGGCTGTCCCGGCATGTTTCAGGAAACCGCCGGCACAGACCACACTGGGAATAAACGGCTCGACCACCAGGCCTTTGCCAAATTCTTCCATGATCAGCATGGTTTCGACCGCACCGCCGCCAAAGCCGCCATCTTCTTCAGAGAAAGGTGCCGCCAGCATGCCCAGTTCGGCAAGCTGTGCCCAGAATTCCGGCCGCCAGCCAGACTCACTGGCGATCACGGCGCGGCGTGTATCCCAGTCATATTGTTCCCGAACCAGTCGTGAAATACCGTCACGAACCATATTCTGTTCGTCAGAAAAATTGAAATCCATAGTTTCGCTTTCTTATTATATTTGCGGGTTGGATCTAAAGTCCGAGGACCATTTTGGTGATGATGTTGCGCTGAATCTCGTTCGATCCCCCGTAGATCGATGTCTTGCGCATGTTGAAATAGGTCGGTGCCGCGCTGTGTGCATAATCCGGACCAATCGGGAAATCGTTGGAGCCATCCGCGGGGAAGCTGCGGAAATCGGGCGTGCCATAATGGCCGACCGCTTCCAGCGTTAATTCCGTCAGGCGTTGCTGAATTTCCGTACCCTTCACTTTCAACAAGGAACTTTCAGGACCAGGGCCTTTACCTGCCTGTTCGCCAGCCAATGTCCGTAGCTCCGTAATTTCCAATGCCGCGAGATCAATTTCCAGCTGGCTGATCTTGGTAGCGAAACCCATGTCCTGAAGCAGTGGCTCACCATCAAGCATCTCATGCTGGGCAATTTCTTTCAGTTGCTCGACACCGCGCTTGGAACGTGCCACGCCGGCAATACCGGAGCGTTCGTGCGCCAGCAGGAATTTCGCGTAGGTCCAGCCCTTATTCTCTTCGCCAATCAGGTTTTCCGCCGGCACCCGCACGTCGGTGAGCCATACTTCGTTGACCTCATAGCCGCCATCAATCAGCTTGATCGGACGCACTTCGATGCCCGGCGTTTTCATGTCCACCAGAATGAAGCTGATACCTTGTTGCGGCTTGGGCGCATCGGGATCGGTGCGGCACAGGAAGAAACCCCAATCGGCATGCTGCGCCAATGTTGTCCATGTCTTCTGACCATTGATGATATAATCATCACCATCACGCACCGCGGTTGTTTTCAGCGACGCAAGGTCTGAACCGGCACCAGGCTCTGAATAGCCCTGACACCACCAGGTATTGCCGCTTTTAATGCCGGGCAGATGCTTGGCTTTCTGTTCTTCATTGCCGAATGTATAAATGACCGGGCCAACCATCGCGACGCCGAAGGGCAGCGGCATAACCGCATTCACACGCGCATTTTCCTCTGACCAGATATAGCGCTGCGTCGGGGTCCAGCCGGTACCGCCATATTGCTCAGGCCAGGCCGGAACGGACCAACCTTTTTCGCCGAGAATTTTGTGCCAGGCAGTCATATCTTCAGGACTCATATCGTCCTGAACCGCCGCACGTTCGATATTCTGAGGGTAATTATTCTCGATAAAGCTGCGCACGTCGTCGCGAAAAGCTTTTTCTTCTGCAGTGAACTCCAGGTTCATGACCGACTCTCCAATGATGAATTTGGCCGCAACATACGCCAAAAACCGCAGAAAACAAGCTGATCTAAAGACCGTAGCAGGTGACGCTACGGCAAGCGCGACTCTCGTGGACATTCACTTTCAAGAATCGCCGAACCGGTTTAATCGACTCATTAAATATCAGCGGAATATTTATCCTTCCGGCGTTTTCCGAAACGCATGCCGCTTTCCAGTTTTGCCCTGAGTGCTGTGTAATAAGCTTCCAGAAATATGCGTTCATCACCGGTGCCCGGCTCCCAACCAATTTTGGCGCAGATTGATTTCGTCACTGTTTCCAGTGCCTCGTCGGTTCCTGTTCTAAGGACGCTTTCCAGCGTCTGCAGCTCAAACTCTCCATAGACAGACAGATCAGCGTCCGAAAATTCATAGCGCACCGCCGCCTGCCCAGCGGCGGCACCATTCGCATCGGCCGAAGGTGCCACAACGCCGGCCAGATTCCGCTTCACATTCTGGATTACCCACGTCCCTGCAATCAGATCACCACAGCGTAGTCGATCCTTGTTGAACAAGGGAAAGAGCAGAAACATCAGCACCCAGAGGAAACCCGCCCACGCCGTAAAGTCGCTCATGGTACCCTCGGCCTCGCCGGATGTTATAAACACAAGCGGCAAAAACAGTTCGATATCGCGGATGATGTTACGCGCAATCACCGCCTCTGCGGTCAATCGCCCACCATCGCGCGCTGCAACCCGGATGCCGACGGCGCGCTTGCCCCATGTAGCCGCACGTTCACCCAATTCAAAATAGAGGAAATAGGCGTTACGGAACAAAAACACGGCGATGATCCAAAGGACAAAGACCACGTTTAACGGACCGCTTGTTTCCAGACTGACACCCGCACCAAAAGCAGCCTCAAAGCCCCACAAAACAAGCAGTCCCAACAATGTCACACCGAGGATGAGGCCTAAGATGATAAGGATATCCAGCGTCAAGGCACCGGCGCGTGCGCCGGCAGTGGCAACGGTTACATTAAGCGGAACGCCCTCCGGAGAGACCATCACCCGGTCCAGCTTGGGATTGGTTGATCGCCTGATCCAGGGATCGGTTGCTGTCGTGCTCATAACCGGTTCTCCGCACGGTTACGGCCAAAGACAAAGAAATAAACCAGCCAGAATGTAAGCATTGCACCGCCAACCGCATAACGCAGGGCGGTACTGTTGATCAGCTGACGCGCGAAACCTTCCAGCAAACCTGCGCAAATCAGCATGATCACCACACCGGCCATTACCAGAGCTGCGCGCTTGCCCGCATCGCTGGCAGCCGTCAGATGAGATTTTGGACCGGGAAAGGCAATTGAACGCCCCACATGAATCCCGGCCGCTCCCGCCAGCAGGATCGCGAACAGTTCGGTTGTGCCATGAATGGATAGCCAACCGACAAATTCCAGCGTCAAGCCGCGCTGGGCGAACACCCACAGCATCGCGCCTAGAAGGGCCATATTGTGAATGAGCAGCAAGATGCTCGGTATTCCAAAAGCAAAACCCAAAGCAAAAGCGAGTATAGCGACCTGCGCATTGTTGCTGAACAAATAGGCCGCGAAAACGCCCAGGCCATCCTGTTTCTCGGCACCGAATAGCGTTCCGCGTAAAGCTTCTTCACTGGCACCCGGCACCCGGACCTCGGCAAAGTTCCCGGGGACGAGAGCATAGTACCAGTCGCTATCGCCGGCGACGAGTGCATAGCCGATCAAGGTCCCGGCGATCATGACGAATAACGCAATCCAAATATCCAGCTTGATCTCGCGGATAGCCTGGCTCCAACCGCCGCCGAAAAAGCCCTTTAACCAGCGGCCGAAACTGGTCTGGGTGCCATAAACCATGAAGTAGGACCGCAGCGCCAGGCCTTCGAGATAGTCGATCAGTCCGGCATCAAGAGAGCTTTCGCGAGCGATAGAAAGGCTCGACAGCAATGTCCGGTAAAGCGTCGGGAGCGCAAGCACATCCTCATCACTCAACCGCCGGGTCTTGCCCTTTTCCATCTTGGTGACAATTTCTTCCAGACGTATCCAGTCGGCTTCCCGTTCAAGACGAAAGCGGTCGCTTTTGAGGGCAGCGGATTCTATCGCCTGCTGTACATCGGGATCGGTCGCCACGCTTGCCATTAAATCGCACCCCGCCGCTTGATTTTGAGGTAGCTGTTAATCAGCCGTGTACCGATATTTTCATGCGCGCCTTCAACCACATCAATACCCATATGCTGAAGCCGGGTCACAACCAGCTTTTTCTGATCGAGCAGACTCTGGGCGGTAACGCTGCGCGCTACATCCTCGGCATTTTCCGGTTTCTTCTCAATTAACTCCAACAATTCCTTGTCTTCCAGCACCACGAACAGCACCAGATGTTTGTCAATCAATCGTCCGGCGGCCTCCAGCATCAAATCCGCACTGGTCGGGTCGGTAAAATCTGTAAAAATAATAATCAGCGAGCGCCGCTGCAAACGGCTGGAAAGTGCTGACAAGGCCAAGGTGTAGTTGCTTTCCTGATGCCGGTAGTCAATCGTCGCGGCATCCTGTTGCATCCGGTAAAAATTACGGCTGCCTGAGAGAAAGGGCGTCGACAACTCCGGCTTTGCGGCAAAGCTGAAAAGGCTTGTTTTATCACCGGATTTCAGGGTGATATATGCTGTTAGCAAAGCCGCCGACACCGCACGGTCGATACGCGGCAGACCGTCAATCGGTTCACACATGGCCGATCCGCAATCCAGCGCAAAGACAATCTGGTTGTTGCGCTCGGTATCATATTCCTTGGCCAGTAATTTGCTATGCCGCGCCGATCCTTTCCAGTCGATACTCCGCCGGTCCATACCCGGCTGATATTCGGTCAGGGCCTCGAACTCGCTGCCCTCGCCGCGAAATTTGCGGGCCAACAGACCAAAAACGGAATCCCTGAGGAACATCTGCACAGTCGGACTGCGTACAGCTGAAATATTAGGCATGATCGCGATGGACTGATCACTTTGCTTGGAGGTCTGACGCCATGCCAGACCCAGAGGGCCTTTCCAGCGCAACCAGAGTTTTCCGATATCCCCTGTTCCCCTGCGGTTCGGTATGGTCGTTGTCGCGCCGCGATAGGTCGACTCTCCCGGTTCAGAACGATCAAGCGTAAATTCCATCCGGCCGGAATCGGAAAGCCGGTCATCCACGCCCAGATTGCCGCTCACTTGCCGAGGAGTCATCAGGCCGGCAAACTCGGCTTGCAGGTCGAGCTCCAACGGCGCGCCTATTTCGGTACTATTGGGAACGGCAAGCTGGACGTTGCCAGCCTTTGCAGCGATCAGGCCATCGACGACAAGCAGCAAGACCAACATAGCCGCCCAAGCTATGCCAATCGCCCAGAGGTTCGGCATCAGCGCAGCAAGCAACGCCGCAATCGGCGCGCCAATAGCGATCAGGAAAACAGCCCGGGCGGTGGGGTAGATCAACGCGGCGCTTCCGTGCGTTCTACCAATGCTTCGATTATGGTGTCGACAAGGCGGCCTTCAATTTCCGCAGCGGGAGACAACAGAGTGCGATGCCGCAAGACAGATGGAGCAAGCGCTTTCACATCATCCGGCACGACATAGTCGCGGCCTGAAATCGCAGCCCTTGCTCGCGCCGCAGTCGCAAGCATAATCGCAGCCCTTGGACTGGCGCCGTTTTCCAGATCAGCGGTTTCACGGGTCGCACGAACCAGCCGGACGATATAGTCGGTGACGTCTTCGACCAGTTTGACCGATTTCACGACTTCTGCCGCCGCGATCAGGGTTTTCTCATCCACTTGAGCGCTGATCCCAAAATCCTTGGGTCCCGGTGCGCCAATACGCTCGCCATATTGGGAGACGATTTTCTTTTCTTCTTCGGCATCGGGATATTCGATCAGCAGCTTGAAAAGAAAACGGTCGAGCTGCGCTTCAGGCAGCGGATAAACGCCCTGCTGTTCGATCGGGTTTTGCGTGGCCACCACCATGAACTGCGAGGACAGATCATGGGTCTCACCGTCAATTGTAACGGCACGCTCCTGCATCGCCTCCAGCATCGCGGCCTGCGTTTTTGGTGGTGTCCGGTTGATTTCATCGGCCAGCAGCAGGTCACAGAAAATCGGTCCACGCGTCAGGGTGAATGTGCTCGTCTGGAAATTGAACAGGTTGGAGCCGACAATGTCGCCGGGCATCAGATCGGGGGTAAACTGGATCCGGCCGAAATCCAGACTGAGGGTGGCTGAAAAACATTGTGCAAGGAATGTTTTGGCCGTTCCTGGAGGTCCTTCAAGGAGAACATGGCCGGAGGAGAACAGAGCGATCAGCAGATGATCGACAATCTCTTCCTGTCCGATAATCGCCTTGCCTACTTCCGCGCGGATATTGTCAGCCAGCGTCTTTAATTCCCCGATATTCATCCGATGAGTTCCTTTTTCCAATGATAAAGCGCCGCAGCGTGATCGGCAGTTTCGCGAGAGTTCTGAGATTGATTGAGATTGTTCAGCAGAGCCGTGAACCGGTAACCATCAACTTCGCCCAGCATGTCGAGTTTGCGATTCTGCTCCTCGCGATCTGCGCTTGAAGACAGACCCAGGGCGCGAATGGCCTCGTCACGGATCATCTCCCCATAAGGGTCGGCAACCATATGTTCGCGGCGCATCCGGTGAATGAAGCCAGCACTGTTATTGACCAGCGCAGTTTTTCCAAAATCGATACTGCGACGCTCACGCACCGGTGGGCCAAAGCGATTAAACGCCATCCAGGCGGCGGCCAATGCTGCAATGATCAAACAGATTGTTGCCGATAAAAACGGCGGCTTGAACGCCAGCGTCAACAGATTCTCGGATGAACCGAGGCCGTTGAGGGTCAGGTCAAATATGATCGGGCCATCTGTCTGCGCCTGAAGCGCAGTGACAAGGTCATAGGCATGACGCGCAATCTTTTCATTTCCCATGCCGGTGTTGTTCATCAAATCCGCATCAGCCACAATGACGACCGGATAATAGGCTGAGTCTATCTCGTCGTCCGCAGTCAAGACTGAAGGATCAAGTCCTTCCAGATTGTCATAAATACCGCCATCATCGACATAGCCGATCAAAGACTCTCCATTTTCCGGGTCTTCGACAATGTTTCTAAGATAGTCGCCGGTCATGGTGTTATGAATGTCAGGCAAAGGAATTGGATCGCCAACAGCGCTATTGGCGATCTCGGACGTATTGAAATCGGATTGCGTTGATTGCCGTTCGCTAGCAATCACCGCTTTGCTTTTGCCCTCATTGGCTTTTTGATCTTCTTCGGGGCGAATTGTCTGCAGTTCCACATCGACAATGTCGCTTAGCATGCGAACGCCGGATTCACCGGGCACTGTTCCCAGACGCACAGCCCAGCCTTTTTTTGACTCCATGCCGACCAGATTTGTCGTTGCCACTTGCCATTTGGGAAGAATGATCATTGTCGGCCCGGCATAAGCGCGTTCTTGAATGATTTCGGCGATCTTGTCCGCCTCGGCATACGCATTGGGCGTCAATATGAGCAGCCCGGGTTCATCAATGGCGGCAGCAGAACGGGACAGCTTTACCTCGCGGCCGGTCTTTTCCAGAAGGTTCGCCAGCGCCTTGTAGCCAACCAGACTATTTGATGCGCCATGCGCCTGACCGTTTTTACCCGAAGACAGGTTATCGCCCGCACCCAAGCCATAAAGCAGCGCAACAAAAGCAGCGAAGCCGATAGCGAACATGATGATGATGGTCGTGCGCTTGAACGGATTGGCCTGAACACTCATAGGGGCGCACTCATGAGGGCATACTCATTTCACAACCGCTTTAGGTTTGCGCCAACTGTCAGCCAGTGCAAATTCGCCATAGGCATTGCGTGAAGCAGTCCAGCCTTCTTCTCCGATCGGGGTCGCAGCAAAAATCCCGCGTTCGACATGTCCTGCGATAATCGCGAACATCGCTCGCGCCGTTTCGGGCAGACTGTCAAACCGTTCAATCTCGCGGGAGGTGTTGGACGGTCGAAGCAGATCGGGACGGCGCTTCTCAATATCCTCAATGCTGCGAAACAGCAGCAGATGGGCCGCTTCGTCAAATTGCCCCTTGTCCGCCAGGACATCCGCTTCCTCCAGCAAACGTCTCGCCACCGTTTGATCCGGCCTCCATTCTTCTTCCGCTTTGGGCTTGCGGTTACGCCAGTCCTGCCAATAAGGCGACAATATTACCCAGAGTAAAGTCAGGACGCCGGCCGCGAGCAGCACGATCAATATGATCCGCAAGGTTGGCCATGCCGCCACCAGACCCTCGGCAGCCGGAGCCAGTGCATCGCTCAACCATTCGAGAAAGTCGGTCCACCATTCGGGTGGCGGCTCCGGTGATTTAGGCGTGATGTTGCTGAATTGAATCTCTTCATCACCGCGCACGTCTTTCCACGCGGCATCGAAAGAAGCGTTCTCGTTATCACCCTGTACTACTGCGTTTCGTGCCACTTTCCCGATGTTGCAGAATCTAGCAGCAGGAGCAAGGGCGAAGATGATCCACGGCGACGCATTTCATCTGGTACTGGGCAATTGACAGCTCCGGTCAGAGCAGGAATAAACCATCGCTTGTTAGCAGGGCAATCACATGAAGAGTTTTGACATCGGCCGCGTGATGAGCGCCACCTTCGCGGTTATCGCACGGCATCCTGTTGTATTTCTGGGCCTGTCATTGATCGTTGCAGGACTGCCTTATGGATTGATGCAGTTTCTGGCGCTGAATCCCGATCAGCTTTCAGGCCCAATTGTCGATCTGTTATTTGCCGACGTGGAGGATTACTGGCTGGCATTCATGGTGTCTGGCATCAGTGTTTTCATCACCTATTTCATTCTGGCAGTATTGCTTCAGGCCATGCTGATTGTTGCGACCATCCGCGATATGCGAGGGCAGGACGTTGATATCGGTCTGTGTTTTGCTGAAGCGATGAAAAGGTTTTTGTCACTTATCGGACTGGCGATTTTGTCACTGATTGGGATAATATTGGGGCTGGTTTTGTTCATTGTGCCCGGCGTGATTTTGATGCTGATGTGGATGGTGGCCGTTCCGGCAATGGTCGTGGAGAATTTAAGTATAACGGACTCGCTGAGACGCAGCGCAGAGCTGGCTTCCGAATCAAAAGGCATGATGTTCCTGCTCGCCATTATTTTCATGATAGCCTCGGGAACCTTGTCCGGCATGTCCGAGGGGATCGGTTTTTTTAACTCTACCGCATCGGTTATTCTGACCATGGTTGCAGAAACCGCAGTCGCAGCGGTTCAGGCCGCTGGCGTCGCGGCTGTCTATGTCGAGCTACGCACTGTCAAAGAAGGGCCGTTGACCGACTCACTGACAGATATCTTTGCGTAAACAGACCCTGTCCTATTGTACCTCTTTGCCAAACACGAAGCTGTGCGGTATAGGTTGCATAATGATATTTATTTTGGGACGAGGCTTTGATGATTACACTGAATGTTAACGGCGAAGCAAAGGAAGTCGAGGTCGATCCGGCGACGCCTATCCTTTGGGTGGTGCGCGAAAATCTAAAAATGACCGGAACCAAATTTGGCTGCGGCGTTGCGCTTTGCGGAGCCTGCACCGTCCATCTGGATGGCAAGCCTGTCCGTTCTTGCTCCACCCCTGTTTCAGAGGCTGATGGCAAAGCGATCACCACCATCGAAGGTCTGGCCGAAGAAGACGGAACATTCAGCAAGGTTCAGCAAGCATGGGTCGATCAACAAGTGGCCCAATGCGGCTATTGCCAGTCGGGTCAGATCATGTCGGCAACTGCTTTGCTGAAAAAAAATCCCAATCCCACTGACGAACAGATTGATGCCGCCATGGCAGGCAATATCTGTCGATGCGGCACCTATGTACGGATACGCAAGGCGATCAAAACCGCCGCCGGCGTATCATCAGAAACGCAGGAGGCTTGATCATGGCGGATACAAAGACTTCTGAAACAGCACCCAAAAAAGGCAAATGGACCCGCCGCGCCTTCATTGGTGCCGGTGTGGTTGCAGGCGGCGCATTGGTTATCGGCGTTGCGGTTCGCCCGGACAACCCGGTTGAGCGGCTAAGCCCAATGGTCGCCAAGGGCAAAGGCGAGCAATTGATCAATGCCTGGGTGAAGGTTGATGCCGACAATATTGTCTCGGCCATTATTCCCCATGTCGAAATGGGTCAGGGTATTTTTACCTCCCTTGCACAGATGCTTGCCGATGAATTGGATGCGGACTGGAGCAAAGTCCGGATTCTCGAGGCGCCGGCCGACGCAAAATATGTTTCGCATGATATTGGCCGCGAATTTCTTGCCCCCAATCTCGAAGTTCCGGCCATTTTAGAACCAACGGTCGGCGGCACCTTCTTGCAGCTTGCAACGGCAATGAACTTGCAGATTACCGGCGGCAGTTTCTCGGTTCGCGGAACCGGACAGCGCGCCATGCGGGTGGCCGGAGCAGCTGCGAAAGAAATGCTGATCGCCGCTGCGGCAGAAGAATGGAATGTTCCTGCCGGTGAATTGCGCGCAGAAAACAGCATGATCCTGCACGACAAGAGCAGTAAATCGGCGCCATTTGCAGACTTTGCTGCCGCCGCGGCGGAACAAGGCCTGCCGAACAAACCCAAGCTGAAGTCACCCAAAGACTATAAGCTGATGGGTAAAGCGATGGCCCGCCATGATATTCCCGACAAATCCAATGGTACGGCGCTATTTGGCATTGATGCGGACCTGCCCGGCATGAAATATGCCGCGGTGAAGGCCGCGCCCGTGGTTGGGGCGACGGTTGAATCCATGAATGTCGATTCTGCCAAAGCCATGCCCGGTGTTCTGCAAATCCTGAACATGGGCGATTTTATCGCTGTAGTTGCCGATGGTTATTGGCAGGCGCAGCAAGCGCTTGGCACAATCGATGCCAAATATTCCAAAACCGAAGGCGACACGCTAAATCAGGATGCCCTGTTTGCACGCTATGCGTCTGTACTGGACGAGGCCGGTGACGAAGGCGGCGATGTCGAGACCGAGCAGGGTGATGTCACAGAAGCTTTTGCCAATGCGGCCACCAAAGTCGAAGCCGAGTATAAGGTTCCCTTCCTCGCTCATGCCACGATGGAGCCGATGAACTGTACCGCCTGGGTGAGGGACGGGAAATGCGACGTCTGGTCTGGTCATCAGGCCCCGCTGATGGCCCGCAAGGCGGCAGCGGACACGCTGGGCATTGATACGGATGATGTGACCTATCACAATGCCTATCTTGGCGGCGGTTTCGGACGGCGGTCGGAAAATGACGCGATCATCATGGCGACCCGTATTGCCAAGGCGGTTTCCTATCCGGTGAAGATGATTTGGTCGCGAGAAGAAGACACGATGCAGGATCATTATCGCCCATCGGCCACGAGCCGGTTCCAGGCCGGATTGGACAAAAATGGCAAGGCGGTGAGCTGGAGCAACATCCATACGCACCTGTTCGACCCGCAAGAAGCACCAACAGTGCCTTATTATAATATCGCCAATCACAAGATCCGCAAAATCGATGTGCCGACCCATTTGCGCTTCGGTCCTTGGCGATCTGTGGATCATAGCCAGCATGGTTACTTCATCGAAAGTTTCGTTGACGAACTGGCCCATGCCGCGGGCAAGGATGGCTATGCCTATCGCCGGGAATTGCTTGCCGGATCGAAGCGTCATCTGGCGGTTCTGGACAAGGCCGCTGAAATGGCTGGTTGGGACAAACCACTGCCCGAAGGCCATGGCAGGGGCATAGCTTTCGTGCCGTCATTCGGCACCATTGTCGCGGAAGTGGCCGAAGTTGACATGACCGGCGCGAAACCGAAGGTGAAGAAAATCTACGTCGCGGCCGACCCCGGCTTTGCGGTCAATCCTGATGGCTTTGCGGCACAGATGGAAAGCAGCATTGCTTACGGCCTCACCGCCACGCTCTATGGCGAAATCTCGGTCAAGGACGGCGCTGTTCAGCAGAGCAATTTCCATGACTATCCGATCCTGCGCATCAACGAGATGCCGGAAGTGGAAGTAGGGATCATCAATGGTGATCACAAACGCTTGGGCGGAGCCGGTGAACCGGGATTACCGCCACTGGCGCCCGCCGTCACCAATGCAATCTTCGCTGCAACAGGTAAACGCGTGCGTGAACTGCCGCTCAGCAAAGTGGATTTCGCCTAAAGCCATTCGTGCTGACCTTTAAAGGATTTATTGATGACAGTATTGTTCCGCGCATTCGCGCCCATTTTGGTAGTGACACTGACCGCCTGCGGGTCGGATCCCGCACCCGGGCCGACAGAACAGATAGTCGTTCGTGAGCCAGGTGCTGAAGCTCCAGATAGCGGTGCAACCCCACCTGCAGCAGAAGCAAATGACAGCTTGATCGCAGCCGGCAAGGCAGCATTCAACACATGCATCGCCTGTCATGTCGTCGAAAAAGGCGGTGCCAACCGGGTTGGCCCCAATCTTTATGGCATTGTCGGTCAGGCGGCGGCCAGCGTTGAAGGCTTCAACTATTCTGACGCCTTGACCTCTTCGGGAATCACCTGGACCAAGGAGGAACTGGATAGCTATATAGCCAACCCTGCCGCCAGAGTCCCAGGCACGACAATGATGGCTGGCGCGATCACCGACACTGGACGACGCGAAGCCATTATTGCTTATATTGAAGACGCGTCTGCCAATTGAACAAAGCAGCAAGCAATGGAATTATGCTGGCCGTCCTCGCGGCAGGCCAGTCCCGCAGGTTTGGTGATGAAGACAAGCTGACTACCCTCCTGCATGGCAGGATGCTGGGCCTGCATGCTGCTGACAATCTTACCCGTCTGGCGTTCGACCACCGCATCATCATCACATCTGATCTGGATCATCCCTGCGCCTCTGCCTGGCGGGACATGGGCTATGATATCATCGTCAACAATCAAGCCGCCGAGGGCCAAGCCACGTCAGTTCGATGCGCAGCACAGCTTGCGGCGGAGCGCAGTGTCGGCGCCCTGTATATCTGCTTGGCCGATATGCCTTATATCAAACGCCAGCATATCCGGAATCTGTCTCAGGCCTTTGAGGATCGTGGCCGCAAGACAATCATTGGATCGGGCGATAATGGCAAAATTATGCCCCCTGCGATCTTTCCGTCCAGCCAATTTGCTGCGCTTCAGGACTTGCAGGGAGATCAGGGAGCAAGAAAGCTGCTGCAGACAGCCCATCTTGTGTCCGCCTCGCAAGGCAGCTTGCTAGACATTGATACACCGGAAATATTGGCGGCAGAAAACCGTGAAGAACCTCGGCGCTAGCCTTCAAACAGGTCAGCCGCATCCACTAACCGGATATCGCCGCGTGTCTCCAGTTGTTCCAGAAACCAATATTTGTGCCAGGCACCATAGAGTATCAATATCCGCTTGCCCTGCCCCTTGAACTGATCCAGCGCAGCAGAGGCTTTCTGATAATGGGCCGCGTTGATATTCTGCCAGCCGCCAGGGCCCAGATCGTTGCCGAACAGCTTCTCATAGACCTGCTGCCGCTCTTTTACGGCGCTGTCATAGGCCTGGCTGTGAATGAAAAGAGGATCATCGGAACGCCCTCTGACCGCCTGACTATAAGATGCGATAGCGGCTTGATATGCAGCCCACTCTTTCGCCCGGGCCGGATCCTTTTCCAGCAGCGCCAACGCGGCACGCCGGTCATCGGCGATTTTCTGTGTCCACGCCGCAACCGGCACCATCTCAAAACCCAGCTCTTGCCACAGCGGAAAAACAACATCGGTCAGTTCAGGAAAGTCATCGGCGCGGCTCTCGCGGACTTCGCCGAATTTTTCGTAATTTGCAGATGCCTTGGCAAAGCGCTCGGGTGGCAGTTCCATCATGACGACATCGGGATCAAATTTGACAATCGCTGCCCGCAAGACAGTCAGGGAATAAACTTCACTGCGGCGGTGCTGGCCATGAATCGCTCCAACTATGGTGACAATATTGGCGTCAGGGGATGGAGCGGGTTGTTCGGCCGGTGCTGAGCAAGCTGCAATGAAAGCCAAGCAGCCGAATGTTAGCCATTTGAATAAGGAGAGCCGAAAAACCTTCACTCCGCGTCAAGTCGCTTGGCCATCCGCACGATTCCGTAGACTAGCGGCGGCACTAAGACGGCGGACAATATGACTTTCGCCAACAGCTGACCCGGCATGATTTTCATCAATGGCGCAACGCCGTAAAAGGCGACCGAGATGAAAATCACCGTATCAACGGCCTGACTCACGACACCTGCAATCATACTTCGGAGCCACAGCAGCTTGCCGCTTTCCCCTCTCAGCCTTGTGATAATGAAAACATTGAGCAGCTGGGATGTCCCATAGGCAATGATCCCCGCGAACATCAGCCTGGTCGACTGGTTGAGTATAATGTCAAAGGCAACGCGCTTTTCTTCTTCCCAGAATGATGCGGGAGGCAAGGCCAAAACCAGCTGGATCAATATCATCGACACGATGATCGGAACGAATCCAAAAACCACTATTCGATTACCCGTGGCCCGGCCGTAGACCTCCGCCACTGCTCCTGCCAATACCACCAGCAGAATGAATGCGAATATGCCTGCTTCCACCGCCAATGGTCCAAGCGCCACCAGCTTGTTACCCAAAATCCCCGCCAAACTAGCCATGCCGCCATATAATACGCAAATAACCAAAAGGCCCCGAGGGATGTGCTTTGTTTCTGAAATCGCTGTCATCTTTATTGCCTAGCGCGGTCCGGATCGAAAAAAAAGCATCAAAAGTCGACTAGAAAAAGGAATCGTGACTCTCGGCCAATTTCCTCTAGGGAGGAATCGGAAGTGCTTCTGCGACGGTGCAGTCACAGGCATTTGCGGGGATATTGGTCGGTCCAAAGGGGAATTTGTGCAAAGATTGGCGGTTTATTGCGGTGCAAGCGCCGGGGGTGACCCTGCTTTCGCCCAGACAGCAAAAAAATTGGGGCAAGTAATGGCCGAGCGCGGAATCGACCTGGTCTTTGGCGGCGGACGATTGGGCTTGATGGGGATCATCGCCGATTCTGTCCTGGCGGGCGGGGGCAAGGTCTATGGTGTGATACCCGAAATGCTGAAAGACCATGAGGTCGCCCATACCGGCTTGACCGAACTTCATGTTGTCACTTCCATGCATGAACGCAAAGCGAAAATGACCGAGCTCACCGATGGATTTGTAGCCATACCTGGCGGCATAGGCACGCTGGATGAGTTGTTTGAGGCTTGGACGTGGAAAGCTCTCGGCTATCACGGCAAACCCATTGGGCTATTGAACGTCAACGGCTATTGGGATTCGCTCACTGCCTTTCTGGACAATGTCGCGGGGCATGGCTTCATGTCTTCCGCCCGGCGCGAGCAGCTTATCTTGAGCGACGATATCGGTGACATATTGGATCAATTGACATCGGCGTACACCGGATCGCAGGGGGAAGTAACGTGGTAAGACTGATGGGAATGGATCGCTAAATGACCGCTATTTTGACAAGCATGGCTGGCATGGCTGTGATCATTTCGCTCGCCGTCGCTCTTTCAACCGGACGGCGCAATATCCGCCTTCGTGTTGTCGCCGCGGCATTCGCATTGCAGGCCGGCATCGCTGTCCTCGTGCTTTATGTACCTGCCGGTAAAAACGTTATCGAGGCGATGTCTACGGGTGTATCCAACCTGCTCAGCTATGCAGCGGATGGCACAAATTTCATATTTGGCCCGCTCGCGACGCCAGAAATGGGCGGCAATAGCTTTGCCATAGCCGCGCTGCCGGTGATCATCTTCTTCTCTGCATTGATATCCATTCTCTATTATCTTGGCGTGATGCAGTTTATCATCAAATGGGTCGGCGGCGGGATCCAGAAAGTTACCGGCATATCGAAAGTCGAATCTCTCTGCGCCGCAGCGAATATCTTCGTTGGCCAGTCAGAATCCCCGCTTGTTATCAGGCCGTATCTGGCGAAGCTCACGGAATCTCAGCTTTTTACCGTCATGAGCGTCGGGATGGCCGGTGTGGCGGGCACGATATTGGCTGCCTATGCGTCCATGGGCATCCGCATTGACTATCTGCTCGCCGCCGCTTTCATGTCGGCGCCGGGCGGCATTATGATGGCGAAGATTATCATGCCGGATGATCCCGATGCCGAGGCACCGGAAGAACTGGTCGTCGCCGTTGACTATGAAGAAGAAAAACCCGCGAATATCATCATGGCCGCGTCTATGGGTGCACAAACCGGTGTAAAAATTGCCGTTGCAGTGGGTGCCATGGTCCTGGCTTTTGTCGCTCTGGTCGCTTTGGCCAATGGCATATTGGGGGGCATTGGCGGCTGGTTTGGTCAGCCGGACCTGAGCTTCCAGCAAATCATTGGCTACGTATTCGGCCCGATCATGTTTCTACTCGGGGTGCCATGGGAAGAGGCTTTTGCAGCCGGTGGACTTTTTGGGACCAAGGTTGTCCTGAACGAGTTTGTCGCCTTCAGCGATCTCGGCGGGATTGGTGATGAACTGACTCCGCTTACGGTCGCAATCGTGACATTCGCCCTGTGCGGCTTTGCCAACTTTCTGTCGATTGCTATCCAGCTGGCGGTGACTGGCGGATTGGCTCCTAATCAACGCCCGGTAATCGCACGCCTTGGCCTGAGAGCACTGGCGGCCGGATCGCTGGCCAACCTGATGAGCGCGGCTTTGGCCGGTCTGTTGTTAAGCCTCGGCTGACCCGATAGATTGACAAACCCGATTAGCAGAGCATCATAGAGCCATGTCCGAAACCCACGATACTTTATCATCTATTTCACTCACCTTGGCTGATCAGGACAAGGATGCCTTTGCCGCGCGCATCGGCAATTCCTTTTCCGATTGGGGTTTTGCGGTCATTGCTGATCACGGCATCCCGGATGACTTGATCGCAAAAGCCGAACAAATGTCCCGCGATTTTTTTGCGCTACCGGATGATGTGAAGCGGAAATATTATGTAGAAGGCGGTGGTGGCGCACGCGGCTACACACCTTTCGGAACAGAGGCTGCAAAGGATTCGGACATCCATGATCTTAAGGAGTTCTGGCATATTGGTCGGCAACTGCCGGAAGGTCACGAATTTGAACCGTTCATGAGTGCAAATATCTGGCCGGACGAAGTGGATGGCTTTCGCGATTGTTATCTGGATCTCTTCGCCGCCTTTGACCGGGCGGGGCAACGGATATTGGAGGGGATTGCGCGCTTTCTGAATTTGGACCCTGACTTTTTCGACGACACCGTGCGCGACGGTAACAGTATCTTGCGTCTGATCCACTATCCGCCTGTACCAGCAGACTCCCCGGCAGTACGCGCAGCTGCTCATGAGGATATCAATACGATCACCTTGCTGATCGGTGCAGAGGAAGCAGGACTTGAACTACTCGACAAGCAAGGCAACTGGCGCCCGGTAACGCCGAAACCAGGCGAACTTGCGGTTAATATTGGTGATATGCTGCAAAGGCTCACAAACAACCGGTTGCCCTCGACGACACACCGGGTCGTCAATCCTGCTCCGGAAAGACGTGGGCATTCACGTTATTCCATGCCCTTCTTCCTGCATTTTCGACCGGACTATCTGATCGAAACCTTGCCGCAATGCATGGATGATGAGCACCCTGATCTCTATCCCGAACCGATTACGGCGCATGACTATCTGATGGAACGCTTGCGCGAAATAGGATTGGCATGACCCCAAAGGTTGTCGGGATTAGCGGGGGCAGTTGTTCGGGCAAATCAACTCTCGCCGCACATATCTATGAAGCATTGGGGCCAGAGCAATGTGTGATCCTGCCGCAAGACGACTATTTCTTTGGTTATGGCGATGCACCGGAAGGGAAAGGCGGCCCGAATTTCGATCATCCGGATGCGGTCGATTTCGATAAAATGTGCGCGCAATTGAGCCTGCTCAAACAGGGAGCATCCATCCAACGCCCACTTTACGATTTTCCAACCCACATGCCGAAATTGGAAACACAGCTAACCGAACCACGCCCGATCATATTGGTCGACGGCATATTGATACTGCACCACGCGCCATTGCGGGAATTATTCGATCTGTCGGTATTCGTGCGCTGTGACAGCGCCGTTCGATTTGAACGGCGGCTCGAACGGGATGTCCGGGAACGTGGCCGGACCGCCGACTCGGTACGCGAAGCATTCGCCAATCAAGTCGATCCGATGCATGACAAATTTGTCGAACCTTCACAGACCCATGCAGACATCGTGATAAATTCGCAACAGTCGAAAACGGCTGTTACCAGTGATTTTTCGGCAATTGTAAAATCAATAACTGATATAATTCAATAAGATAAATCAAAGCGCAGCTGATCCTGCCTGGTCCGCACGCCAAGATTCCAACCTCTTGATAAATTGTGGATAAAAATAAATTGTTGCAATGCAAAATTAATTGGTTGCGGTTGTGACAAAACTGTCATTTTAGGCCTCTAGGGAGCTTCCAGCGACATCCGAGAAGATTGCCTTCGGCGTCTTTAACAGATGTTTATCATCGCGAAGACCAGTACGGGGAAATCAAACATGAAAATGAAATATCTTTTGGCAGCCAGCGTTGTCAGCCTTTCCACAGCAGGCCTGCTAGCCACACCAGCCGCCGCACAGCAGACAACATCCGGCTTTGATGGAACGGTTCTTGATGAAACCGGAGCGCCGATCAGCGGTGCCACCGTTGTTATTACCGACACCCGTACAGGCGCAAAACGGACATTAACGACCAGCTCAGACGGCTCTTTCGGTGCCAGTAGTCTGCAAACGGGTGGTCCTTACTCTGTCACTACTACAGCTGCGGGCTTTGAAGGTCAGACCGTAGAAAACGCATTTATCAATTTGTCGGGTGAAACTTCACTGACCTTCACTTTGACCAGCAGCGCGGATGAAAACATCATTATTGTATCCGCGCAACGCGCCAACGTTACACAACTCGCGATCGGCCCAAGCCAAGCGTTCAACCAAGACGTATTGGAAAGCGTCCCAACAATTAACCGCGACATTCGTGACGTAATCCGAATTGATCCACGCGTCAGTTTGAGCCGCGAACAAGGCGGCACAGTGGACCGCGTTACTTGCTTGGGCGCAAATGACCGCGCTAACACATTTACTGTCGATGGCATTGTTCAAGCCGACACTTTCGGTTTGAACGGTACGCCCTTTGCCTCACGCAACTCGCTGCCATTACCTTTCGACTCCATTAAAGAAACATCAGTGGAGCTTGCTCCATTTGACGTAGAATATGGCCAATTTACCGGTTGTGCCATTAACGTTGTAACCAAATCAGGCTCCAATGATTTTCATGGCACGGCGTTTTTTGAGTATCAGGATGATGGGCTGACCGGTGATACTGCTGGTGGTATATCTGCCCCACCATCTTCTTTTAACAACAAGCGTTGGGGCGCTACACTGTCCGGCCCGATTATCGAAGATAAGCTGTTTTTCCACGTTGGCTATGAGCAAGCTGAGTTCTCTGGTGTTCCGGTAACAGATGGTCCGATTGGCGCAGGCTATCCAAATGTTCAGGATTTCATCGATGTAGACACGTTTAATGAAATCGCCGGCATTATCGAAAATACCTACGGCATAGCAGTAGGTCCACTGGTTCGTACGAACCCGGAACGCAATGAGCGTTATTTTGGGCGCCTAGACTGGTTCATCAATGACGACCATCGTTTGGAACTCTCATACCAGCATCTCAACGAAGCCAAACAATTTGAAGATTCGTTGGGTAGCGGCGTGGCAACCGGCCTACAGAGCTTTCGTGTGGAAGGCACCAAGTCAGACTATTTCTCTGGTCGGCTTTTCTCACAATGGACCGACAATTTCTCGACAGAGATTCGTCTATCCCGCTCTGAAATCACTGATATTCAAGACCCGATTAATGGCGGTGAAGCACAAAATGGTAACCCAATTCCGATTATCCGGGTCGGCGTAACAACACCATTTGGCTGTGATACTGATGCAGCCGGTTGCGAGACAGGCTTTTTCGAAGCCGGGCCGGGTCAGTTCCGGTCAGCTAATGATCTTCAACAAACTGTTGATCAGTTTAAGGTCAAAGGACGGCTTGAGTCTGGAGATCACACATTCACATTGGGCATAGAGGGTAATCGCGCCGATGTGTTCAACCTGTTCGCCATTAATGCGACAGGTATGTTCAATTTTGCAAATGTCGATGCTTTGCGGGCTGGTTTGCTCAATGATGGCAGATCATTCAACACCTTCTTCGGCACAGACGACTTGATTAACGGAGATACCGACGGTTTCTTGATTTCAGCGTCGAGCACGGGTGATATCAATGATGCCTCTGCTTCCTTCAAGCGTTCTATCTTTTCCATCTATGCGCAGGATGAATGGCAAGCCACAGACCAGTTGAACCTTCTTGGCGGCGTCCGATTGGATTGGTATAGTGGTGATGCACCGCGCGCTAATCCTCTTTTCCAACAGCGCTATGGCTTCACAAATGCAGTGTCTTTTGGTTCTCTTGATCCGGTAATCTTGCCTCGCTTGGGCTTCACCTACAATATGTTCAACGACGGCTTCTTTAGCAATACGCAAGTCAAGGGCGGCGTTGGCATCTTCTCGGGTGGTGATCCAACCGTCTGGTTTTCTAACGCCTTTTCAAATGACGGTTTTGCTTCAGCAATTGGTACTTTGTCCAGTGCAGAGTGTGCTGGCTTGACTGCAGGTGGACAGGTCGACGTTACACCCGGTGGCGGGGCTTTTACAGGTATACCGCAGTGCGCGGTTGATGCTGCCGTCAACGCTGCGCAAGCAGGCAGGGCTTCTGTTCAATCGACAGATCCAAACTTGAAAATTCCAACTGTCTTGCGTGCTAATTTGGGCGTTGCAACACGCTTTGGTACGAATGACGGCGGTTTCTTTAGTAACTGGGGACTGAATGTTGACTATATCTTTAGCCGCAACCGGAATCCCTTCAATTTTGTAGATCTCACCTATGCAATTGATCCAAACAAAGGCTTGAACGGCTTCACCATAGATGGTCGTCCGCTTTATTCATCGATTGACGCACTAAATGTCGGCTGTGATGCGACCTTCCAGGGTAGCGGAACAACCGGTGGCTTTGTCAATGTAACCGATGCTTGTTTCAACACACGGCGCGAAGACGAAATTCAGCTCACCAATGCTGGTTCCTACAACAGCCACACAGTATCCGCAATTTTGTCGAAAAATTTCGACCGCGGACTCTTCACTGATGGTGGCAATGTTTTTGTATCTCTCGGTTATGCTTGGACAGATTCAAATAATCGCCGGGACTCATCCAGTTCAACCGCAACGTCAAACTTCACCCGTACAGCGGCATTTGATCGTCAGAATCCAAGTGTATCAACATCGAACTTTGAAATCCGTCACAACATTACCTTTGCGGCAAATTTCGAAGAGACTCTTTTCGATGATTACAAAACTGGTTTGGGCTTTTTCTTCTCGGCCCAGTCCGGCCTGCCCTACAGCGTCACATTTGACGGCAATCCAGGTTTTGACGAAATCTCGTCAAGCCGTGATGCCGGATTGCTATACATCCCGACAGGTTTGAATGACCCAAATGTGAGATTTGTTGACTTGGTTAACCGCGATACAGGTGCAGTTTTGCAAACTGCAGCTGATGCGGCGAGTGGTCTCGAGGGTTTCATTTCTGCAAACAAATGTATCAGCAAATATCGCGGTCAAACCATTCCGCGTAATACGTGTAACAATGATTGGTATTATGATCTCGACATTCGCCTGTCCCAGCAGATTCCGGGACCAGGCACTTTGTTTGGTGTTGATGATCGCATCGAAATCTACGGCGTTTTTGACAATTTCCTGAACTTTATTGACTCGAATGGTAACGCACGCCGGAATCAGACATCTGATGGCCGCCTTGATTTGGTTGATGGTGGCATTGATAGCACAACCGGCCAATACCTGATCTCAGGCTTCAATGTCGGCAGCGACAACGAAATCGATGTCCTGCCATCACGCTGGGCTATCAAAGTCGGCGTTCGCTACGAATTCTAGTCTCTGACTTTAATAGTCAAACCTAATGAATCCAAAAAACGGCGGCGCTGAAAAGCGCCGCCGTTTTTATTTTAAAGTGACCAACAACCAACTCGCAGGCATTCCCGTCGCTGTTAAACCGGCGTCACGCTGCGCTCATAGCGCCAGGTTGCCCATAGCTGCTCTGCCATACGCATCACGCTGCGCAATGGCCTAGAGCCAAGCCGGGTAAAATTTTGCTCATGGTCAAGCAGCTTGCTGACCGACAACTGGTTGAAACCGGATGTTTGCAAACCGTTATGTGCGGCGATAAAGGCGGCGATTTGATCGAACCTCTTCGCCACTGAACGGTTAGGGCGTGACCGGTCGCGGGACAGCAACTCAAAACTATGTGTTACAGTCACAAAAACAGGATGATGTTCCATGTGGGCATGAACCATTGCCGCCTTCATTTCCGCCGTTGAGAGTGCGCAAATCTGCGCCGGCCTGATCGTATTTGGCCCGTCCAATATTCCGGCCACCGGCAATTCCACCACGCCGCTTTTCAAAACAGGTGCAATCTGGTTTTTCGGCACGTTGATCTTGCAATGCCGTATGGAGGAGCAAGGCGTAAAACTTGTATCCCAGATCAGTCCGGCAGCCCGCAAAGCACGCAGACTGTCGTCATTTGCCCCGAAATTGCCGGCCCGAAAAGCAGTGGGCACCGGCGCGCCAGCTTTTGTTAAAACACCCGTTGCAAATTTCAACAACCGTACCTGATCCTCAAAATCGAAATCTGCTAGATTACGTCCCCAGCGATCTTCCACCGGCGAATCCTTTGCCCATTCCAGCCATTCCGTGTGCATGTGCAGCTGCACTTCATGGCCCCGCTCGACAACCGGGCCAACCATATCCGCGACGATCTGTTCACCATAAACCAGCGCAGGCATGGGGTCGATGAAGAACACAGCTTTATGGCCATAATCATCAAGTCGATTCATCTGATGGACAATTCCGAAATCGCCCGCATTACAGCGCCCAAGTATCGAGCTGTCAAAATTGGCGGCGGCGCTCAATCCTTGCTGGTGCAGGGCAGCAGAAAGCTCCGTGTCAACGGTCAGCATAATATTTGATACATCACGGCCCATCACAAACAGATGCCTTCGTCTTTCAACCTGTTCTGGTTTTGAAAAATCAATCGGCCGCTGCCCGGCCCATCATATAAATTCCCCCAAGTGGAATATAGACTGCAATCCGTTAGGAACCCGTTAAGCCAAGGAAGATGCCGGTGATGACAAGCGTGAGGCTTTGATCGGTATCCCAGCTCGAGTCGAAAAGCGTGTGCCGGCATCAGCATGCCCGCCTTAAACGGCAATCGATCAACTTCATCGACAATATCTGGCTAAAAATGGAGCGGGCGAAGAGATTCGAACTCTCGACCCCAACCTTGGCAAGGTTGTGCTCTACCCCTGAGCTACGCCCGCTCGGCGCCGCTGTGACATTGGGTGTTATGCTATCGTCATCAGCAGTTGAGGCGCGCGGTTAGCATGGGTTATACAGCCCGGCAAGCCCCATTTTGCAATCCATGGCTATGAAAAGTAAAAATATGCTTGGCTTTGGTGGGTTCGACCCCACATAAGTTGCGATTATATTAGAAATCACTACGCGATTCCCTTGAAAAATGGTCCTAAAGCAGCGGATCTGAAACGGGGATCGGCCAAAATTATAAGGGAACGAAAATTGGCGACAGCAGGATTAACAGTGGACGAACAGAAGGCGGTTGAAGAATTTCAACAGGCCGTAGTCGCGCCCAGCATGAATAAGCTGGTGATTCTTGATTTCTGGGCCGAATGGTGTGGGCCGTGCAAAGCCTTGACGCCAGTGCTTGAGAAAGTCGCGGCCAGTTATGCCGACAAAGGTGTCATGCTCGCCAAAGTGAATGTTGACGAGAACAAGTTCATCGCATCGCAATTTCAGGTCCAGTCGATTCCCACCGTCTATGCGATATTTCAGGGGAAACCGGTCGCCGATCTTACATCTGCACGCACCGAGAGCCAATTGGGGCAAATTCTCGACCAGTTGCTGGAACAGCTTCCCGTTGGCGCCGGCAACGGTGAAGAGCCGAAACAAGATATTGTTCCGCTACTGGCCATGGGCGAAGAAGTACTCGGGCAGGGTGATGGTGAGCGAGCTGCGGGAATATTTGCGCAGATCGCGGATATGGCCCCTGACAACGCAGAGGCTGTCGGTGGATTGATTCGCGCCTTGGTCCTTGCCGACCACCTGCCCGAAGCAGAAGCCGCCTTGGCAGGTATTCCGGATGCCATGGCCGGCGATCCGGCTATTGAGCGGGCCAGCTCTGCTCTGGCGCTGGCGAAAGACAAGCCGGATGATGGTGAAGCAGATGCCCTGCAAGCTGCTGTTGCTGCAAATCCAAAGGATCATCAGGCCCGTTTTGATCTGGCCAGCGCGATGATTGCTTCGGGTGATCATGATGGCGCGGCGACCCATCTGCTATCGATTATCGAAGCCGACAAGGAATGGAACGATGGAGCTGCACGGGCAAAACTGCTGTCATTGTTTGAAGTTGTAGGTCTGGAAGACGAATGGGTGTCATCCACCCGGCGCAAGCTGTCCGCGATATTGTTCGGGTAGATATGACCGAAACAAAACGCATCTCGATCTTTCCTCTGGCTGGCGCGCTGCTGTTCCCCGGCATGCATTTGCCGCTGCATATTTTTGAGGAACGTTATCGCGCGTTGATTAATGATGCCATGGCTCGAGACCGGCAAATCGGGATGATCCAGCCAAAGACCGATGGCGAAATACCGCAGCTGTTCGATGTTGGCTGTGTTGGCAAGATTATCGACATTGAAGCGATGGATGATGGACGGTTTAACATTGTGCTGGAAGGCGTTTCCCGGTTTCGGGTTGTAGAAGAGCTGGACGCATCCACGGCTTTTCGTCAGGTGCGGGCTGAGATTGAAGAAAACGCGGAACAGGATGAGGTGCTGGCCAGCGCTGAACGGGCTGCGCTTGAAATAGAATCGCGCAAATTTGCCGAACTGCAGGGATATCAAGTGGATTGGGACAGTATCGGACGGCTCGATGACACCGCATTCGTCAACGGTATCGCCCAGATTGCCCCGTTCGATGCGGCATCCAAACAGGCTTTACTGGAAATTGATGGACTTTCGAATCGTGCAGAACTCATCATCCAGTTGCTCGAGTTCTTCGGACGGCAAGATGGCGACGAAGGCCGTGTGACGCTTCAATAATGTCTAATATCCCGGCCGAGATATTTGATACCAAACTGCTGGAAATATTGGTTTGTCCGATGACGCGGACACCGTTGGTCTATGATGAAGCAGCACAGGAATTGATCAGCGAAGCCGCAGGCGTGGCTTACGCGATTAAGCAAGGCGTACCCGTCATGCTGATAGAGGAAGCGCGAAAATTATAGAAAGCTGGCCTTTATGCCATCAACCACAAATTGGATCGCCAGCGCTGCCAAGATCACGCCGAGCACGCGAGTGATAACGGTTTCGACTTTCTGACCCAATATTTTCATCAATGGGCCGGCTGCCAGCATTGATACCAGCATGACCAACAGAATGGCGCCCATGGCCGCAAGCACGACCAGCTGCTCGTTCCAACCGTCGCTGCGGCCAATGAACAGCATCAGCGCCGCTATCGAGCCCGGGCCGGCGATCATCGGCATAGCCATCGGAAAAATCGACACATCCTCAATTTCTGGCGTATCGATAATTTCCTGCGCCCGGCCTTCGCGGCGTTCCGTGCGTTTTTCAAACACCATTTCAATCGCAATAATGAACAGCATGATCCCGCCGGCTATCCGGAAACTGTCAAGGCTGACACCCATCGCATGGAGCAGGGCCTCGCCAAAAAAGCCAAAGATCAGCAATATTATGGTCGCAACAAATATCGCGCGAAAGGCCATCGCACGTCGCTGGCGAGGACTCGCGTCTGTTGTCATGCTGGCATAAATTGCGGCACAGCCTGGCGGATCAATCGCCACGAAAAATGTGATCAGGGCAGAAACAAATAGCTCGGTCATTTGATCGGCGCTGCCACATCGTCAAAAACCACATCTTCCCACGCGCTGCCATCCCACATACGCACCAATATAGACCGCGATTCGTCGGCAGAGCTTTCAGCGCTCCAGAACATGGTACGGTCCGCAGAAAAGCCGCTTTTGATTTTCTCGCCGCTAGGTGCAGCGGCAGAGGCAGTGGGCATGCCTTTGGCGCAGCTGGCCACTCTGGTCGTCACGAAATCCGGTTCGGCCAAAGGCTTATCCAACGGGACGCCGTGGTCGAAAATCCATTTCCATTCCACGTCCTTGCCGCGCTGGCGCCGGCTTTCGGCATCCTGTTTTTGCCAGATAGTCGTAAAATAGCCTGTGCCACCGCTTGCGCCCTGCCATGCACCGGTTGCTACACCCATGCTGCCGTCACAGGACATGAATATTTTATGCGCCTGCCATTCTGTTGCCTGCGACGGATCCGCCTTGCCCTTTAGCCAGACCTGCGCGTTCACAAGCTCTGGCGTGAACATGATTGCATCAGCGGCTGCGGTTTCGCGAAAGGCTGTCCATTGTCCCTCTTCCCGGGCCAGCCGGGCAAAGGCCAATTCGGCTTTCACAATATCGCTAGGATTAGCGACCGGTTTGCCTGCGGCCCGCAAAAACCGCTCGCGATCATTGGGTCGACCATTACTGGCACAGCTCGCCAACAACAATGCCATTCCGAACGCTGCCAACAATCGCTTCATAAACTATAATCCTTCAGGCTTAGTCAGGCCCGCACGCATCGATGCAGCGACCAATGTATTGCGCAATAGCACAGCAATGGTCATCGGGCCTACCCCGCCCGGAACCGGCGTAATCGCACGGACATGATCCATCGCTTCTGCTGTGGCGACATCACCTACCAAACGGCCTTTTTCCTTACCAGCCTCGGGCGCTAGCCGATTGATCCCGACATCAATAACCACGGCGCCATCTTTAAGCCAATCACCCTTGACCATCTCGGCTCGGCCGACCGCGGCCACGACAATATCTGCGCGGCGCACCACGTCTGGCAGATCGCGCGTCCGGCTATGCGCCATGGTGACGGTGCAGTTTTCGCGAAGCAGCAGCTGCGCCATCGGCTTGCCGACCAATATCGACCGGCCAACAACCACTGCATTGAGACCCGACAAATCGCCGAGCTGATCTTTGAGTAGCATCAGGCTGCCGAGCGGGGTACAGGGCGTCAACGCCTCTTCACCATTAGCCAGCCGGCCGGCATTTATAACATGCAGGCCATCAACGTCCTTATCAGGGTCAATCGCCATGACGACTGCTTTTTCATCAAGGTGACCTGGCAGGGGCAATTGCACCAATATCCCGTCCACGGCTTCATCTGCGTTCAGTTTTTCAACCAGCGCGATCAGATCGTCCTGTTTTGTGTCCGCTGGCAGGCGGTGTTCGAAGCTTTCCATGCCGGCAGCGATAGTCGCTTTATGCTTGGACGCGACATAGACTTGGCTCGCAGCATCATCGCCGACGAGCACTACTGCAAGTCCGGGCGCTCGCCCTGTATGTTCATGAAATTTCGGGACTTCGGCCTTGATGCGTTCTCGAAGGCTTGCGGCATATGCTTTGCCGTCGATTATCGCCGCCCCGTTCTTGGTCATAAAACGGGTATAAGCGCCGCGCCGAGCGGAGGTAGAATGGCATCCTGCAGGATGATGATACCGATAATGACAACCATAGGGGTCAAATCAATCGATCCGAAGTCGGGCATGATCCGCCGGATAGGCCGGTAAATCGGGGCCGTCAGTGCATCCAGTGTTGTCCAGATCGCCCGCGCAATATCATTCTGCAAGTTGATGACATTAAACGCGAGTAGCCAACTCATAATTGCTTGCACAATTATGACAGTAATCGCGACGTTCAACAAAATGCTGATAATCTGAAACAGGGCGAAGAACATGGACCGAAACCTTTTTTCTTATGATGGCCATTAGACGATAGTGGCGCGCAATGCCAAGCAATCTATGCCAACAAATTAGTGTATCAATAATATAATACAGTTGGGCAATTAATCAACCGTTTCAAAATCATCCCGAATCAGCGTACCGGCACCTTTGCTGGTGAAGATTTCCAGCAGCATCGCATGCGGTACACGGCCATCCAGCACAACCGCCGCATCGACCCCCTTCAATACCGCACTGACGCAGGTTTCCAGCTTCGGAATCATGCCGCCTGAAATAGTACCATCTCCCTGAAGGCGCTTGATCTCAGTCGGACTAAGGTCGGTCAGAAGTTCGCCCTGCTTGTCCAGCACGCCTGCCACATCGGTCAGCAAAAACAGGCGAGAGGCTCTCAGCGCCGCCGCGACCGCTCCGGCCATCGTGTCTGCGTTGATATTGTAGGTATGGCCATCGTCACCGACCCCGATGGGCGCGATGACGGGGATCATGCCAGCGGTCGAGATAGTGTCAACCACGCTGCGATCCACTCGCTTCGGTTCACCAACAAAACCGAGATCAATGATCCGTTCGATATTGCTGTCCGGATCGCGGGCGGTGCGGCGCAGCTTGGCGGCTTTCACAAAGCCGCCATCTTTCCCAGATATACCGATGGCGCTTCCGCCCGCCTTTTCTATCCAGCTCACCAGTTCCTTGTTAATAGCGCCGGAAAGGACCATCTCTGCAATTTCGGCGGTTTCCTTGGTCGTCACCCGCAAGCCATCCACAAATTCGCTTTCAACCCCAACCCGCTCCAGCATAGCGCCAATTTGCGGGCCGCCGCCGTGAACCACTACCGGGTTAATCCCGACAGCTTTCAGTAAAACCACATCCTCCGCAAAATTGCGCGCCAGTGCAGGATCACCCATCGCATGGCCGCCATATTTGACGACGAAAGTCTTGCCCGCGTAGCGCTGCAAATAGGGCAAAGCTTCGGTGAGTGTTTCGGCCTTTGCCAGCATGGCAGGATCCGGTGCGTGATTGGTTTGATGGTCGGTCATGCGGTCTTTCAATCCAGCTTCACGGCAAATGCAACAAGTTTATCAATTTTCAGGCGGTGCAGCGATTTTTGCGCGTGCGAGTTGTTTCACTTTATCGAGCGTCATTTTCACATGCCCCTTTGGATCCTGTGCACTATGAACCAATGCAATTTTTCTATCTTGGTCAATGACATAGCTCGTTCGATTGGTGAGCGCCAATGTAGGTTCCATGCGGACTTGATAGCCATCCATTACGGCTTCATCAGCCCTCGCTACCGCGAATTTATCGCGGCATTCCTCAACCGAGAATTTCGTCAGCGTGTCTATGTCATCGCCGGACATACCGATGACCGTGGCACCCGCTGCCTCAAAATCGGCGGTCGCTTCTGCAAACATATTTGCCTCTATCGTGCAGCCTTGTGTAAACGCTTTGGGGAAAAAATAGAGCACAACTGGTCCATTTTCCAATTTCTCCGACAAGCTGATTTCGAACGGCTTACCTGCCAGCGCGCCAGTAGTTTCAAAATCAGGAGCTGCGGCGCCCACTTCCAGTGGTTCTGCGTTGGCACTGCGGGAGCTATAGACATAGGCACCGCCTCCCAAAAGCAGCACAGACATGACGATGATGATCCAGCGGTTCATTATTCTTCCTGTTCCAGTACGGATTTGAGAGCATAGAGCTGATCGAGCGCGTCACGCGGGCTCAACGCATCAACATCCAAATCCTTCAATGCTTCTCTCAACATATCGATTTGCTCCTCCTCTTCGGCAAGGCTTGCAGCAAATAATGGCAGATCGCCCAATCCTGCTGCCAGCCCCCCGGTTTCGGCTTTGCCCGCTTCGAGCTTATCCAGAACCGACTTGGCGCGTTTCAGAACGGGTTTGGGAATACCCGCCAGCTTGGCGACGGCCAGACCATAGCTACGATCTGCCGGGCCTTTAGCCAGTTCATGGAGTAATACGAGGTCCCCCTTCCACTCGCGTGCACGGACATGATGCAAAGACATGGCATCGAGCCGATCGGCGAGCCTTGTGAGTTCGTGATAATGGGTTGCGAACAGACAGCGGCATTGATTGGTTTCATGCACGGCTTCGACCACAGCCCATGCCAGCGCTAGGCCGTCATAGGTGGATGTGCCCCGCCCCACCTCATCAAGGATGACAAAGCTCTTGTCCGTCGCCTGGCTTAGAATTGTAGCGGTCTCAACCATTTCAACCATGAATGTCGAACGGCCTTGTGCGAGATTGTCGGAGGCACCGACCCGGCTGAACAGCCGGTCCACCAGACTGAGGCTGGCCGTCGCAGCAGGCACGAAGCCACCGGCCTGCGCCAGGATCACGATCAACGCATTCTGGCGCAGAAAGGTCGATTTACCGCCCATATTGGGGCCGGAGACCAGCCAAAGCCGCTCATCATTGGACAAAGCACAGTTATTCGCGACAAACGGATCGCCGGATGCACTGAGTGCCGCCTCAACCACAGCATGGCGGCCCGCTTTGATATCGAGCACATTGCCATCTACAAATTCAGGACGGCACCACTGCCCCTCAACCGCCCGCTCGGCAAGAGCGGAGGCAACATCAATGCGCGCCAGAGCATCGGCGCTGATCGCGACGGCATCTTTGCGCTGCAAAACTCTGTCGACCAGTTCTTCGAAATGCGCGGCTTCGGCGGCCAGCGCATGGGCTCCCGCCTGTGTCACCCGCACGGCTTCCTCGTGAAGTTCCGTCGAATTGAACCGCACCACACCCGCAAGTGTCTGGCGATGCGCAAAACCGGAATCTTCGGCCATCAAATTATCGCCATGGCGCGCTGGCACTTCGACAAAATAGCCGAGAACCGCATTATGCTTGATCTTTAGCGTGTTTATCCCGGTCGCTTCTCGGTAGCGCCCTTCAAGGGTAGCAATTGCCTTGCGCCCATCAGACCCGGTGCTGCGCAATTCGTCCAGCGCAGGGTCATAGCCAGTGGCAATATAGCCGCCATTGGTCATATCCGTCGGCGGCGTTTCGACCAAGGCCCGTTCCAGCAAATCGACCATCGCGCCATGGCCATCGAGTGCGGGCAGCAGAGCGTTCATCAAGTCCGGCAGCGCCATATCCTGTGCCAGCTGTTCGCGTAAAAGCCGCGCGCCGCCAAGACCATCGCGAATCTGTCCAAGGTCCCGCGGGCTGCCGCGACCCGCCGATATCCGGCCAAGCGCACGGCTGATATCCGGCATCGCTTTCAGCGCATCGCGAACAGCATCCCTTATGGCAGGCGCGTCGTGAAACCATTGTACCACGCCAAGCCGTAAGTTGATCTTCGCTTCTTCAAAAAGAGGCGCGGCAAGATCGCGGCCAAGCAATCGCGCGCCGCCCGGCGTCACTGTACGGTCGATATTGTCGAGCAAGCTGCCTTTGCGCTCGCCCGCCATCGTTCTTTCGATTTCAAGACTGGCCCGTGTGGCACCATCGATCAGTAGATATTCGCCCGCATGGCGCTGTACCGGGGGTTTCAAAAACGGTGTATCCCCTTGAGCCGCATGTTCGATATAAGCGATCAACCCACCAGCCGCGGCCAGTTCGCTCCGCGCAAAATCGCCAAAGCCATCCAGTGTTGAAACCCCGAAAAGCGCCTTGAGCTTACGCCCGGCCTTCTGGCTATCGAAATCCTCTTTGGGCCATTCGGTGGCCGCTTCCAGCCGCGCCGCCAACGAAGGGCTGCAAATAACCTCCGACGGCGCTATCCGTGACAATTCAGCGGTTAACTCGTCACCGGAAATTTGCATGAGTTCGAAATCGCCGGTCGAAATATCGCTCGCGGCGATCCCAATTTGACCCTGCACTTCGGCAACGGTCACCAACATGTTATCCGATCGCGCATCAAGCAACGTGTCTTCAGTCAACGTACCAGCCGTAACAAAGCGGATAATGTCACGCGCCACCAATGCTTTGTACCCGCCCCGCGCTTTTGCCTCTGCGGGCGTTTCAGTTTGCTCGGCAATGGCAACCTTGAAACCGGCACGGATCAGTTTCGCAAGATAGCTTTCCGCTGCATGGACCGGTACACCGCACATCGGGATCTGCTCTCCGGCATTTTTCCCGCGCGAAGTCAGTGCAATATCCAATGCCGCTGACGCCAGCTTGGCATCGTCAAAGAACAGTTCGAAAAAATCGCCCATCCGGTAAAACAGCAAACAATCCTTCGCCTTTTCTTTCAGCGCAAAATACTGCTCCATCATCGGCGTCAGCTTTGGCTGCGCATCAGCTTTCTTTTTCGCTTTTTTGGGCTGAACTTTCGTGGACATGACAGAAGCGATAGCGAACTATGGCGGGACATAAAAGAGGTCCAATTCCATAATTGGATTCTATTATTCCAAATCAGCATTGTAGCAGGCCTTGCCCAATGCCCATCATTCAGAGTAGGCACGTTTCGGGACGCGTAGCACGTTGGCAGGGGATGCCAAAATCTGAATCACGGAGAGATAATTTGGCTGATAAAAACGAGAGCAACGTAGAATTTTCTGAACGCGAAGCATTATTATTCCACTCTCACGGACGTCCCGGCAAAATCGAGATTGTGGCATCCAAACCAATGGCTACCCAGAGGGACTTGAGTCTCGCTTATTCGCCCGGCGTCGCAGTGCCGGTCCGCGCTATCGCAGAAGACCCATCGACCGCTTATGACTACACCGCCAAAGGCAATTTGGTTGCGGTGATCTCAAACGGCACTGCCATTTTGGGCCTTGGCAATTTGGGCGCGCTGGCGTCCAAACCCGTGATGGAGGGCAAAGCAGTCCTGTTCAAACGCTTTGCCGATGTCGATTCCATCGATCTTGAGCTTGATACCGAAGATACCGAGGCCTTTATCAACGCGGTCGAGCTGATGGAGCCCAGCTTTGGCGGCATTAATCTGGAAGATATTGGCGCACCGGCCTGTTTCATTATCGAGCAAACTTTGCGCGACCGGATGAATATTCCGGTATTCCATGATGATCAGCACGGCACCGCGATTATTGCGGCAGCCGGGATCATCAATGCCTGCCTGCTGACTGATCGCAAGGTCGAGGACATCAAAGTCGTCGTCAATGGCGCCGGCGCCGCAGCCATTGCCTGCGCCGCGCTGATCAAGGCGATGGGTGTTCCACATGACAATCTCACCATGTGTGATCGCAGCGGCGTCATCTATCGGGGCCGCGACAATGTCGATCAATGGAAATCGGCGCATGCGATTGATACGGATGCCCGCGACCTGACCGAAGCGCTGAAGGGCGCAGATGTGTTCCTTGGCCTCTCGGCGGCTGGCGCGCTGAAATCGGAAATGGTCAAGGATATGGCCGACAAGCCAATTATCTTTGCGATGGCCAATCCTGATCCCGAAATCACCCCGCCCGATGCCAAGGCGGCCCGGCCCGACGCAATTGTCGCCACCGGACGTTCGGATTATCCCAATCAGGTCAACAACGTCCTCGGCTTTCCGTTCATTTTCCGCGGCGCTCTTGATGTTCGTGCCACCCGGATCAACGACGAGATGAAGGTAGCAGCGGCTACGGCCATAGCCGAACTGGCACGCGAACAGGTTCCCGAAGAGGTGGCCGCAGCTTATGGCGGGCAAGCACCCACTTTCGGCGTAGATTATATCATCCCGGCGCCGTTTGATCCGCGCTTGATGGACGTGGTTTCCGCTGCGGTTGCCAAGGCCGCAATGGACAGCGGTGTTGCGCAAAAACCTATCGACGATATGGACGCGTATCGTCAGAGCCTAAAAGCACGGCTGAACCCAACCACGTCTGTGCTTACGCAAGCTTATGAAGCCTGCCGCATAGCCCCTAAACGGGTTATTTTTGCAGAAGCTGAAGAAGATGTTGTGTTGCGCGCAGCCATTCAGTTTCAGGATGGAGGCTATGGAACACCGGTACTGGTTGGCCGCGACGATCGCGTGCGCGAAAAGCTCAGTGAACTGGGCGTTAGTGATCCCGACCGGTTTGAAATTCACAACTCACGCAACAGCCCACTGGTGCCGGACATGGTCAACATGCTCTATGAGCGTCTGCACCGCAAAGGCCACATGGAACGTGACATCAAACGGATGGTCAACCAGGATCGCAATATTTTCGGCTCTGCGCTGCTCGCCATGGATCAGGGCGAAGCGATGATTACCGGAGTAACCCGCCCCTATTCCCAGACCTTTAAGGATATCGCCAAGGTCATCGACATTGAAAAAGACCGCACACCACAGGGCATTCATGTGATGGTTGGACAAAGTCACACGGTTTTCATGGCCGACACCACGGTGAACGAGCGGCCTTCTGCTGTGGAACTGGCCGATATTGCAGAACAAACCGCAGCGGTGGCCCGGAAAATGGGTCACGAACCGCGCGTTGCTTTCCTGAGCTATTCGACTTTCGGCAATCCGGCCGGTCGCTGGCTGGAGAATATCCGGGAGGCGGTTGCTGAATTGGACAGCCGCCGGGTCAGTTTCGAATATGAAGGCGAGATGGCTCCCGATGTCGCACTGAACCCCAAATTGATGGCAAACTATCCGTTTAACCGACTATCCGGTCCTGCCAATGTGCTGGTCATGCCTGGATTGCAGTCGGCCAATCTGTCGGCCAAATTGCTGCGCGAACTTGGCGGAGATGCTGTGATCGGACCAATGCTTGTAGGCCTTGATAAACCGGTTCAGATTGCCACCATGGCATCGACGGCATCAGAACTGGTGACGCTGGCAGTACTGGCTGCAAGTGGAATCGCTAAATAGCGGCGCCACTGCCGGCCTGTCAGCTGCGATAATCTTTAAGGTCGAGTCGGATCGTTACTACGGCCTTGTGCACCCGGTGCGCCAACTGCTCCTATGTTACCAAACAGCTCTTGGAAGAAAGAGCGTTCGCGGCCCAGAGTGGGCGTTGTATCGCCGTCCGGACTGATACTCGCCACCAGCTCCAGACCCGTGCGATCAACTGCAGTCACGTTCCCAGCCTGGTCAAAAGTTACGCGCATAACCATCTGATCCCGAGGCGTCGGCGAGTTAAAGGCTAGCTGCTTGGTTTCGCGGGAGACATAATACCAAGTATTCTCATCAAATTGTCCGGTAAAAGTCGGACGCCCGAGTGATGCCTCAACAGATTGCCGGTTATCAACCCCTGGCTGGATTGCACCTGTAATAACCCGATCAACAATATAACCCTGATGACCGCGGACCTGCGAACAGCCGGAAAGCAAAAGCCCGCCTGCAACCAGACCGGTCAGTACGGCGTGTATTTTCAATTGGCTACGCATCAACTCGATTCTCCAAAACATCCGCCCCAAAGATTACTAGGCCCTTTGGATTGGCTTTGATGATTATGACGGTTTATTTCCCGCTAATCATAAGGCCCATTGCATCTCGCCGTACAAATATCAATATCCCCTGTATGTAGTCTTAACATAAGCGGTCACCAGCCGGGTGTATCTTAAACGAAATTCGGGGTTAAAATCATGTCATTCTTGAACGCGTTACTCGGGCGCAAAAACGCCAACAGGGTCATGCAGCCGCTATATGATAGCATTATTGCCGAGGGGCGGCGTATTGACTGGTATGAAAAAGGCGGCGTTCCTGACACGCTTGACGGCCGCTTTGATATGATTGCTGCGGTTTTGTGCGCCGTGTTGATCCGCCTGGACCAGACCGAAGAAGCCAAACAGGAAATCGCCTGGCTTACGGAATTATTTGTTACGGATATGGAAGGTCAGTTGCGACAGATTGGTATTGGCGACTTAATAGTCGGCAAACGGGTGGGTGAGATGATGGGCGCGCTAGGCGGACGTTTGGGGGCTTATAGGGGTGCTTTGACGGAAAATGCTAGCCTCGACGAAGCGTTGACACGCAACCTGTATCGCGGTGAAATACCGGAACCGGCAGCACTGCAATTCACCACCAAGAATTTCGCACATTTTTATGACCGACTTTCCGCGGCTACAACCAGTCAAGTAATTGCCGGAGATATCGCAGAGGCCACACCATGACTAAATCACAACCGCTGCCTTCCCCCGAACTGTCCGATAACATAAAGCTGTCGGACATCGGGGGCATGGCAATAAAAGGGCAAATTGTCGCCGACGAAAATCAGCGTCGAGCACTAGCCAAACGCTTTGACTTGCCTTCCATAGAAGCAATCACAGCGGACTATCGTCTGGAAGCGAATGAACAGGAAATCACTTTCACTGGTACAATCCGTTCCGACTTGCATCAATTGTGCGCGATCAGCGGTCAGCCATTTCCTGTCCACGTTGACGAGCAATTTAGCATAATCTTCGTAGAAAAAACTGACGTTCCGCCCAGCGAAGAGGAAATCGAACTGGAGTCCGAAGACTGCGACATAATCGAATATGAGGCTGCTCAAATCGACCTTGGAGAAGCAGTTGCGCAAACGCTTTATCTAGCGCTTGACCCATATCCACGGGGACCGGATGCAGATAGCATAGCTGAGAAGAAGGGCCTCAAAGGCGAAGAAGAGACCGGTCCTTTTGGCGCGCTAGCAGTGCTAAAAGCGGGCCTTGGGGAAAATAAACCCAGTTAGGCAGCCGATTTCTCAGCTTCTTTCTGCTCTGCCGCTTTGACCAGTTTCTTTTTCAGATTGTTCAACCGCGTTTTGGCTTCGATTTTTCCACCGAGCAAATCAGTAATGTAAAAAGTATCAACCGCGCGCTCGCCATAAGTGGCGATATGGGCGCTGTGCACTGTGACTTTGGACTCGAAGAGGGCGTAAGCCAGTTCGTTCAGCAAAGCAGGCCGGTCCTGTGCCGTTACCTCGACTACCGTAAAGCGATTGGATGCATCGTTGTCGACAGTCGCATTGGGAACAATATTAAACGCCCCGGCACGGCTATGAGCCAGTGGTCTGGCCTCCAGTTTTGTAGTCAATTTCGACCGGTTGGCCAATGCGTCCTCAACCGCTCGTTTCAGGCGCGCAAGCTGCGTGTCTTCTGCAAACGGCTGACTGTGCTGATCCTGTACCAGAAAATTGTCCAGCGCCATTCCATCCCGCGTGGTGTGAATGCGCGCATCGATAATGTTACCGCCAGCAACATGAATGCCGCCAGCAATGCGATAGAACAGGCCGGGATGGTCGGCCGCATAAATCGTCACCAGTGTAGCACCCCGCTCTGGATAGGCATCGGCGGAGATTGCCAGACTATCATCACCCGCACGCAGCATAAGCCGGGCATTATGCGCAATGATATCATCCGGTTCAGCAATCCAATAAGGATCGGTCAGGCGTCTTGCCAGTTTGGAAAACTGTGTTTTGGAAAGGTCTAGCGCCTCGGCCAAGGCCGCTTTTTTCTCCGCGATCCGTTCTTTTCGGCCACGCTGCTTATGACCGAGCAGCAACATTTCCTCGGCGGCCTGAAAAAGATCCGTTAGAAGCTGCCTTTTCCAACTGTTCCAAACGCCCGGTCCCACGGCGCGAATATCAACAACCGTCAAGACCGTTAGCAAACGCAGTCGCTCAATGCTTTTTACCTGACTGACAAAATCCTGAATGGTTTTGAAATCAGACAGGTCGCGTTTGAATGCCATGGCTGACATCAGCAAATGATGCCGCACCAACCACGCCACCAGTTCGGTCTCATAGGGTTCCAGTCCCAGCCGCGGGCATAACTTCATCGCGACTTCAGCGCCCAATATGCTGTGATCACCGCCTCGCCCTTTGGCAATATCATGCAACAAGGTCGCCACGAACAACACCCGCCGGTTTTTGAGCTTCCTGATTGTCTCGGTCGAGTTAGGGTGATCTTCAACCAGATCACCGCTGGCAATCCTGGAGAGCAGCCCGATAGCGCGAATGCTATGTTCATCGACCGTATAATGATGATACATGTCAAATTGCATCTGTGCGACAACCCTGCCGAAATCGGGAATGAAGCGCCCGAATATAGAAGCTTCATTCATCCAGCGCAGAACCAGTTCGGGATCGCGCGGGGAACAGAGCACTTCAAGAAACAGCTTATTTGCCCGGCGGTCCTTTCGGATCTTGTTAGTGATCAGCTTGGCGTCTCGCCGCGCAGCGCGCATCGCCAGCGGATGGATTTCCAGTTCATGCTTATCCGCGAGGTGGAAAATTTCGATCAACCGGACCGGGTCTTCTTCAAAGAAATTTTCCTCTGGCAAAGCCAGTCGACCACGGTCCAGTGTAAAGCCCTTCAGCTTTTTTGGCCTCCGAGTAATATTAGGGATGAAGCGCCTTACCCCGGCATTATGGGTCTCATCGAGATGAGCGAGAAAGACGCCAGTAAGGTTACCGACGACTTTGGCGTTCAGGAAATAGTATTGCATGAAACGTTCTACGGCCGACTTGCCGGGCCGGTCAGCAAAACGCATCCGCTGAGCAATACCGGGCTGCAGATCGAAAGTTAAACGATCCTCTGCACGCCCCGTCATATCATGCATGTGACAACGTACTGCCCAGAGGAAATTGGCAGCCTTGCGAAAACGCCTGAACTCATCTGCCGTCAGCAGGCCAACATCGACCAGCTCTTCCGCAGAGGTCACTCGGTGGATATATTTACCTATCCAATAAAGCGTCTGCAGATCGCGCATCCCCCCTTTGCCTTCCTTGACATTGGGTTCGACGACATACCTGCTATCACCCATGCGGACATGCCGGGCGTCCCGTTCCGCCAGCTTTTCAGACACGAAAGTACGATCCGTGCCTGAGACCACATCAGCGTAAAAGCGGGCCTTTGCTTCCTCATAGACTTCGGTATCACCCCAGATATAACGGCCTTCCAGCAAAGCGGTACGAATGCTGAGATCTTCATTCGCCATCCGCACCATCTCGTCGATAGAACGGCTGCTCTGACCGACTTTCAGGCCCAGGTCCCAAAGCCAGTAGAGCATTGCTTCCACCGCTTGCTCGGTCCAGCTGGTCTGCTTGAACGGGGTTAAAAAGGCGATATCAACATCACTATGCGGGGCCATCTCTCCGCGCCCGTAACCACCAACAGCCATCACTGCGATGCGTTCGCCCGATGAAGGGTTGTTCACGGGATATTGATGGCCAACGGCAATATCGTGGATGATCCGAACCAACTGGTCGATCAGAAAAGACTGCGCGGCTGCCGCTTCATGTCCTGCAGAAGGCTTCTCCATTAGTCGCCGGCTGATCTCTGCCCGGCCATTTGCCAACGCCTCTTGTAACATAGGCAATATTTGTGGACGTGCTTTGGCTATGCCATGTTCAGCTATAAGCGCTTCTATCGTCTCAGCCAACTTACGACGGTCAACAATATCCCGCTGCCGGACAATCCGTTTCCCCGGATCACTTGCCGGCCTGGGTATATTGGCGCGCGCGTTCATCCCGTGGCAGCCAGCATTTCCCGATGTTTTTTCGCCAGCACGATTTTTGCGATTTTCGCCGTGCCTAGTTTTGGCAGCGGTTCTTCATACTGCCAGATATGCACCGGCATCTTGAACGGCGCGAGCTTGTCTTTCAGAAATTCCAGAAGCTCGTCTTGCGGCAATGTTTCACCGTCTTTGACATGATAAACTAGGCCGGGAACTTCGCCAAACCGCTCATCTTCGACGCCAAATATGCAGGCTTCCGCCACGGACGTGTGGCTATATATGGCCGCTTCGACTTCCTGACAGCTGATATTCTCACCGCCGCGAATGATAATCTCTTTCTTGCGGTCAACGATAAACAGATAACCGTCTTCGTCGAGATAGCCGATATCGCCGGTGCGAAAATAACCGTCATCGGTAAAAGCATCTTTAGTCGCTTGTTCGTTATTCCAATAGCCGGTGAAATTGGCGGACGACCGGATGCACACTTCGCCGCGTTCGCCTTGCGCTACCTTGTTGCCGTCATCATCCAATATGCCAACGTCAACAATCGGAGGCGTGGCGCGGCCGGTGCTGTCGGGCTTGGCAAGATAATTTTCATTCTGATTGGAACAGCCAACACCATTGGTTTCGGTGAGACCATAGCCAATGAGCGGAAAGCCCTTGCCCATGCCTTCCTTGATCCGTTTGACATGTTCGACTGGACGCGGTGCACCGCCGGCTGCCATGGAAACACAAGTACTCAGATCATAGTCGTTGACCTTGGGATGCGCGTAAATCTCCATGCTCATCAGCGGAACCCCAACGAAATAGGTCACTTTTTCCTTTTCGATCAGGCGCATCGCCTCTTCAGCGTCCCATTTTTTCTGCATTACCAGCTTGCGGCCAATCGCATAGCTCACCAGAACCAGCGGCACCGAGGCGGTAACGTGAAACAGCGGTACAGCCACCAAAGCGGTCGGCTGGATATCCGGCAATGTGCCAGCTTTTTCCATCAAATGCGCCATTACGGCAAAGGCGCCCACAAAACTCATGGCACCCTGCACCACCGAGCGGTGCTCGGCATAGGCACCCTTCGAGCGTCCCGTCGAGCCGGAGGTGAACAATATCGTCGCATTGTCCTCTGGTCCCATTTGCGGCAGCGGGGTTTCCGCATCGCCGCCCTTTGCCAGACAAGCCTTCAATCCTTCGAGTGGTGGAAGATCATGCTCGAACAAAACCACCTCTGCGCCATGGTCGCGTCCCGATTCGCTCAGGCGCGCTGCACGCTGGGCATCGGCAAAAACAATCGAGCAGCTGACATCTTCGATCCCGTCAGCCAGCTCATCGCCTTGCCACCAACCGTTTAATTTGGTCGAGACTCCGCCCGCCATGGTGATCGCCATATCAAGGATGATCCAGTTGGCGGAGTTGCGCGCGGCAATCCCGACCCGATCACCTTTTTTCACACCATGTCCGGCGACCAATCCACCAGCCAAAACCCGTGCAGCAGCATAAGTTTCCTTAAAAGTCAGTCGGATGTCGCCATCGACGAGAAATTCCTTGTCGGCGTGCTGCATACAGAAAAAGGCAAAAAAGTCCGAAACATTGCTCGGCGCATTTTTGAAAGTCGGCATATCGACGCCGTATTTGTTGACCGAACTGAGCTCTAAAAGTTGCCCAGGCTGTGTCATGACGCCCAGGGTTTCGTCGATCATGGCGTCTAATGGTGATGGCATTTCACATTTCTCCCGCAAAGTCAGTTTGGGTTTCTCTCTTGGTATCGGAGAATTTCCCGTTATATGCCCTTGCTATATGACGATGAAACCGGACGGGGAAAAGAGTTGATTGATATTATTCTTGCAAGTGCAGCGCAATTTACGCGATTTGAAGAATTGGGACTATCTCCCAACGCGCTTGACCTCGGTTTTTTTCAACTAAAATGGTACTCGCTCGCCTATCTCGCCGGGATATTGATCGGTTATTGGTATCTGACGAAACTAATCAAAGAACCGGGCGCTCCTTTAGCCCGTCGTCATGCCGATGATATGATCTTTTACGCGACGCTGGGAATCATTCTTGGTGGCCGGCTAGGCTATGTGTTTTTCTACAAGCCTGAAATCCTGCAAAACCCGATCGAGATTTTACAGGTCTGGAATGGGGGCATGTCGCTGCATGGCGGTGTCTTGGGCGTTGTGCTGGCCATCTGGTATATATCACGCAAGGAGAAGCTGAGTTTCCTGCGTATCTGTGACTATATCGCGTGCGTCATCCCGTTCGGATTGCTCTTTGGCCGCCTCGCCAATTTCGTCAACGGCGAACTTTGGGGCCGCGCCACCGATGTACCCTGGGCAATTATCTTCCCGATGGGCGGTGAAGTCGCGCGCCATCCCAGCCAGCTTTATGAAGCCGGTCTGGAAGGGATACTCTATTTCATCATAACATCTTTGCTCTTTTGGAAAACAGATGCGCGCTATCATCCGGGCAAGCTGGTCGGAACCGGCCTGCTGGTTTACGGCCTCAGCCGATTCACCGTAGAGTTCTTCCGTCAGCCCGATAAAGGCCTCGAGAATTTAAGCTGGGGCCTGACTATGGGGCAGACGCTCACCGTGCCCATGCTGTTGCTCGGCATCTATCTGGTGTTCACGTCGAAAGGTCGCCGCGTCCGCGTAGAGCCGACGACCGGAGATAAGAGCATTGCCTGACAGCCCGTCGGCCGCGCATATTCTCGCTGAAAAAATCGACCGCAACGGGCCGATCAGCCTTAGCGAATATATGGGCATCGCCAATGCGGCTTACTATGCAGCGAAAGACCCGATTGGCGAGGACGGCGATTTTATTACCGCCCCGGAAATCAGCCAGATGTTCGGCGAGCTTATCGGAATATGGTTGTCGGATTTATGGATACGCAAGGGCCGTCCAGATCATATTCACTATGTTGAACTGGGTCCGGGCAGAGGCACATTAGCGGCCGATGCGCTGCGCACGATGGCAAAATTCGAATGCAAACCGCAGATTCACTTTGTCGAAACCAGTCCGGTACTCAAAGAAAAACAGGCTGCGCTTCATAGCAGTGCCGCATGGCACAAAAGCATCGATAGTCTGCCAGACGACGGTCCATTACTGATTGTTGCCAACGAATTTTTCGACGCTCTGCCAGTGGAGCAATTTGTGTCGACCGCCGACGGATGGCTCCGTCAAATGGTCGACCGGGAGCGCAATAAGTTCATAGCTGTCCCCGGCACTCAAGTCATTGAAAAGCAGATGTCGAAATCCACCGCTGGCCTGCCGGTCGGAACCATATTGGAGAGCTCTCCTGCCAGCGTGCAGATTTTAGGTGAGCTTTCGCATCGCATTGCTTCGCAGGGCGGTGCCATACTGATCATCGACTATGGCTATGATCAACCAGGTACTGGCAGCACTCTGCAAGCGGTGAAAAATCACCTCCCCATCAGCCCGTTTGACAGCCCGGGAACCTCAGACCTCACAGCACATGTAGATTTTCACAGCCTGGCCAATATCGCTAAAACGCGTCTTTTGTCGGTTCATGGACCAGTGGAACAAGGTCAATGGCTCAAGGCGCTTGGTATCGATCAACGGACAGAAAAACTGGCCGAAAACAGCCCAGGTAGAGCGGAAGACATCCGGGCCGCGCATCGCAGATTAACTCATGTTGATGAAATGGGCCGGTTATTTCGGGTGATGGCCGCAACATCGATAGACTGGCCCGAACCAGAAGGCTTTGTTTACGGCGAAAGTTGAGCGCGGCTCGTCAGTCTTGTGATCAACCGACCCAGTCGGCGACTTCCAATACCACCTTGTTCGCAGCGCTGTTCAACGCCTCACCCACCGGACCAGCTTCGGCGGCAAACACTGTCTCGCTGGCCTCGAAGCGCCGCTTCTCAACCGGTTCGCCTCCGCGCATTTTTACTGCATCATAGGTCACCGTGACGGTCAGGCTGGGACCATCCAGTCCGAAATTAACCAGCTCACCGGACAGATATGTGTCCGCTTTGCCCTGCGCCTGAACTGCGGTCAGCACCAACCGATTATTTTTGGCTGCAATGGTTTCTGTAAGTAGCCTCTGAAAGAGCCGAGCGGGCTTATCGATCCACGTGGCTTCTTTTAGATATGCGATACCCGTCGCGCTGGTTTGGACTGGCACGCGCACGTTGTTGAGTTTTTGCGGTGTAGAAGGCAACTGAACCACTAAAGCACCGGCTCGTGGCCCAGCGCGAACCGCTCCGGGATCCACTTGCATATCCGATGTCAGAGACAAGAGAAATGGTGGCGGTTCGGCACCACCGAAACTGACACAAGCGCTCAAAACACCAAGACCTGCCAACAAGCCCAAGGATTTTGTCTTTTGCAATATGGTCATAGATCCCTGCTTTCCCACTGGCGTTCTTTTATTTACCTGGTTCATAGTCTGGCAGCGTTGGCGCGGACAGCAACGATCCCGCTCCGCCCTGATCCAACCGTTCGGTCACAGAAGTGAGGGATTTGGTCAGCGCCTGCATGTCCTTAACCAATTGGTCCACTTCCGGTATTGTTTTGGTTCCCAGCTGCCGAACACCGGGGCGCGCATCTTCAAGCACCTCACCCAATGCCGCCATGCTCTTTTCTGCTGCGGCCAGTGTCTTGGTGAGGTTTTTCGCCAGCGGTTCACCGTTGTTGGTCAACAATTGGTTCGTATTGTCCGCAACTGCAGAGAGTTTTTCGGCAGTTTCCCCGGCATTGCGGATCGCGATGGCCGATTCTGCCATCAAAGCTTCAAGATTAGGTGCTTGCTTCGCCAGACTGCCGGTCAGCTGCTCGGTATTGTTCAAAATGCCTTCGATCGATTCCTGGTTTTTGTCAGACAGCAGCAATGTCAGCCGGTCGGTCAGTGTAGCCAGTCGTTCGACGACCAGCGGGGCACTGTTGAGCAATTCACCCAAAGCGCCGGGTTTGGTAGGAATAACAGGTACGCCTTCCGGACCCAATTCTTCAATCGGCGGCGCATCCTTTACCGCGCCATCCAGTTGAATATTGGGCGGGGCGGTAAAGCTGATACTCTGGATAGTCGCAGTTGTTCCCTGCAAAATCGGAGTTTCTTCGCTCACTGCAATGCGAACGCGTACAAAATCGGGATCCTTTTCCCAAAGCTCCACGTCGAGCACCTGTCCAGAAGGAACACCCGCAAAAGTCACGCCGGTTCCCTTTGCCAAACCACCCACGGATTGAGCGAAAAATATATCATATTCCTTCGTCGCGCCGTCGCCAAAGCGGACAATCCAGACCAGAAAGGCAGCCACTAAAGCGAGCAAGGTCAGGGTGATAACACCCACAAGAATATGATTGGACCGTGTCTCCATTATTTCACCTTTATGGCCAGCCGTTTCGGCACCTGCAACAAATCTCTGTAATTAGACCGCATTTTCAACTTCCAGCCGCATTTTGTGTTGATGCCATCCGCCCGCGTGGACCGTTGAAATATTCCTGTATCCAGGGATGATCCATCGCAAGCAGCTCCGGTATCGTTCCCACGGCGATCACCCGTTGATCAGCCAACACGGCCACCCGGTCACAAATCGCATGAAGCGTATCGAGATCATGGGTGATCAGGAACACGGTAAGCCCCAAAGTCTGCTGTAATTCGCGCGTCAAATTGTCAAAAGCGGCAGCCCCGATCGGATCAAGCCCGGCGGTTGGCTCGTCCAAAAACAGCAATTCCGGGTCGAGCGCGAGCGCTCTGGCAATACCAGCCCGCTTTTTCATACCGCCAGACAGCTCGGCGGGATATTTGGGTGCGGCTTCCGGCGGTAGTCCTGACAGGCACACCTTATATTTCGCAACCTCGCGGCGGAAATCGCGGTCCATCTCGGGAAAGAACTCGCGGATCGGAACCATTACATTTTCTGCCACCGTCAGTGTGGAAAAAAGCGCGCCGCCCTGAAACAACACGCCCCAGCGTTTGCGAACATCAATGGTTTCCGCGTCCGATCGACCCAATAGTGACTCACCGAAGACTTCGATCGAGCCCTCGTCGGGTTGTTGCAGGCCGATGATTGAGCGCATCAGGACGGATTTGCCGGTACCGGACCCACCGACCACTCCGATAATTTCGCCCTTGTGGACATCCAGATCGAGGCCTTCGTGAACTACCTGTTCGCCGAAGCTGTTGCGCAGCCCCTTGACGCAAATTATCGGGCCGGAAAAGTCACGATCGACAATGATAGGATCTTCGTCAACCATCAGTCCCACCCGATCCAAGTGAAAAATACCGCAAAGAAGGCGTCCAGCACGATCACCAGAAATATCGCTTGCACCACCGCAGCCGTTGTCCGTTTACCGACTTCCTCGGCATTGCCCTTTACCTGCATGCCTTGATAGCAGCCGCAAATTGCAATGATCGCACCGAATACCGGCGCCTTGACCAGACCGACATAAACATCGGTCAACGGCACCACTTCCCTGATCCGGGCAAAAAAGGTCGCCGGCGGGATATCCAGTTCCACCCAGCTGAGCAGGCCGCCGCCAATAATCGCGACAACCGATGCATAGAAACCGAGCAAGGGCAGCATGAAAACGGCGGCTAGAAAACGCGGCAAAACCAAAGCTTCCACCGGTGACACACCAATGGTGCGCATGGCGTCAATTTCTTCGGTAAGCTTCATGGTCCCGATCTGGGCGGCAAAGGCCGAACCGGAGCGACCGGCAACCATGATTGCCGTCATCAAGACACCCAGCTCCCGCAAAGTCAGCCGTCCGACCAGATTGACCGTGAATACCTCTGCACCAAATTGCCGAAGCTGCACCGCGCCTTGCTGTGCTATCACCAGACCGATGAGAAAGCTCATCAAACCGATAATGCCAAGGGCCCGCACACCCACCACGTCAAAGCGCTGGATCACCGCATTCCATCTTATCCGGCCGGGATGCCGCATCAACGAAGCTGCAGAGATCATCACCGAACCAAAAAAGCCGATCAAACCCGCCAGGGTCGTAAGGGCGATCATCGTTGCCTCACCCACCTCGTCAAGCACACGAATGATGGGATTGGGCGGATCAGGACGGACGCCCGTTGGTTCCGCCACACCGCCGACAGCCGCGATCAGCCGTTCCGCTTCGTTGTCCATACCGACAATTTCCGCTTCGATATCGCGGGCGGTACGATAGATCAGCCAGGCACCCACCGTATCCACATAACCAATATCGGAAAGGTTCAGTCGTTTGGCCTCACCATCATAGTCGCGCAAGCGTTCCGGCAAGTCGCCAATGGCAGCGATCGATAAATCACCGGAAAAACGAAGTGCCGCCACTCCGTCCTCGGTCATTTCTTCGACAAAATCGCCAGGCACTGTCATCGCCGCTATTGGTGACCGAAAATCATTGAAACCTCAAGCCATTATAACAAGTCATTTAGTGGGTGCATTTTATTGGCGCTGCTAATATGGCGTCGCTATTGGGAAAAGAGGCGTGATGACCAAGCTGGCTATTTACGATATGGATCGAACGATTACGGTGCGAGGTACCTATACGCCGTTCCTGTTTCACATGGTTTTTGCACGCGCGCCATGGCGGTTGATCTTCCTGCCGTTACTGCCCTTTGGATTTATTGGTTATGGCTTGAAACTGGTCAGTCGCAAGGGGCTGAAAACCTATAATCAGCGGCTATTGCTAGGCGGTAAACCGAATATCGCGAAGCTGGAACCGCATATTGAGCGCTATGCTGATAAGGTGATGCAGGTGAATAGCTATGCCAAGGCTATTGCCCAAGTTGAAGCTGATCGGGCGGAAGGCAGAAAACTGGTGCTCGCTACGGCTTCTTACGAACTTTACGTCAATGCCATCGCCAAACGACTGGGCTTTGACGAAGTAATAGCAACCCGGCTGAAAATCGATGAACACGGCCAGGTATTACCTGAAATTATCGGCGAAAATTGCTACGATGTTGCCAAGCTGGACCGGATCAAAGCCTTTCTCGACGAGAAGGGTTTTACTCGCGAAAGCATCCATATCCGGGCTTATTCGGACCATGTAAGTGATGCACCCATGCTCGAATTTGCTGATGAGGCGGTGGCGACAACGCCGAGTGCACCACTACGTCATCTTGCTAAGAAACGCGGTTGGAGAATCCTGGATTGGGCCTAAACCACACCCAACGCTTGTTCAAAGTCGGCGATCAGGTCATCAGGATCTTCCACACCAATAGAAATTCGAACCAGATTGTCGGTTATACCAAGCGCGGCCCGGCGATCGTCGGGCACTGACAAATGAGTCATTGCCGCTGGCAAGCTTGCCAATGTCTCGGTTCCGCCAAGACTCACGGCCAATTTCGCAATCTTGAGGGCATCTAGAAACGCAAAAGCTTCGGCTTCGCCGCCCTTGATGAATACCGAGAAGGTGGACCCTGCGCCGCTGCAATGGCGATCATAAATATCCTGCTGCGAAGCATCGGAAATAAACCCGAGATAGCCCAGCCCGTCCACTTTGGGATGGTCGCGCAGAAAAGCACAGACTTTCTCGGCATTTTCACCGGCGCGGGTCATGCGCAGCTCCAGCGTTTCGAGACTGCGCATCAGCATCCAGGCGGTATTGGGATCACAGATGGTCCCGATCGTGTTCCGGATCGCGCGGATCGGATCCATATGCGCCTTGGAACCCAGGACACCACCGGCAACCAGATCACTATGTCCGCCGACATATTTGGTCAGACTGTAAATCACGATGTCCGCGCCATGTTTCAGTGGTTGCTGCCACAAGGGGCCGAGGAAGGTATTGTCAATGGCGATGGGCGGGGCGTCCTCGTCACCGAAAACGGTGTTGCGCGCATCAGATACGCCCTCGATATCAACCAGCGCATTGGTCGGATTGGCCGGACTTTCGAGATAGATAATCGCAACCTTGCCGCCATTATCCGCGGCCTGGATTTTGGCCTGTTCCAGCAATGCGGAAACCTCATCCGGGCTCGCACCAGCCGGGAAATCCAGGAAAGTCACGCCAAAGCGGCCCAAAATCTTGTTAATCAGCGTTTCTGTCGCCGCATAAAGTGGTCCGCTATGCACCACGACATCGCCCTGATTGACATTGGCGAGCAGCACGGTCGCAATAGCTGACATGCCGCTGGAGAAAACGAGCGCATCTTCCGCTTCATCCCAAATACTCAGCCGGTCTTCGAGAATTTCCTGATTGGGGCCGTTAAAGCGCGAATAGACCAGACCATCGGCACCGCCGGGGCGTTTGCCGGTAATCCCTTCGAAATGACGTTTCCCCGCAGCAGAATCCTCAAAAGCAAAAGTGGAGGTCAGAAAAATAGGCGGCTTGAGGGCGCCTTCCGAGAGGACTGGATCATAGCCATGGCCCATCATAAGCGTCGACGGCTTGAGCTTGCGTCCGCCAATTTTCTCTATCGGCGCTTTGGGCATACGGCGCGGTGTTACCGGAACAGCATCATCGTTTTGATCGGACATTTTTTCTCTCTCCAGCGGAAATTATCTGGAAAGGCCCATGCCGCAAAAATTAACTGATTACAAATGAAACCATCCAGATGCACCCGATGATTATCGGTATCCCGGCTATGTCCAGCATCAGTCCTGACTTCAGCATTTTTGGCAATTCGATGTGATTGGTTGACCAGGCAATCGCGTTCGGCCCCGTACCGGAAGGCAGCATGAAGCCCCAGCTGGCCGCCATTGCCGCCGGCATGGCAAGCAAGACCGGATCGACGCCGGTGGCGAGGATCAGGCTGGCCACCACCGGCATGATCCCGCTGGCCGTGGCGACGTTGGACGCAAATTCGGTGACCAGAATGACCAGAGCAACAAGTGCTATGGCAATGATAATGACCGGGACGTTTTTAAGCGGCTCCAGCGCCAGCCCTAGCCAGTCTGCCAATCCGGATTCAATGATTCCAGCAGCCAGCGCAAGACCCCCGCCAAACATCATAATCACCCCCCATGGCGCACGATCTGCTTCGTCCCAGTTAAGTAATTTCCGCCCGGTACCGTCGGGCAGAATGAACAACAGCAAGCCGCCTAGTATCGCTATGCTGCCATCATGCACCGCGCCAGCCGGAAGCACCGCCTTGATCTGGGGCAAGAACAGCCAGCCGAGTACGACAAGGGCAACCACCGGCACGACCCGTTTTTCCGGAAGGCTCCAGGGACCGGCCGACCCGATCGCTGCTCGTGCACCGGCGCCGTCAAAACTGTCTTTGCCCACTTTCTGAACCGTTATCAGGATGGCTGCACAGACAGGCAGGCCAAGGATCACGATAGGCAGGCCGAAGAACAGCCAGCTCAAAAAATCAATGTCCATGCCCAATGTCTTGTTGATCAGACCAGCAGCAATCGCATTGGTCGGACTGCCTACCAAGGTGCCAAGGCCTCCGATTGAAGCGGCAAAAGCTACCCCCATGATCAAGGCACCGGCAAATCCGTCTGTCTCGCCGTCCTTCACCCCGCCAGCAACAAGGACGGCAACGGCAATGGGTATCATGATCAGGGTGGATGAGGTGTTGGAAATGAGCATACTGAGCAGCGCTGTGGCGAGCATGAAGGCGATTAATATGCCCCAGGCACTCTTGCCCGATAAACTGACAATTGCCAGCGCCAGACGCCGGTGCAGACCGACCCGCTCTATCGCCAGTGCAAGAAAAGCACCGCCGAGGATAAGGAATAATATCGGTGAATAATATTGGCTGGCAGTTTCCCGCACATCCATAACATCCATCACCGGCAGGGCAAGAAAGGGCAGCAAGGCGGTTGCGGTAAGAGGTACCGCTTGGGTCATCCACCAGGTCGCCATAAGAATTGTGAGCGCAGCGACATGCCAGGCCGCCGGACTCATTGCCGCTGGCGCTGGCGATAGGAGCATCACGACGAATACCGTCAAGCCAGCAAAAAGTCCCACGCGCTGGGCATTCATTTCCTCTTCCCCTCGTGCCCCTGTCTGCGCAAGGGTAAAATTATGCCTTCAAGCCGATCAACGATATCTGCCGACCATAGCCAGCTTCCCCGCGATGGCAACTGCGCCGATAGCTGAAGTAACGATCCTCATGGGCATAGGTGTCCAGGCCGAGTTTATCGATTTTGACAATGCCGGCCCTAGCCAAGCGACCCGCCACATAGGATTCTATATCGAATTGGAAGTGGCTCGGTTGCCCGGCAGTGAAATATTGAGAATTTTCAGGATCATCCTCGACGAAGCGTTTTTGAAAACCCGCATCGACTTCATAGCTATCCCGGGCGATACAAGGGCCGATAGCGCATGCCATATTGTCTCGCGAGGCACCGAGCTTTTCCATCGCCGTGATGGTATTGTCCGTGACGCCGCCTATGGCGCCTTTCCATCCCGCATGCGCCGCGCCCACGACCTGCGTCGCCGGATCATGAAACAGCACGGGCACACAATCTGCGGTCAATATACCGAGGAGCAAGCCGGGGCTGCCTGTTACCATCGCATCAGCATGCGGGCGCGCATCTAGGGCGAAAGGCTCGGTGACTGTGACCACGTCGGCGCTATGAACCTGATGCAACGTCACCAGCTGACTGTCTGACAGCACCGCTGCCTTGGCGCGCTGGCGATTTTCGAGAATGGCCTCGCGGTCATCATCGCTGCCTAATCCGACATTCAACCCGGCGTAGATGCCCTTAGACAAACCACCCGCACGACCAAGAAAACCGTGGGCTGCGTCTTTCAAAAGCGGCGACGTCGTGACATCCGCCGCCGATGAACCTCGCTCAGGCAAGGCTCTTGCTCACCTGCTCCGACACATCTTTTGAAAGGTCGGGTGTCGCTGCGATTTTCTCCAGCGCCTGCCGCATCAGGTCGGACCGGCCGCGCTCGAAACGACGCCAACGACCCAGCGGCGGAATGAAGCGTGCGGCAGTTTGCGGATTTTGCCCATCCAGCGCGATCACCATATCGGCAAGCATCTGATAGCCTTTACCGGACGGGTCATGAAACCGCACCGCATTGCTTGTAAATCCGGCATAAAGTGCCCGCACCCGATTGGGGTTGGACAGGGTAAATTCGGGATGCTTAGCAAGGCGCTCGACCTTCTTCACCGTATCACTGCGCTGTGACAGCGCCTGCATCGTGAACCATTTGTCGAGTACCAGCGCGTTATCCTTGAACCGCTTGAAGAAATCCTCAAACGCCCAGGTCCGTTCATCGGCGTCCATATGCGACAGGACACCAAGCGCACCCTGCATCGCCGTCATGTTGTTGGCGTCCCGATACTGGTCGAATGCCAGCTCCGCCGCATCTTCTACCTGTGACGCAGCGATATAGCCGAGCGCGACGTTACGAAGCTTGCGGTCCCCGCGCGCTTCCGCTTCAAGCGAAAATTCACCGGGCACGCATTGCTTGTAGAGCCGCCGGAATTTGCGTTCAAACTGGACAGCAATCTTGCCGCGCAATTTCTCCCGGGCATCGTGGATAGCCTGCGGATCGACTTCAACCATCTGGTCGCCCAGAAAAGCCTCGCTTGGCAGCTGAACCAGTTCTGCCAGAAATGCCCGGTCGATATTCTCATCCGCCAGTACCGCGCCGACGGCCTGAAGGATGATATCGCGATCCGCTGGCGTACCGGTGACCTGTGCGACCAGATAGCTGGTCATCAGCTGTTGCATCGCCTCGAACCGCGCAAACGGATCGTCGTCATGCGAGGACAAAAAGGCGAGTTCTTCTGCCGTCCGGCTGCTTTCCAGAATGATGGGCGCGGAGAAGCCGCGATTGATCGAAAGGATCGGATGCTCTTTCTGTCCCTCGAAAATGAAGCTCTGCTCCGCCTGATCAAGAGTGATGAGCTGTTCGCCGTCATGCTTGCCTGATTCGGGATCAAGCAACGCAATTTTCAGCGGGATGACCATTTCCGATGGCTTCGGCGCAGCGCCGCTCGCACCCAATATCTGTTGCAGGTCTAGTGTCGCAGTGCCGGTTTGCGGATCATGGCTTAGTCTGGCCGACACGCAGGGCGTTCCGGGCGTCCGGTACCAGCCGCGGAACTGGGTCAGGTCGATATCGCCGCCCTCTTCCATCGCCACAACAAAATCCTCACATGTCGCGGCTTCACCATCATGACGGTCAAAATACAAGTCCGTGCCTTTGCGAAAGCGCTCTCCGCCCAGCAAGGTCGCCATCATCCTGATAACTTCTGCACCCTTGTTATAGACAGTCGCCGTATAGAAGTTGGAAATCTCCTGATAGCTTTCCGGGCGGATCGGATGCGCCAGCGGTCCAGCGTCTTCGGGGAACTGAGCCGCACGCAAAATCCGCACATCTTCGATCCGCTTAAGCGCGGTCGACCCCATGTCGGCCGAAAAGCTCTGGTCGCGATAGACAGTGAAACCTTCTTTCAGACTGAGTTGAAACCAGTCGCGACAGGTGACACGGTTACCCGACCAGTTGTGGAAATATTCATGGGCCACCACACCCTCAATTCCATCATAATCAGCGTCGGTGGCAACTTCCGGGTCCGCTAATATATAGCGCGAATTGAAGATATTGAGCCCTTTATTCTCCATCGCACCCATGTTGAAATCACTCACCGCAACGATGTTGAACAGCCCCAAATCATATTCGCGCCCGTACACGTCCTCATCCCAGCGCATGGAATCCTTCAATGCCTGCATCGCATGACCCGTTCGCGGCAAATCGCCATCACGGACCCAGATGTTCAGCTCGACCGGTTTGCCCGACCGCGTGGTAAAGCTATCACTGTTTGCAACCAGATCGCCCGCGACCAGCGCGAATAGATAGCTCGGCTTGGGCCATGGGTCATTCCACTGCGCCCAATGGCGACCATTTTCACCATCCCCTTCCTCGACCTTGTCACCGTTGCACAGCAGGATCGGGAAGGTTTTTTTGTCACCCTCCATCCTCACCGAATAACGGCTCAATATATCGGGCCTGTCAGGGAAGAAGGTGATCCGTCGGAAACCCTCTGCCTCACATTGGGTGCAGAGCATCCCTTGAGAAGCATAAAGCCCCATCAACTGTGTGTTGGTAGAAGGATCAATTTCAACGGTAATTTCTACTTCATGTGCCGTGCCGGTGAGCGGTAGTTGCAAATTGCCGTCAATCAACTGCCAATCTGTCCACGCCGCACCGTCCACCTTTACCGATGTCGGAATAAGCCCATCGCCATCCAAGAGCAAAGCTTCCTGATATTTAGCCGATTTGGAGCGCCGCACATCCAGTGTCGACCGGACAACAGTATGATCCAGGCCCAGCTGAAAATCGAGCGCAATGGCCGGGACGAACCACGCCGGCGGACGATAGTCTTCGCGGCGAATGATGGCGGGCTCGGTCGCAGGCATCGCTGCATCGGTCTTTTGGATATCTAGCATGACTCCCGCCATAAGAGCCATTTGCACGCCGTGCAATTGCGTTTATGCTTCTGTCATCGGGCCCATCCGATCCATTCTACAGGGAAACACAAGCCATGCCTCATATGCTCATCTTTGGACTGGGTTACACGGCAAAGCGGCTCGCCGAACGATTACGCGGCGACGGATGGCAGGTAACCGGTACCCGGCGAGACGCATCAGATGAAGCAATGGCGTTTGGTGACGAAACATCAGTCTTGGCAGCAATTGAAACCGCAACCCACATAATCTCTTCTGTTCCGCCTACTCGCGATGGCAATGAACCCGTGCTGGACTGTTACGAAGAAGCGATCAAAGCCGCATCGCTGGAATGGACAGGTTACCTCTCGTCCACCGGAGTCTATGGCGATGTCAAAGGCGCCTGGGTCGACGAAAGCACCCCGATAGGTTCCGGACGGAGAAAGGCCCGCAGCGACGCTGACCAGCGCTGGCAGAACCTTCGCGATGACGTCTGTGTGCTGCGCCTGCCTGGCATTTACGGGCCGGACCGCAACCCCATCACCAGGGTCGAGCAAGGTAAAGCAAAACGGGTCGATGTTCCGGGACAGGTGTTCAGCCGTATCCATGTCGATGATATCGTGGCCGCTGTGGTTGCATCTTTTGATGGCCCGGCCGGGGTTTACAATATTGCCGACGACCTGCCCGCGCCGCAGCATGAGGTTATCGCCCATGCCGCAAGGCTCATTGCTATGGAGCCGCCGCCTTTGCTCTCTCTGGAAGATGCCGATCTTTCGAAATCAGCCTTGGGTTTTTATGAAGAAAACCGCCGGGTCGCCAATGGTAAGGCGAAGCGGCTGTTGAACTGGCAGCCGAAATATCCTGATTACAAGGCAGGAATGACCGGCTTCGTATAACCGGCCCTATCGGACAGTTTTGAACCTGTCGTCTGCCTTGTCTGACAAAAACTGTCGCACATGGGCAACAAAAAGCTCAGAACTATGCTCGCGGCCGAGCAAGAGATGGTTGTCGGTCGGCAGCGTAACGAACTCCGCCCCGCTGATCCCGCTGGCAAGCTCCGCGCCCTTGGCAACGGGAACACGCTGATCACCGCGCGCATGCATGACCAATGTGGGGCACTGTATTGCCTCCAGTCGGTGACGCACGTCGATATCCGCAAAGGTTTCCAGAAAACGGGCGGCATTGGCAGCCGAAACGGTTTTCCTCTGGAATTCGTCAAACGCCGCCCTTTCGGGTTCCGTAGCACCGGGAATCAGCGCCCGGGAAAACAGATTGCGATAGCTGGAATCGTCACGACTCCAACCCTTGGCAACCAGAGTGATCAAAGCTTCTCTCTCGGCAACCGATTCGGTATCGCCATCGGCGCGCCAGCCCGCCGCATAACCGCCCCAAAGGATCAGATGACTGACACGATCAGGATTTTTTGCGGCATATTCAATAGCGACGGCCGCGCCCTGCGATATGCCGAGCAGAGGAAAACGCTCGACACCGCTTTGGGCAACCACGGTTTCCAGATCTGTAACAAAGGCGTCAAACCCAAGATCTGCTGCATCCCAATCGGACATGCCATTGCCTCGCTCGTCATAGCGGATCAGACTGTAGTCGCGCGCCAGCTCCTGAAATAACGGTGACCAGACTTCGCTGTCCCAGTCCAGTTCAAGATGATTGAGCCAGTTGGCCGCTTTCAGCAGTGGCGGCCCTGATCCAATTCGGGCCCAGGCAATACGGGTACCATCTTTGGCGCCCGCAAAACCGATTTTTTGACGAGCAAGATGCAACTGGCTCGGCCGGTCGAGCGGTGTTCCCGCTCTTGCGCCCAGATCAGGCAGTAACCGCGTACGCAATGCTTCCGCTTCTTCCCGCATCGCAGTCAACCATGCTTGATAATGGGAGTGGTCCGGCAGATCGAGACCAGCAAGCAAGGGTTGGTCTAACGCTGCACGCACATCCGCGAAATCCTGCCCGGCCAGTTCCTCATCGCGCTGCGCACGTTCAATCAAATTCTTATAGTCGATTGCCGCTGCCACCGGTTCAAAGTGAACCTTTTCCCGGTCGGCCACGATCCGTTCTGCTTCGGGCTCATTCAGCAATCGGCGCAGTTTCCAGATGGCGGATCTGAGCGCACCTCTCGGGTCATCCGGCCCCTCCCAGAACAGATCGCACAGCCTTTCGCGATGTTGCGGCTTTCCGGTAAGCAATAGGAACGCCAGCATTGCGCGGGCCTTGCGCGATGCCGGCAATTTTACTGGCTGACCTCCGCGGCGCACGGACAAGCCGCCGAGCACTTCGATTTCCAGATTTGGCATGGCTACTCCGCTTACTCGCCCCCGAGGTGGAACTGGTCATCCTAATGGCAATCTCACGGCGAGTGGTGATCATCGACACATCCGGCGACTGCCAGAAAGCCTAGGGCCAATAAGATCAACGCCGCAATTTAAGGCCGCCGCAACAAAAAACAACGGAAATGACATGCTCATGAACATGCTGCCTAACACGCAAAGGTAACATTGGGGGCACGCTTGTTGAATGCATATTCAACTCACAAACAGATAGAAGGAATCAATAATGTTCTCCCAGCAATATCTATTCAAGCGACGACCAAGACAGAAGCATTGCGCGATCTTGAGCGAAAGACTTCGATATTGACCGCGGCCATACAGCCGCAAAATTGAATTTGATTTTACACGACCCTGACGACCTCAATGCAGGAACAAATGGCCCGGCTGTTTTCTCCTGCCACCTGGGGCTGCGCACAAGTGCAGCCCCCATTTTATCCCCAACCAGCCGCGCGCAATTGCGCGGGTCTGTCGAACAAGGTAGTTTATAATGTTGGAACCACTCGCATTGATCAATGACCCGGTACTCACTCGCCGGGAAACGGAAATACTGGAATATATCACGCTGGGGCTGTCCGCCAAGGAAGTCGCACTGGAAATCAACATATCACCTCGGACAGTTGAACGACATGTGGAAAATGTCAGGCTGAAACTGCGCGCAAGAAACCGGACCCATATGGTCGCATGTGCCGTCAAGGCAGGGCTATTGAGGGTCAACGAGGCCGGAGTGCGGGGGATTTACAGACTGGCCTCCCGCAATGGGCCGCTGGAACAGATGTAAGATAGCGGCGGCTGTTATGCCCAATTTTTTGAGGCGAGGTTCCGATATTTACTTTGTTCAAATTGTGGGTATGCCGTCCATCTGATCTTCAACTACCGACATTCAGAAGACGGAGTTCAACTGTTTTTTGGATCTGTGACCTTCACGCTCGGCAATCAAACGACTACAAGACTGTGCCGCTTCCGCTATTTTTTCATATACCATAAAGCATTCACAATCAGCCATTTTCCGTCGAAATTACCCATGTGAAAATAGTCGACAAACCAAGGTGTTTCGAGACGAACCGAAGCGGCATTGCCCGTCACATCGAGAATTTTGCAGGTGCGGTCCCATTTTTCAATGGGTGTTTTAAGAGCTCCGCGCTTGGTCAGAGAAACCAGTTCCTCTTTGGTCATCCGCCTCAACCCAAAGCTCTCATAAGGCTGCTTCCCGATCACAGCGCGCTTGGCGAGATCGGGGTGCAGTGAGCGTGCCACGCGCTCGGTATTTCCTTGTAGTTGGCCGTCAACATAGTCGTGACAGGTTGCATCGATGGCGGCGAGCGTTGCCACATCTGCCACGTTCGGCTGACTTGCAGCTGTAGCTGCGGCGATAATCGGGATAATGTCCATGATCTGACCTTCCTTCTGAAACCGCTTTCACGGTCTCATATCTACCCTTTCTTTTGAAACGCCGGAAATTCTGAGCAGGCGTCATAGTCAGCCTTGACCATGGCATAACGCTGATCAATCGCTCCAGAAAATTCAGGATGTGTGAATATATACAGGCGATCGGCTTCGACACATTGCGCGGTCCATTCCGCGACATCGGCAGGATTCAGCCCGCCGTCAATCACAGCTGCCATGGCCTGGAATTGCGGATCACTCTCGTCGCCTCCACCAGTGGGCTTATCAAAGGCGCTGCGATGGATGTTGGTTTTGACCCATGCCGGACACAGGATACTGACACCGATATTGCTGGGGGCCAGCTCCTGCTTCAATGCTTCCGAATAGCCGACAACGGCAAATTTGGTGGCGTTATAGGGTGCCATTCCGGGGGCCGCTCCATGACCCGCCATGGATGCCGTGTTGATGAAATAACCGCCCTCGCCATGACTTTGGATCAGTGGTGTGAAAATTTCCACACCATGCGCAACACCGATCAGGTTGATGTCAACAATCCAGCGCCAGTCTTTGATATCGATTTCGCCGGGAGCACCACCCAAGGCAACGCCAGCGTTGTTGACCACGATATGGACTTTGCCAAACCGATCAATTGTTGCCTGAGCAGCCGCACGAACCTGCGCCTCATCCGCGACATCGCACAGGACCGTATCAACATCAGCGCCGTTCGCGCTGAGGTCAGTAGCCGCCTGGTTGAGTTTCTCCTCATCAATATCCGCTAACATGATCTTGACGCCCCGGGCAGCCAACGCATGCGCGATGGCAAGGCCAATGCCGGCCGCGCCGCCAGTGATAAAACTGACCATGTCTTTGTTGATTTTCATATTTCTATCCTTTTGTAATCGGCGTTGGGCTAGCGGCCTTTGATAATGTCTCTGGCAAGTGCTCGTACCCGGGTTTCATCGGGAAATTGTTCTTCAATCCATGCGGTTTCAACGGCCTTCAGGCTTTCGGCCACAATCGGCCCGGGCTTGAGACCCATGGCGATCAAATCACCACCAGTAATCGGGAAGGCCGGTTTTGACCATTTTTTAAGCTTCGCAAGGCTGGTATCGAGATCACCATCTGTAGCAAAGAGCAGGGCAATGTCTCGCGCCGCATCTGCGCCATGATGATAAGCGATAGCGGGCATATCCGAAACTGCCGGTTTCAAGGCTCTCAACCGATCGGCCACAGCGCGGCGCAATTTCTTTGATAAACGAAGGCTAGTGACGATTTGCGCCGTCTTGTCAGCATCTTTGGGAAGCAAAGCGACCAAACGCCGCACAGGGTCGGGCAGGATATCATGGGCTTCCTCGCGCAGAATAAGTACGGCTAGCAAGGCCCCTGCTCCGGGATCGATTTCGTCAACAATATTGGCAAAAACATCCGCCTCGATCATTTCCTGTACGGCATAGACGGGGTCAGCTGCACTGAGCAATTTCATCAACTCGTCTGCAACGCGCTCGCGCGATAGTTTCGGCAATTCCCGCGCGGCTTCACGGCACGCGTCAAACGTCTCCTTATCGACATCATGTTGGCCGAACCGGGCGAGAAAGCGGAAATAACGCATGATACGAAGATGGTCTTCGGCGATTCTTTGCTCAGCCGAGCCGATGAAGCGGATATGGCGCTTTTCGAGATCGACGAGCCCGCCGAAATAGTCATAAACTTCCAGTGTTTCCGGATCCGCAAACAAGGCATTTATAGTAAAATCCCGGCGCGCGGCGTCCTCTTTCCAGTCATCACTAAACGCCACTGTCGCTCTACGTCCGTCGGTCGATACGTCGCGGCGCAAAGTGGTGATTTCAACCGGGCCGTCTTCGGTGACAGCGGTGACGGTACCATGTTCGATACCTGTAGGAACAACGGTGATGTCCGCGTCTTTCAGCCGGGCGGTTACAACATCGGGTTTTAATGTCGTTGCAAGATCGATGTCCTTTGCCGGGATCGACAGCAACGTGTCCCGCACCGCACCGCCAACATAGCGCGTGGCACCTCGATGACCATCCAACACCGCAATCAGGTCTTTGAGCGACTGACGTTGATGCCAAGAGGCTTCCGGTAACTTCATGACAGCCAATCCAACCGCTTTGACAAGTTGACCAATATTCCAGCAGTAATTCCCCATATACGACGGTTTTGCCAGTTAATTTGGTAATATTGGCGGCGGTCCCCGCGCCATTCTCCGACATGGGTATCCTGGTTTCGCGGATCGAGGACAAAGTCGAGCGGCGCCTCAAACCAATCGTCCACTTCTTCCGGACAGGGAACGAGTGGCAGATCCGGTGGGATCACCCCGATAATGGGTTGGATATTATAACCGCTGCCCGAATGATAGCGGTCGGTCGGCCCGATAATATCAACCTTGGCGGGATCAAGCTGTACTTCCTCTTCTGCTTCCCGAAGGGCTGCGTGGACTGCATCTTTGTCCTCTGGATCAATCTTACCACCTGGGAAGGCGACCTGCCCAGGATGGTTGCGCATATGATCAGGACGCTGAACCAATATGACGCCCGGATCGGGGCGATCGGTAATCGCAATCAGCACAGCGGCGCTTCGCAGGCTATTCAAATCTTTGATGAAATCGCGTTCATCGGACAATGCATGATCTAGATCATTGGCATGACCACTGCGCAAGGCCTGCGAAAGCTTTGTTCTGAGGTCACTGATGCCGGTCATTCTGGTTTATCGATCGGGAAAAAGGTGCCATTGCTCCACAGGCCGAAAGGGTCGAGGTCATCGGCTAGCGCACATTCAGCCAGCTCGTAGTAAACCGGCCGTGCCAGTACGGCCTCGAGCCCGCCGCGGACATGCAAATAGGGTCTCGCCTGCTCGTCTGCAGCCGCACCATTATCCGCTGCTGCAATTTTCGGAAAGCTGAGCTTGTGCAAGTCATCAGCCATCACCAGATGATCAGTATTCAACCGGAAGGCGAGTTTGCGGTCGACGCCCTCCCCCTCACTTTCGACTTCTACTGCAACGAACGGCGCGTCATCTATTTGAATATGGAGTTTCTGGTAGGGCGTGACCAAAGCGTAGCTACCATCCTTTTCCTGTCGCAACAGGGTTGAAAAGGCGCGGACCATCGCCGGGCGGTTGATCGGTGACTCTTGATGAAACCAGGTGCCATCAACTGCAATACGCATTTCGCTATCGCCGGTTTCCTCCGGCTCCCATTGATCGACCGGCGGCAATTTCTGCGCTTCGACCATCTCTGCAATGTCACCAAGCGATAGAGATGCGAGTTCGGGCGGCGGTGTATAGGGCATGCGCCGTGCCTATTGGGAATAAGCGGACGTGTAAAGTATCGCTAATAATCAAAGGCGTTTAGAAACGTTACGCCTATGAATTTTCAGCTTGTCCAAGGACCTAGCTTGCCCTTCTCGGGCAAAACGGCATCTTTGGGCGCGCGCACCAGCAAACGTTCCGGCTCCCACGGACCAGGCAATGTCCAGCCGCCGGTCCGCTCTGGCGAGAAATCGAAGAAGCGGTCATAATAAGCAGGGTCACCGATCATCACCAGCGGCAGGCCCTCATTGTTCTGCAACTCTTTCAGCATGCCTTTCATTAGCGCCTGACCCACGCCCTGTTGCTGGCAATCGGGGTAGACCGCCACTGGTCCGACCATGATCATGGGATGCTTTTGGCCTTGCGAGTCGGTTAGTCCAACAGGCCAGCATTGCAGCGAGCCGAGCAGTTCGTTCTCCGCCATATCAACCGCAGCGACGCTAAGCCCATCAAGCATGTCCATGCCTTCCCGAACTTTATAGGCCGTCCGCTGCGTGCGTTTTTGGCCGAAAGCAGCATCGAGCAGATCCTCAACCAGCGCGGGATCAATTTCAGCGAGAGGCATTATGGTCGTCAAATCACCGGTCCAATTCTTGGAAGAAACCTAGAGAAATGCGCCTCTAACGCTATTGGACATCGCTGTCGAGCAAGAGATTTGTCTAAATCAAACCGGTTATGCAGTGTTGATTGCACTATCGCTTTACCGCGTCTAAAAGACCGTAATCAAAGGAGTTATGCCCGTGAACAGTCAACACGATCAGCAACCACAGACCGACCAACCGGTCGCCGACACCAGTGGAACCGTAACCGGAAAGCTGGCGAAATTGCGCAGCGATCCGAAAGGCTGGATCGTGTTCATATTGGCTGTAGCTGCCGTAATCGTATTTTTCGGCTCGGCCTTCGGAGCAGGTATAGGGCTGTGGGGTTGGCAAGCCGGGCTGGGAATTTTGCCATGGACCGGCCTGATGGCTTTGATTGCTCTGATTGTTGCGATTGTCGGGATTATTCTTGATCGCCGGAAAGATCGTAAGACGCGCTGGCCTTTGCTTGGCATTGGAACTTTGGTTTCGCTGGGATTTATGGGTTATTTGGCTAGCTATGCGATGACGCTGGCTTCTCTGCCGGCAATCCATGATATCACCACCGATCTGGCGGATCCGCCGCAATTCTCTGCCCTGACCCTACGCGCCGACAATTGGGATAACATCCCCGGTGCCGATGACAGTGCAATGCGCGGCATGAACCCACGGCAACGCTGGGCGACCCTGCATCAGGGTGCTTATCCGGATATCCGTTCCGTTCGCATCGACCAACCAGTCGCAGAAGTTATTGAAAAAGCGAAGCGTTTGGCGGAAGATCGTGGATGGGATGTTGCCAATGTCGACCCCGCGTCCGGGCATTTGGAAGCAACAGCCACGATTTCCCTGTTCCGTTTCAAAGATGACGTTGTCATCCGCGCTCGCGCAGCGGAAAACGGCCAAGCCAGCATTATCGATATGCGTTCGGTATCACGGGTTGGCATTCATGACCTTGGCGCCAATGCCAAACGGGTGCGTCAGTTCCTGAGCGATTTGTCGGGCACAACGACTACTGCTTCTTGAATTAGTGCTAACCGGGCGGCGTGAGCTTTAGCAGCCGGCCGTCCTCGCCATCTTCCAGCACCCATAGGGCGCCTTCGGGGCCCTGTTCAACTTCGCGGATACGTGTGTCCATGGCATAGCGTTCCGCTTCCTGCGCCGTTTCACCATCAAAGGATACGCGAATAATCGCTTCGCTTGCCAGACCGCCGATAAAAGCACTCCCTTTCCATGCAGGGAAAAGGTCATCTGAATAAAATATCATTCCAGATGGCGCGATGGTCGGAACCCATGCCACTTTTGGTGCAGCGAATTCGGGGCGCGTATCATGGTTTGGGATTTTCTTGCCATCATAATGATCGCCCTCCGAAACAATCGGATAACCATAATTTGCTTTTGGCTGGACCAGATTTAGCTCATCGCCATCTTTCGGGCCCATTTCCTGATTCCAAAGCCTACCCTGATCATCAAAGGCCATACCAAGAATATTGCGATGACCCAGAGACCAAATTTCTGGCAGCACACCTTCTTGACCAACAAATGGATTGTCTTCTGGTACGCTGCCATCCGGGTAAAGCCGGATGATCTTACCCAGATTGCCGGTCATATCCTGTGACGGATCAAATTTCTGACGCTCACCGGACCCGATAAACAGATACTTGCCATCGGGTGAAAACACCATGCGGTGAGAATAATGGCCGCGTCCCGTCGTTTTCGGGTTTTGGGTCCAGATTGTTTTCAGTTCTTTCAAATCCGGTTGAGTGCCCTGAAGATCAAGTTGGGCGTGCGCGATAACCGCGCCGCGCGTGTCATCGTCTCCGGCTTCAACCCAGCTGAGATAAACCCGTCCGCTGACCTCAAAATCAGGTGCGAGAATGACATCGCCAAAACCGCCCTGACCGCCATAATCAACCTCGGGTACATTTGCGATTTCGGTTTTTGCGCCCTTCTGGTCTACGAGCAAAAGCTTGCCCTTCTTCTCCGTGATCAGCATCCGGCCATCGGGCAGGAAGGTCATTGCCCAAGGCTCGTCAAAACTGGCGATCTCGGTTTTTTCAAAAGGCTTGCGGTCCACCGGAGAGATGTCAGTTGAAGCTTGAGCCTCTTCTGAATCACCTTGATTTGCCTGTGCATCGTCGCCATTGCTGCAGGCGATAAGAACGATAGATAATCCGGTTGCAAGTGTAAGATTTCTCATTTTTGTTCCCATGATCATTTTCTATGTGGATCCAGTAAGTTGCCTATGGCTGATTTTGTAAAAATATAGCGGATTACAATAGCAATTCCTAGAATAATCGGGCGTCAAAAGCCGACGTTCACTCGTTACTTACCATTTCCGGTTAAAGCACTGATCCATGTTCGCTCGAAAATCAGATAGGCCTGATCCGCGCCCGCCATCTGCAGTATCCAGCGGTGTGGGTGTGGCTGGCCTGATCGGATTACTCTCGTGGGTCATGATAGCGCGGCAATATGGCATGGATGGCCCATATTCCGCGCTTGTTGCCTGCCTAGCCTGTGCCGTGCCTATGGTAATCTGGTCGTTGCTCTACGACAAAGTACATCTGCGCGCGTCAACCGGCATTGATTGGAAAAACCCCAAACCGCTCAAACAGACGTTTGATATTAGCATCGCCAAACTGGCCGGTCTGTGGGCGACATGGGCCATTATAGCTTTTATCTATTGCGTGGGACGCTGGTATTGGACCGGGCAGTATCAGTTTTCGATGGAAATGATGGAGACGGCAGCTCCCTTTTTGCTTGGCCTGTCCATTCCTTATGTCATGTGGATCGACCGAAGGTTTGTCGAACCCCGTGATGGTGCCTGGCATTTCGGTCAATTTCTGATGGGAGCCCGGGGTGAATATGACCGTGAACAGATCTATCATCATCTAAGGGCCTGGGCCGTCAAAGGCTTTTTCCTGGCCTTTATGATCTCCATCGTGCCGGGCGGTTTTGGCGATATTGTTCGCCTCGACATATCGCAGGTGATGAATGACCCTGTCGCTATCGCCCATTGGTTGATTATTGCCATGTTTGTCGTCGACGTGCAGTTTGCGACCGTCGGCTATTTGCTGACCATGAAGCCGCTGGATGCGCATATCCGGACGGCCAACCCCTATCTTGCCGGTTGGGTGGCAGCGTTGATTTGCTATCCGCCGTTCATATTGATGGATGGTCCGCTAAACTATCATGTCAACACAGCCGACTGGGCCTATTGGCTGCAGGGGCATCAGACGATTTTGGCAATCTGGGGCGGAATTCTGGTCATACTGACCGCGATCTATGCCTGGGCGACCGTTGCCTTTGGTTTGCGCTTTTCGAATCTGACGCATCGCGGCATTCTGACCCACGGGCCATATCGCTTTACCAAGCATCCTGCCTATGTGGCAAAGAACCTGTATTGGTGGCTCGCGACCATGCCCTTTTTAGCGACATCGGGCAGCTTCACCGATATGGTGCGCAACACCGCCATTATCGCTGCGGTGAGCGGCGTCTATTACTGGCGGGCGAAGACAGAAGAAAAACACCTGCTCGGCGATCCGGCCTATAAGGAATATGCCGAATGGATGGACCGCAACGCCCCGATCCCGCGCGCTATTAACTGGGTCAAGGTGAAAGTCGGCTGGTGGCCGTCGGCGGACAAACCGGAACCGGAAATTCAGCCTGCTGAATAGAAAAACCATTGGGGCTTTCAAAAGCCCGAATACGGACATAAGCTGGCCCGATGACAGTGATCGGTATCGACGGAAAGCGCCGCTGCTTTGGCGGACAGGCAGGTAAAGAATTTTACGGCGTTTATCATGACGAGGAATGGGGTGTTCCAGAGCATGATGACCAAAAACTCTTCGAGAACCTGATACTGGAGGGCGCGCAAGCGGGGCTAAGCTGGGAAACGGTACTCCGGAAACGGGAAGGTTATCGCCGCGCCTTTCACGGCTTTGATATCGCACGTGTGGCGGCCATGACCGACGACGAATTAGAGGCTTTGCGAGAGGATGAAGGGATCATCCGTAACAAACTGAAAATCTACTCCACCCGCAAAAATGCGCTGATCTTTCTCGATATGCAGAAGGAATTTGGTAGCTTTGACAATTGGCTTTGGGCCCATGTGGATGGCGCGCCCATCACCAACCGGCCTGACGATATGTCGGAAATGCTGGCGACCTCCCCTATTAGCGATGCCATCTCGAAAGATCTGAAAAAGCGTGGAATGAGTTTCGTCGGCAGCACGATCATTTACGCCTATATGCAGGCAATCGGGATGGTTGATGATCATATGGCGGATTGCTGGCAGGCATAGTCACCATTCATAGAGGAATGATCTATATGAAAGAGCGTTTCGAACGTCACAAGCAGCCTTGGAACAGCGAAGAAATTCAAAAGCTCCATGCTTTTGCCAAAAAGGGGATGACACTGAAAGCCATCTCGAAGGCGCTCACTCGCAGCGAAGAATCAATCAAAAAGCGCGCGAAGGCCGATAAACTCAAGATAGCGAAGAAGCGTTAGTCACTTAGTCGGTAATCTGTAAATCTATGTAAAATAGAGAAAATAGTAAAATATTTACGACTTTCCGCTACCCCGCGTGACGTGGGGATTTAATGACGACGAAAAACAAGACAGGCGACCTGGGGTATTCCAATCAGGATTTGATATTGCGCGAGCAGCTTGCCGAACATGGCAAGTCCATTCGCGTGACGGTGTTTGCCAATGTCGTCAACGCTGCGATTTTGTCGTTCCTGTTCTTTGACCAGGCACCCATGGTCATGCATCTTCTTTGGTATGGTATGTTTGCCTATCTTTCTATCAGACGTCTGCAACTGGCTGAGCGAGCCAAAGTCCAGGATTTGTCTCGCGGTGAAATGCTGAAACTGAAGAAGCACATCATATTTAACGCGGCTGGCTATGCCCATATGTGGGGAGCTGGTGTTGCCTGCCTTTTACCTGTGGCAACACCTGCGCAACTGATGCTTCTGGCAATTATCGGCGCTGGCAAAATGAGCACTGCGGTTGTGTCATATCGACATATTCCGGAAGCCTCACGTGCATGGACCCTGATCATCTATGTTGGACTGACGGCAGGACTGCTTTATCTCGGTGGGATAGAGAGCTATCTTGCCATCGCTTTGCTTACGATGTTTGCAGCGGTATTATATGTGAATTGCGGCAATATATTCGACAATTTTGCCAAACAGCTTTTGGCCGGTCAGGAAATCCGGCAATCGGCTGAAACAGTAAAATTGCTGCTAAACGACTTTGAAGAACAGGCTTCCAACTGGTTATTCTCTCTGGATGAAGAGGGCCGGCTTGTTGACGTCTGCGACCGCTTCGCTGAGGCCTTTCATCGCCCCAAACAGGTAATGAACGGGATGAAGCTTGTTTCCCTGCTGGACGATGAAGAACATCGCGAACTACTTGCTGATCATATCGCAAATGAGCGGTCCTTCCGGGACTTGACCGTCCCGGTTGAAGTAGAAGGTGAACTGCAATGGTGGACCGTCAGTGCGCGGGCCAACGAAGGCATTCCTGGCTCTGAAAACATTGCGATGAGGGGTGTTATTGAAGACATTACAGCCCAAAAAAATGCAGAAGCCAAAGTCAGTTACATGGCGCATTTCGATGGCCTGACCGATTTACCCAACCGGCGTTTATTTACCGAAACGCTCAATCGCACGATCCATCGAGCCAAGTCTGGCGATGACGTAGCTTTGATCTTCTTTGATCTGGACCATTTCAAAACGATCAATGATACCCTGGGGCATCCGATTGGCGACAGGTTGCTGCAAATGATTTCACGGCGGCTCGAAAAGCTGTCGAGACCAGGAGATCTGCTTGCCCGAATTGGCGGCGACGAGTTTGCGCTTCTGTTGACAGGTGAAAGAGCCACGGATGCACGGGGTGTCGCCGATCAGATTGTAGAGCAAATTGGGTGCCCGTTCATGGTCGACGACCATAATGTAATATCGGGAGTGAGCGTCGGCGTGGCCGAATGGCATTCTGATATGAACGATGCAAACCAGCTTTTGAAGTACGCCGATCTTGCACTTTACTCGGCAAAAGGGGCCGGCAGAAACCGGGTTGCTTGTTTTGAAGAGGGTATGGATGTCGCCGCCCAGGCACGACGTAACCTGGAGCTCGATTTGCGGGCATCACTGGGCCGTGATGAAATGCGCTTGCACTACCAGCCGCTGGTGGACTTAAAGACGCAAAAGAAAACCGGCTATGAAGCACTGCTGCGATGGGAACATCCGGAGCGCGGGGTTGTCATGCCGGATGATTTCATCACCGTGGCCGAAGAAACTGGAATGATCGTACAGTTGGGGGAGTGGGTCATTCGCAAAGCGCTGGATGATGCTGCGGCCTGGGATGACCACCTGACGATCGCAATAAACCTCTCTCCCACCCAAATGCGCAGCGCCAACCTGGTATCAACGATTGTCAATGCCCTCGCGCATTCCGGAGTCCACCCCCGCCGGCTGGAACTGGAGATAACCGAGAGCATATTGATGCACGACAGCGATGCCAATATCCGTACCTTGCATATGCTCCGTGATCTTGGCATCCGGATATCACTGGATGATTTCGGGACGGGATATAGCTCGCTGAATTATCTGCGCAGTTTCCCGTTCGACAAGATCAAGATTGATCGCTGTTTTGTCAGTGAAATCGATACGCGCGAAGATTGCAGGGCAATTATCCGGTCCGTTATCAACCTTGCGCAGAATCTCGGCATGACAACTACGGCCGAAGGTGTGGAGCGCGAAGATCAGGTCAAAGAATTGCGACTGGAAGGTTGTGATCAGGTGCAAGGCTTTTTATACGGGAAAGCCGAAGCCTTGGAAGAATGCACCGATCTGCGTCTTACCGATCAGTTTGTTCCCAATGTGGAAACAATCTATTTGCCAGCAACTGATGCGCCGATACCAACGGACCAAAAGCGCAAAAAAGCCTAATACCTTGCTGCTACAACCGTAAGATACCAAGTTCCAGAGCGCGGATAGAGGCACTGATTCTGTCGCTGGCATCCAGTTTTGCAAATACTCGGCGGACATATGTATCAGCGGTTGATCCTCCGATATCCAGATCCGCTGCTATCGCTTTGTTCGAATGACCATGCGCGATCAGCCGGATGACTTGCGTTTCTCTTTGTGACAGGTGCACCTGAGGTTCATATTGTTTGTCCAGAATATTGCATATTCTGACATGCGCAGCGCTGGCGATCGCAGCTACCGTGGCTATAGTGCCTTCATCATAAGTAAGTTGAACGGGATCAAATGTGAACGCCGAATAAGCATGACGCCCTTTTGGGCCATATAAGGGAATACCTATCCCCTGATCCAGATCATGTGCCTTCAGTAGACTGGCGAACCTTTCCTCATTTTCATTCAATCGCCGCAAGGCGAGGGCATCGTGCCACAACATCGGCCCGCCATGCTGCATAACTATGTCCGGAATCGGGTCATTCTGTCGAAAACCTGGCTCTTCATATAGCCCAAGCCATTCTCTCGAAAAGCCATAGGTTGCCAATTGGACCATATGATCCGTTTGCGATTTTAGTTTTGGGGTAAAATGGTAGCTGGTCCGGTTGGCACCAAGATTTACAACGGCTATTCGAACAAGCTCCAGTATATCTGCGAGAGAGGATAGTGAAGCGATCCTCTGAAAAAGTTCGCCGATATGTAAGTTCTGGTTCTCCGTAGCCATGGCACCTGCTACTTGCGTTGTGGCTTTTCGGCATCAAGCCTAGGCCAATTTACAAAATTTTTCAACTTGTCCCCTGTTTGCGTGACAGCATTACTTGGCCTTGTCTCTATTTGGCCTTTCGCTGACGTGACTTGGTAAAAGTTAAAGTCCCCCTGCATCATCGGAGATACGTGATGGATCAAACGCGCGATCAAATCTTGTTACTGGAAGACATCCGGCAAAGACTGGAGCGGCTGGAAAACCAGCAATGGGAGCAGGCGATCGGAAAGATTGATCTTGGTCAGTTTGCTATCGACCTCAGAAGAGCCAGGATAGGCGTTTTTCCTGATGAATATTGTACAGGCAACATCTGGGATGTTTTGCTTGAGCTCTACGAAGCCAAGCGATCTGGAGCGAAGTTGCGACTATCCGAAATTTCGGAAAAAGCCAAAATATCGGAAAAACTGGTGCTTCGTTACATCGATCTTCTGTCCGCGGATGGGTTTTTATATCACGAACAGCATATAGGTGATGAGCCGTACATATTGTTGACCGACAAGGCCATGACAAAGATCGCTCAACTGTTTGACCATATTCGGGTAGGAATTGATAAACCAGCGGATTTGAAGGCCGTCGCGGACAATGACATGATGGCAACGATCGACGCTTCTGCCAGACTTGGTTGACCTGCTCCTGAAGTAGGCGGGCTCATGTTAATGGCCGTACCTGCAATATTCATGGCGCTGCCCGCAATCACAATCTTGACGCGGCGGCTGGTTGGCAGCATGGCCATCTCATGCGATTTTTCTCCGATAATGCTGCTTCCGTTCACCCCAAGGTGATGAAAGCTTTGGCGGAAGCCAACCATCAGGATACCGCCTATGATGGCGATACTTTGAGCGCGCAGTTGAACGGCGCCTTTTCCAACCTGTTTGAAACCAACGTCGAGATTTTGTGGGTAGCAACAGGAACAGCCGCAAACTCGCTGGCTTTGGCGGCGCTATGCCAACCGCATCAGGGAGTGATCTGCCACCGCGAAGCGCATATCGAACAGGATGAAGCGGGGGCGCCTGGCTTCTATACTGGCGGGGCGAAACTGATGCTGGTGGATGGCGAAGGTGCCAAAGTTGCCGCGCAAACCATAGATCAGCACTGCGCCGCAATCCGGGACGATGTGCACCAGGTGCAGCCAGCCGCGGTATCGCTGACCAACGCCTCGGAATATGGTCTGGTTTACAGGCCGGACGAAGTTTCAGCTGTTGCGGAAATTTGCAAACAGCGGAAACTTGGTTTGCACATGGATGGCGCGCGCTTTGCCAATGCGATTGCAACTCTTGGCTGTCACCCGGCCGATATAACATGGAAAGCCGGTGTTGATGCGCTTAGCTTTGGCTTTGTCAAAAATGGCGGCATGGGCGCAGAGGCGCTCGTCTTCTTTGATACGGAACTGGCCCGCGAAGCCCATTACCGCCGCAAGCGTGGCGGACATCTTCAGTCCAAGGGACGTTATCTCGCCGCCCAGATACTGGCGATGCTGGATGATGACCTGTGGCTTGATAATGCGCGCGCAGCCAATGCCGGGGCGCAGATCATTGCCGACGCGGCCAGAGACCGGTTAATTCATCCCGTCGAAGCAAACGAGATATTCATCAGATTATCCGCCAGCGAAGCGGAAAGCCTGCGCGCCGCCGGATTTGATTTCTATGACTGGGGCGAAGGACAGGCCCGGCTGGTCACAAGCTGGAACCAGAGCGCGGAGGATATCCGCCCGTTAGCCGAGGCGATCCAGGCCCTATGACACCGTCGGATAACGGCGAAACCAGTTTACTTACGCCGCGCATATTGGTCCCGTTTTTACTGGTTTCCCTGATCTGGGGCTCGACCTGGCTGGTGATCAAGGACCAGATCTCGGACGTCCCGCCAAGCTGGTCGGTCAGCTACCGGTTCTTGATCGCGGCCGCAGCCATGTTCGTGCTGGTTGGCTTCAAACGCTTGCCATTCCGTTTGGGCATGAAGGGCCAGTTCTGGGCCGTCTTGATCGGCATTGCCCAATTCTCGTTCAACTTCAACTTCGTCTACAACGCCGAGCTTTACATTACCTCCGGTCTGGTTGCAGTCCTCTTCGCTCTGTTGATGGTACCCAATGCGATATTGGGCCGAATCTTTCTGGGTCAGCGGATAAATGTTGCTTTTCTGGCCGGCTCCGCCATCGCAGCCGTCGGCATCGCACTGCTTTTCTGGCACGAATATAAAAGCTCGCCGGCGACGCTGGCCGACGTGATATTAGGTGTGGCGTTGACTGTCGGGGGTATTTTATCTGCGTCGGTCGCCAACGTGATGCAGGCGTTACCGCGGCTGAAAAGCTATCCGATCCTGACGCTTTTGGCATGGGCGATGTTCTGGGGCGCGGCGATCAATATATTGCTGTCATGGATCACTGTCGGCCCGCCCGTGATCGAAATGCGCGCCGCCTATCTTGGCGGTATTGTCTATCTCGCCATTGTCGGCTCGGTGGTAACCTTTCCGCTCTATTTTGCACTGCTGCGCGAAATAGGAGCCGGGAAAGCTGCCTATTCCAGCGTGCTGGTGCCAGTCGTCGCGATGATCCTGTCAACGCTGTTCGAAGGTTATGTCTGGACCGTTCTACCAGCCGCCGGCGCCCTGCTTGCCATGACCGGACTGCTGGTCGCATTGCGAGCACGCAAGCCGAAGGTGGATTAACGCTCGATTTGGCGGGCTGGATTATAATGCAGCTCCACCGGACGATATAGAATGTGATTACGGTATGCCCTTTATCCCGAAAGCGGACAATAGCCCACTGCGTTTTTGGAGCTTTGATATCGTTTGATCGCCATCCACCAGCACTACAGATGCGATTAAAGTTGAACCCCGTCTTCCGGGCACCGGGAGAATGCGGGAAAGACGGGGTTCCAGTGGGCGCCTCTATTGGTGAGTTAGGCCAATTGAGGAGTAGAGATTGAAGCGCCCACAATTCTAGAATTGCTCAGTCGCTGCCTAGTCATTTCCTTCCGACGTAAAGGACTTGGTTTCGCCGTCGCGGCCTGCGTAAACGGTTGTTCTGGTTCCATCGTCATAGGTCACTGATTTGGTAGCGACAGTCTCGCCTTGCCGGTTGGTCCACGCTCGATTGACAGTACCGCTGCCATCCGTGCGCGCGCCAATGGCGTCATAGCTGCCGCCGCGGCCGTTGCTGGTGGCAAAGCTTTTACTGCGGTTAAATCCGTCATCGGTTCGCGCAATATTTGATGCCGCATTTGCGGATTCGCCGTTTCGGAAGGTTGCTCCGTAGCTGCGATTGATGCTATCTTCATTCGCGTCTGCTGAGGCAGAGCGGGTAGCAGTTCGTCCCTGAAAATCGGTATAGGCACGTGATACATTATACCCGTTGTCGGGGCGTTGAGCGCTACGATCATAAGTTGCTGTTCGGCCATCAGCCGCGGTCCAACGGGCCGAACTATTCGCTGTTCCTGCATCGCGATTGATATCACCATTGACGTTCTTGCTTGCCGGTCCGCGTCTTGTATTGACAGTCACAGTGTTGCTCAAACTGCCGCCGCCTCTTTCAAAATTGCGATCTGCAATGCGGGACCTGGCATCGGCGACCTGCACGGTTCCCAAAAAAACTGCTGTTGAAACGACCAAAGCTACGATAAATTTTATTGATTGAAACATTGGGGGATTTGTCCTTTCTTTATGTTGGTCCCCCTTTGACGAACCGAAAGCCCAAAATATTCCCTCAATGGGAATTATTTCCGACTTTATTTTTGCCTCAACTGGTAGCGTTGGCGAGCGAGCATTTCCCGTTCTTCGAGAGTTTTTATTTGCCGTTCGCTAAGGTGAGGAGCGAGGTCGGTTTTCATTCGTCCAAATCGTTCTGAGATAGCTGTTCGGCTGGTATCGACCAATTTCTCGATATCGCGCCCAGCAGATATAATGATTGGCGATATTTGCTTTTCCTGTTCTTCGGATACCGGAGAAATGACATCGGTCATCACTGTCGCAAAGCCGTCTGTTTGGCTCATTGAACGAATCAAGTTCAGGCGATTACTCACAATCGCGCCGGTAACAGCGGCGCCGATCAATATGCCAATTGCCAAGGTGCTCAGAAGCACAAATAGCGGGCGTTTGTAAAAACGTACTTTAGTGTCGGACATTTCCATTTTCCCCAAATTTGGCACTATAAAAATAGTGCTGTGGCGATATCGATAGCTGGCAGTCCAAACAGCGCCTCAAACACGCTGCTCCCTGGTGTTGCGGCGCTGGCGTTGCTTGCCATCGCAAAGGCCGAAAGTGCGAAGGCAGGCGTTGCCACACGCGGGAACATTCGGCCTAAGGCTGGGACAAAATCTACATCAAAAAATCCCTGTGAAGCGGGGCTTGGTGCAGGTGCGTTTTCTTCTTCGATCCGGTTCATCACCCGCTGATCGAATTGGGGCCGGAAAGTTGGAGCGGGCCCGGAAACCAGTATCGACCGCAATTCCCGTTCGGCCGCGATCAGTTTTTCCAGTTCGGGCTGGTGTTGTTTCATCTCATCAAGGGTCGCTTGCTCTTCAGGCGAAATGCGTCCTTCCACGAAACGTTCAACAAGATACTGGATATGTTCATCGGTCATGCTGTTGCCCCTGTTATAGTTTTGGCCATCTGTGCCTTCCCCCGTGATAATCGCGATAATATTGTGCCGCTTGGTACATCTAATATGTCCGCCGCTTCTTCGGTACTAAAGCCCTCCATCAACCTTAGTACAACGACCGCCCTGATTTCGGGGGCCAGCTTTCCAAGAGCAAATTGCACCAGTTGCCGGTTTTCCGTGTCACGCCCCTGATCTTCGGTTCCCGATATTTCATCCTGCCAGTCTCGTTCATTGTCTTTGGGCGCAAAGAAGCGCTTCAAACTCCTTTTGCGCCTGCGTAGCGCATCACGTGCGCTGTTCATGGCGATCCGGGTGATATAAGTCTTAAGGGATGCCTGGCCTTCAAATTGTCCTAAGCTTCGGTAAAATTTAATCATGACTTCTTGGCCCACTTCATCGGCTTCATCACCGTTACCGAGCATCGGAATGATCGTCGCGGCGACAACCCCCTGATAACGGCGGACAAGTTCTGCAAAGCTGTCATGATCGCCGTCCCTGGCACGGCTGATCAGCGACAAATCGGTCATATCCTGAACGGATATCATGGAAGGATGGTACATTTTTCGAATGCCATAACATCAATTCAAGCCAAATTCTGTTTCTCGTCAAGGCGATCCATTGCCTTTTCGCTTTGCGGCCTATTGGGAGACCATCCCGGGTGCCGGAACAAATAGCCAAATACATCCTTCATATTATCGGCTTTGGCGACGTCCTTTGCCATATTGATCCATTCAAAAAACGCGATCTTGAACGGGTTGTTCGTCGTAACGGGCGTCACCGTGCCATAGACGATGGTGATATCATCCCGTTCTGCCTGATAGGTACCAAAAATCCGGTCGTATATCATCAAAACACCGCCGTGGTTTTTATCCAGATATTCAGGGTTTGAGGCGTGATGGACGCGGTGATTGGAGGGTGTGTTTATAAAGCCCTCCAGAAAACCTAACTTCCCTATCCATCCGTTATGAATCCAGATCTGGTAGATAAGGCCCGCTGCCAATGTCACCAATATGCTGACCGGGTGAAAGCCAAGCCAGGCCAGAGGAAGAAAGAATAGTACTTTTCCGGATATCAGGCTGGTCACTCCCAATCGGCTAGCAACCGACAAATTCATATGGTTGGGCGTATGATGCACGCCGTGGGTTGCCCACAACCATCGGATTTCGTGCCCAAAGCGGTGGTTCCAATAATAGCAAAATTCGACAGAAAAGAAGAGAAGTGCGAGCATTGCAACGCTGTTCACTTCCAGTGTCATGATCCGATACTCGTAAGCCCAGAAAAGAATTCCTGCGACGATACCAGCGGTAAAAAGATCAATAATGCGTTTGAGAAATGTAACGCCGAAAGATGCCGCTGCTTCTGCCCAAGGATAGCTTTCCTTGCGCCGAAAAATGATCCAGGCGGCCTCCATCAAAGCCAAAACGGCCAGAAAAGCAATGATACCCGTTTTGCCTTCATAGGTTCCAAATTCCATTTTTATCTCCTGCCTTCCAACCCGGTAATAGGAAAGATGCGGTGCCGGCCGGTTCGGGGGAGGGACTGGTCTGGCCGGCACCGCGATTCAGGCGGGGATTATCCCCGGATGCGCGCTTTCATTTGTTCGCGCTGCTTGGCCTGAATGTTCGCAAGAATTTGCATCTGTGATTTGCTCAAGATCTGGGAAAGCTTGTTGTTGGTTTCATTCCGCTGGGCGGACAACTCGTTGCGCAGTGACCGCATCTCACGAAAGCTTAGGTCCGGCTTTTCAGACCGCGAAATACCATAGCGGTTTAACGTACCCATTTGCTTTTGCATGCTCGCCCGCAAAATGGGCTCGACTTGATCTTTTTGGGTATCGGTGAGTTGAAGCTTCGTGCTGACATCAACAAGACGCTGTTCCAGCTGCTGTTTAGGACTTTCACTCATTGTTCGGTTTTGCGCCTGCGCGGTGCCAGGGAATACCGTCATCACCGACAGCGCGATCGCAGCTGCCACCCCCACATTCATTGTCCAGATGAATTTTGAAAATATATTTTGCATTGTCTAAACTCCGTTGTCTCGCCTGACCTTTTCAAGCGGTTCGGAGCCTTAGACGTCGGGGTAGTTGGAAATATTCCCGGCGCACGAAAAATATTCTTTGGCTTTTCATTGCGTCCGCTTTTGCGTCCAAAGCGGACATGCCGGTAAGCACTAGCTGGCTTTCACCATGGACCTTCGGACCGAGATAAGGAGAACAAACAAGACACATGCTCCGCCAACAGCTGCTGGAAAAAGCACGGTGGTCCAAGAGTAGTTCTCCAAGGCCGCAATTACAAAAGCATTCCTGACAACGGCTATCGCGAAAAATGTAGGGTTCTCTTCATAAGGACGCTCGAATGACTTCCGGACGGACGGCCCAAAACCCAACAAGTCAACGATCGTAAGGACAATAACCGCCGACAATGCAGTTGAGGTCAAAAACCAAAGCGGCAGTGCACTTAATGCCAACACCAGAAAAAACCAGTCCGATCGGACGATTGATGTATCAGGTGATCTGGCCAATGCTAGAAAGGCCACTCCAAATGTGAGCAGCCCCGATATGCCAATTGGCCATGCGCCTATGCCAGCACCATCTGTAAGTTGGGCAACGCAGACCACGACAGTGCCTGCTCCCCAGATGAACCAGGAAAAAACATGTGGACGCGTGTGCCGCTGCCAGATCGAGAGCATGTAGGGAATGAAAGCGACAAAGGTCAGCGCAATAGCCAGCGCGCCGAATGTTTCCTTGGAGAAAAAATCGGTGATCATGCTTTTGGATATGTCGTGTGAGAATCCATGATTATGGGAGATTTAGCCACGCATAAAATCTGATGATCCCTTCTTTGCCCAAAGCGGGTATCTTCAGGCACTGGACTCAATCAAATTTCCCGCTCTTGGGGAAACCTGTTGGCGGTAGTCTTCCCGCCGCCCCGCGAGCAACCCGCCACATGGTCAGATCATGCTCGGTCCGCGTGCGGCCGGAGTCACCGCCCATGGCCCAGCTCAGGCCTTCTTCCAGTTTGAACACTGTCGCGTCTGACAATCCGCCATCTTTATAGCGTTGCAACATGACGCCCTGTCCCTTGGCCATTTCCGGCATTTCGGACAGTGCGAAAACCACCAGCTTGCGGTTTTCGCCAATGGCCGCGACATGGTCTGCATCCGCGGTAATCGGCCGCACAACCAGCAATTTTGCATCGCCTTTCAGGTTGACAACCTGACGACCCTTTTTGGTCTCGGCAACCACATCAGCGATGTTGGTGACAAAGCCGCGCCCCCATGTCGACGCGATCAGAAGCTTGCCCTTGGGATCAGCCACCATCATGGCAATTGGCTCGGTTCCGGGCTCCATGTCGACCATCGACGCCACTGGTTCACCAAAGCCGCGCGCGCCGGGCAGCTTGTCCGCACCGATCGTGTAGAATCGTCCGTTATCACAGCACATTAACAGCTTGTCCGTCGTTTGTGCATGAAAGGCGTATCTCGGACCATCGCCCTCCTTGAACTTGAAGGACTCTGGCTTGGACAGATCGGCATGCCCCTTCATCGCCTTGATCCAGCCGCGCTTGGACATGATCACGGTCACCGGTTCTTTCTCGATAAAAGCTTCGAGCGAAATTTCACGCGCGGGTGCCGCTTCTTCCAGCACCGTCCGGCGTGCGCCCAGCTCGGTATCCTCTGCATAGAGTTTGCGCATCGCCGCGAGGTCTTTTTTCAGCCGTGTCTTCTGCCGCGCCGGGCTTTCGATCAATTTGGCCAGCCCCTCGCGTTCTTCCAGCAGCTTGTCCCGCTCGGTCCGCAGCTCCATTTCCTCAAGCTTGCGCAAAGACCGCAACCGCATGTTGAGGATCGCCTCCGCCTGACGGTCGTTCAGCTTGAACTCGTCCATCAGAAGCGGCTTCGGCTCGTCATTATTGCGGATAATCTCAATCACGCGGTCGAGATTGAGATAGGCGATAATATAGCCTTCGAGCAGTTCCAGCCGGGAATCGATTTTGTCTATGCGATGCTGCGAACGGCGCACCAGCACCTCGATCTGATGGACAATCCAATGTTGCAGGACTTCGGTAATGCCCATGACCTTGGGCGTGCGGTCTTTGTCGAGCACATTCATGTTTAGTGAAAAACGGTTTTCCAGATCGCTCATCCGGAACAAGGCGTTCATCAGATCATCAGGATCGACGGCGCGACTTTTCGGCTCCAGCACGATGCGGACGTCTTCGTCTGACTCGTCGCGAATGTCGGCGAGAATAGGAAGCTTCTTGTCGGCGATAATCTGGGCAATCTGCTCGATCAGCTTGCCTTTTTGCACCTGATAGGGAATTTCAGTGACGACTATCTGCCACGCGCCGCGCCCTTCAGCGTCTTCCTTTTCCCACTTCGCCCGCACGCGCATCGCGCCGCGGCCGCTTTCATAAGCAGCATCAATAACCGACTTCGGATCGACCAGCGTGCCGCCAGTGGGGAGATCAGGCCCTTTGATGATTTCCATAATCTCGGCATGCTCGGCCTTGGGTTTTTCGATTAGCAAGGTCGCCGCATCGATAATCTCCGCCACATTGTGTGAAGGAATGCTCGTCGCCATGCCGACCGCGATTCCGCTCGCGCCATTGGCGAGCAGATTGGGGAACAGGCCGGGCATGATCTCAGGCTCTTCATCTTCGCCATTATAGGTTGGCTTAAAATCAACCGTGCCTTCGTCGAGCCCGTGCATCAGCTCAATCGCGGTGCGCGTCAGGCGCGCCTCGGTGTACCGATAGGCGGCCGCATTATCGCCATCAATATTACCAAAATTCCCTTGGCCATCGACAAGCGGATAACGCATCGCAAAACTCTGCGCGAGACGGACCATCGCATCGTAAACCGACTGATCGCCATGGGGATGATATTTGCCGATGACATCGCCGACGACGCGGGCGCATTTCTTATAGCCTTGCGCCGGGTCCAGTTTCAGCAATCGCATCGCCCATAACAGCCGCCGGTGCACAGGTTTCAGCCCATCGCGAAGGTCAGGCAGCGACCGCGCGGTGATTGTCGACATGGCGTAAATCAGGTAACGCTCGGACAGCGCCGCATCAAACGGTGCGTCCACTATGGCGTCAAATTCATCTTCGGGCTGCGCGCCGGGCGCATCGGTTACATCACTCATGCTGGATGCGATAGCAGGGTCGATTCCGCTTGTGGAGAGGGATTATTTGGCGAGCCATTCTTTCGGCAAGTTTACCCCTTCCCGTTCATTGTCCCAGATCATCGCCATGATCCACCAGCGGGCTCCATCATTCCATAAATGTACCATATTCACGCCACGAAACTGGATTTCAGGATGGTCAGGGGTCTCCCGAGCTTCATAGGTCGAATAGACATGGGCAATCTGGCCAAACAAATCCGTCTTGCGGCCAATTTCAATCTCGTAAAAAGACCGTCCTTCAAGCAGTGGAATGGTGGCCTCGACAAACTCATCATAGGAAAAGGAAAAAATAACCGGCTTGCCATCAACAATACGTGTCCGATTGATCAGCGCTTTGGGATGATAGATTTCTCGATCGCGCTCCCAATCTTGCCCACCCGGCGGTCCGGATATGCAATCATAAAGCGTTTCCATCACTTCATCTATGGTGGCATATTTGGTCACAACCTGCTCCTTCCAGAGTTTCAGCGTTAAAAATAAGTACTTTTCCCTTGATTATGTTCATTGTATCAAATGAAGCCTGCGCCCCTCACATTGGAGAAGATACATGCGAATGCGCAATACCTTAATCGCCACCATCACGATTTTCAGCCTTGCCGCCTGCGCCGAGGGGCCTGAAAACATGACATCTTTTGACATGGCAGAAGCGGATGTCGCAGGGTCTGAAGCGGAAGCTCCTGCTACGGCGAAATCAGCGGAAGGCGAAACCACCACCTCTGAGATCCCCGTCAGCCAACCCCAAATCGCTTACAGCTATGACTACGGGTTCCGCTTGCCTTCATCCGAAATCCCCAAAGCGCAACAAGCACATATCGCCTTGTGTAACCAGATGTCAGACAACGGCTGCCGTGTACTCAACATGTCAAACAGCGGCGGCGAAGGTGATTATGCGACGGGCCGTCTGCATCTCGAGGTAGCCGCACCCAAAGCCCGTGCCTTTGGTGAACAGTTGGCCGAAGCAGTTGACGAAAGCGGCGGCAGCCAGGTCGCAGCCTCGATCACAGGCGAAGACCTTTCGAAGAAAATTGTGGATACCGAAGCGCGTTTACGCAGTCGTGTCTTGCTGTCCGAACGCCTCACTGAGTTACTGCGGACCCGTAAGGGTACGGTGGCCGAACTCGTGGAAGCAGAACGCGCCGTGACCGAGGTTAATGAAGAAATCGATCAAGCGCGCAGCTGGCTGAAAGAAATGCGTGGGCGCGTGTCTTACAGCACTGTGCTGGTAAACTATCGGTCTGGCGCTCCGGGTTCCGGAGGTTTCACGCGGCCAATCCGTGAAGCCTTTGGCGATATCGCCTCGACCCTGGGATATTCGGTGGGAGCAGTGATCTCTTTTGTTGCCATCCTGTTGCCGTGGATATTGCTCTTGGCTCTGGCAATATATTTGCGGCGGCGCTTTAAAGGCGCGGACCGTACATTTTGGGGCCGGAAAATCGAGCCGACTGTGCCAACAGAGGATTGATTGCACCGCCATAGCCTTTGGCTTATAGAAAGAAATCAACGCCCCGATTGCTTCGAGTCTGATTGATTCGCACAATCGGGGCTTGGTTTTGATACTTCTTCCTGTGAGTAGGAACCCGATATGTCCCGTCGTCGCCAAATATATGAAGGCAAGGCCAAAATCCTCTATGAAGGACCGGAACCTGGTACGATCATTCAATATTTCAAGGATGATGCGACTGCCTTTAACGCCGAAAAGAAGGGTACAATCAACGGCAAGGGGGTGATCAATAATCGGGTCAGCGAGCATATTTTCACGCTGCTAGGTCATATCGGAATTCCAAGTCATTTCATCCGCCGCCTGAATATGCGAGAGCAGTTGGTGAAACAGGTCGAAATTGTGCCCATCGAAGTGATCGTCCGCAATGTAGCCGCCGGTTCCTTGAGCAAGCGTCTGGGCATCGAGGAAGGCACACCGTTGCCGCACACATTGCTGGAATATTGTTATAAGGATGATGCTTTGGGAGATCCGCTGGTCGCCGAAGAGCATATCGCCTGTTTCGGGTGGGCGACACAGGAAGAAATGCAGGACATTTCTGCGATGGCGATCCGCATTAACGACTTCATGGCAGGTATGTTTGCCGGAATCGGAATAAAATTGGTCGATTTCAAATTAGAATTTGGCCGGCTTTTTGATGGTGATTTTTCCCGGATCATCCTGGCAGACGAAATCAGTCCCGATGGCTGTCGTCTGTGGGATATTGAGACGAATGAAAAGCTCGACAAGGACCGTTTTCGCCGTGATTTAGGGGGAGAAGCCGAGGCATATCAGGAAGTTGCCCGGCGTATGGGATTGTTCCCAGAAGGCGGCCTAAGTGAAGTACTCGACCTGGATAGTGAACGGAAAAAGCGCGGAAAGTAACCATAGTCTTTCGGCTTGTTGTTAGGTGATTCGATGCATTTGTCCCTCAAGGGGCGGGCAAATCACCTAACTAAACACCGCGATGGTTTACGCGAATTTAACCATTAGAATGATAGCACCGCCCTCATGTGGAACTCATGTGAGGAATTTTTCCGATGCGCCTTTTGATCTTGTTAGCCAGTACAACAATGCTTGCCGCATGTGGCGGAGCCGGCCCCCAGTCTGCGGGCAGTGCCGCACCAGGAGGAGGCACAGGTACCGGTGGAACCAACGGCAGCGGAGAAACCCATACATTTGTCAATCCGACAGAGCCAAAATCCTACACCGCTGTAGGCAGCACACACAGCTATCAATATTCCGTACAAGATGCCGGTACGCCCGGTGCCGGTCAGAGTGCCCAGCTTTACCAAGGTGACGCCAAAACCGTCAGAAATTCAAACCTGACCATTGATTATAGTCCACGCGATGCAATTTTTAACGTAAGCTTTTCCAATGGTCTGGCTGGTACAAGTGCTACAAGCCGTTTTCAGGATCCACTTCACCGCACCGACTTTGGCGGAGCGCTTGAACCCCAATTTGGTACACCCGATCTTGAGTCGACCGCTTTTGGACTGCAGGGAATTAACTATCTCGAGTCAGGATCTGCCAGCAACGTCTCTCGCAGGCCTGGCGGCGAGTTTATTTTTGACCTCATAAACACAGCAGAAGCTGGTAGCTACGATGTAACGACCTTTTTCTATCAGACCCCGGGAACGGAAACACAATATGTTACCTTTGCCGGTTACCTGCGCAACACCGCTGGTGTCGTGCAGTCGGATATTGACAATCCCGATGGTAGCACCAGCACGATCTTGACCCAGACAAACACCTTCGAACGGGGCGCGCTGGCCTATGGCGAGCTTAGCGCAAACAATCAGGTCCCAACGAGCGGTTCGGGTTCTTTCGAAGGTACAATGTTGGCCTCGATGGTCTTCAATGACCAGCCCGATACATTGGGTAACACCGACACTTATTTTCAATGGATCGCCGGCCGTGCAAACACGACCGTTGATTTCAGCGCAAATACCTTTGCCCTCTCCTTGGACGGCACCGTCAGCGCGCCACTGTTTGACGGCACCAGCGGGAGCTTTAGCGTACAAGAAAACGCACAATTCCGCGCCAATGCTGCGGGTCAGATCGATCTGGTTGCTGCGGGCGGCTTTCTCGGTCAGTTCAACGAAGCTTGGTTCGTCAATCCCGGCGGCGCCCGCTTGGACGTGAACATTGCCGGCTCCAGCGTTGATGGAGCTTTCTACGGACCGAACGGCGAAGAAGTTGGCGGCGGTTATCGTATCGTTGGCGGCACGCCGGATGAACGGATTGACATATTGGGGACCTTTGTCGGCAGAGGAAACTAGGGGCCAGTCATGAAAATGCCGGTCACTGCCAAAACAGCCCTCCTGATTACAGGGGGGCTTGCAGCATCCTTGCATATCACTCCTGCAGCGGCAGAAATCGCTGCAGATGAAGCAGCGGCAGAAACCGCAATTACAGCGGCGACGCCGAAATGCGACGAGTCTGGTATCTGTCGCTTTCAAGTTACCCCGGCGCAATTGCTTGCCAAGGCCGAAGCCTTCATTCAGGCCAAACAATATGACCGGGCACTGCCACTTGTCGAGGTTCTCGGACAGGTTCCTGACCTTCGGATACAGCAGCAATTTTTGGCAGGCTACATCGCTGTCGAAACAGGTGATCTAAAAAAGGCTATCAAAACCTTTCGTTCGATCCTTGATGAGGATCCAGGTCAAACGCGCGTGCGGCTGGAACTCGCGCGCACCTATCTGATGAGCGGCAAAGAAGCCAGCGCCGACTATCATTTTCGCCTCGCGCAAAATGACGAGAATCTGCCGGATGAGATCGCTCGGACGATTCGCAATACGCGCAGTATTTTAAGGGATCAGCGGGTCTGGCGTTTCAGTTTCGATTTCGGCTTCGCGCCCGACACCAACATCAATGGTGCCACAAACGCGGAAACGATTGATGTCAATTTTGGTGCCATTTTCCCTGTACTGGGTGATGCCCAAGGCGAGTTGCAGCTTGATGAAAATGCCAGACAACGATCAGGCGTTGGTCAGATTGCGGGATTTTCCGGCGGGATTCGTTTAAAAGCCAGTGACAAGCTCGCGTTCCTGTTCGACGCTGATAGCAAAGTCATCAACTATAAGGGTAAAGCGGCGGACGACATTGTCGGGCAGATTGCAGCTGGTCCGGAATTCCGGATTGCGCGCTATGCGAGTGTTTCCGTGCAGGCTGTGGGTCAACAACGCTGGTTCGGTGGCCGTCTGGCGACCCGTGAGTATGGAGCACGCTTGGGCTTTCAAACGGCGCTCAGCCGGGGGCAAAGAGCCGGTATCGAGCTGGACGGCCGGCGGGTTGATTCGAAACTGAGTGACAGTTTTAGTGGTTGGCAGCTGGGCGCCAATGCGACTTACGAACACTTGATCGGTAAGTCATTAATCGCATCAGCCAGCATATTTGCACGGCGCGATCTACTCAATTCCGATCAGTTTTCCAGCCTCAACTACGGCATGAATCTGGGTGTTGGTGGAGAAATGCCGTTCGGACTGAACGCGGGTGTTTCAGCTAGCATCAGCCGTTCAACTTTTGATGAAGTCAACACTTTCTACTCAACGGAAAAGCGCCGGGACTGGCGGACTTTTGCCCGAGCCTATATCGGTAGCCGACAGATCAAGGTACTCGGCTTCTCACCCTCGATCGACTATAATTATTCCCGCGTCGACAGCAATTATGACCTGTACCAGATGAACCGCCACCGGGTGAATTTCAAATTTGCGAAGTTTTTCTGATTTCAATCAATCTACTGCCATGATCCGACATATGGGATGACAACCATCTCTTGCTCCTTTTGACGACAGCGCTATAGGAAATAGCGCAGCATGTCGGCCAACCAAGAAGCGAGATTCATGAAGATAAGAATTTTTGTGACACTGAAAAACGGTGTCCTCGACCCCCAGGGGAAAGCCATACATCACGCCCTGGAAAATCTGGACTTCAAGGGTGTAAATGACGTGCGCGCTGGCAAGCTGATCGAACTTGATGTTGATGACCACATGACAGACAGCGACCTTGAAAAAATGTGCGAAAAACTGCTCGCCAATACAGTGATCGAGAATTTTGAAATTCAGAAACTGTCCGGCCAAACAGCAGAAGAAGCCTGAACATGAACTCTGCCGTTCTCGTCTTCCCAGGTTCCAATTGTGATCGCGACATGGCGGTCGCGCTGGAAACCGTAACCGGTACAAAGCCGCATATGGTTTGGCACGGTGACGACAGCTTGCCAGACAATCTGGATATAATCGCGATACCAGGTGGTTTTTCTTACGGAGACTACCTGCGTTCAGGAGCGATGGCAGCGCGGTCCCATATTATCGACTCCGTGATCGACGCCGCGGATAAAGGCATCAAAATTCTGGGCGTATGTAATGGCTTTCAAATATTAACCGAAATCGGCTTGTTGCCGGGCGTTTTGATGCGCAACCAGAATATCGAGTTTATTTGCAAGGATGTGCCATTAACCGTGGGACAGTCTCGATCGGCATTCACATCTGCATATAAAGACAGCGAAGCCATCACTATTCCGGTTGCCCATCATGACGGCAATTATTTTGCGGATGATGAGACTTTGGGCCGATTGGAAGATGATGACAGGGTAGCCTTTCGCTATGCCACCAATGTAAACGGATCGGCGCGAAATATTGCGGGCGTTCTAAATGACAAAGGTAACGTGCTCGGCATGATGCCGCATCCCGAGCGCGCCATTGATAATAGGCACGGTGGGTCGGACGGACTTAAACTTTTCGAAAGCCTGCTGGCTTAACCGCAGTTGCTGACAGAGTTATTTCTGCCGAGGTGGCCATTGGGTCGCGACGAAGAGAAGATCAACACAGCTATCCAAATCCGCAAATGCCGCAGAGGATAGGCCCGGATCCTTTTTATTAAGACGAAACACAGGCAGTGCGGAACCCACCAGCGCCCTTCGCAATGCCGCCTGCAAAAGCCTCATTCTAAGATGGAAGAAAACCCTGCGCTTGCTGGTGTTTTCAATGCGGGCGCCAAGTTGTTTTATGAGAAATAGCCGCTCAATAACAAGTTCGTTGTAATGCGGATGAGGGCCTCTGTGTAAGGGGCGTCCCGTTTGAAGTGCTAATTTTTCATCTGAGGGTAGCAAAACCCCATTTCTCTCGAAATCATCAAAATCAAAACCACCACTGGCCATCTCGTTCAGCGGACCACGAAGATCGGATATCGTGGCGGCTTGCAGGGGTATTAGGTGATGACGTTGATAATGGGGATTGTGATCACTTCCGCCTTTCCGGTTTACCATCGAAAAACGCGTCATTACCTCCTCCAGTCGGCTGCATCTTGGACGCACCGTCATCGGAAAGGAACATGCTATTTTGATACGTGAGTTTCAACAATGGTTTCAACCAGTTTATCTTTGCTCAGGTGGCTGTCCCAACAAAAAAGGGCCGGTCCGAAGACCAGCCCTTTTCGCTAAATCAAGATTGGATGCTCTTAGTTACCTGAACCAGGACCATATTGAATGGTCACGTTCCGGTTCTGTGGTTCACGAACACCGTCTGCGGTTTCAACGCGAGGACGCGTTTCACCGAAGGCTTCGCTGGAGATCACGCCACCGCTAATGCCGCGTGATTCGAGATAAGCCCGAACAGAGTCGTTACGACGCTGAGACAAGCCAACATTGTAGCTCGCGGAACCAGATTTATCGGCGTTACCAGCCAACATAACCTGAGCATTTCCACAATCACCATATGCCGTAACCGCATTGTCCAGAACTGTAGCAGCTTCTGGTGTAATGTCTGACTGATCCCAGTCAAAGAATACAATGTAAGGTCCAGGCGCACACACAGCAGCCGGTGGAGGCGGCGGTGGTGGAGGTGGAGGCGGTGGTGGAGGTGGAGGTGGAGGTGGAGGTGGTGCCTCTGGCTCTCCGCCAAAGTTGTAGATCAAGCTACCCAAAATCGAGTGCGTACGCAGACGGGTACTTACATCGTTACCAACTTGGTCAACAAGGTCGATCTTGTCAGCGTTGAAGAAACGATATTTCAGGCCAACGTCCCAGCTATCACTCAGCGGAGCACGGATACCCGCAATCGCCTGCCAAGCAAAACCAGTGTCCGAATCATCAAGATAAGGACCAGCAAAAATATTGGTGACCTCGGTACGAGCCACACCAACACCGCCGCCGACAAAGCCTTGAATGCCGTCATCATCGCCAAAGTCAAGCAGACCGTTCAGCATGAAGCTTAGAGCATTGACTTCACCATTGATAGGCGTGGTACCCGAAAAGGTGCCTGACCCATCAGCATTAGATGGTATACCTGGTGCGCCTACCTGAAGGCGATCAGCAGCCGCTGATTTATAAGCAACTTCTGTTTCCAGGCGAAAACCACCAAAATCATAACCGACGATACCGTCGAAATCATAACCTGTGTCGTGGTCAACTTCTGACGCGTTAGTATTCGCACCAATATCAGATGTAATATCTTCAACCAGCATCGCGCCGCCTTCTACGCCCACATACCATTGGCCATCACGGGCCAGGGCAGGTGAAGCGAGCGCCGTGGAGGCAAGCGCCAATCCTATGGCAAGCTTCCGCATTTATATTCCCCTTCTCATTTAGGTTCTGAATTCACGGCGCTTTGTAACCTCTCACCAGAAACAGTGCAAGCGGACAAATAGTAGAACTGTTGCGAAAATGTCGCCATTTTCGTGATTTAGCTTAAAAAATCACCTCTAAGGTGCTGCAATCAAGCCGAATTGCTACCAAAATCGCAATCAAATTAGTTGATTTGGGGTAAAATTTGCACAGTTCTTAGCAGGGCAAGAATCGAATCAATCGCTGTCCGCGCCTCCAAATCAATATTGGCTCCACCAATCGGTGCATTGATGTGTTGCAGAAATTGCCATACTCCATCAACATAAATGGCCGAACTATGATCGCTTTCTACGATAATTTTCATAGATTCCTGCGGTTTAACGAAGCGCCATCCACCGGCAGACCAACCGGCAATATGGTCTGATCTTCCACTCCACTCGGCGAGCGCAGCAGAGCCGACAAGCCAGCAATCACCCTCTGCCGGCGACAAGGGTGATGGATCATCAACCACCGCCTGCACAACCGGGTGAGCCAGAAAATCAAGTAATGATAGCGCTTCATTATGAAATAGCTCTTTATGTGCTTGACCGACGGCCAATAAAGGCAATGCGAATCTCGGTGTTTCCAATATTGTCATTCTCTTTCCTTTGAGTGTGTACCCACAGATACTGATTGATCGATGTTATATTTCGACCGTGAAAAGCAGGGGATCCGAAATATTATGCTGGCCAATCTGCCGGACGGCGATTGACAGACTTGAAGCTCCTGCATCCCGATAGTCTTGTACGTCGGGCGCAGCGAGCATCAAGAAAGGCATCATTGGTTCAGAGATGCTTTCGTTCCCTACCGACACACGATATCTTTCCGTTTCTTCGGCCAGCGGAATTTCGACATGGTCAGGCCATATTAGCCCAGCGCGCGAACGGCGCGTCCAGCTAAGCTCGAGGTCGCCATTTTCTTTAAAAACAAAGCGCGGATGAACCGGTGACCATGGTTTCAGTGCCCGGCCCACTTCACCCAAGGAACGGGATACGGGCAGATCGTCTCCCCTGCCCAAGGCAGATATGGTGACAGGCTGAAATGGCGTATAATTGTGCGCATCAATTTCCGTAAGATCGATGCCATCCAGCAGAACAAAATCTTCATCCACCAAATGCTTGTCCATTTCCAGTTCGGTCCCGCCCAAACCTCTCAGCAGATAGGATAATATATACCGGTCATTCCCGATCGGTGCGGCGGAACCAAATTGTACTATTTCATTACCAATCGCAGCGATATTTTTGCCGGCCAACAGCTGCGCATCGTCAGCATCGTTCAGGTGCATATTGCTGTTGTGCATCTGAACCTGCAGGCTATTTTTTCTGTCAATTACATGTGGGCCGCTGGCTCCCAGCGGTTCCAGTGCAGTACCGATGCTCGCCGGACTCGATATCTGGTCGACAAATTCATTGGAGACACCATCGGCACCAAGCGCAAATAGCTCTGCATTGCGCCAGCCCAGATCACCGGCAGCTGCGGCATATAGTCTGGAAACGTTAGAAACCTGCATCGGTGCATCAATAGCAAATGGCAGATCAACCAGGGCCAATCTCGTCGCCCCGGCTAATGCGTCCAATTCCTTCACCGGGCGGCCATTGTCAGTCGTTCCTTCGGTATCCGGCAATGCATCTCCGGCTTTTGACAGCACGAGGTCTATACTGCCTCTGTTCAACTCCCAATTTCGCACCAGCCAGATATCACCGCTGTCATCCCAACTCACAAACGTTCCCGGTTTCAGGGAAAGCGCCGTGCGCAAAACATGCAACCGCGCACTGCTGCGCTCCTGATAGAGCGACCATAATTTTGCCCGGGCGATGTTTTTAGCTTGCGAAGATGCCAGAGCAGCAGGAAAATCCCGGTCGCGGATCACCCGGCTGTTCCCCGGTCGAAATGCATTCTGCATGCCGGATTGATAGTCCCGCTCGGGTTCATAATAACGCAGGGCATGCTGGCGAGCTATCTTCGTTTCAGCCAGCGTCTGTAGTTCAGGTCGCGCGATCGGCTCTTTATTGTGGGTTGATACAATCTGGTCGCGCATCGACAATATCTCTGCGCCCGGTTCAGACTGTCGCCGCTTTGCAGACAGAGTGCCTGAAACAGCTGGAAATGATAGCGAAAAACTCTCGCTGATCGCTGCCAGTACTTCTCGGCGATCCTGACCGGCGGCTGCGAAGCCATGAAGGCTTTCATCTAAAGAAGCAGCTACTCTGCCATCCGAAATATCATTGATAATGGCACCAAGGCTGACGGTGCCATCATCCGCGATAACCTCAAAGGTCAGAGAGGGAATGCGGTTGCCATATTCGGTGAGATCCATATCTTCAAAAACCGCCAGCGCCAGTCCGCGATAAGCTGGCGTTCCGCCGGCAGCTTCGGTGCTGGCAATCAGACCATCAACAACCTGATCTTCATGACCTTGAAAAAAACGGAATCCAGTTTCGGTTTTGAAATCACCGGCATTGCCCCGGAAAATTTTGCCATCGGCCCAGATACGGCCGATATCCTTGATATCTCGGCTGGACAGCGCCACAGCCAAGCAAGCGGAATAACTATAAGTGGTGCTACTTGGGCGCCCTTTGCCACCACCATTTGACTCGCGTGTTTCCTTCAGATCAGTGGCCCAGATCACCGTCCCGGCCACCCGCATCTTGCCGTATATACGCGGGATCTGCGTACCATAGCTGGAGGTTTGCACGGCCAGTTCCTGCAACCGGGGGCCTTCTCGCCCTTTGGGTTTGAACAGGATATTCTGGTCAACTTGCTGGCCCAGAAACGCTCCAAGAGCTCCACCTACTGGACCGCCGACAGCAGTACCGACAGCTGTCAAAACCAAGGTTGCCATTCAATCCTCCAAAATTCTGAAAACTGTTTTGATCGGCCATGGGGCTTCATCCGGTGTGAAAACCACCTGACCGATACCGGCATGGGCATGGACGAAACCGCCGTCGGTTCTGACCATCAGATGCCATTGCACCGGACTGGGCCTGGCCAGTGCGATATCGCCCTCCCGCAACGGCTCGCATGGCTGCATGATTGCGAATCCCGCGCGCGTCATCACCTCCGAAATTTGCTCGGCAGACCCGCTCCGGATGGAATAGCCGGTGGGGACATCACAATCCATATCCGCAGCACTGAGACACTCCGCAGCCATCCCGATACAATCAAGGCCGTGTTCAGCACTCCGGCCATGAAGTCTGAAGTTTGTGCCGCATAGCGCCAACGCCATCTCGGCGATCATCGCCGACCGGCCTTTTTCCGATTTGTCAGATGTCATGGTCATGCTCCGGGGTAGCGGGTGAGCAGGTCATTACCGGGCAAATAGGGCTCTCCGCGAAAATTGATGCTGTTTTGAAAGCGGTCCCGGCAGGTGACAAAATTCTTGTCGCAGCCGGCGGTAAACAGCGCTCTATCGCCGACGGTTACAGGCCGAACTGGTTGATCAGCCAGCCGGATCGCGTCACCCTCTCCGCTGATAATTGCGAACCGCAGCCCGCAATTTTCACCGCTCAGCCAGCGCAATTCGCCATGGATATAGTCCGCCGCCTGCCCTTGCAGTTCAGTAAATTCGAGCTGCGGCTCCAATAGTTGCGTGAGCGTCATCTCGGCCTGATGCACAGCGAGGCTGACCTTGCAGGCGCGATCACCCAACCGGGCGCGGCAGGTCGGTGATGTCAGCGGCGCGATTGATTCATCGAGAAAAGAGGTGCCGCCAAGCATCTCTACCCGAAAAGCGTCACCAGATCGCGTAATCTCACCGAATTCACCGCTGATGAGGTGGAGCGGTTCGTCTTCCGGGCTTTCCCAGTTGACCAGAGATATATGTAGCTGCGCTCCGTCCCAGCGACCCGCGATCAGGTCTGCTTCGGCAATCGCCGTACTGGTCATCGCGCCTTCGATATCGACGCTGTCCATCTCAAGACTGTCGGACAGCGCGATGGTGGATGGCACCATTCCAGGGGCGGCACGGTATCGTAAATTGTCGATCACCAGATCACGGTCATGCGACACAAATCCGATCGTGACGCCATCTGCCCGCTCCAGCCGCCATGCATAGCAGCTCGTGGTCAGCGGCAGGTCCAGCCAGGCGAGGCTCATGATCCTTCCCGCACTTCGATAAGGCGGATTTCCGGTATCTCACCGGCCTGAAATGTGCCAGCGCTGACGTCCAGTCTATCCTCGGCAAAACGAACCGGTACGTCGAACAAAAAGCCCGCCGTGACCTCGCTCGCTATCGCCGGCGGGTCATCGAAAATTATTTCGCCTAGCGTCCCGAGCGACCAGTTACTGGCAAGCATGCCATCAACAGCGACGAGCAAAGATGACGACTCCGGTCGGGTAATCAAGCGTTGCTGCGCCTCGCTGCCACCCACTCCATAGCTTTTGATCAGTTGAAAACGCGTCTCTTCACCATCACCAATACCAACAACCTGATCCAGCATCGTCGGCGGATCAATCATGGCGTTGCTGCTATGATCATAGGGGTCGGTAAAACGAAAAGCTTTCGCCGCGCCGCGACGTGCACGGAAAAAGGCGATCAAGTCGCGTAACTCCTCTTCGGAGCGCACACCCGGCCCGGCATCAAATTCCAGCCGCGCATCGGCCCAGTCGCTGTTACGCTTTTCGTGGCCGGAGAGGGTCGTCACAACATCAGTTGAAAAGCGTGGCGAAACCGTCGCCCCGCGTCCGATAGCGAGCGGAAATTGCACGTCGTCAAACGCGTTCATATCATCCTCCTGTTCCTGAAAATAAGTGAAACCATCACGCGCCACCTGTGGCAGTGCCCAGATGAAAATCTCCGGCGTGCCGCGTGTCCGGGCTGCCTCGACCGCGCGGGTCATGTTGGCCCAGATGAAACTGGCCTCGGCAGTCAGCACAAACCCAGAGAAATAATGCTGTTGCTCCATCGGATAGCCGAGCCGATCTGTCGCCAGATTAATACCGCTCCGCGTCGCGGACTGGTCGCCCGCGATCACCCAGTCATAATCTTCCAGCTGCAATATATCGAAAGCAGGGCTGGCCCAACCGACCGGCAGGTTGGCACGCTTTGCTTCAGGTGCGGCCTCGTCGAGTATCGTCGGCAGATAGGCGAGCAAAAGCGTCTCGACCGGCGCGCCCAAAGCTTCAGCTTTAACCGCAGCGATCAGATCCGCCGTGGACTGTGCCAGCATCGCCCCGGCCTCGTCCAGCATCGCGGTTTGTGCCAGTGTTTTGGGACCCCGAATATCCGGGATGCTAACCAGCGTATCGCCAAATGCCGCTTGCGCCGCCGCATCATAAAGACATATCCGACCGTCATCCGGCATCACCCACCACCATGGCTCGCCGACCTGAAACTTCATGGCCGCACCGGCATCCCGCGCAATTGCGATGAACGCCTGGGCGACAGCTTGCAAATATCCCATGGCCGCTGGCTCAGCGGGCGATAACAAAGTCGAAGGCGGCACCCAGCCGGTCAGCGCCGGATCACCATTTTCGGCGCGCTGTTTCCAATTGTTCCAGCAATGGGCATCGAACAGTTCGTAAGACAGCGAAAATATGACGGTGAATTCCATTGCCTCTGCGCGCGTCACAAAATCACGATGCCAGACTGCACAGGGTTGGTTGATGGCGGAAAATTCTTCCCCCGGTTGCGGCACAGACAGGCTGGCATATAGCCCCGGTCCATTGGCTTCGAGCCGGAAATAGTGACTCATCCCGACATAATGATTGATGGTTCCGCGATAACCGAGCGCGCGGATAGATCGCAGCAGGCGTTCGGGTGTCTGGTTGAAACTGTCGTCATAGCCGGTCGCCATTGAAAGCCCGTTTTCCGGCACCATGACATCTCCGATTTCGAGGACTGCACCGCCGCCATCGGCCGTGATCGCGCTGATCTCGACCCAACCAATCTGCGGTGTGGGGTATAGGGTGCCTGTACCATCATAGTCTGGCGGAATGATCGATATGAACAACCGGTCAATATCCTTCGGATATACGGGGTCCGCTTCCCCGGGCAGCAGGAACCCGCCATCAAGACTGGAAAATTCCAGACTGATATCGGCGTCAGTCGGTGTGCCAGTGGCATAGTTCCACAGCCGCACGTACCAGGCCTTTGGATTGCCCAGCGCATCACGGCCCTCGATTGTCAGTGTCGGTCCATTAACCTGATCCAGCGGCATGATCCCCGACGAGCGCCAGTGAAAGCGCAGGCTGAACCGCGCATAATCACGGCTTGTTTCATAAGCCAGTAACGGATGGTCGAGCGTGTCTTCGCTCTCCCAGATCAGTCCCGCAAGATCATCCGAATTATAGAAAACCGCATCGACCCGAAGTGCGTCCGGCGCGGTCGTCACGACCGATGCCATCATCGGACGTGGAAAATTGACCGTCCAGAAGCGCGGATCAAAACGCTGGATAAAATTGGTCTGTTGCGCGGTGCGCTCTTTCGCTAGCCAAAAACCCATGGTTCATCCCTCCCGATAGGCTAATGCATTACGCACAGAGCGCGCGACCTGACGGCTGGAGCGGCGTATCTGGTCAGGCGCGCTACCCTGCCCGTTGTCTGAAATATTGATCGTGAGCTGAACATTCGGCGTAGCGGCCAGTCCACCACTGCGCTCTATCCGGCCAGCGGCGGTCGGCACAAAAAGCTCCGGCCCCTGTTCCCCGACCACGTAAGCACGGCCGCCGGTCACGGGTCCACCGGTTGCCCGTCCAGGTGCACCAAGCGCAGCGCCGAGGATCGACGTCCCGATACCCAGCAAACCCCCGCCGGAACCCATACTGGAACCGCCGCCGAGCAGGTTTCCAATGCCGCTATTCACGGCGGCATTGGCAATATCCGCCAAAACGGACAGCGCGACGCCTTTCAGGCCTTCAAAACCCAGTGATCCGCTACGGATCGCCCGGCTGAGGCTTGTTTCAAGGGCGGACCCAGCGCGTTCGATGCCGCTGGCCAGCGGACCGTCCAGCTGCCCCTTCATATCGGCCACATCTTTCGCAAATCCTACTGTGTCGGCGCGTACAGCTATGATCAGACGTTCGATTTCTTCATCCATGATCTAGAGTTTCTTTCAGTGTATCGAGTTGAGTTTTGGTGAGCGGTTCGGGAGACTGATTGTCGACCGAAGCAACCAAAGGAGCGTTCAGGATCGCAGTCAATTCGGCCGGGGTAGCGTCCCAGAACTGATCCGGTGTCCAGCTGAACCTTGCGGGAATGATACCGGCCAGGCGGGATGCCGAGGTGCGGAAATCATTCGTCATGCGACAATCATCGCCCCTGCAATATCTGTTTGAGCAATATCTTCAGTGGAGGTGTGACACCTGTCAGCCCTTGCGCCATCATCGCTTCACTGAAACGTTCACGGGTCAGATCCTTCGGTTGATCCTTGATCATGTGCCAGAACAACCCGGCAATTTCCGACAGCATCAACCTTCCATTTGCAGCCCGTTCGACCAGATCAAATAGCGAGCCGAGTTCCTTTTCCGCCGCGACCAGCGCCGTGAAGCTAGGACGCAGAACCAGCCGCTGGCCATTGACCATCAATTCCGCTTCTCCGCGAAGCGCATTGGCGCGATCAGACATGGGTTACTTCGCCTGAGCTTTCGAGGCTCAGCGTGTAACTGCGTTCACCATTATAATCACCGCTATAGTCCAGCCGCGTGACGAGGAAGTTCCCGCGCATGCTATCGCCGCCTTCGAAGCTGAGTTCATAGGAGTCGATGACGCCCTCCAGCGCATGATTTTTGATCCGCATTTCTGCATCCGAGCCAGTAAACACACCGGCGCCTGATACCGATACGGACCGCACGCCTGCGCCGGATAAAAGCTCGCGCCAGCCGCCGCTGTCCTTGTTGGTAATCGCCACCGGTTCGCCATTGACCGACATTTGCGTTGTCCGCAGACCCGCGATGGTGGAATAGCCCACCGGGACTTCGCCATCGCCTATTCTCAGGAGGAAGGCGCTGCCTTTTTCTGCTGCCATGATTTGGTTCCTTTTTGTTTTTGTTGGTGGATTCTTTTTGGACCTCAAGCGCCGGGCGGGAGGAGTCTTTGTTGATTCCCTCAGGCGCCGGGCGGCGACATCCGTCGCCTTGGCTAAGCGCCAATAAGGCGCGGCGGCCAGTCGGCCTTGCCTTGCTACGCTCGGACGATGCTCTTGGGCGTTGTCCAGGAGGTCGCGCTGATCCGACGCACCGCGTCGGCAAGCGCGATTGCGCGCCCGAGCTTATGCGAGGAAAGCCAAGCGGGCGGATGCCCGCGCCCGGCGCTTGAGGTCCAAAAAAACTTATCTAATTCTAAACCTTCAAAACCCGTGCGCGATATTCGATCACGCCGCTCCACGGACTTATTGCATTGCGCAGGACCCGCGTGCGGCGGAAATTGAATGTCACTATCTGCCAGCCTTCCGGATCCGCCAGACCAGCTTTCAGCGCCTCTTCCACCTGCGCCATTATCCTGTGGACCCGCACCGCGCTCTGCCCATCATCATGGATGGTCAGCGCCAGACCAAGCTCACGCCCGACCCCGCCCTTAAAGCTCCAGTCCAGCGCAGCACCGGTTGCGAGCGCAATATAGGGGAAAGGCGCAAGCGGCGGCGGACCGTCATAAACAGCATCAATTTCGTCCATCAATGGCAGATGCGCGTTCAACGCCGCGATCAGGCTTTGCTGCACCGCTTCGACAGCGCCCATCACCGGACACCGCGCATCAGAAAAGCGACGTCGCGCAGACTGCTGCCGGTTACAAGTTTCGCGCCCAGGTCGGGGCCGGAAATAACGACGCCATCGTCGGTTTCTTCTATCGTCAAATCGCCTGACAATTCTTCGGCAAGCGCGGTTCTGACATCTTCCCTCGCCTTTTGGATTGCTGCATCAGCCATATTCTCGGCCTTTTGCTTCAATTTGTTCACGCCCGTTTCTCCTCTGCTTGCAGGTAGGTTCTCGGAATGAATCGGTGATCCGCGGCGACTGACTGGACAACCATCTCGCGACCAGCCCAGGTCAGTATGTCACCGGGCCGAACGGCATTGGTTTGGCGCAGAGTGAAGCGCCAGCGCGGCAACGCGGAGCGGCTGTCTGCCACTGATGCGTCACCGGTGCCCAGTGGCGCTGCCGCCGCGCGAAAATCGCCAACGGGTTCGTTTTGGTCCATTGCTGATCCAGCGGCGTCACGCTGCGAAGATTGGCGTTCGATGTGGATCAGCTCACGCAGCAAGCCGCTAAATTCCAGCGAGCCGGTTTCCGGGCCGCTCATGCTACCCTCATCCGGCGATGGGGCCGCCAAAGGGCTGTCACCGCACTTGGCGGACCACCGACATCCACACCATCACGGTGTGAATAGAGGTGACCAGCAAGCCGCACCACGCCCTGCCGCAATGTCGTGGGCACATTCGTCCAGTCTGCCGCCAGACCAACATCATAAGTAACCGCGATGCGTGTAATGCTGGTAACCGGATGCAGTTTGACCCAACCGATACCATCACTATCTATATCAATGGCATAGTCCATTGATGGCACAGGGGTGAGCATGCCGTCAGGTGCGACAGCTTCGACCAGCGTAATCGCCTGCACAGGATGTTTTTTCAGTTTTTGCCATTTTGCGCGCACCGGCATCCGGTCACGCACCGACCGCGCAATCAGCACCTGGCCGATGAAATTTTCACATAGGCGCGCGGCGCTGCCCAGCAGCTGGGCGATAGCCACATCATCTTCGTCATGATTGAGGCGTAGAAAACCCTTGACCTCTTCGATTAATTCTATCGGCACAGGAGGCACGTCATCAGGAGGATAACTCACTTGGGTAGTGTCCTTTCTAACAGGATTAAGGGTGCGCCCGTGCCGGGGGGACTGGCCGGCACGGGCGCGTGTCGTCGCGCCAGGGCACGACGGTGGGGAGAAGCTAGCTCGCGCTAAACTGCATCAACTTGATTGCTTCACTGTTCATCACCTGCCCACCGACGCGCTTGGTCGCGTAGAAATGGACAAACGGCTTGTTGGTAAAAGGATCACGCAGGATGCTGGTAGCACTGCGCTCCGCAATCAGATAACCCGCGCGGAAGTTGCCGAAGGCGATCGACAGGCTATCCGCCGTCACATCCGGCATGTCCTCTGCCTCAACCACCGGATAACCGAGCAACATATCAGGCTGACCCGACGCCAAAGACGCCTGCCACAGAAACGCGCCATCGGCGGTCTTGAACTTGCGGATCTGCGCCAGCGTTGCGCTGTTCATCACAAAACTTGCGCCCTGCCGATAGGCCGGTTTCAGCGCATGAACCAGATCAACGAGCGCATCCTCCCCATCGGCCCCGGCAAAAGCACCTGCCGCGCCAGACGGAATATATTGCAGTGACCCGAAAGCACGAACATCGTCCGGCTCGTCCGTCACCGGTGCATTCAGAAAACCGCGCGGTTGATTGACGCCAGAGCCGCCGACAAAAGCCGCACCCTCGGCCTGCGCAAATTCGCGGGAAATTTCATCCGCCAGCCAGGCCTCCACATCAAATGCTGCGTCATCCAGCATCGCCTGAGACGCCGCGGGATTGGCATATAGCTCTCCAGTTGGCGGGGCGATCTCGTTGAAATTGGGCGTGTCGGTTTCCGGCCTTCCGGCAGTTTCGCTGACCCAGCCGGATGGCGTGCCACCGTCAGTGACGAGCTTGCGATACCCCGCGCTGCCGGTTTGTACGACGGTCGCAATCGAACGGATCGGCGAGATGTCCTTGAGCGTCCGTCCGATCAAGGCATCGATTTCCTGCGGCACCGCAAAGCCGCCTTCGGGACCGGATGCGCCGGAAAAGCTTTTCAGCTCAACCCCCGCATGGTCGCCGCGGCGGAGATATTTTGCCGTAAAATCGCGTGCGGCGATAGAAGACATCATACCTTTCGTGCCGTGCTCATTCCCGGCCAAAACAGGCCGCGCAGAGGCTTTCGAGATATCGTTCATCTGGCTTTGCAAGCTATCAACGTCGGTACGCAGATCGGCAATCGCCTGACCGTGTCGTTCGGTTTCTTCTGCCTGCAGGACCACGTCAAACGACTCTTCTAACGGGTCGGCTTTCGTTTCGAGAGGGGTATTGGAAATTTCCATGATGTTCCTTTCTTTTGGGTAATGAAAAATCGCCCGATGTCGGACGGCGTAAATCGTTGAGGTAATTCTTTGATCGACAAGCAGCAGGGGACCTATTATCCCTCTGTACATGCATATGATTTCTGGCTTGGGCGCTTTGACCGCCCTGTTCATGGCCTTCCCGCTCGCAGCACAATCTTCGACTTCTGCACCGGGGATCGCTGCATCTGGGACCGCTACGCCGGTCGCCGCAGAGAAAAAGCCGATCCCGATTGTTTCACCGCCGCGACAGATTGACCCGATCCTCAAAATGACCATAGCGCCAGAGAAACGCGGCGACCTGTCCACCTGCGGTGACCGGGATAAGCCGTCTCTCGACTTTGTCGCAAAAACCTGCTGGCCGGTCCTGCAAGCCTATCAGGATCTGATCCGCTTGCAGCAGGCCAGCAAGGCGGCAATGTCCGCGCAAAAGAGGAACGCCCCCAATGCAGAAGGTTTAAAAAACCGCGCGCTGACGCTGGCGATGAAGTCGGCAAAACAACATGGCGGGGGCCGCTGGCCAATGCAGGACGAGATCGCGCAAGGCTCCTATCGCTCGCTCATTGCGCTGCTTAAACAATTTGGCGATCATGATGCTGCCCTGACGGCCTATGACGACCTGATTGCGGTGCAGGCGCGCAGTCTGATGCGCGGTGGTGCCACGCGCCGGGGTTATCTCTACAAAAACAAAAGCGAATATCTCCTTGAACTGGGCCGCCGCGATGACGCGCTGGCAAATTTTAACACGGCGGTCGCTTTGGCGGACAGCCAGCCGATCGACATGATATCCAATGTCGAGCATGCCGAACTGATTGCCTATGATGCGGTCATCGCCAAGGATGAAGATCGCGCGCTGGATGTGATCGACCTGTTCCTAAAAAAGACCGAGCGCCATAGCCGTCACCAGGATCTTGTCTATTATCCGGTCCGCATCCTGAAAATCTATATTCTGGCCGGGCGCGAGGATCATGATGGCGTGCTGGCCGAATTGAAAACTTTCAACAGCCTGGCGCGGCGCAATATGTGCCAGCAGGAAAAGCCGGTTGAACTTTACTTCCCGCAGGTCATTTCACCGACCCAGAGCGATCCGCGTATTGCCGCCGAGCTGAAGACATTCGGGTGCAGCGACGCGGTGATCGCTGCGATGGATACCAATATGGCCAATGGCGTGCCTGCTTCCGACGGAGTCAAACCGCTACCGCCCCGCTAGTTCTGCTCTGCCATGAATGGACCTGTGCCAGTGGCTGCATCGGAGCGGTGACCAGCGATATTTCCGCGACATCAAGATCACCAATGATGCGTGGCCCATGGCCCGTCGCCTGCTTGACACGATAACCAAAACTCAGGCCTTTTACGGTATTTCCTGCCAGCATCATCGCCGCTTCTCGCCCGGCCCGACTGGCGGTCGACAGGGTTCCGATAACGCGCAAGCCGCGCTGGTCTTCACGAGCGTAGCTTATACTACCGATGCGGTTTTCCGGTCGGTGCTGCCAGAGCAGGGGCAGCGATAGCCCCTCGGCCAGCATGCCAAAAGCACCCGGCCGAATGATATCGCCACCTCGGTCGATACGATTGAAGATGGCGGCGTAACCGGCAAAGCGGATGGCGCTCACGTGACAAGATTCCCGAACCCGAAGCGCATGGCGATCCCGATCAGAAGCAGCGCCAGCGCACCGCGAATAACCCAGGTGATCGCCGCTTTCCAGGCGCTCGCCTTGGCATCGCGCCAGGCACGGAGCAGTTCGCGCAGCTCGTCGAGATCGTCAGGCGCCTTGTGATCGGCAAGACCCAGCCGGTCGAGTACGCGCTCCGCACCGCTATCGGTCGCTTCCTCCACTATCGCGCGGAGCGTCACAAGATCAGCTCCATCGCCTTCCGCCTGCGCTACCAGGCGAGCGAGCATTTCTTCGTTTTGCATTTTTTTGATGACTCCTTTTTTTATTCCCTCAGGCGCCGGGCGCGGGCATTCGCCCGCTTGGCTTACCTCGCATAAGCTCGGGCGCGCGGGCGCGCTTGCCGACGCGGTGCGTCGGATCAGTGCGACCTCCTGCGCAACTTTCAAGAGCATCGTCCGAGCGTAGCGAGGCAAGGGCGCCAAAATCAAATGGCGTCCGTCGCGCCTTATTGGCGCGTAGCCAAGCGGGCGGATGCCCGCGCCCGGCGCTTGAGGCAAAATAAATAAACTTCCAACCTCTAATCTATTCCAAGACGGCTGCGCTTCTCTTCCGGCGACAGAAAATCCGCTTCGCTCACCTGTTGCCACAACCGTTCCCGATCCTCCGACAGTGCGGGTATCTGGTCGCGGTCGATCGCCAGCTTCGCCTCCGGCCACCAGGCTCCCAGCGCGACAGACAGCCCGTCCAAGATCTTCCCGGCCAGAGGCAGGATTGTCAGCCGCCACAATGCCCGATTGGCTTCGCGGTAATTGGCATAGCTATTGTCCCCGGGCAGCCCGAGCAGCATCGGCGGCACTCCGAACGCCAGTGCAATTTCTCTCGCCGCGGCTGCTTTCAAAGCCACAAAATCCATGTCTGCCGGGGTCATGCTCATGCTCTGCCATTTCAGGCCGCCTTCGAGCAGCATCGGCCGCCCAGCATTGCCAGCCCCGGCAAAGCTCGCATCCATCTCGGCCTTGAGCCGGTCAAACTGGTCCGACGACAGGGCCGACCCATCCGGCCCGGGATCAAAGACCAACGCGCCTGATGGCCGCGCGGCATTATCGAGCAAAGCCCTGTTCCACTGAGCCGCAGCATTGTGCACCGCCACTGCCTTGGCTGCAGCGCCGAGACAGCCAAGGCCATAATGGTCATCGGTCGGATGAAAAGCCTTGATGTGAATAATTGCAGGCCGTCCCATTTCATCTTGTGCGGCAAAACGGGTCTGATGCTCGCCCGCGCGATAGACATAAGCGACCGGCCAGCCCTTTTCATCCGGCTCAATCGTTATCCGGTCGGGTCGCAGGGCAAACAGTTCAGCCGGTCTCTCGACACCTTTGGCATCAGGCGCGTACATTATCTGCACATATGCATTACCATGTAGCAACAGATGCGCAGCGATGGTTTCAAGGAGCGACTGCCCCGCACTGGTTGCGTTCACGAGCGCCGCAAGCTTTTCCTCCATCGGCGCAAGCGGCGCACCGCCAACGCCTTCAGCAACAATCCGCACCGCGCGCTGCGCGATGGCATTGTCGACATAGGCTTCGCGCACACGACCCTCATAAGAAAAGGGCGCTTCTCCCGAAAAAACGGCACCTCCATAGGTGCCGATATAGCTGCGCCCCAAAGGCGGTTTTGCTTGCTGCCCACCGCTCTTTAAAGCGAGCAAGATGTTTTCCCAGAATTTCATGTTTGTTGTCCTTTTTTATTTGACCTCAAGCGCCGGGCGCGAGAGTTTTTTATTGGACCTCAGGCGCCGGGCGGCGACATCCGTCGCCTTGGCTATCGCGCCACAAGGCGCGGCGGCCGGTCGGCCTTGCCTCCGCTTCGCGTCGGTCCGGTGCCAGTTACAGAGGATATTTCCGAGCGCAGCGAGGCAAGCGCGACTGCGCGCCCGAGCTTATGCGAGGAAAGCCAAGCGGGCGGATGCCCGCGCCCGGCGCCTGAGGGATTAATAAAGAATCCTCACCCGCGCTCCGCATCGAGTGCGGAGCACAAAACTCCATCCAATCTCTAAACCCGTACCCTTGGCTCTCTACGCCGCCCCAACATCAGTTCCGTCAGCGCATAGACGAGCGCATCCGCGCGATCCGGTGATCGCCCGGGCCCTTCATAACTGCCGCCAATCAGCAGCCCGCACAGCTCATCCTCCAGACGCGGGAACGTACCGGCATGGAGCACCCGCCCTGCTTCATAAAGCGCCGCCACCGGTTCGGCCCGGGCCACCTTGCCGCGGGAGGCGTGGACCAGCCGCACCGGCAGCGAAATGTCTGCCGCCTGCAGCACCGACTTCACCATCGCTCCGCCCTGATTGGCCTCCGCAATCACACGGTCGGCGCCCCAGATCCCGGCCGCATCCGCGACCGCTCTTGCCCATGTTTCAGGGCTGGGCTTCTCGACGCTGTTGTCCGCGAAAATCACGGCTTTATTGTCCGCACACAAAGCAGCGACAATGATCCCGCAGGCATCTCCGGTTTGCGAGGCGGGCGGGTCAACACCGACGACTATGCGAACCACTTGGCTGGCTTCGTCGCAAACGACCCGGCACTCCTCCAGCATCGCACGTGTCCAGAGCGCGCCTTCCAGTTCCTCGATCAGCTCGCCGTTCAACTCCTGACGCCCCAGCCGCGTGCCGTCATAGTCGGCCTTCATCACCTGAATGAAAGCCGCGGGCAGGTTTGCAACATTGTCTTCGGTACCGCCCCGCGTAATCACCGTGCCGCTATCTTTGACCCCACTATCCTTGACCAGCGCCCGTACCAGCGGCACCGGCCTTGGCGTTGTCGTCGCCGCGATTTTGGGCGCGCGGCCCAGCCGCAAACCCATTTTCAGATTGTCCCAGGTAGCCAGCGCCTGTCCGGCATTGTTCGCCCATTTGGCAATCTCGTCGCACCATGAATGACTATGCTGGGGCCCACGCAAACCTTCTGGTTCCGCGGCCGAATAGAGATAAGCCTCGGCGCCATTTGACCAGCGCAGACGCTTTAACGACGGCTCCCACAGCGGGCGGTTGTTTGGCGGAGCGATCGACAAAAGCCCGCTTTCTCCCTCCACCATCACCATCCGGGTCTCGGCAAAATTCGCACCGACCAGAGCAAGGCGCGCGCTGCCATCGGCCTCGGCAATTTCGCGAACCCATTCAGCCCCAGCCCGGGTCTTGCCAAAACCGCGCCCAGCCATGATCAACCATGTGGTCCAGTCACCGGCGGGTGCCAATTGTTCGTCTCGCGCCCAGTGGTGCCAGCTGGCTTCATATTGCAAGCGGGTCTTGCGATCCATCTCGCCCAGAACAAACGCCAGCTCATCGTCTTTCAGCGCGCCAATCTCGGCCGCCGTTCTCACATCACCTTCCATGCACCGCACCGTTCCTTTCGCGGTGATCAGGATCTTGTTCCGCTGCCTTTCTTCGCCGCTGCTCTGCCCGAAAGGCCCGCAAACGCACGTTGATCTTTTTCAGCTTGTCCTCCAGCCTATCCTCTGCCGGTTCCTCTTTCGCCGTCTGCTCCGCCTGCGCGGCACGGACCAGAGCCACGGTTTCCTTGTGCATGCGCAGCAGTTGCAGCGCGGTTTTGTGGTCATAATCGCGCACCGTTCCGACATGCTTGCCGTGGTGATAGATCTTGCGCTCGACCCCGTGACGGGCGCGCTCCAGCATTTCCATTTCCAGCAGCGCATAGCCCTCCGCCAGCGCCTTCAGCCACGCAGCGGCAAAATCAGGGTCGGTGTCTCTCCATAAATAGAGCGTGCTGTTGGCGATCCCGGCAACCGCAGCGGACTCCTTAATGCTCGACGTGATCGCCAGATGCTCCAGAAAGGTACGCTGCCGGGTTGCCTTGTGATCCGCGCGCAGATCAGTTCCGGGCTCCGGAGCAACGTCACCGGGCCGGGAGTCTTCATGTGTTTCAGCCATATCTATCCTCACGCCCGGATCACGTGGGATCGCGGGCATTAAAAAGGGCCGGCACGCTGAAAACCCCGGGCCAGCCCTGTGGTGAGGCCAAACCGGCGGTTCAGAGCCGCCCGGCCCGAATCACAATTTCTCGATGTTCCTGATTTGTACCTAAACAGCGTGACGATGTCAAGTATTTTGTGCCTATTTGGTTATAGAAAAAATTTGAAGGTCGGGGAACCAGCGGTTGCTTTATCCCGAAAGCGGAGGTTGCATTTCTATGCCATGGCTTTGACCAACGCATCATGAAACCAAAGGATGGGGTCCTCCGCACCAGGCCCTTCCGCAAGTGGGCCATGGTCATAAGCAGGTGACTCCAACCCTCTTTGATTTTTTTCACAAATCCAGACATCTTCAGTTTGGAAGTCGCCTGATTCCAATGCCGGCTTAGTCCAGTTGCCAGAAGATATGATTCCGGTTTTTGGATCAAATCCTGGAATATGCTTGCGATCATTACGATTTTGTCCTGGACCGGTCCAGTGACGAACATGCAAGTGACAGCATCCAGTGCTAACCGGTTCAAGCCATGAAATGCTGAATGTGTAAGGCGTCGCTGTAATCAATATGTTTGGAAACAGATAATAGACACCGCCAAATTCCTTGTCCTTAGTCGCCGCTATTTGTTTCGTCCAATAATCCGAAAATTCTTTGCGCGATTTGGCTGGCATAGAGTGCCGCAATCCGGCTTCATCAAGCGCGTACCAGATCAGCTGATCTCCGTGACGCTCCCAGATATTTTCATCCGGTTTTGGGCCACCCAAAGTGTTCTCATGCAAGTATGACAGATGGTAGCCGTCAATCGCGTTTTCGACAAAGACCTTCCAACCACACTTCATATCATAAAGAAGCGGCGCTGCTTCCTTTACATCCTCTGCATTCAGGTCATGCGGCCATGCCTTATCGGTGATGGGCGCTATCCAATTCTGAAAATCTGCCTCTGGATCAGAATTGACGAAAATCAAATTGTTGAAGATGCCGACAGATGCCGACTTTAACGCCATTGCGCTGCGGTCCAGATCGGAGAAGCAGCTCGACATATTGGGGGCACAGCGAAACTTACCGCCAATATCGTATGTCCAGCGATGATAAGGGCAAATGATGGCTTTTCCCGTATTGCCAGTGCCCTCAAGCAGAACTGTGCCGCGGTGTCGGCAAATATTGTGATATGCCGCCAGAGAACCATCGGTCAGGCGAATGACCACAATAGGAAAACGTCCTTGCTGGACTGCATGATAATCCCCGGCATCTGCAAAATCGGACCTCACCCCGACAAACGCCCAACTGTTGGCAAATAGTGCGGACTGTTCCTGATCAAACCAGTCCTGATCAACATAGGCTTCGCGCGGGATACGGTTCATCTCTCGTTCTCCAGGCTATCTATCAAACGCAAGGCCGCAGCTTTCGATGCGGCGCGCAGTTTTTTCATCGGGCCGAGAAGCGCAAAGCTGTCAATGTTAAAATAGACCCCCGTGATACCCGCTCCCACAGCGGCAGTCGCTTCCTTTGATGCTTTCGGAAACTCTGCACTCAGCACATTTTCTATCGACCCAACAAAACCATCGGTCCAGTTCCGCAGACGTTTTGCCAGCGCTTTGTCATTGGCTGCTGATGCAATCAATGCTTCGGTTATCAGAACCTGCTTGGGATCGGAGTAGGCGGGATCGAACAGCCAATCGACCAATGTCCGGGAAGGGTTTTGCGATGGTAATGCAGCAACCATTTGCTTCGTACTTTCAGTCGATCTATCAAAAAATCGCTTGATGAGAGCCGCCAGCAAATCTTCGCGATTGCCAACATTGTGACGGATCAATGCTCTTGCCAAACCCGCTTCATCAGCGATCCGCTCAAGCGTCGCACCTTCCACGCCATAGCGAGCGACGCAGTTTTCAAAAGCTTCCAGAATTTCTGCCTTGCGCTGTTCTTTCATATCAGGACGCGGCATGCACACTCCATAGATTATCACCGTTGACAATTTATAATAGAAGCATATTTAAAGATTATCAAGTCTGATAATTTAAACTCGATTCGCAGGTTGGAGCAATATGGTGAATGCACTTTTGGACAATATCAGTCCAAGCCTTGTTGAATATTGGGATGCTACGCTCAACAACTGGTTCTTCATTGGCGCATTGATATTTCTGGCGCTTGAATTTGTTCGCTATGCCATGAGGGGTCGGATCAGCTGGAACCTGGTTGGCGATACAATCACCAACTACATCACGCTCGCCATGTTTGTCGGTGTAAATTTTCTACTCCTTGGTGGGCTCTATGTTTTTGCAGTGTACGGCGCTTATTCATTCGCCCTGTTCGAGATTGAAACCAATCTGGCAACCATTCTGATATGTATCGTGATCGCCGACTTGCTCTATTATTGGGAACATCGCTGCATGCACCGATTCAACTTTGCATGGGCAACACATAGCGTCCATCATAGTTCTCCGCATTTCAACATTTCGGTCGCTTATCGCTTTGGTCCCATGGACGGATTGTGGCCGATGTTCGGTACGGTGATAATGGTTTTGCTTGGCTTCAATCCCATTGTGGTCGCCTTCGCAGAGATTTTTGTGCAGCTATATCAAACAGCGCTGCATACCGAGACGATCAAAAAATTCCCCCGGCCGATTGAGTTGATTTTGAACACGCCATCACATCACCGCGTGCATCATGGTTCAAATCCTGAATATCTCGACACCAACTATGGCGGGATCTTCATCATCTGGGACCGGATCTTCGGAACATTCGCCGAAGAAAAGGCACCTGTTGTCTATGGCCTGGTCAAACCAATCAACAGCAACAACCCCTTAATCGCCTTCTTCCATGGAATATATCGTGTTGGAAAGAACGTGATTACAGCCAGGGGCTGGCGCAACAAAGCCGGCTATTTCTTTGGCCCTCCGGAGTTTGAACCAGCGTCAATACCGGTCGAACTGTCCGCCAAATCTAAAAACTAGCACTGGATAATTTATGCCGACCAACAAACAGAGAGTTGCCGCTGTGCTGACAACTGCCGCCCTTGTGATGAGCGGCGCGTGGACAGCTAGCCTGGCCAAGCTCGGTCAAACAAATGGAAAAGCAGTGGCTGATGGCATTGCTGTGTCGAAACCGGTGCCGAAAACTGAAAATACTCAAGATTCAAAGCTTGAGACTTCGGTTTCCGCCGAGCAGACCAATAATCCATACCTAACTGTTTCCATTAACGGCGTTCGCAACTCGAAGGGAAAGATCTACATTATGGTGTTCGACAATGCCGCCGCTTACGCAAGCTATGACTACCAGCAGGCGGTCGGCTTTGCAGAACTCCCCGCATCTACAAGACGGATAACTACAAAGTTTCCTGACCTAGCAGACAAGGCATATGCAGTTTCCGTTTTCCACGATGAGAATGGCAATCAGCAATTTGATATGCAAGGGGACTATCCAGCGGAAGGCTATGGAACATCACTAGCGAAAAGCGCTTATGACAATCTGAAATTCCATCAAGCCATTGTGGGGCCGGGCCCGATTGGTGTTAGAATATTCTATCTGAATTAGGATGGTGCCTATGTCCGCTTTTGCGCCCATAGCGGATACGAAAGCTGGGTTAGATTAATCTGAATGGGACGAAAGAGCCACAAACGGTTTGCTCCCGTCCTTAGGCTCCGTGAACCGGTACAATCGCCTACTGCGCCTCTGCCAAAACCTCGCGGTAAATATCGGCCTTTTCGTCAATCGCCAGCCGTTCTGAACGCTCCAGCTTGATCGGCACAGCGAGAGGTTTGCCGGTATCATCATCAAACAGCGGTGTTTTTTTTAGCTCCGGGTTGAACCGCGCCTTGATCGCGCGGACCAGCAGCTGCCACAACATGCCCGCCATTCCTGCGGTCTTGACCTTGCCGGGATCGCCTGCGCCAGATGGTATCGCGACATGCTCAACGCCCGATCCCAGCACCGCATCGGTTTTTCCCTGATCAAAGGCCGACAGGATCAACGAAAGAAACGGAAAGCGCGTGGAGCTGAGCGTATTGGCAATCGGTGTTTTACAGGTCGCGCAATACCAGCGCAGCAGCGGTCCGCCGGTAACGGTGACACAGGCGAGCTTGTCCTTTCCTTTGCTGATGGTGAATTTCGATGAATCCATCTGATAGACATGCGTCCCGGCATGGTCGTCCAACATCTGTTTTTCCCTGCCCAGATAATGGGCAAAGGCCTGACAATCGTTGCAATGGCAAACCAGACGGCGGCCGGTTGGCGGAAAGGATTCGCGCACAACACCGTGAATGGCGCCGCATTCACATTGAAACTCAAGAGTTTGTGGGGGATTGGTGGTGGGAGTCATAAGTCATCCTGATATCGGGGGAATCGCTGTTTAATGCAGACGCCGCGCAAAATCCTCCCCTTTTTTGCAGGTACTTGATGCGTGTATTCGATTGCCCGTACCAAGCTTGCCGCGCGCGGCAAGCAATTACAAATGTTTCAGGCCTGCGCTTTCGATCACCTGGCTGGTGATATATTCTTCTGCCATCTCGGCCAGCTCACGCCCCAGATGCCAATCGAGAATCTGCATGTCGGGGATGATTGGGGGGTTCACCAGCAGGTCCTGATCGCCGAGCATTTCTTTCGATGCCATCCGGCTTGCCACCACCATCGACCGGGACATGATCTCGACTATCGAGGGGAACTCCGCCTCACGTTTTTTGCGCAGCAGCACGTCCTTCATCAATGTCCAGCGCCCGCGGATATCTTCATATTCGACATCGGTGCGCCAGATCTCGTCCGGATCACCCAGTGACACCACGATATTGGGGCCAGTTTTCAGGCCGTGCATGACCTTGACCGGCACATTGTCGAGCACACCGCCATCAACCAGAATATTGCCATCGCTATCGATAAAGGGCGGCAATATCGTTGGCAGCGATCCTGATGCGCGAACACATTCCCATAGCGGCCCGCGCCGATGGACGTGCAGGCCGTTGGTTGACAGGTTGGTCGAAACGCCAAAGAAATTTATCGGCTGATCGGCAATATCCTTGGTCCCGTATCGCTGACGCAGCTCAGCATCGAACACCGTGGGATCAAGCAATGAATAGAGCGGCAGGGTCAGCCGCCGCATCGCCTTGGCCTTGATGAACATCGCTTCCATCTGGTCGAGGGTCTCTTCAACCGTCATCCCTCGCGCAATTGCGCCGCCCATCGCCGCCCCTGCGCTGGCCCCGCCGATAAAGTCGATGGGGATATCGGCCTGTCTCAACGCTTGCACGACACCCAGATGCGCGCAGCCCAGCGCGCCGCCGCCAGCAAGTACCAAGCCGACCGCACGACCCGTGAGGAAGCGAGCGACCTTGGCGAAATCGGCATCGCTATCAAGAGCAACATGATGGTGTAGTTTCGGTTCGCGCGGATCGATCCAGATCGCGCTCTTGGTAATCGTTTTGTCGGCCTTCTCCCGCACCAGCAACAGGGACCGCTGCGGCGGAGCAATCCAGCGCATTGCCGTCTGTTCCATAGCATTGGGTTCGGGTTCGGCCCGCCCCGGACAGCCGACCATGACCAGCGCATCGGCATTGCGGCAGACCTGACCGCCCCATTCTTCCGACCCGCTACCGTCAATGAGAACATATGCACCCTTGGCTTCCTGCTCCGCCAGCCAAGCCTGATAGGCCGCACCGTCAGAGGCTTCATTTGTCCCTTGATCGACTGCGATGATTGGAGTGTCGTCTTTCAACACCGCTTCAAAGGCGGCGGCCAACCGCGACAGTAAACCGTCAGGCAATTGACTGGTTCCGGCGGGTAGCAAGGCAATTACGCGCGGTGTTCCGGTTGATACCGATGCCGTGCGCGCTGTGGCGACGACAAGCCGCTCCGATACCAGTTTCAGCATTGCCTGGGTCAGTTCCGGATGATCAAGGGCGATATTGTCAAACGCCTTGCGCGATACTTCCAGCACAACCGAATCGCGCGTCGCAATCACATCGGCGGTGCGCTTGCCGCCTGCGAAAAAGGCCAGTTCGCCAACCGCTTCTCCGGCCTCGATATGTGCGACAGTATGAACCTTGTTGACCACCACGCGGAACCGCCCGGATTCGACAAAATAGAGCGCGTCGGCGTCATCGCCCTGCACGACGAGATTTTCGCCGCCTGATACGCGCTTCAGCGTGGACACCGATTCCAGTGCATCGAGCGCCGCCTCCGACACGCCATCAAATAGCGCATGGCGGGCCAAATTTGGGCCGGAAACCGGTGTTTCAGTCATGTCGTCCCCTAGGCGCGACCCCGTTCAGGCTGTTATCTGCCCTTCTGTGTTGATAAGCAACGCTTTTTCGACCTCAGCCCAGCGCGCAGATCAAACCGCGATTGGGTGCAACCTTGTTGGCCAGCATCTCGAGATAGGCGCTTCGCAAGGCATCCTGCCCAGAGAGATGCTCAACCGAAAGGTGGTTCGCCACACTCGCAACAAAAGCGGCAAATTGTTCATCCACCATCGCGCGGAACGTCGCTGGGCCGACTTCTTTCATCAGCGTTTCAGCCACTGTTGGCGCGAAAAACAGCACCGGCGCAGGGCCCTTCAGGTCGCCTGTACCCTTGCGTTCCTCAAAATGAGTGGCCCCCACCATGGAGCTGAACTTCAGATTGACATCCCAATGCGCGTGGATCGCGGTAAGCAGCGCACTGTTGCCGGCAAAGTCGACCGATACGATATTCTGCGATGCATCCGCGCTGGACAGATCATCATAGGTCAGCACCTCATCATAAAGCCCGGTTCCTTCCACAAACGCCTTGTTGCCAGCTGAAGTCAGACCGATGCGTTTGATATCGGGGCTGAGATTCTTGGCAACCACCGCCAGACCCAGCGCCGTTTTGGACGAAGCACTGGTTAGCAGCACCGCCTCCGCGCCATGCCAGGCGGCTTTGCGCATCATATCTTCAATCAAAAAGCTGGTCGTGAACAGCGGTTGATAGAGCGCGCGTTCCTCTTCCATCTGCCCTTCATCGGTGCCGAGACGGTGATATTGATTATAGATGATCGCCAGCCCTTGACGATGTTCGGCATGATCGACAAATCCCGCCTCGGTAACATTGCCCGGGGATACAACCAAGTGGCTGGCCATTGGCAGATAGCCGTAAACCCGCTCGCCAATCGCGATATCGGCATTTTGCGAAGCCACCACTTTGGCAAAGCCCCAGACCGGCACAATACCCCAGTCCGCATCCCCGGTCGGGAAGAAATTCCAATAGCCAAAGCCGTCACCCACCGCAGCATAAGTGATGTTGTTGGCCGTCAGCGCATATTTCTCGATCTCCAGCAAAACCTGACCTTCGCCAAGCTCCGGCGGAGGTCCGGCGTGCCACTCGCTTTGTGGAAGATCGGCCTTTTTAACCCATAGGCTGCTTGTCTGGTCGCTCATTTGCGCTGCTCCATCTGTCAAAGAATCATGATATTGGTTTTGATTTTCTAACTTTATCATAGGCTTTCACACGCGATTGGCAAAAGCATTTGCCAAAAACGGCGTGGCTGCTAATCCTGTTGCGATTGTAATTAAATTACAGCCCGAACGGGGTGGAGTTTTCAGCGCCAAATGCGCGATACGGGGAGAATATGAGTGAGTACAGCGCCAGTTTCGGGGTTTGAAGCGGCTATTCAGCCGGTCACCAATGTATCGGACTTTATCTGGGGCGGGACCTGGAATGGCGAAGCGGTTATAGCAATTGCTGGCCAGCCAATTCCGCCGATGGTCATCATCTTGCTTGGCGCTGGCATCTATTTCATGATCGGTTTGCGCGGCTATCCGCTGCGCCGCCTGTTCCCTGCTCTTGCTGGTCTGTTCAAGAAATCCGACAGTAAGGGCGCGGGTGAGATTTCTCCCTTCGCCGCCCTTTCGACAGCCCTTTCCGGGCAAGTGGGAACCGGCAATCTCGCGGGCGTTGCGACGGCTATTACGCTGGGCGGTCCGGGTGCGATTTTCTGGATGTGGATCACCGCTCTGTTCGGCATGGCGCTCGCCTTTGCCGAGGGGTCGCTCGCCATCCGTTTCCGCGAACAGGCCGAAGACGGCACCTATCGCGGTGGACCGATGACTTATATTACCCTTGGCCTCGGCCCGAAATGGACCTGGCTGGCGGTGCTTTTCTGTATCGGCGCCCTGTTTTCAGCGCTGGTTACCGGCAACGGTATTCAGGCCAATAGTCTGGGCGACAGCGCCAATGAGCTGTTCGGGGTCGAAGAATGGATTGGCGGTGCGGTTGCTGCGGTCGCAGTATTTGCAGTCATTATCGGCGGCATCAAATCCATCGGTAAAGTCGCTGAAACAATCGTTCCGTGGATGGCCGCGGCTTATCTTGTGATGGCTTTTATCGCCTTGATGATCAACCTGCCTTATCTGCCGGAAACCTTCTCCCGCATCTTTGCAGGCGCATTTGGCTATGACGCCGCAGCCGGTGGTTTCCTTGGCGCGATGATCATGATTGCCATTCGCGCCGGTGTGGCGCGCGGGCTGTTTTCTAACGAAGCAGGTCAGGGTTCCACCCCGATTGCGCACGCGGTGGCACAGACCAATGATCCAGCAGCACAGGGCCGTTTTGCGATGATGGGCACGTTTATCGATACCATCGTGATCTGCACCATGACCGCCTTGGTCATGCTGACGGTCGCTGGCGACTTTACCGTGACTGATGCCAATGGCGTCAAAACCGTGGTCGAACACGCCTGGCAATCTGACCTCAATGGTTTTGCCATGACATCGGGCGCTTATGGTGCAGCCTTCCCGTTTGAAGTGTTCAGTATTCCGATTGGCACGTTGATTGTCTCGGTCGCGCTGATCCTGTTCGTGTTCACGACCCTGCTTACCTGGAGCTATTATGGCGAGCGCGCGATTACCTATCTTTACGACCTGCTCCCCGGTGCGAGCCTGAGCGGCGAGAAAAAACTGCACTTTATCTGGCGCGTCCTGTGGTGCGTGGTGATCTTCTTCGGTTCCTTCGCACCCTTGCAACTGGTCTGGCGCCTGGGCGATATTTCGAACGCCGTTATGACGCTGCCGAATATTGTAGCCCTGCTTGCCTTGTCCGGCGTGGTCTTTGCCCTCGCCAAGGGCAACCGGACAGCGGGCACCGACCACGGCCGGGAAACGCCGAAAGAACTGCAAGAGGAAGTGTCGGGGGCAGCAGGGCATTGATTTTTTTACCCTCAAGCGCCGGGCGCGGGCATCCGCCCGCTTGGCTTTCCTCGCATAAGCTCGGGCGCGCAGTCGCGCTTGCCTCCGCTTCGCGTCGGATTGGTGGCAACCTAGAGTTTATCTGTCTGGCGCGAACCTCGAGAGCATCGTCCGAGCGCAGCGAGGCAAGGCCGACCGGCCGCCGCGCCTTATGGCGCGTAGCCAAGGGCACGGATGTGCCCGCCCGGCGCCTGAGGTCTTATAAATAATGCTCAAACGCCTTTACGAATGGATGCTCGACAAGGCCGGTCATCCGCAAGCGACCAAGTGGCTTGCAGGGATCAGCTTTGCAGAGTCGAGCTTCTTTCCCATTCCGCCCGATGTCATGCTGGCGCCGATGTGTTTGGCCAAGCCGGAACGCGCCTATTGGTACGCCTTTGTCTGCACCGTTTCGTCAGTGTTGGGGGCTTTGCTCGGCTATGCCATCGGCTTTTTCCTGTTCGAAACCGTCGGCATAGCGATCCTTGAATTTTACGGCGTGACTGACAAATTCGACCTATTTGCCCAGAATTTTAACGAGCAGGGCTGGATTGTCGTCCTGCTCGCCGGGTTTACGCCATTGCCGTTCAAGGTGATCACTATAGCTGCGGGCAGCACCTCCATGCCGCTCTACATCCTGATCTTTGCAGCCATTATAGCGCGATCCGCTCGCTTCTTCCTTGTTGCTGTTCTGCTTGCCCAGTTCGGCGCACCGATGAAAGAATGGATCGACAAGAATTTTGCGCTGGCGACCACACTCGGCGGGATATTGTTCGTTGGCGGCTTTGTTGCGGTTAAGTGGTTGGTTTGAGGATTTATTTGTTTGACCTCAAGCGCCGGGCGGCGACATCCGTCGCCTTGGCTACGCGCCAATAAGGCGCGGCGGCCAGTCGGCCTTGCCTCCGCTTCGCATCGGTCTGGTGCCATCCTTGAGGTAAAATAAAAACTCCACCCCCACGCAATTTCTTCTCCCGCCCGAACAAAATATTTCTAGCGATATTTCGGACACTTGCTTAAACGCAAATGATGAGCACGAGACAAGTTTCAAATAGCAACGATCCTGTGATCGAGGATGTCAACCAGCTTATCGAACCGATGCAAGGCGGCGAGAAGCCAAAAGAGCAGTGGCGCATCGGCACCGAGCATGAGAAATTTGTCTATTGTACCACCGACCATCATGCCCCGAGCTATGACGAGCCTGGCGGGATCAAGGACCTGCTGCTGGCGCTTCAGGAATTCGGCTGGAAGCCGGTAGAAGAAAACGGCAAAGTCATCGCCATGGCCGGGGATGACGGCACGGTCAGCCTGGAACCGGCCGGACAGTTAGAGCTATCCGGTGCGCCGCTCGAAAATCTGCACGAGACCTGCAACGAAACCGGGCGCCATTTGCAGCAAGTCAAAGCGATAGGCGAAAAAACCGGCAAGGGTTTCCTTGGCATGGGCATGTGGCCGGACAAGACCCGCGCCGAGCTGCCGATCATGCCCAAGGGGCGTTACGGCATCATGCTGAACCATATGCCGACTGTCGGCAATCTCGGCCTCGACATGATGCTGCGCACCTGCACGATCCAGGTCAATCTCGACTATGCCAGCGAAGCCGACATGGCGCAGAAATTCCGTGTCGGTCTGGCCCTGCAACCCCTCGCCACCGCGCTGTTCGCCAATTCGCCATTCACTGAAAATCAGCCCAATGGCTTTGAAAGCTTCCGCAGCCATATCTGGTCCGACACCGATCCGCATCGCACCGGCATGCTGCCTTTCGTGTTTGAAGAGGGCTTTGGTTATGAACGCTATGCGGAATATATGCTCGACGTTCCGATGTATTTCGTCTTTCGCGAGGGCAAATATATCAATGCAGCGGGGCTGAGCTTCCGCGATTTCCTGAAAGGCGAATTGTCCGTCTTACCCGGTGAAAAGCCGACCATGGCCGACTGGAATGATCACCTTTCGACTGCCTTCCCCGAAGTGCGCCTGAAAAGCTTCCTCGAAATGCGCGGCGCCGATGGCGGGCCGTGGAACCGGATCTGCGCCCTGCCTGCGTTCTGGGTTGGCTTGCTCTATGACCAGACCGCGCTCGACGCCGCATGGGACCGGGTCAAGGGTTGGAGCATGGAAGAGCGTGAAGCCCTGCGCGACGCTGTGCCAAAAGAAGGCCTAAGCGCGCCGCTTCCGAACGGTGGCAAGCTGCTCGATCTGGCGAGCGAAATTCTCGATATCGCCTCTGCTGGCCTGACTGCCCGCGGCCGCCTTAACACCAGCGGCGATAATGAAAGCGGCTTTCTCGATCCGCTGCGCGACGTGGTCGCCAAGGGCAAATCCCCGGCGGCACAGCTGCTGGAACGCTATCATGGCGAGTGGAATGGCGATTTATCGCACATTTATGACGAAATGAGTTTTTGAGACCGGATGTGTCAATCAAACCGGTAGAATATTTGAGATTCTTTACTATATTAGTAGCTACCATGAGAGTTTGAAGGAGTTTTATGCCATGGCTGTGGATGGACAACATGTCGTACCAAAAGGCAAAAAATGGAGCGTTAGAAGAGCAGGTGCTTCTAAGGCCAGTGGTGTGTTTGAAACACAAAAAGAAGCTATTCGAAAAGCTAGGGAAATAGCGAAAAAGCAGAAAACTGAATTATACATTCATGGCCGTGACGGCCGGATAAGAGATAGAGATTCATACGGTAATGACCCTCACCCACCAAAGGGTTGATTTTGGCAGAACCTGAATTTGAAAAATCTGTCTTCATAAATTGCCCATTTGATGAAGATTATGAACCAATACTGGAAGCAATTGCTTTTTGCGTGATATATTTTGGTTTTTATCCAAGAATCGCAAATGAGCGAACGGATTCAACTGAGAACCGGTTAGATAAGATTCAAGAGCTAATTGAGAGTTCGAAATACTCCATCCATGATCTTAGCCGGTCGCAGGCGTCCCAAAAGGGCGAATACTACCGCCTCAATATGCCTTTTGAGCTGGGCATTGATTATGCTTGCAAGAAATTTTGCAAGGATGGCAGACAGGACAAAAAAATCCTTGTTCTTGAAGAAGAGAGTTACCGATATCGTATTTCCTTGTCCGACCTCTCTGGATGCGACATCAGCACCCACGATGGAGATTATCAAAAAGCCGTCACCGAAGTCCGGCACTGGCTCGTAAACGAGGCAGGTGCACATCCCGTTAGCCCCACTAAAGTCCTATATAAATATGATGACTTTCAAGAGTGGAACTTTGAACGGTTGGAAGATGAAGAATATTCTGAAGCAGATATCCTAGGCCTGCCCACAAAGGAACGACTATCAGCCATGCAGCTATGGAAAAAGGCTCAGCAATAGATTTAGGTATAAATGAGGGCTGGACATAATAATCTGATCATTTTGTAACGCAATTGCAACAGTTGCGAGGGATTCCGCACGATCCCGTCCCTTAGCACCGCCGTAAACTTGACCATTGCGGTCATGACGGTCAGGGGTTGCCGCACGGGGAACAGGGAAACTCTCCGAGTCCAATATCAATGTCATTGCCGGAGATCATCCATGCGCCGCATATCTGTATCTGCCATTTCTCGTTTCGCCCTTGCTGGAGCTTTGCTCGCGGGCGGTCTATCACAACCCGTCCTCGCACAGGATGAGACCGGCGTGGATGATGATCAGCTCGGCACGATTGTCGTGACCGCACAGCGGCGCGAAGAGAATATTCAGGATGTACCGCTGTCTGTTTCTACATTGAGCAACGATGCCCTTAACGCCGTTCAATCTGGCGGCAATGATATTCGCAGCCTGGCTGGCCGCGTTCCAAACCTTAACATCGAAAGCTCTTTCGGCCGGACCTTCCCGCGTTTTTTCATTCGCGGCCTCGGCAATACCGACTTTGATCTCAACGCATCACAGCCGGTTAGCCTCGTCTATGATGACGTTGTGCTGGAAAACCCGATCCTCAAAGGTTTCCCGGTATTCGATCTGGACCGGATTGAAGTATTGCGTGGTCCGCAAGGCACATTATTCGGTCGTAATACGCCCGCTGGTATTGTGAAATTCGATACGGTGAAACCCGGCGAAACTGGTGGCTATGCTAAGGTCAGTATAGCGCGTTTGGGAACATATCAGGTCGAGGGCGCAGCCGGTGTTGCTGATGACAATGGCTTCTCCGTCCGGCTATCAGCGCTTTATCAGCATCGCGATGACTGGATCGACAATATCGACAATGGCCCTGGCAATGATCTGGGCGGATATGACGACGTCGCGGCCCGTCTGCAGCTGCAGTATGAAGATGGCCCACTGACCGCAAGGCTGGTTGGGCAAGTCCGCACAATGGACGGTTCCGCGATTGTTTTCCGAGCCAACAGCGTTGCCACCGGCAGCAACGATCTTGTCGGCCTTGGCGGACCCGGAACAGAATTTGAGCGCGATTTGACCCGCTCGGACGGTATAAACTTTCAAAAACTGAATAATTATAATCTCGGGCTGACAGTCGAATATGATTTCGGGCCGGTTACGCTGACCTCTGTTACATCCTATTGGGAAGGCGATTTACAGAGCCGCGGCGATATTGATGGCGGCTTTAGCAACGATTTACCATTCACCCCGCCAGGCGGCCCAGGTTCCATACCCTTCTCAGCCCAGACGCAGGATGATGTCCCCAGCCTCAACCAATATACACAAGAAATTCGCGTTGCATCGAACAACGATGAAGGTCTTGGTTATCAGTTTGGTGGCTTTTATTTCAACGAGCGCCTCGACATTACGACGCTCGATTTCGGAGCCCCTCAGGACGTTACCCCCGCAGCGATTGCCCGCCAGCGACAGGTCAGCGAAGCCTTCGGTATCTTCGGATCGGTATTTTACGCATTCGACAATGGTCTGAAACTGCAAGGCGGCCTGCGTTATAATGATGATCAGCGCGATTTTGTCGCTGGACGGACAGTCGACACGCGTCCCGGATTCCTTAATTTTGGCGGACCCGTTCCGTTCCAGCGCACCAGCGTGGATGCTAACTTGCTGACCTGGGACTTGAGCGCACTTTATGAAGTCAGCCCGGACATCAATATTTTTGCCCGTGCGGCCCGCGGCTATCGTGCACCTGCAATCCAAGGCCGTCTGGCTTTTGGTCGTACACTTTCGACCGCCACGGATGAGCGCACCATGTCTTACGAAGCGGGCATCAAAACCACCTTCCTGGATGGCCGCGCCCGGTTCAACCTGACCGGCTACTATTACAATACCGAAGATCTGCAGCTAACGGCTGTTGGTGGTGGTTCAAACTTTACAACTCTGCTGAACGCTGATGATGTCGAAGGCTATGGCTTTGAAGCAGAGTTGGAAGCGCGCCCGGTGGAAAATCTGACTTTCACCGTTGGTGTTGGCTATAACGAAAATGAGATCAAGGACGATGATCTGGCGGTTCAGGGTTGCAGTGCACCATGCACCGTTCTGGACCCTACCGTTGCCGGAAGCGTCAATAATTTCTTGATAGATGGTAACACTTTGCCGCAATCGCCTCGCTGGACGGTTAACTGGACCGCTGGTTATAATATCCCGCTTGGCAGCGGCGAGCTTTATGCCTTTACTGATTGGTATTACCGTTCAAAGATCAACTTCTTCCTGTACGAATCCGTTGAGTTTAGCGACGACAGTCTGCTCGAAGGAGGGTTGCGCGTCGGTTATCGCACAGGAAACGGCAAGATAGATATTGCCGGCTTTGTACGGAACATAACCGGTGATGAGTCAGCTGTGGGCGGCATCGATTTCAACAATCTAACCACGTTTGTAAATCAGCCGCGTATCTATGGTATTGAGATAGGCACGAAGTTCTAAACAAGTTTCCAATTGCTTCATCATCTTGGCTGGACAGAACCGGCCAGGATGACGGGCGTGGGGCTACCGGCTCTTCTCTAAAACTCAAAAACTGCCTGCCCCTCTTCCTCGGCGGGTTCACCTTCGGCCTCATCAACCCCCTCAAGATTCGCGAGCGTCAGGCCCAGCAACCTAACACCATTTTCCACCGGCATGATGCTGGCGAGCAATTCGCGGCCAATATCGGCAAACTCGGCCTTGCCTTCAACATTGCGTTCGAGAGACTTGGACCGGGTGATCTGTCTAAAATCGGCATATTTGGCTTTCAGCGTCACCGTCCGCCCCCGCGCGCCCGTTTTCTCGATACTGTTCCAGACAATGTCGATAATCTTCTCAATCGCTTCTTCCAAATCCGCATCATTGACCAGGTCACTGCCGTAGGTGCGCTCGCCGCCAACCGATTTACGGATGCGGTTGGGTTTAACCTCGCGGTGGTCTACGCCGCGAGAGGCGCGAAACAGATAACCGGCCGACTTGCCAAAATGTTGGCGCAGAAAGTCCTCCGACTGGGCGCGCAAATCGGTGCCCGTATGGATATCAAGCTTGGCCATACGCTCGGCAGTCTTTGGACCGACCCCGAAGAACCGCCGCACAGGCAACTGCGCGACAAAATCCGCACCCTGATGTGGCTTGATGACACATATGCCATCGGGCTTGTTCTGGTCAGACGCGATCTTGGCGATGAATTTGTTGTAACTCACGCCGGCGCTGGCGGTCAGTTGCGTCTGCTTCTTGATCTCGGCGCGAATCATCTCGGCGATGCGGGTGGCGTTGCCAATCCCCATCTTGTCTTGCGTCACATCGATATAGGCTTCGTCCAGCGATAGCGGTTCGACCAGATCGCTATGGCTGCGGAATATCGCACGGATCTGCTGCGACACTTCGCGGTAAACATCAAAGCGATGCTTGACGAAAATCAGATCCGGACAGCGCCGTTTCGCGGTGACAGATGGCATGGCAGAGCGCACACCAAATTGCCGTGCTTCATAGCTTGCCGCCGCAACAACGCCGCGTGCCGCCGATCCGCCAACCGCAACCGGCTTGCCTCGCAGTTCAGGGTGATCGCGCTGTTCGACGCTGGCAAAAAACGCATCCATATCGATGTGGATGATTTTCCGGATGCCGATCTGTTCCGTCATCGTTCGGTTTCGGCGGCCTCGCGGTATCGCTCCATAACCGCCGCAGGAACTGCCATCCTGACCATCGGCGGAAAACTCGCCCGCGCGCCGCAGCTGACATAGTCCATCATCGGACCATCCCCATCACCGCGCAACTGTCCGCTTTTATAGATTTCCACGCGCCCGTCATGATAGCGCATTACCGGAAAATTGCGGGTCACTCCGTCATTTTCCTGCTTTATGCTGTACCAGCCGGTCGCCGGATCAAAGCGCAGACCCTTTGCTCTGAGTCCACAAATATGGGCATTGGCACCAATGGCATCGCCATAGGCTTCCAGACTGCCGTCCATGCTGCGTTTAACCAACAGGCTCGCACGTGCTTCGCCGGCCAATATCGGCGTCAGTTGCATGTAGCTTGGCGACTGTTTTATGTCATCGGTCAGCGGGAGAACATCTTCCAAAAACAAGGCTTCTTCACCGGGCCTGAGCCAATCCTGCTCTCCCACAAGCCCGATCAAATGGCCGACACGCTGATCATAGGTGCGGCGCAGACAATCGGTTGGATATTGTTCCAGTCCGCAAGCATCCCGCCGTTTCAGCCACGCTTTCTGGCTGGCCTTCACGCTGCGATCCCGTTTGAGCACCTCTTTGTAAAGCGCAGCAACTTGCCGGTCATAGAAGCGCATGGCGCTGTTATATTCGCCGCAGATTTCCTTCTCGACATCGGTCCTTGCCCTACCGCAATCGAAGGACGGCGCGTCATTTTCCTGTGCTGCCAATGCCGAAGCCATTAGCACCGCCCAGGTTTCGGGCAACACCATGACTTTCTCATCGCCGCCAGATATAAAAACCGGCCCCATCAGGCGGGCATCCTGAAATTGGGTCAATTGGCGGGGGCTGATGATGGTCTGGTTCAACACCACGCCGGTCAGATTGGCATCGTAAAAGCCAAAGCTGCTCCAATCGGCAAAGGCGAGATTTGTGACCTGCGCGCTAATGCCATTGCGTCCTATCGGGCAACCATCGCTAACCGTAATCCCGCAATCAAATTTGAAACCGGTCAGGTTCGCGCCGTCCAGATTGAGCCCTTCGACATCACCGTCCCAACCGCCATCCAGTTTGCCGCTGCTCCAATCAACCGCTTTGGCATCGACCCGAGAAAAAATACTGCTGCGGATCAGGATATCCTGCATATTTGCGCCGATCATTCCGGCGGCGTCCAAATTTGATTTGATGAAACCAACGCCGGGCGCCTTCACCCCGGTCCAGTCCGTGCGGCGCAGGTCACTCTCCACAAAACAGATATTGGACAATTCAACGCCTGTGAAATCCCAGCCAGAAAAATTACCGCCTTCGATCAGTATGGTCTTGTCGCCTGCGGCCTTGGAGTAGCCAGCGAGCTGCTCCGGCGAAGTGATTGTCGCGCCTTTATAGGTTTTCATCGCTTCGCCTGCGGCCGCGCCATCGGCGGTGCCATAGATATTGCCATAGGCATATTGGCAGCCGGGAATCGGCGGCGTTGGCAATTGTGCGGCGGCCGGGCTTGCCATGAACGGCAGCGCCAAAATCGCGCCCCAAAACCACAACTTTCCGTTTTTCACGATCCCGAAAACTCCCTGTTTGCATGTCGGCCAATGACCATAGCATTTTCACCTATAGCCACGATGAATATTAGTTGCCATAGCCCGCCAGTGAGTAACAAATCTCTTCCTTTTCCAATGGGGCGCCTTGAGCTGGTCATCATGATGGCCAGCCTGATGTCGCTCAATGCCTTGGCTATCGACATCATGCTGCCGGCACTCGGCCTGATTTCGGACGATTTTGGCCTGACCGGCGCGAATGACCGGCAATGGATTGTCACATCCTATATTTATGGCATGGCGATCGGATCGATCCTCTACGGCTCACTGGCTGATCGCTACGGGCGAAAACCGGTACTTTTGGGGACTATCACCATCTATGTCGGCTTTGGTGTTCTTTGTGCATTCAGTGAGAACTATAACCTCTTGCTTGGTGCGCGCTTTGTGCAGGGTCTGGCCGCCTCTGCCATGGGGGTTCTCGCCAACAGCATCATTCGCGACCGTTATGAGGGCGACGCAATGGCCCGAACCATGTCGACCATCATGATGGTATTCATGGTGGTACCGGTCATGGCGCCCATGCTGGGCCAGCTCGTGCTGGTTTTCGCGCCCTGGCAGGTGATTTTCATTGTCCTGTCGTCCTTTGGCGCATTGGCATTGATATGGGTGCTGATCCGTTTGCCAGAAACGCTTAGGCCTGAGGACAAAACGCTGATCAACATGGCGTCGGTAACAAGCGCCTGGAAGAGCGTGATCCTGCATCGCAACGCTGTTGGTCACGTTTTGGCCAGCGGCCTTATGATGGCTCCGCTATTCGCCTTTATCGCATCAGCCCAGCAGATATTTTCCGATACATTTGATGCAGCCGATATTTTCGTTTTCATCTTTGCCATCAACGCCATTGCCATGGCTTTCGGCAATTTCATAAATAGCCGGATCGTGATGCGATTTGGCGCGCGCCGCGTATCGCAAGCGGCGCTTCTGTTCTTCATCTTCGTGGCGATCATCCATTTGGCTGTCACGCTGTCGGGATGGCTCACCCTTCCGCTGTTCGTTGTTCTGTTGGCCGCTTCTATGGGTATGGTTGGCTTTACCGGCGCGAATTTCAGTGCCATTGCGATGCAACCCTTCGGCAGAAGTGCTGGCGTGGCGTCGTCCTTCCAGAATTTCACACGGTCCCTGATATCAGCCGCAATTGGTGCGGCCATTGGACTTCAATTTGACGGTTCGACCTTACCCTTGGTCATCGGATTTTTCCTTTGCGGCTGCGCTTCATTTTTGTTTGTCCTATGGGCAGAAAAAGGCCGGTTATTCCGGCGTGTTCAGACAGTTGTAACCAAAGAGCCACTATCGCCGAAAGAATAGATATCTTAGAAATATATAGGGCAGGACCACATGAAACAGTCTCAGAGTGTAAAGGCCGCTATGTTGATTGGTGGACTGTTGATGACAACACCAGCACTGGCCTCTGGCTCGATAAATGGCAATTGGGTAACGCAAGACGGCGATGCAATCGTCAAAATCGGTAAATGCGGTAACACGGTCTGTGGACGGTTACATAAATATCTCGTCACACCACCCAATGGCGTGGACCAGAAAGATATCAACAATCCGAATAAGAAACTGCGCAGCCGCAAATTGCTGGGTATAGCGGTGCTATCCGGTTTCAAACTGGACGGCAAAGTCTGGCGTGGGCGGATTTATGATCCCAAAACCGGGAAAAGCTATCGCTCCGAAGTGAGCCTGCGGTCGCCGTCAAAGCTGAAAGTGAAGGGCTGTATTGCCTTTTTCTGCCAGGGACAGAACTGGACCCGCGAGAAATAGCGGGGGACAATCACTCCTTCTCCATCGCAGCGATCCATTCGGTCAACAGCGCCGCGCCTTCTTCATGCACTAGTGACCGACCCACTTCCGGCATAGCAACGCCAGGCTCCAGGCTTTTCAGCCGGTGCATCAATATGCTCTGATCCGGCTCGCCCGGTGCAATCGCGAATTCAAATCCACCGCTACCGCGCCCAGCCGCGACCGGACGTTTTCCGACACCGATATGAACCGGTGCTTCCTCTTCATAGGTCAGGAACAGACCCGAATTGCTCGCCGATCCCTCACGGTTGTGGCAATGCGCACAATTGATATCGAGATAGGCGCGCGCGCGGCTCTCAAGCGGCATGGCTGCATCGGCAAAATCCGGTATGGGGGGATGATCGCGATCGGTTTGTTCGAGCATCGCATTACTGAACAACATGTCCAACGTATCATGCGGCAAGTTACGCATCTTCGGCCCGATCGGCACTACCGCGCCAGACAAAGAATGGCATTCCTTGCACTGGTTCTTGTTGGGCACGGCATAGCTGATGTCGCGCTTATTCCCGGAAGGGTCCGCGAAGCTTACCGGTATTCGTTTGCCCGCCACTTTCAGCGTAGCCTCAGTCTGCTCTGCATTCCAGACATAGGGCAAAGCAATCCAGCCATCAGCACGGTGCAAGAGCACCCGGGTTTCGAGCAACCGGTCTTGCCCGTCTATTTCATAGCCAAAGCTTTTGATCAGCGCGGAGCCAACCGGAAATTGGACTACACCATCGCCGCCAGCCACCGCCTTCTTCCCTGCAGGGATATAGATATAGCGGTATTTCTCGGCATAATCGGTGAACAAGGGGCTGTTGAGCTGATAAAGCTCAACACCGTTGTTCGGCTGCCATCCCGCCTGGTCCTTGAAAAAGCCAAAGTCCGACAGTTTTTTGGGCATGCCTTTTGCCGTGATTACCGCATCGTCAACCAGCGCGACAGGTGCAGTCGGCGCGGCGCTAACCGCGAAACCGGCAACACAAAGAGCAGTGGCGGCGAGAAAAGTGCGCATTATTTGAGTGCCGCCTCCATCGAGGCTGGCAAGACGATTGGTGACAGGGCCACGGCTTCACCAGCGCCTTCCTGTTTGCGAAGCGATGGCTTGGCTTCCGTGGGTGCCTGCCCCACTTTCGTCAGGCCAAGATCAAGCACCGGCACAGCATCATTGACAACAAGCCCTTTTCCGAGCCCATCATATATAATCGCGGGCAGTGCACCGCCAAAGGCCGCTGCCAGCTGCTGACCGCCATCGAAGTCAGGCGCAAACCCCGCCCGGCCGTAGACATTATCCGCGATATAGACATCCCGCGGGGTAGGATCATAATTGGGGTCATCAAAGCTCTGCGTGTAGGCCACGACCATCACGTTGCTGGTACCATTATTGATCATGGCATTTTCAACAACTTGCACATTTCGATTAGCCATTACCATCACGCCGGTACCGGCCGGAACACTGGCAACGATATTACCTTCGGGCGCGAAATTGTCCGTATTATTGTTGATGATTGCATTGCGCGCGACCAGCACATTATGCCCGCCCATTTGCGGCAGATTCGGCAAGTCAAACACCAATATGCCGCCGGTATTTTCGGTTACCAGATTTTCGGTGACTTCGGCATCAAAGCTATTCTCAATCTCAATCCCCGCGACATTTTCAATGGCGGTGTTGCGACGGACAATGATATTTTTCGACTGGCCGACATAGATGCCGGCATCAGAGGCACCGCGTACAATACTGTCCTGCACGAGGATATCGCTCGCCTCGACCGGATAGATACCATAAGCACCGTTGCTGGCTTTCGGACCGCCGGTCCATTCCACGCGGATCGCATGATAGACGATCCGGTCTGCACCTTTGGATTTGATGCCATCGCCCTTGCTGTCCTCAACTGCAAAATCGCGCAGCACGACATCGTCGGATGTCACCAACAGGCCTTCTCCCGCCCCAAGCTGCCCTGCGAAACTGAGAATACTCTTGTCCATTCCAGCACCGCGAACAGTGACTTTGTCGACATCGAGCGATAGGCCATCGGTCAGTTCAAACGTCCCCACGCCGAGCTCAACCACATCACCTGGCTCTGCGAGAATCAGCGCCTCCTGAAGCCGTTCCTGCGCATCGGCGCCCGCCTCGACGGGAATGGTTTTGGCCAGTGCTGGCATGGTGCAGCACAAAGCTGTGGCGGCTAGTAACGTCCGGATCATCATTTTCTCTCCCATTTACGGGGGATAATGACGCAATTTTGTTCCCTTGCCAATAGCATTGACAAGACTGTTAGTAATAGAGCTCGTCCGTTCTAAGCCGTTTTCTTTTCTCTAGCTGCCGAACGATCAACCTTCAGGCATCGTCCCGGGACGCAGATAAGCAAACATATGCGGTATGTAATCCGCCTTGCCGAGTTCGACTTTCTCGCTGCGCAATATGGCATAAGCGGTCATCAGGTGGAAATAAAACTGAACCAGCGCCCAATCGCGGGCATATTGCTCTGCAGTCAAGTCAAAGATCATGCCGTTGGGCAATTCATGAGCGACGGGTCTGCCCAGGTCTCCATCCAGCGCGTCAGAAGAAAGGCCGTCCAGCAAGGCAAGCGTTTCATCAATCCGGGCCTGCGCATCCGAAAGTGAGCCGGGATGTTCTCCGCCATTCCGGCCCTCATTGACAAGGTCATCGAGAGAGTTCGGAAAGGTCTTTCCCTGAAGCCGGTATATTCCTTCCTGCGCCTGCACGCAGACAAAACGAACCTGAGTCGAAAGCGGAAACATGTCAGGTGCCAGACGCGCGGACAGCAAAGCCTCCGCATCAGCCTCCGGCATTTGTGCCTGCGCTGTCGTCAACCAGCCCGAGAGCGATTTTAGCATTTGCATATAGGTCGGGACGAGGAGCTTCGTTAATGACATGAGTTTCTCTTTCAATATCGGACCACTATTGCTCCGCTAAAATCCAGTCGACTGCGGCATCCGCATGGATTTCCGTGCTGTCGTAAATCGGTAGGATATTCGCCTTGGTATCGATGATCAGGTCCAGTTCAGTACAGCCGATTACAATCGCTTCTACTTCCTGTTTGGCGATATTGGTGATGAAGGTTTTCAATGTCCGTTCGGAATCGCGCTTAACCTTGCTGAACATCAGTTCCTCGTAAATGATTCGCTCAATTTCCTCGACGCGGTCTTCGTTCGGAGGGGTCAGGGTAATGCCCTTTCCGACCAATCGCTTGCGGTAAAAACCCTCGGTCATCACGTTGCGGGTGCCGAGCAGGGTGGCGGTCTTCACCCCATCCGCAACCATCTGGTCACCGACGCAATCGGCGATATGCAGGATTGGCACGCCCACTTCTGGCGCAACCTGTTCGTATATCTTGTGCATGGCGTTGGAACAGATCAGGATGGCGGTCGCTCCTGATTGCTCCAGCCGCTTGGCGGAGCGCGTCATCAGACCGGCGGCCGCATCCCAGTCATCATCCGACTGAAGGCGTGCATAGTCATTAAAGTTCACGCTCTCAATTAGCAGGTGCGCACTGGCAAAGCCGCCCAGCTTGCGCTGCACTTCGCTGTTGATTCGGCGATAATAGCTCTCGGTCGAAACCCAGGACATACCGCCGATCAGACCAATTTTACGCATCAATATCTTCCCTGACAAAGTTGTCCGCTTTGCCGGAATCAGATCCTGCTAAAGCGATTTGACGATATCTTCGCACATTTTCTTGGCATCGGACAACAGCATCATGGTTTGATCCATGTAAAATACCTCATTGTCCACGCCAGCATAGCCGACCCCGCCCATGGAGCGCTTGATGAAGAAGATCGTCTTGGCCTTGTCCACATCGAATACCGGCATGCCGTAAATGGGCGAACCCTTGTCGGTCTTGGCCGCCGGGTTGACCACGTCATTGGCACCAATGACAAAGGCAACATCAGCCTGCGCAAATTCACTGTTGATATCTTCCAGCTCAAACACCTCATCATAAGGCACATTGGCTTCCGCAAGCAGCACGTTCATATGCCCGGGCATCCGGCCTGCGACCGGGTGAATGGCATATTTGACGCTGACGCCTTCTTCTTTGAGCATATCGCCCATTTCACGCAAAGCATGCTGGGCCTGTGCCACAGCCATACCATAGCCGGGCACGATGATGACACTTTCCGCCTGCTTCATCATGTAAGCCGCGTCTTCGGCGCTTCCGCGTTTCCATGGCCGGTCGATCTTCTCGGCCCCTTCCGATGGTCCGCTGTCCGCACCAAAGCCGCCGGCGATCACGCTGATGAAGCTGCGGTTCATGGCCTTGCACATGATGTAGGACAGGATCGCACCGGACGAGCCGACCAGCGCGCCGGTAATGATCATCGCAGTGTTGCCGAGCGTAAAGCCCATCGCGGCGGCTGCCCAACCGGAATAGCTGTTCAGCATCGACACCACCACTGGCATATCCGCGCCGCCAATGGGGATGATCAGCAGGAAGCCGATAACAAAGGCTAGCGCCACAATCGTCCAGAAGACCATCGCTGTTTCAACGGTGGGCAGGACCGCGAAATAGGCAGTCAGACCAATGATACCCGCTAGCACACCGAGATTGATCACATGACGTCCCGGCAGCATGATCGGCGCACCGGACATATTGCCGTTGAGTTTTAGGAACGCGATGACCGAACCGGAGAAGGTAATCGCACCAATGGCGACGCCCAGACCGAGCTCAACCCGGCTGACGACCAGTATCTCACCGGCTGCGTCGACAATGTCAAAAGCCCCCGGATTGAGATAGGCTGCGATACCGACCAGCACCGCCGCCATACCGACAAGACTGTGAAATGCGGCAACAAGCTGCGGCATATCGGTCATCGGGATGCGCCGCGCGATCACAAAACCAATCGCGCCACCAATGGCAATGGCAACGCCGATTTCCGGCAGGCTGGCTATATCATGAGTGACCAAAGTCGTGATCACGGCGATCAGCATACCGATCATGCCGAAACGATTGCCGCGCCGACTGGATTCTGGCGATGAGAGCCCACGCAGAGCCAGAATGAACAGGACACCGGAGACCAGATAAGCCACCGCCACCCAAGGATTAACTGCTTCGCCGGATGCCGCCATTGCCGGCGTGGCAAAACAAAACATAAGCACGGCCATCAAGACTTTCGTCATCCCAGCGAAAGCTGGGATCTGCCTGACGCTTGGCGCTATATTTGAGGAGATCCCAGCGTTCGCTGGGATGACGGCAACAGCAGATTGATCACGGCGCATTATTTGCGCTCCTTTTTCTTGTACATTGCGAGCATCCGCTCGGTCACGGCAAAGCCGCCAAATATGTTCACGCTGGCCAGAACAACGCCCACCAGCCCCAGCCATTTCGCGGTCTGACCACCATCAGCCTGCGAGCCCGCCGCTGCCGCAATCAGGGCGCCGACAATGATCACCGAGCTAATCGCATTGGTCACCGCCATCAGCGGCGTATGCAGCGCCGGCGTCACCGACCAGACGACATAATAGCCCACAAAACAGGCCAATACGAAAATTGAGAGAATTGAAATGAAGTCCATGAGAGGGGCCTTTACCTAGTAAAATCGGTATGAAGTTGTGACTGACACCCCGAAAGGTTGTCGCGGCATTGCACGCTGAACAGAAATAGACATTTTCCCATCTTTTTCTTCATGTGCTGTCAGACTTGCCCCAAGAATTGTCACCTCTTTGGGAAGTTCATTTGACGAAATTGAGATGGAAGAGGTTATCCGGTCCACAGATGCTTCCGAACCAAAGGCAATTTGGAAATTTTCTTTTCCGTAAATATTGAAAAAATTCCGACGCTCAATGGCAACAAAGTAGTTCCCATTAAATTCATCTGGAGTAATTTCCTTGTAACCGATTGGAGTGATAGGTTTCAGTTTTTTGGGCCACTTGCCTCCAAGCACCAGCATGCCTTTTTTTGTCTGATTGAATCGACGAAAATAGGATTCGAACTTTCCGTCATTATTTTGATCGACCAGACAAGTCTGCGCTTTTCGGCTGAATAATTTTTCAGGATGCACGTTATGCTCACAAAAAGCCTTTAACGACCCAGCAGTTGCTAGAACCAAATGATCGCCAACAACCAGTTTGGCTTTTAGTTTCTTTGGAGCATCTTCAATAAGTTCCACAGCGCCATTGGGAGTTAAACGTTGCTTTAACACGAATTCTCCACCGCTAAACCACGACCGCTCTGTTGAAAAATCCTCAATCGGCTGAACATACCAGACCGAACTTAGTGGATTAGCTATGGAAGCCGAATGCCACATTAAGCCAATCGATAAGATGAAAATACGATTCTTCATCCCAACAACCTCTCATTCACAACTTTACCGTCTTTGGTCAGACGGATGCCCAGCGTCACTTCATCATCATCGGGCAGCACTGGCCGTTTGGCCTCTTCATCCCAATAGGCGCTGAGGAAATTATAGAGGTTACGGGCAAATAATGCGGAGCTATCCGCCGCCATGGTCGATGGCATATTCTGTGCACCATAGATTTTAACGCCGTGCTTTTCGACAACCTTGCCAGGCTCTGCGCCTTCGACATTGCCGCCTTGCTCGGCAGCCAGATCAACAATCACGCTGCCCGTGCGCATCGTCGCGATCTGGGCGTCACTGATTAGACGCGGTGCCGGACGTCCGGGGATAAGCGCGGTAGTAATCACGATATCCTGCTTGGCGATATGCTTGGATACCAGTTCGGCTTGCGCTTTTTGATATTCCTCGCTCATTTCGGTCGCGTAACCGCCGGTACCTTCGCCCTCGATTCCCGCGACATCTTCAACAAAAATGGGCTTTGCGCCGAGCGATTGAATCTGTTCCTTGGTCGCGGCCCTTACATCGGTTGCCGATACTTGTGCGCCGAGACGCCGGGCTGTCGCAATCGCCTGCAAACCGGCAACGCCGACGCCCATGACAAAACATTTTGCGGCAGAAACCGTACCTGCAGCCGTCATCATCATCGGAAAAGCGCGGCCATAATGGGAACCCGCTTCGAGCACGGCCTTATAGCCGGACAGGTTGGACTGGGACGACAAAATATCCATCGACTGCGCACGAGTAATGCGCGGCATGAATTCCATCGCCAATGCATCAATGCCAAGCCCCGCATATTCATCAACCCGTGCCCGTTCGCCAAAAGGATTGAGGCTGGCAACCAGCCAAGCACCCTTTTTCATGCCATTTAGCGACTTGGGGTCGGGGCCCTGAACACCCAGAACGATGTCGGCATCTTTCAAAACCGCAGCGCGCGTGGCCATGCTGGCTCCTGCAGCCTCATAGTCCGAATCCGCAATAGAAGCCGACAAGCCAGCCCCTTTTTCCACCGCCATGGTGGCGCCTAGTGCCGTGAACTTCTTAACCGTTTCCGGGGAAGCACTAACCCGCCGCTCACCGTCGGCGAGTTCTTTCAATACCGCTATTTTCAAGGGTTATTCCAATCAGGTAACAAGAAGAATGATGACCAGTATCGTCACGAGAGCCGTGATGATCGTTCCGATCTTTAGCCATGAGAGAAAGCGGCCATACGTCTCTTCCGCCGATTTCATATTGTTATCAGAAGCCATGGTTCCTCCAAATATTCGAATAAAGATTGTCGCTGCTCTAACCATATATATCGCATGGCTCAAGGCCTCGTAAGCCGATTTACCCTAATAAGAGTGATAGAAAATATCAGCAGGTCTTAATCCGGTCTTTACCCCTCGTTGCTACAGAAATGGTTCATTCTGGCACATATAGGGTAAAAATGGCTCAAAACGGCACAAAATTGCTGATGCTAATCGATGATGAACCGGCGCAATGTCGGCTAATTTCGGCTCTTGCATCGCGCGCGGGTTATCGCACTATCTTTGCGCGCGACGCCGAAACCGCCATTGCTACACTGGGTACACAAGATGGCATGATGCTGGACGCCATTATCCTGGACCATTGGGCACCGGGATCAGAGGCTACCGAGCTGATTACCGAACTGAAATCGCGCCGCCCTGCACTGCCTATTTTGATGCTGACCGCTGTTGGCTCGGTGACAGAAGCGGTTGACGCCGTTCGGGCTGGCGCGACCGACTATCTGATCAAGCCGGTTGCTCCGGAACAGATGTTGCAGGCTTTGACCACCGCAGTGGAAACCTCAAAGGAAGCAGGCGAGCTTCAGCCGCTTAGCGAAAAAATCACGGCACCGCTGGAATTTGAAGAAATTGTCGGTGCGGCACCAGCCTTCCGCGCGGCCCTTGCGATAGCGGCAAAAGCGGCCCGTGCCCGGGTACCGGTGCTGATCGAAGGCGAAGGCGGCGTAGGCAAGGAAGTCATTGCCGACGCCATTCACGCGGCAAGCCCGCGCTCCAAGCAACCATTTTTGAAAGTCAATTGTGGTGCAATCATAGGCAATCTGCTCGATTCGATTCTGTTCGGCCATGAAAAAGGTGCGTTTACCGGGGCCTTTGACCGCAAAATCGGCCTTCTGCAACAGGCAGAAGGCGGCACGATCTTCCTTGATGAGGTTGACCGGCTGCCTCCCGAAACGCAGGTCCGCCTTCTGCGCTTTCTCAAATCTTCCGAGATTCAGCCCTTGGGCAGCCCGAACAGTTTCCAGATTGATGTTCGTGTCATCGCGGCAACCAATCGTTCGCTGGATCAGGAAGTTAAGAAAGAGCGCTTCCGCGAGGACCTCTATTACCGTCTGAATGTTGTGCAACTTACCATCCCGCCCTTGCGGGACCGGACCGGGGATATCCCGGCTCTTGCACGGCATTTCCTGACGCGATTGGCGTTACAGCCCGGGCTTCGCAGCCTCGGCATTACCGACGAAGCATTGAATTTGCTGCGCAGCTATCAATGGCCGGGCAATGTTCGCCAATTGCAAAGTGTTTTGTTTCGGGCCGCCGTAATGTGTGATCGTGATGCGCTTACCTGCGACGAGTTTCCGCAGATTGCATCTTTTGTTGCCGATTCCGGCGATGCACATCCACCTATGCCGAGCAGCCCGGAAGGCATTGGCGTTACATTATATTCTGAAGACGGCAATTTACGACCGCTGGAAGAAATCGAAGCCGATGTCATTCGCCTGGCTATCGGTCACTATCGTGGGCGCATGACCGAGGTCGCGCGCCGTCTCGGCATTGGCCGCTCTACCCTCTACCGCAAACTGGCGGACCTGGGAATCGACAACGCGGCCTGATCTGACGGTTTGATCCAACCACTTGATCTTCCCAGTTGATGTTTAACGCTGCACTCCCTAAGTCTAGCGAACATGACAAATGACCGAATCTTAGCTCCGATCAGTGCCGCCATATCAGCGGCCTTGCTTCTGTCCTCTTGCGGAAAACAGGAGGCCGTCGGTGACGTGCCCTCCAGTGAAGAACTGGCACAGCAGGCTGATGCGGCTAGCAAAGCCATTCGCGATGAAGAGGCTGCTGCCAATGCAGGTGGCACTGCTCCTGTTGTAGATAGTGCTGAAATGACAAGCTATTCCAATGCGCTGCGCGGTTTTTCCATCATGGTTCCGAAAAACTGGACTATTGATGAAGAAGCCAGTGACGACAATGGGCAAGTGTTTTTGGACAGCCCATCCGAAGCGACGTTGACCGCCCGCTGGATAGAAAATCGCGAAGATGCCGATTTGGCCGCCGCCGTTAAGGTGTTGGAAGACGCTGGTGAAAGCGTGACCGGTGACTATGTCAATGAAAATGAATATCGCGCATCCGGCATTATCGAGGAAGGCAGCAAAACGGCTCAGCGTATCCTGCGCAAACCCGATGGTACCATGATCCAAGCTGCCGTCAGCTATCCGGTTGATAGTGCCGAAACTCTTGATCCACTCGCCGCACAGATATTGGACAGCCTGGCGCTGCAATAGCGGACATATAACCAGTCGAATTTTTCAAAGGCCGGTTAGGCTGGTTTAACGATTCAGCTTAGCGTCCAGAAACCCTGGAACCGGTCCGTTCCAGCCATCTTCTTCCTCATCGACCGCCTCGGGCTTTGGCTCCTGTTTTGCCGGTTTCCCTGACTTTTCGGAAGATTTGGACGGAGGCTTTTTGGCTTCTCCGGCGTGATCATCCGCATCCTGTTTTTTGGGCTTGCCGCCTTTTGGTTTATCCGGCGATGATGTCTTGCTGCCCTGCTTTTTTTCCGGCTTGATCGATTTACCGTCACGTACGGGTATTTTAATACCAGTCAGCTTTTCTATGCTATCGACATGCTCATCGTCGCGCTTGGTAACAAATGTGATTGCGACGCCTGTGGCTCCAGCTCGTCCAGTTCGGCCGATCCGGTGAATATAATCATCGGGATGCCAAGGGATGTCGTAGTTTACCACATGGCTGACACCCTTTATATCCAAGCCGCGAGCGGCAACGTCGGACGCACATAATATGTTGATTTCGCCGGACTTAAAGCGTTCCAGTTCGGCAAGGCGCGAACTCTGATCCATGTCGCCGTGTATCTGACCGGCATCAAAGCCGTCTTTGCGCATCTGCTGACAAAGATCACGAACTTCGGTTTTGCGATTACAAAAGATTATCGCAGTATCGACACCTTCATTGTCCAATATACCATAGAGCAGCTTGCGCTTTGCCTTTGGTGCCACATTGATAATCGATTGATCAATCGATGTGTTGGCTGTTGCAGGCCGTGACACTTCAACAGACTTGGGATTATTGAGAAACTGATCGGACAATTTCTTGATCGGTGGCGGCATTGTGGCAGAAAAGAGCATTGTCTGCCGTGTGGATGGCAGTTTCGAACAAATTTGTTCGATATCCGGAATGAAACCCATGTCGAGCATGCGGTCCGCTTCATCAATTACCAGCAATTCGCAACCGGACATCAAAATCCGTCCGCGTTCAAACAAATCCATCAACCGGCCCGGCGTGGCGATCAGGACATCGACACCCTTTTCCAAAGCCTTGACCTGATCACCCATCGAGACTCCGCCGATGAGCAGCGCCATGCTGAGATTGTGGTTCTTGCCATATTTCTCAAAATTCTCTGCAACCTGCGCCGCCAATTCCCGGGTTGGCTCGAGGATCAGCGACCTCGGCATTCGCGCCCGTGAACGACCGTGGGCCAAGATATCGATCATCGGAAGCACGAAACTTGCTGTTTTACCGGTACCGGTCTGTGCAATCCCGATAATGTCCTTCATCATCAGGACGGGCGGAATGGCCTGTGCCTGAATGGGCGTCGGCTCATCATAGCCTGCATCAGCTACAGCTTTTAACAATTCATCAGAGAGACCGAGGTCGGCAAATTTCATAGTGTTTCCGGAAAATTACAGTGCATAGACGCACGATCAACAAGCCTGTCAAAGCTGTTCGGGGGGATGGTGCGAAACGCTGCTTTTGTCAAGCTGTCTAGCGTTTTCAATTAGTCAGACGATGCTCAGCAATGGCGATCATTCGCGTACAAGCAATCGAAACTTATCAATCTCGCATTTCGTGCCGGTTCGCGAATGCAAAATGTCACGGTCAACACAGATTTTCCCGTCACCGGATTTTTCCATGTAGAAACCCGAGTAAAAACTGCGTGCCTGGCATTTTTTCTTTAGCCGGGCCCGTATCTGCTGACGATCCTTTGTCACCAGATCCAGATAACGCTCACCAAACCGCTGAACTCCGAGGATATTGTCCATCGGCAGACATTTCCCGATTTTCTGCTCCTTATAGGTCACGGGGGCAGATCTTCGCGAAAAATCTGCCACTGGGTTAGACCTACGTGCACGCCGTCGCGGTACCCGGATGATCACCCGCTTTTCGATACGGACCTGCGCCAATTTGTATTCGGCCGGGCCAATAAAAACGCCCTCGGCTGTCCCCGGAGTATCGGTAATCGGCAGCTCTGAAGCGGTCGGCGTCGCCAGCAGCAGTGATGCAAAAAGTGAAAGACTCACCCGAAACCCCTAGTTATCATCACCATGGCTATAACAACGGCGATTGAACAATTGATGAACTGTCTTTTCTACTGCCATATTGGTGTTTGAGTGCAAAGCATCTATAGCTGAACAGTCCCTTCTCATCATCTTGGAGCGCATCATGTCGGAAATACCCGATTGGTTAAATAGTATGGCCGAAATTGTCGGGTCAAAGGGTTTTACGAGTGCTTCCGATGATATGGAGCCTTGGCTAACCGATTGGCGAGGACGCTATACCGGCAAGGCGTTGGCATTGATCTCCCCGGCCTCAACCGAAGAAGTTTCCGCGATCGCCAAAATCGCCAATGCTCATGCGATTGCTCTTGTTCCGCAGGGGGGCAATAGTGGAATGGTGGGCGGTGCAACACCGGATACGACAGGACAGTCCATATTGCTTTCACTACGCCGGATGAACAAGATCCGTGACATTGATGCTGGTGGTCAACTGACAGTCTGTGACGCCGGTGTGATACTGGAAAATTTACACGAAGCCTTGAATGAACATGGTCAACGCTTCCCGTTGACACTCGGCGGAAAGGGATCGGCGACCATCGGCGGCCTGGTTTCAACCAATGCCGGTGGTACTCAGGTTTTGCGTCATGGCGCGATGCGTTCGCTGGTGGCTGGTTTGGAAGCGGTGCTCCCCGATGGCAGTATTTATAACGGCTTGTCGCCCCTGAAAAAGGACAATCGTGGCTATGATCTGAAACAGCTCCTGATTGGCGGAGAAGGAACACTTGGTATTGTAACAGCTGCAACCCTCAAAACCGTGCCAGCCCTGATCGATCGCTGTGTCGCGTGGGCCGGCGTTGCCTCTCCCCAAGCCGCCTATGCATTGTTCAAATTTCTCAACAATCGAGAAGGTCAGTCGCTGGAAGGATTTGAAATCGTCCCGAAAACCTGCCTGGACGCAGTCCTTGAACATATACCGGATACTCGCGCACCACTAAATGATAGTGCATCATGGAATGTGCTTATAGAATTTGTCCGCGATCAGGAACTGGCGGCCGATCCGCGCGAACTGTTGGAGAAACTTCTGGGTGAAGCCTTGGAACAAGACCTGATCCAGGATGCAGCCATTGCCTCAAACGAAAGCCAAGCCGAGGCCTTTTGGAAGATCCGCGATTCGATTTCCGAAGCGGAACGCGCCAGCGGTCCGGCTCTGCAGCATGATATCAGCGTTCCTGTCGCACGGATGGCGGATTTCATCACCACAGCGGGCGCGCAGATTGAAAATGCCTTTACTGGCACGGAAGTAGCTGCCTTTGGCCATATGGGCGACGGCAACGTGCATTTTCATGTCAAAGCGCCAACCGAAATCAAAGCAGGACAGGATGGGTCACAATGGATGGAACGGTCCTCTCAAACGATATCACGGATGGTACATGACCTTGTTGTGGCTGAGGGCGGTTCAATTTCTGCTGAGCATGGTATTGGCCAGACCAAACGCGATGAGCTTGAGCGATTGTCCAGCGATGCCCGCATATTGGTGCTGCGAGCTATTAAAAGCGCGATTGATCCCAAAAACATAATGAATCCGGGCAAGCTAGTTCCTCTTGCTTCCGGCACATCAGCCTCTTAAAGCCGTCGCAGCAAACTATTATTTAGAAAATTATTATTTCGGAGAATTCTCTATGGCCAGTGCGCCTCAAGCTCAAGCTCTTCCCATGTTTTACAAGGACCTTGTCCCGCTAAATTCCAAAGAACATGCCAACTGGAAAGTCAAAGGTCTGGACGATGCTTCATTCATGCAAGAACAGCATGCGATTCCGCTGACGGTTGATGAATTTCCCAATGCAGGCCGCAATTATCCAATTGTTTTCTCGGTGGGCGACAATGCCGTTCCGCTGATCCTGATGGGTCTTAACGAAGGAGTGAACACCTTCATGGGCGAGGATGGTAAGTTCAATCAGCCAACTTATGTTCCCGCTTACGTAAGACGCTACCCATTCATGCTTGCAAAACTGCAACCAGATGCTGATGAACTCTCGCTCTGCTTCGATCCCACAACTGGCGCGATCGGTGATTATAAAGAGGGCGACCCACTATTTGAGAAAGACCAACCAACGGAAAAAACCAAAAATATTTTGGAATTTTGCGAGCAGTTTGAACAGGCTGGTCAACGCACGGGCCAGTTTGTAGACGAACTCAAAAAAATGGACTTACTGATGGACGGCGAAGTTGCCATTCAACAAACAGGCGTCGAAAAGCCGTTTGTTTATCGTGGTTTCCAGATGGTCAACGAAGAAAAATTGCGCGAATTGCGTGGCGATGAATTAAGAAAAATCAACCAAAATGGTATGCTACCACTTATATATGCGCATCTATTTTCGTTGCAAATCATGCGGGAAGTATTCGCAAAACAAGTAGAAGCCGGCAAAGTACCTCAGGTGACAGAGGCTCCCACTGTATAAATTATCAATCAAATAACATCAGACATCATGGCCCAGTGAAGCTATATCAACGCAGAAATATTGCTTCACTGGGCCATCGGGACCTAATGATTGCGGATATCGGTCCGGTCGCATTTTACTTGGCCCCCTTCCAACACCTGATTTTTTTGACCAATTTGGTTTTCTTACGGATGTTGCCCGGCCGGGCACCAACAAGCATTCTTGAGGCCCCAGTCTGTCAATAGATCAGAATCGGATCAATAATTTCGCGATTGGGGCTTGCAACTCGTTACACAAGAGACCACATTGACAGTAGTGCAGATCCACATCCCCCGATTGGATCAGCACAGGCATTCTTTGAATGCCACCTCCCTGAACCTTGGCCACCTCGCCATAACGGCGAGGTGGTTTTTTTTTCGAAAAACCTACTACCTACTCAGCAGCGAGCAAAAACTGGTTCCCTATCTGGTCAGCCAGCTTTGCAGCCAGATTCGCGACATGTTCGCTCAGCATCGGCAATTGTGAGCCGGGTTCCCGCAGAGCTTCATCCAGGTAACATTGACGATCAACTTCCAGTTGAAGAGCATGAACATCCCTTTCGACCTCACTGTGCCGATCCAGGATATATCCGCCTGAATATGGGTGGTTAAGCCGAGCGTTAATACCTGATTGTTGCAAGAAAGACATGGACAGCTCTGAGTAGCGAGAGCCCGCACTGCGACCGAAAAGGTCGCCAATGACCACATCAACACGGCCCTGTTCTTCATCCAACGGCGGCATACTGTGCAAATCCAGCAAGATGGCTCCACCAAATTTTAAACGCATACGGTCCAATATCTCGGTAATGCTGCGATGATACGGCTCGTGGTAGCTGTCCATCCGGCCATTAATGTCATCCCACTGCCATTTTCGCCGCCACAAGCTACCAATCCCATGCAAGCGACTCGGGACGACGCCCAGTCCACCGCGCACCTTTCGACTCGGCATAGGCAATTGAGAGCGTGACAGGCCGTCGACAATATCCGCATCAATTTCCGACCGTCCTCGGTTCAAATCAACCCATGCTCGTGGTTTGTGAGCGATAATGGCTGCAAATCCACGAGTTATTGCCGCGCTGGCAAGACGATCCACGTAACGGTCTTCCAGACGCAGCAAATGGGAGGCGGGAACCGCCAGATTATCCAATATTTCCTTTGGGTAGACACGCCCGGCATGTGGAACGCTGATCAGCAGCGGAAATTGTATATCATCAACATTATATGATGAAAAAGGCTCCTCATGGAACTCATGGAGGCGCGGGTCTGTCAAACTTTCAGCGATGCCATCTGTCATAGGATTCCATTCGTTCCATATCGAATATCCCATAAATAGGGTCAACAGAACCAAAATGTTAAGGGATTTGCGCCTATAATCGAATCCCGGCATATAAGCCGCATTATATTTGGACGATATATACAGGGAATAACCCGGCACATGATTAAAATTCTCCTTGCGGAAGATGAACAGGCAATGCGTGATCACCTTACGCGTGCGCTGCAGAAATCAAACTATGAGGTTGTTGCAGTGGACCGCGGGACCGCGGCACTTCCCCATCTTGAATCGGAAAAATTTGATCTTCTGTTGACCGATATCGTCATGCCGGAAATGGACGGGATCGAGCTTGCGCAACACTGCGCCAAGGTATCGCCTGACACGCAGGTGATGTTTATTACCGGTTTTTCCGGCGTTACCCTGCGTGCCGGGGAGTCCGTTCCAAAGGCCAAGATTCTGTCTAAACCTTTCCACCTGAAGGATCTCGTTCTGGAAGTGCAACGGCTATTTGAACCCGATAGTATCGGCGAACTCAATTAAGTCTTGCACCCCGCCAAGTGGCTGGCTAGACGGCCTGCAGCGTGGGCGTATAGCTCAGTGGTAGAGCACTTCGTTGACATCGAAGGGGTCGGGAGTTCAACTCTCTCTACGCCCACCATTTTTCCAGAAAACTTTGGTTTTTGTGAAGAATTGACCGCGATTTGAGCGGCCATATCGCGGCTGGGCGAGCGGCCATGCCAAGCCGTGTATGCGCGGGTAAAAGCGCTCAATTCACTATAACCCAATTTTGTAGCAATGTCGGACAGGGACCGCGTGCCCTCCAGAAAATATAGCTGGCAAGTGTCTCGGCGTACCTGCTCCAGTATCTGGCGAAAAGATGCTCCTTCCGCCGCCAGTTTCCGCCGCAGGGTTCGTTCTGCTATACCAAAGGTTTCCGCAGCAGCATCAAGGCTTAACCCTGATTTATCGAGCAGATAAAATAGGTAATTGTAGCTAAGACTAGCCAGAGTGACGGATTTCGCTCCGTTGACCTGAAACCGGTTCAACTGCTGTTGGCCCATATTCACCAGATTGCGATTCGCAAACGGATTGGGAAGGTCGAGAACTTGCTTATGGAGTTCCAGATATGTGTCCGGCTGATTAAAGAGACACGGAACCGGGCGGTCATCGTCCTTCACCAGTGTCATTGAAGCGTTGCGGTCAAAGGATGTTCTGTACGTGAAACTGGCTGATTTGACTAGTTGAACACTGCCATCGGTCACGATTTGACCGATGTACGAAAGGGCCGAAAAAATAATGAAAATCAATTCATTAGTCACACAGGAGTTTGAATCGGCTATCAGCCGGCAGACCGATTCCGATTGCTCCCATCTCAGCAGCGGCTTGTCGGTACCAGCTAACATCGCTGCCGCAGCAGCTTGCAATACATCCCCTACTGTTTCTTCAAACATGGCTGTGTAGCAAACATCCGAAAAACCGGTCGGCGTCATAGCTCGGCCAATATCCGCGAAGATATCGTCTCGTCCAAGCTCCTGCGCGGCTGTCTCAGAAAGGGTTGTAATTGCCCGCGCAGAAAACCTCGCCCGCGGGTCGCGTAATTGAGCATCAGTCAAATCAAGAGCGGACAGAAGCACCGGCTTTCTAGCGCCCAGTTCCTGGCAGCTACGAAAGACCTGAAACAGCAGTTGTGACGAAACACTGGTATCATCTATATTCAAGCGCCCCATCAAGTTAGCTAGGACTACAGTATTCGGAAGCTCAACGTACTTTCGACGAAGACGTAAAATTGGCGACGAACATGTCATTGATGCTCAGTATCGCCTATGCGGTTATGCAGCAAAACAGGTGCTTTCAGATAAGCCCTATTGAACGGTTTCAAAAGCGGATGACGCTTGCCCCCCAGGTAAAACCACCGCCCATTGCTTCGAGGACCAACAGGTCACCGACTTTAATCCGGCCATCCCGGACCGCCGTGTCAAGCGCCAGAGGCACTGAGGCCGCCGATGTATTGGCATGCTGGTCGACCGTCTTGATCACTTTTTCAGGAGCCAGACTCAGCTTCTTCGCTGTTGCGTCTAATATCCGGGCATTGGCCTGATGCGGTACCACCCAATCTATATTCTCAATTTTTTCGCCCGCTTCATCCAAAGCTTCATTCAAGACGGATGACAGGTTGACGACCGCATGGCGAAAGACTTCACGCCCCTTCATCCGCAGCTTGCCAACCGTGCCCGTGGTACCGGCGCCACCATCAACATAAAGCAGCTGGTTATGCTCTCCGTCAGCATGCAATCGAGTGGCCAGAATCCCTTTTTCGGTTTCTTCCCCGGACAGGATGATCGCCCCGGCGCCGTCACCGAAAAGGACACATGTTGCCCGGTCTTCCCAATCCAATATGCGGCTGAACGTCTCTGCGCCGATTACGATGGCATTTTGCGCGCTGCCGGCGCGAATCATGCTTTCCGCTACTGACAGGGCATATAGAAAGCCGGAACAGACCGCCGCGACATCAAAAGCGACACATCCATTGCACCCCAGTTCATGCTGTACAATAGTTGCCGTTGCAGGAAAGGTTTGATCCGGCGTCGCTGTTGCCAACACGATAAGATCAATATCCTGTGCCGATAGTCCGGAGGCGCCGAGGGCCTTTTTCGCGGCCTCCGTCGCCAGACTGGATGTCGTTTCATCATCCTCTGCAATATGACGAAATTTTATACCTGTCCGCTCAACGATCCATTCGTCGGTTGTGTCCACTTTCTTTGCAAGCTCAGCGTTCGACACTCTGGTCCGCGGCAAGGCGGAACCAGTCCCTTTGATGACCGCGCGGCGGGCGGTCGCAACACTCATTTCGCTGTTGCCTCCAGCGGGGCTGATGTGCTGATTTTTTCCAAGTCTTCGCTAATGCGTTCCAAGATACTATCCTCTACGAGCCGGGCAGCGACTTCCACAGCATTGGCTACGCCTTTTTCATCGGCACTGCCATGGCTTTTTACGACCACACCGTTCAGACCCAGAAAAACCGCACCGTTGTGATTATTGGGGTCGAGATGCTCTCTCAACAATTCTGTCGCTGGTCGGGAGATCAGAAATCCGATTTTGGATCGTAAGGAACTTAAAAAGCTGCGCTTCAAAAGATCCGTCACAAAACGTGCAGTCCCTTCCAGAGCCTTCAGGGCGATATTGCCAGAGAATCCGTCCGTAACAATCACATCGACATCGCCGGTCGATATTTTATCCGCCTCGGTAAAGCCTTGAAAATTCATTGCCAGCCCATCAGCATTTTTCAGCGCATCTGCGGCATTTTGCAGGGTTCCGGTACCCTTACCGTCTTCGGTACCGATATTGAGCAGCTTCACAGTAGGTTTTTCAAAACCGTGCATGATCCGGCTATAGGCCGCGCCCATTACGGAGAATTGCACCAGATTGCGGCTATCGCATTCGGCATTGGCGCCGAGGTCCAGCATCACAACATCGCTGTCCTTCATAGTCGGCAGCAAAGCCGCTAAAGCGGGTCGATCAATGCCGGACATAGTTCGCAGCGCCAGTTTCGAGATCGCCATTAGCGCGCCAGTATTGCCGGCGCTGACGGCTGCACTTACTTCACCAGATTTTACGGCACCGACGGCCATGCCCATTGATGTTTTCTTGGAACCACGCAACGCCTGGCTGGGTTTTGCATCGCCGGAAACAATATCTTCGGCGTGCAATATTTCGGAAGCGGCACTAAGATTGGGGTGGCTTTTCAGCGCTTCTTTGATTTGTGCTTCATCACCAACAAACAGGAATTGAAAGCCTTCATGCCGGTGCCGGGCCAGAGCTGCGCCGGCAACCATAACACGTGCGCCGATATCACCGCCCATCGCGTCAATTGCGATTCGCGGCCTCATCCCCACCGGTTATTCCCCTTGATTAGCTGTGTGATGGCGTGAAGTTAGTCGACTACAGTTCAAAAGACTATAGATCGACAGCCATTACTTCACGGCCATTATAATGACCGCAAGCCCCACACATATGGTGAGGGCGCTTCAATTCGCCGCAATTGGAACATTCCTGATAGGCTTCGACCTTCAAAGCATCATGAGAACGGCGCATTCCGCGCTTGGACGGCGTAGTTTTTCGTTTAGGGACAGCCATTGCTAAGCCTGTTCGTTAAATTTCAAATTTCTTATATGTGTACAATAAGCCAAATGCCCGTTTTGAGCAAGCGAACCTCTGCAAAACAAAGAGAATCACCCGACTCATGCGATAGCCAATTGCACGCGAAGGGGCGGCTATAACGATTTTCCTGTGCGTTGCAAGCATTGTGCTTCTATAGGCAGCGGATAAATTCAAAAAGCTCTTGGGGGAAACCATGATTTTGCCAATAACTCTCACGATTGCCGGCGCGGCTGCGCTGGTCAACATCTGGTTGATGATTCGGGTCGGACAGGTCCGCACGTCAGAAAAAGTCAGCGTTGGTGACGGCGGCAATGAAAAGGTCATCCGCCGCATGCGTGCGCACGCCAACTATGGAGAAAGCCTGCCCATTGTATTGATCCTCATCGCTATCATAGAGCTGGCTAGCGGTTCTCCTACCTGGCTCTGGATTGTCGGCGGATTATATATGCTTGGGCGCGTTGCTCACGGCCTTGGTATGGATGGCGGCAAGCTTGGCAAAGGCCGGACGGTCGGTACAATCCTGACCTTGCTTGTCATGCTCGGACTTGGTGGGTACGCAATTGCGATCCCCTATTTTAACGTTACCGACGCCAGCACATCTCCGGCCATTGTACAGCCAGGATAATCACGCACCGCACCGTCACACCGAAGGCCGGCTCGAGATGTTCCAGCCTGAAACCGCAGGCTTGACGCTACTCTGAGCCTTGTGCCGTCTCTTCAGGCGACAACCAGCGAAGACGCACGGTTCCAGCCGCATCGCCTGGTCCGGCGGCACTGATGGTCGTTGCATGTGCATCAAAGAGTGTTTTTCGCGCGACCTCGATATCATTGGATGATCCATAGGCTCCCATTGGCAACTGGACACGTGCGGCGGCCCAACCAATCAGGGGAAGCTGCGCAATTGATTTTTCGGTAATTGCGCCGTCTGTCACCTGCAGAGATGGTAGCGTCACTGCCGGAGGCTTGATCTCGATTGCCCAGTCCTTGGCCTGATCTGCGATCCGCTTTTCCAAAGCGTAATAGGTATCAAGCGTGGCCCCTTGCAGCGGTTTCGCCGATACGATGGCGCGGCGCTTTGTCGTGTCAATTGTCACGTCATCGGCCGATACTCCTGCGACCAACGCCAGATTTTCGCGCAGTTTCACCACCCGAATTTCGGCCTCCTGTGCCTGTTGTTGGGCACGTGCAGCAGTGAGCTCGGCCGTCACGGCATCGCTTCCGGTTTCCACCCGATATTGCTCAATCGCCACATCAATCGGACGATTGAAGGTACGGCTTAAAACACGGGAGCTTTGCTGTTCGGCATCACCGACAATTTTTGGCGTAAAAACAGACGCGCTCACCAGAATCGGTTCGGCATCCCAATCAATATCAATCTGTGAAACCCTTGCACGACTGCCAAACTGATCCTTGATGTAGCCATTGGCCTGACGCGAAACATTCGCCTCCCACGCAATCTGTTGCAGCGAATAGCCAAGCGGAATAGCCAGCCCTACAAATATGATCACCATAGCACCGATCTGAAACTGCGACTGGCGCTCGGACAGGCTGGAACGGAACCCATAGAGCCGCGCCATACCGGCAGCAGTAAGGGCTATCGTCATCAAGTTGGTGAAAAACAGCAATAGCGAACCACCGAATACCGACATGTTGAGCGTCGCCAAACCAAAACCAACCACGGCCAAAGGCGGCATTAACGCGGTTGCGATCGCCACACCCACAATCGTGCCCATGCGCCCACGGATCATCGCATAGGCACCAGCCAGTGCAGAAAACAGCGCAACCGCAAGATCAAACAAGTTAGGCCGCGTGCGAGACGCGATTTCGGTAGTCACCGTCTGCAACGGCGATAGCGCGACCACCAAGGCGGCAAATAACACTGCCACCAAAGTGCCGAGAATCAGTGCCTTTGCGCTCCCCTTCAGCCAGGCATAATCACCAATGGCGAGCGCGAACCCCGCGCCCATAATCGGTCCCATAAGCGGGGATAGCAGCATTGCGCCGATAACAACCGCTGGAGAAGACAGCAGCAGGCCCAATATCGCGATACCGGCCGACATACAGGTCATAAATGCATAACGCGGGTTGAAATAGCTATCTTCTTTGACCTTGGCGATAACGGCCGGCTGATCCACACCAGAACATACGACAACTTTCCACCAGCGACGGAATAGCAGGATGCTTCCGGTTACCGGTTGGAAAGGGCCGGGCTCTTTTTCCGGTTCAGATGCGGGCGAGTTCGCCTCCGCTTGCGAATTTTCAGTCATGGTTTTCTATAGTCCTGCCGCAGTAGCGACGACAATATAGAAAAGACATCAAGCCATTACGTCGCGGGTAATTGAAAAATAAAAAAAAATATCTTTTATCATAAAACCGTCTCATCTATATATTACAGATACGTGAAGCCAAGCAGGAGACTTCCGATGCCCCGCCCCGAAACCGATATTGAAGCCGGCCGAGAAAAATTGATCCAAACAGCGGAAGTGATTATCCGCGAACGCGGCGCGATCAACTTCACTATCACAGATCTGGCTGCTGAAGCCGGAATGTCCCAGTCCAACGTCTATCGTTTCTTTGAAAACAAGGACGAATTGGCCGAGGCCATGGCAGGTCGCTGGTTTGCAGAACTGATTGCGATTATTGAAGGACTCATTGAGGCTGACATGCCCGCACAGCAAAAGCTTTACGAGTTTTTTGCCCGGCGACTGGCGATAAAACGGGCGCGCTTTGAAGAAGATCCCGACCTGTTCCGCTCCTATATGGAGCTGGGTGACCAACATTTCGAGGTTATCCGCGGCTATGTTGACCTGACCGACCATTATATGGCGATGATCCTCGCCGAAGCGATGGAAGAGGGTTATTTTGAAGGGCTGGAACTGGACGAGATTGTCTCGTTGGTAAACACGATGGTGCAGCCCTTTTGCAATCCTAAGCTGATGATGGATATGACCCATCTGGCCGATGAAGTGCGGTTGCGGCAGGTGATTGATACAATCCTGGCCGGCCTCAAAGCCCGCTCCGAAAATGCGCCCAAAAAGGCGGCATTGCATATCGCAAGCTGAGGAACAGGGCGTTAAACCACCCTACAAAATGGCCTGTTGCGCAATCCCGTGAAATCGGCAAAGAGCCTGCATGTTTGACGCTGCCAATGATTGGGCCAATATCTGGCTGAACGCCCATATCGGCCTATCCCTTTTGTCCTTTTCAATAGTCTGCTTCATCGTCTTTGGAGCAGCCTTTTTTCGCGGTTTGACTGGCTTTGGTTATGCGATACTCGCTGTGCCCTTGGTCAGTCTAGTCGCACCGCCTGTCACCGCGGTGGTCATGGCGATATTAATGCAATTGGTCATCGGACCTTTCGGCATCCGGCCGGCCGTAAAAGTCATCAATATTCCGATGGTGGCAAAAATCGCGGCCCTGTCCTGTCTGTTCACCCCCGCCGGCCTTTGGATGCTCGACATCGTCAGTACAGATATCGCCAGGCTGGTAATCACAGCCATTGCGATTGGCAGTTTCCTTGCTTTCATGATGAAACGTCCGCCACAGCTCAACGAAGCACCACTGCATATCCTGCTGGTCGGCGGCATGTCGGGCTTGCTTAATGGCTTTGCCGCGATGCCCGGACCACCCGTCATCCTTCATTTCGTGCGCAAGGGCGTGCCGCCGATAGTCGCGAGAGGGTCAATGATCACCATATTCTTTGCCGCCGCCACAATGGCAACTGTGATCGCGTTTTGGCGCGGAATGATCGATGGGCAGGTTCTGATACTCAGCGCGCTGGCCTGTCCGTTGATGATCGGCGGCAATCATTTGGGTGCGAAATTTTTCGGCAGCGTGTCAGAGCCAATATGGCGGGGATTTGTTATCCTGCTGCTCGGTGTCGCCGCGGGCTTTGCTTTGTTCAAGCTGTTCTAAGGCGGCCGTCAGGCATCTTTCGCAAGCCATTGCTGCATTTTGGCCGGCGGCGGAGATGCCTTCATCTCACGCTCGTCCAGCGCCGCCAAAGCCCGCTCGCGGTCCGCTTCTGTAAAGCTTCCTGTTGTCAGGCAGAATTCAACCATGTTGCCATTGGGATCGCGGGTATAAACTGAATGGCACCAATTATGGTCGATCTCCAGAACATCCAGCCCTGCCGCGTTCCATTTCTTGCGCCAACTCTCCAGCTCTTCAGGTGTGCCTACCGAAAAACTGTAATGATTGGTACCTTGCGGGGTTTTTGCCGCTTCGTTGAGATCATAGGCATAGTCATCTTTTCCGGGCGTATCGTTGAGTTCCCAGAAAGCGATAAATTTGCTGTCATCGCCGTCCATCCGATAGAAAAAGTGCTTGCCCCAGCCGCCGCCCATGACGGGTGCAATCTCGACCTTCACCAGTTCAAAGCCCATAATCCCTTCATAAAATTCATGAATGGCGGCCATGTCTTTCGCGGCTAGTGCGAGATGGTGATAGCTCATTTGTTCGCGTCCTTCCGTTTGTCGACCATACCCATGACATCAGCCGTAGCCCCTTCCGGTGCCGGGACTTCCACCACAGGCTCATCAACATCGTCAAATTCGAGCCGCAACGCGCGGCTCATCACCGCGTGCATCATGTATGTGCAGGTAATGTAGGTCAGTTCGATGATTTCAACTTCGCTGAGATGCTTTTTCAGCGTATCGAAAACACCGTCCGGCACCCTGCCCCGCTCCAATACCAGGCAGTCCGTATAGGCGAGCACAGCGCGTTCCATTTCGTTGAAACAATCCGCCGTCGACCAGTTGGGAATGGCTTTGACCTGTTCCTCCGAATAGCCCTCAAAGCGCATCGCTTTGCTGTGTTGGGAATAGACAAATTGCGATCCCACGGCATAGCCAGCGCGAATTTGCCCCAACTCCCGCAGCTTCGGATCCAGCTTGCGATTGGGTGAACGATAAAAACCAAAGCCTTCGGTCGTATGCTTGAAAGCGTCGGGAACCTGCGCAAAAACGGTCCACCAATTGCCGGGAGTACCCGTTGCAGTGCCCGGATCCGCTACCGGATCGCGATCCCCGAACAATGTCTGATAGAGTTTCAGCACATAATCATCGGTGACTTCCGAGCGTGGAATTTCGCGCAGTCGCGGCATTGGTCTCTCCTGACCTGCCTAGCTATCAGCTATGCTATGCTCGCGAAAGTGGGAACAACAAAATATGCTGGTCTGTCGGTTAGCCCAGTCAAACCAATGCCCACACCGCCAATCCGAACAAACCCAGAAGCGCCGCGGCGCCAATTTGGAAAACAGCCAATCTGTATTTCACAATGTTTGAACCGGTATGAATATAGGCATGCAAAAAGCGTGAAATGACAAAAAACCAGGCCAATGCCAACGCCGCCACGTCAACACTATCAAGCGCCCACAGTAGCAAGGCGATGACATAGAATAAGACCGGCATCTCAAACTGGTTACGCAGATTGTTAGTTACTTGAAGCACATAGTCTGGCCAGGCATCGGAATGCAGTGCCCTGCGTGACAGATCTACATCACCAGTTTTGCGAGCCTTCGTCTTCACCAGCGCAAGCCGGATGAAGATGACGACAGTCAAGCCGACTTGCGCCAAAACTGGCCAGAATATGAACTTAGCTTCCATGAGCTGTTCGTGACTTGCTAGCCCGCCAGATTCCGCAGCACATAATGCAGGATGCCGCCGTTAAGGAAATATTCCATCTCGTTGGCCGTATCGATCCGGCAGAGCGTGTTGAACGTCGCTGTTGTACCATCAGCGCGGGTTATTTCGACCTCTACGGTCTGACGTGGTTCCAGCGTCGCAACGCCCTTGATGGTGAAGCTCTCGCTGCCATCCAGGCTCAGCGTATTGCGATCAACGCCTTCGGCAAATTGCAGCGGCAGCACGCCCATGCCGACCAGATTGCTCCGGTGAATACGCTCATAGCTTTCCACGATCACAGCGCGCACGCCCAGCAGGTTCGTGCCTTTCGCGGCCCAGTCGCGTGAAGAGCCGGTACCGTACTGCTCCCCACCAATGACAACCAGTTCATTGCCGTCGGCTTTGTGGCGCATGGCGGCGTCGTAGATGGGCATGATCTCACCATTATATTTGGTGTAACCGCCTTCCTTGCCGTCAGCCATTTCGTTCTTGATGCGGATGTTCGCGAAGGTGCCGCGCATCATAACATCGTGATTTCCGCGGCGGGAGCCGTAGCTGTTGAAGTCCTGCTTGGCCACCTGGTGGTCGCGCAGATACTCTCCGGCGGGCGAGTCTTCCTTGATCGCACCGGCGGGCGAAATATGGTCGGTCGTGATCGAATCTCCCAATAATGCCAGTGTCTTGGCGTCGACAATATCCCCCACAGGCTCCGGCGTCATGGTCATGCCTTCAAAGTAAGGCGGATTGGCCACATAGGTGGATCCGGCCCGCCACTGATAGGTGTCGCCCCCGGTCACATCGATATCCTGCCAGGCCGCGTCGCCCTTATAGACATCGGCATAGCGGCTCATGAACATGTCGCGGTTCACCGCCCCGCCCATGGCTTCATTAACCTCGTCATTGGTCGGCCAGATATCGCGCAAGAAAACATCTTCGCCATCGCTGCCCTGCCCGATCGGCGTTTCGTACATATCCTCACGCACCGTGCCTTTCAGCGCATAAGCCACAACCAGCGGCGGCGACGCGAGATAGTTGGCCCGCACATCCTGAGACACCCGGCCTTCAAAGTTCCGGTTGCCCGAAAGCACCGAAGCCGCGACCAGATCATTGTCATTAATCGCCTTGGAAATCGCCGCCGGCAAAGGCCCGCTATTCCCGATACAGGTCGTGCAGCCATAGCCGACCAGATTAAAGCCCAGATAGTTGAGATCCTCGCTCAGCCCCGCCTTGTCGAGATAATCCGTCACCACCTGCGACCCCGGCGCCAGCGAGCTTTTCACCCATGGTTTGCGCTGCAAGCCCCGCTCCCGCGCCTTGCGCGCGACCAGACCGGCGGCAATCAGCACGCTGGGGTTGGAGGTGTTGGTGCAGGACGTGATCGCCGCAATGGTGACATCACCATGGCCGAGATCATGATCCGCGCCGTCCACCGCGACCCGCTTGTCAGGCTCGGTGCTGTTAAACACCTCGACAATATCCTTGTTAAAGCCCTCGTCGAGATCGGCCATGGATACGCGCTGTTGCGGCAATTTCGGACCGGACAGCGACGGCACCACGCTGGTCATGTCGAGCTCCAGCGTCTTGGTATAAATCGCCTCAGGCGCATCATCGAGCCGCCAGAAACCCTGCTCCTTGCTATAGGCTTCACACAAAGATATGTCCGCTTCGCTGCGACCGGTCAGGCGCAGATAATCCAGCGTCTTGTCATCAATCGGGAAGTAACCGCAGGTCGCGCCATATTCCGGCGCCATATTGGCAATCGTCGCGCGATCGGCGAGCGACAGCGCCGCAACACCCGGCCCGTAAAATTCAACAAAGCGCCCGACCACGCCCACTTCGCGCAGCATCTGCACACAGGTCAGCACCAGATCGGTCGCGGTAATGCCCTCGGCCAGCTCGCCGGTCAGCTTGAACCCGACCACTTCGGGGATCAGCATCGAAACCGGCTGGCCGAGCATCGCGGCTTCCGCCTCAATCCCGCCCACGCCCCAGCCGAGCACGCCCAGGCCGTTGATCATCGTCGTATGGCTGTCGGTGCCGACACAGGTATCGGGATAGGCGACCATATCGCCATTCTGATCCTGGGACGACCATACGGCCTTCGCAATATTTTCCAGATTCACCTGGTGGCAAATGCCGGTTCCTGGAGGCACCACGGAGAAATTATCGAACGCCTTCGAACCCCATTTGAGGAATTCATAGCGCTCCATATTGCGCTGATATTCCAGCGCCACGTTATTTTCGAACGCTTGCGGCGTGCCGAACTCGTCAACCATGACCGAGTGGTCAATCACCAGATGCACCGGCACCTGCGGGTTAATCTTTTGCGCGTCACCGCCCAGCGACTTAATCCCGTCACGCATCGCCGCGAGGTCAACAACCGCCGGAACGCCGGTAAAATCCTGCATCAGCACACGGGCCGGGCGGTACTGGATTTCGGCGCTGCTCTTCGCCTCTTTCTGCCAGTCGACCACCGCCTGTGCATCCCCAGCCGCCACCGTGTGGCCGCCATCTTCAAAGCGCAGCATATTTTCGAGCAGGACTTTCAGCGTATAGGGCAAGCGCTCAATATCCCCGAGCTTCGCCGCCGCCTTGGCGAGCGAATAATAGGCATAGCTAGTGCCATTAACGTTAAGCGTCGCGCGCGTGCCGAGTGAGTCTTGTCCGGTGGTCGTCATAATTCGTCCCTTATTTTAATTTTTTGCCGGTTTGGCCTGTCCGCCGAAGCGTCAGCGAAGGCGGAAGGGGAGCAGGAATTCCAGCGAATGAATCGATGTTGGGGAGCGCTTTAGCTGAAGCCAACAAAAAGAGAAAGGGGGACATCATACATTGCGCCACACAAAAATTTCAGGCGCGACAACAATTCAGTTTTGCTAATGCTTCAGATTTGTGTTTGGTAGAAAACGAAAGCCTCGTAAGGATCAATAATGGCCATCAAAATTATTAAAAAAGAAACGATGACAATACCTCCGGGTAAGGTGAAATGCTATATAACCGGCAAACTACGCAAAGACACGCCAGAAGAACATGTCCGCCAACGAATGGCGAGAAGTTTGGTTGAAGAATATGGATATGAGAAGGAAGACATCGAGATAGAATTCGTTATCCCGATGGGAACGGCAAAGAAAAAAGCTGATATCGTCGTATTTCTTCCAAAGCAGACCCATAAGCTGGAAAATGTGTCAATCATAGTCGAAGCCAAGCGAGATTCGATAAAGCCAACACATGCCGACCAAGGAATTGCGCAACTTCATTCATACATGTCAGCCTCTCCTAATGCCAAATTCGGACATTGGATCGGAAGCGAGAGCCGTTCGTATGCTAAGATATACGACAAAGGTACAATTCAATTTGTAGAAGAGATCGATATCCCATTTGCAGATGGAAAATTTTCATCGACCCTCGATTTTACATCTCTGGTTCCAGCAACGGATGTATTAAAAGACGTTTTCAAGAGATGTCATAATTATATTTCTGCAAATCAAGGTGGCAGCAAAGAGCTGGCGTTTCATGAATTTTTGAAGATTACTTTCTGCAAAGTGTTTGATGAACGATTTTCGGAAAAGCCTAAATTTTTCGTAGAGATCCATCAAAAGTTATCACCTACCTCACAATCGGAAGTAAAATCTAGAATCCAATCGCTTTTTGATGATGTTTGCAAGCATTACGGCTATATATTTGGAGAGTCTGAAAAAATAGAACTTAAACCTAATGTTGTTACATATATTGTATCAGAACTGCAAAAATATAGCCTTCTAGATACTGATTTTGATTACAAAGGCCAAGCATATGAGGAAATTGTTGGGGCGAATAGTCGAGGAGAACGCGGAGAGTTTTTCACCCCTCGCAACTTGTGTCAACTAGCGGTTGATATCTGCTTCGATTTAGTCGGAAAGGAAAATGCCGAGAAAATTCGTGTAATGGACCCGGCCTGCGGAACTGGCGGTTTTTTGCGGACTTACATTCATAAATTGTTCAATCAAATTCTGGAACGAGAGCTAGCGAAATGGGGTGACACCCAAAAAGCAAGAAGCAAGGCTAACGAAACGCTAAAATCATTATGTGACAAAAATGTGTTCGGAATTGATTTCAACCCAGTCCTTGTCAGAGCAGCACAGATGAATCTTGTCATGCACGGCGACGGGTCCAGCAATATCTTCCATGAAAATGCTCTTCTGTCATGGGGAGAATGGGGTGAGGAAACACGCGCGAAAGTAACTGACGGATCGTTTGATTTGATTATCAGCAACCCACCTTTTGGAGATGATCTACTGGTGGACGATCCCCACATATTAGAGCAGTTTGCGCTATCGACTTTTCCATCTCGCAAGCAACGGTCTTCAATGGCGCCTCAAGAATTGTTCGTTGAGCGTTGCCACCGATTACTCAAACCTAGTGGCTTACTTGCGATTATCACCCCAGACAATTTGCTGAGTAATCCATCTTACAAGTTCCTGAGACATTGGCTTCTAGCTAATTACATGCTTAGGGCTAGTATTTCGCTTCCAGTAGAAATGTTTCAACCTTCCACCGGAACGCAAACTTCGCTATTGATTTTGAGAAAGAGACCCAAAACTTTCTCTACTCTCAAGGAAGTGACCAAAAAGGCTTCGGAAGAACCACTCTTCCTTTCTATTCCCAAAAAAATTGGTCATGATCAACGAGGTTCTTTTGTTCCACTGCGAGATGATTCCGGCGACATAGTTATGCAAAATTTCGTCAAAACGAAGTTTGTAAGAAGCTCTTCAGGAGATTGGGTCCAAGAAGATTTTGAAATTTTGGAACCTCTAGCTGATGACCAGTTGCCAGAAGTTTTTGAAGATTTCCTATCATGGAAAGCTGAGATTGAAGGTGAGTTATGAGCAATCTGTCCGTCAGCACAAACCTATCAGAAGTTCTCGAAGGCGATCTGAGGCTCGATGCAACTTTCTATGGTTCCTCGTCATATAAAGCTAGAAAAATTCTGGACGATTTTGAAATAAATGGTGGATTTACCGAGTTGTTAGGCTCTCTCACGGTGGAGACTTTCAATCCCCCTCCGATCAAACGGGTGTATACTGACAGTGAGGCCCTCGGTACCCCGTACATGCTTCCCCAAGAGATGTTTGATTTTTATTGGGAACCTCGCAAATATGTGATCGCCAACAAAATGCCGAAAATTGAAAACTGGTTTCTAAAAGAAAACTGGATAGTGCTTACACAGAGTGGATCAGTAGGCAAACCGTTTTTTGTTACCAAAGCCGATCAAGCCATTGTTCTTTCTCAAAATGCAGTGCGCGTTCCTTTGAAGAATCTGAAACGAGCTGGGTATGTATATGCTTATATGTCCACGTGGATTGGTCAATCATTGCTCAAGAAGACTGAATTTGGAATCACTGTAAAGCATATTCGGCCACAACATGTTGATTCATTGCCAATTCCAAAATTAGCACAGTCAGTGGAGGACGAAATAAGCGCAAAAATTGAAAAGGCATTTGCACTTCGTGCGGAAGCAATAAAACTTATTGGTGAAGCAAAATCTGCGATTTATTCTGCATTAGATGCTCCTACTAAGCCGCCGATTGACGAAGATGATGATTGAGATAATTTCCAGATCCACTTCCAAAACCCCCTTTCCTACAACCCCCACCTTTTGATACATCGGCCCGAATCAAAAAGAACAAATCAGGAACGAAAGGGCCACTCCCCCATGGAAAATGATCCGTCTGATGATACGCCTTCTCCCGCCAACCTGCCCGTCCCCGCCGACCAGCCGGAGCCGCCGGAAACGCGTCGCGAAAAACCCTATCGCGTGCGCCATGATGGCTGGACGGCGGAGCGGCAGAATATTTTTATTGAATCGCTGGCCAAGACGCGCTGCGTGCGGGACGCCAGCCGCATGGCGGGGATCAGCTGGAACAGCGCCTATCGCCATCGCAGGCGCAGCAAGGCCTTTGCCGATCGCTGGGACCTCGCGCTGCGCCGGTCAGAGACGACCATCGGCGAAGTCACATGGCAACGCGCCGTGGAGGGCGTGGAGGAGGATGTCTGGTATCATGGCAAGGTCGTGGGTCAGCGCACCAAATATGCCAATGACCTGCTGCGCCTGCTCTATCAGCATGACACCAACGGCGCCGCCCGCGACGCGCAGGGGCGCTTTGCGCCGGCTGGAGAGGAGGCGGGGGGCACCGATGCGGGGGCGGGGCCAGAGATTGCGGCCGAACAAGAGGCTTTGCCAGCGCCAGAGGACGAGGGCCCGATCCCGCGGCCCAAAGGTCCGATCACCATGGATAACCTAAAGGAAAAGTTCGACGCGATGGCGGCGCGCTCTCACGAATATGGCAATCGGCATATCAATATCAAAACCGGACAAGGCATGACCGACGAAGTGGTCGAGGGGGTACAGCGCTTCATCGCTCGCGGCCGGGTGGAGCTGCCCAAGGAATTCCAGTGGACCCGCGCCGATGACTATGACGCTAAAGAGGCCGAATTTCTCGCCCTATATCCCGGCGGCGTGCCGGAGGGCAGGAAAGCGGAGTTTAACCGTGAATAGGCGCAGAGACTTATCCGGGGGGGCTTATCCGGGCGCCTGACTGGGAGAAAGCATCCCGTGCAGTTTTGTGAGCGCCGCCTTCTTGATCTGGCACACACGCGCCGCGCCGATGTCCAGCGTTGCTCCGATCTCCTCCAGGTTCATTTCTTCGATAAAATAAAGCTGTAATATCATCGCGTCGCGTTTTGGCAGGCTGTCGATGGCCGCGGCAAGCTGTGCCTTGCGCTGGTGTCGTTCAACCCGTTCATCGGCGGCTTCTTCCGTGTCGGCAAACCAGATATTCTGGTCCGAATACACCTCGTCCATCGACTGCAGGTCGACCGCCTCCGCATGGTCCATCGCCAGGCGAAAGCTGCCCGCGTCCATGCCCATCGCCTTTGCCAGCGCCGCCTCATTGGGTGCCATGCCCAGCTGCTGCGCCAGATCAGCCTGCACAGTGCGGAGTTTCTTTTGAAACGCCATGGCGGAGCGGCTGACATGGCTGGCCTTGCGCAGCTGGTCAATCATCGCGCCGCGTACGCGCAGCTTGGCATAGTTGGTAAAGCCGAGCCCACGATCCTCATAGCTCTGCGCCGCCTCGACCAGCGCGACCATGCCGATCTGCAGCAAATCCTCCACCTCGATCATCGTCGACATCCGGTCATGGACATGCCACGCCAGCTTGCGCACCAGCGGCAGGTGGCTGGCGATCAGCTGTTCCTGACTGGTCGCCGCCGGGGTGGCATCATAGGTCATGGCGGCGTTCAGCTCGGCCAGCTTCGGGTCGTGATAGGTCATGCGGGGTCCTTTGTTTGTTCAACTGGCTCGGTCTGTTCCGTCTGCTCACGTGGTAGGGGTTGGGATTGCCCGCCGACGACCGCGACCACCTCGACCGCCTTGTCATCGGGCAGTTCCTCGAATGACAGCACCGGCGTTTCGGGAAGGTGGGGCCGCAGCAGCCGGAGCAGTGTCCGCCGAGCCGTCGGCGAGGTCACAATCGCAAAGCGCCGCGCCTCCGCCATGATCGGGCGGGCGGCTTCCTCGACCGACGCGACAATTTTCTGCGCCAGCCCCGGCTCCACCGGATGCGATGCCCCGCCGCCTGCCTCAATCGCCTCAGCGAGCAATGTTTCAAGATCCGCGCCCAGCGTGATCACCGGCAGCGGCATGTTGATCGGCACCAGCGCCTGTATGATCAGCGACCCGATACGCCCCCGCACACCATCTACAATATTGTCCAGTGATGGCGTTTCAGTCCCGGCATCATCCGCCGCTGCCTGCACCATCGCCTCACAAAGCCGGCGAAAATCCTTCAGCGGCACACCCTCGCTGAGCAGCGCGCGGCAGATCGCGGTCACCTGATAGAGGCTGAGCGGTTTCGGGGTCAGCCCCTCGACCAGTTGCGGCGCGCGCTCCTTGAGATTGTCGAGCAGGCCCTGCGCCTCATCCATGCCGAACAATTCAGCAGCGCCCAGCCCGACAAGATGATTGAAATGGGTCGCAATGACGGTGGACGCATCGACGACCGTATAGCCAGCCACCACCGCTTCACTGCGCTTGTCCGGCGAAATCCAAAGCGCATCGAGCCCGAAGGTCGGGTCCTTGCACGTCTTGCCTTCTACCATGCCATCAATGTCACCACTGTCGAGCGCCAGCAGGTCCTCTGGCCACGCCTCATCCTCGCCCAGCGTCACGCCGCTGATCTGGATACGATAGGCATTGGCAGCGAGCGCCATATTGTCCTTCACCCGGACCAGCGGCACCACGAAGCCCAGTTCGCGCGACAATTGCCGCCGGATGCCGGTCAGCCGCTGCATCAGCGGTGCGCCCTTGCGCTCATCAACCAGCGGCACCAGCGCATAGCCGATTTCAATATTGAGTACCGCGCCATCAGTAACGTCGCTCCACGCAATATGGTTGGTCTGTTCCGGTGTCTGCACTGGTGGCGGAGCAGCTGCGGTCTGATCACGTCGCAGCATCCGCCACGCAAAAAACCCGGCCATCGCGGCAATGGGCAGGATGATGAAATGCGGCATACCCGGCAACAGGCCGATTATGCTAAGGATCGCGGCAACCGGTATCCACGCTTTGGGATTGCCAAACTGGCTGCCAATCTGCCCCGAGAGGTCCATTGGCGAGGCCACACGGGTGACGATGGCCGCCGCCGCAATCGACAATAGCAAGGCTGGCACCTGCGCCACCAGAGCGTCACCAACGGCGAGCAACACATAGGTTTGGGCTGCATCACCCACGGCCATATCGTGGCTGACTATGCCCAGGATCATGCCGCCCAATATGTTGATGATCAGGATCAGCACGCCGGCAACAGCGTCGCCCTTCACAAATTTGGACGCGCCGTCCATCGACCCGTAAAAGTCGGATTCCGTTGCCACTTCCTGCCGCCGCTCCTTGGCTTCCTCGGGCGACAGCAGGCCGGCGTTCAGATCAGCATCAATTGCCATCTGCTTGCCCGGCATTGCATCAAGCGTGAACCGCGCCGTGACCTCGGATACGCGCCCGGCACCCTTGGTAATCACCACCAGATTGATGATCATCAGGATCGTAAAGACAAATATCCCGACCACATAATCACCGCCGATCAGGAAATTGCCAAACGCCTCGATCACCTGCCCCGCCGCATGTGGCCCGGCATGCCCCTCGACCAGCACTACACGGGTTGACGCGACGTTGAGTGCCAGCCGCAACAGGGTCGCAAACAGCAGCACGGTGGGAAAGCTGGAAAAGTCGAGAGGCTTGGCCGCATTTAGCGCGACCATAAGAACCGCCAACGCAATCGTGATATTCGCAATGAAGCCGATGTCCAGCACCGTCACGGGAACCGGAAGCACCATGAAGATGACCAGCAAAAGGGTCGCGATGGGCAATATGCCCGCCCGCGCCGTATCACCCAGACGCGCCTGATGAGACGAGAGAAAGGCTAGCATCTGGCGAGCGCGCCACGGTGATGGCATATTTGGTTTTGCGTCATGTTATATCCCAAAGTTATTTGGAATCAGATCAGCAAAGCCCGTGCCAGTCGCTCAGAATGTTTCGGAAGGCTCTAGGATTTTGACTTATATTCAATAATTTATGACAGCCTATCATAGGTGGGCGCGATACCCGCACCCAACGCATGTGACAAATTAATGGCGCGCTGCTGGTTCAAATTCGTCAATTTATTGACTCGGAACCGGGCCGCCTCAATCAGTTTTGACAGGGTCAGCACGCGGTTTTTTAGGGCGTCGCTCTGACGCCAAGCACCGGTTTGATCGACCGCCGCCACCAAAGGCCTTATGGCTGCTGCCGCCGCGATAATCTGGTCCGGGTCCTGTCCATCGAGCGCCTCCACCAATGCTTCAAAGCCTTGCTCAAGATTGCTCAGCAAATCCGCTGTCATGAAAAGTCGCCGCCGGATCGGTCGAAGTCGACCATATTTTCCGCGATTTTCATCGGATCAACCGGATATTGACCGTCGGCAATGGCCTGACGAATGACCTGAATGCGCGCACTGTCAACGGGCATGCCCTGCTGTACCATATGATCTATGGCGCTGGCCAAGCCGCTGCTCTCCGCAGAGCTTCTGGCCTTGTCGGTGCCGGCGCCTTGCATGACATCTGGCCTATCCGCTGGCCGGACCGGATCGCTTTGTCCCGGACCGATTGCCCGGCCGTAAAACGCACTCATCTTGTCTATCATGACGTCTCCTTAAGCATGCCTGCCTGTTAAAACGGGTTCCCGGACAGCGGGTTTAGGAAAAATCAGAAAACCGGCAGGGCAACGCGCCCCTGACCGACTATCTCCGCCAGTATCGGGCGGGATTTTCGGGTCGCACGGACCGGAATGATCTCGCCAAGACGGCCGCCACGATCCGCCTGCATCTGCCGAGAGACCAGAAAGCCGCTTTTTCGCGCGACCAGCAAAACGGGTTGGCCGCGCTTGACCATCATCTGTGATTGGCGCACGCGATGACTGCCATGACTTTGCCGCGTCAGTGGCACAGAAATACGCCAGTTCAGCGATGTACATTTTATGATCGCGAGGCCCTCGCTCCGTTTTTCCATCTGCAATGCTTCGGGGCATTTCCTTAATTTCAACCGCCGATCAATCACGCCGCGCGCGCCGTCCACTGCACCTTGCTCATTGCCAAGAAACTCCGCCAGTTTCTTGTCCAGACCGGAAAGGCTTTCGTGGGTTTGTGCCTGTGCCGGAGAGCTAACCAACCAGCATGATATCGCCACAACTCCGCCTATCTTATATAATCTCTGCATTTTCACTCCTCCAAATCATTCGTAATTTGAGAAGCAAGGGCCGTGCCATTGGCCGGAGCGACAACGGAGGATGATGTCCTGATCGTAGCTATTAGATGCTGTGGCTCATCATCTATCACTTGGCTTTGCCCACCGATCACTATGGCTGATTCATCAACGCCCGATGCCTTTAACCCGCGTGCGAAAGCTGCCATCCGCGCGGCCGATAACTCCCATTGATCGAGCCGGACAGAAGCGTCGGAACGTCCCGTCATCGATACGTTGATTTGGCGTGCGCCGGTACCTGCTGCCCCCGCAACCTCGCTGGCTTTTTCCCTGCCGATGGCAGTAAGCATAGCTTCACGGGGTTCAAACAGCACAGAAGCCGGCCACGCAAATTCTATCGCTGGCAAATTCACGTCAGCATCCACCCGATCCGTCGGCGGCGCTGGCCGAACAAAAGACAGGACCACAAACCCCAGCATCAACAAAGTGAGATCAGCAAAGGCCAGCGACCAGCGATTGGCCGGTATCAGGCGCATATCGGCCTCTGACCGAGCGCATGGCGACCACGGGTCTGGCTTTTTTGGCCCAGAGCAATCAGCCGGTCCGTCAATATCCTCTGCCACTTCAGCTCTTCCGTGGACAGACGCAGGAAACGCTGCGCTATCGGTGCTGCAATCAGGTTGGACAGGACGAGACCATAGAAAGTGGTCAGCAGCGCCAGCGCCATTGCTGATCCCAGATTGGCCGGGTCGTTCAAATCCTGAAACATCCGCACCAGCCCGATGATCGTCCCGACCATCCCGATGGCCGGGGCGACATCGGCCACTGCCATCCAGAAACGGATCACGCTGTTATGCCGTGCCTCCCGGTCATTCAGGTCGGCGCCCGCCCACCGGGAGAATGCCCGTATATCCTCATGTCTTGCAAGATAGGCCGCGGCGCGTGCAACGAAAGCGCTTTTGGCATCGACCTGGTCAACACATTGCAGGCCCTTGCCATCCATCACTGCCTCGACCTGATGCAGGGATTGGCGCGCCATTTGGGCATCGCGAACCGGGTCGGCGCGCAGTAGGACATGCCATGCGGTAAAACTGCGGATCAAACCGCCGCTGCCTTCCTGAAGACCGACAACGGCAATCGCGCCCAGCCAGACGATCGCAAGCACCAACGGATCAAACAGTTCAACTATAGCTTGCAACTAGGCCTCCCATCACTGGCGAGCCAGTTGCGACAAATAATTGTCGCGCAACGCCAAAATATTGGCGCAGTTTTTTGACGCTTTGCTGTGTTCGTTTCAGGAGAAGGGCGGAATTGCGGGACATTTGGACTTTGGCACACCCTTTGCGAAGTAGAGGGAGAAGAAAAGGAAATTGGCTCTCTGCCCATCAAAACGGATGGCGCGGAGGCATGTTTACCCTTGCGAGGAAGGAGCATTGGTTCCGGCTATGGACAGGATTTTCGGTATCTATGGAGATACTCTGGCGCTGCGTGCGCAGCGGCTGAACATGCTGGCGTCGAATATCGCCAACGCCGCCACGCCCAATTACAAGGCGCGCGATCTCGACTTTAACAAAGCCATGGCTTCACTGGTGGACGGCGAGACGCTGAACGACAGCGCGGATCGGCATATCGGCTATCGCGTCCCGCTCCAGCCCTCCATGGATGGCAACACCGTGGAGCTTTCTACCGAACAGACGCTCTTTGCCGAAAATGCGGTGCAGTATCGCACGACCTTGTCTTTTCTTGACGGCCGCATCGGCACCTTGCGCCGCGCGATGAAGGGCGAGTGATGGCAGAAGCGATGAACATATTTGACGTTGCCGGGCGCGCCATGGTGGCACAGCTCACGCGGCTGAACACCACCGCCTCGAACATGGCCAATGCACGGTCGGTGGCAAGCAGCGAAGCCGAAGCGTTTCGTGCTCTCAAGCCCGTCTTTCGTACCTATGTGGATGGCCCGGATATGGCCACGGTCGATGTCGAGCGCATCGTGCAATCCGATACCCAGCCAAAAAAGCGTCATGATCCCGCCCATCCGATGGCCGATGCCGATGGCTATGTCTGGGAAGCGGGAGTCGATGAAGCAACCGAGATGGTCGAGATGATCGAAACCGCCCAGCAGTATCAGAATAATGTGCAGGTCCTTCAGACCGCAAAATCACTCATATTGGAAACCGTAAGGATGGGGAAATAATGACTATTATCAACAATATAGACCCGGCAACCACAGGGGCTGCTGCAAGCGTCTCGGGCAATAATCTCGATCAGGCTGCGTTTCTGCGCCTGATGACCGCGCAGCTGAAAATGCAGGACCCGTTCGAACCATTGGATAGCAACGCGATGGTGGGCCAGATGGCACAATTTTCAACCGTTGCGGGGATTGAGGAAATGAACGCATCGCTCAGGCAGCTCAATGACGCGAACCGGATCGGCGATGCATCAAGCTGGCTGGGGCGCAATGTCCTGCTGCCCGGCAATATGGCGGTGCCGAATGACGCCGGTCAATATGCCGGAGAGTTCATGCTGAACGCGCCCGCCTCTGATCTGTCGATCGATTTTCTCAACGACAGCGGCGAAATTGTCCAGGCGATCGAGCTGGGCGAACAGGAAGCCGGAACAATCGCCTTTGAATGGGACGCGCTGGACAGCGATGGCCATCCGCTTGATCTCGGCGCGCTCAAGATACGGGTCAATGGCGGGGCGATATCCGGCCTGTCATCCTGGACCACCGTCGATGCGGTGCAGTCGCCAACCGATGGCGGCAATGCGCGCCTTGTCACACCGCGCGGGGACTATTGGCTCTCCGACGCCATCCGCCTCAGCTAAATTATCATTCCTTTCTAAGGAGAAATTTCATGTCATTCTACACGTCCCTGTCGGGCCTAAAAGGTGCTCAAACCGACCTTTCGACCATATCGAACAACGTGGCCAATGCAGGCTCCGTTGGCTTTAAACGCAGCCGCGCGATATTTGGCGACCTGTTCGCCGCTGCACCGACCCAGTCGACCAAAACCGTCGCTGGTCAAGGCGTCCGGCTGAACGGGATCACGCAGCAATTCGCGCAAGGCACTTTGGAATCCACCGGCAAGACGCTTGATCTTGCGATAGCGGGCGAAGGCTTTTTCGCAGTGCGCGGACAGCCCCCGGCCGAGGAACTCAGCTTTACCCGCAACGGCGCGTTCGGCATTAACTCGGACCGCGAAGTCATCGATACACTAGGCAGTATTGTGCAGCTGTTACCGGTGGACGTGAACGGCGTTGTGACTTCCACGGCCATTGGCGACATGACAGGCTTTGTCCTGCCCGAATTTGATCCAGCGGATCCCGCGGCCGTGCTCGCCAATATATCGATTAATACCGCCGGACTTGTCACCGCAACCTATGCCAATGGCAATACGGAAAATCTCGGCTCCATCGCCATGTCCTCCTTCACCAACGTCGAAGGCCTGCGCCCGATTGGTGACGCGCACTGGCAGGCGACAGGAGAGAGCGGCGACCCGCAAATCAATAGTGCCGGAGCTGGCCCGATGGGCGAATTGCGGTCCGGTATGCTGGAGCGCGCGAATGTCGACCTGACCGAAGAGCTGGTATCCCTGATCGGTGCCCAGCGGAATTTCCAGGCCAATGCCCAAGCGATCGAAACCGCCAACACGCTGACCCAGACGATCATCAACTTGCAGGTCTGATACAGCCCGAAGGAGGCCTGAAAAATGGACAAGATGATCCACAGCAGCCTGTCCGCGATGCAGGGTATAATGGCCCGGCAGACGGCGATTGCGAACAATATGGCCAATGCCAGCACAACCGGTTTTCGCGCCGAGATTGTCAACGCCAAGGCAAAGCATCTCAGCAGCGCCGAGCTGGATAGCCGGGCCATGGCCCATGAACGGGTGCTGGCCGCTGACATGACCTCCGGATCAGTAACGGTAACTGGCCGCGCCTTGGATATTGCGCTGGACGGCGACGCCATGCTGTCGGTTCAGGGGCCTGATGGAGAGCCCGCCTATACAAGGCGCGGTGATCTGCAGCTCGGCGAGACCGGGCTCGTCACAACCGGCGCAGGCGATCCGGTACTGGGCGAAGGCGGTCCGCTGATCATCCCGCCTGCCGACCGGATCAGCATTGCCAAAGACGGCGACGTCTGGATCTTGCCGCAAGGCGATACAACCGGCCAGATGCAGCAGATTGACCGGCTGGCGCTGGTGTCCTTCACCGGCAGCGATATCGTCAAGGGCAATGACAATCTGTTCCGCGTCCGGGACGGCGGCGCTTTACCGGCCGATGCCGACGCACGGCTAACCTCCGGATCGCTCGAAGGATCGAACGTCAACATGACGGCCGCGCTTGTCGACATGATCGAAGCGAGCCGCGCCTGGCAAACACAGGTCAAATTGCTGTCCACCGCCAAGGATATCGACAGCAGCGGCGCCAGCCTGATGCAATTGCCGAACAATTAGAAAGGAATAGCCCATGAGTAACGGAGCCCTGCAAGTCGCCCGCACCGGACTGGATGCGCAAAACACCAAGATGCGCGTGATCGCGAACAATCTAGCCAATGTGAACACCAATGGCTTCAAGCGGCAGCGCGCCAGTTTTGAAACGCTGGCCTATCAGCATAATATCACCCCGGGCGCACCGGCCGATGCGCAGAACCAATATGCTGTCGGATTGTCGCTGGGCACCGGCGTCGCGCTGCAGGGTACGGCGCGCATTGAGACACAGGGCGCATTGCAAACGACGGGCAACGCGCTGGATATCGCCATTGAAGGTCCCGGTTATTTTCAGGTGGAAATGTCCGATGGCCAGATCGGCTATACAAGAGTCGGCAATTTCAGCCGGACTTCCGAAGGCACGATTGTCACCGCGGGCGGCCTGCCGCTCATCCCCCAAATTCAGATCCCCGAAGGTACAACCGGCATCACGGTTGGTAGTGACGGCACCATTTCCGCAGCCTTGGCCGGCGAGACGGAGATCACGATATTGGGACAGATAGAAACTGCATCTTTCGTCAACCCGGCTGGCCTCAAACCGCTGGGTGACAATCTGCTCATCGAAAGCGAAGCCAGCGGTGACCCCCAAGTTGGCGGGGCTGGCGAGGAAGGGCGCGGCACCTTGCGAGCCGGTGCGCTGGAACAGTCCAACGTCAATATTGTCGAGGAACTGGTCGACATGATCGAGACCCAGCGCGCTTATGAGGTCAATAGCAAGATGATCTCTGCCACCGACGAGATGCTGCAATTTGTGAACCAGCAGCTGTGACCGGATGCGCGATGAGAACCGTTTCCATCATTCTGGCGACCTGCGCCTTGTCGGCCTGTTTTGGCGGCATCAACGACGGCCCGCAGTCCGGATTTGAACCGACCATACCGCCGGTCAAAATGGCAAAGACACAAAGCAATGGCGCGATATTTCAGGCAGCCAGTGGCTATGCTGCCCTGACCAGCGGCACGCGCGCGGCGATGGTTGGCGATGTCCTGACCATAGAGCTGGTCGAGCGGACCATCGCGCGCAAGACCAACAGCGCGTCCACCAGCAAGAGCAGCGATTTCGGCCTGACACCGCCGACCACCGGGCCACTCGCCCTTTTTGACCCCAGCGACATAAATATTGGCAGCGACCAGTCGTTCTCTGGTTCGGGACGGGCAGCGCAGACCAACAGCCTGCTCGGTGAAATCAGTGTCACGATTGCGCAGGTTTATCCCAATGGCACGATGAGAGTGAAGGGCGAAAAAGTGATCAACCTGAACCGCGGCGAGGAATTTATCCAGATGACCGGCATCGTGCGTACAGCCGATGTCAGCACGGATAACCGGGTGCTGTCGTCACGAGTCGCGGATGCGCGGATCAGCTATGCCGGATCAGGGGAAATTGCCCGCGCCAGCAAGCAGGGATGGTTGCAGAAATTCTTCTCGACCATATCACCTTTCTGACCGGATGATGGCGATGAAACTCACTCTGTTTTTCGATTTCTCCAAACTGCTCACCGGCATCGCTTTGGGTGCTGCCCTGCTGTGGGCGGCTCCAGCCAGCGCCACACGGATCAAGGATATTGGCAGCTTTCAGGGTCTGCGCACCAACCAGCTGACCGGCTATGGCCTGGTCGTTGGCCTCGCGGGGACCGGAGATGACAATCTGGAATATGCCACGCAGGGGGTCAAAGGCACCGTCTCCCGATTTGGTCTGACATTACCGCCGGGCGTCAATCCGTCGCTCAAAAACGCAGCCGCCGTGATCGTTACCGCAGAGCTGCCGCCCTTTGCCAAACCGGGCCAGAGACTGGACATTACCGTGTCCGCACTGGGCAAGGCGAAGTCCCTGCGCGGCGGCACATTGGTGATGATGCCCCTGCGCGGGGCCGATGGTCAGATTTACGCGATGGCACAGGGCAATCTGGCGGTTGGCGGTCTGGGCATCGAGGCCGCCGATGGCTCACGCACGCTGGTCAATATTCCCAGCGCTGGCCGCATACCCGGTGGCGCAACCGTAGAACGCAGCGTCGGAACCGGCTTTGCCGACACGGCTTATCTGACGTTCAATCTGGCAGAGCCGGATCTGACCACCGCCCTGCGCGTGGCCGATGCCATCAACGGCAAAGTGGGGTCGGGGATGGCCGAAGCAATAGATGCCGTCTCCATCCAGATTCGCACCGATCGAGGCGCTGCCAGCCGTATCGTGCAAATGGGCATGATCGAAAATATCACAGTCACCCCGGCCAAGGCCGCGGCCCGGGTCATCGTCAACGCACGTACCGGTACGGTGGTGATTAACGACATGGTGCGCATCACGCCAGCAGCGGTCAGTCACGGCAAGCTCACCGTGAAAATTCAGGAAGACCCGTTGGTCGTACAGCCGGCCCCGTTCAGCCGCGGCGAGACTGCGGTGGAGCCGAGTAGCGAGATCAGCGTGGAAGAAAAGGATGCGCCGATGTTCGCTTTTGATCGCGGCGCATCGCTGGCCGAGATTGTTGAAACGATCAACGCGATCGGTGCCACCCCCGGCGATCTGGTCGCGATACTGGAGGCGTTGAAACAGGCCGGGGCGATGAAAGCGGAGTTATTGATTCAATGATACCGGCCCTTTCCCTCTCGCAAAATAGCGTGCCGCCCGCTGCGGCCGATAGCCAACAGCTTCAGCAGGCCGCACAGGCTTTCGAGGCGATCTTCCTGCGCGACATGATCGGAGCAATGCGAAAGGCCGGTCTGGGTGACGACGTCATGGGCAATAGCGGCAGCACACAATTTCGCGACATAATGGATGACCGTCTCGCCGACGAGATGGTTCGAAATAACGGATTGGGCATCGCCGATCTTTTGGTTGCGCAGTGGAAAGGCAAATTATGACGGATCTTTTCTCCATCGGTCTGTCAGGCATAAGGGCCTATAAGCAGGCCTTGTCGACCGTTTCATCGAATATCGGCAATGCCGAGAATCCGAATTATGTGCGCCGTGATCTGCGCTTGAGCGAACTCAGCACGACCAGCGCAATCAACCCCTATTTCATCCACCAGATCAATTTTGCCGGGGTGGATATTGACGGTGTAGCGCGGTCATCAGACCCGTTTCTGGAAGCCAATGTCCGGTTGACCGGCGCGTCCCTCTATGGCGCGGAAACGCGGGCACGCTGGATGGAAAATACAGAAACAGCCCTTGCCGATACCGAACATGGCGTCGGCGCCAGACTGGCCAAACTGTTTGCCATGGGTGAGGAGCTGGCAGGCTCGCCGTTTAGCAACATCCTGCGTAACCAGTTTATCAACGACATCGAGGCCGCCGTCTCGGCAATCAACCGCACCACCAATGATCTCGCCAATGTTTCCGATCAGTTGATCAGTTCGGCCGAACAGGAAGTGGCCGCTTTTAACGCCGCGCTGGACAATCTGGCGACAACCAATCTCGCCCTGCGTGTCGCCGCTGATGGTACCCCTAAACAGGCCGCGCTCCTCGACCAGCGGGACACGGCGCTGGCGGTGTTAAGCGAGCGGATGGATGTGACGATCAGCTTTGGGGACAAGAGTATCGCCAATATTACTTATGACGGCCAGTCGCTGGTCGACATTGGTGACGTCAATTCTCTCTCTGTCCTGGCCGGGGCGGATGACAGTATCGGGCTTGTCGCCAATGCGGTGAACCTGACCGCTCCGTCGCGCGGGTCACTGGCCGCTATGGTATCCAGCGCCGCAACCACCATAGAAAGGCGGACCGAACTGGATGACCTCGCCGTCCAGTTTGCCGCCGATATAAATGGCTGGCAGGCGGCAGGGGAAACCGATGGCGGCGGGGCTGGACCGCCGCTGCTCAATGCTGTGGGCGGTGCCGCCGCGCTGGCCATGCTGACCGAGGATCCGACCGATCTCGCGCTTGCCGCGCCGGGTGGCCCGGCCAATGGCAATATCGCGAATTTACCGACCCTCAGAGGTCCGGCGGGGGTTGAACAGGTCTGGACCAATATCATCGGCGCACAGGCTATAACCACCGCCGCCGCGCAAAGCGAAAATGCGGCAGCCGCGACACAGCATCAGGCCGCCCGCGACGCGCGCGACCGCCTCTCCTCGGTCGATCTCGACAGGGAAGCGGCCGATCTGCTGCGCTTTCAGGAAGCCTATAACGCCTCTGCCCGTGTCATTCAGGTCGCGCGCGAAACCATGCAAAGCATCCTCGCGATATTCTAAAATCTGGAGCCATTCCCCATGCAATCCGTCAACCGTACCCGCCCATCCAGTGATATAGTCCTGCAGCAAGAGCTGGCGCAGAATATCGCCGAGCGTCAGCAGCAAATCGCCACGACCCGCCGCATCGACAGGGCATCAGATGATCCAGCCGCCTGGTCCGAAATTTCCAGCATTGCCAAGGTGCAGGCCAATATGGATGCGTGGCTGCGCAATATTGATCGCGGCCTGTCCATCGCCGCACAGGCCGACGGCGCGATGAGTGAGATTAACAGCCAACTGGCCAGGGCCACCGAACTGCTGGTGCAGGCAAGTAACGAGACGATTTCGCCGGTGGACCGGGAAATAATTGCGGAGGAAGTCGAAGGCATTGGCCGAACAATTGCGGATATGCTGGATCAGGAGGATGGATTTGGGAGGCCTTTATTTGCTGTTGGCCCGCCGCTGGAGATCCCGATTGACGACGATATGGTTGCGATCGCCGCACCGTCACGGGACGACTTTAACGCGCTCGATCCGCTGATCACCAATATCGCAAATACCATCCGTATCGGTGATGCCGATCAACGCAGCGCCCTGCTTGATCCCCTGCGCCTGCAAAGCGATGTTGCGGCGAACATCCTGGGCAACCATGGGATAGAGAATGACCGACTGTTGCAAGGCGCAGCGCGACTGGAAGATCGCAAGATTGATGTGAGTGAATATCGCGCATCTCTGGAAGAAACCGACATCACGCTGGCAATCTCCGAAGTCCAGAAACTGCTGATCAGCCTGGAGGCAGCACAGGCGGCCTATGCACGGATCGAGCAATCGTCGCTATTTGATCAAATCCGCTAAAAATCACTTTCCCCGATCCGTTTTACGAACAGAAGCGGATAGTTGCACAGCGCAGAATTCCGGCCATAATCTATGACAGGAAGCATATATGTTCGCAGCCATCGGTATCGTCATTCTCATGGTCATGGTGTTTGGCGTTTTCACTCTTTCGGGCGGTGACATGGGCGCGGTTCTGCGCGCGCTGCCGATTGAAATGGGCATTATCGGCGGGGCGGCCATTGGCGGGCTGGTCATCGGCCATAATATCGCGGGTCTGAAAGCCCTGGCTGGCGGCGTGGCGAAAGTCTTTAAAGGCCCGCGCTATGGCAAGGCGGATTTCCTCGATTGCATCTTTCTGGTTTCGAAGCTGATGAAGATATTGCGCGCCGACGGGCCGCTGGCACTGGAGCCACATATCGAGGATCCGCATGCATCATTGATCTTCGCCGAATATCCCAATCTGCTGCCCGACGAAAAGCTGATGGCGCTCATCTGTGATACGCTGCGGCTGGTGGTCGTTTCGTCGGGCACGCTTGATCCCTACGCAGTTGAGGAAGTCATGGATAACAGCCTGAAGACGCGTCATGACGAGGCGATTGCCCCTGCCAATGATCTGCAGAATCTGGCCGATGCCCTGCCCGCGCTGGGCATTGTCGCGGCGGTCCTCGGTGTCGTCAAAACCATGGGCGCGATCGACCAACCGCCAGAGATACTGGGCGCGATGATCGGTTCTGCGCTGGTCGGCACCTTTTTGGGCGTGCTGCTCGCATACGGTCTTGTCGGCCCCATGGCCACTCGCGCCCGGCAAGTCATCGAGGCGGACGGAGCGATCTATCATATCGTCAAACAGATAGTCGTCGCCTCACTCTATGGCCACCCACAGCCGCTGGTAATCGAAGCCGCCCGGTCCGGCCTGATACAGGTCAACCAGCCGGCCTTTGCCGACGTGTTTGATGGCATGCGCGGAACTTAAGGCATGGCGCGCGGCAAGAATGAAACGGAACCAAGGCCGATTATCGTCAAAAAGATTGTCGCCGGCCCGGCCGCCCATCACGGCGGTGCCTGGAAAGTCGCCTATGCTGATTTTGTCACTGCGATGATGGCATTCTTCCTGTTGCTGTGGCTGCTCAGTTCAACCGATGAACAGGAACGCAAGGCGCTGGCCGAATATTTCACGCCGACATTGGTTGAAATGCGGGAGAATAATGCGGGGGCAGACAGCTTTTTCGGGGGCGATTCCATCCTTTCCGAAGAAGATTACCGCAGCCGCGCCGCCCAGGCCGGGGAACGATCGCTGGCCATTCCGAAAGACAGCACCGCTGCCAACGCAGAGAATAACCGGAAAGACCGTGAGGAGTTTGCCGCGGTCAGGCAGCGGATCACGGAACGGCTTGAACGTAGCGAAGAGTTGAAAAGGTTCGATAACAATATTCGCTTTACCGAAACCCGGGAGGGCCTGCGGATCGAGATGATCGACGAGGCCGACTTTTCAATGTTTGCGCTCGCCACCGACACGCTGCGGCCACCGGCACGCAAATTACTGGCCGAGGTCGCCGCCGCGATCAGACCGGCGCCCAATCCGCTGATGGTGCGGGGACATACCGATGCCCTGCCCTTTTCATCCGGGCGCACGATGAACAACTGGATGCTTTCCACCGCGCGGGCCGAGGCGACACGCCAAACCCTGCAGCAAAACGGCATAAGCCCTGACGCGTTTTTCAAAATTGAGGGCGTCGCGGACCGGGAACCCTATACACCTCATGATATATATGATCCCCGCAACCGCAGGATATCGATCACCCTGGGATGGCAGAAGGTCGCTAGCCCAGACTGAGCATTAGCGATGCCCGAAGGCCGCCTTCTGCCCGATTTTGCAGGGTTACATCACCGCCATGATCACGCATGATTGCGCGGGCGAGTGTCAGGCCGAGACCCGATCCGCCGGTCGCCCGGTTACGCGAAATCTCGGCACGGGCAAAAGGTTCGAACATGGCCTCGATCTGATCTTCCGCGATGCCCGGGCCATTATCATCCACATGGATCACCAGCTTGTCCCCGTCTTTATCCACAGAGACGGCGGCTTCTTCACCATATTTCACGGCATTGCCGATCAGGTTCCTGAGTGCCCGGCGGATTAAGGTCGCCCGGATATTGGCGATTGTCCGGCCACTGCGCGTGAAGGAAACCGCCGCGCCCATGTCGGTAAATTCATCCGCCACCGTCTCGATCAGCGCACTGATATCGGTTGGCTCTGCCGCTTCCTTTGACCGTCCAAGCCGGGCCAGTGACAATATGTCATCCAGCGTCCGGTCCATATCATCAATCCCGGCAATCATCCGGTCGCGTTCTTCCTCATCCTCCACGCTCTCCACCCGCACGCGCAGCGCCGCCAGGGGGGTGCGCAAATCATGGCCGATCGCGCCCAGCATGACATTTTTCTCATTGAGCATCGCGCCGACACGGTCATTCATTCGATTAAACGCGGCGATAAGTTGCTTGGTATCGGGCGGTCCGCTTTCCGCTATCGGATCGCTTGCCCCCGGCCGAAAATCTTCCGCGCCTTTGGTCAGCGCTTTCAGCGGGCGTGATATATACCGTCCCAACCAGATTAGCGGGATCAGCAATATCAGATATATTACCGCGGTCTGAAAGATCAGTGTCCGGGCAAGGCGAGGGTTACGATCCCGAATAACGGACGCAATATTGAGCCACCTTCCTTCGCCAATTTGTGCAGACATGATTATAAAACCATCAATCTTGTGGGGCATTTTGCGATAGGCGATCGCGCGCAATCTTTGGCGTTCGCGGCCCAATCCGATCACGCTGTTTCTCATATTGGCAGGGAGTTTATCAACGCGCGCGGCCTGAACAGACAATGAAGTAATTCCCAGATTATCGAATGCACGGGCGGCACGCTCTTCGACACTTGGCAATCGGGTTTGCCCGTCTTCAATCGCGCTTTGCGAGGTAGTGCTGGGACGGTTTCGCCGGATGCGCAGGCTGCCATCGCGGCGATATCGCCGCTCGCGAAAGCCGCGTTCATTAATTCTTTCCGCTTCCCAGGCGATCCGCGCCACGGCTGAAGCAGACGCCTCCACCATTTTCTGGTTTTGCGCACCCTGATATAATAAAGCGACGTTAATCCCCTGCGCGATCAGCAAGGTGAACGCCACAAGCGCCAAAAGCTGGCCGATCAAGCTGTTGGGCAGAAATCGCTTCATAATGTCCGAACGTCCCCGGCCAGAACATAGCCGCCGCCCCAGACGGTTTTGACAATTTCCGGGTTTTTAGGATCCGCCTCTATTTTGCGGCGCAATCGGCTTATCTGATTGTCAACGGCCCGGTCAAAAGCATGTGCTTCGCGGCCCTGCGTAATATCGAGCAGCTGATCACGGTTGAGCACTTGGCCTGCGCGCGAAAGCAAGGCGAGAAGCATCTGATATTCACCGCTGGACAGCGGCACCGCAACGCCCTCACTGTCGACCAGGCTGCGCTGATCGGTTTTGAGCGTCCAACCGGAAAACTGGTAAATCGCCCCGCTGCCTGACTTCACGCCGTTGCCCCCATTGGTTCGCCGCAGCACAACTTTGATCCGCGCTACCAACTCTCTCGGACTAAAAGGTTTCGTCACATAATCGTCGGCGCCGAGCTCCAGGCCGATAATCCGTTCCAGTTCTTCGCCTTTCGCACTGATGAAAATAACCGGTGTTCCCGTCGTTTCGCGAACATGGCGGCAGAAGCTGAGACCATCTTCTCCCGGCATCATGATATCAAGCAAGACAATGTCAAAGTTAAATGCGTTCATTACCGAACGCGCTTGACTGGCATCACCGGCCTGCTGAACGCGAAAACCCTGTTTTACCAGATATTCGGCCAACGGTTCACGCAACGTGGCCTCATCATCGACCAATAAAATATGCGTTTGTCCCGACATCTGGCTCACCTAACACAGGTTTATAAAAAAGGAACGGATCACCGGCGCTGTTACGGGAGGGTATGCCGGTGACCCGTTCACATAAAAGAGTGGTTCAGGGATTAACCGCCTCTTTTATTCCTTGCGCCGCGGCGTGCTTCACGGGCTGCTTGCCGTTCTTCAGCGGTCACTATGCCGTCACCATTGGCATCTGCTTTTTCAAAGCGCGCCATAGCTGCCGCCTGAAACTCGGCTTTACTGATCATCTGATCGCCATTGGTGTCGGCGCGCTTCATCATGCCGCCGCGCTTGCCTTTGCCGCCACGTTTGCCCCAGCCTTTGCCGACACGCTTGCCGCGCATGTTCTGCATTTCTTCCTGGCTGAGCGTGCCGTTGCCATCAGCATCAGCCTTAGCAAAGCGTTCGGCTTTACGGGTCGCGCGATAGGCTTCCATTTCGGCTTGCGAAACACCGCCGTCGCCATTTGTGTCCATTTCAGCAAAGCGCTGGGCCTTGCGAGCATCACGATCAGCCCGGGAAATCTGGCCGTCCTGATTGACGTCCATTTTTGTCCAGCGTTCTTCCAGAGAGGCCGTCATCTCCGCACGGGTAATCTGGTTGTCATTATTGGCATCGGCCCGCATCATGCCTTTGCCGCCGCCGCCCGGCGCCGCAATGGCAACACCGCCCATGATCAAAAGGGCCGCCGCGCTCGAAATCAAAATTGTCTTTTTCATATCATTCATCCTTGTCTACTCATTCAGGGAGGCGGTCCTTGATGGTCGCCATGAACATGTTTCTAAGGGTGATATGTCCCGTAAATTTGTCAGAACAGGACAAAATTGTCGCAAATTGTATCAGGACAGGCAAACCGTTCATTTTGCTGAAAGTTTGCGGAAGAACCGGAATGGGGATTGGGGTGGTATCGCGGCATCCGCAATATCCCGAAAGCGGACATTAGTAATAATTTGTTGCTGCCAATAAGCTGAATGCACTAGTCAGTGCTTAAAACACCTTAGATGCGACAGAATTCCCTATACTGTTCACCGTCCGCATTCGGTTAGAAGATTTCAAAGACGGGAAAAGTGACTGGCCTCTTCAGATCGACGGCAATCCTTCTTTTCACCTGCAGGTGTAATTCGCTTGCCTAAGCAGTATTAGTGTACTAATACAGCAAGGTACAAGCAGCAAACTGAGACCAAGATAGCCATGAATCTTCTTGACAGCATTACACTAACTTTCTCAGCAGTCTTGACTATTGGTTCTACCAATGCCGCGGCAGCACAGCAGCAGGTCGAACGTAACGTTGCGGCTAAAAATGGGATAAATTTGCATGGCGCAGCAGTGGTTTACAAAAAGGGAACTAGGGTATTTAGTCACTATCGCGGGATGGCAAATGCAAGCTGGAACATCCACATTGACAAAAGGACAAGATTCAGGATCGGATCTGTCACAAAACCGATAACAGCTATGATAATTCTTGAGCTTGAGTCTCAGAAGAAACTATCCCTAACGGACAGCATAAAGAAGTGGTTGCCGGATGAGAGTATTGTTGGTTCGGACAAGATAACAATTCACCATCTGCTCAGTCACACTTCCGGCCTTTATCACTTTCCTAACGGAAAACGGTTTGAGAACCTTCGTGCTGATATTCAATCGCCAGATGAACTGGTAAAGCTTTTTTATAACAAACCCCTTGAATTCAGTCCCGGCTCAAAATGGGGATATAGCAATGCAAACTTTGTTGTTCTCGGCTTGATTGCAGAACAGGTTTCAGGACAATCATATCTGGAACTTGTAAACGCTTATGTTGCACAACCCGCTCGACTGTCGAAAACGAGCCACGAAGAGCGGTATGAGATAGTTCCGCACCTTGCGTTACCTTACTATCTGGCGAAAAATGGGAGCTACTCCGGTTTGCCTCATGTCTCACCGGTGGCAAGGTTCGGAGCGGGATCAATATATTCCTCGGCAGACGATATGGCAAAATGGATACAGTATTTGATCGCAGAAAGAGGTTCTTCAGGCCGTATTTTCAGAAAAATGACAAAACCTAGGATATCATTACCTGATGGAGTGGCACAGAAAGCAGGAGTTCCACCAAAATATGCCTATGGCTGGTTTGTTGGTGAACTGGATGTTTTGGGATGTAAGACTTACGTTGTGGAGCATGGCGGCAGCATCTTGGGTTATAGCTCAAAGCTCCGTTATTTTCCTGACCATGATACTATTATCTCGGTCACGAGCAATACCACTCAAAATATCGAAAATGTCGTGAATCAACTTTCCTATCAGTTCTTGGATTCTACCTTATGTAAATCTTGAGAACCGCAGATAACTCGAGGAAAATAACTTAGAACAGAAGGTGAGTTTTTTGCTTTTGGAAGACTAATTATTTTTCTTCCAATAAGCTTTAATGGCAAAAAGAACGCTACAAATTTTGCCCTTTTGTGAGTATCCAAATACTAGAGTACTAAACGCGCTAGTCAAATCTCATAGCGACAGCAATAAAGTCCGCTTTTGCGCCCAAAGCGGACGTTGGTACAAATCAAAGTTGTGTTGCCTCCACAGGGCTTTGGATTGGCTTGCTGGTCTTATCCATGGCCAGAATCGTCATATTCGCATATTATTCTTCATAAGGTCGGCCCCATCTTTTTCTACTGTGTAACCAATTGACGGATTGGATCGAATACAGCTGATACTCGGGAGACCAAGGAGGAATCATGCCACAGACGATGCGTCCTATCGCAATATTTATATCAGCCCTGCTGATACTCACTGTTATTTCACAGCTGGTTTATACCGCGACCCTTAGCGGCGTGGGGATTGTCGAAGGCTGGCCATTGCGATCGACGATCTGGACCGTCGAAATTCTGCTGTTTACCGCCATTGCGATTGCTTCTCTTGTCGGCCTGATCCGTTCCCCAAGCCTGCAGTTGGGCTGGTCGGCGCTGGTGGTTGCCGGATTGATGAACATGATCCAGTCGGGCATCGGACTGTCCATGTTTCTGCCGGCAAGTCAGGCGGGGGAAGAATTTGCACCCCTCATGGGTACCGTCCTCGCGGGATCATTTCTGTTCTATTATCTGGCCAAGGTTGTCCTAGGACTGGCTGCGATATTTTTCGGTCTGGCGCTGTTTAGAGGAGTGGACACCATTGGCCGCGCTCTCGGTCTGGTCAGTTTGATTACCGGACTGGTCGCGATTGTGCTGAATATTGCTGCCGTGCGTATGGGACTGGGCGCCGTGCCACTGGCCGGAGCAAGCGGAGCCATTGCAACATTTTTTGCCGGCTGCGCAGTCTGGTATTCCGCTCGTCAGACGGAATGACGCACAGATCAGCTATTCCGGGCGATCATCCACGCGCCACGTCAAACGACGGTGAGACCGACGTCGACATTGCCGCGCGTTGCGTTTGAATAAGGACAAACCTCGTGCGCCGCGTGAACCAAACGTTCGGCATCTGCGCGATCCACACCCGGCAGTACGATCTGCAGATCGGCCGTAATCCCGTAACCGCCTTCCTCACGCGGGCCAAAGCCGATTGTTGCTGTTACCGTGGCATCGTCAGGGACTTGAACAGATTCCTTGCCTGAGACGGCTTTCATTGCGCCAAGAAAGCATGCCGAATAACCGGCGGCGAAAAGCTTTTCCGGGTTGGCGCCAACACCGCCAGGTCCGCCCATTTCTTTCGGCACGATCAACTTCACATCGACGGACCCGTCATCAGACTTTGCCGATCCATCTCGTCCGCCAGTAGCCGTGGCGTTGGTTTTGTAGATTACATTAACAGCCATCTGAATTTCCTTTGAGGTTAGAATGAGGGCGGACATCTTAGTTAGCCCGCAATGCGAGTCCACCCGGGTGTCTTGCGTAGTTACGGCCAGCCGACCGTTTTGTCATTCGAAGCGAGCGGCCACATCAGCTCAGCAGATCAAACTCTCCCGCTTCAAACGCCTCGGCCAGTTTGAACTTCTGAATCTTGCCCGAGCCGGTCAGCGGCCATTCCGATACACTGATCCAATAGGCTGGCGTCTTTTGCGGCGACAGGCGCTCGCGGATGAAGGCTTTCAGGTCGTCCGCCCGCAATGTCTGGCCGGAGCCGCTGCGGAAGAAACAGGCGACCTGTTCGCCCCATTTGTCGTCCGGAATGCCGACCACGGCGACCTCATCAATCGCATCATGTTCCAGCATCGCGTTTTCAATCTCCGCCGGGAACAGATTCTCGCCGCCGCGAATGATCATCTCTTTGACCCGGCCAGTAATCTTCACATAGCCGCGCGCATCCATGCGTCCCAGATCGCCGGTGTGTAGCCAGTCTTCGCTATCGATCGCAGCAGCCGTGGCCTCGGGATTGTCATTATAGCCCAGCATCACGCTATAGGCGCGCGCGCAAATCTCACCCTGCTCACCGATCGGCAGGACGGCGTTGTTCTGAGGATCACGGATGGAAATCTCCGTATGCGCCGCGGGCTGACCAATCGTCTGGGTCAGGTCCTCGTCCGAATCCTCATACCAGGCCTGTGTCAGCACCGGCGAGGTTTCCGTCTGGCCGTAGACAATCTGGATCGGTGCGCCGAACACATCCTTGGCATCGCGGCACAGTTGCGGGGCGACCATCGCGCCGCCGGACATGATCCGCCGCGTCGAGGAAACATCCTGACCGGATCGGCGCACTTCGTCGATCAGGGCAACCAACATCGTCGGCACGCCAAGAATGAATTTGGCCCGCTCGCTTTCAATGACATTCGCAATCATGACCGGATCAAACATCGGGGCAAGCAGCATGGTGCCGCATCGGCCAAAGCCGCCAAGCACCAATATCGCGCAGCCGGTCGTATGAAAAAGCGGCATGGTATGAATGAAGATATCGCCTTGTTCCATCCCACCCCGGGCCATCGTATCAACCCCATTGCGGACGAGGCCGTTATGATGAAGCACTGCGCCTTTCGGGAAACCGGTCGTGCCGGATGTATATTGCAGCTGAACCGCATCTTGCGGTTTCGGATCGCGCAACGCGCCGCTATCTTCCCCCGCGTAAAGCGCATCATGATCGGTCAGCAAAATACGGTATTTGATAGCCGGAATTTCATCGCAAACCGCGTCGGCAATCTCCTGCATCGGATTGCCGCGAAAGTCGGCGACATAGTAAATTGCCTCGGAACGCGATTGTTCGAGCACATATTTCAGTTCACGCTTCTGATAGGCCGGATTAACCGTTACCAGCGTCACGCCAGCCAGTCCGCAAGCCAGCTCCAGCAGCACCCATTCGGGCACATTATTGGCATAGACCGCAACCCGCGCGCCCTCTGCATGCCGGCTGGCGAGCGCCCGGCCCAACCGCTCCGCGTCGTGCAAAAGTTCGGCATAGGTCCAACTGCGATCAATCGTACCTTCATAGGTCAGCTCTTTCAGCGCCGGCTGATCGGGCGCCTGCGCCGCCGATTGGCGGAGCATATCGCCAACGGTCATCGGAGACGGCTCCGGCCCACCCTGCGCTGGAAAATAGGATTCGGTTAGCGCAACGTCATACATGTGACAGCCTCCTGTTTTTTGTTTCAGGCTAACTGCTGACGATAGGCATGTCTAGCGCAGGCAGACATGGGCACTTTTTGTTGGGTTTTGCGGATTTGTAAACTGGAGCGGGTGAAGGGAATCGAACCCTCGTCGTAAGCTTGGAAGGCTTCTGCTCTACCATTGAGCTACACCCGCCTGTTTCCAAGCGCGCCTATTGCCATCGCGATGGCGGCGCGTCAATCAGGAAACGGTGCCGGTGGCTTTTGTTCTGGCCGTTTTTGTTCTCTCGCCCTGCTGCGCAAACCAGTCCGCAACCGATGCTTTCTCCACGTCGCTCATATGCAGGCCAAGCTTGGACCGGCGCCACAACACGTCTTCAGCAGTAGTTGCAAATTCATGGGCAATCAGCCAATGCAGCTCAACTTCGTAAAGACCTGCGCCAAAATAGCGGCCCAGAGCAGCCTCATCGCCGACGTTGTCGAGCATTTTTGCCACATCGGTGCCGTAGGCTCGTACCAGCCTGATCATTACGTCTTTACCGATAAACCCCCAGCATTGGCCATATTCCGCGACCAATGTGTCAAAACCATCTGCGGGGAAATCACCGCCGGGCAATGGTGCATCCTTGGTCCAGTCATCAGTCTCGACATGCAGGGCCGCCTTCAGCGTCTTCATCGCCTGCCGTGCGAGCACACGGTAGGTGGTTACCTTGCCGCCAAAGACCGACAGCACTGGCGCGCCGCCGTCGTCATTATAGTCAAACACATAATCGCGGGTCACGGTTGAGGCGGACTGGCTCTTGTCATCGAACAACGGTCGCACCCCGGAATAAGTCCATTGTACATCGTTGCGGGTCACAGGGTCGACAAAATATTCGCTTGCCGCAGAGCAGAGATAGTCGATTTCATTATCGCTAATCTTCGCCGGACCTTCGTCATAGCTCCACGGCTGGTCCGTAGTCCCGATCAGGGTGTGGTCGCCTTCATAGGGAATGGCAAAGATGATCCGACCATCCTTATTCTGGAAGATATAGCTGTGATCGCCTTCAAATTTGCGCGCAATGACGATGTGACTGCCTTTGACAAGGCGCAGTTTTGCGGCGTTGCTGCTCTGGTCATAAAGCGCCGTTACCGGATCAACCCAGGGCCCGGCGGCATTGATCAACACTTTGGCCTGTTCAGTCGCTTCGCCATCATGCCCTTTAAGCTCCAAGGCCCAATGATCGGCGCTGCGTTCGATACCAACACATTCGGTCTGTGTCCGGATATCAGCGCCGCGCTCCTTGGCATCGCGGGCCGTCAATGACACCAGCCGCGCGTCCTCCACCCAGCAATCGGAATAGGCAAAACCCTTTTTCAATCGCTTTTGCAGAGGGGCTCCGCGAAAATCCCTGAGCAAGTTGAGGCTCTTTGTCCCCGGCAACAAAGACCGCGTTCCAAGATGGTCATAGAGAAACAGGCCAAGGCGCAGGAACCACGCCGGGCGCATGCCTTCATCCACTGGCAACACAAACCGCATCGGCCAGATGATGTGCGGCGCATTGCGCAGCAGCACTTCGCGTTCCTGCAACGCTTTGCGCACCAGACTAAATTCATAATGCTCCAGATAGCGCAGGCCGCCATGCACCAGCTTGGTGCTCGCCGAAGATGTGTGCGCCGCCAGATCGTCGCGCTCAACCAGCAGAACTTTCAGACCCCGGCCCACTGCATCGCGCGCAATGCCAACGCCGTTTATGCCGCCACCAATTATCGCCAAATCATACATAGCCAGCCTCATAGAGCTTCTGGCCAGATGTTCAATGTTGCAGTGCAATATAATTTATTTGGCGTGGTTAGTGCTGGAAGAATTTACAAACGCACCCGCTATTTCGCCTCACTGATCTTCCTGCGGCAAACCGTCGGCAATGTCATAATAATCGCCTTTGTCCGCTACAAAAATATGACCCGAAAGCTTCGTCTGTGTCGGTCCGTCAAATGCACCCATAGCTACGGCGGTTGTTTCACGCCCCACCGGGTCCCAGAACAAGAAGGAACCACAGGTTTCACAGAAACCCCGCCGAACTTTCTCGGAAGATTGATACCAACGCAGATTTTTCTCGCCTTCGACAGTCAACCTGTCGCGCGGCACGTCAGTGGAAGCCCAATAGTGACCGGATTGCTTGCGGCATTGCGAGCAGTGACAAACGTTCGGTCCAGGCAGATCTCCTTTGACTGCAATCGTCACAGCGCCGCAGAGGCAGGAACCTCCATATATCGTGTCTTGCATGTTCACTCCATTAATTTTGACGCGTGTGTAACCGGACACCGGTTCACCGCGAAAGGCTTTCTGTCCCCCAACTCTAATGGTGCGCGTGATTGCACCGAGAAAGATAGTTTACATGAATTATAACAAAAATCTTCGCCATTCTGTGGCTCTTGCCGGCTTGGCCAGCGGTTTGCTTTTTTCGGTTCAGGCCCACGCCCAATCTGAAGATGACAGAAAAGAAGGCTTTTATCTGTCTGCATCTGCAGCCGCAGAATTTTTGAACGATAGTGACTTTGTGGGCACCCAAAACCCCGATGCCGGTGTTCCCGGCGTCGCGGGCGCTCCCGCCAATGTGAATGTGGAATATGACACAGGCTTCGCCTTGAGAGGCGCGATCGGTTATCAGCTTAAAAACGGCCTGATCCCGTTTCTGAAACCCCGCGTCGAAGTGGAAGCGAGCTATGCTGAAGCAGATGTGGATGACGGTGCGTTTAACGGCGGCAATCAGACATTTGGCGGCAGCATCAACCGTTTCACGGCAACGGCAGCGCTCTATAATGACATTGTCTGGTCACCCAATCAGAAGATCATTCCCTATTTCGGCAGCGGCATTGGCATCGGCGTGGTTGATGCGGACATTAATTATTTCCCCAATAATGGGGTCGCGACCGCGCCGACTTTTGAAGTGGACGGAAACCCGACTGGCCTGGTGACCTTCAGCGCCATTGGCGCAACCGTGAAAGCCAGCAAACGCTTCGATATCTTTGCAGAAGGCCGCTATACCAAGGTCTATCGCCGCGACTTTACGCGCAGCTTTGTGGCGGGCGGCGGTGAGGGCTTCAACGCCAATTTACGGGATGACACAGAGTCTTTCGGTGTCGGTCTTGGTGTTCGCGCCAAATTCTAAAAATGCTGCCCTCTGAATAGAGAGCAGAAATAAAAAAGGCCGGGAGCGATCCCGGCCTTTTTTTATTCAGTCATCGAAAGAAACGCTAAATTACGCGCCTTCAATCTCGCTGAGGTCAATTTTCAGACCTGGCCCCATGGTCGAGCTCAGACCGATTTTCTTGACATATTTGCCTTTCGCGCCGGTTGGCTTGGCTTTGACAACCGCGTTCACCAGAGCATCGAAATTCTTACGCAGATCTGCTTCCTTGAAGCTCGTCTTACCGATGCCATTGTGGATGATACCCGCTTTTTCAACGCGATATTCGATCTGGCCGCCCTTGGCGTCCTTGACCGCTTGCGCGACATTTGGGGTTACCGTGCCGAGCTTCGGGTTAGGCATCAGGCCTTTAGGACCAAGAACCTTACCGAGACGGCCAACAACGCCCATCATATCCGGGGTTGCGATGACTCGGTCGAAGTTCAGGTCACCACCTTGCATGGTTTCCATCAGATCTTCTGCACCGACAACATCTGCGCCTGCTTCTTTCGCTTCGTCTGCTTTGGCATCCTTGGCGAACACAGCAACGCGGCTGTCTTTGCCGGTACCGGCTGGAAGAGAAATAACGCCGCGAACCATCTGGTCTGCATGACGTGGGTCAACACCAAGGTTGATCGCAATGTCGAGCGTTTCGTCAAACTTGGAAGCAGAAGCGAGATCTTTCAGCGTCTTGATGGCTTCATCAATGCTGTACAGTTTCTCACGGTCGACTTTCTCGTTGATCGCTTTTGCTTTTTTGGAGAGTTTAGCCATGTTCTTATCCCTCCACCACGTCGATGCCCATCGAACGGGCACTGCCCGCGATGATTTTTACCGCTTGATCAATGTCATTGGCATTCAGATCTGCCATTTTCATCTCGGCAATTTCCTTCAGCTGCGATGTTTTGATCGTACCGCCGGAAACCTTACCAGGTTCGCTGGAACCTTTTTTCAGCTTGGCAATCTTCTTGATGAAGAAACTGGCTGGCGGTGATTTGGTTTCAAAGGTGAAGCTGCGATCCGCATAGACCGTGATCTTGGTCGGGATCGGGGCGCCTTTTTCCATCTTGTCTGTAGCCGCGTTAAACGCCTTACAGAATTCCATGATGTTAACGCCGCGCTGACCCAATGCTGGGCCGATTGGCGGGGATGGATTTGCAATACCGGCAGGTACTTGCAAATTGATGTAGCCATCAATTTTTTTAGCCATTTGGCTGTCCTTTCATTCTATCTCCGCCGAAGCTCCGTCAGGAGCGAAGGAGGATCAAATTAAGCGGTCAAACAGCAGGTCCGAAGACCAGCCTCCCGCATTGGTGATCCAGTGGCTCAAAGCCGCTGGGGTTTATCCGGTGGCGAGCCACCAAATCTCTTATTTCGCGACTTCTACCTGTTCAAAATCAAGTTCGACAGGGGTCGCGCGGCCAAAGATCGATACGGATACCTTGACGCGGTTTTTCTCGAAATCCAGTTCTTCGACAATGCCGTTGAAGCTGGCAAAGGGACCGTCCAATACCTTGATCTGGTCGCCAATTTCGTAATTGACGGTGATCCGCTGTTTCGGCGCGTTGGCGGCTTCCTCTTTGGTGTTGAGAATGCGCGCGGCTTCCGCTTCACTAATCGCCTGCGGCTTGGTGGTACCCAGGAAGCCTGTGACTTTTGGCTGATCCTTGACCAAGTGATAAACATCATCGGTCATCTGCAATTTCGCGAGTACATAGCCGGGGAAGAATTTCCGCTCTGACTGGACTTTCTTGCCGCGGCGCACTTCGGTCACCGTTTCAGTCGGGACTTCGATTTCCTCAACTAGCTGGGTCAGGCCCAGACGCTTGGCATCCGCCTCAATGGCTTCTTTGACCTTATGCTCAAAGCCCGAATAAGCGTGAATGATATACCAGCGTGCCATCTATAAATAACCTGTTCTAAATTGCGTTTCGGACCGCTTAGCCGCCCTTGGCCAGCCCAAGCAGCCAGCCAACAACACCGTTGAAAACCGAATCAATGGCGAGGAAAAACAGCGCCAAAATCGTGGTCATGATCAACACCATGATCGCGGTGCGGACCGTGTCGGGCCATGTTGGCCAGACAACCTTGCTGTTTTCGGCGCGGACTTGCCGCATAAATTCGCCGGGATTGACTTTCGCCATGGTTCGATTCCTAAATTTCTATTTCCCCAAACCCGGCATAAACTCCGGGTGTCAGTCTGTCGACTGGGTTCGGATATATGCATGATTTCGGAAAGCACCAGCCCTTTAGCTCGTGATTCCCGATTCCGCAAGGAAAGAGTGGGAAATTACACGCTCTGCCCGGCCGGGATAAGCGACCGTATCCAGGGCAGATGTTCACGGCCCAGAAAAAGCTGGTCAGCAATCAGATAAGTGGGCGCTTCAAAAATTCCTGATTCTTCCGCTCTGGAACGAATGGAGTCCAGTTTCACGGACGCCGATTCCCAATCCGGACGGTCCATATCGACGGATTGCAGCAGCGTTTCAACCACCGTTTCATCAGCCAAGTCTGCCTGTTCCGCCCAATAGGCCGCAAAAGCGGCTTGCACGAAGGGTACAGGGTCACCCTCAATCATAGCCAGCGCCGCTAGCGCAGCATCAGAGCCAGCTGGCATATCGGAAAATTGCATATCCCGGTCTTGCACCGCCGCATAATGCAAATGAATGTCCCGCTGGGCCGCAGCACGCACGCGGCGATGACGCTCGCCGACGGTTTCATTGTCTTGCTCTTTGGGCACAAAAAAAGGACGCACCGAGAATGGAAGCCAGTCGATGGCAATGCCTGTTTCCCGCGCCAGTTCCAATGTCGGTTCCAGCGCGAGATAAGACGCGGCTGATTTGAAATCGATATAGACCGTCAGCATGGCCCTACCCCCATGTTATCCGCCTCTGTATCGTCAATCTCATAAGCAATATCGGGCGCAGGTCCTTCCCTTCCCTGCAAGTGCCAGCGTACATAGGGCAGGTGTTCGCGGCCAAACAGGATGGTGCCGTCAATCACATAAGTCGGCACACCATAAATACCGCTGGGGTGCAGCTGTGGTTGAAGTTGGTCATGTTGAATGCGGCCTTCGCCCCCCGCAAAATCTGCGAATCCGCTCGAATCGATTCCAGCCTTTTTCAGACAGGCCTCGACCACCGCCATATCCTCAATATCCAGTTCCCGCCGCCAGAACGGCGGATAGACGGCTTCGAAATAGTCACCCAGCCGGTCCCGTGCCGTCTGCATGACCCATAAAATACCGATATTGGGAATGGATGAATCCCAGATCTTCTCCGTGCCTTTCAGCATAAATCCCTGCCGCTCGGCATAGCGGCGCGCATCGCGATAGGCATATTTGACCCAGCTCCATTGGCTGGTGCTGCGTGTACTCTCGACGACCTTGCCCTCTTTTTTGCGCGCCGAGCCGAGGTAGCTTGGGATATCGAGTGTCAGTGGCCGCCAGTCGAAACGCATCCCGAGCGACTTCTCCAGCGCCAGCGTTGGCCGGATCGCGGCAAAGGCATAGGGGCTCTTGATGTCGACATAGACAATCAGCGGCGCGTCACTCTCCAAGGCCTTCACACATTATCTCCTTGGGTCATGAATGGATGAGAAAACAGTTTAACTGGCCAGCGCCCGGCCCGGGTGCATGCCATCGACATAACCCATGAAAGGCTCGTGAATGGAATAGCCAAGCAGCTCTTGCGCGCGCTTCGGCAAGGCTGCTGCTTTCTCAGGTGGCACCGCCAATAACATGGTCTCCAATGGCCGCATCCAGCCCGGGCAATATTGCGGTGTCACGATCAACCGCGAGCTGTCCGAGCGGTTGGCACCGCCGCGATGCCATAAATTCCCCTTGGCAATCATCAAAGAGCCAGCGGGCATGACCGCCTTTACCGCGTCCGGATGTGCGCCGGGGTCATCCCCAACGTCATTATCGCCATCCAGCAGGGATTTGTTGGAAAAATGGGACGATTCATTCGCGCCCTCTGGTTTCACAGGTCCCCATTTATGGCTTCCGGGAATGACCTCGGTCGCGCCATTGTCCTCGGTCATCGCGTCGATAGTCCAGAATGTGCTAACCCCAAGCGCCTTGCGCGGCATTTTCTGACGGCAATGGTCGTCGTCCATATGCCAGGGCTGCACAGTCTCGCCCGGATGCAGGTTGATCGCAAGGCAGGCGGAGAGCAGGCAGGATTTACCCAATTCCCGCTCGGCAAAGGCCATTTGCAGGGGATGGGTAATCAGGTCGGCAAATATCGGATCCTTACCCAGCATGGCATAAATCCGGTTGGACTGGACGCCTTCGAAAACATTGCGCCCGCGGATATCGGCATCGATAAATGGCTCCAGCGCCGCGCGTTGCTTCGCCACTTGATCCGCAGGCATGATTCCGGGGAAAATCACATAGCCGTTGGCTTCATATTCTTCCCAGCATTGTTCGAAACTTCTGCCGCCTAAATAGGGTTCCAATGCGGCCTCGTCGGCTGCTGCTATTTTCTGTTCCATCATAGGTCAATTATGGCAGAAAACAGCGATTTAGGCAATTTCTGATGGTGACGCTACGGCATTGCTAGCAGCGGGCTTGCTAATGCCGCTCGATCAGGTCCCATTTGTTGCCAAAGGGATCGCGAAAGACGACCACCTTGCCATAGCTTTCGACTCGCGGTTCCTCGATAATGTCAACGCCGGCACGCTCCATCAGAGCGAAATCCGTGTCAAAATCATAGGTTTCCAGAAACAGGAATACCCGGTTACCGGCTTGCTCGCCAATGACTTCTTCCTGCGCTTCATTGCTGGCTTTGGCCAATAATAGCCGCGTTTCCGTGCTGCCCGGAGGAGCAACTAACACCCAGCGCTTGTCTTCTGACAGCTCGGTATCCTCGATTAGGTCAAAACCCAACAGGCCAACATAAAAGGCAATGGCCTGATCATAATCCGGCACCACCAGTGAAATAGCGGAAATAAACTGCGTCATAGTGTTGGACCGCCAATTGATCGGAAAAAAGTGGCAGGGGCGCACGGGATCGAACCGTGGGCCTTCGGTTTTGGAGACCGACGCTCTACCATCTGAGCTACACCCCTACACAGGCCGGTCAATCCCAGTCTGAATCAACCAATGGCCGCGCATTAGCGTTATGTGCGGCCAAGAGCAAGCGTCATTCTGCGGCCTTTGCAAACGGCAGCCCTGCAGCCTTCGGAATCGCAAACATAGTTAATTTTTTTCGAATCCTGTTTACCGAGCGAAAGAAGAGGTGGTTTACCCGGCTATGGGAAAAGCAATCTGTCGATTCACACCCAAGTATCGATACGCCATCGTAACTACGAAGGAGTTTCCTATGACTCATGTACAAACTCAAAATGTAAAAAATCAGCCCGCAATGACGCCCTATACATTCGCAGCGACGGAAGACCGTTGCGCGCCGCGTCACAAGGTTGCGATCCCTGCAAAAATGCGCTTTTCCGGTTCGAGCAGTTTTGACACGGAAGTCGCGAATATATCACTGGCCGGCTTTGCCTGCGATGCCTTGCTACAGGCCCACCCTGGCACCAGATGCTGGTTGGCTTTGCCCGGCCTTGCTCCATTGGAAGCAGAGGTTATTCACCGTAGCAATCTCGGCCTCGGCTGTGCGTTTCGTGACATGCTGAACCCTGCTGTCCTTGACCGTTATATTTCCAGCTACCCGCCCCGCGCATCGGTCCCGGTCTAACCCGTTCCCACGGCACGCCTGTGATGCTATATCCAATCTCCAAACTGGTCCGGAGAATGATATGGCAGATGCCTCCCCCACGAAAACAGGCAACCAGGCAGGCGTAAAACCCGAGCCGCTGAAAGTCCTGCGTATCTTTCGAAAAGAAGATGCGCAGGACTTTGGCGATGCAGGGCACATGTCCTATGTCGATGATGCGCCGGTCATCCTTGATGGGCTGACCAAGATGGGTGAAGCCGGCGTCGCCGAAGGTTATAAGGGCACTTGCCTATTCAGCGGCTTTGGTTTCTCTCTCCATCATTTCTGGTTCAAACCCGGCTATCCACTGCCGCTTCACAGTCATGACAGCGATTGTCTCTACTACATCATCGCTGGAGACATCCGGATGGGTACCGAAGAAATGGGCCCGGGCGACGGTTTCTTCCTGCCCGCGGAAACACCTTACACCTACACAATTGGTGAAAAAGGCGTCGAAATACTCGAATTTCGTACAGCGGAGGATTTCAACATCCAGTTTAAGGGCCAAACCGAGGCTTATTGGGAAAAAATGCTCGAGAAGCTGCGCAACGAGCGACCCAAGTGGAACGAAGCCCTGCCGCCAAGCCGCGATTTTCGCAACGCTTAGCTATTCAGCAGCCTCCAGCTGCGGCACGAATATGGCATCCAGCTCGCCATCGTCAGCCTTGATCAGTCTGTCCACCCATTGATGGAAAGCTTGTCCGCCGCCTTCATTGCGGCCAAACCAGACCTTGTCGAGCATCCCGGATTGCAGAGCTTCATGCTGCCTTTTGCCGGTCTTATAGTCCTCTTCAGCCACCACAGTTTCAAGAAAAGCAAATTGATCGTGCGCGCCCTGCCTGACTTCGTCATCCGTCGGTTCATGCTCCATCACGTAAAATTGTGTGGTGAAGCTTTCACCAACAGTTTTGCCCGGGAAGAGTTGCGATATCATAGCCCCGCGGCCGCCACCGCCGTAAAAACTGGCAATCGAGATATGCGGGAAGATCGTCCATACACCCTGAAGCAAAGCATCGATCGGCCAGTCTTTTTCATTCATCTGGGTAAGGTCGAGCTGTTCATCGCTGCCCGTCTTCTGGACGAACTTTGATGGCGAGGAGAGACGCTGGTGCGGACCCCAGGCGAAATAATTGGCCCGGTTAAAGAAATCAGCCCCGAATGTGTCTTTATGGAGCACCGGCAAATGATAGAAATCCAGATAACCGTCATAAGCGGTTTTCCAGTTTGGCCCCGGAATCGTACGCTGTTCAAAAAGATGCCAGGTCTTGAAACCGAAATGCTCCAGAAGCTCATCATAGCCGCATAGATAAGAGGCAATATCGAGAGTGCTTTCCAAATCGAGCGTTGCCCAGATCAATCCGGCACGCTCCAGTGTAGGGAATTTCTTTAAACAGAAGGCCGCTTTGTCGACAGTGCCAAAATCCTTGGGTGAGGCCACTGCCAGCAGGTCACCATTATTCTTGAACGTCCAGCCATGATAGCCGCAGGTAAAGCGCGATGCCTTGCCACTGCCCTGTGCCACCGGATTGCCGCGATGGGTGCAGCTGTTGAGAAAGGCTTGGGCAGTACCGTCTTTCTGACGGGTGACGAGAACCGGTATGCCGGCAATTTCCATTGCCTTGTAGGAGCCCGGTTCCGGCAACTCACAGGACGGCGCGACCATCAGGGGCAGGCGTTTGAAAATGCGTTCTTTTTCCTGCTCGAACCGATCTTCATCCGTGTAATCGGAAGCGGGTACTGCAACCACATCATCGACCAGTTCCATCGTGTCCGCTTCGCCATGTTTCACCAGCGAACGGGTCATTTCGAGTAATTTTTGCCGTGACATAATGCTCTCCTCCGGGCGATCCACGTCGCGTGCGAGGACTGTCGCCTATTTGCCGGTCTTTTATCACTATCCGGCACAGGAAAAACTATTCTTTATGCTGAGACTCTTTTTCGGCCACAGTATCTGGGGCGATTTCCGGAGCAGGATCTGGCTCATTGCGCGTCCATATCCATGTACCGCATATCAGTGCGGCCGCGACGGGAATAAGATTCCAGGGCATTTTCAGAAATATAAGTGCGATCACTATGCTCACAGCAAAAGCGGCAATCGCGGCCCGTTTCCCGCGCTTGGTAATGGCCCGCCTGTCCCGCCAATTGCGGATATGCGGGCCAAATACATGATGGTCGAGCAACCACGCTTCCAGCCGCGGGCTGCTGCGCGCAAAACAAAAGGCAGCAAGAATGACGAACGGCACTGTCGGCAAAAGCGGCAGCACGATTCCGATGCTGCCCAGTGCCAGTGCGGTAAAGCCGCCAGCCAAGTAGAGTTGCCGTGTCATAGCCTGCGGTATCGTATATCGCGCGGCGCTCGGCAATCTATTTCCCGCCAGAGGTGAAATCCGGCGATTCACTGCACCTCAGGCCCGGCAGGTCGAGCAAAGCGCAGGATCAGATATCCCAGTAGTCCGGACACCAGAGATCCGCTGATCACACCAAGTTTCACCGTTTCAATCTGCGCCGGATCGACAAAGGCAAGGTTGCCGATAAACAGGCTCATCGTGAACCCAATGCCGGTGAGGCAGGCGAGACCGTAAAGCTGCATCCACGAAACCCCTATCGGACGCCGGATCAGGCCGAGTTTGGTCGCGATAAACATGAAGCCGAAAACGCCAACCTGTTTGCCGATCACGAGCCCTGCAGCGATGCCAAGTGCAAGAGGGGCAAAAAGATCACTGATTTGCAGGCCCGCCAGCGAAACACCCGCATTGGCAAAGGCGAAAATCGGCAGCACCATGAACGCCGTCCAGGGGTGCAGTATATGCTCCAGATGCTTGAGAGGCGAACTACCGTCTTTGGCATTGAGCGGAATGGACAGCGCAGCGATAACGCCGGCCAACGTCGCGTGGACACCTGATTTAAGCACGCATATCCAAAGAAATGTACCGACCAGAATATAGGGCGCGACCCGCACCACGCCCAGTCGGTTCATCAGGATCAGGACAGCAATCCCGACCGCAGACAGCATCAGCGAAAAGCTTGATACATCGGCGGTATAAAACAGCGCGATGATGATGATCGCACCGATATCGTCGATAATCGCAACGGCGAGCAACAATATCTTGAGCGACAATGGCGCATGTTTACCGAGCAGGGCCAATACGCCCAGAGCAAATGCAATGTCCGTCGCTGCCGGGATCGCCCAACCGTTGATATTCTCCGGGACGCTCCAGTTAAAATAGAGAAACACCAATGCCGGAATTGCCATGCCGCCAATCGCAGCAATGGCCGGCAAAGCCGCCTTGTTGAAGCTGGACAGCTCTCCTTCGAGTATCTCACGCTTCACCTCTAAACCGACAAGGAAAAAGAATATCGCCATTAGCCCGTCGTTGATCCACAGAGATAGCGGCTTTGCTATTTCCAGCGCACCGAATTGCGCCACAACCGGAATATTGAGAAATGCCAGATAATAAGGACTAAACGCACTATTCACGGCAATCATTGCCAGCAGGGCCGCCACAAACAAAACAATACCAGCACTGGTTTCGCGCGCGAGAAACTCCGCTAGCGCCGTCCGCATTTTTCCAGCCATAAGTAAGCTTTCATGAAATAATAAGTTGAACCTCAAAAAAATTGGGGCAGTAGCGGAAAGAGGGAAAGCTACTGCCCCAGGTCGGGGGGGTAAAGAGTTTGGATGCCTAAGCAGATGTGCGCATCACACCTTGTCGTAATTCCGATATGCGGCTCTTGAGGGTCTGCCGCAGTTTTTCCATGGCACGAAGTTGATCCCCATCCCATTTCGCTTTTGAAATCTGTTTATCGAGCTTGCGATGCTTTCGGATCAGACTGTTTAAATATTGTTTCATGTCTTGCCTTGTTTTTATCATCTTTGCTTCGGTTGACCTTGATATTGCAAAAGGTTGATGATATTTCCAATCGAATGAAAATTGGATAATCAATAGATAACATCTATCATAGAAAAGGTTCCGCCAATGCCAACTTTACGCCAGTTCCAATATCTCGTTGCTGTCGCCGATCATCGGCATTTCGGCCGCGCCGCACAAGCGGCTGGCGCCTCACAACCTACTTTAAGCCATCAGTTGCGCGCTCTGGAATCTCGCCTTGGTGTCACGCTGGTAGAACGCCGTACCCATGGCGCAGAGCTATCGCCGATTGGCCGCGAAATTGCCGAACGTGCCAGACGGGTACTTGTAGAGGTGAAGGATATTCGCGATTTGGCGGAGCGTGCCAGCGAGAGCCTGGCCGGAACATTGCGGTTCGGCGTATCGCCTACTCTCGGTCCCTATTTGATGCCGCCCGTCATCGCAGCCCTACACCGCGCGCAGCCTGATCTGCGCTTTTACATGCGTGAAGGAATTCCCGATCTACAGGCGATGGAACTGGTCAAAGGTGCAATAGACATGTTGCTTGGCCCGCTACCGATTGAAGGCGAAAACCTGACCATCGAACCGCTGTTCCGTGAACCGCTGTTGCTGGTCGCGCCGCCGGATCATCCACTCGCTGGACAGAAAAAAGTCGATAAAGCGGACCTACATAATGCGCCCGTGCTCAGCATCGATCGAAGACACCATATGCACCGCGATGTTACCGAACAATGCCATGCGCACGGCATGCATCTTTTGCAGGATTATGAGGGCACCAGCCTCGACAGTGTCCGCCAGATGGTTGCATCCGGCCTGGGCCTCGGCATATTGCCCGCACTCTATGTCCAGTCTGAAATCACACATGGAGATGATATAGCACTGCTTCAGGTCGACGGGTGGAAGGCATCACGCAGCATCGGTATTGCCTGGCGCAGCGGTGCCGGCTTTGCCGATGAATATCTATCAGTCGCGGGCCGCATTGCCGACGAAGCAAAAATCCTGTTAAACAAGATGGTCTCTCAGGAGCATTGATGGCAATCGACATAGACTTGTTGCTGAAGGCTTATGCGTCCGGCATTTTCCCGATGGCCGATGCACGCGATGATCCAGAGACATTTTGGGTAGAGCCAAAAACGCGTGCGGTTCTGCCGCTTGGTGGTTTTCACATGTCACGCTCGCTGCGCAAAACGATTCGGTCTGACCGTTTTCAAGTCACCAGTGACGAGGCATTTGCAGATGTGATTTCGATCTGTGCCGAGTCGGCAAATGACCGGCGCGAAACATGGATAAACCCAGATATTGAAGAAGCCTTTTGCACGCTGCATCGACGCGGTCAGGCCCACAGCGTGGAATGCTGGCTGGTTGGAGAGAATGGTGATCGCTCGCTGGTCGGCGGCCTATATGGCTTGGTGATCGGCGGCGCTTTTTGCGGCGAGAGTATGTTCTCCCGCTCCCGCGATGCATCCAAAGTGGCTCTCGCCTGGCTGGTGGCACGGTTGATTGTCGGACGGTTCAAGCTGCTCGATTGCCAGTTCATGACCGATCACCTGGCGTCACTCGGCGCAATTGAGATTAGTCAGGCGGATTATCTTGAGCAGCTGCACGCGGCGCAGGATTATTGCTCACCAGCATTTTCAGCAATTAAATCGCCAATGGGGTCAGCTGACTCGGGTACGGGCTGTGGCGCACTGTCCGGAACAGGTTCCACTGGCTCAGGCACAGGCACTGACGGCGTTGTTGGCACGGGCGCGACAACATCGGCTTCGGTTTCGGCGCCGTCATTTGCGGCGCTCGATGGACTGTTGGCGAGATTGGATGAGGATGAGCGCGGCGCGGTCGGGTTCGCCGAATCCTCTGGCGGGTTTTCTTCGCCGGGAAAGTTCATCGCACAGCTTTTGACCCAGACATCGTAGATGGGATGCTCCACCACATTCAGTGACGGTGATTCGCGAAACAACCAACCGGAAAAAACCTTTTGCCACTGGTCGTCGCCCTGACGCGTGGCCGGCCGGTCATTAACAAACAGCTGCACAAAAGCGCCCTGTTCCGGGGTCAATTCCCACGGCGCGGTGCGTTCGCAAGCGCGGAGACGAACCATCGCGCGGCCAATACGGATCGACTGTCCTGGCTTCAACTCCAAATCACGAGTTAAACCATTGCGTTTGTTCAGAAATCCAAGAGTTGCGACTCGCTCCGCCATTGGTGTGCCAATTTGCTCGCTAACAGGCTGGACCAACTCGTCATCATCGGTCGCTTCCAATTCCGCCTTTTCTGCAGGTTGACCCGTATTCTCGTCGCCGATGTCATCACCGAACAGACCGCAGCCAGACAACAGTAATGCACCAGCAAATAGAGGTAACAGCCGATTTCTATTGGATGCAGAGATACCGCAGACAGAAATCATTCGGCTTCGGCCGGATTCCATGGTTCATAGTCCCCGGTGGCTGCGGCTCTCACGCCGCCGGATTCCAGCGCACCGGCCGGGCGATAGGCATTGGCTGTACCTGTCAGGTTACCGGTCGGTTCTTTTTCCCAGATACGCGGCTGCGGCAAATGGCTTTCAGGGACTTCATCATAACTTTTATGCAACCAGCCATGCCATTCCGGCGGTACCCGGCTAGCGTCATTGGCTCCGGAATAGATAACCCAGCGTTGATCGCCGTCTTTGGCGATATTCCTGGACTGATAATATTTGTTACCGAAAATATCCTCGCCAACGGCCTTGCCTTTGCGCGCGCTGAACAACGCAGTGCCAATGGTTGCACCGTCCCACCAGGTAAAGATTTTGCCTAATATTCCCATGCCCGTCCGCTTAGCGCCACGAGGTGGGGGTTCGCAATTAAAAAATGCGTGGAAAGCACAGCTTTCGGCCTGAACGTGCGTTTATTGCTGCCATTCTACCTTGTCACCGGGATCGATTTTCAATTCCGCCGCCCGTCCACCGGCCAATTCCAGCACGGCTGCAACCGGTTCACCAGATTCTACCGGATCAAGGGAATAGGGAATTGTGTTGGCGGCAATGGATTCGATTGTTCCATCGCTGCGGACAAAAATAATGTCGAGGGGGATCACCGTGTTTTTCATCCAGAAACTGGCCATACGCACCCGGTCGAAGGGAAATAGCATCCCCTTGTCTGGCCCCAGTTCCGTGCGGAACATCAGACCGCGCGCTTGTTCCGCCGCGGTACCGGCAAGCTCGACCGTAAAATCATGGCGCTCACCATCAGCCGAGATAGTCAGAGGGATCAAACGTAGACCGGCTTGGGAAAGTTTATCATTTTGCTGCAGCTCTAGTTGCTTTTGCTTGCTCTCGGCTTGCCCCGCCTGCGCGGAACATCCTCCAACCATGCCAGTGCACGACAACAGCATGACGGGCAGTATCGCCAGCTTGAAAAATCCGTTCATGTTAAAAAGCCCGTTACTTGGAAACCGGCAAGACGCTGACCTGTACCGCCATATATCCGCGATCACCGGTATCTATGCGGGCCAAAACATGCTGGCCCGGCATGATTTCACCGATGCCTGCATTGCGCAGCGTTTCCATGTGAATAAAAATGTCGCCTTCAAAGCCATTAACGATCAGAAAACCGTAACCCTTGGCCCGGTTGAACCATTTGACTTCCGCTTCGACAAAAGCTGATTCATCTTCCACGACATGGATGGCTTTGCGTTTTACCTCAGGGGTGGGCTGGTGAACCATCTGTTCGCAATTGGACTCATCAATGTCGAGAATTTTTGTTGCCTGCAGACCTTTGGCAGCATCAACATATTCACATGTTACAAGCGCCATTTCGGGCAGATCCCTGCGGTTCAGGGGCTCTAACACGGTCCAGTGAACCAGAATGTCCTGACCGCGCTCCAGCACATCATTTCCGTTTGCTTCCCGGTCAGGAATAATGAATCCGAAACCGCGATGGGAGTCGAACCATTTGACATAGCCCGTCGTTTTTAAAACTTTCGCGACCGGTTCTGCTTCGTGGCCCGGCGTCCCTTTATTTGCAGGCCCGTCGACGCCTCCAACATTTGAACGGTCGCTCACTGAATGATCGCTGGATGAACCCTCTTCGGTTCTCGCAGGTTCCGCATATAAACTTGCCACAACAAATCTCCGAACACATCATCCGAAATGGAGGTAATCTAACCAAAAGAATCGGATGCCGAGAGCATAGCATATATATTGTAAACTGGCGATTCTTCTTGTCATAAGCTGTTTTAGAACAACAAAAGAGTCCGTCTAAACCTCTGCGTCAACTTCTTCGCCAGGCTTTGCAAAGACAAATCGCGAAGCGATATCGAAACCATGACCGGCTCTCAAAAATGCTTGTAGTTGTTTCCGGCGTTTTTCTTGATCGGCGGCTTCTTGTGCAAAAGGGCCAATAGACTTCTTGCGGGCATAAGTCCTGGCGGCGTCCCATTGCCTGGCATCGCTGAGGTCAAGCGCCTGCCGGTCATCTCCTTCTTTTATACCCGCCTGATAGAGGGCCTGCGTAACCCGTCTTTTCCCATAACCCCTATTGGTCAAAGCAGCCGCCCGGTTCTTCGCAAACAACGCGTCATCAATATAACCAAGCTCTGAAAAGCGCTCGACCATTGTTTCGACCATTTCCTCAAGCGATCCTGACCGGTCACCGGACCAGTCACGCGCGCGTAATTTACGGAAAAGATAGGATTTTAGCTTGTGGCGCGTGGTTGCGTATCGGCTGACATAGCGCAGGGCCAGCTCTTGCAAGCTATTTTCATCCAACGCTTTACCGCTATTTTTCAACGCTTCGTCTCTCATTCGGAACCACTGCCCTTTTTGTGCCACAGTAGAGCCGAAATTTAAACGCCAGTTGCAATCACTAAGGCTTGTTAAGGGTTCGAACAGCTGAACAATTTTCAAAATTTGGCTGAATACCCAAAGAAAATGACGATTTGTAAGAAGGCTGGACCTTCTGGAAAATGGATTTTGTATGACTGAGCTGACACCAACCCCAACCGCTGATGATCTTCCACGCCGTTTCGCCGATTTCGAAACGGTAGGCGAAGCGCTTGACTATGCAGCGCAAGGGCAAAGAGGTTTTAATTTTCACGATGCACGCGCTTCGCTGGTACGTGTCTATCCTTTCAAGGAATTGCGGGATGACGCCATTGCCGCCGCGCGCCGCCTGATCGGATTTGGCGTAAAGCCTGGTGACCGGATCGCTCTCATCGCCGACACCGAGCCGCAATTTTGTGCGTTATTCTTTGGTGCGATCTATGCTGGCGCCTGGCCGGTGCCGCTGCCGCTGCCGACCTCTTTTGGTGGCAAGGACAGCTATATTGATCAAATAGGTGTGCAGTTGGATAGCTGCGATCCGGCGATATTGCTCTATCCCGATGAAATTGAAGAACTGGCCGCCGCTGCTGGCCAGTCAAGGGAAATCCCTGTCTTTGGCTGGGACAAATTTACCGAGAACGATGTACCGGACTGTGAACTGCCACAAGCCCAAAGCAGCGATATTGCCTATTTGCAATATTCAAGCGGATCGACCCGTTTCCCGCATGGCGTTGCCGTGTCGCACAAAGCACTGCTCCACAATGTCGGATCCCATTCTTATGGCATGAACGTCGGCGAGGATGACCGCTGTGTATCCTGGCTACCTTTTTATCATGATATGGGTCTGGTTGGCTGTTTCATTTCGATGGTCTGCAATCAGGTATCCACCGATTATCTGAAAACATCGGATTTTGCGCGCAGGCCGCTGTCATGGCTGGACCTGATTTCCCGCAACAAAGGCACATCATGCAGTTTCTCTCCGACATTCGGGTATGAAATTTGCGCGCGCCGTATCGGCAGCCAGTCAAACGTAGCCGAACGATTTGATCTGTCGCGCTGGCGTTTAGCAGGTAATGGTGCCGATATGATCCGGCCCGATGTGATGCAGCGCTTTACCGATGCCTTTGCACCGGCAAAGTTTGACGCCAAGGCCTTTTTGCCAAGCTATGGCCTGGCCGAGGCAACTTTGGCTGTAACGATCATGCCGCCAGGCGAAGGCATGGAAGTTGAGCTGGTCGAAGAAACCGAACTGGCTGGCGAGAAACAGGCCGATGGCAGCCGTCCCAAACGCTATCGCGCGATCGTCAATTGCGGCAAGCCGGTGCGCGATACACTTCTGCAAATCCGTGAGGAGGATGGCAGCCTGCTGCCGGAAAAGGCTGTCGGCAAGGTCTGGATGCAAAGCCCGTCAGTCATGGACTGCTATTATCGCGATCAGGAAGCCACCGATGCCTGTCTGGTAGACGGCTGGCTTGATACCGGCGACATGGGCTATTTATCGGATGGCTATCTCTATATTGTCGGTCGTGCCAAGGACATGATCATCATCAACGGCAAAAACCACTGGCCGCAGGATATTGAATGGGCGGTGGAACAACTGCCCGGATTCAAGGCGGGCGATATTGCTGCCTTTGCCATTACGACACCGGGCGGTGATGAAACGCCGGCAGTTCTCGTCCAGTGCAGAACGTCTGATGAGATCGAACGGCTGCGCCTGCGCGACGAAATACGTGAAAAGGTCCGCGCGATCACGGGTATGAACTGTGTTATCGAACTGGTTCCGCCGCGCACTTTACCGCGCACCAGTTCTGGTAAACTCAGCCGGGCAAAGGCGCGCAACCTTTATCTCTCGGGTGATATTCAGCCTTATGACATCGCAGCCTGAAACCAACGGGTTAAAGCGTTAAAATCGGTTAACTATAAACCGAAAAAAAAGGCGGATGCTTACCATTCGATAAGGTTTTCCTCTTAAGGGGAAAGCGTGGAAAAGAAGCTAGCATCATCATCCGGCCTGCCGCAAGAAATCCCATTGAGCGTATTGCTAGGGATTGCTGACCCTGAAGGCATAGATTGGGGACGCATTCGCGTGCTCCAGTATGAAGGCATGCACCAGAACGGTTTTCTGAAGATGATCGGGTCGATTATGTGCGGCATTTTGGCTGTTCAGTTCAGTATTGGCCAGGTCAACGCTTGGTTGCTTGGCGCATGGACGCTCGCCTTGTTCGGTTTGTACATCTATACCTATATCAAGTCGCGTAAGGATGCCGTCTGGGAACGCAAGAGCATTTCCCGGCGTGAAAACCTGAATACCCTTTTGGTGTCGGCGGCTGGCGGCCTGTTGTGGTCCACAGCCATGATCCTGTTTGGTCCGTCAAGCGACCTGAGCACCATGGTCGGAATATGGGCACTTGTTCTATGCCTGATGGTCGGATCGGCGATGCTGATGTCCGCCGTTCCGCTGGCCAGCATTGTCTTCATCGGGCTTTGCGGCCTGTCATCAGCTGTTGGCTGGTACTTAATAAACGGGTATCAAATGGCAACGGCATCGGCCGCTATTGCCATGCTGTTGATTGCGTCCTGTCTGATGAACGGACGATCATTCATAAACCGGAAAATCGCCGAAGCTAACCTAAATGAGAAAAAGGAGGTGGTCAGCCTTCTCCTGCGTGAATTTGAAGATACCGGAGCCGATTGGCTGTGGCAGACCGACACTTCGCGCCGCCTGACTCATGTATCTCCACGCTTTGCCCATGCCGTGGGCCGAACACCGGAAGATATTGAAGGGCGCCCGTTCCTGCAACTTGTCGCTGGTCAGGCTTGGGATTCCGGGAAATTTTCACCAGCTCTTCACGAACTGGCGGAAAAGCTGAAACGCCGCGACAGTTTCAGTAATATGCTGGTTCCGGTACTGATCAACGACGTGACCCGCTGGTGGGAAATATCGGCCTCGCCCAAGCTGGATGAAAACGGGATTTTTCATGGCTTCCGCGGCGTTGGTTCCGACGTTACCGAGCAACGCGAATCAGCCGATAAAATATCTCATATGGCACGCTTTGACACATTGACCGGCCTGCCCAACCGCCTGCAGTTGACCGAAGCGCTTGGCAAGGCCCAACAGGATTCCGACAAGTGGAACGGCCGTTGCGGCTTCATGATGATCGATCTCGACCGGTTCAAGGCGGTGAACGATACCCTCGGTCATCCGGTTGGTGACCGCTTGCTTGCCCGTGTGTCGGAACGGCTGCGCTCGATCATGACCAACAATGAATTGTGCGGACGTCTGGGCGGTGACGAATTTGCGATTGTTATCAAGGACGCCAGTGATTCCCAATATATGGATATGCTGGGCAAAAAGATCATTGATACATTGTCGCGCCCTTATGAGGTCGATCAACACACGCTCTATATCGGCGCCAGTGTCGGGACCGCGATCGGACCGCGCGATGGCCGTACTGTCGAAATGCTGATGCGCAGTGCCGACCTCGCGCTTTATCGGTCCAAGGATCAGGGCGGCGGCGCACATAACCAGTATGAGCCGAAACTGCACGTCCATGCCGAAGAACGCCGGGTTATGGAGATTGCCTTGCGCAAGGCATTGGACAATAACGAATTCTCTCTCAACTATCAGCCGGTAGTGAGCGCCGATACCGGAGGCGTACTCGGCTTTGAAGCGTTGTTACGCTGGACCAATCCGGAATTCGGCGTCGTGTCACCGGCCAAATTTGTCCCGCTGGCCGAAGATGCGCGGCTCATTGTACCGATTGGCGAGTGGGTGATGCGCACGGCCTGTAAAGAGGCGATGAAATGGCCTGCCGCCGTCAAGGTGGCCGTGAACGTATCGGCTGATCAGCTGACGGACCCCAATTTCCTTGATATGGTGGTCTCAGCCCTGAGTGACAGCGATCTGCCAGCCCAGAGGCTGGAAATAGAAGTCACCGAAAGCATCTTCATGCGCGAAGGCACCGGCGCGACCCAGGTGCTCGATCAGATTATCGGGTTGGGCATTAATCTATCGCTGGATGATTTTGGCACAGGCTATTCCTCGCTAGGCTATTTGCGCAAAACCCGTTTCTCAACCATCAAGGTCGACCGCAGCTTTGTGCAAGGGGCTGCGAAAAATGTGCCGGAGAGCTTGGCGATTATCCGCGCGGTGGTGGCAATGGCTGACAGCCTTGGCATGGCGACAACAGCCGAAGGCGCGGAAACCGAAGAAGAAGTCAAGATGATCCAGAAGCTCGGTTGCAGCAAAATTCAGGGCTATTATTTCGGTCGGCCCATGGCGCCGCATGATGCGATGGATCTGTTCACCGACTTTAACGCAGACGGCGCCCAATTGGGTGGCCGCGCCGCATAGTAAAACGATCGACCTGATATCGGTCCGTCATAACCTGGACAGCTTCTTTTCAATACCGCGCCAGATTTTGGCATAGCCCAGCGCAGCCGGACTGCGCGGAGCAAATTCTCCCAATGGCTTTTTCAGCCTTGTCATCCGTTCAACATCGCTGGACATCGGAATAACCGGCCATTTTGGTTTTTTCGCCAGAGTTTCCTTGTGAATCGTCCGGCGCCGGTCAACCATGTTGAACACCGGCAGCAAGGGTGCATGTTTGCGCCTCCGGGAATCAAGGAACGTCTGAACATCCTTCAGCGCGCGTTCCGACAAAGGTGACGGGATGACGGGCACGATTACCAAATCGGCGTTGCGCAATATCTGCTCGCTGGTTTCGGTGAGGCCCGGCGGACAATCCAGAATGATCCGGTCATAATCTTTCTTCAGCTCTCGCAGGATTTTACCCATATGCTTTTTCTTGTTCAGATCGAAAAAGAACCGGTCGAGACCGCGAAGCGACACATCCGCAGCCAACAGGTCGATATTTTCTATCCTGGTCGGCTTGATTAGCTTCGACGGCTTGATATCTCCGGCGATCATCGCCTGCGCGCGATCTTTTTTGTGCCGGTCGCCATTTAGAATGAACGAAGCCGCTGCCTGCGGATCGAGATCCCAGACCAGGGTCTTGCGGGACGAGTTCACGGCGCTGTTCCACGCAAGACTAACAGCGGCACAGCTTTTGCCGACACCGCCTTTCATGCTGTAAACTGCGATAACGGCCATAGATGTGATCCGGATTTGATAACATGACGGTATCGCCAAACAGTCGAAGCCTTCAGATAATCTCCTGTACCCGTTCCTGCGGTCGGCACAGCCGGACCCCTTTATCCGTCTCAACCAGCGGGCGATTGATCAGAATCGGCTCCTTCGCCATGGCATCCAATATCTGGTCAGCCGTGGCGCTATCATCTGTCAGCCCCATCTCTTCAGCGGGCGAACCGCGCGTTCTTAGGCCCTCATGCGGCGTGATACCAGCATCCCTATAAAGCTGTTCCAGCTTGGCACGGCTGGGCGGGTTCTTCAGATATTCAACGACGGTCACCTCAACACCCGGGGCCTCTTCCAGCAGGGCAAGGGTTTTGCGGGACGTTCCACATTTTGGGTTGTGCCAGATTGTCGCTTTCATTGCATTCTCCATAGAAATCTACTGTTGCCAAAAAACATCATCATTTTTGAACTGCAAGGAAAATCTGCAATTTCCATATTTTTCGTTGCTTGTGAGAATCATTATCACTACCACGCTCAACGATATTGAGAATGAATCTCAAAACGTAACAATCCAGGAAAGTGCACAATGCTAAAGAACAAGACCGTTTCTGTCTTTTTGGCCACCACCATGATGGTTCCCGCCGTTGCTCACGCAGCGGACGCGGAATCCGAAAATAGCGGTGATGATATCCTGGTAGTCGGTGATGTGCTTTATTCAAACCAGATAAACGCTGTTAAAACTCCGACACCCATTATCGATGTCCCCCAAAGCCTCTCCATCGTGACCGCTGACGAGATCAAACAGCGCGGCTTTACCAGCATTGGCCAGATAGTCGACTACACGCCCGGCGTGAACAATACGCAGGGCGAAGGCCATCGTGATGCCTTGGTGTTCCGCGGCGTCCGCTCTACTGCCGATTTCTATATCGATGGCGTTCGTGATGATGTGCAATATTATCGCGGCCTGTACAATCTGGAACAGGTGGAAATCCTGCGCGGCCCGAACGCGCTTCTCTTTGGTCGTGGCGGCACTGGCGGCATATTGAACCGCGTGACCAAAAAAGGCACGATCGGTGAAACTTTTGGCGGCGGTCAGATTGCTATCGACACTTTTGGCGAATTCAGCGTCCAGGGCGATATCAACATAGCAGCAGGCGAAAATATCGGTGTTCGCGTCAATGCGGCCTATGAGAGTCTGAACAATCATCGCGATTTTTACGATGGCGATCGCATTGGCTTCAATCCCACCGTGCGGTTCCAGATCAGCCCCGACACGACACTTGATCTGTCTTACGAATATGCCGACCATGAGCGGTTCATCGACCGCGGTATTCCAACGGGTACAGACGGTCGCCCGGTTTCCGCCCTTAGGAATGTTGTTTTCGGTGATCCTGAACTCAACTTTACCGAATTGGAAGCCCACCTGTTGCGGGCTAATCTGCAACATGCGTTCTCCGATAATTTCAAAGCCAATTTTAGTGCCTTTTATGGCGACTATGACAAGGTCTACTCGAACTTCTACGCATCTGGCTATGATCAGGCAAACACGCCCAATGTGGTAACTCTTGATGGCTATATCGACACTACCGAGCGTCAGAATCTGATCCTGTCCGGCAATCTGGTGGGGGAATTTGAAACCGGCAGTCTCAGCCACACGCTGATCTTTGGCGGTGAATATATCAATACTTCGTCCGATCAGAACCGCTTCAATGCCTTTTGGTCTGCCCAAGCCGCTGACCGAGCTGCGGATATCCTGGCAAATGGGAGCTCTGATATTCGCACGGATCAAACAGATTTCCTTATTGCTCGCCCGCTCAATCTGCGGGGCGGTGTAGGTGTTCGCGCTGATGGCACTCCAAACGTCAATAGCTTTGGTGATTTCACGGTAGCCAATGCCGACATCGCAAGCCCGAATATCCTTAATGATGATACACGCGTCGATATCGATGTCTTCTCGCTCTATATTCAGGACGAAATCGAAGTGACCGACTGGCTGAATGTTGTCCTTGGTGGCCGTTTTGACAGCTTCGACATCACCGTAAACAATGTTCCGAATGCCGATATCCGCAGCCGCAAGGATGAGGAATTTTCGCCACGAGCCGGCCTGATCATCAAGCCTCGGGAAAACGTGTCCTTCTACGCCAGCTATAGCGAGAGTTTCCTGCCGCGTAGCGGAGAGCAGTTTGCGAATATCAATGGCGACAACAATGCTCTTGATCCCAATACCTTCACCAATCTGGAGGCTGGAATCAAATGGGACTTCGAACAGGGCCTGAGCTTCACTGCTGCTGTTTTCGAGATTGAGCAAAGCTCACCGCAGCCCAACGACAATGATCCATCGACTCTGGATATTATCGACTCGAAAATTCGTGGCTTCGAACTGCAGCTTCGGGGTCAGGTAACCGATAACTGGTTTGTTTCGGCCGGCTATAGTTTTCTTGATGGCGAACAGGTTGATGCTACCGGATCAACTACGGGCTTACGTCTACGTGAGCTTCCCGAAAATATGTTCTCAATCTGGAACTCCATCCAGATATCGGATCGCATTGGTTTCGGACTTGGACTGACCCATCAGGACGAGAGCTTTATCAACAACGGCAATACTGCCGTTCTGCCGGCCTATACCCGCATTGATGCGGCGGCACATTTCGATTTCACCGACAATCTGCGGCTGCAGGTCAATATCGAGAATCTGACAGACACCGTCTATTTCCCGAGCTCACACAGCACGCATCAGGCGACCGTGGGCGCGCCTCTGAACGCGCGTTTCTCGATCACCGGGCGATTCTGATCTGGCGAACCCCCCGAACGGGAACCTGACTGGTGACTCAGGTTCCCGTTCAAATACAGAAAATCTGTTTGACGAATCCTGTTTCCGGTCCGTACAGAATACCCATGTTATGATGATGGCTGCGCCTATTTTAGCCGCCTAGTTACGATATTCAGTTTCCGAAAATGACGCAAAGACGATCATGTTGGGCCTGTCGAAACCCCCACCCCAACCCCTTCGATGGGCCCAGCATGAACCGGGATGATCTGGGCCTATTCAGGCCTGTGTTGTAAGCTGCAATCCGACTGCACCGATCAATATCATCGCAATGAAAACAAATTGCAGGAAGGCTAGTCGCTCATCGAAGAAAAATACACCGATCAGAGTGATGGCGACAATGCCGGCACCCGACCATATCGCGTAGACCACTCCTACAGGCAGCGTTTTGAGCGCCGGGGCCAATACCCAGAAGCAGGCCGAATAGAGCAGGATCGACAGGATACCCCAATGCCATCTGGCAAAACCGTCCGACAGCTTCAGAAATGTTGTCGCGAGTATTTCGAGAGCTATCGCCGCGATGAGATAAGCCCAGGCGCCCATGGGCTATCCTCCTATTTCTTGGGGGTCAGTGCGGGAACGGCCTTTGCTGCATCCGACGGATCAATGCCGGGCGGCGGCGCAGCGCTTAGCACATCTTCTCCGCGTGCCACGCGGGCAGCGCGCTGAATCGCTTCGCGGATGCGCGGATAGGTCCCGCAGCGACAGATATTGGTGATCGCCTCGTCAATATCATCATTGGACGGGTTGTCATTTTTCTTGAGCAGGACCGCCGCCGACATGATCATACCCGACTGGCAAAACCCGCATTGGGGTACATTTTCCGCCGCCCATGCCTGTTGCACCGGATGACTGCGGTCGCGTGACAATGCCTCGATGGTGGTAATGAACCGGCCTTCCAGTTCTCCAATGGTGACAAGGCAGCTGCGAATGGCCTCCCCATCAATCTCCACCATGCACGCGCCGCAATCGCCGGTGCCGCAGCCATATTTGGTGCCTGTGAGGTTCGATGCATCGCGCAGCGCCCATAGCAGAGGGGTTTTCTCGTCCATTCGATATTCGACAGGGCGATTATTGACGGTAAACTTGGTCATTTGATATTAGCCATCGGGAGAAATGTTCCTACCATTCCCTGACTAAACGGCTTTTTCTATTCCCGCCAGCTTTTGTCTTCGCGGTCGATCAGGCGCACCATTGCATCAAATTCGGGAACGCCCTGCATAGCAGGATCAATCGATGTCTGCGACAGGTTAGCGAGATGCTTCCTGATCACCTCTTCACCAATCACCACCGGTTTACCCATGGCTAGCGTTTGCATCTGAATCTCACAGGCACGCTGCAATACCCAGTGGTTGAGGAAAGCTTCTTCCAGCGTTTTACCCATTACCACCGGGCCATGATTTTCCAGCAGCATCATGCGCTTATTGCCCAGGCTCGCCAGGAAACGCGGACCTTCCTCGGCATGCACAGTAACACCCTCAAACTTGTGATAGGCAAGGCGCGGAACAATAGCCGCAGCATAAAAATTCAAAGGCTGCAATCCACCCTCCAGCGAAGCCACCGCCATAGTCGCGGTTGTGTGGGTATGGATAATGGCGTGAACATCCGGCAGCTCGCGGTGAAACAGGCTGTGCTGCGTGAAACCGGCTTTGTTGACCGGATAAGTCGATCCATCCAGCGTATTGCCGTCAATATCGATCTTGACCAGCGTCGAAGCCGTCACCTCGCTGAAATGCAGGCCGTAAGGATTGATCAGGAACGCATCATCCTCGCCGGGTACTTTCAGCGTAACATGGTTGAAAATCAGCTCATCCCAGCCGAGATGCGCAAATATCCGGTAACAGGCGGCCAGCCGCTGACGCGCTTTCCATTCCTCTTCGCTGCAGCTTGACTGGACGTTGATTGCGGTGGCCATTTTTCGTCTCCTGATTCGCTTAAATTGCACTTTGAAACGGATATGACACAGACCCAGTTGATAATCAAAAGGCTTTCAAGATCGAAATTCGGCGGATAATCAGGAGCTAACCGGGGTAAAAATGCCACAATATAAAGTCGGAAATGCTTGAAATCGGAGGATTAGCCTGTTAGGCGCGCTCCAACTGCAGCTGAACGAATCATCTGCAAACCCTTTTTTATGGCTTAAATAAATTTTCGGCCGGTTATGAATATACCCGGTCCAAAGACGATATTGAACGGAGTTACTCAGTCTTATGCAAATCATGGTTCGCGACAATAATGTTGATCAGGCCCTTCGGGCGCTCAAAAAGAAATTGCAGCGTGAAGGCGTCTATCGCGAAATGAAACTGCGCCGGCATTACGAAAAGCCTTCTGAAAAGCGTGCACGTGAAAAGGCGGCCGCTGTACGCCGCGCCCGCAAAATGGAGCGCAAGCGGATGGAACGCGACGGTACGATTTAAGACCGTTTCTTTTCGATACAGACTTTCACGTAATAGGTAGTCCACTATGTCCGTAACCACTGTTCCCATCCGGCCGATCAAAAAAGGGTCGCTGACCAAATTGTGGATCGGACTGGCTGTGGTTCTAGTGGTGGCTGCGGCACTGGCATGGACCGGGACTGGAAAAGCTATTTGCGAGAACGGTACCAATGACATGTTTCTTGCCTGTAATGCAGACAAGGATGGTATCGTTAAGACCGCATCGGGCCTCCAGTATAAAGTGCTGAAGCCTGGCGAAGGCCCGTCACCAACCGCGACCGACACGGCGTTGGTTAAATATGAGGGCCGGCTGCGCGACGGCAGTGTCTTTGATGCCAATGAACAAACTCCGATGCCCGTTGGCGGCGTGGTTCCCGGTTTTTCCGAAGCGCTGCAACTCATGCAAAAAGGCGGCGAGTACCGCATCTGGATCCCGTCAGAGCTCGGCTATGGCGAACAATCCCCCGGCCCTGAGCTTCCTGCCAACTCGGTCTTGATTTTCGACGTGTCCCTGCTCGACTTTATCTCGGCCGAACAGATGCAGGCACTGCAGCAACAAATGCAGCAACAAGGCATCCCCGGCGGCCCGCCCTCCGGCATACCCGGCCAGTAAGCTGCCACTAGTTGGCTTTGACGTCACCGCCGAGTGCTTCGTCCAATATTTTTAAGGCCAGAGGCCAGTTCTCCTGGTGTCCAGCAAGGGACCTTTCATTGACAAAACCGGAATGGGTCAAGCGGACTTGTGTTGCAGCTCGTTCGGGAATGAGTTCGATGCGAAGGATAGTCTCGGCTCCTTCTGTTCCCTCGGCTGTACCGTTACCCGTCATCCATGTCATCTCGATAAGCTGGTTTTCTATCAGTTCAAGAATCCGACCATAATGGGGATGCCTGCCCCATTCGTTTCTATTGTAAAAGAAATAGGGTCGCCCTGGCTCCGGTACCAAAAAAAGCGTGCCGGCCTGAGCGAACCAGGTGTCCAGTCCGACAGTCCAGGCAGTGTAAACCTCATCCGGCTTCGCGTTTAACGTGTACTCGCAAGTCATCTGCAATGGCCGTGCAGAGAGGTCGGGGCGGGATGGTGCGGTCTGCACTAGAGCCGCTCTGCCTGCGCCACTGCTTCCGAGGCCCTGAGAGCGGATAATATTCGCATCAGATGATGGACGTTGTGAACCTCCAGATCGACCTCGAACGTGTGGAATGGCGCGTCACGATTGGTCATCCTCAGTCTCAGGATATTCGCATTGTGGAAACCAAAAATACCTGCCATCTCCGCCAAAGTACCTGGCTTGTTGTGTAGCACCACCATCAGCCGCGCCGCCGCACCATCGGTTTCCATTCCCCAGCTAAGATCCACCCAGTCCGCATCGACGCCATCCGCCAGCTTCAGGCAGTCAATCGTATGCACCTCCACATTGGCGCCGCTGCGGCGCAGGCCGACAATCCGGTCACCGGGGACGGGATGACAGCATTCGGCCAAGTCAAAGGCAACACCGGGCGTAAGCCCTTTAATCGAGATCGCGCGGTCCTGCTCCGGCCATTCGCGATCATCGTCATTGTCATTGACGCTGCCGGGCATCAACGCTTCCATGACTTCGCGGTCGCTGAGTTCCCGTGTGCCAATCGCGATCATCAAATCATCATCACTGTCGAGATCAAGCCGTTTGAGGGCGGCTTTCATTGCTTTCTTGCCAACTTTCCCGGGCAAGCGCTGGACAATCTCGTTATAGAGTTTGGTCCCAATCTCGACAATCTCGTCTCGTTCCTTGTGGCGAACGAACCGGCGGATGGCGGCGCGCGCCTTGCCGGTAATGACAAAGGACAACCAGCCAGGTTGCGGTTCCTGACCATCTGATTTCAGGATTTCGACAACGTCGCCGTTCGTCAGCTGTGTCCGCAGCGGAACGTGACGGCCATTGACCTTGGCCCCTACTGCCTGATTGCCCAGGTCGGTATGCACCGCATAAGCAAAATCAACAGTGGTTGATCCGCGCGGCATTTGCAGCAACGCGCCCTTGGGCGTGAAGGCAAATATCCGGTCCTGGTACATGGCGAGCTTGGTATTTTCGAGCAGCTCTTCGGCATCACCAGCATGGTCGAGAATTTCGATAAGATCACGAATCCAGCCCGCTTGGCCGTCCGGCCCGTCACCCTGTTTATAGGCCCAGTGCGCCGCCAGCCCATATTCATTGTCGCGGTGCATCCGTTCCGAGCGGATCTGTATCTCCACGCGCATATTATTGCCGTGCATGATTGTGGTGTGCAGCGACTGGTAGCCATTACGCTTCGGTGTGGAGATATAATCCTTGAACCGCCCCGGAACCATTTTCCATTTCTGATGCAGAATGCCCAACGCGCGGTAACATTCTGCGCTATTATCGGTAATCACGCGAAAGGCCATGATATCGGTCAGCTGTTCGAAGCTGACATGGCGCTCCTGCATCTTGCGCCAGATTGAATAGGGATGCTTCTCCCGTCCGCTAATCTCTGCCGCCAGCCCGCCAGCTGCCAGCGTCTTTTCCAGCGACCGGGCGATTTTGTGGACCTGCCCCTCATCACCTTTCTTGATTGTATTAAGCCGCCCTGTAATTGTCTCATAAGCCTCTGGCTCCAGATGGCTGAAGGCAAGCAGCTGCATCTCACGCATATATTCGTACATACCGATGCGTTCCGCCAAGGGCGCATATATATCCATTGTTTCATGGGCAATACGCCGACGTTTCTCTTCACTCTTGATGAAATGCAAGGTGCGCATATTGTGCAGCCGGTCGGCGAGTTTGACCAGGAGCACCCGGATATCGTCCGACATCGCAAGCAGGAATTTCCGCAGATTTTCGGCGGCGCGTTCATTATCGGTCTGCGCTTCTATCTTGGACAATTTGGTTACGCCGTCGACCAAACGGGCAATATCGACCCCGAACAGTTTTTGAATTTCTTCTGTCGTGGTCAGCGTGTCTTCAACCGTATCGTGCAGCAGGGCCGTAACGATAGTCTGCTGGTCGAGCTTGAGATCGGTCATCAAACCAGCCACCTCGATCGGATGGCTGAAATACGGGTCTCCGCTTGCGCGTTTTTGGCTGCCATGTTTTTGCACGGAGAACACATAGGCGCGGTTGATCAGATCCTCATCCGCCTCCGGGTCATAGCTGCGCACCCGCTCTACAAGTTCATATTGCCTCAACACCCTCGTAAACTGTCTGTCTTTGCGCGCAGGAGCAACAAAAAAATAGCGCTGAAGCAAAGCCTTCGAGGGTGAAAGGCATTAGCTTCAACGCTTTAGTTGGACCGGTCGGCCATTTGCATGGCCATAACGGGATTGAGTGACCGGTCGTGAAGACGTGATTACTTGCGGTTTTACCGGCGGTTCGCGATCCGTTGCTTCGAACCTTTTTTGTCACCGTTGCACTGGGCCAGGGCTTCGGCATCAACAGCTTCCCCTTTATAGGTGAAAGAGGCCAAAGGGCCGACCTTGCGGGATAAACGGGCGCAAACAGTTTTTACTGATGAACCGCTTTTGGCTCCTTTGCATTCGGTGCCCGTACAGTGCATCACCGTACCTTTGATGATGTGGCGTGAAGCCTCAACTGGTTGTTGCAGCTCCGCAGTATAGGCTACCGGTTTGCTGCGTGCATCTGCGGCGCTGGCGGTAAAGATCACTGTGGTCACGAGCATGGCGACGAACAGCATGAAAATGTTGCGCAATGGGCTTTGGGAGAGAAGCATTTTTATTTCCTTTCAAATCTATTCAACCCGTGATCTGCGCCGATATTCCCGGGGAGAAAAAGTGAGGGAAAAGCAGCTTGCAATTTAGGTTGCGAATCAGTACTTAGTTTATTAGGTTTTAAGTTGCAACTAAAAACTTATATTTTTTTTTGGTATTATCAGAAACTGGTCTAGGGTTGGCACATGGATAAATTGACGGAAAATCTCTCGGAACTCGGAACAGGCTGTTCGCTACCCATTTCTCTGGAGGTGATCGGTGAGCGTTGGTGCTTCATGATCTTGCGCGCATCGTTTAACGGCGTCCGTCATTTTGAGGACTTTCTGTCAGAAATCGGGATTGCCCGGAATATATTGGCAAACCGGCTGACCCGGCTGGTCGATGCAGGCATCATGTCCCGGCGGCCCTGCGATCATGACAAACGCAAGGTCGAATATCGCCTGACCGACAAAGGCGCCGATCTATTGTCTGTCATTGTTGCGATTCGCCAATGGGGCGAAAAATGGGAAACCGGCGTACCGTCAAACCCGATATTGGCTGATGCCAGAGATCGTCAACCGATTAGCCGGATCACCCTGCGCGCCCATGACGACCGCATCCTCGGCCTCGAAGATCTATGCTGGATTGATGAAGAAGAACTGCGCAATCATGCGTCCGGTGCTTCAACCAGTGATAACGACAGAGGCGATATGGTTGTTCGCCATCTGAAGGAAATTGGCGAACCCTCCGCTGCCTGAGGGCAAAATTTCCGATATCCGGCAGTAAATCAGACAACAATTCAAATCATCAATAGCGGGAACCTCAGCTTGGTTCTGTGAATTGTGATTGCTCGTCATGCCCAGCGGATGAGGCATTTTAGCCCAAAGTCGACACTCTTGCGCGAGATGAATAGAGTGGCCTACGTTAATCCACGGAGGGCCTTGTGATGACCGAACAAGTATTTGACCCAATCGCGAACATTCAAATGATGATAGATAGCGCTCCTGAAAATGACGAACAGGGGCCAGATATGTCTATGGCTCCCCCTTTCGTCAGGGGGATGAATTTGAGCGGACTAAAGTTCAAACGTGTTGCGGTTGGAGAGTTTGACATGGAATGGACCATTGGACAGCATCTTACGCATTATGACGGAATGGTTCAGGGCGGTATTGTAAACGTTATTGCAGATACCGGTCAGTCATTTGCCTATTCGACAACCAGCCAAAAACCCGAGACATTTTCAACTGTAGATTTTGCTACGCGGTTTTTCCGGCCTATGAAGGCAGATGAAATAATTGACGTTAAGAGCCACGTCGTGAATCGCTCACGCCGACTTGGAGTTGTTGAAACCAGATTCATCAACCGACAAACCGAAAAATTATGTGCTCTCGTTGTCGGATCATGGATGATTGTAAGTCGTGACCTCGGGCCCGATCCGTCAAAATGATATTTTTTCGGTTCGGCGCCTATTCGTTCACATAAATGCTGTTAATCGGCCGCGCCATCACCCGCTTCACGATCGGTTCAAAAAATTCCAGCGGCGCGCTTTCGTAATTGGCATCAAAAGCCGACTGATCATATTTTTCACAAAATTCAGCGCAATCTTCAAAATGCTCATGCCCGCGAAATGCCTCGCGCATGTCACGGTCCTGGCCGAGATGGTGGAAAAAATAATAGCCCTGGAAAATCCCGTGTTTCTCAGTGATCCAGTGCAGTTTTTCGCTGACAAAAGGCTTCAGGATCGCTGCTGCAACATCGGGGTGATTGAAAGTGCCGAGTGTATCCCCAATATCATGCAGCAATGCCATCACCACATAATCATCGGGCCGCCCATCGCGATGCGCACGGGTCGCCGTTTGCAGGCTGTGTTCCAGCCGGTCGACAGGAAAACCGCCATAATCGCCATCCAGCAGGCGCAAATGATCGAGCACCCGGTCCGCGACCTTGCTGGCAAAGGGCATGTAGTGGCCGCCAATAATGTCCCAGTCTTCCTTGGTCCCCTCTTCCATCGAAGGGAATTTTGCTCTGACTTCATTGGGGCCGCCCATATCGCTCTCCTCTTGCGCTTGTCTTCTACCTATTTGGTCTGTGCGCTTAACGGTCAGATGTTATGCGATTCTTTCCCAAACGGCAATGGCACGCTATAGATAGGTAATATGGCCGTCATGGAAATCCGCCCCCAGCCCTTTTTTGGCAATAAAAACCGAGCGTTCTGGAACTTGCAGTCCGCAGGATGGGCCGGTGCACTGGCGCTGCGCGGGATTTCCGGTATCGCCAATGGACAGCCGCTCAGCTTCTTGTTGCCGATCATCATTTCGACGATTACCGGCTATTCGATTTCGCTGCTCCTGTCGGTCATCTACAAGAATCTGATTCACCAAAAGCCGATCATTACGTGGGTCACAACTATTATTGTTCTGTCGGTGGCGGCAGCTTTGTTCGCTTTTATCGATGCTTGGGTGTTTCTTATCCAGAACCCAACGATCGAAAGTGGTTTTGCCAGCCTGTTTGTCGGCTATGTCTTTGTTGATTTCACCTTGCTCGGCGCATGGTCAGCGCTCTATTTTGCGATCAATTTCTTCTTGCGGGTCGAAGAACAAAATGACCAACTTTTGCGGTTGGAAGCCCAGGCAACCCGCGCTCAACTGACCATGTTGCGATATCAACTGAATCCGCACTTCCTGTTCAACACATTGAACAGCATTTCAACTTTGGTACTGCTAAAACAGACTGAGCCTGCCAATGCGATGCTGTCCCGCCTGTCGTCGTTTCTGCGCCATACGCTGGTGAATGAAGTCCATAGCCGCGTAACCTTGGCGCAAGAAGTCGAGACGCTGCATCTCTATCTCGATATTGAAAAGATGCGCTTTGAGGAACGATTGCGCCCCAACTTCGACATTGATCCGGCGGTTCGCGATGCCTTGCTGCCTTCCCTATTGCTACAACCCTTGGTCGAAAATGCGATTAAATATGCCGTAACACCAATGGAAGAAGGCGCGGACATTGCTGTATCTGCCCGACTTGAGAATGACAAAGTGCGGATAATCGTGTCGGACACCGGACCAGGAAAAAATGGCCCAATCGACAAAAACACAGATTCCACCGGGGTAGGTTTGGGAAATATTCAGGAGCGATTAAACCAAGCTTATGGAGAAGCGCACCAGTTCGAGATTAAATCTTCAGCAGGAGGCGGATTCTCTGTGATCATAATATTGCCATTTGAGACCAGGGAACAGATTGAAAAAGAGGCCGCACGGGATAACATAACGAGCGGTCAAATCAGGAACGAAGCCATATTTGGGGAGCATGCATCCGATACAAGCCATGGGGGTCTCGTCACCGCCCCCGCTGTGGCTTCATCGCACCAAAAGGATATAAACCCATGACGATAAAAACGATATTAGTCGATGACGAAAAACTGGCCATTCAGGGCCTTCAGATTCGTCTCGAAAAATTTGAAGATATCGAAGTTATCGATACCTGCAGCAATGGACGCGAAGCTATTCGCAAGATCAAGACACTGAAGCCTGATCTGGTGTTTCTCGACATCCAGATGCCTGGTTTCGATGGCTTTTCGGTCGTTCAGGGTATCATGGAGATCGAACCACCTCTGTTCATTTTTGTAACCGCCTTTGCTGACCATGCGGTCCGTGCCTTTGAAGCGGAGGCTGTCGATTATCTGGTGAAGCCGGTAGAACCCGACAGGCTTGCCGATGCCCTGGAACGCGTCCGCAACCGCCTTACCGAAAAACGCGGCGCAGAAGAGATTGAAAAGCTTAAAAACGTGCTCAGCGAAGTCGCACCCAACGCTATGGCTGATCTGGAAAATGCCGAAGAACCAGCAGCCGCCAGTCGCTATGAAAAGCTCATCAATGTGAAAGATCGTGGTCAGATTTTCCGGGTTGATGTCGATACGATTGAACGGATTGACGCTGCTGGCGACTATATGTGCATTTATACTGCGGACAATTCCCTGATCCTGCGCGAAACGATGAAAGATCTCGAAAAGCGTCTTGATCCGCGAAATTTTCAGCGGGTGCACCGGTCTACCATTGTCAATCTGGGCCAGGTTCGTGAGGTCAAACCGCACACCAATGGCGAATGCTTCCTGATCCTGGGATCAGGCGCGCAGGTCAAAGTGAGTCGCAGCTATCGCGATGTCGTAGCGCGGTTCGTGCATTAACACACCGGCCATCAATAACGGCGGTTTTTAAAGAAATCCCTGAGCAAGTTAGCCGATTCGACCTCGTCGAAACCGGCATAGACTTCGGGAGCGTGATGACAGGTGGCAGCGGCGAAGAAATTCACGCCGCTGTCTACCGCTCCGCCTTTTGGATCAGTGGCCCCGTAATAGAGCCGTTTGATCCGCGCGTGGGAAATAGCCCCCGCGCACATGGTGCACGGTTCCAGAGTCACCCAAAGGTCGCACTGCATCAGCTTTTCCGTTCCCAGTTTCGCAGTAGCTGCACGTAAGGCGACTATTTCTGCATGGGCCGTAGGATCACCGGTTGCACGTGGCTGATTATGCGCTTCGGCTATAATCTGGCCATTGTGAACGACAACTGCGCCAACCGGGACCTCACCGGCCGCAGCGGCTTCGTGGGCCAGTGAGAGCGCTTGGCGCATATATGTACGGGCTTTATCTATCGCCATAGCGTAGAATATTAGCCCGGTTTGCGACCCAAAGCCATATAATCCGGCGAAGCAAGCCTTCAAACAATCACGCTGATCCCAAAAATACCGTTCTGTCTCTTCCGAAGCCGCAGCTGGATTGGTGGTGATAAAGGTAAATAATCTAGTTGGCTGATGCTTGACGGATGGCGCTTTTGCGGTTAGGTGCGCTGTCTTTCCTACGGGAATCACTCATTAACAAGAAATTGGACAAGTAAGATGTCGCGGATTTGCGAACTGACAGGTAAGACTCGGCTGGTAGGCAATAACGTATCGCACGCCAAAAACCGTACCAAGAAAACCTTTTTACCGAACCTGCAAAATGTGACCCTGTTGTCCGACGCGCTCGGCAAAGGCGTGAAGCTGCGTGTATCAACCCACGGCCTCCGTTCGGTGGAGCATGTTGGCGGCTTGGATAACTGGCTGCTGAAAACATCCGACGATAAGTTGAGCCTGCGCGTGCGCCGCCTCAAAAAAGAAATCGCCAAGAAGCAGGCTGCTGCTTAAAATACTTTTTTTGGTATTTAGTTGGTAATTGATGAAAAGCCGGGGCTTGCCTCGGCTTTTTCGTTTTGGGCTCCGGATGCCGGCGTATCGGCCTTGCCCTTCGTCCTTTTGCGCTTACCCGGCAGCAACCGGAACTTCATCAACAGGGTTTCCTGAAACGCATTGAAATTATCATCCGATGCGATCCATATTATTGTTTCATCATCCTCTACAGTGACTGCCAACGCCTCCATGTTGTCAACCTTCATCGGCGGTTTAAGCGACGCAATCCGCTGCGATGTCCACACCTCGCCAGCAGCGATCTCAGATAAATCACCAACTGACACAATCGCTGACACGCCCTCCAGTGGTGTGAAACGACGATGCAGCAATAGCGCGCGGCCATCGGGCAACAACGTCGCATCCGTGATCTCATATCCCCTTGGAGGGCGATATCCAAACAGCTTGGGCTTTATATCCGCTTCAGCCGGGTCGCCGTCAAAAATCAGCGCCTGATAACCGCCTTTGCTATAATCGGCGGATTCCGAGAAAACCAGAAAGCGGTCCGGATCGTCATCATTACCCGGCAAGCGCAACATGGCTTCTGCGCCTCCGTTCTTGGGCCATTTCTGCATCGCCTTGACCTTATGCTCTGCCTCTTTTCGCGCAAAGGACGGGCCATAGCGCCACACGCCATGATAGCGTTCATAGCCGACCCAATATTGGCCCGTCTCCGGATCATGAACCAGTGACTCAGCGTCCCAATTTTTTTTGGCAAATTCATTGTCCGCCGGCGGCCCATCCGGCAGTGGCGCGATGAACGGCCGCTTGACCTGCCCCTTCTGCTCATCAAGCGTGAAGCCGATCAGGATTCCCGCGTCACTCAACATGAAGAAGCGATGGTCAGCTAGTGCCAACATTGATGAGACACCGCCGAAATCAGCATTATCACTCGATAGCTTCCAACCACGCAAAAACTCAAGTCTGCCCGACTTGGTTCGCTTGGGGTCGTCCGAGTCAAAACTGATTGGCTCCAACTCAATGAATTGACTGTCATTCTTGTCCGGTGCCGGCCCGTGAACATAGGTCACTGGGACAAGGAAAAAGAGCAACGAGATACAGGCGAATATTCGGATCACAATCGCGCCCATAACCGATCTGTGAGCGCAAATATATTCTAATCTGGACGATAGATCGAAACTTGGGCTAGGAGGCCGAAAGAACAGGAAAAAGGCGCTTCTATGAAGAAAATCTATTCCGATGCAGCCGCGGCACTCGACGGGCTGTTATTTGATGGCATGCACTTGTGCGTTGGCGGGTTTGGGTTATGCGGAATTCCCGAGCGCCTGATTGATGCGCTTCAGGCAGACGGGGTGAAAAATCTCACCATTGCATCGAATAATGCGGGCATTGACAATGAAGGCCTCGGCAAGCTTCTGCGCTCCAAGCAGGTGAAAAAAATGATCTCTTCTTATGTCGGAGAGAATAAGGAATTTGAGCGGCAATTTTTGTCAGGCGAGTTGGAGGTGGAATTCTGCCCGCAAGGAACCTTGGCCGAACGTTGCCGTGCTGGCGGGGCAGGCATACCGGGATTCTATACGAAAACCGGCGTCGGCACGCAGGTCGCTGAAGGCAAGGAAGTGAAGAGCTTCGATGGTGAAGACTATATACTCGAGCGCGGCATTTACGCCGACTTGTGCCTGATCAAGGGGTGGAAAGCGGACAAGGCAGGCAATCTGATCTTTCGCAAAACCGCCCGCAATTTCAACGCACCAATGGCGACCGCCGGAAAGATTTGCGTCGCAGAGGTCGAGGAAATTGTTGAGGTTGGTGAACTCGATCCAGACGCCATCCATCTGCCGAGCATCTATGTCAAACGCCTTATCAAAGGCGCACCCTATGACAAGAAAATCGAATTTCGCATGACAAGAGAACGGGAGACAGCTTGATGTTCGGTAACAAAAAACGGGGCGGGCGTTTCAACAATGCCATTTCAGTCGACCAGTTTGATTTCCTTGATCAATCGCACGAAGTCGCCCGTTTGTGGGTGGAAGATGGTGGAGGAGCTACCTGCATCATCCAACCCGAAAATCTGGAAATGCCGGAAATGTACGGTATGCTAATGGTAGATTCCATTCGGCATGGTGCGCGGGCTTATGCGCAGGCGCAAGATATTTCGGAGGCGGAGGCGCTTGATCGGATATGGGCCGGTTTGGATGCCGAACGGAACCGTAACACAACGGACCTCGACACCGTGCAAAATTACCAGAAACCAGACTGAAGTCTAGGCTTCCTAAGATGTCAGAGCTGACAACCAAGATGAAAGACAAGATTCATGCCGTGGGATAGAAATCAAATGGCCGCGCGTGCGGCGCAAGAGCTGCAAGACGGCTATTATGTCAATTTGGGTATCGGCATCCCCACGCTGGTAGCCAATCATATTCCTGATGGTGTCGAGGTCACACTACAATCCGAGAACGGGATGCTTGGTATTGGTCCGTTTCCTTATGAGGATGAAGTTGACGCCGACTTGATCAACGCTGGCAAACAAACCATTAGCGAGCTTCCCTCCTCCAGCTATTTCGGAAGCGCCGACAGCTTTGCGATGATCCGCGGCGGGCATATTGATCTGACTGTATTAGGTGCCATGGAAGTCGCTCAAAATGGCGATATCGCCAACTGGATGATCCCGGGAAAAATGATCAAGGGCATGGGCGGTGCGATGGATCTTGTAGCGGGTGTAAAGAAAATCATCGTGGTAATGGATCATTGCGCCAAGGATGGCAGTCCCAAGTTCATACCGGAATGCACACTGCCGCTAACCGGCGCCAATGTCGTTGACATGATCATTACCGATCTTGCGGTGTTCCACCGTGTTGATCATGACAGCCCCTTCAAACTTATTGAACTGGCTCCAGGTGTCTCCGCGGAGGATGTCGCCCAGAAAACAACGGCCGCTTATATTGCATAAGAATTTAGCGCATATTATTCTGCAATAAGGTCAAGAAATATTGTCCTGAAAACGGACAACGACCGATTGTTGGCTCTCTACCCGATTCAATAGTGAATAAGCACTTGATTTATGTTTCCGCAAAGGACATCAGATTTTTATATCCGAAATGGATATAAATTATAAAATGGGGAAAATGGGGCGGAAATGACAGAAACTAACAATCGGATGGACGAAACACTAATCGCGTTGACGTCACAAATTGTCGTGGCTCATGTTAATAACAATAGCGTTGCGGTCTCTGACCTACCATTGCTGATCAATAGTGTGCATGGGGCAATGTCAGAGCTTGCTGGCAAATCAGCGCCGACCAAGACGAAACAAGAACCGGCAGTGCCAATTGAGGATTCCATCCAGCCGGATCATATTGTTTGTTTGGAAGATGGTAAAAAATTCAAAATGCTCAAACGGCACCTGATGACGAGCTATAATATGACACCTGAGGAATATCGGGCCAAGTGGGGTCTTGCACCGGATTATCCGATGGTATCTTCAAATTATTCAAAAGTTCGCAGCGGCCTGGCTACAAAAATTGGTTTGGGCCGGAAATAGAGTATTGCTCTCGCCCGCTCTTCGGAGTGATGCGATATAGATCCGAACCGAAAAAGTAATGTGGTCCTTCAGCTTTTTGCTGACCACTTCGTCCTGCCTTACGACCTGCGTTAACGGCTAGTTATTTGACGCTGTATGCTCGGATATATGGCTGCCATTGCTTTGTGGATTACAAACAGCCGCAATGGCTCTTGCGTCAATATGCACCAGAATAGACCGGCTTTCCGCTAACGGGTGAAGCCTGCCGTTCCGACTGGAAATGCAAAAATATTCGACCGCAAAATTCCCAAAAACGGAAGATATTTCTCTTTTCACACAGGCATATAGATGCATTATCATATTACATTTGGTAATTTACATTAATGTAAATAAATAGTTAAATTATACAATATTGTAAACTTATATATTTGTACTTTTTTTTATTTTATTGATGAAAATCTCCTAATATTATATAGTTACCCTTGCAACCAAGCAGGGAGCCCCCAACATGCAATCCAATTATAAAACGAAAACCGTGCATCATTTTTTTGCTTCAGCAGCGATTATGGCGATGGCAATTTCGGCAACGACTGCCGAAGCTCAAAGTGCAAATGACGACGAAGCTCAGGCCGAACAAAGCGAATCGGATGCAGATGATTCCGTAATTGTGGTGACCGGCACCCGGATTCAGAACCCGAACGTTTCTTCGCCAGTACCGATTACAAGCGTCGAGATTGAAGATTTGGTGGCTACTGGCAATGTCTCTCTGGGCGATGCCCTCAATGAACTGCCAGCATTGCGTTCAACATTCAGCCAAGGCAATTCCACACGATTCATTGGTACAGCCGGGCTCAACTTGCTCGATCTTCGCGGCCTTGGAACACTCAGAACCCTGGTACTGGTCAACGGGCGCCGTCATGTCACTTCATCACCTGGCGATTTTAGGGTCGATGTAAATACAATCCCGACGGATTTGGTGGAACGTGTGGATATTGTCACCGGCGGCAATTCGGCCATTTATGGTGCCGATGCTGTTGCTGGTGTCGTCAACTTTGTTTTGAAACGCGACTTTGAAGGCATCCGGTTTCGAGGACAGGCCGGCATTTCCAGCGAAGGCGACCGGGCATCGCAATTTGCGAGTCTGACAATTGGTGAGAATTTCGGAGATGAACGTGGCAATGTTGCCATAGCACTGGAATATGCCAATTCAGACCCGCTCTTCAACCGACAACGAGACAATTTAACGGGGGCGTTTTCTGGTCGTAATCAATTCCAGATTGTCGAAGACCGAATTGGCGAACCGAGTACCGGCAATGGCGTTCCGGATCGGGCTTTTATTCGGGGCATACGTAATAACAATATCTCGGATGGCGGACTTTACACATCCAGCTGTCCCGAGGCAGTTGATCCCACGGATCCCGATTTTGCTCAAATAGACAGGCGCAGGGCGGTCAATTGTACCGGCTTGTTTGCCGCTGGCGGAGGAAATAACGAACTGGGTCGAACTTTTGTTTTCAACGAAAATGGACGCCTTATTGCCAACCCGGTTATTCAGGACCTGCGACCAGTTGGTTCGAATAATGCGGTCGGCGGCCTGGGCTCTACCTTGAACAACACAGGATTATTGCAGGCCGGCTTGGAGCGCTATGCGGTCAATTTCCTGGGTAGCTATGAAATATCCGATGCATTTCGTCCCTTTATCGAAGCAAAATATGTCCGCATTGACGCCGTCCAGGAAGGGCAAGCGACTTTTTTCAACAACCCGTTCAGCATCGACAACCCTTTTCTTGACACCGAAAGCCGTGATCTTCTGGTGTCCAGCTTACCTGATGGGGTAACTAACTTTAATGCTTTTCGCTTCGATACTGATTTCGGTGGACGCGGTGAAGATCACCGACGCGAAACCTATCGCATCGTAGTTGGCGTCGACGGTACTTTTAACGATGACTGGAAATATGAGGTCGCGTTTAACTATGGCCGCCTCGATACGTTCTACGAAACCAGAGGCAATATCCTCATAAACGAATTTTTCAATGCGAGAGATGCAGTGCGCAACGCCAGTGGCGACATTGTGTGCGCTATTAATGCCGATGCCGATCCGACCAATGACGATCCAGCATGTGCACCAGCCAATCTGTTCGGCGTGGGTAATGTTTCGCAGGCATCGAAAGACTATTTTTTGTTTACCTCGTCACGCGATGAAAAGGCTGAACAATATAGCGCAACGGCCTTTGTAGCCGGCGACACGTCTGATTTGTTTGAACTACCCGGCGGACCGGTCAGTTTTGTCATCGGCGGTGAATATCGCCGTGATACGGCATTTTCAAAATTTGATGATGTAACAGAAAGCGGAGCGACTTTCCTGAACGCGATCGCCGAGTTCGATCCGCCAGCCGCAGAGGTCTGGGAAGCCTATGGCGAGATAAACCTGCCTATTCTTGCCGATGTACCATTCGCCGAAGAACTCACGTTCCAAGCCGCTGGCCGGGTTTCCGACTATAAAGGAGCGGTCGGTACAGTATTCGCTTACAACCTTTCCGGTACCTATGCGCCGATCAGTGATCTTCGGCTGCGGGTCGGCTATGCAGAGTCTGTCCGCGCGCCAACCCTCTCAGATCAGTTTGATGCAGGGTCACAAACTTTTGCCAACAACTTTCAGGACCCGTGCAGTGCACAGAATATTGAAAACAACCCCAATCGCAGAGCCAATTGCCTGGCTGATCCAAATGTGCCCGCATTCAACCCAGACGGCGTCACGCCATTTACAAATATACCCAATTCCGGGGTTCGGGGCCTGAATGCAGGCAACCCCAATGTGACAGAGGAGCGCGGTGAAAGCCTGACCATCGGAGCCGTCTATCAACCGAGCTTTGCGCCAGGCCTGACCGTTGCTGTCGACTATTATGACATCACCGTGAAAGATGTGATTTTCACGTTGCTCGGGCAGACAATCGTTAATCAATGCTATGATAATCCAGGCGGTATCGACAATCCGTTCTGTGATGCGATTTCACGGCGACCCGATGGTACATTTACCGGACAATCGGATCGCAGGATCGGTGCCGACGTCATCAGTCTACCTGTTATAGGGGATTCCTTCCGCGCCGGGCCATTTAACTTCGCCAGGCTCGAAACCTCGGGTATCGATTTTGACATTTCTTACACTGGAGAGATATTTGACGGCGTGCAGCTCAGCACGCGGTGGCTGACAAGCTATCTCATTGACCGGACCCAGTTCACCGACATCACCCAGCCAGATTTTGCTGATCGGTTAAAGAGCGAACTGGGCGATCCGGAATGGACAAGCACATTCCGCGTCGCGCTTGATTTCGGTGATTTCGATGTCTCATATGATTTGCGCTATATTGGCAAACAGACCATCGCCACCGAATATGAGACCCAAAATGCCTTCGATGGAGAACCACCAAGGGATCCAGATGCTTTTCCGCGAGTATTCTACCCAGACGTGTTCTATCACGATATCCGTTTGGGCATGGACGTGGAAGAGCGCTTCCGTTTTTACGCCGGTATTGACAATGTTTTTGACCGCCTTCCCCCTTTGGACCTGGATGGCACGAGCCAAGGTGGCGGCATTTTTACCAACACCGGGCGGTTCTTCTATGCCGGTGTCGAAGTGGACTTCTAGTCGACAACAATTATATTTGGACGATAAAGGCCGCCAGATGGCGGCCTTTATTGCTCTGGCGAGAAGCTAAATCAAAGGCTTAGTCGGTGCACAAGTAAAACAGCAACACCGATTCCGGCGGTGCAACCGGAAGCTGCATTCCCGCTTTGGTCAAAGCCTCACCCGAAACCACTGTTCCCGCGCCTGCTAAATCCATAGCTTCAACAATGGACGGCGATTTTTCGCTGGCCCAGTTTTGCGGCCAAATCTGGCGTATCCGATAAGAGGCTTTCAGATCAAGTCCGGCCAGATGTAACCGGCTGGGTAATGCAGGGACATGTCCTGTCAGATAAGAGATTGAATAAAGCGCCTCGGATTTATCCTGCGCGACCACTCCGATAATGTTAAGATATTCCGAACTGTCGATCCTGTAAAAATCGCCAGCGTGCAACAGCTCGCGATGGATTTTGTAAAGCGCAACAGCAGCTTTCAGCTCCTCCAGCTCGTCAGCTGGTTCTTCCAGCAAATTCAGCTCCAGCCCCATATGCCCCATTAACGCAGTGCCCGCACGCATCGCCATCGACAAGGTCCGTCCCGTAATATGGCAGTGGCGGGGGCCAACATGGGCACCCATTACGCTAAGCGGCAGAAAATGCGATGCGCCGCGCTGGATGGTCTGGCGATCAAGCGCATCGTTGCTGTCGGACGTCCAGATGCGATCAGTACGGGCCAATATCCCGAAATCAGCCCGTCCGCCGCCGGAGGAACAGCTTTCAAATTCAACGTCCGGATGAGCATCACGCAAGCGATCAATCAGGGCCCAAAGTGCCAGCACATGCGCATGCGCTTTGGCAAAGCCGTGATCACCACCGGGGTGGTTCAGATCGCGGTTCATATCCCACTTCACATAACCAATGTCATGATCGGACAATATCGCGCTGACCCGTTCGAACAGATGATCCGATACTTCCGGCCGCGATATATCCAGCACATATTGATTGCGAAACGACACCTGATCGATACCATCGAGCGTCAGTATCCAGTCAGGGTGAGCGCGAAACAGATCGCTGTCGGGATTGACCATTTCCGGTTCGAACCAGATGCCCATTTCCATGCCGAGACCTGTAACATGGTCAATCAGCGGTTTCAGTCCATCGGGGTAGACTGCATCGGAAACATGCCAATCCCCCAGTCCTGCCCGATCATTGCGCCGCGCGCCAAACCAGCCGTCATCTAGGACAAAACGCTCGACACCAATATCGGCAGCGCGCGATGCCAAAGCCTTTAGCCGTTCCGGATCATGATCAAAATACACCGCCTCCCAGCTGTTATAATGGACCGGCCGGGCGCGTGATCGCGTGGAGGAACGTAACAAGTTACGGCGCACATGATCATGAAACTGACGACTTAATGCTGAGAGGCCGGAAGATGAAAAGGCGCCGATTACGTCCGGACTTTTGAAACTTCTACCCGATTCCAGAACGATTTCACCCGGGAACAACAATGCGCCCATGGAGGTGAAGACACGGCCGTCACCATTGCTGTCAACGCGCATCCGGCTGTTGCCACTCCATGCCAGATGCAGGCCATAGGCTTCACCGGCTTGTTCGCTTGTCTTATCTTCGCACAGGATAAGTGCAGGAAAACAGTCATGAGAAGTTCGGCCCCGACGGTTCTCTCGCACATAAGAACCGGCAAAACGGCTGATCCGCTCCATCTGAAATTCGCGGGCCCAGCGGCCGGTAAAGCCGATGATATCCGTCATATGTCGCGGTATCGGCAAACAGATGGTTGCCATGTCTATCAGGTTGAGCGGCTGATCTCCGCGATTGGTGATCACCGACGAAAAGGTTAGCAGCCCAGTTTGGCTGTCAACGGCGATGTCATAATCTAGGCCGATAGCAGTCCGCTCATCAAGGCAGCTTATCCGGCAGCCAGTCGGCGTCTGATCCATCTGCGAAACAATGAACCGGCTACCCCAATCGCGACCCTCGCGATGGGCGGAAAAACCGCATGGCCCGGTATATCCGATACCAGGTTCCATCGCCAAAGAGGGCCGTAAAATACTATCTTCTATTCCGTGTGCGCTTTGCCGCGTCTGCAGAAGAGCGACTTCCTCGGCTAGCGTATCAGAGGCAAGCCGGGGGCCCCAGTATATGACAAAAGGCGGTTCGCCGATGGTACATGAGAGAATGAAAGACATTTCCCCTGCATCAAAGCGGATCATGTCTTCGCGATTGTTGATTTGCATTTCTCCGGCCATGATCTGTTCGTAATAGAGTTTTCTTTTTTGCAAAAAGGAAAACCGTTCTGGCATGCGTCGCCAAAAAATACTATTAATAGTATGAACCGGGAGAGTTTGACGATGAATAGTGGGGGAGTGTCGGCGGTCCAGATCGGCGTATTTTTGGGAATCATGGTCTTGCTGGGCCTGTTCACCTATCTGAAAGTGCGCGGCAAGGGTGCTGGCCGGGACGGTTCCGCCAAGGATGTTTTTCTTGCCGGTGGAGGCCTTAGCTGGTTCTTCGTTGCCGGTGCGATCACATTGACAAATCTGTCGACCGACCAGCTTGTCGGCATGAATGGCAATCAAATGTTGCTGCTCGCATGGTGGGAACTTTCCGCCATTGTCGGCTTGACGATTTTGGCCTTTGTTTTTGTACCCATCTATTATCGCAATAACTGTACGACCGTCACCGAGCTGCTCGAAAAGCGTTATAACAAGCGCAATATCCGCACGACAATTTCCGCATTGTTTCTGATCGGCAATGTCGTGATCTATCTGCCCGCGGTAATCTATAGCGGCGCATTATTCATGCAGTCGCTATTTGGCGTTAACATCCCTCTCACCGTGATTGCCGCCGTTTTCGCGGCTGTCGGGGCCGCTTATGCCATATTAGGCGGCCTGCGCGCGGTGGCGGTGCTCGACACCTATAGCGGCGTCGGTATTTTGGGGCTGGCGCTCATCGTCGTCTTCCTCGCGCTTCAGGCTGTCAATTTCGACATTGTCACCGATGTGCCGCGAGAGCGAATTACGATGATCGGGTCGAATGACTCACCCATTCCCTTTCATACGCTGTTCACCGGAATGATTTTCATCCAGATTTTCTATTGGAGCACCAATCAGAATATCACCCAAAAAGCATTGGCCGCGCCCACCGTCAAAGAAGCTCAAAAGGGCGTGATGGCAGCGGCCCTGATCCGCTTTCTGATCATTCCCGCAATCGTCGTCGTGCCCGGCGTCGTCGCATTCAAACTGTTCGGCGATGTTGGAGACCGCGCCTATGGCATGCTGGTGGCTCAGGTACTGCCCAGCTGGACCAGCGGACTATTCGCGGCTATGATTGCGGCAGCCGTGCTGACCACCTTTTCCGCTGTGCTCAATGCAACCACCACATTGTACACGATCGATTTCCACCGTCAGTTTATCAACCCCAATGCCAATGCCGGGCGGATCAACCAGATCGTCGGCGTCGGTGCATCACTTGTTGCCATTGCGCTGGTGCCGCTATTTGCCAGCGCCGAAAGCATCATCAATTTGCTGCAGGAGCTGAACGGGTTACTCTCCATGCCAATCCTTTCAACCTTCATTGTTGGCCTGCTGTTCCGGCATGTCGATGCGCGTGCGGCTATTGCAGGACTCTTGTGGGGCTTTGCGCTCTACGCCTTCCATAATTTTGTCCTCTACAAACCCGGTCTGATTTATGAAGGCGAGACAGTTTACCAGTATATCGGTATTCCATGGCTGCACTATATTGATGTCATGGTCGTGGTGCTGGTGACGTCAGTGATATTTGCCTTGGCAGTAAACCGCTTGCTATTCGGTAATCGCGCGGTCTTTATCTTCAGCAGCGAGGGCAAAGCGCAGCGCGCGGCTGAGGCAGCCTAAATTTTCCATTTGCTCTGCGAGGCATCGAGATGACAGATTTAACCGACGTGTTTGAAAGCCAGCTTTCCGTCATGCCAGTGGTCGCTATCCTGCGCGGTATCCGGCCGGATGAGATCGAGGCGGTCGGCGAAGCTATTATCGCTGCCGGAATCACGATATTGGAGGTGCCGCTCAATTCGCCGGATCCACTTGCATCGATCGAGGTAATGGCGCGTTGTTTTGCCAATCGTGCCATAGTTGGCGCCGGCACCGTACTCAACACCGCGGATGTTCAGCGCTGCAAAGATGCTGGAAGTCAGTTGATCGTTTCACCCAATATGAGGCCAGAGGTTATCAAGGCAACCGTCGCTGGTGGCATGATCTCCACGCCGGGCTGCCTGACGCCCAGCGAGGCCTTTGATGCGCTGGATGCCGGGGCTCATGCGGTGAAATTGTTCCCCGGAGAACTCGTACCGCCTGCTGGGGTCAAAGCAATGCGGGCCGTACTTCCGCCCAAGGCCAGAATGCTTGTCGTTGGCGGTGTCACCACTGACAACCTGCAGGCTTATCGTGATGCCGGCGCAACAGGATTTGGTATTGGCGGATCGATATACCGCGCAGGAGATAGCGCTGCCAAAGTCGGAGCCAGCGCAAAAGCTTTTGCTGACATGCTGCGCTGACTAAATGCTTTCCAAAGCGGGAACCTTGCCCTGCAATAGCTGCTGCGCCTCCATGATGAGATTTTGCATTGCAAGTTTCGCGGTCTCGCCATCGCCGGCCTGAATTGCATCTGCTATTTTGGCATGATCTGACACGCTGGCCCGGGACACGCCTTTTGATCGGTTGGTCACGCGGATCGAGATGTTCAGGGCCACGTCAACGGTGTGCCGCATGTTAATGTAAAAGCGATTGCCGCTCGCATGCAAAATGGCGACGTGAAATTCTATATCCGCGGCCAGCGCATCATCTTCGCCGTTTTTGGCGGCCTTCATCCGGTCGAGCGCGATATATATTTTGTCGATAGCGGCTTTGTCACCACGCTCCGCCGCTAGCATGGCCGCCATCGGCTCGATCGCAAGGCGAAATTCCATAAACTCGCGGATCAGCGGCACGGTATTGCCCTTTACGTGCAGAAACCAATCCAGCACATCCGGATCAGACAGGTTCCAGCTCTCTTCTTTCTGGACAATGCTGCCGACACTGGCGCGCGAGGTCACCAGACCTTTGGCAGTCAGCGCTTTTACTGCTTCCCGCATGACCGTGCGGCTGGCGTCAAAAGTTTCGCACAGGTCATTGATCTGGAAAACCGAACCCGGAACATATTCGCCGGACACGATAGACTGGCCCAGCGATGTCGCCACATGATCGGTCAGATTCCCTTTTGGCGTTCGGGCCACAGTTCTGGTTCCTTCCTCCTGAGACACTATCTTTGCGGGTCCTGCCTATCCGTTGCAAGTGTCATCTACACCTTTAACAATAGCAGGCATTTTCAAACGGATTGGCAAATCATCTCCGGAAGGCCTTTTATGTCAGTCTCATAGGCGAATAATGCACCAGCAAGCGGTTGATCCACGAGCTGTTCTTCGCTGAGATCAACACGCGCCGTCGTGATGAATAATATATCGAGATCCGGACCGCCAAAGGCAACACAACTGGGCTGGCTGACTGGCAGTTCTATTCGCCGCTCGATGCTTCCATCCGGTCTGTACCTAACGACCTCGCCTGCGCCCCACTGCGCATTCCACAAATGGTTTTCGCTATCGATCAGGCTGCCATCAGGATGAACGCCTTTCTCGGTCTTTGCAAATATTTCGGGATCGCCAATCGGTCCCTTTTCCTGGTCGAAAGCATAGCGCCAAATGGTGTTTTGCGGGGAATCGGCGAAGTACATGACCTGGCCATTCTGGCTCCAGCACAGGCTGTTTGGTATTTTGAAACCCGACAGACTTGGCGTCGTTTCACCATCATCATAGCACCACAGGGTCCCCCAGGGTTCATCGCCGACCGGGTCCTGCTCTGCCATCGTTGCAGCCCAGAAGCGGCCGTGACGATCCACGCGCCCGTCATTCATCCGCAGGTGCTTTTGATCGGCCGACACGGGAGCGGTCAGCCGAAACTTTCCTTCGGATGGCGTGAACATCGCAAACCCGCTTTCAAACGCACCCAGATAAGTCCCCATTTTATCCGTGAGGGCAAAACTGCCTAGTCTCTCAGGCAAGGGGAAGCTTTGCGGCTCAGCATCCGGGAAATGCCATTTCCAGAACAAGGATGATTCAATATCGGTCCACAGCACCGCATTTTCGCGAGCATCCCATATCACACATTCCCCAAGCCGGTTTTTGACATCTAGTGCTTTCATTGGATCATTGATGGTCATCCAAATATATCCTGATAAGCTCTGGCTAGTCCAGCAAGGCTGGCGGTTTGTCCGTCCACCTGTGTTGATCGTTTTCCCCCAACATCAAGTGCTGCAGCGTAAAGCGCCGTCAAGCTGGGCGATCCGATTAGCTGCACCGTTTCATTATCGTCATGCGAGATAAGAGCAGAGCGAATTTCGCTCCCTATAACCAACCCGGTCAGATAGGAGTCGGCTTCCTCCGCCGGCAGGTCGCCTGTCACTTGCCGGCTACGTACGGTGAAGAGCAAAGATTCCAGTCCCAGCGCGTTTCTGTATGCGGTTTCTACGCCGTCCTTGAATGACGACCCAATCTGGGCTGTGGGCGCTCGACGTGGATTCAATAAAATACTGTGTTTGCCGAGCAATTCCAGCAGCTCACCGGTTTGCGCAGTATGAAAAGCCGCAATCGCTCGGTCCGTCAAGCGCACCCATTTCGAATGGGTCCCCGGCAAGCATATCAGGCCATCTTTTGCGGTGCCGATTATTTGCGTTTCTTCGCCGCGCATCAGATCTGGCAGGCCATCGGCTTGCCGCTCTGTCTTCACACCTGGAAGGATTGCAAATCTTGTACCTCGTGCTTCGAACAGGTTAGCGGCCAATATGATTTCCCGGGTCGAAGCTGGCGTTTCAACATAAGCGGCTTCACGCCAGCCAATATTCGACCCGACCATTCCAGCCATCAAAACCGGCAGCGCCGGGTGCAATGTGATCCAATCGGCAATCGCCTCAAAACATGTAGACTCGATGGCAGCCGCGTCATCAATCTTTGCTATGCCCTGCCCCTGTCTTTCCTCCAGCATCGCGCCGTTATCATCAACGAGCGCGAACCGTGCGTTACTGGTACCCCAGTCGATTGCGATAAAGGCCGGTTTCGTCATGGCCTTAGTGAGATTCGCGGGTAACCGTCGAACCGCTCTTGCCGACCAGGAAATCGAGATCGCAGCCTTTGTCCGCTTGCTCCACATGGCTCACGTGCAAGTGGACATAGCCTCGTTCACTATTGGGCGGCATCGGCGGTGCTGGCAGATCCGCTTTACGCCTTTCCAGTTCGGCATCGTCCACCAAAAGAGACAGGGACCGCGCTGGCCCATCAAGTTTGATCCGGTCACCATTTTGCACCAAGGCCAATGGGCCACCGAGATGGGATTCGGGTGATATATGGAGGACGACGGTACCATAAGCGGTTCCGCTCATCCGGGCATCCGACAACCGCACCATGTCACGCACCCCGGCTTGGAGCAGCTTTTTGGGCAGCGGCATGTTTCCGACTTCCGGCATTCCGGGATAACCTTTGGGACCACATTGCTTCAGCACCATCACAGAGTCTTCTGTGATCTCCAGATCGGGATCATCCACCCGTGCTTTAAAATCCTCAATCGATTCAAAGACCACGGCTGGCCCTTCATGCGTCAGCAATTCGGGCGTAGCGGCATTCGGTTTGATGATTGCTCCACCGGGACACAAGTTGCCCCGCAATACCCATGTGCCGGATGAGCTTTGCACCGGATTGTCCAGCGGGCGAATAACTTCATCGTTGAAACATTGGCCCGAAGCCGCAATTTCTCCAATGCTGGTACCGCCGACCGTTGGCGCATTGCTGCGCAAATGACCTTCAATGCGGTTCATGATCGCTGGCATCCCGCCAGCATAATCGAAATCTTCCATCAGATATTTACCGGACGGCAAGAGATTGGCGAGCAGCGGGATATCCCGGGACAATTCATCAAAATCCTCCAGCTGCAAATCAATACCGCATCGCCCGGCCAGGGCCAGCAGATGGACGACCGCATTGGTCGAGCCACCAACAGCGGCATGGACCAATATCGCATTTTCAAAAGCGGCGCGGCTTAAAAAAGTGGACAGCGGCTTATCTTCCTCGACCAGGGCGACAATTCGCCGTCCAGCTTCGTGTGCCATCGTCCGACGACGCGCATCGACGGCGGGAATTGAGGCATTGCCAGGCAGCGCCACACCCAGAGCCTCACTCAAACTGCCAATGGTCGAAGCCGTGCCCATTGTGTTGCAGACACCGGCGCTGCGCGACATGGCGGCTTCCGCACTGAAGAAAGTTTCTTCGCTAATCTCGCCGGCGCGTGCCGCTTCGCTCAGACGCCAAACGTCAGTGCCAGATCCAATGGTTTCGCCGCGAAACTTCCCACTGAGCATCGGACCGGAAGACACGACAATAGCGGGCAGATCAACCGACGCCGCGCCCATTAACTGGCCTGGTGTTGTCTTGTCGCAACCGCCCAATAGCACCACACCGTCCATCGCATAACCGCGCAGCGCTTCCTCGACATCCATGGCCAGGAGGTTGCGGAACAGCATCGCAGTTGGCCGCATTTGGGTTTCACCCAGAGAAGATACCGGAAATTCCACCGGGACCCCGCCAGCCTGCCAGACACCGCGTTTCACATGTTCTGCCAATATGCGCAGATGGGCATTACAGGGCGTCAGCTCCGACCAGGTGTTGCACAGGCCGATAATCGGACGACCATCAAAACTGTCATCGGGCAGCCCCTGGCTTTTCATCCAGCTACGGTGGATGAAGCCATCTCTGTCACGCTTGCCATAAACAGCGGCGCTTCTGCGGGCCTTTTTGTCGGTCACCTGTTTTCCCATCACGATTGCCATACCGTCAGCAAAGCTTGACAAAAGCTGCGCCAAACCGTCATTCACATGATCATATTGATATGATTTATGCAAGCCGAATGTCCGGCACAAACCCAGGGTTGACTTCACTATGAGCAATAAGCGCATCGCGATCATGGGCTATGGCAAGATCGCAAAGGATCAACATGTCCCGGCGATCACAAAAACCGACAGGGCCGAGCTGGTCGCCATTGTCAGCAGCCGCGGCGACTCTCCGGACGGGATTCCAGTATTTTCTTCTCTGCTCGAGCTGGCGGAAAGCGACATCGCAGTCGACGCGGTTGCGCTTTGTACACCGCCCAAAGGCCGCGCAGATATTGCCCGGGAGGCGATGAGCCGCGGTTGGCATGTCCTGCTAGAAAAACCACCTGGTGCGACCATACTGGAGGTTGAACAACTTTCCGGTTATGCCGTATCAACCGGCCACACGCTTTTCGCGACATGGCATGCGCAATATAATGCAGCGGTCGACAAAGCCGCCGCCTTTCTGGCCGATCAAGAGATAAGCTCCTTTGCAATAAACTGGCGCGAAAATGTTCGCAAATGGCATCCCGGGCAGACATGGTTGTGGCAAGCAGGTGGCTTTGGTGTTTTTGATCCGGGTATCAATGCCCTGTCCATCGCCACCAAAATTATCCCGGTGGACTTTCATGTCGATCAGGCCAGTCTTTTGGTCGCAGAGAATCATCAAGCCCCTATCGCCGCGAATATCAGTTTCTCAGGCACCTTTGCCAAAAATGCCAGCGCCGAATTCGACTTTCGGACAACCGGTGATGAAATCTGGACGATCGAAGTCAAAACCAAGACCCATTTGCTCCGCCTGGAGCAGGGCGGCAGCTTGTTGAAAATTGATGGTGAAACCGTGCTGGAGCAGCATGCCGATGAGGAATATTCGATGATCTACGCAAGATTTGTCGAATTAATGCAAAATGGTCAGTCCGACGTTGATCTCGCGCCGTTAAAACTGACCGCAGATGCCTTCATGATCGGTGAGCGCCATAATGTCGCACCATTTGCTGGCTAACCTTTGATTGAGCGGCATATTGCCTACGCACACACAACCTGCCATAGTGACTTAGTTAGCTAATACAGAGGTGAAGCGATTATCAAACAAGCAATTGCATGGATGCGTCTCCATCCCTACGCCTCAGGCCTCATCGCTATTGTCGTCCTGGCAATACTTTACAAGATCATTGTCCCGTCCGCACAGACATATGAATATGTCACTGAACCGGTATCTCGTGGCGATGTTGCCCGCATCGTATCGGCCAGCGGGAAGTTGCGGGCACTCAACACCATCAATGTTGGTTCGGAAATTTCGGGGCAAGTCACTGATGTTTATGTCGATTTTAATTCGCCGGTCACGGCGGGACAGGTCCTTGCGAGGATAGACCCAACCCGCATTGAAGCGCGCGTTACCCAGGCACGGGCACAGGTAGCCTCGGCTCGTGCGACGCTGGCACAGGCAGAAGCCTCGGTTATCCGGGCGCAAACCGATTATGAGGTGCAGAGCAGCGAATATCAGCGGCAGCAGCAGCTGGCGGACAAAGGCTTTGTTTCCAAGGCTGGGATTGATCAGGCCCGCAATGCAGTGGCCAATGCCAGAGCGTCGCTCAGCACGGCAAAAGCGCAGGTTCAAAGTGGGCGCGCACAGATTGCCCAGAGCGAGGCTGAACTATCCTCTGCCCAGCTTGACCTCAACCGCACACGCATCATTGCGCCGACCAGCGGTGTGGTGATCAACAAGCTGGTCGAGCCTGGCACCACCGTGGCTGCCAGTTTCCAGACACCAAATCTGTTTGAAATCGCGGCCGATACCAGCCGCATGCAAGTCGAAGCCTCGGTCGATGAAGCGGATATCGGACAAGTCCGGGTGGATCAGCTGGTACGCTTTACCGTCGACAGCTATCCCGATGACACATTTGTCGCCAAGGTCGGGCAGATACGCAAGTCAGCCACCGAAGAGCAGAATGTCGTCAGCTATCTCGTGATCCTGGATGTCGATAACAAGGAAGGGAAGTTGCTGACCGGCATGACCGCCAATGTTGAGATTGTAACCGGTACCAAGGCGAATGTGCTGCGCGTTCCGGCACCCGCCATCCGCTTTCGCCCGCGCAAAGATGACCGGCCCGATGAAGACAAAAAAGATCAGAAGCCGGTTTCCAAAGATAAGTCCAAGAACCGCACCGCCAATATTTGGTTGGCCAGCGATGATCCTTACAAGCCGAACCCACGCACCGTTACCATCGGCCTTGCCGGAGAAGATTTTGTCGAAATCATCAAGGGGGTGACGGAAAAAGAGAAAGTCCTCGTCCGCTCCAAGAATCTCGAAAATGAAGAGGACGAAGAAGAGGACGAATTTGCGCGCGGGAACACTTAGATAATGGCCCTTGTTGAAACCCAGGATCTGGTAAAAAAATATGAGCTAGGCGGCGAAACGGTACGGGCAGTCGATGGGGTTTCGTTGTCCATCGAACGCGGTGAATATGTTGCCATCATGGGGGCAAGTGGCTCCGGCAAATCGACTTTCATGAACATGATTGGTTGTCTGGATATCCCCACATCAGGTATTGTCCGCATTGATGGCATCGCGACAAGTGATCGCGACAGTGATGCGCTGGCCGAATTGCGCAACCAGAAAATTGGGTTCGTATTTCAACAGTTTAATCTGCTCGCGCGCACAACCGCACTCGACAATGTAGCAGTACCGCTCATCTATGCCGGTCTTGGTACGGAGGCGCGGCGGGAAAAAGCGAAGGCGAAACTGGAAGAAATGGGACTTGGCGACAGGCTGGATCACAGCCCGGCCAAATTGTCAGGTGGTCAGCAACAGCGCGTGGCAATTGCCCGCGCTTTGGTCACCGATCCAGTGATCCTGCTGGCCGACGAACCAACAGGCGCGCTCGACAGCAAGACGTCCGAAGACATTATGCAGATTTTTGAAAGCCTGAACGCACAGGGTATCACCATCATCGTTGTTACCCATGAAGCGGAAATTGCTGACCATGCTAAGCGCCGGATCGAGTTTCGTGACGGCAAGGTGATCGAGGATGTCGCAGTGAACAATAGCCAGAAGGTCAGTTCATGATCGGCAATTTCAGACAACAGGCATCCGGATGGCTGGTCAATGTCGCCATCGCGATGACGGCGCTGCGCACCAATTTGATGCGCTCGATTCTTACCACGCTGGGCGTCATGATCGGCGTGTTCGCTGTAACATTGGCGGTGGCAGTTGGTTCCGGCGCGCAGGTGTCCGTGATGCAATCAATCAACGCGCTAGGCTCCAACATGGCGCTGATATTTCCGCAACCCGATACCGGGGAAGGCGGCCGACGTTCCTTTGATCGCGGACGGCTGACGATGCGCGACGCACGCGCGATCCAAAAGCAGATCAGCGGAATTGACGACATCGCTCCACAATTGCGCTCAAACATTCAACTCATTGTCGCCGGACGCAATGCATCAACCAATGCGGTTGGTACAACCCCGGGCTATGGCAAAGTCTCCAATCTTGTCGCCGAGAACGGCCGCTTCATCAGCGAAGCCGATGTTCGCTCCGCTGCGCGTGTCGTAGTACTCGGCCCCACGGTCGCACGAAAATTATTCGGTGATTTTGATCCGGTTGGAGAGACTATTCGCATCAACCGCGCGCCGTTTACTGTCATTGGCATTACCGAGTCCAAGGGGTCCAGCTTTGGCAATGATAATGACGATATCGCACTGATGCCGATCAGTACCATGCGCCAACGATTTTCCGGGGACTCCCTTGCGGGGCCCGATGATTTGCAACTGTTGTTCGTCGGCTTTCAGAATGGAATATCGCTACCAGAAGCGAAGCGCGAGATGACAAAATTGCTGCGCGAACGCTATCGGGTGCGCGGCAAGGATATCAATCCGTTCACCATCCGTACGACCGAAGAATTTATGAAAGAATCTGCGCAGGTAACCGGTATTTTCCAGATCGTGCTGGTCGCCATTGCGTCTATCTCGCTGCTGGTCGGTGGGATTGGTATCATGAATATCATGTTGGTCAGCGTCACCGAACGGACACGTGAGATCGGGCTGCGCATGGCTCTGGGTGCCAAGCGAAGCGATATCCGCAACCAGTTTCTGGTAGAGGCAGCCGTGCTTTGCGTGATTGGCGGTGCTATGGGTCTGATACTCGCTATAGCGGGCGGCACAGCGCTGACTGTCTATGCCGATTTCCCGGTGCCTATCGGTGTTGGCGTCGGCGTTGGTGCGATCATATTCTCTGCGTTTATCGGTTTGCTATTCGGTGGTTATCCGGCCGTGCGCGCATCGCGTCTATCGCCGATCGAGGCGTTGCGCACCGAATGATTCTGGTTGAATATTTCCAGATTGCCATAAGTGGCTCAGGAATGTTATCTGCAATCTGCTCGCAACTGGCGCGATAGGGTGGTTCACCACCGGGGAGCGGGTGCATTGTCAAAGATGCAATTTTCAGTCGGGCGCCTGGGCATTTCTTGAACCGAAGGAGACATGCTCATGACCGACACACAAAAACCTTTCCACATCGTCTTTCTATTGTTCGACGGCATCACGCAGCTTGATTTTACCGGGCCAGCGCAATTTTTAGCACGCATGCCGGGAGCCATTGTCCATACGGCGGCCAAGGCCGTGCAGCCCATTCAAACCGATAGCGGCTTTGCGATGCTGCCCAGCACGAACCTGACCGATTGTCCGCAAGCAGACCTGCTCTGCGTCCCGGGCGGCTTTGGCACACGCGATGTCATGCAAGATGAAGAAACACTGCAATTCCTGCGCGATCAGGCAGCGGAGGCGCAATATGTCACCTCTGTTTGCACCGGATCGCTGGCACTGGGTGCGGCCGGCTTGCTCAAAGGCAAGCGCGCGACCAGCCATTGGGCCTATACGTCATTGCTCGAAAAATTCGGCGCGACTTATGAAGCCGCCCGTGTCGTTAAAGATGGCAATGTCATTACCGCTGGCGGGGTCACATCAGGCATAGACTTTGCCCTGACCGTGATTGCCGAAATTGCCGGACAGCAATTTGCCGAGGCGGTGCAGCTCGGGCTGGAATATGATCCTCATCCGCCGTTCAACAGCGGCAATCCCAGCGTCGCCGATCCCAAGCTCGTGCAATTGCTCAACGATCGGAACTATGGCGACGTGCTGAAAGAGTTGCAAAAGGTGATCGACGCTAGCTAAACAAATAGAGGACTTGGGGCTCCGCTTTCGTCATGGGCATCGCAAGCTCTTAGTGGCCCATGATAGAAAGCCGATAAACTGACCGACGCCGCCACATCCTCTACCAAAACCGCGCCGCGCCGGATTAGCGAAGCGAAACTGTTTCTCTTTTCCATGGCTTGTGCTGTGGCGGTGGCGAACGGCTATTATATCCATCCGCTCATAGCGCCCGTCGGCGATGATTTTGGCGTGAGCGGAACTTTGCTAGGGCTAGTGCCAGCGTTTAACCAGATCGCTCTGGCCCTGGGTATATTATTGCTGCTGCCGCTTGGTGACCGGATTAACAACCGCAAGCTGGTCACCACCTTTGTCGCAGGCCAGTTTCTGGCGCTGCTCGCCATGGCCACGGCACAAGATTTTCGCCTGTTCGTCGCCGCATCTTCACTGCTCGGTTTCGCCACCATCACGCCCTATTTGCTGCCCGCCTATGTCACCAAGCGGGTGCGACCGGACCGTATCGGGCATGTTACCGGCATTTTGACAGCTGGCATTACGGTTGGCCTGCTCGGCAGCCGCGCAGGCGCAGGCGTGCTGGGCCATTATCTCGGGTGGCGATCAGCCTATTGGGTTGGCACCGCATTGACCCTGACGCTGCTCATCATCTTGCCCATGATAATGGAAAAAGATGAAAAGCTGCGCGATGATAGCGAGCCTCAGGAAAGCTATCGCGCGCTGATCGCTTCGCTCTGGCCAATTGTCAAAACCATGCCGGATGTGCTGCTTGCGGGATTGCTGCAAGCTCTTTCCTTCGGATTTTTCCTCGCCTTATGGCTGGGTATCGGGCTGCATGTTACCAGCCCGGAAATGGGCTATGGTGTCGATGTCGTCGGTTATCTCGCGCTGCTGGCTGGGATGAATGTCTTCATCGCACCATGGTCGGGACGCTTGGCAGACCGTATCGGTGCTGAAAAAGCCCGCATGTTTTTCGCAATTTCCCAGCTTATTGGCGCGATTCTGTTGATCTTTGCTGGCGAAAGCCTGTGGATATTGATTCTGCCGATCCTGTTCAGCAATTTTGGCGGGGCATCGATGGACGTTGCCAACCGTACGATCCTGTTCAACCGCAATCCGGAAATCCGCACCCGGTTGATGACCATCTATATCGTCATCATGTTTCTGGGCGGCGGACTTTCAAGTTGGCTCGGTACGGCGGCCTATGCCTGGGGGCAGTGGAACGCCATTGCAGGTATATCGATGGTCTTCGCCAGCCTGATCATGGTGCTCGCAATTTGGGGACAGCGGCTGCACAAAACTTGACAGATCTGCCGGCTGCGCGGAGTATCAAGCTACCGCCTTGAGGGAGAACGAGATGCCAAAGCTGTTGATGATGATGCTCCTGCTATTGCCGGTTTCGATCGCCGCTGAGACACCTGCTGAGCCTTCCGAACATCAGCAGCTGGTCGAAAAATATACAGCTGCCTTCAATGCCAGAGACGTCAACGCCATGGCTGCGCTAATGCATCCCGGCATTCAATGGATCACGATCAGCGGGGACCAGTCCAAAGTCACGACCGATGGAAAGGAGCTGATGGTCAGCGAGATGGAATCATATTTCAAAAGCCCAACCCGCATTAGCAGCAGCCTCGGCGGCTGGTCGGTTAATGGCGATTATGTCTCCGTGATCGAAACTGCATCCTGGTTGGACAGCAAAGGGAAGCGCCGGGCACAAAGCGCCACGGCGGTTTACCAGATTGCAGATCGGTTGATCCGCCGGGTGTGGTATTTTCCGGAACAAAAAACGCAATAGCGCTCAAATACGAACGAGCACCTTGCCGATATTGCCGCCGATGAACAGCTTGCCATAAGCGGTCAGGACGTTTTCTACTCCGTCTGTCACATCAAAGGGCGTATCGATCAAACCCTGTTCCAGCCAGTCCTTCAGCTGCGTGGTCAACCGCTCCCCCTGATCCATGAAATCAGGAGAGAAAAAGCCTTCGACGCGCAATCGCTTCATCAGGATCTGGTCAAAACTCTCCGGTCCCTGTCCGCGTCCATCCCCTTTATATTGGGCCAGCAAACCACATAGGGCCACGCGGCCATAAAGCGCCATATTGGGTAGCACTTCGTCGAGAATAGGCCCGCCGACATTGTCGAAATAGGCATTGATCCCACCCTCGACTTTCGCCAGCTCCGCCGCGATGTCATCATTCTTGTAATCAATCGCCTTGGTGATCCCGAGTTCTTCCTCCAGCCAGCGGCATTTGTCCGGCCCGCCTGCCAGGCCATAGACATTGGCGCCCAATATTTTTGCGATCTGACAAGCCAGCACACCGGTCGCCCCTGCAGCTGCCGAAACCAGAACATTATGCCCGGCCTCAACGCCAGCTGTTTCCTGCAGCCCCCAAAGGGCGGTCCAGCCATTGAACCCGAGCACTCCAAAATGCTGTTTGATATCGTCAATATTGGCATCAACCTTGACCAGCCCGGCCAACTCCGGCTCGATCACCGCATGCTCAGCCCATTGGCCAAAACCGCGCACGAGATCGCCCTCGGCAAATCCATCATGGCGCGACGCAGCAACATGACCCAGCACGAGGCCAACCATCTTGGTACCCAGTTCTAGCGGCGGCTGATAGCTGTCTTCCCGCTCCGTCATCCACATGCGGGTGCCAGCGTCCATCGACAGATAAGCGGCTTTGACCAACACTTGACCCTCGGCCAGTTCCGGCATCGCTTCGTTCTCCAACGACAGCGCGCTGGCGACATCGTCACCCTCAGGGCGCTTGTTCAATTGCCAGAAACGGTTTGTCGTCATTGCCTGTCTCCCCTTTTCAGGGTGCAGTCTAGAGCAAATCCCGCCGCTCGATATTATCCTTATTGGCAGGGAGAATGAACAGCATACCATCCTTGCCCATCACCATTTTCCCGCGAAAGCCCGCAGTCACATCTTTCAGATAATAGGCTTCCAGAAGGCTGATCGGCACCGCCGGAACGATATGGGAGAAGACCAGCATTTTCGCTTTGGCAGCCTTGGCCGATTCCACCGCTTGGGCAGGCGTCGCATGATAATCGGGAATATCCGCCATGATTTTTTCAAGCCTCGGCCGCTCCGCTTTTTTCATTGCCGCCTCGGTGATGGCGACCATCTCGGCGTTTAGTACTTCATGCACCAATATGTCGCAGCCATTGCAAGCCCTCTCAACCGCTATGCTTCGGGCTGTGTCGCCGCTAAACACGATGGAGCGGCCCTCATAGTCAAAGCGATAGCCGACCGCCGGCACAACCGGTTCGTGATTGACCGCAAAGGCCGTGATTTTCAAGCCATCCCGATCATAAATAATCTGTTCGGCATCGTCTGCGAGCAAGGCAAAGGGACGTGCAATCCCGCCGATACCGGATGGCGGCATGATATCTTCACCATGATGCGCCACGCGGTAGCGGGCGTCGGCGGCATAGGCGGCATTTATCCCGTCGACAATCGGCGCTACGCCCTCAGGTGCGATAACCGGCAATGGCTCGTCATGGCCACCGCCAGCCCAGCGCTGCAATAACAGTTCACCCATGCCGTCAATATGGTCGCTGTGAAAATGGGTCAGCAGCAGCGCTTCGACCCGGCCCGGGCTAAGCCCCATTTCACCCAGCCGGCGCACCGCTCCGCCACCTATATCGACGATGAACATTTTGCCGTCGATGATTACTGCGGAACAGGGCCCCGCCCGACTGGGGTCTGGCAAGGGTGATCCGGTGCCGCATAAGGCCAGATGCATGCCTTCGGGCAAATCGCCTATCACGTCGCGGCTAACCGCCGTTTCCACGGCATTGGCAAAAAGCCGGGCTCCTATTTCCGGACGGAGAAGCCATATGGCGCTCGCAATGACACCGATGCCGATGGCCAAGCCCCATAGCCGGCGCTTGTTAAAAAATTTGGACTTGCTCATGCGTTCCTCCGATCGCGTTTTACGACCTTAACATTCCACCAGATTGACGGCCAGACCGCCTTGCGATGTTTCCTTGTAGCGCTCGCTCATATCCAGACCGGTTTTGCGCATGGTTTCAATCACTTCATCCAGACTCACCCGGTGGGTGCCATCGCCCATGATCGCCAGTCGCGCTGCTTCTATCGCTTTGACCGCACCAACCGCATTGCGTTCGATACACGGCACCTGGACCAGCCCCGCAACCGGATCACAGGTCAGGCCAAGATTATGCTCCATGCCAATCTCGGCGGCATTTTCGACTTGCAGCGGCGTGCCGCCCCAGGCCGCCGTCAAACCAGCAGCTGCCATTGAACAGGCGACACCGACTTCGCCCTGACAGCCAACTTCTGCGCCGGAGATGGAGGCATTTTCCTTGAACAAAGATCCGATGGCCGCTGCGGTCAGCAGGAATTTCTCAATGCCCTCAACATCCGCTTTCGGGGAAAAGCGCTCGTAAAAACGCAGCACCGAGGGAACAATCCCCGCCGCCCCATTTGTCGGTGCGGTCACCACTTTGCCGCCAGCGGCATTTTCCTCATTCACCGCCAGTGCCCACAGGTTAACCCAATCGAGCACCGTCAAGGGATCGGACAAAGCGCGTTCCTGTCGCTCCATCAAGCGCGCATGGATCAGGGGCGCCCGGCGTTTCACGTTCAGGCCGCCCGGCAAGATTCCCTCTGACTTTATACCTCTATCGATGCAGGCCGACATCGCATCGGCAATCAGCCTGATGCCGATGCCGATTTCTTCATCGGTTTTGGCGGCGCGTTCATTGTTGCGCATGATATCGGCGATGCACAGGCCTTTTTCCTCAGCAATTTTCAGCAGATCGGCACCAGAGCAAAAGGGATGCGGAACGTCCCACAGACCGTTTTCCGGATCATTGGCACCGATCTGGTCTTCATCCAGTATCGCGCCGCCGCCAACGGAATAATAGACCCGGCTCGCCAGCTCTTCCTCACCTTTAAAGACCGTGAACCGCATGGCGTTGGAGTGGAAGTCCAGCCGCTTGCGTTGATCAAATATAACGTCCGCATCTTCGTCAAAGCCGATAGCCTGCGTGCCGTTCAGCTGGATCCGTTTCTCGCTCCTGATCTGTGCAACCAGAGCATCGGCGGCATCCGGTTCGATATTTTCCGGCACCTGTCCGGACAAGCCCAGCAGAACAGCACGGTCCGTCGCATGCCCCTTGCCGGTGAGTGCAAGCGAACCGAAAAGTTTGGTCTCCGTCCGCGTGACCTGATCCAAAAGATTCTGATCGGCAAGACGCGCTGCAAAGGTCGCTGCCGCCAACATCGGCCCCATGGTATGAGAACTTGAAGGTCCGACGCCGATTTTAAACAGCTCAAATGTACTGGCAACCATGGCTTGTTACAACTTTTTCATCTTGGCGATCCATTGATTGACCTGCTTTTCCAATATGCTCAGCGGGACCGAACCACCTCCCAATACGGTGTCATGAAAACCTCTAATGTCGAAATCATCACCCAGCTCTTTTTCCGCCTTGGCGCGCAGTTCCTGAATTTTCAGCATGCCGATTTTATAGCTGGTAGCCTGGCCTGGCATCACCAGATAGCGCCGTACTTCGCTGCGCACCGCTGTTTCCGGAATCGGCGAATTGGCGAGGAAATATGCCACGGCCTTTTCTTCGCTCCAGCCTTTGGTGTGCAGTCCGGTATCCACAACGAGCCGGATCGCGCGCCATATTTCCGTAGTTAGCCGCCCAAAGTCCGAATAGGGATTTTCATAGGCCCCCATTTCTTTGGACAAGAGCTCGGAATAGAGCGCCCATCCTTCGCCAAAGGCCGGGATATAACCGCCCTGCGCGCGGAATTTCGGAATGCCTGTCAGTTCCTGCGCAATCGAGCTTTGCATGTGATGGCCCGGATTGCCCTCATGATAGGCAATTACTTCCAGGCTGTGGATGGGCATGGCGCGCATGTCAGACAAATGCGCATAATAGGTGCCGGGGCGAGTGCCGTCAGGCGTGCCCGGCCGGTAATGCTGCGCCGCGCCATCCTGTTCGCGAAAGGGCTCGACGCGTTTCACCACCAGATCAGCCTTTGGCAGCGTTCCGAAAAAGTCAGGCAGGCGCGTCTTGATGAATGCCAGATGCTTTTCGGCGGTATCGATATAATCCTGCGCGCCCTTGTCATCTTCCGAGAAATAGAATTGATCATCTTCCCGCAGGAAGGTGAAGAAGGATTGCAAATCGCCCTTGAACTGCACCTTGTCCTTGATCGCTTCCATCTCGCTGCGGATACGGGCGACTTCGGCAAGACCGATAGTGTGAATTTCTTCCGCCGTCAGGTCCGTGGTGGTCTGATTGGCCAGGCGGTAATTATAAAAGGCTTCGCCATTGGGCAGCTCGGAAACACCAAAGGGTGCCTCTTTTGTGTTGGGCAGATCCTGTTTGAACCAGGTGATGATCCGCTCATAGGCCGGTTTCAACGATCCGGTAAGCGCCGCCCGCGCCTGCTCCTTCAATTCGTCCGACCGGCCTTGCGTAATCGTGCCTGCTTTCACCAAAGCCGCCAATTTATTCTCGGTCGCCTCCCAAAGGGCCGACGGTTTGCCATCATCAAAAGGTGCGCCGGTAGTGATTTTCTCGGACTGCTCGATCACCCCTTCATAGGCAAAGCGTGGTGGCCGTGTTCCGGACTCGGCATTGCCCTGCGCGCGCGTGAGTAGCTGGTCCAGCGCCCGCGCACTGCCTTTGAGCCGTTCGATAAAGGCGACCATATCAGACTCGCTTGCAACGCGGTGCTGGTTGATCAGAAAGGTCGGGAAGAAAGATTGCTGACCGTTAAATTGATGCAGGACATAACCATTTTGTCGAAACGGCACGCCAGCCTCCGCCTGCTCCAGTCGGAACAGCCACATGTCCCAGGATATCTGCGCATCCGGCGTTAGCTTCTCATAATCAAAGTCACGCTTCAGCTCGGCCGTCGCCACACGCATCCATGCGAGTTGGCGGTCCGCGGCTGCAATCGAATAATCATCAATCTGATCATAAGCGGTCCTGCGGCCCAACAGGGTCTGGCGGATCGGACTGAAAGCCAGCTGTTCTTCAAATTTATTATCGAACCAAATGTTGAGACGATCCGTCTCTGTCTCCATCGCATCCGCAACTGCTGGCGCAGCATTTTGGGCATGAACTGCGGGAGCCGCTGCTGCGATCCCTGCCAAAGTGGTGGAAGCCAATATTAACTTAAGAAACCTGGTCATGCCGCTTAATCCCCGTGCAAGAAGTTACGTTGGAAACGACATGGCACAGTCTAGCGATTTTGGAAACATCGCGGATGAGTCGATAGAATCCATAAATGAAAAAGGGCCGGAAGTTTCCTTCCAGCCCCTTATGTTTTTCAGCGTTAGCCGGGTGGTCGGGTTTAGAAGCCCATACCGCCCATACCGCCGCCCATGCCACCCATGTCAGGCATTGCAGGAGCGCCGCCAGCATTGTCGTCCGGTGCGTCGGAGACAGCAGCTTCGGTGGTGATCAAGAGACCGGCAACCGAGCTAGCGTCCTGCAGAGCAGCGCGCACAACTTTGGTTGGGTCGATCACACCAGATTTGACGAGATCTTCGTACTTGTCGCTGAATGCGTTGAAGCCGAAATTCTTGTCTTTCTGATCGAGCAATTTGCCAGCGACAACCGCGCCGTCAAAACCAGCATTTTCAGCGATCTGACGAACAGGGGCCTGAAGCGATTTACGAACAATGTCGATGCCGCGGGTCTGGTCGTCATTATGGCCTTCGAGACCTTTGAGAGCAGAGGTTGCATAAAGAAGTGCGGTTCCGCCGCCGGGGACGATACCTTCTTCAACAGCAGCGCGCGTTGCATGCAATGCATCGTCAACACGGTCTTTCTTCTCTTTCACTTCAACTTCGGTCGCACCGCCGACTTTGATCACGGCAACACCGCCAGCGAGTTTCGCCAGACGCTCTTGCAGTTTTTCTTTATCATAGTCGGATGTGGTGTTTTCGATCTGTGAACGGATCGCTTCAACACGAGCCTTGATGTCTTTCGACTTGCCAGCACCGTCCACGATGGTGGTGTTGTCTTTGTCGATCGTGACATTTTTCGCCTGACCCAACATGTTCAGCGTAACGCTTTCCAGCTTGATGCCAAGATCTTCGGAGATCATTTCACCTTTGGTGAGGATCGCGATATCTTCGAGCATCGCTTTACGGCGATCACCGAAGCCAGGTGCTTTCACTGCTGCGATTTTCAGACCGCCGCGCAGTTTGTTGACCACGAGAGTAGCCAGCGCTTCGCCTTCAATATCTTCGGCAATGATCAAAAGCGGACGTCCGGCTTGCACAACAGCTTCCAGAATTGGGAGCATAGGCTGCAGGTTGGTCAGCTTTTTCTCGTGGATCAGGATGTATGGGTTTTCGAGGTCCGCAATCATCTTGTCCGGGTTGGTGATGAAGTAAGGAGACAGGTAACCGCGGTCAAACTGCATGCCTTCGACAACGTCGAGTTCAAAGTCGAGACCTTTGGCTTCTTCAACCGTGATAACGCCTTCTTTGCCGACTTTTTCCATCGCTTCTGCGATTTTCTGGCCAACTTCAACGTCGCCATTGGCAGAGATAATGCCTACCTGGCTGATTTCTTCGCTGCCCTTAACCGGCTTCGAACGTTTTTGCAGATCAGCAACAACCTTATCAACCGCTTGGTCGATGCCGCGCTTCAGATCCATTGGGTTCATGCCAGCGGAAACCGATTTCATGCCTTCGCGAACAATCGCTTGAGCCAAAACAGTCGCTGTGGTGGTGCCGTCGCCAGCAACATCGTTGGTTTTCGATGCAACTTCACGAAGCATCTGGGCGCCCATATTTTCGAACTTGTCTTTCAGTTCGATTTCCTTGGCAACCGATACACCGTCCTTGGTGATACGCGGTGCGCCAAATGATTTGTCGAGAACGACGTTGCGGCCTTTAGGGCCGAGGGTTACTTTTACCGCATCAGCCAGCGTGTTGACACCGGTCAGAATGCGTTCGCGTGCGTCGCGACCAAATTTTACGTCTTTAGCAGCCATGTTATTTTCCTCTGCTTATGGGAATGAATGTTTAGTGAAATGGAATGCGATTACTCGATGATACCGAGGATATCGCTTTCTTTCATGATGATCAGGTCTTTGCCTTCAACGGTGACTTCCGTGCCGGACCATTTGCCGAACAGGATCTTGTCGCCTTTTTTGACATCGAGCGGTGTCGACTTGCCATTGTCGTCTTTCAAACCATTGCCAACAGCAACAACTTTGCCTTCGGATGGTTTTTCCTGAGCACTGTCAGGAATGATGATGCCGCCAGCGGTTTTCGTGTCCGCGTCTACGCGGCTAACCAGTACACGATCATGTAGTGGACGAAATTTCATAAGTTTGCCTTTCTTGTCCAAATTTACTTTCCTGCGGCCCCGCTCCTTTAGCCCGAGCCATCAAGATATATTCAAATGGAGGATTAGCACTCCCTTGAGTCGAGTGCTAACGACGCCCATATGGGCTATTCTGAGCAATCGTCAAGGCTTAGCCGCAAAAAATTCAGAATCTTTTTTGCAGGCTGTATCTACTAGAAAAACGGCATTTTTGGAAAATCCCGCACCAGTTTTTCCGGACTTTGGAAAAAGAGATGTAACCAGCCGGGTCCTTCCATCGAAACATATGATGAGCCTGCATGACAGGTTCGCCCCTATTACCCAATCTCCAAGAGAGGAAAATCAAATGTCCAACTCCATGATCAAAGCCACTGCCGCTGCTGCTGCCCTCGCCGCTGCTGCGACTATTGCTATTTCGCCAACCACTGCCGTTGCGGCTGGTGCCAAAGAGAAATGTTTCGGTATCGCGCTGAAGGGCAAGAATGATTGTGCCGCAGGACCAGGCACAAGCTGTGCCGGTACTTCAACCGCCGACTATCAGGGCAATGCCTGGAAATACACCGCCAAGGGTGCCTGCGTTAAAGCCGGTGGTTCGCTGACCGCGAAAAAAGGCAACAAGAAGCCAGTACCGCAGAGAGGTTAAACCCCCTTTGATCACGTTCAAACCTCTGGCGCAAAACGTGATTCTACGCTAAGTTTTGTGGATGTTACCTCTACTCAAACCTCAAATTTTGGTCTGTCCGTTATGAAGACGCCTGTGCCTCACTCCCTCCCTCCATCAGGTGGCATAGGTTTGAAGTCAGTACATTATAATGATGTATTGTCCGAAGAAGTCGGATCAAAAAAACCCGGATGGGTCGAGGTACATCCGCAGAATTACTTCGGTGATGGTGGCCCGCTACATCGTTGGCTGACCGCCATCGCCGAAGACTATCCATTGAGCTTTCACAGCGTCGGGCTCTCCCTTGGTTCGGCTGACGGGCTCAATGAATATGATCTCGATAAAATCGCAGATCTTTGTGATCGCTACCAACCAGCCATGGTATCTGACCATCTCAGCTGGAGCGGCAATGCCCATGATCGCTATCCTGATCTGCTCCCCATTCCCTATACAAAAGAAGCGCTGGATCATTTCTCGACCGAAATCGGTAAAGTACAGGATCGGCTGAAACGTCTGATGCTGATCGAAAACCCGTCGCGTTATCTCAGCTACCGTGATGATGAGATGAGTGAGACTGACTTTATATCTGCGCTGTGCAAACAGTCCGGTTGCGGACTGTTGTTCGATATCAACAATGTCGAAGTAACGGCCACCAATGTCGGGCTGGACATGGAAGCCTATGTTGACGCGATTGATCCGGATATTGTCGGGGAGATGCATCTTGCTGGCCATGCACGTGAAGAGCATGACGATGGCCCATTACTGATTGACGATCATGGCTCGATTGTCAGCGATATTACCTGGCGGCTGTATGAACGCTTCATCAAACGCGCTGGTCCCAAGCCCACATTGATCGAATGGGACACGGATATTCCCGAATATTGCGTGTTAATGGCAGAAGTTTCAAAAGTTGAAACGGTGCTGAACAGCCATGTTTTGCAAGATGAACAGCATGCCCTCGTTAGCTGACGGCCAGTCTCGCTTCATCGCCTGCCTGCAAAAAGGCCCGGCCCATTTCCCAGATGATCTGTTCAGCGAGAGCGCGGACCGTGCACTTCTGGGCCTGAAGGCTCACGCCAATACCGTTTCTCATGCCAGGCTCGTCGCGCTCGAAAACGCCTATCCCAAATTGCACGAACATATGGGCCATGAGCCTTTTCACGCCATTTCCCGGGATTATATCGAGCAGGACCACATCCTGACCTGTGATATGAACAATATTGCCGCAGATTTTGGGGATTTTCTCGCAAAACAGGAGTTCAGCGAAACCGAAGTGGATCTGGCCCGGATAGAATGGGCGTGGATCAAAAGCTACCATAGCGCCGAGGCTACGCCGCTTGCGCTTAATGACATTGCGACACTGGATGAAGAAAGCCTTCTCGGCCTTGAGATCGGCGCGCATCCCGCAATGCGGTTGGTCAACCTGACCGGAGCACTTTCGCCGGAGCTGGCAGAATTAGGAGATGGCACGCCGGATGCACTGATGGTCGCACGCCCAGAAGCCGAAGTTCTATTTCACCTGCTCACCCAGTTAGAGCATGATATTGCGGAAAAAATTGCAAATATTTCAACAATGGGTAACCTTTTGGCAGCAGCCATCGAACTGGATGGTGAAGACACTGCAATGGAGAGGATCATAAAGCTGATCCAAAGCGGCGTGATAATGAGAATATAATGAATGATTTAACGGGGTAACCGAAATGATGAACCTGATTAAAAAAGCAATTGGTCTAGTAAGCGGCGCTTTTCCAGAAGCGATCGCGCTCCTCTTTGCCCGCGTGGCACTGGCTGGCATATTCTGGCGCTCTGCCCGCACAAAGGTCGAAGATGGCAGCTTTCTGACGATGAAAGAACTGACCGTCGATCTGTTCCGTGATGAATATGGCATGCCTTTTCCCGAAATCACCGGTTTGATCGCTACCTATGCCGAGCATTTCTTCCCGATTCTACTCGTATTGGGCCTTGCAACCCGCTTTGGCGCGGCCGGGCTGCTAGTCATGACCTTGGTCATCCAGTTTTTCGTCTATCCTGAAGCCTGGTGGTCCGTGCATATTATCTGGGTAGCCTTAGCGCTGGTCCTGATTACGCGTGGCGGCGGCCTATTCTCCCTCGACAAGCTGGTCGGCGGGAAACTGGGTTAAGCTGGGCCGTCGGGGAGAGCAGCCATGATCGCCAATGAAGAAACATTGCGTCATTTAATGGTCAAGGCGCAGGGCGGCGACAAGCAATGCTATGCCAGTCTGCTGACCGAGTGCGAAAAATGGCTGCGGCGCTATTATGCGCGCAAGATCAATCCAGCGGAAGTCGATGATCTGGTGCAGGAAACGTTGATCTCGCTGCACAAAAAGCGGGCCAGCTATGATCCTACCAAGGCGTTCCTTCCCTGGCTTGCCGCCATCGGGCGCTATCGCTGGATTGACGGATTGCGCAAAATCTATCGCCACGAGCATGGCGAACTGAATGAAGAACTGGTTGCCGATCCACAGGATGAGGACGTAACCGCCAAGGTGAGTTTGGAACGTTTACTGGGAATGATCCCTGATAAACAGGCCGATGTTATCGCCATGGTAAAGATTGAAGGATTAAGCATTGCCGAAGCCGCGGCAAAAACCGGCCAGTCGGAATCACTGGTGAAAGTAAATATCCATCGGGGGCTCAAGAAAATGAGCGCCCTTATCGAGAGTGAATGAGATGAGTGAAGTAGCAAATAGTCTGATCGATGATCTGGTCGATGATCTTGCCCCGGTCCGTACCCTGAAACCTTCAGGCGGTATGGCGGTGACAGCGATCCTGATGTTGGCCGTCTCTTCCAGTGTCGCCTTCTTTTTGGGCGTACGCGGTGATCTGGCGATGGGCATGGCGCATCAGATGTTCTTCCTGCGCAGCGGCGTGCTCTTGATGCTTGGTATTGCAACGGCTTTTGCAGCGGCCAATATGGCTCGACCCGGTGTTGGCAATCTCAATCGCGGTTGGATTTGGGCGCTGGTTACGGCTGCTCTATTCCCGCTGACAGCGGCCATTATGAGCGCGATCAACATGCCGCCAGTAGAAGCGTTGCGACCCACTGAAGGTCTGCGCTGCCTGACGGTCAGCATGATGTCAGCTTTGGTCATTGGCGGCGGTCTGACCACCTGGTTACGCCAAGGTGCGCCAACCTCTCCGGAACGCGCTGGCTGGCTGGTCGGCATCGCATCCGGCGCTCTGGGAGCGGCTGCTTACAATATTTTCTGCCCGTTTAACGACATTTACTATATCGGATTATGGTTCACCCTGCCGGTACTGGTCAGTGCTCTGATCGGAAGATTTATCGTACCGCATCTTATCCGCTGGTAATTTCCGGCAGGCATAACCATATAAAAGGCGGCGGTCAGCGATGATCAGCCGCCTTTCTTGTGGAGAATGACGACAATGCAGTTTGCCCGTGCAGCTTGGAAATTTCTGGTAGCGATCAAAGACGCTTTGGTCCTGATCGCAATGTTGCTGTTCTTCGCTGTCCTTTATGCGGCTCTTTCGGTCCGCCCCAATGTGGCAGCAATTAATGACGGCGCATTACTGCTCGATTTCAATGGCGTCATTGTCGAACAACCTGCACAGCAGGGTTTTACCGCCATGTTCACGAATAACGAGAATACCGTACGCGAATATCGGTTGCGGGATGTGGTCCGCGCCATTGATGCGGCGGCAGAGGATGACCGGGTGAAAGCTGTGGTTCTTGACCTGAGCACTTTCATGGGCGCCGGACAAACCAGTCTCAATGCCGTGGGCGAAGCGCTCGCGCAGGTCAAACAGGCCGAAAAACCAATTTATGCCTACGCCAATTTCTACAGCGATGACAGTTATCAACTGGCGGCTCATGCCGATGAGATCTGGATGGACCCGATGGGCGGCATTGTCTTTACCGGCCCCGGTGGTAACAGGCTTTATTACAAAAATCTGATCGACCAGCTGGGCATTACTGCCAATATATACCGCGTCGGTACCTATAAGAGTGCGGTGGAGCCCTACATGCGTGCCGATCAGTCGCCTGAAGCCAAGGAAGCATCAGCCGCACTCTATTCCGTTCTCTGGGACAGCTGGCTGGGGGAAGTGAAAAAGGCGCGTCCACAAGCGGTGATTGAAACCTACGCCAATGATCCGGCAACGCTTATCAAGATCGCCGGAGGCGACTATACAAAGATCGCAGTTGAGCAAAAGCTGGTCGATAAAATTGGCGACCGGGTGGCCTTTGGTCGCTATGTTGCGGAAAAAGTAGGCGAAGATACAAAACCGTCACCGGATAGTTTCAAAAGCATCGATTATGACAATTTCGTCACCGCCAACCCTGAAGGCAGCAGCGGTGACGCGATTGGTGTCATCACCGTCGCCGGAGAAATTGTCAGCGGCAACGCTGGACCCGGTATTGCCGCCAGCGGCCGAATTGCCGAACAGATTTACAAGGCGCTCGAAGAAAAGCAGATCAAGGCACTCGTTGTACGGGTAAACTCGCCTGGAGGATCCGCCTTTGCCAGCGAAGAAATCCGGTTAGCACTTGCCGACATTAAGAAAGCCGAGATTCCCATTGTTATCTCCATGGGGGATGTCGCGGCCAGCGGCGGCTATTGGATTGCCGCGGCAGGCGATCATATCATAGCCGAGCCTGATACGATTACCGGGTCCATTGGTGTCTTTGCCGTTTTGCCCAGTTTTGAAAAAGCCTTGGGCAAATGGGGCGTGACCGCCGATGGCGTGCAGACGACACCCCTGTCCGGTGAACCGGATTTTGTTGGTGGTTTCAGCGAAGATCTCAACACCGTCCTGCAATCAGGAGTAGAGCATAGCTATGAGGATTTCCTCAGCCTCGTCGGAAAGGCACGCGGCAAGACCAATGCCGAGGTTGATACTATCGGTCAGGGCCGCGTCTGGGACGGCGGTACCGCCCGGCAGCTGGGACTGGTCGACAGTTTTGGCGGCATGAAAGAAGCACTGGCCGAAGCAGCGAAACGCGCGGGGCTTGAAGAAGGCGACTATCATGCAAAATATCTTGAGGAGACACCAGCGTTCAAATGGCTGCCGCTCGGCGGAACGCCTTTTGGGGAGGCCAAAGCCACGCCGGTAACCGGCATGGTCGGTTGGGTCGCGCGGCAGCAAAAGGCAAGCTTTGCTCAAGCGCTGCAGACTGCCCGCGGTTTGATGGCTCGCGAAGATGTACAGGCATTATGTCTGGAATGCGTCGGAACCAGCCCGAGGCTGTATAGCAGCACACCTGCCCTTTTCGATTTGCTCAGAAGCTATTCGCTGTCCTCGGCACCGCGATAAGTCGGCAAAGACAGCCCTTTAACAATCGCTAACGCCCGCAAAGCGAAGCCGGCGACAAAGGCGATGAGGGCGGCGGCAATTCCGGGCATCCCGGTCTGCGCCAGCCCGACAAAGGCAAAGGCCGATAGAGCGCCGGCTGTGACATAAAGCTCTGGTCGGATGATGATCGACGGTTCGCCGGCAATCAAATCGCGAATGACGCCGCCCACGCTAGCGGTGATGATACCCATGATCGCGGCGGGTACCGGATCAATGCCAAGTTGTAGCGCCTTGGCTGCACCGAAGACGGAATAAGCCGCGAGGCCAATCGCGTCAAACCAGTCCACAGCCGCCGGACGCCAAATCCGCACCGGCGTTGTCCATACAATCAGCGCGATTGCCAAACACAGGATCGGCACCCGGCTGTCCTGGACCCAGAACACCGGCGCCCCGATCAGCAGGTCACGCACGGTACCGCCGCCGACACCGGTAACGAGTGCGAAAAACGCAAAGGTAATCAAAGTCTGCCCGTTGCGCGCGGCAACCAGAGCACCCGATATCGCGAAGACTGCGATGCCGAACAGGTCAAGCCAGCCCAGCGCGTTATAAAGGACCGCGCTATTCAATCTCTTTTCCGTCTTTTACGGGCACCACGCGTGAACAGCAGCACGAAGCCCAGTATCGAACCGAACAGAGCCAGTGCAGCCGACCCGATCAGGATCGGATGACTGGTATCCTCACGGGTTTGCAAATCCATGATGTGCAAGCCCCACATGAAATCGAAAACACGCCAGAATTGCGTGCGGACTGCGAGCAATTCACCGGTATCCGCATCGATATAGAAACGGGCGTCATCCTCAAAAATAACCTGCCAAGATGGGCGATCCCGTCGCAAATCCGACGGTGCTTTGCCTGCCGAAAATTTTGCAACGGACTGTATCGCAGCAGCATCCGACCGCGCCGCAATAGCCAGCGCACTGGCTTCCGCAGCAGCAATCGGTGGCAGCAATTTTCCGGTCTCGGCATCAGCTCGCCTTTTACCGCCATCGGCATAAGCAATCACCCAAAATGGACCGTTTGTAGTTTGCTGCAAAGTCAGGCTTTTCGCTTTTCGGCCTTCCAGAACAGGCACAACCGGTATGATCGGATCAAGCGCAGGCTGCTCGCTGCGCAAATGATTGCCGCGCACGGTCTCGATGGGCTGCGACACCATCAACAGGCCGGAAGCGGTCCATAATATGATCGGCACACCAATCAGCCAGCCGAGCCAAATATGCCAACGATAAAATTTTCTGTGCATCGGCTATTCGCTGGCCAGAAGCGCGCCGATCTGACGCGCGCCGGCTATGGTGCTATGATCCTGATAGCGATCGGCAATAACCTGCATTCCAACCGGCAAGCCATCGACTTGCCCGATGGGAAGGACCGTCGCTGGCAGACCCGGAAATGTTACCAATCCAGACCATGCCAATTGTTCAGCAGCGGGGTAATCGACACCATCAATCGCCAGCGTTCGATCCTTCATCGGTCGGGTATCATGGGGAAATGCCGGCATGCTGGATGGCGGAGCAATCACATAGTCATATTCCGCAAATAAATCCCGCCATCGCCGCTGGTTGCGGGCCTGTGCATCGAGCAGGCCGAACCAATCGGCCGCTGTCACCACAGTACCGTCCGGCCGCGGCGCTCCGGCCGTCATAATAACGTTGAGCATATGCAGATAATCGCGATGCTGCTGTTCCAGATCCGGCAGCAACGTGGTGGAGCGCGCCACCTCAACGCCGCTATCTTCGAAGCGGGCGACGACAGCTTCCATACACTGCCGCATACCTTCCCCCATGGTTACGCAAGGATGGTCGGCGAGCAGCAATATGCGCGTATCGCTCAAGGGTTTCGACTGCTTGGGCAGGGGCCGGTCCAGTGTCAGTTCGAATAGCAGCTCCAGATCATCAGCATTGCGGGCCAGCGGTCCGACCACGGAAAGCGGCCGAAAAGCCCCCTCCTGAAAACCCGGCATGAAATGGCCTTCGCCGCTCACCACACCATAGGTTGGCTTGTGCCCCCAGATACCGCAATAATGGGCGGGGACGCGGATCGAACCGCCAATGTCCGAACCATATTCCACTGCTACCATCCCGCTCGCCACAGCAGCGGCACCGCCTCCGGATGACCCGCCGGGCGAGCGGCCCAGATCATGGGGATTGCTGGTGCGCCCATAGATAGGATTTTCGGAAAACATATCGGCCAGCATGGGCGGGACGTTGGTTTTTCCAAGGATGACGGCACCTGCGGCTTTGAGGCGTTGGACCACCATAGCATCTGTATCGGCAATATTGCCAGCGGCCGCTTCCATGCCCCAACTGGTCGGCAGTCCGGCAATGTTAAAGCTTTCCTTGACCGTCATTGGAACGCCCAGCAGGGGGCTTTGGTCGCCTTTTGCAAGCCGCGCATCGGCATCGCGTGCGGCTTGCCGGGCGCGCTCAAAATCGCGCACGACCACGGCGTTAATCGGCCCGTCTAGCTTTTCAATCCGATCGATGGCGGCGTCTGTCGCTTCTACCGCCGATAGTTTTCCTGCGGCGATATCGGCTGCCGCAGCTTTCGCACTCGGTTGATCTGTAAGGGAAGGGATTGTCATATATTTCTCTCCGCTACAGCATATGCGCCGATAACAATGGTGCCGTCAAATCACATGTGGATGGGTTTGCCCTGCACTGCCATCGCTGCTTCCTTAACCGCTTCGCTGTGCGTCGGATGGGCGTGACAGGTATAGGCGATATCCTCGCTGGTCGTGCCAAATTCCATCGCCTGCGTGACTTGCGCGACCAGGGTCCCGGCCAGCGATGAAATGATATGCGCACCCAGCACCCGATCGGTTTCCGCATCCGCGATCACCTTTACATAGCCATCAGTGTCGCGATTGGTCTTCGCGCGGCTATTGCCTGCGAACGGAAATTTACCAACTTTGTAAGCGACACCGCTTTCCTTGACCTCTTCCTCGGTCTTACCAATGCTGGCAATTTCCGGATAGGTATAGACCACCCCAGGGATCAGATCATGGTTCACGATGCCTTGTTGACCCGCGACAAATTCCGCTGCTGCAATGCCTTCATCCTCAGCCTTATGCGCGAGCATTGGTCCGGGGGTGACATCGCCAATGGCATAGACGCCTTTGACAGCGGTCTGGAAATCATGACCGACTTCAATCTGGCCATGTTTGTTGGTTTCCAAACCTGCCTTTTCCAGCGCCAGTCCATCGGTATTGGGCTTGCGGCCAATGGCCACCAGCACTGCATCGGCTTCAATCGTTTCAGCATCGCCACCCTTGGCTGGTTCCACGGTCAGAGTCGCCTTTTTGCCTTTCACGGTGCAACCGGTCACCTTGGTGCCGGTCTTGATGTCAAAGCCCTGTTTCTTGAAAATGCGGGCGGCATCCTTGCGGATGTCACCATCCATGCCGGGCAGGATCTTGTCGAGATATTCCACCACTGTCACCTTGGCACCAAGCCGCAGCCAAACGCTGCCCAGCTCCAGGCCAATGACACCGCCGCCAATGACGACCATATGGTTGGGTACTTTCGGCAGTTCGAGCGCGCCGGTGCTGTCGACAACGACATGTTTGCTATTGTCGATATCGACGCCCGGCAGCGGTGTGACCGAAGACCCCGTCGCGATGATGATGTTTTTCGCGGTAACCGTCTTGTTGCCGATCTTGACGCTATTCGCGCTTTCAAATGCGCCGCGCCCTTTCAGCCATTCGACCTTGTTCTTCTTGAACAGAAATTCGATACCGCCGGTCAGCTCTTCCACCGCTTTGGATTTTTCCGCGTGCATCTGTTTGAGATCCAGTTTCGCACCGGTCAGCTTGATACCGAACTTCTCCAGCGCACCCGAATGGGCCTCGTGATAAAGCTCCGACGCATGCAGCATCGCCTTGGAAGGGATGCAGCCGACATTGAGGCAGGTACCGCCCAGTGTCTCGCGGCTCTCTACACAAGCGGTTTTCAAGCCGAGCTGCGCGGCGCGAATAGCCGCGACATAACCGCCGGGGCCAGAGCCGATTACCAGAACATCATAGTCAAATTCACTGTTAGCCATATTCTGCCTCTTGGTTCGTCGTCCCGAACTTGTTCCGAGACCTTAGTAGATGCTGAAACACGTGCAGCATGACGAGTTAGGGTTGTTACCTAGATTACAAATCAATCAAAAGCCGGGTCGGATCTTCAATCGCTTCCTTGATCCGCACCAGGAAGGTCACGGCCTCACGGCCATCGATCAGACGGTGGTCATAGCTCAGCGCCAGATACATCATCGGACGCGCTTCAATGGATCCATCGGGCATCACCACCGGACGCTGCTCGATCCGGTGCAATCCAAGGACCGCAGATTGTGGCGGGTTGATAATCGGGGTCGACATCAGGGAACCGAACACACCGCCGTTCGAAATCGTGAACGTGCCGCCTTTCATGTCTGCCATGGTAAGCGTGCCGTCCTTGGCGCGCTTGCCGAAATCGCCGATTGTGTTCTCGACATCGGCAAAGCTCATCGTTTCAGCGTTACGGATGACTGGCACGACCAGACCATTGGGCGCGCTCACCGCGACCGAAATATCGACATAATCGTGATAGACAATTTCATCGCCATCAATCTGCGCGTTGACCGACGGCACGTCTTTCAATGCAAGACAGGCTGCCTTCGCAAAGAAACCCATAAAGCCCAGCTTCACACCATGTTTCTTCGCGAACAGCTCTTTATATTTGCTGCGCGTTTCCATCACGGCGGTCATGTCGACATCGTTGAAAGTCGTCAGCAACGCAGCAGTATCCTGCGCTTCTTTCAGGCGCTTGGCGACCGTCTGGCGCAGGCGGGTCATCCGCACGCGCTCTTCATTACGGGTGCCGCCAGCTGCTGGCCCGGTGGTCGGAACCTCGGCGCCTTTTGCTGTACCCTTCTCAACCAACGGCGCCTCGGCACCGGTTTTCACATATTGCTCGACATCATCCTTGGTCAGGCGGCCATCTTTGCCGGTGCCTTTAATCTTGCTGGGGTCGACGCCATGCTCCAGCACCAGACGGCGGACCGCCGGTGACAGGGTTATAGAGGATGCATCCGCTGCTGGTTCTGCCTTGGCGGCGGCCGGTGCCGGAGCAGCTTTAGCTGCCGACGCCGCAGCACCACCGCCGGCTTCAATCTTCGCGATAATCGCGCCCACCTCCACAGTATCGCCGACGGCAACCAGATGCTCACTCAAAGTACCCGCTTCGGGAGCTGGCACTTCCAGCGCAACCTTGTCGGTTTCCAGGCTCGCAATCGGCTCATCTGCATCGACCGCGTCACCCGGCTGTTTGAGCCATTCGCCCACAGTCGCTTCGGTAATCGATTCGCCCAATACGGGGACTTTTACATCTGTTGCCATAGTCTTATGCTCACTTTCATCGGCGGAATTTTCCGCTCATCATCACTTTTTTACCGGATGCCCCAAAGCCTCAGCAACCAGCTTTTCCTGCTGTTCTACATGCCGAGAGGCCAGCCCCGTTGCTGGCGAAGCACATGCCACGCGCCCGGCATAGACGGGGTCAGTCGGCCCGACTTTTGCCTGTTCCAGACAATCCTCCAGATAGGGCCGGACAAAATCCCAGCTGCCGTTATTTTTCGGCTCTTCCTGTGCCCAAACCAGAGTCTCGAGATTTTTCATCCGCTTGAGGCGCACGACCAAGGGCTCGGCCGGGAAAGGATAAAGTTGCTCGATCCGGACAATCGAAGTATTTTTATCCTTCGCCGCATCGCGTGCTTCGATCAGGTCATAAGCGACCTTACCCGAACAGAGCACTAACCGCTTGATATCCTTGTCCGCTGGCGGATTGGTATCCGACTTGATCCGCATGAAATGATGATCGCCCTGAAACTCCTCGGCGCTCGACACTGCCATCTTGTGGCGCAGCAGCGACTTGGGCGTCATGATGACCAAAGGCTTGCGGAAACTGCGAAGCATCTGGCGGCGCAGCACGTGGAAATAATTGGCTGGTGTCGTGATATTCGCGACCTGGATATTATCCTGCGCACATAGCTGAAGAAAGCGTTCGAGCCGCGCGCTGCTATGCTCCGGCCCCTGCCCTTCATAGCCATGCGGCAAGAGCATGACGAGGCCATTGGCGCGCAGCCATTTGGCTTCACCGGATGCGATAAACTGATCAATCATGATCTGTGCGCCATTGGCGAAATCACCAAATTGCGCTTCCCAGAGTACCAGTGTTTTTGGGTCAGCCCCGGCATAGCCATATTCAAAGCCCAGCACGCCATATTCCGAAAGCGGGCTGTCGAGCACTTCAAACCGGCCATGCGGCACAGTGCTGAGCGGTACAAACTTCTCTTCGGTTTCCTGATCGACCCAGACGGCATGGCGCTGAGAGAAGGTGCCGCGCCCGCTATCCTGACCGGACAGGCGGACATTATAGCCTTCGGCAACCAGCGAACCATAAGCCAGCGCCTCGCCGGTCGCCCAGTCAAAATTTTCGCCTGATTGGAACATTTTCGCCTTGGCATCCAGCACGCGGCCCAATGTCTTGTGAATCTTGTGCCCCTCGGGAACCGTGGTCAGTGTCCGCCCGAGACTTTCGAACAATTTTGCATCTATTGCCGTTTCAACATTGCGCCGCGCTGTTTCAGGGTCAGCGGGAATATGCAGCCCCTGCCAGCGGCCACCAAACCAGTCGGCCTTGTCCGGCTCATAATCATCCGCCGCCTTGAATTCGCCTTCGAGATGGTCGGCAAAAGCCTTGCGGGTCTTGGTTCCCCAATCCGCGTCGATCACGCCTTCCTCGATCAGCCGCTGCTCATAGAGCTTGCTGACCTTGGGATGCTTTTTGATCGCGGCATACATGATTGGCTGGGTGAAGCTTGGCTCGTCGCCTTCATTATGGCCAAAGCGGCGATAGCACCACATGTCGATGACGATATCGCGGCCAAAGCGCTGACGGAATTCAATCGCGATTTTGCAGGCAAAGGTCACCGCTTCGGGATCATCGCCGTTGACGTGGAAAATCGGTGCCTGCACGCCTTTCGCCACGTCGCTTGGATAAGGCGAGCTGCGGGCAAATTGCGGGCTGGTCGTGAAACCGATCTGGTTGTTGATTACGAAATGGATGCAGCCGCCAGTATTATAACCGCGAATGCCGGAAAAACCGAGACATTCCCAGACAATGCCCTGACCCGCAAAGGCCGCGTCGCCGTGGATCAGCACCGGCAATACCTGCTCATGCTTGGTCAGATCATCACGCGCCACTTGCTGCGCCCGGACCTTACCAAGCACCACCGGATCCACCGCTTCGAGATGCGAGGGATTGGGGACCAGCGACATGTGTACATTGATGCCGTCAAATTCGCGGTCGGTGGAGGTGCCGAGATGATATTTCACATCGCCCGAACCGCCCACTTCATCCGGGTTGGCCGAGCCGCCGTGGAATTCGTGAAAGATGACCTTGTAAGGTTTGGCCATCACATTGGCCAAGATGTTCAAACGCCCGCGATGGGCCATGCCATAGACAATATCGCGCACGCCCGACTGACCGCCATATTTGATGACATTTTCCAGCGCCGGCAGCATCGCTTCGCCGCCGTCGAGGCCGAAACGCTTGGTGCCTACGTATTTTTTGCCGAGGAAATTTTCATATTCCTCGCCCTCAATCACCTTGTTGAGGATCGCTTTCTTGCCTTCCGGGGTAAACTGGATGGCGGCGTCCTTGCCCTCCATCCGGTCCTGCAGAAAGCGCCGCTCCACCGTGTCGGCAATATGCATATATTCGAGGCCAACCGAGCCGCAATAATTGGCCCTGAGCACCGCTTCAATTTCCTTGATCGACGCGGTTTCAAAACCCAATACGCCGCCCAGATAAACGGGCTTGTCCAGCTCATCCGCCTTGAAGCCATGAAATTCAGGGGTCAGATCAGCGGGTTCCTCCAGTTTGGACAATCCCAGCGGATCCAGATTGGCACCGAGATGCCCGCGCACCCGATAGGTGCGGATCAGCATCATCGCCCGAATCGATTTCTCCGCGGCCAAAGCCACTTCGGCATCGGACATGGACTTGCCGGATTTCGCCGCAGCCGCCTTGATCTCGACACCCATTTGCGTGGGGTCGAGTGCGCTGTTCAGTTCATCGGCATCATCAATCGGCCAATGTTTCTTTTGCCAGCTCGGGCCTTCTTCCGTTTCCGGTGAACCGTTAAATTCCTGACCTTCAAGTCCCATGATCATTTCCTTGGGGAGGGCGGCCCCTGCCTGCGCAGGGGCACTAGACTATCTTCAGACCGTTTCTTTCAGCATCGCGTCGAGCGTCGTGCCCAGTTCGCTTGGCGAAGGTGACACGCGAATGCCCGCCGCTTCCATCGCCGCAATCTTGTCTTCCGCGCCGCCTTGACCGCCGGAAACAATCGCGCCCGCATGGCCCATGCGGCGGCCCGGAGGCGCCGTGAGGCCTGCGATAAAGCCAACCATCGGCTTGCTGCGGCCCTTCTTGGCTTCGTCGGCGATAAATTGCGCCGCTTCTTCTTCCGCGCTGCCGCCAATTTCGCCGATCATGATGATCGACTTGGTTTCATCGTCTGCGAGGAACAGCTCGAGCACGTCGATAAAGTTGGTGCCGTTGACCGGGTCACCGCCAATGCCCACCGCTGTGGTCTGGCCAAGGCCAACCGCTGTAGTCTGATGCACCGCTTCATAGGTGAGCGTACCGGAGCGCGAAACCACGCCGACCGAGCCTTTCTTGAAGATGCTGCCGGGCATGATACCGATCTTGCATTCGTCAGGGGTCAGAACGCCGGGGCAGTTGGGGCCGATAAGCCGCGACTTCGAGCCCTGCAGCGCCCGCTTCACCCGCACCATGTCGAGCACCGGAACACCTTCGGTAATCGCGACGATCAATTCAATCTCGGCATCAATCGCTTCGAGGATCGAGTCCGCGGCAAATGGCGGCGGCACATAAACCACCGAAGCGGTCGCGCCGGTTGCGTCTTTGGCTTCAGCCACGGTATCGTAATTAGGCAGACCGATATGGGTGGTTCCGCCCTTGCCGGGGGTCACACCTGCGACCATTTGCGTTCCATAAGCCAAAGCCTGTTCAGTATGGAACGTGCCGGTATTGCCGGTCATGCCCTGCGTGATAACTTTGGTGTTTTTGTCGATTAAAATGCTCATTATTTGAAACCCTTCGAGTTATCCGTTTTTGTTTTTTTGGTGCTCCCAGCCCAATAAGCCAGCAGACCTACTATGATTTGACCGATGACAACCCATCCAAAATTTTGAAACAGCGGCGAAGAAGAGCCAGACATGTCAATAGATAAAGACATGATGCCCCCCATTACTGAGGGCAAGCTCAACAATATCGCCAGCCACCAAAGTCCGCGCATACCAGACCAAAAGACAATTGCTCCGTACACCAGCAATCCAGCCATAAAGAAAATGACAGTAAAGTTCATTAAGCCAGACTCGGATCCAATCCCTTACACGCTTCCAGCAATTCCTTCACCGCATCGACCGACACATTGAAATTACCCTGCGCTTCTTCGCTCAGCTCAATCTCGATGACTTTCTCGACACCGTCTTTGCCAATGATAACCGGCACGCCGACATAAAGATCATCGACACCATATTGGCCGGTCAGATGCGCAGCGGCGGGAAGCACGCGGCGTTTGTCCTTGAGGTAGCTTTCCGCCATCATGATCGCGCTGGTCGCTGGTGCATAATAAGCCGAGCCATTGCCGAGCAGGCCGACAATCTCGCCGCCGCCAGAGCGGGTGCGCTGTACAATCGCGTCGATATTTTCCTGTGTGGTCCAGCCCATTTTGATGAGATCAGGGATCGGGATACCGGCAACCGTTGAGTAAGCTGGTACCGGAACCATGGTATCACCGTGACCGCCGAGAACGAAAGCGGTGACATCTTCAACCGACACTTCAAATTCTTCAGCGAGGAAGTGACGGAAGCGCGCGCTGTCGAGAACGCCCGCCATGCCAACCACTTTATTGTGCGGCAGTCCGGAAAATTCACGCAATGCCCAGACCATCGCATCGAGCGGATTGGTGATGCAGATAACAAAAGCATCCGGCGCGTGGGCCTTGATACCATCGCCGACAGCCTTCATGACTTTCAGGTTGATGCCGAGCAAGTCATCGCGGCTCATGCCGGGCTTGCGCGGTACGCCTGCAGTCACGATGATAACATCGGCGCCCGCAATATCGGCATAATCATTCGTGCCTTTCAGGTTGGAATCGAACCCGTCAACCGGTCCGGCCTGGCTGAGGTCGAGCGCCTTACCGGCGGGCATACCCTCGGCAATATCAAACAGGACGACATCGCCCATTTCCTTGGAAGCAGCGAGATGGGCAAGCGTGCCACCAATCATGCCAGCGCCGATCAGCGCGATTTTGTTACGGGCCATGGAAAAAATTCTCCTGAAATCAGAGTCGTAAAAAGGATATGGAGTCGGATTAGGCTTATCCACAGGCAATTTCAACCGCAGAAAGCACCAATATGCGGGCTTTCTTTGCAACTGGTTTGCAATAGCAATAGTGGTCGGCGCGTGGAGCGAGAAAGCCTGCAAGGCGCTTTCCTACACGGGCTGGACCGTGATAGTCTTTCGCTCGGATATCTCTCTCGTTTTGAACAGGATCAGCACAGATGTTTTGCACGATTGAATCTGGCCAAAAGGAACGAACAATCCTTCCCAAAGACCGGCATTTGGCAGGGTGTGATTTGTGTGAACTTTGGGCCGCGTTGTCAGTGCGAGGATATCAAATGTCCCTGCCGTTTTGTGCTCCGCACTTGATGCGGAGCCTAGGACGGCTGTCGCGCCCGTCTACCCTGGGCTCCGCATCAAGTGCGGAGCACGGCGGTGGAGAGGAGAATAAAGACCCTGTGATGTGTGTGAACTTTGACTGGGCCTGGCCGCTTCAAATCCACCCAAAAGAACCATGTCCACTTTGTAAACTTCGCCCCCCTTGTCCAAGCATCTTTTGCTTTGCCAAGACCGGCATGGCGCGCCATGATGCAAAAAAAAGAAATCAGGAGAGAATAGGCCCATGCTGAGCAAAGGCGACGATTATCCGCTGCACCAGACGCCGGAGCCGATGGCAGTGTCCGGCGACAACCGCAATTTCTATGACCGCTATTTCTTCAACGGTTATAGCGCGGATGGCAGTATCTTTTTCGCCGCTGCCCTGGGCGTATATCCGCAGCTCGATATCATGGATGCGGCCTTCTGTGTGTCGATAGACGGCAAGCAGCATAACCTGCGCGCCTCGAAACGCATGGGCAGCGAGCGGATGGACCTCAGCGTCGGTCCGATCATGGTGGAGATAGTCGAGCCGCTGCAAGAATTGCGCCTGATCGTCACCGACAACGACAGTCCGATCACCGCCGATATCCGCTTCACCGCGCGCCACGCACCGATTGAGGAACCGCGCTTCATTCGGCGCGACGGCCCGCGCATGGTGATGGACTATACCCGCCTGACCCAAAATGGCGGGTGGTCCGGGACATTGTATGTCGGCGATCAAGCGCTGGCGCTTTCGCCGGAAAGCCATCGCGGCACGCGGGATCGCAGCTGGGGTATTCGCCCCGTCGGCTCACCGGAATCGCAGCCTCCCCCTGCCGGGGCCCTGCCGCAATTCTGGTGGCTATGGACGCCGCTCAATTTCGAAAATCACGCCTGTTTCTTTCACAGCAATGATGATGGCGAAGGCTTGCCGTGGAACCGGCGTGGCGTCGTGGATGCCATAGACGGTGCGCGACAGGAATTCGAGCCGGCCAGCTTTGGTCTCAGCTATCGTAGCGGCACCCGGCGCGTGAAACAGCTCGACCTGGAAACGACCAATGGCACATTGTCGATCACCCCGCGCACGGGAGACGCGACGCGGACCTTCTATATGTCCGGCCTCGGCTATATGCACCCCGAATGGGGACACGGCATGGACCATGGCCCGCTGGAAACCGCTTATGATGCAATAGATCTCGCCAATGTGCCGGATCATGACATGCTCTATATCCATATTCAGGCGCTCAGTGACACGGTGTTGACCAGTGGCGACGACAGCCATGAAGGCATCGGCATTGTCGAACAATTGTTCGTCGGACCTCACAAGACCAGCGGGCTCACCGACCTGCTGCACCCCGCACCATGAGCGCGGAATTCCCGCTTCGCCCGGAAGATTTTGGAAAAGCCTTTGTCGAGAAGGTTTTTGGGGCGCCATCGGGCGCTCTAACATCTCTGACCTATAAACCGGTTGGAACTGGGCAAGTGTGTGACAGCTTCCGCTTTCGTTGCGAGTGGGCAGAAGGCCAAGATGAGTTAACGCGGCCGTCTACGTTCATCGCCAAATGTCCAAGCGCCGACGAGATCAGTCGCAGCGCGGCCGCCATTTTCCATCTCTATGATATGGAAGTCGGATGGTACCGCGATGTGGCTGGCGGCTCTGGTGTCAAATGCCCGAAATGCTACCACGCTGCCATTGCCGACAATGAACAGGAATTTGTCCTGATGCTGGAAGACATGGCACCGGCAGAGCAAGGCGATCAATTGGCAGGAGCAACACTTGTCCAGGTTGAGACGACTCTGGAAGAAGCTGCTGGCCTCCACGGCTTCAGGCCAGATGGTGGCTTTGAGAAATTCGCATGGCTGCACCATGCCGCGAAGAATGTGGCGTTTACCGAGCAGACCCTGACCAATGGCTATCCCGTTTTCAAACAGCGATTCGCCGATCTACTCTCGCCTGAGATACTGGATATTGGCCAGCAACTGGTGGATCGGATCGGGTCCTATGTCGGGCAGGAACCTCTCGAACAGACCATTACGCACGGTGATATGCGGCTGGATAATATTCTGTTTTATGAAGATGGACAATTAGCCGCTTTGGTGGACTGGCAGACTTGCACATTCGGTAACCCTGCCAATGACGTTGCCTATATGATCGGCACCAGCTTTGCGGATCCAGCGATGCGCCGCCAGCATGAGGAAAAACTGGTCCAAGACTATCTCCATCGGCGTGAAGAGAAATGGAGATTGCCCTTTGGTTTTGATCAGTTTTGGCAGGAATATCGCCGTCATGCCTTTGCCGGCTTCATCATGGCCATTAACGCGTCGCTGCATGTCGAGCAAACGGATCGCGGCGACCGGATGTTCGCGGCAATGGCGGAACGCCCGGCGCAGATGGCGCTCGATCTTGACAGTTTGAGCCTGCTTTAGATCAAAGCGCTTCACCGGTGCCGTGCCCAAGCGCCAGATAATCATCCGACTGCATCTCGACCAGTCGGGAGGCGGTGCGGACAAATTCGAATGACCCGTCGCCCTCGGGATAGAGCGCATCGGGTTCCGCGTCAGCGCTGGCCAGCAGCTTGACGCGATATTCGTAGAGCGCATCAATCAGCGTCACAAAGCGTGCCGCTTCGTTGCGGTTTTCCTTTGAAAGCACCGGAATGCCGACAATGATGACACTGTGAAAATGGCGCGCAATGGCGAGATAGTCGGGCGCACCCCGCGCCTCGGTACAAAGCCGTTTGAACGAGAAAACACCGACGCCTTTCAAGGCTTTGGGCACATGCATCGACCGGCCGCCCTGCACCGGCAGTTCTTCTGATGGCACATGTGTACGGTCTTCCGGAGGATAGTCGGTCAGGCGGAAAAAGGCCTCACTCAACGCCTTGGTCGCGGCGTCGCCATTGGGCACATGCCAAAGATCAACACCGCCCAATCGTTCGCGGCGATAGTCGGTCGGCCCGTTGAGCGAGATGACGTCGAGACGATTTTCCAGCAAATCAATGAAAGGAAGGAAATGTTCACGATTGAGGCCGTCCTTGTACAAATCAACCGGCGGGCGATTGGACGTTGCAATCAGGGTCACCCCAGCTTCGACAAGGCCGGTAAACAGCCGCGACATGATCATCGCGTCAGCGCTGTTGTTCACCACCATTTCATCAAAGGCGAGGACTCGGGCATCCTGTGCCAGATCGCGCACCACATTGGGGATCGGATCACCGGGATCGGCTTCCCGCCACGCCCGCATCATATCGTGCACGAGCAGCATGAACTCATGAAAATGGGCGCGTTTCTTGCGGTTGATCTGAAGACTGTCGTAAAACAGGTCCATCAGCATAGACTTGCCGCGCCCGACACCGCCCCACATATAGAGGCCGCGCGGCGCGTTTGGTTTTTTCGAGAACATCCGCCACAGCACGCTGCCACGTGGCGGAACTGCCTCAAGCTCTTCCTGCAATTGGGACAAACGCTGTGCGCAGGCGTCCTGATCCGCGTCGGGTCTCAATTCTCCATTTGCGATCAACGCCTGATAGCGCGCGTAAAAACCCGTCATTGGGGTGCTTTTTTGACGATAGCCGTATAGGAGGCCATATTCTCGCTGCCGTCGCCCTGCACCACCAGCCCGCGCAGAAACAGGAAACGACCGGTTTCCCGTGCCACCTCAACCTGTGCTTCAAGCGGTTCACCGAGCCGAGCCGCACCGATAAAATGGGTCTGCAATTCCAGCGTCACCGCAAATCCCGAGGGTCCGATTTCCAAAACCCGCATCGCGGCGAACAGTGCGCAGTCGATAAAACCCATCATTGTACCACCGTGAACGGCGTCACCAAGATTGCGGTGCTGTCGTTCAGGGAACATGCGGACCCGGGCAATATTGTCCGCGATACCATCGCCACCACGGCGAACAATCATGGGCCCCAGAAAGCTGTTATAGCATTCCGGGTCTTTCAACTTCCATTGATACCAACCGGGATGGTCTGGATCGGGATCGCTGGTGAAAAAATTCTTGTCTGCTTCAGTCATATCCCGCCACTGTAATCTGGCCGCTCTGGAATATCGACCTTTAATATCTTGTGCTTAACGTCTGTCACCATGACCTATTCTGGATTGGTGCATTCGCTAAAGATAGTATCGAAATTGCGGGCTAGCGCGTCCTGAATATCGGGCTCTGTCGATCGCAGCAAAATCTCATGGTTGATATAGCGAGAGCGCCAGTTGTAGTTCAAACTCCCCAGCCAGCTTTCCTGCCTGTTGGCGGTTTCTATCAGCAGATATTTGCTATGCATCGGCAGCGCATCCCTATGGCGATAGCGGCGGATGTTTATCCCGGCCTTACGTGCCTGTGCGACGATAGCTTCTGGCACGCGTCGCTCGGTATGATGCACGATCATCCGCACTTCACCGCCCCGGCGCACCACATCTTCCAGCCGGCCGAGGATTTCAACGTCCTTGAAATGAGACATGGCCAGCGAAATCCGTGCATTCGAGCCGACCTGTTTCAGCCGGTCATGCACGACCCGGCTATTGATACGCGGAAAGAACCAGAGCGACAGCGCATCACCATGAATGACTTCATTCTGTACGCGGTGGAAACGTTGCAGCGGCGAAAACCCTTTGAGCGAATAAGCTCTCAGTCCGGTGCAAATCGCATCATCCTGAGTCTCGAACAACAGATTATGGCCCCGATCCTGATCACCAATGGCCGCAATGATCGCTTCATCCTCCGGTATATCGGTTGACGGGTTGAAAGAGCCGACAAATGCCGTTGGTACAGGATGCGAGAACCAGTAAATCTTGCTGTGCAGATGCGCCGCCAGCTTTTTGGACAGAACTGAGTTCCAGAGGCTCAATGTCAGGCCCGGCAAATGCATATTACTTTTCAGAATGGCAATAACATTGTCATTCGCACCGGCGTATCGCGGTTCGGCTTCCATAAGGATGTAGACCTGCACACCGCGCTCAGCAGCTTTTACAAGGGCCTTTGCCAGTTCCCGATCACGGAAATAATAGGTAGTCCAGACAATCTCTCCGCCCGGCGGAACAGCATGGACGCGCGCTTCCAATATATTGCGCAAATGGCGTTCGGGAAAACCGGTCCCGCCAAAATATAAGGATGGAGTATCTGCCACTCCTCATGCCCACCATATTCATGTTCTGCAGACTGTTCAGAGCCGCGGTGATGAGATTGCAATACGGCCTGTAAGAATGCTTCTTAAACTTCGCGCGCGGCCGTCATCTTCTTGATCTCGGCAATTGCCTTTGCGGGGGAGAGACCTTTGGGGCAGGCATTGGCACAGTTCATGATCGTGTGGCAGCGATAGAGGCGGAAGGGATCTTCCAGTTCGTCAAGCCGCTCACCGGTCATTTCATCCCGGCTATCGGCAAGCCAGCGATAGGCTTGCAACAATATGGCAGGACCAAGAAACTTGTCGCTATTCCACCAATAGCTTGGGCAGCTGGTCTGGCAGCAAGCGCACAGGATGCACTCATAAAGGCCGTCCAGCTTGGCGCGATCTTCGGGCGACTGCAGCCGTTCTTTACCGGAAGGCGTCGGCGTCACGGTTTTCAGCCATGGCTGGATGGATGCATATTGCGCATAGAAGTGGGTGAAATCAGGGACCAGATCCTTGATCACTTCCATATGTGGCAGCGGTGTTATTTTGACTTCCTTGCCGCAATCCTCAATCGCGGTGGTGCAGGCAAGACCGTTTTTACCGTCGATATTCATCGCGCAGGACCCGCAAATGCCTTCACGGCACGACCGGCGGAAGGTCAGGGTAGAATCCTGTTCGCTTTTCATCTTGATCAGCGCATCGAGAACCATTGGCCCGCAGTCATCCGTATCGATCTTGAACGTGTCATAGCGCGGGTTTTCGCCGCTATCCGGATCATAGCGATAGACTTTAAACGCGCGCGCCTTTCCGCCACTCAGCGCCTCATGCACTTCGCCGGTCTTACGGATTTTACTGTTTTTCGGAAGCGTAAAGGTTGCCATCAATATTCTCTTGTGTTGGCGAAATAATAGATGTCGCGTTGGTAGTCGGTTATGTTCCGCCTTTCATAGCCAGTTTCTCGGCAAACTCAATGCCTGAAATACGCGGCCAAATCACCCCTAGGCCCTGCAAAACCAGCAAAACATGTGGTGCTGGTAATTTTGATAAGCGCTCGCACTCTTGCGATTTGCACGATTTGCCTCTTTTTCGATTCTAAAATGCCCCATTTTTCTGCTAACGCATACAAATCACTGGTATTTACGAAGATAACGCCCAAATCACCCAAATTACGACAGGAACAATTCATATGCAGACCAAAAACGGTGTGACTCTTTTGCTGCATGGCAAAAATGACACGCTGATATGGGGAATGACCAACGCGGAACGGGGACGCCGCCTGGTCGAAAAATTGCAGGGTAATATCAGCGGTAGTCTATGGATAAACATGACATTTGCTTTTGATCCACAGTGGATTCAGCACGTTCATGACAATCTGGGAACCATAGTTACTTTTGACGGCATTCCGGTGCTCGCGCATCTCGCGAGCGACGAAGATGCTCAGGCCCTTGCGGCTTTGACAGTGCCAGCCGGAATGACAGTCATGGAATATCGTGACAAACCGCAAATTCACAATGCCTCGCTACGCAAACTGGAAACACCGTTTGTCCGGGAACTTAATGCAGAAACGGTGAAGGATATCGAGCGGCAAAGCTATTTCGGTGCGTATAAAGGCGTTACCGACATTCTCACCAAATATCTGTGGCCGGAACTGGCATTGGTTCTCACGCGCCTGGCGGCCCGGCTTGGAATGACCCCCAATATGGTCACGGGCATTGGGGCGATAGGCTGTGTCGCTGCGACGTTCCTGTTCTATTACGGCCATTTCTGGTCCGGCATGGCTGCAGGTTTTGTTTTCATGGTGCTCGACACAGTGGATGGCAAGCTGGCGCGGTGTACCATCACATCCTCCTTTTGGGGGAATATTTTTGATCACGGGCTTGATCTGGTTCACCCGCCCTTCTGGTGGGTTGCATGGGCATTTGGCCTTGGTGCGGTGGGGCTTGCTTTGCCCGAGGATCAACTCCGCCTCGCGTTGATCGTCATTCTGGGCGGCTATGTCCTGCAGCGGGTTATCGAAGGCATTTTCATCCGCGCTTTCGGCCAGCATATCCATGTCTGGCGCCCGATGGATTCATGGTTCCGCCTGATCACCGCAAGACGCAATCCCAATATGGTGTTGCTATTTGTTTCCTTGATTTTTGGCCGTCCCGACATCGGCCTCATCGCCGTTGCCTGGTGGACATTAATCTCCCTCGCGGTGCATATGGTTCAGATAATGCAGGCCTGGCTCGTAAAAATACGTGGCGGACAGATTGTTTCATGGCTGGAGCAAGAGCAAGGATAGAAGGATGATCAATGATACCATCGAAAAATTCGGATATCCCGCGACGCTGGTAAAGGACTATGATCACTGGGTCGTTTTGCTCCGCCCGGCGCAGGTAACTTTAGGCTCACTGGTTGTCGCAGCCAAATCGGACGCAGCGGATTTTGGTGATCTGTCGTACGATCATTTCGCCGAACTGAAAACAGTAACCGCTGATGTGTCGTCGGCTTTGAAAGAGCTTATATCGCATCAGAAACTCAACTGGCTGATGCTGATGATGGTTGATCCGCATGTCCATTTCCACCTGATCCCCCGCTATGAAGGAGAACGCGAGTGGATGGGTCAGAATTTCAAAGACAAGTCATGGCCCGGCCCGCCGGCCCTTGGCGATGCTGTCAAACTGTCGGATAACCAGATCCCGGCTATGGCGACCTGGGTCAAATCAGGCTTTCCGGACTAGCCGAATTTGGCCAACCATTGATCAGTGAGAGCGGTTGCCGTTTCCACGTCATTCAGAAAATCGACCTCGGCCCAGTCATGGCCCTGGATAGATACAGCGCCGACTTTCTCGGTGGGTGCCAGCGTATCGATGATCTTGAGATACCAGTTTTCCACGCCCGCCGGTGTGCGCATGACGTCGCGTACCTTTTCCCGGAACATCGCCCCGCCTTCTCCGCGAAAAGCCAGAAAGCCGATGGATTCCGCATCACTTTGTTCGGCCGTCAGCGTCTTGCCTATCGCCGTCAGCCTCTCACCGCTCAGCGATACTTTCATATCATCGCTGTCATAATGATCCTTGATATCGACCGTTACTGTAATCGGCCAATTCTCGGTTTGCTGAGCGGTCTCGATAATCTCCGGCGAGATCAGTGTATCGCCGTTCAGGATCATGAAATCCCCGTCCATCACATCGCGCACAATCCAGCAGCTGCCGAGATTGTCGGCAACCTTGAAAAACGGATTAAAGTGGATCGTGATGTCCCTGCCCGCCTGCATCAGCGCCTCAAGCTCCGCCTCGACCATGTCGGTCATAAAGCCGGTCACGACATGAAATTCTTTCACCCCGCCGGCCGCCAGCATTTCGATCTGCCAGGTGATCAGGCTCTTGCCCGAAAAGTCGATCAGGCATTTGGGGCGTTCCGCGGTCAACGGCAACAGCCGCGAGCCTTGACCTGCGCTCAGGATTATTACTTTGTCGATCATGTTGGCAATTGGCCTTTATCGGGATAGGGATGGTGTGGGGAGACACTTAGAACGATGGCCTTCAAAGCTCAATCCTGTAACAGCCGGTTGCAGTTATGTCTTCGGATGCCTGTCTGATCATGGCTGAGGAAGTGGCGATCGAACCTGCACAGCCCAACGGTGAGAAAACCGGTATCCGCCGGATCATCAAGAATACCGGCTGGCTGCTTGGCGGTAAAGGCTTTGGCGGCATCCTGAGCCTCTTCTACCTCGCGATATTGACCCGCACGCTGGGCGTCGCGGGCTTTGGCCAGTTTGCGCTGATCACCGGAACTGCGCAGGCCATCGCCCTGATCGTCACATTTCAGACCTGGCAAGTCGTCATCCGCTTTGGTGCACGCAACATCAAGGGGGCGGAAAACCGGCAGCAATTCGGGCGACTGGTCGGGCTGTGCACATTGCTCGATATTGCCGGAGCAGTGGCCGGGTGCATCCTGGCCTATTTTGCCGTTGGCTGGCTGGCTCCCTTTTTCGGTTGGGATGAGGAGCTGGCGCAAAACGCGCTGATCTTTGCGCTGGTCATGCTGCTTTCCATCAAATCAACTCCGACCGGCATATTGCGGGTGGAAAACCGTTTTGATCTGGCCGCTTATGCCGAAGCAATCATTCCAACGGTCCGCCTGATCGGCACTTTGATAGTCTGGTTCACCGATCCCCGGCTGGTCAACTTTCTTGCCGTCTGGGCCTTGTCGGAAGTCATTCATGCAATCGGCTACTGGCTGTTTGCGGCGTGGAGTAGCCGCGACATCATGTCCCCTCGCAATCTGTTTCGCGTGAAGCGGGCGGCGCGGGAGAATAGAGGCATTGGCGAATTTCTGCTGATATCCAATCTTGGTTCCACCCTGGCCGGACTTTCCCAGAATATCTCGCTGCTGATCGTCGGTTATTTTGTCGGGCCGACGGCTGCGGGCCTGTACCGGCTCGCCAGCCAGCTGAGTGTCGCGATGACCAAGATATCGGTGCTGCTGTCCCGCGCGATATTTGCCGAGGTCAACCTGATGCGGGCGCAGCAGGGCGCAGAGGCCATGAAGGTCCTGTTCCGCAAGGCCAGCCGGATGCTGTTCATGACCGGCGGAACCGTCATCCTGATCGTCGTGGTCATTGGCCAACCCGCCCTGTTTTACATGTCCGGGCCAGAATTTCTGCCCGCCTATCCCTTGTTGATCCTGCTCGCCGCTGCGGCGTCTGTCGATCTGGCTGGCGCCATTTATGAACCGACATTATTGTCCGGCAGCGGCGCGCGCATGGCCCTCATATTGCAAGCAACCATTGCTGTCTTGTTCATCACGATGCTGCTTGTGGGCCTGCATTTTTTCGGCGCAACGGGCGCCGCCGGTGCGATGCTGGTCGCCGCGCTTATCCGGCTCGTTCTTTTTGGCGTCGCCGCCCGGCGCAATCTGGCCAAAGGTTAAGCGCTGGCGGCCTCATTCCGCGCGGCGATTATCTGCTCGACCATCTCCAAGTCGCTGTCCTTGTCGACGTCAATGCAGGCCTCTGCCTGCGCCATCGGCACGATTCTAATGGCCAATCCCAGCTTCTTGCCGACCCGCGCCGCCAGCTGATCAACGGTCAGCAGCCGGGTCACCGCCAGAAACAACAGCCACGGCCCGAATATCGTCAAAATCTTCCATCCCTTTTTGCGGTCCTGTTCGACCTCGGCCCAATAGCGCAATATCTGCCGCGCTTTCGGGGAACCGAAATAGAAAAGATTCGCCCCGCTATAATGACCACCCCGCAATTTCAGCCAGGTCCGCCGGGATGCCGGATAGCGGTGCAGCAACACCTGCTTTTCGACAACCGCAATGGCAATATCCGTATCTTCCGCTGCACTCAGAAAATCGTCAATCATCGGCGCGCTCAGCAGCACATTGTCAGCCGTGGTGATCACCACCGGAAAGCGGGTGTCTTCCTGATCCAGAACCTCATCCAGTGATGTCGCAATGGTCGCACGGCTGGGCCGCGCGATTACGCGGGGGTTGCTTTCCAGCCCGCTAGTGCCGTCATCCGTCCAGAAAGGCGCAAAATCCTGCGCCAGCATATGCACATTGCCAATCGCCTTGTGGCCCAGCAGAGTTTCCGTGACATGGGCCAGCATCGCCTTGCCCGCCACCGGGATCAGCGCTTTTACCGATATGCCCCGACTGTCCGCCATCGGATCGCCGCCCGGACGGCTCCCGGCCAGAACAAGAGCATCGGCAGACGAAGGCGCCCCGGCATCACTGATGCCATCACTTATATTTTCGGTCGTCATCGACGGCTTTCGAAAAAGGCAATCATGTCCTCAAGCACCGGGCCTTTGTTGCGAAACGGCTTGGAGATCGCCATCATGATTTCCAGATGATCCATATCGGGATATTCAACATATTCCGCATCACCCCCCGCCTCGAGAATTTTATCCCGCAGGGTTTGGCTGTTACGCGGCCTGACCTGGGTATCATCCACGCCAGTCGACAGCCAAAGCGGCGGGGCATCGGCGCGCACAAAGTTGACCGGCTGTGTCATCTCCGGGACATGATAGGAACCAAAACTGTTCTTTGTCGTCTCGGTCTTGAAAGGATAAAAATCATAAGGCCCGGCCAGTGCCGCCACCCCCTTGATTAAATCCGGCGTCTTGCCGAGCCGCCCCAGCCATTGCCGGTCAAGTGCCAGCATCGCGACATTATACGCGCCCGCCGACTGACCCGACAGAAATATCCGTTCCGGATCGCCGCCATGGTTGGCAATATTGTCATGTACCCATGCGACCGCTTTGGCACTATCCTCCAGAAACCCTGGGAATTTGGTGTCAGGATATAGCCTGTAGTCCGCCAGCACCGTCATATAGCCGCGATGGGCCAAGGCACGCCCGGCAAAGGCATATTCATCCTTCGATCCGGCACGCCAGCCGCCGCCATAGATAAACACAACAACCGGCAACGGCTTGTCGGACGCCTTGGTCGGTGCCCAGATATTGAGGCCAAGGCCCAGCTCTTCATCATAGACCTGGCCACGCACCAACAGCTTTGCGTCCTTGTCACCGGGAATGATATTGTTGACCATATCCAGCTGACGCGGACCAGGCTGCGAGAAAAACCAATAGACAAAACCAGCGATAGCAACCGCCACAACCCCGAAAGTGATAAGCCATTTCATTGGATGAAGACCTTTATTCTTTCTCAGCGCTTTAGCCAGCCGGGAAGGGGCTGGCAATGGCTCCGAAGGGGAGAAGGATTCTTTACAGGATCTCAAAACTCCTTCCTCTCCCCTTGAGGGAGAGGACAGTGAAGCTTGCGGTCCTGGACTTGTCCAGGGACGCTAGCGAAACTTGGAGAGGGGTGGGCGGCCCATATAAACGGCTGCGATTGCCGCTGCCCCCTCTCTAAGACTTGCTAGGCAGCAAGCTGCCAAGCCAAGTCTTTTCTCTCCCTCCAGGGGAGAGAATAAAGACTGGTGCCTGACTTGAGGTGATCAGACCGAGCGTAGCGAGGCAAGGGCGCCAAAATCAAATGGCGTCCGCCGCGCCTTATGGCGCGTAGCCAAGGGCACGGATGTGCCCGCCCGGCGCTTGAGGTCTAATAAAGACTCCCTCCCTCTCAAAGTTCACACAAATCACACCACCTCTTCCTCGACGATATCCTCACGCTCGGCCTGCTCATAAAAGCCGCTGCGTTCCAGAAACCCGCTGCGATCAGCCCGCTCCCAGTCAAGCTCATCCCATTCCTCACAGTCGGCCAGGTCCAGGTCCGACACATCAATATCCTCAGGCGCCATTGCCATGATCCGCTCGCGCCCATGCTGCAGGCGCAGGGCGTTCATGATCTGCGCGTTGGAGAGAGAAGATTGCGGCTGCTCTGCCGTCCTTCCTGCGCCATCAATCTCGTCCACCAGTTCTGCACAATCATCCCCTTTGCCAATACCCTCCAGCAAATCATCAAACCTCTCGGCGGCCACCCGCGCCGGCTTGCCGGCCAGATCAATCCCGTCCGCCATCTTGTCGAGCCGCGAAAGTGCCGCCAGAAACAAGGGCGCGCTCCAGCGTTCCCTTGTCCCCACTTCCTCGCCCTGATGCCAGACTGCCTCGCGCCAGCCATTCAGCCCCTTGTCCATCAGCTCATCCTGAAAGATATCGCGCGCATGGATGATCGCGGCATCCCACGCCCGGGCAAAGGCCCGTGCATCCGGCCGCCGCCTGAGCTTGTACGCGCTCTCCCGCGAAAGCCCCGCATAGCGCGCCGCCGCCCGCACATTGCCGGTGCGGGCCAAGGCTTCGAGAAACACCACCTGCCTGTCCGGCGACCAGCCATCATGGCGCGCACGGGGCTGCGCAAGGTCATCGGCAGCAGGGATATCGGTGAAGGTATCGTGAGAAGGTTGATCGGTCATATGCTCTTTCCTTGTTGAGGGAGAAAAGCATCGATATAACCTATTTGGTTAGTTGTAGGAAAGAGGGTTGGGATACGATTCCTTAAGCTGCTCTTAACTATATTGACCTAACCCACTGGGACGGGGGCGCTACGGTTAAATGCAAACGCAAATTCTCGGGATGGTGACACCGCTCATGGCGCTGTTTTTTGCGGCGACATTCGTGGTTCTTTGGCGGGTGGGGCGCATGAAGCGTCACGTGCTCGGCTTTGGCATTGCCTATGCCCTGTCCGCAGTGGGATTTCTTATCACCCACTTCCTGCCGGCAAACGCTTTCTACCTCTTTCATGCGACGCAGCTTTTCTATGCTCTCGGCTCTATCGTGCTGGTGGTATCGGTCTGTGAGAGAGCCGGGCAGCGACTCCATCTGGGAAGTTTTGTGGTCGTTTACCTGATCACTGCATTGGTACTGGCAGTGGCGGTTAGTTTTTCCAACGATATCGCCTCGCGACTGATCATCGTCAATATAGGTTACGGTGTCATGTTCGCCATGGGCGTGACGACACTGCTCAACGCACGGCGCCGCAATCTGGTCGACCTCGCAATCATCGCGATCATGGCATTTCAGGCCGCCGATTTCCTCGCCAGGCCGACATTGACCCTGCTGTTTGAGCGGTCGATCCCGGCGGAGGCCTATCGGGAGTCCATATACTACTCCCTGATTGGCCTCGTGCTCGGGGTGAAAGGTGTGACAACCGCGATGGTTCTGATCGGCGCGACGATCGCCGACTGGACCAAGGCTTTGCGCGAAAGCAGCGATCGTGATTCCTTGACGGGGCTGCTGAATCGTGGCGCGTTTGAACAATCGATTCGAGCCCTTCTATCACGTGCGCAGACGGAGGATCGTCCCCTGAGCCTGGTGGTGGCCGATATCGACCACTTCAAACAGGTAAATGATATCTGGGGGCACCAGGCGGGCGACCAAGCGATCTCGAGCTTCGGCGAACTTATCGATCAGATGGTGCGCGGGTCCGACATGGCGGGCCGGATCGGCGGAGAGGAATTCTGTATCGCGATCTGGAACTGCCCGAATGATCCAGCTGCGCGGCTAGCCGAGCGGATCAGGCAAGCTTTCGCACGTCTCGAACATGACAGTCTAAACGATGATATCCGTCTGACTGCAAGCTTTGGCGTGGCCACAGCGCGCGATGGGGAGACCTATGAGCAGTTGTTTGCGCGGGCCGATGCCGCGCTTTACCGAGCCAAGTCGAGCGGCCGAGATCGTGTCGAAAATGCCGAGGATCGGCGCCAGGAAGAGGCGATGCCCAAACCTGCTCCACAGCCGGCCGAATTGAAGCGCGCCGCGGCTGGTCGATAGTCCGGAGATGAGTGGGAAGCAGACATCGGAATTCGCTTCCCTCTTGGTCTCATCCGATATGTTTTCGAAGCATGGGATGCACGACGGGTGAGCTTCCGCTTTGGATTTCCCCCATGACCTTAAAACCGTGACGTTCATAAAATGCGATATTGCGCGGACTGGATGAATCGAGATAGGCGGATAATCCGGCCTTATCGCAGTGATCGAGCGCCTTCTTCATGAGCGCCGAGCCCAGACCTTGATCCGCTTCAGCTGGATCGACACCGATTAAAGGCAGGTACCAGCAAGGCTCGTCACGAGGATGATAGCGCCCCATTTCGCCAAAGACCGCGGCAATATCTTCATAGAGTTCGGGCGCAACAACTTTGCGCAGCGCGGCCGTCATCCTGTCATTGTCGGATTCAACGCCGGGAGGCAACCAAAGCGCCACTGCTTTTGCATTGCGTGCAATATAAGCAGTCCCGTTCTCGAATGAGGCGCCAGCGAAAGCCTCAAAGACCTCGGGCATTGTGGCAAGATAGTCAGCGGCGTCAGGCACCATCCAACGCATCATCGGGTCAGCGGCAAAGCTCAGCACGACCGAGTGTTTTGCCCGTTCACGATCTTCCTCGCCTGCACAAACAACCTCAGAGCTGACCACAGTGACTCTCCTTGCTGCCCAACGGAGGCATGATCAATAAGTCCCTTGTTGCCTCAAAGTGCATCCCAATGCGGATGCCGGCTTTGCGCCGAAGCCCTCACCGTTCCTGTTCATCCACCCAGTTTTTCAGCAGATTATACGCTATCGCAAACGGTGGCGGCGCAATAAACGGCGCATCGGGATCACCGTTCATCGCGGCTTTCACTTCATCCAGAGAGAACCATGCAGCTTCCTCAATCTCTTCCTCGTCCAGCTTCAATGTCGGGTCATCGGTGACGCTGGTGCAAGCCATCATCAGTGATGACGGAAAGGGCCAGGGCTGGCTGGCTATGTAGCGGACGTTGCGGACCTTGATGCCCGCTTCTTCCCACAATTCCCGCGCGACGCCGCCTTCGATGCTCTCGCCCGGTTCGATAAAGCCGGCCAGCGCGGAAAAGCGTTTGGGCGGGAATCGGGGTTGCCGGCCAAGCAGGATTTTGCCTTCACATTCCGCCAGCATGATCGCCACGGGATCGGTACGGGGGAAATGCTCGGCGCCGCAGCCGCCTGTTTCCTTGTCGCATTGCCGTGCCCAGCCGCCTTTGCGGGATTCAGTCGGCCGCCCGCAATTGGCGCAAAACCGGTGGCGCGCGTGCCAGTCCACCAGGCTGCGCGCCGTTGCATAAATGGCGGCCTGCTCCGGCGGCAAAACGCCCAATGACTGCCATAATCGCGGATCAGCAGTGGGCATGGCGCTGCCGGCGCCATTAAGCTCCGCAAAGCAGGGGGTATCGCCATCCATACCAAGGAGCAGCAGATCATTGTCCGGCGATGCTTCGTAAAGCGGCCCCCAGGCAAGATCGCCCATGGCATCGAAAACGGGGCTCAAACCGTCGAGCTTTAACAATCGCGCGTTGGGGCGCATCATCGCTTCTTTCAGCCGTTCAGGATTGACCCGAACCTGATCCGCACGATCCATGGTTCCGCCAGCAAAGGTCGGGATGATGGCGTTGAGGTCGGTCGTCATGATCGGACTGACGCTATTGCTCACGGGCTGGTTTTTCCCTCACCCGCGGACATTTGCTTCATCAGGTCAGCATAGACATATTTCGGGAAATTCGACTGGAACGGATAGGTGTTGGACGGCATATATTGCGTATATCCGCCTGCGCGGAAGCCGTTGCCAGTATCGACAAAGGCCGACGTTCCAGCAGCGCCGCCCCAGCCAAAGGTTCCTGCCGGACTTGCCGCCGTACCCAGACCAGCACGCCCGCCGGCGCCAAAGCCATGATTGGCAACCCATGTGCCTTTCATGTCAGTGCCTTCCGGCAGCAGGTTGGACATACCAAGCTTGGCCGTTTCCGGCTGCATGATTGCCGTGCCCTTATAGGTTCCGAAGCCGAGCAGCATGGCGAGAAACTTGTCATAGTCCGCTGCTGACCCGACCAGTCCGGCGCCGCCAAAGGCAAAGGCGGGCTTGTCGAGATAAATGCTGTTTGCGGCCGGATCGATCGGGATCAGGGTGCCGCCAAGGGGCGCATAATTGTCGGTAAAGTCAGCCACCCGGTCAGCCGGAAGCTGAAAGAACGTGTCTTTCATGCCTAGCGGATCGAACATGCGTTTCTGCAAAAATTCTTCCAGTGGCATGCCAGACGCGACTTGAACGACATAGCCAAGCAGGTCGATACTAACCGAATAGCTCCATTTTGTGCCGGGCTCATAGACCAGCGGCAAGGAAGCGAGATTTTTTGAAAATGTCGCGATATCCGGTGTTGGCGGTCCCGGCTCGGTGCCGGGAAGCGGCATCCGGCTGACCACACCGGGCGTTATGCCCTCGGCGAAATAGGCTTTCCGGATTGGACCTTTGCTGATGATGTTATAGCCCAGACCAGCGGTGTGGGTCAGCAAGTGGCGAATGGTGATTTGCGTCCGTGCTGGCACTGTCTCATCCAGCGAACCTTCGGGATTCTGCAGAACGCGCATGTCAGAAAATTCAGGCAGAATATCCGCAAGTGGCTGATCGAGCTTCAACTGGCCATCCTCAATCAGCATCATGATCGCCATGCCGGTTACTGGCTTGGTTTGAGAATAGAGCCGCCAAAGCGTGTTCATATCAACCGTCTTTTCGCCGCCCAATTTATGGGTTCCAGCAGCGATGACCATGGGATCCGCCTGCCCCATGCCGATAGCGGCCAGCATGCCGGCTACTTTCTTTTCAGCCACATAGTCATTGATAATCTTGGTCAGGCCCGGAAACGGAGAATCAGGCCGCGCCAGCGATCGCGCAAACGCCGCAGTTGGTGCACCAGCCAGGAAGGCACTGACACCAATGGCCCCAAGGACCGATCGCCGGTTAAAGGCTGCAACTGTGGTTTTGTCGGCCGTCTTGTTGATCGTCATATTCATTCCTTCAGTTTCCGTTTCACAGCCCAGTCCACCGCTTTGGCAAATAAGGTTGGCAGGCCTGCATCCTCTATCCCATGTACCGGCCACCAGATCGCATCATCAAGTTGGGGGCCAGGTTCGGCTTTTCTATTATCATCCTTGTTAATAACGATTTTCTCGGTTTGATAAACCGCCAAATCAACCTCAAGCGAAAAATGGGTGAAGCTGTGCTGAACAACATTCTCGTGAAGCTGCCAATTGCCGTCCAGTGGCGGCTGGCCATGACCGTCTTTTCCCGCCGCCCAGTCATCATCGGGTAGAGCGCGCATGGAACCCAGCATGCCCTTTGCCGGGCGGGTGACGAGCAACAGCTTCTCATCCTGTTCAATCCAGAAAAATCGTCCTTTGCGCAGCGGCTTGGCCTTTCTGGGCGGCTTGACGGGATAGCGCTCCTGATCACCCTTCGCATAGGCTGCGCAATCAGCCAGCACCGGACAGGTTTCGCATTTTGGCGCCTTGGCCGAGCAGATGCTCGCGCCGATATCCATACAGGCTTGTGCAAAATCTCCGGCACTATCATGCGGTGTCCGGGCATCCGGCGTCAGGGCATCCATGCCAATGCGAATATCTGCCTTTCCCTTTGGCAGCGGTGTGTCGATTGCAAAAAGCCGCGCCACGAGTCGTTCGATATTGGCATCGACAACCACTGCCCGCCGACCAAAGGCAATCGCGGCGATCGCCGCCGCTGTATAGGCGCCGATGCCGGGTAGTTTGAGCAATTCTTTTTCCTCGGAAGGGAATATGCCGCCCAGATTATCACACACATAGCGCGCGCATTTATGCAGGTTCCGCGCCCTTGCATAATAGCCAAGCCCGGCCCATGCGGCGAGCACGTCTGCCTCGTCCGCCTTTGCCAAATCTGCAACCGTCGGCCAGCGCTCGGTAAACTTCTGAAAATAGGCGATAACGGCTGCGACGGTGGTCTGCTGCAACATCACTTCAGACAACCAGACATGATAAGGGTCCGGCAAACGACCTGCCGCCGACAGCTCAGGCGGTACCCGCCAGGGTAGATTGCGGGCGTTATCCACATAATGTGCACTGATTTTGGCGGTGATATTCTGCGCTTTACCGGTTATTTTGTCGACGCCCATAGGGTGCCTATGCCATGATGCCTCGTGATGGCGAAGGAAAATAATCCGAACGGCGAGAAGCCGAAGCGCAAGGGCGCCAAGCGCACAGCCGGCGCTAGGAGATTCAGCAAGTATCAGCGCCCACGCGGCGGTGAAGCGCGCAGCATTTCTGATCTGATGCCGGAAATCGGCCGCGCTGCCTTTCGCCGCTATGGTTTCATCCAAAGTTCAGTGGTGAGCCGCTGGCCAGAGATAGTCGGAGAGCGTTATGCGGACGTCTCCTTGCCCGAATCAATCCGCTTTCCCCGCGGCGAAAAAGAAAGCGGCACGCTTCATTTGCTGGTTTCCGGTGCCCATTCGACCTTGATGCAACATATTACACCCGAGATTATCGAGCGGGTGAACCGCTTTTTCGGCTATGGCGCTATTAGTCAGGTACGATTCAGGCAGGGACCTGTAAATCCACCTAAAGATATTGAAAAACAAAGAGAAAGGCGTGTAGCACCCCCGCCATCACTAAAGCCCGCACCGATAGAATTGGGCGACAGCCTGCGCGATATTGGTGACCCGGAATTGAACAGGGTGCTGGAATCATTGGCCACAGCTATTGCCAAGTCGGAAGGCGCTCCGCAAATAGAGGAACCACAGCCTATTGCCATCGTGGGGAAAATCGGCGGCGGAGTGAAGCGCCAACCAAATGAAGACGGGCCGGCCGAAAAAAGGCCAGAAGGAAAAAAGGACGAGTAATGAAATTCGCAAGCGCGTATCTTGCTTTGGCAACCCTCGGAACAGCGGTTCTGGCCTCGGCGCCCGCAGCCGCCCAGTCACAGACAACACAGACGGATTGGACCCAGCGGGTCACGATGTCCGAAAAAGGCGGGCATGTAATGGGCAATCCCCTCGCTCTGCATCAGCTGGCCGAATATATGAGCTATACCTGCAATCACTGTGCGAATTTCGAAGCGCAGTCTCATGATCCGCTAAAATCAGGCTTCATCCGGAAAGGTCATATCAGCTTTGAAGTCCGCAATCTGGTTCTCAACCCGATTGATCTGACGGCGGCGATGCTTGCGCGCTGCGGAGGGCGTACGAAATTTTTTGGCAATCACCGGGCGATACTGACGTCTCAGGCAAGCTGGATGCAGACCTTTCAGTCTTCTTCGCCCGCCGTGATGAAATCATTGAACGAAGGCACCGTTCCCGAGCGGCTTAAAAAAATCGCCAAGGCCGCCGACTTTTACGGCCTTATGCAGAAACGCGGTTACTCAAAGGATCAGGTCAATAGCTGCCTTGCCGACAAACAGGCACAGGATATAATTTTGGGCATGACCAAATATGCCACCGGAACATTGAAGCTGACCGGAACACCCAGCTTTACGTTGAACGATCAACCTATCGACAAGGTTCACAGTTGGGCACGCTTGCGGCCTGCCCTGCTCGCCCTATCTGAATGAAACATCTTATTGAAACAACAGGAATATCTAACATGTCTAAATCACTCTATCTGGCTCCTATTGCTCTCGCACTTGCGCTTACCGGATGCGGCGGCGCTGCGGAAACCGCCGAGGGCGGCGCAACATCTGGCGAAGCCATTGCGGCCGTCGCTGCACCGGATGGCCAAAAATGGTCGGAAACCGTCGCGCAGACCGAAGCTGGCGGATATGTGATGGGCAATCCTGATGCACCCATTAAACTGGTCGAATATATGTCGATCACCTGTTCGCATTGCGCCACTTTTGGCGAAGAAGCGTTTAATACGATCCGCGATGAATATGTTGAGTCAGGACGGGTAAGCTTCGAAATTCGCAATTTCGTTCGCGATCCGCTGGATCTGACCGCCGCGATCCTGTCCCGTTGCGGCGGTGAAGGTCCGTTTTTCGCATTGACCAAACAAGCGCTAAGCAACCAGGGTCCGATGTTTGAAAAGGCTCAGGCCATGGGTGACGCTACTTATCAAAGTGTATTGTCTCAGGAACCGAATGTGCGTTTTGTCAGCTTGGCCGAGCAGCTCGATCTGATCAGCTATTTCCAACAGCGCGGAGTTTCTGCGGATCAGGCCAAAGCCTGCCTCAGCGAAACGGCGACCGCTGAAAAACTTATGGCGGACACACAGACAGCGGTACAGGATTTTGACATCCAGGGTACACCGGCCTTCCTGATCAACGGTCAGAAGATCGATGGCACCAGCTGGAATATGGTGGAAACAAGATTGAAAGAAGCAGGCGCCCGGTAAGCGCCTGTTATCGCTTGGGGGAAGCGAGTTTAATGCGAGTGAATGATAACAGCCAAGCGGGGCAACCTGCGTGCAAATAAAGAAGCTCAAACTTTCGGGCTTTAAAAGCTTTGTCGATCCCACCGAGCTGCGCGTCGAAAAAGGACTGACCGGTGTGGTTGGCCCCAATGGCTGCGGCAAATCCAACCTTCTGGAAGCGATCCGCTGGGTCATGGGTGAAAACTCACCCAAGTCGATGCGCGGCGGCGGTATGGAAGACGTGATCTTTGCCGGCACGGATCAGCGGCCACAGCGGCAATTTGCCGAAGTTGCTTTGCATGCGGAACGTGAAACGAATGACGTGTCATCGCTCCATGTCGGCGACAATGATAGCGAACTGGAAATTGTCCGCCGTATTGAACGCGGTGCCGGCTCTGCCTATCGAGCGAACGGCGTTGACGTCCGGGCCAAGGATGTAGCGCTGATCTTTGCAGATGCCGCCACCGGCGCGCATAGTCCTGCCCTGGTCAGTCAAGGCAAGATCAGCAATGTGATCTCCTCAAAACCCACCGACCGGCGCGAAATGCTGGAAGAGGCGGCCGGCATTTCCGGGCTGCATGTCCGGCGTAAGGATGCCGAGCAGAAGTTGCGGGCCGCCGAGAAGAATCTGGCGCGCCTCGACGACATATTAGGCGATATGGAACAGCGCGCCTCTGCCCTGCGCCGACAGGCCAAACAGGCGGAGCGCTACAAGAAACTGAGCGGTCAGATTACCACTGTCGAAGCGCGTCTGATTTTCGCGCGCTGGAAAGAAGCAGCCGCCGCGGCCGATGCCGCTAAAGCAGAAGCAGAAGCGGCGGAAGCCAAAGTCAATGCAGCACAGAATGCACAACAGTCGGCGGTGCAGGCACAAAATGAAAGCGCCAGAACACTTGGCTTGCTGCGCGCCGATCTCACCAAGGCGCGCGAAGAAGCCAGTGAATCCAGCCATCGCCTGCTCTCGCTGACCAACGAGCGGGACAATCTGAAATCACGGCTGCTCGACCTGCAAGCGCAGGCACAGCGGATCAAGGATGATAACGCGCGCGAGGATCAATTAACCCGCGATGCCATGGAGGCCTTGTCGCGGCTCGAGCAAGATGAAAAACAGCTCTCCGCCGAACTCGTCACGTTGGAGGCAGAACGCCCCGAGCTTGAAAAACAGGCCGAAAGAGCCGAGCGTGCTGCGAGTGACAGCGAGGTTGAACTCGCCAAAGCGGTGGCCGAGGAAGCCCGAATTCAGGCCGAGATCAAAGTCGCCAATGCCGCGCTGGAAGCTGCCGAGACCCGTTATAACCGGTTGACTGTGGAGCTTGAACGGCTGGCGGAAGAACGTGCCGAAATGGGGGATGAAGCAGAGCTGAAAAAGGCTTTGACCGACGCTGTGACTGCAAGGGAAGCCGCCCAGAAAAAAGCTGATGGCAGCGGGGCACAAATGGCAGCGCTGGAGGCACAGCGACTGGCAGCGAGTGAAGCGCGCGATGAAGCTTCATCCAAGCTGGCGACCATCAAAGCCGAGCTGGCCGGTCTCTCGTCTGAACATGCGGCCTTGGAACGGGAACTTTCAAAGAGTGAGAGCGACCATAAGGCGATTGATCAGGTGAAGGCAGCGCCTGGCTATGAGCGCGCCTTGGCCGCGGCTCTGGGAGACGATTTGCTCGCTTCCATTGGCGGAGACGGCGACCGCTTCTGGGGTGGTGGGAGCGCTCCTGCACCGGCAAAAGCCCCCGACGGCACCGAGACACTGGTTGATCACGTCCAGGCCCCCAAAGAACTGCACAGCCGCCTTTCACAGATTTTCGTTGCCGCCAATGATGTCGGCCAGTCACTGGCGGTTGGCCAAAGACTGGTCACCAAATCAGGAGCCTTGCGACGTTGGGACGGTTTTGTCGCCCGCGATGATGGCAATGCCAGCGCCGAACGGCTGGTGCGCGCCAATCGACTGACCGAGTTAACTGGCCTGCTTGGACCGGCCGAAGCAAAGGTTACGGCAGCGGAAACGGCCCTGCACAGCAGGCAGGAAGCCATTGCCGCAGCGGAAGAACAGCTTACCGAAGCACGCACAGCCCGGCGAGAGGCAGAGGATTTGCTGCGCCAGGCATTGCGCGAAGCCGATCAGGCGGAAGAAGCGCTCGGCTGGCTGCAAAAGCGCACGGCCAGCCTGTCGGAGCGGGAAGCGGCCCTGAAAGAAGAGGCGGCGACCGCACGGACAGAACTGGAAGCAGCGCAGAAGGAACGCACCAGTCAACCAGATGGCGCGGCACAGGAAAGCGCGCGTGCCGCCCTGCAGGATCAGCGCGATGCGGCGCGGCAACAGGTCATGTCCTCACAGGCCGCTTTGTCCGGACTGGATCAGAAGCTGGCGCAGGTGAAGGAACAAAAGGCCGTCGCCGCTGCACAGATCAAATCCTGGCAGGACCGCTCCAGCGAAGCCGCTACCCGGATGGCGGAAATGGCCAAGCGCGGAGAGGCAATTGAGGCGGAGGTTGAAAAACTTGCCGACCGTCCGCGTGTCATCGAAGTGGAAGTGATCAAGCTGCAGGAACAGCAGGACGCCCTGAACGCCGTCGTCGCTGAAAAAGACGCCGCACAGCAAACGGCTGAACTGGCGCAGCGCGATCATGAAGACCGGCTAAACGCGACAAGCGAAGCGCTCAGCCAGGCGCGAGAGGAACGCGCCGGGGCCAAGGCGCGCGCCGAGAACCAGGACCTGCGCCGCGTGGAAATGGGACGGATTTCCGGAGAGAAATTCGAGTGTCCGCCGCAGATGCTATCCGAAAAATGCGAATTTGATGAAGCGACGGTTGGCAATGCCGAGTTGGAATCGGCGGAACTGGAACGATTGACGCTGAGCCGGGAGCGGATCGGCCCGGTCAATCTGGTCGCCGCCGATGAGCTGGAAGAACTGGAAACCGAGTGGGAGAAATCGACCAGGGAAAGCGAAGAACTGAACGAGGCGATTAACCAGTTGCGCGGTTCCATCGGCAGCCTCAACCGCGAAGGACGACAACGACTGCTCGCAGCGTTTGAAGAAGTGGACCAGCATTTCCAGCGGCTGTTCACGACACTGTTCGATGGCGGCAAGGCGCATCTCGCACTGGTCGACAGTGACGATCCACTGGAAGCGGGCCTCGAGATCATGGCACAGCCGCCGGGCAAGAAGCTGACATCACTTACCCTACTATCGGGCGGCGAGCAGGCACTGACCGCCGTGGCGCTGATCTTTGGCCTGTTCCTGACCAACCCGGCCCCAATCTGCGTGCTCGATGAGGTCGATGCACCGCTGGATGATGCGAATATCGAACGCTTCTGCGACCTGCTCGACAAGATGGTTGCGGAAACCAACACGCGCTACCTGATCGTGACCCATAATGCCGTGACGATGAGCCGGATGCACCGGCTGTTCGGTGTGACGATGATCGAGCGCGGGATTTCGCAGCTGGTATCGGTGGATCTGGATGCGGCGGAAGAGTTGCTGGCGGCGGAGTGAGTGCGGCGCGGCGTCTGTTAAGGGCGCAAAAGCGGACACCATGAATCCGACCTAACTGCAGTGCCATAATGTCAATTTAGTCGAAATTGCGGGGGCCGCAGGGAATTGGGGCAATCCATATTGATATTTTTGGAATTGCCAGCCTCCACGAACTCACTGAGAAACTGCGTGAAGCATTCGGCATTTTTCATTTGGCTGACACTATGCGCCATATGCGGAATCGAAATGTGAACACCATTCTCGAAATGCCGGGCAATAATCTCGCCATATTCTGGAGCGGTAACCGGATCCTGTTTTCCCGTAACGATGAGCGCGGGCACGGAAAAGCGCTTTGGTTCTATCGGATGGCTTGGGTTTAATGGCAGGCCCCAAGCCGCACATGCATCCATATAGTCTTGTGCAATGTAGGTACCGACAAACGTGTCCTTGGCCGAATCGGCAGCTTTGCCAATATCAAGCCGGCCAGTTTCTTCCGGGCAAACCACGGAGAAATAATGTCCTTCCGGTTCAGAAGGAGGAGCGGAGGTCGGAACGGCCAAATCCAAAAACGGCGCAAAGTTACCCTCTGCAGCATGTTCCAGAATAAAGGGAAGCTGACGCGCCTCTGATGTCCTTAAAAGTGCTATCCATATCGATTCAGCAAAAACATCACGTGACAATTCGCGAGTAACGACCATTCCGGAATGGGGATCAGTAAATTCTACTTTTGCAGGTTGCGTTTCAAGTTTTGAGAGTACCATCTGCAGATTACCGGCAATATTTGGAAAACGGGCATGACAGGCTTCGTCATTGCGGCAATCATCAACCAAGCGGTCGAAGGCCTGCTGTCCAAATCTTGCATAGTCACGCGGGCGCTCGAAATTGAGAATGGAAGGTGCAATCAAACTGATACTGCGAATACTTTCCGGGTAGCTGTGGAGATAGGTGAGCATGAAACGCGACCCGTAAGACCAGCCACCAACATCCCATTTCCTGTAACCAAGCCAGCGACGAATTTCCTCGAAATCCTCGATGGCATTCAAGGTCGAATATTGTTTGAGGTCAGCGCGCTTGGAAAGTTCCTCGCGACACGCTTTCACCTTGTCGGGAGGATAGTAGCGTTCCAGAATACGGGGCACCTTGAGTGCTTCGCAATAGAGCGGACCGGACTGATGCAAACCACGCGGATCGATCAACACGATGTCACGCGCACGTCGGAAGGGCTCAAGAAAACCGCCTTTTGCGAACAAATGGGCGCTCGCCACCATGGAAAAGCGCGGTCCGCCTTGATGTTCTATCCAGGCAGAATCTGTCGTTCGCTCTTGCTGCGCTGGCACCACAACGACCTTTATCGGAATCCTGCGCCCAGAATTGGATTCGCGGTTTTCAAACACCATGTGGACACCGCACAGAAGTGGTTCGTCCACATTGTCAATTTCGCAAATCTCTAACGGAAGGCGTTTCGATGCCTCATAAGCAGGAGGAGTGGCAGCATCGGCACTGTCTGGCCAAATACCGAATATCGTGCTTAGCAGAAATATCGCCACAAGTTCGAATTTCATGATGCCTCTCCAATTTTGAGATCCGGATACACGTAATTATCACAGCGATTGGGACGCGACAAATAGGGCGCTACTTTGGGGGCCAATTCTAATGTCCGCTTTCGGGATGAAGCGGACATTGGAAAGACCACGAACATCCACTAATCCTCCAAAACCAGCCTTGGCCCGGGCCCTTTTAAGCCCACCCGATCCTCCGGATTATAGAGCTGGCATTTCTTCAGGCTCAGGCAACCGCAACCAATGCAGCCGTCGAGCCGGTCCCGCGTGCGCTCCAGCTCCGCAATCCGCGCATTGATTACCTTGCGCATTGCTTTGCTGATCCGGGTCCAGTCGGCCTGTGTCGGCGTGCGGCCATGCGGGAGGCTCGCCAGCTGGCGTTCAATCTCTCCGATACTCAATCCCAATTGCTGCGCGATCAGGACGAAGGACAGGCGTCTTATGTCGGACCGCAGAAACCGCCGCTGGCCGCCACCGGAGCGGAAGGGTTCGACCAGCCCTTTTTCCTCGTAGAAACGGATGGCCGAGACCGACAGGCCGGTCCGCGCGGCGAGGGCACCGATGGTCAGGGCTTTGGTTTCCGGCATGAATTTCCCTTTCAAAACAGCCGTGAAAATAATCTCTTGACCTCAACTTAACTTGAGGTTGTACGAATCGCAAGCGAGGACAGAAAAATTGCTCTTTTGACTGGAAATGCCGGGAGAAAAAAGCCCGGCACACCGGTGCCAGAGAAGAGCCATCCAACCTGTCCAGCCATTTGAACAAGGGATCAAGATTGTGAAGTTAAACCAAGTAACCGTCGGATGTCTCGATTACGACACGTCCGTCCAATTCTACCAGACGCTGGGCCTTGTCCAGATTGTCGATGCTCCGCCCCGCTATGCGCGCTTTGAAACGGATAACGGAGAGACCTTGTCTATCCACAAGGTGGGTCAAGTCCACGAGCCCAGCGGAATGATCTATTTCGAAACCGAAACCCTCGACGCGGATGTGGCAGCTTTGGAGGCCAAAGGCATAGCCTTTGATACACAGCCCACGAATCAAAACTGGGGCTGGCGCGAGGCGCGTCTGCGCGATCCCGCCGGCAATGCTTTGTGCCTCTTTTACGGCGGCGACAATCGCCGCTTCCCCCCATGGCGAATTTCAAACAGCAACTAAGGAAAAGGAAATGAAAAATGAAAAATGCAACTCTGGAACATGTGAACATGACCGTGAGCGACCCGCAGCGGTCCGCCGACCTGATGCGCGACCTTTTTGGGTGGCATATCCGGTGGGAGGGGCCATCAATGTTGGGTGGCCACACGATCCACGTCGGGACTGATGATCAATATCTCGCGCTCTACACCAACGAAAAGGTGCAAGCCGCCGATCCAAGCTTCCGCAAGGGCGAACCGATGAACCATGTCGCGATGACCGTCGATAATCTCGACGCCGTCGAAGCCAAAGTCGTTGCGGCCGGGCTGGAACCTTTTGGTCATGAAGACTATGATCCGGGGCGGCGGTTCTATTTCTTCGACTGGAATGGTATCGAGTTCGAGATTGTCAGCTACGCCTGACCGGGTGGATCTTCCCTTCCGGACCGCCAGCGCGTAACCTTGCACGGTGGCGGTCCGAACCGGGCCGTGGAGACAGACCATGCCCTATAAATTTCTCGACATGCTGATGCCGACTATACGGGCGAGCCCGAGCGGCTGATGACCCTGACGCTGGAATCCTACGACTGGAACTGCCCGCAACATATCGTCCCGCGCTTCACGAAAGATATGGTCGATCTTGCGGCCAAGCCTTTGCAGGATGAAATCGCTCGCCTGACGGCTGAGAATGAAGAACTGCGCGAAAAACTGAAATAACATCCTCGTCATCCTGAACCAAATTCAGGATGACGAGGTTAAATATTGCAAACTACCTTAGAGGCTCGGGTTAACCAGCACCTTCTCACCCGTCGCTTTCTTCTCATAGGCTTTGGCAGTGTCCGGATCGATCATGTCCATCAACGAGATTTCGCTCGAATAATCGCTGTGGAATATGCCATTGCGCTCGGCGACGGTGAACATGCGCATTTCCATCATGCGCTCCATGCCAACTTCCTCGAGATGCGGGGTGAGCAGCCAGCCGCCGACGCCCCAATAGAGGCCATAGCCCGCGCCCAGGATCGTGTCGCCCGTGTCGAGACGGCCATAGATATAAACCTGCTTGTTGACGGTTGAACCATAGACGCTGAACTCTGCGCCGCGTTTCGCAGCGGCCTGTTCCATCGCGGTCAGGATGTAGTTGGCCATCTTGCCGCCGCCAATGGCATCGAAGCCCAATGTTGCGCCAGTTTCTGCCAGTGCATCAACAAGGTTAGGCATGAAGTCATCTTTGGAGCTATCCAGAACATGGGTCAGGCCAATGTCGGTGAGAATCTTCTTCTGCTCATCGCTCCGCACAATCGCAACGAGAGGAATATTTTCCTTCAGGCACAATTTGGCGAGCATCTGGCCGAGGTTGGAAGCGGCGGCTGTATGGACCAGCGCCTCATGGCCTTCTGCGCGCATGGTGTTGACGAAACCCTGCGCTGTCATCGGATTCACGAACAGGCTTGCGCCTTCTTTGGCTGGCGCGCCTTCCGGAAGCGGCACACACATCATCGCTGGCATCACACGGTGCGTGCGATACATTTCGCCGCCGACAATCGTAACGGTCTTGCCGAGCAAGGCCTGCGCAGCATCGGACGCACCAGCCGCGACGACTTTTCCCGCGCCTTCATTGCCCGCCGCAAGCTTCTTGCCTTTGCGGCCGGCAAAGATACGCATCATTTTGGGATCAATATCCGCGACCAGAGCTGGATGCCCGTCCACTTCCTCGCTGCGCACGGTATCCATATCCGCAGGAGCGGTTAGCAGTCCCAAGTCAGATGGGTTGATCGGCACGGCTTCCATCTGCACGACCACTTCATGATCCTTGGGCTCCGGCACATCATAGGGCTCGACCGAAAGCACGAGTTTGCCGTCGTCGGTTACGGTAGTGAAAAGTTGCTTTGCGTTGTCGATGCTCATTTGGAAATTCCTTGTTTATTTAGGGTTGAATTAGAAACTTTTGGTTGCGTTCAGGGCGCTCATACGCTCGGTAATGGTGAAAAACTCTTCCACCGTTTCGTCGATAATCTGTTTGGCAGTTTTCACCTCGTCAATCAAACCGGATGATTGCCCGGCAAGGCCAACAGCGGCCTCCATATCGCCGCCAAAATAGACGTCCAATATGCCCTTGAACGTATCGGGCGGCATCAGGCCATCTTCATAGATTTTTGCGGTGCGCTCTGTCTTCAAAGCGCGAATGCAGGGCGTCGCTTTCTTGTTCAGCACATAAGTGCCGGTTTCCTTGGCATCCAGTATCGCCTGTTTATAGTTATGATGCACCGGGCTTTCCGCGCTGGACACAAAACGCGTGCCCATCTGGACCGCCTCCGCTCCCAGAGCAAAAGCCGCCGCCATGCCTTTGCCGTCCGCGATACCGCCAGCAGCGACCATCGGTATGTCGGATTGGCGGCGAATGGCCTGGAGCAAGACAAGGGTCGAGACTTCCTCAGGATTTTTGAAACCGCCGCCTTCCGCACCTTCGACCACCAGGCCATCAATGCCGGCCTCCACGCATTTCATCGCGGCATCAACCGTTGGAACGGCGTGATAAACAGTAATACCGGCTTCTTTGAGGGGGCCAATAAACTTGGCCGGGCTGCCTGCGGATGTCGTCACAAATTTCACACCCGAGCCACAGATATGGTCCAGAATGGCCGGGTCTTTGAGGAACATGATCGGCAGGTTCACACCAAAGGGCGCATCGGTCAGGTCGCTCATCTTGGCGATTTCCGCCATGCAGTTTTCGGTCTCTCCCGATGATGTTTCGATAATGCCAAGACCGCCTGCATTGCAGACAGCCGACGCCAGTTGTGACCGGGCGATCCAGCCCATCGGCGCCTGCACAATCGGATATTTCGCGCCAGTATGTTCGAGAAAACGATTCATGAATTTGTCTTTCTTTGGGTAGTTTTTGATCGATCAGCCCATCGGATAGAGAATATCCTTCGTCACTTTGTCGACGGCCTTCATGACATCGTCGCTGAGCACCAATTCGCTGGCGGCAAAAATGTCGGGCAGCTGGTCTGTATGTGTTGCGCCGACGATCGTGGACGCCACAAAATCATGCTGCTTGGACCAGGCGGTGGCGAGAGTAACCGGCGCGATACCGGCTTCCTCGGCTATCGCCATAAACCGCTTGGTCGACGCGATGCTCTTTTCATTTACGAAACGCTGCGCCATTTTAAACTGGCGCTTGCCTTCCATTGCGAGATAGGCGGAAAAACGAGCACCTTCCGGTTTCGCACCATCATTATATTTGCCGGACAGCACCCCGCCGGCAAGCGGTGAATAAGGGATCAGGCTCACGCCTTCTTTCTTGCAGACCTGCGCCAGTTCGTCTTCGAACCGGCGGTTGTTCATGCTGAAATTATTCTGGATCGTGCAATATCGCGTAACGCCGAGGCGTTCGGAAGCCTCCAGCGATTTCATCAAGCCCCAGCTGGTTTCATTTGAACAGCCAATAGCGCGGATTTTGCCCGCACGGATTTGATCGTCGAGCACTTCCATCGTCTCGTCATAGGCTGTGCCATGATCGGGCCAGTGAGTCTGGTATAGATCAATGTAATCGGTCCCCAGACGCTTGAGACTATCATCCAGCGCCTTGACGATATTGTGGCGATCCAGCGCGGTATTGCCCTGACGCACCGCAGCCTGGAACCAGCCGCCGCTGGGCCCTGCCACCTTGGTCGCCAATATGATCGAATCGCGGTCCTTGTCTTTCAGCCAGCGACCTACAATTTCTTCGGTGCGGCCAGCATATTCAAGCTTTGGCGGCACGGGATAGATTTCGGCCGTATCGAAAAAGTTGATTCCGGCATCCAGCGACTGATCCATGATCCTGTGCGACATGGCTTCATCGGCGCCCGTGCCAAAAGTCATCGTGCCCATGCATATATCGGAAACATGCAAGGCACTCTTGCCAAGACGGCGTCGTTTCATTCAGGCTCTCCGGGATGATTTCTGGTTTTAACTATACGGTTAAAGATGCCAGAATCTACATAGGTTGCAAGAGGCAATGTAACCAAACCGGAAAGACTATTGCTCTATCCGGCCTGCCCGAGCACCAGACAGGCGAGAAACATCAGGAAACCGGCAAACCGGTTGGACCGGAATTTGACCAGAGCATCATCGCCATCACTGCTGTTCAGCGTGCCGACCTGCCACAATAGATGCAACGCCAGCGGGATCAGGGCGACCAATCCCAAAAATTGCGGCCGCACGATCCAGAATGCGCCGGCCCAGCTGGCCAGTGCCAGTGCATAGAAAACCAGTACCCCGAAACGCACATTATCGCCAAGGCGCAGCGCGCTTGACCGGATGCCAACCAACGCATCATCCTCCCGGTCTTGTAGCGCATAGACAGTATCGAAACCGATCACCCAGAATATCGATCCCGCATAGAGCAACAGCATCGCCCATGAAAAACCGGGCTCTATCGCCAACCAGCCAACCAGTGCCCCCCATGAGAAAACCATGCCGAGCCAGGCCTGTGGCCACCACGTAATCCGCTTCATAAAGGGATAGCCCGCCACCAGGGCGAGGCTTCCCAGTGCCACAAGCTTGGCCGTCAGGTTCAACTGAAGCCAGGTTGCCAGCCCGATCAGGCACAAAATGCCCAGCCATATCCATGCCGCTTTCAATGATACCGCGCCGCTCGCCAATGGCCGTGAGCGCGTGCGCTCCACCTGCTTGTCGAGGTCACGGTCGACAATATCATTATAAACACAGCCCGCGCCGCGCATCGCAATAGAGCCAGAGAGTAACCAGAGCAGCAAGTCCCAACGCTGTACCGCACCACCTGCCAGGGCCACGCCCCATGCGCAGGGCCAAAAGAGCAGCCACCAACCAATCGGGCGGTCGAGACGGGCAAGCAGCGCATACGGGCGCGCCGCGGCGGGTAACAAGCCAATAAAGCCGCGATATTCAGTGTCGGGAACGATTTCCGGTTGGGTTGACATGAGGGCTCTATAGATCGACTGAGAAGCTTCGTCATGCTGAACTTGATTCAACATGGCAGCATGGAGTTTTCGCAATATGCCCGCCACACCCGCCTATCCACCACGCAGCGCCCCGCGTCTCTATGTCGATACCGAGCTTAGCGAAGGTGCGGAAATCAGGCTGGACGGCGGCCACGCGCATTATCTGCTGAAAGTCATGCGAATAAAAGAAGGTCAGCCAGTAAAGCTTTTCGACAATCGAACGGGTGAATATCTCGCGCATGTCACCATGCTCGGCAAACGCGACCTGATATTGCTGATCGACGGTAAAACGCGGGAACGGGAAAATGTGCCGGACCTCTGGTTGCTGGCCGCCCCGGTCAAGAAAGATCGCTATAACTGGATTGCCGAGAAAGCCACGGAACTGGGTATTGCCAAAATGATCCCGGTGCAGACCGAACGAACCCAGAATGTCCAGATTAAACCGGATAAGTTAAAAGCGCACATGGTCGAAGCAGCCGAACAATGCGAACGCACGGCTCTGCCGGTGCTGGACGGATTGATCAAACTGGATGCGTTGCTTCAGGATTGGCCCGCAGACCGGCATCTGTTTTTCGCCGACGAACGTATCCATGAACCTGCAGAAGGCAGCTTCCGCAAAGCGCTTGTCGCTCATGACGGGCCCGCTGCAATCCTGATCGGCCCGGAAGGCGGATTTTCCGATGCCGAGAATGAATTTATCCGCGCCCTGCCTCAATCCGTACCGGTTTCCCTTGGTCCTCGCATATTACGGGCCGATACCGCGGCCGTTGCTGCGATCAGCCTGTGGATGGCCGGACGTGGTGACTGGAATTGAAGTCGAAATATTGGATATTCTTTTTATTCAGTGACTTAAGACTTATTTGACCAAATGTAAAATCTCGTTAGCACGGCTTAACCGCAGGATATTTTTACCAAATATTCAGCATGTTCGCATAGACCCGCACTATGTATCTGGGAACAGACCTTGGGCCAGAAAGGTTGGACCGCAGCGCATGGGCAATAAATCTATTGCGCCTGTTGCTTTGCCTTGCCGTGTTCATGCTCCTTGCCGGAGCCGCCCGGGCCCAGACAGTCAACACTTTCGTAAACCCGACCAACGGCACGATCAACGGCACAACCACCTGCGCAGCACCGCTGGTCAGAAATTTCTCCGTCGGCACGAGCTTTACCGTTTCGGATGTAGATATCGGCGTTTTTGCAACCCATACATGGCGCGGTGATATCCGCCTGACCCTGCAATCGCCAGCGGGTACGCGCGTGCAGCTTGTCAACGGCGATACCAACAATATCAACGGTGATAATTTCAACGTTCTGTTGAATGACAGCGGCACCCAAACCGTCAATACAGATGGAAATACGGTTGCCCATTCCACCACCGCACCGCCGCCTTTCCAGCATGATTTCATTCCCAATAATCTGCTGTCTGCGTTTAACGGGCAAAATAGTCTTGGCACCTGGCGACTGGAAATTTGCGATCTTTTCCCGACGCAGGACGACGGCACCTTCCAGCACGCAGAGCTTTATCTGACTGAGCAACCGGCCAGTTTTGCAGACTTATCGGTCAACAAGACGGTAAGCAACCCGACACCGGCCAATGCGACCAACATCACCTATACTATCTCCGTCACCAATGCCGCAGGGTCGACCGACAATGCAACAGGGGTCGTCGTGCAGGACACATTGCCGCTTGGTGTCACTTTTGTGAGCGCGTCAGGATTTGGCAGCTATGATAGCGCCACGGGTATTTGGTCGGTTGGCTCCGTTCCGATTGGACAGACACGCACGTTGAATATCGTGGCGAATGTCACGGCAACATCGGGAGCCAGCGTAGTCAACTCAGCCGAGGTGACCGCGTCATCGATCCTGGATTCTGATTCCACACCCAATAACGGCAGCATCGGAGAAGATGACTATGATGAAGCCGCAATCACGGTTTCGGGTACCAGAACTGCAGGTACGCCGCCCAATCTGGCCAGCATATGTCCGATTGCAAACCAGATAGTTTTTGACTGGGACAGCAATGCCTGGGCAGCAGGTTCATTGAACAACAGTTACAGCCTGACGGGAATCGGAACGATCAACTGGGCAGTCAGCTCACCCGGCGTTTTTGTGAACGATGCCGGTTTCGGCGGCCAAAGCCCCAGCCTGGCTAATGCCAATAATGGCGGCTTCGCCGGAACGCAGCTTTCGCTGCACCAGTTTCTGGATTTCGCAAACCAGTCACAGACGGCAACGACAGTCCTGACTCTGCCAACCGCGGTTCCGGGGTTGCAATTCACCGTGTTCGACATCGATTTTGCCGCCAATGACTTTGCCGATAAACTGACAGTCGTCGGCAGCCTTAATGGAACCACTGTCTTGCCGACGCTCACCAATGGAGTCGCCAATTATGTTGTTGGTAATGTCGCGATCGGCGATGCCGGCTCTGGCGGCACGTCGGGAGACGGCAATGTTGTTGTTACCTTCCTTGCACCGGTAGATACAATCACGATCATCTATGGCAATCATACCACGGCACCAGCCGTTCCCGATGGTCAGGCGATCGCCATTCATGACATTAATTTTTGTGCGCCGCAAACAACACTGAGCGTCACAAAGATCAGCAGCGTTATCAGCGACCCTGTCAACGGCACCACCGACCCGAAATCCATTCCCGGCGCGACCATCCAATATTGCATATTAATTTCCAACGCCGGCAGCGCGACCGCTACGTCGATCAGCGCCACCGATACTATTCCGGGAAATCTGACCTATACGGCTGCGTCAATGCAAAGCGGGGCCAATTGTGGTTCGGCTTCAACCGCAGAAGATGATGACAATACGGGCGCAGACGAGAATGATCCCTTTGGCGCATCCATCAGCGGATCGGTCCTCACGGCAACAGCCGCAAGCCTGGGGCCGGCAGAAGGCTACGCTCTGACTTTTCAGGTCACCGTAGACTGATCAGGGCAGACTGATCACCGCAGACTAGGCATCACGTTTCAAACGCACCAATATCTGATCCAGAGATGACAGAAATTTTGACCGGTCGGCCTTTGTGAAAGGCGGCGGACCGCCGATATTCTCTGTCCCCATGCCAGAGCGCAGGTCTGCCATAATGGCCCGCGTCGCCACTGCCGCACCGATGGAGTCTGCGGTAAATGGCTTGCCATTGGGCGCAAGCACTTCTGATCCTGCTTTAATGCAGCGATCGGCCAACAAGATATCAGCGGTGACTATGACCGTCCCCTCAGATGCCCGCTCGGCAATATAGTCATCAGCCGCATCAAAAGCATCGCTCACCACCACGCGGCTGACCAGCGGATGCGCCGGAATCCGGAAATGGCTGTTGCTGACGATGATTACAGGCACTTCGTGCCGATAAGCCACCCGGTAGATTTCGTCCTTTACCGGACAGGCATCTGCATCAACATATATTGGGATTGCGTTGGCCATAAGACGGTTTAGCCGTTTCTGGCCCCGCCATCTTTTTTGCCTTCAAAAGGCCGCTTGCCGCGATGGGGCTTTTTCTTCTTGCCGCCAAAATCCCCTTTAGGCTGGGATTTGCGGTCGCCCTTGAAATCGGACTTTTTCTTGAAGCCGTCCCCTTCACCCTTGGCATCGCGGCTATCAGCGGATTTACGCTTCACATAGGGTTTACCGCCATCATCCGACTTTTTGCCATATTTCTTTTTACCACCAAAATCTCGGCCGTCGGAATTTCCTCCGCCCGATTTGCGGTCTCCGAATTTTTTAGCACCAAATTTTTTGCCGCCGAACTTCTTGCTAGCATTGCTATAATCCCGGCCACCGCCAGCATTGTCACTGCGTCCACCCTTGCGATTGCGCCTGGCCGCATCGCGCGGTGTTCCTTCAAACTGGGTAATGATGATGTCATCAGTATCATCACCGCCGGTTTCACGTTTCTCGGCAATCGCCTTTGTAAATTTATCAACCACCCGGCGCGGAATTTCGAACAAAGTGTCATCGCCATTGATCCGGATCGCACCAATTTCATTCTTGGTGATGTGACCGCGGCGGCAAAGCACTGGCAAAATCCATCGCGCATCCGCACGCTGATTGTGGCCAACATTCATTTTGAACCATACGGTATCTTCAAAGCCCGGACGCGGTCCGCCAGGGGCGGGTTGTGATTGTGCACCGCGATCCAGCATCTGTTCCGGAGCTGGCATTTTCGAGCGATGGGATTGGACCAGCATCGCAGCAATTTCTTCCGGCGTTTTTTCCGCCATCAAGCGTTTGGCCAGTTCCAGATCATCTTCGTCAATTTCAACGGGCTGCAGCAGGGTTTCGATCAAACGCTCGGCATCATTTTTCCGGATATCGGCCCGGGTCGGGGCATCTTTCCATTCTGCGTTGATTTTTGCCCCACGCAACATCGATTCAACCCGTTTGCGGCGCTGATAGGGTACAATGATAACCGCTGTACCCTTTTTACCAGCACGGCCGGTCCGTCCTGACCGATGCTGCAAAGTCTCTGCATCTCGCGGAATTTCCACATGCACAACCAAAGACAGGGTCGGCAAATCCAGTCCGCGTGCAGCCACATCGGTCGCCACACAGACCCGCGCACGTTTGCTGCGCAGCGCCTGCATCGCCTGGTTGCGCTCGGCTTGTGTATGTTCACCCGAAAGTGCAACAGCACTGAACCCGCGATCAACCAGACTGGTATGAAGCCGGCGGACAGCTTCCCTTGTTCCGCAGAACAGCATCGCCGATTCCGCTTCATGAAAACGCAGCAGGTTGACCACCGCATTTTCGGTATCGGCAGGCGCAACCGTAATCGCCTGATAGGCAATATCGCCATGTCCGCGATCTTCACCAACGGTAGAAATGCGCATCGCATCATTTTGATAGCGTTTGGCCAGGTTGATAATTGGCTTTGGTATGGTGGCCGAGAAGAGCAACGTCCGGCGATCTTCGGCGGTTGCATCCAAAATTTCTTCCAGATCTTCGCGAAAGCCCATGTCGAGCATTTCATCCGCCTCGTCGAGCACCGCCGCGCGCAGCTTGCTGAGGTCAAGTGCACCGCGTTCAAGATGGTCACGCAGACGGCCTGGCGTTCCGACAATCACGTGGGCACCGCGGCGCAGCGTACGTCGTTCTTTGGAAGCATCCATCCCGCCAACACAGGTCGCAATTTGCACACCGGCAGGTTCATAGAGCCATTTCAGCTCGCGGCTGACCTGCAAGGCCAGCTCGCGCGTCGGCGCGATCACGAGAGCCAGCGGCTCCACCAGAAAGGGGAACCGGCCATTATCGTCCAGAAGCTGCGGTGCCATGGCCAGGCCAAAGGCCACCGTTTTACCGGAACCTGTCTGCGCAGAAACAATAAGGTCCCGACCCTCGGTTTCCGGTTCCAGCACAGCGGCCTGTACTGCTGTAGGTTTTGCATATTCGCGGTTCGCAAGCGCTTCAGCGAGAAGCGGAGATACTGAAGAAAAAGGCATGTTCAAATGTCCGTGGCAAAGATTGAAAGCCGCGCGGAAATGCCAATCGCCTGCGGTCTGTAATGAATATCGGTTGTCTAAAGAGTTTGCGCAGCGGGATCATATTGCCTGACCGGCAGCATGGCCACTCGCCCAAGCCCATTGAAAATTATAGCCCCCGAGCCAGCCGGTGACATCTACGGCTTCGCCAATAGCATAGAGTCCCGGCATTTGCCTAGCTTCCATATTTTTGGACGATAACTCCGCTGTGCTGATACCACCGGCGGTGACTTCCGCCTTGGCATAGCCTTCAGTACCGTTGGGCATGAAGCGCCAGTTCGACAATCGCCGAGACGCTTCTTCCAATTTACGATCAGCAAGATTGCCCAGGTCGCCTGACAGCGCGAGCCGCTCCAAAAGAGTCTCGGAAAGACGGGCCGGCAAATGCGCGTTTACTGCTCTGCTTAGAGTAAGACGGGGCGCTTCCCGCTTCAATTTCGTCAGCCAGTCAGGTTTCAGGTCCGGCAGGAAGTCAACGCCGACCGGATCGCCGTGCCGCCAATAGGATGAAATCTGCAATATCGCTGGACCGGATAGTCCTTTGTGCGTGAACAACGCGGCTTCGCGAAAGGCGGTCTTGCCGCAACTTGCAACAATGGGCGCTGATACACCGGAAAGCGACCGGAACAGCGTTTCTTCCCCGCCCAAGGTCAGCGGAACGAGAGCGGGGCGCGGTTCAACGACTTTCAGGCCGAACTGCCGCGCAATGTCATAAGCGAAGCTGGTCGCCCCCATTTTCGGGATCGAAGGCCCGCCGGTTGCTATCACCAGCGCAGGCGCAGTCGCTGCTTCACTACCATAGTCAACGTGATATGTGCCGTCGCTGTGGCGGATATCCGATACTGATCGCCCCAATGACAAAGTCACCCTGTCATCAGGACATTCATCCGTCAGCATCGCCACGACCTGCTTTGCTGAACCGTCACAAAATAACTGTCCCAGAGTTTTCTCATGCCACGCGATGTTATGGCCGTTTACCAAGGCGATGAAATCTTGCGCGGTATAACGGCTAAGGGCCGACTTGGCGAAATGCCTGTTGGCCGAAAGATAACGGTCGGGGCCGGTATGAATATTGGTGAAATTGCAGCGTCCGCCGCCCGAAATCAGGATTTTCTTGCCCGGCTGATCCGCATGATCAATCAGCAACACCTTGCGGCCCCGTTGACCGGCAATGGCCGCGCACATCAATCCGGCGCCGCCGGCGCCGAGGATGATTGCGTCATATGGGGTTGGCGTCAGGATTTCAAAAACCTTTTCTTTGCAAATGCCCGACCAGAACCTGATTTCAGATATTTTTCAAAAGCCAGTGCAGTGTCGGCGTCATCGAAATAGTGGTACGATACAACCCGCCAAGGCCTATATTTTGCAGTATGCTTCGATTTACCAGCATTATGTTCATCAAGGCGCGCCTCAACATCTTTGGTCAAGCCGGTATAAAACTGGTCGGGAAAACGAGTGCTTTGAAGGAAATAAACATAGTGCACAGGTAAAAGCCCTCCTTCGCCAAGGCTATGGCGGGCAACCTTAGCTCGCTACCGGCAATATACAACGTAGAGATTTTCTGAGAATTGGCCTGCCAACCGAAGCTCGCGCAGCGAGCGAAGGTTGGTGGAGCCTAGCGGGATCGAACCGCTGACCTCTTCGCTGCCAGCGAAGCGCTCTCCCAGCTGAGCTAAGGCCCCTTATGCGGCGCGTTTAATCCAAGCGCGCCGCTTATTGCAAGCCCCAAATGGTGCCTGCAGCTATCAAAATCAAGTTTCCCGATTAAGTTTCGGCGTTGTCGTCGTCGTCACCTTTACCTTTGGTGACACCCAGGTCATCATCGCCGCCCAGATCAACCTCATTATCTGGTGAAGGCTCATCATCGTCGATGTTGATGTCCAGATCATCATCGGCCACTTCGTCTTCTTTTTTCGCGTCTTTCTTCGGCGCTTCTTCAAACGGCATGGGCTGTTTGGATTTCAGACCGGGTTCCGGCGTCCACGTCTCACCACATTCAATACAATTGACCGGGTCTTCTTTACCCAAATCGTAAAAACGTGTTCCGCATTTCGGGCAAGTTCTCTTCGTGCCCCATTCTGGCTTCACCATGGCTGGTTCCAAATCCTTATTTGTCAGTAATATATAATGACCGCTCGCAAGATTTACGGAATCGATCAATCAATTTGGCCGCGCCTTGCCATAGCTGAGCCGCGCTGTCAAAAGCCGTTTCACATCCTGAAACGAATCATCCGCGGTTCAACCGTGTATGACCGCATAAAAAGCCCGTAAATGACCAGCAAACCGACAAATCAGACCATAGTGGAAGCCAAACCGGCTTCATTCGCTCCCGGTGGCACTTTAACGGGCCGCATAACCGTACCGGGCGATAAATCCATTTCCCACCGCTCCCTGATTCTCTCTGCCCTCGCCGTTGGCAAGAACCAGATTACCGGTTTACTGGAAGGGGAAGATGTTCTGGCGACCGCCGCTGCATTGCGAGCCATGGGCACCACGATCGAGAAAAAGGGCGACATCTGGACCGTGCACGGTGTCGGTGTTGGCGGATTAATGCAGCCCAAGACCGCCATCGACCTCGGCAATAGTGGAACCTCCGTGCGTCTGCTGATGGGTCTGGTTGCTTCTCATGAAATCAGCGTAACCTTTACCGGCGATGCCAGCCTTTCCAAGCGGCCGATGGGCCGGGTGATTGATCCGCTGTCCGACATGGGCGCAGAATTTACCGCGCGGATGTCATCTGACGGCAAAGCGTGTCTGCCGCTTGCCGTGCGCGGCCTGTGCCCGGCAGTTCCGATCGAATACCGCTTGCCGGTAGCATCGGCACAGGTCAAATCGGCGATCCTGCTGGCCGGATTAAATACGCCGGGTGTTACCCGCGTGATTGAGCCGGTTCCCACCCGTGATCATAGCGAAACCATGCTGAAAGGCTTTGGCGCTGATCTGACGGTAGAAACGGACAAGGAGGGCAGCCGGATCATCTCGCTGACCGGTGAAGCCGAATTGTCACCGCAAAAGATCAAAGTACCCGGAGATCCATCCTCTGCCGCTTTTCCGGTTGTGGCTGCTTTGCTGGTGCCGGGTTCGGATATTGTGGTCGAGAATGTTGGCATAAATCCAACCCGCGCTGGCCTATTCACCATATTGCAGCAGATGGGCGGCGATATCAGCTTCAAGAAGAAACGTACTGTTGGAGGCGAGCCGGTCGCGGATATTCATGTAAAGCACAGCAAGCTGACCGGCATTGACGTGCCGGCGGACGTCGCGCCCAGCATGATTGATGAATTTCCAATCCTGTTTATTGCTGCTGCGCTGGCCGAAGGAACGACGACGACCAGCGGCCTCCATGAACTGCGTATCAAGGAATCCGACCGCCTCAGTCAGATGGCAGAAGGCTTGCGCGTCCTTGGCGTCGAGCTAACGGAAAAAGAAGATGGCCTGATTATCACCGGAAGCAGCGGTGAACCGTTGCCTGGCGGCACCAACATGCCTGCGATCGAGACGGCTCTTGACCACCGGATCGCAATGAGCTTTGCCGTGGCGGGTCTGGCGACTGCTTCAGGACTCACGATAGATGATATCACCCCCGCCGAAACAAGCTTTCCCGGCTTTGCCGATCTCATGAAGACGCTGGCATCCTGATGCTTGGTGATTTCTCCGCCAACGTGATCGGCATATTGGGCAGTATATTGATTGTCTCGGCTTATGCTTACAACGTCTATGCCCGAAACGTGAACGCATTTGTCTATAACGGCACGAACCTGATCGGCGCGCTTCTGCTCACCCTGTCACTGATGGTGCACTTCAATCTCGCATCCTTACTGCTCGAAATTGTCTGGATCGGCATCGCCTTGGGCGGCCTGTGGAAAGCCTATCAGGGGCGAACGGAGCAGCGGCCATGATCATCGCGGTCGATGGCCCTACTGCCTCGGGAAAAGGCACGATCTCCAAAGAGCTGGCGAAGCATTTTGCCCTGCCCTTTCTCGACACCGGCCTGCTCTATCGGGCGGTCGGGTGGACCCTTCGGGAACAGCGCGGAAATGCCGATAACCCGGATCATGCGCTTAAGGCATGTATGTTTGACGGCGCATTGCTTGACGAACCGGGCCTGCGCAGCGAAGCCGTCGGTGGTCTCGCCAGCCGTGTCTCGGTCCATCCCGAGGTCCGCCGTGCGCTGGACAAGCGGCAGAAAGACTTTGCCTACCAGCCAGCGGGCGCCGTTCTGGATGGCCGCGATATCGGTACGGTCATCGCGCCGGATGCCGATGTGAAGCTGTTTGTGACCGCCTCATCGGAAGCGCGCGCCGTTCGCCGTTTCGAAGAAATGAAGCGCCGCGGCGAGAAGGTGAACTTTGATGATATCCTCGCCGATATCCTGAAACGCGACGAACGGGACCGCAGCCGTGTCACGGCGCCGCTCAAGCCCGCGGAAGATGCGGACTTGCTTGATACGACCGATTTGACTATAGGCGACGCCGTTCAACAGGCAATTGCCTTGGTGAACGCGAAGATAAGCCGCCGGCGCGACAAAGATCCGGCATAGCAAAAAGATGATGTGCCAGACGGAACGGTATAACGCCGCTCCGGCTATGGCGCAGCTTTTGCTATTTGCGCTTCAATCTTTGCGTTACCAGTTTATGGCAGTTTTCTGGGGGATATGGCTGTCACATGCGGTGGCGGTCATGTTTTGGTCCAAGACCAGCGGAACCAACCGCTTGGCCCGAAAAAATATCTGTTAAGGAACTCTTATATGGCCTCTACGGCATTTCCCAGTCGCGACGATTTCGCGGCACTTTTAAACGAATCAATTGGCGGTGAAGATCAAGGCTTTGAAGGCCGCGTGGTCAAAGGCACCGTTGTCGGCATCGAAAATGACATGGCTGTCATCGATGTAGGATTGAAATCAGAAGGCCGTGTGGCGCTGCGCGAATTCGCCGCGCCCGGTCAAAAAGCCGAACTCAACGTTGGCGATGAAGTCGAAGTCTATGTCGACCGTATCGAAAATGTGAACGGCGAAGCCATGCTGTCCCGCGACCGCGCCCGCCGCGAAGCTTCCTGGGACAAGCTTGAAAAAGAATATGACGAAGGCAACCGCGTTGACGGTATTATCTTCGGACGCGTCAAAGGCGGCTTCACGGTTGACCTTGACGGCGCCGTGGCCTTCCTGCCCGGCAGCCAGGTTGATGTCCGCCCCGTGCGCGACGTGACCCCGCTGATGGACATTTCACAGCCTTTCCAGATCCTGAAAATGGATCGCAAGCGGGGCAATATCGTTGTTTCGCGCCGCGCTATCCTCGAAGAGACCCGCGCAGAACAGCGCAGCGGACTTATTGAGTCTCTGGCAGAAGGTCAGGTTACCGAAGGCGTTGTGAAAAACATCACCGACTATGGTGCGTTTGTTGACCTGGGCGGCATTGATGGCCTGCTCCACGTCACCGACCTCAGCTACAAGCGGGTCAATCACCCGAACGAGATGATCAACATCGGCGATACGCTGAAAGTCCAGATCATCAAGATCAACAAAGACACGCAGCGTATCTCGCTTGGTATGAAACAGCTGGAAAGCGATCCTTGGGATGCCGCTTCCGAGAAATATGCTGTTGGCACAAAACTAACCGGTTCGGTTACCAACATCACCGAATATGGTGCGTTTGTTGAGCTGGAAGCTGGCATCGAAGGCCTTGTCCACGTTTCCGAAATGAGCTGGACCAAGAAAAACGTACATCCTGGCAAAATCGTCTCCACCTCTCAGGAAGTGGATGTGATCGTTCTGGAAGTCGATACCGAGAAACGCCGCATTTCGCTGGGTCTTAAACAGGCTCAATCCAACCCGTGGACCGACTTTGCCGATGCGCATCCTGTCGGCAGCACGGTTGCAGGCGAAGTCAAGAACGCCACCGAATTCGGTCTGTTCATCGGACTTGAAGGCGACGTAGACGGCATGGTTCACATGTCTGACATCGCATGGGGAATCTCGGGCGAAGACGCTTTGAACCTGCACCATAAAGGTGAAGAAGTGAAAGCTATCGTTCTCGACATTGATGTCGAGAAAGAGCGCATTTCACTGGGCATGAAGCAACTTGAAAAAGGTGCTCCTGCTGTTGGCGGAACCGACACTGGCGGTCTCAAGAAAGGTTCGGTCACCACCGTTACCGTGCTTGAAGTTCGCGACGGCGGTCTTGAAGTACAGGTTGGCGACGATGGCGTCACAGGCTTCATCAAACGGACCGACCTTGGCCGTGATCGTGATGAGCAGCGTCCTGACCGTTTCCAGGTTGGCCAGAAAGTCGACGCGATGGTTACCGGTTTTGATCGCTCCAAAAAGCCCAATTTCTCAATCAAAGCCCATCAGTTGGCCGAAGAGAAACAGGCAGTCGAACAGTTTGGTTCTACCGACTCCGGTGCCAGCCTCGGCGACATTCTTGGCGAAGCGCTCAAGAAAAAGGACGACTAAGCCAGTCGGGCATTGCCCGAAAGCTATTTGGAAAAAGCCCGTTCTCCGAAAGGAGGCGGGCTTTTTTGTTGGCGGATCCAATTTCCATGCCAAAAAGCAATGCGGCCAACCCGTCCCAGTTCAAGACGTATTACAATGTAAAATCCAAAGCCCATTGAAAACATGTAAATTTTCTGTCAGTATCATCTCATAATCGCGATGCAGAGCAAATGCAGATGCATGACGCGAATAGCTCAAATTCCGTGGTTGCCCCACAAGCGGAAAGGCATGCGCATGATACGTTCTGAATTGCTTGAAAAACTGGCCGAAGAAAATCCCGAGCTGAAACCGGACGAGATTGAGAAGATTGTTGACTTGTTTTTCAATCAGATAAGTCAAAAGCTGGCCGAAGGCGGCCGTGTTGAATTGCGAGGCTTTGGTGCCTTTTCAACCCGCCAGCGCAAACCACGCATTGGGCGTAATCCCCGTACTGGCGAATCAGTACAAGTCCCGGCAAAGCGCGTGCCCTATTTTAAACCTGGCAAGGAAATTCGCGAGCGTCTCAATAAGGGATGATCAGAAGGCCGCATATCGGCCGAAACTGTCAAATATCTGCCAACCAATCGAAAAACTTGAAATTAGCCCATCTCAGGGCTTGACCTGCTGCGCGCAATGATGCTTGTCGCATGCTCCAATCAAAGTTGGAGCTACCGGTGCGGACGTGGCGAAATGGTAGACGCAGCAGACTTAAAATCTGCTATCCGAAATGGGTGTGCGGGTTCGAGTCCCGCCGTCCGCACCAGCTAAATGGCATTATTTAATGCCTGATCATCGAAGTAATCGAAGATCAGTTCGCTACCGCAGCAACCTGAAACTCGCGCGCATCAAAGCCGTTTTCACCAATTTGCGCCGATAGGGCCCGGGTCTGGATTTTGGGACCCGTGGCTCCCGGAATTGTTGCAAAACCGGAACCGTCCAGTGTGACGCTTTCGTTGCCGAAGTTCAGTCTCACGCCGCGCAAACTATTTGGGCTATAGCTCACCTGCAGATTATATCCGCCAGGAGCATTACAATATTCGCGGAGCTCACCCAATCGGACGACATTCTCAGCAAAAGCTGCACCAGCTGAACTATACTGAACACCGCACATCACAGGAACAACTGCCTTCAAGCGGAAATTCATAGAGTTGGTCGCAATTGCGCTGGTAGCTGTCGTAGCCACAACTACCACCGCTGCTGCACTAATTAGTTTCTTCACCATGTCTCTGCCTTCAATTCTTTTCTGATGGCAGCAATTTGGCAGAAGGCATTGAAAGTAACGTCAACGGCGAAGGTTAACGCGTCGTTTACTTTTTAGGACTTTTATCGGATGGCCTGATATCCACATGGCTCGCTCACGCCGGCTTGCATCAGGCACATCACCAAGAAGGATGATAATTGTCTATTTCTCAGTAATTTAACCGAGGGCCGCCAACAGATAGGTGTTTCTTCGAGCGACATCTGGAGGTATTTTTTTGTCGTATATGGTTACAAAATACCGTTAAAATCGGCGTTTGAAGATGCTTTATCGCGCCGTTATCGATACCGAAACGACATCGCTATAGACCCCCGCACGCCGATTCGACACGTCACCGATAACAAACTGGAAAGGCAGGGAATCTCTAAGAAGCCCCGATCTTTTGGACCCCGTGACGGTGCGGGCACCGGTAAGATTGACTGCATTGCCACCGATAGCAACCGAATAGGGGACGAACCATTGGCTCGAGCCCAGGCGCAGCCGACCAGAATTTGCCGAAGACACCATGATATCATAATCGCCGGTGCTACTGACGCGCAGCTGCAATGGAACCGGCGCAACACCCTCGCGCAATTCACCCAGGCTAACGACAGCTTGCCCATCATTCATCCTATAGGCGCCGGTAAGACCGACACGAGCTGACGGCAACACCTTTATACCGAAAACCAGCGGTGCTCCTCCAAGAGACCGAAAGCTGTTGTCTTGTGCTTCCAGAGTAACGTCCTGCGTGAACGTCCCGGAACTGCGTACATCGTCGGGTTCAGCGACCAGCCTGTAGGTCAGTGACCGTGATTCTCCCGGTGCCAGCACAAGTTCACGCTGCGATAATCGTGGCTGGGACCGACCCGCACGTGGAGTCACATCTTGGCTATCCGTCAGATTCAAAAGCGCATACCGAACCGGTTTTTCTATACCTTTGGATAATCCAAATGGCGGCTGCCTCAATACGAATGTCGGCCTGAAGCGGCACTCTGCCCCACCGTCGTTGACAAAGGTCACACCATATGTGCCTTCGGGAATGGAGCCCGCAAAAGGATCATAACCTTGAATGATCCAGCTCGCCGGCGCCGGATTAACGCGGACGAGGCAATCGGTCGTCTGGCCTGAGGCCAAAGGAGCTTGAGCCAAAACTGGAGCAGCCAAAGACGCGGCAAAGAGAGTCAGTATGGGTCGAAGCATTGGTGTCTCCTATTTTTTCATACCCGGCCGAACGGTGCCGAGGCTTACCAGACCATCTGTGTCGGCTGGAACTGTAAATTCAAAGCTCTTATCGATCGAACCATTAGGTCCATAAGTTTCGACAAGATAGCGGCGACCGGGCAGCAAGTTCGCAATCGCGAAACGTCCAACCGAATTGGTGAAGAATGGAAGCGGTTTCGGATTCTCCCCTTCTTCCACGTCGAGCAGGGTCACTCGTCCACCGATCAGTGAAACCGGCTGATCTGGTCCAAGGACAAGCGTGCCCATTGCGCTAACGAACGCGTCGGTTCCGATGCGCGCCGCGTAGCCGCTCTTATAAGATGGATATACACGGAAAACGCCCGTACCTGTGTCATAGCCAGTTGGCGGATCCTCAACATCATATTGCACGGATTGCATGGAGTACGAGCCCAGGAAGTTGTTAACCGCCGATCCCAGCGCACCGCTGCGACCGATATAATTATTTTCGGCAAGTGATTGTCCGGCAACTACACTGCGCTTGCCCAGGTTTTCATGCGGAGCCAATAACATGAAACTGTCGTTAATTCGCCGACCGACACCGAACTGACCATCAGCGAATGCCAAAGTGGTACCAACACGAACAGATGTAGCATTCGTCGCACCGAAGTCCGAAAGACTGGGTCCGAAACTGGCATGACTAACCGAAGCATCAAACCGGTTGGCAGAATATGAGGCAAAACCCTGCGCGTTTACATTGTTATTCTGGTGTCTGGCCACAGCACCAAAGCCAACGCTGTTCAGCTGGTTAAGGCCGCTTTGATTGTATGAAAGCTCCTTGATGCTATCCCGGCTCTCATAGCGTGCCTCCGCCCGACGCCGGAAGTCTGGCTGGAACACAAGGCCGATGTTAACACTAAAACCCGTTCCGCCGTCAAACCCGCCAGAGAATCGCGCATAATCAACACCAGCCGTCAAAGTCCAACGGTCATCTAGGCGATAAAAACCAGTCGTGCCGATCCGATAACTGTCACCCGTTCCGTTCCGACCTTTGAGATATGATGCCGTTGATGTCGCCAGAAATTTAAGATTGAACTGCCGGGTATACTGAGCCGCGATCGAGAAAGATGTTGTGTTGATCCCGTTCAAGTTGCCAAGCGTTGCAAATTCGGGCGAAAAATAGTCTGCCCGAAGGGTAAAATTGTCTGCAAGCCCATTTCGGTCAATGGAATGCTCGTAACTCATCGCCCCCGAAAAACCCTGTCCAACGGATCTTAAATTGCTTACAGCGCCATCCAGCAACAACCTTCCGCCATTGCCCAGAACAAACTGCGTCTGCCCTGAAAGGGTCTGCACATCCTTGCTTGCTTGAAGGCCAACGCCGATGGCCGGGGCGTTAAAAAATGCTTTGCGATAAAAGCCGCTAAAGGCAACCGGCCCCCGATAATCAGGAGCGCGTCCGAATCTCCGGCTCGTCGGGCCCAAAAAAGCGCCATATTCATGATCGCCGGGATCTAGATCAATCGGGTCGAGATATTGCTGATAGGACAGGTTCTGAACCGCGCCGCTATTATCCGTAATCTGGATATCGATATCATTGCTGCCAGCCACCAGCGGTAACGAGCTAAAATCATAGCGGCCCGGCTGGAGACGGATTTCGCGATAGAGTGAGCCGTTCCGCAAAAACCGTACGGTAGAATCGCGTTGGACAATGAGTTGGCGATCGGACTGGAGAATGGCGGAACGAAAAGCATTAAAGCGCCGCTGCTGCCTTACGACACCAATACCACCCATGGGCACGAAAGACTGCTGACCGCGGACCTCCACGTCCAGATCACCCAAATACCAGCGGCGGAAATCCTCTGGTTCATCATATACAAGGCGCGCAAAGTTTCGCCGAAATCTATAGGAATCTCCGGCCAGCCCGAACTCCTGGCCAAGCTGCGCGTCACCTTCAAAAACTATCGGCCCGACCCGCACCGCTCCATCAAAATTGATGGTTGGTGGATCAATCTGGCTGCCTTCCCAGATATAGGTGCCAATTACACTCAGGTTAAGAAATCCCGATAAACCGGCGGGTTCCAAGGTCACGTCATTAACATCATCGCGCGGCGGTGCGAACAAGTCGCGAATCGCACGCTGCTCTGGCGATACTTCCACCACCACAACGGCTAATGTGCTTGGGTCATAAGTGAGCTGGACCCCTGTCTGGTCCAAATCTTCCGGTCCAAACTGGGGTAACGGCTCCAGTTTCGTCGACAGTTCGACATGCGCCGCATCGTTCAAGATCGACTTCATGAGACGCACAAAAGTCTCTGACTCGATCAGGAACCGGTCATCAGCCGTTAAACGCAATGGGACTTCGCCAAGGCTGCGGCTCTGGAAAGTCAACGGAACCGTCATATCAATGTCACGGTCATATGGATTGATATCCGGACGCCCGTCAGCACCAATTGGATATTGCGGCGTTGCCGGGGGTGTTGGCGCGGGTGTCGGTGTTGGTGCAGGTCCGCCTGGAAGCGGAATGGTTGTCGGCTGCCCCTGATCCCCAGCTTGCGGAGCCGAATCAGGCCCTTGTGGCAGCGGAATGGTAACCTGACCAAGCGCACCGGTTGACCATAAGGCTATGGGCGCAACCGTACATATGAGATATCTGCGTTTCACTGTTTAAAAGACAACTCGATAGGATCTGGCCCAAAACCGGGAACAGGAAGACGAAAGACGCGCTCCCCTTTGGCAGGCACGAAACCGGTGCCTATGGCTCGATTCAGTTCTTCAGGACTTACGTCGACCCGCAACCATTTGCCTTCCTTGTCCTTGCCTACCAGTTGCCAGGAGAAATTTGACATCATGGCATGGCGGCGGCCTTCATTAGTCAGGGTGATTTCAACCCCGTCCTGCATCGGCGGCTGTTCGGTTGCTCCTGGCAAAGCAGGCGGCTGATAATTTACTTGCTTTACTGTCGTCGCTGTCACTTCAGGTTCTGCGCCTGGAGGCGCCACAACAACCAGCGCACGCATATTATAGAGAATTTGAACCTGAGCAGCGACGGAATCGACAGTTGAAGGTTCCAATGCAACAGGAAGCTGCTCCACAGATACATAATAAGCTTGGGAAGTATCGGGTTCCGCAGGGCCCAACCACTGCAAGCGGACCACTTGACGGCCTCCGGCAGGCAACACACCCTGCGGCGGGAAAACCAGAAATTCTTCATCGGCGGGTGTCTCGGTAATCGCACCATCAGAATCGATTTCCATCCGGAAAACGCGGGTTTCAAAAGCAAGATTGCCCGGATTGATATTCTGGACCTCGATACGGGCGGTCGCATCCGTGCCGCGCGATTCCATCTCGATCACCATCGGCGAAACGCGCATGGCCAGAGCGGGTGCTGGAAGCAGCATAAAGGCGGCCAATACCGCTAGTAGCGCGCGTGCGCGCCGCTTCATGATTGTCAACAACGGCATGAGTCGAGCCCCTAATTTTGCAAACTGTTATTTCACTAATACATTAAGAAAAGGGGAAAGAACTGATCTTTCCCCTTTCCTCTTTATTCAATGCGCAAATTAAAGCGCGCGCAGTGTCAGACGTGTCTGACCGCGGTAGTTACCAGCGACCAGACCTTTGTCGGTGATGACTGGAGCAGTAATGTCGATGTTCATTGCTGAACGCCATGCACCCTGCTGCAGACGGCCTACGCGCTCAGTCGTCGCTACTTCAAGCGTCTGTGCGGTTCCGGCAGTACGAGCACCACGTGCAACACCAGTCCAGCTTGCATTCACGCTGTACGGAATGTTGTTCTGGAATTCATTGGTGTCGAAACCACCGGCGCGACGGTTAACGAGGCCGCGAGCGCTATCCTTGCGGATTTCAACAACGTTGTTGAAGTTACAACCAGCGGTCAGCGTTTCGATTTCAGCCGTTGCAGGACCAACCATTTCAAATGCATTGTTTACATTTTCATTGTTGCCGGTCCGAACACCAATGATACCGAAATCAATGTCGGTCGCACCAGCGTCATTACCTGCATAGAAAGAGCAATCTTTCTGTACGCGGCCTGACAGTCTGAAACGAACGCTAACGGTCCGTGTTGCATCTTCGGTGTTGCCAGGAGCGGAAGCTTCAGCAGTGTAGCGTGTGCCAACTTGGAAAGCGACGCCGAGTTCACCCAAGAACGTGCCAAAACCACCAGGGTTAGTGATGGTGTAGTCGCCGAGGCCTGTTGTGCCCGCATAGTGACGTTCGCTGGTCTGTGCAGCAGCCGGCGAAGCGACGGCGGCCATGGCAATCGCGGCAGCGGTGCCGCAAAGGATCTTTTTCATAACATTCTTCCTTCTATTTGGCCGCCCCCTGTTAACGGGATACGGCCTGTAGTTCGCATCGGTTGGGTCGCAAACCGGAAGAGCATCGATGCCTGCCCCTCTAGCATAACTCCGTTTGCGGAACGCTCCGCAAACGAATCTCAGATCGGAGAGACCGTAATTGTGATCATCTCAGAATAATCTCCGGCCAGCAGCCCGTTCTCACCGGTAGGCAAACCCAACTCAATGTTGAGAATCATGCCGTCTGTGGCGATACCGCCGTTGCTGGAAATAGTGCCGCCAGCCTGAAGCTGTTGGCTGGTAAAGGTTTTGTTGATCACCTGCGGTGCAGGATGGCGCACAGGCATTTCGACAGACAATGAATAGGGAAGCTGGCCACCATAAGAACCCTGACCGTTGGGCATCATCGTGTGGGTTAATGCACCTCTTTCACCGTTGATGGTCATAGAAAAAGGCATGTTGCAGTTAAAGGCTACGGGCACCTGACGGTTAAGACCCCGACGCTCCAGATTGCCGAAATCCATGTCCGCGATACCGCCCATGGCGCATTGCTGACTGATCGAACCACTCACCGCAATGTCCAGTGAACGGACATTGTCAATTTCATTTGCGCTGGCAGGCGTGACAAACGCCATCATGGCTGCTGCCGCACCGGCTACCGCCGGAAATAAGAATCGCATGACTGCCCCTCAACTCTACTACTTCGCCAAAGACTTTTGTGAGCGTAAAGTCTCGGCTAATGCCCCTGGGAGTCACGACCCGACTCACCCCTGTATCGTTAATAAGACGTTAATACAGGGATTGAGCGATTTTTCTACCCTGAAAGTCACAGCTGTTACAAAAAGATCGCACACAGGCCGCTAAACCAATGCGTTACAGCTCTTATTCTACGCCGGTTCTAATGGTAAATAGGTGTAAACTGGCCACTATAGCAGATGATCCAGCTGTCCAGAATCGGGACAAAAGCATGCCAAAGCTTAAGTCGATCTCATCCGAAAATTACGGCGCAGGCAGTTGAACGGAACGCATATGAAGCCGCAATATTGCGCGATGATCTCAGGGTGCTGTTGATAAAGCCATAAACTCTGGTGGATACGGCAGAGAACGCGCCATTTACAGGCCCACGAAAAAGGCCGCCCCATTTCTGAGACGGCCCTTTTGGTAATTGGTTTCGAAACCTGCTTTTTTGAGATCAGTCTTCCTTGACTTCATAATATTGCGGTGCTGCAATATTCAGGATTTCCAGAATTTTCGTAAGTGCCGTTGGCTCATCGGTTTCTTCCATCGCAGCCAGTTCGCGGGCCAGACGGCTGGATGCCGCCTCGAAAATCTGGCGTTCCGAATAGCTCTGCTCTGGCTGATCATCAGCGCGGAACAGATCGCGGGTCACTTCGGCAATAGAGACAAGATCACCGGAGTTGATTTTCGCTTCATATTCCTGGGCGCGGCGCGACCACATGGAGCGTTTAACCTTCGGCTTGTCTTTCAGAGTCTCAAGCGCCTCTTTCAGCGTCTTGTCAGAGGACAGTTTGCGCATGCCAACGCCTTCTGCCTTGTTCATTGGTACACGCAATGTCATGCGTTCTTTTTCGAAGCGAAGAACGTATAGTTCCAGTTGCATGCCTGCAATTTCTTCATTTTGCAGTTCAATTACACGCCCAACACCGTGTTTTGGATAAACAACATAATCGCCCACATCAAAGGACAGCGTATTCGCAGCCATAAAAAGCCTTTCTTTCTCTATGGAAAAGAAGGATGATTCCGGTCAAATTTCTCAAAAACCCCGACGAAAAAACCCTTTTGTTCATACATATAACGACCAAACACCCCCCGTGCCCAGCCGCTAACCGACACTAGTGTTAACAGATTCGTCACAAAAAAGCAATTTATCGTTGCAACGCACAACTTTTCTTGGACCTCAAACGCCGGGCGGCGACGTCCGTCGCCTTGGCTATCGCGCCAATAAGGCGCGGCGGGCGGTCGGCCTTGCCTCGCTACGCTCGGAGGATGCTCACTAAGGTGTGTTAAGACTATGCTTGCAAGGTCGCGTTGATCCGACGCGAAGCGGAGGCAAGCGCGACTGCGCGCCCGAGCTTATGCGAGGAAAGCCAAGCGGGCGGATGCCCGCGCCCGGCGCTTGAGGTCTAATAAAAAACTCCGCTCGGCGCTTGAGGTCATATAAAAACTCTCTTAATCGCCCTCGCCAGGCTTTTCTGAGAAATGGGCCTCAAACTTGCCTTCGACGCCTTTAAAGTCGTCTGCATCGGCCGGTGCGTCCCGGGCGACAGTGATGTTGGGCCAGCTTTCCGAATATTTTGTATTCACTTCCAGCCATTTTTCCAGGCCATCTTCGGTATCCGGCAAGATAGCCTCGGCAGGACATTCTGGTTCACATACGCCGCAGTCAATACATTCACTGGGGTTGATGACGAGCATATTCTCGCCTTCATAGAAACAATCGACGGGGCAGACTTCAACGCAGTCCATATATTTGCATTTGATACATGCGTCGGTAACAACATAAGTCATCGGGTCGTCTACTCCATCATACAGGCCGGGATTTTTCGGCCATCAAGTCTCTGCTATTGCGCAAATTTGGGAACGTCAACAGTTGGTTTTCGGTCCTAATTCATTCGCCAGTGCGCAACCTTTCAAAACAGCTTTGCGCATCGGGAGCGCTACCACGCCGCAAAGGAAGCGCCGCTATCCGAATGACATGCACCTCACGTCCTTGCGGAATCGTTAAAATATCCCCTTGCCGGACCATCATATGCGCCCGGTCCACCCGGCGCCCGTTGAGACGGACGTGGCCCTTGTTCGCCAGTTTTTTAGCCATGGTGCGGTTGCGCGCAAAACGAAGAAACCAGAGCAGCTTGTCAATCCTGAGAGCCGATGGATCATGGCTCGGTTCACGAATTTTTTTACCGCTCAAATCTGCATCCTATTTTTTCATCGCTTCCTTAAGAGCAGCCAATTCGGCAAAAGCACCGCCAGCAGAAGCCAATACCGGCTCCGCCTTCCGGGACTGCGAACCGGATTTGCCCGATTTCTTGCGATGTGCGGTTTTCTTTCCTTGATGCTTGCGGTGATTATTTGATCGGGCCTTGCCCATGCCTTTCCAGCGCCAATATATCTTCGGTGTCTCGGGTTGAGATATCTTATCGGCTGATTCAACTTCGTCAGATTCTGCCGTTTTAGTTGAGGCGGTCGCTTCGGGTTTCTCCACCTCTTTTGCATCAGGTTCAGGCGCTTCAGCTTTATCTGGCTCGACGACAGGCGGATGGTCATCCGTTTTTGCAAAACCGGCCATTTCGAGCAGCGCTTCATGCACTTCGGTCGATAGTCCCAAAGACGTTGCCAGTGCAGGATCCACTGCAAAAACCGCCCCCGCCTGCCGCGCTTCATGTGCCTGTTTGACCAGACGTTCCGCCATATCGACCCGGACATATTCGTTGCCAATCTTGCGAAAGCCCAATCGGCTGGCATGATCGGGAGCAGCAAATTTCCAATCCTTCAGGTGGACCGCATTGTCGCCGGGAAGCGCAATCATCGGTTGCTCGTCCAGCGCCGCGAAAAGGGCGTTGCGCCAGAGCACGGCACCAGGCTTCATCAGCGCGTGGTGAAAAATGTCCAGCGCGCCGAAAACCAGCCCGCCGCGCCGGGCAACCCCGCGCATATCGTTATCTAGCGCCCGAACTGCCTGATCAATCTGTCGGCGCATGATAATGCCGCCCGCTTCGACGATCTGGGCAAACAGCGCACGAACCGAAGCCGGTGTGTTCGGATCATTGGCCAGCCCATCGATTTTGACGAGCCCTTCCAGATGCTTCGCCTTCATCGTTTCGACCCATTGCTTGACCCGTTCTTCGGCCTTTTTGCTGTTTTCAGGTGAAATCTCTTTCAGCGCGCGATCAAATTTGATTTCGGGATGCAGCAGATCTTTGCCCTTGGCCAACACTGCAAGCTTCGCCTCTTGCCAATAGACCACCGGTTGACCGGCTTCATCCGCAGCCAGAGCCAGTTCGCTATCAGGTGCTTTTGCCAGCGCATCAGCTTTATCGGTCATAATCGGTCCCAAATATCTTTCCGCTGCGGCAAGCAGCATCTTGCGGTCTTCCCTCCGGCTATCCGAAGGCACGATAAATTGAAAGCCCCTCAGCGTTCCAATTTCAAGTCCGTCCACCAATACAGCACCGTCTGTTTCCAATGCAACGTCTTGCGGCAAGGCGTCTTTCAAAAGGCCTCGCATCAGCACACGCGTGCGTTTGTCGACAAATCTCTGGGTCAACTGATTATGCATGGCATCGCTAAGCCGCCGTTCCAGTAGACGGGTACGCTCCACCATCACTTCTGCCTGCTCCACCCAACGCGATTTTTGCGCAATATAGCTCCAGCTGCGCGCGGCAGATATGCGCGCGGCAAGAGTGGAAATATCGCCCTGAACATTTTCCAGCCGGGCAATTTCCTGTGCCATCCGCGCATGGGGGATACGGCCATTGCCCTGCACAAGATAGGGCCAGAGCGAAGCGACGAAGCGTGCCTGATGATCCGCACCGACTTTGCGGAAATCCGGAATGCAGGCAGCTTCCCAGAGGAGGCGCACTTCGGCGCGGCCCGTCGCCAGGCGGCTAACGGCGGGATCTTTTGCAAGCCGTTTCAGCACCGCCAAATCGATCGCTTCCGGTGCGGCTTGCAACAACCGATCCTTCGGCTTGTCTTCCAGAGATTGAATGAGACCGGTGACGCTGGTTACATCGGGATCTGCATTGCGCCAATAAAGCCATTCCAATCGCGGAAAATCATGATCCTCCAGCCGCTGGATTTCCTCAGGCTCCAGCTCGTCGGAAGAAGCCAGTCCTGAAAGCACGCCAAAACTTCCGTCTTTCTGGTGACGGCCGGCGCGGCCAGCAATCTGTCCGATCTCCGCAAGTGTCAGGCGGCGACGGCGGCGACCATCAAATTTCTTGAGAGCCGCAAAGGCCACGTGAGAAACATCAAGGTTCAAACCCATTCCAATGGCATCGGTGGCGACGAGATAATCGACTTCACCATCCTGATACATTTTGACCTGCGCATTGCGGGTTTGCGGTGACAGCGATCCCATCACTATGGCAGCGCCGCCATGTTGTCGGCGCAGCATTTCTGCTATTGCGTAAACATCTTCGACGGAAAACGCGACAATCGCCGATCGCCGCGGCAATCGCGACAGTTTTCTTGGCCCGGCATAGCTTAGTGTCGAAAAGCGCGGACGGGAGATAATCTCGGCATCTGGTATCAACTTTTCCACCAAGGGACGAAGGCTGTCCGACCCCAGGATCATCGTTTCATCCCGACCGCGTATATTCAGCATACGGTCGGTAAAAATATGCCCCCGTTCCGGGTTTATGCCAAGCTGCGCCTCATCAATGGCGACAAAGCTGAAATCCCGGTCAATCGGCATCGCTTCGGCGGTACACAGAAACCAGCGCGCATCCGGCGGAACAATTTTCTCTTCCCCGGTCACCAAGGCAACCCGATTGGCCCCTTTCAGCGCCACCACTCGGTCATAGACTTCACGCGCGAGCAATCGCAGCGGAAATCCGATCATACCGCTGGAATGCGCGCACATCCGCTCGACCGCCAAATGGGTTTTACCGGTATTGGTGGGGCCGAGAACGGCAATAACAGGAGACTGGGAGAAGTCGGACATTTGCCGTACCTCACCGCATCTGCATCAAACTGGCAAGCAGAATCCTTATAAAATCGGCAAGAGTCTTGGCATTACGACCGGATACCCGCGAATTTACACGTTTTACCGCATAGCATGTCATGGAAGCCCGATCTTAATTTGACATTAACTCTATTCCTTCACAGAGACAGAAATATTATTGCGATGGATATCTGTTTTTTGGGTTTAAAAAAACAGCATCGCCAAGGGGTGCATTTGTTCAAGAGTATCGACATGCTTGCCGATCAAGGAAATGGGGCTGCGGCTATCGCAGCAGAGCCCGCTGCGCCTTCCTTTACCTTGCCCTTTGCCCTGCCGGAAAATTTCAACGATGTTCTGGACCGGTGGCAAGACCGATTTGCCCAGACCGATTGGGTGCCGGACCTCGGCAGAGATATTGGCAGCCTCACATGGCTTCGCGGTCTGGCAACTTTGGTGTTGCTCTGCGGCATCGCGATTTCCTGTCTGCCCGATTTTGGACCGATCAAGGGCCATCAAAATGCTGCTCTGACCGGTTTTAGAGCCGATCAAGCCCGCTCGCAAACTATCGCTCCGCTGGCTTACGGATCAGATACCGGCATCCGTATGGCCGCCACCGATGCAGTTCGGCCGCTCGCACAAAGCCCCGAACGCCCCTCCATTGAACTGGTCGCAACTTTGGGCCGTGGTGACAGCCTTCGCCGCGTTTTACAGCGCGCCGGTGTGGCCAATGCCGAAGCTGGCGAAGTCAATGAGCTGGTTGCTGGTGCGGTGAGCCTCGATGAGATCAAGCCCGGCACGAAAATCGATGTAGTACTCGGCCGCCGTCCAGCAAAAAACCAACCGCGTCCGCTGGACCAGTTGGCATTTCGGGCGCGCTTCGATCTCAATCTGGAAGTCTTGCGCAATGGCGATCAACTGGAACTCAATCGCAAACCGATCATGGTCGATGACACTCCGCTCAGGATCAAGGGAACCGTAGGATCCAGCCTGTATCGCTCGGCAAGAGCGGCCGGCGCACCAGCCGATGCAGTGCAAAAATATCTTCAGGTTATCGGCAAGAAAATGTCGGTATCGCGGGACATACGCTCAACAGATGAATTTGACATCATCCTCGGATATCGCCGTGCGGAAACGGGAGAGGTAGAGGTTGGTGATTTGCTTTATGCAGGCATAGAACGCGACGGCAAGGCCAAGGCACAGATGCTGAAATGGACCAGTGGCGGACGCTCCAACTGGTTTGAAGCATCCGGTGTCGGACAATCCAGTGGCCAGCTGGTTCGCCCAACAAACGGCCGAAGAACTTCTGGTTATGGCATGCGCCGACATCCGATCCTGCGTTATAAACGTATGCATAGCGGCATTGATTTTGGCGGAGGCTATGGCGCCCCGATTTATGCCGTAACCGATGGCAGAGTGACTTTTGCTGGCCGGAAAGGTGGCTACGGCAAGTTTGTCAAAATCAAACATAGCGGCGGCCTTGCTTCCGGTTATGCTCATATGAGCCGGATCGCCGTTAGCAATGGTCGCAAAGTCCGAAAGGGCCAGATTATCGGCTATATCGGTTCCACCGGTCTGTCGACTGGCCCCCATCTTCACTATGAGCTCTATCGTAATGGCAGGACGATCAACCCCAATTCGGTTAAATTCGTCCAGCGCGCCGAACTGGGCGGCAAGGAACTGAGGAAGTTCAAGAGCGAGTTGAAGCGTTTGCAGCAAGTCGAGCCAGGTGCCGCTCTTGGCACGTTGAAAAGCGCATCAACGGGCCCGAAAAAACAACGGGAAATCAGCCGGCTCAGCAAAGCATCAATCAGCTAAAGCTTTAGATATTGCCAAGGCAAATATCGGTTGCCGCTTCCAGCTTTGCCTCCGGCGGATTCATTTTTTCGCTGATCCCGTCAAGAGTCTTGCCCAGTTCTTCCGCCAGACAATTACATATAGGTGCTGCCTGAGATTCCGGTGCACCAGCCTTTTTGGATTCTGTCACGCATCCAGCGACAAATTCCGTATTCCAGCTTTCATCAAAGCTTTTGTTGAAAGCACCAGTAAGGCTATTTTCATCATCCGCACTGCCACAGGCCGACAAAGCGAGAGTGGCAGCCAATAATAGTGGAACAAGCAAGCGGGATCTCACAGGCATAAAATCTTCCTTCTTGAATGGAGACTGGGTGAATAGTGAAAATGATGTTTTGACAGGCCGCATCCCGCAAATCTTTACAACAGCGTAAAAGATGCGGGCGGTGTCTGCAAGCTGTTCACAATGCTATTTCAATTGCCCTACGGAGCCGCCTCTCTATATTAGATCAACATGAGCCAAAATCCCACCTTCCCCCGAACCCGTCTGCGCCGCACCCGCGCTTCTGCATGGAGCCGCGCAATGGTTCGCGAAAACCATCTGACCCCGGCTGATCTGATCTGGCCGCTCTTTATTTCGGATGACAAAAATGTCGAGGAACCGATTACCTCGCTCCCCGGTGTGTCACGCTGGTCTGTCGACTTGATCGTCGAGCGCGCCAAAGAGGCCCGCGATCTTGGGATCGCATGTGTTGCTTTATTCCCGAATACACCGGCAGACAAACGGAGTGACGATGGCACGGAGGCGCTCAACATCGATAATCTCATGTGCCGCGCCACCAAAGCCATCAAAGATGCTCTGGGGGATGATATCGGTGTACTTACAGATGTCGCGCTCGATCCCTATACTACCCACGGGCAGGATGGGCTGATTGACTCCAATGGCTATGTTGAGAATGACCGCACACTCGACATGCTGACCAAGCAGGCACTGAACCAGGCCAATGCCGGTGCGGATATCATCGCACCGTCTGATATGATGGACGGCAGGGTTGGTGCCATTCGGGATACGCTGGAACTGGCGCACTATCACAATGTGCAGATCATGGCTTATGCCGCCAAATATGCCAGCGCCTTTTACGGACCGTTCCGGGATGCTGTCGGATCTAGCGGTACCCTGAAAGGCGATAAGAAAAGCTATCAGATGGACCCCGCCAATAGCGATGAGGCGATGCGTGAAATCGCTCTGGATATTGCCGAAGGCGCTGACAGCGTGATGGTCAAACCCGGCCTCGCCTATCTCGACATCATCTATCGCGCCAAAAGCGAATTTAACGTGCCGGTCTTCGCCTATCAGGTATCGGGTGAATATGCACTGGTCGCTGCTGGGGCCGCCGCCGGCATTGGTGACCGCGATGCCTTGATGATGGAAAAGTTGATCGCGTTCAAACGCGCTGGCTGTTCTGGTATCCTCACCTATTTCGCTGCTGATGCAGCCCGGCTGCTCCATGAGTGACGTTATATTGGAAACTGAACGGCTGCGCCTGCGTGGTTGGCGTGACGAAGATATTGATCCTTTCATGACCTATCTCAACACGCCCAAAGTCACTCGCTGGTTAGGTGGCGTCCAGACCCGTGAAAAATTTCTCGAAGCAGTTGAAAGGATCAGGGGCTATGACCGCGATTTCGGGCACACCTTCTGGATCGTGGAACGCAAGTCCGATCAGGCCTTGCTCGGCTTTTGCGGGTTGAAACGCGTTAATGCGCCGCAACCGAAACTGACCGGAGCTTATGAAATAGGCTGGCGGCTGCGCGAAGATGTCTGGGGGCAAGGCTATGCAAGAGAAGCCGCTACCGCCGCCATGGACCTTGCGTTTGAACGCCACGAAGCCCCTTTCGTGGTGGCGTTGACGGTTTCGGGCAATGAGCCCTCGCTAGGTTTGATGAAAAGACTGGGCATGACTCACAAACCTGAACTGGATTTTCACGATCCCAATTATGGGGAGGAGCTAAATCCAACCGTTGTTTACCGAATCGAAGCCAAAGACTGGAAATCCGATACATGACGGAGCTGCTGAATAATGCCGTCTAGTGGCTCTTCGACAATCCTTGGCGCAAATGCTGCAAGCACGCTTCATGTCTGAATTCCTGCTTGAGACAGAACGGTTGGTCATGCGCGAATGGCGGGAAAGTGATCTTGATATTTTCCATGCAATAAACAGTGACCCGAGAGTGAGAAAAACACTGGGCCCGATCATGACGCACCAGCAAGTTGCAGATCTCATCACATGGCAACAAGATTATCAGCAAGAGCACGGCCATTGCTTCTGGGCGCTGGAAACAAAAGCACAAAACGAGCTGATCGGATGGTGCGGCATCATCAGGGGTGGTGAAGGTACACCTGTTTGTGACAGGTTGGAAATCGGGTGGCGATTGGCTTTTGCACAATGGGGCAAAGGCTATGTGACCGAAGCCGCCAAAAAATGCTGTGAATGGTCAGCGGCAACATTCCCCGATGAACAAATCTGGGCCATTACCAGCGAACATAATCATCGCAGCAGAGCAGTGATGGAACGGCTGAATATGAAGCATTTACCAGAGCTTGATTTCGATCATCCGAAAGTCGATCCTGAAAGCGATCTGGTTCGTCATGTCACCTATTGTAAGGAAACATCTAAATGAATGATCCTCTTATCCTGCCCTTTAACGGCAAAACGCCGAAAATCCACGAATCGGCCTTCATCGCGCCGGGCTGCAAGATTATTGGCGATGTCGAAATCGGCCCGGAATCGAGCATCTGGTATAATTGTGTGATCCGCGCTGACGTCAATTACATTAAAATCGGCGCGCGCAGCAATATTCAGGATGGCACTACCATCCACTGCGACAGTGCCACACCGGCCACACCCAATGGCCATCCGACAATTATCGGGGATGACGTGCTGGTGGGTCATATGGTCATGCTCCATGGGGCGACACTGGAAGATCGCGCTTTTGTAGGCCTTAGCACCACTGTAATGGATGGGTGCGTGATTGAAGGCGATGGGATGCTCGCCGCGGGCGCAACACTAACGCCCAATAAACGAATTCCGACGGGGCAGCTGTGGGCCGGGTCACCAGCCAAATATATGCGCGATCTGCCCGAACCGGCCATTGCAGGCATGCGAATGGGTGTTGCCCATTATGTCGAGAATGCAAAGGCTCATAAAGCGGCAGTGGAAGCCGCCCAAAAATAACCCTTTTTAACGTATGCTCGATTTCAGTTTTTCGATTTCCTGTTGCTGGGAGGAAACCTGCGCCTCAATTTTTTCCCGAAACTGCGCGATGATGGCAGCAGCTCCTTTTTTTCCGCCGGAAAATTCCTGATCAAGCCGCTCCATGTATAGTGCATCAATATCCGCCAGCGCAGATACCGAGGGACTGCGATCCATCTCCAATGAAGAAAGCTCCACCTGCGCTACCACCCATGATTCGCTGGATGGTGCAGCCCCGCGCGCTGCCGATACACTTTGCTTCACTTTCGGCAGATCAACCAGAAAAGCCTGATGGGCGGTGTTGCTCTGCCGAACCGCCGCATCGACAGCGTTTCCGAGCGCCGCAGGCAATGTAGCCATCATTTCTGGAGTTGGCGCCGCTGTATCCGTTATTGCCGGGCCATCCTCATAGGGTCGCTTTGCAAGGGAAGGAAAATCACTTCCTTGCATAGCGCAGGCGGACAAAGACAGGCCAAGGACCGGAAGCAAAAACAGCGATAATTTCATAGAGGCACCTTTAGGCTGCGGTGATTGCTGCTGCAATGGCCTTTGCACGGGGATGAAAGGGCGCGGTTGCTTCGCCGTGAAGGCCAGACCAGTTGAAAGCAGAAACTTGCCTAAAAATCGGCCAATACTGGTTGACACAGCCATGCCCATCTAGTAGCTGCGCACTCTTTCCAGCGTGAGCCGAGAGACTCGCGTTTCCTTGCTTGCGCGCTGGAACCACAAGATTGAAACGGAAAAATGCCATGTTCGCTATAGTGCGCACCGGCGGTAAACAATATCGTGTTGCCGCAGGAGATATAATCGCAGTCGAAAAACTTGCCGGTGAAGCAGGTGATTCGGTAACCCTTGATGACGTTTTGCTGGCCGGTGACGGCGGTGAAATGAAAGACGTCAAAGGCCTGACCGTGGCTGCTGAAATTGTTGCGCAGGAAAAAGGCGAGAAGGTCATTATCTTCAAAAAGCGCCGCCGGCACAACTATCGCCGCAAAAATGGCCATCGTCAGCAGCATACTGTGCTGAAGATCAGTGCTATCGGTGCTGCGAAAGCCGCGAAAAAGGCTGCTCCTAAGAAAGAAACTGCTAAGCCTGCTGAAGACAAGCCGGCTGCTGAGAAAAAAGCTGCGCCTGCAAAGAAAGCAGCTCCAGCAAAGAAAGCTGCTGCCAAGCCAGCGCCGAAAAAGGCCGCTGCTAAAACAGAAGCAAAACCAGCTGCAGCCAAAAAAGCTCCAGCAAAAAAGCCAGCCGCTAAAAAACCGGCTGCGAAGAAGAAGGACTAAGCCATGGCACATAAGAAAGCAGGCGGTTCGTCGCGTAACGGCCGTGATTCAGAAGGCCGCCGTTTAGGCGTCAAGAAATATGGCAGCGAAGCTGTTGTGGCTGGCAATATTATTATCCGCCAACGCGGAACCAAGACCCATCCGGGTCGCAATGTCGGTATGGGCAAAGACCACACCCTATTTGCGCTCATTGATGGCAAAGTGGAATTCCACAAGGGCAAGCTCGGCCGCAAATATGTGTCAGTCGATGCCATGGCGGAAGCCGCCGAATAACCGGACAATCGATAACGGGTTGTCCTTTGAGGGATGACCCGGATGGTTCAAAAAGAACCACCAGATTTCAGGGAGAGGGTCACCCCCTCTCCCTTTTTTTGTCTCTCCCTGTCGAAAATGTCACTGCGTTGTCATCGCTCCATTGTAGGGGGCGGTCAAACCAACACAGGGGCGGTTAAATTTTTTGACTTTGGCCTAGGTTAGCCAAAAAACGGAGAGTCCCGATGTTTGCTAGAACGCCAAGATTATTGTTAAGACCGGGTTGGCCCGAAGACGCGGATGCGCTGTATCAAGCGATTAATGACGAAGCAATTGTCCGTAATCTGGCCAGTGCACCATGGCCCTATAGCCGCGATGATGCAGATCATTTCCTGTCGCTGCCACAAAACCCCAAAAGCCCGCGCTGGCTGATCTATCGGCGGACGGCGGGTGCGCCCTGCCTGGTGGGCACTTGCGGTATCGACCTTATGGCCGATGGTAGCGTTGAGCTTGGCTACTGGATTGGCCGCGACCATTGGGGCCTGGGTTATGCCACGGAAGCCGGGCGCGCTGCACTGAGCACGGCGAAGGCTCTTGGCCATCGCGAAATTGTGGCAAGCCACTTCGTCGATAATCCGGCGTCAGGAAATGTCCTTACTAAGCTGGGCTTTCGTCGCACAGGCCGGACGGCACCCCGGTTTAGCAAGGGGCGCAACAGTTCCGTTGCAGCTGTTGAGTTTCAGCTGTCCCTGGAGGGCGACATGGAAAGCGATGTCATACGACCGCTCGCCGCGTGAGGCTGTTACGCAACTTTGTTTAAGCGCTTCTTCGCTTCACGCTCGCCCAAGGTGGCAATCTTATCTTCCTGCCCGGGTTGATCCATGATCGCGGCTTCATATTCGCTTTCAGCGAGTTGAATCAGGTCGCGATCATCTTTGTTCCAGGGATGAAATCCGGGCAGGAAAAACTGAAACCATGGCAACAGGGTTCGCCGGAATGGAGCAGGACTGACCAACGCATAGCGCAAGAAGCCAAACCATGCGCGCGGACCGGAAATACCGTCCTGCCGCAACAGGTCGAAAATACCTTTGGCGCGGTTTTTGGCGAAGCCCATGGAGATGCGAACCATGAACAGCGACTTGGTTGCCCAGCGTCTTGTCCGGCTCCAGTCTCTGGTCACGTGCAACCAGGTATCATAAGCGACACCCTTGTGCTCAACCTCTTCGGAGGCGTGCCAAAGCCACATTTTGCGTTGCTCTTCGTCGGCATCCTGAAAATGCTTCGGATTGGCAATAAACTCAGCCGCCATGATTGCGGTCAGATGTTCGAGACAGGTTGTCGCAACCAGTTGCATGATGAGCGGCTTGCTCGCAATATTGTCGATGACATCGCTCAGCGTCTGTTCGAGACGTGAGATATCAAAATCTGATTCTTCGATATGCTTGTTAAAGAACAGATGTTCGCGGCTATGGACGGCCTCTTGCTGCACAAAGCCGCGAATTTCCCGAGCGAGTTTCTCAGGCGCATCGTCGCGATATTGTTTAAGAACCTTCATGAAGAAGGTTTCGCCTTTCGGGAATGTGATCGATAATGCGTTAAAAAATGCTGTCGCATAGGGGTCGCCGCCAACCCAGTGCCGACGCTCCATCGCCGCATTGGCAAAGTGCCGGTTGCGGGACTGAATATTCAGGTCAGCCGGGGTAGCGCTGCCCGCGATTGCGGGTGCGGCATCTGCCACGTCAGTATTTGATGAAATGCCGCCCATTCCTATGCGTGGCCTCCTAGAAAATCCAATAGCTGTGCGACCAGTCTTTTTGGTTAAGCAATTTATAGATTGGGAGGGTTAACAAAATACCTACGGCGACCAACAAAATCGCGGTTAACTCGCTGTTTACAAGGCGATTCAAATATAGATTGCAGTAAAACGCTGTTAACGTGAAACCGCTCTACAATCTCATTTCCGTTGATAGCGGAAATACCAGACCTCATGCCCTTGCCGCCGCGCCTTGGCTTCATAACGCGTTTCGGGCCATCCACCCGGACGGATCAGCCAGCTTTTTGGCCCTTCGCTAAGCCAGTTAAACTCGCTGCGCTGGTTCATGATCATCATCGCCCATTCCAGATAGACCGGATGATCGGTGCCAAAACGAAACTCTCCGCCGGGCTTCAGCTTGGCCGCAATCATATCGACCGGGCCGTGGTTCATAAACCGCCGCTTGGCGTGACGTGCCTTTGGCCAGGGGTCCGGGTGCAGCAAATAGACAAAGCTCAATGCACCGTCCGGTATACGTTCCAGAACGTCGAGCGCATTGCCCATATGCAGCCGAATATTGGGTAATATTCCTTCACGAACATGCTGCAATGCGCCGACAACGCCGTTCAGATAGGGCTCGCAACCGATGAAACCGTGATTCGGCAGCATGTCGGCGCGCGCGGCCATATGCTCGCCCGCACCAAAACCAATCTCAAAGTGTAGCGGCCGGTCATCGCCAAATAGTGTCGCAGAGGACACCGGACCCTCTGTCGGCACACTTATTTGCGGTAGCAGCTTTTCGACGAGCTCCACCTGGCCCTCGCGCAGGGCATGGCCCTGCCTGCGGCCATAAAGCTGGCGGATAGTGGTGGGGTCTTGATTCTGCTTGCTAGTCATGCGGCGCGGTTAGCACCCATTACCGGATTTAGACAGCCGCTTTCAGCGCATCCACTAAATCGATCTTTTCCCAAGTGAAAAGACCGCCATCAGCCTTGCGTCCGAAATGTCCATAGGCCGCCGTGGGGCTGTATATCGGCTTGTTGAGGCCGAGATGGGTGCGAATGCCTTTTGGCGTCAAGCGCACCAGTTTCGGCAGGATTTCTTCCAGCTTTTCTTCGCTGACCGTGCCGGTGCCATGCAGGTCTACGTTGATGGACAGCGGTTCCGCCACGCCAATGGCGTAGGAAAGCTGGATCGCACAGCGTTTGGCAAAGCCCGCTGCGACAATATTTTTTGCCAGATAGCGCGTGATATAGGCGGCCGAGCGGTCCACTTTCGTGGGATCTTTGCCAGAAAAAGCGCCGCCGCCATGGGGACTCGCACCGCCATAAGTATCAACAATGATCTTACGACCGGTAAGGCCTGCGTCACCGTCCGGGCCGCCAATTTCAAAACGCCCGGTGGGGTTCACGTGAATGACCGTATTGTCGGTGATGAAGCCGTCCGGCAGCACCGAATGGAACACGCCCATGACATATTCCCGCAGTTCTTCGTACAGCGCCGGGTTGTCGCTATCCTTGTAATAGCCGGGCGCATGCTGCGTCGAGACAACCAGGGCGGTCGCTTCCACCGGCACTTCATTGACATAGCGCAGGGTCACCTGGCTCTTGCTGTCCGGCTCGAGGAATGGAGCCTTGCCGCTATGCCGATCCGCCGCCATCTGCTTCAATATCTGGTGAGAATATTGCAGCGTTGCCGGCATCAGGTCAGGCGTCTCATCACTGGCATAGCCGAACATGATGCCCTGGTCGCCCGCGCCTTCATCCTTGTTGCCGCTTTCATCCACGCCCTGTGCGATATGGGCGGATTGCGGGTGAAGATGGTTTTCAAAGGTCAGGTTCTGCCAGTGAAAGCCTTCTTGCTCATAGCCAATTTTCTTAACCGTCTCGCGAACAACCGTCTGGATTTCTTCCTGAGCGCCGGGCGCCCAATTGCCATCGGTATCGATCATTCCTTTACCGCGCACTTCACCGGCCAGAATGACCCGATCGGTTGTCGTCAGGGTTTCGCAAGCAACCCGCGCTTCGGGATCTTTGGACAGAAACAGATCGACGATCGCATCGGAAATCTGATCCGATACCTTGTCGGGATGGCCTTCGGATACAGATTCGGAGGTGAAGATAAATTCAGAACGCATGGTTTTTCCTAGTATTTGCCGCCTGGGGGCGCGGGTTCGGATATAAAGAAAGGTTTATATGCGCTCCTTAGCGCGCACGAAGCCGTATGGCAATGGCACAGATGAGTAAAATCAGCGCGAAACCCAGCGACAGAATATTGCCATATTGCGCGAAAACTGTGGGGCTTTCCGGCGGGGGTAATTTGGTATCAATCCGGCCAGCCTGTCCCATGGGAATGCTTTCAACCACATCGCCCTTGCTGGTAATAACCGCCGATATACCGGTCGGTGTGGAGCGGATGATCGGAAGCCCCTCTTCGATCGCACGCAGCCGTGCCTGGGCGAGATGTTGCGGTGGCCCCCACGCGCCGAACCAGGCATCGTTTGAGGGATTGAAAATAAAGTCGGGCCGATCCTCCCGGTGCACGACTTGGCCCGAAAAGATAATTTCGTAGCAAACCTGAAGGCCGACTTTGCCAAATGCCCCCAGATCCAGCGAGCGCGGACCCGGACCCGGCCAAAAGTCAAAATCTCCAGGCGCCAGCCGCGACAATCCGATAGCCGAAAGAAGCGGCCGCATCGGCAGATATTCGCCATAGGGCACAAGATGGCTCTTGTCATAGCGGCCCAGCAATTCGCGATCCGCGTCCATGGCAAATACGCTATTGCGCGCACCAATGGCCCGCCTTTCATCGGGCGCGCCAGCATCATCAAATTCCAGCTTGAGCGCGCCGAGCACCAGTACGTCACCGGGTTTCATCAAACTGGCCAGTTGAGCCCGAACGATCTCCGGTGAACGACCGTAATAATAGCGCTGCGGATAACCGGCCTCGAGATAGTCAGGTATCGCAGCTTCCGGCCAAAACAAAATCCGCGGTTCTTCATCTTTGCGTCTGGTCAACCCGGCAAGTTTGGCAAGATTCTGCTCTTCATAACCGGCCTGCCATTTATCCTGCTGTCCGATATTGGGCTGGACGACGGTGATATTGGGCTGCTTAGTTGAACCGGGAAGATCGCCGCCGCTGCCGATCAGTGCCAATATTCCGGCACCCAATGCGACTATAGCAAGATCAAAGACTCTGCGAATAATGATCCGCCATTTCAGGGCGATCACTCCGCCAACCGCCGAACCGACAAGACCGGAAATGCCAATGATCACGCCGGAAAGGCCATAAGTTCCAATGGACCGGGCACTCAAAGCGTGCCTGGCGTCGACCGCTATCACACCAAGCGGATTCCATATGAATCCGCTGAAAACCCAGCTGCGCAACCATTCGGTTATGATCCACAAACCAGCGAGGGCGAGAACAAAAACTACCGGCCGTCCCCTGCCCAACCACCATGCGCCGAGCGCCGTCAGTGCGGGGTAGACGGCCAGATAGAGCGAGAGCAAAACCACCGCGATATAGCCCAGCCATTCGGGCATCGCCGCCTGAAAGGTAAAGGCTTTGGCGATCCAGTTCAGCCCGACAATAAAATGTCCGAGACCAAATAGCCAACCGGCCCAGAACGCGGCTTTTCGGCTTTCGACACCATCAATAATCGCGATCCACAAAGCCAGTGCGAGCAGGCTGACCGGCCAAAAGCCTAGCGGCGCAAATCCGGTTGCCGATAGCGCCCCTGCAATTAGTGACAGCCAGAACGGATATTTGCGGAGGAGATCGACGACAATATGCACCGGCGGCTTGTGCCGTTTTCGGCGGGCAGGTTCAAACATTAATTGCCGATCCCGTCGCCCGTTCATTTTGGATGCCGCTTGTATTAACATGTTTATACAACGCCATTCTGGAATATCATTTCGGCAGAACTGCAGGAAAAGACTATCTCGCAATTTGCAGTTTGCTGGCAGCGCCCGTGCGCCGCTATAGGAGTGTCATGGAAAAAATAATGTTGATATTGATGGCGCTTGCTCAACCCATGCCAGCCGATACGAGGCCCCAGGCAACACCGCTGACCGAAGTTCACAAGCGTGACCTGTCCTGCGTTGCCGCTTTTGCGATCGTCGCATCGGAACAGGAACGCGGAATTGAAAGCGCCCTTTCCTATCCTCTGCTCACCGAACGGGGCCGGGTCTATGCCGGGCAGGTCGGTGAAAGAGTCATGCTCGAAACCGGTCAGTCCCGGGAGCAGGTGCGCGATGCCATTTTGGCGGCGGTTGCCGATCAACAGGCGAAGGTCAAGAATGTCGGCGAGCCGCAGGACGTGGTTGCCGAAGAGATGGGGAAATGTCTGCCGCTGCTGGATACAGAGCTTCCCGCCAAACCCAAACCAACCCTGAATCAGTGCGCGGCGATGATGCAGCTTGCTTATGAAGAGGTCTATCGGCGGGAAAAACTGTCCAAAATGGCGCAAGATTTGAAGACTTTGGCCTTTGTTCTCGACAACCGGGCGCGTGAAACGATGCGGGGGGAGGGCAAAAGTGGTAATGAAAGCGATGTGATTCTCACCCAGATTCGCGAGGAAATGAGCATCCGACAGAAAAATCAGTCAGAGCTGGATATTGATCATTGCTTCGCGCTCGCCGCGCCCAAGAAAAAGGAGCAGAATTTTGAACATTGAACACCGCCCCTTTCACCTCGCCTTCCCAGTCAATGATCTGGCAGCCGCCCGTCATTTCTATGGCGATTTGCTGAGCTGCGAAGAAGGTAGAAGCAACGATCACTGGATTGATTTCAACCTCTACGGTCATCAGATAGTCACCCATCTTGATACCGACGCCAAGCCAAGCGCCGTTACCAAGCCGGTGGACCGCGAAAATGTACCTGTGCCTCATTTTGGTGTGGTTCTGACGATGCCCCAATGGGAAGCACTGGCAGAGCGATTGAAACAGCACGAAACAGAATTCGTGATCCCACCGACCGTCCGCTTCCGCGGTGAGACCGGGGAACAGGCTACGATGTTTTTCCGCGACCCCAGCGGCAATGCCCTTGAGTTCAAGGCCTTTGCCGACGATGATCAGCTATTCGCTACGGATTGATCCAGCGACGAGTCCCGAACGCGGGTCGCCCAGCGCCATCTTGCGTTCGATCTTGTGACGCCGCATTTTTTCAACAAAGGTTGTTCGGCGCAGACTGACCAGATGCGCCGCTTCCGCGACCACGCCCTCCGCCATTCTCAGCGCGGAAAGCAGATATTTGCGCTCCTCCTGCATGAGATGTTTTTTAAGGTCAAAGCCGCCGCCCAGCGTCCCGCGGCGATCCGACTGATCCATGAATGGACGCGCTTCCGGTGCACCGGGAAAACGGGATGGCAGGGAATCTGCCTGATAGGTGGGCGCATTGGACGCCCGGCGGCGAAACAGCGTGGATACCTGGCTTGCAGATATCATCATGCCGGGGAATAAAAGGACCGCCCGTTCGATAATATTGCGCAGTTCACGGGCATTACCGGGCCAGGCATAATTTTCCAATATTTCCATAGCCTCGGCGGTAAAATATATGGCTTCGCCGCCAATCTGCTGAATGAAGTGGTGGATCAGCGGCGCAATATCATCCCGGCGTTCCTTTAGCGGTGGGATGTCGATGGGAAAGACCGAAAGCCGGTAAAAAAGATCCTCGCGAAAGCGCTTTTCGGTAATGGCTTGATCCAGATTCTGATGGGTGGCCGAAATGATCCGCGTATCAATCGGGATGGCTCCTGTGCTGCCGACTCGCTCGATCTGTTTTTCCTCCAGCACGCGAAGCAATTTGACCTGCATATCAAAAGGCATATCGCCTATTTCGTCGAGAAATAACGTCCCCTTGCTGGCATCTTCAAACTGTCCGATGCGCTGCGCTATCGCGCCGGTAAAACTGCCTTTTTCATGCCCGAACAGTTCGGATTCCAGCAGATCTCTGGGTATAGCCCCACAATTCACCCCGACAAATTTCTCGCCCGCCCGCTCGGAGCAGCGATGCAATGATTTTGCAACCACCTCCTTGCCGCAACCAGAAGGCCCGGTGATCATCACAGGTATTGTGGTCGCCGCCGCATAGCGGATCAGGCTGCGTACCTCTTCAATCGCTGCGCTGTCCCCCACAAGATGAAGGGCCGGATCATCAGGGTGCAATGTCCGCTGTGATCCCGGGATCTCGGGACGATATTCCATAGCATTTCCCCGCTGTTACAAACTCGGCGTCGTCGATAGGCGCTATGGAAACACTATATGTAAAGCTGCGTAAAATAGTTGGTAATTTGGTCCATTTCAGAGGAATTGGCCGTCAAAATATTGGCGGTCTAATTCTCATGCTCGCATTTCCAGCGATCCAGCGCACTTTCCAGATGCCGTTCCGCCAGATCACGCGCGCTATGGCGTGTCAGACCCAGCGAGTCAGCCAGTCGCTCCCCGATCAGCGCGTCACCCAGGGCCATCAGCACCAGCGTCAGCGTATCCTCATGCATCTCGCGATCTTCATGGCCGCCTTCACCAACTTCGTCGACCAGCGCATGAATCGCATCGACAATCGGGTCGAGTGCATCTTCATTGCCGGTCAGCAACATCCATGAAGACAAGGCGCCGGCCCCCTGCTTGTCAAAAGCATCAAAGGTCAGATCGACAATGTCGCGTACCGAACCCTCCCCGGTACGCGATTTCAGCACCGCCTCGGCAATAGAACCGCAAACCTGGTCGGTAAGATATTGCGCGAGCGATTTTTGCAGTCCCGATGCGGAGCCGAAATGGTGCAGCAGATTGGCATGTGTCCGCCCGATCCGTGAAGCGACGGCTTTGAGCGTGACCGCTTGCGGACCTGCTTCGATTAATAAATCGCGGGCAGCCGCCAGCGCCATGCTGCGGCTTTCTTCCGGCGAGAGGCGTCGTTTAGCTATTGACATCTATGTAAGTAACCCTAATATCCAAAATGTAGACTACCCCCATTTTGTGAAAAAGCGAACCCCTTATGAATATGCATAGCAACTTGCAAGCCGGGCCGGAAACGATTGATACGCCAACGCCGAAAGATCATCAGATCACGCCGCGCGATCGCCGCTTTGGTCGCGATGCCGCGCATAAACCCGGCCGCTGGTGGCTGAACAATGATCCCGTTGCGACAGCTTTTTATAACGCGCTTTCCCTTACTTTTCCGCGCGGCGAGGCGTTTTTTATCGAAAGCGTAAAGGCGTTTCGCGACGTTACACCGGAAAAACTGCAAAAAGAAATCCGCGCCTTCGTCAAACAGGAGATCATCCACACCCGTGAGCATGTTGCGCTTAACCGCCGCGTGGAAGAAGCCGGTTATGATACCAGCAAAATCGAAAGACGCGTCATCGAGTCGCTCGAAATGACCAAAGACCGCCCTGCCGTTGCTAATCTTGGCGCGACGATGATCCTCGAACATTTTACCGCGATCATGGCGCAGCAATTTATCGCCAATCCGCAGCATTTCGCCAATGCCGACAAGGAAACGGCCGACCTGTGGCGCTGGCATGCACTCGAAGAGATTGAGCATAAGGGTGTTGCCTATGATACCTGGCTCTATGCGACCCGTGACTGGTCCCGCTGGCAGCGGTGGAAAGTCAAATCGCTGCTGATGCTCGTCATCACCCGAAATTTCTGGACCAACCGCTATACCGACACGCTCGACCTGCTGGCACAAGACGGATTTACAGGCTTTCGCACCAAGATGAAGCTTTTCGGCTTCCTGCTCGCAAAACCGGGTGTGGCGCGTAAAATCATTATACCGTGGGTCAAATTCTTCCTGCCCGGCTTCCACCCGTGGAACGAGGATGACCGGCATCTGATCGATCTTGCAGAAAGCGAGTTCGAAGCGGCGCTACCCGACAGCATCCAGGCCGCCTGATACGCCGCCCACAGGCCTTAAACTTGCTATCAGCCTAAGTACGCTATTCTTCCGGCGTTGCGCTTTCGCTATCACCCTTTAAGACTACCGCCTGCCCGACCTCGTCACAGCGTCCGGACACATCTTGCTCGGCCGTGAAAATACAAACTGTGCGGACATGGCCGCTGTTTGCGAAACGCATGATTTGGCGGAGCATCATTTTCTGGCCGTCCGGGTTCGTGCCGCTTCCTGTGATAACCACATCGCCATCCTCTTCAATATCAGTGGCGTCGGCTTGGAAATCCTTGAAATTCAGGCCTTGCATGGCGTTAAGGGCCAATTGCATGCGCTGATCCTCATCCAGCGTGCCAATCACCGGATTGGAGCCCAGGCTGGAAGCAACGATCACCAGCGGTTGAGATGCGTCGGCCACCACGTCTTTGGGACCATCGGTCATAATCAAACCGCTGCCGGCCAAAGTGCGTATAGCCCGGAAATCAGCCCGTTCCACCAGCGTGAATGGCAACCCCGCTATTTCGTCTTCCAGCGACCCTCGCGGCTGGAAACGTACGGATTGCAGAGCCTCCAGGACTTGCGCGTCAGGATAAGCCGTGCTGGTCGATGGTATCTGCACGGTCACCATGGCCGTGGTTTCGGCACTGCCTGCAATCATCACCCATTTGCGGTATTCAATGCCCTGCTGTGTCTGCGAACCTGCTGCCAGCAACGCATCAATGTCACCCGCAAGTTTCAACGATTCTACAGGTGCGTCGATCGTCACCAACGCAGCGAGTTTCTCGGAACCGAACATAGATGCCAGTTCAGCATAGGCTTCCGCTGGAAATTCGACGATCAATATCGATGCACTTTCTGCGCTATCCTGAAAACCGGCAAAACTATCTGCCCTTGTCATGGCACCCGGTGGTGCAAGGCCTACGGTGCCGCCTACGGGGAAAATCGCATCGCTGGCCAGCGCCGGTCCGGGCAAGCCCAGAAACAGGCAAGCCGCCATGAATGTCAAAAAACGATACATATCCTTTTGCTCTCCTCAGCGAGGTTGATGGCAGGCCGCTGTTCCACTGTTATGGAGTAGCCCAACCAGAGCAAGGGTTATTTGGCGCAAGGATCATGTGATCAGACGACCTGTGTCACTGATTCTCAATTAATATCGCGCCCAGAGAGGGGAGGACGGAAACCGCTTAGTGCGCTGCCTTGTTGATATCCACTTTCTCGACCCATTCGGGGAAAAAGCTGGGCTCGCGAGTTGACCAGCCGGGGGCAGTTGCTGCCGCTTCGCTAATCGACTGCAGCAAGCCCTTTCGTGTCTTCGGGTGCAAATGCGGCAGGGACGCCGCGGCACAAAAACTGCCAGGGAGCCAAGGCCGTGCATCGGGGCCAAGCAGGCGTTCGTAAAGAAAACGGTAGGCGGGAAAGCTGTTTATCCGCCCCTGCCCCAGATCATAGGCGGAAAGCGCAATCAGGGCAGGCATGAATTTTTCAATGCCGTCAATGGCACAATCTTGGGGAATGGCTTTGCGGATATCGGCGAGCCGCTGGTAGAGTTTCATCTGTACTTTGATACCGGCTTCTTCAACCGCATCGCGAGACCAGGTTTGCACGGCATCGGCCCGATCAAGACCAATATCAAGGGAGCGGCGGATGTAACGCTGGGTGGCCGAACCAAAGCCCGCAAATTCTTTCATTTCCGCTAGCGTCATCGCCCCGGGTATCACTTGCATATCTTTGGCCATCGTAACTCCTACTCTGCAACACGCGGTCCTTCATCCACGAGAGCCATTGGACCAAAACATGGTTAGCATTTGGTTAAACGCAGCCAGATTCATTCAAAGATCACGACGCAAAGCCGCTTATGATGTTAAAATATCGGCGTAATTTGGCGGGTCACGAACAAAGGTTTCGACCAACCGCAACTATGTTTCGACCGGGTACAATTGCGATAGAGACAATTGATACCATTTCGTCCTAAGCTGTAAGGCAATAACAAAAATGGGCGCTCAATGAGAAAATTCGACATCGGACATCACAAAACATCGGTCGGGCAACAGGTCGCCATCCTGTCGATCCTCGGCTTTTGGCTATTTTATGTGATTATTATTACCATTCGAGCTGCGGTCAGCGACTGGCCAGCGCAGGACGAACTGGCGTTGCGCCGTGTGGTTGTGACAGTGTTGGGAATCGCCATAACCTATCTGCTGTACCGGCTGCTGCTGCTATTTGAAGACAAGGCCCTGTCCACCCGGATCATTACCGCTTTTGCAGGCGCGATTCCCTGCGCCATCGCGATTGGTGCCTTCAACTATTACATGTTCAACGTTTACGATCCCCAAAGCCTGTTTGACGAAGCGCATTTGGAAAAGATGCGCGAATATATGGAGAAAGAAAACTATGCCCTGCAGGCCATTGTCGAAGACAGTGTCTCGCGGTTTTTCTTCATCATCAGTTGGGCCTCGCTATACCTGACACTCAGCTATGCGAGCGCAGTGCGCACCGTCGAACGCAAGGCCGCACGTTTCGCCCAGGCGGCGCAGGATGCGGAGCTGCGCAGTTTGCGCTATCAGGTGAACCCGCATTTCCTTTTCAATACACTCAACAGTCTGAGCACTCTGGTCATGCGCAGCCAGCCTGAGGAAGCGGAAAAGATGATCCTCAACCTGTCGAAATTCTATCGCACCAGCCTGTCTGGCGATCCGCTGGAGGATGTTGCGCTGTCCGAAGAAGTGCATCTGCAAAATCTTTACCTTGATATTGAGGCAGTGCGTTTTCCCAAACGGCTCAAAACAGAAACCCATATTCCCGATGCGCTGATGGATGTGCTGGTGCCGGGGCTGATCCTGCAACCGCTTGTCGAAAACGCGATCAAACACGGGGTCGCGCATTCCAAACGCCCGGTGACAATCACTATCAGTGCGATGGAAGAAGGTGATTTCCTGAAACTCACAGTAGCTGATGATGGCGAAGCACGGCCAGCCACACAAGCCAAATCCAGTGACCAGAATAGCGGCATCGGGCTTGCCAATGTTCGTGACCGGCTGGAGACCAGATTTGGTTCTCAGGCCAAGCTGAAAACCCATTCTCCTGAAACAGGCGGCTTTGTTGCCGAACTAACCATGCCTCTCTTAGCGGATATCTGATTATGGCAGACGATGACACTCTGACACCATCACAGCTTAATACACTGATCGTTGATGACGAACCGCTAGCGATTGAACGCTTGCAACTCTTGTGCGCGCGGCAAGAGCATATCAACTTGGTCGGCACCGCCAGTGATGGCGAAGCTGCAATCCGGTTGACTGAACAGCTGGAACCGGACCTGTTGCTGCTTGACATCGCGATGCCTGGCATGACCGGGCTGGAGGTCGCGCAAAACCTCTCCGGCCTTCAAAAAAAGCCGGCAATTATTTTTGTGACCGCCTTTGATAAATTTGCAGTGGAAGCCTTTGGCGTGGCGGCGATCGATTATGTGCTCAAACCCGTTGAAACCGAGCGACTGTCAATTGCCATAGCCCGGGTGCTGGAGCGAAAGATTGAGCAAACATCAACGGCGACCGAGGATTCTCCCTGGGCGGAAGAATTCTGGGTACCCTATAAATCAGAGCTGCGCCGGATCACAGCCTCGGAAATCAACCGGATAGAGGCGGAACGCGACTATATGCGCTTGCATGTCTCCAGAGAAACAGCAGGTGAAAAAGGAAGGGAGCAAGGCGGGACCAGCTATTTGCTTCATCAAACAATCACCGGGCTGGAGGAGCGGCTTAATCCCGAACATTTCATTCGTCTGCACCGATCCCATCTGGTCCGCCGGGACTGGATTGCCGGCCTGCGTCACGATGGCGGCGGCATCTGGATCGCATGCCTGAAATGCGGGACCGAAATTCGCATCGGTCGCACCCATTTGGCAGAAGCTAAGAAGCTGGCAGGACGATAAGCCAGTTTCTGATGCACAATCGCCATATTGACTGGCATCACCCTCACAATGTGCAGAACCCAAAAATAAACCCCGGTGTAAGGGCACCGGGGTCCATAGTTGGTTTGGCCAAAATTGGGGCCGCTTAATTGGGATTCGCGGCTCTTGGAATGCTATTAGTTACCACCGATGACCACTGTGCTGGTGCCAAGGGTTCCCGCTTCAGCCCTGGCGATCAGAGATACCTTGGCGCGCTTGGCAGACAGATTGGCTTCCTCAACACAATCACCGTGATCTGCCATTTCGCTCAGGCTTTTGCTATCATAGCTACCGCAAACCTGGCGCACGGCACCTTTGATCCGGCCATCCAAAGTTGACTGACCTTCTGCGCTGGTGAGATCCAGATCGGCATAGCTGACTTCAACAGACTTTGTGATGCGGCCCTGCGCACTCGCACTGGCGGAAAAACCCGTGGCGGTTACCGCAATCGCGGCGGCGGCAAAAAGGCTTTTGCTCAAGATGGAATTTTTCATGTCTTTACTCCTCAAAAAAATTAGCTGGCAAACCGGAAAAAGGGGACTGGCCTGCTCCTGTTGTCCCTGCCCGACACAGGGTGGGGATTGATGAGGCGAAAGCGGGTTGTTTCGACGAGCTCGGGGAAGAGCTTTTGACTTATGCTTTGCTCCCGCCTCGTATTCTTAGATACGGGAAGCGGTATCGACGAGCATCCGATGTTCGATAAACCGCCATTTTGATCGGTGAACGGCAAAAGGCTTCGACCAACGACATCGGAACGTCGATCAAAGTAAAACTATGTAACTTTTGTTACTATTCAGTTAGTTACAGATGACACCGAATCATGCTGTATTATGAGGCCAAATCAGCTCCGATTCGACTAGATTAACCCGGAAAGCGGACTGGAAGGGTCAGCATACATCCGCCGCCCCATCCGACCAGACAGATAAGCTTCCCGCCCTGCTTCGACGGCAAGCTTCATCGCACGGGCCATCCGCACAGGTTCCTTGGCCTCCGCGATGGCCGTATTCATCAGCACGCCATCACAGCCCAGTTCCATCGCGACTGCTGCGTCGCTAGCGGTACCCACGCCGGCATCAACCAGAACGGGAACGCTGGCGCCCTCAACAATCAAACGGATGGTGACGCGGTTCTGGATGCCTAGTCCGGAGCCGATCGGCGCGCCCAGCGGCATGATCGCAACCGCGCCGGCATCTTCCAGCTGTTTCGCGGCAATCGGATCATCGACACAATAGACCATCGGCTTGAAGCCTTCCTTGGCGAGCACTTCGGTCGCTTCCAGCGTTTCGCGCATATTGGGGTATAGCGTCTTCGCTTCGCCCAGCACTTCCAGCTTCACCAGATCCCAGCCGCCTGCCTCACGCGCCAGCCGTAAAGTGCGGATGGCGTCATCGGCATTAAAGCAGCCAGCGGTATTGGGCAGATAGGTGGTTTTCTTGGGATCGATAAAATCGGTCAGCATCGGTTGATTGCGATCCATTACATTCACGCGCCGCACCGCTACGGTAACAATCTCCGCTCCCGCAGCCTCTACCGCCGCGGCATTTTCTTCAAAATCCTTATACTTGCCGGTCCCGACAATCAGGCGCGATTTGAAATTTTGACCTGCTACGCTCCAGCCGTCATTCGTGGTGACGTCTCCAGCATGATCACCGCCACCGACAAAATGGACGATTTCCAGTTGATCACCGTCCTCGACCGTAACATCGCCCAAAGTCGAACGTGTCACGATTTCGCGGTTGCGCTCCACTGCCACTTTCTCTGGCTCCAGATCCAGCGACCGCACCAAATCGGCAACAGACATGCCGCCTGCTATGCGCCTGCTATCGCCATTCAGCTGAATTGAAATTTCCGACATTACCAATGTTTCCATTTGTTTGATCTCGCTTTTCGGAATCGAGCCCTATAAAGAGGCCATATAAACAGCTAAGCAGTGCCGCAACCAAAAGCGCCATATGGGGGACATTATATTGTCAGAGGGAAAAAGCACCAAAAAGACCGTCTTTGTGCTGAACGGCCCCAACCTTAATCTGCTGGGCATGCGGGAGCCGGAAATTTATGGTTCCGATACGCTGGATGATATTGCCGGGCGGCTGGAGGATCAGGCGCACGAGCTAAGCCTTGAAGTTGATATCCGTCAGAGCAATCATGAGGGCCATCTGGTCGACTGGCTGCACGAGGCCGCTGCTGATGAGGCACAGGCAGTGATCCTGAACGCTGGCGCTTTGACCCACACATCCATAGCTCTGCATGACGCGGTGAAGGCGATAGACGTGCCGGTGATAGAGGTGCATCTTTCCAATCCCGCCGCGCGCGAAGAATTTCGACACAAGAGTTTGATTGCACCGGTTGCAAAAGGAACTATTTGCGGCTTTGGTGCTTTGGGTTATCAGTTGGCGCTCGACGCCGCGCAAAAATTCTAGAACTAGTTTTAATTTCAAAATGGGAACCAGAAATGGCCGCAAAAAAAGACAGTGATGGCAGCATGAATGTGGACCTCGAAGTGGTCCGGGAGCTTGCCGGGATATTGGATGGCGCTGGCCTCAGCGAGATTGAAGTCGAAGATGGTGACCGGAAAATCCGTGTTTCTCGTGGCGGTGGCGGAGCGCCTGCCCCGGTTCATGCTGTAGCTGCGCCGGCTGCGATGCCTGCTCCTGCGGCAGCACCGGCTGCCGAAGCAGCACCAGCCGCACCAGCGGACGATCATGCAGGCGCACAGAAATCACCAATGGTTGGCACTGCCTATCTGGCACCCGATCCAGACGCCGCCGATTTTGTAAGCGTCGGTGACAAGGTTGCGGTCGGTGACACACTATTGATCGTTGAAGCGATGAAAGTCATGAACCCGATTGCTGCGGAAAGCGCAGGCACAGTTAAAGCGATACTGGTTGAAAACGGCCAGCCGGTCGAATTTGACCAGCCGCTCGTTGTGATTGCTTAGATGAGACGCGGCGCATGACCATCAACAAAATCCTGATCGCCAATCGCGGCGAAATCGCGCTCCGCATCTTGCGTGCAGCCCGGGAACTCGGCATCGAAACGGTGGCCGTGCACAGCACCGCCGATGAAGATGCGATGCACGTGCGGCTGGCACATGAAGCCATTTGCATTGGACCGCCCTCGGCAACCGACAGCTATCTCAGCATCCCGGCCATTATTTCGGCAGCCGAAATCAGCGGCGCAGATGCGATTCACCCAGGCTATGGCTTCCTGTCGGAAAACGCCCATTTCGCCGAAGTGGTCGAAGCGCATGACATTAAATGGATCGGCCCCAAGCCGGAACATATCAAGGTCATGGGTGACAAGGTCGCGGCCAAGAAAACCGCTGGCGATCTTGGCATTCCGCTGGTTCCCGGTTCAGATGGCGCAGTCAGTGACATAGAAGTGGCCAAACAGGTGGCAGCAGATGTCGGTTATCCGGTTATCATAAAAGCAGCCTCTGGCGGCGGCGGACGCGGAATGAAAGTTGTGAACGACGAGACCGAGCTGGAAACCCAGATGCAGCAAGCAGGCACCGAAGCCAAAGCGGCTTTTGGTGACGCGACGGTCTATATTGAAAAATATCTTGGCGATCCGCGACATATTGAATTTCAGGTCTTTGGCGACGGTCGCGGCAATGCCATTCATCTCGGCGAGCGCGACTGTTCCCTGCAGCGCCGTCACCAGAAAGTGCTCGAGGAGGCACCTTCACCCGTGATCAGTGAAGAGCAGCGTGAAGAGATGGGCAAGGTCTGCGTGGATGCCATGAAAGGCATGGGCTATCGCGGCGCAGGTACAATCGAGTTTCTCTACGAGAATGGTGAGTTCTACTTTATCGAGATGAACACCCGTCTGCAGGTTGAGCATCCCGTCACCGAAATGATTACCGGCTTTGACCTGGTCCGCGAACAGATCCGTATTGCCGATGGCCGCGATCTTTCGGTCAAGCAGGAAGAGCTGGAATTTACCGGTCATGCGATTGAATGCCGGATCAATGCCGAAAATCCGAAAACCTTCGCCCCTTCTCCCGGCAAGGTGACCAGCTACCACGCCCCCGGCGGCATGCATGTTCGTGTCGATAGTGGACTTTACGCCGGATATTCGATCCCGCCTTATTATGACAGCATGATCGCGAAGCTGATTGTTTATGGCCGAACCCGGGACGGCTGCATGATGCGACTCGCCCGCGCACTGGATGAGTTTGTCGTCGAAGGGGTCGAAACCACCATCCCGCTGCATCAAAAGCTGGTTTATGATGAAGGTTTCCAATCCGGCGAATATACCATCAAATGGCTCGAAGAGTGGCTTGATCAGGATGAAAACGCCTAGTTTACCGTCACGACTGGGTAATTTTCGTTCATATAAATCGATTCTTTCCTGAATATTACAGCAAAGTTCAGCTATCTGACAGGGTTAACAGGCTATGACTTGTTCCACAGATGCGGCAAACGGAGTCGCGTAGTTATGGAGTAAGCCTATGCGACTATTTTTTGTAACCGGCCTGATGGCAGCCACCATGTTGACGCCGGCAGCCGCGTCCGCCGCAGATCTGGCACCCAATTTGAGTCAGAATACGCGAGCAGTGGCACCCATAGCATTTGACAATAACCTGACAGGCAGTGTTGCCCTGCAACGCGATGGCCGCGCCGAGCGCAGAGCCAATCGCGGCAACCGGGGTAATCGGGAAGCACGCCGAGCCAATCGCGGCAACCGTGATGCTCGCAGGGCAGCGCGTGTCGAAAACCGTAACAATCGTGGACGTGCCGATGTACTGACCGAAGGTGATCGAGCCGAAATGCGGCAACAGCGAAGAGCAACACGCCAACAAAATCGCAACGTTAACCGCAATGTTTCAAGCAGCCGCGCCGATGTCGGCCGTGCGAACCGACAAGCCCGCCGGGATGTCGTGCAGCGTGATCGTAGCCGTGCGGAACGGCGCGCTATCAGACGCGGTGATCGCAATAGAGATGGCCGTGTTGACCGCCGCTTTGACCGGAACCGGGACGGACGTATAGATCGCCGGTTCGATCGAAATAATAACGGCCGCGTTGATCGGCGGGTTGATCGCAACCGCGATGGCCGGATCGACCGACGTTATCGAGAGAATCGCCGGGCCGCTGCTCGGGGTGATCGCAATCGGGACGGCCGGGTGGACCGCCGCTGGGATCGCAACCGGGACGGACGCATAGATCGCCGGTTCGACCGCAATAATAACGGCCGCGTTGATCGGCGCTGGGATCGCAACCGCGATGGCCGTGTTGACCGCCGTTATCGGGATAACCGTCGCTATGGCTACCGCGATGACCGTCGGGGTTATCGCAAAGGCTATCGCGATGCACGGCGGGACTATCGCAAATGGAATCGCGGCTGGCGCAATGACCGCCGTTATAACTGGCGAAATTACCGCAAGTATAACCGCAACTATTATCGCGTAGGCCGCTATTATGCGCCTTATCGCGGGCATAGCTACCGCCGCTGGAACATCGGTATCTATCTGGGCTCATCCTTCTTCGGATCGCGCTATTGGATAAACGACCCGTGGCGTTACCGTTTGCCACCGGCATATGGCGGCTATCGCTGGATCCGTTATTATGACGACGTCCTGCTGGTCGATACCTATGATGGCCGTGTCGTCGATGTAATTTACGACTTCTTCTACTAAGTCATAAAAATCATATTCCTTAGGCGAGGCCCGTGATCAGCAATGATTGCGGGCCTTGTTCCATTTTCCCTCTTGAAACAGTCTGCTGTCCGGCGCACACAAGCCAAAAGATAATTGAGGAAAATTGAGATATGATCCGGTACCTGCTTGCAATGCTGGCATTGGGCCTCGCAGCCCCCGCTTTTGCCGTTAATGCGCCCGCTGATGAAAACGTGCCGACAGAGGATCATGTCACGTTCATCCAGGTCGGCAACCTTATCGCTGATCCGGCAAAAGGCGCAACCGGTCCGGCCATCATCACCGTGCGCGAAGGCAAAATTACCAAGGTCGAGGCAGGGTCCACCATACCTTACGCAGCCACTGATATTGTCACGATCATCGATATGTCGGACAAGACCGTCATGCCTGGCCTGATTGACCTGCATGTCCATCTTACCGGTGATCCCGGCGGCGATTTTTGGAAACAGGCCACTGAACCAACTGAATGGGGCGTCGTTGTTGGCGCCAAAAATGCCCTTTTGACTGCCAAGGCCGGCTTCACAACCGTTCGCGAGGCAGGGTCATCGCAATATTCCGCTTTCTCCCTGCGCAAGGGGACAGCCGAGGGTGTAATACCTGGGCCGCGCATCATTGCCGCAGGACCAGCACTGGCCATTGTCGGCGGCCATGGCGACACCACGGGCTTCAAGGAAGATATCAACGATGCCCTGGCTAGCGGCTATAGCTGCACGGGACCGGTGGAGTGCGCGGAGAAAGTCCGCAAGGCTTCCCGCGCCGGTTCTGATATTATCAAGATTACGGCCACCGGAGGTGTGCTGTCTCAGCAGGGCCGCGGCCTGGAAGCGCATTTTACCGATGCAGAGATGACTTCCATTGCCGATACCGCCCATTCACTTGGCCTGAAAGTCATGGCTCACGCGCACGGAGCGCGCGGTATTGAGGCCGCCGCCCGCGCCGGTATCGACACGATCGATCACGGCACTTTTGCAGATGAAGCTGCGCTCAAGGCCATGAAAGCCAGTGGTTCCGCACTGGTCCCCACTCTGATGGCCTTTCAGGGAGTGAGTGAAGGGCTCGGCAAAGGCATTTATACGCCGGTTGTCGAGAACAAGATTCGCGAAACATTGGGCAGTGTCGGCAAAGCGGTGACTATGGCGAAAGACATGGGCGTGCCGGTGGCCTTTGGCACGGATGCCGGAGTGTTTGATCATGGCCGCAATGCAGAGGAATTTGCCCTGATGGTTCGCCACGGCCTGACACCGCGCGAGGCCGTCATAAGCGCGACCACACTGGCTGCCGAAGTGCTGGGCATGGAAGAACAAATTGGCCGGATCGCGCCGGGCTATTCGGCTGACCTGATCGCCTTTGACGGCAATCCCCTTGAGGATGTAACAGTGCTGGAAAAGATTGACTGGGTGATGGTCCGCGGCCGGGAGATTGATGGCGACACGGCCCGCAGCCGGCTGATTGATTGAGCAGCAGAATGAACGCTCCCGTCTCGAAAGTTTCCGCTACCAGGACCAAAGCAAACCGCAACAACAGTCCCAAGCGCCTCACCGAAATTACGCGTTCGGTAACAGACCGGTTGAACGCCCATCCACATGTACAGTGGCTGGAAAGTCCCCATGCGCAACTATTTGTATGCCAGAATTTTCTCACCGATAAAGATTGTGATCTGCTGATCAAGATGATCGATGCCCAGGCCGTTCCCTCCAGCCTCTATACCGGCACCGAGCGCGATGGATACCGGACCAGCTATAGTTGCAATGTCAGCGCCCATGACAAGGATATCCAGCGCATTGAGCAATCCATCTGCGACCTGATGGGTCTGGAAAATTCACATAGCGAAATCTTGCAGGGACAGCGTTACGAGGTCGGTCAGGAATTCAAGGACCATCACGACTTCTTCCATGAGACCGAGGATTACTGGACTAAGGTGGAGGCAACCAACGGGGGTCAGCGTAGCTGGACCGCGATGGCTTATCTCAATGAGCCCGAAGAAGGCGGCGCGACGGCTTTTCCCCAGCTCGAATATCAGGTCGAACCGCGCAAGGGGATGCTGCTGGTCTGGAACAATATGGGGCTGGACGGACGGCCCAATCTCAACACGCTGCATGCCGGTACGCCAGTGATCAAGGGTACCAAATATATCATCACCAAATGGTTTCGTCTCAACCGGTGGAAGGGTCGCTGGAAACACTAAACGGATATATCATGGCGATAGCGAGCCGATTTTCGCTGACCAACAACCTATCCCCTTCGACGAACGACATCAGCAATCGTTGCAGGTGAAACCAAGCTGTGTTAGCCGTGCACAACAGCACAAACTAGGGAAATATCATGATCCATAAAACTCTCGCGCTGCTCGCCAGTGCCAGCCTGCTCGCCACTGCTTCCGCAGCCCATGCCAACAGCCTGTCAGCAACCAGTGCTGCCGCTGTGCAAGAGGAAGCCGCCAAACCCGCGATGAGCGAGAGTGAGACGTTAAAGGCCCTGTTCGCCAAGAGCGATGAAGACAGTTTGCGGCGCAATCCGATCGGTGCCCTATTCCGCGGCGATGAACGCTATGCCGACCGCCTCGGCGACTATATCAGTGACGAGTATTTTGCTGCCGAACTGGCAGCTGAAGAAAGCGAACTGACCGCACTCATGGCCATTGACCGCAGCAAGCTGAGTGTCACCGACAAGATTGCCTATGATGTGTTCATGCGGGACAAGAAACAGGCGATAAAAGGCATGTCCAAAGAGATTATGGACCTGAGCGTTGTTCGCCCGCTCAACCATTTTAGCGGCTTTCACACCTTCTACCCGACCTTTGCATCCGGCAAGGGCGCGGCTCCGTTCAAGACCGTCAAAAATTACGAAGACAATCTGAAGCGCCATGCAGAGTTTATTACGCTGATCGACCGTTCGGTTGGCCGGTTCCGTCAGGGCATGGACAGCGGCGTGGTTGAAACCAAGTTGACCGTAGGCAATGTGATCGAACAGCTCGCAACCCAAATCGGTCTAGGCCTCGAAGGCAGCCCGTTCATGGCACCGACCCAGGCTTTTCCTGAAGATTTCAGCGATGCCGACAAAACCCGCCTGACCGCGGAATATGAAGCGATGACCAGAAAAATCTTCGCATCTTATCAGACTCTGCATGATTTCCTGAAAAACGAATATCTGCCGGTCGCCCGCGAAGGTGTCGGTCTGTCCTACATGAAGGGCGGCGATGTGATGTACAAGCATCTGATCGAGAACACGACCACCCTGCCGCTTGAGGCCGATTATATCCATAATCTCGGCGTCAGCGAAGTCGCCCGGATCAAGACGGAAATGGAAGCGATCAAGGACGAAGTGGGCTTTGAGGGTACATTGTCAGAGTTCTTCACCCATCTGCGCACCGATCCCAAATTCCATCCGGAATCCCGCGAAGCTCTGACACAGGGATATTATGACCTTGGCAAGGAAGTCGACAAGGTTATCTCGACCCAGTTCAAGGTGCTGCCAAAATCACCACTGGAAATTCGTCCCTATGACGAGTCGATTGAAAAATTCCAGGCCGGCGGTTCTTATCAGAGCGGCACTCCCGACGGTTCGCGTCCCGGCGTCTTCTACTTCAACGCCTATGACCTGCCATCACGCAACACATCCGGCATGACGACCCTGTACCTGCATGAAGGCGCACCCGGTCACCATTTCCAGATTTCACTGGCGCAGGAAAATGAAGACCTGCCCAATTTCATGCGCTTTGGCGGCAATACTGCTTTTGTCGAAGGTTGGGCACTTTATTCCGAAAAACTCGGCTTCCCGATGGGCATGTTCGATGATCCCTATCAGCGTTTCGGCCATCTGGACGATGAAATGCTCCGCGCAATGCGGCTGGTCGTTGATACCGGTCTGCACAGCAAGAAATGGACGCGCGAACAGGCTATCCAGTATATGCTCGACAATAGCAGCATGGGCGAAACCGATGCCACAGCCGAAGTCGAACGCTATATCGCAATCCCGTCACAGGCTTTGGCTTACAAGATCGGTGCGCTGACCATCCAGCGGCTGAAGAAAAAGGCCGAGGACAGTCTCGGCGAGAAATTCGACCCGCGCGAATTTCATGATCAAGTGCTGAATACTGGCTCATTGCCGATGACAGTGCTCGAGAAGAAAATCGACGACTGGATCGCAACACAAGGCTAGTTTGACCCATCAGGCCCGTTTCTCAAATCTCTATTGCCCTTATACTCTCGGTTCTCATATAGTACCGGTGGTATAGGGGCATATATTATATGATACGAATCTTTCTATTCGGGCTGTTATCTTTATTATTTATATCACCAGCCCATGCAGCCTGGCACGAGGCGAGCAGCGACCATTTTCTGATTTATTCAAATCAGAAGGAAAAGGATATCAGGGAATTTTCCGAGAGGTTGGAGCGATATCATGATTCTATGCGCTTTCTGTTTAATCGCCCGGCAACCAAACCGAGTCCTTCAAATCGGGTCACGATCTATGTGGTTAAAAATCTCGGCGACGTGCGCGATCTTTATGGTAGCGACAACAAATATGTTGGTGGATTCTATATTCCGCGCGCGGGTGGTTCAATGGCGATTGTTGCGAAGGTTAAAAGCTCACGCAATGAAATGTCACCATCTGAACTTATCCTTCTCCATGAATATGCCCATCATTTTCTGATCGGATCAGCGTCTCGGGCCTATCCGCGGTGGCTGAGTGAAGGATTTGCCGAATTTTATGGTACAGCAAAATTCGGGAGTGACGGCAGCGTCAGCTTAGGTCTGTCATCCAAAGGACGCGCGTACGAGCTCGCGCTAGCAAGGGATGTCCCGATAGAGATGCTTCTCGACACCAAAGCCTATGGGGAGAAGAAGTCGAAGAAATATGACTCTTTCTACGGCCAAAGCTGGGCGCTCTATCATATGCTACATTTTTCGCAGGATCGAAAAGGACAACTGTCCGATTATTTGTCTCTTCTTGCACAGGGAGACGACGAAGTTTCCGCTGCGAAGCAAGCCTTTGGTGATCTGGGAGAGCTGGATAAAGACCTGAATAGCTATCTGCGCAAACGTAAGATTACAACCTATCATATTCCGGCCAACTATCTCAATATTGGCAATATTCAAGTGCGACAGTTGCGCACTGGAGAATCGGCAATGGCGCCGATCTTGATTCGATCGAAACGGGGCGTAAACCAAGAGCAAGCGGCCGAGCTGCTCATTGATGCCAGGCAAGTAGCGGTACAATATCCCCGTGATCCGGCTGTATTAGCAGCATTGGCTGAAGCGGAATTTGATGCAGGTAATGACGCAGAGGCGATCGCGGCTGCGGATCGAGCGCTTGCGATGGATCTCAATTCCATCAACGCCCATATCCAGAAAGGATATGCGCTCGCGCGAATGGCTCCTGATTCAGAAGACGAAGCTGCCGCGTGGAAGCAAATGCGCCGGCAATTTGTGAAGCTGAACAAAATTGAAAATGATCACCCCATTCCATTGATCCAATTTTATCGCAGCTACAGGGAACAGGGTATTAAGCCGCCGACAATCGCGGTAGATGGCTTGGCTCGTGCGCTGGAACTGGCGCCTTATGATAATGACTTACGCTGGATGATGGCCAATGAGTTTATTTTGCAGGAAAAATATGACTGGGCCGCTCACACGCTTCAGCCCCTTGCCTACAGTCCACATCAATCGGATATGACGGAGCGTGCTCTGGCCTTGCTAAAAGAAACGGAAGCCAAAGCATTGGAAGCGAAAAATGACAAAGAGGCTGCTGTCGGTTCCTGACTACAAGCTAAGACCAATCCCGCAAATGATCCAGAAACACTCTAATCCGGTTTAACGGCGGCAGCAATGCCTCCCATTCCGTTTCGGGAATAGTCTGCCGCAATGTTTCGGCCATGGGTTGGAGTGCGGCCACGGCATCATTTCGAAGCTGCGCGCCAGTGGCTGTTACAGCCACCCGCCTGATCCGGCGGTCATTGGGTTCATGGATGAGTTCAACCAACCCCTTGTCCTCAAGCTTGCGGACAGTTGATGACATGGTTGGCTGGGCGACCTGCATTGCACTGGCGAGCTCACTGATGGTTTGTTGTGCCTCCAGACGCAGCAGATGATTGAGTACGGAAAATTGTGCCACAGTCATGCCTTTGGGCAAATGTGACTGAAACAGATTGTCCGCAAGCTGGTTGATGATGCCGATCTCGGTCATCACCGCAAATTCAATCGGGTCGCCTTTCAGTCCCGCTGGCTTGGCTTGTAAATCTTCGGTCATAAATTCCCTTAGACGTTCAGGATGAGCGATTCCACCGGCCATCTCGGTGACGGTTCAGGCAAAGCGGCATAGCCGAAACGGAAAAAGCCCTGAACCCTCGCGGGCACGGCTACCTCAAGATAGTCATGATATTGATCATACAGATCAGCCATTTCCGGAAATTCCTGTAATATCTGGCTGACCGGATGCATCGCCAGACCCAGTGCGGTCGCGGCCTGATTGATCCGCACCCAGGCCGCACCGGACTGCAATTGTGCCCTTCGACTGTTGTCTGGCGAGATCAACCAGCCGAAGCTGCTCGTATTGTCCAGTATCCCCTTGTACATGGAAATTCCGGAATCATAAGCGGTCGACCCTTTTGTCGCGAGCTCTTCACGTGAGACAACGCCGCCCAGCCGCAACGCCTCCATCATTGGTCCACTCATATCAATGCCGTCCGGGTTGGCATTTACCTCGGCCGCGCCGATCCGCATCAGATCAACGCTCTCTTTTTGGGTGCGTGCCACATCATATTCCACCGACCAAGCCTGCCAGTTCAGCTCCCGCAATCTGGCGACCCGCTCCGTATCGCTGGTCGCTTCGAGGGATATCGACGGCTCCGATTGCCCCGCAAAGGCCATGTCCTGCAGCTTGACGAATGTCGCATCGTCAACACTGCGCGGCAAAAAGGCTTCCTTGGTACTGCGGCGGTTCAGTATTGTGCCGAATAGCGGATCGCGCGGAACCGATGGATCCTTGATCATTTTTACCGATGCTATGGGACGGTTGTCGAGAACCGGTTCAGGTTCGCCTTCAGGGAAAGGCATGATTTCTGCCCGATGGCCTTTTTCAGCCGCCGCCTGCCGAAACAATTCCAGAAATGTACCGAAGCCGATGGTGATCTGACGATTGGGCGGGTCGGTATGGGGCAGACGTTTGTCGAGATCGCAATAGACCGTGAAGCTGTCATCGCCCATCAGCCTTACTTGCCAAGGCTGACGATTATGGGGATTGGGTGCGAGAATAGCATAAGCCAGTGCATCAAGCCGCGGATCTCCAAAACCCGTTGCTGCCTGTGTCCAGGGCTCCTGCGCCTTGGCAATGGAGCGTGTTCCAACATAAGCACCGAAACCACCTCCGAGCAGCGCAAGCGATGCACCACCGGTTACCAGAACCTGTCTGCGAGAAATCATATCCGAATCTCCATATTCATCTATTATATAGATATCTATGCTTATACTGTGCGAATGTCAACGCCAACGCGGCCGAAAACCATGGTTATATTTCTCTGGGCAAATTACCCATAGGGCAGATCGCGTGATTCAACTCGTCTGGTGTTAAGGGCGGAATAACTGTCTTTGCTATCATCAGGGTGCCGGAAATCTTTAAGGCACAAGTATCCTTCAAGACCAGCTTGGACCTGGCTTTAAGCTATATTCAAATGGCTTGAAAAGGGTCGAAAAGTGGAACGAGTGGTGACCGGCTGTTAACACTTTTTTAACTTTTTAGTTTAATAAAGGTTAACGCAATCAAAGCGAGTGGGGCATACTTAATTTGATCTGGTCTGCGATAGAAAATGACACCTGCTTACTCCCCCGAAGCACATTTGTCCGAGACGGAACGCTATGTTCTTGGATCGCTCAATCAAGCTTGGCCATCTGCTGCCACCATGACTCCGGATGTCATCGATTCACAGGAGGCTAGCAGCAATCCTGCGATGTTCGTCGATGCGGTTCAAACATTAAGCGACAATGGCATGATTTTATATGAGGCATTCCTGACGGGTCATGCATCCGGGCCGCGCTTCCTTGATACAATGATCACGGCCCGCGGCAAGGCCGCCTTGCAATCCACCGATATCGACGCGTGAGGCCACCGAACCGTTAATTTGGCGGTCCGCGAAATTAAACAAAAAAGTTAACAAATCAGGCGTGGACGACCGCAGAGGCTATGGCTGTAATATTTTTCAGCACGTCCAGTTCCTGGTCGCTTAGCTCTCTGGCTTCATCACCGGCGCAGGCGACCATACCGATGGTCGAACCATCACCGTTGCGCATCGGCACAGACGCATAAAGTCCAAGATGCTGGGTCATCGCGCTGCGGGGACTGCCCAGTTGCTTTACATCGACGGCAGGATTGCTGGCCGCCCAGCTTTCATCACAAGAAATAGCAGCATGGGCGACGGACTGTACTGCACAACCTCCTTCGTCATGATCAGCTTCGTATAAAGTGATGGAGGCGACGGGTGTACCAAGCAGTCTTGCTGTCAGATTGGCAAGCAGGTCCAGATCCTGTTCAACTGAATTATTCTTATTCATATTCGATTTGAAGCCCCCGATCTCAGATCGATTTACGGTCAAAACCTAAAAACTTTATTAACCATAGATGAACACGCCGTAACGGGAATCTCCTCAGCCTCCAAATGACTATTTGTAACATGCCGTAAAGCAATTGAAAGATAAAGACTTTTTTAAACTGATTCCTTTTTGTTAATGCTACGTTTATGTTGGCTTCATGACAAATCTGTTAATTAAACCGGCATTATCGATCCTCGATTCGCTGATTTCTTTCGATACGACATCGCGAAATAGCAACCTGCAACTGATCAGCTGGGTTGAGGAATATCTCGCGCAATATGACATCAGCACCACGCGGGTGATTAATGCCGATGGGTCCAAGGCCAATCTCTATGCCACCATTGGTCCGGATGTCGCAGGCGGGGTCATCCTGTCGGGCCACAGCGATGTCGTGCCGGTAGATGGGCAAGATTGGTCGAGCGATCCGTTTGTCGTGACAGAGCGCGATGGCCTGCTGCATGGACGCGGAACCTGCGACATGAAAGGCTTCATCGCGCTGGCCTTGGCTGCCGCTCCGATGCTGAAAGACGGCAAGCGTTCGGTTCATCTAGCGATCAGCTATGATGAGGAGGTTGGTTGTCTTGGCGCGCCGGCGATGATTGAGGAAATGGCCGCAACCCTACCTGCCCCTGCCTTGGCGATCATCGGTGAACCGACAATGATGAAGACCGTCACCGGGCATAAAGGCATTTGTGTCCATGAAGTCGAGGTGCTTGGTCATGAGGCCCATAGCAGCCTGACCCATCTTGGTATCTCCGCCAATATGGTGGCTATCGAGCTGATGCATGATCTGGCCGAACTGGCACGAGAGCTTTGGGAGACGGCCGACCCGAATTCGCCGTTCACGCCGCCGCACGCAACCCTTACTATTGGCAAGATGGATGGAGGCACCGCGGCGAACATATTGGCCCGGCGTGCGTATTTTATGTTTGATCTGCGATGCCCGCCCTCCGTCGACCCCGAAACAGTTCTGGCACCGTTCAAGGAAAAAGCCGCTGCTCTCGACACACAATTAAAAGAAGCCTTCCCTGAAACAGGGGTGCGCGTTGAGCAGCTGTCCAATGCACCACCGCTTGGGCAATCCGGTTCAGAGGAAGCGGAAGCCTTTGTGCGAAAACTGACCGGGGATAATACACCGGCTGGTGTTGTCTCTTATGCCGCGGAGGCCGGGCAGTTCCAGCAGGCCGGTTTTCCCACCGTGGTTTGCGGGCCGGGGTCGATTGAGCAGGCCCATCAACCCAATGAATATATCAGCCTCGATCAGTTCAGCCGCGGCGCAGATTTTATGCTAAGACTGTCGGAAGAATTGCGGCAGGAGTAAACGCATGACAAAACTCGGCAGCTACGCTGGACGCACCGCCATGGTGACCGGCGCGGGCGACGGCATTGGCAAGATGCTGGCCGTCAAACTCGCAGAAGCCGGGATGACTGTCTGCGTTCAAGATATCCGCGAAGAAGCGGCCGCAACGGTGGCCCTGGAAATCGGCCGCAGCGCGTTTTCAATGACCTTCGATATTAGCGATCGCGACGCCGTTGCTTTGGCGGCACAGCATTTTGCCAACGAGCATGGCGATCTCGCCATGCTATGGATCAACGCTGGCGTAGGCGTTGGTGCATCTGTGTTGGAGGGCGGGCCAGATCAGGTGCGCTGGGCCTACGATGTAAATGTGCTGGGCGCTATCTGGACGGCGCAATGCTTTGTTCCCCTGCTCAAAGGTGATCCGCGTCATGTCGGGATTACCGCCTCGACTGCTGCGCTGCGCGCTCCTGAAGGCGACTTTCCGCTCTATGCCGCAACAAAGCATGGTACGATGGCGGTTGCCGAGGCGCTACGGGGGGAGCTGGCGGTTAAGGATATTGAGACCACCATATTGTGCCCCGGCCTGCTCAACACCGAAATATGGGACGGCGCCAAAGCCCGGCCGGAACGCTTTGGCGGCGAGCGGCGTATCGATCCCAAAATTGCCGGCATGTGGCGAGAGGCCAAAACCCCTGATGCGATGTGGCCGGACATAGAACGCGTTATGGCAGCAGGCGGCGGCACATTGGTCTGTGCAACCGATGCTGGCGAGACCCGCGTCGCGATGCGGCAGCGTATAGACGCTATCGAGAACGGACTGGTCGAAATTTAGCCGGCGGGCTTCTTTTCCGTTACGGAATGCAAGGCTTGTCGCTCTCCTCGGAAAAGCTGGATTTTTGGCAGAAATTAGCCTATTATAGCGCTCATGCCAGTCGTTAAAGCCGCCCGACCTACAGATGTTTTTACCCGCGATGATTGGGCACGTTTGACGCGTATATCACCATCTCGTGGCCTTTGGTTGATCCTGCATGGCTGGTTAACGACGGCGGCAGTTTTGGCGGGCACGGCATTGTTGTGGGATTGGCAATGGCTAGCGGGCCTCATTGCCTTTCCCTTTGCTATCGCCATCATCGGCGGGCGGCAATTGGGTCTTTCCATTTTGATGCACGAAGGCGCGCATGGCCTGCTTCATCCCAATCGCAAGATCAATAATTTCGCCGGTCAATGGCTAACCGGTGCAGCAACAGGAAGCGATCTGCACAGTTACAGAGCCTATCACCTGACCCATCACAAATACACACAGCAGCCGGAAGATCCCGATCTTGCTCTGTCAAAACCGTTTCCGACAACGCCCGCGAGCATGCGGCGCAAAGCCTTTCGCGATTTAACCGGGCAAACTTTCTTGAAACAGCGCAGCGGTCAGATGGTCGCGGCATGGTTGGGCCTGAAGGCGATGCTGCAAGGTTCGCCTTTGATCGATGGTGATGGCAAGCGAGACACATCAGCAGGCACGGCGTTCAATCGCGGCGGTGCCGCCGGCGTCTCGGCCCCGGTAACAAATTTGGACGGAGCAGTGCGCACTACAAAGACGGTCGGGCGCTTCCTGCTTATCCAACTGATAGTCTTGGCTATCAGCCTGCTGACATTTGGCGTTCTTCCTTTCCTGATCTGGATCATCGCGCTCGCCACGACCTTTCAGTTGTTCCTGCGCATCCGCAATATTGCTGAACATGCCTGCACCACAACCGGCAGCGAAGATCCGTTCACTCATGCCAGAACCACCTACGCGAACCTATGGGAACGCACGACGGTAGCGCCCTATTGGGTGAACTATCATAGCGAGCATCACCTTTTCATGGGCGTGCCATGCTATAATCTGCCAAAGGCGCACGCGCTGCTATTGGCGGAAGGTATGGACAGAAGGATGACCATTGCGGACAGTTACCGGGACGTATTGAAGCAGGTCACCCGGCCCGCCGCAGCCTAAGCGGCAAATTTCCCTAGTTTTTCCGGTGTCAGATGGCCGGTCTTTGTCCAGGCCAAGCATCCTTCTTTGCTATAGGGCGTGTGCGTCCAGCCCGGCGGCGTGCGGTCCCAAGTGCCGGTGGGATAGTCGCCATGTTCGTCGGAGAGACTGCCTTCGAGTATAAAGGTTTCACTTCCTCCTTCATGGACATGCTCTGGATAGCTGCTGCCCGGCGCCCATCTTACAATCTTTACATCCTCACCTTCAAAGTTATGCAGCCAGGCGAATTCCACGCCAGGCGCACCACCATCTTCAAATTCCAGTGCGTTGATGTCGAGTGAGAATTGCGTGGCATCGGCCGCGTCAAACTGGTGGAGCTTCACCAATATGATACAGCCATCCTGACTATGCGGTTTGTGGCTGGTCCCGATGGGATTGCGCACATAGGTGCCAGCCGGAAAATCACCATGCTCGTCAGAGAACACGCCTTCGACAACCAGAAACTCTTCGCCGCCGCTATGGACATGCGGATCGAAATAGCTGCCGGGGGCATAGCGCACCAGCGACGTTGCCCGCGCAACCTCTCCGCCCACCCGGTCGAGCATCTTGCGCTCGACACCGGGTAGCGGAGAAGGAACCCATTTCATATCCTCCGGTCGAAGAACCACGGGCTTATCAAAATCGGCATTAATCCTCATTTGCGAGTCTCCATTCAACCAGCAATGCTCGGGCGAGCTTCCACCTTTGCGCGCCACTGCGCAAGATTTTTACAATCTGCAGGGGTTTCAACGCCAGCAAAATCGGCAAAGCCAAGACCGGCAAAGGCTGTAATATCGGCAATAGAGAACCCATCGCCGGCCAGATAAGGTTGCTCGGCCAGAACAGTATCAAGGTAGCGCATGGTCGAGACCGCACGTTCTTTTTGATGGTGTCCCCATTCCGCGCATTGATAGGTTTCTATCGCTTCACCCAGTCCCGGCGTGGCATGGTGAAAATAAGTCCCGACCGCATCAAGCAATCCCGCTTCGGCGCGGCGCTGCATCATCGCAATCACCCCGCGCTCCTTCGGCGATTTGCCGGTCAATTCCTGCTCACCCGTCAAATTATCGATATATTCCGTGATCGCACTGCATTCAGAAATGGTGGTTCCGTCATCCAGCTCCAGCACGGGTACGGCCGCTGACGGATTCTTTTCCACAAATTCCGGTTTCCGATGCTCGCCCTCAGGCACGTTGATGGAAATAAACTCAACCTGATCAAACAGGCCTTTTTCTTTCAGCGCAATACGAACACGCGCCGGATTGGGGAAACCTTCAAAATCATAAATCTTCATAGTCAGGGTCCTTTCTTATTAATTACCTATCGATAGGTAGGTATCACTGAAATCTCACTTGATCAACCCCTATCTTGTGATAGGTAAGTAAATTCAGTTGGAGCAAACATGATCAGCAAGCGCGATCAGATATTGGATATTGCCGAACGCGGCTATCGACAGGGCGGTTTTGCGGGCCTTAGCTTTCGCGATATTGCCGCTGCGCTGGATATGAAAAGCGCGTCCGTGCACTATCATTTCCCGCACAAGGAGGATCTCGGCAAGGCCGTGGTCGAACGATATACGGATAATCTGCTGGATAATCTGGGTGCGCCAGACGCAGCGGATGATTCGGTAAAGATTCGTCTCGCTCGGCTGGTGGAGGCTTATCGTGCGGCCTATGCTGAAGGAGAAAGCAGCTGCCTATGTGCGGTCCTGGGGTCGGTCAGTCCGCAACTACCTCCCGCTGTACAAGAGGCGGTGAACAGCTATTTCACGCGGCTGGTGACATGGACGGAAACGGCTTTGGCGGAAGCGCCGCCGAGCACAAATCTTAATGCCGCTCATATTATCTCCGCCTTGCAAGGCGCCATGATCCTCTCCGTTGCTATGGGCGATGCGCGCTATCTTGACGAAGTCGCGGAAGATCTGACCAAAAAGAGCGGCGTTTAGGTGACGGCTTTCCTCATCATTCCTTTGGCTTTCCTGCTCGGCTTTGCGCTAGTCCGGGCGGCAACCTGCACGGTCGCTGCCACTATGCGCTGGATTGATGATGGCAAGACGGACTGGTTATTCGGTCTGCTTATCGTTGCCTCCTGGGCGGGACTGGTGCTGTTTCTACTGCTGCAATATTCCGGACGCGCCCATATTCCGGTCGATATAGAAATTGGCTGGCAACTGTTTTTCGGGGCAGCGATCATGGGGGTCGGCGCGCTCATCAATCGCGGCTGTTTTGTTGGCACGGTCGGTTATATTGGGGCAGGCAAGTTCAGCTATCTGCTGACCTTTGTCGGCTTGGCCCTCGCGATGCTGCTACTGCGCGTCGACACGCTCAACCCCTTTGGCCCAGTGGTGGTCACTGGACGAACCGCAATCGAAGATAATATCATTAAACAGGGCGTGCTACTCGGTTTTGCGGGCCTGTCTCTGCTCAGTCTCTGGCTGATCATCGTTAAGCGTAACATGGCGATGCTGGCCTTGCTCACCATCGGGATCACCGCGGCTCTGATCTATGGCACGCGTCCGGAATGGTCCTATGCCGCAGTACTCAACAGTCTGCTCGCCGGGCAAGGCCTTTCCGTTGGTATGACGGTCGAGCTTGCCGTAATCGCCCTATTCGCCGGTGCGGTTTTCAGCAGCTGGCTCAAAAACAAATTTCATCCTCAATTCGGTACGTGGAAGCTGGCCGTTGCCAATCTGTCCGGGGGGTTCCTAATGGGTATTGGCGCTGCGACCGTGCCAGGCGGAAATGATGTTTTGCTGATGTGGACCGCACCGGGATTAACGCTTTATGGCGCCGTGGCTTATCTGGTGATGATCGCAACCATTGCGGTCATGCTGGTGGCTATGCCCTATGCTACAAAGGCTGTTAGCCAAAGGCAGTGGTTCAAAAAACCTACGCCCGAATGAAGCGGTGCACGTCGCGATCTTTTTTGGCGGTCGCCGGATCGAACACTTCACCGTTCATCGCGATATAGACCCCGTGCGGTAATGTCTGAGTCGCGGCCAGAGCAAAGCCGACATTAAATTCGGCATCGCTATTGCGCAAAGTTGCCGGCTGCATCGCACCTGTTAGTACAATGGTTTTGTCCGTTATGTCTGCCAGCACCTTCCCGGTTTGCACCATCGTATCGGTGCCATGGGTCACGAGTATCTTGTCGGCATCACTGGCCGCCACGGCGTCATAGATCGTCTGCCGATCATCGTCAGTCAGCTCGAGGCTGTCCTTGCGCATCAACTGTGTCACGCGATGCGGAACGTAGACATTATTTTCCGCCAAAATATCCGGTAAAGGGGTCGGGCCGATATGATATTCCGACAGTGCATCGAAATAAATCTTGTCGATCGTCCCGCCGGTGGTGAAAATATCGATCATCAGGCGCATTCATCCAGTACGGGTATGGCAGGCGTCCCATCAGGCGCATCAAACGGCTGGCGGAAAGTGAAGACGTCAGCGGAAACACCTTGTTGCTCAAGCATGTCAATTTTCCCCAAACCTTCTTCCACCGAAGGAATATGGCCGATCGGAATCCACCATAAAGCTTGATAAACCTCCATGTGCTCCGCCCATTCCTTGCGGCGACGCATGATCGCAAGATGCTCCGGGTTTTTGTAAACAAAGTCTCCCAGTGATTGGACATCTTCCCAAACCGACATATTCACGGCCAGCCGCGGGTCGCCTGGAACCGGGTCAATATCGACGGCATCATTACCCTCGCCCACTAACCGCCAGACAAATCCCGGCGCCTTGTCGGCCAGTGCATTTACCGGGTCGAGAGCATCCATAAAGTCACCATTGGCGGGATCATCTTTCGGCTTTTTAAAGCGCAGTATATTAATCTGCGCGAGATGGTAACCACTCACACCGTTGTTCATGAAAGAGCCTCCGCTATCAGTTTACGCGTGTTGTCGATACCATAGAGCGCGATGAAGCTACCCATGCGCGGTCCTTGCGAGCTGCCCAGCAAGGTCTCGTACAGAGCCTTGAACCAGTCGCGCAGATTATCGAAACCGCCCTCTTTGCCGATAGTATAAACAATCGTCTGGATATCTTCAGCGGCTGCATCATGGGGTAAGGCACTCAGCTCGCTGTCCAGTCGTTCCAGCGCGGCCACTTCCACGCCTGCCGGTTTGCGCCGGTACAGCGTCGGTGCGATGAAATCCTTGTGGTAAGCCATCGCATTACCGATCAGTTCATCCAGATCCGGATATTTCTCCGGCGTCGCATCCGGTGCATATTGGCGCAAATAGCCCCAAATTTGTTCGCGATCCGCATCGCCCATCACGCCAACCAGATTGAGTAGCAATCCAAAGGTCACCGGAATCGTATCGGATGGGACGTCACCGCCATGAACATGATGCACAGCGTTGCCCAACTGCTTCTCGGGGGTCTGCTCATGCCAATTGGCGCGGAACTGAAAATACTCGTCCACGGCTTTGGGGATCACGCCCATATGCAGCTGCTTGGCTGATTTGGGTTCGCGGTAGATATAGAAAGCGAGACTGTTTTCGGAGCCATAGCGTAACCACTCGTCGAGGCTCAGACCATTGCCTTTGGACTTTGAAATCTTCTCGCCTTTCTCATCGAGGAACATTTCGTAGATCAGGCCATCTGGCTTGCGCGCACCCAGTATCTTGGCAATCTTGCCGGATTGGACGCCGCTGTCGGTCAAATCCTTGCCATACATTTCATAGTCGACACCCAAAGCGACCCACCGCATCGCCCAGTCGACCTTCCACTGCAGCTTGGCACCACCGGTGAGAGCGTTATGCTCAATCATCTCGCCATCATCTTCAAAGCGAACAACACCGGCTTCCGCGTCAACAATCTCGACCGGAACCTGCAGGACATGACCTGTTTTCGGGCTGATCGGCAATATCGGCGAATAGGTCGCCTGACGTTCCTTGCCGAGCGTGGGCAGCATGATATCCAATATCTGCTGATTACGTGCCAACACCAGTTTCAGCGTCTCGTCAAAAGCACCGGACGTATATTTCTCGGTTGACGACATGAACTCGTAGTCAAAGCCAAAGCGATCCAGAAACTCGCGGAGCATCGCATTGTTATGCGCCGCAAAGCTTTCATATTCGGTGTCAAAGGGGTTGGGCACCTGGGTCAGCGGCTTGTGCAGATGCTCGGCCAGCATATCCTGGTTTGGGACATTGGTCGGTACTTTGCGAAAGCCATCCATATCGTCGGAAAAAGCAATCAGCCGCGTCGGATTGCCGGTCAGCGTCTCATAAGCGCGCCGCACCATGGTCGTGCGCAGCACTTCGTTAAACGTGCCAATATGCGGCAGGCCGGATGGACCATAGCCGGTTTCGAACAACATCGGCTCTATCTCACCATCTGGGCCGGTTTTCGGCGCAGGCGCGCCGCGCTCACCGCGATAGCGTTTGAGCAATTTGCGAGCCTCTTCAAAAGGCCATGCTTTGGATTGCTGTGCTGCTTCACGATAATCGGTCACGATGAGATAGTCCTGTTCAATCAATTAGGTCGTTTATTTTTCTTGGTTCTGCGCCAATAGTGGCATTACCGTCTATAGCAAGTTAGAACAGCACAAAAGCAGGAGATTTCAAATGGGTGCATTGATCGCGGGCGTGTTGCTCTGGAGCATCGTTCATCTCGTCAAATCGGTGGCTCCGGGTCTTAGAACCAACATAAGAGCGAAGATCGGCGAAGGGCCGCATCAGGGGCTGGTGGCCTTGCTGATCATCGCGGCCATAGCATTGATGGTTTATGGCTGGCGAACCGCACAATATGAATTCGTCTATGATCCCCCGACATGGGGCCGGCATCTGAATATGCTGTTGATGGTTTTTGCGATTTTCCTGTTCGGGGCCGCGCAAGGCAAGTCCCAGATCAAACAGTTTATCCGCCATCCGATGCTGACCGGCATGCTCATCTGGGCCGCCGGGCACTTGCTCGCCAATGGTGACAGTCGGTCGGTCGTATTGTTCGGCGGGCTCGGGCTGTGGGCCTTGATTTCAATCTTTACGGTTTCCCGCAATGAAGGTGCCTGGGAGAAGCCGACCGAAACAGCCACTGTCGGCCGTGAGATATTGGGTTTTGTCATCGCGCTGGTGCTCTACGCCATATTGTTCGGCATGCATCGCTTCTATGCAGGTGTCGCCCTGGCCGGCCCGAACGCGCCCGGATTTCCGTAAGTTTGACTGACGGCACATCCCCCTATCCTCCGCTGGCCTATCCCGCGCTCCATGCCAGCCACAGCGGCATCTGGATTTGCGGCAGCGATGGTGTCTCCCGCGCAATTGGCAAGGGTGAGGCGATTGGCTGTGTCGCCGAAACCCCGCATATCCTGCTCAACGCGCCGCTTATGGGTCAGCGGTTGGGCTATCCCGATTTGTCCGGTCTCGATTTGCTGGAACTGTTCGCCTTCATCCATCCGGCACAGTTTGTCGTACCCACACCAGCCGGTCTGGCCAAAACCCTTGGTCTCCAGCCGCCGGATCAGGAAGCCGATATTGCGTCCTTATACCGGGAGGCCGCCAGCCACTTGTTGATGGGACTGGAAGCCCCCCATTGGGCAGAACGCGAAGGCGCATGGAGCAGCGCGCAGGCCCTCTATCGGCTGCGCTGGCCTTGGGCAGGAGAAGTGTCCAAACGGCTCACCAAACCAGCCGAAGCCGAACGCTGGCTCTTTTCAAAACTTGAAGAATGGGAGGAAGAAACGCCGCGCCCTGCCCCACGCGCGGTGACGATGGACGAGAGCGCGACACTCGCGCAGCTCAATAGCCTGACCGGAAAAGGATCGGAAGAGCGCGAGGGGCAAAAAAGCTACGCATCTGCTGTTGCTAAAATTTTCGAACCCCGCCGCGTAAAGGGCGCGCCCAATATGTTGCTGGCCGAAGCGGGCACAGGCATTGGCAAGACTCTCGGCTATCTGGCGCCCGCATCCTTGTGGTCGGCGGAGGCGGGAGGCGCGGTCTGGATTTCGACCTTTACCAAGGCTCTGCAACGCCAACTCGACCGTGAAACCCGGCGTATCTATCCGGACGAAGAGGTTTTTCGCAAAAAAGTCGTCGTCCGCAAAGGTCGGGAAAATTATCTCTGCCTGCTCAATCTGGAAGATGCTCTGCAAGGCGGTTTTGCCGGACGGGCCGCGATACTCGCCCATCTGGTCGCGCGCTGGGCCGCCTATAGTAAAGACGGCGACATGGTGGGCGGTGACTTGCCGGGTTGGCTAACAACATTATTCCGGCGCAACGGGTCCACTGCATTGACCGACCGGCGCGGGGAATGCGTCTATGCGGGCTGCCCGCACTATCGCAAATGTTTCATCGAGAAGGCCTCACGAGCCAGCCAGCAGGCGGATATTGTGATTGCCAACCATGCGCTGGTCATGGTCAACGCCGCGCGCGGACGGGAACAGCAAAACGCGCCCACGCGGCTGATTTTCGACGAGGGTCATCATCTGTTCGATGCAGCGGATTCGATGTTTGCCGCGCGCCTCTCTGGGCAGGAGGCGATCGAGATACGTCGTTGGGTCATCGGGCCGGAAAGCAAGAACCGCGGACGCCGCCGGGGCCTTGCCGCGCGGCTTGCTGACCTTGCTTCCTATGACGACGAGGGCGGCCGCGCGATTGAAAGCGCCCGCCATGCCGCCGAAGCCTTGCCTAGCGACGGCTGGCTGCAACGTTTGTCGGAAAGCGAACCGTTCGGGCCGGTCGAAGCGCTGCTCGGCGAAGTCCGTCACATGGTCTTTGCCCGTGACGAGAGCCAGAGCGCGGATGCCGGCTATGGTCTGGAAACCGAGCTTACCGATGTCGAAGGCCCGATGATCGATGCAGTCTCCAATGCCGCCGAAGCGATTGATGCTATGCTCAAACCTCTGGTCCGGCTTGGTCAGCGGATCGAACATCTGATCGAGGAAGGTCCGGACTGGATGGACGCCCCGGCAAGAGCCCGTATGGAAGGGGCGTTATCAAGCCTTGGCTGGCGTTGTGACACCCTGTCCGGATGGCTCGCCTTATTGTCGCGCATCGGCGGTCCGGCTGATCCCGATTTTGTCGACTGGTTGATGATCGACCGGTTCGAGGGCCGCGAATATGATATCGGCATCTGCCGCCACTGGCTTGATCCGACTATCCCGGTGACTGAGGTGGTTACGAAGCCCGCCCATGGCCTGATGATCACATCGGCCACACTGAAAGGCGGCGGCGACTGGGAGACAGCCCGCGCACGAAGCGGCGCGGTGCATCTGGATCAGGCGGTACAGGAATTTGAAGTGCCGAGCCCCTTCAATTACGCGGATCAAGCCAAGGTCATCATTGTCACGGATGTGAAGCGCGGTGATATGGCGGGACTAGCCGGTGCTTATGCGCAGCTGATCGAGGCATCCGGCGGCGGCACATTGGGCCTGTTCACAGCGATCCGGCGGCTGCGCACCGTTTACGCACGCATCGCCGACCGGATGGCGCAAAGCGGATTGCCGATCTACGCGCAACATGTTGATCCCATCGATACCGGTACGTTGGTGGACATTTTCCGCGATGACCCCAAGGCCAGCCTGCTTGGTACCGATGCCTTGCGCGACGGTGTGGACGTACCCGGTCGCAGCCTGCGTCTTGTCGTAATGGAATCCGTACCCTGGCCGCGCCCGGACATATTGCACAAAGCCCGGCGCCTGGCGGGCGGCGGCAGCGCTTATGACGACCGGATCATACGCGCGCGTTTGGCACAAGCCTTTGGCCGGATCATACGCCGCGCCGATGATCATGGACATTTTGTAATCCTGTCATCCGCTTTCCCGTCCCGCCTGCTCACCGCTTTTCCGGAAGGGACACCGATTGAACGGATGCCGCTCGCACAGGCATTGGCGGAAATAAAATCGGCTAAATCCAAAACTGTGCAATCCAGTCTTTCCCCTGACATATCTTTCGGGCATGACGCTGGGCAAACGGATGTTCCGGGGAATAAATCGGGCGGTATATGAAAAGACTGACACTTTTGCGGCACGCCAAATCCAGCTGGGACGACCCCGTAGCCAGAGATTTCGACCGACCGCTAAATGACAAGGGCAAACGCGCCGCTGCGATTATGGGCAAGTTTATCAAGCGCAATAATCTCGTCTTCGATCAAATCCTCGCCTCTCCTGCAGTGCGGGTCATCGAAACACTGGAACATGTCGAACCGGCCAGCGGCTTGTCTTTTGAACCGAAATGGGACCGCAAAATCTATCTGGCATCCTCGGTCACATTGTTGGACGTTTTGCGCGGTGCCAATGCGGATGCCGATCATGTGTTGATGGTCGGGCATAATCCTGGCCTGGAAGACCTGATTTTTGATCTGGTTCCTGACGATGGTTCATCCGAAACTCGCGGCGCAGTGGAAATCAAATATCCAACAGCAGCATTGGCCGAGCTCAGCCTGAACATAAAAAGCTGGGCCGATATCGAAGACAATTGCGCAACTCTGGATCGCTTCACGCGTCCACGCGATCTCGATCCGGAACTGGGTCCTGACTATAACTAACTGCTTTATTAGGAAACTGGTGCGGTCGAGAAGACTCGAACTTCCACGGGAGATTAATCCCACAGCGACCTCAACGCTGCGCGTCTACCAATTCCGCCACGACCGCACTGTCATCCGAACCAGGCCATAAGCCCTTGGTAGGCGCGTGCCCTTAGCAAAGGGTGGATAGGCTCGCAACAGATATTGTGATCTGCCTGCACCTCGCCCGGCCTGCCGTTAACGCCAACGCGAAACATGTCCCCATCTCATACAGTTTGGCTCGCTTCGTCCGTTTTATAGGTGAAGAGACCGGATAATCTGGCTGTTAACCTTTTATTTACCTTGTCAGTCGCGGGTTTTGGGGGCTTTTCTATGCTTATGCGCGACATTTTGTATCTCTTGATGGTGATGACCCTGGCCTGGATGGCTAGCGCACCCGTCATGGCTGAACAGACGGCACAATCGGGTACGCGGGTACAGGTCAGTGTTTCTGCGCATATTGTCAGCGGGGAAACCGTGCGCCTTGATTCGGGAATCACGTCCTACGGCTCGTCACCGCGATTCAATAAGGCAGAAGCACCTCTGGTTCGAACACGCGGAGTGATCATGCAGGATGGCCGCCAAAATGTGAGGCTCACCGAATTCCACTAATGGCAGAATAGAAATAGCAGCTATTGGCGTGTTATATCAGCCCAACCGACCTCTAACTGACTTGCAGCACGGGGCACGTCGAGCTTGGCTTCGTTGAAGTTGATTCTCGCACCGGGGGCCAGCTCTTTTGTGGGTGCCTTCATTTTCCAGCTATAGACAATCCGGCCGCTGGCATCCCGCAGGATCACCAGCATTGGCGGTACGGATTGCTCGCTATCGGTCGGATTGATTATGGTCCCGCTCGCCGCAAAATATTCAGTGCCATCGGGCAATGTCCGGCGATCCTGTTTCTGGCTAAGCTCAATCAGCAATGGCGTGTCATCAACCGATGCCATCTGATAGCTCTGTAACCAGTTTGGCGTACCGAACGCATAGAGCGCACCGCCAATCAAGATGATCAGGCTGGCAAAAGCAATCGCGGCAATAGTCCATAGTTTCGCAGGATTCCGGCGCGGCTTAAATGGCGGCTCGTGGGCAAAGCTGCTGGTTTCGGATACAAAAGGGGGCGTAACCGCTGATGCGGATGCTGCTGGTGGCGCTGCCGCCATTGCTGCGCCATCCGGTTCAGGATCCGGCCGATTTGTTGGCGGCGGCGACGGTGCGCCCGGGGTCGGTTGCCCAGCTTGTTCCACCATTTTGGCAGGTTCTGGCGGAGCTGGCTCCTGAAACCAGTTATGGCGGCATGATGCACAGCGCACGGACCGGCCAGTAGGGCCGATTGCACTGTCGGGGACGAGATAACGTGTCTTGCAGGCCGGGCAATTCAATATCATGGCATTCTTCTAAACACGCCATTCCATGAAACTGCAAGTCTGCGGTTCATGCTTTTGAGACAAGTGCCTTTTTTTCAACGTTTTCACGTCCATCCCGCGAGCGGACGGGCACGCAGCAGTTGATTTCAGAGGACGTAACGTCCTATTGATGCGGTCAATTGTATAGCGTCCCAACCTGATCAAGCGATTTGAAAATCCAGATGAATGAAATTGTTCAATTTGAAAATGTTGGCCTGCGCTATGGTGCTGGCATTGAGACGCTATCTGACCTTACATTTACGCTGTATCCCGGCAGTTTCTATTTCCTGACGGGCGCATCAGGCGCCGGCAAGACCTCGCTTCTGAAACTACTCTATCTTGCCCAGCGGCCCAGTCGCGGTCTGATCCGGCTGTTTGGTGAAGACGCCGTTACCATGCCGAGAGAACGCTTGCCTGGTTTCCGGAGGCGCATTGGCGTGGTGTTTCAGGATTTCAGGTTGGTGCCGCATCTCTCGGCTTTTGACAATATCGCGCTGCCGCTACGCGTCGCGGGCGTAAAAGAAAGAGATTTGACGACACCGGTGGCCGAGATGCTCGACTGGGTTGGTCTTGGCGACCGCGCAGAGGCCAGGCCTGCGACCTTGTCGGGCGGAGAACAGCAACGGGTTGCCATTGCCCGTGCGGTGATTGGTCGGCCGGAAATATTGGTGGCGGATGAGCCGACTGGAAATGTCGACCCGGACATGGCGATACGCTTGCTGCAGCTGTTCGAGGCGCTCAATACCCTGGGCACTACAATCGTCGTAGCCACGCATGATATTCATTTGCTGAGCAAAGTGCCCGGTGCGCAAATGATGAAGCTTGAAAAGGGCGGACTATCTGATCCAACCGGTTCTTTGCGCAATCCTCCCTTGCCGCGTGACAGGGCTTAGGTAGCGGCCTGATGCTCAGTCTGTTTGTCATTCCCGGCCATGACCGCCGACTGATACCCGAGGGACGCCTGTCAGGGCCGATGCCCTGGGTCATTGCGATTATGATTTTTTTAATGGTGCTGGCGACAGCCATAGGTCTTGCCTTTACCGAAGCCGGACAAAATGTGTCGGATCAACTCTCCAGCCGAGCAACGGTTCAAATTATCGAGGCCAATCCTGATCAAAAAGCTCAACAGACAAGTGACGCCGCGGCCCGCTTACGCGGCATGGAACTGGTAGAAGAGGTAAGAGTCCTGCCCGCCCAGGAAATTGAAGACTTGATCGCACCGTGGCTGGGCCAGTCTGCAGACGGGGGACAGGACACCGGTGGCCTGCTGGAAGATATTCCTCTGCCGGCTCTTATCGACTTGAAATTGGCGCAGCCCATTGGTGAGAAAGAGCTCGAAGCACTGCGCGCCGGTATCAGACCATTAGCCGCCAGTGCCCGCATTGAACCCAGCAGCGCCCTGATAGCGCCAGTGATCGCCTTGGTCCAATCGCTGCAATGGATTGCTTTTGGCCTGGTGATATTGCTTGCAATCGCGACGGCCGCAGCAGTGATCATCTCCGCCCGGGCCGCGCTCAATACACATAAGGAAACGATCGGCGTCATTCATTTGCTCGGCGGGACCGACCGGCAGATCAGCCGCCTGTTTCAAAGGCGGATTGCGCTCGATGCGCTGTTGGGCGGGGTACTGGGTTTGATCTGCGGCGCTGCAATCATCCTCCTGCTGGGCATGCAGCTTTCCGCTCTTGGTTCGGGATTGGTGCAATCGCTAGACCTCTCTTGGTATAGCTGGTTGATTATCGGGGCCATTCCGATATTGGGAATGATCCTTGCGATGGTGACTGCGCGAATGACGGTCATGGGCGCGCTCAAGAAAATATTGTAGTCACATTTCATGATCTTACGTTTCTTCTGTTTTCTGCTGCTTCTCTGGATGATCGGGTTCGCCTGGTTTGCAATAGATTTGCCGCGTACTGCGGCGGATGATGTGCAGACGGATTCCATTGTGGTCCTGACAGGCGGCCCGCAGCGTATTGAGCATGCTTTGCAACTGCTGGAGGAAAATAAAGCGAAAAATCTGCTGATATCCGGTGTGGACCGGGATGTGAAACCGGGGGAACTGGCCGCGGCTTATAATCGCGACGAAACACTGTTTAACTGTTGTATTGATTTGGGTTTTCAAGCGGTGGACACGCGTTCAAATGCTTTGGAAACCGCACGCTGGGCCGCGGGACGGAAAGACACATCGATCCGGCTGGTGACGTCTGACTGGCATATGCGGCGGGCACGCCTGGAACTGGAACGCGCCGTACCATCGGATATCGCAATCATATCCGATGCAGTTGCGACCGCACCGTCCCTGGGCACTTTATTCAAAGAGTATAATAAATTCCTGATGCGTCGCACGGCGGCCTTGGCGGGTATCTAGATATGTTGGCAAAAGTCCGATCACTCCTGTTCATCCCGCTATTCTATGGCGGATCAACGCCGATCATCATTTTATCGTTTATCGTCGCGCTGTTTTCGGTGCCCGGCACACATTATATGGCACAGCTATGGAGTCGTTATCATTATCTATGCGCCCGGATCATTCTTGGCATCCGGGTCGAGATAAAGGGCGAAATTCGCAACGAACCCCTGCTTTACGTTTTTAAGCATGAAAGCATGTTTGAAACGATTGATCTGCTGCGCATTTTTGACAAGCCAGTGGTCATCGCCAAAAAAGAACTGCTCGTCATCCCGCTCTGGGGCTGGATCGCCAAAAAACACGGACTGCTGGGCATCGACCGGAACGGCGGAGGCGCGGCGATGCGCCAAATTATCAAACAAGCCAAAAAAGCGGTCGCCGAAGGTCGCCCGATTGTCATTTTTGCAGAAGGGAGCCGTGCCCACCATGGCGAGCGACCGGAATTGCAAACGGGCTTTGCCGGTATCTACAAACTGATGGGGCTGCCTTTGGTACCGGTCGCGCTCGACAGCGGCATCATCTCGCCGCGCGATACATTCGTGCAGAAAAGCGGCGTGATAACCTATGCTGTGCAGGACGAGATTGAACCAGGGCTCGATCGCGATGATATTCGTGACCGGGTTCATGCCGCAATTAACGTGCTGAACGATTGACGGTCATATCACGAGCGTGCCCGCTTCTGGCCTGAAGCAAATCACCCTTGGCTGAGAAACTTTTTCATATTCCGCGCCGCTTGCCGGATGCGCTGCTCATTTTCCACTAGCGCAAGACGAACATAGCCCTCACCCTCGTCGCCAAAGCCTGTACCGGGGGCAACGGCAACACCCGCTTCGGCAAGCAGCCGTTTGGCAAATTCCATTGAGCCGAGTTCGCGAAACTGCTCCGGAACCGGCGCCCAGGCAAACATGCTGGCTTCCGGTGGTGGAATGTCCCAGCCGGCGCGGCCAAAGCTTTCTACCATCACGTCTCGGCGCTTTTTATAAAGCGCACGGTTTTCATCAATAATATCTTGCGGGCCGTTGAGCGCTGCGGTGGCCGCAACCTGAATTGGTGTAAAGGCTCCATAGTCGAGATAGGATTTGACCCGTGTCAGCGCGCCGATCAGCTTTTGATTGCCAACCGCAAAGCCCATGCGCCAGCCGGGCATCGAATAGGTTTTGGACATGCTGGTAAATTCAACCACACAATCCTTCGCGCCATCAATCTGCAACATGGATGGTGTTGGCACATCGCCATAATAGATTTCTGCATAAGCAAGATCACTGATCACCCAAAGCTTATGCTCACGCGCAAAATCGACAACCTTTTGGTAAAAATCGAGATCGGCGACATAGGCGGTCGGGTTGGACGGATAGCCCATCACCAGCACTGATGGTTTCGGCACGCTGTAACTCATGGCATATTCGAGCCGGGTGAAGAAATCCGGACCGGGTGCTGCAGGAATAGAGCGGATCGCTGCGCCGGCAATGATGAAACCGAAGGTGTGAATCGGATAAGAGGGGTTGGGCGCGAGCACCACATCACCAGGCGCCGTAATCGCCTGCGCCAGATTGGCAAGGCCTTCCTTGGAACCCAGGGTCACGATCACTTCGCTTTCCGGATCCAAGTCCACATCAAAGCGGCGCTTGTAATAGTTGGACTGGGCCAGGCGCAGGCCCTTGATGCCTTTCGACGCGCTATAGCGGTGCGCGGTCGGATCGTTGGCGGTTTCGCTCAGTTTGTCGATCACGTGCTGTGCGGGCGCACCATCGGGATTGCCCATGCCAAGGTCGATAATATCCTCACCGCGGGCGCGCGCTTCCGCCTTCATCGCGTTCACTTCAGCGAACACATAAGGCGGCAGGCGTTTGATGCGGTAGAATTCTTCAGACATGGTTTCTCTAATTCCGGTGTTTCATTTTACGCAGCCGCTGCTTTGCGCAACTTTGATAGGAATGTCGAGGGGGTCAGGACAAATTGTTGTTCAGCCGCACCTAGACCGCCAAACTCCGCTGCCCCCGCATAACGGAGCGGCTTTCGCTGCCCTTCATCATGGTAGACTTGGCGCGGATGGTATCAAGGAAGTGCCAGGTAGAAGTCGCTTTTTCCGGTGTGAACGAAACAGTCATATAGCCGCGATTGGATGTGTCACACCATTGCAGTTGGTCGTTGGTTTCGCGCAACGCGCGCGCTGCTGTCGCGGCGTCTGCACCGGACAGATAGGATTCCAGTCCGGGCGACGTCACGCTATGGCCGCCAAATTCAACACCTGCTGCGCCGCCGCTGGTTTCCAGGTTAAACGCCCAGCCATTATGGCTATCGCCAGAGAGCACGATCAGATCGGCATCAGCCTCCTGCGCACCCATCAACGCGCGTTCCCGCGCTTTGGGATAACCATCCCAACTGTCGAGATTAATCGGCAGGCCAACTTTGGATGCAAGTGCGCCAACTGCTACACGTGCTTTCGCGAAAGCCGGCGCATCATCGGCAAGCCAGTTCACGGCCTCTTGCGGCAGGCGCAATTCGCCCATCACGCATTGTTGACCCCAAACCTGCCACTTGGTGCCGGATGTCCGCGATTTGCGCATTGCTTCGGCGAGCCACGCCTCTTGCACAGCGCCCAGCATCTGCCGTTCGGAATCTTGCCAGGTGGTGTCGCGAAATGTCTCGAGAGCCGTCTGGATATTCTCCTGCCCCTGCAAAGCAGCTGCCAAATCTGCCGGTTCACTGCGCCCGCCAATCCGGCTTTCTGTCATGAACAAGGTCGCAAGATCGCCTATCTGGTACTCGCTCCAGAGAGGTCCGCCCTCATCACGGTCACGCACTGGCATCCATTCCCGATAAACCTGTTCAGCGATACGCTTGCGCACTTCCCAGTCGCCTTCCGTCTTGGGCTGGTGGTTTTGCGCGCCGCTCATATGGGCATCATTGGTGAATTCATGATCATCCCACATTGCGACCATCGGATAAAGCTGATGGATACGCTGCAAATCGGGGTCGCTGCGATAGGCGGCGTAGCGCAGGCGGTAATCCGCCAACTGAACAATCTCATGCCCCGGATCAATCGCCCGACCTTCTAGCATTTGCTTTTCGGAGGGATAAGTGCCGACCGGATACTCATAAAGATAATCACCGCTATGCATCACCATATCGAGATCGCTGCGCTGAGCGGCATGGGCATAAGCGTTGAAATAACCGAATGGCAGATTGGAGCAGCCGAATACGCCAAGGTTGAATTTCTGAGTCGGTCCCTGTGGCAACGTCCGGGTGCGACCCGCCATCGACTTGGATCCATCAGGCGCAACAAAGCGATAGAAATACCATTGACCCGGCACCAGATCCGAAACGACATATTTTGCAATATGATCCCGGCTCGCAGACGCTGTCACCTCGCCAACCATTTTCGCACCGGAGAAATCAACATTTTGCGCCATTTCAACGGTCAGCTGGCTGTCGCCTCCGCCGACAAAACGGGTCCACAGCAATACCGAGTTTTGCGACGGCTCGCCACTTGCCACACCATGAGTAAATCCACGCGCCTTGGCCATAGCAGCATATGCAGGTGCAGACATTGCACCGAGGCCAAATGTGCCCAGAGCCATTAACTGGCGACGATCAATTTTTATGGTCATAATTTATCCCAGAATCCCAACTGCAAACAGAATGGTGAAAAACAATGTCATGCTGATGACAGTGAAGACAAGCAAGGCAGAAAGTCTAAGCAGCGCTTCGATCCTGGAGAGCTTATAGGCATGCCGCAACTGTCGGTACATGTGAAATGGCGGATAGAACATAAGCAAAATAACCCATATTTCTTGCGACACACCGAGTGCCGCCAGCGCTGCACAAGTTATAAACAGCAACGACATGAAGCTGATCGAATAGGTCGTAAAAACGGCGTGATCATAAAAATGATAACCACGACGACCGATGAGAGTCAGCCAAACGAATGGCAGCGAGATCGGGATCAACAGCCATGCAAATTTATAGCCATTGGCCTTAAGTTTGTAGAGTAACAGGTCCGGATTTTCGTTCACTTTCCTGAACCCGTCCATGATCGTCTTGTCGAGTTCCTTTGATCCCGTGGTCACGCTGCTATCGTCGTTCAGCACGTTACCCTCTTGAATATCTTCCAGCCCGGTTTGCAATTGGTCGAGATCTTCCTCAGTGAAATTGCCCAGCTTAACATCACCGTCGCCCAACTTGACCTCAGGATAGGGCGTTTTTTCGCCGGTCATCGTCGCCAAGAGATTTCGGCCTTTCTTCAGATCTAGGATTTCCTGACGCAATTTCGTCTGATCTACGGTGTCGCCCGCCTCCAGCTGGGCCTCCTTCTCTGCAATCTGTCTTTCGATATCGGCAGTTTGCATAACAACGCCCATGTTGACGTCTTCGTCGGTCTCGACCGCACTACCTCCCGAAAAAGGACCGCCAAGGAAGGAAAAGACCGCGAACATCATGAACACGGAAAACAAAAACAACGCCATGGGAGAGATAAACCGAGCACGCTGACCGTGAATATAACGCCGAGTCAGGTCTCCCGGTTTCCAGACCAAGAGCGGCAGGGTTCGCCAGAATTTCCCTTCGAAATGTAGGACCCCATGCAAGATATCATGCCAAAACGCACCGATCGAACGGTGAATATGCAGCGGCTGTCCGCAATTGTTGCAATAATTGCCAGTAACCGGCGCTTCGCAATTCAGGCACTTGCCGGAATTACCTCCAGTCGTATCGCCACTCTCGCTCTCAACCGCTTTCGCAATCAAGGCGCCTTCAATAGCTGTTCCGGCTGCTTCAAATTCCCCTGACATACACCGAGTTTTCGCCAATTTGATCAATAAGGCAAGCAGCTTTTCAGCAACAGCCGATTGACCAAATCACTTTCCAGCAATGCCGCGACCATTAAACCGCGGCCATAGCCCCTATCGCGCCAAAATCCCGGCCATGATCAGGTCGACTGTCTGCTCGCGATAGGCATCGCGCATCTTCTCGTGGAAATCATCGCGGCCATAGCAATATTTCCACACCAGTTTGCCGGTGAAAAACCGGTCTGCTGCGCCCGTCACCGCGGAATAAAACAGCTGCGGGTCGAGATCGCGGAAAACGCCGGTCTTGATGCCGTCACCGACAAAAATGCTATAGGCCTCGGACAGGGGTTTGAGATATTTCTCGGCAATATCACGCGCGCCCTCTGGCGGCAGATCGCGGATCAGGCGCATGGTCAGGCGGTGGATATAGGGATATTGGTAATAGGTATCGATCACCGCGCCAATATGGTGGCGCAACTTGTCCTCCGGCGGCATATCTTTCGCGATCAAAAGCCCGACATCCTCGACAATCTTGGTCATGTCACGTTCGAGAATCGCTTCGAGCAAGCCATCCTTGTTGCCGAAATAATATTTGACCAACGCGCTGTTCAGACCGGAACGCACGGAAAGTTCGCTAAAGGAAATATCGATCGTATCGCCTTCGCGCATGATCTGGCTGGCTGTTTCGATCAGCTTGCCGCGCGCGCTCGCCCCGTCGATTTCTCCGTTTTTGTCGGCCTGTTTGTCGCCGCTCATCTTCATTCCCCTCACTCGGCAGGCCCCTACTCACAGGCCGTAACTTAAGTGACTACTTATAAACAGGTTCTTCCCACCAAGGGAAGGTGTCTGGCATATCTGTCGACACTTTGTCCGGATAGACCGGATCGCGCTTTTCAAGGAAACTGGCAATGCCCTCTGCCGCGTCACCGGATTTTGCGCGATTATAGATGATCCGACTGTCAATTTTGTGCGCTTCCATCGGATGATCCGCGCAAGGTATTTGCCACAGCATCTGCCGGGTGAGGGCAATCGAAACCGGGGCCGTATTGTCGACAATTTCCCGTGCCAAGGCATAGGCTGCCGGTAGCAATTCATCGGGCTTGTGGATCGAGCGGATCAGTCCGCCGTCGAGCGCTTCCTGCGCATTGAATACGCGCCCGGTCATGCACCATTCGATCGCCTGCGGCCGTCCGACAATATGCGGCAGGAACCAGCTCGCCGCACTATCAGGGGCGATGCCCCGCCGCGCAAAGACAAAGCCGAACCGCGCGGTTTCACTAGCGAGGCGAAAGTCCATCGGCAATTGCAGGGTTGCACCAACGCCCACAGCAGCGCCATTGACCGCTGCAATAACCGGTTTCAGGCATTGATAGATGCGCAGGGTAAGCTTGCCGCCACCATCACGCACGCGCGGATCCGAATAATCATCCACCGGATCGCTGCTGGCAAATGGCTTTGCGCCGCCTTCGGGTGTCAGATCAGCACCGGCACAAAAGGCGCGGTCTCCCGATCCTGTCACAATCACGGCGCGGACATTGTCATCCGCATCAATCTTATCAAACGCGTCGCACATTTCCTTCAACATCATATTGGTGAAGGCGTTCATTTTTTCCGGGCGGTTGATCGTGATCGTCGCGATATTGTCGGCGACATCATATTGGATCTGGGTGTAGGTCATGGGGAGGATCCTGCTTTATCAAACCCCTCCCACCAGAGCGGGAGGGGCTTTGAGATTACCGTGGTGCCATACGGATCGCTCCGTCGAGCCGCACGTCTTCACCGTTAAAATAACCGGTTTCAATCATACACATGGCGAGCTTCGCATATTCATCCGGCTGTCCGAGACGTTTCGGGAATGGCACGGAAGCCGATAGCGCATCACGCACCTTGTCAGGTGCACCCGCGAGCAGCGGCGTATCAAAAATACCCGGCAGGATCGTGTTCACACGAATGCCTTCGGCCATCAGATCCCGCGCGATCGGCAAGGTCATACCAACCACACCGCCTTTGGAAGCGGAATAGGCGGCCTGGCCCATTTGGCCATCTTCGGCGGCCACAGAAGCGGTGTTGACCATCGCGCCGCGTTCACCATTGTCGTCAAGCGGGTCAAGCGTCAGCATGCCAGCCGCCGATTTGGCGATGCAGCGGAATGTGCCGACCAGATTGACCTGAATGACAAAGTTAAACGCATCCAGCGGGAAATGGCTGATCGAGCCATCTTCACGGCTGCGTTTCGCGGTCTTGATCGCGTTGCCGATACCGGCGCAATTGACGAGGATACGCTCCTGACCAACGGCCGCGCGCGCTTTTTCAAAGCCGGCATCGACGCTCTCTTCTTCGGTCACATTGACCTTGCAGAAAACACCGCCCAGTTCAGCGGCCAGCGCCTCGCCTTTTTCTTCGTTCAGGTCGAACAGGGCAACTTTGACGCCTTTTTCCGCCAAGCGCCGCGCTGTCGCTGCGCCGAGACCAGAGGCACCGCCCGTTACGACGGCCGACATTGTATTGTTGAGTTCCATGAGTTTTCTTTCTGTTCTAAACTTAATTCAAACGTTCGATAATCGTGACATTGGCCTGACCGCCGCCTTCGCACATGGTTTGCAAACCATATTTGGAACCGCGATTTTCCATCGCGTTGAGCAAGGTCGCCATGAGCTTCGTGCCAGATGCGCCAAGCGGGTGGCCCAGAGCAATTGCACCGCCATGGACGTTGATCTTGCTACGGTCGGCACCGGTATGCTTCAGCCACGCGAGTGGCACAGGCGCGAAAGCTTCGTTAACCTCATAGAGATCAATATCACCAATATTCATACCCGCACGCTGCAACGCACGATCCGTGGCAAATAGCGGCTCCTCGAGCATGATCACCGGATCACCGGCGGTCACGGTAAGATTCACAATCTTCGCGCGCGGCGTCAGGCCATGGTCTTTCAAGGCTTGCTCCGAACAGACCAGAACGGCACTGGAACCGTCGCAAATCTGGCTGGCATTGGCCGCAGTGATCGCGCCGCCTTCTTGCAGGACTTTCACGCCGCCAATGCTTTCCATGCTGGCGTCAAAGCGAATACCTTCGTCGATCTTGTGCATTTCTTCGCCTTCGGGTGTTTCCACTTTCACGGCGACGATTTCATTTTCAAACGCGCCGGATTCGGTCGCGGCAATCGCCTTCTGATGGCTTTCCAACGCAAAGGCGTCGAGATCATCACGGTTAAAGCCATGCTTTTTGACCAGCATTTCCGCGCCCATGAACTGGCTGAACTGCACGCCGGGATAGGCTTCTTCAAGCCGCTCACTCTTGTTGGTGCCCAGACCGGCGTCCTTGAACAGCTTGAAGGTCGAACCCATTGGCACGCGCGTCATGCTCTCAATACCATGCGCCAATACCATGTCCTGCGTGCCCGACATAATGCCCTGTGCGGCGAACTGGATGGATTGCTGCGATGATCCGCACTGGCGATCGATCGAGACGGACGGGATGCTGTCAGGCAGTTTCGATGCCAAGACGCTGTTGCGGCCAACATCGCCGGATTGCTCGCCGCCCTGCATCACACAGCCGGTGATGACATCTTCAATGGCCGCCGCGTCAAAATCATTGCGGTCGGCAATCGCGTCCAGAGTCGCTGCGCCCAGATCAACCGGGTGTACGCCAGCCAACCGGCCACCACGACGACCGCCTGCGGTCCGTACTGCGTCTACAATATAGGCTTCTGCCATTTTCCTGCTCCTTAAAACTGCTTGAGAATCCAAAATTTAACTGAACGATTAAACCTGCGTCGCCCTAGCGTCAAATGAAAAAGCCGATCATCACAATAGTGATAACCGGCTTTGTTCCATCATAACCCGCCTTTTAGGCAGGGGCCTTAAGCAGGCACATTGTCTTTCTTCACCGTGATCACCTGTGGATAGGTGAATTCCAGCAGGCCTTCCTTGCCATATTCCGCGCCAAAGCCGGACTGCTTGTGTCCACCGAATGGAGCAAAGGGCGACAGGTGGAGAAATTCGTTGACCCACACGGTGCCGGTTTCCAGCTGCTCGGCAATCTCGACGCCTTTGTCGGGATCGGCCGTCCAGACCGCACCGGCCAGACCATATTCACTGTCATTGGCGCGCTGGATCACTTCGTCTTCGGTGCTGAATTTCATCAGCGGCATGACCGGACCAAATTGTTCCTCGGCCACAATCCGCGCGTCTTCCGGCGGATTGTCGAGGATGGTGATGGGCATATAATAACCCGGCACATCGGGATCATGATCCCCGCCAACGAGGAACTTATAGCCATTATCCTTGGCATCCTGAACCAGCTCTATAACACGGTCATATTGCTTCTTGTTCTGGATCGGGCCGACCGCCGTGCCTTGCTGCGCGCCGTCACCGACCTTCACATGTTTGGCATATTCGGCAATGGCCGCGCTCAGCTCGTCATAAATATCTTCGTGGATATAAATGCGCTTTGCCGCGACACAGATTTGGCCGGCATTGGTGAAGCTCGACCAGAATAGCTGCTCCGCCACTTTCTCGACATTGGCATCGGGCAGAACGATGGAAGCATCATTGCCGCCCAGCTCCAGCGTGATCCGCTTGAGATCCTTGGAAGCGCCTTCCATGATTTTCTTCCCCGTCGCGGTGGAGCCGGTGAAGGTGATCTTGTCGATATCGGGATGACCGGTGATGAGCGGACCAAGGCTGTCTTCGCCGGTCAGAATGTTGACTACGCCAGCAGGCGCGACGTCTTTAATCAGTTCTGCCAGCCGCAAGGTGGTGAGCGGTGTGAATGGCGATGGTTTCAAGACAATCGTGCAACCGGACAGCAATGCCGGCGCGATTTTCTGGACCGCCATCATTACCGGGAAGTTCCACGGCACGATGCCGCCAACGACACCAACAGGAACGCGGCGGGTGCGGCTGAGCCGCTCTTCGGTATCTTCATTAATCTCATCATCGAGATCGAGCGTTGATTGCGCGCCAGCCATCAGCGACGCGCCCATGATTTCGCCTTGCGCCTGTGCATGGGGTTTACCCTGCTCGGCAGTCAGCAAGCGGAATAGCTCGTCGAGATTTTCTTTGATCGTTGCGGAAATCGCCTGAACCACAGCGCGGCGCTCTTCGATCGGTTTCTTGCTCCATGTCGGGAAGGCAGCACGGGCAGCAGCCACTGCTTCATTGAGTTCTGTTTCGCCGCAGGACGGCACCTGTCCGATCACTTCTTCATTGGCGGGATTGACCACGTCCAGCATGGTGTCTGTGCTGATCATCTGGCCATTGATGAGATTCTTATATTGGGTAATCATGTCGCTCTCCTTTGGAATTTCTGCCCGTTCGTTTCTATTTTGGTTTCTTCTAAACTATTACAAGACTAACCGCGCCTGTCATTTTGCCCATATCCTTCATTCCGAAAGCGTATATCTCAGTGGTAGCGTTTTAAGCCCACCGACAAAACTCGATTTCGCCCGCTTGGGTTCTCCCGCCAGTTTAACCGTTTCAATCCGGTCGAGCAGTTCATTGAACAATATCTTCATTTCCATCCGTGCCATATGCAGGCCGAGGCATTGATGTGCGCCAGCACCGAATGCCAGATGGCGATTGGGTGAACGCGCCGCATCAAATTTGCGCGGATTGTCGAACACCCGATCATCATGATTGGCGGCGACATAGTTGATCATCAGCCAGTCGCCCTTTTTAACAGACACCCCGCCGACCTCGACATCTTCCGCTGCGGTGCGCATGAAATGCTGTACCGGTGAGGTCCAGCGGATCGCTTCTTCGACAATCCCGGGGAGTAGATCGCGATCGGCTTTGAGCCGCGCAAACTGTTCCGGGTCCTGCGCCAGCGCCATCATTGCGCCGGCGGTTGAAGCCGATGTCGTGTCATGTCCAGCCGACGCCACGATGATATAATAGCCGGCCATATCCCGGTCGCTGAGATATTCGCCATCGACCTTGGCATTGGCAATCACGCTGGCGACGTCATCTGTCGGATTAGCGCGTTTTTCTTCGGTTATTTTGGCGAAATAGGTTTCGAAATCGGCGACCGCGCCAATGACCAATTGGGTTATCTGTTCCGCCGTCATATTCGCCATACCGGTCTTGTTAAGGTCCTCATCCTGACCGCCGAACATTTGCTGGGTCAGGAACAACATCCGCTGTTCATCCGCCTCCGGCACGCCCAATATCTGCATGATCACATGCAACGGATAGGGCGACGCCACCAGCGGGACAAAATCCGCTTCCGGCCCTGCCTCCACCAACCGATCCACCGTGGTCTTGGCCAGCGCGCTAATCTCCCCTTCCAGCTGCTTGAGGTTTTTCGGCATGAACCATTCCTGGGTCAGGCGGCGATATTTCGGATGAATCGGCGCGTCCAGCGCGACCAGCGAATTGACCAGATGCGGGCTGCCCCCGGTCACAGCTTTCACTATTTCTTCGCCTTCGCGAAATCCAAATACAACGCCGCGCGGACTGTTAAGGAACGTCTTGTTATCCTTGCTGATCCGCATGACATCATCATAGCCGGTGACCAGCCAGAATGGATCATGCAGATCGCCATTCTCCACCCGCGTAACCGGCATATTTTCACGCAACCAGTCAAATGTATCGAGCAGACCGTCCCATTCCGCATAGGCGACAGGGTCAATCACTGTTGACGCTACAGGGGCCGGTGCTTGTGGTGCTGCGCTCATTTCATCCTCCGCTTAAACGATCCGGCTGCCGGTCTTGCCCCAATATTCATCGCGGAGCAGGCGTTTGTAGAGTTTGCCGGTCGGCACTCGTGGCAATTCGGCACGGAAATCTATCTGGCGCGGTACTTTGACGCCGGACAGTGATTGCCGCAAATAGGCTTCCAGCTCTTGTGCAAAATCATCATTGGCGTCGGCCATATCCATCGGCTGAACCACGGCGACCACCTTCTCCCCCATATCCTCGTCTGGCGCGCCGATCACGGCGGCATCGATTACTTTCGGGTGGGTGACGAGCAGGTTTTCAATCTCCTGCGGATAGATGTTCACACCGCCAGAAATGATCATGAAGCTTTTGCGATCAGTGAGATACAGAAAGCCATCCTCATCGACTTTCCCAACATCTCCCAGCGAGGTCCAGCCATGTTTGTTATGTGCGGCCTTGGTTTTCTCAGGGTCATTATGATATTTTACCGGGGCACCGCCTTCGAAATAAATCTGCCCTTCTTCACCGACGGGTACTTCGTCATCATTTTCATCGCAAATATGGACGATGCCCAAAAGCGCTTTGCCGACCGAGCCTTTATGCTCCAGCCAGTCTTCCGAGTTGATGAAGGTAAATCCATTGCCCTCAGAACCCGCATAATATTCGCGGATTATAGGCCCCCACCATTCGATCATCTTCTCCTTCACCGGAATAGGGCAAGGTGCCGCAGCATGAACCGCGCATGTCAGGCTGGATACATCATATTTCGCCTTTGTTTCATCCGGAAGCTTGAGCATCCGGCTGAAATGTGTCGGCACCCATTGACTGGCATCGACCTTGTATTTTTCAATCAGCGCCAGCGCTTGTTCGGGATCGAATTTTTCCATCACGATCACTGTGCCACCCATCTTGTGGACGGCCATGCACCATCGCAGTGGGGCGGCGTGGTAAAGCGGTGCCGGCGATAGATAGGTGCAGCCGGGTTGAATCCCGAAAGCGCCTTGCGCCATCATCACCAGCGCATTGGGTGCGGCGATATTTTCATCCTCAGGAAACGGGATTCGCACACCCTTGGGCCGACCCGTTGTGCCTGAACTGTAAAGCATATCGGTGCCATGGCGCTCATCATCAATCGGCCCGTCCGGCAATGCGGCCAGTACTGGTTCGATCGCGCGGTTGTCTTCCGCGCCATATAGAAATTGTTTTACATCGGGGTTGAGCTTGTGCAGTTCGTCAACAACGCCCTGCTTAGTATCAGAGCTGATTAACAGCGATGCACCGCTATCACCCAAAATATAAGATACCTCGGCGGCGGTCAGGCGACTCGGGATCGCCACATAATAGAGACCCGCGCGCTGTGCGGCCCAGGCAAAGTCAAAGAATTTGGGATGGTTATCGAGCAATACCGCCACCGTATCGCCGATTTTCAGGCCTTCCTTACGGAAGAGATGCGCCATACGGTTGGACGCCTTGTCTAGTTCGCCATAAGTCTCAACAGCACCAGTACTGGCCATGATGACCGCTGGTTTGTCGGGATTTTCCTGAGCATGCAGATAGGGGTGCATTAGTGGCTTCTCTCCATTTGGGGTGATCGCATTTCATAGCGATTCGATTGGAAAGCATAGTGATTTAATTGCATGATTAAATCAACCAAACTGTGCGCGCTATAATGGGCGCTATTTTTTCTTCCGTATGAAAGCACCAAGCAGCAGTATCGACAGCAGCAGACCACCTAGTGGAGCGAGATAAAATTGCAGGAAACTGTGGATGCGATTTTTCGACTCATCGGCCGCATGAATGAAGACCGCGACGTCATCGCCGATAAAATATTCGCACCAGCTTTTTCGAGACGGCGTGAAACCACCTTCGACCTCCACGCCGGATGCCGTTTTGGCCACAGGCGCAAAGGACGCTTTTGAAGAATTGCCGTGGTTGTTGCGATACACCTGACATCGCGTGATCTGCGCTGGCTGAAGCTCTGCCGAAAGCATCACATCAACCCGATCATAGACCAGCCAAGTAGTAAAACCGACTGGTGCCAGAAATATGGCCAGCATAATCGCCTTGCCGATCCAACCACCGATTCCGCCTTGTGCGGCCATGTTTCGTCAGATTCTCTTCAACAACGGCGTGTTTTCCAGAATATGCGCACTAATTCTCAACATATATATCCACAGGCACCGTGAGATCCGCAAACACGCGGCCAATGGAAGCCATGCTGCCAGCGCCTTCGCCAATGGCCTGTTCCAGAAACATTTGCGATCCCGCGCCATTGAGCAGCACCAAAACCGTCCGCGCTTCGCAAATAGCGGCTTTGGTAATGGTTACCAACGGCGTGTCGCCATTGTCCGGCATGATTCCGGCGGCGCGCTTCTCTTTCGGCCCTTCCAGCGCTTCTTCGAGATCGGCGCTTTCCACCAGACCAGCGGTGCTGCCGTCCTCGCCCATGCCGAGCCAGATGAGATCCGGTGGCCATTTGGTATCCTGCAACCGCGCATCGGCGGCACCGCCCGCGAGATGATAGTCCTCATTCTCGGTCGCAATCGGCAGGACCCGGGCGCCGCGCGTCATAAATAGTTGCGCAAGGGTTTTGACATGGCTGCGCGGATCATCGACGGGGACCAGATAATCATCGGTCGGGATGATCGTGACATATTTCCATTTAATCTGCTTTTCGGCGAGCGCCTCAAGCACCGGCATGGCTTCTTCGCTGACCGGAAGCGCCAGCAAAGCTTCACCGCGGGCATCAAGCGCGCTTTCGATGATGAATTTGATATCACCAACAACCGCGTCGATCATTTCCGCGCGGTCATCAAAATCCCACCATTCGAGCTGTGAATCCTCGCCTTCCGGCAAATCATCCATGTCCCAAGATTCGTCTTCACTCATATTGCGTCCTGTCCTTCGGATGTCTTGTGGAGGCTTCTAATCGCTGCAGAAATCAGCACAAGGGTAAATCCCGCTTTTCAAAATGCCAAGTTTCCGCCAATTGGGAGCCGAAGAGGCGATATGCATATGACCGAAAACTATATTCTCACCCTGACAGCCGAAGACCGGGTTGGTCTGGTGTCAGCCGTGACCGGCTTTCTCGCAGAGCATGACGGCTTCATTCTCGATAGCCAGCAATATGCCGATCTGGAGCTGGAACGTTTTTTCATGCGTGTCGAGTTCAAGGGCGCAGGCGACAAGTTTCCGGTCAGTCTCGATGCTCTCACCGAGAAATTTTCGGCGGTCGGCGCGCGCTATGCTCTGGACTGGACGCTCGTCAGCGGCACCGAAAAACCCAATATCATCATCGCAGTTTCCAAGGGCAGCCATTGCCTGAATGACTTATTGCATCGCTGGAAGACCGGCGGGCTGCCGGTCAATATTGCCGGGGTCGTCAGCAATCATGATAGCTTGCGCGACCTGACCGAATGGCATGATGTCGCGTTCCATCACCTTCCGGTAGCAGATGACAATCGGGCTGAGCAGGAGGAGGCCATCTTGGCTGTTATGGACAAGGCAGAAGCGGATTATCTTATTCTTGCGCGGTACATGCAGATATTATCCGACGATCTTAGCACCAAATTGGCCGGTCGCTGCATCAACATCCATCACAGCTTTCTGCCCGGCTTCAAAGGCGCCAGACCCTATCACCGCGCACATGAGCGCGGGGTCAAGCTTATCGGCGCCACCGCGCATTTTGTGAGCGCCGATCTTGATGAAGGGCCGATTATCGAACAAGCGGTTGAACGTGTCGACCACCGGGCAAGCGTCGAAGAGATGATCCGCATTGGCCGTGATATTGAGGCACAGGTTCTGGCCAAAGCCGTCAAATGGGCCGGTGAGCATCGGATCTTGCTCAACGGCAATCGCACAGTCGTATTTCGCTAAGGCCGGCTTTCCGCCGATGGAGCCGGTTCGGGCGCATCGAGTATGATGTCGGCCGGACGCAATATGGTCAGAGTCGCTGGCGCGCCGCTGACCTTTTCCTGTGCGGTAATATCAACCTGGATGAAATTACCCTCGTCGGTGAGGCGGGCGCTTTGCATCCATGTCCAACCGAGCCCGCCATTTTCTTCCTCGCCGCTGCTTTCGCCAAGGCTTGGCGGACGCGGATCAGTCAATATTTCCACCGCTCGGTTGCGGACAACAGATTGGGCCACGACCCGCAATTCCAGTTCGGCTGCATTGCGCGTGGTATAACCCTGCAGTCTGATCAAAGCGAGCGCGGCGAGGCTGAAGACCGACAGCGCGACCAGCATTTCAATCAACGTGAAGCCGCGTTCGCCGGGGCTATTTTTGAAAACCCTCATGGCGTTTCCTCACCGCCGGCCAGCTCGACATCTCCCATCGGGGCAATGATGATATTGCGCGCAAAATCCTTATAGTTGAGCTGCACCTCGGCGCGATCGCTCGGCAATCCTGTACTTTCAAAGCTGATCAGCAACGGTCCCGTTTCACTTACAGAGGCGGTCACCCCACTCGACCAGTCGGTGGGCCGAAAGGGTTTGTCCTCCATTACCGACCAGGCACCTTTGCGCCGCTCCAGAAAGCTATAGCCAGAAGGCGTGACCTGCACCGCCATCGGGCGGGACTGCAAAATCGCATTGTCGCGCAGCGCGGCCGTTCGGGCTGCAAATATTTGCGCATCCTGCTCAAGATCGTTGCTGCCGTCAGGAAAAGACAGAACCACAATTGATGCCATCAAGCCAAAAATCACCAACACAATCATGAGTTCCACCAGCGTGAAGCCGGTTTCATGAGCATTGCGCAAGGTATTTTGGCGAGGTGTCATCATGGCTGCTTATCGGTTCGGTCCGATCCCTCTCTTGCAGAAGCCGGGCGGGCCTGCAATGGATAGAGGTCACAATGAAGTGATTCAAACCAATATGCAGGTGGGAAAATTATGAGCGACGTCGTTCTTTATGACAAACAGGATCGCGTGGTCACCATTACGCTGAACAAGCCGGAGACACGCAATGCGCTGTCGACCGACCTTTGTGAAGCACTGGTAAATGCAGTTAAGAAAGCCGATGCCGACAAGGGCGTCAGCTGCGTCGTGCTGGCCGCCAATGGGAAAAGCTTCTCCTCTGGCGGCAATCTGCATGAAATTAAGGCGATGACCAAGGAGCAGAATATGTCTCCGCTGGAAATCGAAAATTGGTACAAGACCGGCATTCAACAAATCCCGCTGGCGATGGCAGAGATTTCGGTTCCGGTCATTGCGGCCGTCAATGGCCATGCAATCGGCGCAGGCAATGACCTCACCACCATGTGCGATATTCGCATTGCGGGTGAAGATGCGATTTTTGCCGAGAGCTTTCTGCGCGTTGGCATCATTCCCGGCGATGGCGGCGCATGGCTGTTGCCCCGTATCATCGGTCAGGCGCGCGCCAACCAGATGCTGTTCACCGGTGAATTTATTGATGCTCACAAGGCGCTTGATTACGGGCTGGTGTCCGAAGTTGTGGCCAATGACGATTTGCTCAAACGCGCTCACGAACTGGCCGAGCAAGTGGTTGCCCTGCCACCGCTGGCGATCCGCAAGACCAAGGAACTGGTCCGCACCGCCCAAAGTGTGACGCTGAAAGAAAATCTCGATCAGGCGGCGCTGTTCCAGGGGGTCCTGCAACAGCTGGACGATCATCAGGAAGCGATTGATGCAATCCTGGAGAAGCGCAAGCCGGTATTCAAAGGCCAATAAGAGAGGGCAGTGATCATGAGAAAATTTGTTGTTCCGCTTTTAACATTGGCCATCGCAACGACCGCCTATGCCGCGCCGCCTGAGGGTGTCGCAACTGAGGCTACCAAAAAAGCCAATGCGGACTTTGGTGCCCGCCTTCCCATTGCGGACCAAAACGATTTCGAGAATGCCAATCGTGGTTTCCTTGCCAAAATCGAAAAACCGATTCTCAATGAAGATGGATCGGTTGCGTGGGACCCGAACCAGTTTGATTTTGTAAAAGGTGATGCGCCGGACACGGTTAACCCTTCGCTTTGGCGGCAAGGCAAACTCAACAGCATCCACGGCCTGTTTGAAGTTGTTCCCGGCATATATCAGATTCGCGGCTATGACTTGGCGCAAATGACGCTGATCGCGGGTGAAAAAGGCTGGATCATAGTAGACCCGCTGACCACACCCGCACCGGCCAAAGCTGGCTTGGCTCTGGCCAATAAAACGCTCGGGAAACGACCCGTCAGCGCGGTCTTGTTTACCCACAGCCATGGCGATCACTATGGCGGTGTCAATGGTGTCCTGGGCGAGCTTGATGCTGCCCAGGGCGACGTCCAGATCATCGCGCCGCACGGATTTGTCAGAGAATCTATCGGCGAAGCGGTTATCGCGGGCACAGCCATGAGCAGGCGGGTGCAGTTTCAGTTTGGCACCGCTTTACCGGCAGGGAAAACAGGCCATGTCGGCGGCGGTCTGGGACAAGCGCTGTCGCGCGGCGATGTGGCGCTGGTGCCGCCAACGAAGACCATTGGCGAAGATGGTGAAAAGCTGGTCATTGATGGCATTACATTCGAATTTATGGATGCCAGTGAAACCGAAGCGCCGGCCGAGTTTGTTTTCTACCTGCCACAATTTAAGGCTTTGCATAGCGCCGAAGTGGCGACGCGAACCTTCCATAACGTGCTGACACCGCGCGGAGCATTGGTTCGTGATACGCTGAAGTGGAGCAAGGTTATCGACGCCATGTATGAAAAATATGGCGCGAAGGCGGAAATATTATTGGCCTCCCATCACTGGCCAACCTGGGGCAGTGAAAATGTACAAACTGCTCTGAGAAACCAGCGGGGTCTTTACCGCTATGTGCATGACCAGACGATACGTCAGGCCAATCAGGGTGCAACCATGCATGAATTGGCGGAAAATATCGGCGAACCTGATTTTGCCAAAAGCGATTTTGGCGTGCGCGATTATTATGGCACGCTCAACCACAATAGTAAGGCCGTCTATCAGCGCTATTTCGGCTGGTGGGATGCGGTTCCGGCAACCTATCATCAACTGCCGCCTGCCGAGGCTTCGGAGAAATATGTAGCGGCCATGGGCGGCACGGAAAAAGCGCTTGCCGTAGGCGAAAAAGCGTTTGATGCCGGTGAATATCGTTGGGCCGCGACTGTTTTCAATCATATTGTCTTTGCTGATCCCGCCAATGAAACCGCTAAAAAGTGGCTAGCCTCCAGCTATGAGCAACTCGGCTTTCAGGCGGAAGCAGGCACGTGGCGCAATATCTATCTTGTCGGCGCCAAAGAATTGCGGGAAGGCAACAAGGGCTCTGGTACCGTCACCAGTTCCAACGCCAAAGTGCTCAACAGCATAGCGGCCATCGACCTGTTCGACGCCATTGCCACCCGTTTCAATCCGGCAAAAATGCAAGGGGAAGGCGGTATAATCCAGTTTATTTTTGCGGATCGCAAGGAAGCGATTAATGTTGATTTCGGTAAAAGCGTTATGTTCCCGCGTGCCGGCAAGGCTGAAGCGGCTACTGCCCAGATCGGGATCAACCGGACCGACTTCACACGGCTGTTGCTGCGGCAGGCCAATCCGCTGGAATTGATCCAATCTGGCGCAATGACGGTCAGTGGTGATACAGCCCTTATGGCAGCTATGTTTGGCGCACTCGACCCGGTAGACCCGCAATTTAACATCGTGACACCTTGATCCCAATCAACTCAAAGGCATTTTAATGCAGCGTTTCAATTTTCCTGTGGTCCAGCCTGATCCGGCGCTTGAAGAATTGCGCTCCGAATTGCAGGCATTCCTTAAAGAGGAGCGTGATGCCGGTAACTTCCGCCCTGAGCCGGAATGCTGGATGGCGTCTTCCGACACTGAATTTTCCAAAAAAATGGGTAAGCGCGGTTGGATTGGTTTGACGTGGTCCAGTAAATATGGCGGCCACGACAAGACCGCACTGGAACGCTATATCGTGACGGAAGAAACCCTGCGTGCTGGAGCTCCGGTCGGCGCGCACTGGATCGCCGACCGGCAACATGCACCGATGCTGATCGAACATGGGACTGAAGAACAGAAGCTCGACATCCTGCCGCGCATTGCCGCGGGGGAATGCTATTTCGCCATTGGTCTTTCCGAGCCTGGTGCAGGATCGGACCTCGCCAATGTTAAAACCAAGGCGGAAAAAGTAGAAGGCGGCTGGAAAGTCAACGGCCAGAAAATCTGGTCATCGGGCGCGCATATTTCGCATTACATGGTCGCCATCTTGCGCACCTCGCCAGCCGATGGCCGCAACCGGCATGTTGGCCTTTCGCAGATCATGATTGATCTCAGCCTGCCCGGCGTGACGATCAAACCGATTACTGATCTGTCGGGCGATGCGCATTTCAACGAAGTCTATTTTGAAGACGTCATTGTACCCGATGACTGTCTCCTCGGTGAAGAAGGTGGCGGCTGGAAACAGGTGACCGGAGAGTTGGCGATGGAACGCTCTGGGCCGGAGCGGTTTTTGTCGAGCTATATCACGCTCGAAACGGCGCTCCATCAATTGCAGGGCAAGCTGGGATCGGATTCTCAGGCGCGTCTCGGCAAGCTGATCGCCAATTTACGCACCTTGCGCGGCATGTCCTGGGGCATCGCCAATCTGCTGCATCAGGGTGTATCGCCAGAAACCGAGGCTGCTTTGGTCAAGGATCTTGGCAACCGATTGGAGAATGACCTGACCCTGCAAGTGCGGGCCTTGCTCAACGATCTGCCAGAAGAAGAATGGAGCGATGAAATGCGGCGTATCCTCAATATCGGTATATTGCGGTCCCCGCCAAACACGTTGCGCGGTGGTACAACCGAAGTCATGCGCGGCATTACCGCGCGCCAGTTGGGGCTGAGATAAGGGTAGCGCTGATGATAAATTCAGAAGGCATGGTCGCTGAAACCGCAGCGAAGATTTACACCGATCTGTGCGGGCGCGAAGTGCCGCATGAAGCCGAAGCTGGCCAATATCCGCAAGCCCTTTGGGACGCACTCGCCGAAAACGGGTTGCCGCTGGCTTGGGTGAGTGAAGATAATGGCGGTTTTGGTGCCGACTATGACGAGGTTTTCGGCGCCATCTGGGTGTCCGCAGAGGCGGCCTCGCCGGTGCCCTTTGCAGAGACATTGATCGCCAACTGGTTGCTCGACCGGGCCGGCGTCGCCATTCCCGACGGCGCTTCCACTTTCGCGCTTCTGGACGGCAATGCTGCCAGCGTCCCGTTCGCCGGCACAGCTGATCATGTGGCCGTCTATGATGCCGGCAAGAACGCAATTGCCCTCTATAAAACGGCCGACGGATCGGCGGCTGATGGGCAGGCCTTGTCACCCGACAGCGATACGCGTCTGGACTTCTCCACCGCGACGCCCGTTGCGAGCGCCGCGACTAACCTGTCCCGCCGCGCGGTCGAGGCTTTGATCCTAACCGTTCGTGCGGTACAAATGGCGTCGGCCATCGAAGCCGCACTCAACCTCTCCATCGCCTATGTCTCCGACCGCGAACAATTTGGCCGGCCATTGTCGAAATTTCAGGCGATCCAGCATCAGCTTGCTGTCGCAGCATCGGAAAGCGCCGCCGCGACTATGGCCGCGACACAGGCGGCCAGCGCGCTCGCCCGCAACGCCGATGATCCGGAAAAAGCATGGCATGAAGCGGTGGTTGCCAAGGTCCAGATCGGTCACAGCGTCGAAGCCGTCACCGTACCGTTTCATCAAGTGCACGGCGCTATGGGCTATACGCAGGAATATGATCTGCACCATTATACCCGCCGCCTATGGGCCTGGCGCGACACATTGGGCAACGAACATCGCTGGTCCAAATTGCTCGGCGCTGAGCTTGCCGTAACGTCACCGGACCAGATTTGGAAAGGCGTGACAACCGGCGCCTGGATTGCTAGTTAACTGCCCGATTAAACCGATTCTCGAGATGGCCCGTACCGTCTCCAACTACTCCAACGCAAGAGGACCAAATCCCATGAAAACACGCATCACAGAGCTTTTCGGCATCGAACATCCGATCATTCAGGGCGGGATGCATTATGTGGGATTTGCCGAACTGGCGGCAGCGGTTTCGGAAGCGGGCGGCCTCGGCATCATTACCGGATTGACCCAGAAAACACCGGAAGATCTCGACAAGGAAATCAAGAAAGCCAAGGCGCTGACCGACAAGCCTATTGGCGTGAACCTCACCTTCCTGCCAATCGTAAACACGCCTGATTATCCCGGCTATATCAAAGCGATTATCGACAATGACATCAAGGCAGTGGAAACTGCAGGCAACAATCCGGCACAGTATCTCCCGGCCCTGAAAGAAGCTGGCGTTAAAGTCATTCACAAATGCACCGCGGTGCGTCACGCCTTGAAAGCGCAGAGCATTGGCTGTGATGCCGTATCGGTCGACGGTTTTGAATGTGGCGGTCATCCCGGTGAGGATGATATCCCGAACATGATCCTGTTGCCGCGCGCAGCAGATGAACTCGACATTCCATTTGTCAGCTCCGGCGGACAGGCCGATGCGCGGTCATTGGTCGCATCGCTTGCCATGGGCGCGGAAGGCATGAACATGGGCACGCGCTTCATCGCCACGAAAGAAGCGCCCGTGCATCAGAACGTCAAAGACGCAATCGTCGCGGCGAGCGAACTCGACACCCGTCTCGTCATGCGTCCGCTGCGCAATACCGAGCGTGTGCTGAACAATGCAGCGGTTGAGCGGCTGCTCGAGATCGAAAAAGAAAAAGGCGGCGATCTGCAATTTACAGATATTATCGAACAGGTTGCAGGCGTCTATCCGCAGATCATGATGGAAGGCACGATGGATGCGGGCGCATGGAGCTGCGGTATGGTCGCTGGCCTGATCAATGACATTCCAACTTGTAAGGAATTGATCGACGGTATCATGAATGAAGCCGACGCAATTATTCGTGGGCGCCTAGAAGGCTTTTTAGCCGCCTGATCGTGGAACCTTACCAACCGCTCAGCCGCTCCATTGCAGGCAAGAAAGCAATCATAACCGGCGCGGCCAGCGGCATGGGCCGGGCCACAGCGCATCTGTTTGCTTCGGAAGGGGCTCAAGTTGCGGTGACGGATCTTGATCAGAGTGCGTGTGATGCTGTTGTCGAGGAAATTGCAGCAGCCGGATATGACGGCTCTGCCGAAGCCTGGTCCCTAGATGTCAGCAACCCTGATATAATCAAGGCGGTTGTCGCCGATATTGCCCAAGCATTTGGCGGCATCGACATATTGGTGAACAATGCTGGCTTCGCAATTCCTGCGGATGTTGCCGAGGAAAGCTACGAGGACAGTTGGGAACCGACATTCGCCGTCATGCTTGCCGCACACCAACGGATGATCCGTGCCGCGCTGCCCCATTTGAGAGAGGCCGAGCACCCCCGGATAGTCAATATCGCATCAACGGAGGGCCTCGGCGCCTCGCCGGGCAACAGCCCTTATGTCGCCGCCAAACATGGCGTGATTGGATTGACGAAAGGCCTAGCGGTCGATCTCGGCCGCGAAGGCATCACCGTTAACTGCATCTGCCCCGGACCGATCCGCACAGGCATTACCGATGCAATTTCGGAGGAGCATAAGACCATCTACGCGAAACGGCGTGTGGCGCTGCGCCGCTATGCCATCCCGGAAGAAGTCGCGCACATGACCCTGTCCTGCGTGCTGCCATCAGCGAGCTTCCTCACCGGCGCCATCATTCCTGTAGACGGCGGGCTTACAATCAAGAACGCATGAAGCCCCCGGGATAGCGCCCAGAGGCTTCTGCTTTTTACTGACCGTATTCCGACTAGCGCAATATGGCATTGCCAATCACGGCTCCGATAATACCACTGGTCACACCGACCAAAACCGCATCATTGCCAGACCGAACCCAGCGATAACCACGTGGCGCGGTTGCTAATCGATAGGCGCGGGGGTTGTTTATCACGCGGTAGCTCACGGCATGGCGGCGATCAAAGCGCTGTCCTTTGAACCAACGCTGCTTGGTTGGCACATAGGTTGTGCGCACAACTTTCTTGGCTTTGTTTCCTTTGACCGTCGTCTTCTTGGTAACGACCCGCTTTCCTTCTTTAACCGTCACTGTTTTCTTGACCGTTTTATGGGTGGCGGCCTCAGCCTGTGCGGTCACCAGGGGCGATACAACCACAATTGATGTAGCCAATATCATCAGAATCTTTTTCATCTCAAACTCCTCTTTTACGCGGCGCCAACTGCGGCGTCAGAAACAGTTATGACAAAAGGCTGCCACAGAGATTTGTCGGATTCTGGGAAATTTGTATCAAATTGTCGTGGAACGGCCCGGTCGTTAATCTGACAATCAGCTTCACAGCCGCTTACACGATGAAACAGAGCAGATATCACTCACCATATTCATCGTGCCGCTTGTCCCAAAACATCTCTCCCTTGGGCCAGCCTTCTGGTGTCTCTTCCCACGGTTCCTGGCGGCCATAAGGCGTCAAATCGAGCCAGGTCCAGTGACTACCCAAATGCTCGACGCCGCGCTGGTCGGTATAATAGGTGCGGTAAATCTGATCACCATCGCGCAAGAAAACACTGGCGACATGGTTTTCGCCCTCATCATTGGTCGCGTTGAAATCATAATTAAAGTCGCTGCCAAAGGATGAAACCCACGGCAGATCCCAACCCATGCGCTGCTTATAGGCGAGCAGCTTTTCCAAAGGCGCGCGCGATATGAGCACAATGGATGTATCCCGGGCATGCAAGTGGGCCGGATGGGACATGGCGTCCGTCACCCATGAGCAACCCGGACAACCGGAATCTGCGTCCGGGGCGAACATGAAATGATAGACGATAAGCTGTTTTCGGCCTTCAAACAAGTCCAACAAGCTGACCTTGCCATCTTCGCCGTCGAATTCGTAGCTTTTCTCTATCTTCATCATCGGCAACCGGCGGCGCATGGCATTAAGAGCATCATGCGCCCGGGTCAGTTCTTTTTCCTTGATACGCAACCTGTCAATCTCAGCCTGCCATTCAGCTGAAGAAACGGTTTTTGGCAATGCTTGTGGCTTCATCGGTCCCTCCTTGAAACTTAGCAGATCCCCCAAATCCAAATAGCTGATATCATAGTCCGACTAACAGGACGAATCTGCTACAAGCTCAATCCGTCTGAACGTTCTTCTGCGGATCAATATTGGCCCTGAGCTCAAAAACATCCGGTCGTGCATAATGGCCGGCAACATCCAGGTCGAACTTGCCGCGAGTTCGATCGTCCAGATCAATCTCCGCGGTCAGCATTGTCTCTTTGCCAAATACCGGTCCAGCGATCACCTCGCCTGATGGCGCAACGATACAACTGCCACCATTTATCAAAACGGTATCAGTGTCATTTCCCTGCACAGCGTCAAACTGATTGCCATCCAATCCGATCATCCCACGCTCAAGATATTGGCAGGCGGACAATACAAAGGCGCGGCTTTCCAGTGCGATCGTCTGCATCGTTGGCACCCAAACAGGCCGGTCATCGACGGTGGAGACACAGTAAAAATCGGGCTGCGCATCATAATAGTAACTTCGCAGCAGTGGCATGTAATTTTCCCAGCAGATCGCACTGACGAGCCGTCCGGCGCTGCTGTCCATCACCGGCAAATCGCTGCCGTCACCTTGTCCCCAAATCAGCCGCTCCATCGCGGTCGGAACCAGCTTACGATGTACGCCGAGCAGCGATCCGTCTCGTTCAAAACTGAAGGTCGAGCAATAGAGTGTCGCGCCCTTGCGCTCGATGGCCCCGACGACCACCGCCAGGTCGTTAGCGGCAACGGCTTCGCGCAGTGCTTCAAATTCAGGTGAACCCAATTGCACGGCATTATCTGAATAGAGGCGGAACAGCTCCCGCCCAGCATCGTCACGCGACCCCACACGGACACCAAAATCAACACCTTTGGGATAGCCGCCAACAAAGGCCTCCGGGAACACAGCCAGATCACTGTTCGCAGCTTTGGCCTCCGACAAAAGATCTGCAAATTTGCGCAGCGTCGTCGGTGTATCAAAGGGATCGGATCCGGCTTGAACCACCGAAACGATACGAGCTTTGGAATTGCTGCTCATCACTGGACCTCTTTCTGGTTTATGGAACATCCCACAAAGCCAGAACAGAGCGCAGCGCAGCCACAAATGCAAGCGGCTGATCGAGCATCAGGTGATGCTCCGCCTTGGGCACCGCAATCATCGGAATATGGGCACCGCCCAACTCACGCAAATAGGCCGCACTATCGGCATCGAACAATCTGCTATTCTCGCCATAGATAATCGCCAGCCGGTGCGACAGATCGACTATCCGTTGCGGAGCCTGCCGCCATTTTTCCTGATCATTCTCGCTCCGATGGAATACTTTCGGATTGAATTTCCAGGTCCAGCCGCCCTCAACCCGGCGCATGCTGTGATAAGCCATATATTCCAGCAGAAACGGTGTCTGCACATCCTGCGGAGGGGCCAACACAAAACGTCCGCGCGCCGTCTCATAGTCGGGATAGACATTAGTTGGCCGATCCGACTTGCCGGAACCCGGAGGCCCTCCTCCACCCTTGAAATGGGCGGCGAGTTTTTCAGGCCGCATGATCATCAGGTCGCAGATAATAAGGCCGCCAAACCGCTCCCCGGCCAACTCCATCGCTGTGAGTGCGACACCTGATCCAAAGCTGTGCGCAATGATTTTAGGTTTCACCGGACCGGAAAAAAGATCCAGCGCATCGGCGAGCGCGACCATGTCTTCGGCGCGCTGTGTCCCTTCAAACACTGCTCCAATTTCGCTTTCCCCCATGCCGGCCAGATCATAGACGATAATATCATAGTCCTCGGCGAGCAACGGAGCGATAAACGCGAAACAGCGGGCATGGGCAAGAAAGCCGTGTGTCAGCAATAACGGTGGTTTACCGCGCTTACCCCAGCGGAAATAGTGGACTTTTTGGCCGCCCACTTCAACAAAGGCTTCCTCACGCGGAACGTCCAGGGCTTCGGTAAACCAGGATGGCAGGTCTTGATCGGCAGACCAGAGATCAACAATATCTCCGCTGCCCGTCGCTGTAGGTTCAGACAACCGCAATCGCCTCAATTTCAATCATCAGATCGGGCGACGCCAGCGCCGCGCAGCCGATCAAAGTGAAGGCGACCTGATTTCCGTCAAGGAACGCGAGTATTTCGGGAAACGCTTCCGCACCCTTTTCTTCCGTATAATCAACGATGAAGGCGCGAGCAGATACGATATTCTCTGGCCCGGCTCCAGCCGAAGCCAGCGCCTTACCGAGATTGCTACTCGCCATCTTCGCCTGTTCGGCCAGATTATCGGGGGCCGGATCGCCGCCGGGTGTCCAGGCCACCTGGCCGGAGATGAAAATCATCTTCCCCGGCGTACAAGTCGTGACCTGCGAATAGCCCATCGCACCGGCATCCGGCAACGTGTCGGGGTTTATCCGCTGAATATCAGGCATGATTACTCACCTTTCCAATCGGGTTTGCGTTTCTGGGCAAAAGCAAGCGACCCTTCCTGCGCATCCTTGGACATGAAAACAGGGCCGGTTATTTCGGCCTGCTTTTTCCACGCTTCTTCGCTTGTCCAATCATAGCTCTCGTTGATGATTTTCTTGGTCGCCTTGAGCGCCAGCGGACCATTGGCAGCGACTGTCGCCGCCAATTCGATCGCGGCATCAAGAGCAGGGCCGTCTGTCAGGCGGTTTACAAAACCAACATCATAAGCACGCTGGGCGGAGAAGAAATCGCCGGTCAGAGCCATTTCCATCGCAATACGTTTGCCAACCAGTTGCTGAAGCTTGATCACGCCGCCTGCTGCTGCGACGAGTGAGCGCTTAACCTCGGGAATACCGAATTTTGCTTTGTCATTGGCAACACAAAGGTCACAGGCCAGAGCCAGTTCCAAACCACCGGCCAAGGCATAGCCTTCCACTGCCGCGATAATCGGTTTCTCGGGGCCTTTCTCGGTAATACCGCCAAAGCCATAGCCTTTCACCGCGGGTGTTTCCCCGCGTAGGAAGCCTTTCAAATCCATGCCCGAACAGAATGTTCCGCCGGCGCCCGTGATAATCCCGGCATTGAGGCTGTTGTCGTTATCAAGCTGCTCCATCGCGGTTCTTATGCCTTCGGCCGCAGCCTTGGTCATCGCATTCTTGGCCTCAGGCCGATTGATGGTAACGATGATGAAGCCGTCCTGAATATCCGTGAGTACTTCTGACATGTTGATCTCTCCTTTAAATCCTAATCGAACAGCAAGCCGGCCAGTTTCGACCGTTGGTAAGCGGCGTCACCGATCAGCGCGCCGTCAAAAATAGCTTTGCGGCGATGCAGTTGTGCATCGCAATCATGGGTAAAACCGAAACCGCCATGGAACTGGATGGAGCGGTCGGCTGCTCGGCTATAGCTCGAATGTGCCTGGGCAGCTGCCATCCGAACCGCCACTTCGCCACGCCCCTGCTCGCCCCAACTATGGGCAGCGCTGTAGAGATGCGTGCGCGCCTTTTCATATTCAACATAATTGTCGACCGTCGGATGTTTCAATGCCTGATAGCTACCGATAATCTTGTCAAATTGCTTGCGTGTCTTGAGATATTCGAGTGTATAATCGATCACCGCCTGCGACCCGCCCGTCATTTCGGCCGCATGAATCAGCCCGGCTGCGAGTTCAATCTTTTCAATCGTTTCACGTGCCCGGTTGCCATCAAACAGGGCATCGACCGCTACCGTTACGCCATCGAGGGTCAGTTCATAACTGCGCGCGGTTTCATCGATAATGGCCTCGCGCCGCAATGCTCCATCCGGCAATTCGCTGCGTTCGATCATTGCAAAACGAACATTCCCTTCCACCTCTACTGAGGCGATGATCAGTTCTGCACTGTCGGCCCAGCGCACCAATTGCTTCTTGCCAGACAAGGCAATGCCGCCTGCTGTTTCTTTACCGGTACTGGCAACATGACCGAGATCCCAGTCACCATGATCTTCCCGAAGGGCCAGCGTTGCCGCAGTGCCTGCAGCAATTTTAGGCAGCCAGGCGGCTTGCTGTGCTCCGCTCCCGCCCGCCAGCAGGGCCTGCGCCGCTATCGTCGTTGAACCAAAAGGTGTGCTCAGAAGATTGCGCCCCATTTGCTCGGCAATGGGAACCACTTCCGCCATGGAAAGACCAACGCCATCGTGCGCTTCAGGAATGGCTATCGCCAGCCAGCCAAGTTCACCAATTTCTCGCCACACATCGGGATCATAGCCGAGATCATCCTCCATCAAGGCGCGAACCTTATCTATAGGAGATTTGTCGCGGCAGAAGTTGGTTGCCACATCCATCAATTCAATTTGCTCTTCGGTCGTGCCGATATCGCCTAGATTATTCATTTATCCGTCCTGATTTGTCTTGTTTAGGCTTAGCGTGTCTTTGGCAGACCAAGGGCATGCTCGGCGACAATATTGCGCTGAATTTCAGAAGTTCCACCGCCAATTGTTGCGGAAAAGCTGTTGAGATAGCTCCGGTGCCAATAGCCATCATCCACCGCATTTTCGTCGCCAACATAATAGCCCGCCTTGGTCCCCTGAAAGCCGAGCGAGAATTCGGTCAGCTCGCGGATTAACTCGGTCCGCGCCAGCTTGTTCATCAGCGGCAAGCCCATAGGCTTGTCCTGCATGAGCTGTGGCATCCGGCGACGGGTATTGTTGAGATTGAGTGCCTGAATATCGATCATATATTGCGTCATCTTGTCACGCATCACCGGATCGTCGAGCAGAGGCTTGCCATTGCGCATGGAGTTTTTCGCCAGCTCGACAATCTGCATCACGTCCAGTTCCTTGACGAAATAACCGCCCACCGGTTTGACCTTCGCGCCGCGCTCATATTCCAGCGTCTTCATCGCCATCGACCAGCCATTGCCTTCCCCGCCGAACAGACAGTCAGCCGAAATCCGCGCGTCGGTAAAGAAGGTCTGCACAAAACCATATTCGCCGGTCAGCTTCTTGATCCGGCTGGTGCTGATCCCGTCAATCTTCATCGGATTGAGGAAGAAGCTGAGGCCCTTATATTTATTCTCTGCCTCGAAATCGGTTCGCGCGAGCAGGATCATATATTTTGCGCGGTCACCCAGAGAGGTCCATATTTTTGATCCGTTGAGAACATATTCGTCTCCCTCTTTCACCGCTTTCAACTGCGCATTGCCCAGATCACTGCCATGTTCCGGCTCGGAAAAGCCCTGACACCAGATATCTTCGGCATTGAGCATGCCCTTGATATAGGTCTGCTTCTGCTCCTCCGATCCCAGATCAAGGATGAGCGGCCCCGCCCAGCCATTGCCGATGGCATTGATCATGATCGGCGCGTCATATTTTTTCATCGCCCGGGTGGCCACGCGCTGATATTCGCTATGCATGCCGCCGCCGCCATATTCCCTTGGCCAGCTGGCACCGAGAAACCCTGCTTCGTAAACTTTGCGCTGCCAATCGCGCAGGAAATCAAATTGCTGGTCCGTCGACACTTCCATGAAGGTCAGCGGCAGCATGAAGCCGGGATCGCGAACGGTATTTTCCTTGAACCACGCATCGGCGGCGTCGCCAAATTCCTTTAACTCGGCTGCGCTGGGTTTCTCGGCCATGGGACTGTGCTCCTGAAATTATCTTATCAATAGGGTCAGTAGCAGCGCCCGCTGCCATGCCCTAATTTGGGAATCGATTGGTTATTAATTGAACGATTAAATTCCAAAAAGCAATGGTCTGAAATATCAATCAGGAGAGCGGCAATGGCAAGTGAACAGAAACATGTAATGTGCCGGGCCTGCCACGCCCATTGCGGCCTGATTGTCGATTTTGAAGATGGCGTTCCAGTCAAAACCCATGGCGACAAGGACAATCCGGAATTTGAGGGCTATAGCTGCATCAAGGGGCGTCAGCTTGCCAATTATCACAGTTTCGATACGCGTCTGTTGACCAGCTACAAAGGCATGAAACACGGTCAGAAGGAAGCCATCAGCTGGCGCACCGCTGCGAAAGAGGCTGCAGAGCGGATCGAAGCCATTGTCGCCGAACATGGCCCCGACAGTGTCGCATCTTATGTCGGCACCTTTGGCTATAACAATCTCAACGGCCATGCTTTCATGTTGGCGCTGATGGATGCGATCGGTTCGACGTCGGTTTACGATAGCGTCACGATTGACCAGCCGGGCAAGGGCATAGCCCGCGCACTGGTCGGACCTTGGCTCGCCGGTGCGCCGCGTGTCGGTGATTGGGACGGGCTGATGCTAGTCGGTACAAATCCGATTGTGTCGATGAACGGCGGCCTTGGCATGAATCCAGCCAAAAAACTGCATGATGCCAAGAAGCGCGGGATGCAGCTGATCGTTATCGATCCGCGCAAGACTGACAGCGCACGCCAGGCCGATTTGCACCTGCAATGCCGCCCCGGCGAAGACCCGATCATCCTCGGCGCGATTGCCAAGGTGGTGATTGAAGAGAAGCTTTATGACGAAATATTTGTCGAAAATGATGTCGATGGTTTCGAAGCCCTGAAAAAGGCGGTCGCCCCATTCGACCCGGCTTTGGCCGCCCAGCGCGCCGATGTGACGGCGGAAGAGATAGTACAGGCCGCGCGGATGTATGGCAGCTGGAATAAGGGCAGCATCAGCGTCGGCACTGGCCCCAATATGGCGGGCGGCGGCAATATCACCGAATATCTCAACCTATCGCTGACCTCGATCATGGGGCATTGGCTGCGCGAGGGCGATATTAATCGCCGCAGCGGCGTGTTTATGAAACCTGCCCCGCCGGTTGCCGCTTCTCCCGGGCCGATGGATGCCTGGGGCTTTGGTCGCAAGCTGCATAGCCGCGATCTCGAACAGAGCATTTCCGGCATGCCGACCGCCGCCCTGCCCGATGAAATCCTGACCCCCGGTGACAAGCAGGTCAAAGCGCTAATCTGTCTTGGCGGCAATCCGATGCTCGCCTGGCCCGATCAGCTCAAGACATTTGAAGCGATGAAGGCGCTGGATTTATTGGTGTGCCTCGATCCGCGCATGTCGAAGACGGCAGAGCTGGCGGACTATGTGATTGCCCCCAAACTCCATTATGAAGTGCACGGCAATACCGCTGCACCGGAGCTGTATGGAGGCTTTGGCGCAGGCTGGGGGTTTGAGAATAATTATGCGCAGGCGAGCCCTCCGATCATGGAATCGCCGGAAGGATCCGACCTGTGCGAAGAATATGAATTTCTCCACACGCTCGCCAGCGAAATGGACAAGCCGCTTAAAATCAAAAGCTGGGCTTTGGTGTCCCATCCCGAAGAGCGGGAGCAAAAAGCCACGACGTTCGAGCCGGGCGAAACGCCTGATCCGATTACTGCATGGAGTGCCGCGCTCAACGGATCGCCGGTGCCGGTCGCCGACGTCTACGCCGACCCGGATGCGCACAAGGGCAAGATTATGGACGCGCAGGCGCTGATGGTGCAGCCCAAGCCTGCCGATTGGGAAGGTAAATTGTCAGTCGGCAATGCGGCGATGATGGAAGAATTGGCGGGCTATGCCGAGCGGCTTGGTCAGCCGGTTGAAGAAACCGCCTTTCCGATGCGGATGATTGGCCGGCGGATGACCGAGATTCACAACAGCAACTGGCATGAAGATCCGGTGCAGCGCAAACGCGTGCCGCACCATCCGGCTTTCATAAATCCGGAAGATATGGCGGCCCTCGGTTTGATCGAAGATCAACCGGTGGAGGTGGAATCCGCGCGCGCTTTCATCAGCTGCGTGGCCAAGGCGGACAAGACGGTCAAGCCGGGCTGTGTGTCGCTCCCCCATAGCTGGGGCACCAATCCGGATGAGAAAGAGGATCCCCTGGGCGCAGGCGGCAATACCGGCAGACTGTCTTTCAACGACCGTGACTTTGACAAGCGCACCGGCATTCCGCTGATGAGCAGCATTCCGATCCGCGTACGGGCGAAACAAGAAGCGCTCGAAGCCGCCGAATAATCCCATAAAGGAACCTTCATGACCAATGCTCTTTTCGATCTCACCGGCGAAGTCGCCGTCATCACTGGCGCCGGTCGCGGCATTGGCGAAGGCATGGCGAAGACACTCGCTGACGCCGGGTGCAACGTGGTTTGTGCCTCGCGCAGCATCGACGAAATCCAGTCCGTTGCTGACGAGATCAACGCCAGAAATGCAGGCGGCCGTGCCATCGCACAGATCACCGATGTCACCAGCCGCGAGGATATGGACGCGCTGGCCCAGCGCGCGGTTGATGAATTTGGACGGCTCGATATCTGGGTCAATAATGCAGGCGGATCGCTGGTCTCCGCACCGCTGACGGAGCTGGATGAAGCGGAATGGGACAAGACCATGGCGGTCAACCTGACGTCCGTCTTTCACGGCGTGCGCGCAGCCTGCAAGCATTTCGGCGAAGGCAGCCGGATCGTCAACACCAGCTCGATGGCCGGTCAGGACCCCTTCCCCGGCAGCGGCCACTATAGCGCGGCCAAGGCCGGCGTGCTGATGCTGACAAAAACGCTCGCCCACGAACTTGGCCCCAAAACACGGGTGAACGCGATCCTGCCCGGCTTTGTCCCCACCGAGACGGTCAAGAAAGCGCTCAGCATGAAGGATGAGGATTTTATCGGCTTCGAAGATACACTCGGCCTGCCCGCTGGCCGATTGGGCACACCGCAGGATATCGGCGCGCTAACGCTTTATCTGTGTGCACCCGCATCGGAATGGGTGACAGGGCAGTGTATCCGGATTGCCGGGACGCCTTGATCGGCTACGAAGTTGAGAAAAAGGTGGTTGGACTTGCTTCCATCATTCACACACAAAGCTGGTTTTGTTTTTAGTATTGATCAATAAAAAACATTTGATATCAATCCACTAACGGCGGTTTGATGCCAGCGAGTGTGACCTTTCGGGGGCGAACCCGCCGGGCGTCACATCATCGCATGTTTCCGAATGTCAAAGAACCAGCTTAGACATAACCCATGAGGGGACTGTAGGAAAGCGATGGGTCAACCGCTTCATCGCGAAAGCGGACGGCTCAATATGATCAATCATGTCAGCCAAACTCTCTCGATGATTTCTTGCAGGCTTGCTCTTGTTAAGTGCCGATCACCTTGTCCCAAGGGCCGGTGATGGCGAATGTTGTTGATGGTGAATAGAGATTCACAAACATCGTCGATCCATCTGGAGAGAAGCACGCACCTGCAAATTCGGTTTGGATACGGGTTCTGCCAAACATGTAGGTTTTGCCGTCCGGCGTGACCCCGCGCAGGTGATTATTGGTGATATCGGTATATTGATCTTCCGACACCATCAGATGACCCGACGGCATGACGCAAATATTGTCGCCCAAATTATAGATTGTGGGGTCTTCGCTTTCCAGAAAAAGAGAAAGCTTGCCCTGTTTGCCTTTGCGCCCTTCCGCCCTGCTCGGTTTGTAACGGAAAATCTGACCAAATTTCTTTGCGCCGCCGCTGGTGGAAGTGAAGAAAAGCTGTTCTTCTTTTTCGTCCCAGAAAATCCCTTCTCCCCGAGCAAATAGGGTTGCACCCAGTTTTGCTCCGCGCTCACGCAACTCTCCGGCGCTTCTCTCAGGATTGTCCAGCGTGATCCAGCTTGCACGGTGACTATCCCCTAAATCAATCTGCTTGCCTTCCCAGTTGCGCGTATCTGAAATGTCTTCAAGCACGAGAGCCTGAAGTATGCCGCCTTCGGCTAGCTTGCCTTTGACGTGGGGTATGAAACGGTAGAAGAGGCTGTCACCGCGATCTTCTGTCATATAGGCGATGCCTGTGCGCGGATCGATGCAGACTGCTTCATGGACGAAGCAGCCCATGGCTTTCAGCGGTATGGGGTCGACAAGACCTTTATGATCCGCCGGAACTTCAAAAATATAGCCATGATTTTTATCAACACCTTCACCCGCTTCCAGCGCACTTTCTTCGCAAGTCAACCAGCTACCCCAGGGGGTGATCCCGCCCGAACAATTGCGAACCGTGCCTGCCAGACTAAGATATTCATCAACAACCACACCCTTTTTCATATCATAAATCAGCGTGGTCGTGCCGCCAGGAATGGGCATTTTCGACTCGTTGCTCAAACGGTCATAGGCTTTGAAATCCGCATCAACCTTGCTGCGAAAAGGGCCTTCACGCAATTGTCGGTGATCCAGTTCGTGATTGCGGATCAAGGCAACCCTGCCATCACCCATGTCGATGCAGCCCATTCCATCTGCAGCATTTGGTACAACCATTCCGTCACTCATCAGATTGCCCAGCCGGGAAATCACTTTATAAGAAAAGCCTTCCGGAAGATCGAGCAGACGGCCCGGATCAGGAAGCAACTCACCATATCCGACAACTTCGTTCTTTCCTGTGAAAGGCAGGTTTGCATAGGCACGCGTTGCAAGGCCGACGAAGGCCGTACCGAGCATGGTTGCTCCAAATTGGCGACGGGTGAAAATCATATCGGTACTACTCCTCCAGAAAATGCCACATTTAAAATTCTATTGCTGCAGCGAACTGATACCAAGCCACGCGCGGCTGACCAAAGCCCGGTTTTTCCAAATAACTGTGTTACAGATAGAATGTGCGAAACAAGCTTGCAAATAATGTATCCGCTATGGTCTCCGGAACAGATGCCAGTATCAGAAAAAAGGGCCCCGGAACCAATCCGGAGCCCTTCATGAAACAATAGACTGCTGCCTCTAACCCACCACAATCATCGCCAACGAACGGGCGATCAAGGCTGGGGTTTCGATGCCGTCAATTTCCACCGTGACATCGTAAGTCATCAGCCAGCGGCCCGGCTGTTTTTCGACCGCATCAACCAGTACATGGCGCGCGCGGACTTTTGATCCGGCGCGGACGGGGTTGAGGAAGCGGACCTTGTCATAGCCATAGTTGATGCCCATCACTGCGCCTTCGAGGCCCAGGGTGCAGCCATAGGACATGGCTGGCATCAAAGAGAGCGTCAGCAGGCCGTGGGCGATGGTACCGCCAAAGGGTGTGGCCTTTGCCTTTTCCTCGTCGATATGGATGAACTGGTGATCTTCTGTACAATCGGCAAATTTGTTGATCCGGTCCTGACTGGCTTCAAACCATTCGGACACACCAACTTCTTTACCTTTCCAGCTATCGAGTTCGCTTGCATTAATTACTGGCATGTTCTTTCTCCTGATTGGGGGTCTTTTAGCCCTTCATGACTTCCTGCATCCGGCGGAAAAATTTACCGCCCTGGCCGCCGCCATTGGCATATTCCTGCATCCCGGTTTCATCGAGTATCTGGTCGATATTCTCCGCGATGGCTTCGGCATTGCGATTGGCTTCCGGCAGCCAGATACCCTCAGTCTCAAGGATTTTTGCGGCTGCGAAACCGCCGGCACCGGCCGTCAATATCGTCTTGGATGGCGCGCCATCGCTGCACAGATAGACCACGGCAGGCGTCACCGCTTCGGGAACCAGCAATTTCAGGGCTTCTTCCGGCATGATGTCTTCGGTCATGCGGGTCGCGGCGACCGGAGAGATACAATTGGTGTGAATGCCTTTGCCCGCGCCTTCCTGATGCAGGCTGTTCATCATGCCGACCAGCGCCAGTTTCGCGGCACCATAATTGACCTGACCGAAATTGCCGTAGAGACCGGTGGAGGAGGTCGTCATCACGATCCGGCCATATTGGCGCTCGCGCATATGGTCCCAGACTGCCTTCGTGCAATTGGCGCTACCGGTCAGGTGGACGTCCATGACAAACTGGAAATCTTCCATCCCCATTTTGTGGAAGCTCTTGTCGCGCAGCACGCCGGCATTATTGACGAGAATATCGACATGACCCCATTTGGCGATCGCATCGGCAACCATTTTCTCGACCGCTGGCATATCGGTGACGCTGCACCCGGCCGCCATCGCTTCACCGCCTTCGGCTTCGATCTCGGCAACTACCTGCTCGGCCACTGTCGCGGAACCGCCAGTGCCATCACGCGCGCCGCCGAAATCGTTGACGACAACCTTTACGCCGCGGCGCGCCAGTTCCATCGCATGCTGCTTGCCGAGCCCGGCCCCGGCGCCGGTGACAATGGCTACGCGGTCATTAAATTCTACTGTGCTCATGGGAGTTTCGCCTCTCGCTTTTCATAAGGATGAATGTTTGCGCCGAGGGATGCGCAATCCCATCCAGTGAGTCAAGCGGTGGCAAAGACTAACTGCCCCCAGAAACGCGCCATGGAAAGCGGCTTACTTCTTGCGACCCTTGCCTGCCGTAGCGGCACGCGAAGTCAGGCGCTTTTTCGGTTTTTTTGCCGCAGCCTTTTTCGCTTTTGGTTTTTTAGCTGCTGCCGCACTCGCTTTCTTCGCCGCCGCGAGCAGAGCCTTGAAGCTTTTCTCTGCAAAATCGACATAGACAGCCGGGTCCGGCAGCATTTCCCGATCGGCCGTGATCGTCAGCATGACCTCTCCGTGATAGCTGGTCACGATATGGAAAACGCCCATGCCGTCAGTCGGTAATCCCATGCCAAAGCTGCGTTTCAGCTCGGCCCCGGCAAAATACATCGAGACCGGCGGTCCCGGTACATTGGTAACAACCGTATTCATCTGAGGCGCAACGGTCTGCCCTAACCCCATGCGTGCGGCCAGCTTGGTAGCAGCAGCTGTCAGGCCCGCCGGCATCGCGCCGCTCAATTCCATCAAAGTCCGCGCACCGACCGCTTCCACCATATGCTTGGAACGGTTGGTTTCTTTCGCGACGAATTCCAACCGTTTTGCAGCGTCAACAATATGGGTACCGAGACCGACTGTCATCATCGACACCTGGTTCCCGCCAGCCGCTTCACCATTGTCATCGCGCACCGAAATTGGCGCGCCCGCTTTTAACGTATTATCCGGCAGCTCGCCTTTGCTTTCCAGATAGGCGCGCATCGTGCCGCCAACCACGGTCAACATAACATCATTGACCGTTACACCGGGAAAGGCGGCGCGTATTGCCTTGATATCAGAGAGCGGAAATATCTTACCGTCAAACACGCGGTGCGGCGTCAATCTGTCCCCAAAGCGGGTCTTGGGAACGCCGGTTGCCGCGTCCTTTTGCTGCTTATTCTCTCTCGCGAAATCAAACATCCGCTTCGGCACGGGAAGCAGCTTGCCCAAATTTTGCAAACCGCGCACTGGATTGGCGATATTGTTTACCTGTGCCCGCATCAGCAGACCTATATCATTGGGCTTGGGTTCTGGCCGCCATTGCTTGTCCCATTTGCGCGGCTTCATTTTGGCATCAAGATCATGCAACGCCAAAGTCATTTGCAATCCCGATTGCCCGTCCACTGCCGCATGGTGAAATTTGTGCACCAAGGCAAAGCTGCCCTTCGGAATGCCTTCAACATTGTCGAGTCCCTCGATCACTGTAAATTCCCACAGTGGACGATTCATGTCCAACGGCCGTGCATAGATTCGCGCCGCCTGAATACAAAGCTGCCGCCAGTCGCCGGGTTGCGGCAAGGCGATATGCCGGACATGATATTCCAGATCAAAATTATCATCCTCAATCCAATAAGGGTGATCGAGGTCAAGCGGCACACGCACCAGTTTCTGACGGAATATCCGTGCACCATCTAGCCGGCCTTCGATATAGTGCAAAATATCCTTGAAGCCGACCTTGCCGTCGGGAGCGGTGGAGGGATCATAGATAAGAAGCTGACCGATATGCATCGGCGTATTGCGTGTCTCCGTATAGGCAAACATCGCATCAAGTGCGCCTAATTGTTCCATGGACGTCCCCCTCGTGATTCTTGTTGAGACAAGCATAAATCAGATTGGTTAAAGAAGCGAATCGGTTAAACAATCGGCACAAGCGCAAGACTGGGCTAGTTGGTCAGGGAGGCTTCACTTCTGAACAGGCGTGTCACTTTATCGAGCAAGCCGCCCGCGACCGATCGACCTGTCGCAGCAATTTCGACGCTACCCGGGGTCAGCTGCAAAGCCTCACCGTCTTTATACACCCTTTTAGAGGCGATCAGGCGCACACGGTAAAGTGCCGCACGGGGCCGCAAGATATTCTCGTCCTTGTCCGAGGCGATGGGACCACCATTAACCGACGCCAATATCGGCTGATCGATCCTCTCAACCGCATTGGTCGATTTCTCGACCAACATGGCCGCCCGGGATGCCTGCACCGGATCGTCAGGAACAAAGCGGCCGCGCGCATCTTTGGAAATGCGCCAGATATCATCTTCGCTGACATAGGCCTGAATATCATAGTCATCGGATGTGACAACATAGGCAATCGCCTCTGCCCCGCCGAGCCAGCGCCCGCTGTGAATATCCGGCGACAGGTCGGTCACAATCCCGGCAATGGGTGCGCGCAGGATGAGCCGTTCGCTGCGCAGTTCGAGGCCGCTGAGTTGATCCTGTTCCTGCTTGAGTTCCCGTTCGAGGACCATGCGGTTGGACAGATCAATCTCGTCCGCTGCGCCGCGACCAAATTGCAGTTGCAGATTGGCTATTCTGACCTTGGTGGCCGCGATGGACTGTTCCAGCTCGGGAGCCGAGAGTTGAACCAGCGGCGCGCCCGCCGCAACTCTCTGGCCATTCTCGACAAACAGCTTTTCCACCTTGCCGGGGTCGCCGGCGACAATCGGAGACGCCCCAATCGGGGTGAGCACCGCTGGCGCGCTGATATGGCGATCAAGTGGTAACAGGCAGAGCAGCAGCGCTATACCGCCGCCAATAAGGAGCAACCGCGTCCGCGATGTTGCCAATATACGGTCCTTCATGCTCGCCCAGACCTTGAATTCCGAAAGCACCGGACGGGCAATGAACACCGCAATTTCAACAACGAACAGGATCACCCCGAGCAATTTGAAAAACAGCGTGTAGACCAACAGCGCGATACCGATGAACAGGAACAGGCGGTAGATCCAGGTCATCCACGCATAAACGATCATCCCGCGGCGCAATCGGTCAGGTACCTGTTCGGGTGCGTCATCACCCAAAGCGAATAGCATCTCACGCAGCCGCCAGCGACCGAGGGCAAATGCGCGTGGTTGCAGATTGGGCACGCCAAGCCAGTCAGACAGCACATAATAGCCGTCAAAGCGCATGAACGGATTGAGGTTGATCGCGAGGCTCATCACCCAGCTGGTGGTGGCAAGAATGAAGGCGACGCTGCGCAGCATACCATCGGGCAGCAGCACCCAGGTCATGGTCGCAAGACCGGCGATCATCAGCTCGACCGTGACTCCGGCACAATCGATCATCAGCCGCTGCTTGCGCGATGTCAGCCGCCATGCACCGGATGTATCCGTATAGAGAACCGGCATCATAACCAGAAAACTGACTCCCATGCTCGGCACCCGGCAGCCGAAGCGCGTGGCGGTATAGGCATGGCCCAGCTCGTGGAGAATCTTGATCACAAACAGGCCGATTCCGTAAGCAATCAGACCCTGCCAGCTGAAGAAATAGAGAAAGGATGCGAGAAAGCTGTCCCACTGGCGCGAAACCAGAAACAGGCCGGTGAGGGCCAGCAAAGCGAAGAAGGTCAGGGCCGGATAGGACCAGAGCGGCGCGACTTTATCGATGGTCCGTTCCAGAAAAGCCGCCGGTTTGACAATCGGGATGCGGATGAAGAGATAATTATCCAGCATCCATCTCCACCAGGTCTTTTTGGCCGTTTCCCGCTGCTCTGTGAAGCTCGCGACCGTATCGCCCATCGGTGTCACAGTGAGGTTGTTGGTCAGGGAAAAGTCGACCACCTGGCCAAAGGCCGTGTTGATTTCTTCCTCGTCCAGACCTTCAGCGACAAGATCATCATTGACCTTCGCCAGATCACCGGATGCCCAGCGGGAGAGGATGCGATATTCAATTCTGCCCAGTTGAAAGAACAGATGCCGCACCGGGTCAAACAGGGTCCAGCTGGGCGCGCCGTTGACAAGGGCCGCACCCAGCTCAATTCGTAATTCTTGCCGCAGTGGTGGCAATAGGGGCCGTTCCGGTTCGACAGGCGCAGCAGCAGTCATAGGCCGATGGTTTGTCTAAAGCTCGCTATCGGGCGCTTGAGCAACGAATAGATGAGCGGCACCCACTCGCCATAAAGCTTGGCCGTGCCGCGCGAACCGATACGCGGATTGTCCGAAGTCGGCTTGGCGGTGACCGCAAAGGCCAAAATGCCTTCCGCGGTCTGCCGCGCCTGATAGCTGGCATGTTCCACCTTGCCTTCAATCGCCCAGAGCGGCTGCGCATCCAGCCAGACTTTCACGCGCGATCCGCGTTCGAGCGCCATCTGTTCGGCGGCGGGCAAATCGATGCGCAGCGCGATCTGGCCCGGGTCGGCCACCTGCAAGATCGGATCGCCGACATTGACCGCGCGCCCTTCCCAGTCGCGGCGGTCACTGTAAATCGCCATGCCGGCCCGCGGCGCCTTTATCTGGGAAAGCTCCATCACATCATTGGCGAAATTATAGTCGGCCTGAGCCAGCTCATATTCCGCGCGCAAGGTGGCGATCTCGCGGGTTTCGTCATCCTCGCCAAAGGCCGTGCTGGTTGAACGGTCAACCCGCGCCTTGGCGACAGCCAGTTTTTCCTGCGCGAGTTTCAGTTCATTGGACAGCTTCACATCATCAAAAGACACCAGCAATGCGCCTTCCTCGACGGCTGCATTGGGAGCCACATGGACGCGCGAAATGACACCGGAAAACGGGGCCGCAACCATGAACGGACGTGCCGCGACCACTTCGACAGGTGCCAAGGCGGTCATACGTACCGGGAAGAGCGCGATCACCAACAGCGCGACCATGACGCCGATTTTCTCTTTGCGGCCAAAGCGGCCAATGCGCTTGACCGGCTTGTCTCCGGTCAGCGCGCGCCAGCTATGCGATACGGTTTCGGAAAGCCGTGTCAGCCGATAGCCTTCGCCTTCGCGAAACGGCGCCTCGCGCATCACAAGCAGCCCGCCAAACACCTTTTCCTCGCTGTCGAACAAAGGCTGCCAGCGGCATTCGCCATAAGGATATTCCGCCAGTGCCGGATCTTCGCTCATCGCCCCAATGGTGAAATCATGCGGGCGGTCCAGCCCGTCATTTTTTGCCAGTTTCGCAATCAGCTTTTCCATCGCCTGAATCAGCGGCGCATTGCGGTCCACCGATGAAATGCTGGAGGCACAGACAATGTGAAAGTCATCGCCAATGCGCGGCTGGCGCGCGATAAACATCTGCTCATAGGGCAGGATGCGGCGCATTTCATTGGCGACATGATAGTGGAGTTCAGCGACGCCCGGCTGGCGGCGAATCTCGGCCTCAAATTGCAATAGGCTGGCGAGCATATTGGCATCGCCCGACAAGGGTGTTCCCCCGGCGGCTACGGGCAATATTGCAATAGGTGCGGGGTCAGAATCAGGAGGGCTGGCGGCCATCGGCTTTTGCTGCTTCTGATTTGCTCTGGGCACCAGATGTTGTTTTTTCCGCTGCACTCTGCGCCGGTCTTTCCGACGGCTTCACAAACACGCCGGTACCGCTCATCCCCGGCAGGACCAGGCTTTCGGTTTTATCGACATTGCCGGTGACGCGAATGGTCTTGCTTACTGGGTCGACCGACGCGCCCAGCCGGGTAATCTGACCCGTCACATCCGCACCGGTTTCGTCAATTGTGAAGGTGAAGTCGGCGCCTGGACGCAGCCATGTGAGCCAGTTGCTCGGTACAATCAGCTCTACCTCTAGATCTCCGCCGCTCTGAATCGTCAGCAACGGCTGCCCGCTTGCCGCAATCTCTCCGCGACCCGCAATTTCTTCAACAACTGTGCCGGAAAACGGCGCATAGACAGCACAATCAGTCAGGTTCGCCTTGATCGCATTGGCCTCGGCATTGGCCTTACCGAGATTGGCTTTCGCCACGGCAACCTCATTCTTGCCAATCGCTTCATACTGGTCGAGCTCGACATTGGTTTTGTAAGTGACATTATAGGCATTGGCCGCCGCTTGCGCAGCTTTCAGCTCCGCCCGAATGGCTGAGCAATCAAATTTCGCAAGCAGCGCGCCTCTGCGGAAACTCTGTCCTTTGCCAAAAGGCATGGACGTAATCCGTGCGGTCATTCGCGATGCAACGGTCGATTCCTGCTTGGGCTTGATCACTCCGCGTACGTCGGGATCAGGCTTAGGTTCCGGCTTTTTCACCTCGGCTTCAGCGGTTTCTGCCGCTTGTTCTTCCGTGGCGCTCATTGCCGCTTCATTGCTTGACCAATTGGGGCCATCACCGCTGCTGGCAATGCCCACACCTATGATCGCAGCCAGCGCAATGCCGCCGCCCCAAAGCCATGGAGCCTTTGATTTTTCTTCTATGTCCGGAGTACCATCTCCGGTTTCTTCACTCATCAGGGTTTCCTATTGGTCCAGCGTCATCGCAGCTTCGCGTTCCTGCCAAAGCGTCGCGAGAGAAGTGGTCAATGTGCTGACATCCTCACGGCCTGTCAGGTCTGGGGCAAAATCATCAATGCCCATTGAGGCAAAGAGATTGGCATAGGCATTTTGTGCCTCTGCATAAGCTATATCATATTTGACCTCAGCCACCAGCGTGTTCATTTCCTCACGCAGCAAGGTTTGCTGGCTCATCGCGCCTGCCTTGTGGCCCGCACGGATCTGATAGAGGATCTTGTCCTGCACCCGGTGCTGATGCTCAGCGGTTTGCAGCTCTTCCTGCAAATGGCCAAAGCGCGCCCGCGATACGTGGACCTGCGTCATCACCGCCATGGTCAGCGCCAGTTCGCGTTGCCGCAACAGGTCATCCTGCGCCCGCACCGCCTTTTTCTTGGGGCCGAGCTTGAACAGGTTGAGCACGTTCCAGCTGGCTTGCGCACCATATTGGAACCAATTATTGTTGAACAGGAAGTCATTGGAATCGACATTCACGCCCAATATGCCGCGGAAACTGGGGAGAGCGGATAAGAGCGTCGCGTCCAGTTCCTTGGCATTAATCCGCTGACGATAGCTAACCTCACGCAGTTCGGCGCGATTTTTCAGCGCGGTCATCATCATGTCCTCGCCCGTATATTGGACAGCGGGCAAAGTCTCTGTCCGGTCCGGCAGGACCAGCGCAAATTTCGTGCCTGGACGCAGGTTCATCAGGGCGGCCAACTGTGCCTTGGCCACCACTAGTTCGCGCTGCAGCTTGCGGATTTCCGCCTGAATCTGGACCAGTTCCCGCTGGTAGGTCAGCGCGGTAAGCGGAGCAGACAGGCGGCGCTCCGCTAATCTTTCGCTATTGTCGAGCGTGGTGCTGACATTGCTTTCCAGCTCTTTCAGCTTGGTCAGCAACCGCTCGGCACTGACCGCACGCCAATAGGAGGTGCGGACATCTTCGATGATCCGGTTGGCGACCTTGCGCCGGCGCTCCTGGGAGATCAGAAATTCATCCGCTTTCTGTTGAGCACGGACATAGGACAGGCCAAAGTCAAGCACATCCCAGCTGAGCGACAGGTCGGCGGTAAAAATATCCCGCTCGGCCGAGGTTGACGGTTCAAGCGACTGGCGCCGGGTAATCAGGGAAAGTGAGCTGGCGCCCGAAAAATTATTCCGTCCGGCATAGCCCGCATTGGCAACCAGTTGCGGCAACATGTCATAGCGCGACACGTTCAGCTCGCGCAGCTTGAGCGCCTCTTCCATCAACTCGACCTTGTAGTCGAGATTATATTTCAGCGCCCGGGCCATCGCCTCATAGAGGTTGATCGGAGCGGTCACCGGTTCCTGATCGGCATCCACCGCAACAATATTTTCGCGCGCCGTGGTATCAATTTGTGATGGTGTAAGCGGTTTGGGGTTCACCGCACAACCAGCCAGCAAAGCCAGCGCCGAAATACTCAGAGTGTGTTTCATGTGCATATTCTGCTTTCCCATCTAAGCCTTGAACGCAGCCAGAAGCTGCGCTGTTTCATCTGCGACACTGGCATCTGCCATTGCCATGGCACTGCCCAAGGGAGCAGCGCCGTTCATGTTCTGAGAAAGCTCGCGCTCCTCATCAATCTGGATTTCACCGGTTGCGCCCTGAACGATAACCGGAATTTCAATGACCTGACCATCTGCGCGGATCGCCCGTACGATCAAGCGAACGGTTTCCGCGTCCACTGGTCGTTCGATAATCGCCAAGCCGCGGGCATCCATGCGGATCCAGCCGGGCAGCGGGCTGCCGTCGCGGTTGCGTAGCTGATATTCGACGATGCGCGGATCGCTCTCAGCCCCGATATCGCGAACTTCCATGTAGATGACCCGATCGCGGACGACCGATTCAATCATCACCTGGTCGCTGCCGGTCGATAGCTGCCGCACCGAGAAGCCGGTAAGGCCTTCGACGAGGAAATCACCGAAGCGCGGATCGAACAAACGGTCGGCGCCGAAGCGCAGATCACGGATATGGTCGAGCTGGCGGACAATATCATTGATCGGATTGCCATCGACATCCAGCTCACCCATGCCGTTCAGCGATCTTAGGCCGTTGACTGCAGTGAGAAGCGGTCGATCCCCACCCAAGTCCGGCGTGTTGTTGAGCGATCGGAAACTGTTCACCGAGTCATCGATGATCAACGGCGTCGTGATAAATTCGGTAACCGGATCCAGAGTTGTATTGAGCCGCTCGCTATCGGGATAACCGATGCCGGGATTGCCAAGCAATTCGTTCACATTGGCATTGGCCTGTGTGACGATAACGGTCGCAGTGGATTCCACAAATCCGCCCTGTCCATCGCTGACAATATAGGTGATCGTCGCGACACCTTGAAATTCCGGATCAGCAAAATGCGAAATCGTGCCGTCTGGATTGATCACTACTGTGCCGACATCAACCTTGGCGGTAAATACGCTCAAGGGATCACCATCAGGATCGCTGCCATTAGCCAGCACATCGATAATCGTTTCTGCACCACCAATGCCGAAGACTTCTTCATCGCCATCGACCGGCACTTCATTGACGTTGCGGACGGTAACTGCGACGGTTGCCGTGGACGTACCGCCATTGCCATCACTGATGGTGTAAGTGATTGTATCGGTTCCGAAAAAGTCGAGATTCGGCGTGTAGGTGATCGTGCCGTCCGGGTTGATCACTGCCGTACCGTTGGCGGCGCTGACATTGGTTATCGTCAGCGGATCGCCGTCCAGATCAACATCATTGGCAAGCACCGGAATGACCACAGGCCGCTCTTCATCGGTATCGGCGATATCATTGGCGGCCACCGGCGGATCATTGACGGGACTGACGGTGACGGTAATTGTCGCTGTGGTAAAGCCGCCATTGCCGTCACTGACCTGATAGGTGATCACGTCGGTGCCGTTGAAATTCGGATCGGGCGTATAGGTGATCGTACCATCGGGATTGATCGTCACCGTACCATTGGGTGCGCTCGCGCTGGAGATCACCAGCGGATCGCCATCAACATCCGTCGCATTATCGAGCGGTGACAGGATCACGGGCGTATCTTCTGGCGTCGCGGCGACATCGGGTGTCACCACAGGCGGGTCGTTGACCGGCGTGACATTGACGGTAACCGTGGCGGTCGCGGTGCCACCATTGCCGTCGCTAACGGTATAGGTGATCATAGTCGGACCATTGAAATCAGGATCAGGCGTGAAGGTGATCGTACCATCAGGATTGATCACCACCGTACCGTTGGGCGAGGTCGCCTCAGTCACCGTCAGCGGATCGCCATCGGCATCGGTGTCATTGCCCAGCACCGGTATTGTGACCGGTGCATCTTCCGGTGTCGCCACCGTGTCATCAACTGCAACCGGAACATCATTGACCGGATTGACAGTGACCGTTGCGGTTGTGGTTGCAAACCCGCCATTGCCGTCAGAAACGGTGTAGGTGATCGTATCGGTGCCGTTGAAATCCGGATCCGGTGTGTAGGTCAGCGTGCCATCGGCATTGATCACGACTGTACCGTTAGGCGCGCTAGCAGCCGTGATGGTCAGCGGATCGCCATCGACATCAGTATCATTGTCGAGGACGGGAACTATCACTGGCGTGTCTTCATCGGTCTGGGCAATATCGGGCGTTGCAACCGGCGGATCATTTACCGGGTCAACGGTCAGCGTCACAGTGGCCGTCGCGGTACCGCCATTGCCGTCACTGATCGTATAGGTCACCGTCGTGGTGCCATTGAAATCCGGATCAGGCGTGAAGGTCACCGTACCATCGGCATTGATCGTCACCTGACCATCAGGCGAGGTCGCACCGGTCACGATCAGCGGATCGCCGTCAACATCACTGTCATTGCTAAGCACGTTGAGCGTGATCGGCGTATCTTCCGGCGTCGTCGCCACATCATCTACGGCAACAGGCGCGTCATTGACCGGATTGACAGTCACATTGACAATTGCGGTGTCCGTGCCGCCCTGGCCGTCGCTGATCACATAGGTGATGGTATCGCTGCCGTTAAAGTCCGGGTCAGGCGTGTAAGTCACCGTGCCATCAGCATTGATCACGACTGTGCCATTGGGCGCGCTCGCGCTGGTAACGGTAAGCGGATCACCGTCCACATCACTGTCATTGGCGAGCACCGGAATTGTGACCGGGGTTTCCTCATCGGTCACCGTGGCATCATCAACCGCAACCGGCGGGTCGTTGACTGCGCCCACAGTGACAGTCACCGTCGCGGTTGAGGTTCCGCCATTGCCGTCACTGATTGTGTAAGTGATCGTATCGGTGCCGTTGAAATCCTGATTGGGCGTATAGTCAATCGTGCCGTCAGGCTGAATGACCACGGTGCCATTGGCTGCGCTGGCGGTGGTTACCGTCAGCATATCACCATCGGGATCGCTGTCATTGGCAAGCACCGGAATGTTTACCGGCAAGTCTTCGGACGTCGATGCACTGTCATTCACAGCCACGGGCGGTGGGTTGGTGATCGTCCAGGTAAAGCTCTGGTCGACCGTACCGCCATTGCCATCATCGGCTGTAACCGTGACCGTGTAGACCCCGCCATTTACCTGGCTCGCGCCGCTGTCAATCGTGCCGGTGATCAGGCCATTGGGGTCAATCGACAAACCGGCCGGTAGGCCGCTGGCGGTAAAGGTCAGACCATCACCGTCAACATCAGAGAAGTTGGCTGCGACCGAAGTGGATATTATCGCGCTATCGACATCGTTGCGGGGTGCAATCGGGCTTGCGACCGGGTCGTCATTTACCGCACCAACATTGATTTCGACCGTCGCTGTGGACGTTCCGCCATTGCCATCACTGATCGTATAGGTGATCGTATCAGGACCATTATAATCAGCATCGGGCACATAGTTCAGCGTGCCATCGGGATTGATGGTCACTGTTCCATTGCCGGCCGTGGCCAGAGTCACGGTCAGCGTATCGCCATCGGGATCATTATCATTGGCGAGTACATCAATATCCAGCGGCGTGTCTTCGGTCACCGCGATCGGGCCATCATCACTGGCCACTGGCGGTGGGTTGGTGACCGTCCAGCTGAAGGTGCTGGAGACTGTGCCGCCATTGCTGTCATCGGCCGTGACGGTGACGCTATAAATACCATCGCCATTGGGACCACCCTGCGAAGCCGAGGGATCAATCGTACCGGTTATGTTGCCCGCAGCGTCAATGGACAGGCCGGGCGGCAGGCCGGTCTCGGTAAAGGTGAGCATGTCACCATCCAGATCATCAAAGCTGCCGCTGACGTCAATCGCTATGACATCTGCATCGGCATTGCCCAGCGCCGCGAGCGGCGTCACGGTTGGATCATCATTTTCCGCACTCACAGTCACCGTCACGGTGGAAGTGGAGTTTCCGCCCTGACCATCGCTGATCACATAGGTGATCGTATCGGTGCCATTGAAATTAGCGTCCGGCGTGTAAGTCAGCGTGCCGTCTGCATTGATCACCACTGCGCCATTGTCCGCGCTGGCCGTCGTCACAGTCAGCGTGTCGCCATCCGGATCATTGTCATTGGCCAGAACATCAATCGGCGCGGTCGGCGTGTCTTCGGTCGTTGAAGCCGTGTCCGTATTGGCCGTTGGTCCGGGGTTGGTTATCGTCCAGATAAAGCTTTGTGTCGTTTCCAGATCGCCGTCGGAGGCGGTCACTTCCACCTGATAGACACCGCCATTCACTTGACTGGCGTCCGGATCGATTGTGCCCGTAATCTCTCCGGTCATCATGTCGATAGATAGGCCGGCGGGCAGATTGGACGCGCTGAAGGTCAGCGTGTCGCCTTCAGGATCGCTGAAGAGCGACCCGAAATCGACGCTGACGACATCGCCATCCTGACTGTCACGGTCCGGAATGATCGTGCCATCCGGCGCATCATTGACCGGATCAATGACGATAGTCGCAACGGCCGTCGCAAACTCGCCATTTGCATCCTCAATCGTATAGGTGACGGTCGCGGTGCCGTTAAAATCCAGGTCAGGCGTGAAGTCGATTGTGCCGTCTGCCAATATGACAGCGGTGCCATTGGTTGCGATGGCCGAGACAATCACAATTGGCGTGCCGGGATCGCCATCCGGATCAGTATCATTGGCCAGCACATCAAGATTGATCAGCGTGTCTTCCGTGCCGACAAAATTGTCATTTATCGCCCGGGGTGGTTCGTTGGTGATGGTCCATGTGAAGGTCGTGCTGACATTCAGCCCTGCCGCATCCGCTGCAATCACGGTGACCGTATATTCCCCGTTCGGCACATCCGAAGATGCGGTTGCGCCGGTCGTACCAGTTACTTGACCGGTCGCCGGATCAAAGGTCAGGCCGGTCGGCAAGCCGGTGACATTATAGGTCAGCGTGGCATCATCGACATCGCTAAAGGCCGATCCCAGAGTGACAGAAATCACTTCATTATTCGAATCGAACAGATCAGGCAGGCCGACTGTTTCCGGTGCATCATTCACCGCTATCACGGTAACATCGACCGTCGCCGTAGAGGTTCCGCCATTACCATCGCTGATCGTATAGACAATCGTGTCAGTGCCATTGAAATCCGGATCAGGCTGATAGGTGAGCGTGCCATCGGCTCCGATCACGATCGTGCCATTGCTGCTATCGGCCGAAATGACGGTCAGCATATCACCATCGGGATCGAAGTCATTGACCAGGACGTCAATATCCAGCGGCGTATCTTCTATCACCGAAAACGGGCCGTCATTGACGGCCACCGGCGGTGGGTTGTTCACGGTCCACGTAAAGACGGAATCCACCGTGCCGCCATTGCTATCGTCTGCGGTAACGGTGACCGTATAGACGCCGCCATTCACTTGGCTGGCATCCGGATCAATCGTTCCCGTGATCAGACCATTGGCGTCAATCGACAGGCCTGCGGGCAAGCCGGCTGCGGTGAAGGTCAACGTGTCACCGTCGAGATCCTCAAAGCTTCCGCTGACATCGACCGACACCATATCGGCATCATCATTGGTCTGGTTATTGAGCGGCGGGTCCGCTGTCGGTGCGTCATTGACCGGTGTTACCGTGACTTCGACGGTTGCAGTGGAAGTGCCGCCATTGCCGTCGCTAATCTGATAGGTGATGATATCCGTGCCGTTGAAATTTTCGGCCGGCGTATAGACCAATGTGCCATCCGGGTTGATCACGACCGTGCCATTGGGGGCCGTCGCACTAACCACGGTCAGGCTATCGCCATCGGGGTCATTGTCATTGGCCAGCACCGCAATCGGCGCGCTCGGCGTATCTTCATCGGTGGTGGCTGTGTCGTTTGCAGCTGTCGGAGCGGGGTTGGTAATGGTCCAGGTGAAACTGCCGTCAACGGTACCGCCATTGCCATCATCGGCCGTGATCGTGACGGTGTACACGCCGCCATTGACCTGGCTAGCGTCCGGGTCGATCGTACCGGTAATCACGCCATTGGTATCAATCGAGAGGCCTGCTGGCAAACCCGTGGCCGTGAAGGTCAGCACATCGCCATCGAGATCACTGAACTTGTCGCTGATATCGACAGATATGACATCGGCATCTTCATTGTTGAGATTCGCAATCGGAATATCAACTTCGGGTGCATCGTTGACGGGAGCAACAGTCACTTCAACCGTCGCGGTTGAGGTGCCACCATTGCCGTCGCTGATTGTATAAGTAATCGTGTCGGTGCCGTTGAAATCCTGATTGGGCGTATAGGTGATCGTGCCATCGGGATTTATAACAACCGTGCCATTGGGTGCGGTCGCGACCGTCACGGTTAGATCATCACCATCAGGGTCGTTGTCATTGGCGAGGACGTCGATAATCACCGGCGTATCTTCATCGGTGGTTGCCGTGTCATTGGTCGCCGTCGGCGCCGGATTGGTCACGGTGTAGGTGAAATTGGTCGACACCATGCCGCCATTGCCATCATCGGCGGTAACGGTGACCGTATAGACACCGCCATTCACCTGGCTCGCCTGATTATCAATCGTACCGGTAATCTCTCCGCTATCGGGATCAATGCTCAGCCCCGCCGGCAAGCCAGCTGCGCTAAAGGTCAGTGTATTGCCGTCGACATCACTGAAATTGCCCGCAGTGGGGATTGAGACCGTTTCGTCATCAACGCCCGTCACATTGGGCAGCGGGCTATCGACAACCGGCGCATCGTTAACAGGGGTAACGGTGACTTCAACCATGGCCGTCGAGGTTCCACCTTCGCCGTCGCTGATCGTGTAAGTAATCGTGTCGGTGCCGTTGAAATCAGGATTGGGCGTATAGGTGATCGTGCCGTCCGGATTGATCGTCACCAGACCGTTGGACGCAGTCGCCGATGTCACGCTAAGATCATCACCATCGGGGTCAGTGTCATTGGCCAGGACAGCAATGACCACCGGCGTATCTTCATCGGTGGTCGCCGTGTCATCGGCAGCCGCTGGCGCCGGGTTATTCACTTCCCAGATAAAGGTCTGGTCCACTGTCCCGCCATTACCGTCATCTGCGGTGACCGTCACACTGTAAATGCCGTCAGAGCCCGGGCCGCCCTGCGACGCATCCGGATCAATCGTGCCGGTAATATTGCCATCGGCATCAATTGACAGGCCGGGCGGCAGACCGGTGGCAGTGAAGGTCAGGCTATCACCATCGACATCAGAGAAATTGCCGCTGATATCCACAGCGATAATATCGGCATCATTGTCATTTTGCGGCGCAATCGGCGTCGCGACCGGCGCATCGTTCACCGCATTGACCGTGACTTCAACCGTGGAGGTGGCAAAGCCGCCCTGCCCGTCGCTGATCGTATAGGTGATGGTGTCTGTGCCATTGAAATCGGGATCGGGAACATAGGTCACCGTCCCGTCCGGATTGATCGTCACGGTCCCATTAGGCGCATCGGCCGCCGTCACGTTCAGTGGATCGCCATCGACATCCGTATCATTGGCCAGCACCGCGATATCCACCGGCGTGTCTTCATCGGTTGTCGCGTTGTCCATATTGGCAACCGGCGGATCATTGACAGCATCAACCGTGACCGTAACCGTCGCTGTAGAGGTGCCGCCATTGCCGTCGCTGATTGTATAAGTGATTGTCGTCGGACCATTGAAGTCCGGATTGGGCGTAAAAGTGATCGTGCCGTCCGGATTAATCACCACAGTCCCATCCGGTGATGTCGCATCGGTAACCGTCAGCGGATCGCCATCAATATCTGTATCATTGCCGAGCACGCCGATGGTGACAGGTGTGTCTTCATTGGTGGTCGCGACATCATCGACAGCCACTGGTCCATCATTGACCGGATTAACGGTGACGTCGACTGCAGCGGTAGAAGTGCCGCCATTACCGTCGCTGATCACATAGGTGATCGTATCACTGCCATTAAAGTTGGCATCCGGTACATAGGTCAGCGTGCCGTCTGCGTTGATCGTCACAGTGCCATTAAGCGCGGTGGCCATGGTCACCGTGAGCGGATCGCCATCCGGATCCGTATCATTGGTCAGCACCGTGATATCAACCGGCATGTCTTCATCGGTGGTCGCGCTGTCATTGACTGCGGTTGGTGCCGGGTTGGTCACCGTCCAGGTAAAGGTCTGGCTGGTCGTCAGACCATCGGGGTCGGTGCCCGTGACGGTGACCGAATAGACACCGCCACCCGCCTGGCTAGCATTACGGTCAATCGTGCCGCTAATAATACCGGTCGCCGGATCGATGCTCAGCCCAGCTGGCAGGCCGGTGACGTCAAAGGTCAGCGTGTCGCCATCCAGATCGCTGAAGAAGCTGCTGGTATCGACCGAGACCGACTGGTTATCTTCATTGGTGACATCCGGGATCGGCAGAGATTCCGGTGCGTCATTCACAGCAACGACATCGACGGTCAGAGTCGCCGTGGCCACGCCGCCCTGACCATCAGATACGGTGTAGGTGACCAGCGCTTCGCCATTGAAATTTTCTGCCGGGGTAAAGGTCAGCGTGCCATCGGCATTGACCACGACCGTGCCATCCTGACTGCTCGCAGCAGTGATGGTCAGCAGATCGCCATCTGGATCGCTGTCATTGGCCAATACCGCGACCGTGACCGGCGTGTCTTCTGGCGTGGTCGCCACATCATCAACGGCAATCGGCGGGATATTCTGGATCGAATAGACGAAAGTTGTCGATACGGATTCACCCGACGGATCGGTTGCGGTGACAGTCACAATGAACGGACCATTGACCGAGCTGTCGGAATCCAGTGTCCCGGTGATCAATCCGGTATCTGCATCAATAGTCAGCGACGGTGGCAGGCCCGAAGCAGTGAAAGTCAGGTCATCGCCATCAATATCGTCAAAGCCCTGCGCCGTTGGGATAGAGACATCCGCGCCATCTTCACCGTTTTGATTGGCCAGGCCGACAGTGGTTGGGCCGTCATTGACCGGCGTGACCGTAACCGTGACAGTCGCGGTCGAGAAACCGCCTTCGCCATCACTGATCGTGTAGATGATCGTATCTTCGCCATTGAAATTGGCATTGGGCGAATAGGCAAGCGTGCCATCCGGATTTATCGTGACCGTGCCGTTGCCAGCCTCTGCCTCGGTAATCGTCGGCGGATCTCCGTCAGCATCGACATCATTCGCCAGCACGGCAATATTGACATCTGTATCCTCATCGGTCGTTATGCTGTCATTGCTCGCCACTGGCGCCGGGTTGGTGACTGTCCACTCGAAGCTCGTCGAAACGCTTCCGCCGCGACCATCATCGGCGGTGACGGTGATAGAATAGACACCACCGTTTACTTGGCTGGCGCTGCGGTCAATCGTTCCGGAAATGACACCCGTATCGGGATCAATAGTCAGCCCGGCGGGCAGGCCGATCGCGGTAAAGGACAATGTGTCGCCATCGGGATCGCTAAACGCACCGGCGACAGGCAAGCTGATGTACTGACTGTCCAGATTAGTCTGGTCGCCAATACTGCCGCTAACAGTCGGCGTGTCGTTAACATCGGCAACAGTAACGGTAATTTCAGCCATCGAGGTTCCGCCCTCGCCATCCGAAATCTCGTACGTGATTGTATCCGTGCCGTTAAAGCCAGGATTGGGCGTATAGGTCACCGTACCATCGGCATTGATTACAACATTGCCGTTCAGCGCACTCGCCGCCGTGATGGTCAGATCATCGCCATCGGGATCGCTGTCATTGGCCAGAGGTGAAATGACAACCGGCACATCTTCGTCGGTCGATGCGCTATCATCAACCGCGATTGGTCCGGGATTGCTGACATTGAAGGTAATCGTCTGCGACGTCGTACCGCCATTGCCGTCAGACACCGTGATGGTCGCGGTATAAGTGCCGCCATTGGTCTGACTAGCGCTATTGTCGATGGTGCCCGAGATAACACCGCTATCCGGATCGATCGACAGTCCGGGCGGTAAATCCGCCGCCGAATAGGTTAGCGTGTCACCATCAACATCGGAGAAGTTCCCGGCAACCGGGACCGAAATGGTCGCACCGTCTTCCGTATCCTGCGGCGGTAGTGCAGTGCCAACCGGCGCGTCGTTGACGGGCGTCACCGTGACTTCAATCGTTGCCGTCGCCGTGCCACCTTCACCATCGCTAATCGTGTAGGTGATCGTCGCGGTACCGTTGAAATTGGCCGGCGGAACATAATTGACCTGATTGCCAACAACTGTCGCCTGTCCGACCGTGGCGGCAGCCGCAATAAGGGTAATCGGATCGCCATCCGGATCGCCATCGTTGGGCAGCACGTCGATCAGCACTGGCGTGTCTTCGTTGGTCGTGGCGGTGTCATCCACCGCAACCGGGGCGGGGTTGGTGACGGTCCAGCTGAACTCCTGTGTGGCGCTGAGCCCACCCGCATCTGTCGCGGTGACGATTACCATATACACACCATTGGAGCCGCCCTGGCTGGCCGACCGGTCGATGGTACCAGTGATCTCGCCGGTGGCGGAATCGATACTCAGACCCGCCGGAAGACCGGACACGCTATAGGTCAGGGTTGCATCATCGCTATCGGTAAAGCCGCCTGCGGTTGCCACGCTAATCCCGCTATCGGCATCAACATTGGTCTGCGGCGGCAAGGCACCGACCGGTTCAGGCGCATCATTGACCGCTGCGACAGTCACATCGACTGTGGCGGTAGACGTGCCACCCTCGCCATCACTGATAGTATAGGTGATGGTATCCGTGCCGTTGAAACCCGCATTGGGGGTATAAGTGATGGTACCGTCCGGATTGACCACAACCGTGCCATTGGCCGCGCTTGCCGCTGTAACGGTTAGATCGTCGCCATCCGGATCATTGTCATTGGCGAGCACGTTGACGGTAACCGCCGTATCCTCATCGGTGGAGGCTGTGTCATCGGTTGCCGTCGGCCCGGGATTGGTAACTGTCCATGCGAAAGTCTGGGTCGCGGGCGTGCCTTGAAAATCAGTGGCGGTGATGGTGACCAGATAGACGCCATCGGTGCCGCCCTGACTCGCGCTATTGTCTATCGTGCCGGTAATTTCTCCGGTATTCGCATTGATCGAGAGTCCGGGAGGCAGGCCGCTTGCACTATAGTTGGTTGACGGTCCATCAACGTCGGTAAAGCCGCCAGCGGTGGCAACACTGACGCCGCTATCGGCATCGACGTTGGTTTGTGGCGGCAGCGTGCCGACAGCGATCGGCCCATCATTAACGGCAACCACCGTCATGTCATAAACGGCGGAGTCCGTGCCACCTTCACCGTCGCTGATCGTGTAGACAATCTGGTCATTCCCGTTGAAATCGGGATCGGGCGTATAGGTAAGCGTACCATCGGCATTGATCACCACGGTGCCGTTGGACGCGCTTGCAGAAATTACGGTGAGCGGTGCATCGCCATCGGGATCCTGATCATTGGCCAGCACATCGACGGTAATCGGCGTATCTTCATTGGTCGACCCGCCATCATTATTGGCCTGTGGTGGGGGGTTGGTGATCGTCCAGGCAAAGCTTTGTGTCGCGGACTCACCATCGGGATCAGTCGCTGTTACGACAATATTATAGACACCGCCGGAACCGCCCTGACTTGCACTATTGTCAATCGTGCCGGTAATCGCGCCGGTATTGGCATTGATCGAGAGGCCGGGCGGTAAACCGGTTGCCGAGTAGCTTAGTTCGCCAAAGCCATTGTCCGGATCGCTAAATCCTTGTGAGGTGCTCACAAAAATACCCTGGGCCGCATCGACATTGGCCTGCGGAGGCAGGCTGCCCACCGGCACCGGCGGATCATTCACCGATGCTACTGTCACATCAAACGTCGCGGTCGAAGTGCCGCCACGTCCATCGCTGATCATATAGGTGACCGTATCCGTGCCGGAAAACCCATTATTCGGCGTGTAGTTTAATGTGCCGTCACCATTGATCACCAAGGTGCCATTGGGCGCAGTTGCGGACACAACGGACAGCGTATCGCCATCCCCATCAAAATCATTGGCCAGCACATCGATATTGTTAATCGCTGTATTCTCATCGGTCGTCTGAGTTGCATCATTGACTGCGGTCGGTGGGTCGTTAATTTCGACAACACTGATGGTGGAGGTCGCCACGTTGGAACTCAGTGCCGCATTGGCGAAGCTGATGGTAATGTTCCGATCCACCTCAGATGGCCGCTCCGTCGTGTTTTCAAACGTAATCGCGCGCAGCGCATTGCGATAGGCATTGGAGTTGGCTGCACCAGTCAGCTCTATGCCGCTATCCGTCCGGGTATAGCTGATCCCGTTGACTGTGCCGGATGTCGCCGCTGACCCGTTGACCAGCAGGCGGTCACCGGCCTGCGCATTGGTCAGCGTGATGCTGGCGCTTTGTACCTGACCGTCAGGATTGGTTACCCGCACATCACTATCAACGATACCGACACTGGCCGCATTTTCGACATAAGTGCCCTGATAGCCCGAACCGCTCGCCGTGCTGTCATTGCGATCCAGGTCCAGCCGCGGAACCGATACGGTCGTGCCACCGCTACCGAGATTGAAGTCTGCATCGCCATCATGGCCAAAAAACGCGCCAGTCGTCACCGGCGCAAGATTATAGGTAATCGTGAAGCTATTTGTGTCGAGCCAGTTGAACCGTGCAGCAGAGCCCACTTCAGAATTTTGATTCTGCGTCCCGGATGCAGTGACTTCGCCAGCAATGCTGGTATCAAAGTCGACATTCGTGCCATTTGCTGATTGAAAGGAAGAAAGTGTATCCGTGTCAATCGTAATAAATTCACGGCTGCGCGGGTCACCGGCCACACCATCAATATCGGCAACGGTGAAACCAATGTCGATATTAACAGGGGCGCCCGATGCAGTGAAAAATACATCCCATGTGATCTCTGCCGAAGCCGTACCCACCAGATTGGAATTCAGGAAAACGCCGAAATCATCACCGCTGGTGAAAAACTCCACACTGTCTCCGGCCGTGACGGAATTTACCGTCGCACGCAGGCTGATCGACTGCCCACCGACATTGGCGACATTGCTCCATGTGGCCGAGGCACCGGCGCCAAGCTCTGCGCCGGGAAAAGAGGGGTTGCCCGCCCCGTCGACAACCGCAATTGCGCCCGCTCGCAGCGTAGCCGGTGCCAGCAATCCGTCCCAATCGCGCGCCACCAGCGAAGCCGCTTCAACGCTGCCAAGCCGGTTTTCCAGCGTCCAATCGCCGCCGCGCAGTATACTTCCAGTATCATCAATCGATGCCGCAATATCGGCACCGGTTACGGCCGCTAATGCATTCATAAGCTGTTGCCCCGCGGCGTCACCACCAACCTCACAGCCGTAAATCAGGATGTCGCCATCAGCCGATAGCTTTGCCCCTATAGACGCCAAGGAAGAAGCCAGTGCGCCGGATACCGACGCACTATCAATCCGCGTAGTGCCTAACCAGAACACACCTTCATCGCCATGGCTTACCAGATGGATCGCACCAATATTGTCGGCACCCGCGAGCGCGTTCATGATCTGGTCGACCCCGTCACTATTGCCGTCAATGAAAACAATGATACCTTTACCCGCCCAGGTCTCGGCCAGTTCCTGGTAGTTCTCGACATTGGTGTCGATGAAAATATAGTCCTGCCCGGTGGTCGCCGCGCTCGGTTCAACCGGATCATTCTCCGCCCCAAAGGACTCAAAGCCAAAGAACATAGGCCGCACGGCTGATCTGGAATCATTGTCGTCTATGACAAAATAGTCCCGGAAATCAGCAGGCCTAACGCCAGACTCCCGGATGTCATAGGTTACCCGCTCTGGCCGCAGTGCGTCGTGATACAGACCGCCACCTGTGCCTGTTCCGGCTGCAGAATCCGAAATCTCGGCATTCTTGAAAGGAGCAGCGCCCAGAGCTTCCTGCCCAACAATCGCTTCCCTGGCGACGACAGTGCTGGAAACATCAATAACCGGATGAACAAGGTCGATAGGCGCCGCTACAGGATCACCATTTACAGGAGCCATCAGCGAAGTTTGCGCCATCGAAACATTTGCGCTGCGATCGGCTTCAGCAAAAGACATGGCCTCCAGTTGCACTGGTGTTTCGCCGTCAAGCATCACTGCGGCCCTGTTATCGCTATCATCAGGAGCAGAGATCAAACCTGCAGAAAAGGCCCTCGGATCATCCGCCAGAGAAACATTTACATTAGCTAAATCAGCTCGCCCAGCTTCGGAGCCCCCGAAATCCCGAACAGCAACCGCCAACGGAGCCAAACCGATATTTGGCACCCCCGCATCAGAAAGGTTATTATTGTCATTAAAAGTAATACCAGGAGCAAGTGGAGCGCTTTCCAGCACATCGACCGTCGATACCGTTGCGGCCGCCGTTACCACCGCCGCCCCGTCAAACATCATGCGCGGTTCCAAAGCGATCAGATGAGCTTGCGGAATCCTGGTTTGTTTTGTCATCTAGATCTCCCGGGCAGGCACGATTGAAATTCTATTGTAAATGCGCCGAAACAACGTGGCGCAACACAAATATCCAATGCCCCAGGATCATCTGCTGTTTTTGAGAAGTAACAGAAAAACGCAAGAGGTCGCAACCCCAAAAGTCTTTATTTTTCATACACTAGCCAGAATTTACAACCCGTGGCGGATTGTAAACAACTCATTTCAAACGAGATGAAATTCGATTTTTTTACTTTATCGTTAAGCCTATAAGAGCTTATTTTACTTATACATATTTTGACATGATCGGCCATTCAATTCACGCCGATTCATTATATTCCGATCCCACAAATTTACCGCGCGCGCCAACATCCGCTTCAAGCCGTTTACTGAGATTTGCTCACTGGAAGAACTGTCTCTTCTTCTTGTAAACCTCGAATGAAGTGAAAAGATTAGCAGTTGTACGAATCATCGTACCAAAATGCTGACATGAGCTATTGATCGAACTGGCGCACCCGAAATTTCGAGCGCAACTGGCAGATATGATTGCCTGCTGGTGCCCAGAAGAGGACTCGAACCTCCACATCCTTGCGAATACTAGCACCTGAAGCTAGCGCGTCTACCAATTCCGCCATCTGGGCCAACCGACATGTTATCGGTGTAGGAGCGGGCGATTAGCGCCACGAGGGCGATATTGTCAATGATTCATCTGCCGGCAATGACGATCTTATGTCTGATGAAGCTCTAACGTGGGAAATATGCTATGTTATTACCGCCACTAAAGTGGATTCGTATATTGCGCACGCGCGCCCGTCATGCAAAAGCGCGCGGGGAGACGATGGGATCATTGCGTGAAAGAAATGGATATTAGACTATGACGCTTGACGGACAATTGGTTTGCATTTTTGGCGGTGGCGGGTTTTTGGGTCGCTATATATCGCAGCAGCTGTTGTCGCGCGGCGCTCGGGTACGAGTGGCCGAACGCAATGTTAAGAATGCCATGCATATCAAACCGCTGGGTAATTTGGGCCAGACCCAGTTTGCCAGCGCTGATGTGACCAAAAAAGACAGCGTAGCGCGGGCAGTCCATGGCTGCGATGCTGTCATTAATCTGGTTGGCATTTTGGACGGAGACTTTGAGGCGGTGCACGTTAACGGCGCGCGCAACGTAGCCGAGGCAGCGGCCGAAGCGGGATGCACCGCGCTCGTCCAGATGTCTGCGATTGGCGCTGACAGAGAGTCGCCATCGCGTTATGGAAAGAGCAAAGGCGATGCCGAAGCAGCGGTGCTAGACGCATTTCCCAGCGCCATCATCCTGCGGCCGTCCATTGTATTTGGACGCGAAGATCAGTTTATCAATCGCTTTGCTGCGATGATCCGAATGATGCCTATCGTGCCGATAATCGGCAGTGACACCAAGTTCCAACCAGTTTTTGTCGGGGACGTTGCGCAGGCCGCGGCTGCGGCACTGGAAAAGCCAGCGCGCTATGCAGGGCGGACTTTTGAACTGGGAGGGCCGGAAATTATCTCAATGGGAGATCTCAATCGGCGGATCGCCAGGATGACCAAGCGGGATCGCGGCTTTTTTGAGATTCCGGATTTTGCGGCGAAACTGATGGCGACTTGCACAGGCTTTCTTCCCGGCGCACCAATTACTTCTGATCAGTATAAGATGCTGCAGAGTGACAATGTTGTCGCTGAGGGGCAAGCTGGATTGGAAGCTTTCGACGTAACACCAACGCCGCTGGCAACCGTTGCCCGGGGGTGGATGGACAAATATACGACTTATGGCCGCTTTGGAGCGCGCGCTAAGGCCAGCTAGGCCATCCGCGCTAAAACCAGATCAGCAAAGCCGCGCCCATGGCTACGCGGTAGATCACAAATACCATCATCGACGCCTTGCGCAGGAACTGCATCAGGAACGTCATCGTGGCAAACGCGGCCACGAAGGTCAGTGCGCCGGTGATCAACGCCTCTTTGAGCAGATCGCCACTGGCATCCATGAGATCAGGCACGATCAAAATCCCTGCGCCAGCGACGGCCGGAATAGACAGCAGGAAAGAAAAACGGGCTGACTCCACACGACTATAGCCCAGAAAACGTGCTGCGGTCATGGTGACGCCTGATCGGCTTGTGCCGGGAATCAACGCCAGAGCCTGAGCCAAGCCAACAATTAATCCGTCTTTCAGGGTCATGTCCTCGAACGACTTGACTTGTCGACCAACGCGGTCGGCCACACCAAGAAGGACGCCATAGACAATCAAGTTTATGCCCACCAATGTCGTGCTACGGAATCCCTCCAGATAGCCGCCGGTTTTCAGGAACAAACCCACTATGACAGCAGGTATAGTGCCGATTATAATCCACCACAGCAGCCGGCGCTCGGCATCTGCCTTGCCAATACCAATGGTTGCCAAGCCGCCCTTGCCGAGAGAAAGCACGTCTTTGAAAAAATAAGTGATGATTGCAAGCAAAGACCCAACATGCACAGCAATGTCTATCATCGGCCCCTGATCAGCATAGCCGGAGAAAACCGGAAGCAATATAAGGTGACCGGATGAGGAAATTGGCAAAAATTCGGTTACGCCTTGCACAACGGCGAGGAGCAGCATTTGAATAAATGTCATGATGGGACCCGGGACAAGTTAAGGAAATCGACATATAGAAGCGACATTCGATTTTGTCGTTGATGAATTTAGGTCCGATTCGATACTTTTATCGTACAGATGGCCTGGCTTCCGACAAAAAAACCGCTGAAATACGTTATATAGGTTAGTATAGCTGTCATATTTTGTTGTTTTTGCGTGACTCTGCCTATGATTTCGCCTATCGCGAGCGCAACGCCCGCTCAGGAGGGCAGGGTCACCCTAATCGAAAAATACAAGAAACGAGCGATCTGCATGCCAAAAGGCACGAAAAAATTAGACATGTTGAAATTTGTCAACACTGGGCAAACCTATCCGGAAAAGCGCGCGCCAACGCTGCGTGCTGAGGATTTTCAGGAAATTGCCGACCGTTATGCCCCCGAAAAGGCGGCGGAACAGGCCGCGCGCTGCTCGCAATGCGGCGTGCCTTATTGCTCGACCCATTGCCCGTTGCATAACCACATCCCGGACTGGCTACGTCTGACCGCCGAGGGCCGGGTCCGTGAAGCCTATGAAATGTCGAATCTGACTTCGACCATGCCGGAGATTTGCGGGCGTATCTGTCCGCAGGACCGTCTGTGTGAAGGCAATTGCGTCATTGAATTTTCCGGTCATGGCGCAGTGACCATCGGCGCGGTAGAAAAATATATCACCGATACCGCTTGGGAAGAAGGTTGGGTTGAACCGCTGGTTGCAGGCAAATCGCGCGGCCAGTCAGTCGGCATTATCGGCGCCGGCCCAGCTGGCTTGACCGCTGGGGAATATCTGCGCGTCGCTGGCTATGACGTTCATATCTATGATCGCCATGATCGTGCTGGCGGATTGCTGACTTACGGTATTCCTGGCTTCAAGCTGGAAAAAGACGTCATCATGCGGCGTATCCAGCGCCTCAAAGATGGCGGCATCAACTTTCATGCGAATTTTGAAGTTGGCAAAGATGCAACATTGGATGAGCTACGCACCAAACATGATGCGATCTTGATCGCGACGGGCGTCTACAAGGCACGCGAAATAAAAATGCCCGGCGTAGGCGCACCTGGTGTAGAAGAAGCATTGGATTTTCTGACCGCTTCAAACCGCAAGAGCTTTGGTGATGATGTACCCGATTTCGATAATGGCCGGTTCAATGCCCAAGGCAAGAATGTGGTCGTCATCGGTGGCGGCGATACCGCGATGGATTGCGTACGGACCTCGGTACGTCAGGGGGCGAAATCGGTTAAATGCCTCTATCGCCGTGATCGTGCCAATATGCCAGGCTCGCAGAATGAAGTGAAAAATGCGGAGGAAGAGGGCGTGGATTTTGTTTGGCTCTCTGCCCCCAAAGCGGTCGAGGGTACAGATCACGTCACGGCAGTGAAAGCAACGAAGATGCGTCTCGGCGCGCCTGATGCCAGTGGCCGGCGTGCGCCAGAGGTGCAGCCCGATAGCGAGTTTAAGTTGGAGGCCGATCTGGTCATCAAGGCTTTGGGTTTTGATGCCGAAGAGCTGCCCAGCCTATTCGATTGCCCCGATCTCAGCGTTACCCGCTGGGGCACATTGCGGGTAGATCACAAGAGCATGATGACCAATCTCGATGGTGTTTTCGCCGCCGGTGATATTGTTCGCGGTGCCAGCCTTGTGGTATGGGGCATCCGTGACGGTCGCGATGTGACCGAGCATATGCACAAATTCTTGCGCGAAAAAGCTCGGGCGGAAAAGCAGGCCGCCTGAACACCCCCATATCTAGGCACCTATTTCGGAGTTTTACATGAAAAAGTTCATCGCAATTACTGTGAGTTCCATGGCCTTCGCTGTCAGCAATCCAGCCGCAGCACAAGAAGCCGATGGCACCACAGAGGCGGTTGCAACCGAGACAGCGGCGATCGATCCGGCGCGTCTTTCTGCCGCCAAAAGCACGGTCGATTATCTGTTCCCGCTCGGCACCTACGAGCGGATGATGAAGGGCACGATGGACCAGATGATGGACCAGATGATGATGAGCATGGGCAACATGCGCATGGGTGACCTGGCCGGTGCTGGCGGCATGGCCAGGGGCGACATGCCTGAAGGTATGGGCGAGAAGACACTGGCCGAAATGGCGACCGAAATGGACCCGCATTACGAAGAGCGGACAAAAATTTCGACCAAGGTGATTATGGACGAGATGGTCAACCTGATGATCGGGATGGAGCCAGCAGTTCGTGAAGCACTGACTAATATCTATGCGCGCAAATTCACGGTCGGCCAGCTGAACGAGATGAACGGCTTTTTCGCCACGGATACCGGCAGTGCCTTCGCACGCGACTATATGATGGTCTTTGTCGATCCGGAAATGATGCAATCGATGATGAGCATGGTTCCTGAAATGATGCAGGCCATGCCGGACATCATGAAGAAAGTAGAGAAAGCCACAGCGCATCTGCCGCCCGTCAAAATACCCGGCGCCAATGATCCTTTTGCATCGGTTGAGGAAGTGATGGACGAGGAGGGAAATTCAGATGATGCGACTGATTGGGAAGACCCCGATAACTGGTCACCTGAAGACCGGGAGCTCGTAAACAAACTGAGCGTGGATTCCGATACCGCGTTTGAGAAATATTATGAAGCGCTCGAAAAAGCGCAGAAGAACGCCAAAGCCAAAATGGCAAACGGCAAATAGACCGCAGCACGCAAAATCGTTGCTCTTACCTACTGAAATGAAATTGATATGACGCACCACTATCCAACGCCCGAACATAAGCGCCTTGCCGAAACCGGCATGTACCGGCCTGAATTTGAATCTGATGCCTGCGGTGTCGGACTGGTCGCGGCCACCGATGGCAAGCCTTCGCGGCGGGTGGTGTCATCCGCCATTGATGCGCTGAAAGCGGTGTGGCACCGCGGCGCGGTCGATGCGGATGGAATGACGGGTGACGGAGCCGGGCTGCATGTCGATTTGCCCGCGCGCTTCTTTGACGATGCGATTGCCGATAGCGGCCACAAGGTTATGCCCAACCGGCTTGCCGTCGGCATGATCTTTCTGCCGCGTACCGATCTCAGCGCTCAGGAAACCTGCCGGACCATTGTTGAAGCCGAAATCATTGAAGCCGGTTATAAAATTTACGGTTGGCGGCAGGTGCCGGTCGATGTTTCGGTCATTGGTGTGAAGGCACAGAATACGCGGCCGGAAATCGAACAGATCATGATTGCCGGGCCGTTGCCCGACCGCCAGAGTGCCGCGGAGTTTGAAAAGAACCTCTATCTTATCCGTCGGCGGATCGAGAAGAAAGTCGTCGCAGCACAAATTCATGATTTCTATATCTGCAGCCTGTCCTGCCGCTCGATCATCTACAAAGGCCTTTTCCTCGCAGAATCCCTGTCGGTCTTTTATCCCGACCTGACCGACGAGCGGTTTGAAAGCCGGGTGGCGATTTTCCACCAGCGCTATTCGACAAATACGTTCCCACAATGGTGGTTGGCGCAGCCGTTCCGTACGCTCGCTCATAATGGTGAAGTCAACACGATCCGCGGCAACAAGAACTGGATGAAGAGCCACGAGATCAAGATGGCGAGCCTGGCCTTTGGTGATCATTCCGAAGATATCAAACCGGTTATCCCGGCAGGCGCATCCGATACCGCTGCGCTCGATGCGGTGTTTGAGACCATCTGCCGCTCCGGTCGCGATGCACCGACCGCCAAGCTTATGCTCGTACCCGAAGCGTGGCAAAATGAAGCGGATATCGATCCGGCACACAAGGCCATGTATGAATATATGGCTAGTGTCATGGAACCATGGGATGGTCCTGCCGCGCTGGCGATGACCGACGGTCGCTGGGCTGTGGCAGGTGTGGACCGCAATGCGCTGCGGCCGCTGCGATACAGCAAGACCTCTGACAATCTGCTGATTATCGGATCGGAAACCGGCATGGTCGTGGTGCCTGAAAGCCAGATTATCGATAAAGGCCGGCTTGGTCCCGGCGAGATGATTGCCGTGGATCTGGATGAGGGCGTCGTTTTCACCGACAAGGAGATCAAGGACCAGATCGCATCCGAAGAGCCTTATGCCGAGCGCGTCAAAGGCTTCCGCACCATGGACGATCTGCCGCCTGCGCCTGCTGATGCAGGGATGAATTTCTCCAAGGAAGAATTGATCCGCCGCCAGACCGCGGCCGGTCATACGCTGGAAGACATGGAGGTAATTCTCGCCCCGATGGTTGAGGATGCCAAAGAAGCCATTGGTTCCATGGGCGATGACACACCGCTAGCGGTGATCAGCTTGAAACCGCGTCAGGTCAGCCACTTCTTCCGCCAGAATTTCTCGCAGGTCACCAATCCGCCGATTGACAGTTTGCGCGAACGCCATGTGATGAGCCTGCGCACGCGCTTCTCGAACCTCGCCAACATATTGGAAAAGGACAGCCAGAATGAAAATGTTCTGGTGCTCGACAGCCCTGTACTCAGTTGCAGTGCCTGGGAGCGGCTAAAGGCAAGCTTTGGCGATGCGGTTGCCGAAATTGATTGCACCATGTCCAACACCGGCGGCGCGATTGAATTGCGCGATGCCATTGCCCGGATCCGCGATGAAGCAGAACAAGCGGTGCGTCAGGGGAAGACCGAAATTTTCCTGACCGACGAGAATATCGACGAAGATCATATGTGTATCTCTATGGTCATCGCGACCGCGGCGGTCCACACGCATCTGGTACGCAAGGGATTGCGGGCCTATGCTTCCGTAAACGTCCGGGCCGCAGAATGCCTCGACACCCATTGCTATGCTGTATTGATCGGTGTCGGTGCGACCACGGTCAACGCCTATCTGTCCGAAGCCGCCATTGCCGACCGCCATGCGCGCGGGCTGTTTGACGGCCTATCTTTGGAAGAATGCATCGCCCGCCATAAGAAAGCGGTCGACGAAGGCTTGCTGAAAATCATGTCCAAAATGGGCATTGCCGTGATCTCCAGCTATCGCGGTGGTTATAATTTTGAATCTGTGGGCCTGTCGCGCGCTTTGTGCAACGATCTGTTCCCTGGCATGCCGACCAAGATATCCGGCGAGGGCTATGCATCGCTGTTTATCAATGCGCAGGAAAAACATGAGGCAGCCTTCGAGGCGGCGGTGGTGCGCCTGCCCGTAGGCGGTTTCTACAAGCAGCGCGATGGCGGCGAGGCCCATGCCTATAGCGCCCATCTGATGCACTTGCTGCAAAGCGCGGTGGCTCATGACAGCTACTCTTCCTATCTACAGTTCTCGCAAGGGGTTCGTGAACTGGAGCCGGTCTATCTGCGCGACCTGATGGAGTTTAACTACGCGCCGGAGCCGATTCCGATCGACGAAGTGGAAGCGATTACCGAGATTCGCAAACGGTTCAACACACCCGGCATGTCGCTTGGTGCGCTCAGCCCTGAGGCGCATGAAACGCTTGCTATCGCGATGAACCGCATCGGTGCGAAATCGGTGTCGGGCGAAGGCGGGGAAGAAAAACGCCGCTATACGCCATTTGAAAATGGCGACAATGCCTCCAGTCCGATCAAGCAGGTCGCATCCGGCCGCTTTGGCGTAACAGCAGAATATCTCGGCGCTTGCGAAGAGGTAGAAATCAAGGTGGCCCAGGGCGCCAAGCCCGGAGAAGGTGGCCAATTACCAGGGTTTAAGGTCACCGAATTTATCGCCAAGCTGCGCCACTCGACCCCGGGTGTCACGCTTATCTCGCCACCGCCGCATCATGATATCTATTCGATCGAGGATCTCGCGCAGCTGATCTACGACCTCAAGCAGATCAACCCGAAAGCGCGGGTCTGTGTGAAGCTGGTCTCTGCTGCGGGTATCGGTACGATTGCAGCGGGTGTTGCCAAGGCCCATGCCGATGTCATTTTGATCTCGGGCAATACCGGCGGGACCGGCGCGTCACCGCAAACGAGCATTAAATTTGCCGGCACGCCTTGGGAAATGGGGCTGACCGAAGCCAATCAGGTGCTCACCCTCAACGGTCTCAGGCACCGCGTGAAATTGCGCACGGACGGTGGCCTGAAAACCGGGCGTGATATTGTCATTGCCGCGATTTTGGGCGCGGAAGAATTTGGTCTTGGGACGCTGAGTCTCGTCGCCATGGGCTGTATCATGGTCCGGCAATGCCACAGCAACACCTGTCCCGTCGGCGTCTGTGTGCAGGATGAAAAACTGCGTGAGAAATTTACCGGCACACCGGAAAAGGTGATCAATCTGATGACCTATATGGCCGAAGAAGTGCGCGAGATACTGGCGCGCCTCGGCTACCGGTCTCTCGAGGAAGTTATCGGCCGCACCGAATTGCTGCGTCAGGTTAGCCGCGGTGCCGAACATCTCGATGATCTCGATCTCAACCCGATTCTTGCGAAAGTGGATGCGCCCGATACCGAGCGGACATTCAACCTGCCTACCCATCGCAATGAAGTGCCGGACAGTCTCGATGCACAGATGATCGCGGATGCGCAGCCGGTATTTGAACGGCGGGAAAAAATGCAGCTCACCTATACGGTGCGCAACACCCATCGGGCAGTGGGCACACGCTTCTCGGCAGAGGTTACGGCCAAATATGGCATGACCGCACTGAACGAGGACCATGTCCATGTGCGCCTGCGTGGCAGCGCCGGGCAATCGCTGGGGGCATTCCTGTGTCAGGGTATCACGCTAGAAGTCTTTGGCGATGCCAATGACTATGTCGGCAAGGGCCTGTCGGGCGGCAAGATTATCGTTCGCCCGATGGTCAGCTCGCCGCTGGATTCAAAAGACAATACGATTATCGGCAACACCGTGCTCTACGGTGCGACCTCCGGTCAGCTCTTTGCCGCTGGGCAAGCAGGCGAACGCTTCGCTGTCCGCAATTCGGGTGCGGATGTCGTTGTCGAAGGCTGCGGCGCCAATGGCTGCGAATATATGACTGGCGGCAATGCCGTGATCCTTGGCGCGGTCGGCAATAATTTCGGCGCAGGCATGACCGGCGGCATGGCTTTCATCCTCGATCTCGACCGTGATTTTGAAAAGCATGCCAATCCCGAAAGCATCATCTGGCAACGGCTGGACAGCGACTATTGGGAAGAGCATCTCAAATCCCTGATCGAAGCGCATCACCGGACCACAGACAGCAACTGGTCGGAAACGATCCTGCGCGACTGGGACCGCTGGCGGGAACGCTTCTGGCAGGTTTGTCCGAAAGAAATGGTTGAGCGGCTGGATCATCCGCTGTCGGATGGCGAAGCAATTGAGGCGGCGGAGTGAGCTGGTCGCAATGACGACCACGGCAAATATTGTTGTTCAGAACCTCTCGGTGGCCGATGCCGATGCTATTCTTGATATTTATCAGCAGGGCATCGACACTGGCCACGCAACGTTTCAGGAGCATGCGCCTAGTTGGAATGATTGGGACCAGAGCCATCTGCAAACGCCGCGTCTTGGTGCTTTTATGGACACAGAACTCGCCGGATGGGCGGCGCTCAGTCCAACGTCTTCGCGCTGCGTCTATGCAGGAGTTGCCGAAGAAAGTGTTTATGTCGGCACAAAATTTACAGGCATGGGAATTGGTCTTAAGCTTCTACGGGCGATCATCACGGGATCTGAAGAGGAAGGCATCTGGACCCTTACAGCAGGGATTTTTCCCGAGAATGAAGCCAGCATAAAGCTGCACCAAAAGGCAGGTTTTCAGTCCCTGGGTCGCCGGGAACGGATTGGGAAAATAACTTTTGGGCCGTTGGCTGGCCAATGGCGAGACGTTTTGTCTTTTGAACGGCGTAGCAACCACCCCAAATTTGACTAGCGTAAAACACAACATTTCTCACGCTCTATGTTCTTGTTTTGATCTCATTTCCTGCTATGCTCGATAGATGACAGGCGAGTGCGACATAGTGCCAGGAATCAGCCTGCTTCGCCATCAAGAGGAACCTATGCAATGCCCAAAATCACGCCCAATTACATGGAAATGAAAGCGACCGACCTCGATGCCAGCAAGGCCTTTTATGAAAAAGCCTTTGGCTTTGCCTTTACCGACTATGGCCCGGAATATGCCGCTGTTGAAGGCGGGCCGGTACAGATCGGGCTCGCGACCGGAGAAGCACCGCCCGCACCCATGCCGACCTTTGAAAGTGATGATCTGGAAGCAGCGCTCGCGCAGGTGAAAGCGTCCGGCGGCGCAATCGTCAAAGAGATTTTCGCCTATCCCGGCGGTCGCCGCTTTGAATGCCTCGATCCTTCGGGCAATCGCCTGGCCATTTATCAGATTGCCTGATTTCGGCTTTCCGTGCCTGTTTTACGGTAATTTACGATCCTTGCTGAATGACTCTGCGCAGGTTCAGCTTTGACTCAGATGTGAGCTGGTAGACGCCAAGTGTCGTTGGCGAACAGCGATGACTATTTAGGAGGCTCAGCTATGCGATCACTTTTCTCTCTCCCTTTACTGGCCGTGTCGCTGAGCCTTTCTGTTCCCGTTGCGGCGCAGGATGAAGGCGCTGAATCCGAAATGATCGAAAAACTCAACGATCCGGAGTTTCAGGATGGCATGGTGTCGATGATGTCCGGCTTTATGGCGGCAATGATGGACTTGCCCATTGGCCAATTTGCGGCCGCGATGGAAAAAGCTGTCCCTGAAGGCATGGATGGTGGCGAGACATTTTCAGATATCGATCCTGACGCTACATTGGGTGACCTGACAGCGCGCGACAATCCCGATTTCAACGCCGATATGGAAGACACAATGCGCAAAGGCACCGCTATGATGGGCATCATGGCAAGCGAATTTGGAGCTTTGCTTCCACAACTCAAAGCCATGGGCGAGAAGATGAAACAGCGTATGGATGCGCTGGAATAAGCTTGTCTTGCAGGTCGTTTTGTAACGCCTGACCGTCTATTCGCTGTTTCGCGCATCAAGCCCCTTCCCCCGCAGCAAAAACCCGATTAACAGCAATGTTATGTGGCAGTTATTCCAGTTTCCTCTATGTCCGTTTTCGCGCAAAGTCCGCCTGCTTATGGGCGAAAAATCTGTCGGCTATGAACTGGTGCGCGAATCACCATGGGAACAGAGGGATGCATTTCTTGATATGAATCCCGCAGGCCGCACACCGGTCATGCGCCATGATCAGCGGGATATCATCCTCATCGATAGTGTAGCGATCTGCGAATATATTGAAGAAACAGTCGAAAAGACTCCCATGATCAACGGCACAGCCACCAATCGCGCCGAAATTCGCCGGTTGGTCGCCTGGTTTGATGAGCAATTTTACGGCGACGTCACCGCGCCGTTGCTTTATGAACGCATGCACAAGCGCATTGTTCACCGCCAACCGCCGGATGCCAAAATGCTCCGCGAAGCGATGCGGCGGGCCAATGTCCATCTCGATTATATCGACTATCTTATCGACCATCGCAGCTGGCTCGCCGGCGCGACAATGAGTCTGGCCGACCTGACTGCAGCGGCGCAAATATCGGTCGCGGATTATCTCGGCGGGATAGACTGGGCCGGGCATGAGCAAACCAAGGCGTGGTATGCCATGTTCAAATCACGTCCGTCCTTCCGGCCATTATTGTCGGAGCGGATGGAAGTCATCGCGCCGCCAAGTCATTATGAAAAAGTGGATTTTTAGGACTTTTCGGCACCGCCGCTGGTCAAAAAGAGAATCATCTGAATCTTGTCCATTCCCGGTGCAAAACCATCTTTCTCGACACCCGTCATTTCAAATCCGAATTTTTCGAAAAACGGTGCAATTTGCGGTGTCGTGAAAAGCTCCGCCTCCTGAAACCGGCCAGATGCCTGAATCTCCTGCAATCGATATTCCGCGAGCATCCGGCCAAGCCCGGAACCATGGCGGGCATTGTCGACCATACCCCACGTGAAACGCGCCTGTCCTCCTTCTTCCGTCCTGAAACCGCCACAACCGCAAATTTCGCTGCCTTGCTCTATGACGAAATATTCGCCGACTGGCTGATCCAGGAAATCTGCAAAAGCCGCCCGCTCGCTGCTGTCAAAATAGCGCGGCACATTGCTGTCAAACAAAGTCAGGCAGGCATCCTTATCTGTTAAGACATAGGGCCGGAATGCCGCGTTCATCCGCGCACTACAGTCATCAGGTAATTGAGCGCCAGATTGTCGGACAATGAAAAACCATGGGACGGGCGGTAGGACAAGCCGGTGGTGTCGGTAACTTTCAGCCCGGCTTTTGCGAGCAGCTTTTCAAGCTCCTCGGGCGTAAAAAACTGGTCATGATGATGTGTCCCCTTGGGAATACGCCCGGTCATTTCGGCGAGATCAACCAACATCAGTTTCGACATGGCTGTACGATTGGGGGTTGAGAGGATCATCAAGCCATCATCGGCCAGCGCGTTGGCCAATCCGGCCACGAAGCTATCGGTATCATCAACATGCTCGATGACTTCAAGCGACGTCACCAAGTCGAAACCACTTTCTCCGAACTTTTCTATCCCGACATTGCGATAATCGATGTTCAGTCGCTGGGGTTCGGCATGCGCCTTTGCCGCCGCGATATTTTCCGGCGCAGCATCGAGCCCGGTCACATCCCCGCCCATGCGCGCCAAAGGTTCGCAAACCAGTCCGGCACCGCAGCCGACATCCAGCGCGCGCTTGCCTGCCAACGGTCTCAAATCATCAGCTTTTATGCCGAAATGCAAGTTGATTGCATCCCGGATGTAACCCAGCCGCACCGGATTGAGCCGGTGGAGCATGGCCGATGACCCGTCGGGATCCCACCAGTCGGCCGCCAAAGCGCCAAAATGGGCCGCTTCTTCAGGGTTTATCGTGCTTTTGGTTGCGCCTGAAACCGGGCTGTTGCTGATGCTTGCGTTTGTCATAACGTCTCTTTATCACAGCCCGCGCGTCTCGTTCAGACCCTTTTTTCAATAGAAAGACAGATAACAGGCATCATGGCACGCATAGTGATGAAATTTGGTGGCACGTCTATGGCGGGGATCGAACGTATCCGCCGGGTCGCGCAGATTGTGAAACAGCAATCCGACGCCGGGCATGAAGTGGCGGTTGTCGTCTCGGCTATGGCCGGTGATACCGACCGGCTGGTCAATTTCTGCCGCGAAGCCAGTTCGTTATATGATGCCGCAGAATATGATGTGGTGGTGGCAAGCGGCGAGCAAGTCACATCAGGCCTGCTGGCCATTGCATTGCAGTCGCTCGGGGCCAAAGCACGCAGCTGGCTAGGCTGGCAAATGCCGATCCGTACCATCGAGTCGCATAGCAAGGCCCGGATCGAGACCATTGATGCCGATGACCTGACAGCCTCCATGACAAGCGGTGAAATCGCCATCATTCCCGGGTTTCAGGGGATTAGTCAGGACGGCCGGATCACTACACTGGGCCGCGGCGGATCTGATACCAGTGCCGTTGCCATTGCGGCGGCGGTCAAGGCGGATCGCTGCGATATCTATACCGACGTGGACGGGGTTTATACGACCGACCCGCGCATTGTGACCCGGGCACGCAAACTGAAAACCGTAACTTTTGAGGAAATGCTGGAACTGGCCAGCGTCGGTGCAAAAGTGCTGCAAACCCGTTCAGTGGGTCTTGCGATGAAAGAAAATGTCAAAATTCAGGTGCTTTCCTCATTTACCGAGGAAGGCGTCAACTACACTGCCGATGACCTGCCCGGGACAATGATCGTCAGCGAAAGCGAAATGGAGAAACAGGATATGGAGCGCCAACTGATCACGGGTATCGCCCATGACAAGAATGAATCCAAAATCACCCTCACCCGCGTGCCGGACAAGCCGGGCGCCGTGGCGAATATATTCGAGCCGCTCGCCGAGGCTGCGATCAATGTCGATATGATCATCCAGAACGTCGGACGCGAAAAAGGCGAAACCGATGTGACCTTCACCGCGCCTACGAGCGATCTCGACCGGACGATGCAAGTGCTGGAGCAAGCCAAGGAAGGCATCGGCTATAATCGGCTAATTTCCGACACGAACGTCGCGAAAATATCGGTTGTCGGCGTTGGTATGAAAAGCCATGCCGGTGTGGCCTCGACCATGTTCAAGTCACTGGCCGATCGCGGTGTCAATATTCAGGCGATTACAACCTCAGAGATTAAAGTCAGCGTGCTGATTGAGGAAGACTATACCGAACTGGCGCTCAGGGTGCTTCACACAGCCTATGGCCTGGATGCAGAGGATGCAGCTTAACCTATGACTCAATCCAAACTTTCCGCGTTAATGCAGCGCGGTACCGACTTGCTTGGCAGCGAGACCGCAATCATGTGCGGAGCTATGAGCTGGGTGTCCGAGCGCAATCTGGTCAGCGCCATTTCCAACGCTGGCGGCTTTGGCGTCATTGCCTGCGGTGCGATGACCCCGGAATTACTTGATACCGAGATTACGGAAACAAAAAAGCTGACCAGCAAGCCCTTTGGCGTCAACCTCATCACCATGCACCCGGATCTGATGAAGTTGATCGAAGTCTGCGGCAATCATGACGTCAGCCATGTCGTGCTGGCCGGCGGCCTGCCACCCAAAGGCAGTCTTGAGGCGATCAAGGAAATCGGCGCAAAGGTGATTTGCTTCGCCCCCGCGATGGCGTTGGCAAAAAAATTCATCCGCTCCGGCGTTGACGCCATTGTTATCGAAGGCATGGAAGCGGGCGGCCACATTGGACCGGTTGCCACTTCGGTTCTGGCACAGGAAATCCTACCCCAAATTGCTGATCAGGTCCCTGTTTTTGTGGCCGGCGGCATCGGCACAGGCGACATGATTGGCGCCTATCTCGAAATGGGCGCTAGCGGTGTTCAGCTGGGCACCCGTTTCGTCTGTGCACATGAATCCATTGCTCATCCGGATTTCAAAAAAGCGTTCATTCGTGGCAACGCCCGCGATGCCGTGACCAGCGTTCAGGTCGACCCACGCTTGCCGGTCATTCCTGTACGCGCTCTAAAAAACAAGGGCACCGAAGAATTCACCCGCAAACAGATTGAAGTCGCCAAGTTGCTCGATGCTGGCGAGATTGAAATGGGCGAAGCACAATTGCAGATCGAGCATTTCTGGGCCGGCGCGCTGCGCAAGGCGGTGATTGACGGCGATGTCGAAAATGGTAGCGTCATGGCAGGGCAGTCGGTCGGCATGGTCAAAGCCGAGGAAAGTGTGGTGGATATAATCAAGACGCTGACGAAAGAAGCGGAGGCAGCGCTCGCCTGACAAGGAGGAAAAAATGAACTGGACGATCATCACACGGCTACTGTCGTTTTCATGCCTGTTGGTGTTTGCAGCCCAGTCTTCGTTGGCCGAAAAGAAACAAGTTACCGACGCTGTTGAAGACAGTGAATTCGTTCATGATTTTGAACCGCTAACCGCACCTCATAAAAGTCGGGTCCTGATTGATCGTTATCACAACACCATTTATTCTGAGGGACGAGAGGCGTCAGGTGCGCGAGCCATGTTGGATATCATGCAGCGCGATGGCTTTGTTATTTCCAAAACCGATCAGCCATATGCTGACGCCCTGAACGAAACTGAAATTCTGATCATCCACGGCTTACCGAATGACAAGATCAAATTACCAAGCGATGAGACGCTCTGGCGATCCCCTTTGTCTTCCACAGAGGTTGAAAATATTGTGCGATGGATTGACGGCGGCGGGTCACTATTCCTGACGCTCAGCCATTTTCCTAATGGCAGTGGTGCACGACCGCTACTGGATGCACTGGGTGTCAAATTTGCCGACGGCTATGTGTGGCATGAAAATGCCCCCAGTTTCAACGATCCCGAAAAGGGACGCTGTTCTCATTTTTTTGGCATGTCGCCTGAACAAGGGCTTGTGAACAATAGCCATCCCGCCCTTAAGGACGGACTACCAGTCAATCGAGTAGACTATCTGTGCGGAGCGGCAATTTTTCGCGAACCCGGCGATGCGATCCTTCGCTTTCCAAAAGGGTCACAAAATCATACCCGTGGTTCATTGGGTCCTGATGGACCAGGGATCTATGAAGCATCAGACAATTATTCCGGGGTGATCGGGTTTCCCTTCGGCAGTGGCAAAGTCGTGGTGAGCGCGGATCAGGGGATGTTCCGCAATTTCATTTTTACTTTTGATAAGACCGAAAAGGTTCATGTCACCATTACCAACCCCGATAACGACAATGCCAATCTGTTCGTAAATCTGATGCGCTGGTTGATTCCCAAGGAATAACAAACGAAGCTCCGTCTTGCCTAAATAATACAGCCGCTGCATAGTCGTTTCATGACTGAAGCCGTTACCTCCCCTGACCCGCTTGCAGAAATGGAGCGGGATAAGGCCCGCGCCTATAACCAGGGGCTGACACCACTGCATCCACCGCAAAAGTCTCTGATCCGCCTGAATATTGTTATTCTTGCCGCCATATTGATTGTGGCCGCTATCGTCGTCGAATTTGCGATCCGCAACGAACTGCCAGGCATTGGCGGCATGATCATCGGACCGGTCACGGCCATCATGCTGTTTCTGATCATTCTGCTGCCCGGCCGCATCTATCGCCGCTGGGGCTATAACATGGGTGACGAACAACTGCGGGTTTTGCGCGGCTTCATGTGGCGGACAGATACGATCGTGCCGTTTAACCGCATCCAGCATATCGACGTGGCTCAAGGTCCCTTCCAGCGGGCCTTTGGGCTGTCGACCCTGATAGTGCATACGGCAGGCACGCATAACAGCATTGTCACCCTGCCAGGCCTGAGTACCCCTGATGCGGAGGTTATGCGCGACACGATAAAGGGCCATATTCGCCAAGACATGATATGAATGACACGCCCCTGACCACAGCAACCGAAGAGTCGGCTGCAGACGACAGCGCGTCGTTCCGCCGCCTGCACCCGCTCAGCATCATATTGAAATCCGTCGCTGCTATCGGGCAAAATCTGATCGCTATGGGTGTGCTCTATTTCAGCGTTTTTGATCAGAATATCGTCTATGCCGGTTTGGCGGCTCTGGCCTTGCTGGCCTTTATCATCGGGATAAATGCGCTGATCTGGTCGCGCTTCACCTATCATGTCGGGCCCAAGGAAATCCGGATCAAAAGCGGCCTGCTCAGCCGCAATAATCGCTCTATCCCGTTTGACCGTATTCAGGATGTGAGTCTGGAGCAAAAGCTTGTCAGCCGGATATTGGGATTGGCAACAGTGAAGCTGGAGACTGGCGCCGGTGGCAGTGAGGATGGCAAACTTGATGCTCTGGCACTCGCGGATGCCGAAACGCTGCGAGATACAGTGCGAGACTATAAATCGGGCGTCGCAAGAAGCGCGGCAGGGCAAACCGAATCTGACATCCCGGAAACGGCAGAGAGAACGCCGATATTTGTAATGGATAACCGCCGGATTTTCATTGCCGGACTTTTCAATTTTTCTTTCGTGCTGCTTGCAATATTGGCCGCTATCGCCCAGAATCTTGATTTCCTTTTGCCGGATGAGTTTTTCAATCCCTGGTACTGGGTGGAACAATTATCTGAGCAGGATGTGGTCAATGGCCTCAGCTTTTCGGCGCAGGTTGCAGGAGCCATTGGCGCGCTTGTTTCCCTGATCGCGGTTGGCTCGGGCAGCGGCATCATCCGGACGTTCATCCGTGAATATGGCTTCTGTCTTGATCGTGTGGATCGAGGTCAACCCGGTTTCCGGCGTCGGCGCGGCCTGTTCACACTGACCGACATGATCATGCCGATCCACCGGGTTCAGGCGGCCATTCTCAGAACCGGTCCGATCCGTCAGCGCTTTGGCTGGTATCACCTGAAATTTCAATCGCTTGCTAGTGATGGAAGCGGCGAAAGCGACCATAGCGCCGCCCCTTGCGCGCAGATGGCCGAAGTTGACATGATATTGGCTGAAACCAAGATCGCCAATGTGTCGCCCGACCTTATTTTTAAACGCGTCGATCCGGCATTATGGTGGCGCGACGCAGTCATTCTGGCAGTCATATTAGCAGTCGTGAGCTTCGGCCTTGGTGCCACAATCCATTCCGGTTTTTACGCACTAATATTGCTGACGCTTCCGATCATCGCGGTGATGTTTCTGAACTGGCGGCATCATCAATATACACTGACGCCGACCCAGCTGTTCGTCCGGGCGGGTTGGTGGCGGCGCAAATTGACAATAGTGCCAGTCCGCAAGATCCAGACAGTCGATATCAGTCAGTCGCCGCTTGATCATCCTCTCGAACTTGCCACTATTACGGTCGGCATAGCAGGCGGATCACCCATAGCGCCGCTCAGGATCAATGCTATTCCCATAACGTCAGCAACGGCCTTGCGCGCAAAGCTTGTATGACAAGAGCCGGAAACGATGGTGCTTGACACCGGCACCTTAATATTCTCGATAGTTGCAAGAGATATTTCTTGCAGGAGAACAGCATGCGCCGGGCACATTTTATTACATTGGTTTCTCTCACCGCGCTGGCGATCAGCGCGCCGGTTCGTGCGGAAGACAATAGCGAAGGCAAATCGTCCGAGCTGCATCAGATTATCGGCGATTACTGGAGCTATAATCTTGAACAATATCCGGAATTTGCCTCCTCCCTGGGCGTTGCAGATTCCGATGGACGCGTCACCAACCAAAGCCTGGAAGCCGAAGACAAACGGGTGGAGAAAGCCAAGGCCTGGCTGGCACGGCTCGAAAAAATCGACCAGAACGGCCTGTCCGAAGATGATAAAACCAACTTCGGTATCCTCAGGCGTAGTTTGGCCGAACAGGTTGAAGCGAGCACCTATGGCCAACGTACCATCAATTTCACCAATCGCAGCGGCTGGCATCAAAGCTTTGCCAGCATGCAGAACAACCTGCCATTTCGCACCACAGCGGATTATCGAACTTATGTAAGCCGCCTGCAAAAATACGGGATTGTCCACAGGCAATCGATATCTGTTGCCAATCAGGCGCTGCAAGGCGGCTATGTCCAACCCTGTGTTTCGATGGTCGGCTATGAGACCAGCATTTCCGGGCTGATCAAGGAAAATCCCAAAGAATCACGCTTTTTTGAACCGTTCAAGCGGACCAAACCTGATGGAATCGATCAGGCGACGTTCGACGAAATCGCAGCTGATGCCTCGAACACAATTACCAACGTCATAAATCCTGCGCTGACTGAGCATTTGAACTGGTATAATAGCCAATATGCGCCCAGTTGCGCCAAGGCACCTGGCGTATCGGCCCAGCCTGGCGGGGACAAATATTATGATTTTCGCATTCGTCAGATGACGACTACGAACAAGTCGGCGGACGAGATTCATAATATCGGCCTGTCCGAAGTCGCCCGCATCCGGGCCGAAATGGTGGAGGTTGCCAAACAAGCTGGCTTTGAGACACGCGAGGCCTTTATTCAGGACCTGCGCACCAATCCCAAATATTATGCCAAGACACCCGAAGAACTTATGGAAAAAGTCGCGCGGGTGACAAAGCTTATCGATGGCAAGATGCCGTCGATTATCGGCAAGCTGGCGCGTTTACCCTATGGTATCAAAGAGATACCGGCAGAAACGGCAGAAGGCACGACCACGGCCTATTATAACCCAGGATCCCCCGATGTCGGCATAGCGGGTTTCTATTATGTCAACACATCCAAGCTGGATCAGCGGCCATTCTGGGAAATCCCTGCGCTCAGCGTTCATGAAGCGGTGCCTGGCCATCATATGCAGATTGCCTTGCAGCAGGAACTCGACATGCCTGATTTCCGTAAGTATGGCGCATTTTTCACTGCATTTGTTGAAGGCTGGGGCCTCTATTCCGAGCGTCTGGGTATAGAAATGGGCCTTTATGATACGCCAGCCAAAGATATGGGCCGCCTATCCTACGAAATGTGGCGCGCCACGCGGTTAGTGGTCGATACCGGTATACACTCAAAGGGTTGGAGCAAGCAGCGGGCGATTGATTTCATGACCGACAACACTGCGCTGAGCACCGCCAATATCGAGGCAGAAGTGAACCGCTATATCAGCTGGCCCGGACAGGCGCTGGCCTATAAAATGGGCGAACTCAAAATCCGTGAGCTACGGACCAAAGCGACTGAAACTTTAGGCGCGAAATTTGACCTGCGCGAATTTCATGATGTTGTCCTCGGCCAGGGCGCAGTGCCGCTCGATATGCTGGAGGCCCAAGTAAATCGCTGGATCGAAGGGAAGAAATAGCCCTTTTTCCTTGTACAGAGCAAAACCTACTGTTCTTCGTCATCCACAGGAACGGGCGGCGGCGTTTCATCGGCACCGGGTGGTACAGCCAGATCGTTATCCGCTCGAGCACCGGCTTCCTGCTTTTCAAGAACCGCGGCGTCCTGTGCTTCAAGCCGTGCGCGCGCTTCGGCGGCTCCGGCTTCACGTGCTTCGCGCTGTGCTTCAATCTCGCGCAACCGCTCCTCGACCGCTTCGGCTTCGCTATCAATCCGGGCCAGCCGCTTCTGACGTTCCTCTTCGATCAACCGACCCCAATTGACGGTGTCGTCCTGCCCTTTTTCGGCATAGGCCTGACGCAGCAACCGCTGCGTACAACCGGTGAAACCACCAGCTCCGGTAGGCGAACAGCTTTGCGTGCCGTCTTTGCCGACATATTCATAGGCCCGTACACGCTGTGACCAAGCTTCGTTTTTAGCATCATTGGGATTGTCGCGAAGTGTTTCGGGAATCCGGTAACGTTCCGATTCATCTTTGCGAGCACAAACAACAATCTCTCCATCGGTGCTTTGCGGACAAGGGTCATCACCATAGATAACCAATTGATTGACCCGATCGCCGCCAGCATCCTGCGCCGTGGCGGGTGGTGCCAACATCACACCTGCAAACAGCAGGGGTACCGAAAATGAAGCTATTTTTGTCATATTCATCCTTTGCCAGCGACTGAATGAACCCGTGCTGAAGGGCGATAATCCAGTCAGAACCGTTTTGAAAGCCCGATCGCGACCTTACACCCCAACCGAATGGCAGCGCTTAGTACGGGATAGCCAGGGGTATCTTCAGCGCCCGCCTCAATCGCTGTCTGCTTATGCTCCAGTTCCTCTTCGCGAAACTCCGCAATCTTACTGAGCAATTCCGAATCGTTTTCCGATTCCAGCTGCTCCATCTGTTCCTGGTAATGCAGGTCAATTTCCGTCTCAACTGCGGCGGTACAAGCCATAGCGGCGCGCGGTCCCATGATAGCAGTACCCGCACCAAGCGCATAGCCCGCCACTTTCCAGAAGGGTTGCAGCACGGTTGGCCGGACGTTGCGCTCAACAATCATTTGGTCAAATGCATCCAGATGCCGCTGTTCCTGCTCTGCCATATGGTGGATTGCACTGCTGTCCGGCGCGTCATCCCCCATCACAGCAAGCTGGCCCTTGTAAATTTGGGCCGCGCCATATTCACCGGCCTGATTTACCCGGATCATCGAGGCGATATCCGGTTTTGCTTTTCCCAATGTCTCAGCCATTGCGCATCCTTTCAGGCCCCGTCTTTCCGGCCCATTGCCATCAACACCAAGATGAGCATCGCGCCGCCGACAGACAAGAGGAAATTATATCCAGCCAGAGAAACTCCAAACAGGGACCATGGCGCAACGTCACAGCGCACCAACGGCGCATTCATGATCGAATCGAGCATATCACCGCCAGCTGCGACGTTGGTTGCGCAGGACGTGATCCCTTCCCACCAGCCATATTCAACTCCGGCGTGGAAACCGCCAATCAAGCCGCTGGTCAAAATACCCGCAGCGGCCAAAAGCAGGAGTAACAAGGAAGCCTTCTGCTTGCGCAAAAGCAGTGCACCCAGTGCAAAAATTATCGCTGCGAGATGTGGCCAACGCTGCCACATGCACATTTCGCAAGGATAAAGGCCAAAACCATATTCGCTGATCAAAGCCCCACCGAGCAAAGATGACGGGATGATCAAAGACAGCCACAAGGCTGCACGGGAAAGGGCCATATCCGGCTTCCTAGTTTTTAGCAGTTACCGTTTTTGCAGGCTTTTTTGCCGCAGCTTTGTTCATAGCTACTTTCAGACCTTCTGGCCCCAAACGACCAATGGTTTGCAAAGCATAATGCAGCTGAAAATCTTCAATGCCTTCTTTTTCCAGCTCTTCGGCCGTTTGCGTGAAACGGGGATCATCCTTGGCGTCTTCTTCCAACACGTCATCTTCCAGCTTCACTTCGTTGATAAGATGCCGCCGCAAATCGGACTCACGGAAACGCGGACGGGTCTTATAATCAGGATCCGATAATTGCGGAACCATGATATCCGGTTCAATTCCGCCTTCCTGCACCGATTTGCCAGACGGTGTGTAATAGCGCGCCGTGGTCAGGCGCAGAGCAGAAGTGTTGGAGAGCGGCAGCAATGTCTGCACCGATCCCTTACCAAAACTGCGTTCACCCATGACCAGACCGCGATGGTGGTCCTGCAAGGCGCCGGCAACAATCTCCGAAGCCGAGGCGGAACCCGCATCGATCAGGACGATAACCGGCAGGCCATTGGCCGCATCACCACTTTTTGCAAAATAGCGTTCAATGTCGGATTTTCCGCGACCGCGCTGCGACACGATTTCTCCACGCGACAGGAACACGTCAGATACGTTGACTGCTTCATCAAGCAGGCCGCCGGGATTGGAACGCATGTCGAGAACATAACCCAATGGTTTTTTACCAAGCGCTTTGTCGATACCGACAATTGCCGCTTTCACGTCCGCACCGGTATCGTTTGAGAAGCTGTTAATGCTGATCACACCAACCTTGTCTTTGACTTCCCAAGTGACAGGCTTCAGATCAATGATCGCGCGGTTCATGGAAACGTCAAACGGTTTGTCCCGGCCGGGGCGTACAATTGTCAATTCGATCGGAGAACCCGGCTTGCCGCGCATCTCCTCAACCGCTTCATCAAGCGATCCGCCGTAGATCAGCGCTCCGTTAATGTGTGTAATATAGTCACCAGCCTTCACACCGGCTTTATCCGCTGGCGTGTCCTTGAATGGTGCGATCACTTTGACAGCACCATCTTCCATCGTCACGGAAAGACCTAGACCGCCATAATTACCGTCTGTCTGCGTCCGCAGATTTTCAAAATCACGCGCATCCAAAAAACTGCTGTGCGGATCAAGGCTGCCGAGCATGCCGTTGATCGCCCCTTTTATCAGGTCCGCATCATCCACCTGATCGACATAATCCGTCCGAACCCGGTCAAACACGCTCATAAACTGTTCCATCTCGCGATAGGTATTCGCATCGACAGCAGAAATGGCAGACGTGGTTGCGGGCAACAGCGCGACGGTCAGAACCAGAGCGGTTGCTTGCAGAAAGGGCTTTTTCATAGTCAAAATCCTGTGAGTCTTGATATGCCTTAAATATAGGCCTGAAAATGCGGTAATGCCAAGGACCTTAACCAACTATGACGTTAATCATCGACGAACGTCATTTTACTGGCCATTTCACCCCACAAGAGCGGCAATATCGATCGGACGCCCATTGCGGCGCAGTTCCACGGTCACTTCGGGGTCATTTTGGCCTGATCGGCCAATCGGAGCTCCTTGCACCACTTCATCACCCACGGTTGCACTGGTCGTCGCCATATTGGTGATCAGGCTGGTCCATTTCTCGTCATGTTCGATGATAAGGATATTACCATAGTCGCGATAGCGCCCGGCAAAAGCAACCCGCCCCGCCGCTGGTGCGACTATCTGAGCCCCTGGATCTACCGCTATAGTCAGGCCGCGGGAGCGATAACCGCTATCTGATATCTCCCCCAAACCCGTGACGATGTCGCCAACAACCGGTAACCGATAGGCGTTTGCAACGTCGGCGGGGCGCGCTGGGTTGCGGACAGGACCATCGCCTTTCTGGTTGGGACGCAACAGCGGACCATCCAGCCGGGAAAGCGATTCGCGAACAACACCGCTTTCGCGAATTTGATCCATCAGGTCGAGTATATCCCTTGCTTCTTCGCCCAAGGCCAGAGCGCGATCCTGTTCCAGACCGGCATCATCCGAAAATTGCCGGGCCTCAATCCGCTCGTTGGCTTGCAAACCGGCCAGCTGTTTACGCCGCTGTGCCAGGCGTTGCTGGCTTTCATTCAGAGAAGCTATTGCCCGAGCAGACTGCGCTCGTAACTTTTCGCCCTGCTGCACTTCGCGGCGCAAGTTGGCGGTGCGCTGTTCGATCTCGGGAACCACTGTCGACATGATCGAGCGGATGTAGATGAGTTCATCCAGTGACCGCGGTTCAACCAAAGCCAGTGCCGTGGGCTTGCGCGTCATCATCTGCAGTGCGGCGGTCAGCCGTATCACCGGCCCTTGTTTCTCGGCCAACCGGGCGCGCTGGCGCTCCTGCAAGCGTTCAACAATCGCAATACGGGACCGTGCCGCACGGATATCGGCTTCTGCCGCCTGTATGCGCGCGGCGAGCGCGGCCGCTTCAATCCCGATCCGGTCTGCTTCATTGGTTGATGCCTCTGCCTGACGGCGCAAAGCATCGCTGCGTTGACGGGCTTTATCCGATTGTTCGCGAGCTGAAACCAGGGATCGCTGTTGTTCTTCCAATGACGGTCCGGGGGTTTGAGCAGTCAGAGTTTCTGCGAAAAAAGCACCGATGGCGGCTAGGCCAAGCAGCAGGAAAAGCCAGCGCAGCACCCCTTAGCCCTCTCGATGATAAGGATGATTGGCGATGATTGCAGTCGCCCGAAACAGCTGCTCGGCCAGCATGGCTCTAGCCATCAGATGCGGCCAGGTTGCTTTGCCAAAGGAGAAGAAATGGTCGGCGCTGCTGCGCTCTTCTTCGGTCAAACCGTCCGCCGCTCCGATAAGGAAGCGCGCCTCGCGTACCCCATTGTCGCGCCAGCTGCTCAGAACCTTTGCAAAGGCCTTGCTGGTCCAGTTCTCTCCGGTTTCATCAAGTGCGATGATTTTCGTCTGATCACTTATTTTCGGTATTTTTCCGCCTTGCTCGGGCAGCTCACTCAGCTTCACATCCCAGTTGATCCGCTTGGTATACCGCTCAACCAGCTCCTGTTCAGGGCTGCGGCCGATTTTTCCGCGAGCGACGATATGGAGCCTCATATTAGAAAACCGCCCTTTTTAGACTTCTGCGGCCTCAGCTTCTGGCGCATCTTCTTCACCCACTGCCCACATGCGCTCCAGATTATAGAAACTGCGCACTTCGGGACGGAAGAGGTGAACAATCACATCACCCGCATCAATCAACACCCAGTCGGCATTGGCGAGGCCCTCGATACGTGCCTCTCCGCCAGCTTGCTTGATGCGCTCCACCAGTTTTTGGGCCATTGATGCGACCTGCCGGGTGGAACGCCCTTCAGCGATCACCATATGATCGGCAATATTGCTTTTGCCCTCAAGTCCGATCGTCACAATATCCTGCGCCTGATCATCGTCGAGCGATTTCATCACGAGAGCATAAAGGGCATCTGATTCGGCTTTTCCTTCTTTGGAATCAGCGGATTTCAGTGCTTTGCTTTTCGATTTCGTCAATTCAAATCCTATCAATCTGTCTGGCAAATCAATTTGCGCGTCACAGCGTCGCGAACGCAGTGATTTGCATATTGCCGGTGCCAATGGGGCCGGGCCATCCGGATCGCGGTGGCCGAGCGGGGGTCGGGACGATAGCGCAAAAATGTCAGCGCTGGCGTACTCCATTCAGTCCAGTTCATACGCTGGCTCGCGGGCCGGACGGAGCGCCGGAGCCATGCCATTGCGGGTGCCGCAAGAGCATCGTCATTATAGCCGGGCCGCGCAATAACTGCAATCGGCAATAAACGGGCTATTTTCCGCCAGTCTTTCCAGCGGTGAAATTGTGCCAGATTGTCTGCTCCCATGATCCACACAAATTGCCGTTTCGGATAGCGGCGAACCAACGCACGAAGAGTATCATAAGTGTATCGGGTGCCAAGCATCTGTTCGATAGCCGTCGGCCTAATAGCACTACGTCTCGCTATTTTTCGGGCCGATGCCAACCGCGCACCAAGCGGCGCCATGTCTTTGGAACCTTCTTTCAGCGGATTGCCGGGCGATACCAACCACCATAGTTCGTCGAGCGCCAATTCCTCCATCGCAAACAGGCTGATCGAGCGATGCGCGCCATGGGCAGGGTTAAAGGAACCGCCCAGAAGGCCTGTGGTTTTCATGACAGGGATGACCAGCTTTTCCAGGTGCCCACCGAATAGAAAAGTCCGTAGATCAGGACAATCAGCGAACTCCAAATGGCGAAACTATTGATCTTCTCGGGGGTAAATAGAGCCATAGGTATTATTATTAGGCCGCGTGCCAGATAGACCGCGCTTATGACGACCAAACCGGTTCGCAGCAGTGGTGGCTTCCAAACGAGTCCAGCTCCGGCGAATGCAAACCAAGCCCAAATCGCTATAATCGATGTAATTCCCATGGTTATCAGGACCGGATAAAGCGATCCTCTTTCCGCCAATTGAGCCATGTCTTCGCCCGCACCGAAAAATCGATACCAATCCGGGCCACCAATAATCACGCCAACGTGAAGAAGGCTGGCAATCAGGCTCAATATCCCGCCGACAACGAGTAGCTTTTGTCCGAAGTCCAATGTCGCAAACATCAAGGCCGTATCTGCCCCGTTCCGCGTACTACCCATTTATAGGTCGTCAGTCCTTCCAGTGCGACGGGGCCGCGGGCATGCAGGCGGCCGGTGGAAATGCCGATCTCTGCGCCGAGCCCAAATTCGCCACCATCGGCAAATTGGCTGGAAGCATTCCACATCACGATCGCACTGTCCGCATGCTGGATGAACTGATTGGCCACCGCTTCGTCCTCGGTCACGACCACATCGGTATGGTGCGAACCATGATCGGCAATATGGGCGAGCGCCTCGTCCACACCGCCTATCATCCGCGCAGACACAATAGGTGCCAGATATTCGGTATCCCAGTCCTGAGCATCCGCAGATACAGTGCGCGGATCAAGTTCCATGATCGCATCGTCCCCGCGTATTTCGCATCCTTCGTCAAGCAGCGCTCTTAACAATGGCCCGGGAGCGGGATAGTCCTGATCGATCAGCAATGTTTCCATCGCTCCACAAACCCCGGTGCGTCGCATCTTGGCGTTAACCGCAATGGCAATGGCTTTTTCCTGGTCGGCCGCTTTGCCGATATACGTATGACAAATGCCATCGAGGTGCGCGAGGACTGGCACGCGAGCCTCTTCCTGCACTCGCGCCACGAGGGATTTGCCGCCGCGCGGAATGATGATGTCAATGAGGCCGGAGGCTTTCAGCATCGCCCCAACGGCTGCGCGGTCGGTCGTTTGCACCAGCTGGATGGCATCTTCTGGCAAACCCGCTTCAACCACACCGGCGACCATTGCCTTGTGAATTGCCCGATTGCTTTCAATCGCCTCTGATCCGCCGCGCAGGATGACGGCATTGCCCGAGCGTAATCCCAAAGCCGCTGCATCTGCCGTCACATTGGGGCGGCTTTCGTAGATGATACCGATGACGCCAAGCGGCACCCGCACCCGTTCCATGATTAGGCCATTGGGCCGCTCATTTCGGTCAATAACTGCTCCGACAGGATCGGGCAGTGCCGCGACCTCCTCCACCGCCGACGCAATGGCGTCAAGCCGCTCTTTATTGATCATCAGTCGATCGAGCATGGCGTCATTCAAACCATTTGCGCGACCGTTATCCATATCCTGGACATTAGCGGCCAAAATCTCGGATTGATGGGCGTGCAATTGCGCTGCCGCCGCGGTTAAAGCCCGCGCTTTCTGCGCGCTTGCCACGCCGGACAGGACCGCAAAAGCGGCACGTGCACGCTGACCCATATCGGTCATAAGTAGCTGATGATCACTCATCCGCATCTGCTAGCATGGCTATTGCTTTCAGATAAGCAAAAATCGGAATCAATCTGACGTCAAAATAAGTCGCCATGAAAGTGACAAATCGCACAAACGAATCGAAAAAATCCATTACCGTCGGTTAATTTTACATTAATTTCGCAGCTCACCGCATCCCTGTTTCGACTCGTCACGAGTCGTGTGAAGAGGATTCGCCCCGTTAACGACCCTCTGCTAACCGCTGATCGGGGATTAGTAAGAGTAATTTCGGGTCATGCAAAATCACAAAACCAAGGGAGGGCTTTTGGCCCGGCTGGATCATTTGTTTACCGATCGCGAGTTTTTCATGCGAGCGAACGGACAGGTCCGGTTCCTTACCATTTCAGGGACGCTCCAAAAACGTGTCGCTATAACCGCAACCTCAGTCATTGGCCTTTGGCTGTTGATCACTTTGGCAATGACGGTCAATCAACTGACCGTGACCAGCGAGCGGATGGCACTGGCGGAAAAAGAAGCCGCCGTAAACAGCAGCGAAAGCCGCGTTGCCGCATATAAGGAATCGATCGACGGCGTGGCCAAAGACCTGATCCAGCGGCAAGATGCGATGGAGCAGATAACCCAGCAATTTATCGGCGAAGAAACGGCTGCAGAAAGCCAAAGCCTGACCGAGACGGAAAAAGAACTCTCCGAAAATACCAAGAAAATCAGCGCCGCTTTTCCAGAGGCCGCTGAACTGGCCCGGCTTGAAGCCCGGCAAATTGCTTTTGCCCACAAACTAACGCGTGCCGCCATGAAGCGCACCGCGCGCGCCGAAGCAGCGATTCGCGAATTTGGGCTTAATCCTGCGACCCTCTCGGCCACATCTAACGAGGCTGTCGGTGGTCCGCTGATCCCGTTTTTTGCCGATGGTAAAAAAGAACTGCATCCCACGCTGGAGCGGTTAAACAACGCCTTGCTGCGAATGGATCAGCTGGAACGGACATTGCTGACCATTCCCTCGGCCATGCCAGCGGATATTACCATGATGTCCAGCAATTACGGTTATCGCCGCGATCCATTTACCGGCGGCGGCGCGATGCATAATGGTATTGATTTTAAGGGACCGCATGGCCAGCCGATATTATCCGCGGCACGAGGCACCATCAGCTATGCCGGATGGAAATCCGGCTATGGCAAAACGGTGGAAATTACGCATGGTAACGGTCTGATGACGCGCTATGCTCATCTTTCCAAAGTTCATGTGGCCACTGGTCAAGAAGTGAAACAAGGATTACAAGTGGGGGCTATGGGAAGCACTGGGCGATCAACTGGCACACATCTTCATTTTGAAGTGCGGCTGAACGGCAAAGCGGTGAACCCCCGACCATTTCTGGAGGCGAATACAGATGTTCTCAAAATCCAAGCCGTCGCAAGACAGCGAACCAACGCACCAAAGAAGCGTGCCGAAAAGTCAGGCTCCAGCCGTGGCTAGAAGCAGTGCAAGCAACGGGTCAAGCTTCTCCATCATCGGAGACGGCATTGTAATTACCGGCAATATTGAAGCCAAGGTCGATTTGCATATTGACGGCGAAGTCATTGGCGACATCAGATGCCTGTCTCTGGTTCAAGGCCCATCGAGCAAGATTCAAGGCGCAATTGTAGCGCAAAATGCCAGCCTGTCTGGTGCAGTCGAAGGTTCGATTGAAGCCGGCGATCTGGTGATCAGCTCCAGCGCGCGTATTGGCGGTGACGTATCTTATGAAAATGTCACCATTGAACAAGGCGGACATGTCGACGGCAAATTCAAGCATAAGAGTGCCAAGTCGCCAAACCTTGCCAAGACAACCGTGGACATGGCGAAAAAATCGCCACCATTGGAACTGACTTCGGACGACAAGGCCGCTTAAGAAAACAGCTTCTCTTGTGAACTTTGCAAAGCGCATGATGTCCTTTCGGCCGTTATGCGCTTTTTGCATTTGATCAAATCAGGCGCGCAGCCCGCAGGAAAGCGGCGGATCATGCGCATGCCGCCACTGTCTAGTTAACCGGTGCTTGCCGACGATAGCTGAGGGCTTCCGCTACATGGATGCGCCCGATCTGTTTGGCGTCCGCCAGATCAGCTATCGTTCTGGACACGCGAAGGACCCGGGTATAACCGCGGGCTGATAGCCGCATGGCTTCTGCGGCCCGTGCCAGTAACTGCCGCCCTGCTTCATCCGGTGTCGCATGTTTTTCCAGCGCCTCGCCATCAATTTCAGCGTTGGTCCGGGCACCGAGATCAGTATAGCGCTTACTCTGCACGCGCCGCGCCTTGGTCACTCTGGCCGCGACCGCAGCCGAGCCTTCGGCAGGGGCCGGCATCGTAAGGTCGGCCGCTGACAAGGCTTCCACCTCTATGTGCAAATCGATTCGGTCGAGCAGGGGTCCGGAAACTTTCGCCTGATAATCAGCTGCACATTTCGGCGCGCGTGAACAGGCAAGGCTCGCATCGCCAAGATGCCCGCAGCGGCACGGATTCATCGCCGCCACCATCTGCACACGTGCTGGAAAAGTAACATGGGCGTTCGCCCGCGCTACACTCACCTCTCCGGTTTCCAGCGGTTGGCGCAGCGAATCCAGCACGGTGCGTTGGAATTCGGGCAGTTCATCCAGAAACAATACGCCTAAATGAGCGAGGCTGACCTCGCCGGGACGCACTTTCAGGCCGCCGCCAACCAGAGCCGCCATCGAAGCAGAATGATGGGGATTTCGATAGGGCCGCGTCCGGCTCATCTGGCCGCCCTCCAAAGTACCCGCCACACTGGCCACCATTGAAACTTCAAGGGCTTCCGCGGGTGACAAAGGCGGCAAGATACCAGGCAAGCAGGACGCAAGTAAGGATTTGCCGGAGCCTGGCGGACCGTTCATCAACAAATTATGTCCGCCCGCGGCCGCAATTTCTAGCGCGCGTTTGGCGGTTTCCTGACCCTTTACGTCTTTCAGATCCGGTCCTTGATCTGGCTCCGGTACGGTTCCAGCTTCGGGCGGCGTGAGCACCGACTGGCCTTTGAAATGATTGAGCAAAGCGAGCAGATCTTTCGGTGCCAATATTTCGACGTCGCCAGCCCAGGCCGCCTCCGCCCCCTGCAATGCGGTACATATCAGTCCCAAATTCTCGCTCGATGCATGTAAAGCTGCGAGCAGAACACCGGGCGTGGCTGCCAGTCGCCCGTCCAGAGACAATTCCCCCACCACTACATAACTGGCCAAAGTCTCTGCATCGATAATGCCCATCGCACCAAGCAAAGCCAGAGCAATGGGCAGGTCATAATGCGAACCTTCCTTGGGCAAATCCGCAGGCGACAGGTTAATCGTGATCCGTTTAGGCGGCAGTGACAAACCCAGCGCCGCTATCGCTGCCCGCACCCGCTCCCGGCTTTCGGCCACGGCTTTGTCAGGCAGTCCGACGATATTGAAAGCCGGCACACCCGGGGCGACCTGACATTGGACTTCGACTCCGCGTGCCTCCAGGCCCAAATAGGCGACGGTGGAAACCAGTGCTACCATATAATGCCTTATTGCCCTGTTACTGGCGCAACTGTGGCAAGGCGTATCGAAAGAGTCGAGCAAGACCAGAGGCTTGGCCGGAACCGTCAACAATCCCGACCCTCACCTATTTCGGCGTCAGCTGCTGGTTAATCATCCGCAAACCAATCGCTTCCACTGTTTATCAAGCGCCTTTGCACAAAAGCGGCCAATGCAACGGGGAATGAACCAACCAGCCAGCGAAAATCTGGGCATGCCTGATCATGGCAACGATCATTGTTTGAACGGGCATTTCGGCCTCGGACTCTGGGTCACTCTATTTGCCTTTTTCGCGTTGTTTCTATTGCCGGCCGAACAGGCACGGGCCTCCGGTTCCAGCTATACGGTCACCGAGACCATTGAGACGTTCGAATATGATCTTGTCGAACCGGAACATCAGAGCGGCTGGTCCAGCGCTCTTGCGCAGGAAAGCTATGGGCCTTTTCGGGTGATATCGGAAGATACGGCAGAAATGTCAGGCACCGTCGACAGCTATTCGCCGGCCCTGTTTCAGCAGATGCTCCAACAACATCCCGGTATCAGACATATCGTAATGATCGACTGTGACGGGTCCATTGATGAAGATGCCAATCTGAGCCTCGCCCGGCAAATTCGCCATGCCGGGATCAGCACACACGTACCTGCACGTGGTTCCGTGCGCTCAGGTGCGGTTGAGCTGTTTCTCGCCGGTGTGCGGCACACTGCCGACAAGGGTGCTGAATTTATTGTCCATAGCTGGATTGATGAAGACGGGCGGGAAGCCAATGACTATCCACCCAATGATCCGGTACATGCCGAATATCTGCGCTACTATGCCGAAATGGGCATGCCCGCTCACAAGGCCCGTGCCTTTTATGCACTGACCAACAGCGTTCCTTTTGCCCAGCAGCTCAAACTGTCCCGCAACGACCTGGTCCGCTTCCAGCTGTTACACTGAGGGCGACACCCATATCTATATCGACAAGTGTGAGTTACGGGTTCGGGGATTCTGCCCCGTCTCTCATTCATGCTATATGCATAAAATAGAATGATAATCGACCAAGAGCGTGATTTCTTCGACAGTGCGGCTTGCGAGTCATACCGCGATGCATCACATAGAGCGCATGAAAGTGGATATGGACGAGAAACTGAGGAAAAAAAGGTGGAGATACACATCGGGATCGCGTTTTGCGCTGTCGATGCTCGGCTTTGCGCTAATGCTGCTGTCCCCTATCGTCGGCGCTATTCCCGGGCCCGGTTTCATTATCATGTTTCCGATCGGACTGGCACTTGTGCTGCAAAATTCACGCTGGGCGAAGAAACGCTACGTCGATTTCAAGCAGCGTTTTCCGAAATATGGTCAATGGACCGACTGGGCCATGCGCCGCAAACGGCACAAGAAGCTGCCGGATGATTTTGAACTGCCGATATTCGGTAAGGTAAAAACCAAGTCAGAAAGCTGATCTTTTTGTACCACTTTTTTTAAGCGAACCTCGGGCTAACGCTTGACTTTCTGCGGCTGCGCACTTATCCGCAGCGTCAACAAGGTGGCCGCAGCTTTTAGCGGCCTTTTTTATCGAAATTTTAGACGTAGGATAAACGCGATGAAGCGCACATTTCAACCGAGCCGCCTGGTCCGCAAACGGCGCCATGGTTTCCGTGCCCGCAAGGCAACTGTTGGAGGCCGCAAAGTGTTGGCTGCCCGCCGTTCGCGTGGCCGCAAGAAGCTCTCTGCCTAAGGCACCTGCTCCTGCAGATAATCGGGTGATGCGGTGACCGATCCGCAGCCTCAACTTACCGAGAAGAAAAGGCCCGTTCGCGATATCCAAGTGATTCGCAAGCGCCCGGATTTTCTTGCGGCGAATCGCGGCAAGCGATTCGTGACGCCCAGTTTCGTGCTGCTGGTATATAAGCGCCCAGAAGATCATCCCGTCGTTTCAGAAACCATACGCTATGGCATCACCGTAACAAAAAAAATCGGCAACGCTGTGGCCCGCAACCGTATGAAGCGCCGATTTCGCGCGCTTTTGGCCGAAACACTCCCGCAATATGGTATAATCGGAGCGGATCATATCATGGTTGGCCGCAAGGAAAATGAGGAACGAGATTTCATCGTGATGAAAACAGACCTTGAAAAAGCCCTGAAACATCTCACCAAAAAGCTCTGAAAGCCATGATAAAAGCCGTTTTCATCTTCTTCGTACGCTGCTGGCAATGGGGCCCGTCACGCATTTTGCCACCGACCTGCCGGTACAGTCCGACCTGTTCAGTCTATGCGATCGAAGCGATCGAAAAACACGGTGCATTTAAGGGTAGCTGGTTGGGCGCGAAACGGCTATTGCGCTGTCATCCGTGGGGGGGCTCTGGTTATGACCCGGTTCCCTGAACCCAATATTATATCGAGCTGATTGAATAGGACAGGCACCAGTCTTACTTGGTGTAAAACCGATCTTTAAGACCAGAGTTTAGGAAAAATAGTGGACGACAAGCGTAATATCATCATGGCGGTCTTGCTAACCGGCATCATCCTGTTTGGCTGGCCAGTCCTGATGGAAACATTTTTCCCGGACATGGTGAACAAAAACGAAGCGGTTGAGCAATCCGAACAGGCTACTGCCGATTCAGAAGGCATCACGCAGACTGATGGGCCTGCTCCTGCTGTTTCAACCACTGCTGGTTCCGCTGCTATTGGAGCAGATGCAGCCGCCGGAACGATCCGCAAGCTCCCAGTCGTACTTGCTGAAAACCCGCGTGTGGCGATCGAAACGCCGCGTCTCAAAGGCTCAATCAATCTGCAGGGCGCACGGTTTGATGACCTGACGCTGACCGATCATACAACGGAACTGGACAAGGATAGCCCGCCCGTGCGTCTATTCTCTCCATCCGGTACCAAGGACGCCTATTTCAGCCGTTTTGGCTGGGCTGGTGATGGCGTGACTTTGCCGGGCGACAAAACGGTTTGGACGGCGGATCAGGAAAAATTAACCCCTGAAACTCCGGTGACGCTCAGTTGGGACAATGAGGCCGGACAGACATTTGCGATCACTTTTTCAATTGATGAGAATTACCTGATCACGGCGGAACAAAGCGCCACCAATCGCAGCGAAAATACTATAGCGCTGAACCCATTCGGCATTATCAGCCGGGTGCGTGACCTTGACAATGTGCCACCGGGCGAAGCGGATAGCTGGACCATTCATATCGGCCCCATGGGCGTATTTGACGGCACCGCCAATTTCGACACAGATTATGAAGATGTTGATGAAGCAGGCGCTAATGGCATAGCGGCAAATGCGACCAAAGGCTGGATCGGTTTTACCGACAAATATTGGCTCGGCGCGCTGGTCCCGGTCAGCAATGCCAAGGTGGAAGCAAAATTCCGCGCCGGTAGCGGTGACATCTATCAGGCGCAGATCGCACGTGAAAATGCACAAGTCATTGCCCCCGGCAAGGTGCTCACAACGACGACCCGTCTGTTCGCCGGTGCCAAGGAGACGGCGCTGCTCGACACCTATAAAGAACAATATGACATCACTCTGCTCGACCGTGCAGTAGACTGGGGCTGGTTCTACTGGTTCGAAAAGCCGCTTTTCTATCTGCTCGATTGGTTGTTCAAATTTTCCGGCAATTTTGGTGTTGCGATCATCCTGATGACCTTTGTGGTGCGCGGGATCATGTTCCCGATTGCGCAAAAGCAATTCGCTTCCATGGCCCAAATGCGCGCCGTGCAGCCGAAGATGAAGAAAATTCAGGAAAAATATAAGGAAGACAAACAGAAGCAGCAGCAGGAAATCATGAAGCTGTATAAGGATGAAAAGGTCAATCCGCTTGCCGGGTGCTTGCCCATCTTCCTTCAAATTCCGATCTTCTTTGCGCTCTACAAGGTGCTGATGCTTTCCATCGAAATGCGCCATCAGCCGTTTACGCTGTGGATCAAGGATTTGTCGGCGCCCGACCCGCTGACGCCGGTCAATCTGTTCGGCCTGATCCCGTTTGATCCACCCAGCTTCCTCGCTGTCGGTATCCTGCCAATCCTGATGGGCATTACGATGCACTATCAATTCAAGCTGAACCCCCAGCAAATGGACCCGATGCAGCAACAGATTTTCGGCCTGATGCCGTGGATCCTGGTCTTCATCATGGCGCCTTTTGCCGCCGGCTTGCAGCTCTATTGGACAGTGTCCAACCTCCTCACAATCGCGCAGCAGAAATGGCTCTATTCCCGCCATCCACAGCTGAAAGAGCAAATGGCCAAGGATGCTGAGGAAAAAGCGAAAAAGGCTGCGGAAGAAAAAGCGGGCGCATGACCCCGCTTCATCCGAAAATTTTCTCCGGGCCGATTTCTTTTCTGAAATCGGCACCGCAGCTGCAATTTTTGCCGGATCCGACGGTCCCGGAAATTGCCTTTGCGGGCCGATCCAATGTGGGCAAGTCGTCGCTGATCAATGCGCTGACCGGCCGCAACGGGCTTGCGCGGACATCCAATACGCCGGGCCGGACACAGGAATTGAACTTCTTCGATATCGGCGATCCGCTCATCTTCCGGATTTGCGATATGCCCGGCTATGGCTTTGCCAAGGCGCCGCCGAAAGTGGTTCAAAAATGGCGTTACCTGATCAACGATTATCTGCGCGGACGGCAAGTGCTCAAGCGGACTTTTGTGCTGATCGACAGCCGTCACGGGATCAAGAACACTGATGAAGATGTGCTGGATATGCTCGACAAGGCAGCCGTCAGCTACCGGATCGTTATGACCAAGGCCGACAAGGTGAAAACAGCCGCGCTGGAAGCGACCAAGGCAAAGGTCATGGCAGAGGCGAAGAAACATCCCGCCGCGCATCCAGATCTGATCGTTACCTCTTCAGAGAAAAAGCAGGGCATTGACGAGCTCCGCATGGCTGTACTGGAAGCCGTTCAGATATAGGTTCAAATATCAGCTGGCGTAACTTTCCTCATCGCCATCACGAATTTCAGGATATAAGATTCCCGCTTTCGCTTGCATGATGAGTGGGTTAGGTATGTGTCTATGAAACTGATAATCGGAAACAAAGCCTATTCCAGCTGGTCCATGCGCGGATGGCTCGCCTGCAAACAATCCGGCCTCTCTTTTGAAGAGCTCACCGTCCCGCTCTATGGAGAGGATTGGGATGATGTGCGGGAGACCGAGAATTTTGCTCCATCAGGCGGTAAAGTCCCTATCCTGTGGGATGGCGAAAGTGTGATCTGGGACAGTCTGGCGATTATCGACTGGCTCGCCGACAAGACCCATCGTGACCGTTTCTGGCCGAAGGACGAAACCGCCCGCGGCATGGCCCGGTCGATGGCCGCCGAGATGCACAGCGGCTTCATGGCCCTGCGCAAACAATGCCCGATGAACACACGCAAACGCTATGAAGGGCTTCAATTCACGCCAGAGGTCATTCAGGACGCAGCCCGTATCATGCAGCTTTGGGCACAGGCGCGGGCGCGCTTTGGTCGCGGCGGCCCGTTTCTGTTTGGCACTTTTGGCGCTGTCGATATCATGTACGCCCCGATCGTATCGCGTTTCCAAACCTACGGCGTTCAGGTTCCCGGCTTTGCCGCATCCTATATGGACACCATATTGGGCCATGACTGGATGGTGGAATGGATGGCAGCCGCGGAAGAAGAACCTTGGGTGATCGAGCATTTCGATACGCCAGAAGCCGCGCAAGGCTGAGCCAAAAGCATGAGCAACTCTAGCGCCCTTGAACTGGCCAAACGGCTGATCGCTTGTCCGAGCATCACGCCCGCAACGGGGCGAGTGTTTGACGAAATGGAAGCGATGCTGGAGCCTCTGGGTTTTGAAGTGTCGCGCTTTATTGCCGGCGACAGGCCAGAGGATGAAGGTCTGGGCGGAGCGGTCGAGAATCTTTTCGCTATCCGCAAGGGACCGGAAGGGTCCCGCCATTTTGCTTTTGCCGGACATCTGGACGTAGTGCCTCCCGGTGAAGGCTGGGGCACCGATCCGTTTGTTCCCGAGGTCAAAGGCGATTTGCTTCACGGACGCGGGGCGGTGGATATGAAAGGCAGTATCGCCTCCTTTGTGAGCGCGCTTCACAATTTGCCGAGCCACTTGGGTACGATCAGCCTGATCATCACCGGTGACGAAGAAGGGCCAGCGCGTTTTGGTACAGTTGCTCTGATGGACCTGATGGCCGAGCGCGGCATTACGCCCGATCTTTGCCTTGTAGGTGAGCCGACATCGGTGAACCGGCTGGGTGACATGATGAAAATCGGTCGGCGCGGTTCGGTCAATATGTGGATTACTGTCAACGGCACACAGGGTCATGTTGCCTATCCCCATCTTGCTGATAATCCGATCACCAAGCTGGGCAAGATCCTGAACGAAATTGATGCGGTCCAGCTCGATGAAGGTACGGACTGGTTTCAGCCCAGTAACATTGAATTTACCGATATCCATGTCGGTAATCCCGCACATAACGTGATCCCTGCCAAAGCAGAAGGGCGCTTGTCGATCCGATTCAATGATCAGCATAGCGGTGATAGCCTGAGCATGTTGGTCCGCGAAATTGTCGAGCGCCATGGCGGCGAACTGAACCCGATTATTTCCGGCGAGCCGTTCCTCACACCACCCGGGGAACTGTCCGGCCTGATTGGCGATGCGATTACGGAAGTGACCGGGGTCGAGCCGGAATTATCCACCACGGGCGGCACGTCCGATGCACGGTTCCTGTCGAAAATCGTGCCGGTCGTGGAATTTGGACTTTGTAATGCGACCATGCACAAGCTGGACGAAGCAGTGGCTGTGGATGATTTGGATCAGTTATCGAAAATTTACGCACTGGTTGTTGAACGGGCGCTTGGCTAAGAATTATCGCCGCCGCCGCAAAATAATATAAAGCGCCCCTGCCCCGCCGTGACGGGGATGCGCGCGCCTGACCGCCGCGATGTGGGGAGCGTGGCGGGACGCGGCCAGCCAATCCGAGATTGCTGCTCTTATGGCACCGCGTCCCCCTTCACGGCGCCTCTGTTCTTCGCTGCGGGCCTTGCCGGTAATCAGCAGGATCGCACGATGACCTGCCGCAATGCTTAGCTCCAGAGCACTGTCGAGCCGACCATGTGCTGATGACAGGGTATAACCGTGCAGGTCGATGGTGACGTCCGGTTGTACGACGCCCTTATTCAACCGGCGGTCCCAACGGCCGTCGAGCCCCGCTTTTTCCGGAATGGCGACCTGCTCTCTCAGCGGGATCGCCTTGGTTGGTGCACCGCCGAATGTTGCCGCTGTAATGGGTCCACGTACCTCCGGCAGCTTCTTCGCCACCGGCAGTGCTTTAACACGGCTGGCGCGCGCCTGATCCAGCGGTTCCACCGTCTCGATGACCTTCTGCCACAACGCCTTTTCGCCGGCGGTAAGGGGCCGGTCGGACATCCGGCCTAATTGCCTTGCCGACTTTGGAGCAGCTTGGCCACGCTGCCTTTGGGCAGGAAGATCAACGCCTGTCCACGCGACGACATACCGCCCGCAATTTGTGCCGCTTCCTCGCCTGCCCCCCAGAAAGTATCAAAGCGGTTCGCACCCTTGATCGCGCCACCTGTATCCTGCGCAATCCAGACACCATCGGCGATATTATGCTCCATATCGAGGAAAACCGGCGCGCCCAACGGCACAAATTTTCGGTCCGCTGCAACCGATGTGCGACCAACAACCGGATGGCCCATCGCGCCCAGTGGGCCGGGCCCGGTTAGCTCGCGAAAGAAAATGTAACTTTTATTTTCCCGCATGATCTTTCGGCCTTCTTCCGGATTGGCCCGCAACCATTCGATAATACCTTGCATATTGGTCTTGCCATCAGCGAGTAACCCGCGTTCACGCATCACGCGGCCAATGCCAGTATAGTCACGGCCATTTTGCCCGTCATAACCAATCCGCATAACCGACCCATCAGGCATGGCGACACGGCCGGAGCCTTGAATCTGCAGGAAGAAAAATTCGATATAATCAGACGCCCAGGCCAGCTCGAGGCCCTTCCCCTGCAGCGCGCCATCGTCAATCTGCGCGCGTTCTTCAAACGGCACCAACCTGGTGCCGTCCACCTTGCCGCGGATACGCTTGTCTTTCAAATCGTCGGAAAACTGGCCAAGATCAACATCGAGCAAATTGGACGGGCGCTTGTAAATCGGCACCTGACTGCCATTGCGGCGCACCCGCGAACCTTGAATCTGTGGTTCAAAATAGCCGGTAGCAAAGGCCTTGCCATCACCAACCTGTACCGCCTCAAAATAACTTTCAAAGAAACGGCGTGCATCGCCATCCGGCCAACCACTGGCGGCATCGCAGGATTGCTGCCAATCTTCACCCTGGGTCAGGCCGCTATTGTCGGTTCGGCGGACCAGTGACGAACAGCTGGTGCGAAAAGACTGCAGCGCCGCGCGGGCTTTGCCCGATTGCAGATTGAGTGATGAAATATCGGGGCCCAGCGCAACGCCCGCACCGGTCGCCCTGGTGTCATCGTCAGCAACAGGCGTGACCTGATCAGAGGGGACGGCCTCGAAAGTCCCGGCCGTTTGACTGACTGGTGCTTGCCGGACGGGATTACGCGCTGGTTCGGGGCTAGACGGCGGACCTGCAGTCCATTGACCGTCTTTTGTAGGTGCACCGCGGGCTGTACCTTCGGGAATAATTGATAGCGAACAGGCGCTGACAAGCGCCATTGCGCCGAATAATCCCCCGATTTTCATGATTGTAATGCTTCGTCCCACGCAGGACTTACGCTTCATCTGTCTCGTCGAGAATCCAGTTCGGATCGGCACTGGAAAGATCGCGCATGAAGGTCCAGACGTCATGCGTCTCTACGGCATCAGTAAGCGATCCGCCGATCAATTTACCGTCCTTGTCCTTAACAACAGCGGCAATATCGGCATCAAAGCGTACTGTGATACGCGCCATCCGGCGATCATAATCCGCATCGGCAATCCGTGCCTCTTCAATCCTTACCAGACGGTTTTCCAAGACCTCGCCATTGGCCTCACGGGCGTCAATGGCCTCGACAAAGCTTTCATAGACATCATCGTCGCACAATTCTTTCAACTGCTCGCGATCGCCGGTCCAAAATGCTTCCAAAATCATGCCATAGGCAGCCTTGGCACCCTCGACAAAACGTCCGGCATCGAAATTGCGGTCCGCATTGATGATCGCACGCATGCCCGATTCGGCAGCGGCATCATAGATCATCGTTGGTTGTGGCGCCGGAGCAGGTGAAGCGGGGACGATATCTGGAATCGGACTATCCCGCTGATCATCGCGCACAGACCGGTCTTGAGCGCGCTTATCCAAGCCATTCTCTACGTTTCGGGGGGTATGCTCCTGCTCATGGCCGGTGCGTTTACCCAAAACGGAATAGAGGCGCAGGCCCAGAAAAGCAGCTACCATCGCTAAAAGAACAATCTCGATAGTCACGATATCTCCAATATCTCAGTTACCCCCTACATAGGCAGGAACTGCGCCAGTTTCAAATGGCTTTCGCGTCTTTTACACGCGGCTGCGCTTAATGTAGTCACAATCGGTTCATAACTTCTGACGGTTTATCCGTCTGATTGTGAATGGCCGCTGACGAAATTATGCCGATGTCGCTGCATTATAGACCGGACAGCCAGCACATTTCGGGCATTGCCCTGTCCCCGATCCCCTGCTAGGCGCGCTGCAAACGGGGCATGGCTATGCTCCAGATCTGAATATTGTGGAATATCCCGAAAGGACGAGCCAAATGGCTGAAGAAAATGGTAATGTGACAACCCCGGATCCGGCGGCCAATGGCGCGGACAACCAACCGCAAATTGGCGTGATCTCGCAATATATAAAAGATCTGTCGGTTGAAAACCCGAATGCGCCGGACGTCTATCAGTGGGAAACCCAACCGCAAATCGACGTGCAGTTTAACATCGGCTCAAAGCCGGTGGCGGACGAAGTCAATGAAGTTGAGCTAAAAATCGACGTTGTCGCAAAGGCCGATCAGGGCATCGCATTTCAGGTCGAACTATTATATTGCGGCCTTTTCGGGCTGCGTAATGTGCCAGATGAACAAGCGCATCCGTTCTTGTTTGCCGAAGCACCGCGCCTGTTATTTCCGTTTGCCCGTGCGATTATTTCCGACGCCGTGCGCGATGCCGGATTTCAACCGCTGATGCTTGAGCCAATCGATTTCACTGCACTTTACATGCAGCAGCGTGAGCAACAGGCTGCGATGGAAACCGGAGAACAACCGGTTGGCAACGCCTGATCGATCTCCTTTTGCAAGCAAGCCATCGGGGCTGAGCTTGTCGAAGCCCGTTTGTCGTCTTGAGACGTGTTTCGACAGACTCAGGACCAACGGAAATGACTTAAGCCGGTTGCGGGCTCGATGAACTTGCTCAAATCCACCGGAACCATTGCGGGACTGACCATGGTCAGCCGCATATTTGGTTTTGTGCGCGATATAATCCTCGCGCGCGTACTGGGTGCCGGAGCGGCAGCGGATGCCTGGCAGCTGGCATTTCAACTGCCCAATATCTTTCGCCGATTGTTCGCAGAGGGCGCTTTTTCGGCCGCCTTCGTACCACTGTTCAATCGCAAGATGGAAGAAGATGAGCAGCGCTCCGCCGCACAAAATTTTGCGATTGACGTGTTGTCGGTCTTTGTCCCGATCCTGCTGATCTTCTCAGCGATCATGATGCTCGCCATGCCGGCAATCATCTGGTTCATTGATGATTTTGGTGAAGGCGGTCGCACCACAGACTTTACGATAAGCCTGGCCCGGATCACCTTTCCCTATCTCGGCCTGATCAGTGTGACGACGCTATTCGCGGCAATCCTGAATTCCGTGAGCCGTTTTGCTGCCGCCGCGGCCGCACCGATCATGCTCAATATTTGTATGATCAGCGCGCTGCTCATCGCCATGGCTATTACCAATGGCTCCTTCGCAGCAAATGCGGAAAACTACTGGACCATTCTCGGTATGGAACTGGAAAGCTCGGAACATCTGGCCGCTTATCTGTTGGCGTTCAGTGTCGCTTTTGCCGGCTTGTTGCAAATGCTGTGGCTCTTCTACTGGGCGCGCAAGGCAGGTTTTTCCTTTACAGTCAGAAAACCGAAATTCAACGCCGATGTGAAAGAGCTAGGCATCCTCATCCTGCCTGCGGTTTTTGGGGCCGGCATTTATCAGATCAGCCGGTTTATCGACCTGTTCTTTCTTGGCCGTCTGCCGGAGGGCAGTTTTGTCTATCTCGCGATGGCGGACCGTCTCAACCAGTTGCCGCTCGGGATTATCGGCATTGCCCTTGGCACCGCGATCCTGCCCGCGCTGTCCCGTTTCATCGCCAAGGATGATCAGGACGGTGCACAGCGCCTGCAAAGCAATGCCATCGAGCTGGGCATGCTGCTGACTATCCCGGCAGCCATTGCCCTGTTCTTCGCCGCAGGACCGCTCGTTACGTCCTTTTATGTTGGTGGTAATTTTGAAGCCAGCGACGGCATTACCACCGCCAGCGTAGTTGCCGCGCTTGTCATCGGCTTACCGGCTTATGTGCTTGTCAAAGTCCTGATTCCCGGATTTTTTGCCCGCAAGGATACGCGGACGCCGGTTTATACCGCAGGCATATCGCTGCTGATCAACATCACACTCAACATCATCCTGATCCCGATTTATGGTATTTACGGACTGGCACTGGCGGGAGCTATCGCGGCCTGGTGCAATTGCGCTATGCTCTACACCATGCTGCACAGGCGCGGGCATTACCGGATCGAATTGTCGCTGTTACTTCGTATCTTGCGGATCACACTCTCGGCCCTCGGCATGGCGGTGGTGTTGATTTATGCCGCGCCTCTGGGCGAAGGGCTTTATGATGGCAATGTCTGGCAGCGGATTGGATCAATTACAGCGCTGGTCAGCGTGGGCGGTCTTGTCTATGCGGTGTTGGCATGGGTGACCGGCGCGGTCGACCGCGACAAGATCACCATGCTAACCAAAAAGAAAGCCGCCGAAGAGGCAGCACAAGAAGGACAATAGACCATGCGTACGGTTTCGGGCATTCAGCCCACAGGTAATCTCCATCTCGGCAATTATCTGGGCGCGATCAAAAACTGGGTGAAGCTGCAAGAAGAATCCGAATGCCTGTTTTTTCTCGCTGACCTGCATGCGATTACGGTCCCCAATGATCCGGCAGAATTGTCTGATAACTGCCGGAACATGGTGGCAGCCCTCGTCGCTGCGGGCGTCGATACCAAAAAGTCGATCTTGTTCAACCAGGCCCGGGTACCACAGCATGCCGAGCTCGCCTGGATGCTGATCTGCAACACCCCAATGGGATGGCTGGACCGGATGACGCAATTCAAAGAAAAATCGGGTAAACATAAACAGCGCTCAAGCCTGGGGCTCTATGGCTATCCCGTGCTGCAGGCAGCCGATGTCCTGATCTATCAGGCCACCCATGTTCCTGTTGGCGAAGACCAGAAACAACATCTCGAGCTGGCGCGCGATATTGCGGCCAAGTTCAACAATGATACCGGTCAGGAGGTTTTCACTCTGCCCGAACCATATATCGGTGCAACGGCAGCAAGGATCATGTCACTGCGCGATGGCGCAGCGAAAATGAGTAAATCCGATCCGTCGGATTTGAGCCGGATCAACATGACCGATGATGACGATACCATTGCCAAGAAGATCAAAAAGGCGCGCACCGACGCCGATCCATTACCCGGCAAACTGGAAGACATGGAGGCGCGCGCAGAGGCAACAAATCTGGTCGGCATCTATGCTGCATTGGAAGACAGCAGCCCACAAGCAGTGCTGGACCAACACGCCGGACAGGGCTTTGGCGCATTCAAACCAGCCTTGGCCGACCTCGCCGTATCCAAACTCTCGCCGATCCGTGATCGATATGAAGAATTGCGCGAGGATAAAAGCACGATTGATGCGATCCTGCGTGATGGCGCGGAACGTGCGCAGGCTCTGGCACAACCGACGGTGGACAAGACCTATGCCGCCTTGGGATTGCTCAGGGACTAATCACGACCCAGACAATTTGCGTCAGCTGCGACATCCTACAATGGTATCGCTGTCTCGAATTTTTTGCAGGACCAGACAACATGGCTGTCATAGCGCCTTATTGCGGGGTTGCTCATGAAGGTCTGTTTGCCCCAATCCTCATACCATTCCAGACTCGGCCCCTGCACGATCAGGCAATAGTCGACCGGGCCTGAAATGTGATAACCCTGCAGAATTTCCGGCGTCGAGCGGATCTGCTCGTCAAAAGCATCAAAAGCCTCAATACTTTCATTCTGGAAGGAAACGAGGACAACCAGACGAACGCCGATATCGCCAGTGCGTAACACCGCCACGTCTTTTTCGATGAAACCACTGTCACGCAGCAGTTTCAGCCGCCGCCTCACCGCCGAGGCCGACAGCCCTACCGTTTCTCCAATATCCGCATGGGTCCGTTGATTATCATGCTGGATGATTTCAAGAATCTGCCGATCGAAACCATCGAGGTCGGAAATTTTCGCTATTGCGTTTTTCGCCATTATTATTGCTCCTGACACATATTTACGTCGAATCTGCAACGATAAAAGGTGAGAATAAGTGGGAAATCACTGCTAAATCAAGACCGCTTCAACCTCAACTCTCCCCTTTTTTTGAATCAATCCCCCATCATTCAAAAGGTCCCCATAATGAATCGTTCCCTTTCCCTCTTCTGCGCCACCTTCATGCTGTGCACAGCGGCCATACCTGCATACGCCGTCGATATTCCTTCACCGTCCGCTACTGAGAACCGATGCAGCGATGGCCTGCTGGAATGTATCGTGTCCATCGAAACGCCCGGTTCGCCAGTAATATCCCCGGACGGCAAAGCAGTCGCCTTCACCATCCGCACCGCAGATTGGGAGAAAAATCGCTATGATCGGGAAATTCATCTCATAGAAAATGGTAAGATGGTTCAGTTGACCAACAATGCCGATGGATCGTCCGGCGACATTGCTTGGTCCCCCGATGGCCAGCAGATTTCCTACCAAGCCAACACCGATATCGGCACACAGATTTTCTTGATGAACCGGGACGGCAGCAACGTCCGGCAGATCACGGCTCTGCCGGGTGGAATCAATTCCTATATCTGGTCGCCCGATGGCCGCTACATGGCTTTGAAACTGAGCGAGCGACCGGCAAAATCCAAAGCGCAGGTCGAAAAAGCTTATGGTAATTTCGCATTTGCCGACGATTATTCTGGCCGCGATCATCTTTGGTTGCTCGACCTGGCAAAGGCCCAAAGCACGAATGCTCCGGTTACCGAACGCTCCGAACATGCGGCCACAGAGGCACCATTACGGCGGCTGACGGGGGGCACAGCCTTTACCATTGGCAGTTTCTTCGGTGGCAGCTTTACGTTCACGCCCGATAGCAAGGAAATCCTGTTTGATCATGCCAAAAGCGGATCGCCCTATGATCTGGGGACGCAGGATATTTCCGCGGTCAATATCGCGACCGCCAAGCAGCGCCCTGTTGTTCGCCGTCCTGGCATGGATCTCGACCCCAAAGTCTCACCGGATGGAAAAACCGTGGCATTCCATATGGGCGAGCCGCCTTACTACTATACCCGTCAATATTGGATGGGCCTGACGCCGATTGAAGGCGGAAAGATCGAACAGATCAGTGATACGACCGATAAATATAATGATGCCAATATTATTGGCTGGCAAGGTAACTCGATGTTTTTCATGTCGCACTATCGGGTCGAAAGCAATCTGTACCGCATGGACTTGGATTCGCGAGACGTCACCAATTTGACCGCTGGTCGCGGCCGGGTAGAGGGATATTCCTTCACCGCTGACGGCAAAACTGTTGCTTTTGGCGCGGTGGATGGTGAGCGTGCGAAGGAGATTTACACCCGCAAAGTGACCGCGACCGGATATACTGACGAAAAGCGTCTTACTCAATTCAGTCAGGCGATTGCCGAATGGCCGGACACCGAAGTGCGTCTGGTTCAGTGGACCACGCCGGACGGGCTGGATTTAGAAGGCGTGCTGACCCTGCCCGCACCGGAAAACCGGATGGACGGGCCCATGCCGTTGCTCATCATCGCGCATGGCGGTCCGTCAGCAACCTCCCGCCCACGGCGCATGCCGGATGAGGTTTACCCGACGGAATATTGGCTGCGCAAAGGGGCCGCGATTTTTGAACCTAATTATCGCGGGTCGGGCAGCTATACGGACGAACTCATGGCAGCCAACGTGCGCTCCATGGGCATTGGCTATACGATAGATGTCGAATCCGGGATCGATCACCTGATTAAAACCGGAATAGCTGACCCGGATAAGCTGGGCGCTATGGGTTGGAGCGCGGGCGGCACGGTGACCGCTGGTCTCGCCACCCGGACGACCCGCTACAAAGCCTTTTCCGTTGGCGCCGGTATCACCGACTATGCCACATATTATGCTCTGAGCGACCAACCGACGAGCCCCCTCGCTTATCTGGAAGCAACACCATGGGATGATCCGGACATTTACGAAACGACGGGAGCCATGGGATCAATCAAGAATGCAGTTACGCCGACGCTCATCCAACATGGCCGCGATGATGGGCGCGTACCCTTTGCCAATGGCATGAAATTGTTTCGCGGACTGAAGGACGCTGGCGTCGAAACCGAACTGGTTATCTATGAAGATACAGGTCACGTCATATCACGACCCAAAGAAAGAATGGCCGCGATGGAACATAATGCCCGCTGGTTCGATGCTTATCTGTTCGGTGACAGGGATGCGGCGAACTTGGATCTCAGCGCCCCCTGAAGGCGGTGGCGCGAAAATCGGCGTCAGCAACATCACCTAACAGTCAAAAGCGGCCCATATATTGCGTAAACCCTTCGGCTTTTTCATCGCCCGCAAGGCATCTAAAGCGCTCTGCAGATCAAGGCTATAATAGGCAATCGCATCTTGGCTACTCGTCATCTCGGCGCCAAGTGCAGCAATCAGGCCAACGGCTTTTCTATTTTCACGCAACACCGCAATATCCAGCTTGCTTAACCCCTGTTCCAGGCAGTTGCTGAACAATGCGGCGATCAAAACCCGTGACACACCTTTGCTTTGATATTCATCGAGCACCGCGATCGCGAACTCCCCCCTTGCCGGGTCAGCGGTACTTCGGATCGCATGGGCCGCTGCAATGGGCGGATGATCATCCGCATCCAGATTGACCACGCCCCAGGCAATATGATTAACGCCGTCTACGGCCGATAGCTTCTCGACCACAGACGCAGGGGCAATTTTAAAGCTGGAGAAGAAGCGCAAATAGCGCGAGCGATCGGATAATTCCATGATACCGCGCTCAATCTTACCCTGATCAGAAGGGTGAATCGGGCGCAGACAAACCTTCATGCCGGAACGCAGCTCTGTCACAATGGAACAGGGAAGTTCGGGTGCGTTCTCATGTTGCTCTGGCATAGGCCGCCTTTTTGCAGGGGAAAGAATATCATCACGCTTATCAAATTTTCAGAGGCGTGGACAGGATTGTCGAATTGAGAAAGCACCTGTTGAAATCAATGCCAAGACTGCTTCGAGATAAAAAAAGCTGTCCTAGGCGGTCATGATTATGCCATTATCGGGACAACAGACGGAAACGATTCTACAAGGAGAGATAGTGATGGCCACCGCAGTAAAAGACGCTCCCGAAAAGGACGCAGGCAGCGCAATGCAGGTTGATGCCGGTTTTAACATTCCTGACCCTGCGACCATTGACCGGCTGGAAGGGAAAGTCTCTGACGCTGAATGGAAATTACGCTGTGATCTTGCGGCAACCTATCGGCTTTGTGCGATGCATGCCTGGACCGATCTGGTCTTCACTCATATTTCCGCGCGCCTACCTGACGAGGATGGCGAAGAACGCTTTCTCATCAATCCTTATGGCGTGATGTTTGACGAGATGACTGCAAGCTCGCTGGTCAAGATCGACCTTGAAGGCAATATCAAGCAGGACACACCTTATTTCATAAATCCCGCCGGTTTCACCATCCACAGTGCGGTGCACAGCGCCCGCGAAGATGCGGGTTGCGTTATCCATGTCCATACACCTTATGGAATCGCAGTGTCGGTGCAGAAAGAGGGGCTGCGCCGCTACACGCAATTTTCGATGCAAGTGCATGAGGATCTCGCTTATCATGATTATGAGGGCATTGCGCTGGACCTTGATGAGCGCGAGCGTCTGATTGCGGATGTGGGCGAGAAGAACCTGCTGATTCTGCGCAATCACGGCACGCTGACTGTTGGCAAAAATTGTGCATTGGCTTTCCTGCGCATGTATTTCCTTGAAAATGCCTGCAAGACTCAAATTCTGGCACAAGCCGTGGGCGGCGCAGAACATCTGCACGAGGAACCGGAAGATATGGGTCAGCGCGTACATCAGCAAACCGCACCGGCCTTCATGCCTGGCCTGGGCGACAATCTGATCTGGCCGGGCCTGATGCGCAAATTGAACCGGACCAATCCCGGTTTTGATCATTAATCCTGCGCCTTTGTAAAATTACATCTGCGGAAGACGCTTCGGCTTGCCCAACCACTTGCAAGGTGGAGCATTTTCGCTAAACCATCGCGATGGATATTATCTCAATACGCGGCGGCAAAAAGCTGTCTGGCATCATTCCAATTTCCGGCGCAAAAAACAGCGCTTTGACGCTGTTGCCCTGTGCGCTGCTCACCGACGAGCCGGTCACTTTGCGCAATCTGCCACGGCTCGCTGATGTGGATAGTTTCGGCCATTTGCTGAACCAGCTTGGCGTATCCACCACCATTGAAGGCGCGCGGCCGGAAGATTTCGGCAGGGTAATGACGCTAAAAGCCGGCAAGATTACTTCGACCGAAGCGCCCTATGACATTGTGCGCAAGATGCGCGCTTCCATCCTTGTGCTTGGGCCTTTGCTGGCCCGTGCTGGTGAATGCCGGGTGTCGCTGCCCGGTGGCTGTGCGATTGGCAACCGGCCAATTGACCTGCACCTTAAAGCAATTGAAGCACTCGGCGCTGTGATCGAAACAACCAGCGGCTACGTTACCGCGCGTCAGCCGGATGGCGGCCTGCCGGGCGGCGAGTTTACCTTCCCGGTCGTTTCCGTGGGAGCGACGGAAAACGCTCTGATGGCCGCGGTTCAGGCCAATGGCACCAGCCGCCTGAAAAACGCGGCGCGGGAACCGGAGATTGTCGACCTGTGCAATATGTTGGTAGCGATGGGCGCGGAAATTGAGGGAATCGGATCGTCTGACCTCATCATCCATGGCGTGACGCGCCTGCATGGCTGTACCTACCGCGTCATGGCGGATCGCATTGAAGCGGGCAGCTACGCCTGTGCGGTTGGCATTACCGGCGGAGAGGTTGATCTGATTGGCGCCAAGGCAGATGAGATGGAAGCAACACTGGCCGCTTTGACCGAAGCTGGATTACATATCGAACCGTATAACAAGGGCATCAAGGTCGCGGCCAACGGTACGCTGAAACCGCTCACCCTGGAAACCGCCCCCTATCCTGGCCTTGCCACCGATATGCAGGCGCAGTTGATGGCGATGCTTTGCATGGCCGATGGCGCCAGCGTCCTGACCGAGACGATTTTTGAAAACCGCTACATGCACGTCCCCGAACTCAACCGGATGGGCGCGGATATCGAGACCAAGGGCCGCACCGCCGTGGTCCGCGGAGTGACCAAAATGACTGGTGCGCCGGTTATGGCGACAGACCTGCGGGCGTCGATGAGCTTGGTGATCGCGGCACTCGCAGCGGAAGGTGAAACGCAGTTGCAGCGCATCTATCATCTTGATCGCGGTTATGAACGGCTGGAAGAAAAGCTGGCGGCCGTCGGCGCGGACATCGAACGCATCAGCGGCGACTAGCCCCAATTTCCTAGCACTTATGGCAGCTTGCATGTCTGGCGCTTTTACCGTGTAATCTCTCCCATAAAGAGGAGAGGATGAGTCCATGTTTTCAGGACCGATAGAAGAACGGCTGGCAATCCGGGAATTACACGACGCTTATTGTGATGCAGTATTGCGCACTGACCCCGATGACTGGGGGGCGCTTTGGACGGAAGACGCCGTCTGGTCGCTAATGGGCACCGAAGTCGTCGGGCGCGAGAATATCGTCAATCTGTGGAATGGCGCGATGAGCCAGTTTGATGCCGTCAGCTTCTTGGGCATACCGGGCAGTCTTGAAATCACTGGTGACACCGCCACCGGCCGCTATCAAACCCATGAAATATTGGTTGAAAAGGGAGAGCCCCGAATTGCCGGTGGCCGCTATGATGACGAGTTCGTCAAGATTGATGGCCAGTGGCTCTACAAAAAACGCATATTCAATGTCGTCGCTCAACTGGGCGGACAAAAGCTTTAGGGGGAATTGAGAAAATGGCTAAAATCGTAATCGCGGCGCATATTGATGTGGATCCGGCAACACGGGAAGAATGTTTGAAAACGGCGCAGCCTTATATTGATGGCGCGCTGAGTCAGGAAGGCTGCCTATGCTATAGCTGGTGCGCAGACCTTAACAATCCATCGCGAATTGAAGTGTTTGAGGAATGGACCGACGAAGACGCTCTCGCGCAGCATTTCAAGGATGTCCATTATGCCAGCATGCTTGCTCATATCGGGAAATTCGGCCTCACCAACGCGGTTAGTGCAAAATATCGCGTGGACGCAGAGGGCCCGGTTTACAACACAGAAGGCGTACCAACGTCCGCCTTTGACTGAACCCCCAACAGGAATGAAAACATGAACGAAGCGGTCTCAAAATCTCTATTTCAGCCAGACATATTGGTTGATCCATTTGACTTTTATGAAGAGCAACGCGCCAAAAGCCCTGTGTTCCTGGACGAAGCCAGTGGCGCTTATATTGTCCTCGACTATGATCTGATATCCGAAGCCGTGGGCCGACTGGATGATTTTTCCAACAATTTTACAGCATTGCTCTCTGGAGGAAAATCTGACGAAGAGCTCGCCAATGATGAGGAAATTCAGGCCATTCAGGCAGATGGATGGCCGCAGGTCAACACGCTGCTGACGGCCGATCAGCCCGTGCACACCCGCTTTCGCAAGCTCGTCAACCTGGCTTTCTCCATGCCCAAGGTGAACAAGCTGGAAGACAGCATCAGAGCCATGTCAAACGAGCTGATCGATGGTTTTATCGACAAGGGCGAATGCGAATTCATGGCAGAATATGCGATTCCCATGCCGGTTCGCACCATCGCCGTGCAACTGGGCCTCGACGTCGCGGATGCCGATACGATCAAACGCTGGACCAATGCCTTTGTCGACAGACTGTCCGGCATGATGACCCGGGAACGGCAATTGGAAACCGAGCGCGAAGTGGTCGAATATCAACACGCGCTCAAAGCCAATATGGATGCGCGGCGGAAAGAGGCGAAAAACGATATCCTCTCCGATCTGGTCAATGCGCAGGTGGATGGCGAACGGCCGCTGGACGATGCAGAATCGCTCTCCATTGTTCAACAGCTTATGGTCGCAGGCAATGAGACCACAACGGCAGCGCTGGGTGAAGGGTTGCGTCTGTTTGCCACCAACCCCGATCAATATCAGAAGATCCAGGACGACCCCTCGCTCATCCCCAATGCCGTCGAAGAGGTGCTTCGCATGTCCAGCGGATCATCGGGTATCTGGCGGGTCATGCACAGGGATGCCGAACTGGGCGGGGTCATGCTGCCCAAGGGCGCGATGGTGATGATGCGCTATCATGCCGCCAATCGCGATCCCAAGCAGTTTGAAAACCCCAATAAATTTGATGTCGAGCGCAAAAACGCTCGCACTCATCTCGCCTTTGGCAAGGGCATTCATATGTGCGTCGGCAACATGCTGTCGCGCAAGGAGATGACGGTATCATTCCAGCAATTTGCCAAGCGGATTGACAATATCCGGATACAGGAAGGCGCGGAGCTGACCTATCCGCCCAATATGATGCTGCGCGGACTAACCAATCTGCCGCTCACTTTTGACAAACGCTGATAACAGATAAAGGGCAGAGACTATGGGGATGATGGACGGGAAAGTTGCGCTGATTTCCGGCGGCGCTGAAGGCATTGGCGGCACAGCCGCGCAGCGGTTTGTCGAAGAAGGCGGGTCTGTCATGCTCGGCGATATCCAGCTGGAAAAAGCCGAGGCCCATGCAAAGGCTCTGGGCGAGCGCGCCGCAGCTGTGGAGCTGGACGTCCGTAATCTGGACCAATGGGAGGCGGCAGTGGCCGCGACCAAGGCCAAATTCGGCAAGATCACAACCCTGTTCAACGTCGCGGGTATTTCCGAGCCCGGGTCAGTGGACGAGGTTGATCTCGACAGCTGGAACCGCACCATCGACATCAACCTGCACGGCACGTTCAATGGCTGCCGCGTAGGCTTGCCCGCCATAATTGAAAGCGGCGAAGACGGCACCATTGTCAATATCGGGTCGATGCTGGCCATGCGGCCAGGCGCGCAATTTGCCGCCTATTGCGCCAGCAAGGCAGCGGTGACATCGCTAAGCAAATCCCTTGCCTTGCACTGCGCCGCCGAGAAATACCCGGTCCGCGTCAACACGGTACATCCCGGCGCGATTGATACGCCGATGTATCAACGCTATCTCGCCGCCTATCCCGGATCGCATGATGAGGCGGTGGAAGTGTTTAACCGCAACCATCCCATCAACCGGGTCGGACTGGCCACGGAAGTCGCCGATGCGATGCTTTGGCTGGCCAGTGATGCGAGCAGCTTCACTACTGCAAATGACATTACCGTCGACGGTGGCGGCAGCTATCGCGAGTAGCCTGCACCATAGGAAAAGGGGCCGCCGAAGCCGCCCCTTCCTGTGCCAGATATGTGAAATGCGAAAATCTGGCGTCGGTAACTTATTCGCGGTAATTTCTTTGTGTCTTAGCGCCCGTTATTGGCAACGATATCAACTACCGTTCCGCCGCCGGATCGCTTGTTGAGCGTGATCACAAAAGCACCATCATCATTGCCGCGTGTTCCGCCCAATACATGTTCACTGCCACGCAGCAGATATTCCGCGCTATAGCCGCCACGTTTGGCCTGCGTGTAATAATAGTCGACGACATTCTTAATCGGACTGGCGGTAGAGAAGCTGACCACGCGAATATCGCATAGTCCGCCTTCAACGCCGGCTGCTTCCTGGACATTGGCTTTGGGATAAACCGGGAACTCCGGTGGCATCCGGTTGGCCCAGCCCATATCATAGCTCAATTTCTGGTCACATGTGCCTTTGCCGCGCTGTGCTGCCTGCGCCTCGGCTTTCGCTCCCAGAGTTATGCCTTCTGAACCGGCACAGCTGGTGCATTCGTCGTCCGATGTCATGTTGCGCGGCTTGGGCGCGCTCAGCATCTTGCCTTCAAACTGGGCGGTAGCATAAGCCTTGCCACCCGCGGGCGGGACCTTGCCATCAATCGCGCCATTGGCACCGCGGATCGCGTTAGTATTTGCCTGATCGGTAAGATCAGGATCAACCAAAATCTGGTCTTCCAGAGCATCGTTCATTGCCGGATCGGCCGTCAGGTTATCGTCCAGCTCGGCCAGTTCCGCTTCATTGCCTTCGTTGCTTCCGCAGGCAGCCAGGGTCAACGGCAAAGTAAATGCCGTGGCCGTCAGCAAGAGGGAACGGGATAGGTGTGTCATGCAATATGCTCCTGAATATACCCGAACAATTGCACCAAAAAGCGTTAATTTTCTGTTAGGAAATATGGTTAAACCGCCAATCTTCTGTTAACCGCCTGTCCCAAATCGGGATTCTCAACCGAACCCGTCCGGCCCGTCAATTTCGCCGAATCGGATGAGTCTGGAAGTCAGGACAGCCGCCTGCCGGTTGATGACCGCTTTTTGATATTCCGGATCCGTGACCATCTCCAGAAACGCGCCGCTATTCGGATAGCGGGCAATGAACGAGCTATCCCACTGCTTGTCATCCGGACCGATGACCATGACTTCCATCTTGCCGCGCCAGATAATCGTCCCGCCAACCCGTTTGAAAATCGGCCCACTGGTCTTGCCATATTCCTCATATGCCCGCGCACCGCTCCAACCTTGCGCAGCATTGGGATGATCTGCGGGATATTGCGCGTGCTCGTGGAAGCGGAGCAGATTGAGCATGTTGATCGGCACATCGCGAGGCAGCGCCTTAAACGCATCAAAATGTTCCCGCGTTGGATCCAGATATCGATCTTCTGCCATTTGCACACTCTCCCTTATGCTCTTGTTCATTCGCAGCTTATTGGAACTGCTTTCTATTTTCCAGCCATTGATCGCGCGATTGCCCCCAGTCGTCAACCCGCGCATCCTGATAGGGTTTTGGCAGCTTCGTCGGTCCGCGATTGCTCGAGCCCACCCGCTCGGCCAGTTTGATCGATGCGCGGTTCTCCGGGTCAATCGTATGACAGATATCGCTCCAGCCCAGATCATCCACCGCATAGTTCATGCTCGCCACCGCGGCCTCCAGCGCATAGCCTTTTCCGGCATAGTCCGGCGCAACACCCCAGCCCACTTCCGTGCCGGGCCAGCCCTCGGGATACCAGGGGCCGATCCGGCCGATCCATTGATCGCTATCCTTCAGGATCAGAGAGAACATCGCATAGCCCCGCACGTGCCAGGCACCGACCATGCCGCACAGATCACGCCAGCTTTCCGCCCGGCTTTTGACGCCGCCCAGATAGGTCATGGTTTCCTCATCCGCCTGAAACGCCGCCCAGCCGTCAAAGTCACCGGCATTGGGTGGCCGCAGGATCAGCCGCTCGGTTTCTATCCTGATTTCATTGATATCCATGGTCTTCCTCCCTTAAACGCCCTGTTATCCTAGGCTTATCTCCATAGAAACACTTGCAAAATCGGTGCACTATACCTATAATACAGTTATGGCTAATCTAATTTCTATACTCATCGGCGGCATCGCCCTCATATTGGCTTTTGTCGGACTTGTTCCACTTCTCGGCTGGACCAACTGGCTGATTTTACCCATTGCTGGCGTTGGCGCTCTGTTCGGTCTGATTTCTTCACGCAGCAGTGGCATGTATTTCTGCCTGATCGTCATGTGCATCTGTGCCTTTCGCTTGTGGATAGGTGGCGGGATTATCTGATCCCCCGTCTTTACGTCAGCGGCCGCACAATCGAAAAGCCGCCCGCAAAAGGCGACAAATTTTGCGCGGTAAAGGGGCGAAATTCTGCAGAGCCGAGTCTTCTGGACGGCGAGCTGGCCCGTAACCGGAAATATCCAATAAGATCGCGTCATATCCATAGCACGGATCACAACCCAATCGCGGTCCTGTAGGACAGCTAATTTATCAGCGGCCCAAGCTAATTTATATTGCCACTCCATCGGCCGAGGCCTAGGCGCTATGCTATGACGGGCCAAGCATCCACCAGCCGACTGGGGCTCTTACAGGCATTTCTTGCTTGCATCATCTGGGGCGTAATGCCGATCTATTTCAAACTGTTAGAGAGCGTTGCCCCGCTTGAGGTAGTCGCCCACCGGATTGTCTGGTCGGTGCCGGTCCTTTTGATCATCCTCTATTTCCGTAAAAATCTATCCGGTCTGCGCGTCGCTTGGGCAGAACCAAAAATACGTGGGCCCTTGCTGGCGACCGCCCTGCTCATTACCGTTAACTGGCTCGTCTATGTCTGGGCCATTCAGGAAAACCACATTCTCGCAGCCAGCCTCGGCTATTTCATCAGCCCATTGCTCAGCGTTTTTCTCGCTAACATCTTCCTCAAGGAAAAGCTGAGTCGTAACCAGTGGATCGCCGTCGGCATAGCCGCCATTGGCGTTTCCATCCTCGCGATGGAGGCATGGCAGACTCTGTGGATCAGTCTCGCACTGGCGGGGTCATGGGGACTATACGGCTTGGCCCGCAAAATTACTGATGTCGGTCCAATCGTCGGGCTGACTGTCGAGACGAGCTATCTGCTTTTGCCGTTCCTGCTGTTCATCGGCTGGATCACTTTTGGTACCACAACGCCGACCACGACCACCCATCTTGGTGATAATCTCACCATCGATATACTGCTGCTTGGCGGTGCAATAGTTACGGCCACGCCGCTGATGCTATTTGCGGCGGCCGTAAAGAAAATGAAGCTTAGCACAATCGGACTAACGCAATATATTGCACCGACGCTGCAATTTCTGATTGGAGTATTGCTCTATCGCGAGCCGCTTACGACGTCGCATATCATCTGCTTCATCCTGATCTGGATCAGCCTTGCGATATTCTCCGCCGACGCGATTTTTGGCGGCGCCAGCAAGAAAACGGCTGCGACTTAGTTCCCCTTACCCGGCAATTTGCCAACGCAGTTCTTGTCCGGCGTGAAAAGGTACGATCGTCGCCCCGCCCGCTTCGATATTGTCCGGCACTGTGATCGCGGATCGCTTCAAAGTAACGGTGCCTTCGTTGAGCGGCAGGCCATAAAAATTAGGGCCATGTTCCGACGCAAAGCCTTCCAGCTTGCCCAACGCACCTTCCTCCTCAAAAACCGCGGCATAGCTTTCCAGCGCATAAGGCGCGTTGAAGATACCAGCACAACCACAGGCTGATTCCTTGGCGTGGACTTCATGCGGCGCGCTGTCTGTGCCGAGAAAATATTTCGGCGACCCCGATGTCGCCGCTTTACGCAAAGCCAATCGGTGTTGTTCGCGCTTGGCCACAGGCAGGCAATAGGCGTGCGGGCGAATCCCGCCCTGAAACATGGCATTGCGATTGATATGAAGATGTTGCGGTGTGATCGTCGCGCCAACATTGGGACCCGCGGCGTTCACGAAATCCACAGCGCCGGCGGTGGTGATATGCTCGAACACCACTTTCAGTTCCGGCAATTGTGCGACGATTTTCGACAGAGTGCGGTCGATAAACACCGCTTCCCGGTCAAACACATCCACATCCGCATCGGTAACTTCACCGTGGATCAATAGCGGCATGCCGATATCCTGCATCTGCTCTAGCACTGGCGTGATATTGCTGACGTCAGTAACGCCATGAGAGCTGTTGGTCGTCGCATTGGCGGGATAAAGCTTGGCGGCGGTAAACACACCGCTCTCAAAGCCCTGCGCCATATCCTGCGCATCGGAAGTGTCGGTCAGATAACAGGTCATCAGCGGCGTGAACGCTGCATGATCCGGGACCGCCGCCAAAATCCGTTTCCGATACGCCGCCGCACTGGCGCTGTCCGTTACCGGCGGCGACAGGTTGGGCATGACAATGGCCCGGGCAAATTGCCGCGCCGTATAGCTGGCCACTGACCGCAACATATCGCCATCACGCAGATGGACATGCCAGTCATCCGGCTGGCGGATGGTAATCTGGTCGGGCGATTGATTCATGGTTCGGGCTTTCTTTTAACGCTGAGCGTCCCTACCTAATCTGCATGACCGAAACCAGACTAAATGAACGCGCGGTGATCCGCATATCTGCTAGCGATGATAGCGAAGACTGCCGGGAATTCCTGCAGGGGCTTGTCACGCAGGATATGCAGGCCGTCCAGCCAGGCGCGCCGCAATGGGCGGCCCTGCTTACGGCCCAGGGCAAAACACTGTTCGACTTTTTCCTGTGGGCCGATGGTGATGACATCCTGATCGACTGTGAAAAGGAGCATGCCGAAGCGCTGGCGAAGCGCCTGAAACTCTATCGCCTGCGCCGGAAGATCGGGATCGAGATGGACGAAGCCATCACCGTACACTGGTCCCGTGATGCGGCCGGAAAACCAACTGATCCGCGACTCACAGCTCTGGGTCATCGCTGGCTGAACGACAGTCAGAAAGACGAAAGCGCCGATTCTGCCTATAAAGCCCAACGTCTTTCGCTTGGTGTGACCGAAGGCCAGGAAGAACTGGGTAGCGACAAAACCTTGTGGCTGGAATGCAATGCGACCGAACTGAACGGCGTCAGCTTTACCAAGGGCTGCTATGTTGGGCAGGAAAACACGGCGCGGATGAACTATCGGCAAAAGATCAATCGCCGACTGGTCGTAGTGCCGCTGGATCAGGCCGACGAAAAGCGTCAGCGCGTGGCCTATCCCGATCTCGGATTGTCCATCGAACATCGCCGCATTGACGATCTTGACGGGCTGGATTTGCCGGGATGGCTCAATAGTGCTTTAACCGAAAAGTCAGAGTGACTTAGGCTGCGTCGCCTTCCGGTGTTGTTTCGGCTTCCACCGCTTTGGCTTTTACTGTCCGGCGCTTGCGAACCGGTTTTGCCTCAGCCTCACTATCAGAACCATCATCCGATTTGATCGAAATGGCGGGAGGCAAAGCGCTGGCATCCAGACCATTTGATTCGCCATTGGCTTCTGCGGCTTCAGCGGCCGGTTTGCGCGGGCGGCGCGCACGGACAGGCTTTTTCTCAGCTGGCGCGTCCACATTATCCTGACCGTCTGAACCGGCTGCTTTTTCCGGCTGATCATCCGCCTTGGGCCGGCGTCCGCGCTGCGGACGTCCGCGATCATCCTGATCGGCAGTGTCATCGGCAGTGTCATTGGCAGTGTCATTGGCAGTGTCATTGCGGTCATTATTCTGGTTTCGTTGTTCCTCGCGGGCCAATCGCTGCTCTTCGCGGCGCGCCTGGCTGTCTGCGTTCACCCGGAAATAATGGTCGGCAAATTGATGATAATATTCGGCATTGACGCGGTCGCCATTCACCTGGGCATCCTGCGCCATTTTTTTGTATTTATCCAGCATCTGGGCCGCATTGCCGCGCGCGCGGTTGTCGATCCGGTTTTCCCGGTCCATACCGCCGCCACCGCGGTTGCCCTGATTGCGATTATTGTTGTTCCGGCCACGGCGACGGCCGCCGGCCTGACGATTATTCATCAAATTCTGGGTGTCCTTATACCGTTAATAAACTCGGTCTTTCCTGTTATTTTACCGCCACAAAGGCAGTGCCCGTGCCGCCCATCACATGATCCGCAGCAACCCAAAGAAGATAAAAGATCGCCGGACATCAGCAATATTATCTATATGGGGGTAGGCCAGCGATTTTAGGGAAATTGCCAGAAATCATCTGGGCCTGAAACATCCTTAGCGCCTTCATAAGCCAAAACCAAGTGATTTTTATCAGCCGGTGCGCCGTCGCAGGACGAGAAGCCTGTCATTACCACCCAAATCCTGTTTGCATTCAACATGATAGCTATGTTTCCCGGCCAGTTTTGTTACCAGATTAGCCTGATCAAAACCTATTTCCAGAAGCGCGGTGCCATTTTCGGACAATAGCTCCCCCAGCACCGGTATGATGATTTCATAACCATCCATGCCTTGCGCGCCGGCAAATAACGCCTGATGGGGCTCAAAGTCAGCCACTTCGCGGGATAATTCGGCCTTGGTTGATACATAGGGCGGGTTCGCAAGAATCAGGTCAAACGGACCATTCAGGAACTGTGTCCAGCCCGCTACTGTCCAGTCCTGCAATATAAAACGCGCCCGATCGCTGAGTCGCAGGCGATCAGCATTGTTATGGGCGATCGCCAAAGCCGGAGCGCTGGCATCCATTCCCACGCCCTGCGCTTCTGGAAATTCGGACAATGTGGCAAGCAACAGCGCCCCGCTTCCTGTCCCGAGATCCAATATGCGTGCCGGTGGATGAATCTTGCCGATTTGCACAGCTGTTTCGATCAGAATTTCGCTATCGGGACGGGGAATCAGGACATCGGGACTGACATGAAACAGCAGGCTCCAGAACTCCCGCTCACCAATGATATGCGCCACGGGTTCGTGCGCTTTGCGGCGCTCCAGCAGCTCTGCAAAACCTTCCGGAACGGTCAGCTTTGGCAAATCCAGCAACAACTGCTCCCGATCGATCCCCAAAAGATGCGCCATCAGCAATTCTGCATCCAGACGCGGCGTATCGCTGACCGATCCCAGAGCCTGCGCCGCATTTCGTAATGCCGCAGCGATGTCAGCCATCCAGATTGGCAAGCCGGCTGGCCTCATCCTCGGCAATCAGGGCATCGACCATCTCACCCAAGCCGCCGCCTTCGACAATTTCGGGCAATTTGTGCAGCGTCAGGTTGATCCGATGATCGGTCACCCGGCCTTGCGGATAATTATAGGTGCGGATACGTTCGGAACGGTCGCCAGAGCCGACCATCGACTTGCGCGCTTCCGCTTCCTCGCTTTGCACCGCATCGCGTTTCTGCTCATAGAGCCGCGCGGCAAGCACTTTCATCGCTTGCGCCTTATTCTTATGCTGCGACTTGCCGTCCTGACATTGTACCACCAGCCCGGTCGGCAAATGGGTGATGCGAATCGCACTGTCAGTCTTGTTGACATGCTGACCGCCCGCGCCGCTCGCCCGATAGGTGTCGATGCGCAGGTCTTCAGTACGGATGTCGATATCGACTTCTTCTGGTTCCGGGAGAATCGCGACCGTTGCCGCCGAGGTATGAATCCGCCCGCCGCTTTCCGTTTCGGGTACGCGCTGCACCCGGTGCACACCGGATTCGAATTTCAGCTTCGCGAACACGCCCTTGCCATTGATATTCGCAACCACTTCCTTGAACCCACCGACTTCCGACGCATTGGCCGAGATCAACTCGACCTTCCAGCCCTGCTCATCGGCAAAGCGGCTGTACATGCGGTAGAGGTCCCCGGCGAAAAGTGCCGCCTCGTCTCCGCCGGTGCCGGCACGAATTTCGAGCATGGCAGGGCGATCATCGGCGCTGTCCCTCGGCAACAATTTCAACGCCAGCGCATGTTCGGCTTTTTCCAACGCTTTCTTGACGTCGTCGACTTCATCGGCGGCCATCGCCTTCATTTCGGCATCATCACCGGCGAGCATTTCTTCCAGGCCTGTCTGCTCGTCGCGCAGGCGCTGAACCTCGGCCGCGGCTTCGGCTACCGGCTCGATCTCGGCATATTCCTTGGAGATCTCGACAAATTTATCGCCGTCGAGATTGCCAGACGCCATCATCGCCTGCAGCTCGGCAAAGCGCGCTTCGATTTGCGCTATTCTTTGGGGTGTGATGGTGGTCAATCACTCTCTCCCAATTGTGCCACTTCCTGTTCCAGTTCATCGAGATTGGCCTCAAAACTGTCCATGTCCTCAGCGAATCTCAAATCCCACATCTTTTCAATAACGTCGTTCAATTCCAACGCGGATTGCTCACCGGTGGCCAGATTTTTAAACTGGACCTTGCCCGAAGCCAGCTCATCTTCACCGATAATGATGGCGGCAAGCGCCCCCACCTGATTGGCGCGCGCCATCCGTTTTTTGAATTTACCGCGCGCGAAAATTTCCGCCGAAAATTTTGTCCGGCGCATTTCACTTGCCACCGCCAAGGCCTTGGTTGTCGCCTCATCCCCCATCGGCAAGATCGCCAGTTCGACGGGATCAGGCGCGGCGTCATCCAACAACATCCCCAGTCGTTCAATCCCTGCCGCCCAGCCAACAGCCGGTGTCGCGGGACCGCCCAGCGATTCAATCAAGCCGTCATAACGCCCACCGGCCAGCACAGTACCCTGCGCGCCCAGCCGGTCGGTCACAAATTCAAACGCGGTATGACGATAATAGTCGAGCCCGCGCACCAACCGGCTGTTGCGCGTCCATGCCACGCCGCAAGCATCGAGCCCCTCGGTCACCTGCGCGAAAAATTCCTTCGCTTCCTCCGACAGATAGGCATCAATTTCCGGCGCGCTGTCGGCAATCGGGCGGTCCTGCCGCTCTTTGCTGTCGAGAATCCGCAGCGGGTTGCGCTCCAGCCGGTCCTGACTGTCTTGGGACAGATCGGCTTTATGGGCCCGAAAATGCTCCACCAGGGCATCGCGCCAAGCATCGCGGCTTTCCGAGTCACCCAATGTATTGAGCTGCAAAGTCACGCCATCGGATATGCCCAGTTCGTTCAAAAGCTGATCCGCAAAACATAGTAATTCGACATCCGCCGCCGCCTCACTCGCGCCGATAATCTCGGCATCAAGCTGGTGGAACTGGCGATAACGCCCCTTTTGCGGCCGCTCATAGCGGAATAGCGGGCCGTGGGCAGATAGCTTCATCGGCGCATGTTGCTGCCAGCCATTGGTCAGAAAGGCGCGCGAAATTCCGGCGGTAAATTCGGGGCGCAAAGTCAGGCTATCGCCGCCGCGATCCTCGAAACTATACATTTCCTTGGATACGACATCGGTGGTTTCGCCCAATGATCGCGCAAAAACAGCGGTCGGCTCAAACACCGGCATTTGCACGCCTTTAAACCCGTAGAGCCGCCGCACGCGCTCAAACGTCTCCACGACATGCTGGAACCGTTCCTGGTCCTCGCCAAATATATCCTGCGTGCCGCGTACCGGTTGGGGTGTTTGTATCTTTGCCATATTTGCCCTTTGTCTTGAGCGCGCTTTAGCCGGTGCTGCGCAAAAGCGAAAGATGGCTTGTTTCTATTGTTTATATTGGTGCTTTTCTTATCCACCCTCTGGACGCAGCCGCCAAAACCCGCCATTCAGACTTGGCGATAATCTACGGGGATAAAATTAGTATGCGTCTGGTTGCACTTTTGGGCCTGGTTTCGGCCCTTTCCGTTGTTTCGCCCCTCACCACTGCCTCAGCCGCAATGCCGGACAATCTGAGCAAGCCGGTTTATACCGCACCGGAAGAAACAATCCCGAAAGCGCAGGATATCCCCTTTCCCGGTACCATGCGTCTGATTGTCGATGCGCGCGATAACAAACAGGGTGTGTTCAAGGTCCAACAGTTTATTCCAGTCTCCGGACTAAGTCGCCTAACGCTGCTTTACCCTGAATGGCTGCCGGGTAATCATGCGCCGCGGGGAGAGATTGAAAAGCTGGCCGGGCTACGCATTTTGGCAGACAAAACGGATTTAGCCTGGGTACGCGATGATGTCGATGTCTATGCCTTTCATATCGATATTCCGCCCGGAGTAGAGGAAATTGAAGCGCGGTTCCAATTCACATCCGCCACGACAGCAAGTCAGGGCCGTGTCGTGATGGCACCATCCATGCTGAACCTGCGCTGGCACCAAGTATCGCTCTATCCCGCTGGCCATTATGTTCGCCAGATCCCGGTGGAAGCGACCGCCATCTATCCGGACGGCTGGCGCGCAGCCAGCGCCATGCGACCGAAAACAAGGCAGGACAAATCGGCTGGTACGAACCGCGTTGCCTATCAGAAAACCGACTATGACACCCTGGTTGATAGTCCGGTCTTCGCTGGCAAATATTTTCAAACCTATCGGCTGAGCCGCCGTGCCCATCTGAATATTGTCGCCGACGACGGGAAATATCTCAAACCCGCAAAGTCCCACATCGCCCAGCACAGCAAGCTGATGCGCGAAGCCGAAAACCTGTTCGGTTCCCATCCCTATGACCGGTATGATTTTCTGCTCGCCCTGACGGAGGAAATGGGCGGCATTGGAATTGAACATCACCGATCATCTGAAAACGGGGTGAACCGCGAATATTTTACCGAATGGAAAAAAGGACCGGGCCGCCGCAACCTGTTGCCGCATGAGGTTGTCCACGCCTGGAACGGCAAGTATCGCCGTCCGGCAGGCATGTGGACACCTGATTTTCGCGAGCCGATGCGCGACAACCTGCTCTGGATTTATGAAGGGCAGACCCAGTTTTGGGGCTATGTGCTGGGCGCACGATCGGGACTCTATTCGAAACAGGATACGCTGGATGCTTTTGCTGCCATCGCGGCCGGCATGGACCTGCGGGTGGGGCGGCAATGGCGCGCTCTAGTCGACACCACTCATGATCCGATCATCGCCGCTCGCAAACCCAAGCCCTGGAGTAGTTGGCAGCGGCAGGAAGATTATTATAATGAAGGCCTGCTGATATGGCTGGAGGTTGATGGAATCATTCGCCGCGAATCAGGCGACAAGAAATCGCTCGAAAATTTCGCCCGCCGCTTCTTCAAGGGCAAAAACGGTGATTATGGCGTGGTTACTTATGAGCTGGACGATGTCATAGACACTCTGAATACCATTCAACCCTATGACTGGGCAGGGTTTATCGAGCAACGCGTCTACCAGCCGACGACAGAAGCACCCAAAAACGGTTTGACCCTTGGCGGGTATAAGCTGGTCTATGATGCCACGCGTAGCGACTATATCCAAGCCAATGACAAACGCCGAAAGCAAATTGATCTCAGCCACAGCATTGGCATGGTGATGAGCGACAAGGGCGTGGTGAAGGCAGTCATGTGGGATGGTCCGGCATTTAAGGCTGGCTTGAAAACCGGTCTCACCATCACCGCAGTCAATGGTAAGGCCTATAGCGGTGAGATGCTAACCCAGGCGATTGAGGAAAATCGCGGGCAAATGAACAAAATCGAGATTTTTGCGAAGGATGACGATCAATATAGCAATTTTATGGTCGATTATTCCGGCGGGCTTCGCTATCCGCACCTGAAAAAAATAACCGCGGAAGAGGGTGACGCAATTGAAGGGGGCATTGACCGGCTTTTGAAGCCAAAAACCAGATAATAGGACCATAATCTATGGACATCACCCAGATTCCTATCGGCGATAACCCGCCGGAAAGCCTGAACGTCATCATCGAAGTTCCCGTTGGCGGTGAACCGGTTAAATATGAATTTGACAAAGCCTCCGGCGCGCTATTCGTCGACCGCATCCTGCATACGCCGATGCGCTATCCTGCCAATTACGGTTTTATTCCGCATACCCTGTCCCCCGATGGCGATCCCCTAGACGCGCTGGTCGTCGCGCGCTCACCTTTCATGCCTGGCTGTGTAGTGCGTTGCCGCCCGATTGCTGTGCTCAATCTGGAAGACGAGCATGGCGGTGACGAAAAGTTGCTCTGCGTCCCGATCGATGCGACTTTCCCCTATTATCGCGCGATCGGAGAAGGCGGCGACCTGCCCGAGATTGTGATGCAGCAAATCGAACATTTCTTTACCCATTACAAAGACCTGGAACCTGAAAAATGGGTCCGTGTTGGTAAATGGGGTGATGCCGAAGAGGCTCGCAAAGTCGTGCTGGACGCCATCGAACTGGCCAAAGAAAAGAAATGAACCCGACGCATCTCGTGGCTGGATTGGCGCTGATCGCCAGTCTGGCCGCGTGCGCAACACCGGAAACCCGGGTCCGCAATGGCTTAATGAGCGCAGGCCTGTCTAAGCCGATTGCAAGCTGCATGGCAGACCGGATGGTGGATCGCCTGTCCTACGCACAAATCGACAAGCTCAGCCGCCTCGACAAACTGCGCAAGCGCGATCCCGGCGATATCAGCGTCAATGAATTTGTGAAGCGGACCAAGGCATTGCAGGATCCGGAAATTCTCGGTGTTGTGACCTCTTCGGGACTGGTCTGCGCGGTGAAATGACCATGAATACCCAGCCAATCGGATATCGAAAGGCTGTGGCCGAGGACGCGGACCATTTGCCTGCTATTGAAAGATCAGCAGGATCAGCCTTTCTGTCTGTTCCCGGGCTTGAATGGATTGCCAACAGCGACGATGTTCTATCGGCAGAGGCGCAGCTTCAACGGATAAAGCAAGGGCTGGTCTGGGTTGCCGAAACGGCCGATCAAGAGCGGGTAGGGTTTCTGACCGCCGAACAGTTTGACGATGAATATCATATCTGGGAACTATCCGTGCACCAGGAGCATCAAAAGTGCGGCATTGGCCGGGCGTTGATTGAAGCTCTGACAGAACAGGCGCAGCGCGAAACGATCACGGCGATTACGCTGACCACCTTCCGCGACCTGCCGTTTAACGAGCAATTCTATCAGAATATGGGCTTCCAAACGCTGGAAGAGGAACAGCAATCAGAGCGCCTCAAGGCAATATTGGCGACGGAAGAAGCCAATGGCCTGCCAGCAGTGCGACGCTGCGCGATGCGATTGTCTTTGTGACAGCCTGATTTCATCGGAGATCGGGTGAGGCAAATATTTTCAGGAATTCAGCCACCACCGGGCTTTTGTGAATCTCTGCTGCAGACAAGGGATTGCCCCACCAGAGATTCTCGTTATTCGCCAGCAGGATCAGGGAGAGTTTCTGCTTCGGGATCTTGAGATAGATGGCGGAATAGCGATCCGGTTCCCAGCCCGAATGCCAATAGAGCCGCTTGCCTTGCCAGTCTTGTGCAAACCAGCCCCACCGATAATCTCCGCGTGGCGGCAGTTTTTCCTTTGAAAAAATCCGTTCCATCCATTCCCGCGAAAGCAATTTTCCGGCATCGAGCGCGATATCAAACTGGGCAACATGTCTAGCGCTGGCTCTGATGCCAGCTGCCGCGCGAAAGTCATCATCCGAGTGACTGGCTTTTATATCGCGGCCATCCTTCTGAACGGTAAATGGCGGTGCCAACAACCGCAGCGCCGAACCGCCTTCCGGATCATGCCAACCCAGAGCGACATTTTCCATACCCGCCTTCTTCAGGACATTGTGCCGGACAATCGCGCGCAAAGGCCGTCCGCCTGCGCCTTCAATAGCGCGGTCAATGCGCGCATAGGTCATCGGATTGTAAACGAAGGCCGATCCAGTCGTTCCATTAACCCGCATGTTCAGGCTGTCCGAAAGCGACAATTTGCGCTCGCAATCCACCGATTCGATAGCCGTTCCATCACTGTCTTTTCCGCCGCCGCCAAATGGAATGCCGGAGGTTGAAAACCAGGCGCAAAAGTCTGCCCAGCGCGGATCGTTGGCCAACAGCCAATCGAGATAGAGTCCGCCCTTGTCCGCCTCCGCCAAAATCGCAGTAGCGGCAATGGGTTTTGTGACCGATGCAATCCCGAAAGTCGTGTCCATTGTCGCTGGCACATCGCCCTCATCATCCGATGTTCCCAAAGCCTGTTCCCAGACGATTTCACCATCTCTGACAATCACAGCGGTCAGCGCTCGAATGGATTGCTCTTTACGAAAGTCAGACAGGAAAGAGCCAAATTTTTGATAACCTTCCATGTCAACTTCCTCCGAGGCCGCAGCTGTATTGCCGAGAGGTAGCAAAACAGCGATCAGGGACATGAAAATACCTCTCAGCAGGCCTTTGCCAGTCATCGAATATCCTCTTTCGCCAAGGAGGGAGTGAAAATCGCGGTAAGCGCATAATTACATGGTTGCTCAGAGAAGCAACAAATATCACAAATCAGGGTGGAAATCCGCATCTGACTGTGCTTTAGCCCTCCGCAAGACTCGCTAAACGAACATATAAGAAAGGCGCTGCACCGTCCCATGAACATCCATGAATATCAGGCCAAAGAACAACTCGCCAAATATGGCATCGGCATTCCTGCGGGCCACGCAGCACTGACCGTTGACGAAGCTGTCGCAGCGGCAGAAAAATTGCCCGGACCGCTTTACGTGGTGAAGGCACAGATTCATGCCGGCGGTCGCGGTAAAGGCAAATTCAAGGAATTGGGGCCAGATGCCAGCGGCGGCGTGCGTCTGTCCAAATCCGTCGACGCGGTGCGCGAAAACGCCACTGAAATGCTCGGCAACACGCTGGTCACCATCCAGACCGGCGACGAGGGCAAGCAAGTCAACCGGCTCTATGTCACCGATGGGGTGGATATTGCCGAAGAATATTATCTTTCCATGCTGGTCGATCGGGCAACCGGCCGGATCGCGATGATCGTGTCCACCGAAGGCGGCATGGACATTGAAGACGTGGCGCATAACACGCCGGAAAAGATCAAGACGATTACGATTGATCCCGCGCAGGGCTTTATGCCGCATCATGGCCGGTCAATGGCTTTTGCTCTTGGCCTGTCCGGCGACCTCAACAAGCAAGCCCAGAAACTCGGCAAGCAGCTTTACACAGCCTTTACCGACATGGATTGCGAGATGCTGGAAATTAACCCGCTCGTTGAAACGAAAGACGCGCAATTGCTGGTTCTCGATACCAAGATGAGCTTTGATGGCAACGCGTTGATGCGTCACCCGAACCTCATGGAATTGCGGGATGTGACCGAGGAAGATCCGGCAGAAGTCGAAGCTTCCAAATATGACCTCGCGTACATCAAATTGGACGGCAATATCGGCTGCATGGTCAATGGTGCGGGCCTTGCGATGGCCACGATGGACATTATCAAGCTTAACGGTGCTTTCCCGGCCAACTTCCTCGACGTTGGCGGCGGCGCGACCACGGAAAAAGTGACTGCTGCGTTCAAAATCATTCTCGCTGACCCCGCTGTAGAAGGTATTTTGGTCAATATCTTCGGCGGTATCATGAAATGCGACATCATCGCCGAAGGCATTGTCACGGCGGCGAAGGAAGTCGATCTGTCCGTGCCCCTCGTGGTGCGGCTGGAAGGCACCAATGTCACCAAGGGTAAGGAAATATTGGCCAATAGTGGTTTGCCGATTGTCCCTGCCGATGATCTGGGCGACGCAGCGAAGAAAATTGTTGCGCAAGTGAAAGACGCGGCCTGAAGCACCGCATAGGTCATTAAGTACAGCTAGGCATTATCCTCAAAAATGATGATGCTGCGCCGCAACATAGATATTTGACGTTTACGTGAACGTAAGCTAAAGCGTTCGCAGAAATTGAAAGAAGGAAACAGCAATGAAAATCCTGGTGCCCGTCAAACGGGTGATTGACTATAATGTGAAACCGCGGGTGAAATCCGATGGCAGCGGCGTGGATCTCGCCAATGTCAAAATGTCGATGAACCCATTTGACGAAATCTCTGTCGAAGAAGCGATTCGCCTGAAAGAGGCAGGCAAGGCAGAAGAAATCGTCGCGGTTTCAGTTGGCCCGCAAAAGGCTCAGGAAACCCTGCGCACCGCTCTCGCCATGGGCGCAGACCGTGCGATCCTGGTGCAGACCGACGAAGAAGTCGAGCCACTGGGCGTTGCCAAAATCCTTGCGAAAATCGTTGAAGAAGAAGCACCGAAACTGGTTATCACCGGCAAACAGGCGATTGACGATGACAGCAACCAGACCGGTCAGATGCTTGCTGCTCTGCTCGGCTGGGGTCAGGGTACGTTCGCCAACACGGTTTCTGTGGACGGCGACAGCGTTGAAGTGAAGCGCGAAATTGACGGCGGCCTGCAGACGGTCAAATTGAACCTGCCTGCCGTGGTCACCACCGACCTGCGCCTCAACGAGCCGCGCTATGCGTCGCTGCCGAATATCATGAAGGCGAAGAAAAAGCCGCTCGATGAGAAAACACCCGCCGATTACGGCGTCGATATTTCTCCGCGCCTCACCACCACCAATGTTTCCGAACCGCCTGTGCGTCAGGCCGGTGAAAAGGTTGAAGATGTGGATGCGCTGGTCGCCAAACTTAAAGCTGTAGGAGCCATCTGATGAAGACTCTTGTACTCGTAGAACATGACAACACAGATATGAAAGATGCGACGCTGGCCGTCGTTACCGCTGCGTCGCAATTGGGCGAAGTCCACGCCTTGGTCGTCGGCTCTGGCTGTGCCAGTGTTGGTGAGCAAGCCGCCAAGGTCGCTGGTGTTAGCACCGTGCACGTCGCCGATGATGCCGCGCTTGCCAACCAGCTGGCTGAAAATGTTGCGCCACTGGTCGCCAGCCTGATGGACAGCCATGACGCGTTCCTCGCGCCTGCCACAACCACCGGCAAGAATATCGCGCCGCGCGTTGCGGCTCTGCTCGATGTGATGCAGATTTCCGACATTCTCTCCGTCGAAAGCGAAGACACGTTCACGCGTCCGATTTACGCGGGCAACGCGATTGCCACCGTCAAATCGAGCGATGCCAAGAAAGTCATCACCGTGCGCGGTACGGCGTTTGACAAGGCCGCTGCCGAAGGCGGTTCCGCATCCATCGAAGGCGTGACCGGCGCAGGCGAATCCGGGCTTTCATCATTTGTGAGCGAAGAAATCGCCAAGTCCGAACGTCCCGAACTCACCTCCGCCAAGATCATCGTATCCGGTGGCCGTGCATTGGGCTCTTCCGAGAAATTCGAAGAAGTCATCACGCCTCTCGCCGACAAGCTCGGCGCCGGCATCGGTGCGTCCCGCGCTGCGGTCGACGCGGGCTATGTCCCCAACGATTATCAAGTCGGCCAGACCGGCAAGATCGTTGCACCGGAAGTCTATATCGCCATCGGCATTTCCGGCGCTATCCAGCATTTGGCTGGCATGAAAGACTCCAAGACAATCGTCGCGATCAACAAAGACGAAGACGCCCCGATTTTCCAGGTGGCCGATATCGGCTTGGTTGCGGATCTGTTCAACGCCGTGCCGGAGTTGACTGAGAAGGTTTAAGCGTTTCTACATTAGGGATATTTTCATCCCGTTTGACAGTTTCAGACCCCGGCGTGAAAGCGCCGGGGTTTTCATTTACCGCGCTTGGAGATCGATCACTTTTTGATTTATGCATAGCGTTAGGATTGGTAGCGTTGATATCAGCGTTCCCTTCAATCTGTGGCAGTTGATTGACACCATTACCTATCGCGAGAGGTATAAAGGCAGTTAATGCCGCCCCGACCAAGCCTCCAAACAAGCCAGCAATCAGTACCGATGCGTTGGAGAAAAAGCTCTGCCTTCTGAGTTCAAACAATTTCACCACTTCATTAAAATCAGATAAGTTCATTTGGTTCAGGTCGTCTGTAAAAGTATCAAAATACGCCGCCAAGGGGCTATTGCTGGTTTTCGGTCGCTCCCGATTTATCTCAGCAAGAAAATCCTTCGTCTCGGAGTGAACTAACCTCTCACGGATTAGGTTCTTATGAATATCCCCTATTTCACTAGACCGCACAATAGAAGGTTTGAGACGCTGTAGTAAACCAGCCTCTCGTCGTTCTTCGACCAAATCTGAGCATTTATTGATTACCTCCGACCTTGTGTGGTTCAGTTTGGAACCCAATGTCTTCAAGTAGTAGAATGCAGAAAATATTTCATTATGTTGATAAATAAACTTCGCTAGACCTTCATCGTTAGAAGTGTGCTCATCTACAAAATATGATAAATCATCATAACCCTTTTCATCGTGGTCAATGCGAACCAAAGTGTCCAACTTCGCTTCGTCATCCGATTTTCCAATGTTAAAGTTGGCATGAAATGGGCTGGGGCCAATTGAATCGCACACGATATCTTTTTCTTGAGTTTTTCTCTCTAGAAACTTCCTCACAATCGCAACAGATAAGCTACCGCTATATGGATCATCCGAATCGTATGAAAAGTATGCAACGGGCCGTTCATAGCCATAAACAATGTCGACGTGAAACAATTCAACAGTAGCTTTGAAATGAAATTCTTCCTGTATTCGAAATGGAATGAGAATATCGAACGAAAGAGAAAAGTTGATGGGAACCGGAATGATTTTTTCGTCAGCATCCGAACTAAATGATCGAAAACCGGCAGTTTTATCATCAATCCCATCAGCGACGAGATTTGAAATATTTTCGATCTCAGATAATGTATCTATTACATCTTGCTTAAACTGAGTGATCTCAAATTCTTCACACATGCCGGTTTCAGTATTGTATCTAAAAAATATACATCCGATCCCAAAAACCTTCATCTTCACCCCCCTTTTTGATTATTATTATTGAAAAGAAATGAGAATATCGATCAAGTCAAGTGTACTTCTATATCTACTAGTATATTTAAACCGTCACACCAAATTAACTCCCTACGTTATAGGGCATTTAAGATCCGTATCGTCTTTTTTCTGCAACCTGGCCCTGATATGGCACTTTCATGACAGTTCCCCCATCCCCCAAAAACAAAACCGACAAGCGTGAAGTCCTCGCACAGGCTATCCTCGATGGATGTCCGATCAACGATCTGCCAGCCCTCTTCATCGCCGCAGGCTATAGCGAGAAAGCCGCCGCCTATGAGGCCGGGCGGGCGATGAAGGATCCGCTTTTCAATGCGGGCAAACGGGTGGGCAACCGGCTGCGGAAAAGCCACTGGACGCTGGACAATTATCGCCGCCTGCATCGGGCTGACGCAGGCGACGGAGCGGAAATTCCTGTCGTCCACGCCATCGAACCGGATGCGTTTTTCCGCGACTATCATCATCGCAATCTGCCGGTGAAACTGACCGGACTGGTCGATCACTGGCCGGCGATGCAGCGCTGGACGCTGGATTATCTCGCGGGCAAAATCGGCGACGCGGTGGTTGAGCTGCAGGGTCAGCGGCAGTCGAGCGATGATTATGAAATGGCCAAGGACAACCACAAGCGTCATGTGAAATTCAGCGAATTTGTGGGACTACTGCGCCAGACCGACAGCAGCAATGATTTCTACATCACCGCTTATAACGACACCGTCAATAAACAGGCGCTGGCTCCGTTGTGGGAGGATGTAGGCGATATCTCGCTTCTGAAGTCCAGCGGCGGAAATGACGGTTTTTTCTGGATGGGGCCAAAGGGCACGATCACGCCTTTTCACCATGACCTGACCAACAATCTGCTGCTGCAAATATCGGGGCGCAAGCGTGTCACCATGGTCGCCGCCTATGACAGCGCCCATATGCGCAATCACCTCCATTGCTTCAGCGAGTGGACCTCGCCAGACGACATCCGCGCGCTGGGAGAGGCCGCACCAAAACTATGGCAATGCGACATCGGCCCGGGCGAAGCGATCTTCCTGCCCGTCGGCTGGTGGCACCATGTCGAGGCGCTGGACCATACGATCGGCATGTCGTTCACCAACTTCCCGGTGGATAATGATTTTTACACGGATTATCCGAGTGAGGTGGATTTTTGAGGTCGCTCGCCCTTAAACCGTAAAACTCTCTCCGCAGCCGCAATCACCCTTGGAGTTGGGGTTGTTGAACACGAATCCAGCAGTGAAATCATCTTCCTTCCAGTCCATGGTCGAACCGATCAGATACAGTACGCTTGGTCCATCCACGTAAAACACGCCGCCGGGGGTCACGATCTTCTCGTCGAACTTCACTTCCTCGGTCACATAATCAACCGAATAGGCAAGGCCGGAACAGCCTCTGCGCGGGGTGGACAGCTTTACGCCGATCACATCTTCCGGCGCTTTGGCCATCAGGTCAGCAATGCGCTGTTCCGCCGCTGGCGTAAGGATGATGGCTGCAGGAATTTCTCTGGTTTTGGTTTTCGTATCGGTCATTTCTAAAGCCTTTTCTGCCAAAACAATGCTCTGCCCATTTCGGGATCGAGCACATAGTCGCCATAGCCCAGCGATGCATAAAGCGCCTTGGCCGGTGCGTTGCCTTCCAGCACTTCCAGTGTGACTTTACAGGCGCCCATTTCCCGGGCCATGGTTTCAATCTCCGCGAACAGCGCCCGTCCCACGCCGGTGCCGCGATGGTTTTTGGCGACCACTATATCATGAATATTGATCAGCGGCTTTCCGCCAAAGGACGAGAATGTCGTCATCAAATTGGCCAACCCCGCAACCTCATCGCCGACATAGGCGAGCAAGGAAGATGCCGCCGGTGTCGCGGCCAATCCGGGGACGAGATTCGCCTGCACCTCGGACGAAAGATCTTCGCCACCACCCATCGGGTCCATCGCATAGACGCGCAGCATGCCGACAATATCCGCCGCGTGATCCGCATTGGCATAATCCGCACGAATGACGGTGGCTGCCGGTGCCTTGGAAAGGGTTGCAGTCGCGGTCATAACATTCCCAGTTCGAGCTTCGCTTCGTCGCTCATCTTCTGCGGGTCCCATGGCGGATCCCAGACGAGGTTCACTTCGCTATGGCCAACACCGGGCACGCTGCCCACCTGCATTTCTATTTCGCCGGGCATGGATTCTGCGACCGGGCAATGCGGGGTAGTCAGGGTCATCGTGACAATCGCGTGATTATCCGGAGTAATTTCCACACCGTATATCAAACCAAGATCATAGATATTCACCGGAATCTCAGGATCATAAATTGACTTCAAGGTATCGACAACAGCTTCATAGAGATCGCCGCCTGCCTCGCCAGCCGGTGATTCGGTCGGTTGCTGCGCCAGAAAACCTTCAAGATAATCGCGCTTGCGGCTGAGCTTGCTGGCATCACTTTCCGCTTCGTAGGGAGACGGCGCAACAACGGGCGCAGGTTTTTCTTCAACCGCATCCTCAACCTTTGCCAAGGGCGGCTTTTCGACGCTGTCGACTTCTTCGACCACTATTTTGCGTTCTTCGTTCATCTCTTTTCCTACCCGAAAATCTTTCTTACCCGTTCGATACCCTTGACCAGGGCCGCGACATCTTCTGCATCGCTGTAAATTCCAAAGCTCGCCCGCGCCGTTGCCGGCACGCCCATATAGTCCATCAGCGGCTGCGCACAATGATGACCGGCGCGGATCGCAACCCCGCCTTCATCCAATATAGTGGCGACATCGTGCGGATGCACGTCACCAACAGCAAAACTCAATATTCCCATGCTCTTATCCGGGCCAAATACCCGCACGCTGTTGATGCCGGACAATGCTTCGCGCGCCATAGCCAGCGTTGTATTTTCATGGGCAGAAATGACATCCAGCCCGATGCCTTCGACATATTGGATCGCAGCATCCAGACCGACGACCCCGGCAATATGCGGCGTGCCTGCTTCGAACCGTCCCGGCGGCGGCGCATAGGTTGTGCCGTCAAAACTGACCCGATCAATCATCGACCCGCCGCCCTTCCATGGGGGCATGGCGTCAAGAATTTCATAAGGCGCCCACAGCGCACCAATGCCGGTCGGGCCATAAATTTTGTGGCCGGAAAAGACATAGAAATCGCAGTCAATATCCTGCACATCGACGCGCACACGCGGTGCAGCCTGACAGCCATCAAGCAACAGTTTCGCATCGACTTTATGAGCAATGGCCGCAGCGCGCTTCGCATTCAGCAATGATCCCAGCACATTGGATACATGCGCCAATGCCACCAGCTTATGCCGCTCGGTAATATTGGCTTCAATCCAATCGAGATCAATCTGACCAGCATCCGTCAGCGGCGCGACATCAATATGCGCACCCACCCGCTCGGCCAGCAATTGCCACGGCACGATATTGCTGTGATGCTCCAGCTGCGACAGCATGATGCGGTCGTCTTTGCCGACATTGGCGTTACCCCAACTTTCGGCGACCAGATTGATGCTATCGGTTGCACCGCTGGTGAAGACAATTTCGCTTTCGCTGGCGGCATTGAGCAATCCAGCAACCCGTTTGCGCGCTGCTTCATATGCGAGCGTCATATTGGCCGAGCGTTCGTACACACCGCGGTGCACGGTCGCGTAATCCGGACCATAGGCACGCGCTATGGCGTCGAGCACCGCTTTAGGCTTTTGCGAGGTCGCCGCTGTGTCGAGATAATGCCAGTCGGCCGCGATACCGGGAAAATCGGCACGACGCGAAACAGAGGACACGGTTCCGCCCTCATTTTCCCACCGCGCAATGGCAGGCATGATGGGTGAGGCTTCGTTCACGGCGCATTCTCCCCCAATGATTCCAGTACCTCAAGCGCCTTGCTCTCAATCGCTTCACGCGCCGCGTCATCGTCCATGCTGACGAAAGCATCGGCGATAAACGCCTGCAGCATCAATTTCTGCGCCAGTTCCGGCGGTAAACCGCGCGAGGCCATATAGAAAAGTGCTTGCTTGTCGAGTTCGCCAACGGTCGCGCCATGGGCACATTTCACATCGTCAGCGAAAATTTCCAGCTCAGGCTTGGCATTGGCGGTTGCTGTGCGGTCAAGCAGCATCGCCTTGACCGATTGCGCGGCATCGGTTTTCTGTGCATCACGCGCGACATTGATCTTACCGAGAAAGCTGCCGGTGGCTTTGTCCGCGAGCACCGAGCGCACGACCTGATTGGACGTTGCATCTGGCTCCGCATGAATAGTCTCGGTCACAATTTCCAACGTTTGCGTGCCGCTGCCCAATATCGCGCCGCCCAATTCAAAATGCGCGCCTTTGCCCAGCGTCACTTTGACCTGAATGCGGCCATAGTCGGCAGCGCTAGCCAGTACGTGCAAGGCGAAATTCGCGTTGTCGCCAACGGTAATGTCCAGATCGACAATGCCGACGCCTTCAATCATCGGCAGCTCGGTAATCTGGCGCGCAGCGGTCTCGCCGTCAGCAACCATCAGCCGCTCTGGACCATCCAGCTTGGGCCAAACCGGCTCAAGCGCTTTCAAGTCCGCATAGCGCCACGCCTCATCGCGCTTGGTCGGGAGGGGAAGTGTTGCAGTCATCGTTGAGACCTTTGTAATTCGCGGCGTAATTTGGCCATTAATTTGGGCTTTTCCGCATCCACGCAGCTTTTAATGGCGCCGTCATCGGCGGCCCCGTCGCGGATACACCGCACGGTTGTTTTACACAGACGCTTGTCGAGATTGATATTGCCGGAAGATTTGTCGAGCGAGCAGGTGAACCGACCTTTCTGGTCTTTGCCAACCATGGCCGATAGGCTGTTCAATCGCCGCCCGATGACGACAATCTCGTCCTCGACCGCCTCATTTTCTGCGGCAGTCGCAGCCGGTTGCACCGCTGCCAGCAAGAGGGCACTCAAAATCATGCAGCCACCGCCTCATAGCCTTCTTCTTCGAGCTGCAGAGCCAGTTCCGGACCGCCGGTTTTGACAATCCGTCCATTGGCCAGAACGTGGACAAAATCCGGCTTCACTTCGTCGAGCAGGCGTTGATAGTGGGTAATCAACAGCACCGCCTTGTCGGGTTTCCGCATAATCGCATTAATGCCGGAACCGACGACACGCAGCGCGTCGATGTCGAGACCGCTATCCGTCTCGTCGAGAATCGCCAGCTTGGGATCGATAATCCCCATTTGCACCATCTCGTTGCGCTTCTTTTCACCGCCGGAAAAGCCGACATTGACCGCTCGTTTCAGCATATCCATGTCCATTTTCAGCAAGCCCGCTTTTTCCTTGGCGAGCTTGATAAATTCTGCGCCCGATAATGGCTCCTCGCCGCGCGACTTGCGCTGGCTGTTCAGGCTTTCGCGCAGGAATTGCAGGTTGGATACGCCGGGAATTTCGACCGGATATTGAAAGCCGAGGAAGATGCCCGCGGCGGCCCGCTCATGCGGATCCAGTTCGAGCAGGTCTTCACCGTCAAAGTTCACATTTCCTGCTGTGATTTCATAGCCGGGTCGGCCACCAAGCGCATAAGACAGGGTCGATTTACCGGCGCCATTCGGCCCCATGATCGCATGGATTTCACCCGCGTTCAGTTCGAGCGAAAGCCCTTTGAGGATTTCTGTGTCGCCAGCATTGGCTTGGAGGTTTTCAATTTTTAGCATTCTTCCAACTTCTCTTCTGCAGTTTTGGCTAACAAAACCTGGTCTCCTGGGTAATTTACAGCGAAAGCACAACCGTCTCCTATAAAGCATTCAATTTCCAACAGAGGCGGATCGCCATCAGAATAAAATAGAACGGTGCCAATTGTGTTCTCGTCTATTTTGTCCACCGATATTGTTCCTGCCTCTACCAGTGTTGCCGGGATCAATAGACGGACATCATCATAGGGCTTCACTTGTTTATTATCGCCGTCCAAGAAATATCCATCTTGGAACCAATTACGATCTGAATCATGCTTCACCCAACACTCCCCTCAAGCGAAATCGCCAGCAATTTCTGCGCTTCCACCGCAAATTCCATCGGCAGTTGCTTCAGCACATCCTTGGCAAAACCGTTGACAATCAGCGACACCGCTTCTTCCTCATCCAGCCCGCGTTGCTGGGCATAGAACATCTGGTCATCGGAAATTTTTGACGTCGTCGCTTCATGCTCAATCTGCGCGGTCGGGTTTTTCACCTCGATATAGGGTACGGTATGTGCGCCGCTTTTGTCGCCGAGCAACAAGCTGTCACATTGCGTGAAATTGCGAACATTTTCTGCGTTCGCGCCTACGCGGACCAAGCCGCGATAGGTATTGTCGCTATTACCTGCGCTTACACCTTTGGAAATAATCGTCGAACGGGTGTTCTTGCCGTTATGGATCATCTTGGTGCCGGTATCGGCCTGCTGATAATTATTGGTCAGCGCGACCGAATAAAATTCGCCAACGCTATTTTCGCCGTTGAGCACGCAACTGGGATATTTCCATGTTACCGCACTGCCCGTCTCGACCTGAGTCCAGCTGATTTTGCTGTTCTTGCCCTGACACAGGCCACGTTTGGTCACGAAATTATAGATGCCGCCCTTGCCGTTCTCATCACCGGGATACCAGTTCTGAACGGTGCTATATTTGATTTCCGCATCATCCATCGCGACCAGTTCAACCACTGCCGCATGCAGCTGATTCTCATCACGCATCGGCGCGGTACAGCCTTCCAGATAGCTGACATAGCTGCCTTCATCCGCAACGATTAAAGTCCGCTCAAACTGGCCGGTATTTTCGGCATTGATCCGGAAATAGGTGGAAAGCTCCATCGGGCAGCGGACACCTTTGGGAATATAAACAAACGTGCCGTCGCTAAACACGGCGCAATTGAGCGTCGCGAAATAATTATCCTTCATCGGCACGACCTTGCCGAGATATTTGCGAACGAGGTCGGGATATTCCTTGATCGCTTCGCTGATCGAACGGAAAATCACGCCGGCTTCTTCCAGTTCTTCGCGGAAGGTTGTTGCCACTGAGACGCTGTCAAACACCGCGTCCACAGCAACTTTGCGCGCGCCTTCAACGCCCGCTAGTACCTTTTGCTCCTCGATCGGAATGCCAAGTTTTTCATAGACCCGCAGGATTTCCGGATCCACCTCATCGAGGCTGTTCAGCTTTGGCTTCGCCTTGGGTTCGGCATAATAATAAGCGTCCTGATAATCGATCATCGGGATGTCGAGCTTGGCCCAGTCCGGACTTTCCATGGTTTCCCACATGCGAAAAGCCTTGAGGCGCCAGTCCAGCATCCACTGCGGCTCGCCCTTCTTGTCGGAAATGAAGCGCACCGTATCTTCGTTCAGACCCTTGGGCGCGAAATCCTGTTCGATGTCGGATGACCAGCCAAATTCATAGTTGCTGGCATTATCGACCGCGGCCTGTGCTTCGGCATTCATGGCCGCCCGCTCGTCCTGTTCCTGAACATCTGTTTTCACTGCTTCACTCATAACGTGTGTTCCATGCTTTTGATTTTCTGTGCGGCAGGAGAACTTGCCAGACTCGCCAGACTGACATCGTCCAGCGCTTTACGGATCGTCTGATTGACGACGCCCCAATGTGGTTTAACGGTGCAGCTGTCTTCCAGTGCGCAGTCGTGATTCCCGTCAATGGTGCAACTGGTGATCGCAAGCGGCCCTTCGACCGCTTCAACAATATCGGCAAGGCTGATCGATGCCGGTGGACGCGCCAGTCGGATCCCGCCACCAATGCCTCGTGTCGATTCGATCAAACCAGCGGCCGACAAGCGACTCACAAGTTTCTGTGTAGTTGGCAGCGGCACGCCGGTTTCCTGCGCCAATGTCGAAGCATTGAGCTTGCCCTCTGTCAAAAGCGCAGCACCGCAGTGCCGCGAGGCCGCAGACATCAGCACAACAGCATAGTCGGCAAGGCTGGAAAGCCGCATAAAATCTCTCAAAATTCGTGTGATTCTCTAAATAAGACTTATTTAGTCGTATTTAAGAAGGATTGCAACTCCCAGTGAGCGCTATGTATCGGAAGTGAGAGGAGGGATGTGCCCTTTCAGGAGGCCGCGCTGGTCTATCAGCTTGGCTGTTTCCCCTTCGGCCACCCGTAATTTGGTTGGCGTCGTTCCAGCGAAAAACTTTATCTCGCGTATCATGTGCGACTGGTCGTAAAAGGAGTCTTCCAGCGCAAGCAGTTCATCCTCATTCTGTTCCGCATAAGCCCGGGCCGCCCGCAAAGCGCGATATTTGCGTGCGAGATATTTAGGCGCCATGCCGTAAAGCTTGTTAACCGTGCGCAGCACCTGACGAGAGCTTTGATCCGATCGCTCCATTAGCGCGCTTACTGGTGGCGATGGCTCGGACGACAGCCATTCGTCCACCATTTTTGTGAACTGCTGGACCTCGGGTTTTACGCGGTGCCGTAAATCCCGAAAAACCCGGTCGGCCCAGGCGGTCATGGCATCCACATCCTCGCAATTCCTCAGCAACTCAAGGCTTTTGTCGATCTCATCTGTAAATATCTTGCCGGCGGGCACAGCTTTGTCGGCAAAATCGGCGGCGGATTTTTTTGTCAGCGCAGCCCAGCCCGCGGGCAACAAACCGACGCCAAACATGCGAAACGGGCCTTTGACATCAAAATGCATTGCGCCAGTTGATGGGCCAACCAGCATCGAATCTTTCGCAGAATAAGTTTTTCCATCCGCAAAACCGAGCTCGGCCGTGCCTTCCAGAAGAAAACGCAGCTGCGCAATGGCAGCACGCTCATTATCTGCAAATTTAGGGTGCTCGACCTCAAATAGATAATAGACCGAGACTAAGTCTCGAACATCTTCTGCAGGCGCGAAATATCTCAGACTTACCAAAACGAACCCCTTTTCCCGGTTCGGGGGCAAACCGGCATTCCATTGGTTGCACGTTTATAGCCAAAAAAAATAGGAAAAAAAACTGGCCCGGCCAAATAATTAGCCAGGCCAATAAGGAAAAGAAGTCCAGTCCGCAAAATCGTTGCGGGTGGGGTTCTTTGGGTCGCATCCTGTAAATGCACCCAAACCGCGGCGCGGGGATTGGACAAAAAAGACAATATCCCGCTTTATTTGTTGACAATTACGGCCATGCATCGGCCGATTTGCCGCGCCTAACGTGTTTTGGCAATCCAACTATCAACCCGTTCTTCCATGATATTCAAAGGCACAGGTCCGCTGCGCAAGATCACGTCATGGAAATCACCCATGGTAAACTTTTCACCTAGCTCTTTTTGCGCTTTTGCCCGCAATTCCATGATTTTAAGCTTGCCGATCATATAGGCGGTCGCTTGGCCGGGATAGACAATATAGCGCTCAATCGCCTTGCGAATATCGCTATCTGGATTGGGCGTATTGTCGGTCAGATATTTAATCGCTTTTTCGCGGCTCCAGCGCTTGTCATGAATGCCGGTGTCGACAACCAGGCGGCAGGCGCGCCAAAGCTCCATGCCGAGGCGACCGAAATCCGAATAGGGATCGGTATAAAAGCCCATATCCTTGCCCAGTTCCTCGGTGTAGAGGCCCCAACCTTCCGAATAAGCGGTGATTCCGCCAAATTTGCGGAATGCTGGCAAGTCCCCAAGTTCCGTCTGAATCGCGAGCTGCAAATGGTGGCCCGGCAGCGCTTCGTGATAGGCCAATGCCTCCAGCTCGGTTTTCGACATGCCTTTCAGGTCATAGAGATTGACATAATAAGTGCCAGGCCGCGATCCATCTGGCGCGGGCCGTTGATAAAAAGCCTTACCGGCTGATTTTTCACGAAAAGCTTCCACTGGTTTTATGACAAATGGCGCTTTTGGCAATGTATTGAAAAACTTCGGCAGCTCTTTTTCCATTGCGTCCAGCTTCAGATTAGCCTCCGCCAGATAATCTTCCCGGCTTGTATGGAAATATTGATCGCTTGTTCTGAGATGTTTGAAAAAATCCTGCAAACTGCCTTCAAAACCCACCTTGGCCATGATTTTGCGCATTTCGCCATGGATGCGCGCGACGTTATCCAGACCGATTTGATGGATCTGGTCAGCGGTCAGATCGGTGGTTGTGTAATTTTTCAGACGCTCCGCATAATAAGCCGCACCATCCTTGAAACGCCAGACACCATCGCCGTCGACCGCCATTTTCTGCTGGCGTTCCATTTCAGCAACCAGTTTTTCATAGGCTGGCGCCAGACCGCTGGTCAAAGCGTCACGGCCCCGCGCGATCAAGTCGGCCTTTTCGTCATCGGCAATGGACAACGCATTCACCTTCTTTTTCAAATCAGCGAATATCGGGGAGTCCGCGCCCGTATCAAATGGCGCGCCACTGATGACATTTTTGGCATCGTTGATCACGTAAGGAAAAACCCAGTCCGGAACGATAATTCCATCGTTCGCGCGCTCCGCCGATTGCGCGACCAGTGCTTCGATATAAGGCCCTGAATTGCTGAGCCGGCCCACATAAGCTTCGGCATCTGCCTTGTTGCTGACGCGGTGGATATTGATCATGAAAGCTGGAATCTGGCTCTGCGCGCCGTTCATCTGATCAAAAATATAAGCGTTTCGGCGAAACGGGAAAGCGTCCTTAGACCGTTCGGCCCGTGCCTGAAATAGACGATAACTCAGTTGGCTGGCCTCGTTCAGTTGACTTTCGTCAAACTCCGCTTCCATCACCACCAAAGCCTCTTGACCGCGTTCATATTGCTCAACCGCTGCAACATCGCTCGGATCATCAAGCTTCCCATAGTCCGCGTCCCGGATACCGCGAAAGGATTTTGCAATGGGCGAGTTTGCCAATTCTATCTGATCATAATCATCAAAAAAGGCAGTGAGACGTGTGTTAATATCCTGAGTGACTTCGGCTGATTCCGCTGGCGCAGACGGTGCATTCCCGCCGGCGCTAGCAACTTCTCCGTTTGAGGGTGAGCAAGCAGCAAGCAAGGCAGTGGTGGCGAGGAGGACATATTTTCTCATTACGATTCCCTTTGTAATTACTCTGTTGGTATCAGCTCATTTTCCTGCCGTAAACAAGCCACGCAACTTTATTACAATTCCTCACAATCTATTCATCCATCCTGCCGGCAAACCCATATTCGGCGATCTTATGGTAGCGACGGCTTAATCAATCATGCTATCAAAGCCTAATAACAGTCCTGATAACAAACACAGTGGGAGGATTTAGCATGGCAAGTGCGGCACAGGCATCCGGAATGGAGAGCGCTTTTGAGATTCATCCGCTCACCCCTGCTATTGGCGCCGAACTTTCGGGCATTAATCTGTCCGACCCGCTGCCGGACGAGACAATTGCGGATATACGGCAAGCTCTGCTCGACCATAAGGTCATTTTCTTTCGCGATCAAAATCTCGAGCAAGAAAAGCTGCTAAGCTTTGCCAACAGATTTGGGGCATTGGAAATCCATCCCGCCACACCAAAGGATCAACCCAACCCGGAAATATTGCGCATTGAACATGGTGCAAAAAGCAAGGGCCAGGAAAATATGTGGCACAGCGATGTCACCTGGCGCGCCGAACCTTCGTTAGGGTCGGTGCTCAGCGCTCTCGAAATACCTCCGGTTGGTGGGGATACACTATTTGCCAACATGAACCTCGCCTATGAAAAGTTGCCGCAAGACGTCCGCGAATTCATTACTGGCAAGACAGCGGTTCATGATATCGCCAGAGTGTTCGCCAAACGTCTGAACAAAAAGCCCGAAGAACTGCATGACCAATATCCGCCACAGGAACATCCCGTGGTGCGCACCCATCCGGAAACAGGTTTACGCAGTCTCTACGTAAACAGTGCCTTTACCAGCCATATAGTGGGCATGGATGCAGACGAGAGTCAGGAACTGCTCCGGAGGCTCTACGCAACGGCTGCCAATCCGGAAATTCAGTGCCGCTTCAAATGGACAAAAGGTGCCATTGCTTTTTGGGATAACCGCGCGTCCCAACATTTTGCTGCATCCGATTATTTCCCCGCGCGGCGTATCATGGAGCGCGCCACAATCGCCGGTGATCGACCATATTTTTCCGCTGACAGCTAAAGCCAGCTGGCCAGTCTTCACATGTCATCGCGATGACGCTACGGAATCCGTCTGACAAAATGGCTAGTCATGAAATCCTTGCGCGATGACCGGATGACCGATAGTTTTCTCTCCATAGGATGAGGGAAAATATGATGCGCAAAGCACTTTTACTAGCGGCCTGCTCGACGGCACTGGTCATTTCAGGATGCGGCAAAGATGGCGGATCTGGTGGCTCGGGCGCCGAAGTCACCAACACCGAATATCCCGAACAGGTCTTCTGGGGCGATACCCATCTCCACACCGACAACAGCATTGATGCATTTGGTTTTGGCAACCGGCTCGACACAGAGGCAGCCTTGCGCTTTGCCAAAGGCGAGGAAGTGACAGCAACCAAGGGTGAAAAGGCCAAGCTTTCCCGCCCACTCGACTTTCTGGTTATCGCGGACCATAGCGACGCGGTGGGCGCAACCAAGGCGCTTTATGAAGCCCCCCGTATTGCGCTTTTGGGCAATGACTTTCTGCTCCGCTGGTATGACATGATGCACGAAAGCGATGAAGGCTCACTGGCGGTCACAGCCGAATTGATCGATGGCGCTGCTGCGGGAACTTTACCCGAGGGTCTTTTCGATCCAGAAGAATCTGCAGACCGGATCAAATCGTTATGGACTGAGCATGGCGAGAAGCTCGACGAATATAATGAGCCCGGCAAATTTACTGCCTTTCACGGGTTTGAATATACGCCGATGCCCGGCGGAGATAATCTGCACCGCGTAGTGATGTTCCGCGACGGCGGGGACAAGACCGGCACCATGCTTCCCTTTGCCAGTTTTGACGCCGGCGATCCGGAACAGCTTTGGGCCTATATGGCGGCCTATGAAAAAAGCACGGGCGGAAAAGTCCTTGCCATCCCGCATAACAGCAATGTGTCCAATGGCCGCATGTTTGCGATGAACAAGCTGGACGGCAGTCCGATTGACGAGGCGTATATAAAAACGCGCGCACTGCGCGAGCCAATTGTCGAGGTCACGCAGATTAAAGGCGACAGCGAAAGCCATCCGTTCCTTTCTCCCAATGATGAATTTGCCGATTTTGGTGATGCTGGTTGGGACAAGTGCAACCTGAGCTGTGGCAAGGATATGCCACCGGAAAGCTATGGCGGCAGCTATGCCCGCGAAGCGTTGAAGCGTGGTCTGGAATTCACGCTGAAAATAGGAGCCAATCCTTTCAAATTCGGCATGATCGGTTCGACCGATAGCCACACCTCACTGGCGACCGCCGACGAGAATAATTTCTACGGCAAGCATAGCGGCAATGAGATCAACAATAAGGACCGGGCACTGGCCCCGCAAAATCTGGGCACGCGCAGAGGCCGCTTTGGTTGGCATTATCTGTCAAGCGGTTATGCCGCGGTCTGGGCAACCAGCAACACGCGTGAAGCCATTTTCGATGCAATGATGCGCCGTGAAGTCTATGCGACGACCGGCCCACGCATGCAGGTACGTTTCTTTGGCGGGTTTGATTTTACCGAAGACGATACAGCCGATCTCGTCAAAACTGGCTATGCGAAGGGCGTGCCAATGGGCGGCGATCTTTCCGGCGGAGATGGCAAAGCGCCGACCTTCCTGATCTCTGCCTTGATGGATCCGGAAAGTGCCAATCTGGATCGCATACAAGTCGTTAAAGGCTGGGTCGATTCCAGCGGGAAATCCTACGAAAAAATCTACAATATCAGCTGGAGCAGCCCGGATAGCCGTAAGGTCGGCGCTGACGGAAAACTTGATGCTGTCGGGAACACGGTTGATCTCACCAAGGGCACTTGGGAGAATAATATCGGTGCGCCGGAGCTGACCACATGGTGGCAAGATCCGGATTTCGACGCGGCGCAAAATGCGTTTTATTATGTCCGCGTGCTGGAAATTCCTACACCGACATGGCCGGTTTACGACGCGCTGAAATTCGGCCTGACACTGCCGGATGATGTGATTAAAATTCAGCAAGAACGGGCTTATTCATCGCCGATCTGGTACACGCCAGCCGCAACGACAAGCTAACCCCATGACCAATGAGTCTGTGCGTCCAATCGGGAATATCGTGCGGAGATGAAACTGCTGAAAGAACCTTTGGTCCATTTTCTGGGCGGCGCGTTACTGGTATTCGCCTTTTTTTGGGCCACCGGGTCGAACCGTGATCCGGCGGATTATGAGATCACCATCGGTGAATCGGATGTCGCGCGATTACGGACTGGCTGGGTACAAAATTTCCGCCGGCCGCCCACACAGGACGAGCTGGACGGCCTAATCGATCAAGAGATTAAAGAGGAAATCTACTATCGCGAGGCACTACGTCTCGGTCTGGATCGCAACGATCCACTTATCCGCAGGCGCCTGTTCACCAAGATGCGGTTTCTGGACAATCAGGAAGATGCCGAAGACAATCCGTCGGATGCGTTGTTGCAGAAATGGCTGGATGACCATCCTGACAAATATGCTCTGTCCTCAGTTTATGACCTCGAACAGGTCTATCTCGGCCAGGATCCGGAGCCCTCTACTTTGGCCCAGCTGGATGACTTGAATCAAGGAACCGTAGAGCCCAACACAATCAGACAGCCCATTTCGCTCCCCGCCAAACTGGTACAGACGGAAGCTTCTCAAATTACGCGCCAGTTTGGAGAAAGGTTCGCGGCAAAGCTTAGCACCCTGCCCGTTGGTCAGTGGCAGGGGCCGGTGGAGTCAGGATTTGGGCAACATTTCGTAAAAGTTACCGCGAAAATACCCGGCAAAGCACCGGCGCTGGAAGATGTTCGAAAATCAGTCACCAATGATTGGCAGGCCGCACAAACAGCCCGTTTGGAGGAAGCTGCCTTCGGAAAATATCGCAAGCAATATGATATTAAAGTTTCTGGCCGGGAATGAAGACCTGCCTGCTCGCTCTTGTCTGTTTCGTCGGCCTGTTTTGGGCATCTCACGCCCATGCCGATGAACTGCGCCCCGCTTATGTGGAGCTGAACCAGATATCTCAAGGCGAGTGGTCCGTGCTGTGGAAAGCGTCCGCGCGCTCCCGATTGGGCCGTACGGGGGACGTGATAATTCCTGAATCCTGTACACCCGTTGGCGAAGCCGAACGGCGCTTTGCCGCATCCAATATATTGACCCGCCAAACATTAAAATGTTCCGGCTCCCTTGCCGGGCAGTCCATTGGCCTTAAAGGACTGGAACTCGCCACAACTGATGCGCTGGTGCGGATCGCACCGCTTGATGAAGAAACGCAAACATTGCGCCTGACACCCGATGCACCGATTGCCACAATCGTTCGGGAGGAAGCGATCGCCAATGTCGCATGGACCTATACCGTCATCGGGATTGAGCATATTGTGTTCGGTTTTGATCATCTGCTATTCGTGCTGGCGCTTGTCCTTTTGCTGAAAGGCGGCTGGCTGGTCGCCAAAACGGTGACCGCTTTTACCATTGCACACAGCATCACCCTGATCGGCTCCACACTGGGCTATCTGTCCCTGCCCTCGCAGCCCGTCGAGGCGATAATTGCCCTGTCGATTATTTTCCTCACGGTTGAAATCGTCAAAGCACAAAGGGATGATGAAACCCACGGGCCGCGTCTGTCGGAACGCTTCCCGTGGATCGTCGCCTTCCTCTTCGGTTTGCTCCACGGCTTTGGTTTTGCAGGCGCGTTGGCTGAAATCGGATTGCCGCAGGATGATGTGCCAATGGCGCTGCTCACATTCAATCTGGGTGTCGAAATCGGACAGTTGATCATCGTTGCGATTGCCTTTGCTGTGTTGGCTTTGATCCGCCGCTTTCAGCAATCATGGCTACAACCCGCCAAGACAGCGACCTCCTATGCCATCGGCATCATCGCCACCTATTGGTTTATCGAACGGATGATCGCCTGAGCCGTTTTAGCCGCGTGCATCTCCAATTTGAGCGACGCGCAGTTCGATCTTTTTGAGCTCACCCAAAATAGTAAGTGTGTTCATCCGGTCGAACAGCCACATTTTCAGCAGGCCGATGGCAATGAATGAAATGATACAGCCCGCCGACCATAAGATGGTTTCGCGAACTTCCACGGCTGCAATCGCCTGCCATCCGCAGAAAAAAGCCAATATGGTAAAACCCAGTGTGTAGAGGCCCATCAAATAGGACCAGAAGCGCATTGGCCCCTGAAAAGCGGTGCCCAGTTGTTCGAACAATCCGCGCCCGTCTTCCAGATCTTCCAAAAACGCTCGATCATCGGCGCTGAGTGAGGCGCCAAGCTTATCATCAAATTTTGTCATCATGTTTCTCCTTCATTTGGTTCGTCATCAAGCGCTGCCTTTAACTGTCGGCGCGCATGAAACAGTCGGGATTTTGCTGTGCCAATTGCCGTGCCCGTTACCTCGGCAATTTCCTTGATCGTCAGGCCTTCACCAAAATAGAGCAGAGCCGCCATGCGGTGGTCATCGCTCAAACGATCAAAGGCTTGATCAATGGTAACCTTATCTTCGCCGCGCGGCGCTACGGAAATGTCCGCATCTTCAACTGCAACGGCATGAAGGCTTCTATGCTTCTGGTTCTTGCTTATCTGGTCTGCGCATTTGCGGTGCAGGATCGTGTAAGCCCATGCCGGAAATCGGGAGGGATTGCGTAACCTGCGCCACCCTTTGCAAATGCCGCTCCATGCTTCTTGCACGGCGGCACGCGCCTGTTCTTCGTCACGCAAAAGCCGGTAGGATGTGCGCATCAGACGCGGATGCCATCTCGCCGCTAATCGCTCTCCCGCGCGCCGGTCTCCGGCCTGAATGCGGTTGAGCAACAATTCGTCATAAACCCGGTCTGTAACACTGTAGCGCATAGATATCCTGATGGCCTTTACCCCTATAGTCGAAGCAAAGCGCCAAAAGGTTCATTCTGGCAAAAAAATATACGCTATTGCGCCGTGTAGCCCCCATCGACAACAAATTCCGCACCAGTGATATAGCTCGATTCATCCGATGCCAGAAATAATATGCAATTCGCAATATCCCTTGGTTCACCTAATCTGCCGGCCGGAATTGCCGCCTCTATCGCCGCATAATTGTCCGAGTTTGTGTCTGCACCTGCGCTTTGCATATTGGTGCGAATGATCCCCGGGTGCACTGTATTGACCCGAATATTCTCTTCCGCCACTTCCAGCGCCACCGATTTGCTAAACAGTTTTACCGCACCTTTCGATGCTGCATAGCTGGCACTGCCACGGAAACCGACTAGCCCGGCCACAGACGACAGATTGATAATCGATCCCCCGCCGGATTGCCGCATCGCCGCGACAGCTGCCTGGGTTCCGATAAAACTACCCTCAACATTAACTTCAAACTGCTTGCGCAGCGCCGGCACAGCTCTGTCGCTGTTAATCGCCGCCACATCCAATATACCGGCATTATTCACCAGCACGTCCAGCCGTCCGTGCTCGGCAAGCACAGCCGCCATCACTTCTTCCCAGTCCTGCTGCGAGGTCACATCCTGTTTGACTGCTGTTACATTGCCGCCCTTTTCGCTGATCAAAGCAGCGGTTTCCTCCACTCCAAGATGATCGATATCGCTAACCACGACGATCGCGTCTTCTTCCGCCAACCGTTCCGCAATGGCAGCACCGATACCGGGGCGAGAGGCACCGCCCGTGACGAGCGCGACCTTGCCTTCCAATCGTTTGGTCATCAAATTAACCTGCAGGTGGTCTGTGCGCGTCGTCTGACCAGTCTTGCCGCATCGCCCATTGCTCCAGCGTTTCAAACTCTACCTCTGGCAAGCGTTGCTGCATGAAATCTGTACATACCTCAAAAGGTTTGGTCTCGGCCTTGTTATTATATTCGTAGAAGGCCGCGATTCCCGCAGACATGGTGGCGCGATTTTCTTCCGGCACGTCATCACCAAATGCACCCACTAACAGGTCACCAAATTCCTTTGGCGTGCAGGGATCATATTTGATCTCGCGACCAAAAACCTTGGACAGGATTTTGGCGACCTGTGGCGGCTTGATCCGTTGGGGCCCGCCGATATTCATCCATGATCCTTCAAAATCGGGCCGCTCCATTGCTGCCACCATGCATTTGCCGACATCATCCAGGCTGATCCAGTTCGCTTCCAAATGCGCCTCATGCGGATAGACATAGCGACTTTCGTCGACAATGAACGGACGGGCCCAGTTGGTGAGCAGGTTGTCCATGAACAGCACCGAACCGAAAACTGTAGCCGGAACACCTGAACGAAAAATCGAATTTACCGCGATCGTGTTATTGCCATAGGTGAACGGATCGCCAGGACGCTCGGGGATCCAGCTGGACGTATTCCAGATAAAACGTTTGCCGCCTGCTGTTTGTACAGCCGCAGCAACCCGGCCAGTTAGAGTCGCCCGGTCCTCTCGTGCTTGCAAGGGATGGGTATAGAAAACTGCGTCCGATCCTTCGAAAGCCGGGACCCAGGTGTCCTCATCATACAGATCAAAAATCCGCGCTTCATCAGCGACATTGCTCCCGCCCAAATCAGGTGTTTCGCTCCGTGACAGCGCCCGTACCCTATGGCCCGTTGCGCCCAGTTGTCTGATTTGTGCCAATCCCTGACGCCCGGTTGCGCCGACCACTGATACCAATGCCATCTCGAATCCTCCTTTATATTTAATCGGGAGGCTAGTCGCACTGGCACCTCTGCCCAATGCTCCATTTTATCAGGACATTAGTGTTAGGATGCCTGCTCGGTCAGCATTGCTTGCCATCTTTGCATGCCTGAAATCCAGCGCTCCGGGTCACTGCCCTTTTGCTTGATATAGTCGGCCACTTGCGGATGCGGCAGGATCAAAAAGCGTTCTTCTTCAATGGCATCCAATGTGATCTGCGCAACCGCTTCGGCTGTCAGCATACCGTCTTTCGCTACCGTTGACGTATCAATATCGGCCGTCATTGCCGTTGCCACACCTTGCGGACAAAGCACTGATACTTTCAGCCCGTCATCTCCATGAGTGATCGCGAGCCATTCGGCAAAACTGACTGCCGCATGTTTGGTGACGGAATAAGGCGCAGATCCGATTTGTGCGAGCAGTCCGGCGGCAGACGCGGTGCTCAAAATATATCCACCGCCGCGGGCCAGCATTTTAGGAACGAGGATACGGGCGGCACGAATATGCGCCAGGACATTAATGTCCCAGATTTTCTGCCAGCCATCGTCGCCGACCTCGACGCCGCCCTCCATGATGATTCCGGCGTTGGACACGAACAGGTCAATTGGACCAATGTCCCGCTCGACCGTCTCGATAAGAGATGTGATATCAGCTTCCAAAGACACATCCGTCTGTATCGCCGTTCCGTCGATTTCAGTGGCAACGGATTGCGCGCCTGCCATGTCCCGGTCGGCACATACAACATGCTTGGCGCCCGCTGCGGCAAAACACCGCGCCATAGCAGCCCCGATGCCGCTTGCGGCTCCCGTGATAATGATGATTTTGTCTTTGAGATTCATAAATTTGATGTCCTGTTCAAACTGTTCCTCAGGACGTTAGAGGATGGCTTCGGAAATAAACAGACCGCGATGGGCTTTTCTGATCAAGCCGGTTCAACAATTTGCCAGGCGGTTGCACTGTCATAGACAAACCGCTCTTTCATGATGCCATCAGCGGACCAGACCTGATGAGAAATTTCATTGAGCCTGCGCGTCACACCTTGCTTGTCCGTTGCATCAAATGTCCACATGATCATCACCTCATCACCATCCACCAGCACCGATTCAGGTGGATGTGTTTTCATCTCTTGCAACCGGCCCATCGCCTGCTTTTCATGTGCAATCAGATTATCGCGGCCGCAGCGTGGCGGCTCACAATTTTCCTGCATTGTTGCATCTGCATGATAAAATTCTTTTATGGCCTCAGCATGATCCCCATGCACCACGGCGTCAATAAACTGCTCAACTCTCTTGCGGCTTGGCATTACGAACCTTTCATTCCCAATCTCTCCACCCAGTTATAGCGGCATTTTTTTCTTGTTGACAATTTTACTCATATCCAATTACTACATATGTGTAGTTTATTGCAAGAGGAGATTGATATGGGCGCGATTGATGTCTGGGCGCAGATGACAACGGAGCGGATGGCCAAGGCCCCATGGCTGGAAACCTTGCTACGGTGGACAGGTCAGTCCGGAGCCCCCCTCATCCCGTCTACCGAGTCCACTTTGCGGGCAATGGACACAGCGGGCGTGGATATCTCCCTTTTGTCGGCCTGGCATGGACCGCAAGGCTCTCTGATCAGCAATGAAGAAGTAAGCGATCAAATCGACAGCGCGCCGGATCGGTTTCGCGGCCTCGCCACCGTTGATCTCAGCAATCCGATGCAGGCCGTCCGGGATATCCGCAAATGGGTGGACGGTGAAAAATTTGTCGGCGTTCGCGTAGTCCCATGGTTGTGGGATCTGCCGCCCAATGACCGCCATTATTATCCCGTTTATGCAGCCTGTGTTGATCTTGGCGTACCGTTCTGCACGCAGGTCGGGCATACCGGGCCGCTGCTGCGATCAGAAACAGGACGCCCCATTCCCTATCTTGAAGATGTCTTACTGGACTTCCCGGAACTGGTGGTCGTCGGCGGTCATGTCGGCTTTCCATGGATTGACGAGCTGACATCGCTAACCATCAAGTTTCCCAATTTCCATGCCGATACGTCGGCTTATGCCGTTCATCGTCTTCCCGACGACTTCGTCAGCTTCATGAAGGGGATCGGGTCCAAGCGGGTAATGTTCGGAACGAACTGGCCCATGCTTTCTCCAGAACAGTGCCTGCAGCATCTGGATCAGCTCGACCTTTCCCGCGAACAAGAGGATGCCTTTCTGTTTGGCAATGCCCGCCGCGTGTTCAATCTCTAACCGGCATTCAGAACACCACGGATTAGAGATTCAAAGACTTGCGGATGGCGTCCCAGGACAGGAATTTGAAATTCTGCGTGCCTTCACCATTGTCACCATCCTGTGCAACAAAAAGCCCGCCGGGATAGTCCGGGCCAAAATCGCCAAGGATCAGCTCAATGCCATCCGTATCTGATGTCGTGTCTATGACACCATCTTCAACCGCAAAACGCGCGCGAAATATACCGCTTTCAAGTTCATAAATCGCATAGCTGTTGTCGCCCTGGCTCGACGCCAGCAAATAGCCGCCGGATGCACCCTCCGGAGCCAGCGCCAGACCTTCGACATCAGCGGTCAATTCACCCGCCTTCAGCACAGCAAACTGCACCGGTTCAGGCGCGTCTTGCTTGAGATTGAACGACCAGATTCCGACATTTTCTTCGCCGACATAAAGCATGCCCGTACGATCATCGACCACGCAGCCTTCCGGCTGTGTTTCCAGTTTGAAAGTGCGGTTTACGTTAACAGTCGGCATGGCTTTTGAAATCCCGACAGACATATCGATGATGCTGCCTTCTTTGGTCACGATGAAAGCACGCAAATTGCTATCGCCCAATAGGCCAAAGCAGAACCCATATGCTTCGCCCGTGCCCACTGCGATATTGGTCAGCGCTTTCAATTTTATGTTTTCGCTATCCAGCGTGTAGAGCGCGAGACGAGGTTGCGTGCGATCACTACGATCACTGGCGCCAACCAGGATCACGTCACCGGACGCGGAAGACACCGTTCTGATATCAACATTATTCACAGCATCAGCTGCAAGGAACGATTTTTGTTGTCCCTTCAGATCATAAATATGGATGCCGGCCTTTTTGTCCGTCCCAATGATCAGGCTCTGCGAAGGATCGTTCGGGTTTCGCCAGATGGCCGGATCATCGGCCGCATCATCACCGACCGTGCCAACGCTTTCGGTTTCCGCGACAGCAGGCACAGCGGTAATATCCGGACCTGGAGCAGCCTGTTCGCCACAAGCACCAGCGAAGAAACAGCTGCCGATCAACAGGGCTTTTCTCAACCGCCGCATCAGAAATTCACCTTCGCGCCGAATTTGAATGTCGAACCATATTCTTCATATTGCAGCAGTCGTTTGCGTGTGTCGAAATTCTGATAGGCAAAATATTTGGCGTTGTTGATGTTAATCCACTCCCCGAACAGCCGGATGTTCTTGGTCAATTTGAATTTGATACTGGCATCCAGCTGGAAGTGATTGTCGACATAGCGGTCTTCGCTGGCCTCAGCCCCCAGTTCATCCAGATACCGATCGCGGTATGTGCCCGCGAGCCGGAAATTTACCGGCCCTTTTTCATAGCCCAGAACCGCATTAAACGTATGCTTGGAACTGCTTGGCAACGGTATGTCTCTGGTCGCCGTGCTGTTGGGTTCGGCAAACACCGATCCGGTTGCATCCGTATAGGTATAGTTGAAATTGAACAGCAGGCCATCAAGCGGGCCGGGCAGGAAGGTAAAGGCTTGCGCAAATCCAAACTCAAATCCGAATACTTCCGCGCTCGGCCCATTAACAGGGATCACAGCCTCGGTATAAGGAATGCCCTGAAAGAGTAGTGGGATCAGATCACCGTTTGCATCTTCTTCTTCGGCTTCGTTAAAACTATCGACGATAAAATTCTTGATATCCTTGTAAAAGACATTGGCCGTAATCGCACCGTTGGAGCTGAAATAATATTCAGCCGACGCGTCAAAATTCCAGGCCTCGTAAGGAAGAAGGTCAGGATTGCCAAATTCGCCTTCCCGTTCATCATCATCATTCTGCTCCACCGCAAAACGGGGCGCCAGATCCTGCAGATTCGGTCGGACCAAACTGCGATATCCAGCGGCTCGCAACACCAGATTGCGCTGTGGTTCAAAACGGATGTTCAGGCTCGGCAGCCAGTCATCATAGCTGCGGGCAAAATTATTAGGCGTCACGAAGACAGTGTCATCGGTCAGCTCTACCCCATCCACAGTTGCACCCTCTTCACCCAAGGTCACAGTGTTGGCCGAGATATCATTCTCGGTCCGTTCAAAACGAACGCCGCCAATGACCCGTAGCTTGTCGCTATCCCAGCGGCCCAGCAAATAGCTTGCGTAAATATCTTCCTGATTGACATAGTCGGACACTGCAGAGTCAAACTGGCTGTCAATTTCCTGCAACTCAAAATCACTGAAATTGGCGCGGAAATATTCCGTCGGGCCCCGACGACTGGTAAATGGCCCGAGGTCGGTCAAGCGATAGGTTTGCTCTCCCAGCACATCATCGAGAAAATAGTTTCCACTGTCATCTTCATAAAACTCGACATCCTTATCGAAACTCTTTTCACGCCAACGACCTTTAAAGCCGCCTTGCACGGTGAATTCGCCGCTGCCCATTGCGAAGACATGTGACACGTCGAGACGGGCAGCAAATTCTTCATCTTGTGAGTCCGAAAGAGTTGTCAGCTCAACATCGTCCAGTGCGTAGATACTGGCATCATTGGCAAGGGCCGCTCCTGTGGGATAGCTGAAAAACGGTGTCCGGTCGTCGCTATAGTCAAATAGCACGCTGACGCCGTTGCCATCAAAATCATTCGAGAATTTCGTGGGATCTACGGAACCATCTTCAAACTCGCTCGATTTGGCCCAGCTGCCGGAATATTCAATTTTCCATGGTCCGGTTTCGGTCTTGCCGCCCAAGACAACAGAGCGGATTTTTTGACTTTCAAAGCGATCCTTATTGTCCCGCTCAATCTCTATCTCACCACCGGCATCATCAAACAATGCGCTATTCGCATCGCCGCTACTCGCCTCTTCGTCCAATTTGAACGTCGTACGCCGACGAAACTCCTGATCGTCAAACTGACTGTAAACGCCGCGAGCATAAAGTTCGGTGCTGTCGCTGGCGCGGAAATCAAGAGAAAGCGACGCGCTGATCCGTTCGCGCTCGACATCATAGTCGCGATATTGAACTTCATCGGCATAGACCACACCGTCGTCATTTATGTCCCAACCTTCGGCTTCAATATTATCCGTCTCGAACTCGCGATTATAATAAGAGAAGCCGCCCGCAATGCCGATGTCATCTGTCAGCCGCGTCGAAAAATCGACGCTTGCCTTAGGTGTAACCTCGCCCGAATAGTCATTATAACTGCCCTCCACTTTCGCCGTGAGCAGGTCCTTTTTGCGGTCAAAAGCACTGACCGTATTAATCTCGATAGAAGCCCCGATCGTGTCGCCATCCATGTCCGGTGTAAGCGATTTTTTGACTTCGATCGATTCAATCAGATCACTGGAAATAACATCCAGCGCCACCGACCGGACGTCATCCTCGGGCGAGGGAATGCGAACGCCGTTCAGCGACGAACTGTTCAAGCTTGGGTCCAGGCCGCGAACCGATACAAAGCGTCCTTCACCCTGGTCATTGAGTACATTGAGTCCCGGCAAACGACGAAGCGATTCTGCAACATTCTGATCAGGAAACTGTCCGATTGCATCGCGCGTCAGAACGGATGAAACCCCGTCGGCCTCACGCTTGCGGGACAGAGCGCTCGCCTGGTTCGCACTTTGCCCGATCACCAGTATCTCATTGTTGTCACCAGACCGCAGAACAATATCTGTACGGGTCAGACCTGTCTCAGAAACCGTGACCCGAGTCTGGATCGTGTCCGCCCCGACATAGCGTGTTTCAAGCGTGTAGCTGCCCGCAGGAACATCGGGAAAGCGATAGCTGCCGTCACGGCCGGTTGTGGCCGTCCGGTCCAGCTCGACAATCCGCACCTGCGCGGATTGCAAACCGCGGGTTTCGCTTGGATCGCTGACCGTGCCGACAATCGTCCCCGCCCAAGCCGTCACCGGCATAGCTGCGGTAGCAAACAGCGCTGAGTAAACGGCAAGGCGGCGGATATTTTTTTGTGCAGACATATTTTAAGAACTCCCTCGATTTGAGGGTGCCCTAGGGATTGCTTGTTCCAAAAATATGCGTTGTTCGTGACTCTGCTGTGACGGTGCTATTGCAGTTTTATTGTGCCCACTGCTTCAGGTCGAGGCGAAGCTATATTCTCCGCCTTTCTCAAGACCTCTTTGATAAGCAGGGCGCGATTGTAATTCCTTAACAAATGCGGCCAGCTTAGGATGGGTTTTCCCGCGGCCCTGGGCAATCGCCACTTCTGCAGGAAAACTGAGCATGAAATCGGCGGCGCTAAGATTGTCGCCAATAAAATGGCCGGACGGGCTGAGTTCGTTTTCCATGAAGTCAAAGTGGCTGGTCAGCTGTTCGTTGATCCGCGGCATCAACGGCGCGCCAGCCTCTTCCAGCCGGCCCACATAGAGGTTCAGCAAAATTGGCGTCATTGCCGACCCTTCGGCAAAATGCATCAGCTCAAGATGACGAACATAGTCATCCGTCCCGCGCTCTGGCACGTATTGCCCGCCGCCGTGATGCGCACAGATATGTTCCACAATCGCGCCGGATTCGATGATCATGCGTCCGTCATCTTCGATCATTGGCGACTTGCCCAAAGGATGCAGCGCAGTCAGGCTGGGCGGCGCCTGATTGGTTACGGCATCACGCTGATGGTGGCGAATCTCATAAGGGCGGCCGATTTCCTCAAGCAGCCATAATATCCGCTGGGACCGGCTATTGTTAAGATGGTGGACGATCAGTGTCATATTCGGCTCTCCGGGAAATATGGGTTTAACATGTGTGAAACAGCGGCTACTTATCTCCCTGCATAATGCTAATGCGATAATATCCTAGGATTTTGTTCGTGATAGCGTTCCCAAAGGCAGCCGGAGAATGTGATCAATATGGTCTCAGAAACACCCATCGCAAAAACATATATCACTGCCGACGCCTTATTGTCGGACAGCTTTCGGCTGGGCATGCAGATATTGAAAAGCGATTTTTCGCCAACTCATATTGTCGGCATCTGGCGCGGCGGTGCACCGGTCGGCATTGCGGTCCAGGAGATATTGGAATTCCATGGCGTCTCGACGGATCATATTGCCATTAGGACATCTTCCTATTCCGGTATTGATAAACAGGAACGATCCGTGCGGGTATTTGCGCTCGGCTATTTGATCGATACGCTCAATCCGGAAGATAATTTGCTGATTGTCGATGATGTGTTTGACAGTGGCCGAAGCATAGAAGCGTTCCTCAAAGAACTGGGTGAGCGATGCCGCCATAATATGCCGAAGGATGTTCGGGTGGCCACGGTCTATAGTAAACCTTCGCGTAACAAGACGGCTCTGAAGCCCGATTTCTTTATTCACGAGACCGAGGACTGGTTGATCTTTCCGCACGAGCTGGACGGACTGACCAAAGACGAAATATGCGCAAATAAATCGGATGCTGCGATCATTTTTGATGAAGAAGAAATCCGCAACCCTGTCATGATAAAGAGCTAGATATGTCTTTTGCATCCCCCGAACAGCGCGGCGCCTTCATTGCCGGTATTCCGAAAGCCGAACTGCATCTGCATATTGAAGGATCGCTTGAACCGGAAATGATGTTTGCGCTGGCTCAGCGCAACGCCATCGACATACCCTTTGCTTCGGCCGAAGAAGTGCGCAAGGCCTATGCCTTCTCAAATCTGCAGGATTTCCTGGATATCTATTATCAAGGAATGAATGTCCTGCGTACCGAGCAGGATTTCTATGACCTGACCACGGCCTATTTTCGGCGTATCCACGCTGACAATGCAATCCATGCCGAGATATTTTTCGATCCGCAGGGTCATACCGAGCGCGGGGTCGCCTTTTCAACCGCAATAGACGGCATATTGCGCGCAATGGATGATGCGCAATCGGACCTGAATATATCATCGCAGCTGATCATGTGCTTCCTGCGTCACTTGAGTGAAGAGGATGCGCTCGCAACGCTGGAGGAGGCAACGCCTTATCTCGACAGAATATCCGGGGTTGGGCTCGATTCATCCGAACTGGGTCATCCGCCCTCCAAATTTGCGAAAGTCTTCGCCAAAGCTAAAGCCCTTGGCCTCAAGGCAGTGGCCCATGCTGGCGAAGAAGGGCCACCGGACTATGTCTGGGAAGCCCTCGACATTTTGAAGATAGAGCGCATGGACCACGGCAACCGGTCATTGGAAGACCCTCGGCTTGTTCAAAGACTGCAAGACAATCAAATGACGCTAACTGTCTGTCCCTTGTCCAATCTGTCGCTGTGCGTGGTCGATAATCTCAAAGACCACCCGCTGAAAAAAATGCTGGACCTTGGCTTGCACGCCACCATCAATTCCGACGACCCATCCTATTTTGGCGGATATCTGAATGATAATTACGAGGCGACCGCATCTGCCCTGAACCTCGACAAGGATGACATCATCGCGCTGGCTAAAAATAGCTTCCGCGGTTCGTTTCTCGACGAGGAAACCATTGCGCAATCTCTCCGCCATATTGACGACTATGTTGCGCGATTTGATGGATAAACGGGCTGAACCGAAGTCACCCCATTGGAAATCTTTGTTTTTTGCTGTTACTGCGCAGGACGATGATCCTGAATGATCGAGGAATGAATTTATGAACCAAATGGATGATAAATTATGTCGTTCTGACGCCGTATTGGTTACCGGCGCAGCGGGATTTATCGGCCACGCGGTTTCTCAACAACTGGTCGCGCGCGGAGAGAGCGTCATCGGTATCGATAATCTGAATGACTATTATGATCCGAAGCTAAAAGCGGCGCGGCTTGAAAACTTGCAGAAATTGACAGGGTTTCAATTTGCCGAACTGGATGTCTCCGACGCTGAGGGCGTGCGTAAACTGGTGCAGGATAACGGCGTGAAGCGCATCATCCATCTCGCCGCCCAGGCCGGTGTGCGTTATAGCATCGACAATCCATTCGCGTATCAAAAGTCGAATCTGGAAGGCCATTTAAGCCTGCTGGAAGCCAGCCGCCATGCGCCGGATTTTGAGCACCTCGTCTACGCCTCTTCCAGCTCCGTCTATGGCGACAAACCGATGGGCGGCGAGGGTTTTGTAGAAGAAGAGCCCGCTGTTGATCCTGTGTCGCTTTATGCAGCGACCAAACGCTCCTGCGAATTGATGAGCGCATCCTATGCAAAGCTATACGGCTTTCCGCAAACCGGTCTGCGGTTTTTCACTGTCTACGGGCCATGGGGCCGGCCGGACATGGCCTATTTCGGATTCACCAAAAAGATCCTCGCTGGCGAGCCCATCGAAGTTTACGGCGAAGGTAAAATGGCCCGGGACTTCACCTATATTGACGATATCGTTGACGGCATATTGGGGTCACTGGACAATCCGCCAGCCTCTGGCGAACATCGGGTCTTGAATATCGGTGATAGTCGGCCCGTCGGTCTGATGGACATGATCGAGGCCCTGGAGCAAGCGCTTGGGATGAAAGCAGAGAAGATCATGCGCCCCATGCAACCCGGGGACGTCACGGCAACCTATGCTGATGTGTCAAAGCTGCATGCGCTGACCGGCTATGAGCCGGAAGTCATGCTGGAAGACGGTTTGAAACGCTTTGTCGGCTGGTATCGGGACTTTTACGGCAATTCACCGCCGGAATAATTATTGATCGCGATATTCTCGCCGGTGCGAACCACGCATAACCTGTTGGGCGACAAGGCAGAGCTGCTCGTTCACACTTTCGTCCGCACACAGGCCGTCTTTGAATATCCCGCCCGACGCATTGATCCCCACACCAAGCGGTGTCGGCCAGCCGCGCAGCGCATGAACAATCGAGCGCATCGCCGCCAAGGTTGAACCAGTCGCTTGCCAGCCATAGGCGGTAACAATCAATCCGACGGGCAGGCCATCGAGATAGACCCGGTCATCGCCCGCCGTTTCCTCAATATAATCAACGGCGTTTTTGACCAGACCCGAGATGGTCCCATGATAACCGGGACTGGCCAATATGATCCCGTCAGCGCGGCGGACGGATTCTACAAGCGCCTTACCGGTTTCATTGAGTCCGGCAGGATCCGAAAGATAATGAGGAAGAGCGCAAAGCCGCTCCGATCCGAACAATTCTGTCTCTGCACCAGCTTCCGACGCAGTCTTCAGGGCAATGGCCAATGCCTGTTCGGTCGAGCTGTGCGGATTGGTTGTGCCGCCAAGGCCCAATATGAATGGTCTGTCTTCATTTTTCGCCATTGAACCTCTTAACAAGGCTTTTCAAACAATTGCAACGGCCAACTGGGATCAGCGCTCATGGCAAAAAGAACAGGTTGCAGCCGGTGTCCGACCCATGTTTTAATTGACCGGTTAAAGCCGATTCGATATCGCGCTTGATGGCCATATTGGCGCTTATCAGATAAATTCGAAGGATTCCTCCCATGCGTAAATTTACCGAAGAACAGCATATGTTCCGCGATGCTTATCGCCGCTTTCTGGCAGATGAAGTTGCTCCGCGCATGGACGAATTTCGCGAAGCAGGCATAGTCGACCGCGAGATTTTCAAAAAAGCCGGTGATCAGGGCTTCCTGATGATCTGGCCGGATGAAAAATATGGCGGCATGGGTGATGATGATTTCCGCTATGAGCAGATTATCATTGAGGAAACCACCCGGGCGGGCTGCGCCGAATGGTATAACACGCTGCATAGCCGTCTGGTTGGCCCCTATTTCAAGAATATCGGAAACGAGGAACAGCGTGAGCGCTTCCTGCCCAAATGCGTCAGCGGTGAAACTATCCTCGCCGTCGCCATGACCGAGCCTGGCGCCGGCAGTGACTTGTCCGGCATGAAGACAACCGCCACCGATAATGGCGATCACTGGGTGCTGAACGGGTCGAAGACGTATATCTCCAACGGTATCAATGCCGACGTCGTGATTGTTGCCGCGAAGATTGCCGGCGTCGACGACAAGCATGCAATGGTGTTGCTGATTGTCGAGCGCGGCATGGAAGGTTTTGAACGCGGTCAGAATCTGGAGAAAATCGGTCTGCATGCGCAGGATACAGCGGAGCTATTTTTTAATAACGTCAGAATTCCAAAGGAAAATCAGCTCGGTACACCGGGCAAGGGCTTTATCCATCTGATGGAAGGTTTGGCCGAGGAACGACTGATCGGCATGGTCGGCTATGGCGCGTCTGCGCGGCGGGCTTTTGACGTGACCAGGGAATTTGTCATGGAACGCGATGTATTTGGCAAGAAGCTGTCGGACATGCAGAACACCCAGTTCAAGATGGCAGAGATGGATGCCAAGATTGATATGCTGCAAGTCTATATCGACCATTGCGTCGAGGTGCATAATCAGGGCGGGCTCAATGCCAATATCGCGGCGAAGGGCAAGATGCTGGGCAGTGAGATTGAATGGGAAATGGCCGATCTGGGTCTGCAATTGCATGGCGGCGCGGGCTATATGAAGGAATATGAGATCAGCCGCATTTTCACCGATGCGCGGATGAGCCGGATCTATGCCGGTAGTAGCGAGATCATGCGCTATATTGTCGGCCGTGATGTCTTCAGCCAGAAATATCAAAGCATCCTTGAATAGGCTTCTGGCTTGAATAGCTCTTGAGCCCGGCTAGACTGGTCGGAAGCAGAAGAAGGACAAGGCGAGTCGCTCTCTTTCTTGATTGACGTTTACGTAAACTGCTTGACTGTGCTGCAGCGCAACATTAACTATGCACTTAATAGTTCAGATTTTTTCAAAATAAGGAATATCGCATGACCGAAGCCTATATTTATGACGCTGTGCGCAGCCCGCGCGGGAAAGGCCGCAGCGACGGCAGCTTGCATGAAATCACCGCCCTTGATCTTGCATCTCAGGTGCTTGCTTCAGTCAATGACCGCAACGAACTGGACGGTCATGAAGTCGAAGATATTGCTTATGGCTGTGTCTCCCCCGTTGGCGAACAGGGCGCAGTCATCAGCCGTATGGCAGCCCTCAAAGCTGGCTATGCCGACACAACCTCCGCGATCCAGGTCAACCGTTTCTGCGGTTCCGGCCTCGAAGCCGTAAATATCGCAGCTGGCAAGGTTAAATCTGGCGAAGCAGATCTGGCCGTTGGCGGCGGCGTTGAGTCGATGTCCCGCATCCCGATGGGCAGCGACGGTTTGGGCGGCATGGCTGACCCCACCCTCGTGTTTCAGGAATATTTCGTGCCGCAGGGTATTTCCGCCGATCTGATCGCCACCAAATATGGCTATAGCCGCGATGATGTCGACGCCTATGCGGTCGAGAGCCAGAAACGTGCTGGCAAAAGCTGGGAAGAAAAGCGTTTCGAAAAATCGATCCTGCCGATCAAGGATGTTATTGGCGAAACCGTTCTCGACCATGACGAGTTGATGCGCCCCGAAACCGACATGCAGTCTTTGGGTTCACTCAACCCCGCTTTCCAGATGATGGGTGAGCAGATGCCCGGCTTTAATGATGTTGCGATCCTCAAGCATCCTGATGTCGAGAAAATGAATCACGTCCACCATGCCGGCAACAGCTCCGGTATTGTTGACGGTGCAGCAGCCGTGCTGATCGGCAACGAAGAAGCAGGCACAAAATATGGGCTGAAGCCACGGGCGCGGATTGTTTCCATGGCGTCGATCGGATCAGAGCCAACCATCATGCTCACCGGCCCTGAATTTGCCGCCCAAAAAGCGCTCAAACGCGCGGGCATGGAAGCCAGCGACATTGACGTGTGGGAGTTGAACGAAGCTTTTGCAGCTGTCGTCCTGCGCTTCATGGAAGCGATGAATGTCGATCATAGCGATATCAATGTGAATGGCGGCGCGATTGCCATGGGCCATCCTTTGGGCGCCACGGGCGCGATGATCCTTGGCACGGTGCTGGACGAGCTGGAACGCTCCAACAAGCAGACCGCTTTGTCGACGCTGTGCATCGGCGGCGGCATGGGCATTGCCACCATCATTGAGCGGGTGAACTAGAGCGCGGCGAGAGCCTCCAATCACTCCAATCCCATATTTAGCAGGACAAAAATCATGACTTACGAAACACTCACCGTCGATATTGACAGCGACGGCATTGCCCTTGTCACCATCGACCTTCCCGGCCAGTCGATGAACGTCTGGAACGAAGGCCTGATGGCTGACTTCCCGAAATTCGTCGACGAGCTGATTGCCAATGATGATATCAAAGGCGCGGTTATTACATCGGGTAAAAAATCCGGTTTCCTCGCCGGTGCCGACCTCAACATGCTCGGTTCTTCCAAGGCCGAAACGATGAAAGAAGCGTTTGAACAGGCTTGGGGATTGAACGCTATTTTGCGCAAGATGGAAACAGGCGGCAACAGCGCGAAAGACCTGTTAAAAGGCAAGGCACATGCAAAACCGGTTGCCTGCGCAATCAACGGTCTGGCTCTGGGCGGCGGTCTGGAACTGGCGCTGGCCTGCCACTATCGCGTCTGTGCCGACCATCCGAAATTGCAGCTCGGCCTTCCTGAGGTACAAGTTGGTCTGCTGCCCGGTGGTGGCGGAACACAGCGTCTGCCGCGTCTCGCTGGCCTGCAAGCAGCTGGCATGGCAATCATGATGGGGCAGCCAATGAACCCGCAGGCAGCCCTCGCGCAAAAAATTGTCGATGAAGTCGCCCCGGCCGAAGACGTTGTTGCCAAGGCGAAAGAGTGGGTCAAAGCCAATCCGAAAGCTTCGGCGCCCTGGGACAAGAAGGGCTGGAAATTCCCTGGCGGTGCCGGTTCGATGGACCCGCGCGCCGTGCCGCTTTATCTCGGTTCATCCGCGATGGCGCTGAAACAGAGCAAGGGCAATTACGAAGCGGTTAAGGCGATCCTGTCCTGCCTTTATGAAGGTTCGATGCTGCCCATTGATACCGCGCTCAAAGTGGAAAGCAAATATTTCACCAAGCTGCTGAGTGGCCCGCAAGCCAAGAACATGATCCGCACCTTGTTCGTGAACAAGCAGGCGGCGGACAAAGGCGCAATGCGTCCGGAAGGCGTTCCGCCCACCGAACTCAAGACTGTTGGTGTCCTCGGCGCTGGTCTGATGGGCTCTGGTATCACCCATGTCACGGCCAAGGGCGGGATGAATGTCATCGTCCTCGACCGCAATATGGAAGAAGCACAAAAGGCGATCGACTATAGCCAGAAGATCGTCGACAAAGGCGTGAAGCGCGGCAAGATGACGCAGGAAAAAGCCGATGCTTTCATGGCGCGGATCACCCCGACCGATAATTATGACGATCTGAAAAATGTCGACCTGATCATCGAAGCGGTGTTTGAACGCCCGGATGTGAAAGCCGATGTGATCAAGAAAACCGAAGCAGTGATTGGCAAGGATGTGGTCTTCGCATCCAACACCTCGACGCTTCCTATCACCGGTCTTGCCAAAAACAGCGAGCGGCCGGATCAGTTTATCGGCATGCACTTTTTCTCACCGGTTGAGAAAATGCCATTGCTGGAAATCATCCCCGGCGCAGAAACCGGCGACAAGGCCCTTGCCGTGGCGCTCGACTACAACGCCAAGATTCGCAAGACACCGATTGTCGTAAAAGATGTGCGCGGTTTCTATACCAACCGCGTCTTCCCGCCTTATGCCAATGAAGCAACCATGATGGTGGCCGAAGGCGTGAACCCGGCGCTGATCGAAAATGCCGCGATTTCCATGGGCATGCCCATCGGTCCGCTGGCGATTGTCGACGAAACGACCTTGCAACTCGGTTACGACATCATGACGTCAACCAAGGAAGAAATGGGCGATGCCTATGTTCCTAGCGGGACCGAGGACCTGATGGAGTTGATGGTCAAGAAGATCGACCGTCGCGGACGTCGTTTCGGTGGCGGTTTCTATGAATATGCCGATGATGGTTCCAAGAAACTTTGGCCGGGTCTGAAAGAGCATTTCCCGCTCGCGGAAGACCAGCCAACAGTTGAGGAAGTCAAACAGCGGTTGATGTACATCCAGCTGATTGCCACGGCGCAATGTTTTGACGAAGGCGTTGTTTCTGATCCGCAATCTGCTGATCTGGGTGCGATCTTTGGTTGGGGCTTTGCACCATGGACCGGCGGCCCGATGAGCCATATCGATACGATCGGCGTCGATAATTTCGTGCGCACCGCCGATATGCTCGCCCAGAAATATGGCGAGCGGTTCAAGCCGCCGATGAGCTTTCGCGAGAAAGCGGACGCGGGCGAGAGCTTCTACAAAGCAGCTTAAGCCAGCTTACAAACGAAAATGAAAGGGCTCCTTCGGGGGCCCTTTTTTATTGGGCCGTTTATTGGGGTAGCCGCTTGGCAAGCACGTCAAATTGTTCGGAAAGCTGATCCAGTTTCGACGACAGGCTATCCAACGTTGCCCTGTCGGCTTCAACCGCATCATGCGCCGCCGCATAATGGCTGCGGAACAGGGATATCATCTCATCAACGACCGGTCCCTGCTGCCTCTCCGTGCGATTGCTATCCATTGTCATTTCAATCGACCGCGCGCTATATTCCAGCGTGCCATAAAACACATCACGCGCCTGCCAGAGCACCGCATCTTGCCGGATTTCGCCGCGATCCTGTCCGCGCCGAAACAACTGGTCAAACACCGCGACATAATGGCGCAAATGATCCCGCGACACGCTGACTTCGCTATTGTTGCGGCGCAGGGCAAAGGTCAGGTTGATAAAGTCCGCATTCTCGATCACCGTGCTCAGATGATATTGGGCCAGTGCCTGCAATCGTTCAAAAAATCCATCCACTTGGCTGGACGCCATGACAGCTTCCGCCTCCAAAGTCAGGCCATCCCAGAATTGCTGCAACACCGTCAGCATCAATTCCGCCTTGGATTCATAATAGCTGTAAATCGTACCTTCGCCGATGCTGGCACGGCGGGCAATTTCGGACATGCGTGCGCCATCAAAGCCATGCTCAACAAAGACGCCACGTGCGGCCTCCAGAATAGCGCGCTCCTTGCGCTCCAGCTTGGCGCGCTGAGTCTCCGGATTGACTGCTTTGGTGGCCAAAACCTGTCCCTTATTGAGCTTGACTCGAAAATGCCGAGTGCTATTCAAATAACCATAGGAGACTCGATGTGTCAAATGACAAGATCATCCGGATTGGCGGGGCCAGTGGTTTCTGGGGCGAGTCCGACATGGCGGTGCCGCAGCTTCTGAAAGCGGCTGAGAAGGGCAGCGGTCTTGATTATATCGTCTTCGATTATCTCGCGGAAATTACCATGTCGATCATGGCGCGGGCGCGGGCGGAAAATCCCGATCTCGGCTATGCGACCGATTTCGTCTCTGCGGTGATCAAGCCGCATATTGGTGCCCTCGCCAAACAGGGTATCAAGCTGATTTCCAATGCTGGCGGTACCAATCCGGTTGCCTGTGCAGCGGCCGTGCGTGAGGTGATTGCAGAAGCCGGGCTGGATATTAAAGTCGCCGTGGTGACTGGCGATGACCTGACCGCCCGTGCCGCGGACTTTGCCGGCGCTCATGAAATGTTTTCCGGCGAAACTTTTCCAGACCCGGAGAACATCGCAAGCATCAACGCCTATCTCGGCGCTTTTCCGATTGCAGCCGCTCTCGATCAGGGAGCAGACATAGTGATCACCGGCCGCTGTGTTGATAGCGCCGTGACACTCGGTGCCTGCATCTATGAATTTGGTTGGAGCCGCGATGATCTGGACCAATTGGCAGGCGCCAGCTTGGCCGGGCACATATTGGAATGCGGACCGCAAGCCACCGGCGGCAATTTCACGGACTGGGATAGCATCGCGGACAGCATGGACAATGCCGGCTACCCGATTGCGGAAATTTCCGGGGATGGTAGCTTCACCGCCACCAAACCGGAAGGCACAGGCGGCATCGTCAATATCGGCACGGTCGGCGAGCAGATGCTCTATGAAATTGGCGATCCGCAAGCCTATATGCTGCCGGATGTCGTCTGCGATCTCAGCGCGGTGACTTTGGAGCAGATAGGCGATAACCGCGTCGCCGTTTCCGGTGCCATCGGCCATGCCGCGCCGGATACATATAAGGCTTGTGCCACCTACTCCGATGGCTGGAAGATGGTCGCGCCGTTTTTCTTCATCGGCATGGAAGCGAAAAGAAAAGCGGAAAGCTTTGCCGAAAATGCCCTGAAGCGCACGTGCGCCAAATTGCGCGCGTCCAATGCCGGTGATTTTGACGAGGTGCTGATTGAGACACTGGGTGATGACAGCCATTTTGGTGCCTTTGGACAGGCTGCGGAAACACGCGAACTGGTTCTGAAAATCGGCGTCAAACATCGCGATCCGAAAGCAACCATGTTACTGCTCAAGGAAGCAACCGGCATGGGCCTCGCCACGCCGCCGGGATTGGCGCTGTTCGCTGGTGGGAGGCCCAAGCCCTCTCCAGTGGTGCGGTTATTTTCGTTGCTGGTCCCGAAATCCGAAGTTTCCGTTTCGGTGACAGTAGGTGATGATCGCCAGGAATTCGCCCAAGCCGATGGAACCAAGTTTGATGCCGCATCTATCCAACGCCCTGATCCTCCTGCGCATCCCGGCAACGCAGAGCCGATGACAGAGGTACCTCTGATTGATCTTGCCTGGGGCCGATCCGGAGACAAGGGTGACAAATCCAATATCGGCATATTGCCCCGCGATCTGAAATTCGCGCCATACATCTGGGCGGCGTTGAGCGAAGATAAAGTGCGTGAACGCTTTGCCCACTTCCTGGCGAAACCCGAAGCACCGGACAGCGTAGAGCGTTTCTATATGCCCGGCACCGGCGCGATCAATTTTCTGCTTCACGACATTCTCGGCGGCGGCGGGGTTGCATCCATGCGCAATGATCCGCAGGGTAAGAGCTATGCTCAGATCCTGCTCGCCGCTCCCGTTTCCATACCGCAATCACTCCAATCTTCTTTGGCAAAGGCGCTTTGACCATGCCCCAGTTTAAATCGAAAATATCCACCAGTTCCGAAAGCTTTGTCCAGAACCGCAAGGATATGCTGGCGCTGATTGATCAATTGCGCAGCCTGGAAGAGCGCGCCGTGGCGGCATCCGAAAAACGCCGCCCGACTTTTGAAAAACGCGGCCAGCTGACCCCTCATGAACGGCTGATCCGGCTGCTCGATCCCGGCATGCCGTTTTTGCAGCTTTATAATATGGCCAATTATCTGGTCGAAGATCCCAATCCCGATACTAGCATTCCGGGCGGCAGTGTCATTCTCGGCATCGGCTTTGTCAAAGGCGTGCGCTGCATGATCTGGGTCGATGATAGCGGCATTCGCGCCGGCGCTGCGACCACCGGCGGGTGGGATGCGTCAAAAGGCGCGCAAAAAATGGCGCAGGATTTGAAACTGCCCTTCATCCATCTCGTCGAGAGCGCGGGCGCCAACCTGATGGAATATAAGGTCGAGCTATGGGCCTATGGCGGGATGCTGTTCCGCAATCTTGCCTGGCTGAGCGCGGCTGGCATTCCCACAATGGTGGTCCTGCACGGCCCCTCCACCGCAGGCGGTGCTTATATGCCCGGCATGTCCGACTATGTGATCGGCGTGCGCGACAATGGCATGGCGGCCTTGGGCGGTGCGGCCTTGGTCCACGCGGCAACCGGCGAAGTGGCCGATGACCGCGAACTGGGTGGCACGGAAATGCACGCGAGCACCACCGGCACAGTCGAATATCTGGCGGATGATGATGCCCACGGTATCGAGATTGCTCGCGACACTATGGGGCGGATTGACTGGAACAAGAATACCGCGCCGATCCGGCAGAATGATTACGACGAACCCGTCTATGATATTGACGAAATCGCCGGCATCGTACCAACCGATTACACCATTCCCTATGATGTGCGTGAAGTCGCGGCGCGGATTGTCGATGGTTCCGATTTTGAAGAATTTAAAAGCCGCTATGGGCCCGGCACCGTCTGTATGCAGGCGAGCATCATGGGCCATGCGGTCGGGCTGATCGGTAATAACGGCCCGTTCGATCCCGAAGCCGCGGCCAAGGCAACGCACTTTTTCCAGCTTTGCGACCAGTCAGAGCTGCCGATCATCTTCTTGAACAATACGACCGGCTATATTGTCGGCACGGAGTCCGAACATAAGGGCATGATCAAGCTGGGCAGCAAGATGATCCAGGCGGTGTCAAATGTGCGCGTGCCAAAATTGTCGCTCTATATCGGTGCAAGCTTTGGTGCGGGCAATTACGGGATGAGCGGTGTCGCCTTTGAACCGGATTTTCTCTTCTCATGGCCCAATGCCAAAACCGGTGTGATGGCGGGCGCTTCTGCAGCGAATACCATGAGCCATGTCGCAAAAGTGCAGGCGCAGCGCAAAGGCATTGAGCCCGACGAAGAAGCCATTGCCAAACAGAACCAGCGCATCCGTGATATTTTCGAGGCGCAGGAAAGCGCTTTCTTCACCTCCGGCCGCGTGCTCGACCATGGCGTGATCGATCCACGGGACACGCGCAAAGTACTTGGCTTTGCGCTGGAGACAATTTTTGAATCGCAGAACCGCACGCTTCACCCCAACGCTTTCGGAGTTGCGCGCATATGACCGATCTTCCTGAAGCCAAAACGCTGGAGCTTGATCTTCGGCAAGGCTGGCTCACCATCTGGTTCAACCAGCCGGATAATCGAAACGCCCTGAGCGACGCCTTGGTGGCAGAATTAGCCTCTGTTTTAAAAGGCGTTCGTGATGACCGGACGATCAGGGGCATCACCTTGCGCGGACGCGGCGGGGTGTTTTGTGCCGGTGCGGATTTGAAAAATTTCAAAGAGAATTTTCAGGCGAGTGGCGATCGTGAAGCGACCATCACCATGTCGATGGGAGCCGCCGAAATATTCGACCTGGTCAACACCGCACCGCAAGTCGTCATCGTCCTGATTGAGGGCGCAGCGATGGCGGGCGGCTTTGGCCTGTCCTGCTGCGCCGATGTTGTGATCTGCGAATCTGGCGCGCGTTTTGCGATGACCGAAACCGCGATCGGGGTGACCCCGGCACAGATATCGCCTTTTGTCATTCAAAAGCTTGGCTATGCCACGGGCCGCCGGTTGATGCTGACCGCTGCGCGCTTCGACGGCACACAGGCGCATGAACTTGGCTTTGCCGATTTCATTGCGGATGACGTGCCAGGATTGGAAGCCATCGAGATGCAGCTCAGGAAACAGGTGCTGGGCGCAGCACCGGGCGCTGTGGCCGCAACCAAGGAACTGCTGGGCCAGATCGCGGGCAAACCGCGCGAAGAGGTGATCCGCCTCGCCGCCGAGAATTTCGCCGACCGCATGGTCAGCGACGAAGCCAAAGAGGGCGTCGCCTCCTTCTTTGAAAAGCGCAAACCCAATTGGGTCGTGAAGCCGGAATAAGGAACCAGAGATGACACAAATATCCACCCTCCTTGTTGCCAATCGCGGTGAAATTGCGTGCCGCGTCATGCGCACGGCCAAAGCGCAGGGCATCCGAACCGTCGCCGTCTATTCCGATGCCGATGCCGATGCACCTCATGTCCGGCAAGCCGATGACGCGGTGCATATCGGTCGTCCGCCGGTTAATGAATCATACCTGCTGATCGACACCATCATACAAGCGGCGAAGGATAGCGACGCGGACGCCATCCATCCGGGCTATGGTTTTCTGTCGGAAAATGCCGCTTTCTCGCAAGCTTGCACCGACGCAGATATCATCTTTGTCGGACCGCCGGAAAAAGCCATTGATGTCATGGGCGACAAGGCGCGATCCAAGCGCGCGATGATCGAGGCGGGTGTCCCCTGCGTCCCCGGTTATCAGGATGATGACCAATCCGATGCGACATTGGTTGCCGAAGCGGCGAAAATCGGTGTGCCGCTGATGGTCAAGGCGGCCGCAGGCGGCGGTGGCCGTGGTATGCGGCTGGTCCATGATCAGGATGAGGTTCCCAATGCGATCAAGCTCGCGCGATCAGAGGCAGAAAATGCCTTTGGAAACGGTGAACTGATTCTTGAAAAAGCGATTATCAAACCGCGCCATGTCGAGATTCAGGTTTTTGCCGATAGCCATGGCAACACCATCCATCTGGGCGAACGCGATTGTTCGGTCCAGCGGCGACATCAAAAGGTCATCGAAGAAGCGCCCTGCCCGGTGATGACCGAAGAACTGCGCGCCGAAATGGGTGCAGCAGCAGTGGAAGCGGCTCGCGCGGTCGATTATCGCGGAGCGGGGACGGTGGAGTTTCTGCTCGACCAATCGGGCAGTTTCTACTTTCTCGAAATGAACACGCGGCTGCAGGTAGAGCACCCGGTCACCGAAGAAATAACCGGCCTCGATCTCGTCGCGCTGCAGCTCAAAGTCGCGCAAGGCGACAAATTAGGGCTGAGCCAAGAGGATGTCACACTGACCGGTCACGCTATGGAAGTGCGGCTCTATGCCGAAGATCCAGCCGATGATTTTCTGCCCAGCACCGGCCATATCGACTTGTGGCATCCATCGGATATGGCCCGCATCGATAGCGGCATCGCCACCGGTGGCGAAGTTTCTCCCTTTTACGACAGCATGGTCGCCAAGATCATCACCCACGGCGCAACCCGTGAAGATGCCCGGCGACAAATGGTCAAGGCCTTGTCGCAGACTGCCCTGTTCGGTCCGAAAACCAATCGCGACTTCCTGATAGACGCACTCGCCAAACAGGATTTTGTCGACGGTCAGGCAACTACCGCTTTTATCGCCGAAAATTATGGCGAGGAGGGTGTTGATCTTGGCGCCCATGATTTTTCGGCCTTTGCCATTGCTGCCGTGCTGCAGCATAAATTTCGCCAACAGGCGGCGCATGGATTGGCGCTCAACGTCAATCCGGAAATGCTGGATTGGTCGACCAATGCCAACCTGCAAACCGTGACTCAATATGCGAGTCTTGGCGAAGCGACCGGTAGTGATGGCGCCATCCATGTGCATGTGAAACAGCCCGGGCACTATCATGTCGAAGGTGCTGGACAAGAGGTGCAGATTGCGCTGCTGGCCATTACCGGTGACACCGCGAAGCTGCGCGCCAATGGCCGGACGGTCGATGCCATTTATCATGCGGGCGGCCGCAACCTGCATCTCGCGCTGCCGCAGCGATCGCTGTCGGTGACCGACATGACCGGCCTCAGCGCGATGGAGGACATGGCCGGCGGCGGCACAGTGGTTGCACCGATGCACGGCCTATTACTTGAGATACTCGTCGAGCAAGGCGCAGCTGTGGCAAAAGGCGACAAGCTGGCGGTTTTGGAAGCGATGAAGATGCAACATGAGATTTTGGCAGAGATTGACGGCACCGTCGAAACCGTTGCGGCAGCCGCCGGAAACCAGATTGCGGCCGATGACCTGATCATGGAAATTGCCGCTGATGAAGCGGGCGAAGAGGACGACGCGTAATGAAAAACCCGATTTGCGATATGCTCGGCATCGAATTTCCGCTGGTTGCGTTCAGCCATTGCCGCGACGTTGTCGCTGCGGTTTCGAGAGCAGGCGGCATGGGGGTTTTTGGCGGCGTAAACTGCACGCCCGAAACGCTGGAAGAGGAATTGAGCTGGATTGACGATCATGTCGATGGCAAGCCTTATGGCCTCGATATCATCGTGCCTAACAAGGTTGAGGGCAAAGGCGAGCAGATCGACGTCGATACCACGCTCGCGATGATTCCCGATGAACATAAACAATTTTCCAAGGACATCATGGCGCGTCATGGCGTCGATCCCGGTGACTTGGAAGAGCTTCGCCGGGAGCATGCGGTCGGTGCAGATAATCTGCGCGGCGGCAATGCGGGGGCCTTGCTGGAGGTTGCCTTTCGGCATCCGATCAAGCTGATCGCCAATGCGCTTGGCATACCGCCGCAGGTCATGACCGATATGGGCCGGGAACATGGTGTGCCAGTGGCAGCACTTATCGGCACCAAGGAACATGCGATGAGCCAAGTCGCCGCCGGCGTGGATATCCTGATCGCGGTGGGCGGAGAAGCAGGCGGTCATACGGGCGATGTCGCGACGATGGTGCTGATCCCGGAAGTCTGTAATGCCTTGCGTGAGATGGGTGATGATACACCGGTACTTGCAGCAGGCGGTATCGCCACCGGATCGCAAATGGCCGCCGCCATGGCCATGGGCGCAAGCGGCGTATGGTGCGGATCGGTCTGGCTAACCACTGCAGAGGCAGAAACCAACCCAGTCGTGAAAGAAAAAATGCTCAGCGCCACATCGCGCGATACGGTGCGGGCGCGATCGCGCACCGGCAAACCATCGCGGCAGTTACGGTCACCTTGGACCGATGCCTGGGAGGCGGAAGAAGCGCCGCAGCCCCTGCCCATGCCTTTGCAATCATTGGTGGCCGAACCACCTCTCCGCTCTATCGACAAATTGAGTCAGGGCGACAATCAGGGCGCAAAAGATCTGGCAACCTATTGGGTTGGCCAAGGGGTCGGCCTGATGAACCAGCCGATGTCGACTGCGCAGGTCGTGCAAGGATTCAAGGAAGATTTTATCGCCGCCTATGAAAGGCTTGCCGCCAATCTGGAAGAATGAACCGGGAGACAATATGGCAGAGGTGACAGCACAGCAGCCGCTGGCCGAGATCAAGGTCGTGGAATTTTCGACCATGATCACCGCTTCTCTCGCGACGATGATGTTTGCGCAACAAGGGGCGGACGTTATCAAGGTGGAACCACCCGGCATTGGTGATCCGATGCGCTGGCTCGGCAGCCGAAAGGAAAGCATCTCCGGCCTGTTCAACAATTGCAATCGCGCCAAGCGCTCAATCACACTGGATCTGAAAAGCAAAGAGGGCGTGGCTACGGCCCGCAAACTGTGTCTCGATGCCGATATTGTCATCCACAATTATCGCCCCGGTGTGATGCAGCGCCTTGGGCTCGACAGCAACAGCCTGCGCACCGAAAAACCGGAACTAATTTATTGCGCCATTACCGGCTTTGGCCGCGATGGGCCGATGGCGGATCGCCCCGCCTATGATCATGTGATGCAGGCCATGGCGGGATTCATGGGGACGCAGGGTCACCCCGACGGCTTTGCCTATGTGAAGACTTTGCTCTGCGATAAGCTGACCGCCTATACTGCGGCGCAAGCGATAACTGCTGCTCTATTTGCGCGCGAACGCACAGGCGAAGGACAGCATATAGATTTGTCTATGCTGGCAAGCTGCATTGCCTTTCTGTGGCCCGACGGCGGCATGCACCTCACGCTGATGGACAATGATGTGATGCATGCCGCGCCCTTTGCCGATTATTACCAAATGCCGCTGCGCACCACCGACGGGGCAATTGCCTATGCCGCGATGAGCGATGAACATTGGCAGGTTGTGTTCGAAATGGTCGGCCGCGAAGATCTGAAATCGGAAGAAAAATATCAAGGCCTGGAAAATCGCAGCATGCATATGGCTGAGCTCGCGCAAATTGTTTCCAGCGAACCGCCGCGCCATGATACCGACACGATGATAGCGGGCTTGACCAAAGGCGATGTACCGGCTGCGCCCTGCTTGCGCCTCGAAGATGTGAAATCACATGCGCAGATCATCGCAATCGAGGCGTTTGAGGAACAGGATCACCCGCTGCTGGGCACCATCCATAATGCCGCCTCACCGGTGCATATCAATGGCCAGAAACTGCCCGCCACTGGACCCAGCCCGGCGCTCGGCGAGCATAGCGAAGAAATATTGCAGGAAATAGGAACTAAGTAATGATGGAGCAGGCACAAGATTTTCTCGACGAAAGCGAAGCCATTTATGCGCTCGTCAAAGATCTGTCCGATGAGCAGATGGAACAGGAAACCGGTTTCAAAAGCTGGACGATCAATGCGATCCTCCGCCATCTGCATATCTGGAACATGGCGGCCTATTGGTCGCTGACCGAGCCGGAAAAATTTCACGCCTTTTTCAAAGAGGCGATGACCGGGATGAAAGAGAGCGCAAAAAAGGGTCAGACATCCATGCGCTTTTTTGAAGCCGAATATCTCGACAATCTATCCGGTGCCGCATTGGTGAAAGTTTGGAGAGATTCCTATCAGAAAATGGCGCCGGAATTTGGCGCTGCCGACCCGGCGATACGGGTAGAATGGGCGGGTCCGTCAATGAGTGTGCGCTCTTCCATCACCGCGCGGTTGATGGAAAATTGGTCCCACGCACAGGCCATTTATGATGTACTGGGCCTCAAGCGGGAGAATGCCGACCGCATCCGAAACATAGTCATGATTGGCCTCAACACCTATGGCTGGACGTTCAAAGTCAATGGCGAAGAAGCACCCGAACCAGTCCCCTATCTGAAACTCACCGCTCCATCCGGCGTGGTCTGGGACTATGGGGATGAGAGTACGGAAGAGCGGATTGAGGGGCTGGCCCAGGAGTTCTGCCAGGTCGTCACACAGACCCGCAACATTGCCGATACGGACCTGCAGGTTACCGGACCAAATGCCACAAGATGGATGGCCATAGCCCAATGTTTTGCCGGGGGTGCGGAAAAACCCCCAGCACCGGGCATGCGTTCTATCAAAACCGGGTAAATAAATCTATCGCGTCTATCTATTGTGAATCGCCTTTTTCTGGTTATGTTCAAAAGAAAAAGGAGAGATTCGCATGAGCTGGCAAATGGCCGACATCTGGGAAAATATTGCCCAGGCGATACCCGACAAACCCGCAATTGTGGACGGCGACAAGCGTTATAGCTGGGCCGAATATGAAGAGCGTGCCGCACGGCTGGCGCAAGTTTATACGGATCATGGCCTGAAGCCCGGCGCGAAGCTCTCTATTTATGCCTATAATTGCGCCGAATATATGGAGGCTCAATTTGCCGCCTTCAAAGCCCGGATCTGTCCGGTCAACGTCAATTACCGCTATCTCGAAGCCGAATTGACTCATGTCATCAACAATAGCGACAGCGAAGCCTTGGTATATCATGCCCAGTTCGCCCCGCGTGTCGCAGCGATCAAGGATCGGCTGGAGCATGTGAAGCTTTTCCTGGAAATTGATGATGGCTCCGGCGAACATCTCGAAGGCGCGGTGGACTATGAAACGGCTTTAAATGCTGCTGATCCGATGCCGATCATCCCGCGCTCCGGTGAAGATCTCTACATGCTCTATACGGGCGGAACGACCGGCATGCCCAAGGGCGTGATGTATGATCACCAGACGTTTTCCAGCGCCTTGTTCACCAAGGGCTTTGAAATGCGGGAAATGGCCCTGCCGGAAGGCGCCGAAGGTTTTGGCCCATTGGTTCAGGCACTTCATGCCGCAGGCGCCACCAGCCGCGCCATCCCTGCCTGCCCGATCATGCACGGAACCGGCATGTGGATTGGCGCGATGATCCCACACGCGCTCGGCGGCTGTGTCATCCTGTTCAACAACCGGCATTTTGATCCGCACGCGCTTTGGAAATTGACCGACGATGAAAAAGTAACCGACCTGACCATTGTCGGTGACGTGTTTGCAAAGCCAATGCTGGCCGCTCTCAACGAAGCAAGGGAAGCCGGCAAGCCTTATGATTTATCGTCCGTTCAAATGATGGGATCATCCGGCGTGATGTGGTCTTCGGAGGTCAAGCAAGGCCTGCTCGACCATATTGAAATGGTGATTGTCGATAGCATGGGATCAACCGAAGGCAGTATGGGTGCATCGGTCATGACCCGTGAAAACAGCCAGATCGTCAAAACCGCGAGCTTTGACATGGCCGATACCACCAAGATTCTGACCGAAGATGGAAAAGAGGTCAAACCAGGCTCTGGCGAAATCGGTATGATCTGCAATGGCGGGATGGTTCCGATCGGCTATTACAAGGATGAGAAAAAGAGCGCCGAGACATTCAAGACGTTTGACGGCGTGCGCTATTCGATTCCCGGTGATTTCGCGATGGTCGAGGCCGACGGCAGTGTCACCTTGCTCGGCCGTGGTTCGGTCTGCATCAATAGCGGCGGCGAGAAGATTTTCCCCGAAGAGGTGGAAGAAGCCCTCAAAACCCATGATAGCATCTACGATTGTCTGGTGGTGGGTGTCCCGGACGACCGGTTTGGCGAGAAGGTCACGGCGGTCTTATCGCTGGCCGATGGGCATGGGCTGGACGAAACCGCTCTTAACAATCATGTCCATGGCATACTCGCCGACTATAAGTCGCCGCGCGCGTTTCTGGTGGTCGATGATGTACCGCGCGCCGCCAATGGCAAGCCCGGTTACAAGGATGCCAAGGATCTGGCTCTAAAAATGCTGGATATGGTCGCCGCCTAGGGCTTCCAGTCAAATTCCCGGTGATAGCGCGGGATGAACAGTTTCTTGCCCTTGATGGCGGAGGTTAAAAACGGCCCCGTTACACCAAAAGGCAGTGCGCTAGCGCCCTTGTCCGGTCCTAATGGTAATAATATCAAAGGCTTGAGCCACGGCTTGTAAGGCTTGATATCCTCGATCCGCTTGCCGCGCAGATGGGCTTTCAGGGCTTTTTTCAGCCACCCCACCTGACGCGTCAGGCCGACAATTGTCATCGTGTCACCAGTGCTGGCAATATCGCCAATGATATACAGATCGGGATTGGCCGTTGGCCGCAGCCAGCCGTCCACCTTGGCGCGGCCATGATCATCAAAGCTCACGCCGTCCAGAGCCTGCAAAAGCTCCGTCACCGGTTTCGACCCGATAACCGGGATCACCAGATCGGCATCAATCGGAAATCCGTCGGACAATTTGATCTTGTTCTTGGTCGGCACGAAAGGCGCATCGGTCTGTTTCATTTTTGCAATCCGTTCGCCCAGCCGGACCTTCACGCCCAACTCGCCTAATTGCCGCAGCATCGAACGTCCAAGCTTGGCCGGATAGTCCGGAAACAGATTTTCATCAGCCGAGATCAACGTGACCTGTTTCTCTGGTCGCACAAAAGCCAGTTCCCCGGCCAGTTCGCTGCCCACCGCGCCCGCGCCGACAATCGCAATGTTTTTCGCCTTGTCGATTTGCGCAATCACCCGCTTGGCTTTGGTCAGAAACGCCGCTTCATCATCGTCCTGCATTTTAAACGGGGCCGCATACGCTGATCCCGTGGCGATGATGATCATGTCTCCGGCAATCTCGGTTCCATCTTCCAATATTGCGACATTGCCATCAATCGAAGCTGCACGGCCGCGGATGATTTTGCCGTTTTTCAACAGGCCGTCATAGGGAATGACAATCTCATCCAGCAGTTCCGGCCGTGCCATCGCCCGGATCATCGCGACATTATGGACCCATTTTTCCCGCGGTTCGATCAGACTGATTTCGGCATGCTGGTCCAGCTCCCTGGCCAACATGGTTCCGGCATAACCGCCGCCAATGATTGTAATTTTTTTGGTCATGGGGTGATTCATAAAACGGTTTCGCCGCGATGGACAACTCTATTCCACCTTGGTCATTGACGCGGCGGGAAAACTGTCGCCATGTCGATCCAATGATTGTTCAACTGATCCACAATCCGGCATCCGGTACCCATCACGAATTGCGCCTTGGTATTCTTGCACAGGCTTTTGAAGCATGCGGAGCAAAAGTCGTCATGGGGACAACAGAAATTGATGGTAGTATGAAACTGGCCAGCAACAGTGATCTGATCTGTGTATCGGGCGGTGACGGCACATTGCGCCTGGTGATCGCCGCGATGCAGAAAAGCGGGTCGCAAACACCGCTTTGTATTTTTCCTGCAGGAACCGTGAATCTGGTTGCCCGTGAAATTGGCTACGCATCAGAGCCGGAGCAGTTTGCGAGCGAAGTCATGCGCGGTTTTCTTGCCGGCACAGATGCGCGTTTGAAAGAACCCATTGTTACCAGTGACCATGGTCCCTTTGCCGCCTGTTTGAGCGCTGGTCCCGATGGAGTTGCGGTGGCCCAACATTCTCCCACGCTCAAAAAGAAAATCGGCCGCGCGGCCTATGCCTGGTCATTTGCCAAACTCTTCCTGCGCTGGCCGCGACAGCAATATTCATTGGAGATTATCGCACGGGACGGATCGGAAAATAGTCTGGCCTGTGAAGCTTTTTATATTGCCAAGGGACGATATTTTGCCGGGCCATGGACGCTTACGCCAGAGGCTGGCCTGGGCGGCGATGTTTTCCACCTGATCGCCCTGTCCCGCGCGGGCCGCTGGAATTTTATCCGGTTCATGCTGTCGATCGCACGTGGCCGTCATCCACGAAACCTGTCTTTCGCCCGTCAATATCCCGCGATCTCCATGACGATCTGGGCTGGTGAGGAACCAGCGAATATTCTTTTTTATCAAGAAGATGGAGACAGCATGAGGCATGTCCCGATGCAGATAAAAATGACCGATTATACCGTGGAATATTGCCTGCCGCTGGACGATTGAACCAGCGGACCAAACCGGTTCAGGCGGCGCGGCAATGCTCGGCGATCATCTCGACCATTAACGGCAACTTGCTCGGCGGCAGGTCATGACCCATTCCGTCGACGAGCTCAAACCGCGCATTATTTACATTCGCTGCGATATCGGCACCGCAAGGATGCGGGATAAGCGGATCAGCTGTCCCATGGATCACCATGGTCGGCACAGATATGCTCTGCGCCTTGGGCCGCAGGTTACCGGTCTCGATAATCGCCGCCATTTGTCGGCGACGACCGGCGGGATAGAAATTTCGCTCAAGCGCCGTTTTCATCAACGCTTCCCGCTCCTCTTCACGTGCGCGTCCTTCTTCGGACGCGACGATGCTGGAAAAGACCATACCGGTTGCTAGCGCTTCATCGATCGTGCTGGCTTTTGCGCGCGCCGACTGGATTAATGCTTTGCGTACCGCCGGATCGGCACCAGGCAGGCCCGGAGCATTGGTTGACGACATAACCGGGGTAAAAGACAAAACCCGCTCTGCATGATCGGCGGCAACCAGCTGCCCGATCATACCGCCCATGGATGCACCGACAATATGCGCCTTGTCGATATCAAGCGCATCCAGAACGCCGACCGTGTCCCGCGCCATATCGCCAAGGTCATAAGGCGCCAGATTGCGGTTTGGAAAAAACCGTTTCGCAAATAGCTGCCTGATCGGCCCGGGAGCCCTAACGCCATCATATTTATAGGAAAGTCCCACATCACGATTGTCAAAGCGGATGACGCGAAACCCTTTTTCGACCAGCCCGTTGACGAAATCCATCGGCCAATAGATCAGCTGCGTGGCGTAACCCATGATGAGCAGGATTGCGGGATCTTCGGCATTTCCGTGATCTTCGACCTCGATATTGATGCCATTGGCGGTGACTTGCATATTCTTATCCTGATAAGGTTCCGGATGATAAAACAGCCCAAAACCTTAGCAGAACCGGAAGATCGCACAAGACAGAACGGAAGAGGATCAGGGCTCCGGTGATCCGACCGGTGCACCAGTTGGCACATCGGACAATTTTGCCATGACCGCATCAGACTGCGCAACAACAGCGCCAAGTTTAGCCACCTGATTGTTGTCATCCACAACCGCACGGATATTGAGGATCGGCGTAACTCCTATCGCCTGTGCCGAGAGGTCCTGAATGCGAAGTTTATAGGCGCCGTAGGGTACTCCTTCGAAAAGGAAAAACCCGTCAAATTCACTTTGAGTCTCATGCGTGACCCGACCTTCGACATCCAGCAGCTCCAGCCCCACGCCAGCCAGCGCGCCGCCGCCTTTGCGCATCAAGGTGCCCTCCACCTCACCTGCGCTAACCAGCGGAAGTTCCACAGTCGCGGCGACACCGGGGCGCGGCGTGACAACCACGCCGGGAAGTGCCGGCTGCACATAGGGGTCGGGCAAGCTGCTGCTATCAATACCGATTAATATCGGACGGAAAGGCGCAAGATTGTCGATAATCGACTGTCCGGTCGCATCCGTAGGCGTCAGAGCGGTGGATTGCCCGGCCGTCAACTCAACATTTTCAACGAGTTCTTCGTCCGGCTGTCTTTTGCCGTCGCGATTTTCGTCCCGATAAACAATGGCCAGGGCCTGCCCGCTATTGGCGAGCTTGTTATTCGATAGGCGGAATTTGCCATTACGCGGATCCGGACCAAAGCTGAAGGCCAAATTCAATCCGGCGGCGATAGACCCATCGGTTGCCACTTCTGCGCTGGCGGTCAGCGAGAATTTATCAAAGCGGCGGATGATGCCGATGCCGGCCCTGCCCCGGTCAAGCGCAACATCATAGCCAAGCTCCGCGCGCCAGTCGGCACGGTCACCCGCGCGCCATTCACCGGTAAAATTAACCCTTTCGAAACGTTTTTCCGGTGCCAGGCGATAAGTTGCCTCACCGCGCAACCGCACACCTGCAACCCGCCCATTGGCGAGGAGCCGCGCTTCAATGCGGTCTGTGGAGCCGCCGCCGTCGACAAACTGCTTTTCCCAATTTACCTCGCCCGTCAGCGAAAAACGGCGCAAATTCAATGAAGTCCGGCCGGTGAAATCCAATATAGATCGTCCATCCGTCCGCGTTTCATATTGGGCATCAATATGAAAGGGAACGAGCTTGCTGCCAAATTTGAAATTGTGGTCCAGCGAGAGTCGATGCCTCTCGTTCACGTTTTGTTCAATGCGGTCTGACCGAAAGCCGCCCCTGGCCCAGATAGTTTCGGCGGTAATCAGGGTATCACCGAGTTCGCCAAGCAATTGACCTCGGAAAGCCATACCATTTTCAAGGTCGGATGAAGCTGTCAGCTCGACAAGCGCTGGTCCCACCGCACGGCGCACCGACCCTTCGGCAAAATTATACCGCTTCCCGTCAATCTGAAGACTGAATAGCGAAGCTGCGACTGACGTTTTTGCATTCAGCCCGCGCTCCACACCAAAACCGCCACGCCAACCTGCCTGACGCATATTTTCAAAATTATTGAAGTTGATCAGGTCTTTGCCAGCCTCCTGTCCGCCGGCCCAATAATAGGTTTTACGTGGCGGGATGGAATCCAAGCCGACAGGAACGGACTTGCTGTCCCTGCGAATCTGGCCTTGAGGGCCATAGAGCACCACTTCAAACCGGTTTTGGCCGTATAGCAGCGGTACATCGATAAATTCATAACGGCCATCGGAGCGATTCTCGGCAAAGGCAAGCAATTGCCCGTTGCGATATAGTTCCGCATCCCAGCCTGCCGGTAATTCCCCGCGAAAACTGGTGCGATCAAAGCTGTCCGGGCGATCAACCGGCCGGTTCGTGATTATCGCACCGCGTCCCGCGGCGCTTTGCGAAACCAGCGGCGTTGCAAAGCTCGAAACATCGCCGATAGCGACATGGGTCGCTTTCAAAGGACCCAGCAACTCTCCTTTCGGATCTGTGCGATAGGCACGAAGCCGCAGGCTTTCCGGTACGCCTTTGTCATCCGACGACAATCGCGCATCGAAAGAGGCTTTTCCGACTTCCCCGGCGGCAAACAGCTCGTAACGTACATCCAGTTCCTGCCCCGAACGCTTGTCGTGCAGCCCGCCAGCGGACACGACGGCATCCACCGACGGAGTTCTCCAGAATTTATATGGTTCGGTTGATTGCGGCAGGCTGGAAAGGTCGAAATTCCTGCGCGGACGGATTTTCGCCGCGCGTTCTTTACGCTCAAGAGCCTTTTGAAACGGCAATTTCCGCTCTGTCTCGATAACCAGCAGCGCGTTGGACAGATCTGGCCGCAATTCGATATCAAGCCAGCGTGAAAGTGTTTTGACATTGACGCACCAGCCTTCCGGCGTGTCGTAAATCTCGCCAGGCGCCAGTTTTCTGCGGTCATTCATCCTTTGCGCACTGTTGGCGTCGCGTTCAATGGTAAGCGTTTCGCGCTCCGCAAACACCCATCCAGTTGCGCGGCGCGACTTTTTATCTAACCTTATTGGTAAATCCATCCCGATGATAACATCGGCAAAGTCAACACAGACACCTTTATCTGTCTGATAACCTCTTATGCCATCGCCAAGACGGTATTTTCCCGATCGCAGATCAAACAGCAGCGCATCATCATCATTGGCCGACCAACTGCTTTGGGGCTGGACGTCCTGGGCCTGAGCTGCAGGCACCATAAACGGCGAAGCCGCAGAGGTCATGGTGATCCCTGCGGCCAAGGCCAGCGATTTTAACCGCTGGCGGAATATGGTGAGTTGCTGCTTCATTGCGAATATCTTGGCGGCTTAACGAATTGAAGTCATTTCAAGCCATTGATATAAAATGCTTACCTGAGAACCAGCTCGGTCTTGGTAATTAACCCGCCACCAATATTTCGCGGTTCATAATATTCGATCGACAGCGGCCCTTTCAGCTGTGCAGCAACCTCCGGCGGCACCGGCAGAGAAACCTTCCGGCTCGCTAACTCCGGATATACCGCGATCCCGCGGACCAGCAACAGAGGTTCATTCACACCCTGCTTCATCACACGAATCTCGCCATAGGTAGAACGATCACCGGTACGGCTGAGGTCGAAAGCAAAGGCTTGTCCCTCATCTCCTTGCTCAATGCGGGCATTTGCAATAGCGGCGGTGGCGCTCAAGTTACCCTGACGAATAATAACCGGAATGGTTACACCATATATTGGAGTAAGTGCGATGGAAAAGCCATCTGCCTGCTCCGGTGAAGCGGTGACAGACCTGGCCTTTGGAATCGCCCGGAACAGCAGATGGACACGATACTCGCCATCTGCCAGATCCTTCGGCGCTCTGACGCCAAGACGGATCGCTTGAGGTTGATTGGGTGGCAGAGTTACGCGGCGCGGGGCATAGCGGATCATTTCCTTCGCCGCCTGCTCCAGCTCATTCGCGTCTTCAGGACTAACTTCTGTCAGCCGGCCCTCTGCGGTCATCCGACGAAGTTCCAATGAAATGCGGTAAGTTGCTGTTTCTGAGCCGATATTGTTCAGAATAATCTCGGTTCCACGCTGACCATCGAGAACGATACGGGTAGGAGCAACCAGAAGGTCTCCAGCGGCCTGAGCCGGGGACAGCGAAAGTGCAACGGCTGATGCAGCTGCTCCCAATCCCACACATATATTACGCAGTCGTTTTAGACCCCTGATCGTCATCTTGTTCTCCGGTTTTAAATACTGGTCATCCGGACAGGCGGTCTCCCGCGCATATCCCCACGCGATGACTATGCCGAAAGAGGGTTACCAAAGCGCTAACCACTCGCATTATTTGCTTACAAACCAACGCGAATGGGATGCCCCTGGATCAAACAGCAAGAACCCGCCCGCAACATATGTCGCGGACGGGTTTCTTGTTATTGACAGTCATTACCCTGCTAACAGGGCTATGAAGAAATCAAGGATAGTCAACGGTTACCGTGAAGGTACCGAGATAGGCGCCATCGGCCTGAGTAGCGGCAACGTCGAGCGCACCACCTACAGAAAAGGCACCATTACCTGAAGCATCCAGCGCGGTCAGCGCGGAAGAAGACAGGTTAGCGTTCATGATCGCGCCACCAGGGCCAGACAAAGTAACTGAACCAGGTACGGTCAGCGTTACAGCTTCAGAAGCCGAACCGGTAACCGAGAAGTCGGCTGCGTCAGATGCACCTGAACAAACAACGTTCACACAAGCGGCGCGGACACCGTCTGTACCAACAGTTACGGTTTCAGCCGTTCCGGTTGTAACAATCGTACCGAAGTCAAGATCCGTACCGGCATCTTTGGTAACGGTCAGTTCTTCCAGGATATTTGCGCGCGCATCTGCGTTTGCGGTAGCGGCGTGAGCGGCATTTGCACCCATAACCGAAGCGGCAAGAACGGAAGAAGCCAAAGCGGCTTTAATAAATTTAGACATATTTTCTGGTCCCTATATTTCACTACTTTACATCGAAAGGGCGCCTACGGTGCATCCGACCAAACCCACTGGCCAAATGTCGCTATACGCCAACATTCGACATTGCTTATCCACGGGAAAGGATAAGGCTTTGCTGCCAGTCATGGTTAAGAAATTCTAAACCAGCTAATACGCTGATAAATATAGGTTTAATCAGGCGATTTTACAGGATTATAGATTTCAAAAGAAGTGATTCGGGGCTTGAATCCAAACAAAATCCCACGAAAAATCAAATATGTTCACCTGTTAGGCGCTGACAAATCAGATCCAGTTGATCGAGATTGCTATATTCAATGGTCATCGAGCCTGCACCCGTGTGGCCTTTGGACTGAATGGTCACTTTCAGGCCCAATAAATCGCCGAGATGACTCTCAACCGCACGGATATCGGCATCACTTTCGCTAATCCCGGTCGAAGGAGTCTTGCTTTTACGCCGCGGTCCACCCAGCGCCTTGCGCACCAGTTTCTCGGTATCCCGAACGGAAAGCCCCTGTTTTACAACCTGCCTGGCCAGTTCAGCCGAATCAGGTGCGTTAATAAGCGCCCGGGCATGACCCATGGTGAGCTTTTCCTCACCGACCAGCGTCCGAACCGATTCCGGTAGCTCCAGAAGTCGCATCAGATTAGCAATATGGCTGCGGGATTTCCCAACCAGCTCTGCCAGCTTCGCCTGGCTGTGGCCGAAATCATCTTTCAACTTCACATAGGCTTCTGCTTCTTCAACAGCATTGAGATCGCGCCGTTGAACATTTTCAACAATCGCTATTTCAAGAGTTTCCGCATCATTGAGACTGCGGACAATTGCTGGAACACGGTGCAGCCTTGCCCGCTGTGCCGCACGCCAGCGGCGCTCACCGGCGACAATCTGGAAATTCTTGCCATGGGGGCGAACAACAATTGGCTGAATCACGCCGCGCAGCTTCATGCTGTCAGCCAGTTCATCCAGCGCCTCATTATCGAACGTCTGGCGTGGCTGATCCGGGTTGGGGCGGATATCTGATATAGCTATGGAGCGCAGTCCATCCCCCCGGGTCGCCGGACCATCGTCATCTATCTCGGTTTCAGGGGCCTGGATCAGCGGTTCTTCCCGTTGAATCTCGCCAAAAAGCGAGTTTAACCCCCTGCCCAAGCCGGTGGCTTTCTTGATTGCAGCTTTTTTGGGCAATGGAGCTTCCTCTTCTTTCGCCATCACGCGGCCACCTTCCGTTCCGGCAGACGGGAAATCAATTCCCGTGCCAAATTGATATAGGCTTCAGATCCGGGGCACCGATGATCATAAATCAATGCGGGCAAACCGTGGCTTGGTGCCTCTGAAAGCCTTACATTTCTGGGGATTACTGTATCGAAGACGACATTGCCAAGACAGGCCCGCACATCGTCAGACACCTGCTCGGTCAGTTTGTTGCGGCGATCATACATGGTTAGAACTACGCCCATGACCGATAGGCCGCGATTAAACCGCGCCCTGATGCGTTCGACGGTCTGCAATAACTGGCTCAATCCTTCCAATGCAAAAAACTCGCATTGCAGCGGCACGAGCAGAGATTCGACCGCAACCATGGCATTGAGCGTCAGCAATCCAAGAGACGGCGGACAATCGATCAGGCAGATGTCCCACTGACCATCATCGCCAGCATCCAAAGCTTTCTTCAGCCGATGAGTGCGCTCTTCAAACTCTACCAACTCGACTTCTGCACCAGAAAGGTCAACAACGGCTGGTACAATATCTAGGCCCGGTACCGGAGTGTTGATGACGCAATCCGCCAATGGCGTATCGGAAATCAGCAGATCATAGCTGCTATGCGTGCGTTCCGCCTGATTCAAGCCAAGGCCTGTGGACGCGTTGCCCTGTGGATCGAGGTCAATCAGCAGAACCTTCCACCCGCTCGCGGCAAGAGCTGTAGCCATATTAATGGCTGTTGTCGTTTTACCAACGCCGCCTTTTTGATTTGCTATCGCTATCCGGACCATTTTACGCAGAACCCTTCGCTAAGCTGATATAAAATAACGTTTTCAGCCCAATCCCACCAATATTCCCGCTTCCGGGTCGGTCAAACTATGTTCCACGTGGAACATTTTTTGCCGTTTTGGGGATAGACCTTTTAACTCCCTTACCGCATTTTTGCCTTTTGGTAAGAGCCAAACCGTATTTTCTGTGGAAAACCGGTGCGAAAGTGAAAGCAATTTTTGCAATGGGGCAAAGGCTCTGGCGCTAATGACATCGACGGAATGGCTTTCAACATTCTCCAATCGATCCCCTAAAACCAAGGCTTTTTCGGCCAGCCCCAGTTTTGCCACGACAGATTCCAGGAAGGCTATCCGCCGGGTGCGTGATTCAACCATCTGCACCTTATATTCACCCAATATGGCAATGATGATCCCCGGAAAGCCAGCGCCCGTTCCAAGGTCCATCCATATTTTGTCGCTTTCGCCCTTGGGAGCATGGAGTAAAAGTTGTGCGCTATCGACAACATGGCGCTCCCAGACATGGTCCGCGCTCGATTTGGAGATGAGGTTTTGGCGCTGCATTTCCTCTGCCAATATTACCAGGAAATGCTCCAACCGATCCCATGTTTCACGTGGAACATCGAATGTGTTGCGCAGCCAGTCCTGCGCCTCTTGTTCCGTCATACTATGATCATGCCGCGAGATTCTTGGCTTCGCGACGACGCGCATGAACCAGGATGGCGGCCAGCGCCGCAGGCGTGATACCTCGGACCCGTGAAGCAGCTGCGAGTGTTTCAGGCCTCGCCCCGTTCAGGCGCTCAACCATTTCATTCGACAGCCCAGCAATTGCCGCATAGTCCAGATCATCACCCAAACGGATCTGCTCATTGGCACGCAAATCTTTCAGTTCCGATTCCTGCCGCTGCAGATAGGGCGCATAGCGCGCGTCTTCTTCAACCTCAGCCAGCAAGCCGGGATTAAAATTATCAACAGATAGACCCAGACCCTTAAGCGCCGCTATCGAGATATTGGGGAAACGCAACCAGTCAAAAAGCGACTGTTTGGTACCATCACGCCTGACCTCTATGCCCTGATCAGCAATAGCTTCGCAGCTATATACCGTCTCCAATTCTTCCAGAACCTGGGCGCGCCGCGATTGCCTGTCATCGAACCAGCGCCTTCTTTCATCGCCCAGACAGCCGATAGATGCGGCAATCGGGCTAAGTCGCGTTGTCGCATTATCTGCCCGCAACCGCAGACGATATTCCGCTCGCGCCGTGAGCATCCGATAGGGTTCGGTCACGCCCTGGAGCACCAGGTCATCAATCATCACGGCCATATAGCTGGTGCCGCGATCCAGTTGCGGAGCATCCTTCCGCTGTATCGAGCAAGCGGCACCGATACCGGCAATGAGACCTTGCGCCGCTGCTTCTTCATATCCGGTAGTGCCATTAATCTGGCCCGCACAATAAAGGCCATCGAGGTCACGAACCTTCAGCGACCGATCCAAAGCGCGCGGATCGATATGGTCATATTCCACCGCATAGCCCGACACGATTATTTCGACTTTCGACAGACCGTCCATTGTCCGAACAAACGCTTCCTGAACATCAGCGGGTAGAGATGTGCTGATGCCATTGGGGTAGACGAGATTGGTGTCGAGCCCTTCCGGCTCCAGAAATACCTGGTGGGAATCCCGGTCTGCAAAGCGGTGGATCTTGTCTTCTATCGACGGACAATAGCGTGGCCCCTGTGCATCAATCGCTCCGCTGAACAGAGGTGATCGATCGAGATTATCACGAATGATATCATGCGTCGCGGCATTGGTCCGGCTGACCGCACAGAATATCTGCGGTACATCCCGGCGTGATGACATGGGCGACATCGTCCAGTCATCATCATCCGATGGCTGCTCCGGCAACGCAGCCCAATCAATCGTGCGGCCGTCGATGCGCGGCGGTGTTCCGGTTTTTAAACGCGCAATCGGAAGGCCTGCGTCGCGAATCTGCTGGCCAAGGGAGATGGCACTGGCTTCACCGGTCCGGCCGCCAGCCACTGTTTCTTCGCCCCGGAACAGCTTGCCGTTCAGGAACGTTCCGGTCGCCAATATGACAGCCGCTGCCGTAATTTGGCTTTCATCTGCGAGGGTAATCCCGCTGACCGTTTGACCATCAAAGATCAGCGATGCAACTTCACCTTCAACGATGGATAAATTGTTTTGCGCCCCAAGCATCCGGTGGATTTCAGCTTTGTAAAGCTTGCGATCTGCCTGAACTCGTGGCCCCTGAACCGCCGCTCCCTTGGACAGATTGAGCATGCGGTAGTGGATTGCGGCAGCGTCTGCGGCGCGCCCGATCAACCCGTCAAACGCGTCCACTTCGCGCACAAGATGACCTTTGCCCAACCCGCCAATTGCCGGGTTGCAGGACATCGCACCGATACTGTCTTTGGTAAAACTGACCAAAGCCGTACGCACGCCCATGCGCGCAGCAACAGCTGCGGCTTCACAGCCGGCATGTCCGCCCCCAACGACAATAAGATCAAAATCGCGATTCATGCTACGCCCATAGCGGAATGGGGGTTTCAGGTCAAAATGATCTCGCGCTGGTGAGAAACAGTGACGGTCTTGTTCCACGTGGAACAGTCTTATTTGCCGATACAGAATTTCCCGAACAGGCTGTCTAACATATCTTCGGTGCTCGCCCTGCCCGTCAGTCCATCAAGCGCAGCCCGGGCCAGGCGCAATTGCTCGGCGATGATCAGATAATCCTGCACCTCTGGTATCTGACCAAGGCTGATCTGTGCTTCGGCAAGATGATCGGCCTGTCGCTTGTTGACGCTGATCTCATCTCCGCGCGGTACAATTTCTTTCGCGCGTTCAACAAGCAGCTTCACAAGCTCGTCCATCCCTGCCCCCGCCAGCGGAGATACGGAAAGCACGGTGGACGACTTGGACTGATATTCGGGATGATCCTGACGCGATGCGATTTCAATCAGTTTTGAGCTATCGGGTCCTTCACCCTCCGGCCCAAGCCACAGGATGATATCAGCCGCATCAAATTGCGCGCGGGCACGATCAATGCCTATCCGTTCAATTTCCTCCGCCCCCTCATCTCTGATACCGGCTGTATCAATAAACAGAAAAGGTATGCCGCTTATCGCAATAGGCACCTCAATGACATCCCGTGTGGTTCCGGCGATAGCTGAAACAATCGCTGCCTCTCTTTCCACCAAGACATTGAGCAACGTCGACTTGCCGCTATTGGGCGGACCACCCAAAACCACCCTCACCCCTTCACGCAGCTTTTCCGCACGTGGACGATCGAGTATATTGCTCATCTCCTCCGCGAGATCAGCCGCCGATGATTGCACCACCTCTAACTGCGCTGGAGTGACATCATCTTCGTCCGAAAAATCGAGCTCTGCCTCTACCATCGCAGACAGGCGCAAGATGGCGCTTTGCCAATCTTCCACTTTTCGAGACAGCGCGCCACCGGCCGCCTGAATGGCAGAGCGGCGTTGTAGCTCCGTTTCTGCAAATAACAGATCAGACAAGCCCTCTGCTTCAGCCAAATCCATTCGCCCATGAGTGAAGGCCCGGCGAGTAAATTCTCCTGGCTCCGCCTGACGCAGACTATCCATATTCTCAAGCGAAGCTTCGATAGCGCGCACAACCGCCCGGCCGCCATGGCAATGAATTTCGGCCAGGTCTTCTCCGCTCGCGCTATTGGGGCCGGGAAACCATAAAACCAGTGCTTTATCCAGCAGCTGCCTAGTTATCGGGTCCGTCAACTCTGCCAGACAGGGGCGGCGCGCCTCTGGCAATGATCCGCTCAAAGCCTGCAGAGCATTTGATGCTTTTGGGCCGCTAATCCGGATGATACCAATGGCTGCTGGTGGCTGTCCGCTCGACAGCGCAAAGATTGTATCACCAGCAGACATGTTCTATCTATTTGATATCTAGTCTTTTTTCTTCGAAGAAGAAGATTTTCCGTTACCGCCACTCATCGCTCCGCCCAAGAAGGAAGAGAACATCTTGATGCCGGCTTCACCCATGGGAGCGATGATCTTCGTGAAATTTTGCAGTTGCTCAACCGAACTCGCCCCCTGCAGAAACTTCGACATTTCCTTCACATAAGTCTCGTTAAGCTTTGCGACATCAGGCAAACCCATCATCCGGCGTGCTTCTTCCGGCGTGCAATCCAGTTCTACGGTTACTTTCATTATATGCTTCCTCTTATCCTTGTCGTTGAAGCGAAGTTCCCCCCTCACCGCAACAGATGATCTTCCACCTTGCCACAACGGGATATGGGGATAATGTGCACCATTAATCAAGTCATGATGCAAAGGAGCTGGAAAAATGGGTGCAATGAAACCGATTAAAACGCTTAGCGGAGATGCAGAATTTCCTTGCTATGTCGCAAGCCCGGATGGCGAAGCGAAAGCGGCAATCATCGTGATACAGGAAATATTTGGCGTAAATCCGGGCATAAAAGCCAAATGCGATCATTGGGCAAAAGCCGGTTATCTCGCTATCGCACCCGATTTATTCTGGCGAATCCACGAAGGCACCGATCTCGATGCCGATGTCGAGGAAGAGTTTCAGGTTGCGCTCGATCTGATGGGCAAATTTGATCAGGATCAGGGCATAAGAGATATTGAAGCCGCGATTCATTTTGCCCGCGCAGGTGTAAACGGCGGAAAAGTGGGCTGTGTCGGCTATTGTCTGGGCGGCAGACTGGCTTTCATGACAGCGGCGAGAACCGATATTAATGCCTCTGTCGGCTATTATGGTGTGGGTATTGATGGCTTACTGCGCGAGAGTCACGCAATTGCCCATGAAGTCATGCTGCATATCCCCACCGCTGATGGCTTTGTACCCGCCGATGCACAGGCAGCGATGCATGAAGGACTGGATGACCATCCCAAGGTCACCTTGCACGATTATGACGGCCTCGATCATGGTTTTGCCGCCGAATTTGGAGCGCGCCGTGACGAAGCCGCGGCAACATTGGCGGACAGCCGCACGATAGAATTTTTCAAGGAACATCTGGCATGAACACACAAGATAATCTGAAGGTCTGGCACGCACGCATGGCGGATAAGAGCGAAGCAGCACTAAGCGCGCAACTCGCCGATGATGCAGTGTTCCACTCCCCTGTCGTACATACGCCGCAGGCCGGAAAGCCCATTGTCATGGCCTATCTGTTGGCGGCTGACAATGTCCTGGGAAATGACAGCTTTCGCTATGTCCGCGAGATTGTCGACGATGGTGCCAATATGGCGATGCTGGAATTTGAGCTGCAACTGGATGACATAAAGGTAAATGGCGTCGATATCATCAGCTGGAATGATGACGGCAAGATTCAGGATTTCAAGGTCATGGTTCGACCGTTAAAGGCGATCAATAAAGTCTGGGATGAAATGGGTAAAATGTTGGAGATAATGAAGGCTTAGTCGTTTGTCCTTTTAGCCAGAAAATACTCGCTATTTCCTTGTGGATTTACAGGAATTGTTAGGGCAGCCAGTGGCGCTAAAAAAATTGAGAATGGCGATGAGCCATCTCCTTCCATCGCGATCACATAGCTCATTGGTAGTCCAAATATAACGGTCCAAAATACCATCATTTTTACAACGGCTTGCTGCAATGCCTTGCTGAATATATCTTCACCAAAGCCAGGGGTAGCCGAAATCAAACGGCACGCTTCAGCATATTGAAATTCTGGAACGGTTAGTTTGAATCCACCCAGCGCAAGCTGACATATAGAAACAGAAGCATGGTTATAACCACCAATATGCACCAATATCCCGGCAGAATCCAATAGGGAGGAAACAATCATCGCCTCGCTACGCGAATAGATTATGGCAATTGGAATCATTCTATCGGACATAATATAAGGCTATTTGAACAACTGAATCAGTTCAATTTAATTCAAAAAAGCGTCATCAGACCAATTGTCTGCGCGTCCCCTACCCAGCCGGTGTAAATCATCTTGCCAGCGACATAGATGATCACCGCGAGACCAAGATAAGCGATCCACTTATAGCGCTCGATATATTTGGCGATCACATTGGCTGCCAGACCCATGAGAGCCACCGACAAGAGCAATCCCACAATCAATATGCCGGGATGCTCGCGCGCGGCTCCGGCAACGCCCAAGACATTGTCGAGGCTCATCGAGACGTCCGCCGCGGTAACGGCCCAAACAGCGCCCCAGAAGGTTTTTGTAGGCTTTACACCACTATGTTCATCGCCTTCTATCTCAGGTGAACCGGGAGACTCACCTTGATGAAAGATTTCTCGATAGAAATTCCACGCCACCCATAACAACAATAGGCCACCAGCCAGAACCAGCCCAACAATCTGCAACAATTGCACCACGATTAACGCAAAGACTATGCGCAGTACCAAAGCGGCACCTATGCCAATCAGAATGACTTTGCGGCGCTGATCAGCAGGTAAACCACCTGCTAGAGCGCCCACAACAATGGCATTGTCGGCTGCAAAAACCAGGTCAATCAGGATGACTTGCCCAAAAGCGGCCAAAGCCTCTGGGGTTCCGATATTGGAAAAATCATGGACGATGGCTGCCCACATTTCTGAAAGGCTACCAAGTCCAGCCGGTGCTGCTGCGGATAAAATAGAAAGAAGGTCAATCATGAAAAAATCGAATTTCCAAAATAGGTTACGCTAGGCATAGGGTCATAAAAGTCATGAAGCAAGCGGCGCCATTTTTCATACTCCGGTGATTTGCGAAAACCGTCGCGATGGGATTCGACCGAGTCCCACACGACCAGCAACAGATACTGGTCTGGACAATCTACAGAGGGACGAACGTCTATGGACTGAAAGCCGGGCTGGACCGCGATAAGCGGCCGCGCCTTTTGCATCGCTGCAACAAATTCGTCTGACTGGCCGGGTTTTACCTGCAACAAGGCCTGTTCCATAATCATCGCGGTGGATCCGCAAATTTACTGATTCATGCTGTCGAAGAAATCGTCGTTGGCTTTGCTGTCCTTCATCTTGTCGAGCAGGAATTCCATTGCGTCGATCGTGCCCATTTGCATGAGGATACGGCGCAGCACCCACATTTTCTTGAGCTTGTCATCTTCGACCAGCAATTCTTCCTTACGGGTACCGGATTTGCCAACATCCAGTGCCGGGAAGATCCGCTTATCGGCAACTTTGCGATCCAGCACGATTTCGGAGTTACCAGTGCCTTTAAATTCTTCAAAGATAACCTCGTCCATCCGGCTGCCAGTGTCGATCAACGCGGTTGCGATGATGGAAAGCGAGCCACCTTCCTCAATATTACGCGCAGCACCGAAAAAGCGTTTCGGACGTTGCAGCGCATTGGCATCCACACCGCCGGTCAGCACCTTACCAGAGCTTGGCACGACCGTATTATAGGCACGGCCAAGACGCGTGATAGAGTCGAGCAGGATGACAACATCATGCTTGTGCTCAACCAGACGTTTCGCTTTTTCAATAACCATTTCAGCAACTTGCACGTGGCGCGTTGCAGGTTCGTCAAAGGTCGAACTGATCACTTCGCCCTTCACGGAGCGCTGCATATCGGTCACCTCTTCCGGCCGTTCGTCGATCAACAGAACGAGCAGATAGACTTCCGGATGATTGTCGGTAATCGCTTTGGCAATATTCTGCAGCAGCACGGTTTTACCCGTCCGCGGCGGTGCCACGATCAAGGCACGCTGGCCTTTACCCTGCGGCGAAATAATATCGATAACGCGGGCCGACTTGTCTTTGACCGTGGGGTCAAGACTATCCAGAGTCAGTTTTGAATCGGGATAAAGCGGGGTCAGGTTGTCGAAATTGACACGGTGACGGACAGCATCGGGTTCGTCAAAGTTAATCGCGGTCAGCTTGGTCAGCGCAAAATAACGCTCACCATCACGCGGCGCACGAATTTCACCTTCGACTGTATCACCGGTACGCAGGCCGAATTTCCGAACCTGGTTGGGCGAAACGTAGATATCGTCGGGACCGGCGAGATAATTGGCTTCGGGCGAGCGCAAAAAGCCAAAACCGTCGGGCAGCACTTCTATCGTACCAAGGCCCATGATCAGTTCGTCCTGATCCGCGAGTTCTTTGAGAATCGCGAACATCAGATCCTGTTTGCGCAGGGTCGAAGCGCTTTCAACGCCCAGTTCTTCCGCCATAGAGACGAGACCAGCGGGCGATTTTTCTTTTAATTCTTTTAAATGCATGGAGGTTTATCCAGAAATAATAGGAAGTTATGTTTGTTTTGCATGTGTGCAGCGTGTGCGCCGTCAAATTTTCACATGAAAGGTCGCCCGGACGGGCTTTAGCGGTCAATTACGCCTTTGCTCCGAAGCTGTCAACAAAAGCCGAATCCAAATCGGATAAAGCCGATTAAAACGGTTTCACAATCACCAAAATCACGGTTATGGCCGCCGCAATTCCGGGCACTTCATTAACCAACCGTAGCTTTTTATCAGTCATCGTCCGTTCGCCCCGGGCGAGTTTTTTAACATAGCCCATCATCCAGCCATGATAGCCAGAGAGCAGCAGGACAATAAGTAACTTCCCGTGAAACCAGCCCTGGCTGAACGCATCGATATGATAAGCCAGCAGCAATCCCAAAACCCAGGTGATGATCAGCGAAGGATTGAGAATGATCTTGCGAAGCCTGTTCTCCCGCTCGATCCATTTGGAATCTTCTTCTGACCCCACCGCCGATTCCTGATGATAGACGAAAAAGCGCGGCATCATGAAAAGGCCGGCCATCCAGAAGATGACAAAAATGATATGAGCGGATTTTAGCCAGAGATAGAGCATGGTCAGATATTCATTCATTGCCGGACAAGTGTAAGCAGCTTTTCAACATGTTCAATGGGCGTGTCAGGTAATATCCCATGACCCAGATTGAAAACATGCGGGCGGTCTGCAAAAACTTGCAAGATATTTTGTGTCGCTTTTTCAAGCGCTTCTCCGCCTGTAATCAGCGCAAGAGGGTCCAAATTGCCTTGCAACGGCAAATCCGCTGGCAGGGTCTCATGAGCCCAGACCGGATCTACGGTTTCATCCAGACCGATGGCATCCGCGCCTGTTTCATTGACATAAGCGGCCAGCTTGGCCCCTGCTCCCTTGGGAAAACCGATAATCGGCAGATCGGCGTGGACGGCTTTCAGCCGTGATATGATTTCTGCATTGGGGGCGATCACCCATTTTTCAAACTGTGCAGGAGAAAGTGACCCTGCCCAGCTGTCGAAAAGCTGAACCGCATCCACACCCGCATCAATCTGACCGAGCAGATAGGTAACGGTATTATCGATAATCGCACTGATCAGTTCTGAAAAAGCCACTTCATCACTATAGGCATAGCGCCGCGCGACACCCTGATCCTTGCTGCCCTGCCCATGCAACATGTAAGTTGCGACGGTCCAGGGACTGCCGGCAAAGCCCATGAAGGTCGTTTTGTCGTCCAGTTGCGCGGCTACCTTTCGAACCGTGGCATAAATAGCCTCAAAATGCTCCGGAGCAGCCTCAAGAGACGATAAATCGGCATCGACGAGCCTTGGTGCCAGACGGGGCCCTTCTCCCGTCTCAAACCAGAGCTTCTGACCCATGGCATGGGGCACGATCAAAATGTCGGAAAACAGGATCGCTCCATCAAAGCCAAATCGCTTTATCGGTTGTATGGTTACCTCGGCAGCTGCCTGTGCATCGTAGCAAAGTTCCAAAAAACCGCCTTTTTGTGCGCGCAGCTCTCGGTATTCCGGCAAGTAGCGTCCGGCCTGACGCATAAGCCAGACGGGTGTTTGATCTTGTTTCTTGCCGCGCAGAGTGTTGAGCAAAGTTTTTGGAGAGTCGGTACCGTCAGACATAAGATAAGGGTCATCCCATATAATAATATAGTATATTTATAGAATCTTGTTGATGATGATAGAGCGTGGAAAGAGGCGGTAACGCTGCTCTACCGAGATTACAAACAGATTGACAGATGGCTGTTAACGAAAATTTTACCGATTCCCGAATTTGGTCCCCATTATCCACAATCTGTGGATGAAATTTCCAAAACTTGACGGACTGTGGATAGAATTTGGGATGATGGGGATGAAAATGGAGGCTCCAAAAATCCCGCATTCATCCCTTGCTTTATCCACAATGAAATCACAGGGTTGCGGGTATGAATAGGCTTCACCTTCACATGCTGTCTGACTCGACGGGAGAGACACTGGAAAATATCGCAAAAGCGGCTTTGGCGCAATTTGATGGCGTGGAAATTATCAAACATTTCTGGCCGATGGTGCGCTCCGAAATCCATCTGAACCGGATATTGGTGGAAGTTGCAGATAATCCGGGACTGGTCATTTTTACTTTGGTAAACAGTGACATAAGGGCGCGATTGGAACGGGAATGCCGCCATTTGGGCCTGCCGGTGGTGCCAGCGCTGGATACCGTGACCGATGCCCTGTCCAACATGTTGGGTCAGGAAGCGAAAGCGCGGCCAGGTCGCCAACATATATTGGATGCCGCCTATTTTGAAAGGGTGGAAGCCATTCAGTTCACCATCGCCCATGATGACGGGATTGGTTGGGAGAATTGGGAAGAAGCAGATATTGTTCTGGCAGGTGTTTCGCGCACATCTAAAACGCCGACTTCCATTTATCTCGCCAATCGGGGCTATAAGACCGCCAATATCCCGATTGTCCCGGAATCTCCGCCACCGGATGCGCTTTATCATTTGAAAAATCCTCTGGTCGTCGGATTGGTGGCAGGCGCTGGCCGATTGGTTCAGGTGAGGCGTAACCGGCTATTGTCTCTCAATCAGGCACCGGAAACGGACTATGTGGATGAGGAAAAGGTGAAAGCGGAAATCCAATATGCCCGGCGCATGTTTGCGGATAACGGGTGGCCTACGATTGATGTGACGCGGCGTTCGATTGAGGAATCTGCAGCCGCGATCATAAATTTCTATAATGAGCGCCACATTAGCTCGACAAAAAACGCAAAGGATGAGGGTAATGGATGATCCGGTGACGGAACCCATGCTTGTTCTGGCCTCCAAGAGCATGGCGCGCCGCGCCATGCTCGAAGCGGCGGGTGTAGTCATTGAATCCCTCCCTCCCAATGTTGACGAGGAAGCTTTGAAAGAAGGTTTGCAAGCTGATGGTGTCACAGCGCGAAATCTGGCTGACGCCCTGGCCGAAGCAAAAGCCGTACGCTTGTCGCGGAGGATAGGTCCGGCGTTAGTACTTGGTGGCGATCAGGTTCTTGCCCTGGAAGACGGCTCCATGCTTGATAAGCCAGTGGATCGCGATGACGCCAAGGCACATTTACAATTGCTATCTGGCAAGAAGCATAAACTATTCAGTGCTGCGGTGATCGCGGATCAGGGATCACCGGTCTGGCGGCATGTTGATATCGCGACTTTGACCATGCGGCCATTGAGCGACACGTTTATTGACAGCTATGTTGAGGCAGAATGGGATAATATCCGCCATTGTGTTGGATGTTATGAAATTGAAGCCCGCGGCGCGCAGCTTTTTTCTGACATTAAGGGGAATCACTTTACAATCATGGGCCTGCCACTGCTTTATTTGCTCGACTATTTGCGCGTCAGGGGCGTGATGACGTCATGACCGAAACGCTCCCATATGCCGAAGTGATTGGTGATCCGATTGCCCATAGCAAATCACCGATCATTCATAATTTCTGGCTCAAGAAACTGGGTATAAAAGCCAATTATCAGACTTTCCGCGTGAAACCGGATGAACTGGCGGATTATATTTCTGATCGTCGGGATGATCCAAACTGGCAGGGTTGCAACGTCACGATTCCACATAAATTGGCGGTGATGGATCATGTATCCGACCCGGGAGATGTGCGGGCGTCTATCGGTGCCATGAACACCATCGCACGTAATGACAGCGGGGATCTTTTTGGCACCAATACGGATGCAGGCGGTTTTTTTGCGCCGATCGCTGATGTGCCGCTAAGCGGTCAGGATGTGATTGTTGTCGGTGCTGGCGGTGCTGCACAGGCAGTGTTGTTTGCCCTATCCCGTATCGAGGTTGGATCGGTGACTATCATCAACCGCAACGTATTGAAGGCATCGGCCCTTTTGGCGCGCTTTGGCTTGAAGGGGCAGGCGTTGGAACATGGTTCGACGCTTCCGCCCGCCCGGCTCCTGGTAAATGCCAGCGCACTCGGCATGAAGGGGCAGGACGAATTGACCATTGATCTCGATGGACAACCGGACGACGCGATTATTTACGATCTTGTCTATGTTCCGCTGAAGACCAAATTGCTGAGAGCTGCGGAGTCTCGTGGTCTTGATACGATTGATGGATTGACAATGCTAATCGGGCAAGCTGCTGTCGCTTTTGAAATTTTCTTTGGACAAGCTCCGCCGCTCGAACATGATGCTGAGCTCAGAAAGCTGCTTGTCACATGACTGGTCCTATGATCATCGGACTTACCGGCTCTATCGGCATGGGAAAATCCACAGTTGCGCAAATGTTTGCCGATGAAGGGGTACCGATATTTGATGCTGATGCCGCCGTACATGTCTTGCAGGGTCCGGGCGGCGCTCTTGTCGCGCAGATTGAAGCCCTGTTTCCCGGCACAACTGACGAAAAAGGAGTAGATCGTCAGAAACTTGGTCCTGCGGTGCTCGATAATCCAGATGCCCTAAAACAGCTCGAAGCGCTCATTCACCCGGCTGTTGGTGCGATGCGGATGGAATTTTTGGAAGATAATAAGGCGGCACCCATGATCCTTTTCGACATTCCGCTCCTGTTCGAAAAAAGCGGCGCGGCCGGTGTCGATTATGTGATCGTGGTGTCCGCCTCAGAGGATGACCAGCGTGAACGGGTTTTGCGCCGGCCAGGCATGACCGTGGACAAGTTTGAGAAGATTAAGTCCTTGCAAATGCCGGATGAAGAAAAGCGCAAACGTGCTGATTTTGTCATTGATACATCAAGGCCTCTCGAAGAAACACGGCAGCAAGTGCAAAATACCATAGAAAAATTGAAAGCTTCCCTTGCGTAACCGGAAATTGAGTCCGATATTGGTCTTATGCGCGAGATAATTTTCGACACCGAAACTACCGGATTCGACCCCCAAAGCGGCGACCGGATGGTTGAGATAGGTTGCATTGAAATGATCGACCGGGTTGAAACAGGTAACAGTTTTCACTGTTATTATAATCCCCAGCGCCCAATGCCCAAATCAGCTGAAGAAATACACGGGCTTTCCGATGTCTTCCTGTCGGATAAGAAACTATTTGCCGATGGTGCGGAAGAATTGCTTGAATTCCTGGGCGATGCCAATCTGGTCGCCCACAATGCGCAATTTGATTTTAATTTCCTCAATGCCGAGCTGGTCTTGTGTGGCAAAACAGCAATTTCGCAATTTCGTATGGTCGATACCCTGGCTATTGCGAAGGTAAAGCATCCGGGCGCAAAGTTGTCTCTCGACGCGCTCTGTAGCCGATACGGCATTGACCGCAGTCATCGGGTAAAGCATGGCGCGTTGCTGGATGCGGAGCTACTGACACAGCTTTATATTGAGCTTACTGGCGGCAGGCAAATCGGCCTTGGTCTGGCGGATGACAAGCCAGCTCCGGAAATTAACGAGCGACAGCCTTCACAAAAGGAAGCGGCGCTGCGCAGGCAGTTTATTGCACCGCGACCGCATAGTCCCAGCACAGAAGAACTGGAGCGTCATGCCACTTTCATGGAAGATATAAAGGATCCGTTGTGGGCTGAAACCTGACCAGCGAGATATCTTTTCCAGCTGAATATCTATAAAATAGTGCGTAACCATAATGGAGAAAAAATATGGAAATTCGTGTTTCAGGACATCAGGTGGACACCGGCGATGCGCTACAAGGCCATGTTGACGATCGAATGAATGCGATAGCCGACAAATATTTCCCCAAGGCAATTTCTGCGCAGGCAACATTTGGTAAGGCGCCCCATAATCACTTCCAATGCGATATTGTGTCCCACATCATGACCGGTCTTATGCTGAAATCGGAAGCGCGAGCCGGTGATGCCCACCAGGCCTTTGAACAAGCCGCTGACAAGATTGAAAAGCAGCTGCGCCGCTACATGCGCCGGTTGAATGACCATCATGTCCAGGCGCAATATGCTGCAAAACAGGAAGAGGCCGCTTATCGTGTTTTTGACGCCGGTGATGACGAGATAGAGGTGGAAACAAGTTCCGAAGCACCCGCCATTATCGCTGAAACCAGCACCGATATCCCCGAAGCAAGCGTATCCGATGCTGTGATGATGATGGATTTGCGTAATACCAGCGCGCTATTGTTTAAAAATGCTGGAACTGGATCACATAATATGGTTTACCGCCGCTCGGATGGCACTATCGGCTGGGTCGAACCACAGAAATAGCGTCTTTTCGATTTTGATTCCCCCGGTTCGCCAGAAAAACCTGGCGATCAGATGTTTGTGATCAGCTGCATCCTGTGATGGCGATTCGCCTCTTATGATGTTTTGCGTAGTGAAAATTCAGACCAGTGGGTCTGAGAGGAAAAAATGGAATATTTGTCAGTTCACATTGACCCTGCCGCTATTATGGCGAGCGCCACGGTTCTATCAAAGCAGCAGATTTTTACCGCATTGGCGGAAAACGCGGCTCAATCATATGGTTTGGACGCAGATTTGGTGCTGGAACGGCTTCATGACCGTGAAGCCATAGGTTCTACTGGTTTTGGCGGATCGGTTGCGATTCCCCATGCAAGGATCAAACAACTCGACAAATGTGTCGGACTTTTTGTTCGCCTTGAGGAACCTATTGGCTTTGATGCTCATGACGGTCAGGATGTTGATTTGGTCTTTGGCTTATTATCTCCGGAACAAGGTAGCGCCACTCATTTGAAAGCGCTGGCAGAAGTATCTCGGTTTTTGCGCGATGATTCCGTCGTCACCAAGTTACGCGGCGCAGCGTCGGAGGATGCCCTATATGCGCTGCTTACGGGACAACAGGACCAGCAAGCGGCTTGACCATGGCTGTCCGGAATGATTCAGATCAGGAAAATAACGGGTCACACGAACATTTTCGGGCTTTAGAGCGGCTCTATAAGGCGGCGCCGATCAATCAACTGTTCGAATCCGATCTCGAAATTTCCGAACGTGGTTTTGCGCGCATTACATTTGCGGTAGATGAGCGTCATTATCATGCAGCCGGCGCGGTTCATGGTACCAGCTATTTCAAGATGCTAGATGATGCTGCCTTTTATGCTGCTAACAGTTTGGTTTCCGACCGTTTTTTGCTTACCACTGCGTTCAACCTGCTGTTTACCCGGCCATTGAAGTCCAGCACCGTGACTGCTGAAGGCCGCTGGGTCAGCGGAAAAAGGCGGGTTTTTGTTGCTGACTCCCGGCTTATTGATGAGGAAGGTGAAGAAATTGCCCGCGGTACCGGTACGTTCATGCGGTCGCATATCCCGCTAGCGTCTCTCCCCGGATATAAGCAGGGTCTATGATAGAGCCGCGGTTGTCTGCGGAGATGATTGTGCAGTCCTTGTTGCGCAAAGTAAATCAGGAGGGCGGCTTTGCAGCGGTACTTAGAAAAGGCGATCGAATCTCTGGCGCGATCCTCATAATATGCGTTGAAAAAGGTAAAGATCCGCGACTTTTGGAGAAAATGCCAAGTCTTGATGGTCCTTCGACCTGGCAGGTGATATGGCCGCAAAGCACTGATAATAAACAAAATTTAGACGGATATCTGGAACGCCGGAGCAGATTTGATCCGGACTTATGGTTAATTGAACTGGACGTCGCGGATGCGGAACGGCTCATCGCTGAAATGACCTGATTTCTTGACTTTGCTGCACTGCACCCTATTTCGCGACCAACTTTGAAGCGAAGGTTGTTCCGAGGGATTGTCCACAAGGACGCGGAATAAACATGCAGACGGAGGGAACAGGGATAAGCCGTTGGTTGGTTTTTTAGGCTTATTTACGCGGGTTTTTGGCCCGCACTGGACTCGCCGCATAAAATAACAGGTTTATGAGCAAAATTTTTAAAGCTGCAAGCGTGTTGTCGCTTGCATTTTCTACGGTCGCCGCTCTCGCTGTGACCGATGTGTCATTCGCGTTAGAAGCCAATGATACTACTCCAGAATCCGAGATCATTATTGATCCTGATATGCTGGAAACTACCGATGAAACGGCGCCGGTAATTTTCGGGGAACTGAAGGAAGTAGCGGCTGCTATTCCCCAAGACGTGATCGAGGCAGATCGGCTTGCTAACGAACAGCGTGATGCTGTTGAAGCAGTTGATTTTACCAATAATGGCGCTGGGTCACTACGAGAACTGGTCCGGCAGCAATCGGTGGACGGGGCGCTCAGCAAAGAGATGCAGTGCCTCGCTGGAACCGTCTACTTTGAATCCAAAGGTGAAACACTGGCGGGTCAGCTAGCCGTCGCACGGGTTGTAATGGCGCGGGCCAAATCTTCACGCTTTCCTGACACTCTTTGCGGTGTTGTGTATCAGCGTAAGCAATTTTCCTTCATCCGTAATGGCAAAATGCCGCGGATTGATAAAGGACACCGTCATTGGCGCAATGCAGTTGCCATTTCAAAAATCGCTATGAACGATGGTTGGAAAAGCCCTGTCGAAGGCGCACTGTTCTTCCATGCCCGCTATGTATCGCCCGGCTGGCGGTTAAAGCGGATGGCAACGATTGATAATCATATCTTCTATCGGTGATACTGATTTACAAACTGATTTCATAAAGGCTCCCAATCGGGGGCCTTTATTTTGTTCTATTTATGTTCTAGTCTCTTTTCATGATGATAGAACAAAGCGATTCGCCCTTATCAGTCGCCGCTCTGACACTGAATCCCGATCAGATCGAGGAAAATACGGTGTCATTAACGGGGGCGGCTGCAGTTGCCCGAGGTGTGGCGCGCCTCTTTTCCCGTCACGATATAATGGTTCTGTCTGAAGTCAGCCTGCCTAATAAGAGGCGAGCGGATCTGATGGGTGTTGATGCCAAGGGGCAGATCGTGATTGTGGAGATCAAGGTCGCGCGCGGTGATTTGCTGGGCGACAATAAGTGGACAGAATATCTCGACTATTGTGATCGCTTCTACTGGGCATTGCCAAGCGATTTTGATGCGTCTCCCTTGGATAGACCGGATTTTATGCCAGAACGCGCCGGGTTGATCATCGCCGATGCTTATGATGCGGAAATGGTCCGTTCTGCAGCAACTCATGCACTTGCCCCTGCACGGCGGAAAACAGAGACAATGCGTCTGGCACGTCGCTCCATGCAGCGATTGTCGGTAGCCCATGGTTGGATCGACCCACAGGCACGGGAATTCTACTAAAATTTGGGTGAAAGACTTAGCCTTCAGGACCAAAAAATCGTCCAGTGGTTTCCGGTTTTTTCTCTTTATCCGCTTTTTCAATTTCAGCCAATATCGCAGAAGCGCGGCGATCGCGGGTTGCATAATCGCGCGCTGACAGGCCGGCCAGAGTATCGGTGCGATCTGGATCTGCACCGTTTTTCAACAATAGCCGCGTCATTTCAGAATCGCGCAACTGGACAGCACGTATCAAGGCTGTTTCGCCCCGGTTATTCGTCTGATTGACATCGGCCTTTTTTTGCAGAAGTACTCTCGCCCCTTCGATAAACCGCAATCGGGTGGCGAGCATGAGAGGGGTTGTGCCGCTTTTATCCCGAACATTCGGATTAGCACCTTTTTGCAAAAGAAACCCGGTCCAGGTGGCGTCTCGCCGCGCTACAACAATATGCAGCGCCGTCTCGCCTGTCGAAAGGTCCTTTGTGTTAACAATAACTGTGCCTGGCTCATTCAGGAATTTTGTGGCTTCGGTGCCATCCCGGTCTTTCACTGCTTTCAGAAAATTGTAACTCGTGGAAAACTGGGCATTTGCGGCATCTGGAGCTACCAGCGAAAAAGCTGCCAATATCAGCGCGTAAAAACGAACCATCTGGTTTCCCTTGCGGATGTTTGAAAATCTGTTTCTGCCCCGAAGCATAATGAGCTGCCTTATATAAATTTAACGCGCGTAAACTCGAAAACCAGTTGCCGCCTGACAATAGAATCCATCAATTATCAGTTGAATAATTGTCCATAGCAGACCATGTCTGGCCGCATGATGAATAATTTACTATCTGTTTCTGCTACCCTTTTAATGTTGCTTCTCGCCGCTTGCAACCCGGCCTCTTCCGGCAGCGCGGAAACCGAAGCTCCTCTCGCGGGAGCAGATATTGGTGGCAGCTTTATGCTAACCAATCAAGATGGCGGAACAAGTTCCGATGCCGATTTTACCGGAAAATACCGGATCATCTATTTTGGTTTTACCTATTGCCCCGATGTCTGCCCGATAGATCTTGCGAATCTGATGAACGGCTTGACCCTGGCCGAAAAAGAAGACCCTTCTCTTGCGGAGAAAATCCAGCCGATCTTTATTTCGATCGATCCGGAGCGTGATCGTCCGGAACAACTGAAACAATATGTCGGGAATTTTCACCCCCGGTTGATCGGCCTGACGGGCAGTGTCGATGAGATTGCCGCTGTCGCAAAGAAATATCTGATCATCTACAATAAACGCGAAAGTCCGGGTTTTAGCGAATATCTGGTTGACCATAGCCGACAAGGCTATTTGTTCGGACCAGAGGGCGAACCAATTGCGCTGCTCCCGTTTGACGGTACCCCCCAGCAAGTTGCGGATGAGATTAAGCGGTGGACGCGGTAAACACCGAGCTTCCGTTCTGGGAACAACCACTGGAAACGCTAGACCGTGCGCAGTGGGAAGCCTTGTGCGATGGTTGTGGCAAGTGCTGCTTGCTGAAGGCCGAAGATGAAGATGATGGTAAGGTCTATATGACCAACATTGCCTGCAAGCTTTTGGACACACAGAGCGCCCGGTGCAGCGACTATCGTCGTCGGCGCTATTATGTTCCGGATTGTGTCCGGCTAACCCGCGGCAAACTAGATCAATTTACCTGGCTTCCGGACAGTTGCGCTTATAAGATGCGGGCGCGCAATTTGCCGTTGCCGCAATGGCATTATCTGGTCTCTGGTGATCGCGAGACCATTCACGAAACCGGGAATTCAATTCGGGGCAAGGTGATAACGGAGGTGGAAGCTGGGCCGATTGAACAGCATATTCTGGACAGACCGCTCTAAGGCACGACCAGTCCCAACCGAAAGGGATGAATTCGAGATTGAACTCGAAGGTAGCTTTTACCCGCTGCAAGTCCGAAAATTGGCGCAGGCGCGCTCTATTGCTGTGTCAGCTGACACAGTTAAGGGGGAGGTAAAACTGACCATGCCGCGCTATGCCAGTACCGCCCAGGCGCTGCGTTTTGCGCAGTCCAAATCGGATTGGTTGGCGGAGCGCTTTGCCGATGCCTTGCCAGCGGTACCGATTATCAATGGCGCTGAAATTGCCTTTGCGGGGGAAAGTCATGCCATAAGATGGTCTGCTGAATATTCCCGGAAACCTCTGAAAACCGATGGCGAAATCCGCGTTGGCGGCCCTGAAAACCGGATTGAAGCGCGTGTAATCGGCTGGATGAAAGATCAGTCGCGGGACATTTATGCGGAGGATCTGGCATTTTATTGTGATCGAGCAGAGGTCGATCTGCCCGCGCTATCGGTGGGTGACGCGCGCAGGCGATGGGGCAGCTGTTCAGGGCGCAAATCCATAAGGCTCAGCTGGCGTCTCATCATGGCCCCGCCGATGGTAAGGCGCTCCGTCGTTGCCCATGAAGTGGCCCATTTGCGGCACATGAACCACAGCCCTGCTTTCTACGCACTGCTGGACCGGATTTTTGAAGGCAAACGCAATGAGGCGGATAGTTGGTTGAAGCAACATGGCGCCGCGCTGCACCTGATTGGTGCACCAATCAGATAGCAAGCCCTATTCTTCGGCTGGTTTGGGCAAGATCGAAACTGGTCCATCAGGGCGGTCAGCCAGCGGATCATCCGGTTCCCCTGCAGGATTGCTGTCCTCTTCTTCGCCCCGACCCAAAACCGAGTCAATCCAGTCCTGATCCAGTTGGGGCGGTCCGTCTTCCGCCTGTCCGCCCTCCAAATCATATTCCAGGCCTTGCCCCGTCTCGATGGGCATGCCGTTTTCGTCCACATAGATGCCGTCTTCCGGCGCGCCATAAAATTCTTCTTCATCCGGTTCCAGTTGCCAGTCGGGCAAGATCAGCTCGGTATCAAATTTTTCCGCTTTCCGTTTGGCCACGGCGACTTTCATGAAGGATGCAAAAGCCGCAGCAGGCGCGCGGCCTCCTTGCAGTCCGCGAACCGCCTTGGCATCGTCCCGGCCCATCCATACACCTGTGGTCAAACCGCTTGAAAAGCCCAGAAACCAGCCATCTTTATTGCTGCTGGTGGTACCCGTCTTACCGGCCACGGGCCGGCCAATCTGGGCGGCCCGACCGGTACCCGCATTGACTGCGGTCTGCATCAGATCGGTAATACCGGCTGCGACCCATGGATCGACAAGCACCCGGCTTCCATCAAATTTGCTCTGGTAGAGAACGTCCCCGTCCATCGTGCTGACCTTGGTGATCGCATAGGGCGTGATCGCCACACCCTTGGCATTGACCGAGGCAAATGCCCTGGTCATGTCCAGAAGCCGGACGTCAGATGTTCCCAATACCATTGACGGATTGGTATCAATCGGTGTGGTTACCCCGAACCTGCGGGCCATATTGGCAATGGTAGTCGTCCCGATATCATTGCCAATAGCCGCCGCAACGGTGTTTTTCGAATAAGCGAAAGCGGAGCGCAGAGTGATATCACCGGCATAGCGCCCACCGCTGTTTCGCGGCGTCCAGTTACCTATCTTGATCGGTTCATCCGTGACAATATCATTGGGCGTATAGCCGGCCTCCAGCGCAGCCATGTAGACGAAGATTTTCCATGCCGATCCCGGTTGACGCACGGCTTGTGTCGCCCGGTTATAGTTGGATGTTACGTAATCGGTTCCGCCAACCATCGCACGCACCGCGCCGTCGCGATCAATGGCAACCAATGCACCTTGTGTGCCAGCAGGGGCGCCGGTCTGGATAGCGTTGGTGGCAGCCCGCTGCATATCAAGGTCCAGGGTTGTCCAAACCTCAATCGGCTCCACCGCTTCGTCGATAAGAAGGTCAAGTTGCGGCAGCGCCCAATCGGTAAAGTAGCGCACGCTATTCTGGCGCGGTTCTGGCGCAAGTTCGACAGCAGTTGGTTTGGTTTCAGCCGCCTGGGATGCGGTGATGGCTCCGGCATCCTGCATCACCCGTAAAACAACAGTCGCGCGGTCGATAGCGGCTTGCGCATCGGCAGTGGGCGAATAGCGTGATGGGGCTTTGACCAACCCCGCAATAATCGCCGCTTCGGCAAGGCTCAGTTCTCCGGCGCCATGTGCAAAGAACCGGCGAGAGGCGGCATCAATGCCATAGGCTCCGCCACCATAATAAACCTTGTTCAGATAAAGCTCTAGTATCTGCTCCTTGGAAAACTTGCGCTCCATCGCCAAAGCAATCAGCATTTCCCTGCCCTTGCGGCCGAATGTCCGGCTGCTGTTGAGGAAGATGTTCCGCGCCAGTTGCTGGGTGATGGTCGAACCACCCTGGGCCCAATGTCCACGTTCCAGACGTACTTTGAACGAACGCGCAATTCCGATGGGATCAACGCCAGGGTGACTTTCATAGCGGCGGTCTTCCACAGCTATCATGGCGTCTTTCATAACCTGGGGAATATCTTCATAGTCCAGCCATTGGCCATAGCTGGGCCCCATGGAAAATAATTCTTTTCCGTTTACGTCCAATACGCGGATCATTTGCCCGTTGGGCGAGGATTTCAGGTCTTCATAGCCCGGCAGCGATGACCGGATGACCATCACCGCGACGACAAGCGCAATGAAACCGAGCAAGCCGACGACGAGCCCGGTTTTTATGATCCGGGAGAGCCATTTTCGGACTGCTCCCGATTGTTTGCTGCGTTTTTTGCCCCGCGCCATATTGTCCCATTCACCATACGCTTACTATGCGTCTGTTTAGCGTGTTGTCGTCTTACTGCAGGCTGAACGTTGTAGGACAGCGAAATTTTCAGCTATCTTTGGGTTCAAAATCCAATGCGGCGCTGTTCATGCAATAACGCAGGCCGTTTTCCGCCGGACCATCCGGGAAAACATGACCCAAATGCCCGTCACAGCCGGTGCAGCGCACCTCGATACGGCGCATGCCGTGGCTGAGATCCTCAATTTCGGTAACGGCTTCGGCTTCGGCAGGTTCTGTAAAGCTTGGCCACCCACAGCCGCTGTCGAATTTTTTTCCTGCATCAAATAATTTTGTGCCGCATCCGGCGCAGAAAAACTCTCCGTCGCGTTTTTCCGCGTTGAGTTTTCCGGTAAAGGCGCGCTCTGTCCCCGCTTCGCGCAGCACATGATATTGTTCAGGGGTAAGTTTGTCGCGCCATTCATCAGCGCTCAAGACGATTTTTTCCATGAACCCAAGGTGGGGAGAAAAGCTGCTGGCGTCAAGCGGCGGCGGGCGAAGTTTACAATGTGCACAATGTCCTTTCGGGTGTTTTTTGTGGTCTTGTAACAGTGGCTGGAAGTGGCTGTTCCCGACCAAAGTTCACACAAGTCACAGTCAGTTTTGGGCAGAATTTTGACATTTTCGGCCAAAAACGAGCTGTATATAATTCAAAAGTTGAGAAGGAGCGGATGGAAAATATCACAATGGCATTGGTGTAGGAAAGCCGGATATCCGGTCTGCAAGAGGCCGTGATCATAAATAATTAACCATTTTTTCAGTGCTTTGCGGTAAAACCGGAATGTGGTGATGATTAATGCGACATTTCGGCTGGTTTTTCCGGCTTTGATGCTGCTGTGCGGCTGGATGCTTGTTGCGCCGGACAGTGCTGCGGCGCAGTGTCGGCTATGTGCGGCTCCACCGGACGGCGTGTCATCTGCGCGATCATCTGACAAGACAGAGACACCTCTCAATATCGAAATCACCGCCAATCTGGATTTTTCCAGGCTGGCCCTGCTTAATCGCGCGGGCGGCGAGGTTGAGATCGATCCACAATCTGGACAGCGCCGGATTAGCGGAGGGTTGACGGATCTGGGCGGCTTATCCCTCAATGGCGAAGGGCGTTTGACTGGTGAACCGGGGCGTGTGGTGCGCGTGCATTTGCCGGAGAGGATCACATTAAGCGCTCCAAATGGCTCGACTGCCGACCTGGTTAAACTCGATACCGATTTACCGGCGCAGGCGCGGCTCGATCGTGATGGAAGGCTGAACTTCTCTTTTGGTGGCCGGTTGCGCGTAACCGGCAATGCCAGCGGCCAGTTTCGCGGCCGGATCGCGATTACCGCTGATTATGAATAGCGATACTAGCGCAAATGTGCGGCTTTTCTGGCAATAGTCAGTAATTCCTGTTCGACCAGAACATGTTCCGGCTGGCCGCTACTTTTGAGGGCAATCTCCAGTGCCAATATCCGTTCGATCAGCCGCCCTATATGAGCGGATGACCAGATATTCAGCTGCCGCGCATAATTGTCACGGTCTTTCCAGAATACGCTGGGATGATTCACCAGTTTGCCGACATTCGACCCCTGATCAACTTTGGCACGCAGTTCGGCCAGCTTGTTCAGATGGCGCAGCATTAGCCGGATCAGCCCTACCTCGCTAAAGCCGATGGTGCTGACTGCTGCAAGTTCACGGGTCAGTTTCCTGGTGTCGCCGCTCACCGCGGCGTTGATCAAAAGCCCCAGATCTTCTTCATCATTTTCTGCGCCAAGCAGATTAAGGAGTTCCGCCTCAGCCTCTTTCGGATTATCCGGCGTGGAATCAAGATACAGCGCAATTTTTTCTACCTCTAGTCTCGCGAGAACGAGATCATTGCTGGTCAAGGCCGCAATTGCGGCCGCGGTATCGCGCGACATCTTTACACCCTCATCGCGGGCCATGCCGGAAATGGCTGCAACCGCATCGCCTTGAGACGTTTCATAGCAGGTGGCGATCAGGGCATCGGGGGCTGCGGTAATTTTTTTGGCCAAGGCAGTTTTGTCCGCCATTCCCGCTGCGACTATGAATACCGGATCTCCTTTGGTGTCGCTTTCAAGCAGATTTTCTATAGCGGCCGTTGCCCTCACCGCTTCTCCGCTATTCAGCCGGACCATGATGAAGCGCTTATCGCCAAATAGAGATGCCGATGTCGCCTCGTCATTCAGCCGCGCTGCGCTTTCGGTCAGATCGGCAATGGTGAGGTCAATCCGCTCCGCGGATTGAGCCAGCGGGGCTGCCAATTCATTGGCCAAAGCCTGACAGCGCGTCGCATTGGGGCCGCATAAAACGGCAAGCCTTGTCGCCTCAGGTGCCGCGTGAAAGCGGCGCACGATCTCATTATCTTTGACTTTCACGGCTTCATTCCCCTGCCGCTGTCATTTGTCGTCCGCTGCCATTAATTGCCGTTGTCAATTTTCATCGGCGCTGGCCTGTTCGCGCGCAAAGAGAGACAATCGTTTAACAATTTGATCGGCGACCCGTGTGGACAGATTTTCCAGTGCTGTTTCTTCAGCCGCCACCGTGGCGAATTCCGAAGACACCACGTCAATGCCGGCATCGGAGCCAGCGGTCGCATCCAGCACCACCTTGCTGTCGGACAGGCGGACCAGCTGATAGCGCGCGCGCAGGGTCCGGCGTTCCCGGGTGATGCGATCATTGCTGCGTACACCAAAGCCGGCAATTTTATCGTCCAGTTCGACGATCAGACGATATTTAAGGTCGCTGCCTTCCAAGGTGGATAGCTGATCATTCAGCGCATTGCGCATCAGCCATCCCGCCTTGCCCTGGATCGGTTCAACCTGGACAGCACCCAGCTGAGAGGCGACGACGCTATTGGAGCCACCGGAATATAAGGGTTGTAGACCGCAAGAAGCGAGCAGGGCACTGGCACCTGCAAGCATAGAGATTTTGTGCAGCAGCTTCATATAACGATATTCACCAGTCGGTCGGGCACCACGATCACTTTCTTTATGTCCGCTCCATCAATCGTACGCTGCACCTTCTCTGAGGCGAGTGCAAGCTCCTCCAGCACCGATTTGTCGCTGCCCTTGGCTGCGGTCAGCGTATCGCGCAGTTTGCCGCGCACCTGCACAGCTATGGTCACTTCATCCTCGACGAGCAGGCTTTCGTCCACTTCCGGCCAGGGCGCATTGGCGATTAGCGTGCTTTCATCAAGCAGTGCCCAGGCTTCTTCGGCGATATGTGGAACCATGGGCGCAACAATCCGGGCCAGTGATCTTATGGCGTCATGACGATCGGCCGAGGGCGCGGCTTTCTCTATCATGTTGACCAGTTCAAACACCTTTGCGACTGCCTTGTTAAAAGACAGGGCTTCGATATCTTCGGCGACGCCAGCGATGGTCTGATGCAATTTGCGTTTGAGTTTTTTGTCTTCGCCAGTCGGCACAGTTTGATCCGCAATCGACACAAACAGGCGCCAAAGACGCTGAACAAAACGCCAGCTACCCTCGATTCCGGCCTCAGACCATGGCAGGTCGCGTTCCGGCGGACTGTCGGACAGCATGAAGAAGCGCACCGCATCCGCACCATATTGGTCGATAATCGGATCAGGATCGACGACGTTTTTCTTCGACTTCGACATTTTTTCAATGCGGCCGATCTGGATGGGGGCTCCGCCAGATGACTTAAACACGCCGCCTTCGCGGTGGTCGATTTCATCGGGGCTGTAATAGACGATCTGATCGGCCCCGGTATCTTCGTTCTGCACCGTTTCGAAATAAGTCTCGTGTGTCACCATGCCCTGGGTGAACAGGCTTTCAAACGGCTCGGCAAAATCGAGCTTGCCGATGGACGCCAGCGCTCGGGTCCAGAAACGGGCGTAGAGCAGGTGCAGGATCGCATGTTCGATACCGCCAATATATTGCGACACCGGCATCCATTGCCTGACAGTATCGGCATCAAATGGCTGGTCATCCGGCTGGCTGGCAAAGCGCAGGAAATACCAGCTGGAGTTGGTAAACGTATCGAGCGTATCAGTTTCGCGCCTCGCCGCCTTGCCACATTTGGGGCAGTCGACCTGGCTCCACGTGGCGTGGCGTTCCAGCGGATTGCCGGGAATATCAAAGCTGACATCATCGGGTAATGTGACTGGCAACTGATCCTTCGGCACAGGAACCGCGCCGCAATCATCACAGTGGATGATTGGGATTGGCGTTCCCCAGTAACGTTGACGAGAAACGCCCCAGTCGCGCAGCCGCCATGTTGTCTGAGCTTTGCCCCAACCTTCAGACTCGGCTTTGTCGATGATGGTCTGCTGCGCGGTTTCAATATCCATGCCGTCGAGCATGCGGCTGTTCACCAGCTTGCCGGGACCGGTATAGGATTCATCATGGATGGGCGCATCTTCGTCGCCTTCGGCAGCGACCACTCGCGTTACCGGCAGTGCATATTTGCGCGCAAAATCCAGATCGCGCTGATCATGGGCCGGCACACCGAAAACCGCGCCGGTGCCATAGTCCATCAGCACGAAATTCGCGACGAAAACGGGCAATTCCCATGATGGATCAAGTGGATGGGTTACTTTCAGGCCGGTATCAAAACCTTTCTTCTCCATCGTTTCTAGTTCAGCGGCAGTCGTCCCGGTTTTTTTGCAGTCCTCACAAAAGGCCGCGAGCATGTCATTATCCTGCGCCAGTTGCTGGGCCAGTGGATGGTCAGCGGACAAAGCGACAAAGCTCGCACCGAAAATCGTGTCCGGGCGGGTCGAGAAAACCTCAATGGTTTCAATATGCTGCTGTTTTTCGGCTAGCGTGAAATGAAATTGCAGGCCTTGCGATTTGCCGATCCAGTTTTCCTGCATCGTGCGAACTTTTTCCGGCCAGCCTTTCAGGTCATCGAGACCGGTCAGCAATTCTTCAGCAAAGTCGGTGATTTTCAAAAACCACTGGCTGAGCTTGCGCTTCTCCACCGGCGCACCGGAGCGCCAGCCTTTCCCATCGATCACCTGCTCATTGGCGAGTACGGTCATATCGACCGGATCCCAGTTCACGGCAGATTCTTTACGGTAAACCAGACCGCCTTCGAACATGTCGATAAACAGCGCTTGTTCGTGACCGTAGTAATCAGGTTCGCAGGTCGCCAGTTCGCGGCTCCAGTCGAGCGCAAAGCCCAACCGTTTTATCTGGTCACGCATCGCTACGATATTGGCGCGGGTCCATTCGCCGGGATGGACTTTCTTTTCCATGGCGGCATTTTCGGCCGGCATGCCAAAGGCATCCCAACCCATCGGATGAAGCACCTCGAAACCCTGCATCCGCCGAAAACGGGCGAGCACATCACCCATGGTGTAGTTGCGGACATGGCCCATATGAATCCGGCCAGAGGGATAGGGGAACATTTCCAGCACAAAGCTGCGCGGTTTTGGCGAGTTGTTATCCGCCTCAAAAACACCGGATTCGGCCCAGCGGGCTTGCCAGCGCTTGTCCGCCGATAAAGGGTTAAAACGCTGATCGGTCATGCTGGTCCTATAAGAATGTGACCCGTTTCAGCAGGCCCGTCGTTGGATTAGTTGGTTGTCCCGCTCAATTGGTAAGGGCCCCGCGCCGCAAGTCGCGCGCTTTGGTGAGGATGATCTGTTCCAGCTTCTGTGTGGTCGCGGCTTTTACCGGCGCATCAACCCAGGTGCCGCCATTGCGAACTTGCCGTGATGCCCCGACGCGCAAGGCATCGGCGCGCAAATCCTGATCGAGGATGGAGATATTGAGTTTCATCCGCTCTGACGGGTTTTGCGGGTTCACATACCAGTCTGTGAGGATGACGCCGCCATTGCTGTCGGTCTGGGTCAGCGGCATGAAGGAAAGGCTGTCAAGTGTCGCACGCCACAAATAGCTGTTCACGCCAATGGTGGTGATCTGTGATGCGGCAAGATCGGCTGTTGGCCGATCGTTGCTGGCACAGGCGGAAAGGCCGGATACGAGAGCCACGGCCGAAAGACCCATTACCAAAGGACGCATTTTCGCGGTGGACAAAGAAAGGCGGGACATGAACAAGCTCCTCATTGGCAGTCTGGCGGCATATTTGGATCGCACCATCTGCCTATAAATCTGATTTCAACGCTCTCTATAATTGCTTTGCCGCAAGGGGCAAGCCAAAGCGCAATATTTCGCTCTTGCGAAGTCCCGCGTGAATGGCAGTTGAATGGGGTGGATACCGAATATTTTGCAGCGTGCCGGGTATTGCCGGAGACGAGGCGAGCGAATCGATCATCCTTTGTTCAGCTTAAGGTAATTAAATAATGTACTTAAGAAATGAAAAACCGTAACCCAACTGCAACAGAAAATGTTCAGATCAAGAAAATCGGACAAAATCAGCAAGTTGACTCGTCTCTTGGCGAAAAATTTGATATAGAAAGACTCGAACAAGGGGAAATACCGTCGTCATGAGGAAAAATGGCAATCTTTTGGGTTGGTTAGCAGCGGGACTCGCTGCGTCCGGTCTTGCCATGACTCCTGCCTTGGCCCGCGTATTGTCCGATCAAGGCAATGCAGTTTCGCTGCGTTCGCTGAGCTCCATCGGTTCTTTCACAACTGCCGGTGCGGACCCTGAATTGGCTGCGAGCTTCAAACGCAATGTGCTTGGTAGCAAAACCCAGTTTAAATTTACGCCTGCTGGCGGAACGACAAGCGGTGATCGTGCCGTAACTGTTGTGGTGCGGCAAGACGCGTCGAGCAATGCCATTTCCATTCGTCAGAATGTTGCGTCCGCGGCGCCGGGTGCAGGCGTGCTGACACCAGCCAAGATTACACCCACATCCTTCAGCCTTGGTACGGCCAAAGGCCTGAAGAGCTTTGCTATCCCGGTTAAGAAGCTGGCTGATAATCTGCCGGATCTTTCGGAAATCGGTGCGGGTATCGATGCAGGCGATAAAGAAAAAGGCAAGAAAAGCCGGTTTAATCCGCGTCTGTCGATTGATGCAAAAACGCCCCTCGGTGCAGCCCCAGGTGCTTTGACAGCGAGTGAAAAAGATTATTCGCTTGATCTGGGTGGCAGCTATTCAGTGACGCGCAATCTTGATGTCACCGCTGGCGTTCGTTTGAAAAATGAGCGGGACCGCATGGCCCCGCTGACCGATTCTCGCCAGGATAGCCAAGCTGTCTATGTCGGAACGCAGTTCCGCTTCTGATATTTCTACAACCTGCTTAAACCATCAATGGCGGCCCAGCCATGGGCGCCCAATGTTTCAAGCTGTTGAAATCGCGTTGCATTCATCCCGCCAAGCAAGATTACCGGCTTTCCGCACAAGCTGATCAGTCGCTGCAATTGCAACCGGTTTAATGGTTTTTGTCCGGGGTGCGACCGCGTTGCAAAAGCGGGCGATAGAAACATGAGGTCTGCGCCATGATGCTGCGCAATGGCTATCTCACCGGGATTATGAACCGGTGCGCTGTGCAGCAGGCCGTTGGTCTGATGCCGTTTCCACTGCCGCCCGTGTACACCATCTGCACCCCACTGCCGCGCTAGCGATGGCGATCCGGCCAGCAACAGGATGTGGTCATGGCGCCGCGCGCATGTCCTGATTGCCTGGAATCTTTCCTGCCGCTGATCACTGTTCAAATGATAATGACGGAAGATAATCCCGCTGCCTCGCGGCAAGGCCCTTATAGATTTTTCCAGACTTTCGTCATTGCGTGCATCTGTCATCAGCCAGATTTGCGGATAAAGATCGGAAAACCATGACTGGTGCATGCATCTTGCCTGCCATATAGGCTGCGAATAGCCAATCGGGAATGTGATAAAAGCGGAACAATATACAATGACGGAATCTGACGAAAAGCTTGCCACCGAGAATTTGGTTATGGTGCAAGGGCAAATAAGCAAGGCGGCGAAAATCGCCCAGCGCGAGGTTGAAGATGTACGCTTGATTGCCATTTCCAAAACCCGCCTTGCTGATGCGATACGGCCGCTACTGGAATCCGGACACCGGCTTTTCGGAGAGAACCGTGTGCAGGAAGCGGCCGGGAAATGGCCAGCACTGCGTGAGGAGTTTGAAGGCGTCAAAGTGCATCTGGTAGGACAATTGCAATCCAACAAGGCGGAAGATGCCGTCCAGCTTTTTGACGCGATCCATTCGCTTGACCGGCCGTCATTGATCAAGGCGCTGGCGAAGGCGATGGACAAGCTGGATCGCCGTATCCCCTGTTTCGTTCAGGTGAATATCGGTGAGGAACCGCAAAAGGGTGGCTGCGAGATCAGCGATTTGCCGGACTTGCTACAATCGGCGCGTGCCGCCGACATAGAGGTGCCCGGCCTGATGTGCGTGCCGCCGTCCGGGGTGCATCCGGCGCCTTATTTTGCGCTGCTCGCTAAACTCGCCAAAGATCATGACCTTTCCGGTCTCAGCATGGGCATGTCCGGCGATTTTGAAAGCGCGATCAAGCTTGGTGCGACCCATGTGCGTGTCGGCACCGCACTTTTCGGCCCGCGAACCTAGTTCTCGCCTTTCGAAGCTCCATTTTTCTCGGCCCCTTTGGCTGCGCGGCCGGCTTTGCGTTCTTCCGGTGTGTCTGGCGCAACAAAGCTGATTACAATATCGCCCTCTTCAATAACTGGCCGGGCTTCGGTAGCGAAGAATAGCAAGCGCCGGTCTTGCTTGAGCACCGCAAGGGGCTCTTCGCCCGTTTCAAGATTCTTGCGATATTCTTCGGCCGAGAAGACCTCGGTAATATTGGTTTTGCTGAACCGCCAGCCATCGCGCTCACGGTCGAGCAGGCTGTTAAAATCCGCGCCTGATTCAAACAAAATCCGCCCATGACCGACTTTGCTATTGGCTTTGGCGCGGCTGTCGTTGGACAGGCGGCTAATCTGGTCGAAGCCCATTTCGGGACCGAGGTCGGCAGTGATCAGTTGGTTCTGGCTGTCATTATCGGTGGCAACGATCATATGCTGGAACTCGCCCAATTCGACATGGTCGTTATGGGCCTCGTCCAATATGTCACCCTGATGGGTCTTCAGGTTTTCGTGTCTGGCCCGGCGCAGGGCAAACTGGCTGGTGTCTGCTATCAGAACGTCGATATCCAGGGATTTCAGGATTTTACCCAATGCTACGGACCATCTGGTTGCACCGACAATCAAGACACCTTCGCCCTTGCCTTCATTAATGCCAAGACGGTCAGCGACCCAGCCAGCGGAAAAACCATGGGCAAAGATGGTCGCGATAACCACTGCAAAACTGAGCGGCACCAAAGCCTCCGCCCCGGGCAGGCCGTAGTCCACCAGACGGATGGCAAACAGACCGGTAATGGCAACCGCGACAATACCGCGCGGCGCGATCCATGCGATGAATAGCCGCTCTCGCCAGGGTAGAGAACTGAAGAGAAGTGCGATCAACACAGACAAGGGGCGGACGACGAACAACAGCAGGATAAGGAAAACGATAAATTGCGGCTGGAACTGTTGGACGGTTTCCCAGTCGAGGGTGGCCGACAAGATGATAAAAACCCCTGAAATCAGCAAAACCGCCAGATCTTCTTTAAACCGGTGCAGCGCCTGGCTGGAATAAATCTGTCTGTTGGCCATAACCACACCCATGACCGTGACAGTGATCAGGCCGGTTTCATGCATGATCAAATCGGCGAGTACAAAACCGCCAATCACAGTGATAAGCAAAAAGGGCGCCTTCAGATATTCCGGCACATGGCCGCGCGGGAATAGCCAGGTAATCGCATAGCCCAAAGCCGCGCCGATCAGGCCCGCCAGGAAACTCGCCGCCAGAACGTCCATGCTGATTGACGCAATATTCGCATTGGGACCTTCATAAGTGATATAGGCGTAAATCCCGACCGCCAGCAGCGCGCCGATCGGGTCGTTGACGATACCCTCCCACTTCAGCACGTTGCGCACCCGTGAAGGGACACGCAAGGTCCGCAACATCGGGCCGATCACTGTCGGCCCGGTAACGATCATTATTCCGCCGAGCAGCGCAGAAATCTCCCAAGACAATCCGGCACCATAATGGGCCGCTCCTGTGCCGAGTATCCATGCTATCGGGCCGGCAATGAAAATCATCATGAACACCGCGCCGCCCGCCTGGCGAAGTTCGCGGAAATTGAGGCTCAAGCCGCCTTCAAACAGGATGACGGCAACCGCCAGTTTGATAATCGGTTCCTGTAGCGCGCCAAAATCCCGCTCAGGGTCAATAATCCCCAATATCGGGCCCGCAATAATGCCGACGATCAGCATCAGGGCAATGGCTGGCCGACCGGTGCGCCAGGCGACCCATTGTGCGCCAATGCCCAAAAGGCCGATCAACGCAATTTTCACCATCAGCGAATCAACAATAATCATTTGTAATCTATGCCGTTTTTTTGACTGTTATGCAAAATGAACGATTGCGTCTTCGATAGCGCGGTAGACCGCCGCGAGTTGCGCATCGGAAATACAATAAGGCGGCATTATATACACCGTGTTGCCAAGCGGGCGCAGCAGAATATTTCGCCCGGCGAAAAACCGAAGCAGATCCGGGCCGATGGCAGACATGTAATTGCCGCTGGCATCATTGATTTCAAAAGCCAGTATCGTGCCGCATTGGCGTATGCCGGAGACGTTCTGATGTTCGGCAAGCTGCCCGGTAAAGGCCCGATGACAGGCGATGATATGTTCAATCCGCTGCTGCACCGGTTCGTCCCGCCAGATCTGTAAATTGGCATTGGCGGCAGCACATGCGATCGGGTTGGCGGTGAAGCTGCTGGAATGAAAAAATGTTTTGGTGCGGTCTTTGGAAAAATGCGCGTCATATATCGGTGCACTGGCTGCTGTGATCGCCAGCGGGATCACACCCCCGGTCAGGCCTTTCGCCATGCACAGGATATCGGGCGTGATGCCAGCTTGCTCGCAGGCAAAAACAGTTCCGGTACGGCCCCAACCTGTCATGACTTCATCTGCGATAAACAAAACATCATGCCGCTGGCAGATACGCTGCATCTCGCGCAGCGTTTCCGGCGTATAGACTTTCATGCCACCCGCGCCGAGAATCAGCGGCTCCACGATCAGCGCTGCCGGCGGGTCGTCTTGGTCCGCGCAAAGAGCAGCCAGCGCATCCAATGTGGCCTGCTCCGCGCCAGATTCGGGAAAAGGAATGGAACTCACATCAAACAAAAGCGGCGCATAGGCATCATTGAAGACACCGCGCGCACCAATCGACATCGCGCCGATAGTGTCGCCGTGATAGCTATGATCCATGACCAATATGCTATGACGCTGTTGGCCTTGATTATGCCAGAAACCGAGCGCCATTTTCAGGGCAACCTCCACAGCTGTCGATCCGCTGTCGGAAAAGAAAATATGGTTGAGTGTGTCGGGCAGAAAACCGGACAGATTCTTCGCCAGTTTCTCAGCAGGTTCATGAGTCCAGCCCGCGAAAATAATCTGATCCAGCTGCGCGCTCTGCTGCTGTATCGCGCTGACAATTTTGGGGTGGCAATGGCCATGGGTCTGCACCCACCAGCTTGAAATCGCATCAACAATCTCGCGGCCGTCATTTGTGTAAAGCGTTGCGCCCTCTGCCCTTACAACTTCGGGAATGTCTTGCCCAAGGCCATGCTGGGTAAACGGATGCCAGATTTTTGCGGTCATCAACTGAAGTCCGACATATCAAAATGTGAATGAAACGCGGTCGATAGGGATGAGGCTGATAGATTTTCGATAATCGGAAGACGGCCCAACTGTTTCACATCGCCGATACGGCAAATTGTATTCTGACTATCGGCAATTTCGCCGCCGATGAACGCCATACCCAAAATCGGCACGCTGCGGCTGCGGAGTGCTTCGATGGTCATCAGGCTATGATTAATCGTGCCCAGCTTTGTTGATGCAACGATGATGACGGGGTATTTCCACCGCGCAAATAGATCAGCATAGAGCAAATCGTCATTGATCGGCACCAGCGCTCCGCCTGCCCCTTCAATTACCAAGGGGCCATTGATTTGCGGAATTGGCAGATCATCAGCGGATATCATGACACCATCTTCGGCTGCTGCAAGATGCGGGGAAGCCGGCGTTTTCAGGCGAAACGTCTCGGGCAGGATATTGCCGGGAGCAATGCCGCCCAATCGTGCGACGGCTTCGCTATCCGTTTCATCATCCAGACCCGCCTGCACCGGTTTCCAGTAATGGGCATCAAGCGCGGCCGTTAGCGCAGCGGCAAAGATGGTTTTTCCGATATCAGTATCGGTACCGGTAACAACGAAATTCTGGCTCAAGCCGCATTCTCCATTTTTTGCGCTTCGGTCAAAGCGTCGGCCAGCGCCGTGATATCCTCCCGAGAGACGTTTAACGTCAGGGACAAGCGCAGACGCGCGGTTCCGGCTGGCACTGTGGGCGGTCTGATGGCGCGAACATCAAAGCCCTTTTGCTGCAAAGAGGCCGCTATCTGGACAGCAAGGTTGTCTTCGCCAATGATGACGGGGAAAATCTGGCTGCCTGCACGAGAGGGCGGGCAAAGCGTACCCAGCCGGTTTTCAGCGACTGTAATATGATCCTGCAGCTGTGTCTGCAAAGCCGGGTTTTCGGCGATATATTCTATCGCCTTGTGCGCCAGATGCGCGGTGAGCGGACTGGGCGCGGTCGAGAAGATAAAGGCCCGGGCGCGGTTGATAAAAAAGTTGCGTAGCACCATCGGCATGGTGATCAATCCGCCTTCAACTCCCAAGGCCTTGCCGCAGGTACGCAAGATGATAGCATTGTCTTGATTCTCCAGGGTGCCAGATAAACCAACGCCGCCTTTGCCGAAAACGCCGACCGCATGAGCCTCATCAATGATCAGGACGGCGTCATTGGCGCGGGCAATTCCGGCAAGCTCAGCCAGCGGCGCCCGGTCCCCATCCATGCTGTAGAGGCTTTCCACTGCCATCCAGATTGTGCCGATGCCACCGGCGCGGCGATAGGCGGCTATCCTGTCTGTCAGGTCTGTCAGATCACCATGGCGAAAGCTTTGTGTTTTTGCACGACCCAGCTTCATACCGTCATGGCTGCTGGCATGGACCAGTTCATCATAAAGAACCAGGTCGCCGGTTTGCGGCAATGTTGAGAACAGAGCGAGATTGGCGGTATAGCCGGTGCTGAAGAACAGGGCGGATTCTGCGCCATAATGCCCTGCCGCAAATGCCTCCAATGCTTCATGTTGTGGATGATTGCCGCCCAACAATCGCGAGCCGCCAGAGCCATGCGCTATGCCATTATCAAGTGCCTTATGAGCCAATTCTTTCAGATAGGCGCTACGTGCCAAACCCAGATAATCATTGGAAGAAAAATCCTTGCCGGCCGGGGTGACCAGGGCGCGTTTGCGGCCCGCTCGATCAAGGGCATCCAGTTGTTGGTGAAACGGTTCGAATCGGGGCATCGCCGCGCTGTTAGCAGTCAGCTATTGGCTATGGCCAGTGGTAATGTGAGTTGGGTTTTTTGCGTGGTTTCCGGCTGCGGCCGGGATGATGCAGAGGCGAATCCGAGATTGAAGCGCACAAGCTTTTCTTTCAGTGCGATGATCGCTTCCGCCGGGCCTGCGATAGCCTCTTCAATCGCGCTATGGTTGGCTGCCAGTCCGCCGGTCAACGCACCAAAAGCTGGCATGATCAAATGTTTTTCGCCTTTGACAAAACAGCGCCGGGACACATGCCGTCCGCGCACGGGCACGCGCAATTTGGGATGAAAATGACCGGAAATTTCAGGCAGGTCAGTACTCCGTGTCGCTTCGTGACGCAGCGCGAGACCATCACCAATCCATTCGGTCATGACCTCGCCGCCCCATAGGCCGCTTACATCGCGGTCGTGATTGCCGCTGATCCACACCCAGCGCGTGTTTTGGGTTAGCGTTTCCAGCAAGCGTGCCGCTTCGCCTTCCAATCGTGCCTCGCCGTCATCATCGTGATAATTGTCGCCAAGACAAAAGACCGTCTCTGCGGCTGTTTGGGTGATCAGGCTAGCCAGCTCATCCAGCGTCGCACGGCTGTCATAAGGTGGCAGCATCTGCCCCTGGCGAGCATAGAAGCTGGCTTTTTCAAGATGCAGGTCGGCCACCAGCAATGCCTTGTGCACTGGCCAGTATAAGGCCGCTGGGCCAGCCACGTGGAACAGATGATTGACGAACGAAAGGGGAACCATTTGTCTGCTATGCGACGATCAGAGCGCGCGCGCAAGCGGGAAGGGTTGGAATTTCGCGGCGGGTCCGACTATATGCGCGCCATGACGGAATCAAATTTTTCATACAAGGTCGCCGCACTCTATCATTTTACAGTGGTTGAGGATCCCGCGGCCTTGAAACCGGAAATTCTCAGGGCCTGTGAAGCCAATGGGCTGAAAGGCACAATCCTGCTTGCGCCAGAGGGGATTAACGGGACCATCGCGGGTGAAACAGACGGCATAGATGCGCTGATCGCTTTCCTGCGAAACCTGCCACAATTTACCGGGCTGGAAGTCAAATATTCTGATGCCGAGGACATGCCATTTCTGCGCATGAAAGTGCGGCTGAAAAAAGAGATCGTCACCATGGGTGTCGATGGCATTGATGCCGCACGGGCCAAGGGTGAATATGTCGACCCGCTGGACTGGAATGCCGTGATTGCCGACCCTGAAACGGTCGTGATTGATACACGCAATGCCTACGAGGTGGCGATTGGCAGTTTTGAAGGCGCGATCAACCCGGATACAGAGACATTTCGCGATTTTCCGGCCTGGTTTGATGATTTTTCCAGGCAGTTGCAGGAAAAATCTGAAAAGCAGCCCAAAATTGCGATGTTCTGTACCGGCGGCATACGCTGCGAAAAAGCGACGGCCTATGTGAAGGCGCAAGGTTTTGATGATGTCCATCATTTGAAGGGCGGTATCCTTAAATATCTTGAAAATGTACCGGAAGAAAACAGCCGCTGGAATGGCGATTGCTTCCTGTTCGATCAGCGCGTGGCCGTTGGTCACGGGCTAAAAGAAAGCGACTATGACCAATGCCATGCGTGCCGGATGCCGTTAAATGCCGAAGAGCGTGCATCGGAAAAATATATTCCGGGAGAGGCTTGTCCCCACTGCTATGACAGCCGTACGGACGAGCAGCGCGAACGGTATCGCGAACGGCAGCGTCAGGTAGAAAGGGCGGCGCGGGAAGGCCGTCAGCATCTGGGAACAGCATGAGCCCCTCAGAGACCGGAAATAACTTGCCGATCCTCTATAGTTTTCGGCGCTGTCCCTATGCCATGCGAGCGCGCATGGCGCTGCTGATCAGTGAGACACCCGTGCGCCTGCGAGAAGTGGTATTGCGCGACAAGCCGGAGGAAATGATTGCCGCTTCGCCCAAGGCGACAGTCCCGGTTCTGGTGCAGGATGATGGTACGGTCATTGATGAAAGTCTGGCAATCATGCATTGGGCATTGAAACGGAATGATCCGGCAGACTGGCTGAATGATAGAGAGGCAGGCGCGGATTTGATCGCCGAAGCGGACAGCGACTTCAAAGACAATCTCGATCGCTATAAATATCCGACGCGCTATGATGATGTTGACCCGATAGCGCATCGTTCCGCTGGCCTCGCATTTCTGGAGAAGCTGGAGGGACTGCTGACCGTAGGGGGCCAGTTGCTGGGAAAAGAGCCTCGACTGGCGGATTTTGCGATTTTTCCGTTCGTCCGCCAATTTGCCAATAATGATCGCAACTGGTTTGACGCTGAGCCGCTGCCAGCATTACAAAAGTGGCTCGCAGCGCATTTGGACTCGGGCTTGTTTGCCGGTGCGATGAAAAAATATCCGCAGTGGCAAACAGGCGATACCGAGCCCGCATTTGCGGGATAGACTTTTGTCTCTCTATTGCTGTTCAGTAAAGCTAAGCCAGCCAAAGGATGCCGCAATGAAAATCGCCCTGATCATTACCGCCCCCGTTTTGTGCCTGTTATCCGCATGCAGTGAGGAAGCGGAGGCGCCCGTACTGGATGACGAGGTGCCGGTGGAGGCAGAAATGCCGCCACAGCCCGAAATTAACGACTCGCTGACCGAAGAAGAGGCCGATGCCGCGCTAGAGGAACTGCAAGCTGAGCAGCAGGCGCTGGAAGATAGCGCGGAGACTGAAAGCAGCGCAGAGGATAGTGAAGAGACTGGGGGCGAATAGCCTTATGAGTTAATGCGGCTGTTTTTTGGTTGCTCGAAATAGCGCCTTGTCTCTTTTGGCAACAGGAAATGGATTTTCCGTTTCTTGAAGTCGATTGCAACCTGATCAAATTTACGCAGCACGTCCATGCCGAGCAACAATGCCGGTTTCTTGTGCATCCCCAGCTTCTCAAAAGGCGGGGCATCAGCGAATGCAACTGGTAGATTGTCGAATTTGGCCCGGCCAATGCGAAAATCCCGGGCTTTGCCGAATTCCACACCCAGTGTCTGGCCGGTCACCGCGATCAGGCTGTTTTCTTCACCCAGTTCTTTCGCGCGTTTTATTAGCCGCCTTTTCAAAACCAGGTTGGCAATCGAAACCTCCGCACCGGTATCAACGATCACATTGACCTTGAGCCCGGAAATCGTTGCTTCGGTGAAGATAAGTTGACCGGACTTGCGCCGCGCGGTCACAATAATCTCACGGTTTGAAGCCATCCGCTGCGGAGCGGCCGTGTCTTCGATGGAAATCTGATTGTTGATAAAGTCGAATAATATCCGTTGATCCTGCAGACCATCAAGACCCAATATTCCGTCCGCACCGATATGGCGGGCAAGCAGGACCGGGGCGATTAAACTGTCATAGCTTTTCTTGCCGAGGGTCAATTCAGGGACATAAACCATATCGACCATGCTGCTGCCGGCGATGCTTATTAACTGCGCTGGTTCTTCGGCATCCAGCGCCAGGTTTTTTGCAATTTTGCGAGAGAGAACGGTACGCTCTGCACCGGTATCAATGACAAAGGAAAATGGTCCGCGGCCTTCAATACTGACCGGAACAGTCATTCGCTGCGCACGGTCTTTGTCGATGGCAATAATTTCATTTTCCGGTTTGGTCAGGCTACCGGGTTCCACCGATTGGCCCATTGGTACCGGATAGGCAAAGGCGAGCGCGGAGGCGGCAAGGGTGGGGAAAAGGTTGGTGGAAAAAAGCGGCATCATACTCTCCTGCTAAATGTTGTTCTTTCCTGCTTTTAATCGGGCTTGCAGCAAAACCCCGATCAGGTCGCGCCCTTTGGCAACAGGAAATAGATTTTACGGTTGGCGAAATCGATCGCCATCCGGTCAAATTTCCGCAGCGCATCCATCCCCAGAAACAGGGCCGGCTTTTTTTGCAGGTTCAGGGCGGCAAAAGGTGCGATATCGGCAAAGGCGATGGGAATCACCCCAAAGCGTGCACGACCGATGTGCAGCTCACTGGCAACACCATAGTCGGCCGCAATGGAACGGCCGGTCACGTCGACCAGACTAATCTGTTGCAGTGCCGAGCGCTTCATCCGCAAGCGGCGTTGCAGCGCCTTGTTTCCGATTGAAAGCTCTCCACCAGTATCAATGATTACACTGACCTTGATGCCTGAAATTTCGGCATTGGTAAAAATCAACTGACCGGAACGGCGCCTGGCGGTGACAACGATTTCCCGGCGAGAGCGGGCCTTCCGCTTTTTGGTCGTGTCTTCGACCGAAATGGCGCTGGTGATAAAATCAAATAATATGCGCTGTCCCTGCAGACTATCGAGACCCAATACGCCATCCGCGCCAATATTGGTTGACCGAAAGGTTGGTGCAACAATGCCCCCGTAGCTGCGACTGCCCAGAGTCAGCTCAGGAACATAGACGGTTTGCACTATCGTGTTGCCTGCCAACGCTATGATATTGACCTCCTCTTCCAGTTCCAGGGTCAGGCTACCCGCAATTTCTTTGGACAATATTGTTCGTTGTGCTGCTGTATCAATAATGAACTTGAAAGGGCCGCTTCCTTCGATACTGACAGGAACTGTCATGCGTGCCCTGCGGTCTTCGGTAATCTCTATCTGTTCGGCATCCGGCTTGATGAACTGATCGGGCAGGCGATCAGCCAATATCGCTTCGGGTTCGACAATTTCCGGTATGGCGGCTGCCGTTTCCGGCAAAGGCGCCGCCGGCTCAGCAATTTGGGCTGAAAATAGCAGCGGTAACACTGCGGTCAGGGGAAAAGACATGCTCATCAATAGCTAGTTACCCGAAATTTTGGCGGGCGACAAATATGTACGAAATGCCAAGCTTGTCTAATCGCCGCGCATCGCCTCTTCAATCAGGCTTTCCGCTTCGATCAGCAGCGCGTCATCCGTGGCTCCTTGCGCCACATGTTCGCGGCCGATCATCACCAAAACAGGTACGGAAAGGGGACTGACGCGGTCGAGTTCAACATGGACCATGGAACCCGCTGCCCGGTCTAGCAGGTCGCCCAGTCGGGCGACATCGGTCATTCGTGCCCTTGCATCGGCCCAGGCCGCCTGCATCAGCAAGTGATCGGGCTCATATTTGCGCAACACGTCGAAAATCAGGTCGGTGGAGAAAGTCACCTGCTTGCCGGTCTTGCGCTTGCCGGGATGTTGCCGGTCGACCAGGCCGCTGATGACTGCCACTTCGCGGAAGGCGCGTTTGAGCAGATAGCTTCCTTCGATCCAGTCGAAAAACTCGTCTTCCAAAATGTCTGCACTGAACAGTGGTGCGGGATCGGTGACGGGTTCGACGCTCCAGCAGGCAAGCGCATAATCATTGGCGACAAAACCAATTGGCTTCAGTCCGCGCGTCTCCATTCGCCGCGTCAGCAGCATGCCAAGCGACTGATGCGCGTTCCAGCCTTCAAAGCTATAGGCCGTCATATAGTGCATCCCCTCATGCGGGAAAGTTTCAACCAGCAGCTCGCCGGGTTCCGGCAGACGTGATCGATGGTCCTGCATCTCCAGCCACTCGCGCACATCATCGGGAAAACGTGCCCACCCTGCTCGATCAGTCAAAAAACCGCGCACGCGGTCCGAGAGATGCGTGGTCAGCGGCAGGCGCAGGCCCATATAGCTGGGGATCATCGCCGCTTTCTTGGTTGCCCGCACAATGACGTCGGACGTGTCGAGCTTGATCAGTTCCAGGCTCATGCCCGCGAAAAAAAATGTATCGCCGGGGCTTAAGATGGCGGCGAAGCTTTCCTCCACCTTGCCTAGATTGCGGCCATTTTTGAACCGTACATTCATCATCGCGGCATCGACGATAATCCCGGCATTCATCCGGTGCTGGGTCGCAAAGCGCGGATGGACGAGATGCCACACGCCCTTGTCATCGCGTCGCAAGCGTTTGAACTTGTCATAGGCTTTTAGCGCGTATCCGCCGTCCCGCGTGAAACCGAGCACGCGGTCAAAAGTCTCCTTGTCGAGCGCGCTATAGGGCAGCGAGGATTGCAGTTCGTCGAGCAAGTCATCTTCCTGAAATGGCGCGGCGCAGGCGCAGGTCATGACATGTTGCGCGAGGACATCCAGTCCGCCAGGGCGAAACGGTTCGCCGTCCCGCCGACCTTCATTGACCGCATCTAGCGCCGCCTGCGCTTCGAGATATTCAAAACGATTGCCCGGCACCAGCAACGCCTTGGACGAGACATCGAGCCGGTGGTTAGCCCGGCCAATCCGTTGGAGCAGGCGTGAGCTGCCCTTGGGCGCGCCCATCTGGATGACGCAATCAATGTCGCCCCAATCGACGCCAAGGTCCAGGGAGGCCGTGCAGACCAACGCTCGCATCTTGCCCGAGGCCATGGCATTTTCGACTTTGCGCCGGGCTTCTTTGGAGAGGCTGCCGTGATGCACCCCGATCGGCAGGGTGTCGTCATTTATCTCCCACAGTTTCTGGAAGATAAATTCGGCCAGAAAACGGGTGTTGGTGAAAACCAGTGTCATCCGGTTGGCTTTGATCTGCTCCATCACTTGGGGAACGGCATAGACACCGGCATGCCCCGCCCATGGCACGCGGATTTTGTCGCCTTCCGGGGTTTCGGGGATCATGATCGCGATGTCGGCAGGTGCGCCCTCTTCGCCCAGCACATGGGTGACAGCGTCAATATCGCCATAGGGTGCCAGCCATGCGCGGAAATCATCAGGGTCGGCCACGGTTGCCGACAAGGCGGCGCGGCGCATATCCGGCGCAATCCGCTGTAGCCGGGCAAGTGATAAGGAAAGCAGGTCACCGCGTTTTCCGGATGCAAAAGCGTGCACCTCATCGATGATCACATGCTTGAGTTTCGCAAAGAGCGTGAAACTGTCTTCCTGGCTAAGCAGCAGGTTGAGCGATTCCGGTGTGGTCAGCAATATTTGCGGCGGCTTGACGCGCTGGCGCGCCTTGCGATTGGCAGGCGTATCACCGCTACGGGTTTCAACCTTGATTGGCAGGCCCATTTCGTCAATCGGCGTCAGCAGGTTGCGCTGCACATCGACGGCCAGAGCTTTGAGGGGTGAAATATAGAGCGTGTGCAGGCCGTCAAAATTGGGTTGTTCGATCAGGTCCACCAGCGTCGGCAGAAACCCGGCCAAGGTCTTGCCCGCGCCGGTGGGTGCGGTGAGCAAAGCATGTCGCCCTGCCCTTGCGGCTCCAAGCATTTCCAGCTGATGTTGCCGTACCGTCCATTTGCGCGAGGCGAACCAGTCAGAAAGAGGGTCAGGAAGTGCGTTGCCGCTCATCACTTCACCATAAGCAGCGCAGCTGAGATATCTAGTAGGTCCCTATCGCCGCTTCAATAAGATCGAGCGTGGGTTTGCGCACGGCCAATTTATTGGCGCCATATGCGCGCCCGGGAAGTTTGCTGAGTAGTTCAGCCTGCTCTTTTGCGGTTTTGAGAACCAGATCGGGGTCAACCAGCATGTCGATATATCCTACATCCAGTGCTTGGGCTGGCTCATAAAGCTGCGACTGAATCAGTGCCTGAGTAAGTTTGCGACTATCCAGGCGCGCTTTCGGCAGCTCAACGGCAAAGACTGGCAGATTCATGTTGTTGATCGTCTCGTTCGCTCCGTATCGAAACGCGCCTTTCGCGCCGATGCGGGTATCACAGGCCAATAATAGAAACGCTCCCATGGCAATGGCATGGCCGTTACACGCGGCAATAACGGGAACCCGGCTGCCATAGACTTTGATCAGCATCTTGCTTGCCTGATCCAGTAGCTCGCCCGAGCGCGCTGCCCCTTCTGCGGCCAACCATTTGAGATCAAATCCGCCGCTGAAGATACCTTCGCGGCCAGACAGGATGATTGCCTTAGCTCCGCTCTCCGCTTCTTCGAACTTTGCTACAAAATCGGTCATCCAATCAGGATTGATCGCATTGGCTTTGCCATCATCCATTGTCAGATAGGCGATGTCGCCGTCTATCTTCACTGTAATGTTCATTTTGATCTCCGGATCGAAAATTTAATCAATCGATTAAATTCAACCGAAAAGCAATTGCTATTTGTGTCAGTGATTTTTGGCAGTGACGAGAGGTCTCTAACGTCTAACGCCGCAATTCCGCCATCAACCCGAATAGCTTTGTGACATCAGGGGGCGTGGTGTGGCCAGAATACTCGCGATAGAGGGTCGAAACATTAACCGCGATCCGTTCGCTATCGCCCCAACTGGAAAAGTCACCAAGCTTTATATCATGGGCGGCATCGCGCGCGGACAAGCCGGCATCATAACGCTTGCGGGCTTCGCTATTGATATAGTGTAAATAGTCCTGCACGCGCCTCACACCTGCCTCATCCGTGATCGGTCCGTGACCCGGAACAATCGTCTCCGGTTTCAAATCGATAATATGATCGCAGGCTGCGATCCAGTTGGATACCGGCCCGGCCCACATGATCGGTGTGCCTTCAATAAACAGGATATCACCGGTGAAAACAGTTTTGTCATCCGGCACATGAACCAGCACATCGCCAGCGGTATGGGCAGGACCGACCTCTATGAGGTCAACCTGCTTATCACCGACTGTTACGCTATATTCCCCGCTGAATGTCTTGGTTGGGTGTTTTTCGGAGACATCGGTAAAGTCAAAGCTACCGAAAATATCGACAAGATATTGCCCGGTCGGGCCCAAGTCTTTTGCCTGTGCCATGATCGCCGCCAGGGCAGGTGCGGGCAGCTCGTCCATTTCTTTGGCGCTGGCCTTTGACGCAATTACTTCCGCGTGCTGGCAGCAACCATTGCCATGGGTATGATCCCCGTTCGCATGGGTGTTTACGATAGTGCCAATATCATCGGCGCCAACACCGGCAGCATCGGCCATGGTGGACAGCATATCGCGGGTGAGGCTGGCATCGAACAATGTATCGACGAGCAACGATTGCCCGCCATCGGTAATCAGCCCGGCATTGGACCAGCCCCAGCCGCCATCGGGCTGCAAATAGGCAAAAATGCCATTGCCGGTTTCATACAGGCCTTTCTGGAAGGGTATGCTATCCATTTTACCTCTCGCTTTACTGTTTTTTTTTTGCATGTTCTGGCAGCTTTCGGACCATTTGGATAGAGGACCGAAATAGGGTGTGGTTTCCGGCTTTATTGTGTAAAAACTCAGATTGTTATACCAAAGTGGCCGAAAATATATGGATGAATCAGAGCGCCCCCAATTTGGAATAGAACGGCTTTTCGTGCTGGCGTTGCTGGTGATTATTTCCCTTGCCTTCGCATTGCTGATCGAACCGTTTTTTGGCGCGATTGTCTGGGGGGTTGTCGTCGCGGTTCTGTTCCAGCCGGTTTATCAAAGAATATCGAGCTGGCTGTTCCCGCGCGTCAATCTTGCGGCCTTTTTGACCCTGATCCTCGTCATTTTACTGGTGATCGTTCCCGCCATCCTGCTGGGCATGGCGTTAGTGCAAGAGGCAACCAGTGCCTATGCCAGCATCCAGGCGGGGGAGATCGATTTTGGCGGCGCCTTCATAGCCTTTCAAAATAGCCTGCCCTTATGGATGCAAAATCAGCTTGCGGCATTGGGCTATGGGGATATCTCGACCGTACGGCCGCAGATAGAAGAAGCAATTGGCAGCAGTCTTGAATTTCTGATCGCGCAGGCGCTTAGCTTTGGTCAGGGGGCGTTTCGATTCCTGCTCGCTCTGGGCGTCATGCTCTATCTGACATTCTTCCTGCTGCGTGACGGGCGCGCCCTGGCCGCCCAGATTGAAAATATCGTGCCGCTGTCTGAGAGTAAGAGTGCCATCCTGATCGACAAGTTTTTTGTCGTCATCATCGCAACGATAAAGGGCAGCTTTGTTGTTGCATTGTTGCAGGGGACTATCGGTGGGCTTATCTTTTGGGCGCTGGATATACGCGGCGCATTGCTTTGGGCCGTTTCGATGGCGATATTGTCGCTGATCCCGGCGATTGGCACCGGTTTTGTCTGGGTGCCGGTTGCGATCTATCTGCTGGTCACAGGATCGATATGGCAGGGGGTTGTCCTTATCCTCGCCGGTATATTCGTCATCAGCTTGGTCGATAATATTGTCAGGCCAATATTGGTCGGCCGGGACACGCGCATGCCGGACTATGTTGTGTTGATCTCGACACTGGGCGGGCTGCAGCTGTTCGGTTTTAATGGTATTGTCATCGGGCCGCTACTGGCCGCCTTGTTTATCGCGGTCTGGCGGATTTTTGCCGAAATGAACAAGAGCGAGAGAGAGCGAATGGCGAAAGTCAGGATCGCAGATGGTAAGTCAAAGCCATAGAAAGGCAGTGTTTTACTGCTTTGGTCGGCAATTCACTCTCGACGTCAAAGACAATCGCGCGGTTGCCTTCAAATGTCAGTATATCGCCATATAGTTGCCTGCAGCGTTCGATCAGATTGGACTGGCAATGCACGTAGACGGCATAAGCGCTGCCGGTTTTTTTGTGGCGATCAATGCGGATGGTCGTACCGGATTTGGTAGCTGGCGTCAGATATGCCGGTTGACCCCATTTGAGCGTTTCCTCCAGCGGGCCGATTGCCGGATTGTCGGCAGCGGTCTCAAATATCAACGCCCGCAGCGCCACCAGCCGATCAGCCATGGCTTGGGGAAGGTCGTCGAAAACTGCCTGGGTTTGTGATGGTAGATTGGTGTTCATGGTATCACCTATTTTTCATCAGCCGAAGCGTCAGGCACATAGCGGAGCAGTTCTCCCGGCGAACAATCCAGATACTCACAGATTCTGGAAAGCGTTTCAAAACGAATGCCTTTGACCTTTCCCGATTTTAACAGGGAGAGATTGGCGTCCGTAATGCCGACATGAGCGGCAAGATCTTTGGACTTAACTTTCCGGACGGCAAGCATGACATCAAGGGTTACTTCTATGGTCATCAGACGATCTGCCTCAGTTCTTCCTGAAGTTCGCGCCCTTCGCGCAGGGCTCCTGCCAGTGCCATCAAAACGATGCCGATGAGCAAGCCCAGAGCATTGAGATCGAACAGATAGCTAAAGAAATCAATGCTATTTTCAATGATCGACTCCGGTTCGATGAGCATCGGCAGCAGCACGTCAAAACTAATGAAAACCACATATAACAATATCATCGAGATGCCCATTCTAGACAGCGCATTGGCTGCACTGTCCAAAAAAAGCTCACCTTTCTCTGCATGAGCTAGAAACCGATTGATAGACCGGAACAAAAGCAGGAATGTGAAAACTGCGAGGCTGCTTGTGACGACAAGAGCAATCTGGGCAACCAAACTCAGTTTGGGCTCGCCCGACTCGATTTCGACCATATCGGTCAAAAGCTCCATATCTCCGGTTAGCGCAGTCACGGCCGTAAGAATAATGACCAATCCGACCAGCGAAGTCATGACCCCCGCAACAATTCGCAGGACTCGATAAAGCCATCGATTCTGAATGTAAGCTTTCTGATTCATAGAAACTACCTTTTGAATGACAGACAAAAATTATTGTAGAACAATAATAAATATTCATGTTTCAGAAAGATTCTAGAGTGTAACTGGCCATATGCAATCGAAATATTCATTGAAGGAAACGCAGAAATGAGAACTCAAAAAAGCAGCGCCATCATGGCAATCGCCTGCGGCAGCCTCGCCCTGGGCGGATGTGCCAACACCGCATCCGGATATCGGCCGATAGTCGATGGCTATGAGGATGAAGCCTATCACGCAGACCTTGCCGACTGTCAGGCACTCGCCAAAACGAAGCGCTATGACAATGGTGACACCAAGACTTCAGCTTTGGCCGGTGCCGTTGTCGGCGGCGCGGTAGGGGCCATCGAAGATGACTCAGTAGAGGGAGCGATAGTCGGTGCGCTTTTGGGTGGCCTGATCGGCGGTGCGAGCGGCGCTGCTGATACCCGAACGGATCGAAAAGACATTGTTATTCGCTGCATGAGTGGTCGCGGTCACGCCGTTGTCGGCTGATAAAACACGAGATTTCTTAGCAATCTGATCCAGTCGGTCTCGGCCGCAAATTTCACAAAATCAACAAAACAACCATCGGGGCATGTTTTCCGAAGAAGGACTCTTGCGCCCAAATTTTCCCCAAAATGTCGAGAAAGGACATAAAATGAAGAAGACCCTAATGATTTCCACCATCGCCGCTTTCGGCGTTCTGACCGGAGCATCGTCCGCTCATGCGCAGAACGACGATGAAAATTTTGAAGGCGTAAAAGTTGGCGTGCAAGCTGGATGGGAGCGCCGCAAGATAGATGAAACCTTGCTACCTGCGCCCAATAGTGCGCGACTAAACGACAAAGCCAGCGGAATCTCCTATGGCGGTTTTGCAGGATATGATGCGCAGTTTGGTAGTTTTGTTCTGGGCGTCGAAGCCGATTTCAGCCCGAATGGCAAAACATTGCGCTCCACCCTGCCCGGAGGTGGTTCGATTGAGCTGGATTCCAAATGGAACGCCAGTGCCTCGGCCAGAGCCGGTGTCGCACTCACCCCCAATCTTCTGGCCTATGGTCGGTTCGGGTACGGCCTTAACCGCTACACAGTTCGCGGATTTGCGGCAGGAAACGATACTGCAGTTGCTACGGACAAGGTAACGGGTGACGGCCTGATTTACGGTGGCGGCCTTGAATATGCGATAAACAGAAACGCATCATTCCGTGTCGAATATCGCCGTAATGACAACGAAGCTTCCCTCGGCTCCAATCAGGTTCTTGGCGGTTTAACCTTGCGCTTCTAACCCCTCCCAAGAAGCGCTCCTCCGGAGGCCGGGCGACGGCAATTATCCCCTAATAGCTCGTCCGGCCTCACCTTATCTTCCTTCCTGAACGAGGACGCCGACGATAAAATGAAAATGACAGCATCACCAGGAGAGCAGCCTCGTACAGCTGATAGGCCACAGAAAAAAGCCTCCCTGGAGCGCCGTGGGTCCGACATATCCAGCTGCTGCTATTGGCTGGTACGGTTGCTGGTCTGGGGAAGCAGAAACTCCTGATATTGCTATTGGCATTGCGCCATTTTCAATCAAGAAATGTCCGCTTTGTAATTTAGGCAGCTGCCAAGCGGCTAGTGCCCCACCGTTTCCCCGCGCTCCAGACCGGACAAAGCCAACTGCTCGTCGATTTGCGCCATTAGCCGCTCCAGGCCTTCCTTGGATCTGGCCTCGGCACGGGCTACCAAAACATCCTGCGTGTTTGATGCCCGCAGCAGCCACCAGCCGTCTTCCGTATTCACCCGTGCGCCATCAGTATTGTTGACGTCCGCACCGCTTGCTGAAAGGCGCTCAAGTATCTCCTCGATCACAGGGAATTTGCGGCTTTCATCGACCTGAAACCGCATTTCTGGCGTGTTGATCATCTCGACCATATCGCTGCGCAGCTGGGTCACGCTTTTGCCGATATTGGTTGCGGCCTGAATCAGGCGCACGGCGGCATACGGCGCATCGTCAAAGCCGTAATAATCATGTTTGAAGAACACATGGCCGCTCATTTCGCCAGCAAGCGGCGAAGAAACTTCCTTCATTTTGGACTTGATCAGGCTGTGCCCGGTTTTCCACATCAGCGGCTTGCCGCCGAGCGCCGCGATCCGGTCATAGAGCGCCTGTGATGCCTTAACGTCTGCGATAATCGTCGCTCCGGGCTCGGATTTCAGGACATCCTCTGCGTAGATTTGCAGCAGCTGATCACCCCAGATTACCCGCCCTTCCCCGTCAATTGCACCTATCCGGTCGCCGTCGCCGTCAAAAGCCACTCCAAAATCGAGCTTCTTTTCCGCGACAAGCGCTTTCAGATCAGCGAGATTCTTTTCTTCTGTGGGATCGGGATGATGATTGGGAAAACTGCCATCGACATCGGTAAAAAGGAGATGATGTTCACCGGGCAGGTTGGCGGTGAGCTTCTCAATAACAGGGCCAGCCGCACCATTGCCCGCGTCCCAGCCGATTTTCAAGGCGTCACCGGTAAAATTCTTGGTCAACCGGGCAACATATTCATCCATGATATCGATGCGTTCGATGCTTCCAACCGCGTCATCGACTGCCGCCTCCCAGTCACCGCTTGCCGCCATCGTGCCGAGCTTCTGGATGTCCGCTCCGAAAAAGGGCCGTCCCTGAAATACCATTTTGAAGCCGTTATAATTGGCGGGATTATGGCTGCCGGTTATCTCGATGCCGCCCTGCACCTGCTCTAAGACACATTCGGCATAATAGAGCATCGGGGTTGGTCCCATGCCGATGGAAACGGCGTCCACACCAGCATCGTTCAGACCTTTAATCAGCGCATCTTCCAGCATCGGGGAACTGGTCCGCCCATCATAGCCGGTCGCAACCGCCGTTCCCCCTGCCCGCGCGATCAGCGTACCGAAGCCCCGACCAATGGCATAGGCATCATCTTCATCCAGCGTTTCGCCGATGATGCCGCGAATGTCATATTCGCGCAGGCTGGTTGGATGAAAGTCATGGGATGTACGTGCGGTCATCGATTATTTTCCTTTGGGGGAGCCGAACATGGCGCGTGGTTTATTCGTAGCGGAGTAATAGAAAGCCTGTGGTCCAAAAGCTAGTCCCCGGATCGCCGTCATATCGCACCAGACCGGCAGCTTACCGGTGATTGGCCGCTTCCAATTCTTTCAGCAAAATGTCTCGGGCCCGGTTTATCTGACGGGCCAGCTCTTCATCTCCGCCGCGGTCAGGATGATGCTCGGTCAGGCATGATCGCCACGCTGCATTGATCGCGGCTTGGTCTGCCCCTTCGGCAATGCCTAATAAGGATCGCGCCCGGTCCAGTTCAAAATTACGCGGCCTGCGATTTTCTTCCGTCTCGGCTTTGCGTGCACCGAAAATCTTGGAGCCGCTCCACGCCAACGCGGCCACTATCAATCCACCACCAAATATCCAGTTACCGCCGCGGCATAAATTGACGCCAACCAAAGCCACAGCAACCGCTAACCAGTCATTCGGCCCCATGGTCTTGGCCCGGCCCAACAATATGAGCGCGGCGATGACGGACCCGCTGAGGATCAGCATGAACGTCATGGCTTAGGCAACGAGTTGGGGTTTGCCGAAGACTGGCCGCTCGCCTTCCGGTTGCGGTAGGGCGAGATGCTTGATCAGTTCGCGCAATTCCTGCCGGGCCGCAATATGGCTAGTGGCGAGGCGGCCGAGATGCTCTTTGTCCAGCATCGTCAAGCCGGCCGGGAATAGCTCGCGGTAGATCACCCGTTCACTAAGACCGGGTATGACACGAAAACCAACTCGCTGCGATAATTCTGTCAGAGCCGAAATGACCCGCTGCATGTTGTGCGCCTCGACATGCTGGGTACGATTGCGCAGCACCACCCAGTCGATGGTCGTACCATCCGCTTTGGCGCGTGCCTTGCGCGCTTCCCAGATCAACTCCGCATAAAAGCTCAGCTTGCGAACCTTGAAGGTTTCCGGATCGACCTGTCCGATCAGATCAAAATCAACGAAGCTGTCGTTTATCGGCGTGACTAGCGTATTGGCGCGAGTGGCAACAAAGCGTGCGAATTTATCATCACGCCCTGGTGTGTCATACAGCAGATAATCCACGCCATGGCCCATCCGTTCGACCAGTTGTTCCAGCCGGGCAAGATTATCCTGTTCGAACACCTCGAAATAGGGTTGCGGAATATCGATGTTCAGCCGGTCCATCGTGGCTTTGCGATTTTCCAGATAGCGATAAAGGGTACGCTGGCGTGGATCGAGATCGATGACCGCGACCTTATGTCCCTGATAGGCGAGTGCAACGGCGACATGAACGGCGGTGGTGGACTTGCCGGTCCCGCCCTTTTCATTGGCAAAGACTATATGATGCGCTTTGCTATCGACCATCTGCTTTGTTGCACCCCCATTTTGACAAGCGGATTCCAAACAGGAATGAATCGCGAAACCCGATGCCTCAACGCCAGTGCTAACCTAAACGGCGGTTGAATAAAAGCGCAGGTGACAAAAACTTACCAATGATATGACCACTGTCCCGGCTTACGATGATGCCCGGGCCAGTGGCACACCGGCGATCGTGATACGGTTGAGATAGCGGCGATGCCCCTGATAATCATTCAGTGCATAATGCCAGGTGGAACGATTGTCCCACATAGCCAGCATGCCTTCTTGCCATTGCAGGCGGAAGTGAAATTGCGGTTGCTGAATATGGGCATAAAGCTCATCCAGCAATGCCTTGCTTTCCGCCGGGTCCATATCGACAATCTCCAATGTGAAACCCGGATTGACATAGAGGCCCTTTGCTCCGGTTTCAGGGTGACTGAGTACCACGGGATGGATTGCTTCTTGCACAGCAGATTCGGTATTGCCGAAACGGCCACCAAATTTCTTTTGATAGGCGCTGTCTTTACCAAAAATATGGGCGTTACCGTGCCGGGCTTTCAGGCCATCCAGACGCACTTTCATCTCGTCATCCAGTGCCTCATATGCAGCGTGCATTCCGGCAAATAATGTGTCGCCGCCGCTGGGCGGGATTTCCAGTGCATAGAGGATAGAACCCATAGCTGGAATCTCGTCATAACTGTGATCGGTGTGCCAGCCGCCGCCAATATTCACTTCCTGATCCGGTTCCTTCAAGACTTTGGCAATTTGGGGGTAACCCTCTACGGGCGTGAAAAAGCGGTTGATGTCGATATCGTTCCAACGCTCAGCAAAGGCGATATGGTCTTCAGGTGCCAGCTGCTGGTTTCGGAAAAACAATGCACCGGAATCAAAAAAAGCTTCCCTGATTTCCGCGAACTGGTCATCTGTTAAAGACGTTAAATCAACACCCTCGACAATTGCGCCCACAGCTTCGCTTGCTTTGGTTATCTGCACCTATTCTCTCCCGAATCTTATTATCGGATAGATGTATAGCCTATTTCTGTGATATTGGGACGGACAATTGCTACAAGGAGCACAGCCTATGACCGACACAAAATTGAATCGCCGCCAGATGCTCGCCGCGGGCGCGGCAACGGGTATCGCGCTGACCGCCTGTCAGTCGGTCGCCGCGCAGGGGGATACGAACCTGACCGGCAAATCTGTGCTGATCACCGGTTGTTCTTCCGGCTTTGGCTATCTCGGTGCGTTGCATTACGCTGAGCAGGGTGCGAAAGTCTTTGCCACCATGCGAAACATGCCGCGTGAGGAAGCGGGGAAATTGGAAGCGGCGGCAAAGGATGGCGCTGACCTGACATTATTGGAACTCGATGTGCTGTCGGATGAATCGGTTGCCAAAGCGGTGGCGGAAGCAGAACGGCTTAACGGTGGCGCTCTGGATGTCATTGTCAACAATGCTGGTATCGGCACGGGCGCGCCGGTTGAGCTGCAGGATATCGAGGCGACTCAGCTGTTGTTCGAAACCAATACCGTCGGGCCGCACCGGGTGGCACGCGCCGCATTGCCAAAGATGCGCGCCAAAAAAGCCGGACTGATCATCAATGTGTCATCGCAGCTGGGCCGGGTCATGATACCGGGCATGGGGCTCTATTCCTCGACCAAGTTCGCACTGGAATCGATGAGCGAGCAAATGGCTTATGAATTAGTCCCGCACGGCGTTGATGTTACGGTGGTGCAGCCGGGCGGCTATCCGACCAAGATCTGGGAAAATGGCAACAAGCTGACCGCACCGATGCTGGAGCGGGCGACCGAAGAGAGCAAAGCCGCCTATCCCGAGCTGGTCGCAGGAGCGCTGCGTGATGGCGGCGGCTCTACCGATCCGATGGATATACCGCGCGCCATAGCTGGCCTGATCGCTATGGCACCCGGCAAACGGCCGCTGCGTGTTCCCGTTCATCCCGGCAGCAAGCCATCATTGGCTATTAATGATGTCAGTGCCAAGACCCAGGTGGCGATGCTGGGCAATTCGCCCTTTGGCCCCTGGATCAAGGATGTGCACGAGCGCGGTTGATCAGGCGTTAACCGCCGCACCGGTCTGTTTGGCCAGTAAAAGCGGCGCCATGTAAAAGGCCAGGAAGACCAGATTGGGGATCACATTCGCCGCGTTGCCCGACGCGACCGAAGCGCTGCTATCGATCACAAACCAGGTCAGAAACACGTAGATGGACCCGCGCCGGATCAGCTCATTGCCCTGTTCCACACCGGGCGCAGAGATGAACAGATACATCGCACCCAGTCCGCCGAACACGCCGCCGGCTATCGCCATTGCAAGTTTCGATTCTGGCGTCGTCAGGCCGGCCACGCCTTGGCTTCCGGAGGAGGCCAGATTGAAAAACATATCATTCATGCCGGTAAAATCGGTCACACCAGCCAAAGCAAACAGGACGGCAGTGATGATCGAAAAGGCGCCGATGATGCGCATGGCGCGCGCTGCAGTTGTGGGTGACATAATCTATCTCCTTTTTCATTCCCGGTAATGAAACCCGATGTGGATAGTGAAAACAATTACCTGATAGGTAAGTGCGTCCCTTGTGCTGCGCTGGCATGATGCAATAATATCTGTTGGAGGAGATGGAGATGCAGACAGAATTTGGCAGTATATTAAAGGAATGGCGCAAGGTCCGCCGGTTCAGTCAGCTTGATCTGTCGCTGGAGGCCGACATGTCGGCGCGCCATCTCAGCTTTCTCGAATCGGGCCGCTCCAATCCCAGCCGGGCGATGGTGTTGCGGCTGTCGGAGGCCCTGAAGCTTCCGCGCGGCACTGCCAATCAGGCGCTTAATGCAGCGGGTTTTGCGGCCATTTACCCCAGTTTGCCGGATGATGCGCCAGAACTGGCGCCCGTCCATCAGGCGATTGCGACCATGCTCGACCATCATGACCCCTATCCTGGCATTGCGGTGGACCGGCACTGGAATGTCGTACGGTCCAACAAGGGCTCGGAAATGCTGTTGGCGCTGGCTGGCCCGGGCCAGACGGTGAATCTGATGGAGGTTTTGATCAAAAGTGCCGAGATGGACCTCATTGAAAATTGGGACGAAGTAGCGATGCTATCGCTGACCCGCTTGCGCACTGAAATATTGGAGCTTGGCGGCGATGAGAAACTATCTGCCTTGATGCAGCGTGTGTCTGATCTGGACCGGGTTAAAAATGCCGATCTTGCTTCGATCAATCTCAATCAGGCGGTCATTCCCACCATCTTGCGGGTTGGTGAAAATCGCTTGTCGCTCTTTTCGACTATCTCGCAATTTGGCTCCGTGCAGGACACACAGGCGGGCGAAACGCGTATTGAACTGATGTTCCCAATGGACGATGAAACCATTCAGTTTTTCGAAAGGTAGTGGCAGGCATGTGGCAGCGGAGGGTTTGTCGGGGAGTGGAGTTTTTAGAATGCTGAAGAATCGTTTCTTGGCCCTGTCGCTGCTGTCTCTCGCGGCTTGCACGCCCGGGCCCGATCTTGCTGAAAGCCCAAAAAATGCCGGCATAACCAAAACAGAATCTTTGCCAGAAAATAGGATCTCGGCCGAAAACCTTGCCAAGTGGCGTAAGGGTAACCCCAGCTGGTATGCTGCCGTAGAACCTTTTCAGGTGATTGGCGAGGATGGCGCAGGCATCTATTATGTCGGAACTGAGGGGCTGGGTATGTTTTTCATTCCGACCCAAGACGGCCATATCGTTATTGATGGCGGCATGCCTGATCAGGGACCGATGGTCGCCGATGCCATTACCCAGCTCGGCTATGATCCAAAGGACATTAAAATCCTCCTCAACAGCCATGCACATCTCGATCATTCTGGTGGGCTGGCCGACCTAAAAGCTATGAGCGGCGCCGATATGATCGCTAGCGAAGGTGATCGCTCCGCACTGGAAGGCGGTTTCTATCTTGGGTCTGAAGATGAGGAATTTCTGTTCGCGCCACCGGTGAAGGTCGATCGCATCATCGCCGACGGAGAAAAGGTGAGTCATGGTGGCGTTACACTAACCGCCTATATCACGCCGGGCCATTCGCGTGGTTGTACATCCTGGACCATGGATGTCGAGCAAGGCGGCAAATCTTACGAGGTGCTGGTATTTTGCTCCGCCACGGTGGCCGCCAACCGACTTGTTAATCCGCCGCAATATGAAGGCATTGTCGAAGATTATCGCAGCACGTTTGACAAGACACGTGATTGGACGCCGGATGTCTTTCTTGCCAACCATCCCGGTTTTTTTGGATTGATGAAGAAGCGCGAACGGCAACGAGCTGGCGATCCGCTAGCCTTTGTCGATGATCAGGCCTTTGGAAAGTTCATCACCCGGGTAGAAGGCTGGTTCATAGATGCGCTGCAAAAACAGTCGGCAGCGACAACGCCCTAGGCTAGTCAAAAGGGGACTTGCCCAAACACCGGCCGCGCCCCTAATTTTGCCGTAACAGGCAATAGAGGAGTGGAATATGGCAACAGCAAAACAGGTCATCGAGAAATTCTGGGAGATCCAGAACGAACATGATTATACAAAGCTCAGTCCCTTATTTGCCGATAATGCCGTGTTTGAAGATCCAGCCATTGGGCGGGTTGAGGGCAAGCCGGCTATTGAAAAATTGCTGGCTGGATTGACCAAGGAGCTGGCGGACAAGAAAATGTATTTCGAAGTGCTGGAAGTTGCCGGCGACGAACATGTCGCCTGGTCCCGCTGGCTCTGGAAAAGACCCGAAGGTGATATTGAAGGAGTTGGGTTATACAAGGTCGCTGATGGCCAGCTGATTTCCTATCGCGACTTTTACGCTGTGCCCGAAGGCTAATCCGCCGCGGGAGCGTTTCAATCCTTGGGCTGGATATCTTCCGGATAGGGATTGCGTGAAATCAGACCCCATGAGCTGGTATTTGACAGGCTTTGCCGCGCGTCAATCTCGATGAGCAATTCTTTGGTCTTGATAATATCCGCACCAACTGCGGACGATAGAGTTTCAATATTGCGCCACTTATATTTTTCGCCGCGCAGCAACAAAATCAGCCTCTCTTTGCGTTTGTCATCCAACCGATATTCGCGGCGCTTGGAAAGCCAGTGGGTCAGAAATACCGTCGCAAGAGAAGCTATCGCACCGACCACTGCGCCGATTAGAACGGCGATTTCTGCACTAACGGTCATTCCGGTTCCTCCAAGTTTCGATCAGGGATTAGGCCGCATCAGGGCGCTTTTCATTTCCGATTCAATGTCGGCAATTAACGTTGCCGCATCTGGCACGTTGGATATCATGCCAGCAGACTCGCCGATACCGATATGTGCTCTGTCAAAATCTGCCTGACGCACGCCGTCATCATAGGCGGCCCGGCCTTCCTCCGGATCATTTCTCAACACATCTATGCGATCTTCCCATTGCCGGTACAGGTCGTTTCGGATGGCTCGAAAGTCAAAAGACTCAGGCCAGTTTTTCCGCCGCAAAATATCAAAGACCGAGCTGCGCGCTGTATTATCACCATCTGTCTGGGTCGCAACTTTCTTGGCTTTCGGGTTGGCTAGACATTCGCTGGTGGCCCAAAATCGGGATCCCATCATGGCGCCATCTGCACCCAGCACCATCGCCGCCGCGAGGCCGCGGCCATCGGCAATGCCTCCAGCACCCAGCAAATGGGTTTCGGGTGCATGGGCGGCAAGCCAGTCCGCCGTTTCCGAAATAAAAGAGAATGTCCCTCTGCCGCGATCTTGGGTCGCGCCATGTCCACCGGCCTCGGTACCCTGCGCAACAATTATTTTTGCGCCAGCTTCGACAGCCACCGGCAGATCTTTCAGCGAATGGATCTGGCATATCAGCGTCGCGCCTGATCGGATAATCCGTTCAGAAAATGGTCGGGGATCGTCAAAGGACAGCATGATCGCAGCGGGACGGTGATTGTCCATCAGCCAGTCCAGCGCGTCGGAATTTTCCGCAAGCTTCCAACTGATAAATCCGCAGCCAAGGCGTTTCATGGCCGCAGGATCGTCTTTGAGCGCATCCGCCGCCATGTCATATTCCCGGCTGGTCCATTCAAGGTCACCATAGCCGCCGCCAACCAGTCCCAATGTTCCGGCCCGTGCACAAGCCGATGCCAACGCACCGCCGGAGGCGAGCGCCATTGGCGCAAGTGCCAGCGGTATCTTCAAATCGAAATGATCGGCAAAGCGCGTCATCCCTGCTCCTTTAAAAACGCGGTAATCGCTTCGGCTATCTTGGCTGGTTGTTCAGGCAGTAGTGCATGGCCCGCTTTTTCTATCATGACCAACCGCACCCGATCCGGGAATCTTCCCGCCAATGGTGCGCCGGCGTCTTCGGTCGGCGCAATGGCATCTTCAGTTGCCTGTAATATCAGCATCGGCTTGGTCCCGCCGGCGCCCCATCTCGCATAGCTTTCCTGACCCTTGGCTTTGCCTTGCAGAATGGCTGTGTGCCTGTGCCATCCGGTCACCCAGTGTTCGGGGATATCGTTACCTTTGGCGAAGAAAGCCGTGGCAATATCCTCTTTGCGTTGGCTCACGGAATGGCGCGGATCGAAAATGGCCTTGAGTGCGGCATTGGCTTTTTCTGGTATCGCCTTTTCGCCGCCGGCTGCAACCAATATGACTCCATTGACCAGTGTATCATTGCGACTGGCAAAGGCGCGCGCCACGCGATTTCCGAAGGCATGACCCAATATTGTGACGGTTTCGCCAGCGTCCAGCTCAATATCCGCAACCGCTTTCACGTCATCGGCCATGTCAAACAGGCTCATTTCATCGGTGGGTAAGGTAGAATCCTTTATGCCCTGTGCTTCGATGGCGATGGTGCGGTGACCGGCCCCGGTAAGCTCTGCGACCAGCTCATTAAAGTCACTTGCCTCCCGGCCGACACTGGCCAGCAAGATAATGGGTCGCCCTTCGCCGCTGACATAATAGCTAAGCGTTCGGTCATTCACGTTTATCGATTTCTGCTGTCCCACAGCATCGCGGGCAGGTTCGTCGGGCAAGGGCATCCAGAAGCCATAGAATATTCCGCAAACTATGGCGACAATAACGGCGAAGCCCAGAAAATATTTCACCATCTTCCCCCCAATAATGTGCGCTAGAAGTCTATCGCCAGTCCCTTATGTTCCCAATCTCCATAACGAGTAGGGCCGTTTTTTTCCAAAATTTCGTCGGCTTTCTCAAGGGGATCGGGTTCCGGAACCGGAGGATTTTTGGACAGATGGGCAGGCGGTTTGACATTGCCGGGACGTTCTCCTGGCTGGCGAGTATCAGATTTTCTATCATTTTCGGCCATATTTTCTATTTTCCATATGTTTGAAAAACCCCGCCTCAGCCCCTATATTGAAGGGGAAAGCACTATAATCAAGCGAGTTGACCTATGAATTTTCTAAAGACAACCATGTTGCTGGCGGCGCTGACAGCCTTGTTCATGGTTATGGGATTCTCACTTGGCGGCCCGCGCGGCGCGATATTGGCGCTTCTGGTGGCGGCTGGGATGAACCTCTTCACGTACTGGAACGCCGATAAGATTGTCCTGAAAATGCACAAGGCAGTTGAGGTTGATGCCAGCAGCCATCCGGAATTTTATACGATGGTGCAGCGACTGGCGCAGCGCGCGCAGCTGCCGATGCCGAAAGTCTATATTGTTGATCAGGCGCAGCCCAATGCCTTTGCTACCGGCCGCGATCCGGAACATTCGGCGGTGGCGGCAACAACCGGTCTGCTCAACATGCTGAGCTATGACGAGATTGAAGGCGTGATGGCGCATGAGCTCGGCCATGTGAAAAACCGCGATACGCTGATCATGACAATGGTTGCTACGATCGCCGGTGCCGTTTCGATGCTCGCCAATTTCGGCCTGTTCTTCCGCGACAATCGCGGTATTGCCGGGTTGTTGGCGGTGTTCATCGCGCCCTTTGCGGCGATGATTGTCCAGATGGCGATCAGCCGCACCCGTGAATATGGCGCCGACCGATCGGCAGCCGAGATTAGCGGCAAGCCGCTGGCGCTTGCGTCCGCGCTGCATAAGATTTCGGGACAGGCACAGCGTATTGCCAACCCGGTCGCCCAGCGCAATCCCGCCGCGGCGCAACTCTATATTGTGCCATCCGGTGTGAAGCAGATGTTCTCGACCCATCCCGCGACTGAAGATCGCATCGCGGCGCTGCAGGATATGGCCAGTGGCGGCGGATCAGACGGCTGGTCAAGCAATGCCGATGAAATTGGTGATATGGGCAGACTCAAAACCAAGCGTAGCGCGCTTGATCCAACACGGTGATGCAAAGCGCCAAGCGCGCCCCACTTGATCCAAAGCAAAGTGTGTTTATGGGGAGATCAGCGTGATCCGCTCTGGATTCCGCAGTAAGTGCGGAATGCAGAACATATGAACAACCCAGGCTCTTCCAAAATTCCCGGTCTCCCGGCCCGCACGGCGGCGCTGCGGCTGCTGGATGCCGTCTGTCGACGCGGAGAGACACTGGATCAAGCCATGGCAGCGGCGACCTCGAAACTCTCCAATCCCTCTGACCGGTCGCTGGCGCATAATATCGCAGCTAACGCCCTGCGCTGGATGACCGCGCTTGATGCAATGATCGACAGTGCGACCAGGAAACGCTTGCCCGATGATGCCAAGGCGCGAATGGCGCTGCGCATTGCCTTGGTGCAGGTTCTGGTGCTGGAAACACCGCAACATGCTGCGATTGCGACAGCTTTGCCGCTCGTCCATGGCGGGCCGCGTCGACTTGTGCATGGCGTTTTCTCCACCGTGATGCGCGGACTGGAATCTGGTAAGCTGGCCTTGCCCGAAGCTCCCGAGATACCTGGCGAAACGCTCGATCGCTGGGCCCATCATTGGGGAGAAGATGTGGCCAGCAGTGCAGGTCGTGCCTGGGCCAGCGCGCCGCCGCTCGATCTCAGTTTCAAGGATGATGATATCGGCGCGTTGGAGGGTGAGAGGCTCTCCCCCAAACATTTGCGTATGCCATCGGGGTCGTCCGTCACCGATCTGGCGGGCTTTGACGATGGCGCTTTTTGGGTACAAGACCTGGCAGCCTCCTTGCCAGCCCGATTGCTGGGCGAAGGTAGCAGCAAAACAGTGCTCGATCTTTGTGCCGCGCCGGGTGGAAAAACCATGCAGCTCGCGTCCGCGGGATGGAAAACCATATCTGTCGACAATAGCGCAAAACGGATGGAGCGGTTCAAGGACAATCTCGCTCGCACCAAACTGGACGCTGAAATTATCATCGCGGATCTGATGAATTGGCAGCCATCACAGCCCGCTGACGCAGTCCTGCTGGACGCGCCGTGCAGCGCGACGGGTATTTTTCGCCGCCATCCCGATGTGCTCCATTGCATCGGATCGCGCCAGATTGCCGAGCGTGCAGACGTACAAAAAGCGCTGCTCGACCGGATTGCAACATGGGTCAAACCGGGCGGAGTGCTGGTCTATGCTGTCTGTTCGCTGGAGCCGGAAGAGGGCGAGGAACAGATAGAGCAATTTTTGGAAAACCATGCGGATTATGCACTGGTCGCGGCCCGGAGTGATGAACTTCCCCATGGCATCGAACCCGATGATCAGGGATGCGTTCGGACATTGCCCAATATGCTCTCAGAAAAGGGGCATATCGACGGCTTTTTCATCGCGCGGTTGCGGCGAAAAGGCTGATCGGACGATGAAATTCAGCCTGTCCCCAAATTGTCCACAGGCCTTTAAGTTTCCTGCCGAATCGCGCCTTGCGGGTCCAATGCAAAAATCCTAGACGCAAGATGGTAAAGGAACCGTCATGACCAGCCCTGTCCGTATCGCCCCCTCCATTCTTTCCGCAGATTTCGCGCGGCTGGGTGAAGAGGTCCGCGCGATTGACGAAGCGGGTTGTGACTGGGTGCATGTTGACGTCATGGACGGTCATTTTGTTCCGAATATTACCATCGGCCCTGCTGTCGTTAAAGCGCTGCGTCCGCATAGCGAGAAGCCGTTTGACGTGCATTTAATGATTTCGCCGGTGGATCAGTATCTTGAGGCTTTTGCCGACGCCGGTGCGGATATCATTTCTTTCCATCCCGAGGCCGGTGCCCACCCGCATCGCACCGTGCAAACAATCCACACGCTGGGCAAGCAGGCCGGACTGGTCCTCAATCCTGCTACGTCGCTAGATGTGCTCGATTATCTGATCGACGATCTTGATCTTATTTTGGTCATGAGTGTCAATCCCGGTTTCGGCGGACAGAGCTTTATCGATACACAGCTGCGAAAGATTGAAGCGATCCGTCAGCGCATCGACGCGACCGGCAAGGATATCCGGCTGGAAGTGGATGGCGGCATTGATTTGAATACAGCGCCCAAGGCGATTGCAGCGGGTGCCGACACGTTGGTAGCGGGCACAGCAACCTTTCGCGGCGGCCCTGACCAATATGCCGCCAACATAAGCGGCCTGAGGGGTGAATGAGCGCAGACCGCCCCGAAAATGAAAGTCCCGCCGATGATCCCGCTAGTGATCCAGGCAGCGGACTAGAGCGCTATAGCGGCGAAGAAAGCGAGGCGCCGGAAGGACGCAGCCTGACCCTTCGTGCGGGGGGTGATCGCGGGCAATCGCTGGCGGAGCAAACGGCGCTGCTCTATTATCGCATGACTTGGCGCATGCCGCTGCACCGGTTGCGGCTGTCGGGGAAACTGCCGCTGCGCTTGCTCGCTGTACCAGTCGACCCGGTCGACGGTGACCGGGTACAGGGCATGGCGGTCCGCGCAGGCCATTTCCTTTTTCGCGGTCTCCAGAAAAAACTCGACGGCATTGATTTTGCTGACCTGAAATTGCCGCCTGCTTTTGAAGACTATGTCCATCGTTTTGTCTGGCTGCGTGATCTTGATACCGCCGCATCCCGAGACCAAGCCTTGCCGGTTGCTGAAAAACTGGTCGAACAATGGCTGGATGCCAATGGCAAGAAAATCCGGCAGCCAGCCTGGCGTCCCGACAATTGTGGCTGGCGCCTGCTCATCTGGGCCAGTCATGCACCGCTGATCCTCTCGTCGAACGACCTGATTTATCGCTCCAAAGTCCTCAACAACATTGCTCGCACTGCCCGGCACCTCGACCGGACGGCTGACAAGGCGACTTCCAGCCTCGGGCGTCTCGTTGCGTGGAGCGGAGTGGTCGCCGCATCGCTGCTGATTCCCGAAGGACGGGTACGCCGTATCGTGGGGGAAGCGGGGCTGGAAAAGGCGATGGGTGAATTTTTCTATCCCGACGGCGGGTCTGTTTCACGCTCTCCGCTTAATCAGATGGACGCGGTTATCCTGCTGTCAATGCTGAAGCAAGTCTATCTGGCCCGTGAAGAAGATGTGCCCGAATTTCTTGAAAATGCGCTGGCGCTGGCGGTGCCGCCTCTGACCGGCCTCACCCATTTCGATGGCAGTATGGGCAATTGGCAGGGTGGCGGCGCGACGTCGACGGAGCAGGTCGATCAAGCCATCGAAGCCAGCGGTATCCGCGCAAGGCCCCTGCGGCAAGCGCGCGATTGGGGCTATCAACGCGTGTCGTCAGGGCGTTCCGTGCTAATAATGGATGCAGCGCCTCCCCCGATTGCAAGGATGGCGGTCGCGGGCTGTGCGTCGACACTGGCATTTGAATTTTCCAACGGCGACAACCGGATTATCGGCAATTGCGGTGGCGCGGGTCTGGTCGGCGCGACCATTCCGGCGGCACTGGCGCGCGGATTGCGGACAACGGCTGCGCATAGCACCCTGTGTATCGACAACAGCAACAGCACCTCGATCCTGCCCGACGGTAAATTGGGCCGCGGGGTGAACGAGGTGGAACTATTCCGCCGTGATGTTGAAAATGCGACGCGGCTGGAGGCGAGCCATGATGGCTATGCACGGCGTTTCGGGCTGCTCCACAAACGCTTGTTATTGATGCGCTCTGATGGGCTGGAACTGCGCGGTGAGGACATGCTGATCCCCGATGGTCGCAAGCGCAGGCGGAAGAAAAAGGACGTGGAATATGCGCTACGTTTCCACCTTGGCCCAGATATTGAAAGCGACCTGATATCCGAAGGCAAGGGCGTGCTATTGCGTCTGAAAGACGGAAATCTGTGGCAATTCCGGGCGACAAGCGGGACAATCATTCTTGAAGACAGCGTCTGGGTCGATGGCATGGGTATCCCTCATGGCGTCATGCAGATGGTGATAACCGACACGGTGGGCAGCGGCGGCGGCGCGACTGGCTGGCTGCTCAAACATATGGGATAAAAACGATCATGACCGAGAATATTACAATCAAACGGGCTCTGCTTTCGGTGTCCGACAAAAGCGGTTTGGCGGATCTGGGCGAGGAACTGGCCGCCATGGGCGTGGCCTTAATCTCCACAGGCGGTACGGCCAAGGCCTTGCGCGATGCCGGGCTTGAGGTTGCTGACATTTCTGATGTCACCCATTTCCCGGAGATGATGGACGGCCGCGTGAAAACCCTGCATCCCAAAGTCCATGGCGGCCTGCTCGCGCGGCGCGATGATCCGGGCCATGTTGCGTCGATGGAAGAGCATGACATTGCCGGGATCGACCTGGTGATCGTCAACCTCTATCCCTTTGCCCAGACCGTGGCCAAAGGCGCCGCACGTGACGAAATTATCGAGAATATCGATATTGGTGGCCCCAGCATGGTGCGCAGCGCGGCGAAAAACCATGATTTCGTGACCATCGTTACCGACCCGTCGGATTACGACACATTGCTTGCGGAACTGAAAGAAAGCGGCGGTGCGACGAGCCTCGATTTCCGCAAGAAAATGGCGGCCAAGGCCTTTGCCGCAACGGCGAGCTATGACGGCATGATCGCACAATGGTTCGGCTTTGCCGACCAACAGCAGATGTTCCCGCCGACCCTGCCACTCACCATGAGCCAGCCGACGGAACTGCGCTATGGCGAAAACCCGCACCAGATGGCCGCGCTTTACCTGCCCGATGGACCATCTGCTAAGGGCATTGCCCAGGCGGAACAATTGCAGGGGAAAGCGCTGAGCTATAATAATTATAATGACGCCGATGCCGCGCTGGAACTGGTTAGCGAGTTTCGGGACGGGCCGCCAACCGTAGTGATTGTCAAACATGCCAATCCTTGCGGCGTGGCCAGCGGTGACAGCATATTGGAAGCCTATAAAGCAGCACTCGCCTGCGACAGTGTGTCAGCCTTTGGCGGGATCATTGCGGTGAACCGGCCCCTTGATGGCGCAGCGGCCGAAGCGATGACCGGCATTTTCACCGAAGTCGTCTGCGCGCCCGATGCTGATGCCGATGCCCGCGCGATTTTTGCGAAGAAGAAGAATCTGCGGCTCTTGCTGACAGGTGAGCTGCCGGACCCTGCACGCGGCGGCATGGGGTTGAAGTCGATAGCGGGCGGCTATCTGCTGCAATCGCGCGACAATGGACAGATTGCCGAAGAAGACCTGAAATGCGTCACCAAGCGCCAACCGAGCGCTCGGGAACAAGCGGACTGCCTGTTCGCCTGGACCGTTGCCAAGCATGTGAAATCCAACGCGATTGTCTATGCCAAGGACGGCTCCACAGCAGGTGTCGGTGCAGGACAGATGAACCGGCTGGAGTCCGCGCGGATTGCCGCATGGAAAGCCAAGGACGCAGCCGAAAAAGCCGGTTTGAGCGAAGCACGGACGATTGGATCAGCGGTGGCTTCCGACGCCTTCTTCCCCTTTGCCGATGGCCTGATGGCGGCGGTCGAGGCGGGCGCCACAGCGGTGATTCAACCCGGCGGCTCGATCCGCGATGACGAGGTAATTGCCGCAGCAGACGAGGCGGGCTTGGCGATGCTGTTTACCGGGATGCGGCATTTCCGCCATTGATGAAAACGGCTCTTGAGTGACGTCCGCTATCGGTATGAAGCCGTTGTTGGCGTGGGCAGACCGCTGTCGCCTGCCTATTCGGGTAGAGCGATCAAATGGGCGATCATGCGAGTGCCTTCAAAAACGGCTGTATCTTCAACATTAATTCCATCTTCCACGAAGACGAAATCAAATACGCGGTCTTGATCAACATCGCTGTGCAGCATGGCCAAAAATTTGTCACCGGCATCAGCGGGATGCTGTATCTGGATCGTTACATTCTCACTCTGACCCTGCTTCAAATATGCGAAACCCGACACGATATCACCATCCGGACGGCCATCGATGACCGGGTGAAGGACAAGCCAACCTGCCTTTGCAATCGTTACGGCGGGAAAGGTTACGGCGGTTGTGTTTGCGCGCAAGGTCGACACGTTCGTTCCATCGACGCGAACTTCGGAAGCGATCGTTTCCCCATTCTGACGGGTCAAACCTTCAATCTGAATCACGTTGGCCGTGCCATTGCCCATTGTAATTTGTGATTTTTCGTTGGTTTCCTGCGCTATTGCCGTTCCGGACATGAATGCAATTGATATGGCAAAAGACAGAGCGCGTTTGATGTGCATGACAGGAACCCCTTTATTTTCTTTCAGACGCATATAGTGCCTGCCGAGAATATTTCATTTCAAGTATGAATTGGTTTCGAGAACAATACAACAGTCAGGCAGGCTAGCTGCAAATGCCCAAAGAGATATTGTGCACATAAGAGGGAGGTCCCCCTATACATTCGCTTCTCATTCCGCCAAACTTGCTCACATGAAACTGAATCTGGAAAACAAAACCGTCCTTGTTACCGCTGGCAGCAAGGGCATTGGACTGGCCACCGCTTTGGGTTTCCATGAATCCGGGGCTAATGTTGCCATTTGCGGGCGATCGCAGGATAATCTGGATGCTGCTGCGGCGCAGATGTCCGGTTGTCTGGCGCTGACAGGCGATGTCTCGCAGGCGGAAGATATTGACCGCGTCGTCGATGCGGTGGCGGATAAATTTGGCGGTATCGATATATTGGTGAACAATGCCGGAGGCCCCCCGCCCGGCCTATTTGAAGATCTGGCGGATGCGGACTGGGATCAAGCTGTACAGTTGACCCTGATGTCGGTCATCCGCGCGACGCGGCTGGTTCTGCCCCATATGCGGGCGCAGAAATGGGGACGGATTATCAATATTTCATCCTCGGGCGTGAAACAGCCGGTGCCTGGTCTTACCCTGTCGAACAGTATCAGGATGGCGGTGCTGGGCTGGGCCAAGACGCTCGCCAATCAGGTGGCGGGCGATAACATATTGGTGAACACGGTCTGTCCGGGCTTTACCAATACCGATCGGGTCACGCAGATATTGGAGAATCAGTCCAGGGCATCGGGTAAGAGCACCGAAGAAATCGCTGCCGGCATAGCTGCCCAGATTCCCATGCAGCGAATTGGCGAACCGGAAGAAGTTGCCAATCTGGCAATTTTCCTGGGATCAGAGGCGGCGAGCTACATTACGGGCACAGCCATCCAGGTAGACGGCGGATCAGTACAAGGTTTCTGAAAAGCCAGCCAATAATTGCCGACTATTTACAGAAACTATTCGGGTGTAGCGGCCTGCGCGGTTTGACCATCGCCTTCCGGGGCCGCGATAATGTCGCGGGTTACGCTACCCTTGTCGACAGTGAACGTTCCGGCATCACCCACAGAAGAGCGGATACCGGCATCGGCGTCACCAGCTTGGCCGACAATCGCGGATTCGGTGACACTGCGTGCCTGCGCGCCGCCAAACATGGCTTCCAGCGTCTGTTGCTGCACACCACCGGTTTGCGGGCGCGGCTGGCCGGGCTGTGGCGGGGTGAGAGCGAAATCGGGTGGAATCACCAGCGGTGCCTGGCGCGACACAGCGAATTCATCGGGACGGTCACGGTCAAACAGGCCGCTGGAACCGCAAGCAGACAGCCCAACCAGTGAAACGAGACTGATACCAATTACTGATTTACGCATATTCATTCCCTTAAATCTTTGCTCGGCCTTAAATCTCTACCTAGAGCCTTTGGCGGGCTCTTTGCCATGGGTCAACTGTCACCAAGCTGAATATTAATCTTCTTCCGGCTTTTCGCGTATTAACAGCGCGCGTGCAAGCAAGATTACGACCCCGATGGAAATGCACGCATCCGCGACATTGAAAATCAGGAACGGGCGGAAGTCGCCAATATGCAAGTCTGCAAAATCAGCAACATAGCCGAGCCGTGCCCGGTCCAATATATTGCCCATCGCCCCGCCGAGGACGAAGGAAAGCGCAATAATATCCCATTTCGCCTTTTCCCGCCACATCCAGATCAACACGGCGACGCCAATCGCACCGGTCAGGGCGACCAGTGCCCAGCGCTGAAAATCGGTCGATGCGGTCAGAAATCCCATCGATACGCCGTAATTTTCCGCCCAGGTCAGGTTGAAAAAGGGCAGCAATTCAATCTGGCCCTTGGCCTTCAGGTCGAGCGGATGCATCACCATATATTTGGTAAACTGGTCCATGATGAAAATTGTGAAGGCGACGACAAGCCCGGTAATCCGGTATTTCGATGCTGGATTGGTCATGCGTTCAGAACCCCGTCACAGCGACCACAAAGCGCGCCGTCTTCCGATACATCGGGCAGCAGGCGCCAGCACCGGCCGCATTTGCTATGCTCTGTCTTGGTCACAGTGATCTCCGCTCCATCTTTCACATCGGCAACGATGCATAATTCTGCAAATTCACTCGCGTCGATAGGCAGGTCGCCCATTGGAAACGTCACTTCTGCTTCCAGGCTGGAACGGATAGTTTTCTCGCGTCGCAACGGTTCAATCGCTTCGGTAACGTTGATTCTGGCAGTGCGAATGTTTTCCCATTTTCCAGCGAGTGCGGCGTCTGTCCAGGTCGCATCGACTTCCGGCCATTCTTTCAGGTGGATCGAATCATTCTCGTCAGGAAAGCGGCTTTGCCAAATTTCCTCTGCGGTAAAGACCAGCACCGGTGCGATATAGCGGGAGAGGGCGTGGAACAGGACATCCATGACCGTCCGGTACGCCATACGCTTGGGATCATCCGGCGCGTCGCAATAGAGACAGTCCTTGCGGATATCGAAGAAAAAGGCGCTCAGGTCATCCTGCGCAAAGGCGGTCAGCTCGCGCATATAGGGACCAAAGGCGAAATCATTCACATGCTGTTTCAGCTTCGCATCAACCTCGGCCAGGCGGTGGAGAATATATCGCTCCAGCTCCGGCATATCGGCCACGGCGACGCGTTCGCTATCCTCAAAATCGCTGAGGCCGCCGAGCATATAGCGAAACGTATTGCGCAATTTGCGATAGCTGTCGGTGACGCCTTTCAGGATTTCATCGCCGATCCGGTGATCCTCGGTGAAATCGACGCTCGCGGCCCACAGGCGCAGGATATCGGCGCCATTGACGTTGATAATCTTTTGCGGGTCGAGCGTATTACCGAGCGACTTCGACATTTTCTTGCCATTCTTGTCGAGCGTCATGCCGTGGGTCAGCACGGCCTTGTAAGGCGCACGGCCGCGTGTGCCGCATGATTCTAACAGACTCGACTGGAACCAGCCGCGATGCTGGTCGCTGCCTTCGAGATAGAGATCGGCCGGCGTCTGATGATCCGGCCATTTGCCGCTTTCCAGCACAAAGCTATGGGTGCAGCCGCTGTCAAACCAGACATCGAGAATATCGGTGATCACTTCATAATCGTCCAGGCTGTACTTGTTGCCGAGAAATTCCTGATGATCGGCATTGAACCACGCATCGGCGCCACCGGTCTTGAAGGCGGCGATGATGCGCTCATTGACCGCCGGGTCATTGAGATAGTCGCCGGTTTTGCGATCGACATAAAGCGCAATCGGCACGCCCCAGGCGCGCTGACGGCTGAGCACCCAGTCGGGGCGGCCTTCGACCATGGATTCCAGACGGCGTCTGCCGCGTTCCGGTACAAAGCGCACTTTGTTGCGGATTTCGTCGAGAGCGACTTCGCGCAGGGTCTCGGCGACGCCTTCGGCATGGCCGACGACTGTCTCACCGGGCTCATCTTCAATCGGATCGATAATGGCAGGCGCGGTCAGCGGCTCGTCCATCGGCACAAACCATTGCGGCGTGCAGCGATAGATGATCTTCGCCTTGGACCGCCAGCTATGCGGATAGCTATGCTGAAAATCATCGCTGGCCGAGAGCAAGCCTCCGGCTGCGCGCAGGTCTTCGCAAATCGGGCCAGTGCTGCTGACAAATTTCTTGTTAATCACACCGCCTGCGCGTTCATCGCCGCGCGGCAGCCAATCCCAATCGTCGCGATAGACGCCATCCGCATCAACCGCGAACACCGGGTTGATGCCATTGGCTTTGCACAGCAGGAAATCATCCTCGCCATGGTCAGGCGACATATGGACAAGGCCGGTACCGGCTTCGGTGGTGACAAAATGCGAGCCGTCAAGAAACGGACGCGGCTTGGTGTAAAATTCGCTGTCGGGGAATGTGTCGGCCATCGGGTGTTTGGCGATGGCTCCGGCGAGTTGGGAGCCTTTTATTGTGGTAATCGGAGGTAGTTCTGTCTTTTCGCCATAAGTTTGTTTGAGTTTTGCCCAAAGGTCGCCGACCAGTTCTTTGGCAATAAGAAGCTTTCCGCCAGAGAGCGGGCAGTTCTCTGAAGGCTCTTCGGTGTAAAAGTCTACTAGTTCGTATTCAACATCCGCCCCATAGGCGAGTGCCTGATTGACCGGAATCGTCCAGGGCGTCGTCGTCCAGATCACCGCATGCGCGCCAACTAGTTCCGGCGCATTTGGCGCTTCGACAATCTCAAACGCCACATCAATCTGCGTCGATGTAATATCTTCATATTCCACCTCGGCTTCAGCCAAGGCGGTTTTTTCCACCGGCGACCACATCACCGGCTTTGCGCCGCGATAGAGTTGTCCCGCTTCCGCAAACTTCAGCAGCTCGGTGACAATCGCCGCTTCGGCGTCATAATCCATCGTCAGATAGGGCTTGTCCCATTGCGCCAGGATACCGAGCCGCTTGAATTCCTCGCGCTGGACGTCCACCCATTTGTCCGCATATTCGCGGCATTCGGCGCGAAACTCGCTGGCCGGGACCTCGTCCTTGTTGCGCTTTTTCTTGCGATATTGCTCCTCGATCTTCCACTCGATCGGCAGGCCGTGACAATCCCAGCCCGGAACAAAAGGTGCGTCCTTTCCGAGCATATTCTGTGACCGTACAACAAGGTCTTTCAGCGTCTTGTTCAGGCTATGACCGATATGGATATTGCCATTGGCATAAGGCGGGCCGTCATGAAAAATGAACTTTTCCCGTCCCGCACGGGCCTCACGCAGCTTTTCATAAAGCCCGATAGTCTGCCAGCGCTCCAGAATCGCCGGTTCCTTGTTCGCAAGGCCGGCTTTCATCGGGAAATCGGTTTTCGGCAGAAAAACCGTGTCTTTATAATCGCGCTCTTTGGCGGGTGCATTATCGGTCATGATTGGCGGGGATTAGGCGAGGCAGCGCGCGGGCGCAAGCGGGATTTCACGGTCAGTGAATCACCACGATCCGCTACCGAACAAGAGCCGGCCCGACCTTCCTGATATCCTCAACCATCACATAGCCGTTGAAGTTTGCCGGAATGTCCGTCAGCTGATCCCCATGGGTGAGGCCGCCGCTCGCCTCGCCGCTTTTCATCGGGCCGATAATCAGGATGCGCGCACCGGCTGTTTCCATCCGGGCAATGGTACGGTTTGGCCACCCGGCAAAGGCCCATTGATAGTTGAGTGGTACGATGAGCGTCCCGTCCTTGCAGCTGTCCGGCATGATGCCAAGCCAGCCCATCCACGCATAGTCCGTGGTGCAGGTTTTTGCGCCGGCATTTGACCAGGCCCATGTCCCGGGGATCAGTTCTTTCATACGTTTCACCGGGGCCTCGGCTCCATAAAAACCATCGCCTTCTTTCAGGGCGTTCCGGCCTGCAGTTTTCAGGATCGCATTCAGTTGGTTCGCTTCACCGGGATCATTGCTTTTGAAATTGAACAGAAAAGGTTTGAATGCTGCGGCCGCCAGCACTTCTTCGACAGTCGGGATTTCGCCGGCTCCTTTTCCGCGCAACGGGAATGTCTGACCGCCATCGGCCGAATAGCCATAACCGACGTCCAGTGATTGCAACTCCGCCAACGTGAGGTCTCTTACTTTGCCTTTGCCGTTCGTGCGGCAATCAACGGTCCAGTCGTGGAACAGCACCATCTTTCCATCTTTGGTCGGGGCGATATCCACCTCGATCATGTCCGCTTCCATGCCAATAGCTGCATGGATCGAGCGAATGCTATTCTCGAAAATTTCCAGATCTTCCTGTCCCGGAAGCATGCGAATAGCTGTGCAATCATCCCGGCCGACCCCTGCTGGATCATAGAGATGATGGACCCCGCGATGAGCAATCATCTTCAATCGCCCTTCGGGATCGGGCGCCCATATGGAACTGTTAAGCAAAAGGACGATGAGGAACAGCATCCAGAGGCTGCCAAGCCCCCATAGCAGCTTGCTCTTCATCCAAGCATGTCCCGGGCCTTGGCGCAGTCCTTTTCCATCTGCGCCATCAGGCCATCGAGATCATCGAATTTCTTCTCCCCGCGAAGGAAATGATGAAGCTCGACCTCAATCACCTGCCCGTAAAGATCTTCGGAAAAGTCAAAGAAATAGGGCTCAAGCAACTCTTTTGGCGGATCGAAAGTCGGCCGGATGCCAAGGTTGGCAGCGCCATGGACGATACGGCCATCGGGCAAGCGGCCTTTAACGGCATAAATGCCATATTTGGGGCGCAAATAGTGATCGATGTCGATATTGGCGGTGGGATATCCGAGCTTACGGCCATTTTTATCGCCGTGAATAACCGTTCCTTCAATGGCAAAGGGCCGCGTCAGGAGCTTGGTTGCGGTTTCACAGTCTCCAGCTTTTAGCGCGTCGCGGATACGGCTGGAGGAGATGACTTCATCACTGTCGCTCACGGGTCCGACGGATTTGGTGGCAAGGCCCAAAGGCTCGCCGAGTTGCTTCATCACCTCGATGTTACCGGCGCGTCCCTTGCCAAAGGTGAAGTCTTCGCCGGTGACAATGCCCGCTGCACCAAACCGTTCGACCATCAATTTTTCGACAAAATCCTCAGCCGTGGTGCCCGCAAGCTCTGCGCCAAATTCAAAAACCAGCATTGCGTCGGCGCCGGCCGCGGTGAACAACCGCTCCCGCTGATTCAGCGTCGTCAGGCGAAAGGGCGGGGCATCGGGTTGAAAATGACGTACAGGATGCGGATCGAAAGTCGCGATTATCGCCGGCCGGCCTTCGGCTTTGGCCCAGTCAATCGCAACCTGCGCAACTGCCTGATGCCCTCTGTGAAAACCATCAAAATTGCCGAGCGCGATGATCGCGCCGCGCATATTTTCCGCTATTCTGTTTTGCCCACTTAGCCGCATGATTTGCGCTATTGGCCAGTTTCAGCGGTTTGTTCAACCGCTTGTTTGGGTAAATCTTTTAAAGGGACAAGACCCTGCTGCAGTACCCGCATGGCATTGCCTCCCATCACTGCGCGAATTTCGTCCTCAGTGAAACCCGCCTGCATCAGGGCTTGAGTGATATGGACTATCCCGCTGGTATCGAAACGGGTCGTTACCGCGCCGTCGAAATCGCTGCCCAAGGCGGCATGTTCGATGCCGACCAGATCGCGGACATGCTTGACCGCTCTGGCAACGCTTTTGGGGTCCGTGTCACACATCGCGCCGTCCCAATAGCCCAGCCCGATTATACCGCCTGTGGCTGCCACGCCCTTGATCTCGTCATCGGTTAGATTGCGGTTAACTCCGCAGACCGCCTGCACACCGCCGTGGCTTGAGACAACCGGGCGCCGCGCCATTTTCAGGATGTCGGCTACCGCTTCATGGCTTGAATGGGCAATATCCACGATCATGCCTTTGTCTTCCATATCCTGGACAATCTGGCGGCCAAATTCGGTAAGCCCGCCTTTTTCTTCACCATGCATGGATCCGGCGAGCTTATTGTCGAAAAAATGGACGAGCCCGGCCATGCGCATGCCCGCGTCATAAAGCTTGTCGAGATTCTCCTGTTTCCCCTCCAGTGTTTGCAGCCCTTCGGCAGAGAACATGACGCCAACCGGTTTGTCGTCACCGCCGCGCACCGCGTCCAACCCTTGCACATGGCCGGGTTCGCTTATTGCAACCATCGCACCATCAGAAGCGGAGACGGCGCGGTCCAGTTTTGTCGCGTGCCACAACTGGCGTTCCAGCAGGGAAGACCATGTGCGGATGGGTTGAAGCTGCGCAACAGTGAGCATTGTGATATTGTCGCTGTCGGCGCTGTTGCTGTCATAATTCTGGTTTTTCGGCGTTTTGGTAACACTGGAAAATATTTGCAGACCGACATTGCCATCTTGCATTCGCTTCAAATCGACATGGCCATAATCGACAGCGTCATTGATTTTGCGCTTCCACAATAATGTATCACTGTGCAGATCGACAATCATCAGGCTGTCATGCAGCTTTTGGGCCTCTGCGGAAATTTCAGGCAGTGGTTTGCCATCGACCATATTGGTCTGTTTTTCAAATATGCTGGGCGCGAAAATGAAAAAGGCCGCAATGCAGGCAAGAAGAACGACCAATAGTCCGATGAAAAACTTCTTCATATATTTTTCCGTTTCAGTGTGACGAAGGAAAAGGCGGGCCGGCCATTTTCCGCATCATGATCTTCCCGTTCGCTTTCCTGCCAGATGGCCGGGTCAAACCGCTCCATGGCTGTGTCGCCCTCGGCATCAATATGCACTTCGGTAAGTGCAATCCGGTCGGCTTTAGGCAAGAATAACCGATAAATTTCCGCACCGCCGATAATCGCGATTTGCGGGGCATTGGCCATTTTCAAAGCTTCCTCGATATTGCCCGCGACCTCGGCTCCGTCTGCCTCCCAATCCGCATCGCGGGTCAAAACAATGTGCCGACGCCCCGGCAGCAGACCGGGCAAGCTGTCAAAAGTCTTGCGCCCCATGATCATCGGTTTGCCCATAGTCATGGATTTGAATCGACGTTGGTCGGTGGGTAGACGCCAGGGAATAGTGTCTTTGTCACCAATGACACCATTATCGGCACGAGCGAGAAACAGAATGATTTCGGGATGGTTCATGACATGCGCCTACCCCAGATTAAATCATGTGCAAATCAGAAAAGTAATTTGGTGACATGGCCCATTTTCCGGCCCGGTCGGCTTTCGGTTTTGCCATAAAGATGGAGATGCTTTGCAGGGTCCGATAACAGAGCCTGCCATTCATCGGCTGCGCCCCCGATCAGGTTCGTCATCTCGACCTTTTTCGCAGCGAGGCCGGTATCACCCAGCGGTAATCCGGTTATTGCGCGGATATGATTTTCAAACTGGCTGGTGATCGCGCCTTCTATTGTCCAGTGGCCGCTATTATGGACACGCGGCGCCATTTCGTTGAACACCGGCCCATCGGCAGTGGCAAAAAACTCGCATGTGAGCACGCCGACATAGTCCATCGCTTCCGCCATCTTTGCCGCCAGTGCGCGGGCAGCTTTCTCTTGCTCGACTATATGATCGGGGGCGGGCAGCAGGGATTTTGCCAATATACCGTCTTCATGGACATTATGCGGCGTATCCCAGTAGCGGATGGTGCCATCCTGTCCGCGCACCAATATGACCGAAAATTCGTGTGTGAACTCTACAAAACCTTCGGCCACGCAGGGTTGATGGCCTACTGCATCCCAATGGGCGGCCAGATCGTCTCCCGGCTTTATTCTGCTTTGCCCCTTGCCATCATAGCCCATGCGGATGGTCTTCAAAATGGCGGGCGCGCTAACGTGATCGATCGCCTTGTCCAGTGATGCCGGATCCGTGACTTCGGTAAAGGGGGCTGTTGTGCCGCCATGGACGCGGGCGAAATTTTTCTCCGCAATCCGGTTTTGTGCAATGTCCAGCGCTCCAATCGGAGGGTGAAGCGGGGCGCGGCCGGCGGTGGCATTGAGTGATGCGACGGGAACATTTTCAAATTCGAAGGTGATGACGTCGCAGCCATCGGCAAACTTGCCCAGTGCCTCGATATCATCATCCTGTGCACAGGTGAATTCTGCAGCGACATCTGCGGCAACGCTGGCTTTGTCGGGCGCGTAGATATGACAGCGATAGCCAAGTTGTGCCGCGGCGACCGCCAGCATACGGCCCAATTGACCGCCGCCCAATATGCCAATGACCGAGCCGGGAGGGAGTGGAGTCATCGCGGCTGACTATTCCGGCTGATCGGCCACGGCAGCGCTTTGGTCGGCGCGCCATTTATCCAGACGAAGACCCAGGGCTTCGTCGTCATTTGCCAGAATCGCAGCGGCCAGCAAGGCGGCATTTTTTGCACCTGCATCGCCAATGGCCAAAGTGCCGACCGGAATACCCGCCGGCATCTGTGCAATGGAAAGCAGGCTGTCGACACCGTTTAAAGTGCGTGACTGTATAGGCACACCAAGCACCGGTACGCGTGTCATAGCCGCGGCCATGCCCGGCAGATGCGCCGCGCCGCCAGCGCCAGCGATAATCACCTTCAGCTTCCGCGAGGCCGCCGCTTTGGCATAGTCGTAGAGCCGATCCGGCGTCCGGTGTGCCGAAATAATCCTGACTTCATGCGCGACATCCAGCTGTTCCAGAATCTCGGCTGCAAGGCGCATGGTCACCCAGTCAGACTGGCTGCCCATGATGATGCCAATTTGCGGCGTGGTCTGGTGGCCGGTTTTCGGCGTGGCTTCGGTCATGCTTGCACCTGAATAGTGTCGCGGAAGCAAAATCGTTTAGCCATGAAATGCACCGCGCGCAATGCAGCAATGAGTATCCTGGTTATTATGCAAGATCATTTCAGCCTGTAGTTTTACAAAACAGGACTCTAATGGCGGTCGACTATCAATTTTGTTGACTATCCAATATCTAACAAACTAAAGGCCAAGAAAGAGCAAATATTCGTAAAAAGAATATCGCTACAGGGGGCGGAAGATTGATAGGTGAAGCGACTAATAGCAATCAAGGTGAACAAAAATGCACCCATTGTACTGCTCTTCAATCAGAAAATATGCGATTGAGAGAAGAGCTTGTTAAAATGGAAATGCGCGCAAATCATGATGCTCTGACGGGACTGCCGAATCGCCGTTTTTTCATTGAGAGTCTGGAAAAACGTATCATGCGGTGTCAACGTTATGGAGATAATACGGCTCTGCTCTTTCTTGATGTCGATGATCTAAAGGCAGTCAATGATGCCCATGGGCATGGGGCAGGTGACGCATTGTTGATCTGTTTGGCCAAAATATTGAAGGGCAATATCCGTGTTTGCGATATGGTCGCGCGGATCGGTGGGGACGAATTTGCGCTGCTTCTCGACAATCTTGATGCCGACCGGGTGGAGAAAAAGATTCTCTCCCTGATCGACCTTATCCAATCGGCTGACCTGAAATATGATGGCCAGGTTCTGAAACTTGGCGCTGCCATCGGCTATAGCTTTGTCGGACCTGCAGATACGGTATCTGCCCTGATGTCCCGCGCTGATGAAGCCATGTATCGGTCAAAAAGGGATGACGGTTAAAAAAGGGGCGCCAGTCTCCACCGCATTTATCTTTCCGACAGGTAATAACGTTCTTTTTCTTTCAGATTGTCGTCCAGATCATAGATAATCGGCTGCCCGGTCGGAATTTCCAGACCGGTAATTTCATCATCCGAAATGCCCGACAGATGTTTGACCAGCGCACGCAGGCTATTGCCATGCGCAGAGATCAGAACGCGCTTTCCTGACTGTAATTCCGGCGCAATCCGTGTTTTCCAATAGGGCAGTACGCGGGCGATTGTGTCTTTCAGACTCTCGGTCGCAGGCACTTCGATCCCGGCATAGCGCGGGTCGGAGGACATCTGGTATTCGCTGTCGGCGGCCATTGGCGGCGGCGGCGTATCAAAGCTGCGGCGCCAGATATGCACCTGCTCATCACCATGCTTGTCGCGTGTTTCCTGTTTGTTGAGACCGGTCAGCCCGCCATAGTGCCTCTCGTTCAGCCGGTAGTTTTTCTCCACCGGCAACCATAGACGGTCCATTTCTTCCAGCGCTAGGTTGAGCGTCTTGATCGCACGGCTTTGCAAGCTGGTAAAACACAAGTCTGATTCAATGCCCTTTTCTTTCATCAGACGACCTGCCGCTCTGGCTTCTTCAATCCCTTTTTCGGTAACATCGACATCCCACCAGCCGGTGAAGCGGTTCTCCAGATTCCATTGCGACTGGCCGTGACGAAGAAGAATGAGTTGAGGCATGGGATGTCCTTGTTTTACTGTTGGGGCATCTGTAGCGGCGAAGGCATAGCCCGCCAAGCAGGATATTCACTAATATGCGATTACAAAATCCGGCTGAGCGTATAAAAGGCCCCGAGCCCGCCCACCAGATAGACAGCTGGTATCTCCGCCCATTTCCGCCGATCGACAGGCGACCGGCCGATCAGCCATAACGCCGCCAATATGGCGCCTACGAACAGGATCTGTCCGATCTCCACGCCCAGATTGAACAGCAACAATGCCCAGATCTCCTGACCTTTGGGCAAGCCAATATCGGCCAGCGCCCCGGCAAAACCTAGGCCGTGGAGCAAGCCAAAGCCCAGCGCGATCAACCATGGTCGGCGGATGGTCAGGCTTGTTTTTCCGGCCCATTTCCGGCCCACTTCGACGGCGAGGAAGAATATAGACAGCGCGATCAGCAACTCCACCGGCTTGCTCGGTAAGCTGAACAGGCCGAGCGCGGTGATCGCCAAGGTTATGCTGTGGCCCAGAGTGAAGGCTGTGATCACCCAAAGCAGTTTGCGCACCGGGGTGAGCAGCAACAGGCCAAGAACGAACAACAAGTGATCCCAGCCGAACAGCATATGCTCTGCACCGATTTGCAGATAAGCGCTAGCCGGCGATCCACCGGGATCGCCCAAGGCAAAAGATGCACTGGCCGGGCGCAGAATATGCGTAGTCTCTTCGCCATCCGCTGTGCGCAGGCGGACAAAGACGTCGGTGAGCGTGCGATCGAGGCCTTCGATCATTACACGGCCTTTGTCGAGCTGACATGCAACCTGCCAGCTTTCGACAATTGCGTCACCGGAGATGACTTGACGTGTCGTCTCCGGCACCGGGCACTGGTCCGGCAGTACAGGACGCATTTTGAGCTTGCGGCCGGACAGGATTGGCTGTTTCCAGACGACCGCAACAGTGCCGCCGGATTGCTCGGTCAGTTCGAGAGCGGCTGGCCGGATTTCATGGGCATTGGCTGATATGCCGCAGAGCCAGATGAAGAGAGCCCAAAGAAAACTGAGCCGTATTATTGTCACTTGTCTGCGCCCTCGATGACCACATCATAGCCGCTTACCAGTTCTTGCAAGGCTGCCTGCTTGGCCTTGGCGCTCCGGTTTTCCTGCCAAGCGGCGGCAACCTCTGTCTTGATCGGTTCAAAATTCGCCTCGGCAGCATCGTCAATTGTTTCGATGCGAACAAGATGTAATCCGAAAGCGGAGCCAACGGGCGGGCTCCACTGTCCAGGTTGGAGCTTGAAAATCGCGCTCGCAAAATCAGGACCGAACAACCGGGTAACTTCGCTTTGCGGTATCGCGGCATAGCTGCGTTTCTGGATGAACGGATCGCCCAAGCTTTTCCAGTCCGCTCCCGATTGCACGTTCTGCAAGGTGTTGGCCGCGACCCTTTCAATCGTGCCACCATGTTTTTCTGGGCTAAGATAGATATGGACAAAACTCCGCCGTTCGGGCGCGGCAAATTTATCGCGATTTGCATCAAACCACGCCTTTAGTTCTGTGTCAGAAGGAGTGGCCGGCTTGCTTTCACCGCTGACCAGAAAGTCCATTTTCTGGGCCAGGCGGCGCTTGATGATCGTGTCATCATCGCCAAGGCCAAGCCGTTCGGCCTCGCGCACCAGCACTTCCTGTTGCACATATTGGTCGATAATCTGCTGTTTATCCTCGCCGGTGGGCAGGCGGCCAGCGGTGTTGGCCCATAGCGCGCTCAGCCGATCTATCTCGGCGGCGCTGACCGTGATCGTCCGGCCTTGCTCACCCTGATAGCGGTTCCAGAAATGATTGATGGCAACCAATGCCAGCCCGATCAGAACGAAATGCATGATCGGATCTCGAAATATTTTCACAAATTATCCCGTCAATCAGGCCTTGGTCGGCACATACCAGATAGGTGATGACCAGGCGCGTTCCTGAATGGTTTTCTGCAAGGCCGGATTAGGCGGCACACCTGCGCGTATTGCATCCCATGTCGACCAGCGGCAAACGGGATTTTCCAGCACCCGGACATAATAGGAGGCGCGTTGTCCTGCCTTATGCTCAGGATCGCGCCAGAATGTCTTAAGCTCCGGCGCGCCTTTGTCGGTCGAGATGGAGCAATCGGACAGATTGACTGTCGCACCATTGTCAGGACAGCGCGCAGTGGCTGGATCGACTGATCCGCCGTCGGAGCAGGCAACATCGAAGACCTTTTCATTGGTCTTGCCGCCATCGGTCCAGACTTTGACGATCTGTACCCGCTGCAAGGGCGCGCTCATCGCGTCGCGCATGGCCCAGACAATGAAGCCGGGAGCCTTGCCCTCACCAACCAGGTCGCCGCCCATGGCAACGCCATCCTTATAGGCTTTGGACACCATTTCCGGATCATCCAGCATGGTGTCATCAAAATCAAAACCACCAAAGAAGCGCAATTTTATCCGGGTGCCGGTGGTTGCATAGGTTTCCTTGCGCCGCATCGCGTCAAATATCGCCTCACGGGTATTTTCTTCCGCCCAGACCGCTGCATAACCGGATGCGCCCCAGCGTGAGAACCAGCTGGCCGCGCGCGGATCGACCGTTACGCCTTCCCAGCTTTTTTTGCCGCCCGGCGGGACGGAGCCCCGTGATTCCGGCGTGCCATCAACGACGCCGATTTTGGACCAGAAATTCTTTTCGTCAAATGATCCGCCCGCGACATGAGTGTCGGTGGATCCAATCAAGCCGAATTGAAACGGGTTGCTGCCGATCCTGTCTTCCAGCACCAGACCATTGGCATAAGCCTGCCTGACATAGTCGCCGCTGCTTGTTTTGGACTTGATCTGTGAAGACAGCAGATATTCGTAAATGCCGAAATCCGCCCATTCGTCATTGGGTGACAGGGACGGATGGGTTTCTGATGTGCCCTTGACCTGCGTGATCTCGACAATCGGTTCGTTGCGCATGCGTTGATCGGCATAGGCTTTGGTCAGTGGTTGGCCATTATAAGTTTCCAGCTTGAACATTTCGCCGTCCGACACATTGCTGTTGTGCGGAATCGAAAGTCCGTCAATCCCGGCTGCGCGCTGTTCGTCCATCCACGACCACAAATCTTCAGGATTGCTCGATTCCAGCGTGCCAAAGGGCATGTCGGGGGCGGAATCGCGGAATACGACATTGCGGTGCAGATTTCCGCCGGCAAAACCACCGCCTTCGCCTTGCGTCACCCGCGTGGCGGTATATTCGTAGGCGGCGAAAGTCGTGAATTTACCTGGCTTATAGTATTTGTCTGCCGCATCGACAGTGGTTTTCCACACGTCTCCGATGATTTTGGCATCGTAAACACCATCCATTTTGCGGCCGTCGCGAACCGATCCACCAATCAGCTGGAAGGCGGCAATAATTTTATCAGGATCCGTGCTGAACATATCCTTTGCCATCTCAAGCTTTGAAATTTCCGTGCCTTCGGTGTCCATTTCCGGCAAGTGTCCCAGATAGGCTGCATGATCGGTGACCGCCATGAAATCCAGCGCCGGCCCTTCGAGTTTCAGATCATAGCCGGACGGATGGGTGATACCCTCGCCCATGCCGAATTTATAGGCATCTTCCGGCGTGGTTCGCACATTGAAAATATAGGCATCAAAGCTGTTGCGGGTATGAATGTGAAGGTCGCCAAAATAGACATTGCGGTCGGGATTGGGTTGCTCCAGCGTCTCGCCCGGGGCGAGTGCGGCACCGGTTTTCTCCTCCGTCTCGGTGTCACCGGAACAACCGGCCATCAGCGCGCCAATTGCCGTTAGCGCTAAAAAATTGCGTATCATCTCCATCTCCCTCCCCGTCAGGATTTAATGGCCCAGTTAAAAAACTTATGCAAGTATGACCGCAGCGGACCAAATTCCTGATCGTCCAGGCACGCTTGAAATCCCGTTTTCCTGATTGGTTCGGCGGGCGCCGCGCCACGCCTCTGAAATGCTTGCGAGTTGACCACAAGTTCCCAGAAAAGCTCAATGCTTAGAAATTGTTACGCGATATTGCCGTCTCGCGATGAGGCCTGTTTCAACCGCCTGTTTGTGCGCCGGATTCTCAGACCCCGCCTTATGGTATGCAGGGCGCATCAAATATACCACAGATAGTGTTTTGAGCGCTGATTTTGACTGAAATCGGTCATTTTACATTGTATCATTTTTGCCACTGCGCGGCTTTTTCTGTGTCGATCCGCCGATATCAGCTTGATTTAGCGGTCTAATTAAACGACCTGTGTCCTGCGACCGACGTAACAAGATCATTATCCCCTCCCCATTTTATAGGGATAAATGACAGGCGCCGGAGAGTTCAACGGGAGAGAATGATTATGAAGAGTTTGAATCGCGTCCTTATGGCAGCACTGTGTACGAGTGCCATGACAGTGCCAGCATACGCGCAAGATCAAGGTGCTGAAGAAACAGTTGATGACAATGTCATCATCGTGACAGCCACCCGCCGAGCAGAAGACGTGCAAGATATTCCCATCGCTGTGACTGCGGTGAGTCCGGTTCAGCTGGAGCAACAGGGCGTTGTCAACGTTCAGAATATCGGCAGCGTATCCCCTAGCTTCTCGACTTCCAATGCCCAGACGGCATCAGGTACGGTTGTTCTGCGTATTCGCGGTGTCGGTACGACATCAAACAATATCGGTTTTGAATCAGCGGTCGGTATTTTCGTAGATGGCGCATATCAGTCCCGCCCAGGCGTCGCGCTTGGTGAGTTTGTTGACGTCGAACGTGTCGAAGTCCTTCGTGGCCCGCAAGGCACGCTCTTCGGACGCAACACATCGGCTGGTGCTTTGAATATCACCAACAAGCGTCCTGACCTGGATGAGTTTGGCGGCTTCGTAAACGCGACCTATGGCAATTTCGACCATATAAGTGTGCAGGGTGCTATCAACGCACCAATTATCGAAGACACGCTCGCATTTCGTCTGACCGGCGCTTATCGCCAGCGTGACGGTTTTGTTGATATTATCGACAGCAATGGCGGTAGTGTTGGCGATTCCAACGATACGGAGCAATATCTGATCCGTGGCCAGTTGGGCTTTGAAAGTGATAGCGGCATTCAGGCGCGCTTGATTGCTGACTATTCCAAGAGTACGGCGAGCTGCTGTGCTGCGATTGAAGTTCTGCAATCTGGTATCGAAACGGCAGGATTATTCAACGCAGTGGGTCTTGGCCCACGCGGCGGGATGGCAGGACCTGATGTTGCTCTGACTCCGTTTGATGTGACGGCAGCACAGCGTGCCGTGGACAATCGGATTGCAACATCCGACCAGCGGGCTGACCCGTCCAACGATCAATGGGGCATTACGGCGGAAGTCGAAGTTCCTATCAGCGACAGTGCTGACGTGATTTACATCGGTTCCTACCGTGAATATCGGGCAGAAGAAGCCTATGACTCAGACTTCTCGGGCCTTGATATTTTTAACGTTCTGCCCGGTAGCGATACCGCCATTGATACGATGACCCACGAACTGCGTGTTCAGGGTGAAGCATTTGGCGGTGCACTGAACTGGTTGGTTGGTGGTTATTATTCTGATGAGGATATTACGCAGTCAACGAACTTTGGTCTAGGCGCTGATTATGATCGTCTTGTGGGCGCGCTTTTGGCAGCAGGTACCGGCGGTGCTACGCTGAACCCCGCAAGTCCGCTTTTTGCAGGTGCAACGCCGTTGCAGACTTTGACTGGTATTGATCCAGCAACGGTTCGGACCACCAATGCTTATACGCAAAGCAGTAAAAGCTGGTCGATCTTTACGCATAACACGCTGGAAGTTGCGCAAGGTCTGAAACTGACGGTTGGTCTGCGCTATTCGGATGAAAGCAAGGATGGTTCCTTCTCTCAGCCAGCGATCACTAATGATCTCTGCCCTGCGACTTTGGGACAGATTGGTGCCGGGGGTCTTCCCGGTGGTGCTGCGAGCCCTCTGATCAACAGTTATTTCGGACTGGGCTGTTTTGCTTTTGTCGCACCAGCCATTGGTTCGGATGCAAATCCATTCCCGCTGCCACGGCCTTTCGTCAGCGAGTTTAGCGACGAAGAGCTGATCTACACAGGTAAGGTAAGCTATGAGTTTGCCGATCCGGTAACGGTCTATGCCAGCTTTACGCATGGTTATAAGTCAGGCGGCTTCAACCTGGACTCCACGGCTGCTGCTGGCGGCGCGGATCCGCGTTTTGCTTCTGAAGAAGTGGATGCTTATGAAGTTGGTCTGAAAGCCAAATTCCTGGATAATGCGATTACCTTGAACGTTGCCGGTTTTCATGAGGAATTCACCGACTTCCAGGTTCTGGAATTCACTGGCGCTCAGTTTACGACGTTTAACGTGCCAAGCGCGAAATCAACCGGTGTTGAAATTGAAACTGTCATTCGTCCGGATGACAATTTCACAATCAATGGTGGTTTGACCTACACGGATGCAAGATATCCAAGCGATTGTGCTGGTACACAAACTTCTCCCAATGTTCTGAGCCTGTGCGGCAACTCGCTGACCAATGCTCCGAAATGGGTGGGTATCATGGGTGCAACCTATGATCGTGACCTTGGTGATAGCCTGAAGTTCTTCGTTAATGGCCAGCTTCGGATCGAAAGTGATCGCCGGACATCAACACAGGCGATTGTTGTTCCCAATGCTGCAGCCATTACAGCGGCTGGCAGCGTTCAGGCGGCGGTTGACGTAGCGGCGCTCAATCCGTTCGATGTTCAGGACGGCACGATCAAGATCAACATGCGCGCTGGTATCGGTGATATCGATGATGCCTGGGGCATTGAGGCCTGGGTGACCAACCTGACCAATGAAGTGACGCGCGGTGTTACGTTTAACACGGTGCTGCGCTCTGGCTCACGCTCGACCTTCATTCAGGAGCCACGTATGTTTGGCCTGACCCTGCGCGGTAAATTCTAAGAATTGAACAGTTTGGGGGCATTTCGTCACCACAAGGAGGGGCCGGTTTTCCGGCCCCTTTTTTATGACGTCGGTTGATGCCGGTTGCGCGGTGCGGTGATCGGTGCAAAAGTCCGGTTATGAATAGCTATAGTTTCCAAACGGTACCGGTCCTGCATTTTGGCGAGGGCTGTCTTTCGATGTTGGCCGATCAAGTCACTGCGCTTGGCGGAACTCGTCCGCTGATTGTCACCGACAAGGGCATTATCGGCGCTGGCCTTGTCGCCCCGGTAGAGCAAGCGCTGTCCGATGCTGGTTTGACGGCGCACATATTTGACGCGGTCATTGCCGACCCGCCTGAAGTGGTGGTCGAGCAGGCGATTGATATGGCAAAGTCGGCAGGCGTCGATATTGTCATTGGTCTGGGCGGCGGTAGTTCGCTGGACACCGCTAAAGTTGTAGCGGCGCTGGCAGTTGATGATGCCCAGGAGCTTTCGGATATCTATGGCGTCGGCCAACTGGCACGCAAAGGCTTACCGACGATATTAATCCCGACGACATCGGGCACGGGTTCCGAAGTGACCGCCATCTCTATCCTTACGACGGGTGAGACAACCAAGGCCGGTATCGTGTCGCCGCATCTGTTTGCCGACGCCGCCATACTCGACCCCACGCTAACACTTGGTCTACCAGCTGCTGTCACCGCCGCTACCGGTATCGATGCGATGGTTCATGCGATAGAGGCTTATACGGGCCGTCATGCGAAGAATCCGGTGTCCGATATGCTTGCGGTTGAAGCACTGAAACTGCTCACCGCCCATATTGAAACCGCCTGTTCGGACGGCACCAACATGGTCGCACGCGAGGCCATGCTGCGCGGCTCTATGCTGGCGGGACAGGCTTTTGCAAACTCGCCGGTCGGCGCTATCCATGCGCTAGCCTATCCGCTCGGCGGGATTTATCATATCCCGCACGGTCTCTCCAACGCGCTCGTGATGCCGCATATCATGCAGTTCAATCTGGAGGCAGCAGCCCCGCTCTATGCGGAATTGGCCGATGCGCTGGATGTGCCAAAAGCGGGGCCGAACAGTGCGGAAGCCCGGGCGCAGGAATTGATCGACTATCTCGAAGGGTTGGCCGTGAAGGTGAACGCGCCCCGTCGCTTGCGTGAAGTTGGCATCGCTGAAGACGCAGTCGATGAGCTGGCTGAGGCCGCCATGTTGCAGACCAGATTGTTGGTCAACAATCCCAAGGAATTGAACCTCGCCGATGCCAAGCGGATCTACGCCGATGCTTGGTAAAGAGCGTACCCCACCGCCTGTGTGGGATGATTATCGCATTGGTTCATCCATCACCACTCGCTGGAATGACAATGACCCTTATGGTCACGTCAACAATGCAGTCTATTATTTCTGGTTTGATAGTGCGGTGAATCGCTATTTGATCGAACAAGGTGCGCTCGACATTGAAAAGAGCGATGTCATCGGGCTGGTGGTCCAGACTTCTTGCGAATATTTTGCGCCTATTGCCTTTCCCGATCTGGTTGAGGCACGCATCCGCGTCGAGAAGCTCGGTCGGACCAGCGTGACCTATGGAGTCGGTTTGTTTCGCGGCGATGAGACGACCGCATCGGCGGCAGGCAGCTTCACTCATGTCTATGTGGACCGGGAGAACAGGCGGCCAACGCCGCTGCCCACGCCCTTGCGTTCTGCGCTGGAATTGATAACCCTTTAACTGAGCAGTTAAAGGACAAAGACCATGCGTCACGCAGCAGATACCGAGGAGCGCCAGCAATTTCGAGACATGACCCGGCGGTTTATCGAGTCCGAGTTACAGCCCCATGCCGATGAGTGGGACGAAGCAGGAGAAATCCCCTGGGAAGTCCATCAAAAGTAGGCGCGCTTGGCACTTGGGGCTTTGGTGTCGCTGAGCAATATGGCGGGCTTGGCTTCGACGATATGTACATGCGCTGCATTTGGGGAGAGGAAGCAGCGCGGGCCCATAATGGCGGCGCATTGGCGGCGCTGGGCGGGCGCAGTATCTCTATCGGCCCGATCGAGAAATTGGCCTCTCAGGACATCAAGGACCGTATTCTCAAGGACATTGTCCAAGGGCGGGTTGGCTCCAGCCTCGGTGTAACCGAACCGGGCGGCGGTTCTGATGTGGCGAACATGAAGACGACGGCGCGGCAAGATGGCAATCATTGGGTCATCAACGGGTCAAAAACCTTTATCACCGGGGGCATGACATCGGACTATTTTGTCGTCGGCGCGCGGACCGGTGGCGAGGGATTGAACGGGATTTCACTCTTTCTGGTCGAGAAGGATATGGAGGGATTTTCACGCACCGCGCTCGACAAGAAAATGGGCTGGTGGGCATCGGATCAGGCAACGCTTTATTTTGATGATGTTCGCGTTCCCGCTGGCAATATGCTCGGCGATGAAGGGCGCGGTTTCATTCAGATCATGCATAATTTCAACTATGAACGACTCGGCATGGTCGCCCAGTGCCTGGGGATGATGCGGGTGTTGCTGGAGGAATCCATCGCCTATGCGCAGCAGCGTGAAACTTTCGGGAAACCGCTGAGCCAGCATCAGGTTATCCGTCACAAAATTGCCGAGATGTCAGCCCGGGTTGATGCGACTGAGGCTTGGGTGAACCAGATTTGCTTTCTGGCCGAAAATGATCAAATGCCGGTGGATCAAATCTGCAAAGCGAAGTTCTTCAGCACGAAAAACCTGGAATATTGTGCGAGTGAAGCCATGCAAATCTGGGGCGGGGCCGGCTATTTGCGCGGCAATGTCGTTGAGCGCTTTTACCGCGAGGTGAAAGTCATGGCGATTGGCGGCGGGTCAGAGGAAATCATGCGCGATCTGGCTGTGCGGCAAATGGGTCTTTAACACAGCTAGACTTTTTTGTTTGCCAGTCCGATAGCATTTCAATGTCTGTTCATTCTTATTCCCCGTCACAAGGCGCACCAATATTGCCCATTGGGTCCGTGCTGACGGGGCTGGCCTTTTTTTGCCTGATGGACGTGACGATGAAAAGCCTCAGCATCTCGCTGGGCGCTTATAATGCGATATTGTGGCGGGTGCTGCTCGCGCTTGGTCTGGTCAGCATATTATATCTGGCGCGTCGCCCGAAAATGCCAGCTGGTCCGACGCTGAAAATCCATTTGCAACGCGGAATCATAACGGTCTTCATGGCCTTCCTGTTTTTCTGGGCATTGATACATGTTCCAATTGCCGAAGCGGTGGCGCTTTCATTCATCGCGCCCATTATCGCGCTGTATCTGGCGGCTGTGTTTCTAGGGGAAACCATTCACCGCAATGCAATTTTCGCGTCTGTTCTTGGTCTTGCCGGTGTCGTCGTGATTGGCTGGGGCAAAATGAGCGGCGACTATACCAATGAAGAGCTGCTCGGTTTCGGGGCCGTCCTGTTATCGGCCCTTCTTTACGCCGCCAATCTGGTGATTCAACGCAGTCAGGCTTTACTCGCAGACCCGATCGAGATCAGCTTTTTCCAGAATCTTGTCGTCGGGGTAAGCTATGGGCTGGTCGCGCCGTTTCTGGCTGTCGTACCGGATGTCCAATATGCGCCGGAATTTCTGGCAGCGGCATTATTATCGATCATTTCTGCGCTGTTCATCGCCTGGGGCTATGCGCGGGCGCAGGCACAGGTGCTGATCAATCTGGAATATAGCGCCTTTGTCTGGGCCGCAATTTTCGGTTGGGTTTTCTTTTCGGAACCTGTCAAGCCGCCAACGATATTGGGTACGGTCCTGATCGTTGCAGGATGTATATTGGCGACCCGTCGCGGGCGACCCGTTGCCCATGTTGAAACGACAGCAATCTGATGGTCCTGTGCCGCTAAAAATCAAGAACCGTGATGCGCGCCGCTTGTGGCTGGACCGGCAGGGTTTGGCCGGTGCGCCAACCGGTCCGCTCGACCTGCTGCAAATCATCACCGATCTCGGCTTTGTTCAACTCGATACGATCCGCAATGTCACGCGCGCGCATCACCATATCCTGTGGAGCCGCAACCAGAATTATCGTGAGCCGATGTTGAATAATCTGCTGGCAAATGAGCGCACTGTTTTTGAACATTTCACTCATGATGCATCGGTATTGCCGATGGAATTTTATCCACTCTGGCAGCGCCAGTTTCGCCGTCTGGGAGAACGGGCGGGCAAGCATAAGGTGATGGCGGAAGAAGATATCGCCGCGATCAAGGCGCGGATAGCGGAAGAAGGACCTCTATCGACCCATGCCTTTGACACGAAGATCATCGGGAAAAAGGAAATGTGGGCGCGGCCGCCGCACAAAAGGGTGCTGGACCAGCTCTGGTATGCCGGGGAGCTTGCGACATCGCATCGCGAGAAATTCGTCAAATATTACGACCTTGCCGAGCGCGTGGTTCCCTCCGCCTACCGGGACACAACGCATAGCGACGCAAATCAGATAGACTGGTTGTGCAAGGCGGCGCTGGACCGGCTGGGTTTTGGTACTATGGGCGAGATACAAAGGTTCTGGGCGGCGCTCGATGCCGGGGAAGTCAGGGCATGGGCAGATACGGCTTCACATCATCTGGTTCCGGTCGAACTGGAAACCGTTGGCGGTGATTGGGTCAGCATGGTCGCTCCACCGGACATTGAGATATTGTTGTCCAGTCTTCCGGCACCAACATCGCGGCTGCGCATATTAAGCCCTTTTGATCCCGCAGTGCGCGATCGTACCCGGCTTAGCCGGCTATTTGGTTTTGACTATCGTATCGAAATTTTCGTCCCCGCCGCTAAACGGCGTTGGGGCTATTATGTTTATCCGCTACTGGAACGGGACCGGTTTGTCGGCCGTATCGAGTTAAAAGCAGACCGCAAAACGGGCCTGTTGAAGGTCATTCAGATATGGTCTGAAAAGGGGATAAAATGGACCAATGATCGCGCTGGCAAACTCGATGCCGAGCTGGCGCGTCTGGCACGGTTGATCGATGCTGATCGTGTCGAATGGCATTGCGACCGGATAGGCCGCTAGGGCAGGCCTCTATTTTACGATACCGCTAAAGCGCAGCTCGCCCGAAGCTCCGGAAGCAATTGCCTGATCGAAAGTCCAGCGAATATGCGTGACATCGCTTGGCTGTGCGGCGCGGGCAATGCTAGTGCTTGGGGCATCGTCACTTTCGCTGGCCGTGTCAGTTACCGTCAGTTCGGTCAATTTTCCAAAGTTTTGGCCGCCGTCTACGGACACCAGAGCCCAATCCTCATTGACACCGGTAAAGGTCACGGCTTTGTGGACGGGATTGTTGACTACGAACCCCGTCACCGCTGCGCCGCCAGTGTTACGATATGTGTTTACAAAAACGAGCTTGTCGCCGGGAATTACCTTCACCTCGGTCGGCTTGTACAATTTTGTTGTTTCCTGTCCGGTTGCATCCGGTTCAGTCCGCTCCACGAGCACTGCGCTCTCAATTTTCATATTGGCGCGCGGATCAACGCTCTGGATGGCAGCTTGCAACGGCGCTGCATGTGCCGTGGTGATACCGGCCATTAATATACCGACGACAAAAGCACCTTCAATCAATAAGGTCCGTATACTCGACATGATCTTACATCCCCACTTTGCTGCAGCCCGATACGCTGGGCCGCTCATATCCACCCGCCGAATATGGTAGAACTTGGTTAACAACTGGTTAAAATCAATCATCGAGACACGCTGAATGGATGAGCAATCAGCAGCTCATACCAACCCGTTTATGCAATCATTTCGCAGATTGTCCGGCTAATTGATTGGCTTGCCGGAAATTTCAGCTATTTTATTAGCTTCCTTTGAACCGAACGGCTAAAGCACCGGCTATGGGCCTGACCGCGTATCGTTACTGCCTTTTCATGTTGCTGGTTGGTTGTATGCTGGTGGCCTTGTCACCGGTCGTATCATCACCGGCATTTGCACAAAAAGCTGAAGCCGAAGGTCAGGCTGATGGCGTGGTCAGCGGTAGCGATACCAATGCTTCAAGCGACCTGGAGCCATTGGACCCTGATAAACCGCTGGCCGAATTGCCTGACTTTGGCGTCGAATGGCCGGAACTTGACGCTCCGTTATCCGACAGTCCGGCACCGGAAGAGCCGGCTTTGGACACGGCCCGTGATGTGGAGATGGATCGCCGCCTTGCCGAAGAAGAAATTTCTGAAATTGAAGATCAAGATATCAGGGCCGAGGCGGAAGCCGAGTTGGAACAGGGTATCGCGGCGAGTTTTCAGCCTGGCGATAGTTTGGCGGAGCGCCGTTACAAGTTAGAATTCACCGGATTGCCTGGTAATCTGAGCACGATGTTCAACCAGCGCTTTCAAGCGCTTTCTGCCTTGGAGGAATATCGGGGCGACGAAGCAAATTTTGCTCAGATCAAGCGGCGTGCGGAAACAGATCGCGAACTGGTTGAGCGGTTGCTGCGTATCGAAGGCTATTATGATGCAATTGTTCGTAACAGCTTCGCGGCGGGACGGGGTACTGACATAGATGTAACAATTGCTGTTACGGCTGGCCCCCAATATCAACTCGATGCAATCACGCTGAACGGTCTGGAGCAAGCGGGAGGCAGTGATGCAGAAAAATTCCGTAATGCTTTCGGGCTGCAATCGGATGACATCATCAATAGTGACCGGATCATGGAGGCACGGGCCAGGCTGGACGAGGAAATGGCAGAAAACGGTTATGCCTTTGCCGAAACTGCCGAGCCGGAGCTGACCGTCGACCATGCGGAACGTAATGGTGATCTTGATATCGTCGTTACGCCTGGTGAGAAATATGTTTTCGGTTCGATCCTGATGGACGATACCGAGTTGTTTAGCGCCGATCATGCCGAATTGATCGCGCGGTTTGATGCAGGCGATCTCTACCAACAATCGGATGTTGAGGATCTTAGGCGCGCCTTGATTGCCACCGGGCTGGTATCGACGGTTACACTTGAACCTGTGGCCGCAGGTGATGAAGAGGGCGTCGTGGACATCGCGGCCAGCGTTACGGCGGCACCGCTGCGCACAATATCGGGTGCAATCGGCTATGGGACGGGAGAAGGGCTGCGCTCGGAAGTTAGCTGGGAGCATCGCAACTTATTCCCGCCGGAAGGACTGATCCGACTGACCGGCGTCCTGGCGACCCAGGAACAATCGGGTAGCATAACCTATCGGCGCAACAATTTCCGCCGCCGGGACAATGTTCTTAACGGTCAGGTCGCGCTTAGCAATGTTGACAATTCAGCCTTCGAAGCGCGCACATTCTCTGTCTCCGCCAGTCTGGAGCGACAAAGCAATCTCATTTTCCAAAAGAAATGGAACTGGTCAGCAGGGATTGAGCTGCTCGCATCGCAGGAACGCGATATTGATGGTACTATTCAGACAACAGCGCGGGACACCTTCTTCATCGGCTCCCTTCCGCTAACTTTGGCTTATGATGGTAGTGATAATCTGTTGGATCCGACCAGCGGTTTTCGCCTGAGTGCGCGATTGGCACCAGAGGCTTCATTGCAGTCAGGCAGCTTCTTTTATGCCCGTAGCCAGATTGATGGCAGTGCCTATTATCCTGCGTCGGATAAAATTGTTCTGGCCGGACGGGCGAGATTGGGCTCGATTGTCGGTGCCGGCAGCAACCGGATTGCTCCATCGCGCCGCCTCTATTCTGGCGGTGGCGGTTCGGTGCGCGGTTTCGGTTTTCAGCGGATCGGTCCACGCGATGTGAATAACGACCCTTCTGGTGGCCGCTCCCTGGTCGAATTTTCACTGGAAGCGCGCGTACGTGTGGATGCGTTTGGCGGTAATTTTGGTGTCGTGCCCTTTATTGATGCTGGCAATGTTTATACGAACTCGCTGCCTGATTTTACCGGGCTGCGTTTCGGCACCGGGTTGGGTCTGCGTTACTATAGCGACTTTGGGCCCATCAGGGTGGATGTCGGCACGCCAATTAATCCGCAGGAAGGGGATTCCCGGATCGCCGTCTATGTATCGCTGGGACAGGCATTCTGATGGACAATGAAGAACCCATCCTGGATGTTGACGCGGCCAAACCTCGCCGCAGGGTCCGCCGCGCCATCTGGGGCCTATTGGGATCGATTTTGCTGTTCGGTATCATCGTTCTGGCTGGTGCCGCTTATTGGTTGGACAGCGATAGCGGCCACGCTTTCATCATCGACAAGGTCGAGGCACTGGAGCCCGAAGACGGTCTACGCATCGGTATTGGCGCTATTGAAGGGTCGATTTACGGACAGATGGAGGTCGTTGACCTTGAACTATCTGATCCCCAGGGTGTGTTTTTCCAGGCCGGCCGCGTCGGGGTTGACTGGAATCCGCTGGCATGGATTTTTAACGAGCTGAACGTTTCCAATGCGGTGGTTACCAAAGCGCGTTTGGACCGACTGCCACAGCTTATTGATACACAGGAAGATGGCCCGCTGCTGCCCGATTTCGACATCTATCTCGGTGCTTTTCGGGCGGATAATCTGGCTGTCGGCAAAGCCATTACCGGCGAAGAACAGCGCGCTGATCTGGTCGGCGCCGTTGATATCCGGTCTGGCCGTGCCATGATCTCCCTCGATGCCGCGACGACGCGCAGCGGCGACAAGATAAACGTGATCCTCAACGCGGAGCCAGAGCGCGAGAAGCTTGACCTGAATGCCGAGATCACAGCTCCGGCCGGTGGCGCGATTGCTGGTTATCTTGGGTTTCAACAGGATTATGCGATCACGCTTGCTGGTGATGGTGACTGGACGAAATGGGATGGCAATCTGTCGGTAACCAGTGCTGACCAGCAGCTTGCTGACATGGCGTTGGAAGCTCGCGACGGACTATTCGGCTATGATGGCAGTGTCGCGTCGGCCTTGCTGCCGCCTGGATTGGGGCAAAGATTGACCGCACCGCAGCTGGCAATCAATGGCAATGCGTCGATAGAAGATCGGCTTGTCATGATTGATTTGATGGCACGTTCCAATGCGGCAACCGTGACCGCGGTGGGGGGCATTGATCTCGCTCGCAATGCTCTGGATGCGCTGAGGGTCGAGTTTGATGTGGGCAACCCCGGGGCATTAGTTGCGAATATGAAAGCGCAGGATCTGGAGTTGAAAGCGCTGCTCAATGGCAAATTTTCGGAGCTGCGCTACCAATATCTAATGACCGCACCGCAACTGGCACTTGGCAAAACGCTGCTGAGTAATGTCAATGCATCAGGGGAGGGGCAGCGCGATGCCAGCGGTTTTGATGTACCAGTCGAATTGGCAGTCGGCTCACTAATCGGCAATGGCGACCTGCTGAAACAGCTTTTGTCAGGTTTTAATGGCAAGGCCTTTCTGCGGCTGGAGAACGGCCGGCTCTATGCTGACAATGCGGTTATCACTACAGATACCGCACGAGGCACAGCTGATATCGAGGTCCCGTTAGCGACCGGCAAATATCAAATTGCAATAGATGCACAGGCGCCAGGATTTGCTGTGCAAGGCGTTGGCGTGGCGGATATCATAGCGACAGTTGTGTTGGAGCCCGGTGCAGGCGGCCTTGCGCTGAACGGCGATGTCACAGCCAATTTGCGGCGGTTCGATAATGTCTTCCTGCGCGAATTGGGCGGCGGCCTGCCGGTGGTGAAAACGGGTCTGGCGATCGGCGATGACAAGAAGCTACGCTTCACTGATCTTGATATTCAAGCGCCCAAGCTTGGTTTCAAGGGCCGCGGGGTGCAGCAGACCGCGACCATATTCGAGTTTACCGGCAGCGGCACGCATGACCAATATGGTCGCTTTGATCTTGACCTTGAAGGACCATTGACCCGGCCGCAAATTGGGGTTCTACTCGACAGCCCGCTGCCTGCGGCGGGGCTTTCCGCGGTGCAAGTCAATCTCGACCCGGCGGATAATGGTTTCGCCTTTACCACTGCGGGCGGATCAACGCTGGGGCCATTCAGCGGTAATGGCGCAATCGTAACGCTGCCGGGGCAAGATACGCTGGTCCGTGTTGAACGACTGAAAGTATCTGACACATTGGCAACCGGCACCATTCGGCCCACCGCATCAGGCCTCGCCGGCAATCTGGCGATTAGCGGCGGCGGCGTAAACGGGAATGTCCTGTTTGAACCTGGTGCCAATCGCCAATTCATCCGGGCGAAGCTAACTGCCAAAAATGCACGTTTTGATGGTGAGCCACCGATATTCATCCGCACAGGCGCGCTGGATGCCGATGTCGTTCTGGTCGAAGGTCGGTCAGACATAACCGCAACCGTGCGGGCACAAGGGATTAGCCAGGGCGACCTGATGGTGGGCCGGATCGCGGGGAATGCAAAGCTGACAAACGGGACAGGCAACGCGACCTTCTCGGTTGCGGGCACGCGTGGCAGCACGTTTAATTTTCAGGCGAAGGCCGATATCACCCCGGACCGGTATGTGATGACGGGTCAAGGTCTGTTTGAAGGAAGGGTCCTGAAGCTTCGCCGTCCACTTGAGCTGCGTCGTGTCAGTGGTGGTTGGGCTGCTTCGCCGACAATATTGACTTATGGCGGCGGTTCGGCCCGTTTCTCGGGAATATGGGCCAGTGACTCATCCCGGCTCGATCTGACGCTTTCCAAAATGCCACTATCGCTTGTGGATATTGTCAATGATGATCTGGAGCTGGGCGGAGAGGCCAATGGCACTGTCAAATTGACGCAGACAGGATCGCAAATGCCCGTCGGCGACGCCAAGCTGACGATCAACGGCCTGACCCGTTCAGGACTTATTCTCACGTCCACCCCGGTAGATCTGGGTCTCAATGTCGCGGTGTCCGCACGAAATGCAGCAGCACGGGGGATTATTAAATCGCAGACCAAGACGATTGGCCGGTTTCAGGGGCGCGTAACAGGCTTTGGCGAAGGCAACTGGAAAGACGAATTACTGCGCAGCCCGTTGTTTGCGCAGGCGCGTTTTAACGGTGCGGCTGATGCGCTTTGGCGGCTGACCGGGGTAGAGACATTTGACCTGACGGGTCCAGTTGCCATGAGCGCTGATGTTGGCGGCACACTTGCCAATCCGGAAATTCGCGGGACCGTTAACACCACCAATGCGCGGCTGGAAAGCGGACTGACCGGAACTGTGATTTCCGGTATTACAGCAAAAGGGCAGTTTGACGGGTCACGTCTGGTGCTGCCCGATATAACAGGCACAACCAGGGGCGGCGGATCGGTAAGCGGCAGCGGGAGCTTCAACTTCGCGGTGGCGCCGGGTGAAGGCATTGGTATCATGCTGGACCTCACCGCCCAACAAGCGCGCTTGATAGCTCGGGATGATTTTGCCGCAACGGTGACTGGCCCAATTCAAATTCGCAGTTCTGCCGAAGGCGGCCTGATATCTGGTGATGTAACGCTCAACCGCAGCTTCTTTCAATTTGGTAATGCCAGCGAAACAGCAGCCTTGCCGCAAATCAAAGTCCGTGAGATTAATCGCCGGGCCGATGAACGCCCCCGGGTGGTTAGCAGCCGTCCCTGGCGTTTTGCGCTCAATGCCAACGCGCCCAATCGGCTGCAGGTTGAGGGATTGGGCTTGGACAGCGAATGGCGCGCCAATTTTAAAGTATCCGGCCCTGTCGACAATTTTGCGATGACTGGCAGCGCGAACCTTATTCGCGGGAACTACACTTTTGCAGGTCGCCGTTTTCAGCTCGAACGCGGCCGCATTCGTTTTGTTGGGGATCAGCCACCCAATCCGGTGCTGGATATTGAGGCAGAGGCGGATCTGACCGGCCTCAATGCCACAATCAATGTTACCGGCACCGGCAATCGCCCCGAAATTGCATTTAACAGCATACCCGCTCTGCCGCAGGATGAGCTGTTGTCGCGTGTCCTATTTGGCGCCTCGATATCTGACCTGTCCGCACCAGAGGCTGTGCAACTGGCCGCTGCCGTTGCTTCCCTCAATAGCGGCGGCGGGCTCGACCCCATAAACCAGCTGCGCAAGGCTGTCGGCCTCGACCGCCTACGCATATTGCCGGCAGATGTCACGACCGGTCAAAGCACTTCCATAGCGGCGGGAAAATATATTACCCGGCGGGCCTATGTCGAGCTGATAACCGATGGTCAGGGCTATAGTGCGACGCGGCTGGAATTTCAGATCACCCGTTGGCTGTCGATATTGTCCAGTATCTCAACATTGGGACGACAGAGCGCGAATATTCAGATATCCAGGGATTATTGAGAAAGCTTATAATCGCATGCAAATCATCAGAGAACTGGGGCCGCTGCGGAACGCCTTGCAGAATATCCGCCAGGAGAAATCGACATTGGGTTTGGTCCCGACTATGGGCGCCTTGCATGCGGGTCACATGAAGCTCGTTGAGACTGCAACGGCTGAATGCGATGTTGTTGTGGCCTCTATTTTCGTCAATCCGACGCAATTTGGTGAGGGCGAAGATCTGGACGCCTATCCGCGTCAGGAGGCCGCCGATGCCGCTCTTTTGGAAGCCGCTGGTGTGGAGCTGATCTGGGCACCGACAGTGGATCAGGTTTATCCCGATGGCTTTGCCACCAATGTGAGCGTCAGCGGAGTGAGTTCTGGCCTGTGCGGCGGATCACGGCCCGGCCATTTTGACGGCGTAGCGACAGTGGTGGCAAAATTGTTCAATCAGATCCGGCCTGATGCAGCCTTTTTTGGCGAGAAGGACTATCAGCAGCTGGCGGTCATCAGGCGGATGGCACGCGACCTTGATTTCACGCATGATATTATTGGTGTACCGACGGTTCGCGATCCAGACGGTCTGGCTCTGTCTTCTCGCAACGCTTATTTGACGCCCGAGCAGCGCAACCAGGCGGTGGCTTTGCCCGACGCCATGCTGGCCGCTGCCGAGGCGATTACAGGAGGCGGCGATATTGCCGCTATCTTAAGTGAAGCAGAGGCCAAGATACTGGCATCCGGTTTCCATAAAGTGGATTATTTTGAGCTGCGGAATGCCGATACGCTTGAAAATATGACTATTTTTGACAATCCGGCCCGTTTATTGGCCGCGGCGCATATTGGCAGTACCAGATTGATTGACAATATCGCTGTAACTTAGGACCAGCGCGGGATGCGTTAACCTTGCAAATTTGTGTAAAATGTCGGTTTTATGGCGTTTTTGCACTCTGCCGGACAAGTTTCTGCAGGTTCCGTTAACCATTCTTTTAAGAAATTGCTGTGAAAGTCCACCTGTCGCCAAATGAGGCGCAATAGGAACAGGGACTTGAAGACTATGGGCAACAGCATGAAAAGCGCAGCCTTTTTGATAGAAAGCCGGCTCGCAGAAGCGGCACGGGGCAGCAGCAATGCATATTTTGATCTTGGTGTGATCTATTCCACCGGTTCGGAAGGTGTGGACGTTGATCTGATCGAAGCACATAAATGGTTTAACCTGGCATCACTATCCGGCCATGATGAGAGCAAAGTCTGCCGCGCAGAAATTTCACTTGAGATGACCGCTCGCGAAATTGCCGAAGCACAGCGCGAAGCCCGCAGCTGGTTGCAGGAAACCTCGCGCCGCGCCGCTTAAAGCGCCTAACCGGATTTCTTGAACGGTCCCATTTCGGCTAGAAATTCAATATCGGCGGCAACCGCCCGCCGTTCCCGGTCTAGATAGTCGGCTATGGCCGACCGGAAACCGGGATCAACAATATAATGAGCGGACCAGGTCGGCACGGGTTGATAACCGCGCGCCAGTTTATGACTGCCTTGCGCTCCTGCCTCGACATATTTCAAGCCCCGCGATATGGCGGCATCGATGGCCTGATAATAGCAAATCTCGAAATGCAGAAACGGCACATCACGGCTACAGCCCCAATAGCGACCGTATAGAGTCTCTTCACCAACCACATTCAGCGCGCCTGCAATCGGGATGTCGTCCTGCATCGCCAGAATCAGCAGCAGCTTTTCGCCCATTTTCTGGTGCAGCAGATCAAATGCGGCGCGGGTCAGATAGGGCGTTCCCCATTTGCGTGCGCCAGTATCCTGATAAAACTGCCAGAAATAGTCCCAATGTTCATCGGTGATATCATCGCCGGAAACATGGATGATTTCTGCCGCTTCCTGCGCCTTCCGACGTTCTTTTTTTATCGCCTTGCGTTTGCGGGATGACAAGGCCGCGAGAAAATCATCAAAATCGGCATAATCATCATTGCGCCAGTGAAACTGGCTGTCCGCGCGGATCATCCATTCGGCTTCACGGAAAAAATCGAGCTGGTTTTCAGCTACAAAAGTCGCGTGAACCGATGAGATGCCATTATTGGCTGCCAACTGCTGCGCAGCGCGCAACAACGGCACGGCCATGGTTTCGTCTTTCAGCAGCAGCCGTGGGCCCGGCACAGGCGAGAAAGGGGACGCAATCTGGATTTTCGGATAATATTGCCCGCCGGCATTTTCAAAGGCATGGGCCCATTGCTGATCAAAAATATACTCGCCCTGGCTATGGGACTTTAAATAGCTGGGCAGGCAGGCCGCTATCTTTCCCGTTTCATCCTCGATGATGACGGGAAGTGATTTCCAACCGGTCCCGGGCCCGACGCTGCCCGATTCCTCCATCGCCGAAAGGAAGGCATGGGATATGAAAGGATTGGCCGTACCTGCACAGGCATCCCACTCAGCCGCAGGCAAGCTGGCAATATCGTCCGCCACGCGGGCGATAATTCCGGTGGGATCGTCGGTTGGTGGAGGAGGAGATTCTGACATGTGACGTGAATGGTATCAGCTCTGCGGCATCTCATAAACCGGTTCATCTGCATGGATCGCTGCGATTTTCTCCTGCTGCGGTGTGCGGACGGTCCATGTGACGACCGGTAAACCTCTCGCGCGATTTGATGCAGCAAAGGATGACGGAAAATCTCGTACATCATAAGCCAGAAAATCGGGCTTTGCCGTCCATAGGCTCTGATGCCGTGCGACCCGTCCTTTCAGGTTCTTGCTGCCCTCTTCAGTCACAACCAGTCCGCGCACGATATGCGCCGCATTTTTGCGAAACCAGGCGGATACCAGCGGGTTGAATGACATGATCGCCGCCTTGCCCGTATAGCCCTCCAGCGCCCGTCGTACCGAAAGGCATAGCGGACCGACCCGCATATCGTTGGACTTGATTTCGATCAGTATCGGCACCTGACCGGCAATCTGCGAAAGTATCGCGCGAAGGCGCGGGATTTTTCCGTGGCCGTCTTTCAGCTCTATCTCGTCAATGTCACTGGCGCGCAGGTTGGCCAGCTTCCCCTTTTCTCCCGTTAAGCGATCCAGCTCAAAATCGTGGAATACAAAAGCAGTGCCGTCTTCGGCGGCCTGCACATCACATTCAATGCCATGACCCAGCTTTACAGCAGCAGCAAAGGCGGCCGGACTATTTTCCAGAACATCGCCATTTTGTGAAGGGCCATGCAGCCCGCGATGGGCATAGGGCTGACCTTTCAGAAACGCGACCCGGGCCGGTTCGGGCGCCGGTGCGATCAGCGCATCAAGCCGGCTTGATAGCGACAATAGCATCCACCTCTACCGCAACGCCAAGCGGAAGCGCGGCGACACCGACCGCGCTGCGGGCATGTTGCCCGGCGGCACCAAAAATGACCTCCATCATGTCGGAGCAGCCATTGGCGACTTTCGGATGATCGACATAGTCGGCCGTGCTGTTGACGAACACGCCGAGTTTTACGATTCTATCAACGCGGTCAAGTGATCCGGCCGCCTGCTTGATCTGTGCCGCGATCATCAGGGCACAGGCTTTGGCCGCCTGTTGCCCTTCTTCAAGGGTCATGCCATCGCCGAGCCGGCCGGTAATCAGTTTGCCTTCGGTCATCGATACTTGGCCGCTGATATGGAGCAATCCGTTTATTTCGACGGCCGGGACATAGGATGCGACGGGCGCAGCGGCCTTGGGAAGCTCTATGCCTTTGTCGTTCAATGCTTTTTCAATATTGTCTGTCATGGCATCAAATCAATCATGTCTTCGCAAACTGGTCAAGCTCTTCCGGCGGCAAATCTATGGTTGGCGCGGCTTTTCCAGATTCAAATTTATCGATGATCCAGTCAAGCGCATCAGACCAAAGGTCAATGCGGTCATGAGCGGCGGGATTGGTCTTGATATGCTTGGCCAATATCGGTTCACCGACCATTTGTAGTCGCCAGACATCAGGGGCATATTTGGCGACGCTGCCATGTTGATGTCCCAGATCATCGACAAATACGGTCACACTGGGATTATGATCGGCGACAATTTTCGCCAGCGGTTCGCCTTTACCGCCCTGATTGCAATAGACGGGAAAATCAATCCCGACGGCGCGTAGCTGCTCGGCCCGGGCTTCCCGGCGATCATCGAGTAAGTTGGTGAGGATCACGACGTCGGCGGTTTCTGCGAGCCGGTTTATGGCTTCGACAGCACCATCAATGGCGCCCTGTCGATACATTTCACCGTCAAAAAATTCCTTGAGCATCGGCCATACGGCATCTTGCGGGACAAGCGTGCCGTCATGCTTGTGACGCAGCGCGTCGACAAAACTGCCTGATTCCAGATCAAAGTGTATGTGCTTGTCGGCGTCGAGCCATTCACGAAACGGTACCACCATATGCAGCAATACTTCATCGCAGTCGCTTATCAGAAGCGGCTTCTGGCTCATGTGAAATCTCCGGGATTATTCAGATATTGGGCAGCGGCAGCCAGTTTTTCAGGCGGAACGCCAATGGATTCCGCGCAAGAGACCAGATCGGGTTCATGATTGGCAAGAAAACCCAAAAGCGAGGAAAGCATCGCCGGGTCTTCCAAGCCAGAGCGTAGCTCTCTCGGGTCCAGACCTGTTAGGGCGAGCAGGCGCTGTGCACGATCTTCATCCTGCAAGACCCAGCCGAGGGCTTGTAGCGCCAATATTTCGGTTTCTGCAGAGATATTGCTATTTGTTTCCATTTCGGCTTTCGCCTAAAGGGTTAACTGGGCGTTTGGAAGGGGCAAGTCACACCGTGGCAAAAAGAGTTCTGGTCGTAGAAGATAATGAGCTGAACCTGAAACTGTTCTGCGACCTGCTGCGCGCGCACGGTTTTGTTGTCGAACCGGTGAAAGATGGTCGCGAAGTGCTCGACAAGGCGCGCAGTTTCGTGCCCAATCTGGTGATCATGGATATCCAGCTGCCCCATGTCAGCGGCCTGGACCTGATCGAGCAGATCAAGAAGGACGGACAGCTCAAAGTGATACCGATCATGGCGGTCACTGCCTATGCGGGCAAAGGTGATGAAGACCGGATTTTGACTGCCGGAGCAGAGGCCTATGTTTCAAAGCCCATATCAGTGGCGAAATTTATCGAATCGGTGCAGGGCGTCCTGCAACGATAATCGCGATTCAGTTTTTCAAGTTTTCAGCAAAAAAGCGCTTACTTGATTTTCGCTTCTTTGAATTCGACATGCTTGCGCACAACCGGATCATATTTGCGCTGCACCATTTTTTCGGTGAGATTGCGCGGGTTTTTACGGGTAACGTAGAAAAAGCCGGTATCCGCCGTGCTGACGAGTTTGATTTTTACATTGGCTGGTTTCGCCATGGCGCATTCCTTAAAAGCAATTTTCTGAAGGTGCGATTTACCCAAAAAAGTTGGTGCAATCCGCAGCAATTGAGCGCGCTAATGCTGAAACCCGCGATGATTGTCAAGAAAAAGCATAGGAACGGCCCGTCTGAAACAGTCCGGCCACCATTTACTGCCCATTAACCATATTTTTGCATGGTGCACCGGTAAATGAGGCAATCCTATGGATCATGATCAAAATCTACTCGTTCAGGCAGAAATGCTAGCTTTGCTGGAGGGCATGCCATCTTCTCTGGTGGAAAAGCATCCGGTGCAGTTTCTGATGCATCTGGATCAAATCCGGCAAAAAGCGGCGCAGCATCATCTGACGGCCTTACATGATCTCAGTTGTACGTTTGAATCAGCACTGCAACAGGCGCTGCAAAGCGGTAAAGGGGTTGTTGTCGCCGAGTCATATCTGGGTGCCATGCGGGATGCGTTGAAATGCGGACCACTGAACAAGGCTGTGGCGGAAACGTTGATGGCCAATGTGGCGTTGCGGTTGGGCGGACAGCCCTAACGGCCAGTCTGTGGATGCATTCCTGACATCTTTGTTCGCGCTGCTTGTGGCGGAAATTGGCGATCGGCCCCAGATTTTATGTGCGGTGCTTGCCATTCGCTATGGCCGTGTCACGCCGATAATCTGGGGGCTAGGACTGGCAACGCTGCTCAATTGTCTGATTTCCGCACTTGGCGGTTCCGTGGTGAATGAGTGGATTAGCGAAGAGCCGTTGCGGCTTTTTTACGCTCTTTCCCTGTTATTTGCAGGTATTGGCATGGTGGCTTGGCGGCGACCGGTTGATCTGCTCGAGAAATGGACTCTGGGTCCGTTCTGGACATCATTTCTGGGTCTTTTCATTCTGCAATTTGGCGACAAGGGCCAATTCATACTGGCAGCGACCGCCGCGCGTACCGATGCCTGGGCCTTTGCGGCCGCCGGTGGATGGATTGGCGTTATGCTTGCCTGTGTTCCAGCCTTGATATTTCAGGAAAAACTGGCGCAGATGTTGCCGATCCGAACCATCCGCTACACGGGCGGTTCCATATTTCTTGTAATCGGTTCGATCATGGCGCTGAGCGCCTGGGGGATATTCTAAAAAGCGGAAAATCCGATTATAATATCATTTATATATTGATAAATACGATCATATAAAGCCAAGTTTTGCGTTGGCCATGTCGGATGTAGACGCCTATTTTGCTCTCCATAAAGTCCAAGAATGATGGAGAACCGATATGACAACTGGTGACAATGCAAGAAAAGCGCTCGCCGAATCCCTTAATACAGTGCTGGCAAACAGCTTTGCGCTATATTTGAAAACCAAGAACTTCCACTGGCACGTGTCAGGACCGCATTTTCGCGACTATCATCTGATGTTTGATGATCAGGCCGCGCAGATCCTGGCAACGACTGACGCAATTGCCGAGCGTGTCCGGAAAAATGGCCAGCGGACGCTGACGTCTATTGGCGATATAGCGAAACGGCAGGATATTGCGGATAATGACGCTGGTAAAGTTTCTGCGGAAGATATGCTGAAGGAGCTGCGTCAAGACAATCTGGCGCTGGTGGAAAATCTACGGACGGCCAAAGAGCTGGCTGGCGAGGCTGGTGACAATGCAACAGACGGCATTATCGACGACTGGACCGACCAAGCCGAAGAGCGGGCGTGGTTTCTACTTGAAAGCGCACAGAGCGCCTGATTTCCGATTGGTAAATCGTTATGGAAGGGCCGGTGGACGAAAATGTTCCGCTGGCCCTTTTCATCGATGCCTGCCTGTCAGACAAAAAAATAGCGGACTTTCGCCCGCTAGATTTTCTCATTCCAACCTGTGGTCAGGTTGTAACAACTATTTGGAAACCAGATTAACTGCTGCGGTTTTGCCGCGACGGTCCACTTCCAGTTCAAACTCCAGCTTGTCGCCTTCTTCCAAGCCGCTCATGCCAGCGCGTTCGACAGCCGAAATATGGACAAATGCATCTGGCTGGCCATCATCACGCTGGATGAATCCAAAGCCTTTCATGCTGTTGAAAAATTTGACGGTGCCACTTGCTTTCTCGCCGGTCAGCTCACGCTGGGGTGGCCCGCCGCGATCTTCGCGCGCGGCAGGTTCCGGAGCCTCAATCAGGTCACCTTCAATCTGGATATCAGATGCGGAGACTTTACCGCCGCGATCAACCAGAGAGAAACGCAGGCCTTGTCCCTCCGCGAGGCCTTTAAGGCCAGCGCGTTCAACCTGACTAATATGCACAAATACGTCGTCACCGCCGGTATCCTGAACAATGAAGCCAAAGCCTTTCTGGGCATTGAAGAATTTTACCTTACCCGTGCTTTCGCCCACGACCTGATCAGGCATTCCGCCTCCGTGGCCGCCGCCATGGCCACCACCGCGCTGTCCGCCGCTATAACCTGTATCTGGCCGCGTATATCTTTCTACTGGAGGGCCGCTATCACCTTGATACCCATCAAAATTCTCATCGCCAAAGCTATCACGCTTGTCCCGGCCTCTGCCACGCCGGTTTCTGTCAAAACCCATTCTTGAATCGTCTTTCACTTCGTCCGATAAATCAAATCCAATGTCGTAGCGGACGATAGCCCGAGCATTTTCCTGCGCGAATCCCGATACCGCGCGGCGTAACCATATAGAAAAACCAAAGCTTATGCGAATAAAAATCCGCATAAGGTTAATTTCGGTTGAATCATATAAGAGGCAAATTCGATCGTTTAAAAGAGCCAAGTCTTTGGATCGGCAATAGGTTCCTGTTTCTGGGCTTTCAAAAGCGCCAAAATGGACCGTACCAAAACCCAGATCGCCAGAGCAATCAGGATAGGAATACCTATCAACACGATCGACAGGACAATCCCGATAACACTGCCAATCAGGCCGATTACAAAGGTCATGATGTGAAACTGCAAATGGCTCTCTTCCCAAGTGCCGGCCACTTCGTCTTTCCAGATAAAGGCCAGAACGACGCCGACGATGCCGGTCACGCCAACGAAGAAACTGGCAATGTAGAGCAACGACACAATTGTCGCTTTGTTCATGTCAAAACCACCTGATGCTGGTTCCGGTGTTTGGTCTGTCATCTCGATCTTCCCCTCTTTAAGGCTTCAAATTCTGAACTTTAACAGCAATCTAATTCTTGCTGTTTAGCCTGTGCTGCGGCACATACTATAGCTATGAGCATTATTTTTAAAAGATTTTCCGGTCCAACAGTGCGGAGCGAAGTGTAATGGCAGTATTTTTCCATGAAGAAGACTTGCCTGAGGGTGTGTTGGCGGATGGACCAGTGGCCGTGGATACGGAAACCATGGGCTTGCAAACATTGCGGGATCGTCTGTGCCTGCTCCAGATTTCGGACGGCAACGGAGACGAGCATCTCGTGCGGTTTAGTCCCGGCAGTGACTATGCGGCGCCGAACTTGAAACAGATATTGGCTGACCCTGCCCGGACGAAGCTCTATCATTTCGCGCGTTTTGATCTGGCCGCTATCGAATATTATATGGGCGTCATGGCAGAACCGGTTTTTTGCACAAAAATCGCATCACGACTGATCCGCACCTATACTGATCGTCATGGGCTGAAGGAGTTGGTCCGCGAGCTATTGGGTCAGGATATTTCCAAGCAGCAGCAGTCCAGCGATTGGGGCGGACCAGAGCTGAGCGATCCACAGCGGGACTATGCAGCATCCGATGTCCGTTTTCTGCACCGGTTGAAAGACGAGCTGGAAGTTCGCCTGGAACGGGAAGGGCGCACCGCTATGGCGCAGGCCTGTTTCGACTTTTTGCCGCACCGGGCGCGGCTTGATATTGCCGGTTGGCCGGAAACCGATATTTTTGCCCATGCCTAAAACATCATGCGGTTCAGCAATGATAAACTTCAACAGGTGCTCTGCGTTTACAGATAGATGACTACCAAGATCGAACATATTAAAAACAAGCGTCAGCAATTTGCCTCCCCCGGGGGGAGCCATGACCGAAACATCAGGCTGCTGCGGGTGATATTGCCGCTCGGCGTCGGCGCCTTGGGTGCGGTATTGGCATTGGCACCTTTTACGACCGGTGGTGAGCTCAGCTTTGTGCTTGATAAAGATAGTGTCGATGTTGCCAAAGAACGAATGCGGGTAACCGAAGCACTCTACCGGGGTGAAGATAGCCAGGGGCGACCATTTTCGATCAAAGCGGGATCTGCAGTCCAGAAAAGTTCCCAAGAAGCGGTGGTGGAGTTAAATGATCTATCGGCGCGCATATTGTTAAGCGACGGACCGGCTCAAATTCGCGCCGGCGCCGGCCGCTATAATATGGACCGGGAGGATGTCACGGTGCCCGGCACTGTTCAGGTAGAAAGCGCCGGCGGATACCGATTGACCACCAATAACGTCACGGTGGACCTGCAAAGCCGGTCATTGAAAAGTGATGCGCCGGTGGAAGGTCGCACGAACCTGGGCACCTTTCGGGCTGATAGCCTGAAAGCTGACATGACCAAACGAACAGTCACACTGGATGGCAACGCAAAGTTGCGTATCGTCCAAAACGGACTAAGAGGGCGATAGATGATCAAACGTTCTTTTCTTGCAGCCTCTTTGGGGGCGTTGGCGGCCACCGCTGGTGTACTGACATTGGCTGGCCCTGCCCCAGCGCAGGTTTTTGGCGGACATAACAGCAATGCGCCGGTGAATTTCGATGCCGGACGAATTGAGGTACAGGATCGGGCTGACCGTGTCGTTCTATCTGGCGCCGTGCGCGTTGAGCAGGCCGGTCTTGTCCTGAATTCGGCCCGGATGACGGTGGCTTATCGCAATACCAGCGGCATTGAAGTTGACCGGATTGATGCTTCTGGCGGGGTGACTATCCGCAAAGGGGGGGACACTGCGAGCGGGAACGTTGCGATTTATGACCTGAACCGTCGTCTGATAACACTGGTCGGCGGTGTGACACTGACTCAGGGTAGTAACAGATTGTCCGGTGGCCGGGTCATTATTGATCTGGCGTCAGGCCGTTCGACCATAGATGGCCGTGCCGCCGGTGGTTCCACTCCGGGCACCCGCGGATCTGATGGCCGCGTCTCGGGCACATTCACAGTGCCCCAGCGTACCGACTAAATTTCTCCAAATCGGCGATAATATTAATTTTTGGACCAAGTCTTGCGGTGTTTTATAGGCAGATTGGCGATAAAACATGGCTCTTTCGCGCCAAAAAGAACCATTTTCGATCAATCATGCATAAAGCTTGCCAATTTCGAGTGAATTGGGCCATGTTGTTAACCATTATACAATCTAATCAGGTTCAAACAGGACCTGAACCGAAGGACCAAAATGAACGACGCGACCATTATTGAAACGCCAGCCGTGGCCGACACCGGTTCCGCAATGGCGAGCGACGCCATGGAACATGGCCTGGCCGTTGTGTCTATTGCCAAGAGCTATGACAAACGCTCGGTCCTGTCAGATGTGTCGCTTTCGGTAGGACGCGGCGAAGTCGTAGGCCTGCTTGGCCCGAATGGTGCGGGTAAGACGACCTGTTTCTATTCAGTCATGGGGCTGGTGCGCCCTGATGCGGGCCGGATCATGCTGGATGGCGAAGATATCACCCCGCTTCCCATGTATCGCCGGGCCATATTGGGGTTGGGATATTTGCCTCAGGAAACATCGATTTTCCGGGGGATGACGGTGGAGCAGAATATCCTCGCTGTGCTGGAAATGGTGGAGAATGACAAAGCGGTCCGGGCAGAAGCTCTTGACCGGCTGCTCGATGAATTTGGCCTCACAAAATTGCGTAATTCGCCCGCGATGGCTCTGTCTGGCGGTGAGCGCCGCCGGTGTGAAATTGCCCGCGCTTTGGCGGCCGACCCCTCCATCATTTTGTTGGATGAGCCATTTGCGGGCATTGATCCGATTTCGATTTCCGATATTCGCGATCTTGTGGTGCAATTGAAAAATCGCGGCATCGGTGTGCTGATCACCGATCACAATGTCCGCGAGACCCTCGATATCGTGGACCGGGCATGTATCATCTATGATGGTCAGGTCCTGTTTGCGGGCAGCCCGGACGCACTGGTCAAAGATGAAAATGTGCGGCGGCTGTACCTTGGTGAGGGCTTTGCGCTGTGATTAGGACGAGGCTGATATAATGGCATTGGGGCCGCGTCTTGATTTAAGGCAGAGCCAGTCACTGGTGATGACGCCGCAATTGCAGCAGGCGATCAAGCTGCTGGCATTGTCCAATCTTGAACTTGAAACCTATATTGCCGAAGAGATTGAGAAAAATCCTTTGCTGGACACCGGCGAGCTGAGCGCTGAAGCCAGAGGGGATGAAGGCGGCGACAGTGTAGCAGACCTCCCTCCGGAGCCCGGGACACAAGGCAGTGACGAGATATTGTCTTCTGGCCCGGCTGAGGCGGAATCGGCGCTCGACATGGCGGGAGATGCGGACCAGTTTTCAAACAACAGCCTGAGTGAAAGCGATGGCGCTCTGGACGGCGGTCTGGGATTAAATGGCCCCTCTTCGTCGGGCAGCGGTGCTGTGGGCGGTGAGGCGCCGGACTTTGAAAATATGCTGGTGGCCGAAACAACGCTGGCGGAGCACCTGATGGAACAGGCCGGCGCTATATTGTCTGGCAAGGATCTATTCATTGCGCAGCATCTTATCGACCAGATTGACGAATGTGGCTATCTGCAGGCCGATCTGCTGGAATTTGCGCACCGGCTGGGCGTGCAGCTGGACGATGTGAAGCGCATATTGGCCGAGGTCCAGAGCTTGGAGCCCGTAGGCGTTGGTGCCCGTGATCTGGCCGAATGTCTGGCGCTTCAGGCAAAGGAAGCGGATCGCTATGATCCGGCGATGGCGCGGCTGATCGACAATCTTGATCTGCTCGCCAAAGGGGCCTTGCCGCAACTGAAACGCATGTGCGGCGTGGATGATGAAGATCTGATGGATATGATATCGGAAATCCGCGCCTATGATCCCAAGCCCGGTTGCAAGATTGGCGGTGGCGATGTGCAGGCGGTGGTTCCGGATATTTTCATCGCGGAACGTGGTGGCAAATGGCTGATCGAAGTCAATAGCGCAACGCTGCCGAAGGTGCTGGTCAACCGGACTTATTTCACCGAACTGAAAGACGGGGCGCAGGACAAGGCGTCAAAGGATTGGCTCAACGAGTGCCTCGCCGATGCCAGTTGGCTGGTAAAAGCGCTTGACCAGCGGCAGCGGACTATTGTCAAGGTTGCCACCGAAATTGTGAAGCAACAGGAAAATTTCTTCCGCCAAGGGGTGGAGCATTTGCGCCCGCTGACGCTGAAGAATGTCGCTGACAAGATCGAGATGCATGAATCGACGGTCAGCCGGGTGACGTCGAACAAATATCTCTCCTGTTCTCGCGGCACGTTTGAGCTCAAATATTTCTTCACCAGCGGTATCCAGTCCTCGACCGGAGGAGAGGCGGCATCGGCGGAAGCGGTGAAGAGTCATATCAAAGCGCTGATCGACAATGAGGATCCGAAGAAAATTCTCTCCGACGACAAGCTGGTCGCGCTGTTGAAAGAGAAGGGCTTTGATATCGCCCGGCGAACGGTCGCCAAATATCGCGAAGCGCTGGGGCTTGGCAGTTCGGTGCAACGCCGCCGGCAAAAAGCGCTTGAGGGCAAGGCGGCCTAGCCCGTTCCAATCTCCTTCCGTAACACCACAAATTCCAGTTCCTGCGTCTTTGGCAGACCATAGCGCGGGTCATCGAGCGGGAAGGGCCGCCGCTCGCCGGTTTGGCTATATCCCCGCCGTTCATAATAGGCGATCAGATCGGCGCGCTGGAGGATGACGGTCATTTCTATCACCTGTGCCTGCCAGTTTGCGGCAACATATTGTTCCGACGCGTCGAGCAATTTCTTGCCCAGCCCACCCGCCTGGCGGTCAGGATCAACCGTCAGCAAGCCGAGATAGGCGACTCCCTCTTTAATCCGCATCAGTTGAACACAACCGGCAATATCAGCATCGTCCATAGCGAGTAGGATGACCTGATTCTCATCCGCCAATATTTCCCGCAGAGCCTCTAAATCGGTTCTTTGACCGCCCAGCAAATCTGCTTCGTGGGTCCAACCGCGCTTGGCGCTGTCACCGCGATAGGCACTTTCCACCAATGCATGCAGGGCAGGGAGGTCTTGCGCCTTGGCTGCGCGCATATTCATGTCTTGCCCCGCCACTATTTAGCTCCCGTCCGCTAGCCGCACACCCTCGGCCTCGATCTGGTCATCGCCGATCAGTAGTCCGGTGACGATCACCCGCTTTTCGACTTCATCAATCGGTGTGCGCAGCAGCTCGAGCCGATACCGCCGACCATCGTCGGATTGTAGAACAAAGCCCGTGCCATCACGGACCAGCAGACCGGCATATTCGCTGTCATTCGCGCTTTCTTTCATCAGGCGTCTGCGAGCAATGCCTCGCTCAATTCCCACAACCGTTCGGCATCGTCATCGTCGCAAGCATGGGGTGCGACACAGGAAAAGGGGGGCGAGTTTTCATCCATCAACTGGGCGACATCGCAATCCTCACAGTAAAGCCCGTGCTTGTCGTTCAGCAGCGGCGATGTGGCGGCCCAAAGGCTGGTGGTGCAACCTTGTGCCGGGGTCTTGAATCCGGTTTTCGCAAGTTCCGAAGGTTCGCCGTCTTTATCAAGCCAGCCCAATTCGATCTGCTCCTCTACCGGCAAATGGCGTTGCAGCGGTGTGAAAATGCCGCCTGGATGGACCGAAAAGGCGCGTCCGCCAAAGCCTGCCATCCGCCGACTGAGCGCATTGGCGAACAGGGCATTGGCGCTTTTGGACTGCGCATAGGATGTCCACTTATTATATTCGCTGTTTGCGAACTGGATATCATCCCACAAAATACCATTGCGTTTATGGGCGATAGACGACAGCGCAACGACACGCGGCGCTTCGGCTTTTTCGAGCAGGGGCATCAAGCCTTTCGTCAGAGCAAAATGGCCCATATGGTTGACGCCAAACTGACTTTCCCAACCGGGACCGACACGTTCAAGCGGACAAGCCATGATGCCGGCATTGTTGATCAGCAGGTCCAGCTGACTCAGGCTGCTACACATGGCATCGGTAAATTTCCGCACCGAAGCAATGTCCGACAAATCCATGGTTGCGGAAGAGACATCACCATCGACGCCCGACAGATTGTCTGCCGCCTTGGCCTCATCACGCACTGGCACGATCACTTTCGCACCCTTGGCGGCTAGCGCCCTTGTGGTTTCCAGACCAATGCCGGAATAACCACCGGTGACAATTGCGATCTTGCCGGTCAGGTCAATGTCAGCCAGCACTTCATGCGGTTCGCTCTTGGGCGGAAAGCCGGAGCCAAGCGGTTTCTGATCTGCTGCTGCCATATGGAAAAATCCTTCTATTCGGGTTTATGCCCTACTATCTCTGACACCGGCATATAATCATAGCCCAAATCTTCGGCCACCGCGCGATAGGTGACATGGCCGTTCCATACGTTCAATCCCTCGGCGAGATGGATATCGTCGCGCAAGGCCGCTTCCCAACCCTTGTTGGCAATGGCCAGCGCATGGGGCAGGGTGACGTTGTTCAGCGCATAGGTGGAAGTCCGCGATACCGCGCCCGGCATATTGGCCACACAATAATGCACGACATCATCGACAACATAGGTCGGGTGCTGATGGGTGGTTGCCTTGGACGTTTCAAAACAGCCGCCCTGATCAATCGCCACATCGGCAAGCACCGAACCCGGGCGCATGGTGGAGAGCATTTCGCGGGTTACCAGCTTGGGCGCTTCCGCACCGGGGATCAGCACCGCGCCGATGACCAGATCAGCGTCGGCGACACATTCGGCCAGATTGGCTTTGTTCGAGAACCGCGTTTTCGCCCGCGCCTCAAAATAATTGCCCAGCGTTTCCAGCACTTCAGGGTTACGATCAAGAATGGTGACATCCGCGCCCAGACCAGCGGCCATTTGCGCGGCATTAAAACCAACTACGCCGCCGCCAATGACAGTAACCTTGCCCGGCGATACGCCCGGCACACCGCCGAGCAATATGCCGCGGCCGCCATGTGCCTTTTCCAAAGCCGTCGCACCCGCCTGAATCGACATACGCCCGGCGACCTGACTCATTGGTTTGAGCAAGGGCAGACCGCCCGAACCGGTCACGGTTTCATAGGCAATGCAGGTCGCCTTTGACTTAACGAGATCAGCTGTTTGATCCGGATCGGGAGCAAGGTGGAGATAGGTGAACAAAATTTGCCCCTCGCGCAGCATCGCACGTTCCGGGGCCTGGGGTTCTTTGACTTTCACGACCATATCACATTTTTCGAATATGTCGGCTGCGGTGGCGGCAATGGTCGCGCCAGCAGCTTCATATTCGGCATCGTCCGCGCCAATGCCGAGACCGGCGCCGGTCTCAACCAGCACATCATGACCATGGGCGGACAATTCCCGCACCGATTCCGGGGTCAGGCCGACCCGATATTCATGATTTTTGACTTCTTTGGGTGTTCCAACGCGCATGATCGAGTCTCCTAAATATGTTCAGCCGATAATAGCGCAAACTGGGTAAGAATAATTTCGAAATAGTTGTTCCAAAACTCAAAACAATGAAATATATTCCTAAAATATCGTAAAATATTCGGAAAAAATTTAATGGATCGACTCGATATCGCATTGTTGGAACATATGCAGCAGGATAGTCAGGTTCCGTTGACCAGCTTGTCTGAAAAAGTCGGGCTGTCGCCATCTGCCTGTCATCGCCGGATCAAGGCGTTGGAAAAAGATGGAGCGATTAAACGCTATGTTGCGGAGTTGGATAACCGCAAAATCGGATTGCAACTGGATGTATTCATAGAAATTCGTCTGACGGCACAAACCGAAATATCTTTTTCGGCCTTTGAAAGTGCGGTTCATCAGATTGATGAGATATTGGAATGTCATCTTATGTCTGGCGAAGCCGATTACCGACTAAGGGTAGCCGCGCGGGACGTTGCCGACTATGATGATATTCATCGCAATTGTCTGGCGCGCTTGCCCGGCGTTGCTGCAATGCATAGCGCTTTTGCGATCCGTGCGATCAAGAAATGGTCGGGCTATCCGGTGGAACGTTTACTGGGTTAAAGCGGCTTCATACGTCGAATTGGAACGGGAACTGTGCAAATATTGCCATAGCCGCCATGGGCTTCAATATATTCCAGCAGGGACGGGCTATAGCTGGCAAGATATTCATAGCGCGGCTGTTCGGACACCGGCAACTCGCTCGCCAGCTGAATTGATGTTATCTTTATATGCTCGGATTTGTCGGCATAGAACCCGCCCGCTGCTGTGCCGAGCGGCAGGTTGGTGACATGTTCCAGTCCGTCAATCACGCGCCCGACCATACCGAATGTCATGTCGAGACTGCGCGCCGCCTCACCAGTGACGATGGATATTTCCGCACCGGTCCCGGCATCCGGTGGATCATAATGCGCGGGCGACAAGGCGCCGCGGCAGGTCAGCGGAAAGGCCTTGCCATCCTTGGTACCAATCGGCCAGCCTGCGCCAAAGCCGACTTTGCTGCCATAGCTTTCATAGATCATCTTCATCAGCGGCCGGATCTCCGTGCCCTGATATTGATTGCTATAGGTGACAGCAGCATCGAGCGCAGCCATATCGGTATTGCGCCTGGCCCCCAGCGCGGCGTTGAAATAGTCACTCTCCGACACGGTTTCCAGATTCTTGGGAAGCTGTTTGTTGTCAGGATTACCGCCAAATTGGGTCACGAAATCCTTGGCGACGCGATAGATTTTCGTACCATCCCACCAGCGCTGGGCGGCAAATTTGCGGACATTGCGGACATGCGCGCCGGACATTTCGGCCGGGATCAGCTGGATCACCGCCTGCCGCTTATTGCCCCCAGCATCGTCGGGCAGAGTGAAGATCATCAAGTCGCTGACCGGAATCGGCAGCCAGTGATCGGCGGGCGCGGCGGTAAGAATATCTTCGGGCGTTGGTGGGGATGCTTCTTCCTGCGCATGGGCAGGCGCGGCCATCAGCATCGATCCGGCCAGTAGGACGTATAGGGGTTTTGTGCTGCAAAAAGGTGGCATCTCAATGGGTTCCTTTTTCAAAGTTCACACAAGTCACAGGATGGTTTTCGCGCAGGATGACGGATTGTCCACTGGCTTCAGGCACAGCCATTCCAGGTCCGAACGGCCATGATCCGGTCGGCTTGGTTTGCCAAAGTTCACACATATCACACCTTCCTGACTGCGCCGTTCAGCATTGTGTGGCAATGGTTATCGGCTGACGACAAATGCCTTGCAGCAAGGGATACAGAAATCGACATGGCTAGAATTTATCGTTTTCACCGGCAGTAGGAAAGGCAAAATTCACACGCCTCCGCTAGCGCGATTCACTCCGCCCTCACTCGCCGTACCGGGACCGGAATATTGCAAATATCCGCTCCGCCCGCCGGTTTGATAAAAAACGGATCGCGGCGATTGGCACGGGCATCGGCATAGCGGGCAAAGGCCATGCTGTCCGTGTCGAGATATTGGAACCGGGGTTGCTCAGCTTCAGGCAGGGCGGTGGCCAGCCGGATCGACTGGATCGGCACGCGTTCTTCGGCGGTTTCGTAAAAGCCCAACGTCCCGGTGCCGCGCGGCAGGCTGGAGAGATGCTCTACCCCTTCGATTATCCGTCCGACCACCGCGATATTGCGATCCAGATGGCGAGGCGCATGGCCGATGACCGTGTAAAGCTCTGCGCCGGTGCCGGTGTCGGGAGAAAGGTTGCGGCCTACGCCAACGGCCCCGTAGCAGTGGACTGGCCAGAATTTTGTATTGCCCGTTTCGTCGTCGCGTTTGCCGGCTACGGGCCAGCCACTTGCGAAGGAGTTAATGTCAGAGTAGCGATCTGCCATTCGAGCCATGACAAAATTATTGACGTCTTGATCCGGGTCTCGGTCTTCTCCGAAGATATCCAAATGGCCGACATGGAGGCGTGCTATAGATATTGCAGTCTTGACAAAAGCGAGTTGTTGCTCGGTGGCATCCTCAAACCTTATTGGGCCTGGGTAATCGGGAAGCGTTTCAGTAACATACTGACTCTCCGGCACTTCCACCAAACCGTCCGGCAAAGCTTTCTGCTCTGTCTCGCCCGATTCCGGATTGTCGTAACCGGCATCGCCCCATTGCACGACATAATTATCCTGCACCCGGTTGATGCTGGTGCCATCCCAGAATTTGGCGGCGGCGAGTTTGCGGATATTGCCGATCCAGCCTTGCGAGAAAGGCGGTGGCATCAATTGTATGATCACGCGGCGCGCTTCGCCCTTGGCATCGGGTGCCAGATCCATGACCAGCAAATCGCTGGGCGCAATAGCTTTCCAGTCGCTGGCCGGGGCAGCATCAACTATCGCATTGGGGCTCGGAAATTCCTGTTTCGGCGGTTCCTGAGCATTGACCGCAGTAAGTGGAGACACGGCCAGAAGCGGGGCGAGGAGCGCGGCGAGCGGCGCAATCAGGATATTTTTTCTCATGCGCGTACCCTAACCACAAGCAATGACTTGCGAAAGAGCGATTCGCACACTAGGGGAAGCGGCGCTGTCAGAATTTCGACCGTCTGATGATTCTGACCAGTATTGCGGAGCCGTGGCAGAGTGGTCGATCGCGCACGCTTGGAAAGCGTGTATAGGGCAACCTATCGAGGGTTCGAATCCCTCCGGCTCCGCCACTTTTTCTGGGTCAAATATCCGGTGCGCCGTACGACGCTGGTCTGACTATCCCAGCACCGCATGATTGCGCTTGCCATCCGAACTGATCGTGACCTTCTCGCCGACTAAATCCCTGTCTTCCGGCGGGTTTTCCAGCAGGCCAATACAGGGCACGCCATTTGCGTCTTGCAACCACAAAGTCGCTGCCCCGGCGACACCTTTTACATAGGGTAGCGCATAGCTTTTGATCACGCCGTCACCTGACGCAAAATGATCGGGCTTTGTCCCTTCATCGGGCGGCAGGGCATTGGGCGTCGCGATCCGGTCGGGTGACCATCCGCCCGCCAGTGGCTGTGCCGCGTAAATGCCAACCGATTCCTTGTTGATCGCGCCGCCATTGGCGGAGATCATGCCGGGCTTGCTGCCATCCTTACGCAGCGCCTGCACCAGCGCGACAATCGCATGGGTGCTGTAACTATTGCCGGGGCCGCCAAAGAAACTCAGCCCGCCGGTTAGCGTATAGCTCGACAGCGGCCGATCCCGTTGGTTTAGCGCTTCCATCACCAGCGACACCGCGACCGGGAAACAGCTGTAAATATCAATCGGGCCGATATCACTGGCCTGCTGCCCGGCAAGGTCGAGCGCTTTGCCCACCGCCCATTCGACGGCCGGGGATCGCGACAGGTCCATTTGCTGGCTGATGATCGGGACGCTGGCATCCGCGCCGCTGTGCAGATAGATCATCTTGTCTTCGGATATGCCGAGCTCTTCCGCATGACCTGCGGTGGTCATCACCACGGCCCCGCCCAGAGCAACCGCATCCTGCGCCACCATCCAGCGGCGATAGGGATCGTTGAGCTGATAGTTGCCGCCGCCATCCTGCAACAATTCTTCTGCACTCCGGTCTTTCGCAAATTGCGCATGCTCGCGGGTGGCGGCGACCGAGGAGAAAGCAGACCATAGTTCTGCCATTTCCGCTGCATAGCTTGCCCGGTCCATATTGAGGCGGCTGCGACGCGCGTTTTCAAGTAGACCGTAAGCCATCGGCATGGAGATAATCCCGTGGCGGAATTCATACATGGTGAGGACGGGAAACTCGGTGCGCTTGTCGATATAGTCGCGATCCGAGGGCTGGTTCCAGTCCATCTCATGGCCAGCTTTCCTGGCGCGCTTGACCGTTCCGATCGATTCTGCGCCGCATATCAGGGCCGCTTTGATCTTGCCCTCGTGCAGCTGGACGGCCAGCTCGTTAATATGCTTTTGCGGGCTTTGGCCGCCAACGTCACCGTAAATCAGCTGCGCCGGATTAAGGCCAGCAGCCTGTGCAATTGCGTCCGGAAAATTGTTCGGAGACCCATAATCATGTCCAACGCCGCTGTCATAGAACAGCCGGGTCGCGAGCAGACAATCAATTGATGCACCAAGCTTGTCCGCTGTGCCGCTGTCGGCAAGCGCAGCTTTCGCAGCGGCCGATGCCAGGTCCACCGGCGATGGCCATTCCAGCCCCAATGCCTGTTTCAGGGATTGCCCGCTGGCTTCCCCCACACCAATTAAGACAGGTGCTTGGCGATCTGAAATTGTCATGCGTGAAAGTCCCTCAAAATAAACAGTTCATCGATCGATTAAAACTGATAACAGACACGCATATTCATGCACCTAATAATTTGAGGATAAATTGATGAGCGGATGGCCGGAACTGAAATGGGATGTTGAACCAACCGGGCCGCTAAAGGGCCTGAAAATACTGGACATGTCCACCGTCGTTCTGGGACCATTTGCGACCCTAAACTTTGCCGACATGGGCGCAGAAGTCATCAAGGTTGAAAATGACAGCGGTAAATTTCCCGGCGACATGATGCGCCATGCCGGCGACAGTCCGACCGGCGATCTCGGACCGATTTTTACCTCGCTCAACCGCAACAAGAAATCCATCACGCTCAATGCCAAGGAAGAAGCCGACAAGGCAGTGATTGTCGAACTGCTCAAACATGCTGATGTGTTTTTCCACAATGTCCGGCTCGCCGGGATGGAACGGCTGGGGCTGGATTATGAGTCGGTCAAGGCGATCAATCCGGGCATTGTCTATGTCCATTGCGCGGGCTTTGGCCAAGGCGGCGAATATTCGCACCGGCAGGCTTATGATGATCTGATCCAATGCTCCTCCGGCTTTGCATCCTTGTTTGAAAAGCGCGGCGATAGCGGACGGCCGCTTTATATGCCGTCGCTGGTCGCGGACAAAACCATCGGCCTGTTCGCCGTGAACGCAACGCTCGCGGCCATGTATCACAAGGAAAAAACCGGCGAGGGCCAGTTTGTCCAGGTGCCGATGTTCGAGGCCTTTACCTGGTTCAACATGGTTGAAAATCTGTGGGGCGAAACCTTCATTCCCGGCAATGGCCGCCTTGCCTACACGCGCTCGATCAACCCCAATCGCAAGCCTTATCCGACCAAGGACGGCTATATCGGCCTTGTCCCTTATAGCGACGGGCAATGGGAAACCTTCTTTGAGCTGGGCGGCAAGCCTGGCGTGTTTGAGGAACCGCGCTTCGCCACCTATTCTGAGCGCACCAAGAACATCACCGCGCTCTATGCTTTGATCGAGGAAATTGCCTCGACCAAGACGACAGACGAATGGCTGGAGCTGCTCGACGAGCATAATATCCCCGCTATGCGCTATAACCAGATGGCCGATGTGCTCGAAGATCCGCATCTCCAGCAGGTCGGTTTCTGGACCGAGCGTGAAGGCGAGAAGATCGGCAAATATCGCTCGATCAAACATCCCGTCCATTATTCCGCCAGCCCCGCCAATGTCTATGCCGACCCGCCGACACTGGGCGCCGATAATGACGAGATCCGCAATGCGGTCGGATTGCCAAAAACGGAGGACGCATCATGAGCGACGCAGCACCGGTTCACGTGATGGCCAATTTCACCGTCCATGATGCAGCAACATACCGCATCTACGAAAAAGGCTTTTTCCCGATCCTGAAAAAGCATGGCGGGACGTTCATCACCTTTGATGATGACAGCACGACCTTTGAAGGCAGCGCGCCGCCCGCAGGACGCGTGGTTCTGTTCAAATTTCCGAGCGCGGAGGCTGCGGCAGCCTGGTATAATGATCCGGACTATCAGGCTTTGTCCGAACACCGCCGGGCGGGGACGGAGCTCAAATTCCTGACGATGCTGCATCCGATTCCGGAGCGATAAGGCCTTTCTTTGCGCGCGTTGTCGCCCGTTACATCATCTCTGAACCATATGATCTGGCGGATATGATGATTTCACCAGAATCAAACACAGCCCAAAAAGCCCGGAGCAATTTCTTGCCCCGGGCTTTTTTAATCCAATCTGATCGGCAGGATCAGCTGGAATAGTACATGTCAAATTCGACAGGCGCTGGCGTGGTTTCCAGACGGCTGACTTCTTCCCATTTCAGTTCGGCATAAGCGTCGATCTGATCCTTGGTGAACACGTCGCCTTTGAGCAGGAATTCGTGATCAGCTTCCAATGCTTCCAGTGCTTCGCGTAGCGAGCCACAAACGGTTGGCACTTCAGCCAGTTCTGCTGGTGGCAGGTCATAGAGGTTTTTGTCCATCGCGTCGCCGGGGTGGATTTTGTTCTCGATACCGTCGAGACCAGCCATCAACAGAGCGGAAGCCGACAGATATGGGTTGGCCAGTGCATCCGGGAAACGGAATTCAACGCGCTTGGCTTTGTCGCCTGCACCGTAAGGAATACGGCAGGACGCAGAGCGGTTACGGCTGGAGTAAGCCAGCAGCACTGGTGCTTCAAAACCGGGAACGAGGCGCTTGTAGCTGTTAGTCGTAGCGTTGGTGAACGCATTACACGCCTTGGCATGTTTGATTACGCCGCCAATATAGTAGAGGCAGGTTTCGGACAGACCGGCATATTCATTGCCAGCGAAAAGCGGCTTGCCTTCTTTCCAGATCGACATGTGGGTGTGCATGCCGGAACCGTTATCATCTTTGATCGGCTTGGGCATGAACGTGGCGGTCTTGCCATAGGCGTGAGCAACCTGCTGCACGACATATTTGTAGACCTGCGTGCGGTCAGCTGTTTCAACCAGCGTGCCAAAAGTAATGCCGAGCTCATGCTGAGCAGCGGCCACTTCGTGGTGATGCTTGTCCATGGGCAGACCCATTTCCATCATCGTGGCAACCATTTCGCCGCGAATGTCCATGGCGCTGTCCACGGGAGCAACCGGGAAATAGCCGCCTTTGGCGCGCGGACGATGGCCCATATTGCCAATGTCATAGTCACGGCCGGTGTTGGTCGGCAGCTCGACATCGTCAATTTTATAGCCGCTGCGGTCATAGCCATCTTCAAATTTCACATCGTCGAACATGAAAAATTCTGGCTCTGGTCCGACATAGACAGTGTCACCGATACCGGTAGACTTCAGATAAGCTTCGGCGCGCACCGCGGTGGAGCGTGGGTCGCGGCCGTAGAGCGAACCATCGCCTGGCTCGACAATGTTACAGACCAAGATCATCATCGGGGTCGCAGAAAACGGATCCATATAAACGGAATCGAGATCGGGCCGCAGGATCATGTCGGATTCGTTAATCGCTTTCCAGCCTTCGATGGAAGATCCATCAAACATGAAACCTTCTTCCAGCACATCTTCGTCAACAACGTCGGCGCACATGGAAAGATGTTGCCATTTGCCGCGCGGATCAGTGAAACGCACGTCGACCCATTCGATCTCGTGCTCCTTGATCATCTTCATGATGTCTGCGGTAGTATTGCCCATTGTTTCGTCCCTTGGTTTGTTTTAGAGTTTGGTTTGCTGAATTGAAAAAACTGAATGCTGTTGTGCTGCGTTAGATCGCGTCGCTGTCGCGTTCACCGGTACGGATGCGAAGCGCCGATTCGACGGGGATTACAAAGATCTTGCCGTCGCCGATGCGTCCGGTTTGGGCGGCGGTGGAAATGGCTTCGACTACCCGTTCAGCGAGATTGTCATCGACAACAACCTCCAGCTTCACTTTGGGGAGAAAGTCCACGACATATTCCGCACCGCGATACAGCTCGGTATGACCTTTCTGGCGGCCAAAACCTTTTGCTTCGGTGACAGTGATGCCGGATACCCCCACCTCATGAAGAGCCTCTTTGACTTCGTCGAGTTTGAAAGGCTTGATGATCGCTTCGATCTTTTTCATTTTTATTCGTTCCTGTCCCGTTTACTCAAGTTTCGGCGTGCTTATGCAGCACCAAAATCGGGCGCACTTGCCCGCTACAATTCAATTACCATGCCAGATTGGAATCGTGAAAAGAATCGCCGGTAATCTGCTAAAGACAAACGGTGACAGTTTCAATGCCGCCCAAAAAACGGGCATTTTTGAGGTGCCCTGCCTAAATATTAGGCAGGGCTGGGCCGCATTATCTATCGCGCAATTGGCGCGCTAACGTCAGCGACATTGGCCTTGGTCCAGTTTGAGCGGTCAATGACATAATGACGCAATGCTTCAACCTGACCAGCCTCCAGCTGTGAGGAAAAGCTGACCATGCCATGCTGTTTCAGGGCGCCGCCGGCGATGATCGAGGCCCATGCCTCTTCACTGGCTAAGGTTCCGGAAATGCGTAGATCAGGCGTGAAGCCATTGCCGACCGCGCTATCACCATGACAGACCAGACAGAAGCGACCGTAGAGCGCTTTGCCCTCGGCAACCTGTTTCGGCGTTCCGGTTGGTTCCGGCGGATCCCAGACGACTTCTCCTTTTTCCGGCAACGCAGGCAGAGCGGCCTTGCCGCCGAGTTTCATCACAACCAGCCGCGGGATATTCGGTACCATGCGCGATGCGCCGCCCGCGACCCCGGCAACCAAAGGAAACGCACCGCCCTTGCTCGTGAGGAACGCGACATATTGTTCGCCATCTATCATGTAGGTCGAAGGCGCAGCCACAATGCCGGACTGCATGTCCATGCTCAAAAGCTCTTCTCCGCTATCCGCCGCAAAGGCCTTGAACAGGCCAACGCTAGTGCCTTGAAATACCAGATTGCCGGCGGTCGTCATGGTGCCGCCATTCCAGGCAGCGGGATAATCCACCGACCAGGCGACTTTGCCCGCTTTTGGGTCAAAGGCAACAAGCTTGCCGGTCGTGGCAGCAATGGCCGCCTTGTAGACATCCTTGTCATCGGGCAGCTGGCCAATTGCCCAGCCGATGCCAACGTTAAAGCCAAGTCGTTCACGCTTTTTGTCAAGATCAGACGTTGGTACTTCGTATCCCTGAGGGATTTGCTGGGCCGGGATATAGACCAGTCCGCTTTTCGGATTATAGCTCATCGGGTGCCAATTATGCGCGCCGAGAGCGCCAGGGATGGAAACAAACGGCTTACCGGTTTTATAGAAACGTGCCTCGGGCGTTTCGATCGGACGGCCGGTTTCCAGATCATAGCCTTCTGCCCAGTTGATATTGTCGACAAACGGCTCCGCGCTCATCAACCGGCCATTGGTACGGTCGATGACAAAGAAAAAGCCGTTTTTGGGTGCGTGGAACAGCACCTTCCGCTTTTCCGTCAAGGCCGTCGTTTCGCCGTCTTCGGTTGCTTTGGGCCAGTCAATCTCGGCGATGATGATATGCTGCGTAGCGGTATAGTCCCAGGTCTCTGCAGGTGTTTCCTGATAATGCCAGAGATATTTGCCGGTATCGGGGTTTACCGCCACAATGGAGGACAGGAAGAGGTTGTCTCCTTCTCCGCCAGAACGCAGTCCGTGATTCCACGGATTGCCATTGCCAACACCGAAATAAAGCTGGTCGAGTTCTTCATCGTAGACGATGCTGTCCCAAACCGTTCCGCCGCCGCCGGACTCTTTCCATTCTCCGTCACCCCAGGTCTTGTTGGCGGCCTTGGCGAAAATCTCGTCGCTCGCTGCGCCATCCGCTTTACCTTCAGGGTTGGGAACCGTGTAAAACCGCCATTTCAGCGAGCCGTCCGATACATTATAAGCGGTAAGATAACCGCGCACGCCAAATTCGGCGCCGCCATTGCCGATGATCACCATATTTTTGACCACACGCGGCGCGCCGGTAATCGTGTAGGGTTTGCTATTGTCGGTGGTTTGCTTTTCCCACAACCTCGCGCCGGTATTGGCATCCAGCGCGATCAGGCGGCCATCAATCGTGCCGAAGAACAGTTTGCCGCGAGAAATGGCTACGCCGCGATTGACGACGTCGCAGCAGGCATCGACGGCCTTTTCGCCGGGCACCTCGGGATCATAGGACCATAGTTCCTCGCCGGTTCTTGCATCATAGGCAAAAACCTTCGACCAGGCGGTGGAGATATACATCTTGCCATCCACAACCACAGGTGTGGCTTCTTGCCCGCGGGCATCGGGCAAATCCTTGAACCAGGCAATGCCGAGCTCGCCGACATTGCTGTCATTAATCTGGTCAAGGGGACTGTGCCGCTGTTCTTTTGCGCTAAAGCCGATATTGCTCCATTCCGCGCCATCTGTCGCGGCTGATCGGCTGCCTTCATCCGCTGCCTGATTTTGGCAAGCGGCCAGCAAGCATGTGGTGAAAAATAGTCCCAAACGACGCATCTGACTTCTCCCGAGCCGGTTTAACCTTCATGGGTTCAACCTGATTTAACTGACTAGCTAAATTTAAGCGCTGCGGTCAAGGCTGATCCGGGGGTGAGGTGTGGGATGATTTGTCAGTTGCTGTTCCACGGGGCACTGGCCGCATAGTCTGGATTTCTCCGTAAGTCAGAGACCTCCAAAGCCATTCGAGCGGACCAAACCGATATCGCGCAAGCCACCAAAGGCTCAAAACGAGCTGAAAAATAAAAATCACGGCTAAAAACAAATACACCGTTACACGTTCCAACGAGCCATAGAGGCCTAATCCGATCCCGGTGAATATCAGGTTCGATATGATAGTCTGCCCGATATAGTTGCTAAACGCCATGCGGCCGGTTGCCGCAAGGGCGCGCATGATCCAATCGTCGCGCATCATCTTCCAGATCAGCAGGAAGAGTCCGGCATGGCCAAGCGTCAGGGCCACCCGCGAAGTCTGGGCAAACACCCATGGCCAGGTAACAATGGGAGAATAATTGGCGTCGATCCGTTCGATCAACAGCCATGTTCGCAATGAAAGACCGACGATATAGCCGCCAGCGGCCATCAAAGAATATGAAAGGATCGTTTTTTCACCGGTCAACCATCCGGATTTCATCAGGGCCATACCGATCAGCATGAGCATTCCCACATCCAGCATTTCGTGGAAAAGAAACAGTAGCGATGGCCACGCTGTCGCCTCGGCATTTGTTGCATATAAAGTGGAGATATCGCCTGTGCGCGCACGAATTTCTGCGCTGCGGGCTTTGTCTGTCGGCCAGTTGCCCTCGATTTTCTCCTGCCACTGTTTCAGTAATTCCTGCTTTTCTGTGCTGATGCTGTTGCCTTGTCGTTCCAGCTGTTCAATCGCCACCGCCTGCATGCCGAGTGCCTGTTCCCGCATTTCCGATCGCGCATCCCATATAGTCAGAAAAACCAATATGATGCCCGCGGTGATCAACAATTTTTTTGGCGATAAAATCCGTAGCGGGAAAAGAAACAAGGCGGTCACGCCATAGAGGAATAATATATCGCCTGGCATAAGCAGGACAAAGCCGTGAATGAGTCCAAATATAATCAGCCAGATTGATCGGCGGTAATGCAGATCGGCGAGGCGGACAGGACCGTCTGGATAGATGGCACGCGCTGTGAACAGGATAATGCTCGCGCCAAACATGAGGGAGAAGAGGCCCCGCATTGAGCCTTCGACAAAAAGAGCAGTGAAATACCAGATTCCCAAATTGAGAGGATCGCTGCCGCCGGCCGCCATGGGGTTGGCCAGGTCGGAAATGCCGATACCAAACCCGATGATGTTGATGACAAATATGCCAAGCAATGCAAAACCGCGCAGCGCATCAAGTGCATGATACCGATTGCCAGGTTCCTGTGGCATTGCCGCTGCTGCGTCCGTATCACTCATGCGTCCCCCTCTCCGCATTAGGGCCGCAACAGGATGGACGCTATGCGCAGAAGCGCTAACTTATCCGTAAGGCGGACAGTCCAGACCAGCAGGGCTCTTGGTAAATATCTCGCAACCGGTTTCGGTAATTCCGATGCTATGTTCAAACTGGGCTGACAGAGAACGATCGCGGGTGACGGCGGTCCAGCCGTCTTCGAGCATCTTCACCGCATATTTACCGATGTTGATCATCGGCTCGATTGTGAAGAACATGCCGGGGCGCAGCTCCGGACCTGTACCGGGACGTCCGGCATGGACAACCTCTGGCGCATCATGGAACATCTGGCCGAGGCCATGGCCGCAAAAATCACGGACGACGCTATAGCGGTTGCCTTCGGCATGGGTCTGGATCGCATGCGCGACATCGCCCATGCGGTTGCCGGGCCTGGCTTGTTCAATGCCGAGCATCAGACATTCGTAAGTGGTCTGGACCAGACGCGCAGCCTTGACGGGGGCCTTGCCGATCAGGAACATGCGGCTGGTGTCACCGTGCCAGCCATCGACGATAACGGTCACATCAATATTGACGATATCGCCTTCCTTGAGTTTCTTGTCGCCCGGAATCCCATGGCACACGACATGGTTGATCGAGGTGCAGCAGCTATGGGTAAAACCGCGATAGCCGAGGGTCGCAGGAACGGCACCTTCGCGGAAAGCATGTTGACGGACCATGTCGTCAAGCGCGCCAGTGGTCACGCCCGGCACAACGTGCGGCACCAGTCCATCGAGGATTTCAGCGGCCAGCCGGCCAGCCTTGCGCATGCCCTCAAAGCCTTCCGGCCCGTGGAGTTTAATCGCGCCGGTGCGGCTTTGCGGGGTGGTATCTTCTACGGTCAGATAGTCAGTCATAAGTCATATATATGGATAATTGGCAGGTTTGACCATGAGAATTTTTGGGAGAAATTTGGGATGAGGATCAGCGATCATCGCGGTTTTGCGGAACGAAACTGCGTGGCAGACTGTTACCCTTGCTATCGAATTTATTCCCGGCTTGGGTGGAATCACTCATATGCCGGTAGATATAATCGATCACGATTTCGATTTCATAGAGCGCACCCATCACCAGCAAACCGCCGCGCGGTCCGTCTGGTGCCTTAACGTATAAGCCCGTTAGAGTGCGTTCAGCACCCGGCGCGGTGTGATCCACATAACCGGTATCGAACCTTTCGGCACGACGATAATCGAAAACGCCTTTTTCCTGATAATTCCAGTCATCATTTTTGCCAGCAACCATCCTGCCATATTCAATGGTCTGTGTGTCGCTATCTGCGATCAGGCGCCTGATATTGTTCTTGCGGCTGAGTGTCAGCCACAACAGACCGACACCGACCAGCGCAAAAAGGCCGGCAACGGGCAAGCGCAGGGGCTCGCTGGCCGCATCCATTTCCCAGCTGATAACAAACAGCCCGAAAGCGATGAACGATAGCGCAAAAGTCAAACCGGCAATTAGCGAGACCAGGCCCGGCGGTACGTCGTTTTCTTCGATGATCAGGCGCGGGCCGTTTTGGGAAATGGAGAGAGTTGCGTCATCATCATGCAATGCCGCCTCAAAATCAAATTTTCCCAATTGAATGGTCATAATATTCTCCCGTTGGAGAGGATCTGATGCACCCCAGCGCAGTTTAATTGCCGGACCTTACCAAATTGCAAATGGCCGTTGATGATTTGCCGAACTGCTCTATATCCAAAGGCCATGAACACAGCCCGCATTTACACAGCCGCCCTGATCGTCATTGGTGACGAGATTCTCTCCGGCCGCACGCAGGACAAGAATATCGCGCAAATCGCCAAATGGCTGAACGTGCAGGGCATCAGGCTGGGCGAAGTACGGGTGATTGCCGACGATATGGACGCCATTGCCGAAGCGGTGAACATCTTGCGGGCGCGCAATGATTATCTGTTCACCACTGGTGGTATTGGTCCGACCCATGATGATATCACGGTGGACGCCATTTCCAAGGCGTTGGGGGTCGATGTGATTATCCATCCGACCGCACGGGCGATATTGGAACGCTATTATGCTGACAAAGGCGGGATTAATGAAGGCCGCCTGCGCATGGCGCGTGTGCCCGATGGGGCGGAACTGATCGAAAACCGCATGTCCGGCGCACCCGGAATAAAGGTCGACAATCTGTATCTGATGGCTGGTGTCCCGCATATTACAGCCGGTATGCTGGATGCATTGACCGGTACATTGGAAGGCGGCGCGCCGCTGCTCTCCGCAACACTAGGGGCGTGGGCGCCGGAAAGCGAAATTGCCGATGTCCTGACCGCTGCCGAAAACGCGCATGACGGCTGCCAGATTGGCAGCTATCCGTTTTTCCGCAACGGTACTGTCGGCGCGAATTTCGTAGTCCGCTCAACCGATGCGGAGGAGCTGGCGACCTGTACGGCGGCGCTGAAGTCCGGTCTGGAAGAGGCCGGTTACGAAGTTACCGACGGTGGTATTTAAGCTTATTCCCGCATTGCTTTTAATGCAGCACCTGCAGCAAAGGGCGTAATCGCGACCAGCAGCAGTGATACCGCGCTGAGGAACAGCAGCGCGCTTCCGCTTTGATCGGCCAGGCTACCGGCTCCAAAGATCAGCAACGGAATGGCCAGCGGCACTAGCAATAATCCGCCTAAGGCCCCTGCGCCTTTCAGACCAGCGGTCAAGGCTGCGATCATTACCGCAAGGCCGGCAAGCGCTGGTGTGGCAATCGCGAGGCTGGCAAGCAAGGTGACAAGCGGCGGGCCTTCCAGACCCATTAGACCACTGGCCAGTAAGGCTGCGAACAGCAATGGCGGCCCAAAAGCCAGCCAATGCGAGATCAGCCGCGCAAAGGCGATGAGCTCGTCGGCAATGCCGCGTACGAGCAATTGGTCATGGAAGCCGCTATCAAGATCCGGCTGCACCAACCTGTCGAGTGGCAGGAGGGTCGCGAGCAATGCCGCGATCCATAATATTCCGCCCCCTGTCTGGAGCAGCAAGTCCCGGTCCGGTCCCACCGCAAAAGGAAACAGGGTCGCCGCCGAGAGATAGAAAATCACGGGTAGCCAAGTGCCGCCGCTGGCATAGCTTTGCCGGACATCACGCCAGATCATCGTTTTGAGCGCGCCGATCATTGCGGCGTCTCCATCTCTTCCAGCGCAGTGAGTTCAAGCTGAAGGTCGAAGGAAATCGGCAGCGTGATATGACTTGCTGCAAGGATAATACCGCCGTATTTCAAATGGGCTTGCAGGCTTTGTCCAAGCAGCTCCACCGATGCGGTATCCAGACCATTGGCAGGTTCGTCCAGTAGCCACAGATCGGCCGCCGTCAGAAAAGTGCGGGCAAGCCGTGCGCGCTGACGCTGGCCGGTCGAGAAATAGCGGATGGGCACCTCGGCGAGATGACCCATGTCAGCTTTGGCCATAGCGTCAGTACAATCACCTTCTGGCCTGTCATCCAGACTGGCCCAAAACCGGAGCGCGTCTTGTAAGGGCAGATTTTCATCAAGAGCCATCCGGTCGTCACATATTGCAACCGATGTCGGAACATGGATGGTGCCGGAAAAAGGCTCAAGCAATCCCGCAATTAGTCGCAGCAGGCTGGATTTACCGACTCCATTGGGTCCGGTGACCAGCCCGGCCTGTCCGGGTTCCAGCGTAAAATTCAGATCGCGAAACAGCAATTTGTCGCCGCGCACGCACGAAAGGGCTTTGGCGCACAGATTATCGCTGCCTTCTTCCCGCATTTTGGTTGACGCCCCTCGGTTCATGGGGAAGACTTAAGCCATGAAACGGCGGCAAAGCCAAGCAAGGAGTATCGAAACATGGTTGCCCAACTGAATGACCCTGAACGGCAGGCCGCTCTGGCAGCCCTACCTGGCTGGGAATATGACAGCAAACGTGATGCTATAAGCCGCAGGTTCAAATTTGCCGATTTCACCGAAGCCTATGCCTTTATGACTCGCGTGGCAATCCACGCCGAGAAAATGGATCATCATCCCGAGTGGTTTAATGTCTATAATAATGTCGACATCACACTGACCACGCATGATGCCGGTGAAAATGGCGGATTGTCTCAGCGCGATATTGATCTGGCGAAAACCATTGAGGGCATTCTCTAGCTTTTATCTTCTGCTCCAGCGAGAACATTGCCAAGATTCGCGAGCTCGACGGATTGTTTGCGCAGCCGGCCCGGCATCCAGCGCGCAGCGAAGGCCAGCTGCTTTGCCATTTTGTTGACCGGCGTATGGACCTTTTTGCCATGGACGGCTTCCCAGGCCGCCGGGCCGATGATTGATACCGGACTGACCAGCACACCGCTCTCTTCCAGCCGCTCCTTGCCGGTTTGATTGGTGCCTTCCACCACGTCCGAGATGATGTTGGTATCAACAAAGCCTGGCATTAAAGAGCGAGACTTGATGCCATATTTGTTGAATTCCAGATCGTGCGATTCAGCAAGACCGCGCACTGCGAATTTTGTTCCGCTGTAAACGCTGAGGTCAGCCACGCCGTATATACCAGCCGCTGACGCGGTGTAGAGCACACAGCTGTCGGGCGTGTTCTTCAGCATTTCAAAACAGGCCCGTGTGCCGCTGATACAGCCGGTAAAATTGATTGCGATCATCAGGTCGATATCTTCGTCGGTCATCTCCTGAATTGGTCCGCCTTCGCCAATGCCAGCATTGTTGAACAATACGTTCATCCTACCACCTGTAATTTCACCGAAATCGGCGACGGCAGATTTCCAGTTGGCGCGGTCTGTGACATCCAGTCGGTGAATCGAACTTTGCCCGTCGGGAAGCAGCGATGCGGTTTCAGCCATCCCGGCATCATTGATATCGGCAATACCGATATACCATCCCTTGCCCGCGAAATAGCGAGCGACTTCGCGGCCCAGTCCTGACGCGCCGCCGGTGATGAAGATTGATTTCTGTCCGCTCTGATATGCCATTTTGCTCTCGCCCTCTCATCTTTGTCTTATTGACATTAATGTTTGTTCGAGCGGTTTTTGGCGATCAGGTCAAGAGCGATTGGACATATTGAGTAAAGCTGGCCAATAGTGACTGTAATGATTTCAACCTCTTCTGCCTCCGGTCCGGCGATCAGCCTGAAAAAAGTAAGGCGCAGTTATGGTGCGGTTACGGCGGTGGACGATATTTCACTGGAGATCGCAGCGGGCAGTTTTGTGGCGCTGGTCGGATTATCCGGATCGGGCAAATCCACTCTGTTAAAAATGATCAACCGGCTGGTAGATCCCACCGCGGGCGAGGTTTTGATCGCGGATGACAATGTGAAGGCAATTGACCCCCATGTTTTGCGCCGCCGGATTGGTTATGTTTTCCAGAATATTGGTCTTTTCCCGCATATGACGATTTCGCGCAATATTGCGATCGGGCTTGAGCTGGCGGGAGAGAAGGATGGAAGAGCGGAACGTGTCGCCGAATTGCTTGAATTAGTCGAACTCCCTCTGGAAATGGCTGGCCGGATGCCGCATCAATTGAGTGGCGGACAACAGCAAAGGGTCGGTGTCGCCCGGGCGCTGGCAACGCGGCCGGGCTTGATGCTTATGGATGAACCCTTTGGCGCGCTGGATCCGGTGACCCGGGACAGCCTGGCTGGTCAATATAAAGCGCTGCATGAAAAGCTGGGCCTGACAACGATTATCGTCACCCATGATATGGCCGAGGCGCTTTATCTTGCCGATCGGATATTGGTGATGGAGGCGGGTCAGATCAAGGCAGATGCGACGCCAGCGGAACTGTTGTCTGGCAGTGTCGGCGATGAAGCCGAGGCCTTGGTCGCCATTCCGCGCGCGCAGGCGGCACATCTCATTGCGCTCGGAAACATAGACGGAACGAAAAGGACATGACGGTGGCATGGCAACAGGCCTTTGCGCGGGTGCCCGAATTGCTGGCGGCCCATGTGCAGCTCAGTTTTTCGGCGTTGCTGCTCGCCATGACTTTGTGTTTGCCTCTGGCCATTTGGGCAGCGCGGGCACCGAAAGTGGCGGCGGTCATTCTTGGTTTTGCCAGTCTGGTCCAGACGATTCCGGCGCTGGCCTTGCTCGCGCTGTTCTACCCAATTCTGCTGGGGTTGTCGGCTTTGCTTGGCGGCGAGATATCCGCGCTTGGCTTTTTGCCAGCCTTGCTCGCACTTACGCTTTACGCGCTGCTGCCAATATTGCGCAACGCGGTCACCGGATTGACTGGTGTGGCCCCGGCCGCAAAACAGGCGGCGGACGGGCTCGGCATGACGGCGGCACAAAAGCTGCGTCTGGTCGAAGCACCGCTCGCGGCGCCGACGATCATGGCCGGTATCCGCACTGCCGCGGTCTGGACGATCGGAGCTGCGACATTGTCGACAACTGTGGGGCAGGCCAGTCTCGGTGATCTGATCTTTGCCGGACTGCAGACACAAAACTGGACATTGGTGCTTACCGGTTGTTTCGCCTCTGCAGGACTGGCGATCATCGTCGATACGCTGCTTGGTCTGATCGAGCGTGGTATCCGGGATCGTCGGAAGCTGATGGCGTGGGGCAGCGCTGCGGTCATCGGTACCGGCCTGGCCATCGCATTGCTGCCAATGCTGGCTGCGCGTGATGATGTCGTGGTCATCGGCGCGAAAGGTTTTTCCGAACAATTCATATTGGCGCGGTTGATCGGTTCGCAGCTGGAAGACGCGGGTTATGAAGTTCGTTATCAGGATGGCCTCGGTTCGGCCGTGGTGTTTCAGGCGGTGGCGTCTGGAGATATCGACATTTATGTCGACTATTCCGGTACGATCTGGACCAACCAGATGAAACGGACAGATACGGTGCCTGCCGATGACATGGTGAATGAAATTGCGCAATGGAGTGCGTCTGAGCATGGCGTGACCATGCTGGGCGCTCTGGGGTTTGAAAATACATACGCCTTTGCGGTACGTCCTGAAGATGCGGCAAGCAGACGGCTCAAGACACTTGATGACCTTGCCCGGGTTTCTTCTGTTTTTGCATTTGGCACGGATCTCGAGTTTCTCGAACGACCGGAATGGGAGATGGTCAAAGCCGCCTATCCGATCCGGTTTAAAGAATCGCGCTCGTTTAATCCGACCTTCATGTATCCCGCTTTATCGAGCGGGGAAGTGGATGTGATCTCGGCCTTTTCTTCGGACGGACGGATTGCGGCCAATGGCTTTATCGTGCTGGAAGATACAAAGGGCGCTGTGCCGTCTTATGAAGCGATGATGCTGGTTGCTCCCGGACGTGGAAGTGATGATAGATTTGTGAACGCAATCAAACCCCTGGTTGGTGCAATCACTGTAGAAAATATGCGGGAGGCCAATTATAAGGTCGACCGTGAAGCCGACAAGCGGTCACCCGGTCAGGCGGCGCGCTGGCTGGATGAGCAGATCAGGAACGGGAAAGATCAATAAGTGACAAGACAGTTTTTTGTGATGTTCCGGCTGCGTCTTTTGACCATTCTGATCCCGTTCTTCATGGCCGCCATGCCCGCACAGGCACAAGTGGCAGTGACCTTTTACTCCCATGATTTCGGCAAAAATTTTCCGCACGCTTTTTTTGTGATGAAGGGTAAGCTGGAGAACGGTGAGACTGTAGATACCAGCTTCGGCTTCACCGCTGTCAATATCTCGCCCGGAATTTTATGGGGTTCGGTCAAGGGCAAGGTAGAGACGCCAAAGCCCAAATATATCACGAACAGCAATCCGCATTTCACTGTGACCGTTGGCGATAACAAATATCGTGAGTTGATGGCGCTGGTTACAAAATGGCGTAACAAGCCTCAAAAAAGCTATAGCCTTAACAAGCGCAATTGCGTCCATTTCGCAAGCGAAGCGATTGCAATATTGGGTTATCAGTTCAATGCTAAAACCAAATTCTGGAAAAAACCGCGATCCTTCATGGAAGAAGTGATGGCGCTGAATCCTATTTTGAAGAAATAGCTTCCGGCTGTTCCCTGCTTCACATCACCATTGTATTATAATGATGCCAGATGAAAATGGCGACCGACCCGCGATGCGGCGACCAAGGCAGCGCAATCTCTCGCAAGTCCTGTTCCGATGGCCGTGTATCATGGCCCAATATATCACCCACTCCAGCTTGGATCGCCAGATCACCGGCTGGCCAGATATCGGGGCGGCCTAATGCAAACAGCAGATAGATTTCCGCCGACCAGCGGCCAATGCCCTTGACCTGGGTGAGCCGCGCAATGGCTTCCTCATCGTCATCCGGCAAGTTGTTGAGGTCCAATCCGCCGGACAAAATCAACTCCGCCAGACTGCGTGCATAGCCCTGTTTCTGACGCGACAGGCCGCATCCGCGCAATTCATCAAAGTCGGTTGCGATCAGCGCTTCCGCCGGACAGCCTGCGCCCAGTTTTGCTTCCAGCTTGTTCCACACCGAGGCTGCCGAAGCTACACTGACCTGCTGGCCAACAATGGTCCTGAGTAACGTCTGATAACCTTCCGGGTTGATGCGTGGTTCTGGATAACCGGCCGCCTTGATGGCTTTGCCCAGGACCGGCTCGACTTTGCCGACAGCATCAAGGCTGGTCTTTATCGTCTCTTTTGATAGGCCCATTGCGGCTCTGCCTCAGCTTACAGGCCGTTTGGCCTCTTGATTCTTTTTGATCGAGCGGACATAGCGTGCCGGATTTTGAATGAAAACAGCTTAAGGGGTTTATATGCCAACCATCCACGTCACCGGTCGCACCGGAGAAGAAAAGGCCGTTACCGTCGATAGCGGTATGAACGTCATGGAAGCGATCCGCGATAACGGCTTTGACGAACTGCTGGCACTATGCGGCGGCTGCTGCTCCTGCGCGACCTGCCATGTACATGTCGATGCGGACTGGAAAGACAAGCTGCCTGCGATGAGTGAAGACGAAGATGATCTACTGGAAAGCAGTGATCACCGGGATGAGTTTTCCCGCCTGAGCTGCCAGATCGAATTGAATGACGATCTTGACGGTCTGAAAGTGAAAATCGCCGAAGAAGATTGAGGTGGGCGAAATCCATGCAAAAAAGGGGAGCCGCGAAGCTCCCCTTTTTTGTGCGTCGCATATATTCAGTCAGAATCTGATCAGCGCTCGCGGCCCGTCCTCCGACTGGGCATTCTTGCCGATGTTCCAGCTCATCATCTTCCGGTCACCATTTTCGGTAAACCCATCAACGCTGTTATTGTTGACGACCGTGCCATTGGTTTCGACGGTTAAAACACCATCAATTTCAGAAATTTCCGGCGCTTTGCCACCGCTTTCTTTCATCATCATCACGTTAAACAGGCTGCCTTGCCCAGCAATGCCGGGGGTCAGCATTTCGATTGCACCATCGCTACGCCGGATGAGCTGGAAGAACGGATATTGCATCTGTGCATCCGGTAGGACCGGGAAGCTGAAATAATTGCCGATAGGGCCGGTTTCACTATATTCGACATCGAAGATATTGCCGCCTGCATGCTCGACCTTTTTCCAGCCCTGATATTTGCTCAGTTTCTTGGCAAAAGCGGCCATGCTGTCGTCATCACCCGGTATGGGTCCGCCGAAAAACGCCCCTGCCATCGCGGTTTCTTCTTCATATCGCTTTAGCTTGCGGGCTTGTGCGCGATCATATTGATCTTTTCTTTCGGTGATCTCTTCCTCGGTGCAGTCACGATCAACGATGTCATATGCAAGTTCGCCGGTATCAATCGAAGGGTCGGCATCTTTTCCATACCGATCATAGTCATCCCCATAAACAGGGCGCTCGGCATTCACCTCACCATTGCTCTTATAAACGAGATCGCGGCATTTCAACTTGGCTGGGTCAAAGGCTTCGTCGCTCGGCTTTTTAACCCTGCCATCATCGGGCATGGTCATTTGAATTTGGCCAGTATAGCCGAACTCATAGCGATCGCCGTCAAGGATTTTCAGATTCGCGTTGAATTTGCCGGGCAATAAAAAGCAACCCGATAGCAGCAAGGGGGCGGATAGGGCGGCTACAAATTTGAACATCTGTTTCATTTAATTCTCCCGGTCTCGTGTATATTCTGCGTAAAGGGCGATAGCTGCAGCGTTGGATACGTTCAGACTTTCCATCTGCGGGGCCATCGGGAGGCGCGCTAGGGCATCGCAATGGGCGGCTACATTTTGACGCAGGCCTTCGCCCTCAGCGCCCATAACCAACGCCAGCTTGCTTTGCCCCATGACGCTGCCCAGTGTTTCTGCGGCTTCTCCGGCCATGCCAATGCGCCAATACCCGGCCTCGGCAATTTCATCCAGCGCGCGCGCCAGGTTGACCACGCGTACCCACGGGACAATTTCCAGGGCGCCGGAAGCCGATTTCGCCAGTGTCCCGGATTCAGGCGGTGCATGACGGTCCTGAGTGACAATAGCGGCGGCATCAAAGGCCGCGGCTGACCGCAAGATTGCCCCGACATTATGAGGATCGGTTACTTGGTCCAGTACCAAGATCGGCCGGCCTTTGTCAGACGCCTTGTCGAGCATGTCACCCAACCAGATTTCAGGCAGGGGATCTACATCAAGCACCATTCCCTGATGCGGTGCATCACGCGGAATGACTCGGCCAAGATCGGCGACGTCGCTATAAACCACGGCCAGATCCTGCGGAAGGTCAAGTGTTGCAAGGGCTTCCCTGGTTCCCGATATTTTCTTGGTGAAGCGATGCGGGTTGGCGAGCGCGGCCTCCACCGCATGCCGGCCCCAGAATTTCAAACCGCCACCGGTTTTCTTCACAGATCTGTTTTTACGTGCCATATCGCTCTTTAACGGCTTGGCTGCGATGGCACATCTCTTTTTTTGCATGGTAAATATGTGATTTTGGATGGGCAGGCATTGACACCGGGCTATGCTTTCGTCATTGAGCCGCATCTTGCCGAAAAACGGTCAAGACAGGCAACCAAATGGACAGGTGGCCGAGTGGTTAAAGGCAGCAGACTGTAAATCTGCCCGCGCAAGCGTACATAGGTTCGAATCCTATCCTGTCCACCATTTTTGCCGAACAAAGCCGATCCTGGGGGTCGGCGTCGGCAAAAATCCGGCAGCGCAAGCAAGGGTGGCCTGACGAGGCAAAAACGTTTTCACAAAAGCGGTAGTATTTCTCGCGACCGATCCGGTGGATCAATATGGGCAGTCCTTTTGCTGCCTCTACAGTAATACACCCCACCAGCTCGAATAAAGCGCACTTCAAAACGGGCCCTGCCACAGACAGTCCAACTCTCTTATCGCGCGTGACAAGTGTTGTTGCCTGTGGAAAGGGTGCTCAGACTAAAATCGAGAATCGGGAGTGGATATGAAGAACCTGTTTGACGTGAGCGGAAAAGTTGCTGTTGTTTCTGGTGGATCAAGCGGTATCGGCGCCATGATGGCACGCGGTTTGGTAGAGAATGGTGCCAAAGTTTATATCACCGCCCGCAAGGAAGAGCGGTTGATGGCCATGGCGGAAGAGCTTTCCAAGCTGGGTGAATGTATCGCCATTCCTGCCGATCTGTCGAATGTCGAAGGCATAGAGGCCTTTGTTGCGGCGGTAAGCGAGCGGGAAAGCAAGGTCGATATCCTGATCAACAATGCCGGTGCCAATTGGGCCGCGCCAATTGAGGACTTCCCTGAGAAGGGATGGGACAAAGTCATGGACATCAACATCAAGGCGATATTCTTTGCGACCCAGAAATTCCTGCCGCTGCTCAAAGCATCCGGCAATGCAGATGATCCGGCGAGGGTCATAAATATTGCGTCGATCAACGGTATTCGAAATTCTGGCATGCCGACCTATGCTTATTCCGCCAGTAAATCAGGGGTCATCCATTTGACCGAGCATCTGGCCACGGATCTTGCGTCCTATCACATCAATGTAAACGCAATTGCGCCCGGATTTTTCCCGAGCAACATGACCAAGCAGATTGTTGAAAATGACGGAATGACCAAGATGGCCATTTCGCAGATTCCGCGCGGACGCATGGGTGCACCGGAAGATATTGCCGGCACTGCGCTGTATCTGTGTTCAAGGGCATCATCCTGGTTGATTGGCCAGACGATTGCATTGGATGGCGGGATGATTTCACGGCCCTAGATGACGTTTATTACGATAACCATTGCGCAAAAAAGGCGGCCACTTTTCATGGCCGCCTTTTTTGTTTGATTTATAAGAGCACTTAGAAAGTGAGCTTCGCACCAATTGTATAGCGACGTCCTAGGGCATCATATGTTGATGGATATGTGTTGCCGTTGTTAAACTCGGTCGCGCCAATGGTATTCCCAACCAGCGGTGGTTTCTTGTCAAACAGATTGTCGACCACGAACGTCAGATCCAGCGTATCCATGAGCGTCGTTTGCAGCACCAGATCGAAAATATTATAGGAGCCGATGCTTTCGAATTCTGGAAGAAAGCTACCCTGCAATGAAGGCTCGACTTCCTGACTCGAAATATATTTCCAACCCAGAGAAATGGATCCTTCCTCGCGTGACAGCGAAATCCGGCTGTTCGCCTGGAATTCGGGCTGGATGCTCTCGCAATTGACGCTGTAAAAGCCCACACATTCACGGTTTACGCTAGTTGGTGTGGCCTGGAACTTTCTGTCAAACGTATAGTTGCCGTTCACCTGCAATCCCAGAGTGGCGAAGTCGAGATCTCGGCTATAATTGATGTTGAAATCAATTCCTGATGTTTCCAGTCGCCCAAGATTAGACAGATCAAGCAGAACACCGGGCGTATCACTTGCACCGCCATTCAGACTGCCGTTCAAGGGATTGCGGATAACCAGCGCACAGGCAGGATCGGCAGCGTTGGGCGGATTGAAACAGGGTTGAATGACGTCCCCAACCGTTGTTCGCGAAATGGCGTCTTTGATCTCGATATCATAATAGTCGACCGATACGGTCAAGCCGGGAATAATGGCCGGCTGGATAATCGCGCCAAAGGTAATGGTCGTGGCTTTTTCAACATCCAGATCAGGGTTACCACCGCCGGTAAAGTTAATTTGACCTGCGGATGGGACTGGAATGGAACCGATGCTGCCCGCAGGCGCACCCTGGGCAATACATATTGCTGTGAGTTCTGCATTGCCAACAGGATTGGCGCCAGCACATGGGTCGACGGCGAGATTGTCCAGTCCTGTAACCGGAGGCTCAAAAAGCTCTTCGATATTGGGAGACCGAACTGCGCGCTGATAGATACCACGCAGCTTCAGGCCATCGACTGGTTCCCAGCTGCCGCCAGCTTTCCAGGTGAAATTGCCACCTGTGTTGGAGTAATCGGAATAGCGACCGCCAAGCTCAAGCGTCAGGCTTTTGAAAAACGGACGATCTTCGACAATAGGTGCAACGATTTCACCAAAGACTTCCTTCACACTATAGCGACCGGATTGGGCCAAAAAGGCCTCACCATTGCCGAGTACTTCATCGACTGTCCCAGTTGCAATATCGGGATTGATAGACGCGATATTCTCGCGATATTCAACGCCGACGGCAAAATTGAGAGGCGTACCGGCCCAGGGTAAGGCAAAGCCGGCGTCACCGGAAACTGAACCGGTAACTACGGTCAGCTCGGTCTTTGTCGTCAAAGATACCGGCGGTGCCGAGAAGGCGGCGAAATCCGCGGAGATATCCTGACCGGTTGGTCCGAATAGATTGATCGGAACGCAGCCATTGGATGCATCTACACAATTATCTGCATCAATGGCGAAAAGCGCCTGCTGAACACGGGATCGCAAACCATTGTTCCTCTGACTGCGGACACGTTCGGACTGGCCATGCGTGGCATGAACATCCCATTCGATATTATCGACAATCGTACCGCGAACACCGGCTTCGATCTGAAATACATTGGATTCGATGGTTTCTTCGCGATTGCCCTGCTCAACCAGCCGGCGGTTAATCGTCACCGCCGGAGCGCGAAAGGCCGGATCACTGGGATCGGTAACCCCTGCTGCTGCATCACATTCAGCCTGTGAGATTGCCACACCTTGTTGCGCACATATCTGGTTGCGCAGATTGTCGGTCAGGAATGGATTGCTGAGCGGGAGATTATAGGTCGTGCCAAAGAGTCCTGATGGCGCTGCCCGAATATCAACCTTGTTGTTGGAAAACAGTCCCTTGCCGTAAACTTCAATGCCGTCAGCCACTTCATAATGCGCAGCACCGAATATGTTGATCCGTTCCAGCGGCGTTTGATAGAGATTGAACGGATTGAAGTTAAACGTGTTAAACGGGGCGACCAAAGAGTCGGTATTTGGATCATATTGCATCCCGTTAATGGCGGTTGGTACCGATGTTCCGGATCCGAAAGGATTGCCGGAGACCGAACTGATCGAGTCCACACCGAAGCTGCGATCCGCCTGGAAGAGGGGATCGGAACTGTGATATCCGATGTTCAGGACAGCATTGCCGCGATCGTCTGCAAAATTGCCGCCGATGGTCAGATCAGTCCGGAATACACCGGCATCACTGCTTTCTGTGAGCCCATAGCTGGCTGAGATTTCAGCGCCTTCAAAATCCTGTTTCAACACGAAATTGACCACGCCGGATATGGCATCCGCGCCATAGACGGTGCCGGCTCCTCCGGTCACAATATCGACCCGTTCTATCAATGCCAATGGGATGACATTGGTATCGGTAACCCCTGTTAATCCGGCTGGTACCACACGACTATTGTCAATGAGGACAAGGTTGCGGTTGCTTCCAAGTCCGCGCAAGTTGACCTCGGACGAACCATCATTGCCATTATTGACAGACGAGCCAATGCCCGCAACTACTCCGGGCAAATCCCTGATCAACTCTTCGGCTGTCAACGAAGGGGCAAGGTCAATTTGATCGCGACCCAACACGGTAACCGGACTAGAAAGTTCTAGATTGGGATTGGTGATTCTCGACCCTGTAACGACAATCACATCCGCAGCGTCATCGGTTTCTGCGCCTTCCTGATCTTGCGCGTTGGCTGTTGTTGCCGAGACCGCAACAGCGACTATGGCTACTGAAGTTAGGCATTTTTTTATGGTTTGCGTTCTGAAATTCGGCCGCATTGCTGGCTCCCTTGGTTAAATACAGGGGCAACCAAATAAATAGAAAGAGCAGTTCAGCAATCAAATATGACAGTATTTCGAATATTCCCAATTCAATGAAGTTTAAGTGCAACGGTGGGTCTACACTATTGTGAAGATTAGATTTTTTTATAACGTAATTTGTTCTGCAACATTGGTTAAAAACGAAGATTCATTCGATATCGGATGAAATGACGGCCATGATATTTTTTGCATATTTTCTGCCGACAGGGATTTCATCACCGTTGATCAGTCGGAGCATACGGCCGCCGTTGCTGTTCCGCTTTATGGCTACGATTCGAGCGACATTCACCGCTGCAGACCGGTGCACGCGCAAGAATCCTATCGCGCCATTGCGATTGACAAAATCACCGATCATCTGACGATAAAGATAAGATTTCTCATCCGTGTATAAGTGGACATATTCCCGTTCAGCTTTTACCCAGTTGATATCATCGTAATCCACCCGCACCATTTCGCCTTGTCGGGGAACCCAAAGATAGTGATTTTTATCCACTGCTCTGGATCGCTCCTTTCTCAATTGGTCGAGCGTTTTGCCGAGTAGTGTTAACCGCTGGCCAGCTTCTCGGTCGGCGCAGGCTATGCGCGCGCGGTCAATTGCGTCTACCAGACGGGCATAACGTACCGGTTTTGGGATAAAATCCAGTGCGCCGGTTTCAAAGGCACGGATCGCAAATTGTGGATAGGCCGTTACAAAAATCACCAGCGGTGCTGTGCTTGCCTTGTCGCGAAGTGAAGATGAGAGATGTTCTATGATATCAAAACCGTCTAAACCCGGCATTTCAATATCAAGCAGTATGAGATTTGGGTCCAGTTTTTCGATTAGCTTCAGTGTTTCCTTGCCGTCGAAAGCCTGACCAACGATTGATACTCCATCCATTCGGTTCAAAAGCTCTGCCAGGCGGGAGACGGCCAAGGGCTCATCGTCGCTAATAAGTACGGTTATAGGGGTCATTGTCTGAACCTCAAGAGGGGTTCGATCCGCAGGGAGGTGAATATTAGGATGGCTGATATGAAAACTGGCTGAACAAAGAGAACCATACCGTCCTGACATAAAGATTTGCAGTGTGGCCATGGTCGAGATTCGATATGCCGTTTACCTATGACGGTCACCGGAATAATGGTTCAAACTCCCGTGACGGTCAGACGGAGAGCGAACGAAATTGCTGCTGCGGGTCGTTCATTTGCCTGAGGATGTCGTTTGTTGTTCCTGTGCCTTTTTGTCGGTTCTCGACATCTGTTCGCAGAATAGGGCGAGATATTTTACATCATTTTACGTAAACCCCAACGTGCATTTGAAAGGTCGACCCCCCGACCGAAAATGATACAGGAGCGTAAAATGGTAGTCAGAGTACAGTCTACGAATGAGCAAACAGATGCCAATGCTGAAGGATCCGCTTGGCGGCCCGCGTCATCCCGCCGGCTGATTTTGGATGCAGCACGGCGGAAGCTATGTGACCAGAGCTTTAACGAATTTGCGATGGAGGTAGTTGCGGCAGAGGCAGGCGTCTCTCGCCGCACCGTCTATAACCAGTTTGCTAATCGGGAAGAGTTATATTGTGCTTCCCGACTGGAGCTTTTTGAAAAAATTGATCTCGCGTTGGCAGAAATTCAATTCGACCCCGACCAACCTGTTGAACAGATGCTGCACCGGTTTTGTGAGGTGGGTATTACAATCCTGCTATCTCCGGAAAGCTTCGAGCTCAGGGCGTCGCGTGCGCGTGACCGGCTCTCTTTTCAATGGATAGAAGAGCAATATACGCATCGCATTGATGATCCTTTGCGTCTGAAGATTGAACATTTTTTGCTCAACCTGATGCTCAAGGGTGATATTGAACAGACTGATCCCGCGCCTTTGGCGGAATCTTTGTTGTCGGCCGTGAACGCCTGTGTCGGCGACGACGGCAATGCTGAATCCAATTTGAAACAACCGCCGGTGTTCACCCCGAAGGAAATTGCGGATATTTTCGTGAAGCGGTTGCCGTTGAAGAATAGTGAGCCGGCAAGTTAGATGGGATAGAGGTTCCTGCTTCCGGCAGGTGCTGAACGACCTTTACCTAACGGCTGATTAATCTGGCGCGTGCTGTCGAAATCGATCGCGGTGCGTTTCTCAAATAGCTCGACATTCGCTGCCGGTCATTTATCCCTTGTGGGATGGTTGGCCTGACATCTTTATGTGAACAAGAAGCAGACCTGCAGTTGTCACCGGAAGCCCGGTTCATTGAAGCGACCAGCCGGAGGCAGCGAAAACAGCGGGGTCAGTTTTTTACGCCTGCATCCTATGCGAACATTATGGTCGACTGGATCCAAACCGTGTCGCCCAGCACGGTGCTTGATCCGGCGGTCGGTACCGGTGTGCTGATCAATGCGTGTCAGCGGCGATCGATCGGGTGTGCGTTTACCGGTTATGATATTGATCCGCTGGCACTCGAGCTGGCGGAAAAGAGGTTGCAGGGTGCTGCGCTATGTCATCAGGATTTCCTGGCGAGCGACCAGGGCGAACGATTTGATGCGATTATTGCCAACCCGCCTTACATCATCCACCGCGAATATGATCTTGATCCTCAGATAGCTGGCCATATTGATCAATTGTCGGGACAAAAGTTCAGCCGACAATCCAATCTCTATGTCTATTTCGTGGTCAAGATTTGCGAGCAGTTAAATGAAGGTGGTCGTGCTGCGATTATCATCCCGGCGGAATGGATGTCGGCCAATTACGGGCAACCGCTAAAAGCCTATCTGCTGAACAATGGCCTGCTCTGCGAGTTGGTGACCATCGATTGCGCGGGGCATGCGTTTGCGGACAATATGGCAACCGCCTCGATATTGCTGATCGAGAAGGGGAGCGGCGTTCCTGAATCACTACAAAGCCATTATATACCGGTTGGAAAAGTCGCGACGTCGTTGGCGGAATTGCAGTATGATCCTGACGTAGTGCACCAGAGCTTGCCGACCGACGTGCTACGGTCACGCAAAAAATGGGACGCGATGATTTCCCGGTCGGTCGCACCCCGTGCAGAAAGTAGCATAAAGCTTGGTGATCTGGTGACGACCAAGCGCGGAATTGCGACCGGGGCGAATAGTTTCTTCCTGCTGAGCCGGGATGAAGCAGAGCAGCACGGGCTTGAAACGGAACGAATGGATCGCTGTATAGGGAAGGCTGCGCAAGTAGCAGATATCTGCTTCACCGATGCGGATTTCGATATGCTGGTGGAAGCAGGGCAAGCCTGTTTTTTATTCAATCCAAAGGGTGATCTGACATCTGCTGAAGCGGACTACATCCGGCGCGGTGAGTGCGAAGGCATCCCGCTAAAGCACGGGCCGCGAACCAAGAAAATCTGGTATGCGGCCGAAACGCGTGAGCCTGCGCCAATTTGGGCGAGTACCTTTGGGCGTGGTCGAATGCGCTTCGTTCACAATGCTGCGCGAGTGAAGGCGCTGACCTGTTTCCACGGCCTCTATCCCAAAGACCTGACAGTCCGACAGATTCGCGCGCTGGTGGCGCTACTGAACAGCGATGTGATGCAGCACAGGATTGCCGAACATGTCCGGCGCTTTGCGAGCGGCCTTATGAAGCTGGAGCCGCGGGATATATTGGATATTGAAGTTCCTGATATTCGGTTGGCGCCACCAGAGATTGCCGAACGGTTGTCGGATTGGCTGGAAGGGGACTGCTCAGATGGAAAAAAGCGTAAAGAGGCCGAGTTGGATCATCTCGCAATTACATTATTACAGCATTTCGACGATCTATGGATGCGCAATAGGGAATAGATATTAAAATCGTGGAACACCAAAAAACAGCTGAGCCAACACTTCCCCTTGATTTTGCAGGCGCGTCTGCGCATGGGTTTACGCAAGATACGGATCAACAAAAGGCCCTTTATGTCCTCTGAGAAACAAGCGCGAACGGGAACTGATTCTGCGCTGCGCAATTTTCTGGAAAGCGAAGCAGCAGGCGGCATATTGCTGATGATCGCCGCGGCGCTGGCGATGATTGTCGCAAACAGTCCGCTCTATGACATGTACCATCATTTCTTGCACGAGCTGAAGGGGCCGGTACTGTCGAAAAAGCTCGGTCCGATGACTCCGCATCTGTGGATTAATGACGGGCTGATGGCGATATTCTTCCTGCTGGTTGGTCTTGAAATCAAACGTGAATTTGTCGATGGCAGGCTGAATACTTGGGAGCGACGGCGCCTGCCGGTGCTCGCGGCGGCGGCCGGGATGGTGGTTCCGGCTTTGATTTACCTCGCCATCGTTCGCGATATGCCGGAACTCTATAATGGCTGGGCGATACCGGCAGCGACGGATATTGCCTTTGCCATTGGCGTGCTGGCACTGCTTGGACCGCGGGCGCCAACGTCACTCAAGCTGTTCCTGGTCACAGTTGCAATTGTTGATGATATGGGTGCCGTCGCCATTATCGCTCTCGTCTATACCGCGGAAATCAACGGCGCAGCCTTGCTCGCTTCTGCAGTGATATTGGGTATCATGTATACGATGAACAAGGCCGGTGTAAAATCACTGATTGCCTATCTGTTTTTCGCTCTATTGCTCTGGTTTGCCGTTTTGCTGTCCGGCGTCCATGCGACCATTGCCGGCGTGCTGGCGGCGATGGCGATACCAATTGTCGTGACGCCGGGTTCACCCGATGCAGTAGACTCCCCATTACATAGGCTGGAACACGGAATCGCGCCTTGGAGCGCGTTTCTGATCGTACCAATATTCGGTTTTGCCAATGCCGGTGTATCACTCGAAGGCTTGGGCGTGGAGCAGATATTTGCACCATTACCACTGGGTATTGCCGCTGGCCTGTTCCTGGGCAAGCAGGTCGGTATTTTCGCCAGTGTCTGGATTGCGGTAAAAACAGGTTTTGCGCAGCGCCTGGGCGGGGCGACATGGCTGCAGGTCTATGGCGTTTCCATGCTCTGCGGTATTGGTTTCACCATGAGCCTTTTCATAGGTGCCCTTGCCTTCCCGGGCGAGGCGCTGTTGATTGAAGAAGCCAAGATTGGCGTATTGATGGGCTCGTTCCTGTCTGCGGTCGTCGGCTTTTGTATCCTGCGCTTTGCGCCGCAACCGACAGCCGATGAAGACGAGCTGGCGGCTGAACCGGCCAAAGCGACATAATGGCATTTCGAGGCAAGAGCAGCCTTGCCTTGATGCTGTTGCTGTGCAGCTGCGCAGCGCCGCAAAATACTGTCTCACCCACTGACATGGCGACAGAGAAGGTTGCACGCAGCACTGCCCTGGACAATATCGCAAGCGACTATGTGCAGCTCACCTTGGAATTGGGAGAGCAGGAAGCGGGATATGTCGATGCCTATTATGGTCCGGCGGATTGGGCAGCGGCAGCCAAAGCCAAGCCCCGTGATATGCGGGAGTTGGGCAACGATATAGTTGACCTGATGCTGCGGCTTGATGCACTGCCCACCAGCGACGATGCTCTGGTCGAAGCGCGCAAGCTTTTTCTATCGGCGCAGCTGGAAGCCGCCTTGACCCGGCATGCCATGATGCAAGGTGAAGTTTTCCCCTTTGCAAAAGAAGCTAAAGGGCTGTTTGGTGTCACACCAGAATTTCAGCCGCTAAGCAGTTATGATGCGGCTTTGGCGAAGATCGAGGCGCTCGTCCCGGGGGATGGACCGTTGCATGAGCGGGTCGAAGCCTATCAGGCGCGGTTCACTATTCCAACCGACCGCCTGAAGCCGGTTTTTGATGCCGCGATTGCGGAATGCAAGCGCCGGACGGCGGGGCATATTGCGCTACCGGCCGATGAAAATTTCAAGATGGAATTTGTCACTGGTAAAAGCTGGAGCGGCTATAACTATTATCAGGGTAATTTTCAGAGCCTGATCCAGATCAACACCGACCTGCCGATCCGGATCAGCCGCGCCGTGGATCTGGGCTGTCACGAAGGTTATCCCGGCCATCACGTCTATAATATGTTGCTCGAGCAGCGCCTGACGCGTGAGCTTGGCTGGCAGGAATTTTCTGTTTACCCGCTCTACTCGCCGCAATCGCTCATCGCCGAGGGTTCGGCCAACTACGGCATTGATCTGGCTTTTCCGGGCAAGGAACGTCTGACATTTGAACGCAACGTGTTGTATCCACTGGCAGGGTTGGATCCATCGACTGCCGCAGATTATTTCAAGCTGCAACAGGCGCTGAGCGAGTTGAAAGGCGCACGTTTTGTCATCGCACAAGCCTATCTCGACAAGACTGTTACCCGCGACGAAGCACTGGCCCTGATACAGAAATACCAATTGGTTAGCCGCAAACGCGCAGAGCAATCTTTATCGTTCAACGACCAGTACCGTAGCTATGTGATCAACTATGGCCTTGGCCAGGATATGGTGAAGGCCTGGGTCGAAAAGCAGGGCGATGCTCCGGTTTGGCGCTGGAAGGCGATGGAAAAACTGCTGAGTGAGCCAATGCTGCCGGATGATTTGGTGGAGTGATTAGCAATGAAGCGCCCGACCCGTCGTGAAACAGGCCGGGCGCTTGATTGGAAAACCCTAGCTCTGCAATGCCTTCCAGAAAGTGATCTTGTCGTCGCCATCTGCATAGAAATCACGGATGCGTGATTCCTGATCATATTGGCATAGTCGATAAAATTCACGGGTGCGGGCCAAGGCGTCCGTTCCTGATGTTTCCACTATCAGAACACGCTGCCCCCGGGCAGCCAGATGATCTTCGATATGGCTCATCAGGGCGGCTCCGATGCCTTCGCCCTGAAAATCAGGATCGACCGCGATGAGGAGCAGATTCCATGTCCTGTCGGTCATTTCTTCCGGTCGGCAATAGGCAATGGCCTTGGCACCGTTCTGATTATCACTGGTGACATAAGTAAGCCATATTTCATCATTTTCCTTATCGTTGAAAAAGCTGACGATCATCCCGTCCAGCATTTCTGATGGAAACATATCGGTTGCGTCGATGACCCGCTTCAAAGCAGGAATGTCGTCGGGGACAACCGGCCTGATCGAATTGTGTTTGGGTTGGTTCATTGCTTTTCCTTTATCTATTGTCGAGTTGAGGGCGTACAGACACCCTGCCGAGATGTGAGATGCGATAGGGGCTGCCCCGCTGGGACATGATCAGCCGTCTGCGCTTCAGGCGTGCAAAGATGTCAAGTGTGCAGTCGGACAGAATATATCCGTCCCGGGTCACACACATCACTTCATCGATCTTGCTGTTTTTATTACGTTTATGGCGGATATGCCCGCCTTGAGCGAGCGCGTGAAGCACGCGTTGCTCGGCTTTGGAAATGTTCATTATATTTACTCGGAGATTAAACCATAACATGCGAGAAAACAGCCCATGCGCCAGGCGCACCGGTATCTTCGCTGCTTTGATTTGAAACGCTAAACGGGTTTCAAATCAGCTGGTTGTTACATTCTCTAACAAAAACGCTCCGAGTGTGGGCAATGGCATTTTGCCTTTGCGAATCCGGATTTATTCCAGGAATTGCGGAATTTCAACATTTTTCCGCTACTTAAGGCCAAATTTACACTGGCGTTAACTTATCGCTAACCAATTTCGTTCACTCCGGTTTCTGAAACATGAACTGGCGCTGTCGAGTGCCGTGTTTTTGAACAGGGACCAAGATTTATGACCGAAGCGACCAACCCCGTAGATGTAGCCATTATCGGTGCAGGACCAGCGGGCCTGACCGCCGCTTATCTGCTGAGCAAGAAGGGCTACTCCGTCAAAGTGATCGAAAAAGATCCAACCTATGTTGGCGGGATCAGCCGGACGGTGGAATATGAAGGTTTTCGTTTCGACATTGGCGGTCACCGGTTTTTCTCCAAATCCAAGGAAGTCGTTGACTTGTGGAACGAAATCCTGCCCGACGACTTTATCCAGCGGCCGCGGATGAGCCGCATCTATTATGAAGGCAAATTTTACAGCTATCCGCTGCGTGCATTTGAAGCGCTGTGGAATCTCGGCGTCTGGCGTTCGACCCTTTGCATGGTCAGCTATGCCAAGGCGAAAGTCTTCCCAAACAAAAATGTGAAGAGCTTTGAAGACTGGACGGTCAACCAATTTGGCTGGAAGCTTTATTCGATCTTCTTCAAAACCTATACTGAGAAAGTCTGGGGCATGCCCTGCGACGAAATGTCTGCCGATTGGGCAGCACAGCGTATCAAGGGCTTGAGCCTTTGGGGTGCGGTTGTCGATGGCCTGAAACGCTCACTGGGTCTCAACAAGAAACCCAATGACGGGATGGAAACCAAGACTCTGCTGGAAACCTTTCGCTATCCTCGCCTCGGCCCGGGCATGATGTGGGATGCGGCACGTGATTTCGTGCGGTCTAAAGGCAATGAAGTGTTGATGGGGCACAGTCTGAAGCAACTGGCGCAGGATGCCGATGGCAACTGGCGCGTGTCGGCTGCCACCGAACAGGGTGAAACGGTTATCAATGCCAAACATGTGATCAGCTCCGCGCCGATGCGTGAACTGGCCACCCGTATTCACCCGTTGCCACAATCTCTGCCCGAAGCCCAGGAACTCAACTATCGTGACTTCCTCACTGTAGCGCTGATGGTCAAATCCGAAGATTTGTTCCCCGACAACTGGATCTACATCCACGACGATCGGGTGCAGGTCGGCCGTGTTCAAAATTTCCGCAGCTGGTCCCCTGAAATGGTGCCCGATGAATCGATCGCTTGCGTGGGCCTTGAATATTTCTGCTTCGAAAATGATGGCCTGTGGTCTTCGACCGATGAAGATCTGGTCGAACTGGCCAAAAAAGAAATGGCGATCCTCGGCCTGTGCAAACCCGAAGATGTCGTTGGCGGCGCCGTCGTGCGTCAGGAAAAAGCCTATCCGGTTTATGACGACAGCTATGAAGAAAATGTAGAGTCCATGCGCAGCGATCTCGAAGAGCGATTCCCGACGCTGCATATGGTCGGCCGCAACGGCATGCATCGTTATAACAATCAGGATCACGCGATGATGACCGCGATGTTGACGGTTGAGAATATCGAAGCCGGTTCACGCAAATGGAATGTGTGGAACGTCAACGAAGATGCGGAATATCATGAAGCCGGTGACGAAGGCGCTGAAACCGTGATTTCCGAAGACCGGGCAGCCGCGCTGGAAAGCATGCGCGATGTTCCGACCCGGATCGAAGAAGGCGCGCCAGCAGACAAACCTTCCAAGGCGGCTTAAGCAAGATGGAGCGCAGCGGTCAGGATAGACGGTCTACCGTCGGGCTCTGGGTAGGAAATCTACCCGGGCCACTGGCTTTGCTGAACCGTTTTTCTATTACCCGCTATTTGCTGGCGAGCGTAGTCAGCCTTGCCTTTGATGTTGCCCTTTTTATGGTTCTGGTCGCTTTCGCCTCCGACCCTGGCTGGGCATCGGCGGCAGGCTATTCGGCGGGGATTGTCGTGCACTGGCTGATTTCATCAAGCTTTGTATTTCCCGGTAAAACCAGACAGGGCGCTGCTTTGCAATTGCAGCGTGTGGGTTTCATAGCCACCGCTATTCTTGGTCTTGGTATCACCGTCAGTATTGTCAGCTGGCTTACTGATCTCGGGACTTTGCCGGTTATCGCCAAAGGCGTAGCGGTTTTTGTAAGCTTTTTTGCGGTCTATCTGACGCGTAAATTTGGAGTATTCCGGTGACGGCACTTACAATGGAAGCCCCACGGGCTGGCCTGTCAGCAGATTTGAAAAGGTTTCTCAACTGGTCATTAATCTGGCTTGGTTTGGCCAATATCCCTTTTATGGCAATGTGGTTCGTCGGTGCGCCGCCGCGCTATTTTGAAATTGCTTTGGCTGGCCTTGTCGGCTTGGTCGTCAAGCGCATGCCGCGCTTCATTCAATGGGCTGCCTTTACCGGTATCATGGCCTATTCCATTCTTTCCTTTGTGGCAGGTTTGTTCAATCTGGGGATGAGTTCGCTCCTCTATTCGATGCAATTCCTGGCCGAGATAAGGCCATCGAATTCAATGGAATATATCGCAGCTGCGATTGTGATTCTCGGTATATTGGTGGCAAGCTGGTTTCTGCTAAAGCGCGATACGAACTTTTCGAGACCGCTATATATCTTGCTCGGCGGTGTTTTGATTTTTGGTCTGGCTGCAACCGATTTTGCAATGGGCCAAAGCATGCGCGGTCACTATTTCCGCGAAGCACCAGCGGGTGCAAATTTTGAATCTGCTGCGGAGAAATCCGGTTTTGCAAGCCGCGCTGATGGGAAGCGTCATCTGGTCCTGATCATGGTAGAATCGCTTGGCGTGCCCCATGACAATAAGGTTATGTCAGACAAACTATTCGCCTATTATGGCAATAGCGCCATTCAGGCACGCTATGATGTGAGCCAGGGAACCAGCCTCTATTATAACAGCACTACCGCAGGCGAATTTCGCGAAATGTGCGGGAAATGGGGTGATTATTATGAGTTGCTCGATGCTGCAGATGCCGCAAAGCTGAACTGCCTGCCTGCGATGCTAGCAAAAAAAGGCTATGCCACGCACGCTATGCACAGCTTTAAAGGCGAGTTTTTCAAGCGCACGGAATGGTATCCGAATATCGGATTTCAGACGCGTGAATTCTGGCCAGAGCTTCAGGAAAGAGGCGCGGAATGGTGCGGTGGTGTTTTTGCCGGCGCTTGCGATAGACAGATTCCATCCATGCTGGCCGAGAATTTGAAACGGGCCAAACAACCTACTTTTCTCTATTGGTTGACGCTAAATGCCCATCTGCCGGTGCCGACGGGCCTCAATCTGAACGCAGATGACTGTCAAAGGGTGTCAGTCGAACTGGCCAGGGATTTTCCAATGATCTGCCGCCAATTTGCGATTTTTGACGATATTGACAAAGCGCTGGTTCAGGAGATTACGGCCAGCGATTTCCCCGACGCGGATATATTGATTGTCGGTGATCACATGCCACCCTATTTTGACAGGCACAACCGGTCCCAATTTGATCCGGAGCGTGTGCCATGGCTGTACTTGAAAGCCAAAGGAAAGCCTGAAAGCGGGGAATGACCGTGACCGACCGTTTGCGTGGCAAACTTCCGTTACTCCTGATCTGGCTCGCCGTTTCCGCGGTGATCAGCGCTGTGTCTTTCGAACAGATCGCATCAGGCATAGGCTGGGGCCCGGACGATCAATTGCGTCAGGTGCAACTGCGCGACTGGCTGGCTGGCCAAAGCTGGTTCGACACAACCCAGTATCGTATCGCTGCACCAGATAGTCAGCCGATGCACTGGCCGCGCCTGATCGAGCTGCCTCTGGCATTAGTGGTTCTGGCGCTTGGCCCAATCATCGGTCCCGCTGCGGCCGAAACGGCTGCTATGACCATAATCCCCTTGATAGCGCTTGGCGTCGCCATGTGGTTGGTCACTAGGATCACGGAACAGCTTTTTGACCGCAAGATTGCACTTCTGTCTGCGGCTTTGACGGCCACCGCTGTCCCGGTTATCGCGCAGCTACGGCCTATGCGGATTGATCATCACGGGTGGCAAATCGTATTGGCGCTGGTCGCCCTCTGGACCATGTTCTGGCTCGAAAAGCGCAAGGCGGGGCTCGTCATGGGCTTCGCACTTGCACTATGGTTGTCTATCTCGCTCGAAGGTCTGCCGCTTTCCATCGCTTTCATCGCGTTGCTGGCCTGGCGCTGGATCATTTCGCTTGATGAAGGCGTTCGGTTGTTCTGGACGCTCGCCGGATTTCTAGTCAACAGCATTTTACTTTATCTGCTCAATCACGGCCAGTTTGATGTGGTGCGAAACTATTGTGACGCGATCGCCCCAGCGCATTTGCTGGCCTGTTTTGCAGGTGCAATTATCATCCTGCCGGCAATAAAATTTACACCGGTTTCGTGGCTGGTGCGCTTAACTGCTCTCGCATTTTCCGGAATAGCAGCGTTGAGCATATTCTATACCAGTGCGCCGCAATGCGTTGGCAGCGCCTTTGGGGAGCTGGACCCGCTGGTGCGCGATTACTGGCTGGTCAGTGTTCGGGAAGGACTGCCGATCTGGGATCAACCGGGAAAAGAAATTGTATCACTATTTGGCGGATCGATCATCGTTGGTCTTGGTTGCTTAATATACATCCTTTGGAAACGACCTGATGCAGCGGACAAGGACAAGCTCTTTCTATTGGCTTATGCCTTGGTTTGGGCGTTTGTGGTGTCCTTGCTGGTGCAACGCGCCGCAGCGGTCGCGGCCGTCTATGCTCTGCCCCTAGTGGGTTGGGCGATTCATCATGCCTTTGGCGCTGCTCGCAAAATAGAGCGTCCAGCCAAGCGAATATTGGCGACTGCGGCGGTCGTATTTCTGATATTGCCCGGCCCGTTGGCTCTGGGGCTTTTGAATGCTGCCAGTGGCAATCAGGAAACTGGTGATAACAAGAAAGCTGCAAAGTCGGATGCCGCGCCAGCCTGCGATTCAGCGGAGTCGCTAGCGCGGCTTAACGCATTGCCGCGTTCCAATATTGTTGCCCCGTTTGACTTTGGCCCTCAGATACTGGTGCAGACACCGCATAATGTGCTAGCCACTAGTCATCATCGCAACGATGCCGCCATGGCCGACCACATCCGCATTTTTACGTCAAAACCTGCATTGGCGCGGAACATATTGGCGGCAAGAAACATAGACTATATTGCGATATGCCCAGAAGAGTCCGAATTGAAGCTCTATGCTGGCAAGCATCCCGATGGTCTTTGGGCCCGATTGTCGGAGGGGGAGCAGCCCGATTGGCTGCGATCTGTCCCATTACGGGACAGTGATCTGGTGCTGTGGCGCGTGGTACCGAAAGAGTTGCGTAACGGAATGTAAAATAGGATAGCTATCTGTATAGATTGGCAAAACCGGGACGGAGGAAGACTTATGGCTGAGATAACCGGACTAGGCGGAGTGTTTCACATAGTGAAAGATCCGGCGGCAACGCGGCAATGGTATAAGGAATTTCTCGGGTTGGACGGAGAATATGGACCGATGCTCAGCTGGGCCGCTGAAAAGGGCGATAAACCTTATAGCCTGATCAGTCATTTTTCTCCGGACACTGATTATCTTGAGCCCAGCGAGGCGAAATTCATGATCAACCTGCGGGTCGACGATCTGGACGCATATGTCGAACAGCTGAAAGCCAAGGGTCTCGAAATTCTGGGGCAGGTCGATGAAGGCTATGGCAAGTTTGCCTGGATTCTCGATTGTGACGGCGTCAAGCTGGAATTCTGGCAACAGGTGGAAGCACCCGAAGCCGGCGGCTAAGAATTTGTCTGTTTAAGCCGGAATGAATTTTAGCGCCAAGCCATTGATACAATGGCGCTCGCCGGTCGGTTTTGGACCATCGCTGAAAATATGTCCGAGATGCCCGCCGCAGCGACTGCAATGCACTTCGGTTCGCGGATAGCCGATTTTATAGTCGGTTGATGTACCCACACGGCCTTTGATCGGAGCCCAGAAACTCGGCCAGCCGGTGCGACTATCAAATTTGGTCTTCGACGAATAGAGTCCAAGGTTGCAGCCCGCACAGGCAAATATGCCTGGTCGTTTTTCCTTGTCCAAAGGACTGGAAAAGGCGCGCTCCGTTCCTGCTTGACGCAAAATCCGATAGCGGGCAGGGCCTAGCCGCTTTTTCCATTCTGCGGGTGTGCGGGTAATCTTGAATTTCTTGCCCGATTTGGCGCTCGCTACACTGCCGAATATGCTGGTAAAGCTTGCCACACCATAAGCACCTGCGCCGATTAATCCGGCGGTCACAAGTTTGCGTCTGCTAAGACCTGTCATGTTCCATCTTTCTCTGCTGTTCGACTGATATTCGGTCGTCAGGCAAAGATGGTTACAATTTATTGGCTGAACAAGGGCTTATCGGGTGTCAGTCCGAACCTAATATTTGGAGAGCTTTACCTGCATTTTGCGGAAGCCATGAACGAAACAGGCGTGGACCCGCTTCATCTCTCCGGTCAGATTGACCTGCATCCGCCGGTTGGCCATTTCTTCGAGCAAGATACGAATCTGAAGCTCGGCGAGGCGCGCTCCGACACAGCGATGGATGCCATAGCCAAAGGCGAGATGGCGACGCGCATTTTCGCGATCCACGATCAGCTTATCGGCGTCGGGAAATACACTCTCGTCTCGATTGGCCGAAATATACCACATGATGAGCTTGTCGCCCTTCTTGATATCATGTCCGAACAGATCGGCATCCTCGGTCGCCGTCCGCCGCATGTGCGCCAGCGGTGTCTGCCAACGGATGATTTCCTGCACCGCATTGGGAATAAGGTCCGGGTTTTGCTGCAATTTTTCCCGCTGATCAGGAAACTGATCGAGACCATAAGCCAGGCCGGACATGGTGTTACGGGTCGTGTCATTGCCGCCTACGATCAGCAGCACGAGATTGCCCATAAATTCCATCTGATCCATGTCTTTCATGGCTTCGCTATGGATCATCATGGAAATTAAATCGGGTGTCGGCTCAGCATTGACCCGTTCGTTCCAGAGATTTTGAAAATAAGCACCCATTTCATAGAGAATTTTCTGCCGCTGTTCGTCAAGCTCCGGCGCGAGTGACAATTCCACATCGCCGGCCCAGTCCGACCAATAGGTCAGCAGTCGGCGGTCTTCCCAAGGGAATCCGAAAAGAATCGCCAGCATGCCAGTGGTCAGCTCGATCGATACTTTGTCGACCCAGTCAAATTCCTTGTCCCATGGCAAGCTGTCGAGCACTTCGGCTGTGCGATGACGGATCTCATCTTCCATCCGCTTCATTTCCGTCGGCGTGAAGGCCGGGGCTACGGTGCGGCGTTGTCCAGTATGTTTGGGACGGTCCATGGCGATGAACATCGGCAATTGAAAATCGGAATCTTCGCGTTCTTCGGCAATGGTTATGCCGCCATTATTCACATCGGAAGAATAGAGTTCAGGAAGTGCTTCGACATGCTGGATCGTCTTATGATCACAGATATTCCAATAAGGGCCATAATCCGAATCTTCGACCTTGTTAATCGGCGCATTGGCGCGCATCTCGGCAAAAGGCGCCCGCCATAAATCCTTGCTGTAGAGATCCGCTTTACTTACATCACGGGAATTGGCATTTGGATCCGCAACTGGCGGATTGTCTTTATACCAAGCTTCCAAAGCCTCTGAAGCGGTGGGGGAAGTGGTAAGGGTTGATGCGTCTAGGACGGGACTGGTGGCCATGATTCTCTCCTGCCGTTGCCGTTTTGGGCAATCGGTTGCGTTTCAAAACCCGTTTAGTCTGCCTTTATTGACAGCAATGTCAACGGGCTTTCGCCAACTGACCAGAATCACGAGATTATTTCCGTTCGGAACTTAGCCGCGAATCCGTGCCAAAAGGCTTTTCTTCCGTCCGCTGTTACCTGACTTCATCACATTGCGGCGGAACAACATCACGCTAAAGCGGATGATGACCAGCGTGAACATAGCTTGCCAGATTAGTGCCACGCCATGCTGCCATATATTTTCCATCTGCGCCGCCCGTGCAATCATCGCAAAGGGGGAGCTGAACGGAAAAACCACCGCGAACCATTCGACCGGTTCGCCTAATTTGGTCACCGTAAAGGCGGCCAGAAAGAACACTAGTAGTTGCCCCATAGTGACCGGCATGGACAGTGTCTGCACTTCACGGACTGTGGTTGCCATCGCGCCTATTCCTAGAAATAATGAACCCAGGAGCAAGTAGGCCATGGAGAAATAGAGGACCATCAGGACGCAGAATAGCGGCCAGCCTACTGCCGGGGCTGGCAGACTCGGCATGCCGGACAAAATAACCGAAGCGCCGATAAAGCCCAGTGCCGACCAGACCGTAATGCCGACCAATGCCATGCCCAGCATCGCGAACAGTTTGCCCAGGAAGATTGCATCCATAGGGATAGCGGCGGCAAGAATTTCGATGATCTTGTTGGTTTTTTCTTCCACCAGGTTGGAAAGGACCATGCCAGCCAGGATCATGGTGAGCAGGATCAGGATAATCTGCCCGCCTTGTGCTGTGGCGATCTGTGTCCGCTTTTTGGAGCTTCCGGTTGCGGCGACAAAATCGGTTTTTACTACGACAGGATTGGAACCGGACAAGGCTGTTTCCGACAGAAGCGCGACTCTACCGCTCCACCGTTTGACATCGCCCTTTGACCCAGTGAGCAGCGGAGCCTCCAGAGAACCTGAAATAATCGCAGTGAGAGGTTTGGACGCCGTGTCAAGCTTTTCCCGGATGTCGGGGTCCGACGGGTCGGTACCCTCCAACACTAGCAGTTCGGGTATGCCGCCATTGCCCAGGCTTTTCGTCAGAGCCTTGCGCGCAGCAGCTAGTTTCACGGCCTGACTCTCTTCCAACGCGATGCCAATAACCGGCCGATCGATATCCTGCCGGACCTGCTGACCCAATCCCCCGGCTGCAATCGCGATGATCAGCGGAAAGAGTGGTCCCAGAAGAAAGAAGAAAAAGGATTTGGAAAAGATGATGGCGGTAAAGTCGCGGCGAGCGATGACAAAAGAGGCGCGGATGGTCTCTATCATGCGACTTCTCCTTCCAGCGCGTTATCCTCTTCCATTTTTTTGGCGACTGCTTCCCCCGCGATATGGACGAACGCGTCATGCAGGCCGGGCCGCTCAATGGAGAGCGACTGAATGCCGGCATCACCTTCTACAAGTGCGCGAAGCAGGGGCTCGACACCACTTTCGGGCAGAGTGAAATGCCAGTTATGGCCCAATGGTTCGCAGTCGTCAGGAATGGCGGAACGCCAGGGTCCGTCAAGATTGCGGGTTTCCAGATGCACTTGTGGGCGCAGCCGGTCGCGGGCCGTAGATACCTTGCCGGTAAAGGGGATTTTGCCGTTTGCGACGATTGCGATTTCCTCGCATAACCGTTCGGCATGGGCGATAACGTGAGTGGAGAAAATGACCGTTACGCCTTTGTCTGCCTGTCCGCGGATCAAGCGTTCCAGCTTACCCTGGTTTAGCGCATCCAGCCCGGAAAAAGGCTCATCGAGAATGATCAGGTCAGGTTCGTGAACAATTGTGCCAAGCAATTGCACCGTCTGGGCCATGCCTTTGGACAGTTGGCGGATCTGTTTGTTCGCTGCGTCACCAAGACCATGATCCTCCATCATCTGCCGACCGCGTTTACGCCCTTCGGCGAGCGGCAAACCGCGCAGTGCGCCCATGAAGGCAATCGCGTCATAGGCCTTCATGGATTGATAGAGACCGCGTTCTTCAGGGAGATAGCCGACCTGATGGGCTTTGGTAATCGGATCAGGGGAACCGAGCAAAAACCGTTCGCCTTCATCGGGGTCGATAATGCCGAGCAGCATGCGTAGGGTCGTGGTTTTGCCTGCTCCGTTGGGGCCCAATATACCGAAAATACTGCCCTTTTTTATGGTCAGATCAATGCCATCGACTGCCGTTTCGCCATCAAATCTCTTGACGATATGGTGAGCTTCAATGGCATTGAGGGGAGCATTGGCGGGGGTATTTACTTGTGCGTGGGAAGTCATTTACGGCTTTCCTAATGGGACGCGGTCGGTGATAGTGAACTGCTATGCCTGATGACAAGTTAAGAATAACCCAAAGCCTGGAAAAAATGGCGCGAGAAGAGGGCTTCGCTGCCTTTGGTATTGCGCCTGCCGCTTTGGCACCAGTCACAACCAAGCGTTTACACGACTGGCTCTCGGGCGGCCAGCATGGCGATATGATCTGGATGGAGAGCCGAGCTGATGAGCGCGCGAGCCCGGAAAACCTTTGGCCGGAGGCGCGCTCGGTGATCATGCTGGGGATGAGCTATGCTCCGGCGCGCGATCCGTTTGCCCTCGAAAAAATACCGGATCGTGGCCGCATATCGGTTTATGCGCAGGGCAAGGATTATCATGATGTGGTCAAAAAAGCACTGAAACGCACCGCGCGTTGGTTGGTCGATCAAGTCGATTGTGAAGTGAAAGTATTTGTCGATACCGCGCCGGTGATGGAAAAACCACTCGCCGAAGCAGCCGGTCTGGGATGGCAGGGCAAGCACACCAATCTGGTCAGTCAGAGCCATGGAAGTTGGTTATTTCTCGGCGCGATTTATACGACCCTGGAATTGGAAGCATCGACCAGAGGTCGGGATCGCTGCGGCAGTTGTTCTGCATGTCAGGATATCTGCCCGACCAATGCCTTTCCGGAGCCTTACCGACTGGATGCTAAGGCCTGCATTTCCTATCTGACAATAGAATCCAAAGGCCCGATCCCCCACCGATATCGCAAAGCTATCGGTAATCATATTTACGGCTGTGACGATTGCTTGGTGGTCTGCCCATGGAATAAATTTGCCGAATCCGCAGCAGCGAACAAGGCGTTTCTGCCTCGCGCTGAACTGGCAGCGCCCGCCCTTGCCGATTTGCTTGCCATGGATGATGCGGATTTTCGGCAGATATTTTCCGGATCACCGATCAAACGGTCGGGCCGTAACCGCATGGTTCGCAACAGCTTGATCGCGGCGGGTAATAGTGGAGATGTGTCTTTGGTTCCGTCGGTTACGGCTTTGCTGGATGATGAGGACAGCGTCGTGCGGGGATCGGCGATCTGGGCATTGTCGCAGCTTGATTCTACTCAATTCGATCGAGAGAAAGTAGGGCGGATGTCAAAGGAACGAGATCCTGATGTTCTTTTGGAATGGGAATCAGGTCAGTCTAACGCACCCGCAGCGCGTTGACGCATGACACGCGGTCCACTTCCGCTCCGTCGCTGCGCCGGGTGTCAATGTGAGTGACCCTGCCCTCACCACCAGTTTTTTCCGGATAGAGATAAGCATCCAGCACACAGGCGCCGCTGGAAAATTGCAGTTTCCTAGCGGGCGGCTCTGCCACATCTGCTTGGGGATTACCGAATAGTCGTTTCAGCTGACTGGCGGTTTTACCCATGACCAGTTCCAGCCCCTGAACATTGCTGAGCGGAGATTCCGCTGCGGTGGGCAAGCTTGTCGGTGTCGTCACCGCGCCGCTGGAAACACAAGCGGACAGGGCAGGAATGGTGGATAGAATGATAAGCTTGCGGATCATGTCAGTTGCTTTCTTCCAGAGCAGTTTCACGTTTCTTGTGAACCAGATGCGTAGCCATAGCGGCTCCCAAAACCGGCGCAAGAAAATTGACAAACGGGACCGCAAGCAACAGCGCAGTGGTCAGGCCGAGCCCAAAGCGGGTTACCTTGTTGATCCGCCACGCCTCATCCATCTGCGCAACATCGCCGATATGGCGGGCGGCAACCATATCCTGTAAATCACGGCCGATGAGGATCGCATTCACCGCAAAAAAGGCAATCGGTGCGCCAATGCCGGTAATCAGCAACATGATATAAATGGGTGATGCCAAGAGATTATAACCGATGGCCCGTCCAACCGATGCCAGCCCCATTTTCAAACCGAGCATATAGCCTGGCGGTTTAGCCAGTTCTGCGCGGGATGGATAATGCTTCGCCTCAACCGCATCGACGATATCATCGGAAAAGATGTTGAGCACAAAGATCGCAATGACGCGAAAAAGAAATATGGCGGTGAGCGCCGTGATAATCGCCGCCGCTGCCGCCGCCCACCATCCACCGTCATTCAATGCGGTGAGCGATAATATCCAGGCGAGCAGAAAATAAGCGCCCACACCGAAAACCGCCAGGAGCAGCAAGGAGATGATGAACACCTTCAAGAGCAGCGACAATATCCTCCGGTCCGATAGCTGGCCGATGGAGAGAAGAAAGGCGTCAATCATCGCAAACCCATGTCATGAAATTACTCTTCGGGTCAATTCTGCTTGAACCTGTAGCGGCTTACCCTTAACGGACAGCGCTTATCTGCTCGCCATATAAGGACATGTTTATGACCACCGAAGCCCGTTACGATATTGTCGCCGTCGGAAATGCCATTGTTGATGTGATTGCGCAGGCAGACGATGCGTTTCTGGAGGAGGAGCAGCTCAACAAGGGTTCCATGACGCTGATTGATGCGGAGCGGGCGACGCAGCTTTATCGCGACATGGGCGTAGCGCGCGAAATCAGCGGCGGTTCCGGTTCGAATACACTGGCCGGAGCATCCACGCTGGGTCGGCAATGTGCTTTGATCGCGCAGGTTGCAGATGATCAGCTTGGTGAAGTCTTCACGCATGATATCCGCGCCACCGGCATTGATTTCGATGTGCCGCCGCTTGGCAAGGAACCGCCGACCGCGCGCTGCCTGATCCTTGTGACCCCGGATGCGCAGCGCACCATGAACACTTTTTTAGGCGCTTCCCAATTTTTGCCCCCTGCGTCTGTCGATGCCGATCTGATTGCCAGCGGTGCGATCCTCTATCTTGAGGGCTATTTGTGGGATGCCGATGAGCCTAAAGCGGCAATGGCTCTGGCGATTGATATTGCGCGCAAAAATGATCGAAAGGTTGCGTTCACGCTGTCGGACGGTTTTTGTATTGAGCGGCACCGGGATGATTTTGCCAGACTGATCAAAGACGGCATGATCGATATTCTTTTCGCCAATGAAGCAGAAATCAAATCGCTATGCGAAACAGGGGACTTTGATGCTGCTGTGGCACAAACCGCAGCCCAGGTCGAAACTCTGGTTGTGACGCGCAGCGAAAAGGGCGCAATCGCGGTGCAAGGCGGAGAGACCTATGCGGTAGCAGCCGAGCCGGTTGAAAAAATTGTCGATACGACCGGCGCAGGCGATTTATTCGCTGCTGGTTTCCTCAGCGGATATATCGAGGAGCGGTCTTTGGATGACTGCCTGACCATTGGCGCAATTGCAGCCGCCGAGATCATTTCCCATTATGGCGCGCGACCTGAAGTGGACTTGCGGGCATTGGTGAAACAACGGTTAGGCTAGGATCGGGGTTAAAAACTCAGCTTTTCATCTTGAACAGTTTTCGGTCTTCCGGCCCAAAACCCCATTTCCAGATGACCCAGGCATAGCTGCCCAATATCATCGGAATGCCAATGATAAGTTCTGCCCATTCCGGCAAATAGGTCGCCAGATAACCCACGGCCGTGGCGACTATGACCGCAATGATCAGCGACCAGCGCCACCCATTGACCGGCGCCTTGAGCAGCTTTGACAGGAAGATCGCTTTAACCACCGAAGCATAGGCCAGCGCAACCATTAGCGCCGCAGCGACCGAGGCCGCTTGAAACAGCGGCGGCCAGCCCAGCCGCATGCAAATCTGGATGAAGGCAACGCTGAGCGCGGCCTGCAATAGCAGCATTGATAGCGAGATGAGCAGGTTGCGGTGACGTGCGATATAGACGAGCGCGGCTTCGCTAACCACTGCGGTTGCAGCCACAGCTTCTGCGGCCAATAGGAAGGCCAGTGCACCAGTTCCGCCAACAAAATTAGGGCCAACCAAGCCCATCACTGCTTCGCCGGGAATGGCGAGTGCCAGCGCGATTCCGGCTTGCGCGGCAATGATCCAGAACCCGACCTGACTGACCTGATTGGCAATGGCCTTCATATTGCCCGCTTCGAGATTGCGGGTGATGACCGGGCCCAAAATCGGGTCAAAACTGGTCTTGAGTTTCTGCGGCAGGCTCGCGACTTGCTGCGCGATATAGTAGATGCCGACAATGGCAGGGGAAGCGAAAAGACCAAGAATCGCAAGGTCCAGTCGCCGCGAACCCCATTCCGCTGCGTCGGCGGCCGCCAATGGCATATTACGGCGCGCCAGCTTGGCCAGCGCGATCGGTTTGGGGCGCCACCCCCACGGCAGACCATAGCTTTTGAACAATGGCCATAATGATGCAATCAAGGCCGCGATCATCGACACGACGTAAGATAATATGAGACCGTCGCGCAGCGAGTAGTAGGAGAACAGAAAGGCGGCGATGCTTATCGTCCACGGCTCCACGATGGATCGAGCACGGACAGTTGACGCGATATCATAGCGGTAGGCCAAGGCGGCAAGCGCAATATCCGCGCCTGCAATGGTGAAGATCACGAGCGGCAAAAACCGGTCTAGCCCGTTAATTTCACTGTTCGGAAACATGATTTGCGGCACCAGGATCAGCAGCACCGCCGCCAACATCGATGCGAATAGGCTAACCAGCAGTCCATCCCAAACAACATGAACATGCGGACGTTTCGTGCGGCTAAGTTGCTCGGCCAACCCGCGCTTCAAACCCAGGGTCGCCAGCTGCGCTGCAAATTCCACGATCAATATGGCATAGGCAAAGCGGCCCAAGGCTTCCGCCCCGTAAATCCGTCCGGCGATGAACAAGAAGGGCAACCGGGCTGCTAACCGCAGTAAGAACCCGAAAACATTGGTCCGGCCACCTTTGGCCAGCGCCGCGATATCTTCTTTACCATCTTGCTCGCCTGACGCTGCGGAAGGTGCGCCATCGGCGGCGGATTCCTTGCCCGTCATCGGACCAGATGATGTGCCGGAAGATGCGCCTGATGATTCCGGGCTGGTCAAAAAACAAATCTCCGGCTGGTAAAGCTATTCAAAAAATGCGGGTTAAAATGCAAAGACGGGCTTTACCCCACTCAATCGGGCTTGTCATCTTTTGCGCTAGCGCTGCTCGGAGACCAGAGGACGGCGCATCAATTGTGCAACAATTGATTTCGAATCGGTTTCACCGGCAAGCAATGCACAAACCGCATCGACAATCGGCATATCAACGCCTCGCGCTTTTGCATCACGTTGCAGCACCGCTGCGGTAAAGGCGCCTTCCGCAACGGTTGCGCGGTCTGATAAAAGTGCCTTTGCCGACTGACCCCTGCCCAATCCCTTGCCCAGCGAAAAATTGCGCGAACTATCGGATGAGCAAGTCAGGACGAGATCGCCCAGGCCACAAAGGCCGGAGAGCGTTTCGGCGCGTGCACCGCGCGCCGCGCCATAGCGGAGCATTTCGGCAAAGCCGCGACTGATAATTGATGCACGCGCATTTTGACCGAGACCGGCCCCCTCGACCACGCCGCAGCCGATGGCGAGGACATTTTTCACCGCCCCGCCAATTTCTGCGCCCGCTATATCGTCCGAATAATAGGGACGGAAAGAAGGCTTGGAGATCAGAGGATTGAGCCTGTCCCAAAGCGCTTCACTATCGCAGGCCAGCGTCAAGGCAGTTGGCAGCCCCTGGGCAACTTCATGGGCAAATGTCGGTCCGGATAGAACTGCCAGCGGGTTGTCTGACCGAATATCCTGAACAACCTCGCTCATCAATTGCCGGGTCGCTTCTTCAATACCTTTGCTGCACAGGACCAAGGCGGCTTTGCTATCGGGTAAATCCGTTAAGCTAGCCCGCAAGTGCTGAGCAGGCGTAACGATCAGCAAGGCCTCACAAGGTGCGAGTTCGTCCATATTTTGTGTAGCACGAATGTTCTGTCGCAGTGGATATCCGGCCAGGAAGGTCTGATTCTCGTGGCTTTCGTTAATCTGTGCCACAACTTCAGGCTCCCGCGCCCATAGCAAAAGTTCATCTTGCCCTTCCGATAGCACTTGCGCGAGTGCCGTGCCCCATGCTCCGGCCCCAATTACACCTATTCTTGCGTTGGTTTTGGTCATGCTTTCACGCCTGCCCCGCGCGCTTTTTCGGCCGTCGGGTCTAGCGGCCAGCGGGGCCGGGCAACAAAATCAAGCGGATCGGTAAAACCCGCCGCGAAACGCTCGGCCCCTGCCCAGGCGATCATGGCCGCATTGTCGGTGCAAAGCCATGACGGCGGTGCTGTAAATTGCATATCATGTTCGCTGGCAAGTCGCTCCAGCATGGCGCGAATAGGGCCATTGGCCGCGACGCCGCCGGCAACCACCAGATGGCGCACTTTCCCGTGATCGCCTATCGCTTTTTCCAGACGGTCTTGCAGGCAATCAACCGTCGCTTGCTGGAACGCAGCGGCGATATCTTCCGGCCGGTGCTCACCGCTTTGATGGGCTCTCACCACCGCGCTCTTGAGCCCTGCAAAAGAGAAATGCGGTTCTTTCGATCCTTTGAGCGGGCGAGGCAGCGGCACCGCTTCTGCATCACCGGTTTTGGCTAGCGCTTCGACCTTCGGTCCGCCGGGATAGCCAAGGCCCAATATTTTCGCTGTTTTATCAAAAGCTTCACCTGCAGCATCGTCAATTGTCGTGGCCAGCCGGCGATATTGCCCGACGCCATCCACGCGCAAAATCTGGCAATGCCCGCCCGAAGCGAGCAGGAGCAGATAGGGGAAGTCGAGATCAGCATTGGCCAGGCGCGGTGAAAGCGCATGGCCTTCAAGATGATTGACCGCCACCAGCGGTTTATCAGCTGCCATTGCGAGCGCTTTGCCGGTGACCAATCCGACCATCACACCGCCAATCAGTCCTGGTCCGGCGGTCGCAGCGATTGCATCCACTTTATCCAGCGTCAGATCAGCTTCGGCAAGTGCTGCGTCGATCAGCGGTGTTATGATCTCGGCATGGGCGCGGGCAGCGATCTCTGGCACCACACCGCCAAAGGGGGCGTGCGCCTCTTCCTGACCCGCCAGTTTATGGGCCAAAATCTCCCGATCTGACGTAACCAATGCCGCCGCTGTCTCATCGCAGCTTGATTCAATGCCCAAAATTATACTCATATTCCTTTTACTTAAGCCATGGTGGGATTAGGACAAGGGCCATGACGGGTGACAGCGATAGCAAACGTGAAAAATTAGCGGGTATTGATCGGCCCTTGCGGATCGGTACGCGCAAATCTCCGCTGGCTATGGCGCAGGCCGAAATGGCGGCTTCCGCGATACTATCAGCGCATGGCTGGCGGCCCGACCAGGTCGAGCTGGTGCCCATGGTGGCAACTGGCGACAAGATACAGGATCGCGCACTGGCAGAACTTGGCGGTAAGGCGCTGTGGACCAAGGAACTCGACCGGGCGCTGAATGACGGAGATATCGATTGCGCTGTCCACAGTATGAAGGACGTTGAAACCGTGCGGCCAGACGTTTTCATCATCGCGGCGATGATGGAACGGGCGGATACCCATGACCGACTGATCGGTGCGAGGTCTCTAGACGATTTACCGCAAGCTGCGATTGTCGGTACCGCTTCTCCGCGGCGCAAGGCCCAATTGCTGCGGCATCGTAGCGATCTTGATATCCGGCTTATTCGCGGCAATGTTCAGACGAGGTTGCAGAAAATCCAAGATGGTGAGTATCACGCCACTTTGTTGGCTGCCGCTGGCCTGAATCGTTTGGACATGGATGACATCGGCATTGACATATCTCCGGATGTAATGCTGCCAGCACCGGCTCAAGGTGCGATAGGCATCGAAACATTATCCGATTACAGCCATTTGCGCCGTGTTCTCAAAGAAATATCCTGCTCAAACACATCGCGTGCTGTGACGACGGAACGGTTGTTTCTGAAAGAACTCACAGCCGATTGCCACAGTCCGGTTGCAGCCTCAGCGACTGTCGACGGTATGAGGATTCGTCTCCGGTCGGAAATATTGTTGCCCGACGGCAGTGAATACATCGGCGGAGAATCTGAATTTGATGCGGGAGACGTTGAGGCTCCGGCCCGGCTGGCCCGCAAGCTATTGGGGCAAGCCAGCACAGAATTGAAAGTCATATTTGGCCGATGACCCGGTCGCTAATTATTCTGCGGCCGATTGAGGGTGCTCGCGAAACCGCGGAGAAGGCCGAAAAAATGGGTTTATCGACCATTGTCGATCCGCTTTTTGTAGTGGAAACAATGGCTTGGGACGCACCACTGGATTCCCAATTTGATGCTTTGATGCTGACGAGCGCCAATGCGGTTAAATATGCTGGTTGCGCATTGGAAAAATACAGGAAATTACCCGTACTGGCTGTGGGAAAGGCAACCGCAGAGATTGCCCGGCAGTCCGGTTTGGATGTCGCGGAAGTCGGAGAGGGTGGTGTGGAAGAGCTGCTGCGGTCACTTCCCTCTGATCGGTACCGGAAAATCCTGCGCCTGACCGGTAAGGATCACGTCAAAACGACCATTTCCGGGCGTCAGCTTGTCCTGCGCCGTGTCTATCAGGCCCGTGCCCTGCCACTAGGGGAAAAGGCACGTGCAGCGCTAAGGCAGGGTCACGTGGTTCTGCTCTACTCCGTGCGCGCGGCGAAGATACTGATCCAGGAGCTGGACCGTCTTGGTATCGATCGATCGGTAAATGATATAGCAGCTCTATCACCCAATATTGCGGAGGCCGCGGGAGACGGCTGGAAAACCGTGCAGGCTGCGAAGAGACCCACGGACGATGCTTTACTGTCTCTGGCTGGGCGACTATGTCTGCGATGAGGATGCTATCTGATATTTACGGCTGGCGCAGAAGGCGCTGGCAGGATGTAGGAAAATTGAATGAGCCGGGACTATGAAAAAATCGCTTCGTCAGGTGGGAAAAGCAATTTGACCCGCAATGTTCTGGTTCTGATGGTCGTTGCGTTTGTCGGTGGGGCAATTCTAACTGGTTGGATATTTTCGCGCTACAACCCTTTTGCAACCGGCGCGGAAAGCGCCGTTGCTGCGACCGGCGCCAAGACCAGTCCGACAGCGGTTGCTGACGACCCCGCCTCGGCATTGGCGAAACGGATTGATGCGGACGGAACGGTATTACCGCCGCCGCCGGTAAAACCTGTGCCAACAGAAATTCCGGCACTGACGCCCGATAAAGAGCGAGCGTTGGCGGTGCGGGTCGCTGACCTTGAAGACCGGCTATCGCGGATCAATGTGCAAGCACAGGCAGCGTCCGGCAATGCGGCGCGGGCTGAAGGTTTGCTGATTGCCTTTGCGGCTCGCCGGGCGCTCGACCGCGGGTCTCCGCTTGGTTATATTGAATCGCAGCTTCGTTTGCGTTTCGGCGATGCTCAACCCAAGGCGGTAACAACAATCGTGAATGCATCTCGCGAGCCAGTGACTCTAGAAGAGTTGGCGACGGGTCTTGATGATATCGGCCCATCTTTGACAAGCGGTTCCAGCGGCGAGGGGTTTTGGACAGATTTCAAGCGGGAAATGTCCGAACTGTTCGTGATCCGCCGGGATGGAACGCCGTCTCCGGTACCACAACAACGACTCATACGTGCGAAGCGTTATGTAGAAAATGGCAATATAGATGCTGCGATTGCAGAGATTGAAAAATTGCCAGGCACAGAAAATGGTGATGAGCTGACCAGTCAATGGATGGAAAAAGCACGGCGTTATAATGAAGCGCGCCGGGCGTTGGATGTCATAGAGACAGCAGCGATACTGGAACCGCAGCAACTGCGCACCGCGGAAGGAGAAAGGGTTGATCAACCTTCACCGCTAGCACCAGTAACCCCAATACCGGCGCCTTGAGCGCTTATTCGGGCGGCAGGAACAAGTCTGCGAGCGTCTGCGGCACCCGCACCGGTCTGCCGCTTTTCTGATCAATAATGGCCCAGTTGGTTTTGGCAGATACCTTCAACTTGCCATCTGCTCCTGCAAAACTGACATTACGCCAGAAACGCGCGCCTTTGGGCGGGTCTGAAATCCAGGTACGGCCCGTTACTTTTTCGCCGGCGACTACGTTGCCACGATAGTCAATTTCATGTCTGGTTACGACCCAGATGTAGCGCTCAATATATTCCGACGGTGCAATGGAGTGCCAGTGCGCCGTGGCGAGTTCCTGGATCCAGCGAACCCAAACCGCGTTATTGACGTGACCCAGCTCGTCAATATCCTCCGGTTGGGCTACGATCTCTAGCCGATGCTCGGTCATTTCTCTGCTTCTGTCATACCCATCTGCCACAAGATAAACGCAAACTCCTCTGCGACCTCCTCAATCCGGTTCCAACGCCCCGACTTGCCGCCATGGCCCGCCCCCATATTGGTTTTGAGCAGCAAGATATTGTCATCCGTTTTGGTCGTGCGCAATTTGGCGGTCCATTTGGCAGGCTCCCAATAAGTCACGCGCGGGTCGTTAAGGCCGCCGGTGATAAGCATCGGTGGATAGTCCTGCGCGCTGACCTGGTCATAGGGGGAATAGCTGCGTATATATTCAAAGGCCGCCTTGTCGGTAATTGGGTTGCCCCATTCCGGCCATTCACCGGGCGTGAGCGGCAGGCTTTCATCCAGCATGGTGTTAAGCACGTCGACAAAAGGTACATGAGCCACAACTGCGCCCCATAGAGCAGGATCACTGTTAACGACCGCGCCCATTAGCTCGCCGCCGGCAGAGCCGCCCGAGGCGCTAATCCGCCCCTTTGAGGTATAGCCTTTATCTGCCAGTCCTTTAGCAACATCGACAAAATCGTTGAACGTATTGGTCCTCTGCATCAACTTGCCCTGCAGATACCAGTCGCGCCCCAGATCATCACCGCCGCGGATGTGCGCGATAGCATAAACAAATCCGCGGTCGACCAGGGATAGTCTTGTAGTCGAAAAGCTCGGCGGGACAGCATATCCATAGGCGCCATAGGCATAGAGGTGCAGTGGCGCGCTGCCGTCCAGTTTTGTGCCATTCTTGTAAACCAACGATACCGGAACCATCGCGCCGTCTCGTGCCTTTATGGTCAGCCGTTCTGTGGTATATTCCTCCGCATCATAGCCTGACGGGATTTCTTGGACCTTCAGCGTTTCCAAAGTGCCATTGGCCAGAGTAAAATCATAAACCGTATCGGGCGTGACCATGGACTCGTAGCTTAACCGCAACTTGCTGACATCATATTCTGGATTGTCGTCGAGGCCGGCATTGTAGCTGGCTTCGGGAAATTTGATACGCTCCTTGATGGAACTATCATAGGACCATATATCTATCTGATCGAGACCATTTTCGCGGCCTTCGGTGACATAGAAATTCTTAAAGGCGGTCATATCGGTTAGGTAAAATTCGTCTGACCCGGCGATTAGTGTCGTCCATTCGCCGGGATTGTCGAGCGAAGCAGTCGCAAGCCGGAAATTTACGTGTTCATCATTGGTGAGTATATAAAGCGTTCCGTCATGCTCCTCGACTGAATATTCACGCCCCTTTTTGCGGGGAGATATCAGGACTTGCTCCGCCGTTGGATTGTCTGTCGGGACCAAACGCACTTCGCTGGTTTCATTGTCGCCAGTTGCGATGACGATAAATTTCTCTGACTGGGTCAGGCCTATGCCGACGGTAAAGCCGTCCTGCTCCTCTTTGTATAGTTCCAGATCATCCTTGATGTCTGTGCCGAGAACATGCAGCCGTGCGTTATCGGTTCGCCAGTTTTCATTGGCCAAGCCATAGAGCAGGTTTTTGGAATCAGCGGACCAGACCAGGCTGGAAAGCGTACCGGGAATGACGTCCGGCAATTCTTCCCCGGTAGAGAGCACACGAAAATGCACGTCAAACCGTTCCGACCCATTGTCATCGTATGAATAGGCAAGCAGCTTGCCATCCGGAGACACGGAAAATGCGCCAAGGCGGAAATATTCCTTCCCTTCCGCCAAGGCATTTTCATCAAGGATAAGAATGTCATCACCGCCAGCGGCAGGTTTGCGATACCATTTCTTATATTGCGCACCTTCGTCAAAGGCGGTCCAGTAAATCCAGTCGCCATCCTTTTGCGGGACCGAACTTTCGTCTTCCTTGATCCGCGCTTTCATTTCCTTGAACAGCTCGTTGGTCAGCGCTTTCTGGCCGGCCATATTCTGTTCAAACCACTTATTCTCCTCTTTCAGATAATCGAGCACATCTTCGTCATCGATCTTCGGATAGCTTTGATCTTTCAACCAATGATAAGGGTCGCTGATGGTATAGCCATGGCGTTCGTAACTATAGGGTCGCTGCTCGGCGACAGGTGGTTTTTCCATTTTCTTTGTCATGGTCTCTTCTGTTGTTTGAGATTCAGCGAAAGCGGGAGCAGCAGCCAGGTTGGCGGCAAGCAGGAAGGGGAATAATATCTGTTTCATAACGCCTCTCATCTGTGAAATCGGTGGCGGAAATCGTCTAAAACACCTATGTGTTTGGTCAGCCACTAATTCAAGGAGTTTCGCAGCCGATGTTGATGTCCACTTATGAAGCGCGGCTTGCCGCCCTGCGCGAGCAAATGGCTAAAGACGGTCTTGATGGCTTTGTCGTCCCGATTTGCGACGAGCATATGAGCGAATATGTCGGCGACTATGCGCAGCGTCTGTCCTGGCTCACGGGTTTTGGCGGCTCCGCCGGTTCTGCGGTCGTGCTGAAGGACAAAGCTGCGATTTTTGTGGATGGGCGCTATACTATTCAGGTGCGCGATCAGGTCGATGGCAATCTTTATGAATATGTCGGTACAGCGGACCAGAGTGTCATCGACTGGCTGGGTAAAAATGCGCCCGAAGGTTCATCGATCGGATACGACGCGTGGCTGCATACACAGGATTGGGCGAAATCGGCCAAGGCCAAGCTGGCAAAGAACGGTGCCAAGCTTCTCGCCGTAAAGTCCAACCCTATTGACGCAGTCTGGGAAGATCAGCCAGAGCCATCGCTCGCCAAGCTTGATGTTCAGCCTGATGAATTCGCCGGGAAAAGCGCGGCGGACAAGCGCGCAGATATTGCCACGTGGTTGAAAGAGGAAGGTCTGGATGCAACCGTCATCGCTGCGCTCGATTCGGTCGCTTGGGCATTTAATATTCGTGGGAAGGATATTAACAATACTCCGGTCCCGCGCGGTTATGCGATTGTCAAAGCGGATGGCAATGCAGAGTTGTTTGTTGCGCCAGAAAAATTGACAGATGAGGTCAGGGTGCATCTTGGCAACGCGGTCGCACTCCGCGACTACAGCGAATTTCCCGATGCATTGGCGGAATATGGCGCCAAGAAGATCGGCGTCGATCCGGAGCGATCGGTAGCCGCGATATTTGAGCAGCTGGAAGGCGCTGGCGCTCATATCGTCAAAAAGCGCGATCCGACCATATTGGCCAAAGCGATTAAGAACGAAACCGAAGTCAACGGCCACAAAGCAGCTCAGGCTCGCGATGGCGCGGCGCTCAGTCAATTTCTGCACTGGTTTGCACAGGAAGCGCCGGAAGGTGGTCATGACGAACTGTCGGTCGCAGCCAAACTCGCAGAATTTCGCGGAAAATCCGACAAGTTGATGGATCTGTCCTTCCGTACAATTTCCGGTGCAGGGCCCAATGGAGCGCTTTGTCATTACAGCGTGAATGAGGAAACCAATCGCAAGATTGAAACCGGTACACTCTATCTGGTCGATAGCGGCGGGCAATATCGCGATGGTACGACCGATGTGACGCGAACTATGGCGGTCGGTGAACCTACGGCGGAAATGATCAAGCGCTATACGCAGGTGCTGCAAGGGCATATCGCGCTGGCAAAGGCGGTCTTCCCCAAAGGCACAACGGGTGGGCAGCTCGACATATTGGCGCGGCAATATCTTTGGGCCGATGGCGTCGATTATGCCCATGGCACAGGCCATGGGGTGGGTGCCTATCTGTCGGTGCACGAAGGACCACAGCGGATCGCCGCTTTTGGTGGATTTGCCGAACCCTTGGTTGCAGGCATGATCTGCTCCAATGAACCAGGCTATTACAAGGATGATGCTTTTGGTATTCGAATTGAAAACCTGATCCTTGTCGAGGAGCGGGAAGTCCCTGGGGCAGAGCAGGACATGCTGGGTTTTGAAACATTGACATTTGCGCCGCTCGACCGGCGACTGATTGATGTTGCTATGTTGTCCGACAGCCAGCGCCAATGGGTTGACGATTATCATGCGCAAGTGCTGGATATTATCGGGCCGCAGGTCGAAGGCGATGCGCATGATTGGCTCAAGGAGCAATGCGCGCGTCTTTAGTCTACTGCTTTAAACTGAATGCTGACGTGCTTCGCATCAAGGGCGGAGCGCCAATATCAACGGACAAATTTCTTCATGACAACAGATACTAACGACCCGCGCGCCGGCTTTCGCCTGATCACTCCCGTCCGTGTGCGCTATGCCGAGGCTGATATGCAGGGCATTGTGTTTAACGCAAATTACCTTGCTTTTGCTGATATCGGCGTAACCGAATATTTTCGTGAGCTCGTCGGTGCCACGGGCAATGAAGATTCGCCTGGCAGGTTTCTGGAGCTATTTGGCGGAGATAACTGGGTGCGCCATGCTGAAGTGGATTTTCGGGCGCCCGCCAAGGCAGATGATCTGATCGATGTCTGCCTGCGTATCACCCGATTCGGCCGGACCAGCTATTCCGCCATCGCTCATATTGTGAGGGAAAATACATTGCTGAATGTCGTTAAGCTGACTTATGTCTGGTTTGACCCGGCGACAGAAGAAGTTACCCCCGTGGCACAAAGCTTCATTGATGCCGTGACAGATTTTGAGATTATCGAACCGGAACGGGCTGCCGTTACTGTATAGCCATCTGCCATGCTGGCCTTTACTCAGGGTCAGCCGATTTCAAATCCTTGGCCTGTGTTTTGCGTCGCCGCAAATTGGCTCGCAATTGTTCCGCAAGGCGATCGGCTTTCTCGACCTCCTTGCGACGCTTTTCTGACTTGGGCTGTGGCTTGGGCATAGATAATATTTGCCAGCGAAACAGGAAAATTGCAACTGCGCTTGACAAGTCCTTAACCCTTTCGCCATAGGCGCGGGGCCTGAAGCAGATGGCTTCTCGCAATGAAACTAGTGCTGCTGTAGCTCAGTGGTAGAGCGCGTCATTGGTAATGACGAGGTCGGGAGTTCAATTCTCCCTAGCAGCACCATTTCTTTTGCTTCTTTGTTGACATATTCGCCCATCACGCTAGAGCGCTCTCCACAAATTGCGGTTCTGCAAAGAATCACAATTTCCGTCCGAGACAGCCGGTGAGGGGAATTTGCCTCTCTTAATTTCCAGCCTAGACGGGGATCAGTTTTTTTCGTGAGGACACTCACGGGTTTGCAATCAGCGTTTTCTAGCGCGATCAGGCGACCAAAACCCCCCTTCGGATTATACAGGACTGACTTCGGTTGGTTCTTTCGCTCGCCATTCTGGTTCGCACTGGGGTGGCGTTATTGAAGAAAGCGGATTGCGCTTCAAAAACGCAATCCACGTGAAGGAGCAAAATATGGATCGTGGTCAAAAGACCGAAGCCGTTGCTGCGCTGAACGCGACTTTCAAGGAAGCCGGGGTTGTTGTGGTGACACGCAATCTGGGCCTTACCGTGGCCGAGTCCACGGATCTCCGCGGAAAGATGCGTGAAGCTGGTGCAGGCTTCAAAGTCTCAAAAAACCGCCTTGCCAAACGCGCTCTGGAAGGAACCGACTATGCTCCGATAGCAGATATGCTGTCTGGGCCGGTCGCTCTTGCCACATCGGATGATCCGGTGGCGGCTGCGAAAATCGCAGTCGAATTTGCAAAGTCTAACGATAAATTGGAAATCGTTGGCGGCGCAATGGGTGACACCCTTCTGGACGAAGCAGGCGTTAAATCTCTGGCCTCTATGCCTTCTCTTGATGAACTTCGCGGTACGATTGTTGGTCTGCTTGTTGCACCACAAACGAAAATCGCGCGGGTTGTCAAAGAACCAGCTGGAGCCCTTGCACGCGTAGTCGGCGCTTATGCCGCTTCGGGTGAATAATTTTTACCGAAATAATTGATTAGAAATTTGGAGTGTATTGAAAATGGCTGATATTGCTAAATTGGTTGAAGAACTATCGAAACTGACCGTTATGGAAGCGGCTGAACTGTCCAAAGCTCTTGAAGAAGAGTGGGGCGTATCTGCTGCAGCTGCTGTTGCAGTTGCTGGCCCAGCTGCTGGTGGCGGCGAAGCGGCTGCTGAAGAGAAAGACGAATTTGACGTCATTCTGACCGGCGATGGCGGCAAGAAAATTCAGGTGATTAAAGAAGTTCGTGCGATCACCGCATTGGGCCTGACCGACGCGAAAGCTCTCGTCGAAGGCGCGCCTAAAGCAATTAAAGAAGGCGTTAACAAAGCAGAAGCTGAAGAGATCAAATCCAAGATCGAAGCAGCTGGCGGTACGGTCGAACTCAAGTAATAGGTTCACCGAAATAAGCCGAACGGCTTATTGACAAGATCAAGGGGCGGTTTCCGTTTTGGAAGCCGCCCTTTTTGATTCCAGTTTCCTTGTAATCCAATTTTGTGCGGTATCGACAGCATCTTCCTTTGATGTTTCGATGTCAGGAATAACCCCGGTTCCCTCCCAATTGCTTCCTGTATGGGGGCTATAGGGTCTGGTTTCTGGAATCACGATGTGCCAGCCGCCTGTCAAGGGTACGGCATCGCCCAGCATATGCGCTCCGCCGCCGCTTGGAGTGCCAAAGACAACTGCCCGGCCTTGTGCCTGCAGCGAATAGGCAACGGCCTCTGGGGCGGAAAATGTACTTTTGTCGACAATGATGGCGAGCGGCCGTTCGGTTCCATATCGCGGCCATTTCAGTGCCGGTTCTTTCATATCCAGCTTTTTACCATGGCGGGTTTCGCGATGTAGCGGGATTGTGGCACCCGGTGCCATGAAAGTCCATTGCACGGGCCATTCGGTTTCCGGAGATCCACCGGGATTGTTGCGCAGATCGAGTATCAGGCCATCGCTGCTGCGCACCAGTTCAAAAGCAGCTGTCATTGCTTTTTCGGCCGTTGAAAACTCATAGAAATCAGTCAGATGAAGATAGGAAATATTGCCTTTTAACCGCTCTACCTGTTTGATGCCAAAGCCTCTGGCCGGTGCGCCATCTCTCCATTTTTCCAGCCAGTCATCTTCTCCGGCCTGAGAGGAATTCGGTGCATATTCAACGAAGACATGGCTGTCGTTTAGAATAGCGCGCAATTGTTTGGTCATCTGCTTTGCAAAGGCTTCGCTATCGGTACAATGTTGATAGAAATCGCCTTCGTGCAGTTTTTTCCTGACTGCGGCGGCCGAGCGGGTTGCAACATCGGCAAGGACATATTTGCGGTCGATCGCTTCTGCCATTTCGGCGACAGCGGCCCGTTCTTCGGTGCAATCTGCCGGTATTGGCTGCAGTGACAATAGGAATACTGATATCATGGTTTTTTGTCTCCATCGGTGAATGCTGTTTCAATACGCTCAGCAAAGCTCAGCCGGTCGAGCGCGTCATCCAGCGCGTCTAGTTGTTTGAGAAAATCGGGCGCCGCTTCCTTCAATAGTGCTTCGGCGGCCTGATCCACCACGCGGGATATTGCCGATACCTGCTTCAGCTTTTCGGAACCGGTGGGGGTCAGGTGCAATATCTTGCTGCGCGCATCGCTTGTGTCTGTCTTGCGTTCCAACAGACCTGCTTTTTCCATGGCGCCCACAACCTGAACCATCGCAACATGGCTTTGGCCAAGCATCTTTGTCGCATCGCGGCTGTTCATCGGGCCGTGATCCTTGAGCAGCATGCCGAGCGCAAACCAGCGTTGTTCAAAGTCCAACTCGCGGCGGTAAACATCGGTCACATTACTGTTCAGCCGTTCAAACAGACGCCTGATGCGCGTGCCAAGTGTTTTTATTCCTGCGTTGCGGAGATAATCATTTTTCATATATGTAAGTTGTTACATATATTTTGAGATGTCAAGGCAGTTTGATCACCAACCGTAGGCCGACGATATCTAGGCCGGGGTTTTGATTGCGGTTGAACAGCTGCGCGTGGCTGACATGAACCCAGCTTGCTTCCAGATCGACACGCTCCGACAATTGCACGCCAGCTGCCAGTTCTGGCTCGAACAATATACGCGACCCCAATTGGGTCTGCGAGCCATCCGCTGCAAAGCGCAAGGATGGGCCATCATGAATGGCAATTCCAATACCGGGGCGCAGGTAAAATTTTTTGCCTATTTTCCAGCTCAAACCCGCCGCCAAAAGACTGGTGTCACCGGCACTGTTGATTGATGCAAATACATAAGGCGAAGGTGCACCGATGACGGACAAGGTTTCAATGCGCTTTCCGCGATAACCGGCTTGGAAATTGACACCTTCTTCTCCGATGTCAAAGGATAGAGGGGTATCAACTTCATGGGCGGCTATCCCGATAAATATCTCCTGCGCTGCGGCGGGTTGTGTGGTTACGAGCCAGGCAAAGGTGGTCAAAACCGATATATAAAAACGTTTCATAATACGGCCCCCGTTGCCGCTTGCCGCCCGATCGCGGGCTATCCATCAAAGCTATAGAATCGGTTCTGCATTTAGGGAAGCAAGCCCGCGCCCCAGTCTCCTATTGGGTCAGTTGGATTGAGAGACCTTAATGGCTTTGCGGCGGAGAGACGAGGCGTGCGGGGCGGAAACCATTGCCCGATTGCCAATGTTTATCGGAAGATCTCGGTTTCTGAGATCAAGTTTAAGACACTCAGATCAATAGATATTATCCTTCATTAACTTTATGCAAACTCTCCCGATCTAATGTCCTGCCAACATTTGTAACATTGAGTAAATCAGGGCGCGCATATGGGAGAGACGATTACATTACAGCGTTTGCTGGAGATGCAGAAGAAGGTCTGGAATTTCAAGATCAATGCTGATCATGAAACGACAGAACTTGTCGCTCGTGAGCAGCTGAAATCTTTTGGACAGATATCACGCATCGGGGCGCTGATTGCGCTGCCCCTGACCATCTATGCCATGGTTCTGCTATTCTCCTATGCGGAGGTAGGATTCATTGCGACAGCCTGTTTCTACGTCGCCATCTCCGCTTTTGTGAGTGTTCGTAATTTTCTCCGGCAGGCTGCATTGGACCCTGACACCGCGGACTACAAAGCAGCGATCAAAAACATCCATACCGAAAGTATCATCAGTAGTATCGCGTTTTCGTGCGTGCTGGCGATCCCGTTTGCTTTTGGGCAGATTCCCTACAATCTCGACATTGCAATACTTGCCATGGGCGGCCTGGTCGTTGGCGGATTTGTTTTTGGCAGCGTTCCGCGGGCGCAAACCTATAACCTGTCCATTACCACAATATGTTATGCAGGCGCATTTATCGCGGCAAAGGGATATGGCGGTATAAGTACAGCAATATTGCTGATCTTTTTTGCGCTCTGCATCGACTATATCTACCGGATGTTTTTCTTCAATTTTGTGCAGCGCCATCTACATGCGGCGAAGCAAAAGGATGCAGCGGAAACCGTCCGGCTTTTGCTCCACGATTATGCCGAACAGAGTTCTGACTGGCTTTGGGAAGTGAATGGTGATCATATGATAGTGAACCCGTCGGCGCGTTTTGCCACGGCGGTGGACATGGAAATAAGTGAATTGCGTGATTTGCCGCTTGTTGATCTGTTCGAAGACTCCATTGAGCGTAACCAGCTTGCGCAGTCTTTGGCGTCTGGAAAGGCTTTTCGCGATATCCATGTACCAATCAAGCTTGGCGGAGAAGAATGCTGGTGGCGACTATCCGGCCGGCGCATCAAGACCGCGGACGGAGAAAGCAACCATATCCGCGGTGTCGCAGCTGATATTACCAGCGCCAAAAAGGCAGAAGCCCGGGTTGCCCATCTCGCCCATTTTGACAGTTTGACCGATCTGCCGAACCGGGCTCTGTTTAACCAGTCTTTGCAACGTTCAATCGGGCGGATGAAGAATGACCAGAAACTGGCTGTCCTGTATCTTGATCTCGATCATTTCAAAACAATCAATGACACCTTGGGACACGGCGCGGGGGATCTTGTTCTGAAAGCGGTGGCCAATCGCTTGGAAAATAACATCGGTATTGAAGATGTGGTTGCGCGACTTGGCGGCGACGAGTTTGCGATCTCTTTGCGCAATGTCGGCTCGCATCAGGATGTCATGCAGGTCGCGGCAAATATTATCGATAAAATCTCGGAGCCAGTGATGGTGGAAGGACAGCCGGTTGCCACGGGCGTCAGTATCGGAATTGCGGTGGCGCCGGATTGCGGCAATGGTGGCGACGAATTGATCAAGCACGCTGATATCGCGCTCTATCATGCGAAGGAAAATGGCCGCGGCTGTGCTTCCCTGTTTGAAAGATCGATGCATGAGGCGGTGCAGGACCGGCGCAATATCGAAATGGATTTGCGGGCTGCACTGAAACGCAACGAGCTGGAACTTTACTACCAACCGCTGGTGAACATCGATACCAACGAGACAATCGGTTACGAAGCTTTGCTGCGCTGGCATCACAGCGAAAAAGGATTGATCATGCCGGATGTGTTCATTCCGGTGGCCGAGGACACAGGCCTGATTGTCCAGCTTGGCGAATGGGTTGTTCGGTCGGCTTTGTACGAAGTCGCAAAATGGCCAGAGCATCTCAGCGTTGCCGTCAACCTGTCTCCGGCCCAGATGCGCAGCCCGAATCTTATGCCGACGATCATCAATGCCCTGGCATCAACGGGTGTGGCACCGCACCGGCTGGAGCTCGAGATCACGGAATCGGTGTTGATGAATGACAACCAGTCAAATGTGGAACTGCTCCATAAAATCCGTTCTCTGGGGGTACGTATTGCGCTGGATGATTTCGGCACCGGCTATAGCTCGCTCAACTATCTGCGAAGCTTTCCGTTTGACAAGATCAAGATCGACAGGTGTTTTGTCGAAGAAGTCGACAGCCGTGAAGACTGCCGGGCGATTATTCGCGCGGTGACCGGTCTCGCTTCCAGCCTCGGTATGGTGACGACCGCCGAAGGGGTCGAACGTAGTGATCAGCTCAGCCAGCTGAAAGAGGAGGGCTGCGTGCAGGTGCAGGGCTATTTGTTCAGCAAGGCGATGCCGGCGGCAAATGTGGAAGGCAGGGTAGAAATAGCATCAGCGGCAGGGGCGGAGGCCAGCGAGATTGGCGAGCAAAAAAGCACCAAATCAAAGCGTCGTAAAACACCACGAAAAACCCAGCGAAGAAAGGCGGGGTAGAGCCACTCAGCCTGGCCCAGCTACTGACAATATTGTAAATATTTGATTGTTTCGCGTTGCTGCGGTAATATTTGTTCCTGAAGAGGAACGCATCGTGCAATTTGTTTTGAAAAACATCCTCCATTTCATGCCGCTGATTTTCGGTATCGGATTTCTGGGTCCATTGCTCGCGCAGATCATGCAAATGCTCGGCTGGCAGGCGCCGCTGGGTTTTGCACCGCTGACACTGGGCTTGAGCATCGGCGGCGCATGGGGCGCTTTTGCACAGATCAAGGGCCGCTGGATATGAGCGCGACCCTGACCGAAAAAGACCTGCGCAAACAGGAGCAGGCAATTGCCCGCAAATATGCCGATCGCTTGCCGTGGGAAGCGGTGGTATGGGGACTGGGTAATTTGCTGGTCTGGCTATCGCTTTGGCCACTGGTCTTTCTGGATATCATGCCGCTTTGGCTGGGTTTTATCATTGCCACGTTAAACGTGATGCTCTGTTATCTGCCGTCGCATGAAGCACAGCACGATATTATAGGACGCAAGGGCACCAAATGGCGCTGGCTCAACGAACTGGTTGGACATGTGTCAACCATACCGCTGGTGCTGCCCTATCGCGTAGCCAAGCTGACCCATATCCAGCATCATCTGCATGCCAATGACCCGGCGCTTGATCCTGATATTAGTAGCAAGGCGCGCGGACCGTGGCATGCTATCTGGAAGTCCATCCAGAACCGTCAGCCGGGAGCTGAGGGCGGGTTCAACAAATATGGTGATGTTCTGCGAGATATTGGACGGCCGGATGTGTTGCTCGATGGTGCGCTTTTTCAAATCATCCATTTCGGAATATTGATCGCGCTCGCCTGGTCCGGACATGCGCTGGAGGCGGCTCTGCTGTGGTGGTTGCCTCGACAAATCGGGCTGACTTACATCCAGTTTTTCCTAAGCTGGGCGCCCCACCATCCTGCGGACAAGACTGGGCGTTACCGCGACACCCGTGCGTTCAAAAGCAGTTGGGGCAATATTGGCTCGATGGGCATGCAATATCACATCGTACATCATCTCCATCCCTATATTCCGCTAACTGATACGCCGCGTGCCTATCGCGAAATGCGGCATATATTGGAGCAGCGTGACTGCCGGCTGGAGGAGATTTAGACGCCCCGGATCAGGCCTGACCGGTCGGGCGGATCATCAGTTCTCCGACACAGACAGAAGGCGGTTGTCCGAGCACATAGGCGACACTATCGGCCAGGTTTTCCGGTTCGAGAAATTCGAAATTGAACACACCGCCCATCATTTCCAAGACCGATTCATCCTTGATGCTGCTGCCCAGCTCTGTCTTCACCCCGCCGGGGAAGATGGTCGTGACACGGACCCCATGGGTAGTCATTTCCTTGCGCAACGTATCGCTCATCGACCGCACGCCGGACTTGGTTGCGGAATAGACTGCGCTTGAAGGAAAGGTCTGTAGCGCCGCGATGGAGGAAATGATGATAATATGCCCGTCCTTGCGTTCGACCATCGCTGGTAGCACGGCGTTAATGCCATAGAGCACGCCGCGCAGGTTGACGTCGATCATCCGGTCCCAGTCTTCGACATCGCCTTTTTCGATCAACGACACGGGCATGATACCGGCATTGCTGACCAAGGCATCCACTTGACCGAACCGTTCTATTGTTGCCGCCGCCAGCGCTTCCTGATCTTCCCGGCTGCTGACATCTGTGGTATGAAAGGCGGCCTGCTCTCCCAATTCTTCGACAATGGCTTCCAGCCGGTCTGTCCGCCGGGCTGCGAGCATGACATTATATCCGGACTGAACCAATTTGCGGGCAGTAGCTTCGCCGATGCCGCTCGATGCACCTGTAACTATGACGGTTCTCATATCCATCTCCTGACCGCTGTTTGAAACCGAGTGTCGGTTACTAGCGGCCAGTGAGCAATCGGTGTTTTTGCTAGGCGGAGAGCATCCCTATTCCCATCATATGGTCGAGATAAATCGCGGCATCGCGGATATCGAAGATGAAGGAGAACAGGATCACGGCCGTGATCAGACCCGTCCAAAAGCCATATAAAGACCGTTCTTTCATAAATGGCCGGTTCTTAAGCAAGAGATAAAGCGCTGGCGACCAGCAGATCAGATGTACCAGTGCGACGAGGCCCGAAAGCTTGACAACCCCCGTGGCCGGAATCCCAAATCGGATGACAAGGATGGTTGCTATCAAACCGCCGACGACCCAACGTGCTTCCACTCGTTTCCAGACAAACAGCAATCCAGCCGCAAAGCTGGTTAGCATTATCACCAACCAGATCCGCACCCATTGCGGAGCATTGGCTTGCCCTTCGGCATCCCAAACTTCCAGAGCGGTATGGCCGGACTCATAACCGGTTGCGGATTGTGCGGATGCGGTGTCTGCAAGACCGAGACACAGAAGGAACATTACCAGCGGCAAGTATTTCTTCCAAGAGGCAGCCATCAGTATCTCCTGTTTACATGAGTCTATCCGCTATCGGCAGTTCGCTCATTATTTCGCTCATTATTTGTTTGTCTATTGTCAGCATATCGAAGCGGGCGTGCCGATTTGTCAACAGACGTGTTGGTTCTTGTCTCTGATCCGATATGATGTTTACTCGATGCGAAATCTGAAAAAGGATCGACATAAGACCATGACGGATAAATTGACCGGCAGCTGCCTCTGTGGCGGAGTATCATTTTCGATCAGCGGTCCGCCTGGCCCGATTGGACAATGCCATTGTTCCAAATGCCGAAAAGTATCGGGGACAAATGGCAATGCCGTCTTCCACGCCACCCGCGATAATTTCGCATGGGAGCGTGGAGAAGAGCTGATTTCCAGATTCTTCGTTCCGGGCGGAGATGGATGGCATTCGGTATTTTGCAAAACTTGTGGCAGTCCGCTTCCCCTGGATGGGCAGAAAAGCAATCTGTTCTTCGTGCCTGCCGGATTGCTAGACAATGACCCCGGCCATCGCGGTTATGCCGCCCATATCTTTGTCGGGTCCAAAGCCGACTGGGACGAGATTATCGACGAGGCCCCACAATTTTCCGAAGGCTTTGGTTCTGCGAGAATCGAGAAAAGCTAACGCTTATCCCGCGCTGACCCAATTACCATGAAAGCCCGGCGGGATCCGATGCGGGACGTGGATGACTGCTTGCGGATCGCCGGTAAAGTCATTGGCTTTCAGGATCTGCAGCTCGGTCGTCTGGTTGTTCATGTCGATCACGAGACCAATAAGCCAGCCATCATCTTCGTCAGCATCAGGTGAGCGAGGCACAAAAACAAATTCTCCGGGATGCCGGTTTTCACCAAAGTGACGGACGGCCGTTTCGCCGGTTTTCAAATCATGTTTGAACAGTTCGTTGCCGGCCATGTCGAGCTGATCCGGTTCACCGGCGAGGGCTATGCTGTAAATATAGCGATAGTCGCTGGTGGTAAGCCGTTCGTCATAGCGCGGAAATTCCTGTGCGCGATCGTTCAGGGTTTTGCGAGCTACTTTCTTGGTGACAGGGTCAACGGTCCAGCGTTCCAGCCGTGACCATTCGCCGCCGGGGCCAAAAGTGGTGCGGGCATAGGTGCTTTCATGGACCACGACATCGACGATGACTTTACCGTCTTCCGTCTCAAAAGCATTGGCGGGGTGATAGACATAGCAGGGATCGACATCGCACCAGATTGTGTCTGCACCAGAGCCATTGCGAGGGCACAGGCCGACACGGGCCTTATGACCGGGGTTCCAGTCATAGGGGAACGCATAGCCAGCCAACATCCGCTTCATCGAGAAGGTCGCGGGCAGATCAAAGACCAGCACATGGTTTTCGGTGATCTGGCAATCATGGATGGACGGTCCCTGGTTAACCGGAATAGGTTCTTCCCGCTTCACCTTGCCATCTGGTCCAAGCACCACATGCCAGACCGTATCCATAACCGGCGCATCATAGCAGATTGCATGGATCTCGCCGGTTTTGGGGTCGAAATGCGGGTGAGCGGAAAAAGCGTTTTGCAGCGTGCCATCGAACGGATTGTGAGAAACTGTTTCCAGCTCGTCGGTCAGTTCAACAGGAAAGCCGCCAGCTTCAACAATCGCAAAGGTTCTGCCGCCAATTTCCACGATATTGGTATTTGCGGTATCGGTCCGTGGTTTGCGGATGCCGGGTTTGCGCTCTTCGCTCAGCGCATCACTCACAGCGTTGGAGCGGATCCAGCGATTGCGATACCATTCAGCTTTGCCTTCTGTCATGCGGATACCATGTGCCATGCCATCGCCCACGAACCAGTGGTAGCTAGCCTCGTCGGGCGCGGTTACGGGATTGGGGCCAATGCGCAGATAGCGGCCGTCAAGCTGGGCCGGGATTTCGCCATCCACTTGCAGGTTGGCGATGGTTACCTCTTCCGTCATCGGTTTGTGAATACCAGTCAGATAGGGATGACCACCTTCCGGTGCTTTCATCCGTTTGCGATTGAAATTCGCGACTGCGCCCATCACGGGTGTGACGGCAGAGCGAATGGTGTTTTCAATAACGCTGGCCATGTTCAATTCCTTCTTAGTTAAACCAGATATCGGCAGCGGTCATTCCCGCTGCGAGAAACAATAATATGCCGCCGGGATGCGGACGCTGGAGGGCTGCAAAATTTCCAATCCCGGATGCGGTGAAAATCAGGATAGCGAGATACCCGATCAAATCGCTGCCGCCCTGAAGCCGGTTCAGCAAAACCACGATACCCAGGCTGGCCCAGACCAGCGAGTGCAGCTGGAACATCGCCCATGTCAGATGGCGCATCGTCGGTGTAGCCAACAGACCATCTGTTGGTTCGGCAAAAAGCGGCTTTAGCACCGCCCGCTCCCCGAGAATGTAATGGGCCGCCGCCACGGTGACAGCGATGATAGCCGCGGCAATTGCAAAAAATAGCACTGGTGCAAACTCCCCTTGGCTTACCGAGTCCAAATGTTTATGCTGTTAACATGAACGTTAAAGATAACAGTGTCAACATTAAAGAATCCTCCAGGGACGCCTCCAAGGAATCGGGCACTTATCATCATGGAGACTTGCGCGCGGCGGCTATTGCGGCGGGCATGGAAAAATTCGGCGGACAAAATCATCCGGACCTCGGGCTGCGTGCGCTGGCCCGCGAACTGGGGGTCTCAGCGACGGCCCTTTATCGGCACTTTCCCAATAAAGACGCATTGCTTGATGCGCTGGCGCTTGAAGCACTGAACCAGCTTGGCGCGCATCAGGCTCAGGCAGCGCAGTCCGTTGGCGGCGGCCGGGAAGGGTTCGGAGAAATGGGCGTCACTTACGTGCGTTGGGCTGTCGAGCATCCGGCGCTAGTACGCCTCATCTATGACCGGGTCGGCAAGGTGGATCTCGCCGCCGGCAACCCAACCAAGATGGGTGAGGCCTTCTATCAATTGCGCGCCGGCATTGCCGCAACCATGTCGGAAGATATCTCACCGGAACATCGCGCGACGGCGACGCTGCATGCCTGGTCGCTGGTCCATGGACTGGCGATGCTCATCCTCGACGGTCAGGTGGAATATGACCCGGACATGATCCGTAAAGTGGTAACTCTTGCGGATTTTGGTTTGGAATAGCCGCTAGGCCGTACGAACACCTTTGATGGTCAGGTAAAGCGCGGTTGCCACCAAGGCGATCAGATTTGATACCATGAAGCTGGCAGTGACGCTGCTATGTCCGATGATCGGAATGAAATCGCGCAAGATGATGGCCGTAGATACGAACAGAGACGCAAACAGACCCCAGCCGGCAATCAGTTTGGGGATGAGACCGGATTTCAAAAAGAGATAGTAAAAACCTGCCTTGGACACGCTCGATAACACTAGAGCGAGGTGAAAGGATGTATAGTCCGAGGTGGCCTGCAAGCCGGTCAGTAGCAATCGCTGCGATTCACTCGCCATCTGTGCATAAGCAATATCCCCGGCTAATTCCGCCGCATTCATGTTAAAGACCGCACCCAGCAAAGATAGAATGGCTGCAGCAATGCTGACGATCAAACTCCAGGCAGCCAGCAATTGTCCGGCTGGTCGCAGGAGCAGAAACAGCCCTATGCCAATTGTGGCTTCCAAGCCGAACATCACGAGCGCGATATAGGATTTGGCCCGCAATTGCGTCTCGGCTTCCAACATATTTTGTGCCGTTGCGACAACATCGGCTGACAGGTTTATGTCTATGCCCTGAGCGACAGTCAGTGCACCCGCCATTCCCACAACGATAGTGGCCAACAGCGATCCGCCTACAATTCGTGCCAATGGGCGGAGATTGAGCGGCGAAATTTCAGTTGAAACAGTCATATCAAGGTGTATTGCTTAAATAATACACTAATGTCAACCGCCGTCGCCCTGACCATCATCATAATGCAATATATCGCCAGGCTGACATTTGAGCTCTCGACAAATGGCATCCAAGGTGCTGAACCGGATTGCCTTTGCCTTGCCGGTTTTCAGGATCGACAGATTGGCGATGGTGATACCCACTCGTTCCGCAAGCTCGGTCAGCGTCATGCGCTGGTCGTGCAGCAGATCGTCGAGTTTGACCTGAACGGACATCAGATGGTGCCGTCCAGCTCGTCGCGCATATCTGCGCCGCGGTCAAAGACCCGGGCCAGAACGATCAGCAGCAGCACCAGCAATATACCCGAAAGCGAGATTCCAAATTCGCCAGAGACGACCATCTGTTCACCTTCTTTTACCTCGCCTAGCAAGCTGATTATAACCCCGATCAACGCGCCGAGCACCCCGGTCAGGATCTGAATCACGAAAATGGCAATGCCCATACCGCGCAGGCGCAGGCCATTGGTCCGGTTGAATGGATCACCCTCGCGGACGGAAGCGAGGACTTTGCGCAGTCGATCGATAGTGAAATAACTGAGCAGCATGATCAACAGCATCACGAACACAAAGCCGGCCGCCACCCAAAGCACAGTGTTCGGTGGCGCGTTCACAAACTGCTCACCAACATCAGCCAATATCTCCTGACCGAAAATCGCCATGACTGGCAATGAAAGCACCAGAACTACAGATGCGAAGATCACCGCCAGGCGAAAAAAGCCGAGCAGCAGGCGTGCCGATTTCAGGACGATATCTTCCTCTCCTTTGGCCGCGATATTTGTCATGATAGTCTCCAGTGATTATTGAATTACGATATATGTTTCGTTGTTTATCAATACAGATTTATCGATAAACGTCAAGTGATTTATTGATTATCAATAATCTCCGGCTTATAGGCCCTCGTATCAAACCTTTGACCGAGGATATCATCAATGACGCTTATCATGTTTCTTCATATCAGCATGGGCACCATCGCCGTTTTGGCTGGTGCCGCCGCCCTGTTTGTTCGGAAAGGTTCGCGTGTACATCGCGGCATCGGAAATGTTTTTTTCATAGCGATGACGATCATGGCGGCCGCAGGGATCTATCTGGCCCTCGTCCTTCCCATGGCCATTTCGGTCTTGGTCGGGGTTTTCACCATCTATCTTGTCGTCACATCCTGGATGGCGGCCCGGCAGAAAGATGAAGCAATAAATTTGCTTCACTATGTTGCGCCCGCTGCTGCACTGGGGGTCGCCGCCGGCGGAGTGTTCTTCGGATTGGAAGCGCAGAACAGCCCAGACGGACTGAAGGATGGAATACCCGCTTTCCCGCATTATTTCTTCGGCGGGCTTGCGCTATTGGCTGCGTCCGGGGACGCGGTGATGATCGCCCGTCGGGGTATTTCCGGCAAACTGCGCGTCGCCCGGCACTTGTGGCGCATGTGTTTTGCCTATTTCATCGCAGCCGGCTCCTTATTCACCGGCCCTGGAGCAACCGCTTTTCCTAAGGCTGTTCGCGACACGGGCTTATTGTCCGCTCCGGAACCTATCATCCTAGCTGTGATGCTGTTTTGGGTCTTCCGTGTGTTGGCCACCAAGTGGTATGAAGGCAAGCCGCAGTGATGCCCTGCTATCGCCTCCATTCTCTCCATTATAAGGCCTTCCGCCTCTTGACCGATTTCTAACATCTCCCTATATGGGCGGCTCACCACAGATTTCGAGACAAGGCGTGCAGTTGCGCGGCGCGCCAGAAGAAATGAGGTCTGACCGGTTTTCAGGACGCTATGAGCTGCGACTCTCCTGCCCAAGGAAATGGGTTTGAGAGGCCGTGGCTTTTTGTTCTGGAGCGCCCCACAAAATTTGGTTTTCGACCGGCTAAGCGTCTCATAAGTGACGCAAATCCGGTGATGGCGAGAAGGCAAAAATACATGGCGACGAAAGCATCTTCGGTAAAGACAACAGCTCTGACCCCGACCCGCAAAAAGCGAATCCGTAAAATCTTTGGTGACATTCATGAAGTCATCGATATGCCGAATCTCATTGAGGTTCAGCGCGAATCATATGAGCAGTTCCTGCGCTCCGATCCATCGATAGGTTATGTTTCCGGTCTGGAAAAAACGCTGCGCAGCGTTTTCCCGATCCGCGATTTTGCCGGCACCGCCGAAATGGATTTCGTCAACTATCAGCTCGAAGATCCGAAATATAATGTTGAAGAATGTCGCCAACGCGGCATTACGTACGCAGCGCCGATGAAAGTGACGCTGCGTCTGATCGTCTTTGAAGTCGATCCGGAAACAGAAGCACGCTCCGTTCTCGATATTAAAGAGCAAGACGTTTACATGGGCGACATGCCTTTGATGACCAAGAACGGCACGTTCGTCATCAATGGTACTGAGCGCGTTATCGTCAGCCAGATGCACCGTTCGCCCGGTGTGCTGTTTGACCATGACCGCGGCAAGACCCACTCATCAGGCAAGTTCCTGTTCGCTGCCCGCGTTATTCCTTATCGTGGTTCGTGGCTCGACTTTGAATTTGATGCGAAAGACATCGTCAACGTTCGTATCGACCGTAAACGAAAATTGCCTGTGACCGCACTGCTGCGTTCGCTGGGTGACGCGATCATCGAAGTGAAAGAGAAAAAGCCGCCGTTCAAGGTTGGCGAAATGGTGCGCGTTGCTGGCATGAAGCAGCCTGCTGAAATCATTGAAGTCGAAGGCAATCGGATTACGATCAAAGAGCCAATGGGTGCGATCGAAATTCAGGGCAAGATTGAAGATGAAGGCCGGACCAAGAGTGCGGAAATCACAGGCATCCTGAAACAGGGCTATTCCGAAGAAGATATTCTCAACGAATTTTACGGGCGCATTGTCTACAAGCGCGCGAAAGACGGCTGGACCATTCCTTTCGTAGCGGAGCAATGGCGCGGTCAGAAACCGACCTTTGACATTGTCGATGCTGACAGCGGCGAAGTAGTCTTCGCCAGCGGCAGCAAGATCACGCCGCGTGGCGCCAACAAGGCTGAAAAAGACGGCATGAAAAATGTCGTCATTCCAACCGAGGAAATTTTCGGCCGTTACAGCGCTTTTGACCTGATCAACGAGAAAACCGGTGAGATCTATATCGAAGCTGGTGATGAAGTAACGGTTGAGAATCTTGAGAAGCTCGACGGCGCTGGTATTGATCAGCTTGAGTTGCTCGACATCGACCATGTCACAACTGGTCCATGGATCCGCAACACGTTGAAGGTCGACAAGGCGGAAGACCGTGACGGTGCACTATCCGACATTTACCGCGTCATGCGTCCTGGCGAACCGCCGACCCGCGAAACGGCTGAGGCTCTGTTCGAAGGCCTGTTCTTCGACCCTGAGCGTTATGACCTGTCCGCTGTGGGCCGTGTGAAGCTCAACATGCGTCTCGATCTTGATGCGCCTGATGACTATACCGTTCTTCGCAAGGAAGATATTTTGGCTGTCGTCAAAACTCTGGTCGATCTGAAAGACGGCAAGGGCGAAGTTGATGATATCGATAACCTTGGCAACCGGCGTGTGCGTTCGGTTGGCGAGCTTCTCGAAAACCAATATCGTGTTGGCCTGCTGCGTATGGAGCGTGCGGTTAAAGAGCGTATGTCCAGCGTCGACGTATCCACGGTGATGCCGAACGATCTGATCAACGCGAAGCCCGCTGTTGCAACGGTTCGTGAGTTCTTTGGTAGCTCGCAGTTGTCCCAGTTTATGGATCAGACCAACCCATTGTCGGAAGTCACTCATAAACGCCGCGTATCGGCGCTCGGGCCCGGCGGTCTGACGCGTGAGCGTGCTGGCTTCGAAGTCCGCGACGTTCACCCAACCCATTATGGCCGTATCTGCCCGATTGAAACGCCCGAGGGTCCGAACATCGGTCTGATCAACTCGCTGGCATCGTTCAGCCGGGTGAACAAATATGGCTTTATCGAAACGCCATATCGTCAGATCAAAGACGGCAAGGTTACTGACGATGTTGTCTATCTCTCCGCGATGGAGGAGCAGAAGCACACAGTGGCACAGGCGAACGCAGATCTGACCGAAGACGGCAGCTTTGTTGAAGAGCTGGTTTCTTCTCGTGAAGCGGGTGAATTTCTGATCGCTCCGCGCGACCAGATCACTTTGATGGACGTTTCACCGAAACAGCTTGTTTCTGTTGCGGCATCGCTAATCCCGTTCCTGGAAAATGATGATGCTAACCGCGCCCTGATGGGATCGAACATGCAACGTCAGGCTGTGCCGCTTGTAAAAGCAGAGGCACCGTTTGTCGGAACCGGCATGGAAGAAACCGTGGCCCGCGATAGTGGCGCTGCGATTGCGGCTCGCCGCGGCGGCATTGTCGATCAGGTCGATGCGACCCGGATCGTGATCCGCGCGAAGGGTGATGTTGAAGCTGGAAAGTCCGGCGTTGATATTTATACGCTCCAGAAGTTCCAGCGTTCCAACCAGAACACCTGCATTAACCAGCGTCCGCTGGTGAAAGTGGGCGACATTGTTCAGCAAGGCGATACGCTGGCTGACGGTCCATCGACCGATATGGGCGAGCTGGCACTGGGCAAAAACAGCCTCGTCGCCTTCATGCCCTGGAATGGTTATAACTACGAAGATAGTATCCTTATCTCCGAGCGTATCGTGAAAGACGATGTCTTCACTTCGATCCATATCGAAGAATTTGAAGTCATGGCCCGCGATACGAAACTGGGTCCTGAAGATATTACCCGCGATATTCCGAATGTCGGTGAGGAAGCGCTGCGCAACCTCGACGAAGCGGGTATCGTTTATATCGGTGCTGAAATTGAACCTGGCGACATATTGGTCGGCAAGATCACGCCTAAAGGTGAAAGCCCAATGACGCCGGAAGAAAAGCTTCTCCGTGCGATCTTCGGTGAGAAAGCTTCCGACGTTCGTGACACGTCGCTGCGTCTGCCTCCGGGCGTTGCAGGGACCGTCGTCGAGGTTCGTGTGTTTAACCGCCACGGCATCGACAAGGACGAGCGCGCGCTGGCGATTGAACGCGAAGAAATTTCGCGCTTCACGAAAGACCGTGATGACGAACGCGCCATCCTGAACCGTGCGACCTTCAACAGCTTGAAAGACATGCTGATCGGTCAAACTGCGACTTCCGCGCCGAAGCCGATGAAGAAAGGCGCAGAAATTACCGCTGAAAGCCTGTCCGAACTGGACAATGCCGACTGGTGGAAAATCGCGGTGAAGGACGACAAGGTTCAGTCCGATTTCGAAGCAACCCGCGGTCAGTATGACGAAGCGATCAAGGAAATTAACGAACGTTTCGAAGATCGCCGTGAGAAGCTGGAGCGTGGTGACGAACTGTCCCCAGGCGTCCTGAAAATGGTCAAAGTCTTTGTCGCTGTGAAACGCAAGTTGCAGCCTGGTGACAAAATGGCTGGCCGTCACGGAAACAAAGGGGTTATCTCCCGCATTCTTCCGCAGGAAGATATGCCGTTCCTAGAAGACGGAACGCCGGTTGATATCGTGTTGAACCCGCTGGGTGTGCCATCGCGCATGAACGTCGGTCAGATTTTCGAAACCCACTTGGGCTGGGCTGCACGTGGTCTGGGCGAGCAGGTGACGAAAGCCCTGGAAGAATGGAAGCTGGCCAATCCCGATCCGCAGGCGGCACCGCCACCTGATGCGGTGAAAGAGCGGCTCAAGACCATCTATGGCGAACAATATCACGAAGATATTGATGCGCGTGATACCGGCGAAATTGTCGAAATGGTCGGTCACTTGCGCAACGGTGTCCCCATGGGAACTCCGGTGTTCGATGGTGCCCATGAAAGCGACGTTTCCGATATGCTGGAACTTGCAGGCCTCGATCGCTCTGGTCAAGTGGACCTCTATGACGGACGGACCGGAGACAAGTTCGACCGTAAGGTGACAGTGGGTTATATCTACATGCTCAAACTGCATCACCTGGTTGATGACAAGATCCACGCCCGTTCGATCGGGCCTTATTCTCTCGTCACGCAGCAACCACTGGGCGGTAAAGCTCAGTTTGGCGGACAGCGCTTCGGGGAAATGGAAGTCTGGGCACTGCAGGCATATGGTGCAGCCTATACGCTGCAGGAAATGCTGACAGTCAAATCGGATGATGTGATCGGACGGACCAAGGTTTACGAAGCGATCGTCAAAGGCGACGATACTTTCGAAGCCGGTGTGCCCGAAAGCTTTAACGTTCTGGTCAAGGAAATGCGTTCGCTTGGTCTCAATGTCGAACTCTCCAGCTTCGGTGACGAAGATGAAGACGGTGATGATGACGGCGTAGCGATAGCGGCGGAGTGAGGCGTTAAACCCCACTCCCGTCTCTAGCATTTAGATTTTTGGGCATAGGCCCCGAAGGAAGAAAAAATGAACCAAGTAACAAATTTCGCAAATCCGATCGCAAAGCCGGAAACATTTGACCAGATTCAAATCGGTCTTGCATCACCAGAGCGCATCCGCAGCTGGTCATTCGGTGAAATTAAAAAGCCGGAAACGATCAACTACCGGACGTTCAAGCCAGAGCGTGATGGCCTGTTCTGTGCGCGTATCTTTGGCCCCGTAAAGGATTACGAATGCCTGTGCGGTAAATATAAGCGCATGAAATACAAGGGCATCGTCTGTGAGAAATGCGGTGTTGAAGTCACGGTAACCAAGGTTCGCCGCGAGCGTATGGGTCATATCGACCTTGCTGCTCCTGTTGCGCATATCTGGTTCCTGAAATCTCTACCTAGCCGTATTGGCTTGCTGCTCGACATGCAGCTCAAGCAGCTGGAGCGCGTGCTCTATTTCGAAAGCTATGTGGTTATCGAACCCGGTCTGACGCCACTGGAAAAATTCCAGCTGCTGACCGAAGACGAGATGCTTGAAGCGCAGGATGAATATGGCGAGGACGCTTTCTCTGCCGGCATCGGTGCAGAAGCCGTCAAAATCATGTTGCAGGACCTCGACCTGGAACGTGAAAAAGAAGATCTGATGGAAGAGCTGGCGACGACCAAGTCGACGCTGAAGCCGAAGAAGATCATCAAGCGCCTCAAGGTTGTCGAAAGCTTTATTGAATCCGGCAACAAACCGGAATGGATGATCCTCGAAATCATTCCTGTGATCCCACCTGAGCTGCGCCCACTGGTGCCTCTGGATGGTGGCCGTTTCGCAACGTCTGATCTCAACGACCTTTATCGTCGCGTGATCAACCGGAACAACCGTTTGAAACGCCTGATGGAACTGCGTGCGCCGGACATCATTGTCCGTAACGAGAAGCGCATGTTGCAAGAATCTGTTGACGCGCTGTTCGACAATGGTCGCCGTGGTCGTACCATTACCGGTGCGAACAAACGCCCGCTGAAATCCCTGTCCGACATGCTGAAAGGCAAGCAGGGCCGTTTCCGTCAGAACCTTCTCGGTAAGCGTGTCGACTATTCCGGTCGTTCGGTTATCGTGACCGGTCCTGAGCTGAAATTGCATCAGTGCGGTCTGCCGAAGAAAATGGCCTTGGAACTGTTCAAGCCGTTTATCTACGCGCGTCTCGACGCCAAGGGTCTTTCGATGACGCTCAAGCAGGCCAAGAAATGGGTCGAAAAAGAGCGTAAGGAAGTCTGGGATATCCTGGAAGAAGTGATCCGCGAGCATCCTGTTATGCTGAATCGCGCACCCACGCTTCACCGCTTGGGCATTCAGGCATTCGAGCCGGTATTGATCGAAGGCAAAGCGATCCAGCTTCACCCGCTCGTCTGTTCCGCGTTTAACGCCGACTTTGACGGTGACCAAATGGCTGTTCACGTTCCACTGAGCCTTGAGGCGCAGCTGGAAGCACGTGTCTTGATGATGTCGACCAACAACATCCTGTCACCAGCCAACGGTAAACCGATCATTGTTCCTTCACAGGATATGGTTCTCGGTATTTATTACCTCACCATGGATCGCAAAGGCGAGCCAGGCGAGGGCATGATGCTGGCCGATATGGCTGAAGTGCATCAGGCGCTGGAAATTGGTGCGGTGACTTTGCACTCCAAAATCACCACCCGGGTTCCGCAAACCGATGAGGAAGGCAAGCCCATCCTCAAGCGGTTCGAAACCACACCGGGTCGTTTGTTGATTGCGGAATGTCTGCCGAAATCACACAAGGTGCCATTCGACATTGTGAACCGCTTGCTGACCAAGAAAGAGGTTGGTGACGTGATTGACCAAGTTTACCGTCACACGGGTCAGAAAGACACGGTCCTGTTCGCCGATGCGATCATGGATCTTGGCTTCCGCCACGCGTGTAAGGCCGGTATTTCCTTCGGTAAGGATGATATGATCATTCCGGACTCGAAAGATGCAACGGTTGAAGAGACCCGCGCTTTGGTTGCTGATTATGAGCAGCAATATCAAGACGGTCTGATCACGCAGCAGGAAAAATACAACAAAGTGATCGACGCCTGGAGCCGTTGTGGTGATCAGGTTGCGAACGCCATGATGGACGAGCTGGCCGCGACGCCAGAGGACGAGCATGGCCGTGAGCGTCAGATTAACGCCATCTACATGATGAGCCACTCTGGTGCCCGTGGTAGCCCAGCACAGATGAAGCAGCTGGGCGGTATGCGCGGACTGATGGCCAAACCTTCGGGCGAGATTATTGAAACACCAATTATCTCGAACTTTAAAGAAGGCCTGACGGTTCTCGAATATTTCAACTCGACCCACGGTGCGCGTAAAGGTCTTGCCGATACCGCTCTGAAAACCGCTAACTCCGGTTATCTGACACGGCGTCTAGTGGACGTTTCGCAGGATTGTACGATTGTCGAAAATGATTGCGGCACCGAAAATGCTCTGGAGATGAAAGCTATCGTCCAGGGTGGTTCGGTTATCGCGTCGCTGGGCGAGCGTATCTTGGGCCGGACCATGGCCGAAGATATTGTCGACAGCAAAGACGACACTGTGGTGATCAAGGCCGGTACGTTGCTGGACGAAGCAGCGATTGTGGTGATTGAAGAGCTCGGCATACAGTCCGCGCGTATTCGTTCTCCATTGGTCTGTGAATCCAAAATGGGTGTCTGCGGCACTTGCTATGGCCGTGATCTTGCTCGCGGTACGCCGGTGAATATCGGTGAGGCTGTTGGCGTTATTGCTGCACAGTCAATCGGTGAGCCGGGTACGCAGCTGACGATGCGGACCTTCCACATCGGCGGTGCGGCACAGCTTAACGAGCAGAGCAATCTGGAAGCTGTGGCCGAAGGTACCGTGCAATATCGTGACATGCCAGTGATCGAAGACAAGAACGGACGGTTCCTGTCGCTCGCTCGCTCCGGCGAAATCGCGGTTATCGATGATGAAGGGCGTGAGCGCAGTGCTGACAAACTTCCATATGGTACCAGCCTGCTGGTCAAGGACGGCCAGAAGGTCAAACTGGGCGATCGTCTGGCCGAATGGGATCCATTCACCATGCCGATGATTACCGAGAAACCGGGTGTTATCAAATATCAGGATGTTATCGAAGGCAAAACGATGACCGAGCAGACCGATGAAGCGACCGGTATCGCACAGCGTGTGATCACCGAATATCGTGCATCGGGCCGCGGCGCTAACAAAGAGGATCTGCGTCCGCGCTTGACCCTGCTTGATAGCGACAGCGGTGAAGCTGGTCGCTATATGCTGGCCAATGGCGCTACGCTCTCCGTGACCGATGGTCAGGAAGTGGTTGCCGGCGACGTGATCGCACGTGTTTCTCGTGAAGCTGCGAAGACCCGTGATATTACCGGTGGTCTGCCACGTGTTGCCGAGCTGTTCGAAGCACGTATTCCGAAAGACAATTCAATCATTGCCAAGGTTTCTGGCCGCGTCGAATATCTGCGCGACTATAAAGCCAAGCGAAAGATTGCGATTGTTCCCGAGGAAGGCGAACCAGTAGAATATCTGGTGCCGAAGACGAAAGTCATTGACGTTCAGGAAGGCGACTTCGTGAAGAAAGGCGATAACCTTGTTTCCGGTTCGCCTGATCCGCATGACATTCTTGAAGTCTTGGGCGTGGAAGCGCTGGCTGAATATCTGGTTGCAGAAATTCAGGAAGTCTATCGTCTGCAGGGCGTGAAAATCAACGATAAGCATATCGAGACGATTGTTCGTCAGATGCTGCAGAAAGTTGAGATCACCAATGGCGGCGACACCACGCTTCTTCCCGGCGAACAGGTCGATCTCGAAGAGATGCTCGAATATAATGCGAAGCTGACCAAGAAGCAGGTTCCTGCCGAAGGTAAGCCGGTTCTCTTGGGCATCACCAAAGCGAGCCTGCAGACACGGTCGTTCATTTCTGCTGCTTCTTTCCAGGAAACCACCCGGGTGCTGACCCAGGCGGCTGTCGAAGGGAAGAAGGATCAGCTGATCGGTTTGAAAGAAAACGTCATTGTTGGACGTTTGATCCCGGCCGGTACCGGTGCAGGTATGAACCGGGCACGCATTGCGGCCACCGGCCGTGATGCAGCACTGCGGGCTCAGCAACAGAAAATTGCTGATGCCATGGCCGCAGCCGATGATCTGAAAGCGGAGGAATCGGCTGCTACGGCTCCGGCTGCCGAGGAAGTGTTTGATGCACCGGCCGCTGAAGAAGCGCCGGTTGCTGAAGAAACACCTGTAGCAGAGGCGATGGTTGAAGAAGCACCTGCTGCCGAAGAGGGTGACAAAGAAGAATAATTCTTTGCTATTTGCAAAAAAAGCCCCGCTGGATCATTTTCAGCGGGGCTTTTTCTTTTCAGTTTTCCGAGAGGCTATGCTGCTGCTATTTGCTGCAAGGCATCTGAAACCGCTGCCTCCCCTTTCATCATTTGCTGGTCTGCTGCGATGAAAGATACGTCCTCTATACCTATAAAGCCTAATACATGGCGTAGATAGCCGGTAGCGAAGTCCATTTCACTTCCCATTTTTGTACCGCCAGATGCGACCAATATGTAAGCTTTCTTGCCGTTCAATAGTCCCTCAGGGCCATTGGCCGTATATTGAAATGTCTTGCGAGCACGGGCAACCATATCGATCCATGCCTTTAGGGTAGCGGGGATGCCGAAATTATATATCGGAACACCGATGACGATTGTGTCAGCGGCGATGATCTCATCCACCAGCGTATCGGAAAGGTTGAGCGTGGCCTTCTGGTCTTCAGACCTATCGGCCTCGTCGGTGAAATTGGCGCCGACCCAGTCTTCTGTCACAAAAGGCAAGCCATCGGCAACATCCCGGACTGTCAAGGTTTCTGGAGCAATTTGATCGACGAGAGCATCGGTCATCGCACGTGTGGATGAGCCATTTTTTCGTGCGCTGGCATCAATGCGGAGTACAGATTTATGTGTCATGAGATATTTCCTTTTCTTGAGAAGGTGAAGTGAAGGGGCGCACTGATTTCGGGGATGGATGGGCGCCCCTCCTTCGCGGGTGTTAGTTGCGGGTTTCAAAGGCTTCGACGAAGACCAGTTCGGCATCTTCCAATGCTTCGATATCAAGCGATTCCACGTCCCGGATGGCAAGAGAATCACGTGCAGCAATCTCTTCGCCATTGATCCGCAATGTGCCTGCCGAAGCGACCAGATAGACATGTGCGCCTCTCGCGATGTCGTGCCGGATCACGGTCCCGGTTTTCAGCGTTGCGCCGTAAAGCCTTGCATCGGCCCGGATCATGAGAGCGCCACTGTCGACGTCTTGATCAAAGCCGCTGGCCAATATTTCGAGCTGCCCGGCACGGTCACCCTTCGGAAAGGCTTTTGCATCCCAGCGCGGATCACCGCCGGGCTCGCGGGGTTCGATCCATATCTGGAAAAGCCTTGTCTGTTCGTCTTCCAGATTATATTCGCTATGGGTCACGCCGGTGCCAGCGCTCATCACCTGAACATCGCCCGCGACGGTGCGGCCTTCATTGCCGAGAGAATCGCGATGGGTAATCGCGCCTTCCCGGACATAGGTGATGATTTCCATATTTTCGTGCGGATGCATCGGAAAGCCGGTCTGGGCAGCGATCTCGTCGTCATTCCAGACCCGGATCGGGCCAAAACCCATACGGGCCGGATCCCAATAACGGCCGAAGGAAAAGTGATGGCGGGCCTGCAGCCAGTCGTGATTGACATGGGTCAGTTCATCAAATGTGCGTTTCTCGATCATAATTATTCTCCTGTGTTTCGGACGGCTCCGCTTTCCTCAATGGGCGGCGTTTCCGTCTTGCTTGAGAATGAGATAAGAGAATTTTTTTGTTTCATAAATAGAATATGAAGAAATTGATTGTTTCCTATTTTTATATAATAAGACAGTCATGAACCTTCCTGATTTTGAAGCCTGGGCGATATTTGCAGCAGCAGCGCGGCTTGGCAGCTTTACCGCTGTGTCTCATGAACTGGCGATCTCCAAGCCGACAGTGTCCAAGGCCATTACGCGATTGGAGGAGTCGCTCGGCACCGTGCTGTTTCACCGAACCTCACGCAAAATATCCCTCTCCACCGCGGGGAAAGCACTACTGCCATACGCACAGGCGATAGCAGTGGATGGAGAGGCGGCGATGGAGGCTGCGCGCGACACTGCTCATTTGCTGCGCGGACAGATCCGGTTAGCCGCACCGCTCAGCTTTGGGCTGTCCCATCTGGCACCGGTCATTGCGGATTTCATGTGTGAATATCCCGAGATAGCGGTCGATGTGCAGCTTAACGATGCCCGGGTTGATCTCGTGGAAGAGGGTTTTGACCTAGCCCTTCGTATCGCGGAGCTCCCGGATAGCAGTTTGCGTGTCGTTCGCCTGCGCGGAATGAAGGCTCATTGCATTGCATCGCCGGACTATCTGAAACGCCGCGGTACGCCGACTAGGCCAGAAGAGCTCGTAGACCATGATTGCTTTCTTTATTCCAACGTGCCCAACCCGGAAATGTGGAATATGAAAGGACCGGAGGGTCAGAAAACATCCGTCCGTCCCAGATGCCGGTTCCGAAGTAACAACGGTGATATCATGTTGCCGGCGTTGATTGCCGGTCGCGGCATTGGCTATCTGCCCGACTTTTTATGCCAGGACGCGATTGATAGCGGGGCTTTGGAGGTCATATTGCCTGACTGGAGCTTCAATGAGATAGCGCTCAACCTGGTGATGCCTCCATCGCCTCATCGCCCCGCTCGGGTCAATGCGCTGATCAATCATTTAAAAAAACATCTTCGCTGACGGCTGCTGCAAGGGCAAAATCTGCTGTTCTACATCAAGTGGCTTCTATATGGTTTCCTCAATAACAGGACAACGATGGTTGGCAGTTTGGGCGCATTTCGTCGCCAGGGAAAAGGGGCGTAAAATTTTGGGCGATTCTGTGTCGAAACTGTATAAACTCGTTCACATTGAGATGGATGAACCTGTCTGACCATGCCGTTCGAAACCATCCTGCTGTTCCTGATTACCGACCTCACCTTCTGTTTTACGCCGGGGCCCGCGACCATGGTGACGGTCAGCCACGCCCTGCCTGCGGGGCGGCAGGGGGGTATGCGAGGCGCGTTTGGACCAATTGTCGGGATCAACGTTGGGAACTTCATCTGGTATGCGCTGACCGCTTTTGGTTTGATCGCGATGATACAGGCATTCCCTTCTGCCTATGCGGTCCTGCGTTGGTTAGGGGTGGCTTATCTGGCCTGGTTGGGCGTCGCCATGCTTCGCGGGGCAAGGCAGAATCTTAGTGGATCCGCAGCCACCGCAGAGGGGTTCAAGCGCGGTTTCCTGAGCGGGTTGGCCGTGCATATGTCCAATCCCAAGGCGTTATTCTTTTACACCGTCATCATCCCCCCCTTTGTTGACCCGGCTGATAATTTGTGGGTGCAGTTCGGGATATTGGCTGGACTGACCATATTCACCGAAACGGCTGGTCTGACCTTCTACGCGGCGCTGGCGTCACGTGCGCGCAGCCTGGGCAACGCCGACCGGGTACAGGATATCTTCAAATATGTGGCGGCTGCCGTCCTGATTTGTGTGGCGCTTGTGATGGCCTTCCTGAATCTGGAAGAGGCTGGCGTTGATCTGGTGTTCAACGGCGTGAAAGGCGGGTTTGGGTAGATGGGGTCTATGCAGCGTTTTCTGTACCTTCTGTCTATCGTCACTCTGGCCGTGCAACCGGCGTCGGGCAGCGCGCAGTCACCGGCAGGTCAGGTGATGGACTCGCAAGCGGTGCAGGCACTTAAATCCTTGCAGTTGCTTGACCAGCGCATGCATACTACCGGCTATAGACTGGTCTCGGCCAATGCAGAATTTTGCAAAGAGACCGTCCCGCATCTGGGTGTCCTGCTGCATGATATCGAACAATATGGCGACCAAGCCGCGGCGCGATTTGCCTTTGGTTTTACAAGCCCGATCGCCATTAACGCGGTTGCTCCCGATAGCCCGGCTGCCGTCGCGGAATTGGCAGCGGGTGATGGTCTGAGAGCCATTGACGGGATTGTGGTGCAGGACATTGCGGTAGATACCGAGAAACTGGCCAAGGAGAAGCCGGAATATCGACGGATTGCGGGGGTGAAAGCGACGTTGATGGAGGCGGCTGCTGATGGTCAGGTAGAGCTTATGGTGCAAAGGGGCGGCATCAATCAGATGATCATCTTGGCGCCTGTTGAGACATGTCCCAGTCAGTTTCAAATCCGGGTCAGCAACAAACGCGAGGCCTCTGCCGACGGAAAGATGGTCAGCATTTCATCAACACTCGCGGAATATGTGCTGGATGATGATGAACTCGCTGCAATCGCGGCTCATGAACTGGCCCATAACCTGCTGAAGCACCGCGAGCGCCTGAACGCACAAAAGGTCAATCGCGGCTTTTTCGGGCAATTTGGCAAGAGTGCCGGGCGGATCAAGGCGGCAGAGATAGAGGCAGATCGGTTGTCAGTTTGGTTGATGGCTAATGCCGGCTATGATCCACAAGCGGCGAGCCGTTTCTGGACCCGCTATGGCAAGCAACATGGCAAGGGTATTTTCTCTGCATCCACCCATTACCGCTGGAAGAAACGCGTGAAACTATTTGAAGAAGAAATCGCAAAAATGCAGGAGATGGGGGCTGTCGCAGGCAAATATGCGCCGCCATTATTAGCGGTAAGCGAACCCAACTAGTCGGTGATCCGCTTTAGTCGTCCTTATAGGCGCGTTTACACTCTTTACGCTCTTCCTTGGTCTCCGCTTGCTCAAGACAGGCATTCCGCTCTCGCTTGCGTTCCGCAAGCACCTTGCGACCAAGATCCTCTTCTCTCTCAGACTCTGTCTGGGTAGAGGCATCTACGGCGGTTTCAACGACCGTACCGGCGGCCTTGAACGGAGCCGTTACAATTTTGCTGGCGACACAGCCGCTCAGCATGGTGAAAGCGACTGTTGTCAAGAGAATGGACGATGATCGCATGATAATCTCCTCAGTCGGACTTGTGCGCCCCGGCCAATGAAGACCAGCTGAACAGTCGGGAAACCTATGATTTTGCCAGTAATTTTTCGGCAACAGTGCGGATGTCATCGCCAATTTCGGGATGTGTCAGCGCGAGCGCCAGATTGGCTTCGACATAACCCGCTTTCGATCCGCAATCATAGCGCGCGCCATCAAAGGTCATTCCATGAAACGGCTGTTTGCCGATCATTTGCGCCATGGCATCGGTCAGCTGGATTTCGCCACCAGCGCCTGCTTCCTGCGTCTCGAGGATACGCATGACTTCGGGTTGCAGGATATAGCGCCCCGGCAGAATCAGGTTGGACGGTGCGGTGCCGGCGGCCGGTTTTTCGACCAGTCCTTTGACCTCGGTGATCGGACCATCGCGGTAGCCCGGATCGATCACGCCATAAGACGGCGTGTCCTCAATAGGGATCTCCAGAGCACAGATGACATTGCCGCCAAGCTTCTCATAGGCGTCGACCATCTGTTTCATACAGCCTGGGCTGCCGACCATGAATTCATCGGGCAGGAAGATGGCGAAAGGCTCATCACCGATAATGTCCCGTGCGCACCAGATCGCATGACCCAGGCCCAGCGGCTCCTGTTGCCGAACAAAGACGCTGTTGCCGGGCGTCAGGCGCGTGCCATCGAGTACCGAACCATCCTTGCCGCGATCACCCATCGTGCGTTCCAGCTCATAAGCAAGATCGAAATGATCCTCGATCATCCCCTTGCCGCGGCCATTGACGAAGATCATCTGCTCTATTCCGGCTTCCAGTGCCTCATCCACTGCATATTGCAGCAGCGGACGGTCAACGATCGGGAACAATTCTTTGGGCATGACCTTGGTCGCGGGCAGGAAACGGGTGCCCATGCCGGCGACGGGGAAAACGGCTTTCTTGATCGGTTTCATGGAAATGGCTTTAATCCTTCAATTTATCCGCAAAACTGGTGCGCAGCTTTTGCAATTTCGGTGGGATGGTTGCCACGCAATAAGGATTGCCGCGCCCTTCATCCGCCCAATATTGCTGGTGATAATCCTCTGCTACGTACCAGGTTGCCGGCCCTTCTATCGTGGTTACAACGGGTTCCGAACGCTCTGCGCCCGCCCGTTCTATGCCCGCGACAGCCGCAGCGCGCTGATCATCATCCAACGGAAAGATAGCTGATCGATATTGCGTTCCGATGTCATTGCCCTGCCGGTTCAGTTGGGTCGGATCATGGGTTGCAAAAAATATGTCGAGAAGATCGTCATAGCTCACTACATCGGGATCAAATACAATTTTAATCCCTTCGGCATGACCAGTCGTACCAGCGCAGACTTGCCGGTAAGTGGGATTGGCATTTGTGCCGCCAATATAGCCGCTTTCGACGCTGTGCACGCCTGCTATGTCATTGAACACTGCTTCGGTGCACCAGAAACAGCCACCGGCAAAAATCGCTTCCCGCATTGTCATAAACTCCTTTTAGGCGGGCGCCACTTGGTCGGGGGCAGGGGTGCCGCCATTTTTCTTTTCCTCATCACGCCGCGCAATAAGCAAGTACATAGCTGGGGTCACAACGCGGGAAAGCAAGGTTGAGCTTATCAGACCGCCAATAATGATGATCGCAACCGGTGCGTAGAGAGTTCCACCCAGCAAGGCCAAAGGTAACAAACCGCCAATGGCTGTGACGGATGTCAGCAACACGGGCAGGAACCGGACCTCACCAGCTTTTTCTATGGCTTCCCGCAATGGCATGCCGCGCTCGCGCAATTGGGCGGTAAAATCAACGAGCAGGATAGAATTTTTAATCTCTATGCCGATCAAGGCAATGAAGCCGATGACGCCCATAAAGCTCAGCGCTTCGCCTGTCAGATATTGGGCAATCAATCCGCCAAATGTGCCCAGTGGAATGACGCCTGCAACCACGATTGTCTCTCTGAAGCGGCCAAATTCCGCAACCAGAATCGCCAATATCAAAAGAATGGCGGTGAAAACAATCGGACCCAGATCACCAAATGTATCGCCAATAGATTCGCTTTCCCCGCCAATGGAGAAAGAATAACCCTCTGGAAAATCGATTTTCTGGATTTCCTTCACCGCCTCATTGGTCACGATGGACGCCACCTCATTATATTCCAGCTGCGCTGTAACAGTAACCGATCGTTCCAACTGGCGGCGCTGAATTTGCGGAGGTACGTTGGTCAGCTTTGGATTGGTGACTTGCGACAATGCGACCGGATCACCGCTGCGTGTGGCCAGATAAATATCATCCAGCACAGAAACGGGCTGCGTTTCCTTCAGCGGCAGGCGCACCGTGACTGGATAATTATCGCCTTCTTCATCCCGAAAAGTCGCCGCCCGTTCGCCGCTTATCGCCAATTGAATGGCCCGGCGTGCTTCGCCCGGCGGGATATTAAGCAATGCGGCCTTTCTCTCGTCCAGTCCGATATCAAGATCGATTTTGTCTGTTCCGATTGGGTTGTCAATGTCTCTGGCCCCGCTTGTGTCGCGCAAGATATCCTCAACCTGCCCGGCCAGATTTTTTAGGACATCGAGCTGTGGCCCGGATATTTCAATGGCTACCGGCGCTTCGATCGGTGGACCATTTTGAAAGGGTTCCAATTTTATGCGTGCACCGGCGATTGCATCAAATTTTGTCCGCAAGCGCTCGACCATTTCTGGGCCGTCGTCTGCATCCCAATGGTCAAGCACTGCCAGCACTTCACCATAGTTGGTGCGCTCTGCACTGACAAAAACATTGTAGAATACCTGCGGATTGCCGGCGCCGATATTTTCTGCCCGGACTTTGATCGATGGTTCCGCCTCCATGATTTTTGCGACCTGGCTGACAATCTGATCAGTTTGATTGAGGCTGCTACCCTGTTCGGTTTCCACCGATACCCGGAAATAGGGGGAATCAGAATTTGGGAAAAGCGAGAAACCCATCAGCGGAACGAGGGCAAAGGCTGATATGCAAAGTATCATAGCGATAGCAACAGTCCGCCGCGGTGCGCCCAGCGCGATATGCAAGAGCGGGCTGTAGAAGGTTTGGATCCGGTCGTTCAACCAGCGGAGCAGGGCATTGCCCTCCGGATTTTCATCCCGGCGCAACATACGGCTGGCCAGGAACGGCATCAGGGATAACGAAATTACCAGAGATGCCGCCACGGTCATCATAATCGCGAGATAAAAGGAGCGGGTATAAGAGCCCGCCCCGCCGGGCAGGAAGAGCAATGGCGCAAAAGCGAAGATCAGAACGAAAGTGGATCCGATAACAGCGCCGCGGATCTCCAAAGTAGCTTCAATGGCCGCCTGCGTTCGTGTTTTCCCCATGCGCAGATGGCGTGCGATATTTTCTGTAACGACAATCGAGTCATCGACCAAAAGGCCCAGTGAGACAATGAACCCGGCGATGGAAAGCTGGCTGAGATTATAACCCATTGCATAGAGAACGAGCAGCCCTGATGCCAAAGACAAGGGGATGGAAATCATCACCATGGCCGATGCGCGCCGGCCAAGCGGCAATAAGGTGAAAATCACCAGCCCGACGGCGATGGCAAAGTCGCGTGTCAATTCATTCAAACGGCGCGTGACATCGCGGCTCTGGTCAAATTGCAATGCCAGCTTGATATCCGCGGGCAAAGTGGCCTTTTGATTGACCAGTTCTGATTCCAGTTCTTTCCTTAGCCGGGTTACATCGATGCCGTCTTTTTGCGTCGCAGTCACGACTATGGCGCGTTTGCCGTTATGCCGTGTGCGGTAAATCTGCTCAGCCGCGCCCCATTTGACACTTGCTACATCTTGAACTGTCAGCAATGCGCCTCCCGCTGCGCGCAGCGGCAAATTGCGGATGGTTTCCAGACTACGAAAAGCGCCACCCGCTTTGACATTGAGCCGCCGATTGCCACTTTGCACAGCTCCACCGGGAAGCTCGATCCCGCCTTGTTTCAAAGCATCGGCCACCGTGCTTGCCGGGACCTGCAGTTCTGACAGGCGCGCCGCATCAATCTCGACGCTGATTTCCGGTTGCGGCAGGCCGAATATCCGCGCTTCGCGAACGCCGGGATAGCGCGTCAGATTATCAACCAGATCATCAGCATATTTTTCCAGCCGCCGCCATGACGCGGTTTCACTGACCAGAGCGAGTTGCAGCACCGCGGCCTCTGTGGTGCGAACCTTGCGGAATTCCAGACGTTGAAGGTTCTGTGGCAATGTCTCGCGAATAGCATTTACTTCGCGAACAACATCGTCAAAATAACCTTCCACATCCCCGGTCCAATCGGTAAATTCGACTGTGATTGTGCTGCCACCGTCGGTGCTGTTGGACCGGACTTCCTTTATATCATCCAGGCTTTGAACAGCCTCCTCGATCGGCTTGGCAATAGTCTCTTCCATATCCTGTGCATCGGCGCCGGGCAGAATGGCTATGATGCTGACAACGGGAATGGGGAAATGCGGATCAACGGCCCGGGTAATATTCGACAGGGCGCTGATACCCAATACGACGAGTAGCGAGAACAGGATAAGGGACAGCTGCCAGCGCTCTATGACGAACTTAGCAAGCATCTATGGGAATCTCGCCAAAGAATATGGGGGCCAAATCATTTTTTCGTACTGATCGGCTTAATGACATTACCATCGCGTAATTTTTCGACACCGCGCGCAACCACAACGTCGCCTTCTGCTAGTCCTGAGGATATTTCCAGACTGTCGTCGGTCAATTTGCCGATGACCACGTTCCGCGCTTTAACTCGCTTTTTCTCATCGACGACGTAGACAAGGCCTTCGCCGGATCGCACACCAAATATTGCAGTTGCCGGAACAGCTACAGATCCATCACTGTCGCGCGACACTTCAATATCAACCGTGCCCAACTGACCGGAACGCAGCCGTTCATTGGAGGGCAGCAGGAAGCTGATCTCAAAGGTTCCGGTCTGCTCATCCGCCCGGCCGTCCTTTTCGCTGACGACCGCCTCGAAGGGTTTGTCTGAAACCGCAGATATCGTCACGTTGGCGCGCATGCCAACCCGAACGCGGGATGCATCGGCATCAGTCAACGGCACTTTCAAGACAAAGCCTTTGTCTGTTTCACCGAGGACCAGGACGGTTGTACCGGCGTTCACAATTTGCCCGGCATCGATATTTCTGCTCAAAATGATGCCGTTGCTTGGCGCATGAATATGGGATGTTCTGCTTGCAAAACTGCTGGCGTTGACCTGCGCCTTGGCCGCACGCATCGCCGCCTCGGCCTGTTCCAGGCGCGCTTTGGTGACCCAGCCATCTGCAAATAGCGACTTGATTCTTTCAAAATCCGCCTCTGTCCGATCCAGTTCTGCCTGCGCCGATTCCAGATTTGCGGACACCGTGCTGTTATCCAGCGCTGCCAGGGTGGCGCCACGTTTAACCCGGTCGCCTTCTTCATAGCGCACCGACGCAACTTGCCCGGATGTCGTAAACCCCAATTCCGTTTCCCGCCGTAAACGTACAGTACCGGCGGCGGTTATGGTTTCATTCTGGCTAGCGGCTTGGACGGTGATTGTTGCTGCCGGAATAGGGTCTCGGTCCTTCGGTTCTTCCTCCTCGGTTCCACTGCAACCGAACAACAAAACCGTCGCTATTAACGCCAGAGATTTTTGAGTACGCCCCGCCATATATTCCTATCTCGTCCCCTCCCGACGACCCTTCATAAGTCGCTAAACGGCCCTGACCAACAGAAAATTGCGATTTGCAATGAAAAGGGCCGGATCATATGACCGGCCCCTTGATTTTCTCATAATATGTTGACGGGAATATTAGTCTTTCGTGCCGGCAATATTTTGACCATCGCCGCCAACAATTTTGTAGGTAATGCCTGCCAGTATGGCGCCAACAATGGGCGCGACCCAGAATATCCAGAGCTGCGACAGAGCAATCCCGCCTTCTATCAGCGCAGGGCCGGTGCTTCGCGCCGGATTGACCGACGTGTTCGTCACCGGGATACTGATCAGATGGATGAGCGTCAGCCCAAGGCCAATTGCCAGTGGCGCAAAGCCCGCCGGCGCGCGGCCATCTGTTGCGCCCAATATGATCATCAGGAAAAAGAATGTCAGCAATATTTCAATCGCTACCCCTGCGCCCATTGCGTAACTTCCAGGTGAATTTTCGCCAACACCATTGGCCGCTAGGCCGTTGACCGCGATGTCATAATCGGCATTGCCGGATGCGATGACATAAAGTGCCGCGGCCGCGGCAACTGCGCCGACGACTTGCGCGATAATATAGACCGGAATTTCATTGGCCGGAAAGCGCCCGCCAGCCCAAAGGCCGATGGTGACGGCTGGATTGAGGTGACAACCACTAATATGCCCAATGGCATAAGCCATGGTGACCACGGTCAGGCCGAAAGCCAGCGAAACGCCCAAAAGGCCGATACCAACATCCGGAAATGCCGCAGCGATAACTGCGCTTCCGCACCCGCCAAAAACAAGCCAAAATGTACCGAGAAACTCTGCTAATGATTTTTGTATAGCCGTCATCTTCTTGACCTCCCCAAGAAATGTTCACAGCCTCTATTGAGCTGCGCATCCGCTATTTACCGTAATTCAGCCGAATTTCCTAATCTGAGGGCGTAAACCTATGTAAAAGATCAATCTTTTTTGGCCGCGCGCCTTAACCGGTCATTTATGGCTGCGCCAATACCGGTGCTCGGAATGGGCGCGACAGCAATAAGCGGGCGATCGCTGGCGTCGGCAACATGCAGGGCGGCGAACAAATTTGCCGCCGCTTCCGCCAGGTCGCCGTTGACAGACAGGTTTGTATCGCCAGCTATGTCACCAAAGCCGATATGATAGTCATCGGGGTCCGCCTGTGTTGAATCAAGGCGCACAGATTTATTGGGTGCATAATGGCTTGCAAGCTGTCCCGGGGCTTCGATCTTTTCACCTTGATGATTGACTGCTGCCTTGCCTGTGCTTGTCTGTAGCTGGTCTGACGTGACAGGGCCAGGGCGCAATATCTGATAGTCATCGCCCCTGATTGCGACAATGGTTGATTCGATGCCGCTTTCACAGGGGCCACCATCCAGTATCATGGGTGCAGCCTTACCCAAGCTATGTTCGACATGCTGCGGCTTTGTCGGGCTAATGGCACCGCTTTTGTTGGCGGATGGAGCGGCAAGGAATAGCCCCGATATTCTAAGCAATTCCTGCATCAAGGGATGTGCCGGGCAGCGTAAGGCGATGGTGTCGAGACCGGCCGTTACGGCGGAGGCAACCGGGCAATCCGGCGTTTTGGGGACAACCAGGGTCAATGGCCCAGGCCAGAAATCTTTGGCCAGTTTATTGGCCAGACCATTGAGCAAGCCCAGTTCCCCGGCGGCTTCGGTACTCGGCACATGGACAATCAATGGATTGAAATCGGGCCGACCCTTGGTCCGGTATATGTCTGCTATCGCGCTGGCGTTGGTCGAATCGGCCGCCAGCCCATAGACGGTTTCGGTGGGAACAGCGACCAGTCCACCAGACCGCAATCGTTCGGCAGCTGCGGCTATCGCCTGCGTGCCGTAACGTCGCGCATTATCGTCAATATGATCATTTGAGCCGGACATGATAGGGCGCTATAGCCCAGCGAGAATTCAAGCAATAGCGGATACCAGTTAGATGAGCTTTACAGCGCCCAGCAGAGAACAAAATTTCGTCCTGAAACATATCGCCAATATCGGCGCGCTTGCCGAGCATGAGCGCTTTGCCGGTGCCAGCGAAGACATGGTCGAAGCAATTGTTGAAGGTATTGGCCAGTTCGCGGCAGGCGAATTTGCACCGATTAACCGGACCGGCGATACGGTCGGTGCCAAATGGAATGATGGCGCGGTGACCATGCCTGCTGGCTTCAAAAAGGCTTATAGTCAGTTTGTCGAAGGCGGCTGGGCATCAATCGATGGTCCCGAAGAATTTGGCGGGCAAGGCTTGCCCTATTCGCTGTCCGCGCTGATTCTCGAAACCTGTGGAGCCGCCAATTTCGCTTTCACGCTTTGCCCGATGTTGAGCTTTGGTGCGGTTGAAGCAATCCACGCCCACGGCAGCGATGAGCAAAAAGCCACTTATCTGGAAAAAATGATTTCCGGTGAATGGACCGGAACGATGAACCTGACCGAACCGCAAGCGGGGTCCGATGTTGGTGCACTGCGTTCCACAGCCGAGCCGATCACCGAAGGCGAGCATGCCGGAAAATACAAGATCAAGGGTCAGAAAATCTACATCACCTTTGGCGAACATGACCTGACCGACAATATCATTCACCTGGTGCTGGCCCGGACGCCCGGTGCGCCAGAAGGCACCAGAGGCATTTCTCTGTTTATCGTGCCTAAATTCCATCTGGATGCTGAAGGCAATAGCGCGGCACCCAATGATGTGACCTGCGTATCGATCGAGCATAAGCTCGGTATCCATGCTTCACCTACCTGCGTCATGGCCTATGGCGAGAATGACGAATGTATTGGCGAAATGATTGGCGGCGAATTTGGTGGCATGAAGGCGATGTTCACGATGATGAACAATGCGCGGATCAATGTCGGCTCGCAAGGCGTGCAAATTGCTGAACGGGCAACTCAGCAAGCCATCCAATATGCCAATGACCGGGTGCAATCGGCCCGCGCCGGCAGCGGTAGCAAGGACCCCGTTGCGATTATTGAGCATCCGGACGTGCGCCGCATGCTTCTGCGCAGCAAGGCGCTGACACAGGCGGCACGGGCACTGCTTTATTATGCAACATCTCATGTTGATGGTGCGACATTGGGTATCGAAGGCGCGAAATCACGCGCCGAAATCCTGACCCCGCTGATCAAGGGCTATGGTACCGACATTGGTAATGAAGTCGCTTCCATCGGTGTACAGGTGCATGGCGGCATGGGCTTTGTCGAAGAAACGGGCGCGGCCCAGCATTTCCGTGACGCCCGGATTGCACCGATTTATGAAGGCACAAACGGCATTCAGGCCGCGGATCTGGTCGGCCGGAAACTTGGCCTGGATGGCGGTGATGCAATGATGGCGCTGATCACGGATATCAAGGCAGAGGCGAAAGACGAAGACGCCTTGATGACATTGGTCATGATGGTCGAAGATATCGCCAAATGGATGGCCGGTGGTGACGCCTCAATTGATGACCGGCTCGCCGGCAGCTATCCGTTCATGACCATGCTGGCGACGGCGACATGCGGCATGCTGATGAAAAAGCAGCAGCGCATTGCCGAGGCAGAACTGGCCGATGGCAATGATCCGTTCCTGAAGGCAAAGCTGATAACAACCCGCTATTATCTCGATCATCTGGTTCCCGAAGCCGTGGGCTTGAAAGCAGCTGCTATGGCCGGGGCGGATATATTATATCGCCTCGATAGCGAAGAGCTGGTCGCCTGATATGACAGACGGGGAGAGCAGTTTGGACATTGGGGCAGCGCTCCACCGAATTGCCGATGCTTTGGAACGCTTGTCTCCCGTCCCCTGCGTTTCGGCCGACATCGGTTTCGGCCCGGCTTTCCATTGGACCGGCACAACTATTGAAGCGATTGAGCGGTTTGCCCCTATCCCGTTGGATATGCTGACCGGAATTGATGATCAGAAGGCGCGGCTGCTGGAAAATACCACGCGTCTTGCCAACGGTTTTGCGGCTCATGATGTCTTGCTGTGGGGTTCGCGCGGCATGGGCAAATCTGCTCTTGCGAAGTCTGTGGTGCTGGAATTGAACATGGCCAGCGCAGATATTGCCATGGTTGAGGCGAGCGCAGAGATGCTGGAGACCCTACCTGATCTATTTGCAATCCTCGGCAAGCAGAACCGCGCCTTTGTCCTCTTCATTGATGATATCGGGTTTGACGAAGGTAGTGCAGCTCCCCGCTTTTTACGGTCCATGCTGGAAGGCGGCGCGGCGGCGCGCCCCGATAATGTGCGGCTCTATGTCACGTCCAATCGGCGGCATATTGTTCCGCGTCATATGGCGGAGCAGGACGATCCGATCAATCCGCGTGACGTGATTGATGACAAGCTGGCACTATCTGATCGCTTCGGATTGCGACTGGGTTTCCATGCCGCGTCACAGGATGACTATCTGGCGATGATCAATCGCTATGCCGAGGTTCACGCGCTTGATTTCGACAGCGAGGATGCGCTGTTATGGGCCAAGCAACGCGGAAGCCGGTCAGGCCGGGTCGCTTGGCAATATATTGTCGAACTGGCCGGTCGGGCCGGAAAGTCGATCAGCTAGATTATTCGGCCTCAGCTTCAGCCTTTGTCGCGCCGGGCTTTGAAACCCGCCAGATAATTCCGCCAACATCGTCGCTGACCAATAGCGCGCCAGTTTGGTCAAATTCCACCATCGTGGGGCGACCGCGTGCCTTTTCTTCGTCATCGATAAAGCCGCTCAGCACTATTTGCGGTTTGCCTTGCGGTTTGCCTTTTTCATTAAAATCTACATAGACAACGTCATAGCCAGATAGCGGTTTGCGGTTCCAGGAACCATGTCTCGCCACGATAGCGCCGCTGTCAAACGGTGCGCCCAAAGCTTCGCCATTGGCAAAGGCCAGTCCCAGAGGGGCCACGTGGGCACCAAGGCCATAGTCCGGACGCCGCTCATATTGGCGATGATCCAGGTTTTTCGGTTCAACGCGCGGATCAACATGACCCCGCCAGAAATGCCAGGGCCAGCCGTAATGGGAAGCAAAGACCACTTCGGTGAGATAGTCCGGCACCATATCGCTGCCGAGCATATCCCGTTCATTGACGACGGTCCAAAGCCGGCCCGAAACCGGTTCGTAGGCGAGGCCGACCGGATTGCGCAGGCCATCGGAATAAACAATCTTGTCATTGGTCGCCAGTTCAACACGAAGAACAGCGGCGCGCTCATTCTCTGTATGCATTCCATTCTCGCCGATATTGCTGTTCGATCCGACAGCGACAAACAGATATTTGCCATCCGGGCTGGCGATGAGATTGCGGGTCCAGTGGTTATTTGGTGCCTTGGCGTTAAGGTTGGCGACTTTGCGGCCCTCGGCGGTAATTTTGGTATCACCAACTGTGTAGGGGTAAGCGATGACATCATTGGTGTTCGCCACGTAAAGCGTGTCTTCGACCAGTGCCATGCCGAATGGCGAGTTGAGATTCTCGAGCAAGGCGAATTTCTCGTCCACCTTGCCATCAGCATCGCTGTCGCGCAGCAGGCTGATCCGGTTGGCGGAAGGTGTTCCGGCACCAGCCTTGCCCATCAGGTTCCGCATGATCCAACCTTCAATACCCTTGTTGGTGCGCGGGGGGCTGTTGGTTTCGGCAACCAATATGTCACCATTGGGCAGCCGCAGCATGGAACGAGGATGATCCAGCCCTTCGGCAAAACGCTCAACCGTCAGTCCCTCTGCGGCGACCGGGCCTTCGCCGGGTTTCCATGGATCGGCTTCGGCAATATTGATCGTCGGGAATCTCTCTGTCCGCACATTGGTAATCGCCGGCTTCACGCCGGTAGTCTCTTCCAGGGACAGGCGGGCAGTATCGCCGCGCGTCACATAATAGCCAGCGCCGATGGCCAACAGGATGATCAATATCGATATATTGCGAATATGTTTTAGCATTTTTCAACAATAGGAAGCGCCGCGTCTGATGACAAGCGCGCTATTGGGTTCTGTTACCGGCTAATCGACTTCAACCGTCATTCTGGCGATCGAAATACCAGATGGCGGTTGCCATGAGGGCGCCGGCAGCCAATCCGCCGAGGAACCCGATGGAGGGCTGGCCCAGCAATCCTCCCGCGATGACGCCAATGATACAGCCAGCCGCCAGAAAAAAGCCGCCAGCACTCTTGTTTGACCGGCCTGCCGGTTCCTGGCCGTTCGTCATATTGGTCCCCTAACAATGGTAGCGCTTCACGATCACAGCGCCTTGCAAGCGTGCCATGCCATGGTCAGCGATGATTGACCAGACCAGTCTGCTTATCAAAAGATAAGCTTTTGTTCACCATCGCTTTTGACGGAATTTCCATTCCTGTTCCCTAGACAGCTGGCTTGTCGAGCGCGGCCGTAGTGGCGCGATTTTAGCACAGGAGCCTGTTTTGCAACTACCCGTATTCATAGACTCCACCAACTTTTCCGATGCTGAGCAGCTGATCACCAATTTTGGTGAAGAAGCTGGCCTGGAGGCGGCCAACCGCGCTGATCAGAGCCGGGCGCTGGGCAATCATATACATTATTGCAAATGGCGGCAGGTTGAACGCCTTTGCGTGTTTCTATCTATCGATCAGTCAATAGGAACATTGCACTAAATAACTGATATATAACCTGCTTTATCGCTTAGGGTTACAGATAATATCTGCCGATCCGCCGGATCTCACACTGCAATTCGGCCTTCCATCAATCCGGATCTTGCCGGTGCCGCTGTTGGATATAGTCACTTCTTTCTCAACGAAAACATGGCTGCTCGACGGTCCGCGATGCGTCAGATCCAGCGTCTCTACAGTCAATTGCGAGCCATCGAATATACTGGAACCCAAAAGGCTGATCCGCGCTTTGTTGGCCTGACCGGCTATAACGATCTGACCGCCACCGTTCATGGCGATATCCAGCATATCGCTATCGACATCGTTAATCGTCAGCACGCCAAAACCGCTCAGGCGCACCTTGGACTGGCTCCCGCCCAACCTGTCGAGGGATACCGTGCCTGCCCCGGAATGGTTGATTGTCTTTATATCATAGGTGCTAAGAGTGATCGTCACGGGTTCATCCGCAGAAAAACCGTTATTGCCTCCGGGCTTGGGCGTGACCGATATAATCAGCTGACTGCCGCTTTTGCGCAGAGACACCCGGTCCAGCGTTTCCCGGTTCGCTGCCTCGGCGCTTGCCGATACGCCGCGGTCGGTCGTGATAAGCACATTGACGCTGCCAATGATCCGAACATCTTCAAAGCTTGAAATGGAGAACTTGCGCTCCACTGCATGCGCAGGCGCAGCCAGCATGGCAAAGCCGAGTGACAGCATGATAAAGAGATTTTTCAAGGAAAGGTTTTTCGCAGAAAGATTGTTCATAGCGGCCGTGCTTCTCCAAATTTCATCCAGCCCAGCCATCTGGGCGCTTTTCGTACATAGTACTGCCATTTTTTAGAAGTTGTTTACCATCTTGTACTGAACAAAGGGTAAATACGGTGAACAGGGTATCTTTCAATATTGCTGCGTGATCAGCGATGCGGTCTAATGCAAAGTCAACGTTCATATGGTCCATATTCCTTGTCTGACATGTGGCTGAACAGTCCAAAGTTCACACAAGTCACAGCCCTCTTTCCGCGCATAGTGGGGCGCGCAAAGTTCACACAATTCACACAGCCGTTTTGCAGGTTGCGAACAACCCAAAGTTCACACAGATCACACCCTTTGTCTTTGCGAAAAGCGGGCAAGCCTGGCACCGGTTCAAAAGCCGCACTATATCTGATTTGATGGTCTTGTGTTGTCATAGTGACCCTGCCCGAAGCCTATGCGACCAAGGCTAGCAGAAGGTCAATCAGGTAGGAAAGGGAAATCAGCTTAAGCGGTTACCCACAGGTTATGTCACCGGACCCTCTAGACTTAGTTTTACAGGTGGCGTCGCCATGGATGCGAATGTCGCCTGATCCGACGACTGTGGCATTAACCGTGCCGTCAGAAGAGAGAGCAACATCACCGCTACCGGCGACTTTGATCGTTGCTTTTTCGGCTTTAAGCTTCTTGCCGCTGATATCGCCGGAGCCCGCGACGGATATCGTGACCTCGTCGGCTGTGCCGGCAATAGACACATCGCCCGAACCTGCGACTTTGGTGGTGAGCGACGCCGTTTCTATTTCAGCAATATCGATGTTGCCGGACCCCGCGACACTGACTTTCGCGCTTTCACCGTTCATATTGTCAACCTGCATGTCACCAGACCCGGCTAGCTTGGCGCTTTTCAGGGACGGTGCACTGACGTAGACCGTCGCACCCTTATAGTTGCCGCTCCACATGCTGCTATTTTTTTCGCGACCGATTTTCAGCTGTCCGTCAGTTACCTTGTAGCGCAGCTGTTCCAGCGTATCACTGTCGCCCTCCGCCCGGATCGAGAAATCCGCGCCGGTGGTGAAGATCACATTGTCCGGTCCCGCGAGAGTCACACCTTCAAATTTGCCAGGATTCGTATCGGAGGTCCCAATTTGCGCGCCGTCAGAGAAACTGCTTTTTCCCGCGTTGCCAACCGCGCTGGCGATAGAGCCTTCGCAGGCTGAAAGAGCTAGGAAAGGAATGACAAGTAACATTTTTTTCATGAGGGCCTCCAGTGTGTATTGTTTAACTAATACAGCAAGACAGTCATGTTGGCAAGCGATGAGTTGCATAAATCTGATGGATGCAGAGGTCGTTACTTCGCAGGCTGGCGCACCGCCAATATATCGCAGGGCAGATAGGTGATCAGGGCGCGGGCCATGCTGCCCATCATATTGGCACGAAAGCCGCTGGTCCCATGCGTGCCGATTACCGCAAGATCGGTATGGCGATTTTTGATGGCCTGCTGTACGACGCTGCAAGTGTCACCATATTCCACGCTATAGGTCAGGTCTTTGCGGATTTCCGGCGAGATTTTCAGATTTTCCATGAATTTCGTAATTTGCAAATGCTGTTCGGTACGGAACTCCTCCGTCACCTTTTCGGAGTGGAGAAAGCCTTCGAACGGGACGTGAAAGGCATTGATGATATGCGTTTGCTGTTCCGGAAACAGAGCGCTGCCCTGTTCAATCGCATAAGCGGAAGGAGATGAGAAATCGCTGGCCGCAACCAGACGCTCATATTCGGTGGTTGCGCGATTTTTGGCGATCAGCACCGGCAATGGGCTGTGATGTATAATACGTTCAAGCTGTGTGCCCATGACCAGGTCACCAAGGCGGCCAATCCGGGCCACACCAGCGACAATCATGGCTGCCTTGGTTGCTTCGGCATGTTCGATAATCTGGCTGACCACATCGCCGCGCTCGACGATAATCTCTGCGTCCATATCATAGCTGGCAAGATCCATTTCGATCTCGGCGGAAGCCGCCCGAATTGCTTCGCTATCATGGCGTCCTTTTTCCAATACATGGAAAACCACCAGCTTGGCACCGCGTGTCTTTGCCAACTGGATGGCGCGGTCCATCGGCCGGTCACCGCGTGCGGTCAGGTCGGTTGTAAGAAAGATAGTCTGGTCGGATGTAGTGGACATGGGGGATGTGCCTTTGCATTTTTTTAGAATATTATCGGTTGTAAATGCGGTTATCACGCTGTTTGCTATTCCGTTAAATCGATTGATGACCTCTCATTCGATAGGACCCGTCTATTCCTCTTGCACCTTGTCCGTTTGCCAGGTGCGCTGATCATCCACGATGGCGCGCGCCGCTTCCTGGGGGAAGCCGATATTGGTGAGCAGTTGCTCGCACAGTTCCAGACTGGCCTCGACCGTCTCGGGTACCGCGCTTCGTGCACCGCTGGCGCGCAGGTTTGCGGCATGGCTGACGTCACAGGCGCGGGCGATAATCGGGATATGCGGCCAATCCTGATGAACGGCCTTGATCACATGCTCTGCCGCTTCCGGTGCGTCCATGGTGGTGGCAAAGGCCGCCGCCCGTTCAATGCCGAGATGTTTCAAAAGGTCCGGTTGACTCGCATCACCGAAATAGACCGATGCGCCTTTCGCACGCTCGGTTGCGACAAGATCTGGATCGCTGTCAATAGCAACATAGGGAACCCGCTGTTCTTCCAGCAGCTGCGCCAGTAAGCGGCCGACCCGGCCGAACCCGCCGATAATTACAGGGTGCTCGTCATTGATGCTGGCCGTTAGATCGCCGCTTTTCGCTTCACGCTGGCGCAGCATCTCGCCAACCCGGCGTCCGGCGATCGCCAGCAGCGGCGTCAGGAACATCGTAACAATGACGACAAGTAACATGAACTGCGCGTTGGCTTGATCGAGCAGGGAAAAGGACAAGGCGGCGGCGATCACGACAAAGGCAAATTCGCCGCCCTGGCTCATCAGGATCGCGGTCTCCGCCGCAACATCCTTGGGCAGGCGATAGGCGCGGGCGAGGGCGAACAGGATGGTTCCCTTGATCACAAGCAACCCGAATGCCGACAGCAATACCCACTGAATATCCGCCCATACCGCAATGATGTCGAGACTCATCCCGACCGAGATGAAAAAGAGGCCGAGCAGCAAGCCTTTAAACGGTTCGATATCACTGGCAATCTGGTGCCGGTATTCGGTTCCGGCGAACAGCAGACCGGCCAGAAACGCGCCTAGCGCCATTGAAAGTCCCGCCAGCGCGGTCAGTGCGGCGGTGATCAGGACCAGCAGGACGACAGCGGCCATAAACACCTCGCGGCTGCCGGTGCCGCCGACAAAGCGCAAAAACGGGCGCACGGCGATGCGGCCAACTAGAAAAATCAGCACTATGACCAGCGCCGCCTCGCCAATTGCCTTGATCGCCGCAAATGCCAGCGACCCTTCGACTGTCGCGCCGGCTATGCCGACGAAAAACAGGATGGGCACCACCGCGAGATCCTGAAGCAGCAACACACCGAAACTGGCTCGGCCAGCAGGTGCACTCAGGCGCCGTGTTTCGGTAAGCAATTGCATCACCAGCGCTGTGGATGAAAGTGCCAGACACAGGCCGAATATTGTCGCGGCGACCAGCGTATTTCCAAAAGCATAGGCGATACCGCCGATGACAAGGGCGCTGATCGTCACTTGTGCGGTACCAAAACCGAAGACAAGCCGGCGCATCCCCCAAAGCTGCGCGACCGAAAGTTCAAGACCGATGGTAAAGAGCAGGAATATCACCCCAAGCTCGGCAAAGCGGCGGACGCCTTCGACATCGGCGATGACCATCAATTCCAGCACCGGCGTTTCGCCGACCAACCGTCCGACCCCGAACGGTCCGATTACCAGACCGACAAACAGGAAGCCCAGAACGGCGCTGATTCCAGCCTTGCGCACCAGAGGAACAACCAGCCCGGCGGCGACCAGGAAGATGATGGTTTCCCGAAGATAGGGGATTTCAGGATGCACGGGTCAGGCCTCTGCAGTTTGTCGCTATCGGGGGCTGGAGCGGGAACCGGTTGCTTAAGTCGATTCCCTTGATTTCAAGATGTTCACGTTGGTGTCAGACCAGTCTCTAACACTGCCATTCTGCCATTGGATTGATCTGAGTCAATAGCATCAGGTCCATTAAGGTATATTGGCTGAGCTTACCGTGACCGACGGCATATGTTCAATCAAAAGGGGAAGCAACCATGTCCCAACCAGCTGCAACCGGCCGTGTTGTCTGGCATGACTTGCTGACGAGCGATGTTGGCAAGGCCCGCGACTTTTATGCCAAATTGCTGGGTTGGACCTATGAAATAGAACATGCCGCCGAATTCGTCTGGAAATCCGGCGAGGCGGATTATCCGCTTATTCTGTTTAATGGCGCAGCCCATGGCGGACTGATAGAGATCGAACCGGATCAGCGATCTTGCTGGCTGACCTATGTAACGGTTGATGATGTCGATGAAGCTACCAGGCGATCGAAGACACTGGGTGGGACAATCGAAAAAGAACCGTTTGATATTCCTGGCGTCGGACGAAGCGTGGTCGTGCGGGATCCGCAGGGCGGCCTGATTTGTCCGTTCGTTGCGAGCCATGACTATCCCCCACCGCAAGGCGTCTTCATTTGGGATGAACTGTTAACGACCGATGATTATAGCGCACGGGCATTTTACGGTAGTCTTTTCACATGGGCCGCCAGGCAGGCCGACGCCGGAGACAAGAGTTTTTATACCAGTTTTGTAGAAACAGATGGCAACCCGATAACGGGAGCTTTGATCATGTCCGGAAACCTGGACGTTGTTGTGCAATGGGTTCCGTACTTCCATGTGGCGGACATCAAAATATCGACCGAAAGGGCCAAATATTTGGGTGCCAAACGGATACTCGGTCCAGTGGTGACGAAAGGTGTCGGCAGGCGTGCATTGTTGCTGGATCCGACAGGCGCGTTGTTCGGGTTGATGACCCCGGAGGCCTGAGCCATGAAGACTTTATGGATCAGATTATATTTGCATGATCAGGGCTTATCTCTAGTTTGATGGAAGCCTCGGCAAATGAAAGCGGGGTGTAGTTGAATCGACGCGGGACAATAGCAGATTCTATCGATGCTGACAGTTGCCAGTTACAATATCCACAAGGCCGTTGGTACGGACCGGCGGCGCAATCCCGGGCGGGTGATTGAGGTCCTGAACGAACTGGATGCGGATATCATTACACTGCAGGAAGCAGATCGCCGTTTTGGTGCGCGGGCAGCAGCAATACCGCCGCTGCTACTGGAACAATATAGCGACTATCGCGCCATCCCTCTGGATGTCCAGATCGACTCGATGGGTTGGCATGGCAATGCAATATTGGCGCATAGATCGGCAGAAGTGATCGCCCATGACATTTTGCATATCCCTTATCTGGAACCGCGCGGCGCGGTGATGGCGCAAATTGCAATAAAGGGTTTCGATCTGTCGATATTCGGGATGCACCTTGATTTATCTGGTCTGTGGCGCCGCCGCCAGGCCGCCGCCATCATCAAGCTCGCCAGGCAATATGGAGCGGAGCGACCGACCATATTAATGGGTGATCTCAACGAATGGAGCGCCTCTGGCGGTTGTCTGCATGATTTTGGACGCAGCTATAATTTCGTTGATTGCGGCCGCAGCTTTCACTCGCGCGGCCCGATCGCCCGGCTTGACCGGATCATGCATTGCGGTCAGCTAAAGGCCATTGCAGGCGGGGTGCATGACAGCGCCCCTGCGCGCAAGGCATCGGACCATCTCCCGGTTTGGGCACAGATCACGGCGGCGTAATCGCTATCCTTCGACGTGCACCATAAGGGGCATTACGGATAGCAAGCCATGGTCCCGTTTGACATAGCGCGAGCCTCATCTTTCCCCCGGTAAATCCAGCTGCTCAAAGCCAGCTGCAAGGAGCCTCTGATGTCCGACCAAACAGCCAAACCAACCCTTTCAATAAAGCCTGACAAACCGGAAGCGGATTCAAGCCATGACCTGATCGTCAGCAAGTCGATTCCTCTCACCACTCGCAGCGGGTTTGAATTTCATGTCCGCCCCGTTGCCTCTGCCGACAAGGAGGCTCTGGCGGAATTTTTCAAGCATGTGAGTAGAGATGATCTGCGTTTTCGCTTTCTGTCTCCGATTCCCGAAGTGGGTGACGAGATGTTGTCTTATCTAGTCGATGTCGATCATGACCATAAGGAAGATTTCCTCGCTTTCGACATTGACGACAAGACCATCATTGCCAGCGCCATGATTGGCGCGAATGAGGACAAGTCGGTCGCCGAGGTCGCAATTGTGGTCCACGCCGATTACAAGCATCGCGGGTTGAGCTGGACCTTTCTGGAATATGTGGCGAGCGAAGCCCGGCGCAGCGGTATCAAAAAACTGCAATCCATTGAGAGCCGCGAAAATCATGCCGCGATTGAGCTGGAGCGTGAAATGGGATTCACGGCGAAAAGCTATCCCGGTGATGCTACGCTGATGCTGCTGGAATTTGACCTGAGTTCCGCTACCCCCACCGGGTAGCGGGTTCAGGCCTGATGTTTCTCAAGCATTTTGGCCAAAGATGCTGTTTCATGTGGGCCGAAAGCCTTGTCGATCTCCGCCAGTATTTTCTGACTTGTGTCAGCTCTGAGATTCTGCCGGATCACGCCCAGTGCCCGCGGGGCGGCGACAAGTACCAGACCAACTTTGGAATCGCGCGCTATCTGGTCAATCCTTTCGGCAGCCTCTCGGGCGAACCGGTCTTCTGCCTGCTGGTGCAAATCTGTCTGTTCATAAGCGCCCTTGCGCGGACTGGTGCTTTGCGAGCTTCGGCCCGGTCTGTCATCACCCATGTCGGATGATTTCGGCGTGGGGCTCTGATGTTCTTCAACAAGCTCCAGTGCAGGCTTGAAGGCCTCGCCAACATTGCGAAAAATCGACATGCGCGATCCATCGACCGCGACAACCAAGCTACCATTTCGTATCAGCACATTTTTTCCTGTTTTGAGTTTATTATATATATGCTGCATTCTGATACAGCGTGTTACAAGTTAATTGCGACAAGCTGAAATTACGTTAAAAAGAACTGCCGTCGCGATAGGTATTGTTACGGGTGGCGTGCAACCAAGTACCGGATAACTAGGCGTCCGGCGGCTTCATCAATACCCTCCGAACAATTACGTAAAGACACATGGCTCTCGCTCTTGGAGACTGGACCGACTGGTTGAATACCAGCATCCACTACCATGGGAGATAGACCATGCCCCTGTTGCACATGCCCCGCAAACACGCCTCTAAAGCGTTGTCTCTGATAGCTACGCTGGTGCTCGTCGCATGCGCGACTGCAACGCCCTATCAACCGAATATCTATGGCCAAAAAGTCTCTGGCGGCTATTCGGACAAACGTCTTGCCGATGATCACTATCGTGTCTCTTTCGCGGGTAACATTTTTACTGCACGTGATCGGGTGGAAGGCTATTTGCTCTACCGCGCGGCAGAGCTTACCGATCAGAATGGCTATGACTGGTTCATGCTGATCGATCACAGGACCGAACGTGATCGGCGCACCTATGTTGATCGCTCTCCGCGCTATCGTCCCTGGTATGGAGTTGGTTATGGCTATTGGCAGCCGCACTGGCGCTATTATCACGGTCACCGCTGGACGACCTGGCACCCCCATGCGGGCTATCCTTTCTGGACTTATGACGTTGACGTTCGGACAGTCGAGAAATTCGAAGCCCATGCCGAGATAAAAATGGGCCGGGGACAGGCACCAGAAGATGGCCAGCGGGTATTTGTTGCCCGCGAGGTACTGACTGATCTGGGGCCAACGATCGAGCGACCGAAAAGCTGATCATCAGACAAGCTCTGCCTAGTGGCAATTACGTAATGACGGGCAGGTTCGGGCGAGATATTTTTTGCAGCAACAACACAAGCATAAACCCCCAAAGCAGGAGCAAAAAAATGAACAAAGAAGCGACCTTAAGTCACCCTCAGCACGATCATGATTATGGCAAACAGATTGATGCCATTCGTACTGATTTGGAGCAATTGCAAGGCGATATCGCCAAATTGCGCGACGAAGTTGCCGAAGACGCATCCGAACGGATGAAGAAATTTGCCGATCAAGCCACAGAAACACTGAAAGAAAAGGGCGAAGTGCTGAGAGAGCGGAGCGACCAGTGGCGTGAAGCGAGCGAGCAGCGCCGAGAAGCGATTGCCAGCGAAGTGCAGCAGCACCCATTTGCCAGTGTTCTGGCGGCAACGGGTGCCGGACTAGCTCTTGGGGCCCTTGCCATGTGGGCGCAGAACGGCGTCAAATCCTGATCTGTCTGTAACTGCGCTACCCGGATTTGTCGTCAGGCACCGGGTATTCCGCTGGACGTTCGGGGGGTTGTTCAGGCTGCGGTGGTGATCTTTCCGGAGGAGCGGGGTTGCCTATCCGGTCTGGTTCAAGCGGCGGAGCCTCGGACGGCTTGGGCGTTGGCCATTCGTCCGGTTTCTGTTGTGCAGAGTTGATCATGGGAGGTTCCTTTGCGGTATCCTTCCACAATGCCGTCAGCTGCGCATACAAACTATCCGCAGAGTTACGTAAGTCAGTGCTGCACCGGTTTTGCTGTTGCCATCTGTCCTGCTTCTGCCGCGAAACCTATGCGTAAGGCTTCGGCGAGACTACGCACGCGCAATTTTTCCATCATGTTGGCGCGATATATTTCTACCGTGCGCGGCGAAATACCTAGATCATAAGCAATGGTCTTGTTGGGATAGCCGGTCATCAGTCCGTCCAGCACATCGCGCTCACGTCCGGTCAGGCAAGCAAGCCGTACCTTGGCTTCGGATGATGCCATTTCTTTCAGTTCACTGTTATCAATGCGTTCAAACGCTTCCGTCATCGCCGCCAAAAGCGCTTCTTTCTCATAGGGCTTCTCAAGGAAATTTATTGCACCGGCACGCATCGCCTGCACGGCAATTTCAACATCGCCGTGACCGGTCAGTATCACGACCGGCATATCTATGCCTTGCTTGACCATCTCTTGCTGAACCTCAAGCCCGTTCATTTCCGGCATGCGAATGTCCAGCAATACGCAGCCCCGCTCGGCGTTTTTGGCAAGCTTCAAAAAGGCAATTCCCGATTCAACCGGACGTACCTGAAACCCGGCATGGCGCAGCATGAAAGACGCCGACCGGCGCACGGCATCGTCATCATCGACAATATAGACCAGACGTTCATTGGACATCAGAATGCTCCTCATGGGATTTCCAAAGGGTTATGCGGAAGATCGTCCCCCCTTCCGGATTGGGTGCGGCGCTGATTGTACCTTCGTGCGCTTCAACAATCGTGCGACAAATGGAAAGGCCGAGGCCCATGCCGCTGTGTTTGGTGCTGGTGAACGGGTCAAAAATCTTGTCGGCAATATCCGGATCAATGCCCTTGCCGGTGTCTGATATTGCTATTTCGACTTTGTCATCGGGTGTTGAACGTACGGCAATGTTCAGATGTTTGACCGCGCTGTCGGCCATCGCCTCAATCGCGTTGCGCATCAGATTGATCATGACCTGCTGAATCTGCACCCGGTCGGCAAAAACGTGATTGGTGTCGGGATCAATCTCGATAGATGATTCCACTCCCTGATCATGAGCGCCTACGAGACCGAGGATTGTCGCATCCTCGACCAGCTGGGCAATGGACAGTCTTTTGCGGTTTAACTCGCCTTTGGACACAAACTCTCTCAGCCGCCGGACGATGGTGCCGGCGCGCAGGGCTTCCGATACGCTTTCGCGCATGGCTTCATAGAGAGAATCTTTATTCTCTTCGGCGCCGCTATCGAGCATGTCGCGCGCTGCGGACAGATAATTGGTGATGGCCGATAGCGGCTGGTTGATCTCATGGGCCAGCGCAGAGGCCAGCGTCCCCACGGCGCTGAGCCGGGACGAGTGCAGCAAATCGGTTTGCAGAGCCTGCAACTCGGCCTCGGTATTGCGCGCTTCGGTCAGATCAATAATGAAGCCGGTAAACAGGCGCTGATCACCTGCCTTTGCTTCACCGACTGCAAGCCGTATTGGAAAGACCGTACCGTCCTTTTTCTTGCCCTCCACGGTTCGGCCTATGCCGATGATCCGCTTTTCACCTGTACGGATATAGCGATCAACATAATTATCATGCTCCTCACTATACGGGGATGGCATGAGTATGCTGATATTCTGCCCGAGCAACTCGCCTTCGCTATAGCCGAACAATTTTTCTGCGGCCGCACTGAACGACGTGATGCGGCATCTTTCATCCATCACCACCATCGGATCGGGAACAGTTTCGAGAATAGACTGCAGCACGGATGTGGATTGTTCCACGGCGGCGAGCGTGTTGCGCAATTCCGATATGTCGCGCGCAGTAATGACCGCAGCACTGATAGTATCGCCTCGCTGATGGAGCGGCGCGAAACGCAACTCCAGAAGGTGTGATTCGCTATTGTGAGGCAGCAGTTCGATATGGACCGGCTTGCCACGGGACTTGCTATCATGATCGAAGACGGACGCGAGCGCTTTTTGAAAGGCAGGGCGACAGGATTTGGAAATCAGCGTCAGCGGATCGCGGTCCGGCAGATCTTCAAGCCGCTCCACGCCGATGAGGCGTAGTCCGGCCTGGTTGATATCAATCAACTGCTGATCCGGGCTGATGACCATGATATATTCCGGCAGGGTCGACAGCACCGCTTCCAGATAGGCCGACCGGTCAATTTGATCCAACCCGAATGCGCGCATCGTGAAAAGCTCCTTCGAACCCCCGAGCATCGGCTTTACTACGAATATCGGGTGATGCCAAAATGTAAAATGCGGACGCGATCTAAGCATGACGGACAGCCTGATGCGAAATACGTAAAACTACGTAGGGAACTCCACTGATTTTGCCTGTTGCCCAAAAATAATATCCCATCTCGGTATTGGGGGATGAGATTCTCCAGACTGAACGAGGAATTAAAAATGACCAAGAAAAAAGCCAGATTACCAGCCGAATCCGGAAGCTCCCGGCGTCTGAATGTTCCGGTTCAGGCGGCAAATGTTTGGGAGCCGCTAAACCGGTTGCGCGATGAATTTGACCGGATGTTTGACGATACACCGGGCAATGCTTTCGGCTCCAGGATGCTACAGAAATTCTATGATAATGCCGATCCGGCCGTTGAGATGCGTGACAAGAAAGATGAATATGAACTGGTCGCGGAAGTGCCAGGCATGAACAGCGAGGATATCGACATCAAGCTGTCCGACGGCATGCTTCGCCTGTCCGGTGAAAAATCGGAAAGCCATGAAGAAAAAGGGGAGAGCTTTCTATTTTCCGAACGGCATTATGGAATGTTTGAACGGGCGATTAAGTTGCCCACAGGTATCGACCATAAAAAAATCAGCGCCGAGGCCAAGGATGGTTTGCTGACGATCCACCTTCCCAAAAGCGCCGAAGCGCGTGAAAAAGAACGAAAGATCCCGATCAACGCCGCCTAGTGCGGGTTGAGGAGGTACGCAGGTCGCCTTTCTATCCCTTGAAACGCCCCTTCCCCCCTACCCCACCCCGCGGGCGCAAAAGGAGGGAGGGCGGCCTGCACCCGTTTCTATTGTGACATTGAGGGGTAAATTTTCTAAAGATGGCTGATACCAAAACAACAAACAAACCGATCCTTCTGGCAACAGACATGACGGCCCGCTGCGACCGCGCTTTTGATCGCGCGCTGATGCTGGCAAAGTCTTGGGAAACACGCTTGATCGTGGTCCATGTGCTCGACCCCAAACAAGCGAAGAAAAAAGGGCTGGTGCCAAAAGAGGCACGGACACAGCTGGAAGAGGAATTGCCAGAAACCGACGTGAACGTCGAATTTATCATAGAAATGGGCAATGTCGGAGAGCTGGTGATTGAAACCGCCAGGCGGGAACGCTGCGGGATGATTGTGACCGGCGTGGCTCATTATGACGGGTTCAGTGATGTTTTCCTGGGATCGCCTGTGGACCATATCGTTCGCCATGCAGACGTCCCGGTGTTGATCATCAAGCGCAAGCCGGTAAAACCCTATCGCAGTATAATGGTCGCAACCGACTTTTCCGATTGTTCGATGACCGCGCTCAACACAGCGGCTGAATTGTTTCCAGAGGTACCGCTTCATCTCGTCCACGCTTACAATGTTCCCTATAGCGGCTGGCTGAAGTCGGATCAGGTGGCACAGGATATCGGCTCCGAAGAAGCCAAATTGATGGAGCGTTTTCTGGCGCAGACCACGATCGACAACGCCACATTTAAACGTTTGAAGGCGTCTAATGAGAAGGGTGAACTTGGGGTCGTTCTGTTCAAGAAGATCAAGGAATTGAAATCCGATTTGGTAGTGTTGGGCACCCATGGCAAAAGCGGTTTCATGCGCGCGAGCATGGGCAATAATGCCCGGGTCCTATTGGGCTGGCTCAAGCAGGATGTGATGATGGTACGCGACCCGCAATAGGGCTGCTCACCGGCATTCTAGCGCAGCTTTTCCTGCTGATAATTTTCCAAGGCTTGTTCCAGCGATTTCAGCATTTTATCGCGGTCCTGATCAGACGGCAGGGCGCGGACCTTTTGCTGGACTGAAGCACGCAGGGCCGCGAGCCGCGAAGTCCAGTCCTGTGGCGCGATGAGCTGTGCAGCATTGCCGCGACCCGGTTTGTGCAAACGGGCCTGTGTGCCCGCAGGCAAGGCCCATATTTCGCCTAAGGCAGGGATGACCGGTTCATTATAACGCTGTGTTTCTTTGCAATCGCCGGCCAAAGTCTGCAGGGCCTGTTCTTCTCCATGGACAAGGAACAGGGAGCCGGAAACCGGACCATGGTCTTTGATCCAACGAAGAAGGCCTTTGCGATCTGCATGATTGGAATAACCGTCCAGCACTGCGATATCGGCGTTGACGATCACATCATTGCCGGAGATGCGCACCATTTTCTCGCCTCTCTTTAAAACCGAGCCCAATGTTCCGGCGACCTGAAAACCGGTAAAAAGGACACGTGATTGCCGCTTGGGCAGGTTGCGGATCAGATGATGGCGGATCCGGCCGCCTTCACACATTCCGGACCCGGCAATAATTACAGCTCCCGTCATGTGATTCAGCTGTTTGGATTCCGCAACGGATTGGATGAACCGGATATTGGGGCGTTTCAGCAGATCGGCACCGTTGTTGCGATATTTCAGCATAGCCCGGGTAATTTTTTGGGCCAGCGGTGCGTCGAGGAAGACGTTGACAGGCGGCAAACGTCCGGAGTCAAACAAAGCCAGAAAGTCCTCCAGAATGACCTGCGTCCGTTCTACCGCAAAAGCCGGGATGAGCAGATTACCTCCGGATTGCAGACTATCCTCGACATAGGCAGCCAAGGCCTCCCGGCGCTCGCTGAGCAGCGTTTCTTCCCTTTCCCTTGCGCCATAGGTCGCTTCACAGATGATATGATCATACCCGCCCAGTTCCAAGCCTGCACAGTGGATCGCGGCACCGGATCCGACATCACCAGATATCAGCAACCTTTGATCGCCTATGTTGATCTCCACCGACGCGGATCCGACAATATGGCGTGCATCCCACAATCGAAACGAGACGTTATGGCCCAGATCGATTTCTTCGCAATAGTCAATGGTAGTGATGTTTTTCATCAGCTTCGTAATATCTTCGCCTGTATAAAGCGGGAAAAATGGCGGCAAGCCAGCGCGGTCTGCCCGCCGGTTCCGGCGTTCCGCCGACGCTGCCTGCAGTTTAGCGGAATCCATCAGCAATGGCTTCAAGATGTCGGTCGTGGGCGCTGTGCAATAGGTCGGCGGACTGTGGCGACGGGAATAAAGACAAGGCAATCGTCCGCTGTGATCCAGATGGGCATGGGTGAGAATCACCGCGTCGATTTTTCCAATATCGAACGGTAACGCTTCATAGTTTAACCGTTCGAGTGACCGGGTACCCTGAAATAATCCGCAATCGACCAGGATTGTCTTCCCCGCGCCGTTAATTTCAAAACAGCTGCCCGTAACCGTGCCAGCGGCCCCGTGGAATGTAATGGTTACGCTGTCGGCCATTCAGCCCTCCCGGGAATCTAACGGGATACAAGCAGCGGCATCGGGCAATCCTTGAATAGACTTCTTGTGACACCGCCAAAGAGAAATTCGCGTGCTCTGCTGTGACCATAAGCGCCCATCACCATATAGCTGGCTTTGAGTGTATCGGCGGTGGACAATAACACCGCCTCGATTGATGGTTTTTTGGCTGACATACTATGCACTTCAGAGGTGATGCCGTGACGAGAGAGATATTCTGATGCAGCGAGCGGCGGCAGGTCGTGGTCCTTATCCTCATCCACCGTCAAAATATGGACTGCATTTGCCAGATGTAGCATCGGCACCGCAGCACGCAGGGCGTTGCCAGCCTCAAAGCTGCCATTCCAGGCGACCACTGCCGTGCCGGTTGCATCGAATTTTTTCAGACCATCTGGTTGAACCAGCGCGGGAACGTTGGTGTTGAACAGCACATCGCCCAATATGCCAAGCGGAAGGACATTATCCTTGTCACCGCTGGCCGAACTCAGAACCATTATGTCGGCCAAGGCTGAATTGCGTGCCAAGCCGCGGGCCGGACTGGCATTGACCTCCTCATAATGCCACGGGACGTCTTCTTCTGCCAAACGGGATTCGATATCATTGCGAAGCTTCTCATCGGCTGCTCGTGTCAGCTTCGCGACATCATAGACCACTGACATGCCGGTCACGCCATCAAAGGCCATTTGCGGATTGTAAGGATTAGCGCGCAAGCAGTGGAGGTGCCCGTTCACCGCGCGGGTGATGTCCAGCGCCGCCTGCAGCCTCGCCTCCAAACCGGTGTCATCGTTGACGTAGAGCAGCACGGATTTCATGATTTTTCTCCTATTTTTGATGATCTTCCGCTCGGAAAGCATCAATAGGAGAAGTGTATCCCCATCATTTTGAGCTCTGTATAAGGGATGTTACGGAGCCTCCGACACCGGTTTCAATCGCCATTGGCGCCGTGATCGATCATCTTTTTCAGCCAACGCTCGCGATGCTTCGCGCTGCCATCAACATTACCGATCAGGGAGGTTGAAACCGGATCTACTCCGGTCAGGGCAAGAATATTGCGCTTGAAGCTCCGAACGCTGTGTGAAGCAAAATAGGCGCGATAGAAAATAGCTGGCATACCCATTGTGACAACCAGGCGGGCGGATCGCCCGGCCAAAAGCTTTCTGGGTAGTTTCCGGTCCCCATCCTCGCCATAGTCCAGGGCAAAACCCGGGCGATAGGCCTGTTCAATAAAGGCTTTCAAGAGCGCCGGCATGTCCCCCATCCAGAGCGGGTAGAAAAATACGATATGCTGCGCCCATTTGATGGCTTCTTGCCCAGGTTTCACACTGGCTGGCGGATTTTCTTCCATCCATTGTTTGCGGCTTTGCAATATCGGGATGTCCTTGCCAGCCAGACGGACTTCGCGAACCTCATGGCCCGCCTCCTTGGCCCCATGTGCATATGCGGAAGCAAGGGCATGTCCGAAGCGTGCCGGGTCAGGATCAGGATGCGCGTCAATAATCGCTATGCGTTTCATGGCTTTTCTCCGCTATTCGTCTTCGCCCTTCTCTTGATCGGCCGGGCTTTGCCATTGGAAAGCCGCGACCAGCTCCATCAATGCTTCCTGGGCAGGAATATCCAGTTGGTGGGGATAGGATGCGATCAACCGGGCATCCCAATAACCATAATCAATCGCGGTCAGGCTAACATGCCAAGGCACGTTGTCTTTCTGCCCGTCAAATATACCTTGATAAGCGGACAGGTCTTCCCGCCCGGATACAAAATAGTCACCTTCTGACTCGACAGATGCGCTGGCATAATGAGACATGACCGTAGGTTTGATAATCCGGTAATGGTCACGTGCGGTCAGGTCTTCGAGATGGACGACGGCGATGTCGACAGCGACCAGCTGCTCGCCGATCATGCGTTCATAGCGGATTTGAAAATTGTCACCGGAGAAGTCGGTGGTCATCTCGCACAAGCGTCTGAATCCTCTTACCTCGGCAGGAAAAACGAATCCACTGTCCTTGTGCACGATGGCGGAGCCGCCCTTATAAGGCGCAAACGGATCGAAGAGCGGCTCCGAACCGATCACACATTCGGCTGTGGCTGGCGTTGCAACGAAACATAGCAAGCTTGCGCCAACCAAAAGATTGCGGACATAATGGTTGCGAAAAAACATGGTGTTTCCTCCTTTTTTGGTTCCCGGTCACCCACAGAAACCTATTCGTGGCAGCTGATCACCCTGAACGGCAGTTCGCTGCCGTCAGCCTCTGTGATGGTGAGATATTCACCGACCTTGATCGGATGATTTTGCAGTCCGAATATCATTTCATCGTCATCATCCCCGACCTTGTAGGAAAAGGCCCAGCCCTTGTCGGTGGTGATAACAACGCCGTTTTGGTCGCGTTCCCCGGGCCAGAAGCGCCGGACGACAGGGCGTTTCTCGGCCTCACGAAGCGCTTGCGGTTCGATTAACCCCGCGTCGTCCAATGGAACACGGAACACATAAGCATGGGCTGATGATCCATTGGGATGCTCAGCGGTTCGGGCCAGTTCAAGGCGTATTGTTTTCCAGGTCATTCCCGATATCTGGCGGGAGATATAGCTCGGCGCGATACGCAATATTGCGTAGTTGATTGGTTTAGACTTGGTGGATCAGCATCCACGCATCGACGGCGCGTTTGGCGCGCTTTTCCCTATCGGCAGCCGTCATCTTGATTTTATGACCATAGCGCAGCAGCAAATCCATCCGGCCCATCACCAACCCGGCAAACATTTCTGCAGATGCCTCAAGATCATCACTTTGAATTTCGCCCTTTTCAACAGAAGCTCGCAAGAGGGCTTTAAGACCCTCGGCCATTCTCAGAGGCCCGTTTTCCAGGAACATCTTGCCGATCGCCGGATCGCGTGTCACCTCCGCACCCAGGATACGTTCCATCCGAACTCTATCTTCCCGCATCAGGAAGTCGAGCATCCCGCGTGCGGCATGGAGAAGGATATCGTGGAGGCTTTTCTCCGCCAGATTCGCCGGTACGAAATTTTCGCGCATCTTGGTAGATTCGGCACGTACGACCTGCGCAAACAGATTTTCCTTGTCCTTGAACCAGCTGTAAATGGTGACTTTGGAAACCTGTGCCCGGGCGGCTATGGCTTCAATCGTCGCCGCTGAAAAGCCATTGGCGAAAAATTCCACGCGCGCTGCTGCCAATATTTCAGCAATTTTACGCTGGCTCGCCGGCCTGTCGGTAAGCGTATGTTTCTTATTTTTCTCCGCATTTGCCACGGCTATTTCCCCTCGTAACAATATACCTTATCAAAATGAACGCGATCGTACAAATAAAACGTTGACGTTCATTTTATTCGGTGGCAGTTTATATCTACTTGGCAGGTTCCAGGTCGTTGTAACGGTGCCCCTATTGTGACAAGAAAATTCGCTAAAACCCTTTTCTCGTCTTGCGCGGCCGTGTTGCTGGCGAGCGGATGTGTGAGCATGGCGCCCGAATCAAAGGCGCCGGAAATTGCCGCTGCGGTACCGCAGCAGTTTAGCAAAACCGATGCGATTGGTGCTTATGAACCGGCGCAGTGGTGGACGTCTTTCCAGGACCCGGTTCTCAACGCTTTGCTGGATGAGGCGCTGGCGGAAAATCTCGACCTCGCTGAGGCGGCGGCTCGGTTACGTGCGGCAGAAGCGCAGGCCCGTGTGTCGAAGAGCGGCCTTTTCCCGCAAGTCAATGCCGATGTCGGTAGCAGCTATTCCGATACGCCGACAGCTGGAACGGGTTTTGGGGCTGGTGGTGGTGGAACACGCTTTCAGGTGGAAAACTACACGTCCGGTTTGGGTTTTTCCTATGAGGTCGATCTTTGGGGCCGGCTGCGCGATGATGCGCGCTCGGCGAGAGCGGATGCGGTTGCCGCCGCTGCTGATTTGCAGGCCGCGCGTCTTGCGGTGATGGCCGAGACGATCACCAGCTATTTCGATATTGTTGATGCCCGTGATCAGATCGCGCTCACCACAAAGATTATCGATGTTCTGGGCGACCGGGTCCAGCAAACCGAAGATCGCTATCGCCGCGGCCTTGCAACGTCATTCGAACTCTATCAGGTGCGGCAGGACTTTCGCAATATTCAAGCTGGATTGCCGCAGCGTGAAAGGCAGTTAGCTGCAACCGAGGGACAGTTGGCCGTGCTGGTGGGTCGCTATTCCGACAATATGGATGCTTTTCTGGGGCAGAAGCTTTCCCCGCAATTGATCTTCACCTCCGTTCCTTCCGGTTTGCCAATGGACCTGTTGGCCCAGCGGCCAGATATTTATGCCGAGGGCCAGCGGCTGGAAGCTGCGCGGTTCAACCTTGGTGCCCGCAAGGCCGAGCGTTTTCCATCAATCAGCCTTTCGGCCGGTACCGGAACGCAGGCCGGCAGCCCATCTGGCTTGTTTGATATTTTCGACAAATGGATACTCAATCTGGGCGCCAATCTGACCGCACCCTTGTTTCAGGGCGGCAGGATCAGAGCGAATATCGAAGCAGCGGATGCCCAATATGCTCAGCAGGCGGCGGTTTATGCGCGAACTGTGCTCAACGCCTATCAGGAAGTAGGGACGGCCATTGAAGGTTATGAGGAGGAGCGGCAACGCTATCGTTTTCTCTTCTCTCAACTTAACGAAGCAACGGCGGCAGCCGAATTGCAATCGCAGCGTTTTGCGACGGGTGTCGGCAGCTACGTCGATTATCTTGATGCCTTGCGGGCACAATATCAGGTGCAATCTGCTCTTTCTTCAGCGGCGCGCGATGTGGCGCTGGCCCGTTTAGCCGTGCACCGTGCGCTCGGCGGCAGTTGGGACGCAAAGGGTCCAGCAGCTTTCGCTGCTGATGGGGATGAATCCGTCGTTCCCCCGTCTGAAAATCAAGGAGATAACTAGTGCATCGGCAACGCGTCATTGGCGGACTGATCCTGCTTGCAGCCATCGCGATTGCGGCGCTGTTGATTTTTGTGCGCTCCGGTCCGGAAGAAAAACCGCCGGAGGAGAATATCCCGCTGGTGCAGGCCGAGGCTCTGGAAATTCGTTCTGGGAATTTAATGGTTCAGGGCGCTGGCACGGTGCGTGCGCGTGAAGAGCTGACTCTTTCTGCCGAGGTGGCGGGAAAGCTGGTCTATGTGAATCCCCGGCTTCGGGAAGGCCAAAGGGTTGCGCGCGGTGCAACCTTGTTCCGCATAGATACGTCCGACTATCGCAACGCCGTGCAGACAGCGCAGGCCGATGTCGCCTCGCAAAATGTGGCAGTTCTGGAGGCCCGGGAGGAAGTGGCGCTGGCCAAGGCAGAAATTGCCCGCTTTCAAAAGCGCGCAGCCAGCAGCAGCGCCTATGCGAGTGTGGACAGCAGCGATTATGCGGCAAGGATTTTGCCGCCGGATGAGTTAGCAAAAAGTCAGGCTACTAACGGGCAGGGGGCCAATGCAACGCCGACTAACGGTCTGGCGACCCGCGAGCCGCAATTACAGTCTGCCCGGGCGGGCCTTCGTCGCGCTCAGGCACAGCTGGCTGATGCGCAAACCGCGCTGAGACGCACTACCGTACGCGCACCTTTTTCGGGCGTGGTGCGATCAGAAGAAATTGCATTGGGCAGCTATGTCGCGCCTGGGCAGGCGCTCGGTTCTATGGTCGGTACGGCGGATTTCGAAGCGGTTATCCCACTGTCGGAAAGCGAAGCGGCACTGATCCCGGCACTGTGGCGGTCAGGCAGCGGCCGGATCGAGGCATCGGTCTATTCTGATTATGGTGGAACCCGTTACCGATGGCAGGCCTATGTTGACCGCGCCAGCAATGTGCTCAATCCGCAGACCCGGACGATTGATGTGTTCCTGCGCATCCCCAACCCGCTTCGTGGCGGCGCTCCGGCAGTGACGCAGAAACAAGGACAGAAATCAGCGGGTGCATCAGGCGCTCCGCCTTTGTTTGTCGGAAGCTTTGTCGATGCTGAAATTACGGGCCGGGCGCTGGACCGATATGCAATATTGCCCTTGGCGGCATTGCGCCCCGGCAACCAGATATGGCTGGTGCGGGACGGAAAGTTGCGCATTGTCAAAGTGAATATATTCCAGCGCACCGATACACAGGCGTTAATCAGCACGGTTGGCCTGGGTGCAAAGCCGGTGGTGATTTTGGGGGCGTTGAAAACCGCCACGGACGGACAGAAGATCCGGATTGCCGAGGATAGGCAAGATACGGCGAAACCCAAACCGGTCGCCGAGAAACCCAAGGGCAGCAAAACAAAGGAAGGCAAAACCAAAGGCACCCAATCGGGAGCTAAGAAATCCGGAGCTGACGGAGCACAATGACCGAACCGGCAGATAAATCTGGCGTCCCTCCATCGGGTCCCGAAGTTCCCAGCAAAGCCGTTATGGAACAGAAAGGCATGGTCGCGTTCATGGCGCGCAATGGCGTGGCGGCCAATCTGTTGATGTTCTTCTTCTTCATCGCCGGAATCGCGTCTTTCGGAACTATTGTGCAAGAAGTTTTCCCGGAGAACAGTCTCGACACCGTGCAGGTGAGTGTTGTCTATCCCGGCGCCACGCCTGATGAGGTCGAAGAATCCGTTGTCCAGAAAATCGAAGAAGCGGTAGAGGCCGTCGACGGGGTAAAAAAAGTCACGGCCAGTGCGTTTGAAGGGTCGGGCCAGGTTTCGGTAGAACTGGAGCTGGGCACCGACATCGACCGCGCTCTGGACGACGTGAAGGCCGAAATTGACCAGATCCAGACTTTCCCCGATGAGGCGGAAGAGCCGGATGTTCGGGAGCTGACGACGCGGCAAAGCGTTGTAAGAATTGCGATATTTGGCGATGTGTCGGAAACCGCGCTTAAGGAAGTTGCCTATCAACTGGAGGACTCGCTCGCGGCATTGGACGAGGTTTCGTTTGTCGATACCAGCTCGATCCGCGACTATGAAATATCGGTCGAAGTGCCTCAAAACACTCTGCAGGCTTTTGGTTTGTCCCTCAATGATATCTCGCGGACCGTCGCCGCGAGCAGCCTTGATAGTCCGGCCGGTTCGATTGATACCAATACAGAAGAAGTGCGCGTTCGCACTATCGGACAGAATTACAACCAGCAGAATTTCGAAGACATCGTTCTGGTCAGCAACGAAAATGGCGCGCTCATCAAACTGGGTCAGGTCGCGACCATCAAGGACGGGTTTGAAGATGCCGACCTGCTGCCTCTCTACAATGGCAAGCCGGTTGCGTTTGTCGAAGTCTTTCGCACCAGTGACGAACGGGTTCTTGATGTCGCGAAAGCGGTTCGGGAATATCTGGAGAATGATTTCGCAGGGACGCTGCCCGAAGGTGTGTCTTACGCCATCTGGAGTGACGATTCAGAGCTGCTCAATGACCGTCTGAGCCTATTGCTGAAAAACGCGGCCATTGGTCTGTTTCTTGTCCTGCTCTCATTGACACTGTTTCTCGATATCCGGTTGGCAATGTGGACAGCGGTTGGCATTGGCGTCACATTTATCGGCGCCATCTACCTGCTCGATCTCGCTGGTTCCAGTATCAATATGTTCTCGCTATTCGGTTTCATTCTGGCGCTGGGACTGGTGGTCGATGACGCCATTGTGGTGGGTGAGAATATCTACGCGCAGCGCGAAAATGGCCGTACAGGTCTGGGCGCCTCGATTACCGGTGCGCGGCGGGTTACAGTGCCGGTAATCTTTGCGGTTTTGACAACCGTTGCCGCTTTCTCTCCGCTTTTTGCCATTGGCGGCGTAATTGGGAAATTGGTGGCTGATATACCGCTGGTCGTGATCGCGGTTCTTGCGCTGTCGCTGATCGAATGTCTTTTGATCCTACCCTATCATCTCAGCCATCTTCCTGCGCCTGGCACACCCAATCTGAATATTGTCACACGGTTCTTTGAACGTTTGCAGGCGAAGGTCGACCGGCACTATCAGGCCTTTGTCGACGGCCCGCTGGATCGGGCGCTGAATTTCTCGCTGCGTATGCCTTATGTTATCGTGGCCGGGGCCGTCGCCACCCTGATCCTGTTTGCTTCTTTCATTCCTGCCGGCATCATTAAAGTCGGGTTTTTCCCGTCCGTGGAAGCGGATGTGGTGACCGCCAATCTGGAGATGCCAGCCGGGACGACGATTGAACAGACGGAAAGAATTGCCAGACTGATTGAGGAAGGTGGTCGCAAGGCCTATGCCGAATTTGAAGCGGAGCAGGATGATGATGAACCCTCCCCTTTGCGCGGCATATTCACCAGCATCGGGCAAACGGCGCGGGACGGTGGGCCGGAACCGACCAGTGGCAATTTGTCATCCAATCTTGCCAGCGTGCAGTTCAGTTTCGTGCCAGGTGATCAACGAGAGCTGGATGCCAAGGCGTTTGAGAGCGCCTGGCGAGATACGGTTGGACCGATAGTTGAAGCACGCTCGCTTGTCTTTGCATCGGAACTGATTTCGGTCGGCGCGCCGGTTAACGTCCAGCTATCCGATCCTGATCCGGCGATAGTGGATGCGGCCTCTGTGCAGTTGATGGACGAACTGGCCCGCTTTTCCGGCGTCTTTGATATTGAGACCGATCAGGATGAAGGTTTGCAGGAAATACAGCTGCGCCTGAAACCAGCGGCCCGAACCCTGGGTGTCACCTTGCAGGATGTCGCCCTGCAAGTGCGCGCTGCCTTTTTCGGGAGTGAGGCTCTACGCATCCAGCGCGGCCGGGAGGATGTGCGAGTTTATATCCGTCTGCCCGAACAAGAACGCAATTCGATCAGCGATGTAGAGCGATTTCGGGTTCGGGTCCCTGGCGGTGAAGTGGCTTTGGCCACGCTGGCCGAGGTGTCTTTTGGTGAAGCGCCGTCAATTATTCGCCGGACAGATGGCCGACGGGTAACAACCATAACAGCCGATATCGACGAAGATGTGGTGACCGGACAGGAAATCGCGGATGCGCTGAACAATGATATCATGCCGCGGCTGCAGGCCGATTATCCGCAGCTCCTCTATACCCTGGGTGGAGAGCAGGAAGAGCAGGCCGAGTCATTTGGTGATCTTGGTAAAGCCTTTGCTTTCGCGCTGCTGGCAATCTACGCCCTGCTCGCTATCCCGTTCCGTTCTTATGTGCAGCCGCTGATCATCATGGCGGTCATTCCCTTTGGCATTATTGGGGCACTAATCGGGCATATCTTGCTGGGCCTACAATTGGTGGTACTTAGTATATTCGGCATTATTGCCCTGTCAGGCGTGATCGTAAACGGGTCGTTGGTGATGATCGATTTTATCAACGAAAACCTGCGCAACGGCATGTCGATAGAAGAAGCAATCATAAGCGGCGCGAAATCCCGTTTCCGGCCAATCATGCTAACGTCGCTGACCACCTTTCTGGGTGTTGCGCCGATCACGTTCGAGACCAGTCTGCAAGCGCAGTTCCTGATTCCAATGTCGGCCAGTCTCGGCTTTGGCGTATTGTTCGGTGCCGTCATCCTGCAACTGCTGATCCCGGCTTTGGCTTTGCTCGAACATCGTGGCAAACGTCGGATTCAGGAATTCGTGGCTCAACGGCGGCAACCTCTGACGGAGAGCTGATCCGCCCATTCAACCATAATATTCAGGCGTAATAGGCCACGCTTTGCATACCGGTTGCTGCCAGCTGTCGATCGCTGTTCCAGATGCTCATGAACTGGCTGCTCGCGCCGTGATCGGCGTGATGGGTTTGGGAATCAATCAACCACCAGCCATCAGTTGTTGCAGGGTGGTCAGCGATAATATTGACCTGCCAGTTCATCGAGCTGACCATTGCGTTTTTGTCTAGCAGCCCCATGATGGACGGCGGCAGACTGTCACCCATGCACAATATCTCCGCTATGGGATCAAGGCCTTCACGGTCTTTGAGCCGCATCCAGCGGGTCAGGCGGTTGGTTTTGATACTGGTATCGATCCGTTTGCCGACAAACTCCATTTTTGAGGTGAAAAACTGCTCCGGTCCGCTGTGCAATTCCTCTTCTTTGGGAAGGGGCGGAAAGTCAGGATGGGCCATATCATGGCTTTTGATTTCAGTGTCTCTCTGACTGGCGAAGATGAAATTGCAGTGCAGGCCGAGTCCTTTTTCGCCGAACAGCTCAGACTGGACAAACGCGGTATTGCGTCCCCGCCGGAGCATTTTTGTCTGTGCAGTCAGCGCGCCAAATAGCGGACCCGTAAAGGCAATTTGCGCAGAGCGCAGCCCGGGTAGATCTTCTTCGATGTGGCTCGCAGCATGATAAGCCAGCGCCGTTGAAAGGCCGCCAAAAGCGGTCCGGCCCTGGGTCCAGCCCTGGGGCAGAGTGACGGGATTGGCGTCGCCGCCCGATCCGCATTGTTCCAAAAGTGTGGAGAGTGTTACCATTTTATCGGTTTTATCGGTCATCTGATCTGTCATCAGAGCGGCTTATCGTGGGAAATGAACGAAATCTACTAATAGATTGCGGCTGAGATTTACATATTTCTTAACTTGCCCTATAGGAAGGGTAGGATTTTCAATCTCTTACTAGGAGATATTTCATATGAGCTACAGCAGCACTCTTACCCGTGCCGATCTTTCCGATACTATGAATCGCCAAGTCGGGCTATCCAGAGCGGATAGCGCCGTGATGGTGGAATCAATTCTGGATCATATGATCAACGCCTTGATTGATGGTGAAAATGTCAAAATTTCCGGCTTTGGAACCTTTGTCCTGCGGGACAAGGGCGAACGTACCGGGCGCAATCCGAAAACCGGCGTAGAAGTGCCAATTGCTCCGCGCCGGGTGCTGACGTTCCGCGCCAGCCAAACGATGCGCGACCGCATAATCGCGGCCGGGTAGTCTGAAAGGTCGAGTATAGTATGACCAAGGACAGTGACGCATTCCGGACCATTGGAGAGCTTTCGAAAGAGCTGAATATCAAGCCCCATATATTGCGTTATTGGGAAGAACAATTTGGCATGCTCCAGCCGCTGAAGCGGGCTGGCTCTCGTCGCCATTACCGGCCCGAAGATGTCGAGATGGTCAAGACGATCAACCGCCTGCTCAACGAAGAAGGCTATACAATAAAAGGCGCACGCAAATTTCTGACATCACGGAAGGCCAAGCCAGCGGCGCAAGCGGTGTCCAGCGCTCCTGCAACGTCTTCGAATGCGATGACGGCAGGTGTCAACGGCGACAATGGTATGATGTTGAAAGAGTTGAAAACCATTCGTGACCGGCTGTCGAGCGCGTTAGGCCAAGCATAGTCTATAGACGCGCTACAGCAGTTTGAGCGCTGTCAGTTCCTGCTTCAGTGTCCTTGCATCCCGAAAATGATGACCCTTCATGCCCAGTTTTTCACTGCCTGCGACATTTTCCGGACGGTCATCGATAAACAAGCATTGATCGGAGGTAACGTTGAAGCGGTCGAGCGCTAGTTCGTAGATTGCGGCATCGGGCTTCACCAACTTTTCGTCACCGGACACAATAATATCCGCAAAAGAATCAAAAATTTTGGCCGTTGGACGGAAGCCTCGCCAAAATTCCGAGCCGAAATTGGTGATCCCGAAAATTGGGACGCCATTGGATGCGAGCTTCTCTACCAGTTGCAATGACCCGGCTACAGGCCCTGGAATAGTTTCATTGAACCGTGTCGCATAAGCTTTGATATGCGATTCATATTGAGGAAATTGCGAGATCCGCTCAGGCACCATCTCCGCCAGCGGACGGCCGGCATCATGTTGGAAATGCCATTCGGGCGTGATGACATTCAGCAGGAACCAGTCCAGTTCTTCTGCATCGTCGATCAGCTTTTCGAACAGACAGCGCAAATCCCATTGATACAGGACATTGCCGACATCGAAGATAACCGTATCAATTTTGGAAATGGCAGTCATATCTGCCACAGGGCGAATTTAGCCTTGGCGCGCTTTGAACCGGCGATTCGTTTTGTTAATCACATAGGTACGGCCACGACGACGGATCACGCGGCAGTCCCGATGACGGTTTTTGAGCGACTTCAAAGAGTTGCGGATCTTCATTTTGGTACCACGCCTTAATAAATCTAAATTTCTTGAAAACAGCCAAAGCTGTATGCAGACGGTGCAGTTAGGGTCACGGCCCGCCAAAGTCAAGCATGTAGGCGGCTTATTCTCCGCGAATTTCACCCAATTTACGTTCCCAGGCCAGTGCATGGGTCACAATTTTGTCCAAATCCGCATATTGCGGCTGCCACGGGAAGCTTTTCATGATCGCGTGATTGTCGGAAATCAGCGAATCGGGATCGCCAGCACGGCGGCCTTCCAGCTTGCGGGAAATTTTAAGATTCGTGACCCGATCGACGGCGTCGAGCACTTCGAGCACCGAGAAACCCCGGCCATAACCACAATTGAGCAAGTGATTCTGCTCAGGATCCGCAATCAGCGCCTCAAGTGCCAGCACATGGGCAGCGGCGAGATCGGAAACATGTATGTAGTCACGCACGCCGGTACCATCCGGTGTGTCATAATCGGTGCCGAACACGGCAACACTGTCCCGCTTGCCCAAAGCGGCTTCCACCGCAACCTTGATCAGATGGGTTGCGCCCGCCGTGGATTGCCCTGTCCGCGTCTGGGGATCTGCACCAGCAACATTGAAATAGCGCAAAGCACAGAAATTCAGGTCATGCGCTGCCGATACGTCACGCAGCATATGTTCGGTCATCAATTTGGACATGCCATAAGGATTTATCGGTAGCTGGGGTGTTTGTTCGCTCACCGGGCTTTCTTCAGGGATGCCATAAGTCGCTGCGGTGGATGAAAAGATAAAATGCTTTACCCCGCCAGTAACGGCCGCATCAATCAGGCTGCGGCTTTTGGCGCTGTTATTGTGATAATATTTGAGCGGATTTTCAACAGATTCCGGCACAATGATGGAACCTGCAAAATGCATGATCGCGCCGATATTTTCGTCTTCCATGATCTTGAGAACCAGAACGGTATCTTCGATATCCCCTTCATAGAAGGTCACATCATCCGGCACAGCCCAGCGAAAACCGGTAGTGAGATTATCGATGACCGCAACCGGCCAGCCGGCATCTTTCAGCGCCAAAACAGCATGGCTACCTATGTAACCCGCGCCGCCTGTGACCAAAATAGTGAAGCGATCCGGCATGTTGTCTCCTCAAAAGCCCACAAAAGAGGCGTGATATCCGGGAAAAGTCGTTATCCGGTTAACCATAGAGCCATGCGGATGCAATTATTTACGCGCGAGTATCGGAATTTAGGCTAAGATAGCGCACAGTTGGTCGGGAGTAGGAAAATATGGCACGCAAAGAGCTTTTCGGGATCGCATTAATGTCGCTGGCAATGACCGCCTGTGTAGCATCCACACCGCCGGTGAACGTTACCCGTTTTCATAATGCGCAGGACGCGCAGATAATCACTGGAACGATAGCAATCGTCTCAAACTCCGAAGTCAGCGATGGCCGGGTGTTGGAACAGGGCACTTATGAAGCCGCTGTGCGCAGGGAATTGCAGCGCGTCGGGTTTTCCGATCCGGGCTCTGATGCTGCCAATGGCGAATATGTCGCCAGAGTTTCGGTCGAACAAAGCCGCCTGTCCGCGGATGGCGGCCGTTCTCCCGTATCGGTTGGCGTGGGCGGCAGCACTGGCAGCTATGGATCGGGCGTTGGTCTGGGTATCGGCATCAACCTGAGCGGTAAGCCCAAAGACAGGATTGCAACTGAATTATCGGTCCGCATTACCCGCCGCGCCGATGGACAAACAGTCTGGGAAGGTCGCTCTTCGGTAGAAGCCAAAGATGGTTCTCCTGCCTCACAACCCGGTCTGGCAGCATCCAAATTGGCTGAAGCGTTATTCAGGGACTTCCCCGGAGAGTCAGGAACCACTATCAGGGTGCCATGAGCATTCAAATCACCGCCGCTTTTGATAGCGGAAACATTGCCGTCCATGACATTTCGGGCACCAAAGCTGAGTTATCGATCCGCAAGGATAAGGACAGCGAGTTCTTCCAATGGTTCCATTTTCGCGTCACCTGCGAAATTGGCGATACGCTGGAACTCAATATCAATGGCCTGAAAGATTCTGCCTATCCCCAAGGCTGGCCCGGCTACAATGCCTGTGTCAGCGAAGACCGAGAATATTGGGGGCGGGCGGACAGCAGCTATGACGAAGACAAGGGCACGCTTTCCATAAGCTATACCGCAACCAGTAATATCATCTGGTTCGCCTATTTCGCGCCTTACAGCATGGACCGGCACCATGATCTTGTTTCCGAAGTCGCTTCTGTAGAGGGTGTTACATGCCGAACCTTGGGCTATTCCCTGGAAGGGCAACCGATTGATTGTCTCACAATGGGCGAAGGCGAGAAACAGGTCTGGCTCTATGCCCGGCAACATCCCGGTGAGAGCATGGCCGAGTGGTGGATGGAAGGTGCGCTGGAAATGCTGACCGACCCGGCCGACCCGCATGCCAGGGCGTTACTGCAGAAATGCCAGTTTCACGTTGTCTCCAATATGAACCCAGATGGTTCATTTAGAGGTCATTTACGAACCAATTATGCCGGAACGAACCTAAACCGGGAGTGGCATGAACCTACTGCGGAAAAAAGTCCGGAAGTGCTGTGTGTCCGCAATGCCATGGATGAAAGCGGCGTTGATTTTGCGATGGATGTGCATGGCGATGAAGCGATACCGGCGGTGTTTATTGCCGGATTTGAAGGTATCCCGAGCTGGACCGATGAAATGGGGCGCAAATATAACGCCTATCGCGATCGGCTCGCCGCCCGCACACCCGATTTCCAGACTGAACTAGGGTATCCGACTGCCGCAAAGGGCAAGGCCAATCTCTCCATGTCTACAAACCAGGTCGCCGAGCGTTTCGGAGCCATAGCGATGACACTGGAAATGCCATTCAAGGATAATCGCGATTTGCCGGATGAAGAACAGGGCTGGTCACCGGAGCGGTGCAAGCTGTTGGCACGCGAATGCTTGGCGACGTTGGCGGAGTTGATGGACGAGATTTAGAGTGTTTTGACGAAAACGGTCTAAATTCCTGACTCGTCGCAAACCCACTCAACCCAGCGCTTAGCTAACAAATCTCTTGAAAAATCATTTAGCGCCAATTGATGTGCCCTTGCACCCATATTGCTCATTGATTTTCGGTCAGCTTCCGCTTTTTCAAGTGCATCTGCAAACGCGATTGGATCATCGGGCGGTACAACGATGCCGCATAAATTTTGTTCTATCAATTCTGCTACCCATCCTGGATAATTGTTGAGCACTGGCAAGCCCGCCGCAATATAGTCGAAAAACTTGTTAGGCGACGTGCCAAAGTAGAATGCGGGGATGTTGGCTAGGATTTGAAGTCCGATATCTGCTCCAGCTAGCAGCTTGGCTAGTTCTGCCTTCGGCACTGGGTCAATGAAAAATATGTTGCTGAGTTCTTTCTCAGTCGCAGCTGAGACAAGTTCAGGCTTTTCCATTCCGCTTCCGACCAATAGAAATTTGATCTTGTTGTTGTCGCGTTCTTTTAGTATTTCTGCGGCCTGTATGACCGAACCCAGACCATTCGCAAGCCCATGTGTTCCGGCAAAAATTGCCACAAAATCGTCTTGCGTCAATGCACTTGGACGATACGCCGCAGTGTCCGGGTGAAATAGATCAATGTCACAACCATTTGAGATCATCGTTATTTTGGATTCAGCAATCCCCCGGCGCCTGATTCCTGCTGCGATGCCTGGCGATAGCGCAATAAGTCGATCCGCACTCCTGTAAGAAAGCCATTCAAGACAAGACAGCGCCAACAAAATGATTGGGTTACGAATTACTCCCATATCACGCGGTAACTCAGGCCAAAGGTCCCGTACTTCGAAAATGAAAGGTTTGCGTCTGAACCACTTTCCTACAATACCTGGGACGCCAACCGTCAGCGGCGTGGATGTCGCAAAAATACGGTCGTATTTTTCGCGTAAAACGATCATTATTGCGGCGAGCATGAACTTCACGAAAATCCAGGTTCGCATAAGGAAGCCATCATTGTTTGAGTAGGAGAGCTCACATTCAATGACGTCGATTTCATCTACATACCCACGGCGCCGACCCTTTTCAAATGGGCCGGTTAGGCCGGTATCACCATTTGCATAGCTGCCACAGACCATGGTGACTTGATGGCCTTCCGCTATCAAGCGCCGTGCCATATGGTAAGACCTGATTCCAACGGCACCCTTCGCCGTGGAAAAATGCTGATGAAAATATAGAATATGCATCAATTCCACTCAAATATGCTGGTTATGACTGCGGGAGATTGTACTTGTACGTGCAATACTGGAAGTTCGGTCTTTTCCATATAATGCCGCGATTCATAGCCCGTCTCGAGTGCGATCGTCGAGAGTTCTACATTTGCGTTTATTTGCATTTTCCCGCGGCGACTAATCAAATTTTCTCCTTCCAATCTCCAATCATCGGGAGCAAATCGCCACCGCAAACTTGCATGTTTTGAGAAACCCTTGATGGTGTCGACGACCTCCATCCTGCAATCGTTTAGCGTAACTTTCCGATGATGATATCGCTTCTTGTAGTCAAGATACGATGCCTCAAACCCCAGAATGTCCTTATTTTTGTCCAATATTAAGTTTCGTTCTTTGGTTCGCAACCATTTTGCCAGGAGAAATCTGCTGATTCTCGGCATAGCTTCTTCGCAATCGAAAAGGATTGTATTATGAGCTTTTCCGCCTCCAAAATAACCAATCCATTCTTCACCGTCGTTATAACTGTAAGTCCCCCCATCTCTGAGAATATTTTGCCCTTTTATCCAAAAGTCTACATGCAAGGCGTCGTTTTGACTGGGCCGGAAATTGAAGCGGGGGTAGCGGATGACCGCTTTTGCATCTTCGTTTCTGAGGACAGCATAGCCACCATCGTCAAATACCATATGATCTGAACGTTCAAGAAGCTGCTCGGGTTGCGAAATATCAAGCCATTTTGATGCGCTGTTATACGCGCCATCACCGGGAAGTGCTCGTTTTAAAAACAGAGCGGAGGCCAATTGTACGGTCGGCCGGTAGTCTCGATACTGCGTATCCGCAAATGGGATGAGTTGCGCTCCATCATTTGCGCCAATATTCGGCGCGTCTCCGTTCCGCAGATTCATCATCTGTGCCAGCCAAGCAGTAGCCGCGGCAGCATGGGAATAAAAATTCTCCGAAAAGCGAGGAAGATCGAACTTGCGGCGCCAAACCTCCGCAATCGATAGACAGTCCAGCATCATGCGGTGATAATTGACGGAATACTGGCTGAAACTCCCGTCCGGACCAATCAATCGGTTTACTCGCTCTTCAATGCGTTTGCGGCCAGTTTTCAGCCATTTAGTATATTGACTGTTGGGTTCCTTGTTGAGCAACCAGCTTGCACCAATGAACATCGCGACCGCTTCTGATGTGCCATGATTGTTATCCTGTGCTGCTGCATATGATAGGGTAGGCGCAATGCGCTGTACATGCGCCTCTGCAGTAGCATAGATCGCATTGCATGGCGTGAGATGAGAATCCATGATCATAGCTGCTGCAGCCAGATGAATTAGCCTGATGGAGGCTTCCTGACCACACTTCCAGTTGGGGCCCAGATACTGAGGATTGTTCCTGTTCCAATCCGAAAGCCAAATATTCATGCGCTTCAAACTATGCAAATCGCCGTTTCGGGCACGTTGAGCCATCGGTAGAAGCCAATGCCAGCGAGACAATTCCCATATAGTTTTTATGTCTCCAACCGATACATCAAAATCCGCGATTTCCCACCACGGCCGGAGAGGTTCTTGCAGCGATGCACCTGTCAGAAGGTTGGTCAGCCAATTGGGAGGCGTATCGGCTATGTCTATAGGGATATGGCCAAATAAGTGACCGTTTTCTTTCCAATTGTCCGGGGGGTTTTCGCCGACCGGCGGAGACTCGGTTGGGTCAAAGAATCTGCCGTCTATCTTTACCGGCTTTAACGATTGAACCGGGTGCAAACCGGTTTTAAGGCCATAGCGGTAGCGCGCGACGCGCAGCAGATTTTTAACACCTAACGCCCAATATGTACCCAGTTTGGTTGCAATATCTGTCACTGATCGCGAAGTGAATTTGCAACGTCAACGGTGACTCTGGCGACTTCAAATATCTGCTCAACAGGAATGGCAGAGCTGCCGTTTGCGATAGCTGCCAGAAACGCTTTCGGACAGTGTTCTTGCCCTTTATTTTGGCGTGCCAAGTTCATTTTTGAGAAGCCAGGCCACCCGAAAGCCTTGAGATTTCGAAAATTATCCAATTGAAGTGTACGACCGGCGGTAAATACCTCTATTCGCTCCTTGGGGAAACTTGTGGCGCCATTTGCGAGATACATAATCGTCCCGAATGATCCGTCTTCGAAGCCTAGTGTAATCGAAGCTTTGTCCGTTGTCACACCCATTGCGTGATTTTTGCCCATAGTCCGACCTTGTGATGAAACAATAGGAGAGTCCGCCAAAAACCGCATAAGATCAATAAAATGGCATGCTTCACCGACTATTCGCCCCCCACCCACGTCTGGATCCTGGGTCCAATGCTCTGCAGGGATGGCGCCTGCATTCATGACCATCAAAAATGACTTGGGTTCGTTAACTTGCTCCAACAACGATTTCATCTTCAATATCTGTGGTGCAAAGCGCCGATTATAACCGACCATCAGATGATTATTGCCACCATCGCTATGATTTTGGGCATAAGCTTCTTCCACTGCCGATACTTCTGTTCGTGTCAGTCCCAGAGGTTTCTCTACAAACACGTGTTTGCCTGCATTCAGCGCTTTAACGGTTAGATCGGCGTGACTATCGTGACGTGTCGCTATAGCAACGACATTAATGGCGTCATTCGTCAACATTTCGTCGACGTCGCTGGAGGCTTTGGCGAAACCTGCTTTGGTGCCGCTTATAGATCCACTCAATCCGCCCGAGCTTACGATTGTATCAAGTTTCGCGCCCGCTTTCTGGAATGCAGGTATCAAAATCCTAGATGCGTAATTGCCTGCGCCAATGAAACCAACGACCGCTGCTCCGGATGAATATTCATCTGTTTGTTTGAGCGGAATTGTTCTGCAAACGCGATCCTCAGCAGTTGGCGGATAATCAAGCAGCATACCAAGACTGGATTTGTCGCTAGTAAGCCGATCATAGGCATTGACCGCATTCTCAAAAGAGAATCTTGATGAGATTAGCTCATCAGTGCTTACTGCTCTCCGCTCCATCATATCTAGTATCGCTTCAAAATTGCGCCCCTCTGTCCATCTGACGAAAGCCGCTGGATAATCATTACCTTTTTCTTCATATTCAGGGTCGTATCGCCCGGGACCATACGAACAAGAAACCTGAAAAGAGAGCTCTTTTTCATAGAAATCTGACCGATTGAGATTGAGGCCGGTCACTCCAACTAAAACAATCCGACCTCGTTTTCGGCTCATTTGCGCTGCTTGAGTCACAGGGTCCGTTGATTCAGTTGATGCAGTGATGATTACGGCATCAACTCCGCGGCCACGACTGAATGCCATACCCGCACCGATTGGGTCTTCGCCATTGGACGGATTACATATCTCAGCACCATATCCTTTGGCAATGTCCAGCTTATTCTGATCGAAATCAATGGCCAGCACACGGCACCCTTGCGCAATCAAGAGTTGAATTGCCAGCAATCCGACAAGACCTGCGCCGGTCACAACTATCGCTTCGCCCAATGTCGGTTGGGCGAGCCTGATTCCCTGCAATCCTATGCTACCAATGACTACAAAAGCAGCGGTATCATTGCTCACATTGCTGGGGATGGGAGCGCACAAAGTTTGAGAAACACGGACCACGTCCGCATGAGGGCCATTCGAAACGACCCTGTCTCCCACTGCGAATTGAGTCACTCTGGAGCCGACATCTATGACGACCCCAACATTGGAATAGCCAAGCGGAATAGGTTGACCGAGCTTCGATCTGACCGCATCGACAGTCGTCATAAGCCCATCCGTTTTGACTTTGTTTAGAACGTCGGCAACCCGTTCTGGTTGCTTTCGTGCCTTTTGTAGTAGGGATGCCTTGCCAAAATCGACCAACATTCGTTCCGTGCCAGCGGAAATCAGAGATGTAGAGGTTCGAATCAGTACGTCATTTGGCCCAACCGCCGGATCCGGAGCATCGACAATTTGTGTTTCACCGGTACTAAAATATTGAACAATCTGTTTCATGGTGTCCTAATAAGTTACTGCTATTTGATGGCATCTAGGTCGTCATCTTGCCGGATTGCTATTCCCCTAAACACACCGCCGGTTTCGGGCAACAAATGAATGGAATGGCTGAAGTCGAGGTGCTCTCTGTATGGCAGGGTTCTTCAGGGCTTTGCTCCGAAAACCATCAGATCAGTCTATCGCAAAATTACCATCAATAAACTGGTCACACCATATCTGTAAGCAAAGCACAGCAAATATGGTGTAAGAAGCATCCACTTTCCCGGCATCATTGGCAGCAATAAGTTGTTGAACGGCCGCAGGGTCGAATAATCCTTGCCGTTTTATGTTTTCGTCACTCAGCAGCGAGGCTACTTGACTCTTCAACGGTCCTTTTAGCCATTCGCGCAAGGGCACACCAAATCCGGTTTTCTTCCTGTAGATAATATCGTCGGGCAGAATTCCTTCCATAGCTTTCTTAAATATCCACTTTCCGGTTCCACCGCGTTGCTTGAAGTCATCCGGTAGCGACAGAACGGTATTTATCAAATCTCTATCAAGCAGTGGAACCCGGATTTCGACACTTGCGGCCATGCCCATTTTATCTGCATAATTAAGATTATGGTCTGCCAAAAAATGCTTACCTTCCAAATATAACATCCGCTCCAACGGTGAATGGCCACCGGGCAAACCTTCAAGAGACTTCAGCATAGGTGCAGACACATCATCATCCGATAACCCGGCCCGCAATTCTGGCGACAGCAAGCCCAAAGCCTCTTCAGGATCCAACCATAAAAAGTAACTGGCCAACCTCTCGTCAACGTTCAGGTCCGCATATTGAAATGCTTTTCCCACCCGGCGAGATATGGGTGGAGATGATGGTAAGGCCTTGGCTGCGCTGCTCAAAATGGATCGGCCTGTTTTTGGTAACCAGGACCAGTATCTCTCCTGCATCAAAGCAAAATGGCGCCGATAACCAGTAAATATGTCATCGCCACCTGATCCTGATAGAAGCACTTTAATGCCCTTGGATCGAGCCAATTCGGCAATATACAGGGTGTTGAGTGCAGCAAAATCGGCTGTCGGCTCATCGAGAAAGTAAATCATCTCTCCCAATCGATCTATCATATTCCCTTCAGCTTTTATGACATTCAGGTTTACGTCGAGGTGCTTTGCTACGCTGCGTGCATAAGGCAAATCATCGACTAATCCCTCCGCTCCAATTTGTTCGGAAATATCGATGGAAAAGCACTCAAGCTTTCCGGGTCCGTTATGGATACGGCTTGCGAACGCCGCAATCGATGAAGAATCCAAGCCACCAGATAAGAAAGCACCTAAAGGAACATCTGAAATCAACTGTCGGCCAATGGCAGTCTCCAAGGCATCTCGAACACTTACAACCGCTTTCTCTACCGAAATTTCTTGCTTTGTGCTGGGAGGTACAATCGGATCAAAGAAGATCGCTTGATTTACCTTCTGACCATCTTTGTACTGGATATATTCACCGGGTACTAGTTTTTGCACTTCATTTACGATGGTCTCGCGGCCGGGAGAATAGAGATATGAAAGATGATGAAGCACCGCCCTTGGATTGATGGACGGGTTTACAAAACCTCCTCGTATCAAAACCTTCATTTCACTTGCGAAGGCAACGCCATCAGACACTTCAGAATAGTATAGAGGCTTAACACCGACCGCATCGCGAGCCAAAGTCAAGACTCGTTGATCCCGATCCCAAAAAGCAACTGCAAAAATACCGTTTAATTTTTCGAATGCCGCAGTTCCTTGCTGCTCGAATAATTTTAGCAATACCTCCGAATCCGAATGACCCAGGAAGCTCCGGCCTGCAGCTTCCAACTCAAGGCGCAGTTCCTGATAATTGTAAATTTCACCATTGTAGACCATGATATATCGGCCGTCTTCAGAGACCATCGGTTGGTTCCCGGCGGGCGATAAATCCAATATTGATAGGCGGCGATGGCCAAGAAAAACGTTATTCTCTTTGTCACACCATTCGCCTGAACTGTCCGGCCCCCTGCGACGAATTATTGAAAGTGGGTCCTTTGCTGCATCATCAAACGCACCAAGGCTGCCAAAGATTCCGCACATATTGTCAGCTTCCCGTCGATGATTTTTTGTCGGAGATCAGTTGATCATAGCATACGAAGGTTGAATACAGCACAAGAGCGATAAATGAAGCCAGTAAGGGCTGTCTCAGAGGGACGTTGATGTTGTTGCTAAACAGCAGACATACGATTGTGATCGTAAAAAATGCTCTGACCAATATATACTCTCCCCCCTTTCCTAGAACCATGATGTAACCTGCGCAGGCTCTGTATAAGAACAAAATTACTACATATGCTATAGGTATAAAGAGAGCCAAACCTCCCCATGCAAGCGTGTCGACATAATAATTATGGGCGCTAGGGAAGTCTGTATAGAGTCCCAAATAGTTGTTGAGTGGTGACCGCATACCTGTGCCAAATAGTGGTTGATTTGCGAAAAACTCATAATATTGCGTTACTGCAAGATCTCTACCACCATAAGACTGCCCTGTTTCAGTGAATTGAGAAAATTTGCTTATTGATGTGTATGTACTGCCCGCCGCCTGATCAGTCAGATATGTCAAATTGGATAGAAATAATATGATAACGGCAGGAAATGATACGCATAATACCAATAGCCTTGCTCTACTATTTATAACAAAAATCATAACTAAAGATAACAAAAACGCCAATATAGCTTCTCTCGAAGCCATAAAAGCTAAGCATGAAAAACCAATGCCTATAAATATCAATGTTTCAAAGCGGACAAAATTTATTATCCGAGATCTGGTTATCGATATCAATAAAATAAAACTGAAGCAAATCATCGTGGGAATATAGACATACATTTGGTAGTGTCCTGGGAGCACCAAATTGCTTGAAATCCTGCCATCCTGCTGGAGCGATCCATAGATCAAGAATTCACCAACGCCAGCAGCAAATAAATAGAGGCCATTTGCTATCGTACCAAAAGCAATCGGCCGCAATACTTTCGGAGATATGGGGTTTAACTCAATCGCGAAATAGTATGATAGCCACAAGAATGGGAGGCTCCAGACGACGCCCATGGCCAGTGGTTCAGTGACGCCATTAAAAATGGCGTTGAAAAAGCTAATAAATATAATCGCCATCACAATTACTAAAAATCTAAAAGAGTTTTTAGTCATGTTTTGAATGATGGTCGGCAGCGTGATTAGTATCGAAATCAGGGTTAAGGGTATTCCTAACGTTGTGTCTTCAAATCCAACAATATTGTAGATTAGCGTAGGGTTGGTCGGGTCAATAAATATTGAAGTTGGGGCCAAGAAAAGCACGATTTTCAGACCCAGTGATATGTCTTTGTCGGTTTTGTCGATGATGGATTTCATGTGCATCACTTCCGAATTTTGTGCCTAAAAAGGAACAACACAAATGAAGACAGTGAAGCTCCGGCTATGACGGCAATAACAGCCAATTCAATATCGGCCTGTTGTCCGAGAACCAAAAAGATTAGCGCGATCAGTAGCAGCTCAAGAAAATTGGTTATCAAAGCTAATATATAACGATTATATGCCAATAGGATTGTTCCACTGAAAACAACGTACGATTTCAAAGGCAATGTGGCCGTCAAGATCATCGCCGCCAATAATGCATCATCATATTCCGTCTCAATTGCAAAACGTAGCAGCGAAATTACTGCAATAATTATTGCTGCGATAAGTCCCGATCCCAACAATAAGCGCCTTTTTAGGATGTGTATCAATTCAGGCTGCCGTGATCCGTCAGCTGAAACGAGTTGAGGTAATCCGTTTTGGGTTATTATCGTCAGGGGTAGGGTCGCAAAAGTCATAAGCAATGTCGCTACACCGAAATTTCCAATATCATCGCTTGCGGCGCTGTATATGCCAAGCAAAACGATGGGAGCGGCATCTGCAGCCATTCTAAAAATTAGTGAAAAATTCACCAGCGTGGCGCGCGCTGCAGTCTTAAGCAATGGCAAGAATTGAAACCTTCTTGTCCATTGGATTTTTGGCCAATATTTCATAGAAGCCGCCAAAATTGAAACGGCCAATATCAACTCACCGACCACCCGCCCAGATATCCAAGAGAAAAGGGTTTTCTGACCAGCTCCCACAAGATGAGCAGCAATCGCAAGTAGCGATCCTATGAACACCACTATGTAAATCCTTGGAACTATCATCAGGCCCTGACTGATGGCAGAGACCAGTCGTGTAATATTGATGCTTAAGATCAAAAATAGAGCAAAGGCGGCCAGTTCTTTCAACGGCTGCACGAAGTCAAAGTCGAGAAGCAGGGTCGCAAGCAAAAGGATTGCAACAATCGCAATCCCTATTATCGGTAAAATGAGAAGATTGCGAATGGCCTCTCCCCGATGCTCAATATTGGCAGCTGCTGTGTCGCGCATCGCAAGAGTGGGTGCTCCAAAGCCTGCAACGATAACAAGTACAGAGACAACACTTTCAAACGTACGAATGGAACCAATTTCCGAAGGGTTCAGAATAAGTGTTGATAGACTTTGGCTGACCAATACCGTTCCTTGAACGGCGATCATCAAAACAAATAGAGGTAAGAAGCCACCCGACTCGAAACGACTCTTCAGGTTGCTCAAAAAACTGGCTCCTAGCACAACCGGATCTCGGAGCGGCCTGTTGTCAGAACTCTACTTAAAAGCAATTTGATAGTCAGCCTTGGTCACGTTGTTAGGGGCATCCAATTCGTGCGGGAAACTCAAATCACCCTCTGAGCTGCGATTTGGATCGGAGAATGTAACTTCAATGACGAGGGGAGTTTGACTGGGATTAACATCCGCAAAGTTATTGCAATGCACATGTGCGACCCCCAAGGGTAGCTCGTCTACAAAGCGCTTTATGGTGCCAATATGCAAGTCAACGTCGTGAAACTCGATAACCAGACCGGAGAGCCTGTCAGCGACAGCAATCAAATCATCTAAAATCCGATATTCCCAGCCCTCAATATCGATTTTCAGGAAAGCCCGTTGATCTGCAACGACATGCTTGTCGAAAATCGACTTCAGGGAGACGAAGTTTGGCTTCTTGTCATACCCTACAAAATATTTGTGATGGCGTTTTGATCCTGAAAAAAACAAGTTGTAGGTGCTTAAAGCAAAAATAGAATGGAACAGCCTTTTCAGGTTGAAGAACTGTAGTGATGATTTGATCAACATTTTAAACAGGTCATACAGGCTTATACTGCCATCGAATGCCTCCAATGGAACATTGTTCACTTTCAAAAAAGCATCCTCAAATGACCAATCATCGCATATCCCAAGCGATATCAGGATGTCGGCATTTTCGACGTCCTGCTTAACCACCAAATACCCGCCGTCGCCATCGCTACCCAGTCTGACAAGATCAAATTTACCTACAGGTCGAAGAAATTGACCCAAAACAGCCTGGTTATTCATAATTACTGGATACCTCTATCGTCGCGTGAGAAGTTTTCTGAATAGCGCAACCTCAAAAAAAGCGCTGATTTCTTGTAAATATAGCGGTAGCTGGTCAAATTAACTGGATCGACATATTAGCGCGATTTTATAGCTGCAGCATTATTGATTACTTCCTCCAAGGCGTTTCGTCGCCTGTTATATGAATACCGATCTTTTATCCAGTTATGCCGCAAAACATCCTCTTTCACATCAGTTGGTGCTTCGATCACAGCCGCCATTCCGGCTGCGATAGCTTCAATATCATTTGGGTCAACGATTATACCATCGGGGCCTGCTACCTCGGGGACAGCCCCCCTGTTGGAGGTGATGATGCGCGCGCCGCTCGCAACCGCTTCTGCTATCGCTAGCCCGAAGCCCTCATATAGCGAGGGCTGAATATAGGCAACACAATGTCTATAATGTCTAATCTTGTCTTCCTCGGACACCATACCCAAAAACTCGACTTTTCGTTCCACACCCAGTTCTCGAGCCAATGCTTTTAGGCTTTCAGTATATTCAGAGGTTTTGCCGGCGATCTTCAAGCCTGCTTCAGGATAATCTTTGGCTACTTGAGCAAAGGCACGAATGGTTTGAGGTAAGCCTTTTCTAATTGCATTCTCGCGGGTCGAAAGTGCAACAGCAAAGAAATAATCGCCTTTAGCTGCATTTGATGATGGGGTATATTTTTCCATATCAATAGCAAGGGGCACTAACGAAGGTCTCCGTACCTTCAAATTGGAAGTGACTTCAGTATATTCATATTGCGATATAAAAAGATTGGCGTTTGCAGCGCGCAACATCCCGGCAAGGATCAGCTTTTGCCAAGCTGGCCTATCCAAATAGCAGGTGCCAGGCAATTCTTCTCTGCATGTCGCGTAATCGAATGCCCCAGTTACAACGACTGGCTTTTGCCTTAACCAAGCCCTCGGTAAAACATAAGGTGCATGCCCCCACCACCAACAATAATAGAGGTCGGCTGTTTTATCGATCATCGAAGGAGAACCAGCCAATATGACTTCATGGCCCATTTCTCGGAGAAGCATGATATCTACACGATAAAATTCAATTTTATCGAACATCTCACGCCAATTTTGATGCTGGGAGAGATTGGCAAAAAAACATATCCGCACTAATTTTCAACTTACTATTTCTGTCAGTCCGAAGCCGCGTTATACATATTCCGAAAGATTTCAACTAAATCAAAATGATCTAAGTTAGGGGCGAGTGCGCGAAGCTTGGATGGGTCGCCGCAAAGATAAGTTATTTCATTGTCTCGTACTAGCCGCTCATCCGTTTGAATGTCGATCATGTGCCCAGATATCTCAGCTACGATCTGAATGGTCTGCTCGATTGAGACGGCTTGTCCGGAACAAATATTATAGATCTCGCCATTTACTCCTTGGTCGAGCAACGCCTTATAAGCAGAAACGACAAAGCGCACATCTGAAAGATCGCGGAAAACATCGGTACGTCCAAGTTTCAATGCAGTGTCGCGGCGCTTGAAGGCTTTTACAATTTTCTGGAAGACAAAATTTTCTGATTGACCGGGGCCGGTGTAGTTAAACGGTCGAGCGATGACGATAGGAAGCTCTGTAAACCAATGAAGGGCAGCCAGTTCGACGGTAACCTTACTCATCCCATAGTGGTTCATCGGCTGATAAGCTTGGGTTTCAGCAATATACTTACTGTCGGCATTTCCGTAAACATTGGCGCTGCTAGCGATCACAACCTTCTTGAGGTCTATGTCTGACTTGCCCAACGCTGCGAGTAAATTTTCGGTACCCCTTAGGTTAATATGATAGAAATCGAGCGGCTCTCCGACAACGTGAGATTTCGCAGCCAAATGAACTACATGTGTCGGTAAAGTTTCTGTTATGGTCTTTAGAAGGCGATCGTTATCCAAAAGATCAACCTGGCGATAGTTATGAAGTTCGCTGTCTCGTTCTTGACCAATGGGGATCACATCGTGGCCAAGTTGCCGCAGATATTGTGTCAAATGGAGTCCTGTGAAGCCAGATGCCCCAGTGATCAGAACACGCATCAGTTAATCTTCTCCGCGCCAACCCTTTTTATATCTGCTTCAACCATCAGAAGACAAAGCTTCTCAAGATCGGTTGTTGGTCGCCAATTCAGCAATTCATCAGCTTTAGATGCATCACCAATCAAAAGATCAACTTCACTTGGCCTGTAAAAATCGGGGTTTATCGAAACGCGTTTCACACCTGTTGAACGATCCAAAGCAAATTCATCAACGCCTGTTCCCTGCCAATCCAAATCAATATTCGCAGCAGCAAAGCTCATCGTAACAAAGTCCCGTACCGAAAGCGTACGGTTAGTAGCAAGGACAAAAGTATCTGCCACATCATGTTGAAGCATGGCATGCATCCCTTGCACATAATCGTCTGCATATCCCCAATCACGTTTGGCATCAATGTTACCCAGCTCCAGACGGTCTTGCTTGCCTAGTTTGATTCTTGCGACCCCGTCCGTAATTTTCCTTGTTACAAATTCTTTCCCACGAAGCGGGGACTCATGATTGAACAATATTCCGCTGCATGCAAAAATATCATAGGCTTCACGGTAGTTCACGACCATACTATGCGCGTATAGCTTTGCTGCACCATAAGGACTTCTGGGATAGAATGCAGTTTTTTCGGTTTGAGGTACTTGTTGAACCAATCCAAACATTTCTGAGGTGGAAGCTTGGTAAAACCGTATCTTGTGATCGATCACTCTGATTGCTTCAAGTAGATTCACAGGGCCGATACCGGTTATCTGTGCGGTTGTAACTGGTTGGTCAAAAGATACGCCAACAAAACTTTGTGCCGCTAGGTTGTAGATTTCGTCAGGTCGATATTTGTCGATCAGGCGAATGGCAGACCCGGAATCGGTGAGATCATATTCAACCAGTTCCATATTATCATGATGCGTGATGTTCAAATAATCCAGTCGCCAGAAATTGACCGAGCTTGTTCTTCTATATGTGCCGATCACTTTGTAACCATTACCAAGCAGGAATTTCGCCAGATATGCGCCGTCCTGGCCGGTGATGCCGGTTATGATTGCAACTTTCATTATATTGTCCTTCTAAATCTGATTATAGGCTCTGTCAGACCGGGGCCTTGCCGCTCCAAAAACCTCTTACATCAATGATTTGTTTGCCTGACAAGGATTCTAGAGGGATATCCTTAAAAGCACTATGGTCGACCAGCAACAAGACGATGTCTGCTTGAGCAATTGCCTGTTTTGCCGATGTCAATTTAGCAGCCTGACCAAGAGATTCGGGAAGCTTCTCAATATGAGGTTCTACCGCTAGCACTTCCATTGCATTATTACGTGACAAAACTTCACATATATCAACGGCCGGGCTTTCCCTGAGATCATCTATGTTAGGTTTGAACGCTAGGCCTAGACAAGCGACCCGAACGGTTGTCATTGCATCACGAGATCGCAATAGCTCTGCGGCTGAATCAACTTTATCTACAACCCAATCTGGCTTGCCGTCGTTAACCAGTCTGGCCTGTTTTATTAATCTGGCTTCTTCTGGCGCGGAATGGATAATGAACCATGGATCAACGGCAATACAGTGTCCCCCTACGCCCGGGCCCGGCTGCAATATATTAACTCTGGGGTGCAGATTCGCCAACTCTATCAATTCCCAAACTTCAATACCTAGCTTGTCACAGATCAGTGACAGTTCATTGGCAAAAGCAATATTGACATCTCTGAAACTATTCTCCGCCAACTTGCACATTTCTGCGGTTCGCGCATCCGTACAAACAAAGTTCCCCTCAACGAATATTTCATAAAGCTCTTTTGAAAGCTCTGAACATTGAGGTGTAAGGCCACCGATTACACGATCATTGGAAACAAGTTCCCTTAATATCTTTCCTGGTAATACTCGCTCCGGACAATGAGAAATCCGAATGTCTGAGTTACTCCCACAGATGTGCGGGAAGGTCATATCGGGTCGTTCGTCAGCTAACCATTCCGATATTTTTTGCGTCGTGCCGACAGGAGATGTTGACTCGAGAACCACTAAGTTTCCAGGCTGCAACACTGGGGCAATTGCCTTAACGGCGGCCTCGATGTAGCTGATGTCGGGCTCATGATCATTTTTGAATGGCGTCGGAACTGCTATCAAAAAAGCGTCCGCCGGTTTCGCCATGCTGACCGCTGTAAGATAGCCATCACTAACAGCAGTGTGGAGCATTTCGTCCAATTCCGGTTCCACAATATGGCTTTGGCCATTATTTATGCTTTCAACCGCTTTTGGGTTAACGTCCAGACCCACAACATGGTGTTTTCGCGATGCAATAATAGTTGCAGTCGGCAGCCCAATATAGCCCAGACCTACTACGCAAATTTTTTTGAATTTCATGATCGACTGCTCTGTGGCTTTCTTTATTGGTGCTTCGCGGACGAGTGCTCAACTAACCTTCGAACTATCCGGCCACAAGCATTACCGTCCCCGTATGGATTATGACTGCCACTCATTTTTGCGTAGGCGGTTTGATCTGTCAGCAATAGCCGAACGTTATCCACGATCTTCTGCGCATCGGTTCCAACAAGTTTGACGGTGCCAGCATCCACTGCCTCCATTCTTTCAGTTGTGTCGCGCATGACCAGCACAGGCTTGCCTAACGACGGCGCCTCTTCCTGCACTCCGCCGGAATCGGTCACTATCAGGTCACAGCGATTCATGAGATAGACGAAGGGCAAATATCCCTGCGGCTCAACAAGGTGGATATTCGATATTCCAGACAAAAACCTTTCAACCGGCCGTTGGACTTCCGGGTTCAAGTGCACAGGATAAACAATATCAACATCTGGAAACTCTTCCGCTATCTCGACCAGAGCAGCACAAATACGTTCAAAACCACCGCCAAAGCTTTCGCGCCTGTGCCCCGTCACCAAGATCAAACGAGAATCTTCACGCAAGGTGGTAAAATTGTCTTTCATGCTTGCGCGAAGTTCTTCATCCTTATCAAGCTTGGAAACAACAAGTTTTAACGCATCAATGACTGTGTTGCCGGTGACTTCGATCGAAGAAGCCGGTGCGCCTTCTCTCAACAGATTTTCGGCCGCAGTTTCTGTTGGAGCGAAATGTATGTTTGCAAGTCGGCCGGTGATTTGACGGTTCGCTTCTTCAGGCCACGGAGATTGCAGATTATATGTTCGCAATCCCGCCTCGACATGGCCAATTTGGATACCAGCGTAGAAGGCAGCAAGAGCCGTAGCGGTTGATGTCGTAGTGTCCCCATGCACCAGAACAAAATCCGGTTGAAATTCTGTGATGACCTCTTCCATTTTTTCCAAGACCGTCGTTGTAATGTGGGTCAGTCCTTGTCCTGCCTTCATTATCTTCAGATCTATGTCGGGTACTATTTCAAAAAGGTCATTAACCTGCTTGAGCATTTCAGCATGCTGTCCCGTCACACATACCATGCTTTCCAATTCAGGGGCTTCTGCTATTGCTTTCACCACAGGTGCCATTTTTATGGCTTCAGGTCGTGTGCCAAATACACTTAGTACGCGCATAAACTGTTCATGATTTTGTCAAACCTGTAACGGGAAAAGAGCGAATTGATCGATAAAGCTCTGAGTGTGAAAGACGCCTAAATAGCATATAAGATTCAACATTCAATAGCTCAGCAGAACTCCATTCCACTTTATTGAATTTTCAGATAGAAGGGAATCCCTGAACCAACCTTTCTGGATGGAAAAGTGAAAAAATAACTGTATTTAGAGTAATAACAGCCAGTATTACAGGAATACGGGCTTCCAACGAGTAATCCAAAGGATCCGATATTATTACCAAATTAGCTGGTGTCTGGCCGTTCTTTTCAGGGCGAGAGATTGAGTCCGTTAGCCGTGTTATTGAGTCTGGCAAAGTCAATTACTGGACTGGGCAGGAAGGGCGGAGGTTTGAGACTGAGTTTGCAAAATTATGCGGGGTCAACCAAGCTGTGGCTTTGGCAAACGGGACGCTCGCCCTTGATCTAGCTCTCAAGGCACTGGGGATTGGGCCTGGCGATGAGGTTATTGTTACCCCGAGAACTTTCATCGCATCTGTTTCATCTGTCGTAAATGCAGGAGCGACTCCAGTTTTTGCGGACGTCAATCGTGATAGCGGGAATATTGACCCGACGACCATTGAAGCAGTTATCAGTAAAAAGACCAAAGCTATCATCCCCGTGCATTTGGCGGGTTGGCCCTGCGACATGGCTGGAATAACAGCTCTAGCCAAGGCTCACAGGCTTTATGTTATTGAGGATTGCGCTCAAGCCCATGGGGCCAAAATAGGCGACAAAATGGTTGGTTCCATGGGTGACATAGGGGCTTGGTCCTTTTGTCAGGATAAGATCATGTCAACAGGCGGGGAAGGCGGCATGGTCACAACCAATAGTGAGAATCTGTGGTCAAAAATGTGGTCCTACAAAGACCACGGCAAAAGCTGGGATGCGGTATATAATCGAGAGCATCAACCCGGCTTTCGTTGGCTTCACGAGAGCTTTGGTACAAATTGGCGGATGCTTGAAGTACAAGCTGCCATTGGCAGGATACAAATTGAGCGTCTAGAGGATTGGACCAAGAGGCGGAATTCAATAGCACGCGCGATTTCTCAAAAACTCGAACATTTTTCAGATGCGGTAAGAGTTCCGAAACCAGATCATAACGCTACGCATGCCTATTACCGTCTCTACGCCTACGTTAAACCCCAAGGTCTAAAAAGCGGCTGGCATCGCGATAGGATTGTAGCCGAGATAAATGAAATTGGTTTTCCTGCATTCCAAGGCAGTTGTTCCGAAGTATATATGGAGAAAGCGTTCGATGATACCAGCTTCCGTCCATCAAGACGGCTTCCAGTGGCCAGGGAGTTGGGCGAAACCAGTTTAATGTTTCTGACTCATCCGACTATTACGGACAAAGATCTAGATACCTATTGCAATGCGATAGAACAGGTAATGGAGAGAGCTTCGGCTTAGACCCGATATGACTTTCTACGGGCCATGATATCTTCCATCATAGATATCATAGTTTAGGAAAAACCTCGACTGTTAGTTCTCCCGCAACTGAATTGGTGAATTGGCCATAAGGCGGATTGTAAAATACGATTGTTACAGTTTCGCTTTCTGTTACCCAGCCATGCAACTGAACCGCGTTGATCGGCTTGTTGAAAGAAACGCTGACGGCATCACCGGACTTCGAACCTGGAACAACCAACTTGTGGAGAGAGCTGTCACCGATTTCCATTTTTTCCATATTGTATTTCGTTCTTATGGTTATCGGAGAATCCCGCACTATTAGATTCTTAACACCTGCGCCGGTGTAGTTAGTGAATCTGAGTCGAGCATCGTGATTTTCGAGATTGTCTTCGACAACAATACCTCGGATGTTATTGTTTGTGCAACCAAAGGTCGGACCCGAACTGGTGGTATTGACGTCCCCCATTAAGTTGCGACGAAAGGACCAATTTTCAGCGAACTCTTTCAGTTCAACTTTCAGCCCGATATTATTTACAAATTCAAAAGCTGTATTGACCAAGGACAAGTTGGAATTGCCACCGTCCTGAACAACGACCTTGGAAGAAGCCTCAAAATAGTTTGAGTCGAATTTATGCCCTTTGTTCCAGATAAAGGAATAGACATCACAACCGCCGTAATTTCCCTGTATTGCGTTACCCCGAAACGAGCATAGCGAAGATTGGTATAGTGCGATGCCGATCCCGTTGCGCTCAATAACGTTGTCCATCACGGTAATGGTTGTGACGGCTTGCGTAAGCTCAATGGCGATGTTGTTGTAACGAAAATGGTTGCTTCTTATTGTTGCTCCGTAACCCAACCTGGTTTTGATCCCCACCCCAAAGCGAGCAATCTCGCAATTGCTGATGGTTGAAGCTGCATCAAACTCCCAGTAAATGCCGGTCTGGCTTGAGTCGCTTCCTGCGAAGACGTTTGCCTCCGTTTTAAACCGAAAATAGCTCAAGGGAATAGATGGGATCACTTCGTCGGGTACGCGCCCCGTACCAATGTATGAAAGATTGTGCATAATCAGTGACTGTGTGTAGCCACCTGAAACGGGCGCGTTCGCGCCGCCTATTAATCCGATACCTGGGCCGGTATACTGCAATACAGTCTTATCTTTACCTTCGCCGGTAATGATCACCACCGGTACTTTGGTAGTATCTTTTTGAAAAAGGGCGCCAAAATCAACGGTCTTGGCAAAGCGATACGTTGCTCGCACAAAAGGTACAGGGCAGACAAGATGTAAAGGTCGATTGGTCTTCAGCGCTGCGATTATTGCTGGCGTATTGTCCTCTACATTTATTCCGCCACCAAAATCTTCAAGCGAGACCGGCGCCTCCCTCAGCTTTAAATCTGAGCTTCGTGCTCGCGCGCCAGTCCCAGACTGTGTAAATAGAGTTGCGCCATCGCTTTGCCGCGCGGAGGCAGAACTTCGCTCCGGAAGTTCCTCAGCATCTTTATTCCGGGTGATTTGCTCGTTTTGTCGTGCGCTTGTCTTTTGGACCAATGCCATCGACGACATCGCGGTGATTATCGCTTTCAGAACGCCTCGCCGATGTTTTCGATTGCTTTTCATATCTGGCAATAGCGCTAATTTTCTTTCAACAAGCGCGCCGGATTTCCTGCAACAACAGAGTCCGCCGGCACATCTTTGGTAACTACTGCCCCCATCCCAACGACCGCCCTAGGACCAATGATCAGAGGTTTTTCAGGCGTACCCTGCTTCAGGACGGCACCGGCACCAATATATGCCTGGTCGCCAATGTGGACGTTTCCATTGCATTTCACTCCGGGGGCAAACGTGACATAATCTCCGATGATACAGTCATGCTCGACATAACTATAAAGATTGCAGTGAAAATGACGCCCTATTCGTATGTTGCTAGTCAACGTTGTATAGGGCGAGAAAATGGCGCCTTCTTTGACTTCACAATCGACCATTCTAACGTGCTCGCGTGCGACTACCGAATGAAAACGCAGACCGTCCTTTGCACATCGTTCGGCTAACCTTCTTCTAACCTGCCCATCTGCGATGGCTATTGTCACAAATTTGCTGATTGACGGCCGATTGAGAAAGTCGTGATAAGTAAGGACTGGGAAATCGTTCACTGATTCTAAGGCACACCCATCGTCGATAAAAAGCCTTTCACCATCAAATTCCTGTGTGCTTGAGCCCAACAAGGGCATAACACCCCGACCACATCCAGAAGCGCCGTAAATGCCGTAGGATGTTGATACCATTAGCTTTTGGAGCCTGTAAATATGGGCATGGTTGCGTCATCGGCAGCATTTATGCCTTTGCGTGCAATCGTCTTCCCAAGCGTAAGAAATAATATCTTAACATCTAACCAAAATGACTGATTGTCCACATACCAGACATCATATTTAAATTTTTGTTCCCAACTGATCGCATTACGACCATTAATCTGTGCCCACCCGGTAATGCCCGGCTTTACTTCATGACGGCGAAGCTGTTCTTGATTGTACAAAGGCATATATTGCATAAGCAATGGCCTTGGGCCGACCATACTCATGTCCCCATTCAAAACGTTCCAGAGTCCAGGAAGTTCATCCAAGCTTGTATTGCGCAAAAAAATTCCAAATCTTGAGAGTCTTTTGGAATCAGGTAATGGGTCTCCCTTTTTATCAACAGCATTGCGCATGGTTCGAAATTTTACCATCATGAATGGAGAGCCTTTAATACCCGGGCGCTTTTGGGTGAATAGAACCGGTTTTCCCATCACCATCAATATAAGTATTGCAATAATCAAAATAAGTGGTGCTAAAAGCAGCATAAGAAATATGCTTACACATATATCAAAAATTCGTTTCATAACGCTTGCCATTTATTCACTGACAAATGATATATTAGTAATGGTTGCATCGAAACCGTCAGAGCCTTCATTTGCGCGTCCGGAAATATCCAGCCAGTAATAGGAACAATTGCTTCGAATACCTTCCACCGTCCTAACATTTTTTCCTGCACGTAATGGGATTTTTACCGGCTTGAATCTGGGTGTGATGGCTTGGGCACATTTTAATTCCGCGATCAATATGCCCATACCTTCTGGCGCAGAATTAAGAGTGGCACTAAAAATAAAGTCTCCTGCGGGAAGCTTTATAAGCTGGCGCGCGAAGATACCGCCTGCGCTGCCAATGGCACTGACGTTCATGGTGCCGTTTGCGCTATCTATATCTGAGCCGAAATCACCGTTGGACACAACCTGCCAATCCAACGGTGGATAAGTCGAAGCTTGTTCGAAGTTACCGCCGCGAACAAATGATCTCCCAGTGGCTTTCCGTCCCGTCAACCTATGATATAGCTGCAGCGCCTCATCAAATAACCCGGCTGCAACCAGATTTTGAATTAATGCATTGTCTGCATAGACATTTGCCGGAATTTTTTCCTCGTCAATTAGTTCCAAGCGCAGAGTCGCAGCGTTGCTCAAAGACGGTTTCTCATAAATAATTATTTCCCAGAATCGCCTTGCCCAAGGAGGGTTTTTGGCGAGTAGTTTTGCCAGGGGATCGATAAAACGATCATCCGCTAACACTTTGGCAACTACCGGCAAAAAAGTCGATGAAGCGATACCGCTTGTCCGCATGGAGATATCATAATACTCAAGCACACCATCCAGATCATCGCGCTTTCCATTGTCAAAGATCATCCAAGCGCTTGTCAGACTGTCTCGCCTTGAAAGCTCGACGCTTTGCTCCATCAAACGTCGCCTGCTTTGCTCCTGAGCGCCCAGCGCCATAACTGTTACTGCGCTAGAGGCATTTGGTTCATGAGCGAAAGCGCGCTCGGCAATTTCTGTTGTGGAGGCATTGATTGAATCGGGAAAGCTATTCTTATTGTTTATAATCGCTTCTCGAACGCTTCTTCCCGCAGAAGATTGCAATGCGAAGCCATTTATCGGCCAAACGGATGTAGCAAGTTCTGGTGCCTTTTTCTTGGTAATACCGCCTAGAGATATCATTATGGAGACGAAGGCCAGCACGATCGCGATTGTCCAAATACACAGCAAAGCCGAGACTTTGCGTGAATCGGGAGCGTGCCGAGATGGGTCTCGCTTTGGCATTTATGCTTCCACTTTGGCTCCATAGCTATATTGATAGTCATAGCCATATCCATAACCTGACTGCTGCGTCGAAACTTTTGTCACGATTGCTCCAAATATATGTGCCTTCGAAGATCGCACACGTTGTAGCCCAGACTCAATACCCTTCATTTTCACACCATTCGCTTCGACAGTGTAAATAACACCTTCAACCGAATTGCTGAGCAACGGTATGTCTGCAAGCCCCAACACCGGAGGAGCATCCACGATGATATGGTCAAATTCTTTCCCGAGTAGCACCACCAAGTCCGACATACGCTCACTGCTCAAAAGTTCCGCTGCATTGGGGGGTATCGGACCAGCCGTCATAGCGTGAAAATTCTCTATCGCTGTATTCTGGATCATATTCTTCATGTCATTCGAACCAGACAGGTAGTTGCTGAGCCCGGCTACATTTTCGATACCTAACATACGATGAAGTGATGGATTTCGCATATCGCCATCTACAAGCAACACTCTTTTACCCGCACTTGCTAAAACAGAAGAAAGAGCGAAAGCGGACGTACTTTTTCCTTCGTTTGGACGGGTACTTGTCATCAGAAAGGACCGGGGAACGCCATGATCAGTCAAAAAGGACAAACTGGTTCTTATCGAAAGATAGGCTTCCCAGGCTTGAGATTTCTTGTCTTGCAGGGATGTAATGATATCTTCTTTGTTCAAGTCTGGTATCGACCCAAGAACCGCAATGCCCAGTTTGTTTTTCAATTCTGAGGGATCCTTGATAGATTGGTCGACTTGCTCCGATACGAAAACATATCCCAGGGCAACCAGTAGGCCGGCCAGAATGCCAAACAGCAGATTCAGGATTACATTCGGGCTTGACGGCCTCTCGGGCGCGCGCGCCCGATCAACTACCGAAATGTTGTTACTACCTACTCCAGCAACGCCAATTTCTTTATATCTCTGCAACAATCCGTCGTACAACTGACGATTGGTATCCACTTCACGCTGATAAATATTATACTGGATGGAGGTCCGCCGCTCACCGCTAAATTCTGCTTTCAAAAGTTCTACTTTTCGCTGTAGGTCTTGTTCACTTTTCAACGCTTCGCGATAGCGGGCAATCGTGCCTGACCGAGATCGTGCATCTTCGCGGGCAATACTGGCGTCAAGGTCGGCAATTTGTGATGCCAATGCTTTCGCTGCTGGGTATTCAGGTTCAAACTGAACAAGTAACTTGGCATATTCTGCAGCTGCTAAAGCTCGCTGCTCTCGAATTCCATGAAGAGCGAGATTTGCCAAAGAGTTTTTGTCAGTTCCGTTGGACTGAACTTCACTCGCCGCGGCTATTCTTTCAGCAGTCGCCTTAGCCAGCGAAGTGTTCAGTGCTTCCAAATTCGCGGATGCCAATGTCTGATTGCTTATGGTTCTGCCAGCACTGTCCTGCTTGGAAGAAAGAGTCACGATTTCATTGTTGTCGGCATATAGAACCAGTTTTCGCTCTGATTCTTCAAGACTTTGGCGAAGTTGAGCCAGTCGCTCCAAAAGAAACTCTCTTGCATCGGAAGTTGAATCATATCGCCGATCAAGATTGGACTCAATAAATTCACTGACCCATGTATTGGCAATTTCACTAGAAAATTGCGGGTCGGGGCTATTGAAGCTGACATCAATCAGGCTGGAGCCACGGATGGGAGAGATGGAAACGTTTTCTAGCAGGATTTGGGCAGCAAGATTTTGCCTCTTGTTTCTCTCGGCGGCACTCATTCTATTTGTATTCGAGGCAATCAAGCCGCTGTTGTCCGCATCAACACCAAATAAATCGAAAAATGATTCCTGCGAGGCCAAATTTTTCTGTCTTACCACCCGCTCTGCCAGCGAATGAGCTTCGAGAAGAGAATATTGGGTCTGGTAAAATTCCAGATTCTGACCAACATCATCACTTTTTACGCCTTCGACATTTGTTACCTTGTCTTGCGTTCGGTTGATTTCAATCCGGGACGTCGCTGTGTAGTGAGGTGTCATAAGCAGCGTTGTGATTACGGATAAAATAACTGCCGTAATAATGATTACTATGATAGCGATTTTGTGGCGGAGTATGGCCTGCCAGTATTGTAACAGAACCGGGTTTTCTTGAGCAGCGCCCTCGTACAACCGTTTTTTATCCCGCTCTTGCTCATTATTTTCTTCAAAAATGGTCATTCAAAAGTACTACCTAAATTTAACGCTGACAAGATTATCTGTTTTATTTTTGGAATAAAATGATCAGGGGTGTAGTTAGCAGCGGCGAGGCCTGTAAAAAGTCTTTGAATATTCTTCTTGCTTGGGAATCACCAACAATAACGACATCGTTTGCAAAAACCTCTGGATCTGAATAGTTGCCGCGGCGGATATCCTTAAGGTTGTATAGGCCAGCCATTTGTTGGCCATCAGCGTTACGAAAAATAACGACATCGTTAAGTTTAGCAAATTCTGTTGTGCCGCCCGCAGTTGCAACGGCACGCATCAAGGTCATTCTTCCAATTACAGGATAGAGGCCAGGCTTATCAACTTGTCCGTCAACGGTGATAACCTGACTAACCGTTTCGTCCAGATTGACCGTCACCTGAGGATCCCGAACATAACGACCGCGAAGCCTTTTCTCAATCTCATTTGCGAGTTCGTCAGGTGTTGAGCCCGCAGCCTCAATTACGCCAACCAGTGGAAAGGACAAACGGCCACTAGCATCGATCTGGACTTTCTTATTTAAATCTTCAATCCCGAAAACATCGATGTTGAGTTTGTCAAATGGCCCAATCAAATAGGGTCTGTTCGTCGCCAGCAAGTCTGCTCGGGATGGTTCCGGCAAATCGTCCGAAGAAACAAGTGTCACATTGGGACTGGAGCCTACAACTGAAGAGCCCGCACATGATGCAAGCAGCACGGGTAACAAAAGCAGGGGGAGGCGAATCAACATAAATACGAGTTTCCATTTTTTTTTCGAACCGGTTGATAGACGAGTGATCCGGTGACGTAAACCATCCGATTTGGTCTGTCGCTCATCTCGACCGTATTGGGCTTTCGTTCAATCGAAATTGCGTTCTCCTAACGGTTAGACCTAGCCGTCGCTTCAGAAAATACACAAAGAAAAACAGCTAGAACAGCCATCATGGATGGTACCCTGAGAGGGTAGTCACCGATGCTCGCTGCGACAAGAAACCCAATTATGGTGACCGAGAGGAATACGCGACTACGTCTGCTTTTTGTAATTGAACTATCAAACACTCGCCGACTTCGGGCAAGCAGCCACCCCAGAAATACGACAATTAGAACTACTACCGGCAACCCGCCCTCGATCAAAATTTGCAACCAATCGCTATGAGCTTGATTCAGATACTCTGCTTTGAGCAGGTCAAGTGGTTCAAAAATCTTATAGACATGTTCAAAAGACCCAAAGCCGGTACCCCACGGCATATATTCTTGAACCATTGTTAGCAGCGTCGGTAGAAGATCAAGCCTCAGTTCTGCTTGTGCATCACCACTTGTAAGACGATCAAATGCAGCAGTTCTTGATGCATAGAAAGCGGCGCCCACTATCGATACAAGCGTCAATATGAACGCCCCCGCAATTAAATTTTTGATAGAAAACCTCTGCCAGAATTTGAACTTTGACTTTCTCACTCGTTTGGTATTTTTTTGGGGTGCATCCGAAAAAAATTTGCCATTGTAAACGAATAGCAAGGCAAAAATAAAGGCGGGCAGTGCCAGTACAAGTCCGGCGCGAGAACCGGTAATAAAAATTAGTGGCAAAAGCACAAATATTGATGCAATTACCGCGCTGACTTTAATTGTGGCAGATTTCTCGGACCGCTTTATTGTTCCGGCATACCAAGCTGCGATAACTATTGCGCATGCCAGCAAGACAGCCTGATGATTTCGATTGGCAAACAGGCCAACAGCTTGTCCGTTGTTGGTAATTTGGTAGAAATACAATGGGCCACTTGAAGAGCCGCCTAACTGCAGCATCGCCAACATGGCGCTAAAATATGCCAGTAACAATATGACCACAAGTGCTCGCCGTTGGTCGGGCCTCTCTAAATTCATGAATAGCAGCATCGCGGCTAGGGGGACAGACAGTGAGAACAAGCTATTGAGCGTTTTTGAAGGCGAAAGGGTGAGCGGACGCCACGGCTGCTCCATCCCTGCTAGCGTTGCGATATCAAAGTAAATCTGCCTTTGTGGCAATTCTGCCCAAACCGAAGGCGGTAATGGTGCAAGTTGCAGCATCATAAGTATGGCTAAGATAGCTAGCATGAGGATCGGAAATAGGTTTCCAGTCCAACGCCTATGGCTCGAAACCGAGAAGGCATATGCCACGAAAATAATAGATAACGGCCTCAGCAACAAGAGCGATTGGATGTCATCCCGCGATCCACCACCCATCAGAAAAGTACAAACGATGAATAAAGTAAACGCATAAAATCTAGCGTTGGCGGAGGAAACTGCTGCCGGGAAAGCCGAAAGCCATTTGGCTGTTAGCTTGTTTAATTTTACTGTTTTCAAGCCATATCCCATCTTAGTCTCAACCACGCTTCAAGTATTGCGCTCCGTTCTTGTCTGTACTCTAGATGACAAAAATTTGGTGCGGTGAGAGGTCGCTATAAGGTCTTCTGTAGAGGGCATCAAGCACAGCCTTTGATGACCTAAATGCGATCAGGGCTATTGGTGCTAGTCATGTTAATAAATGGCGGACACGGAGGGATTCGAACCCTCGAAGGACCGTGAGGCCCTTGCCTCCTTAGCAGGGAGGTGGTTTCAGCCGCTCACCCACGTGTCCGCACGACTGGCTTGGCCAAGGCCATGCGCTATAACGGGGCATCGCAGCGGCTGCAATGGGTAAAGTGCCTGCTGAAGCTGTCAATTTGGCTTAGTGGACAAAAACTATGTGGAACCTGGTCTGTTTAGCGCAATCCGGCCATGTTTGAAGCCAAACGTGGGTTCGAACACTCAACAGGTCGTAAAATCGACTCGGGTCGTCGTCCGTTCATTGCGTAGTCATCACGAAACGCCAAAGTCGAAAGCGGCTGGTATGGGAAGGAGTTTACCCATGTCTAAGTCGTGTCCAAAGGAAATGTCTGTGAAAAAAAATATCCGCGAGAGTCTCGGTTCGAGATTGCTTGGCCTGTTCGCTGTCGCCGCATTGGCATGCACACCAGCCATGTCGCCTGCATTTGCGCAGGTACAGACGATTGATCCGAATGACGCGATTGATGCTGATCTCGATACTCTGGACTATGATGGAAATTTTGAAACGCCTGAGCCAGAGCAAAATACTACCGTCAGCGGCGATATTAACAGCGACATCGCCCAACCCGGTCAGGTTGATGATGGCACAGGCTATGACGATGCCGTCAACGAGAACAGCTATGACCAAAATGGTTACGACGAAAACGGGAATGTTATCGCGAATGTTGACGAAGCGACCACTTATCAGGACGATGACCTTATCGGCGCTGCCGAGGGCGTATTCGGTAAAGGCGCCAAGGGCCTTGCCGGGGTTATTGAAGACATCTTGAAGAAACAGGGCCGACCCAATGCCTATATTGCCGGGCGCGAAGCATCTGGCGCTTTCGTGGTGGGTTTGCGTTACGGCTCCGGCAAGTTGCACCACAAGATTGAGGGTGAACGACCCGTCTACTGGACCGGACCATCTATCGGTTTTGATGTTGGTGGCAACGCCGCGAACAGTTTTGTCCTAGTTTATAATCTCTACGACACTGAAGATCTTTACCAGCGCTTTCCTGCGGGGGAGGGCGCGGCCTATTTTGTTGGCGGTTTCCATGTGAGCTATTTGCGCAGCGGCGACAAGGTCCTGATCCCGGTGAGACTGGGTGCAGGTTTGCGGCTAGGCGCAAATGTTGGCTATATGAAATTCAGCAAAAAGCAGAGATGGCTGCCGTTCTAAGGCAGATCTAAGCCGTAATGGCGCGCAATTTCTCCATGCGTGAGAGATAGCGCGCCAGTACATCAATCTCCAGATTGACCTGATCACCGGCTTTCAAATCTGCGAAAGTCGTGACGCTGGCCGTGTGCGGAATAATGTTCAGGCCGAAAATCGTACTGCCATCCTGCTGATCGTCTACAGTGTTGACGGTGAGTGAAATGCCATCGACGGTGATCGAACCTTTTGGTGCCAGATAGGGAGCAATGTCGGCAGGGGCGTGGATGCGGACGGGATGCGAATCACCTTCTGTTTCCACCGACACTATTTCGCCCACTGCATCGACATGGCCGGTGACAATATGACCGCCAAGCTCATCGCCGACTTTCAAGGCCCGCTCGAGATTAAGCTTGCCGCCTTCTGACCACATGGATTTCGCGGTCTTGGATATACTTTCTGCTGAGATGTCCACTGCAAACCAGTCTGACCCTTTGTCAACAACCGTTAAACAAGCACCAGAGCAGGCTATGGACGCACCAATATCGACGCTACTCATGTCATAGTGACAGGATATCACCAGCCGCAGATCGCCGCGCTCCTCCACCTTGGTTATTGTACCGATATCGGAAACTATGCCTGTAAACATGGGAAGCCCTTATAAAATCTAGGCCGCGAACTTAGGCGGCACGTTCATATATCTCAAGCACATCGTTGCCCAAATCGCGGCGATCCAGCCGGGTCCATTGACCGTGAGCGACGTCAAGACTGCCAATGCCAATATTGCCAATGCCTTGTAAACCGCCGCCAATGATGATCGGTGCCCGATAAAGCAGCAAGCGATCAACCAGATCGGCTTGCAGGAAAGAAGCAGCGGTAGCAGCACCCCCCTCGACCAGCAGCCAGTTTGTTTGATCCAACTCCGCAATAGCCTGAGGTTCGGAAATTTCGGTCCAGTGATCTCCGACCTCCGCTTTGCCGAGAACCACCGGTTGGGGTGAGCGATCTTCCAATCCGGCAAGACGGACATCCAGCCCAGGATTGTCGGCCGCTACCGTACCGGCCCCAACCAATATGGCATCACACCGCGCCCTTTCGAGATGGGCATGCGCGCGCGCGCGGTCGCTGGTGATCCATTTGCTGGTGCCGTCGGCCATGGCGATACATCCGTCCAAGGACAGCGCGAGTTTCAGCGTGACATGCGGACGACGTTTTTCCATTCGTGTGAAAAATCCGGCCATTGCGCGGTGTGCTTGCTGTTCCAACAGACCAACGGATACGGAAATGCCCGCATCACCCAAACGATCAATGCCTTGCCGCCGGGTGCGTTCGTCAATATCCAATGTCGCGACGATAACTCGCGCAGGCGCTGCTTCCTTTACAAGATTGGCGCAAGTGGGCCCGCGTTTGCTTTCATGCGCACATGGTTCCATCGTGACGTAGATATCGGCCCCCTTGGCGGCCTTTCCCGCTTGTGCCAGAGCCATCGCTTCCGCATGCGGTCGTCCCCCTGGCTGCGTCCAGCCGCGGCCGACAATGATATCGTTCTTGACGATGATGCAGCCAACGTTGGGATTATCACCGGTGCGTCCGCGTCCGCGTTCGGACAAGGCGATCGCCGCTGCCATATAGCGTGCGTCACTCTGAGCCATCAGCATGTCAGGCCGGCTGGCCGTTCCACTTCCACTTCGCCGCGCGCCAGTCGGTCCGCTTTTGCTTCGCGTTCAATCGCGTCAACATCCATGCCCGAGATCCGGCCCAGCGATTTCATCGCTTCTCTTCGTTTCGCTTCCTGCTTGTCTTTCAGGCATTGTACGGCCCAGCGGTCTTTCATGATATCTTCGTCCGTGCGGTCAAGTGTCCAGTTTTCAACATAGATAACTTCTTGTGGGACATAGACATCCGTATTGACCTTCGGATCGATGATAAACAGGAAGAAGATGAAACCGGAACAGAGAAAGGCCAGAAAGGCCGGCATCGCCTGTTCCTTAGGACTCCGGCGCAAAAGAGTAATCAAGTCCTTTAAACCGCCGCCGACGGAAACATCTTTTAGCATTTTCATTATTGTTAAATAGGGTGCAAAAACGCGGATGACCAGCCCCGTTGCGGCATATTCTGCATCATCGGGGCTGGGCTTCGCATTTTGCGGCTCAGCTATTAATCTGGAACCGGACTTTCAGGGTCATCCAGCTTTCAAAAGGCGCACCATCTTTCGTCGCTGGTTCGAAACGCCATTTTTTCAGGGCATGCTGTTTGGTTGCGGTCCAAAAGCCTTCGTGCGGACTATCAACCAGTTCAATCTGCTTGGCCCGACCATCCGTTCCGACGAGAACGCGTACAGTGATCATTCCTTCCTCGCCCATTCGCAGCAATCCGGATGGATAGGGCGGCTGAAACTGAGCGCTAAAGCGGTTATTCAATTTCGCATCTGCAATGACCGGTTCCGGAATGATCTCGATTGGAGCTATTGGAGTCGTAATCCGATCCCCTAAACTACTGATGTTTATGCCATCTTCGATACCGGCGAATGTTATCGCGGGTGGATCATTGAACATGGGTGGATTGACTATAGGTGTAACCGCCGTGACCGACTTTGGCGGTGGATTGGTCGCGACAATCGGCTCCTCAATTTTGGTGGCCGGTGGTGGTGGCTCTTTATCAACCTCGATCGGATAGGCTGTAATTGTGCCCTCAAATGGTATCTCCGCGGTTATCGCAGGCAGGGCCATGGCACCGGCAAAAAGCAAGGCGTGGACCCCCACGGCCAGTCCAATGCCTTTGTAATTGGGTGGTTTATGCGCGTAAGTTGATGTGAAGCTCATAAGTCTGTCCTTTCATCCGTCTCCTCGGATGACAGTGCAGCTGCCCCATTTATTGGCGCTTTATCCCGCACCGCCATATGAGATGATATACTATTACATGTTTATAATCAAGAACATGGCTCGCCAGGGCGAAATAGGCCAGAAAATAGGCGGTTATGAAGAGATGTTTTGCAGCCGTGCGAGGGCGGATGCACGGCCAATGAGCGGAAGCAATGCGCCCATGTCCGGTCCGTGATCCAATCCGGTCAGCGCCTGGCGCAGCGGCATGAACAATGGCTTACCTTTGCGGCCGGTGCTTTCCTTAAGCGCGCTGGTCCAGTCTTTCCAGATCGTCTCTGACCAGGACAAGCCCTCCAGGGTTGTGCGGGCCTGATTCAGAAAATGCTGATCTTCGGCTGACAGGTCGGGAGCGGTTACCGGGCCCGTCACCACCTGCCACCAGGCATCGATTTCACCCATATCATGCAGATTGGGCCGGACAACGTCCCAGGCCGCCGCAGACATCGCATCAGGCAGCCGATCCTGCACATCTTCATAATCCAGCAGATGCACGATCTTCTGGTTCAGCTGGGCCAATTCATCATCATCAAAGCGCGCCGGCGCCCGTCCAAAGCGTGAAAAATCAAATGTTTGTACCAACGTCATAACGTCGGCAATTGGCTCCACCGGGTCGCTGGTGCCGATACGGGCGAGCAGTGCGACAATGGATTGTGGTTCAATGTTGCGCTCGCGAAAGCCGCCTACGCCTAGCGACCCTAATCGCTTGGAAAGCTTGCCCTCGGTCCCGACCAGCAACGCCTCATGCGCAAATTTCGGTATGTTCGCGCCAAAAGCCTGAAACATCTGAATCTGGACAGCTGTATTGGCAACATGATCTTCGCCGCGCACGACATGGGTGATACCCATATCCATATCATCGATGGTCGATGGCAGCATATAAAGCCAACTGCCATCTTCACGGCGGATGACCGGATCGGACAGCAAGGCCGGATCAAAATGCTGGTCGCCGCGGATCAGGTCGGTCCATTCTATCGGTGTGTCGTGATCCAGTTTAAAGCGCCAATGCGCTTTTCGGCCTTCAGCCTCAAAAGCGGTAATCTCGGCATCCGTCAAATGGAGCGCCGCCCGATCATATGTCGGCGGCTTGCCGCGACCGAGTTGAACCTTGCGCTTCAGATCCAGTTCTTGCGCGGTTTCATAGGCGGGATAAACCCGGCCCGCCGCCTTTAACGTCTCGAACTGCTCTTCGTAACGGTCGAAACGCGCCGACTGCCGCTCTTCGCTATCGGGATGGATGCCGAGCCATGCGAGATCGGCACGAATGGCGGTGACATATTCCTCCTTGGAGCGTTCCTTGTCGGTGTCATCCAGCCGCAGCAGAAATTCGCCGCCCTGTTTCTTGGCGAACATCCAGTTGTGGAGTGCCGTGCGAATATTGCCGACATGAAGATGCCCGGTGGGCGAGGGTGCAAAGCGGGTTTTAATGGTCATATCGTCCTAAATGCATTGGTAATGGGATAGCGCCGATCACGGCCAAAATTTCTTGTGCCGAGCTTGACACCGGGCGGGGCCTGACGCCGTTTATACTCGGCTATATAGAGCAATTTTTCGATCCGTATCACGGTTTCGCGATCAAAGCCGCGTTCGACAAGATCAGAAACCGATAATTCTTCCTCCACCAGCCCGTGGAGTAGGGGATCGAGAATTTCATAGTCGGGCAAGCTGTCGCTATCCTTTTGATCTTCCCGCAATTCTGCGCTGGGCGGTTTGGTGATAATATTGTCGGGCATGACGGGTCCGTCCGGGCCCATGCCGAGCGATGGCTTGTTGCGATTACGCCATTCCGACAGCTTGAAACAGGTCAGCTTATAGGCGTCTTTTAGCACCGAATAGCCGCCCGCCATATCGCCATAGATGGTGGCATAGCCGACGCTCATCTCGCTCTTGTTGCCGGTGGTGAGCAGCATATGACCAAATTTGTTGCTCATCGCCATCAGCGTTACGCCGCGGATGCGCGACTGAATATTCTCTTCGGTAATATCCACCTCTTCATCGGCAAAACTGCCTTCGAGCATGGCGTCAAAACCTTCTACTGCGGGCACAATTGAAATCGTGTCGAGCCGTGTGCCAAGCATATCGGCACAGCTTGCCGCATCGTCGAGACTCTCTTGTGACGTGAAGCGTGACGGCATCATCACGCACCACACCCTGTCCGCACCCAAGGCGTCAACCGCCACCGCCGCCGACAGAGCACTATCAATGCCACCGGACAGACCTAATATGACGCCAGGAAAGCGGTTGGCATTCACATAGTCGCGTAAGCCAACTATCATCGCGTTATAAATATCGGCCGGATGATCATCGAGCTTGTGGATCTCGCCGGGCGCACAAGTCCAGCCATTATCTTTTGACCAATGCGTATCGACAATAGCTTCATCCCAATCGGGAAGTTGATGCATCACACTGGCATCACCGTTGAGGACGAAGCTCGCTCCATCAAACACCACTTCATCCTGCCCGCCAATGCGGTTGAGGAAGAGCAACGGCAGATGCGTCTCTCGCACGCGCTGAGTTGCCACCTGGCCCAACCGCCGGTCGTCTTTCTCGATCTCATAGGGGCTGCCGTGCACCGAGATCAGCAATTCCGTGCCCTGTGCTTTCAGATGTTCACAAACGGTCGGGAACCAGACATCCTCGCAAATCGGCAAACCGATTTTGCAGCCACGAAAGTCTATCGGTTCGGGCAGCGGCCCTGACGTGAATAGCCGTTTCTCGTCAAATGTTCCGTAATTGGGAAGCTCTACCTTATACCGAACCTCCCTGATCTCACCATCCTCAAGCAAAGCGATGCCATTATATAGATTGCCATTCTCGCGGAAAATGGACCCTACCAACATGGCTGGCGCACTATCTTTCGTCGCGTCGGCCAATCGCTGCAGTTCTGATTCCGCACGTTCGACGACCGCTGGTTTCAGCACCAGATCTTCGGGTGGATAGCCAATGAGCTGCAGCTCCGGAAAGACAATCAGGTCGCTATCCGGTTTTGACTGATAGACGGCGATCATCGCATCGGCATTGCCGCGCAAATCGCCAACCGCCTGGGTCATTTGGGCAAGGGTGATGGTAAGCTTTGCTGTCATCCCGCCCTGATAGAAAGCAGTGCTGCGCTCGGCAAATGAATTGTTCCAAATGATTGACTAGAAGATCAACGATCCCATGATCCGACCGGGTATGAAAGCAAACAGGCCAGCAACCAAGAGTCCGATATAAGGGCCCTGCATCGCACGGTAATGTTCCACAACATTGCCGCGCCGGATTTGCCAGATACCGTAAGGAATCGAAAGCAACGTCACAACCGAGAAGATATGGATGAAGCTCAGTCCTGTTCCACCAATGCCTTGTCCCGGACGACCGATCCAAAAGCTGACAATTGCGGTGATCACCATCAATATCCCCCAGATACGTCCCATATGCATATGGAGCCGATCACCCTTTTTCCGCCACAAGATATAAGCGCCTAGCGGAAGGGCCGGGATTACAGTGGCAAGATGAATGATGACTGGCAGGCTGATCGATCGCTTTTGCGCAATCTCTACATCGGCGCTGTAAGCAAAGCCGCCGTAGAGGGAAGATAGTGCCATCAAAACCAACGTGGCCAATAGTGTTGCGCCGCCTACCAGAATGATATTCTGAATATTATATCCGCTTTTCTTGAGTATCTCAGATTGCACTGCGCTTTTCGGCTTCGCCATGATTTCCCCGTTGGTTCAATTCGTTGCCGACCAGATTGGCTATCCGAAAGTGCAATTCCAGCTTGCTTACGCCGGTGGTTGTCTCTTATTCGTGAAATGCGCCAAAAACAGGCCGTTTGCCCATTCACGAAGCGTCAATGGACAGGTTGGATGGCGGTTTGGGGGTTAAATGAGCGGCAGTGTTAGAAAATGGTCCGTGAGATGGATTGCTGTCGAATTGCTGGTCATGGCGCTGATCGGGCTGGTCTTCGGTTTTCTCGGCCCGTTTGGCACCTATGCCATGCCGGTGGCGCTGCGCCTTGCCTATTGGGTTGGCTTTATCATTATCGGATATGCGATTTTCAGACCGGTCTCGATCAGCGCAGGATGGCTCCGGGAAAGCATCGCCATGCCGTTTTGGACCGCCGAACTGCTAGCAACGGCGATCGCGGCCTTGCCGCTGACCTTCCTTATCGGCTTCGCGATGTCAGGCATGCGGTTCGATCCCTCCTTTTGGGGCGACCGCTTTCTCATACTCTACCTGCAATGCGCCGTGATCGGTTTCGGTATCTTCCTTTTCATGCGGTTACTCTTTGGGCCGGATAGGTCGGACGCCGAAAGCGAGGAGGCTCGGGAACCGGAGCCGCGTGAAATAATGTCTGATCTGGTGAAAATTTCTCCGGTGCAAACAAAATTGCATGATCGCCAATCGGGCATCCCCGACAGGATCATCGCCTTGGGTATGGAAGATCATTATGTCCGCGTCCATGGTCCCGAAAGTACGGAAATGCTATTGATGCGGCTGAGCGATGCCATCAGGGAAATGGAACCGCTGGAGGGAATGCAGGTCCATCGCAGCTGGTGGGTGGCGCGCGATGCCATTGTGACGTCGAGGCGCGAAGGACGGAATCTGAGATTGGTGCTATTTGGCGGGTTAGAAGTTCCGGTTTCCCGCGCCTATGTCACCAAACTGAAACAATCTGGCTGGATTTAACCGAAAGGCACTTTCGATTTGCGGCGCACCTGTTAAACGGAGCCTCGAAACATTCACATAGGGTCCGCGATTCTGATGCAATGGCGGACCTGCTCGAGGGGAAGCCAATCAATGAAACTCATGTCCGGCAACAGCAATTTGTCGCTCGCTCAATCCGTAGCCGATTATCTGGATATCAAGTTGACCGATGCGAGCGTGAAACGCTTTGCCGATGACGAGATTTTTGTAGAGATCCATGAAAACGTGCGTGGCGAAGACGTATTCATCATGCAATCGACCAGCTTCCCGGCCAATGATAACCTGATGGAATTGTTGATCGGTATCGACGCTCTGCGCCGCGCTTCTGCGAAACGCATCACTGCGGTGATTCCTTATTTCGGCTATGCACGACAAGACCGGAAACCGGGCCCCAGAACACCTATTTCGGCCAAACTTGTCGCCAACCTCATCACCGAAGCGGGCGCTGATCGGGTGCTCTCCGTAGATCTACACGCCGGCCAGATTCAGGGCTTTTTCGATATTCCGACCGATAACCTCTATGGCGCTCCGGTGATGTCAGCGGACATTCAAGCGCGTTTTGCCGGTCATGAGCTGATGGTTGTATCGCCCGACGTCGGTGGCGTGGTTCGCGCGCGCGCTCTCGCCAAACGGTTGGACAACGCCCCTCTTGCCATTGTCGATAAACGCCGCGAACGGGCTGGCGAGTCCGAGGTGATGAATATCATCGGCGATGTTTCCGGTCGTTTTTGTATATTGATCGATGACATTGTCGATTCCGGCGGAACGCTTTGTAACGCGGCGCAGGCGCTGAAAGACAAAGGCGCTACCGAAGTTGTCGCTTATTGTACCCACGGCGTTCTTTCCGGCGGAGCTGTGGCACGGGTGAATGACAGCGCTCTCAAGGAGCTGGTGATCACCGATTCCATTGGTGCAACCGAAGCGGTTCAAGAATCGGATCGTGTGCGCCACTTGACGATCGCGCCTTTGTTGGGCGAAGCGATTAAACGGATTGCCGACGAAAGCTCTGTTTCCAGCCTTTGGGACTGATCTGAGTTCCGGTTTCAAGAATCCCTAGGGGGAGGGAAAGCCATTGTGCCAAATCTAGAAACATTGATGAAATATCGGGTCCATATTGCGGCCCTTGCGATCGCGATTTCGGTCTTCGCATGGATCACCGAGTTGGCAGGCTGGGTTTATATCTGCCCATATTGCCGTGCGCAAAGAACCGTAATCGGACTATTGGGGCTCCTTCTCTTGGCCAACCCGCAACACTGGCTAAATCGCTGGACATCATCGGTACTTGCCGTCCTCGGGCTGATCGTCGCGGCCATGCAGCATTTCAATGGGTGGAAAAAGATCATGGCGGGAGAATTTTCCTGGGGTGAATATTGGTATGCAAATTCCTGGGTATTGTCTGGCTGTGCCCTATTTATAATAACAGGATTGATCCTTTATCTCTGGGCTTGGCGGCCTGCCAAACCGGAGTTATCTTGATTCGCGCTGTGTTTTTCAATGAGCGGCGCTGGTCAAAGGACCATTTTGCTGCCAATTAAGGGAATATGACACCCAAGGATATCACTCTTGCTGAAAAGCTGGCCGATGCTGCGGGCGATGCCATTCGTCCCTTATTCCGTACGAAATTTGATCAGGAATCAAAGAGTGATTCGACCCCGGTAACCGAAGCTGATCGCGCTGCGGAAGCCGCGATGCGCAAGATTATTGAAAACGAATGCCCGGAAGACGGCATTATCGGTGAGGAATATGGCACCATCAACGAAGGCGCCTCCCGCCAATGGGTGCTTGATCCGATTGATGGAACCACCAGCTTCATCGCAGGGCGGCCGATTTTCGGTACGCTCATCGCGCTGATGCAGGACGGTTGGCCGGTTATCGGGATTATTGACCAGCCGATAGCGCGAGAACGTTGGGTCGGAGTGGTGGGCCGGCCTACTACCTTTAACGGAACTGCGGCTCAATCGGCGCGCTGCCGTGAGTTGAAGGACGCCGTGCTGGCAACCACAACCCCGCATCAGTTTGACGAGCATGATGCCGAGCATTTCATGGGCCTTGCCAGCAAAGTTGCGCCGCGCAAGATTATCTATGGCGGTGATTGCTATAATTATGGCCTGGTCGCCAGCGGCCATGTCGATGTGGTCTGCGAGGCAGGGCTCATGCTTCATGATTATGCCGCACTTGCACCGATTATTGATGGCGCCGGCGGGATGATGTGTGATTGGAATGGCGAACCGCTTCACGCGGAATCGGATGGTCATGTGCTTGCCATTGGCGATCAGGCGCGTGTCGATGATGTGCTGGAGGCTATTGCATGCAACCATTAGAGCCCGTCAGCAAAACGAGGTTTGTTCTGCCGCCGCCGCCGCTGCAACGCTATCTGACAACCTATTATTTCTCCGATATCGAGAGTCCGGATGGTTCGGACATTTCAGACCTCTTGCTGCCACAATGGGCAAGCATCCGGTACATTTTTCGTGGTAGCGTCAAAATGACAGTGCCTGACCACAAGCCTCAGGATTCGCCGCTGGCAGCAATGACCGGGCCGACCAGTTTGGCGGCCCCAATTTCGAGCAAGTCTGCACGAATTGCTGCATTTGGTCTGTTGCCGCTGGGCTGGTACAAATTTGTCGGGCAACCCGCATCGCGTTGGGCCAATAAAGTGGTGGACGTTGAAACAGCACATAAGTTCGATCTCTTTGCCAAAATTTGGAGCGCCATAAAGGTTGCTGAGTCCGAAGCGGAAATGATCGACATTTTTAATCATTTGCTGCTGGAGGCTCTGTCACCAACGGATTCCGAAGAGGAACAGATTGAGGCTGCCCACCTCGCACTTACGGATCCGGATATCGACAGCGTCAGCGCGCTTAGCGAACGGTTACAAATGGATACCAAGCAGCTGAGTCGATTTTCGAGCCGCGTTTTTGGTTTTCTTCCGAAATTACTGCTTCGCAGACAACGTTTTGTTCGCACATTGGGCCAGGCCCTCATGAACCCGTCCCAAAACTGGAGCGAGTGTGTCGATCTCAACTATTATGATCAGGCGCATTTCAATCGTGACTTCAAGCGGTTCATGGGATTGACGCCGCGGCAATATATGGCCCAGCCGCATCCGATCTTCGGGATTGGCGCAAGTGAGCGAACCAAAGCATTGGGCCGACCTTTGCAGGCGATGGACAGGCCCGTCGACCCCAATGGATCGGATAACAGCAACGCGGCGTAGCCAAAGCTTACGAAAACCAATCCTTTGTTGCATTATTTCTTGCATTTCGGGCGAATCTAGCTATTGCCGCCCTTCCGATGTGACGCACTGGCCAGTGTTGGGCTGCCACATGTGTCCGTAACGGTACTTTTCTAAAGGAGACCAAAATGCCCAAGTTGAAGACCAAAAGTGGTGTGAAGAAACGCTTCAAAATCACCGCAACCGGCAAGGTAAAGCACGGCGTAGCCGGCAAACGCCACCGTTTGATGAGCCATAACAGCAAATATATCCGTCAGCAGCGCGGCACCAAGAAATTGTGTGATGCCGATGCTCGGACAGTCAAGAAATGGGCACCTTACGGGCTTTAATAGCACCGAAGCTCCCATCGCTTTTAAAATTTCAAGGATATAGAAAATGGCACGTGTAAAACGGGGTACGACCACTCGTACAAAACATAAAAGATTATTGGTACAGGCGAAGGGCTATTATGGCCGTCGCAAAAATACCATCCGCGTCGCGCGGCAGGCTGTCGAAAAAGCCGGTCAATATGCGTATCGCGATCGTAAAGTTAAGAAACGCGCTTTTCGCGCCATCTGGATTCAGCGTATCAACGCTGCGGTCCGCGCAGAAGGCATGACCTATGGCACGTTCATTCACGGCACCAAGCTGGCCGGTATTGAACTCGACCGTAAAGTCATGGCCGACCTGGCGATGAATGAACCCGCAGTGTTTAGCGGCCTCATCAAACAGGCGCAGGATGCTCTAGCGAAAGCTTAAGTGTTTAAATAATTTCAAAGAAGCGCCGGAGAGCAATCTCGCGGCGCTTTTTTATTGGGTTTTTCGAACGGGTTGCCTAGACGGGCAGCAGAAAAATAACGGGACATCACGATGAGCGACATCGAAGCAATTAAAGGCAGATATCTGGAGCAGATTGAATCGGCGTCCGATGGCGATGCTTTGGAGGCCATTCGCGTGGCAGCTTTAGGCAAGAAGGGCGAGATTTCGTTGTTGCTCAAAACGCTGGGTAAAATGACCCCCGAAGAACGTCAGAGCGAAGGTCCGAAAATCAACGGTGCCCGGCAAGCCGTGGCCGATGCAATTGCCGCGCGCAAGGATAGCATCGAAACCGAAGCGCTGAATGCACGGCTCGCCACCGAAAAACTCGACATGACCTTGCCGCCGCCCTTTGCGCCAAAGGGCAGCATTCATCCGGTCTCGCAAGTCATGGACGAACTGGCTGAAATATTCGCTGACCTCGGCTTCTCGGTTGCTACGGGTCCGGAAATTGAGGATGATTGGCATAATTTCACCGCGCTCAACATTCCGGAAACCCATCCGGCGCGCGCGATGCATGACACTTTCTACTTCCCGCAGACCGACGATCAGGGCATGCCGAAACTGCTGCGTACACACACCTCACCCGTGCAAATCCGCACGATGATGGATGTGGCAAAACAAACCGATGGTGCCGGTGCGCCTATCTATATCATCGCACCGGGCCGCACCTATCGCAGCGACAGCGATGCGACGCACACGCCGATGTTCCATCAGGTTGAAGGCTTGGTGATCGACAAGGGCATCCATATGGGTCATCTGAAATGGACGCTCGAAACTTTTGTGCGCGCTTTCTTCGAGCGCGACGATATCGAATTACGTCTGCGCCCGAGCTATTTCCCGTTCACGGAACCCAGCGCCGAGGTTGATGTCGGCTTCTCGGTTAAGAAAGGCCGCCGGATCATTGGCGGTGATTCTCGCAGCAATGAGGGCGGCTGGATGGAAATTCTGGGCTCCGGCATGGTGCATCCCAATGTAATCCGCAATTGCGGACTTGATCCCGATGTCTGGCAGGGCTTTGCCTTTGGCTGCGGCATCGATCGGCTGGCGATGCTCAAATATGGCATGGATGATTTGCGCGCCTTCTTTGACGGCGACCTGCGCTGGATGGAGCATTATGGATTTGATGCGCTCGACGTACCCACATTGAGCGGAGGAGTCGGCGCATGAAATTCTCGCTAAGTTGGCTCAAAGCGCATCTCGATACAGATGCAAGTCTGACCGAAATTACCGAAAAGCTGACCGCTATTGGTCTGGAGCTGGAAGGACTGGAGAATCCTGCCGATGCCTTGCGCCCGTTCCGCGTGGCGAAGGTTATCGAAGCCGGTCCGCATCCCAATGCGGATAAATTGCAATTGTTGAAGGTTGACGATGGTTCGAACGAACCGTGGCAGGTCGTTTGCGGCGCGCCCAATGCCCGCAAGGACATGGTTGGCGTATTCGGCCCTCCTGGCACCTATATTCCGGGCAGTGATTTCACGCTGAAGCCCGCCAAAATCCGCGATGTCGAAAGCTTTGGCATGATGTGCAGCGCGCGGGAACTGGAACTGGGTGACGATCATGATGGTATCATTGAACTGCCTACCGATGCAGCTGCAGCGGTCGGTACCAGCTATGCTGATTATGCACAGCTTGATGACCCGGTCATTAATGCTGCTGTCCTGCCTAATCGACAGGATTGCATGGGTGTGCGCGGCATTGCCCGGGATCTGGCGGCGGCTGGTGTTGGCACGCTGAAACCCCTCGAAATCGGTTCCGTGGAACGCAGTGGCGCTGGCCCGGATGTGCGCACGGATGATCCCGAAGGCTGTCCTGCCTTTTATGGCTGCACCGTGACCGGCCTGACCAACGGTACGTCACCCGACTGGATGCAGGCGCGGCTCAAATCCGCGGGCCAAAAGCCGATTAACGCTCTGGTCGATATCACCAACTATGTTATGCTCGATCATGGCCGGCCCCTGCACGTCTATGATGTCGCCAAGCTGAGCGGCGGTCTGGTAGCGCGCAAGGCGAAGGCGGGTGAGAAGCTCACCGCGCTGAATGACAAGGAATATGTGCTCGACGAGAGCATGACGGTGATCGCCGATGATAAGGGCGCGCATGATATAGGCGGCATTATGGGCGGCGCGGATACAGGTTCCGAAGATTCCACCACCGAAGTCCTGATCGAATGCGCCTATTTCGATCCCGCTTCGATTGCCAAAACCGGCCAGAAACTGATGCTCACCAGCGATGCTCGGCAGCGTTTCGAACGCGGTGTGGATCCGGCATTTCTGGACGATGGCCTTGATATTGCGACCGCTCTGGTGCTCGAGCTATGCGGTGGCAAGGCTAGTGATATCACCCGCGCCGGGACACCGCCGACGGACATGCCCATGATCAGCTATGATCCCAAGCAATGTGCCGCCTTGGGCGGTATTGATGTTGCTCCGGAAAAACAGAAAACCATCTTGGAAAATCTGGGTTTCGCGGTCGACAGCAATTGGCAAGTAACGCCGCCAACCTGGCGCCGGGACATTGCCGGTTGGCAGGATCTGGTTGAGGAAGTGGTCCGGATCGAAGGGCTGGATAGTGTTCCGTCGACACCGCTGCCGCGCAAGGCTGGCGTTGCCAAACCCACGGCATCGCCCGAACAGTTGGCCGAGCGCAAAGCGCGCCGTGCTGCGGCTGCTCGCGGACTCAACGAAACCGTGACCTGGAGCTTTATCTCCGACAAGGAAGCCGCGCCCTTTGGCGGTGGCACATGGTCGCTTGCCAATCCGATCAGCGAAGAGCTGAAAGTGATGCGGCCGTCCTTGTTGCCCGGCCTGATCGCGGCGGCACAGCGCAATGCCGATCGTGGGGCTTCGTCCATTCGCTTGTTCGAAGTGGGGCGCCGCTATCTGGAATCCACCGAGCATCAGACCATTGGTCTGGTGCTGGCGGGCGAGAACCGGGCGCGCAGCTGGCAATCCGGTGCAGCAACAAAATATGGTGCTTTCGATGCCAAGGCCGAAGTCCTTGCGATTTTGGAAGCCGCTGGCGCTCCTACGGCCAAGCTGATGGATTTTGCCGAAGCGGGTGACCATTATCATCCCGGGCAATCCGGAACTTTACGGCTTGGCCCCAAGAAGATACTGGCGGCCTATGGCGTGCTGCATCCGTCTGTGACCAAGGCCATGGGCCTGAAAGGCACGGCTGTTGCTGCGGAGATTTTCCTAGACGCCATCCCGGTGAAAAAAGCCAAAGATCATATGCGCGAGGCCTTCGCCCCGCCAGCCCTGCAGGCGGTGACCCGTGATTTCGCCTTCATCGTCGATGCGGATTTGCCCGCCGGCGATCTGGTGCGCGCGGTCAAAGGCGCGGACAAGAAACTGATCACCGGCGCGCGCCTGTTCGACCTGTTCGAAGGCGCAAGTGTTGGTGAAGGCAAAAAATCGCTGGCTGTGGAAGTTACCCTACAGCCGGTGGATGCGACTTTGACCGAAGAGGATTTGAAAGCCGTTTCGGACAAGGTTGTGGCGAGTGCAGCGAAGCTGGGTGCGGAACTGAGGGGTTAGAATATGACCCAAACCAACCCACGCCGCACATTTGCGATTATCTCTCACCCCGATGCGGGTAAGACGACGCTGACCGAGAAGCTGCTGTTGAAAGGCGGCGCTATTCACTTGGCTGGTGAGGTGAAGGCGCGCGGGGATAACCGGCGCGCGCGATCGGACTGGATGAAGATCGAGCAGCAGCGCGGGATTTCCGTGACCAGCTCGGTGATGACGTTCGAGCGCAACGGCATTACTTTCAACCTGCTCGACACGCCGGGTCATGAAGATTTTTCCGAAGACACCTATCGCACCCTGACCGCTGTCGACAGCGCGATCATGGTGATTGATGCGGCGAGCGGGATTGAGGCGCAGACATTGAAGCTGTTCGAAGTCTGCCGCCTGCGCAGCGTGCCGATCATCACCTTTGTCAACAAGGTCGACCGCGAAGGCCGCGATCCGTTCGAATTGCTCGACGAAGTGGCTGACAAGCTTGCCCTCGATGTTTGCCCGATGAGCTGGCCGACCGGCATGGGTGGACAGTTTGAGGGGATATATGACCTCAATCGCAATCAGTTGCATCAGCCAGATGGCGACAGCAAAAATTATGATGGCAAGGTTCAGCAATTTGAGGGGCTGGACGATCCCAAGCTTGCCGATGTGCTGAGCGATGAAGCGCTGGAACGGCTCACCAGCGAAGGCGAACTGGCGCAGGGCGGCTATAGCAGTTTTGATCTCGAAGCCTATCGCAATGGAGATCTGACACCGGTCTATTTCGGGTCGGCCTTGAAACAATTTGGGGTGGAAGAGCTGATTGAAGCGATTGCCGACTACGCCCCGCCGCCGCGCCCGCAACCTGCCGAACCTGCACCGATCGAACCGGACAGCAAGGACGTCACAGGCTTTGTCTTCAAGATTCAGGCGAATATGGACCCGCAGCATCGCGACCGGATCGCGTTTATGCGGCTGTGCTCCGGCGAATTTAAACGTGGCATGAAGCTGACGCCCTCCGCTCTCGGCAAACCGATTGCCATTCACAGCCCGATATTATTCTTCGCGCAGGACCGCGAAATTGCTGACACTGCCCAACCCGGCGACATTATCGGCATTCCCAACCACGGGACACTGCGGGTCGGCGATACGCTCAGCGAGAAAAACCAGGTGCGGATTACCGGCCTGCCGAACTTCGCGCCGGAAATATTGCGCCGCGTGATCCTAAAAGATCCGACACAGACCAAGAAACTGCGCAAGGCGCTTGATGACCTCAGCGAAGAAGGTGTCGTGCAGGTTTTTTATCCCGAAATTGGCGCCAACTGGATTATCGGCGTCGTCGGTCAATTGCAGCTTGATGTCTTGGTCAGCCGGTTATCTGCGGAATATAAGGTCGAGGCGGGTCTTGAACCCGCGCCCTTTGAGACCGCGCGCTGGATCAGCGGAGATGACGCAACGCTGGGCGCTTTTGCGAATATCAATCAGACCAACCTCGCCAAGGATCGCGATGATAATCTGGTATTTCTGGCCAAATCGGCCTGGGATGTCGGCTATCAGGAAGAGCGGAACCCGAACATCAAGTTCAGCGCAACGCGGGAGCGGTAAAACCGGGGTCTGGACCTTTCAGGAGATCTCGGTCAGCCGCAGATAGGGCCGCTGCTCGTCCCAGCCCTGCGGAAACAGCTTCTCCGCCTCTTCCTTTTCGATCGACGGCGGAATGATGACCTTGTCACCGGACTGCCAGTCGGCGGGGGTAGCGATATTCTTCTTATCCGATAGCTGCAACGCATCAATCACGCGCAAAATCTCGTCAAAATTGCGTCCGATAGTCATCGGATAGGTCATGATCAGGCGGATTTTCTTCTCCGGGTCGATGATGAATACCGATCGCACCGCCTCGGTGTGACTCTCACCAGGGTGAATCATGTCGTAGAGCTTGGATATTTTGCAATCCGGATCGGCAAGGATCGGAAAGCGGACATTGGTATGCTGTGTGGTATTCACGTCGTGAATCCAGTCCCAATGCTCCTCGACGATATCCGTCGAAAGCCCCAGCGGCTTGACATTGCGGGCCGCAAAATCGTCGGCTAGCTGGGCTGTCCGCCCCATTTCGGTTGTGCAGACAGGGGTGAAATCAGCCGGATGGCTAAAGAAAAACACCCAGTCATCTTCGGCCCATTTGTGCAGGTCAATTTCGCCGACGGTGCTGTCAGCGACGAAATTGGGCGCAACGTCGCCAATATGGAGAGACATGATCATTTCCTTCGCTTTGCCGCGTTCAAGACGCGCCTATGTTTCACGAAGACAAATGATTGCGGCGGCATATAGACGCAATCAGGGATATTACATATCAAAGCGGCTGGAGATCAGAAGATATAATAGATCGCGAAACAGGCGGCCAGACCCACACCGATATTCAGCGGCAGGCCGATCCGGACGAAATCGGAAAAGCGGTAGTTGCCCGCCGTATAGACCAATGTATTTGTCTGATAGCCCACCGGGGTCGCAAAGCTGGCCGACGCGCCGAACATTACCGCGACCAGCAGGCTGCGGACATCCACGCCGGTTTGCTCCGCAATGCCGATAACCAGCGGTGTCATGATGACAGCCACCGCATTATTGGTTGCGGTTTCGGTGAGCAGGGAGGTCAGCGAGTATATCGCGATTATGAGCCACAACGGTGAGATCATATTGAGCAGCGGCAAGAGTGTGTCGACAATCAGCTGTACCGTGCCGGCATTTTCCAGCCCCTTGCCGACGGCCAGCATCGCAAAAATCAGCACCAGCACATTGCCGTCTATCGCACCCCATGCCTCTTCGCTGTCGATACATTTGGTCAGCAAAACTACGGCGACACCAAGCATGGCCAAAGCGGCAATTGGCATCACGCCCAAGGCAGCAGCAATGATGATGATGGCCAAGGTCAGGATTGCGACCGGAGCCCGACGCCGCCGGTAGGACCGCGCTTCCGGTTCCTGCAGGTGCACCAGATCGGCATTGTCCTGCAATGTGCTGATGGAAATATCATCGGTCTGCACCAGCAGGCTGTCACCATGGCGGATACGCGCATCGGACAGCGTCGGTCCGGCAATATGGCGCGGCCGCGAAAGGCCCAGCACCCGAGCAGGCACGCGCGACAAAAAGGGCAGGCTGGGCAGGGATTTGCCGACAGACCGGTGCGACGGACCGATGACCAGTTCGACCAGCCGCGTATGTTCGTCACCCATCGGTACATCCGGTTGCTTGACGCCAGCATAGCCCAATGAAATCCCTCTAATTTCGGCGAGAGACAATAGCTCTTCCTGCGTCACGGCGGCAACGAGAGTCTCTCCGCCTTCCAGGATGTGATCGGAAAATTGGAACCGGTCGACCTCACGCCCGACCCGCCGTCCGATAATGTCTACGCCCGAATGGGTGAATGCACTGATGGTCGAAATTTGTTTGCCAACAAAATCGCTCTCGTCTCTGATCCGGATATCAGTGAGATATTGGGATTCCGGTGTTTGATCAGCCAGGCTCTGATTGTCCCGCTTTGGCAGAAAAAGCGGCCCCAGTACGGCGATCATGACAATCCCGGTCGCAGCGGCAATCAGGCCGACTTGCGTGATTTCAAACAGACCAAAGGCCGCCTGCCCGTTTTCCTGGGCAACGCCATCCACCAGCAAATTTGTCGATGTGCCGAGCAAGGTTAGGCTGCCGCCCAGTATCGAGATATAGGATAGCGGGATGAGCAGCTTACTCGCGGCTATGCCCGAAACCTTTGCGATTTTGCGCATGATCGGGATCAGGATGATGACCACCGGAGTGTTGTTCACAAAAGCGGAAGAGGCAAAAGTTCCGCCCAGAAACCCGCCAATCGCCATGAAAGGCCGATTTTCTGCTTTGCGTGCAGCAAAGCCGGCAAGTGCCTCGATCACACCGGTCCGCACCAGCGCGCCGGACAAGATAAACATCGCGCCAATGGTTAGAGGCGCCGGATTGGAAAAGACCGACAGCATATCATTGCTGCTAAGAAGTCCAAGCACCAGCATTAATGCGGCCGCAACAACCGCAGTCACCGCAGGCGGGCGGCGCTCACCAACAAAGGCCGTAAAGAGAGCAAATAATATCGCCAATCCGACATAGGGTTTCGCGATATCCCAATAATATGCCCAATCCAAAACTCGCTCCTACGTTTGCCGTTATCGTCTCAACATCTAACAGGGTTTCGATGAGTGAATCACGCGTTTTTCAACTGATTCACCAAGCTATCAAGCTGCAGCTCGCCGTCTCTCGTTTGACCGCCAATATCCAGGAATTGCTGCATCTTTGATCGCGCGTCCGGTGTACGGATAAGTTGCTGGAAGAGGAATGATTCTTCGGCAAGGCCTTTGTCCGATGGACCGGCGGCATTATTGATCGATTGCTTGGCAAACCTGACCGCCTCGACTGGAAAACCGGCAATACGCTGCGCTAATGCGCGAACTTTGCCATCAATGTCCTTTGCCGCATAAGTTCGGTTCAGATAGCCCCAGCGTTCCGCCGTTTCGGCGTCCAGATCTTCTCCGCCCAGAATGACTTCCATCGCCCGGCCATGACCGATGATATTCGCAAGGTTTTGGGTGCCCGTACCACCCGGCAAGATGCCCAGCGGGACCTCCATTTGATTGATGATCGTTTTCCCCTGTACGCCAAAGCGCATGTCCATGTTCGATATAATCTCGTTGCCGCCGCCGCCCACGCGTCCTTCCACCTGCGCAATCGTGATCTTGTCCATCGAGCGAAAGCGCTGGCACATGAGGTGGAACGGATTGGGATCGGTGCTGCGTTCCGCAGGTCTGTCGACCGGAAAGGACAGGATCAGCTCGACGTCGAAATGCGCCATGAAAAAATCAGGATCGGCACTTTTGAAGAGAATGACGGTAAGATCGGAATCGGCCTCGAGCTCCTCGGCAAGCGCCATCCATTCTTCGAAAAGCTGCTGGGTGATCAGGTTGATGGGTGGATTGGAGATGATGACTTCGCCCAGCCGTCCAGTTTTGGTGACTGACAATAGTTGGTAATCATAAGCCATTTACGTCCCCCCATGAAACCGGGATAGATTAGCGGCGCAATAGAAATACCGCATGTTCTGCAAGCAAATTGGCCAGACCGCGCCCGGTTTGCTTGTCTCCGGTCAGGAACCATTGGCCCTCTTGTTTCAATTCCCCGTCGCGCACCAATGCGCGGAAATCGTCGATCGTTACGTGGTGAATATTTGGCGTATCATACCACGTTTGCGGCAGCAATCGTGTGACCGGCATCCGGCCGCCGATCAGCAGTGACATACGCACCCGCCAATGGGCGAAATTGGGGAAGCTGACAAAAGCCTGTTTGCCAATGCGCAGCAGCTCATTAACTATCTGATCCGGCCGGTGGGTGGTCTGCAACGTCTGGCTGAGGATCGCATAGTCGAAACTGGCGTCGGGATAGGCTGACAGGTCGGTATCGGCATCTCCCTGCACGACCGACAGGCCTTTGCTAACCGCACTGGCAACATTGGCCGGGTCAATTTCAAGCCCCCGGGCATCGACCTGCTTTTGATCACGTAAGGCCGCCATCAATGCGCCGTCGCCGCAGCCGATATCCAGCACACGCGCGTTGGGACTGATATTGTCGGCGATAATCTGCAAATCGGGGCGGAGTTTGCTCATAGACTTTCCCCCGCCTTTAAAAACCCGTCGACAATTCGGTTCATCTCGGGGTTTGCCAGCAAGAAACTGTCATGCCCAAAAGCGCTGGACAGTTCGACAAAGCTCGCCGCTGCGCCTGCAGCATTGAGCGCATGAACAATCGTCCGCGATTCACTGGTCGGATAGAGCCAGTCGGTATCAAAGCTGATCAGGCAGAAACGCGTTTTGGATCCCTTGAACGCGTTGGCCAACGTGCCGCCATGGGCCTCGGCCAAGTCGAAATAGTCCATCGCCCGGGTGATATAAAGATAGCTGTTGGCGTCAAAACGATCGACAAAGCTGATGCCCTGATGCCGCAAATAGCTTTCCACCTGAAAATCAGCATCGAAGCCGAAAGTCTTGCTGTCACGGTCCTGCAAGCGCCGGCCGAACTTCTCAGTCAAACCCGCTTCCGACAGATAGGTGATATGCGCGGCCATGCGCGCCACGGCAAGGCCGCTGCTCGGTGGGTCGTCATCGGCATAATAGGATCCGCCACGCCAGCGCGGATCGGCCATGATCGCTTGTCGCCCGACTTCGTGAAAGGCGATATTTTGTGCACTGTGGCGCGCGGCAGACGCAACAATCACAGCAGATTTGACCCTATCGGGATAAAGCGTGGTCCAGTTAATCGCCTGCATTCCGCCCATCGACCCACCGATGACGGCATGAAGTCGCTCAATGCCAAGATGATCGAGCAACAACGCCTGCGCCCGAACCATATCGGCGATCGTGAGCACCGGAAAATCCATGCCCCAGGGTTTTTCAGTGGCCGGATTGATGGTTGCCGGGCCAGATGAACCCATGCAACTGCCAATCACATTGGCGCAGATGACAAAATGCCGGTCGGTATCAACCGGTTTGCCCGGACCAACCATGTCCGTCCACCAACCGCCCTTGCCTGTCAGCGGATGCTTGGATGCAACATATTGGTCCATAGTTAGCGCATGACAGATCAGCACTGCGTTGCTGGCGTCGGCGTTTAAATCGCCATAGGTTTCATAGGCGAGATCCACAGGCGCCAATTCGCCGCCGCTATCTAAAGGCAACGGTCCCAGCAGGCGGACCTTTTTGTCGAGCCCAAAGCGCGTATCTTCACTCATCGGCGTAGCATTATCAGCCAGGCGCAGACTAGCAAGCGTTTATAGGCGCTTAGCGCGGCGGACATGAATACTGTTGTTGATCGTTCCGGATAGCGCGGGTAAGGCCGGGCCATGACCAAACCAGAGCCAAAATCCTATATCTCGGCGATTCACGCCTATACTCCTGGCAAGGCGAAAGCCGATGACGGGCGCGTGCTCGTCAAGCTTTCCGCCAATGAAAATCCGCTCGGCTGTAGCACGGATGCCAGTACCGCGCTGGCGGCACAGGCAGGACATGTCGCACGCTATCCTGATCCGGCCAGCCATGCGCTGCGTGCTGCTCTTGCGGAAACTTATGGTTTGGAAGCGGACCAGATCGTCTGCGGAACCGGGTCTGATGAGCTGCTGAATCTGGTCGCGGCTGGCTATGCCGGTGTTGGTGACGAGATTATCCACGTGAATTACGGTTTCATGGTCTACGAGATTGCCACACGCAAGGTTGGTGCAGAAGTTGTGATGGCCCCTGACGATGACTATGGCACGGACGTGGACGGGCTGCTGGCGTTGGTGACGCCAAAAACGCGCGTTGTCTATCTGGCGAATCCCAACAACCCAACAGGTACGATTACGCCCGACAGTGAGATTGAACGCCTGCATGCCGGTCTGCCGAAAGACGTCGTGCTGGTGCTCGATCAAGCTTATGGCGAATATCTGGACAATGACGGTGCCGCCAGTTTCGACCTGGCGCGGCGGCATGGCAATGTTCTGATTACACGGACTTTTTCCAAAATCTACGGACTTGCTGCTGAACGCATTGGCTGGGCCTATGGACAGCCGCATCTTATTGATACACTCAACCGGATCCGCGGGCCGTTTAATGTAACCAGCGCTGGTCAGGCGGCAGCCATTGCGGCTCTGGCGGATCAGCAATTTGTTGCCCACAGCCGTGAGCATAATGCCAAATGGCGTGAATGGATGACGGAAGAGATAGCGGCCCTGTCCAATCACGGTCTGCGCGCCATTCCATCCGCTGCAAATTTCATCTTGGTGATTTTTGACGGGGCGGTGAGCGCGGAAACGGCAGACCGGAAACTGGTCGAGACCGGCTATGTGGTCCGGAGATTGCCGGCTCAAGGGTTAGGTCATGCGCTGCGGATTACCATCGGTACAGAGGAAGAAAATCGCGGTTTCATGGATGCCTTGCGCACCATATTGGACGCCGCCGACTGATGCTGCCTTTCGCGAACATCACGATTATTGGGCTTGGCCTGATTGGCTCTTCCATAGCCCATGGTGTGAAAGCCAGCATGCCGACCGCTCGCATAACGGGCTATGATGCCGACGCCGCAGTTCGTGCCCGGGTGCAGGAGCTGGGCTTTTGCGATGATGTTGTCGATAGTGCTGGCGCAGCTGTCATCGATGCTGACCTGGTGCTGCTGTGTGTGCCAGTTGGTGCCATGGCGTCAATCGCCGCGGACATGGCGGAAGATCTACCTAAAGATGCCGTGATCAGCGACGTCGGATCGTCCAAGGGCAATGTTATCGCCTCTTTGCAAGCCGCTTTACCGGGAGCGCGGATCATTCCCGCTCACCCCGTCGCCGGCACCGAACATAGCGGACCGGATGCCGGTTTCGCGACCCTGTTCCATGACCGCTGGTGCATATTGACCCCGCCCGATGATGCACAGGAAGGCGATATCGAACGCGTGCGCGCTTTTTGGGAGAAACTGGGCGCGAATATCGAGATTATGGACGCCAAGCATCATGATCTGGTCCTCGCGGTCACCAGCCATTTGCCGCATCTTATCGCCTATACGATTGTCGGAACGGCGTCCGATCTTGAGGACGTGACGCGCAGCGAAGTCATCAAATATTCCGCTGGCGGCTTTCGCGACTTCACCCGTATCGCGGCCTCCGACCCCACCATGTGGCGTGATGTATTCATGTCGAACAAGGATGCGGTTCTGGAAATGCTCCAGCGTTTTTCAGAGGACCTCACCGCCCTGCAACGCGCCATCCGCTGGGACAAGGGTGATGAGCTGTTCGACCTGTTCACCAAGACCCGCGCCATCCGCCGCCGGATTATCGAAGAGGGTCAGGATGATGCAGCACCGGATTTCGGTCGGAGCCACGAATAGCGGAAACGGTTCTGCGGAGCAGGGGATAATTAGTTCGGTTTCCCGCCCTCTTTATTCGAGGTAATGTTCAGCCCCACGACCAGGAACTTTGCTTCTTTTTCCGCCACGGGCCGATGTTCCACTCCCTTGGGAACGGTAAACATATCGCCTTCCTTCAATGTTACATCACCGCTGTGCAGACCGATGGTCATTTCGCCGCTGAAAAGGATGAAAAGTTCATCCTGATCATCATGTTTGTGCCAGTTGGTCGCGCCGATGCCCTTGGCAACCTTGAATTGCTGGCCATTGGCCTCGGTCAGGACCTTTTGCGACCAATATTCTGTCAGCGCGTCAAGTTCTTCAACAATGTTCGATTTCTGCATCTTGCTTCTCTCTTTCGGAGATATGACCATCATCGGATGGCGGGTCACAGCGTGGTTATAGCACAGACCCGATATTTGATTCATCTCTAAAGCATATCCTGAAACCCGGGGGCGTCTTATTGCGGCTTTAATCTATTGGCCATTGAACATGGACCATCAAGGCCTGTATACGAGTTGTTGATTAGGAGGGCCGTGAGATGCACAGAATTGCGACGATATTAATTGCCCTGATCGCTGTGCTTCATCTTTACATTGCATGGTTTGAAATGTTCGCTTGGGTGACACGGGGACCGCAAGTATTTTCCGTACTGCCTCCTGATCTGTTCGAGCCGACAAAAGCGATGGCTGCCAATCAGGGATTATATAATGCGTTTTTAGCTGCCGGGCTTCTATGGTCGTTGTTCATCAAGGATGAGCAGTGGCGATTCAAGGTCGCAACATGCTTCTTGTTATTTGTGACCGTAGCAGGCATTTTTGGCGGGGTGACAGTGTCGCAGAGAATAATATTTGTGCAGACCGTCCCGGCTGTCATTGCATTGTTCTTTGTGTATTTGCGCTATCGAAAGGCGTCTGAATGACGGTCCTCGAGGGTCCGTCTAACGAGCCGCCAAAACATCATCCGCTACAAAGGCGTTGGTTTTCCTCTCGTAGCCAAATTGGCTGGTCGGACCATGTCCGGGGATGAAGGTGACGTCATCGCCAAGCGGCCATAATTTTTGGGTAATTGCGTCGATCAAATCCTGATGATTGCCGCGCGGGAAATCGGTGCGGCCAATCGAGCCTTGAAAGAGAACATCACCGACTACCGCCAGTTTTGATGGCTGGTGATAAAATATCACATGGCCCGGCGTATGGCCCGGGCAATGTATGACATCGAGCACCAAATCGCCCAAGGTCACCTGATCACCATCATTCAACCAGCGATCCGGCTCAAAGCTTTTGGCTTCCATCCCGTACCGCGCACCGTCGCCATCCAGCTGCTCTATCCAGAAAAGATCGTCCTTGTGCGGGCCTTCGATGGGCAGGCCGAGCTCTTCCGCCAGCATCCCAGCCTGTCCGCAATGGTCGAGATGGCCATGGGTGATGATGATCTTTTCCAGATCAACGCCATGTTCCGCCACTGCGGCTTTCAACCGCGACAGATCACCTCCCGGATCGCTGAGCGCCGCTTTGTTGGTCTTGGTGCACCAAAGGAGCGTGCAATTTTGCTGGAGCGGCGTGACCGGAATGATCACGGCCTTTAAGGGAGCATCTGTCATGACAAGCTATTTGGAGGGGCGACCAGCAAGTTGCAAGGTTTGAATGATGTCCAAATTTGGCATCAGACCGGTGATAGCTGTTCAAATGCCCGTTCATGCCATTTCGCCTATCTTTTTGGTTTGCCGTTGGCATCTAGCACTCGGGTGTATTCAATCCGGTCGGGTTCACCTCTGCTTACCGAACAATCTGCAAGGTTGACTGTTCTGCTAGACCGGAACCCGGTGAGCTTCGTATGACTTTCGTTTATCGTTAATCCCATGCCGACAGGCATATTTGCAGAGCATCTGTTGTGCATCGGCCATATTAGTCGAATCTGTTGAACACCATGAACAAGGTCTCCAACAATATTAGCCGAAAAATCTATATCGCCAGCAAAATGGGCGTAGTCTGGCGCTTGTTTGATATGACGAGAGCGTAACTTTGAACCCTCTTGGGTGAAATATAGAACGCGATCATCGCCATATTTCCAGTAGCCTGTCAGATCATGTTGTGCTTCATTGGACTGGCCTTGAGCTAGGATATTCATCTCGGTTTGGGCAGAGGGTGGATTGGCGGCGACATTTGTTGAGGCAATGGCAATCAAGCTCATGCATGGAAATATGCGCCAGGACATCTTGTTCCTTTCCAATGGCCATGTTGAGTCGGCTAAACATCTTTGGCAGGTTTTACTATGATACAGATCACATTACCCAAACCAAGTGCTTGGCTGCGTATTGAATGCCGGGAATGTGTTTGTGCCTAAAGCCGCCGCCCGGTCCAAACAACCCGGCCGATGATATTCACCTCTTGTGGTTCCACATCATCCCAGTCAGGATAGCGATCATTGTCGCTACGGATCGACAATTTTCCGGAGGGGCGCAGGGCAAGCCGCTTTACCAGCAATACGTCATCCATACGCAGGACATAAATGCCATCCCGCAGGGGGCGTTCAGCGGCGCTGTGATCGACCATGATATCGTCGCCGTCGCACAAAGTCGGGTCCATGGAATCGCCGTCCACCGAGATAAGCGATAATTTGTCCGGGGCGCTGCCGAGCTGTTTCAGCCATTTTGCGCCAAAGGCCATGCTATCTTGCGGCGCTTCATCATCCGCCAGCGATCCGGGACCGGCAGATGCGCCCAGTTGGAGTTGTCGGATTCGCACCATATTAGCCGTGTCATTTTTCAGCGGACTGAAGTTATTTTTGGAAGCAGCAGCAACGGTTGCACCCAGATATTGCTCGTCGACGGAATAAAACTCCGCCAGTTTCCGGCGATCATCCTCGTCCAGTTTGCGAGGCGTACCGCGCTTTATATATTGCTGGATGTAGGCCGGGTTCTTACCCAGCATCCGTGACAACGACGAAAAATCATCACCATTTTGCCGGATCAACTGCTCCAGATTGGCGCGTGGATCGCCACTGGATATGGGTTTTGCTTGAGCCATCACCGGGACTTATCCGTTCTGGCCGAAAATGGCAATAGGAAATATCCTAGACATGTAGGAAATTACATTTCAAATAGGATTTTACCTATCCTTGATCGAGTCGGCGGCGCTGATGAACAGGATGGGATAGCCAGTTCCAACCGGAGAGAAGCAATGCATTTGTTACGCCAAATCGAAAAATTCATGCGGGAAACCGACATGCCCTGGACCAAATTCGGCCGGCTGTCAGTCCGCGATCCCCGCTTTGTGGAGGACTTGCGCAATGGTCGCCAACCCGGAGAAAAAATTTCACAGCGGGTGGAACATTTCATGAACAAATGGAGAAATGACCATGCTGCATGAGCCAAGCGGATCGAGGAAATTGCTTATCAAACAACGTAGCGATATCGGGGTGCTGCTGGTTGACCAGATCCAATCCCGGATCGGTTCCGACTACAGGGTGAAGATCATACGTGAACGCCCGTGGGCCAGCATCACCTTCTCCGGGACACGGCACAATATCAGTATCACCGGCTCTGTGTCCGATGATACGTGCTTTCTCCCCTCATTTGCCGCGGAGCTCCAGGAACATAACTTTGACTTACCCGGCCATTTTGTCGCCGATTTGGTGGCGAATATTCCCTGTATGCCGCCGCCGGATCATCTTGCGCTCGAAATACTGACGATCAAAGACCATGTCGCAAGCTATGACCGGCTGGTCTAGCGCCAGACAGCTTAAGACGGCTTAGCGCTGCGCGGTCATCTTCTCCAACGTACCCAGAGCCGCTTTCAACGCAGCGTCCATATCCGCCTGGCGGACGGCCGCCATGTCTTGCGGTGATTTCTCCACCTCAGTGAGTGGTGGTGATGCCATTACGGGCGCTTCACTGATCGGGCCAGCAGCCGGCTGAGTCTCAACTGCCGGTTGTGCTGGCGTCATTTGAGATGACGTCATGACGGTTTCAGCTGGTGCCGGGGTCGCCGCAAAAGTTCCGGCCTCCAACTGCTTGAGACGGCGTAGCCCGGCCTCAAGGCGATCAGTCAGCTCGGCAATATTCAAATCCGACAAATCTTCTGCCGGAGTCTGCGCAACAGTTACCGGGGCCGCCACGGGATGCTCCACCGCTGTTTCTTCTGCAACTGCTGGTGTGTTTTCGGCAATGGCCTCGGTCGGAGAAAATGGAATATCGGCGAGAACTGGTGCGGCTGGCTCGACTTCTTCAAAAGGCTGGATAGCCTCTGGCAGAGGCGATGGTGCCTCGGTTTCGGCAAATAATGGAGGGCGTTCTGGTGCATCAGCCTCGCTGTCGACTTTCCGCAATTGCGGCAAATCGGCAAGGTCCATCACTCTGGCCTTGTTCTTCTTCGGCTTTTTCAGAAACTTGGTCAGCGATTTTGCGTCGAATTTCGGCAAGCTGAACCGGCCCTTCTTGGCATTCGCCTCTTCTTCCAGGTCCAGTTCAATCGGACTGGCGGCATTAATTTGTTCTCGAAGTGCAACGCCCATGTCAGAGCTCCCTTTGCGATTTAGAAAGAAATATATGGCTGATGCGGAAACCAGACCTGCCATGATGGCGATCAGCCCGCGTGCAGTATTGCCCAGCGGCGGTGCTGCTGCCGGAAGGATTTCGGAAAGCCCGGTCGCACCGATAGCGCTTTCCAGATAGACGTGCGGCAGCGTGACAACGACCAGCGCGGCACCAACGCCTGCTGCAATCGCCATTACCGGCTCTTTGAACCGTGCTAGTTTTTGATCCGTGTCTTCCACGCTGTTCTCCGCCATCTCAGGCCGCCCGCTCATAGGATTTATGCGCGATCAACCTTTGGTAAACAGGTTTGTAACGCAAAATGTTTGACGACCAGTTACGATCGGTCTCAACAAATTTTCGTGCTGTCTCAATGGTTTGGGGCCAGGACGCGCGATTTTTCAGTAAATTGTCCAGTTTTTGGGCGATTTTTTCCGGTGAACCGGCCGGAAACAGGGTCCCGTTGACGCCATCCTCAATCAGCTCGCGATGGCCGCCAATATCCGACGCTGCAACCATCCGGCCCTGTGCCATGGCTTCCAAGGGTTTGAGGGGAGTTACCAGTTCGGTCAACCGCATTGATTTGCGCGGATAGACCATGACATCCATCAAGCCGTAATAACGTTCTACATCTTCATGCGGCACCCGCCCGGTAAAGGTGATAGCGGATGCTGCTGGCGAGGCCTCTACCTGTTCTTTAAGCGCTTGTTCCATAGGACCGCCGCCCACCAGCAATAAATGCGTATCCGGGGACAGTCTCTGAAGTGACGGCATGGCGGCTATCAGGTCATCGAGCCCTTCATAATCATAGAAACTGCCAATAAAGCCGAGCACGGACTTGCCCGTTAGCCCCAGTTCGCTCCGCAGCTCTTCGTCCGGTGCCGGCGGTTTGCCGAACAGGGTCATATCGACGCCATTGGGCGAAACGGTTATTTTCTCCTTGGCAACACCCCGTGCGACCAGATCTGATTTCAGACCTTCGCAAATTACCGCAACGGCATCCGCACCGTTTACGACATGGTTTTCAAGCTGCCGGGTCAGCCAATAGCGCGGACTGCCCTCACGACCGGTGCCGTTGCCGACGGCTGCATCTTCCCAGAACGCCCTGATCTCGTAGAGCAACGGCAGCCCGGTTCTCTGGGCCACCCGCAAAGCCGCCAATCCGTTTAGCGCCGGGCTATGGGCATGCAGGACATCTGGCCGCCACTCCTGAACCACCTCTGAAATCCGGTCGGCAAAAACCGATATCTCGCGCCACTCGCGCACCGGGGATGGGCCTTGCACGTCCGTCAGGGTGCGAAAGAAATCCAGCCCGTCTGCCTTTTCCAGTGGCATTTTTGCCTGATAGCCATGCTGGTCCTGGCGCACGCCGGTCACTCCGGCGACATGCAGGCCGCTGGCAATCTGCGCCTTCATGATGGCCCGCGTGCGAAAGCAATATCCGCTGTGCAGGGGCAGACTGTGGTCCAAAATGTGCAAGATGCGTGTCATTGCCGCTGGTCCTGCCTGAAAAGGATTAACGTCCCGTCAACCCAAAACCTGTATCGCGTGCCTGAATATGCATGAATCTGATGCACCAGTGGATGTACAAGCCGGGGTCGCCTGAACCGATATGATCGATAATTTTTCCATCGCTCTGACGCACGGATTGCTGCTGATTGCAGTATGGCGACTGATTCATCGCCCTGATCTCGATTACGAAGATCCACCGGAACCGGATGCCGAGCCTGAAGGTTTCCATACAACACGGAACCAGCCCGATGCGTGATCTGGTCTTTGTCGCCTATCTGCTCGCCCTGCTGTTTCTGGCCTTCAAGCGGCCGTTTATCTTCACTTTGGTCTATGCCTATATCGACATTGTCGCACCCCAGCGGCTGAGCTATTTCCTGCTCAATTCCGTGCCGCTGTCGCTGATCGTGTTCGGCATGGCGTTTCTCGGGTTCATGGTGGCCGATGACAAGAAAGATGTCCGCTTTTCGGTGCGGCAGGGCGCGATGGTCATTCTGCTTGTCTATTGCGGCTATACCAGTTTTCAGGGCGCTTTGCCGGAAGACGCGATGGAAAAGTGGGACTGGGTCTGGAAAGCCCTGGTCTTTGCCATTTTCCTGCCGCTCACGCTTAGAACCAAGCTGCGTATCGAAGCGCTGACCCTGTTCATGGTCCTATGCGCCGCGACCTTGATCATCACCGGCGGTATCAAGACACTGGGTTCGGGCGGCGGTTATGGCGCACTTGTCTTGCTGATCGATGACAATGCCGGGCTTTACGAAGGCTCGATCATCTCGATGGTGGCGATTGCGATCATCCCGCTGATGCTGTGGCTGTCGAAACATGGCACAATCTTTCCGCCCGACTGGCGAGTCAAATATTTCACCATGGCGCTGATCTTCGCCGCTTTGCTGATCCCGATCGGGACGCAGGCGCGCACCGGTTTGGTCTGTATTGCCGTGCTGGCGGTGCTGCAGCTGCGCTTCGTCAAATATCGGTTCCTGTACGCCGGACTGGCGATGACCGTCGGCTTGATGGCGATCCCGTTCCTGCCGCAAAGCTTTTCGGAGCGCATGGGCACGATCCAGAACTACAAGGCCGATGAATCTGCCTCGACCCGTATAGCGGTGTGGGAGTGGACGATTGAATATGCCAATGCCAATCCGATGGGCGGCGGGTTCAACGTCTACCGGCTTAACAAGCTGCGTTACGAGCTGGCGCCCGACAAAAAGGCCGACGAGCCGGAACAGGACTATGATTACGAGCTTGAGGACGACGGCCCGATTGAAGTGATCGATGAAGCCCGCGCCTTCCACAGCAGCTATTTCGAAATGCTCGGCGAACAGGGCTATCCCGGCCTCGCCCTGTGGCTATTCATCCACCTTGGCGGTATCTGGCGCATGGAGGTGCTGCGAAGACGCTATCGCAACACATCCAAAGAAGGTGAGATGTGGGTCGCCCCGCTCGCCATCGCCCTGCAAAATGCGCATATCATCTACATGGTCGGCTCGCTGTTCGTCGGCGTCGCGTTTCAGCCGTTCGTCTATATGCTGGTGGCGCTGCAGATCGGGTTGGATACCTATATGACGCGCCGTGCGCAGGAGGCGAAATGGAGCCCGATTGCCAAGCACCTGCCAACCGGCACATGGTCACAGGCCGCTTCCTGACTGCCGGGTGATCACAACCACTAGCACAAAGCAGATGACAGGCGCGCGTCGTCCGCTACGATCATCACATGACATCGACTGTTGCCCCTCTTTCCGTCTCCGCCAGTGCCGAACGCTGGCCGGTCAACGGCTCTTTTGTCATCAGCCGCGGGGCCAAGACCCATGTTGATGTCGTCGTCTGTACGGTCAGTGACGGGATAAATCAGGGTGTGGGTGAGGCCACCCCAGTCTATTATGAAGGCGAAACTGCAGAGAATTGCGTCGCTGCCATAGAGAGTTTTGCCGCCGCCCATCACCGGTTTGACCGGCTCGCCCTGCTCGATCACATGCCGAGAGGCGCGGCACGCAATGCGCTCGACTGCGCACTATGGGACCTGGAATGCCGGCAACATGACCAGCCACTGTGGCACCATGCCTTTCTGCCCGAACCCAAGCCGCTGATCACCGCTTTTACCATCTCGCTCGGCGATCCGGCGCAGATGGAGGCAGATGCCCTTGCCGCTGCGGCCACCCACAGCCTGCTTAAACTCAAACTGTCCGGCAGCAATGATCACGCCCGCGTCGCCGCCGTCCATCGCGGGGCGCCGGAGGCCCGCCTGATCGTCGATGCCAATGAAAGCTGGAACGATCTCGATATCGTTGCCGAGGCCGCAACCCTGGCCCAATGGGGCGTCGAGTTGATCGAACAGCCGGTCAGCGCCGGGCGCGACGACCTGCTCGCCGGTCTTCGCTCGCCGATACCGCTCTGCGCCGATGAAAGCTGCCACACCAGCGCCGACATTCCAGCCCTCGCGCCCTATTATCAGGCCGTAAATATCAAGCTCGACAAGGCCGGCGGCTTGACCGAGGCGATACGCATTGCCGATGCCGCAGAGCAGGCGGGGCTGAAACTAATGGTCGGGTGCATGCTCTCAACCTCGCTCGCCATTCGCCCGGCCTTTGCGCTGGCCCAGCGGGCTGACTGGGTGGACCTCGACGGGCCGCTGCTCCTTGCGCAGGACCGCACCGACGCTATGCAATTTGTCGGCGGAGAGGTGATGCTGGGGTCCTGAACCGGGTTAAAGAGCCGACCGGATGTTGGCCGGTGGAGCGAGGGATCTTGGGATGGGACCGTTATATCGCGGCATCTCGACCAAAGATTGCCGCCCGGTTTTTATGCCGCCCCCAACTGATTAACCCCACAGCGATCATCATCTGTACAACCCCATAAAATAATAACGAGAACAGCACCATATCGCCTATCGGATCAGGTTCGCCAACGACCGCCGGGAATAGCGATGCCTTAAGCATGATCCCCAGATTAATGTTGCGGACAACCACTTCCATATCAATTGCCGTGGAATCGATGGAGGATAAGCGCAAGGTTCGACAAACGAGCCAACTTGACACTGCCAGCACCAAAATCAGCAATATGATCGTCAGCATATTGTTCACGCCAAACATGTTGACATCCAGCCGTCCGGACATGGAGGAACCAATCACGATCAATATTATTCCCAATAGAGAGCCACGCACACACCATTTGGAGAATGTTGCTGCAGAACGCGGGAACAGACGCAAATAAACCATGCCCGCCGCCAGCGGCAGCAAAAGGTTTAACGCGATTTCCGTCATGATCTGCCCGCGCGGCATAATAAAGTCATCGGGCATATATTGAGCGATAAGAAATTCGAGGATCAGTGGTGTCGTCACCAGACAGGCTATCGTGGTTAATGCCGTGATGGTGATCGACAAGGCCACATTACCCCGGGCAAAGTGCGTAAAGATATTGGAGGTCGTGCCACCTGGAATAGCGGCGATCAAGGCAATCCCAAATGCAACTCCCCCTGCGATGCCAAAAGTGTGAATAAACATAAAGGCCACGGCTGGCACTAGCAGCAGCTGTATCAATGAACCGCTTGTTACGGCTTTGGGTTCGAACAGTATCTCTTTAAAATCCCGAAGCGTAAGCGTCGCGCCCATCCCCAGCATCGCAAGTACCAGCTGAAATACGGCGAACCAATATTCGTATTCGATATAGATAGTAGCCATCTGATCTCCGGGCTTTGTTGACGCGAGTTGTAGTCGTCAAAGACCTGCTTAGCGCAAGTTCGTTTCAAATATCCAGCTATTCAAACCTATCGTCATCAGGTCAAAAGAATATCAACCGACAGACCATTCTCGCTTTTCATAATTTACTTGGAATGCATCAAGGATGTGATAATATTCTGTTTATGAATGATATATCAAAAAATATTGATGAAAATGATCGGAATATCCTGAAAGCTTTGCAGCAGGATGCCAGCTTGTCGCTGGAAAATCTGGCGGCGCAGCTCAGCCTGTCGACCAACGCCTGCTGGCGGCGGGTCAAACGGCTGGAAGCGGACGGCATTATTGCACGGCGGGTGGCGATCGTGGAACCGGAGGCAGTTGGCCTTGGCATGACCGCCTTTGTTGCGGTGCGCACCAATGATCATAGCGACAAGTGGCTGGAGAAATTCGCCGCAGCGGCTTCATCAATTGATGAAGTAGTCGAGTTTTACCGCATGGCCGGAGAGGTGGATTATCTGCTGAAGCTCCTTGTTCGCGATATGGCAGACTATGATCGGGTCTATAAAAAGCTGATCAAAGCGGTGCCTCTTTCCGATGTGTCGGCGACTTTTGCCATGGAGCGGATTAAATATGAGACGGCGGTGCCTTTATAATTTAACCGCCACCACTTCCTGACGGATAGCCCCAAAAATCGAGTGTCCATCCTCATCCAGCATCTGGATTTTCACCGTATCACCAGCGCTCATGAAAGGCGTTTTCGCTTCGCCATTGGCAATGGTTTCGATCATCCGGATCTCGGCGATGCAACTATAGCCGAGCCCGCCTTCGGAAACCGGCTTGCCAGCGCCGCCATCGGCATCCTGATTGGACACCGTGCCCGAACCGATAATCGTACCGGCGCATAGGGGCCGTGTTTTTGCCGCATGGGCGATGAGGTCTGCCAGACTGAAGGTCGCATCCACGCCGGCATTGGCGCGGCCAAATGGCTCGCGATTATAGTCCACCTGCAGCGGCAGGTGGATGACCGAACCTTTCCACGCGTCACCCAGTTCGTCGGGTGTGACGCAGACCGGTGAGAAAGCGCTCGGCGGCTTGGACTGGAAAAAACCGAAGCCCTTGGCGAGTTCTCCGGGAATCAGGCTGCGCAAGGACACGTCGTTGCACAGCATGACCAGTTTGATGTGACCCGCGGCCGCTTCCGCACCAACGCCCATCGGGACGTCGTCGGTGATCACCGCAACCTCGCCTTCCATGTCGCAACCCCATTTCGGATCGCCCAGCGGGATATCCTCACGGGGGGCGAGAAACGCGTCGGAGCCGCCCTGATACATCAGCGGGTCGCTGTAAAAGCTTTCCGGCACTTCGGCACCGCGCGCTTTGCGGACCAGTTCGACATGGTTGATATAGGCACTGCCATCGGCCCATTGATAAGCACGAGGTAATGGCGAATGGGCGTCATTCTCATGAAAGCGTTCGCATGGGACAACCTGGTGCTCGACATCCCGGTAGAGCGCTTCCAGCTTCGGCGCGCAGTCTTCCCAATTGTCGAGGGCAGCTTGCAGGGTCGGGGCTATATTATTCGCTTCGCAGCAACGGGTCAGATCTTTCGAGACAACGACCAGCCGGCCATCGCGTGTGTCATTTTTCAGCGTCGCGAGTTTCATAGGGTTCCCATCTTTTGTTGAAAACGGATAGTGCGCCGGAACGCCTCAACAATCAACATGCGCGTTAATGTTCGTCGCGGGCTTTCTCGTGCAGCCATGCGGCGTGTTGCGGCGCCTTTTTGGTGCGGCTCCATTCCTCGAGCATTTCGGGGGCGACGCGGCGCAGTTCCTTCATCTCTTCGTCGGTTCCTATGTCGCAAGCGATTTCCAGCCGGTGCCCATTGGGGTCAAAGAAATAGATGGACTTGAAAATGCCGTGATGGGTTGGCCCCAGGACTTCGAGACCTTCGGCTTCTGCATTAGCCTTGGCGGCCAGCAGTTCATCCAGCGTATCCACCTTGAACGCAATATGTTGCACCCATGTCGGCGTATTGGGATCCTTGCCCATTTCCGGCTGTTCGGGAAGTTCGAAAAAGGCCAGTATATTGCCACCGCCGGCATCGAGGAAAATATGCATATAAGGATCATATTCACCGGTCGACGGCACTTCGTTTTCCGCAAAGGCCAGGTCAAAATCCATACCCATGACGCGTTGGTAAAATTCGGTGGTTTCCTTCGCATCCTTGCAGCGATAGGCGACATGATGAATGCCGGAGAGATTTGGTGCAGAGGTCATTCTGCGGGTTCTTCCACATTAAGCACGCCGCGCGCAACCTGATCGCGTTCAATACTTTCGAACAGCGCTTTGAAGTTGCCTTCGCCAAAGCCGTCATCGCCTTTGCGCTGAATAAACTCGAAGAAGACCGGGCCTATTTGCGGCTCGGCAAATATCTGCAGCAGAAGCCGCGGCTGGCCACCTTCCGTGGTGCCGTCCAGCAAAATCCCGCGACTTTGCAGCGCGCTGGCATCTTCACCATGGCCGGGCAAGCGCTCATCAAGCATCTCGTAATAGGTATTGGGCGGAGCCGTCATGAACGGAACGCCGAGTTTTTTGAGCCGGTCCCAACAGGCGACAAGATCATCACAGATAAGGGCGATATGCTGAATGCCTTCGCCGTTAAACTCCCGCAAGAATTCCTCAATCTGGCCCTTGCCACCTTCGCCCTCTTCGTTGAGCGGAATGCGGATTTTGCCGTCGGGGGCGGTGAGAGCCTTGGATGTCAGACCGGTATATTCGCCTTTAATGTCAAAGAAGCGGATCTCGCGGAAGTTGAAGAGGATCTCGTAATAATCCGCCCAATAGGCCATTCGTCCGCCATAAACATTATGGGTCAGGTGATCGATGATGTCGAATCCTGCGCCAACCGGGTTGCGGTCAACATCGGGCAGATATTCAAAGTCGATGTCATAGATGGAAAGCGCATCACCCCGCTCTTCATCGGCATAGCGATCCACCAGATAGAGAATGGCTCCGCCAATGCCGCGGATGGCCGGGATATGCAGTTCCATCGGGCCGGTTTCGACTGCCACGGGTTCCGCACCTTTTTCCAGCAGATGGGCGTAAGCTTTTCGCGCATCCCGAACCCGAAAGGCCATGCCGCAGGCTGACGGGCCATGTTCGCGAGCGAAATACCAGGCCGCCGATTTCGGCTCGTAATTGATGATCAGGTTGATCTGTCCCTGACGCCACAAATGCACATCCTTGGAACGATGCTGCGCAATGCGGGTAAAGCCCATGACTTCGAAAACAGGTTCGAGCACGCCTTTTTCCGGCGCACAAAATTCCACAAATTCAAAGCCATCAAGGCCAGCCGGGTTTTCGAAAAGATCAGCCATGGATGCATTCCTTACACATAAGAGCAATATAGTTACAAATGAAACTATAGCTGAGGCGCAGCGATTAATCAAGAGCAAGGAAGCGGTCAATCGTTACTTGATCCGCCGACGGTAAACCGCCAAATGGCAGAAATCAAAGTCAAAAAAGGTGCGAGTAGTGATCCAGAAGATCAAAATCTTGATCGAATCATCCCTGTTTCAAAATGCGATCATGGCGGTGATTGTCGTCAATGCCGTTGTTATCGGGCTGGAAACTTCTGCCGGAATGATGGCATCGTTCGGCCCGGTTCTGATCGCTTTGGACCAGATCGCCATCATTATTTTTGTGATTGAAATTCTTCTGAAGCTGCTGGTTTACAGATTGCAGTTTTTCCGCAGCGGCTGGAATAATTTTGACTTCGTCATTGTTTCCGCCGCGCTGCTTCCACTGGGCGGAAATTTCGCAATTCTTCGTGCGCTTCGGATTGTTCGGGCTTTTCGGTTGGTTTCCGCTATGCCCAAAATGCGTCAGGTGGTGCAGGGACTTCTTTCCGCCATTCCGTCGATGGGATCGGTTATCCTGCTGCTCGGCCTGATTTTTTATGTGGCTGCGGTGATGGCAACAAAATTGTTCGGTGGTTCCTTTCCGCAATGGTTCGGTTCGGTCGGCGCATCGCTTTATTCCTTGTTCCAGATCATGACGCTGGAAAGCTGGTCGATGGGCATCGTCCGCCCGATCATGGAAGTCTATCCATGGGCCTGGGCGTTTTTCGTGCCCTTTGTTCTGGTGACATCTTTTGTCGTGCTCAACCTCTTCATCGCGATCATCGTCAATGCGATGCACGAAGAAGCAGACGAAGAACAAAGCGCTCAGCGTGATATCATATTGGATGAGATTCGTGGATTGCGCCAGGAAGTCGCGGCGATGCGTGGTGATAAAGGCGGTTGATCAGTCGCTTCTTATCTCCGGCTTTTCGCGATAGAAATGGACCTGCATCTGCATTGGGCCGATCAACGCCACATGATGCAATAATTCCGGCTCGATCAATTGACGATCTCCCTCCGTCATCAGGCGGGTGTCCTGACTTTCTTCAATGACATAATTGAGGCTACCGCTGAGAATCTCCAGCACCCCCCAAGCACCAGCTTTAGTGCTATGGGCTGCTTGCAGGGCTTTGGGCAGGCTTGTTTCATCAAAAACTGGCGTTGAACTATAGGGTTTGGGTGCGCTCATATCGTTCACATGACCGCAAAACGGATGATTGCGATACCAAGGCCAAATAGAGCGAAAACTATCGGCACAACAAGCATCTGCCCATAGACGGCGCCAAAGCTCATCCGGCCGGTATGGGTATCAAACTTGCCTTTGTTCCACTGGCTCTTTTGTTTCGTGCGGCCCGATGCTGCTGAGCCGTTCAAGACAAATGCGGTACCAAAATACATAATGGCATAGAGTATGCTGATGGCGATCATGAACAAGGCGCGACCGTCATGGCCCGTGCCCAGGATGAGACCGAAAAAGAACACGGCATAGCTTGCGGCCATACTACCCCAGATTACGGCGGGGATACCGAAGGTGCGCGCTTCGGGTTGAACGGGAGTGGCAAGCGCAACCAGCTTGTGAGGCGCAGATTCGTGATAATATTCATCGCTTTGGACGGCCATATTATTCTCATCGAGTAACATTATTCGTCTCCTTCTTTTGCATTATGGTGGGCAGTCCATTGCGGTGGACGGAAATGCCGGTCATCAGGCTGTCAGCAATGCGAGCCGCACGTTCGGACAGAAATTGGCAGGCAGCGGCGCTTGGCATCACCTCAGGTAATGTCTGGTCAAACAGAGCAAGCCAGTGATTGAAATGGGAGCGTTCGATATCCGGGATCGCCAGATGCTTGATCATTGGATTCCCATGAAACCTGCCCGATTCAATCGCGATCGACGTCCAGAAATCCTTCATACGTGCAAGATGAGGCGGCCAGTTGGTGATCTTCTCATTGAATATCGGCCCCAGCAAAGCATCGCTGCGGATCTTTTCATAGAAGCCTTCTACCAGATCGGAAATCCGCTCTTCGGTAATCCCAAGGGCTTCTGCATAAGCGGCTTTTTCTTCTCTGGCAGCAATAGTGTGAGCGTGTGGCATCAGGTGACTCGTTTAAAGAGGTATATAATATGCCTCTTATATCGGCCTTGAATTTAAAAGCAATATAAAATATGCATGTTTAATGAGATTGACCACACAGACCGACTATGCGTTGCGGACATTGATGTTTTTGGCATCACAGGAGGGCAGCCAGACGATTGACGATATTGCCTCCGCCTACGACATTTCAAAAAACCATTTGATGAAAATCGTGCAGCGTCTGGTCAGCGAAGGCTTCATCATCAGCCAGCGCGGGCGAGGCGGGGGATTGACCCTGGCCCGTGATCCCGCAGAGATTAACATCGGCGCGGTCGTCCGCGCGCTTGAAGAGGTCAGCCAGTTTGTGGAATGCAGCCCCGGCTCAACCAATAATTGTATCGTGACGCCGGTTTGCGGCCTTTCCCATATGCTGGCCGATGCCGTCGAAGCCTTCCTTTGTCATCTTGACCAATTCACCTTGTCTGATGCGATGGGCAAGAAGAAAAGATTCGCAGACATATTTGAGATCGCTTTGACTTGATCCCGAAGGATATCAACCAGTAAATCGCTGCCCCAGTTCATACATCGCAACAGCCGCTTTGGCTGCTTCTCCGCCTTTGTCTTTCTGTTCCCTGTCCGCGCGGGCGAGGGCCTGTGCTTCATTCTCGACTGTGATAATCCCATTGCCAATCGCCGCTCCGTCCAGTGTGAGCGCCATGATACCGCGCGCGCTTTCATTGGAGACGATTTCAAAATGATAGGTTTCACCGCGCAGCACGACACCGAGCGCGACAAAGCCATCATATTCACCGCTGTCAATCGCGAGGGAGATGGCGCCGGGCACTTCCAATGCGCCAGGGACAGTCAGGGTTTCATGCTCATGACCGGCTGCTTCCAGAGCGGCCTTGGCGCCATCCAGCAGCATGTCGTTCAAATGGTCGTAAAAACGCGCTTCGACGATCAGAAATTTTGCCATTATGCTGTCTCCAGTTCTTTGGCCGCCGCAGCCGTTGGTATCGCCCGCTGGCCGACAATGCGCAGGCCATAAGCATCCAGCCCGACCAAGTCATGGCTGGTATTGGACAGCAATTCCATATCGCTTACGCCCAGCTCGGTCAGGATCTGTGCACCGACGCCATAGTCGCGCAGCTGATCCATATCCGCCGGTTTCTCGCCTTTTAGCCGTGCGACCTGACGGGAATAGAAATCGGGTATCCGCGGGCTGATGAATACGATGATACCGGAACCGGCTTCACCGATAATCTTCATGGATTCGGCCAGCGTGCCGCTATGCGCACCGGTTTTTCCAAACACGTCGCTGAAAATCGCCGTGGCATGCATGCGAACCAATGTCGGACTGTCGGGATCGACATGGCCTTTTTGCAATACGATCTGCTCCGACTCCGTGGCGGTGTTGAAAAAGGTAATCGCCTTCCACTCCCCGCCCCAGCGGCTTTCAAATGTCGCTTCGGCTCGCTTCTGCGCAAGATGATCATGGCGCAACCTGTAAGCGATCAGGTCACGGATCGTGCCGATTTTCATCCCGTGATGCTGGGCAAATTCGATGAGATCATCAAGCCGTGCCATCTCCCCATCGTCTTTCATGATCTCGCAGATCACCCCGGATGGATTGAGCCCGGCGAGCCGCGACACATCGACCGCTGCCTCGGTATGGCCGGCGCGCACCAGCACACCGCCATTGCGTGCCTGCAACGGGAAGACATGGCCCGGCGTCACAATTTCGCTCTTGTCCTTGGTACCATCAATCGCCACGGCCACGGTACGGGCGCGGTCTGCGGCCGAAATACCTGTGGTCACGCCGTCGCGCGCCTCAATCGAGATGGTAAAGGCGGTTTCGTGCGCAGTCCGGTTATTCTGGCTCATCATATCGAGGCCGAGTTCCTCGACCCGGTCCCTTGCCATTGCCAGACAGATCAGCCCGCGACCATATTTGGCCATGAAGTTGATCGCATCGGGCGTCGCCATCTGCGCCGGAATGATCAGATCGCCTTCATTTTCCCGGTCTTCGTCATCGACCAGAATATACATGCGCCCGTTGCGCGCCTCGTTGATAATCTCCTCGGCCGTCGCCATCACGCTGTTGCCGCCGCTTGCGAGATATTTCTCCAGCTTGCCCAAAGTCTCGGCCGTCGGATTCCAGTCCGACTCACCCAGCCGCCGCAGGCTGTTGGCGTGAAGGCCGGCCGCGCGGGCCAAGCCAGCGCGCGTTTCCTTGCCAGAATCGATCAATTCAATCAGTTGCTCTATCAATATCTTGCTCATGGGTGCAGCCTTATCTATTCACTATGTGACACTGCTATCACATTACAATGTGATACGTCCAGAGCTTTATCACATCAAATGTGATAGTCTGTGATGCGAGACTGGGTTCAGGGATGTCCAACCTGATTCAGCAAGATAAATTTATTAGCTATGCGGGCAGCTACAGAAACGCCCTGAGCTCTCCGACAAACTGGTCGAACTGGTCATGATGCAGCCAGTGACCGGCATTGGCAAAGCTTTTGACCGATACGTTATCACCAAAATATTGCATCCGGCCATCCTTCTCAGGATTGCTCGCCCAGCTGTCATCGCCATAGTGCAACTGAGCCGGGCAGGTGATGTTGCCCCATAGTTGCTGGATGTCGGATTGTTGCAGATCAATCGAATCCCAATGCTGCACATAGGGGTCGAATTTCCAGCTGTAACTGCCATCCTCATTGCGGATCACCGCATGCGTGGTCAGGTGTCGGGCCTGTTCGTCGGACAGGTGACCATTGGCGTCCTGCATCCGTTTGAGCGCATCCTCAAAAGTCGGATAGCGCTTCACTTGCCGTCCGGCGGCCTTGCGCTTTTCCTCGATGCTGTTGCGTACCCGCTGCAGCTGGCCGACTTTCTCACGCTCGGTGAGCATTTCGGGACTGGGCCCCAATCCTTCAATCGCAACCAGTTTGCGCACTGTATCGGGATAAAGCCCCGTATAGCGCAGGGCGATATTGCCGCCCATGCTATGCGCGACAATCGTTACCGGGGACAGGTCGAGCTGGTGGATTAGCTGCGCCAGGTCCGTAACCATCGCCATGGTGGTGTAATTGCCGTCGGTGCTCCACTGACTGTCGCCATGGCCGCGGACATCAGGCGCTATAATATGCCAGTCACTACGCAGCGCCTGCGCCACCCAATCCCAGTTGCGGCAATGATCCTTGCCCCCGTGCAGCAGGATGAGCGGCTGCTTTTCGGCATTGCCCCAATCGGCATAATGCAGCCGAAGCCGCTGGGAGAAATAGCTATGTGAAGCGGGGCCGACCAGATCCATATTCTATCCTGTTTGCTTGTGCGATGAGAAACGCGAGACCAATAACCGGATATTGCCAGGCCAAAGATCACAGATGACCCTTCCTTTAGTCCGCCGGGGATGGTTCGACAAGCATCGCGATTGGTGGGTGGTAGTCAAGCCGATCACATGAGTGGAAGCAGATTCAACATACCGGATTCACAGTTCGCGGTTTTACCCCGTCACATCGGGTAAAGTGTCAACTCATCAAGGAGATTCGCGTCATTCCGTCGGCAGACACCAAGATTGTACATAAAATATTTCATTCAACATTGTCTTGGAGGCTGGTTTTGTAGGCTTTTTCGATATTGAGACGGAGTCACACCGGTGTTTTTCTTGAAAGCATGATTGAAAGTCGCTTTTGACCCAAAGCCGCAATCGTAAGCCAGGTTTATAATGGGTAGTTTGTTACCATCAGCTAGAAGGCATTGCTTGAACGCTTCGATGCGATATCCATTGATATACTCGTAGAAACTGGCCTCGGCTTGAGAGTTAATCACCTCCGACAACAACCTCTGGTTTATTTGTAGGTGGTTAGCGAGAACCGCCAGGCTCAAATCGCTATCTAGGTAGGGTTTGTCCCGAGACATGACCTTTTCAAGTTCTTCAAATAACAAGTTCAATTGCGCCTGATCGTCTTTTTGTGCTGCTTTCTTTTTCCGACTTTCGTCAAATCCGGTCGTTAAAGCCTGTGTATGCAGATAACCTTGTGTACCAATCCAATATGTGCCCAATGATAGGAACAGAAGGAATGGATAATAGTTTGAGATGTCTAGCCTGTCACCAAACCATAAGACGTCGATCGCCCTTAAACTGAACCATAGAACGAAAAAAATCGTGTAGAGAAATACGGGTTTCTGCAACCAGCTCAACGTTCTCTTGTGGATATCGGAATGGTTTTCTCTGATCCATTTTGAATATTTCATCAAAGTCCGATTTGTCAGGAATAGATAAACGAATACGGATATCATTCCTCCTGCTTGTTCCACCATCCAGATGAGATGATCCGTATTAATGGGATCGGCAAAGAAGTAGAATTCGTGCCGTTGGTAAAAAGGGCTGGAGTAGTAGATGATTTCCAGCACAACCGGTAAAAAGTGGAGCAAATCTGGCTTGCCTGGATGGAACTGGGCATTGGTGAGCGTTTTTGTGTAGAGATAGAGCGATGGGCCGAGGCCGTACAACAGTTCCACTGATAGAAACGAGTAACCCAGCGACCTTATGAATCCCATATCGTGCAACACCACGCGCAATACCGGTAAGGTGTAAAATAGCAGCATCAGCGATAACATGATGTTGCCAGACTTGCGGTTTCTTTGAGACAAGATGAGTAACAAGCTGATCATCAAACCGTGTAACGCCCCGATGAGGACAATCAAATTCCAGGCATTCAGATTGAGAGATGAATCCATAAGGTGAGACAGCTGCCGGTTAAGTGATGCAGTGTCATCTCTCTTAGCCGAACCGGTGTCTATAACCAAACAATCACAACCGGATTATTTCGTCCGGCCGCATCCAAACGGACGCCACCGGCTGTCTTCTGATCTAACCGGCAATCCGCTTACCAAACAAAGAGGTTTGTAGATGCTATACAGAATAATCCGCTTGGCCGTTATGCTGCCGTTCCTGCTGGTGTCGGGAAGCTGCGCGCTGCACGATTCAGAAATCCGACCTAACAGCCCATCAGTTTCAGATACATTTGTAGATGCCCCTACTCTGGCGAAGAATGTAACAATCATCAGGGATAAGTTTGGCGTTCCGCATGTTTTTGGGCCTACGAATGCCAGTGTTGTTTTCGGCGCTACTTATGCGCGTGCCGAAGATGAATTTCACTACATGGAGCAGGCATATATAAAGCTATTGGGGCAGACCGCATCAGTTAGCGGATCTGACTGGCTGCCGTGGGATATTTTTCTGAGAAAGCTGGAAATCGAAAAACATTCCAGGCAGGAATATTTGGATGCACCAGAGGAAATTAAGGCGCTGTGCGATGCTTTTGCAGAGGGCATGAACTATTTTTTGAAGACCCGGCCCGATATCAAACCCAAGTTGATCACACAATTTGAGCCGTGGCATGCCCTGGTCGGTTATCGTTTATTTCATGTCTCGGGCATTGACGGGAAAACCCAAAAACAGATCGGGCAACCCAATATTCTCGCTGCATTTTCCGGATATCTTGCCTCAACCATGTGGGCGATCGGACCATCCAAAAGCGCCTCGGGACATCCCATGTTGTTTATCAATCCGCATATTCCGCTTGATGCGCCTTATGAAATGTCTCTTCACAGCGATGAAGGTCTGAACGTTTCCGGTCAGCTGGCATATGGAATAGGGATTTTACCGATTTCCGGCCACAATGGGGATATGGGTTGGTCGATCACAGCAAATGACCCTGACATCAACGATGTCTATGAAGAGAAATTCGTCGATAACGCCTCTGGCTTATACCAATATGGCAACCAGATACTGGAAACTACGAAGTGGACTGAAAACATTGCGGTCGCCGCGCCAGATGGAATGACACACCAAGAGCATGTTTTTGAAAAATCTCGACACGGTCCGCTGTTCGATGGACCAGAAGGCAAACGCCTTGCGCTAAGAGTGGCCAAGCTGTCCAAAGGAGGCGTGCTGGAACAGTTTTTCAATATGAGCAAGGCTCGCAATCTACCGGAGTTTAAACGGGCTATCGCTCCCATGAACCTGACCTATAACAATTTGATTTATGCGGGGCAGGACGGTCATATATTTTACGTCTATGGCGGTGCTATTCCTGTCCGCAATTCCAAATTTGACTGGTCCAAACCCGTCGACGGCAGCAATCCGGAAACAGACTGGAGGGGTTTTTTCTCTCTTGAAGAGCTTCCACAGGTTGAAGACCCGGCTTCGGGTTATCTACAAAACTCCAACAGCGCGCCTTTTTTTACTACGCATGGCAGTAATCCGGTGAAGTCAGATTATCCGGCATATATTTTCGGATCCGACCGTGACACAGCGATTGCTAAGCGATCCAGACAATTGATCACGGCAGAGGAGAAAATAACACTTGGGCAATTGTCACAATTTGCATTCGATACTTATCTGCCCACCGCCTTAGCCGATGTCATGAAACTGAATGCAGAATGGGCACAATCTCCACCGGACGGCAAAAAGGCGGAACCGGAGTTGAAGGAAGCGCTGAATATCCTGAACAACTGGGATAAACGGGCAGGTACTGACTCAATTGGGGCAGCGCTCTACGTCACCATGTTCCACATTCGCGGTGATGACTCAGCCTATCCGACAATCAACCGGCTCCGAAAGGCAACTGCGCTTCTGGAAAAATATCACGGCGACTGGCGAGTTCCATATGGCCATTTTAACAGGTTAAGAAGACCGGAACCGGATGGCGAAACCAATGAGCCGCTTTCGCAACATGATCTACCGTCGCCCGGTACGCCGTTTTATATGGGTGCGATCATGACGTTCAATACCCAAAGCGAAGATGGATCAGGGAAAGGTTACGGTAGTCATGGCCATTCCTATGTAAGCGTGGTGGAATTTTCTCCCAAGGTGAAAGCCCGATCAGTTATGGCCTATGGACAGAGTAGGGATCCGCAATCTGTTCATTATTTCGATCAGGCGGGGTTGTACGTTAGGCAAAAGCTAAAACCGGCCTGGTTCGATGCAAAAGATATCAAGAAATCAGCCATAAAATCATATCGACCGGGAGAAATCGAGTGACAATCGCGGGGGCTGGCTTTGGTTTTGAGAAAGCAACGTTCCTGGAAAGAGTGTCCGCTTTTGTGCCCAAAAAGGACGTTGAAACGTCACGGCCCAGTCCGTTTAACCACCCTTCAACTCATTCCCGCTCAGCCGCACGACGTGCAGCAAGTTGGTCGATCCCGGTGTTCCAAAGGGTACACCAGCACAGACGATTAGCCGCGAGCCGGCTTCGCCGAGTTTGTGGCGCAGGGCCATGCGCTTGGCCTTGGCGATCATTTCTTCAAAATCGCTGACATCGCGGGTGACGACGGCATGAGCGCCCCATAGCAGGCCGACGCGGCGTGCGGTCTGGCGATTGGGGGTCAGTACCAGCAAGGGCACCGAAGGCCGCTCTCTCGCCATGCGGCGCGCGGTCGAGCCGGATGTCGTGAAACATACGATGGCCGACGTTTCTATTGTCCTCGCGATATTATAGCTCGCAGCGGCCAGCGCATCGGCGGTTGTTTCATCCGGCACCGTCTCGGTGAAATGCACACGCTCGGCATAAGAGGGGTCATTTTCAACCTGTGCCGCAATTCGGTCCATCATGGTTGCCGATTCAATCGGCCAGTCGCCAACGGCGGATTCTGCGGACAGCATGATGGCATCGGCCCCGTCATAGATCGCGGTCGCGACATCAGAAACTTCGGCCCGCGTTGGTGTTGGCGACTTGATCATCGATTCCAGCATCTGGGTCGCGACCACCACCGGACGACCTAACTTGCGCGCAGAGGCGACAATCTGTTTCTGTAATGGTGGGACCTGTTCTGGCAGCAATTCGACGCCCAGATCACCGCGCGCGACCATCACCGCATCGGACAGCTCCAATATTTCATCCAGCCTGTCTATCGCAGCCGGTTTTTCAATCTTTGCCAGCAAGGCTGCCTTGCCGCCAATCAGTCGCCGTGCTTCGGCAACATCTTCTGGGCGCTGTACGAAACTCAGTGCGATCCAGTCGACATTCTGTTCCAACGCAAAAGTCAGGTCTCTGCGATCCTTGTCGGTGAGGGAGCTGACAGGCAGCACCACTTCGGGCACGTTCACGCCCTTGCGATCCGAAATCGGCCCGCCGACTATCACCTTGGTTTCGACGCTTTTCCCATCGGCCTTGGTAACCTCCAGCCGGATCTTGCCGTCGTCCAGAAGCAGCGTATGGCCGGGCTCCAGCGTCTCGATAATTTCGCGGTGCGGCAGGTTGACTCGCTTGGCATCGCCCTTTTTCTTTTGCAGATCGAGAGTAAATTTGCCCCCGGTTTTCAAGGTCACAGGCGCCTTGGCAAAGGTTCCGATGCGTAGTTTCGGACCTTGCAAATCAGCCAGGATTGTAATCGGCCGCCCGACTTTTTTCTCCAGCGCGCGGATTGAATCGACATTTTTGGCATGGGCCTTGTGTTCGCCATGGCTCATGTTCATGCGAAACGCATCCACACCGGCTTTGTACATTTTCTCGATCATGGCCGGACTGCCGCTGGCCGGACCAAGGGTGGCAAGCACCTTTACTTTGCGGTCGCGGGAGAACATATGCGCTGCCATCGAAAATTCCTGTTTTGGTGCTTTAAATTCACGCCTGTTAGCCCCAAATCATGACAGGATAAAAACAAAAAGCAACGGAAGCATTTCACATGACAGAACAAATTTCTGATGCAGCGGCTGCGGCGGCCTTTCGCCGTCTGGTCAAGCATTTGCAGCACCGCCATGATGCGGAAAATATCGACCTGATGGGGCTTGCTGGTTTCTGCCGCAATTGTCTGGCCGACTGGGTCATGGAAGCGACCAATGATGCAGGCGGCAACATGACCAAGGAAGAGGCGCGCATGGCCATTCACGGCATGCCGTCTTCCGAATGGAAGCGAAAATTCCAGACCGAGGCGACGCCGGAAAAGCTGCAACGCCTGAAGGAAAGCGTAGCCAAGAATGAGAGCGTCGATTAAAGACGGCATCCGAATCCGAAATATAATTTCTAGGGAATTTGAGAATGAGTGAAGGCAATGTTGCCGCAGACCAGCTGCGTCTGTTTATCGAGCGTATTGAGCGGCTGGAAGAAGAGAAAAAGGGCATTGCCGACGATATTCGCGATGTCTATTCCGAAGCGAAATCGCAGGGCTATGACGCGAAAATCATGCGCCAGATCGTTCGCCTGCGCAAAATGGAAACCCATGACCGTCAGGAAATGGAAGCGATACTCGACACCTATAAGTCGGCCCTTGGTCTCGCCTGAACGATCGGCTAACATCCCTGCCTTCACATCGGGAGAGCAAGCATGATTGTCACGACAACACCCAGCATTGAAGGAAAAGCGATCCGCGATTATCGCGGGATCGTTATTGGCGAGGTGATTGTCGGCGCGAACCTGTTCCGCGACCTGTTTGCCAGCATCACCGACATTGTTGGCGGGCGTTCCGGCAAATATGAAAATGTCTTGAAACGCGCGCGCGACGAAGCTTTGCTGGAAATGCAGGCGGAAGCCGCGAAACTCGGTGCCAATGCGGTGGTCGGTGTGGATCTTGACTATGAGGTGGTGGGCGACAAGGGGTCGATGCTGATGGTATCGGCTTCGGGAACTGCGGTCGTTACCGACTAGAGGACGTCCGGCCGCGTCAGCAGTATGTAAACCAGCCCGCTGGTCGCGATCAGATTATAAGCCATGTGCATGATTATATTGGCCCACCAGTCATAGCGAATTCTGGCATAACCCCAGATCAATCCGCCAACTATTTGCGGCAGAACAAAGGGCAGCAATGCGGCGGGATTGTCACCGGCATAGTTAAACACGTGCACGGAGCCAAAGAGCAGGGCCTGGATCCAGAAGATCACAGGGAAAATTCGGACATACCAGTTCGGCACCGGCCGGCTCCACCATGCGATCACACCGATCAGAACGGCGCTGGCGATCAGGGCCAGCAGAACCGCTGTGCCCATGGAAGCAGGTCCGGCCAACCCCAATTGCTCATAGCTATATGTCAATGCCATCCACAGAAAGAGACCGGAAAAGGGTATCAGGAGCCGCGGCGAACCGCTGAGCCACGACCGGAACATCAACTCTTCAAAAATCGGCCCGACGACCACGACGATGAGCAGCAGTTGCCAGACCGGTCGCTGGAACAGGTCTGACATGCTGTTCGACATGGAAATACCGAAAGCCAGCATGACGGGCACGAGAATGGCGGCGATGGTCGCCACGATCATGCAATTGACCAGAAAAAGCCAAATCAGATCCGTTGGCTTGCGCTCTGCTTGCCACCCGCTATCTTCCAGTTTCGGTGCGCGCAGGAACAGGATCAGGTCGCCCGTGATCATGGTCATCCGACCAATTGCCCATCCAATGGTTGAGTTGGGTTCGAACATGCGGCAAAGAGCCTCAACATTATTAAATTCAGGTACGGACGAATCATATGGCAGGCCATAGTAAATTTGCAAATATCAAGCACCGCAAGGGCGCGCAGGACAAGAAGCGCTCGGCGATGTTCTCGAAACTCAGCCGGGAGATTACCGTGGCGGCAAAGTCGGGCATGCCCGACCCTGACATGAACCCGCGGCTGCGGCTGGCAGTGAATAATGCCAAGGGCCAGTCCATGCCAAAGGATAATATCCAGCGCGCCATCGACAAGGCATCGGCCAATGAAGGCGATGACTATAAAGAAGTCCGCTATGAAGGCTTTGGCCCGGGCGGCGTGTCGTTGATCGTCGAAGCGCTGACAGACAATACCAATCGCACCGTGACCAATGTGCGCACCATCTTCTCGCGCAATGGCGGCAATATGGGGGAAAGCGGTTCGGTATCCCACGGTTTTGAACGGGTTGGCTATATAGCCTATCCCGCCAGTGCCGGTGATGAGGACACAGTCATGGAAGCGGTGATGGAAGCCGGCGGCGATGACATCCAGTCTTCCGACGATGGCCATGAAATCTGGACCGCGATGGAAGATTTGCATGAGGTTGCCGGTGCACTGGAAAAATCTCTTGGCGAAGCGGAAAGCGTGAAACTGGCATGGAAGCCTTCGGTAGAAGTGGAAGTCGATGCGGCCCAAGCGGAAACGTTGCTGAACCTGATCGACGCGCTGGAAGAAGACGATGATGTCCAGGCCGTGCACGGCAATTACAGCGTTTCCGACGAGATCATGGAAAAACTGAACGCCGGGTGATCATGAAGCCATGATTATCTTGGGCCTCGACCCTGGCCTTGGCACAACCGGCTGGGGTGTGATTAGCGCCGAAGGCAATCGGCTGTCGCATATCGCCAATGGGCAGATAAAGACCGATCCGAAAATGCAGCTGGCGAGCCGTTTGCTGAAGCTCGATCTGGAACTTACCGACCTGCTGCTCGAATATAAACCGGATGCGGCGGCGGTCGAGGAAGTGTTCGTCAATTCCAACCCGCAAAGCACCCTGAAGCTCGGTCAAGCACGCGGTGTCGTGCTGCTCGGTGCGTCGCGTTCCGGGATTGAGGTCGGAGAATATGCCGCGCGGGCGGTCAAAAAATCGGTGGTTGGTGTCGGCAAGGCGGACAAGGATCAGGTGCAGGCAATGCTCAAAATCCTGTTACCCGGCGTGAAGCTGGCCGGGCATGATGCTGCCGACGCGCTGGCCGTGGCGATCACCCATGCGCATCATCGAAAACGTTGAGAGTAAAAAAGAACAAAACAAAAACTCGACAGATTCGCCAGTCGCGCTAAAACACTTTTATGATTGCAAAACTCACCGGCACTATCGACGAAATCGGCACGGATAATATCGTGCTGGATGTGAACGGCGTCGGCTATCTGGTCTTTGCCTCGTCGCGGACCATTACCGCCATTGGCGGCGTCGGCGATGGCGCGACCATCTATACCGAAATGCAGGTCAGCGAGACCGACATGCGCCTGATGGGCTTTGCCTCGGGGTCGGAGCGCGACTGGTTCCGGCTGCTGATTTCCGTACAAGGCGTCGGCGGCAAGGTCGCGCTGGCGATTCTTTCAGCGCTGGAAACGGCCGAGATATTCCGCGCCGTGGCCACCGGCGACAAGGCGATGGTGGCGCGTGCCAATGGCGTAGGGCCGAAACTGGCGCTGCGCATTGTCAACGAGCTGAAAGACAAGGTCGGCGGCATTGCAACCGACCCGATTGCGGGCAGCGGCGGCGCGATCCATGCGCCGTCAAGCAACAGTGCCGATGCGGTCAGTGCGTTGCAAAATCTGGGCTTCAAGCCAGCGGAAGCAAGTGCGGCTGTGGCGGCGGCCGATGCCGAGGCAGGCGATGGTGTGACATTGGATGCACTGGTGCGGCTGGCGCTGAAAAAGGCGGCGAAGTGATGACCGACCCTGACCGCCTCTCATCGCCCGAACGCAAGGTCGAAGATATCGACGCAGCGTTACGCCCGAAATCGCTTGACGAATTTATCGGGCAGGAAGCAGCACGGTCCAATTTGCGCGTGTTTATCGAGGCTGCGAAAAGCCGTAGTGAGGCGCTGGATCACACGCTGTTCTTTGGCCCGCCGGGGTTGGGCAAGACGACGCTGGCGCAGATTATTGCCCGCGAACTGGGCGTTGGTTTTCGCGCGACATCCGGGCCGGTCATTGCCAAATCCGGTGATCTCGCTGCTCTGCTGACCAACCTTGAGGAAGGCGATGTTCTTTTCATCGACGAAATTCACCGGCTCAATCCGGTGGTCGAGGAAGTGCTTTATCCGGCGATGGAAGACCGTGCGCTCGACCTGATCATCGGCGAGGGGCCGTCGGCGCGCAGCGTGCGGATTGACTTGCCGCAATTCACGCTTATCGGCGCGACCACACGGCAGGGGCTTTTGACCACGCCGCTACGGGACCGGTTCGGCATTCCGGTGCGGCTCAATTTTTACAGCGTCGAGGAACTGGAAAAGGTCGTCCACCGCGCGGCCAAATTGCTCGATCTGGGTATCGCGCCCGATGGTGCCACCGAAGTTGCGCGGCGCGCGCGTGGAACCCCGCGTATCGCTGGTCGCCTGCTCCGCCGGGTACGGGATTTCGCCAATGTTTCCGGCACCGCCACGGTCGATCAGAAAACCGCTGATGCCTCGCTGACCCGGCTGGAAGTGGACAGCATCGGCCTTGACGCCATGGATCGCCGTTATCTTCATATGATTGCGGATATCTACAAAGGTGGTCCGGTGGGTGTCGAAACACTAGCAGCAGGTTTGAGCGAACCGCGCGATACGATCGAGGAAGTGATCGAGCCCTATCTCATCCAACTGGGTCTGGTGGCCCGAACGGCGAGAGGCCGCGCGCTCAACGATCGCGGCTGGCAGCATCTTGGTTTGAAGCCGCCCGCGGGTAAGGAAGTGGATGGACAGCTGTTTGACTAAACCAATCCTCTCCCCTTGAGGGAGAGGAAACGGAGACTTGGCAGCTTGCCTGCCTAGTCGAGTTGGAGAGGGGGTTTGGCTTGGCGTATCCTCTCCTACCCCTCACCAAGATTTTCTAACCGATAAATCGGCAAGCAAATCTGTCCTCTCCCTCAAGGCGAGAGGAATTAGACTGCCCCGATCTGTTCCGCGTCCGCCCATGTTGCATGGGTGCCGCTGCTAATCCGGTGAGGCAGGATGATCGTGCAGATCGGGCCAGCCGATATGTCTTTGGCATCGACAATGATGCACTCGCTGCGGTCCTGCGCCATATCGGTGATGAAGCTGATCAGATAGCCGTCATCCTCCGATTGCGGGTTTTCGCGCGGAACAAACGGCGCTTCCGACCCAAAGCGGTCATCGCCAAAATAGAACCGTTCCGCTGTACCGGTTTCCAGATCATGTTTGACCAGACCGTTGAACAGGAACCAGCCGGGATGACCGGTGACGCTATAGACATAGCGATAGGGCTGCCCCGCTACCTGCTGATTGAACATGCCAAATTCGACCGGATAGTCGTCGAATAATGTTTCTTCCCGCGTCTCGCCGGTTTTCAGATTAAACCGCCAGCGATGCAATTCGGGCTGAAAACTGTGCAGATTGATGCTCGCCCCCATGCTTTCATAACCCGCCGGGAAATCGGTCAGCGGTTTGGGCACCGGCTGGTTCTGGAAATAGCCGTCGAGCACCAGCTCATCGCCCTCTTCAAAGGCATTGGCCCAGTGCAGCACATAGGTCGGCTTGGCATCGAACCACATGATGTCTTCCGGTTGCGCCATGCGCGGGATCACCCCGAACCGTGTCGGTTCGTCGGGATGGTAAGAGGGGACATAGAGATTCTGCTCGATCAGCTCCGGTTTCCAATAGAGCGGGCAGTCGTTGAAAATCGCATAATTCTCACTGAACGCCATGTCATGGGGCAGCCGCGCACCGGGCAGCTCGATCGGAATGAAATGTTTGAGCTGATCATCCGGGCCAACCACGCCATAATGGAGATAGGGCGCTTTGGTGCTGTAATTGAAAAACAGCAATTCGCCGGTTTTCTCATCGACCTTGGGGTGAGCGGAAATGCCATCTTCGGGCACCCAGTCGGCGGTGCCCAGCGTTTCCAGGGTTTCCGGATCGAGCTGATAGCCTTCACCGCATTGGTAAAAGGTGGAGAGGATTTTCCCGGCATGGACGACAACATCGGTGGAACTGCTGTCCTTGACGCTGCCATGCGCGCCCCAGCCGGGCCGCTTGGAATCCGATGGTCTGCCCATGATCCCGACCCATAGAGGTTCGCCTGCTTCCTGCTCCGCCTCAAATCCCTTGGTGCGGACAAAGCGGTTGCGATAGCTGGCCTTGCCATCCCTGATCCGAAGAGCATGGATCATCCCGTCGCCATCAAAGGGATGATAGCGACCGATGCTGTCGTGCACCGGGTTTTCGGTGTTGCGGATGTAAACGCCGTCTATATCCGGCGGGATCGTCCCGATGACTTCAAGTTGATCGGTTTCCAGTTCTTCAAATACCGGTGTCCAGGCGCCATTACGATAGGGGTGGTCATTTGCCCCCAATGTGGTTTTGATCTGGTTCACCGGTATGTTCATCAGTCCCTCAGCAGTTCATTAATCCCAGTCTTCGAGCGCGTTTGCGCATCAACGGTTTTGACGATCACGGCGCAATAAAGCGATGGGCCGGGGACGCCATCAATATTGGCCTTGGGCGGTGTCGCACCCGGAACAACAACAGCATAAGGCGGTACTTCACCGATGTGAACCTTGCCGGTTACCCGGTCGATTATCTTGGTAGATGCGCCGAGATAAACACCCATGGAGAGCACTGCGCCTTCGCCCACGCGAACACCTTCGGCAACTTCGCTGCGCGCACCGATAAATGCGCCGTCTTCGATGATCACAGGGCCAGCCTGCAACGGTTCAAGGACGCCGCCAATGCCGGCGCCGCCGGAAATATGGACATTCTTGCCAATCTGCGCGCAGCTGCCGACGGTGGCCCAAGTGTCGATCATTGTGCCTTCATCGACAAAAGCACCGATGTTCACGAAACTTGGCATTAACACGGTATTGCGGCCGATATGCGAGCCTTGGCGGACGACCGCGCCGGGCACGGCACGGAAACCGGCTTCGCGAAAACGGTTCTCGCCCCAGTCGGCAAATTTGCTTGGCACCTTGTCCCAATAGTTTGCGCCGCCGGGTCCTTCGATGACCTGATTGTCGTTCAGGCGAAAAGACAGCAGCACCGCTTTCTTCAACCATTGGTTGACGACCCATGCGTCACCCTGTTTTTCGGCAACGCGGGCGCTGCCATTATCCAGGCTGGCCAGCGCGGCATTGACCGCATCGCGTTCTGGTCCCTGACTGGTGATGCTCAGCGAGTCGCGTTTTTCCCAGGCGGCTTCGATGGCGTTTTGCAATTCGGTGGTCATGGTGATGTTTCTTCCCTGTTCGATGAGAGGCCAGTTACCCAGCTTTCCAAGTCGGTAATTTCATGGTCGATATAGTCCGGAGCATGATCGCGCGCCCCCCAATCCGAACCTGTATTGACCCAGATGGTCGTCATGCCCAAATCTTTGGCCGGACGCAAATTACGCGCCATATCTTCGACAAATAAAGATCGTTTTGGATCAATGCCAGTGGTGTTGATCAGGCTGTGATAGGCGGCTTTTTCCGGCTTCGGTACCAGATCCGTCGCAAGCACATCGTGAATCTGGTCAAACAGCCCGCCAAGGCCGCGATTGTCCAGCACCCGTTCGGCATAGGGCCGGTCACCATTGGTAAAGACCAGCTTCTCACCGGGCAAAGCTGCGATCGCGCTGTGCAGGTCTGGTGCATGAGACAGGCGGCTCATGTCGATATCATGGACATAGTTCAGAAAATCCTGCGGATCGGTGCCGTGATGATGCATCAAACCGGCCAGCGTCGTGCCATGGTCGTGAAAATAGGCTTTCTGAATTTTCTGCGCTTCGGCGATATCGCAACCCAGCATTTCGGCGACATACTGGCCCATTTTGACGTCTATTAACGAGAATAAGTCGCATTCTGCCGGATAAAGAACGTTATCCAGGTCGAAAATCCAGTGGTCGATATGCGAAAATTCCGGTGGCATGGCCACAGCGCCTAATCACTCCGCCGCACGTCCGCAAGCGCTGATCGATGTTAAGCTGTCGGTAACGCTGATTGCCTATAGCTTTTTGGTTAATCGGGAAGACGGGGTAACATGAAAAAGTATCTGGCGGGTCGGGCGACTTATTTTGCAGCAGTGGTAACACCACTGATCCTCTTGTCAGCTTGTGGTGGCGGAGGCGGTAGCGACGCCAGACCATCGCCGACGCCGGCACCTCCTACGACGGCGCCGACCCCCACGCCAACACCGACTCCAACGCCTACTCCCACTCCGACGCCAACACCGACCCCTACGCCAACGCCTCCAGCGACCAATTTCAACACTGCCGAATTTCGCCGATCCGATGGCCCAACCCAGCATGGCGCGATATCTGCGTATAATGCCGGCGCAACGGGCGATGGCATTATATTGGGCGTGATCGATAGCGGCGTAAACGCGAACAGTGCCGAATTTACCGGACGCATCCATCCTGATAGCGGCGATTTTGCTGGCACGCGCGGTATTGGCGATGAAGGCGGCCATGGATCAGCGGTGACATCCGTTGCCGCTGGCAGCAAGAATGACAGCGGAACGCACGGCATCGCATTTGACACGGATATACTGGTCCTGCGCACAGACAGTCCCGGCAGCTGTTCGATGGATGATCCCGATGATCCGGATGATGACGGTTGCAGTCATAATAACGGCGCGATCGCATCGGCGATCAACCAGGCACGGGTTAGCGGTGCGCGGGTGGTCAATATTTCCCTGGGCGGGCCGGATATCTCAAACAGCGTGCGCAATGCGGTTGCCAATGCCGCCGCCGCAGGGGTGGTCGTCGTCGTTTCTGCCGGAAATGACGGCACAGCCACACCCGATGGCTTTGCGGCGGGCATCGCCGATAGCGGCAACGGCCATGTGATCATCGCAGGCTCTGTCGGAGCCGGTGAGAATATCTCGACATTCAGCAACCGCGCAGGAAGCCAGGCCGCCAACTATCTGGCGGCGCTTGGTGAGCGGGTGCGGGCCGATGACAATCAGGATACCGCTTTTTTGTGGAGCGGTACGTCTTTCTCCGCGCCGCAAATTTCCGGCGCCGTGGCGCTGCTGGCGCAGGCTTTTCCCAATCTGACCGGTGCGCAGATTGTCGATCTTTTGTTCACCAGCGCGCGTGATGCCGGTGATGCGGGAACTGACGCGGTCTATGGCAACGGCGTGCTCGACATTGCCGCCGCCTTTCAACCGCAGGGACAAAGCTCTCTAGCCGGCAGCCGTCAGGAAGTCGATCTTTCTGCGGCTGGCGGCCAAACCTCTGCCGCCATGGGGGATGCCGCGCTGCAGGGGCAGAATGTCGGCGCGATCATATTGGACGGCTTTGACCGAGCCTTTGCGCTAAACCTTGCGCATGACCTGAAGGTGGCTGTGCCGGAATATAAACTGACCGGCGCGCTGAGCGGGGACCGCCGTAATATGGTGGCATCGAGCGCAGGCATGCACATAGCGGTAAATATCGGGCGTAATCCGGCCGGGTTGATCGGGCGCGATAATCTGACGCTGTCGGACAGTAACGCACGCAAGGCGCGGATGCTGGCGGCATCGGTGATGACACAGGTTTCGCCGGAGATGAAGGTCGCCTTCGGATTCCGGAAAAGCGCCAGCGGGCTGGTTGCACAGATGCAAGGTGTGAGCCGACCAGCCTTTCTGGTTGCGCCAACGCCGACGGGAGAGCGCGGCTTTACCGGACAGGTCAAAAGCGCTCTGGCCATGCGGCACGAGATTGCAGGCTTTGGCCTGACCGCGAGCGCGGAAAGCGGCGTTGCCCGGGTGGATTCGGATGAAGATCGGCTGGATGACCTGACTGGACTGGACCGCCAACGTTACCGGTTTAGCGGGCTGGGTCTGGCGATTGATCGCCGGATCGGTGCCGCATCCCTCAGTATTGCCGCCAATTGGCTCAGTGAAGGCGACACGATTTTGGGCTCGCGTTTTGTTGACACTATCGGTGCGCGCGGCGCGCAAAGCTGGTTTGTCGATGGGCGTGCCGGATATGATATAGGCAATGGCTGGCGTGCCGGAGCAAGTTGGCGGCAAGGCTGGACGCAAGTGGATAACGCTAGTCTGGTCACCGGCGGAACGCTCAAGACCTCCAGCTTTGCGGCTGATCTGAGCAAGACCGCCCTGTTCAGCACTTCCGACCAGATCGCGTTCCGCTTTGCCCAGCCGCTGCGCGTTTCATCGGGCGGGTTGAACCTCAACCTTCCGGTTGGTTACAGCTATGAAACCCTGCAAACCGAATTTGGTCAGCGGACGCTGAATCTGGCTCCGCAAGGCCGCGAACTGGTCAGCGAACTTGCCTATGCGACACCGCTTTGGGGCGGTTATCTGAATACCAACCTATTTTGGCGGCAGGAGCCGGGGCATTTTGAGGCGCTTAACGATGACTTTGGCGCGGCGGTGCGGTTTCAACTGAAGTTTTAGATTAAGCCCGCGCGCCGGTTTCCTCTATACTGGCGCTATTGTGGCGCAGGGCTTTGAGCACCGTATCGACGATACCATCGGCGTCGAGGCCAGCTTCGGCATATTGCACGTCCGGTTTATTCTGTTCCTGAAATGCATCCGGCAAACGCATGGTACGGATTTTAAGACCCGTGTCGGTCAGACCCGTGTCGGATGCCAATGTCAGGACATGCGCACCAAGGCCGCCAACGGAGGCCTCTTCGACGGTTACGGCCACCTCATGGGTAGTCAACAGTTTGCGGATTAATTCTTCATCCAGCGGTTTGGCAAAACGCAGGTCCGCCACAGTGGTGCTGAGTCCTTTGGCATCGAGACGGTCGGCGGCTTTCAGCGCCTCGCCGAGACGCGCACCGAGTGACAGGATGGCAACCTTGCTACCTTCGCGTACGATACGGCCCTTGCCAATTTCCAGCTTTTCCAGCTTTTCTGGTATCTCCACGCCCGTGCCATTGCCGCGAGGATAGCGGAAGGCAATCGGACCTTCGTCATATTCTACGGCGGTGTAGGTCATGTGGGCCAGTTCAGCTTCATCCGATGCCGCCATTACCACCATATTAGGCAAGGTCGCGAGATAGGTAATGTCAAAACTACCCGCATGGGTGCTGCCATCCGCGCCGACGAGGCCCGCGCGGTCAATCGCAAAGCGCACTGGCAGGTTCTGGATCGCGACATCATGTACAACCTGGTCATAAGCGCGCTGCAGGAAGGTTGAATAGATTGCTGCAAAAGGTCGCATCCCTTGTGCAGCCAAACCGGCCGCGAAGGTCACGCCATGCTGTTCGGCAATGCCAACATCAAAGGCGCGATCTGGATGGGCCTTGGCAAATTTGTCCACGCCCGTACCGGATGGCATCGCCGCGGTTATGGCGCAGATGCGTGGGTCTTTATCAGCTAGCTTTGCCAGCGTCTCGCCAAAAACATTCTGATAGGCTGGCGGTCCACCGCCCGGGCCCTTGTCCTGTTTGCCGGATACCACATCAAATTTGGCAACACCGTGATATTTGTCCGCTGCCGCTTCAGCAGGGCCATAGCCTTTGCCCTTTTGCGTAACACAATGGATCAAGACCGGCCCTTCCGCATTGTCGCGGACATTTTCCAGCACGGGGATTAGCTGGTCCATATTATGACCATCAATCGGGCCGACATAATAGAAGCCCAATTCTTCAAACAACGTACCGCCCATCGCCATACCGCGCGCATATTCTTCGGCTTTTTCCGTTGCGCCATGCAGACGGCGGGACAGTTTCGCAGTAAGCTTGCTCGCAAATTTGCGGATGCCGAGATATTCGCTGGAAGAAACCAGCCGCGCTAGATAACCGGAGAGGCCCCCCACGGGCGGCGCAATCGACATGTCATTATCGTTCAGGATCACAACCAGACGGTTGCCGGCCGCTTGCGCGTTATTCATCGCTTCATAAGCCATGCCAGCGCTCATCGCGCCGTCGCCGATGACGGCAATGCCCCGACCCGGTTTGCCCGCCATCTTGTTGGCAACCGCAAAACCTAGAGCAGCGCTGATCGAAGTGGAGCTATGCGCTGCGCCAAACGGATCATATTCGCTTTCGGTGCGCTTGGTGAAACCGGATAGCCCGCCGCCCTGACGCAGCGTGCGGATACGGTCGCGGCGGCCGGTGATGATTTTATGCGGATAGCATTGATGGCCGACGTCCCAGATCAGGCGATCTTCGGGCGTGTTGAATACATAGTGAATGGCAGCGGTCAGCTCGACCACGCCCAGTCCGGCGCCCAGATGGCCGCCGGTGACGGAGACTGTGTCGATAACTTCGGCGCGCAGCTCATCAGCAAATTGCCGCAACTGCGCCGGTTTCAATTTTCTCAGATCCGCTGGAAACGATACTGTATCCAGAAGCGGTGTTTTTGGATCTGGCATATTTACTCCCTGTTTCGACCCAGTTTTAACGAACTTGGCCGATAATGTCGAACTTTCAGCAGAAAGCCCCTGAATATTTGCTGACGATGGATTGTAGACGACTCTATTCTTGGTCGTCAAAAATTGCCTTTAGCTGCATTTCTGGCAGATGCCACGCACTTCGATCACTGGCCGGATCGAGCTGAAACCCTGTTCCTGCGCCACGCCGCGCACTTTTGCCGAAAGGGCGTCATCATCAATATGGGTGGCCTCTCCGCAGGTGTCACAGACAAGAAAGATACAGTCATGCTCACAGCCAGGATGGCTGTTGGCGAGATAGGCATTGGCGCTTTCCACCCGCATAGCGAGGTTTTTGGCGACGAAAAGATCAAGAATCCGGTATACGCTATTGGGCGCGACGCGTTTTTCGCGTGCTGCCGATACCAGCTCGGCTATATCATAGGCCGAGGCTGGACGCGAAAAACCGGCCAGCGCCTCGAATATCGCCGCGCGTGTGTCCGTCCATTTTTCGCCCGCAGCCTCAAGATTATGGCGCGCGGCATCAGCGAGAGACTCGCCGTGATGCTCATGATGATCATGTTTTCCCATGGCTGTGATTTAGGGATTTTTGGGCGCGGGGGCAAGGGGAGGAGTTTTTGATGATTCCCTCAAGCGCCGGGCGCGGGGGAAGAGAGGAGTCTTTGTTTGACCTCAGGCGCCGGGCGCGGGCATCCGCCCGCTTGGCTTTCCTCGCATAAGCTCGGGCGCGCGGTCGCGCTTGCCTCCGCTTCGCGTCGGATCAGCGCGACCTTCTACGCCACCTTAGTGAGCATCGTCCGAGCGCAGCGAGGCAAGGCCGACCGGCCGCCGCGCCTTATGGCGCGATAGCCAAGGCGACGGATGTCGCCGCCCGGCGCTTGAGGTTTAAAGAATACCTCCCGCGCCCGGCGCTTGAGGTTAAATAAACTAATGCGTTGCGCGGTAGTTCAGGTCATGGCCGAGTGCGAGTATTCCCACACCAACCATGGTGAAAAGGATTTCTCCGCCGCCATGATCGCCCTGATGACCAATGGTGATCGCGCCTGCCATGATACCGAGGCCGAGGCCGCCAATCGCGGCCGGCATGATATAGCCATGATCCATTACGCCGCGGCCGAGGGTGAACAGGCCGAGGGCAATGGCCACACCAATGCCGATTTCATGGACGATCGGGTCGAGCAATGCGCCCGCCGCCGATGACAGTAAAGCAACAAAAACCATCGTGGATATGCAATGGACCAGGCACAGGCCAGAGACGAGCACCGCGATACGGTCCCACAATCCATCCTTGCCCAAAAGGCCGTCTTTGTTCCAAAGGTTCGACGTCGTAAACACGACTCAGCTATCCATTACGTTGTTTGTTTATTCAGATATAGGCCGCCAAGTGTTAAGATACAACATATCATTCCAGAATATGTGCCAGTTTTTAGAGTGCAATACTTGTCAGGCAGTGGTTTTGGCATCACATAGCCGATCATGAGCAGTATTGCGCAGTCTCAGGCGCCTCGAAACGGGGCATTGCAAAGTAGGCCGATAGCGATTGCCAGTTGGCTGTTGTCGGTCGCTTTCCTCGTCTTCATCATGGTGATTGTCGGCGGTATCACGCGGCTGACCGAATCAGGTTTGTCGATTACCGAATGGAAACCGATCATGGGCGCGATCCCGCCTTTGAGTGAAGCGGACTGGCTGTCGGAATTTGAAAAATACAAGCAGATCCCGGAATATATTGAAATCACCGGACCCGCAGGCATGACGTTGGCGGATTTCAAATTCATCTATTTCTGGGAATGGGTGCACCGGCTGCTCGGCCGCGTCATCGGCCTCGCCTTTGCCCTGCCGTTTCTCTATTTTGCCATGAAGCGCGCGATTCCAACCGGCTATGGCTGGCGCCTGACGGCCTTGCTGTTTCTCGGCGGACTACAGGGATTTATCGGCTGGTGGATGGTCAGTTCGGGCCTGTCTGAGCTGACCGATGTCAGCCATTTCCGGCTCGCGACTCATTTGCTGATGGCCTTGTTCATTCTTGCCTGTCTGGTGTGGACCGCGCTCGATTTAAAGTGCCTGGCCGGCGGCGCAGCAAAGCCTTCGCGTATGACCGGCTTCGGTCTGGTGGTCGCGTTCGTGCTGTTTCTGCAATTGCTGTTCGGCGCCTATGTGGCTGGCCTAAACGCAGGCTATGTCTCCAACACATGGCCACTGATGAATGAACATTTTGTGCCCGAAGGTATTGACTTCACCTTCGGCGCATGGGCGGCGATAAACAATGACCCTTATCTCACGCACTTCATTCACCGCTGGTGGGCGTGGGTCACGGTCGGCTTTCTGATTGTGCTGGCGCGCAAGGTTCGCGGACAATCCCGCATGGCATCCGTCGCCATTCACAGCGCGTTCGGCACCCAGATATTGCTCGGTATTGCGACCGTGATGACAGGCATGGATATCACATTGGCGGTGCTGCATCAGGCCGTCGGCGCGCTGGTCGTTGCCTCGACCGCTTGGGGAATACATATATTGGGCCGTGAAAATCCTGCTATAGTTAAGGCATGACCGACAAACCGGCCCTGATTTACACAACATTCGGATCAAGCGCAGAAGCCCATCAGGTTGCGCGGACATTGCTGGACGAACAGCTAATCGCCTGCGCCAATCATCTGGCACCTGCGGTCTCACAATATGTCTGGGAAGGAGAGCTTTGCGAGGAACGGGAATATCCGGTCCTGCTCAAAACCATGAAATCAGCGGCCAAAGCGGCAATGGCACGGGTAAAAGCGCTGCATAGTTACGACACGCCAGCGATAACCTGCTGGTCAGCCGATGACAGTGACGCCGACTATGCAAAATGGCTTGCCGGACAGATCGCGAAATAGGATACGGTATTATTATACCCGTCAGCAAAGCCGCAGTTTCACTTGACTTGACGACAAAACACCGTCATTAGCGCCCCACTTGGCCGGGCTTTGCGCTCGGCTTTTATCATTTTGATTCGTCGCTCTCCTGAAAAGAGGGCTCCAAAGGAGTAAATCCCATGAAGGGTATCACCAAACAGACGCAGTCGGTCAAACCCGCAGACGTCGAAAAGAAATGGCATATTATTGATGCCGAAAATCTGGTTGTTGGCCGTGTTGCCACGATCATCGCCAACATCCTGCGCGGCAAGCACAAGCCAAGCTATACCCCGCACGTGGATTGCGGCGATCATGTCATTGTGATCAATGCTGGCAAAGTGAAGTTCACTGGCAACAAGACCAAGAACAAAATCTACTACAAGCACACCGGCTATCCCGGCGGCTTGAAAGAGCGCACAGCGGAAAAAGTCCTTGAAGGTCAATTCCCTGAGCGTGTTTTGGAAAAAGCGGTTGAACGCATGATTCCAAAAGGTCCGCTGGGCTTTGCGCAGATGCGTAACCTGCACCTCTTCAATGGCACCGAGCATCCTTATGCCGGCCAAGACCCACAGCCGCTCGACGTGGCTTCCATGAACCGCAAGAACAAGGTGAGCGCATAATGTCTGATGTAAAAACCGATCTCGCTGATCTTAAAGAAATTGCTGGCGATGCCGTAACCGACGCGCCTGCTGCTGAAGGCGGCGCGGCCGATACCGCTGAGCCGCCCGTATCAACCATGCCGCTGCGCGAGCAGGAGCTGGACCAATATGGCCGCGCATACGCGACCGGTCGTCGTAAAGACGCGGTTGCGCGCGTTTGGCTGAAGCCCGGCAAGGGCAAGATCACGGTCAACGGCCGCGATCAGGAAACTTATTTCGCACGCCCAACGCTACGTCTGGTTCTGAATCAGGTTTTCGCGATTACCGATCGTGAAGGTCAATATGATGTTGACGTTACGGTCAAAGGTGGCGGACTATCCGGTCAGGCCGGTGCTGTGAAACATGGTATTTCGCAGGCCCTGACCAAATATGAGCCAGCCCTGCGCTCCACGGTTAAAGCGGCAGGCTTCCTAACCCGCGATAGCCGTAAGGTTGAGCGTAAGAAATACGGTAAAGCGAAAGCGCGTAAGAGCTTCCAATTCTCAAAACGCTAAACCGCGATACCATATCCAAGTTTCGAGAAAGGCGGCCTGCGGGCCGCCTTTTTTTTGCCTTCTCCCGGTTTGCTGTCGGGATCATTGGGCATATTGTGATCTGGGCCGGCAGGTACAAAAGAAAACAGGCCGGATCGCTCCGACCTGTTCCCCTGTTATTCTGTGAATGTGACGACACTCACTGAACCATCCGTTTCCCAGGTAGATGGCGGGTCACCATGGTTGATGGGAAACTTGTTTGTCGTTTCGAACAATGACCGTCAGTTTGGGGGTGGGGGGACGCGTCATCGTTCTGCTTGGATGGATACAGCCAAGCTATGATTGCCAATTGGAAAAAATGGACATGCAAGTCATTGCAAAAATGACGTTTTTATCCCATTTGGCGATTAAGTTGATGAAAAAGCAATGAATATTTTATGGGAATTGGCTTCACACGAAAAGTGCTATCCCTTTGATATTATACAGGAAAAATTTCGTTGCCATGGGCGATTAGACTTCAGAACCTTAAACTAGCCCGAGTTTCGACAGTTCGCCAAGCATTTCGGCGGGCATTTCTTCGGCCCCTTCGGCGCCTTCGCCCAAATCAGGTGGTGCATCCTTTTCTTCCAGATAACGCCAGCCCTGATGCGCACGGCGCGGTATGGTCTGTACTGCGATCAGCTTGGGTTCGAGCCGGATCCATTGGCGGCCTTCGCCATTTTCCATGAAACCGATAATTGGACTGCGTCCGACGATCTTCTTCTGATGAATCCAATAGAGCGATCCGCCAATCATTTCGGCATGACGCTTGGGCAGGTAACGCGTCGTCAGCCGAGCTTCACCCTGGTCCTTGTGCGATTCCAGCCAAGCCCGCAACGTCGCGGGACTCTCGCTGCGAAACGCGATTTTGGTCATGTTGAGCGGCATGGGGCTTATGTGTGGGGCGAGGCCGGATTAGTCAAGCGGCCTTGGGATTTTGGATGCCGCTTGCAGCCTCGAAAGCTCTATTCATCCCATAGTCAATATTTTTGTTGCAAATGATTATCAATATCATACATTCATAATCCTATCTGAAAGAGGAGAAGCGCATATGGGATCATGGTCGGGAAGGTCGGAGCCGGAAAAATCGGGAACCGGGAAATCAGAGCTAAGCAATCTGAGGGCCGGCAGTCTCGCAAAACTGATAACGCCTTTACCCGACTTGATGTCGCTCGCTGCCTCAGAGGCCAGAATCATCATGTCATTGCGTGTCGCGGTCATGAGCCAGAAATGCTATCGTGACTCGCGTCCCTATTTACAGGATCGTCTTGGCGGGGAGCTTGCGGCAAACCGTTTTCTCATCCTGGTTGAAGCCATTGGCGAGGCTTGGCCTGAAAGCGTGAAAATCGCTCGCGCCTGTTGTCCGCACACGATGCCGGACGAGATGTTGCTGCTGAACATGCTATGCTGTGTCAGGCAAGAGTGTCGGCCCAGTTTCGATGCGCTGATCTGTGAGATGATTGCACCATGCGGACGCGATCGCATTTATACCGACATGCGCAATTTTGCTTCGGTCTATAAGCCTTGGCTGGTCGAAAGCCGTTCAGGATGATGGCCGGTCATTACGGCTTTTATCGGTTGATGCGTTCAAACATCATAACGTCGCTATCCTTGTAGCGGCTGATCTCCGTCTCTCGATATCCCAGCTTGCCTGCGAGTTTTATCGACGGACCATTGTCTGGGCTGATGATACACACTGTTTTCTCCGGCGAGAATTCATCGTCCAACCATTTTTGTGCGGCGGACATGGCTTCAAAAGCATATCCCTTGCCCTGACCAGCGGTTGAGAACATCCAGGCAGCCTCGTGATAAGGATCAAAGTCCGCGCCCAGGCCGCGACGGAAATCACTGAAACCGGCATCTCCAATATAGCGAGCGTTTTCTTTTTCGATGACAGCAAACAGCCCGTAACCGCAAAATTCCCATCGACCGGAATGCGCCAGAAAACGCAGCCATGCCTCGTCATCTTTCGATGGCTCCCGTCCAATGAATTGCATAACCTCCGGATCTTGCGACATGGCTTTGTAAGCGTCAAAATCATTGGCGATATGAGGGCGCAGCACCAGCCGCTCTGTTTCAATTTTATGCATGCGCTAGAAACCAACCATCCCGCTTGCCACTGCAAGGCCAAGGAAAGCCAAAAAGCCCATTGTATCGGTGATCATGGTGACAAAGACGGATGATGCCAATGCCGGATCCTGTTTCATCCGTTCCAGCATGACCGGGACAAAAATTCCGGCAAAGCCCGCTATGACAATGTTAATGAGCATGGCCGCTGCTATGACCCCGCCGAGCATCGGATTGCTGAAAACCAGAGCCGTACCAATACCAATCAGAACGGCAATTGTCCCTCCATTGAGCATTGCTACGCGAAATTCGCGTATGATCACCCTGCGCGTATTGGACCGGGTTAGTTCGTTCATCGCTAGCGCGCGCACCGAAACCGCCATGGTTTGTGTACCTGCATTACCTCCAATTGAGGCCACTATCGGCATCAATATGGCAAGTGCGACCATCTGTTCGATGGCTGCTCCGAATATCGAGATCACGAAGCTCGCAATCATTGCGGTGGCAAGGTTGGCAATCAGCCATTTTACACGTGACCTATAGCTGTCGCGGATCGGCTCGTTAATATCGCCTTCGCCAGCTCCGGAGAGCAGCAGGACATCCTCACTGGCTTCATCTTCGACGATATGAAGAATGTCGTCGACGGTAATCATGCCGATCAGACGACCGTCTTCGTTGACGACAGCAGCCGAGATCAGATTATATTTCTGGAAACGCAGCGCCACTTCTTCCTGATCCATGTCGACCGGGATCAAGGTTTGTTCCCGCTTCATGATATCGGCAACCGCAATGTCACGGGGCACCCGTAATATCCAGCTAAGCTGACAGGTCCCGACCGGTTTATAGGATGGATCGACTACATAGACTTCCCAGAATTCGGTGGTCAGGTCCCCATGTTCGCGCAGATAGTCAATCAGCTGGCCGACATTCATATGCTCTGGCACGGCGACCAGATCCCGCTGCATGATGCGGCCTGCGGATTCCTCGGGATAGGTAAGAGCACTCTCGATAACCGCGCGGTCTTCGTCATCCAGCTCGGCCAGAACCGCTTGCTGTTCGCCTTCCTCAAGGTCCTCGATAATCGCAACCGCATCATCGGTTTCGAGCTGTTCCGTAAGGTCAGCAATCTGGCCAGGTTCCAGTATCTCGATCAGATCTTCGCGAACATGCTCGTTCATTTCCGACAAAACATCGGCGCTGACCAGATCGCCCAGTGCCCCGGCTAGCGGCGCGCGCTCATCCTCGTCGATTAACTCGAACAGATCGGCAATATCGGCATTGTGCAGCGGGTTGACCAATTCCTGCGCAAGATTGGCATTGCCGTCGTCCACCGCCTCGGAAACCGAGCGGACAAATTCATCGGTCAGGCGGTTGTCTTCATCCAGGCGTGGTGGTGCAACATCTTCCACTTCAGGAGCGTCTGTCATCTCGGTCATGGCGATGCTCCCCTTTTCTGGTCATTGGCGTCACATGAGGCGGGTTTGTAATAGCTGTGCCGGTATAATTGCAATCTTTTGTGACATTTATCGAAAGGAGCGGGTGATTTTTACGAATTGCCCCCCTATATGCAGGGCCAGAGATTTTATCACCGAAACACAAATCGTAAGGAATGTTCCATGGCGCATGAAAAAATGACCCTCCACCTCAATACCGGCGATGTCGAAATCAAACTACGCCCTGATCTGGCACCCGGCCATGTTGAGCGGATTACCGAGCTGGCATCGGAAGGTTTTTATGACGGTGTTGTTTTTCACCGTGTGATTGACGGTTTCATGGCGCAAGGTGGTGATCCAACCGGCACAGGCATGTCCGGTTCCGACAAGCCGGATATTCCGGCCGAGTTTAGCGATGCTCCGCACAGTCGGGGCGTTTGCTCGATGGCCCGGACAATGGACCCAAATAGCGCGAACAGCCAGTTTTTCATCTGCCTCGACGACGCCGGTTTCCTGGACGGCCAATATACTGTCTGGGGCGAAGTAACAAGCGGCATGGATGCCGTGGATGCGCTGCCCAAAGGTGAGCCACCGGCAGAGCCCGGCTCAATCAAAAACGTGACACTGGGCTAAGCTTAAGCGGCCTATTTGTGAAAAGCGCCTTCCTCTCCGGCCTCGCATCAACCAGCTTGTTGCTGGTATCCTGTGCGGCCGGAGATGATGAAGCAGACGGCGCTGAAATTCAGGTAACGGCGCCCATTGATCCCGCCGCCGCCGAAACCGGTTCTCTTGCCGACATGCAGGGGCAATGGGTGTCTGACAACAATTCCGCAGATACTATCTTAGTGGAGGGCAGCAGCTTTCGAACCCTCCGGAATGGCGAACAGCAAGATGAAGTATCGATCATCTTTGTCGATAGCTGCAAGACGCGCGTGCCAGATATAGATGGTAAAGCATTCGTTTTGCGCGGAAAAGAAAAACAAACCTGCTATCTGCTCTATTCCGTGTCAGAAGAAAAGCTGAGCTACATTGATGGCACTCGCGGGAGAACATCGCGTTTCACGCGGAAAGAATAGACTGGCAATTGGAGACCGAAGCAATGACCGACAAACCGGCTGAATATACCCCACCTAAAGTCTGGACATGGGATAGTGAAAGTGGCGGGCGTTTTGCCAATATCAATCGCCCGATTGCAGGCCCGACCCATGACAAGGAACTGCCGGTCGGCAACCATCCCTTTCAGCTTTATTCGCTCGGCACGCCCAATGGGGTTAAAGTCACAATCATGTTCGAAGAGCTTTTGGAAGCCGGAATCAGCGCAGCGGAATATGATGCGTGGTTGGTCAATATTGGTGAAGGTTCGCAATTTGGCAGCGGCTTTGTCGACATTAATCCGAACAGTAAAATTCCCGCGTTACTGGATCACAGTACGACCCCGCCAACCCGGCTTTTTGAATCCGGTTCCATGTTGATCTACCTGGCTGAGAAGTTCGATAAATTCTTGGCAAAGGACGGCGCGACACGTGCCGAAACGATCAACTGGGTGATGTGGCAAATGGGCAGCGCGCCCTTCCTTGGCGGCGGGTTCGGCCATTTCTATGCTTATGCACCAGAAAAATATGAATATCCGATCAACCGCTATGCAATGGAAGTAAAACGGCAGATGGACGTGCTTGATCGCCATCTTGCGGACAATGAATATTTCGCGGGCGATGACTATAGTATCGCCGATATGGCGATTTTCCCGTGGTATGGTGGGTTGGCGCGCGGCGTCCTTTATGAAGCCGGTGAATTTCTGGCCGTACAGGATTATAAAAACGTCCAGCGCTGGACAGCGCAACTGGGTGATCGCCCCGCAGTGAAGCGCGGCATGATGGTCAACCGGCCTTATGGCGAACCAGAGACTCAGTTGCACGAACGCCATGATGCAAGCGACTTTGAAACCAACACACTGGACAAGCGTATCGCCCGCGGTGAAGTCGAAGCGCCGGAATAATGCGCCTCGGTAAGCCGCGTATCGCTCCGCTATCTGATGCGGATATGGACGACGAGCAAAAAGCGATGCTGGGCGAGCGTTTCCAGCAAGGCCCCGTGTTCAATATTTTTCGGACACTGGCCCGCGCACCAAAAGCGTTCAAGGCCTTCATGTGGTGGGGCGGCTATATGCTGTCACGCCACAACAGCCTGCCGGAGCGTGAACGGGAAATCATTATCCTGCGGACGGGATTTAACTGGAAATCCGGTTATGAATGGGCGCAGCATGTTCGCATCGGTAAAGATGCCGGGATAACCGATGAAGAGATTGAACGGATCAAACAAGGACCGGATGCACCGGGCTGGACGCCTCTGGAAGCCGCGATGCTGCAGGCGACCGATGAGTTGACCAGCGACAGCTTTGTGACCGACGAAACCTGGTCCGCACTGTCTGAATTGACCGAGAAACAGCGTATGGATCTGGTCATGACCGTTGGTCAATATACCCAGGTTTCAATGATGCTGAACAGCTATGGCGTGCAGCTGGACGAAGATTTGGCACTCGATCCGGATTTAAAAGCTTAGGTAGAGTTTCAAGCCGGTAAGGCTCCGAACGGAACAACCTTGTTGTCCACATCATGACCGATATCCGCTCCGCCCAGATAGGGGATGGCATAGCGATCACATAGGCGCTGGACGATTTCCTCCGCTTCTTCGCCAAAGGGCCGGTTATTTTCCGGCACTTCACTGACCCGGCCGAGGCGAATACCTGCCAAACCCTTATCCGCCAGATGTGTTGTGACATTGAACAGGGCGCGGTCAAAAGCGTAGAGATATTCGGCAATTTCCTCGATCATCAGCACGTGGCCTTTGAGATCGGGCAGCAAGGGCGTACCCACCATCATCGCCAAAGTCATCAGGTTGAACGCAGCATATTTCTGACCTGTCTCAACATGTGGTTCCAACGCGGCTTTATCCTGGTGCACCAGCCAGTCGAGTCCGCGCCGGACGGCGACCATCCCGTCATCGCGGCGCATGTCGACCGGCATCGGGCCATGCGCCTGTGTGCCAATGCCAGCCTTATATAGCGCGCCGAGCAAGTTGCCGCCGTCGCTATATCCCATATATTGTTTGTGTTGCGCCGCTGGTTCGAGTCCGGCCAAGATTTCATCGACAATCCGCGCTGCGCCATAGCCACCACGCGCAAACCAAATGGCATCAATGGATGGGTCATTGGCTAGTGACAGGAAAGCCGATGATCTCAGATCATCCGTCCCCGCAAAATGTCCCTCAATGGCAAAGCATTGATCGTGAAAAACCAGCTCGGCTTCCGGGTGGCTTTGGCCGGTGAGGGCGATAAGCTGGTCAGCCTCCTCTTTATATAAGGGCGTTGACGGCGCACAAATGCCGATCCTGAACTGTCCCACGATATTTTTATCCCCTCCACCTTGTTTTTACGCCAATATAATTGCCAAAAAGCTGTCGAGGCCATAGCGGGAGATGATGAGTAAAGACAAATCCTATTATTTCTGTGGCATTGGTGGATCGGGCATGTTGCCGCTGGCGATGATCGTCCGGGAAAGCGGTGCCGAAGTATCGGGTTCGGACCGGGCGCTCGATCAGGGGCGGCTGGCCACCAAGTTTGAATGGTTGAAAGAAAAGGGTGTTGGGCTGTTTACGCAAGACGGCAGCGGCCTGACCTCGGGCGACCAGATATTGATCGCGTCCGCCGCCATTGAAGACACCGTACCGGATGTTGCCAAAGCCAACAGTCTTGGCTGCGCCCGCATGACCCGGGCGGAATTGTTGGCGCAGCAGTTTAATACATCCCCGCGCAGTATCGCGATTGGCGGGACCAGCGGCAAGTCGACCGTAACCGGTATGATCGGCTGGATATTGACCGAGGCTGGTCTGGACCCGACGATCATGAATGGCGCCGTGATGAAGAACTTTGTTGCGGATGATGCGCCTTTTGCCAGCTCTCGGGTCGGTGAAGGCGGCATCATGGTCAGTGAGGTCGATGAAAGTGACGGGTCGATTGCCTTGTTTGATCCGGAAATCGCTGTTTTGAACAATGTCAGTCTGGACCATAAAAGCCTGGAGGAATTGCGTCAGCTTTTTGGCGACTTTGCCAGCAAGGCAAAGCACTGCATCTGGAACACGGATGATGCGGAAACGGCAGCTTTGGTTGATGGGCTTGAGCTAAGCCAAGCCATCAGTTTCGGATTTTCCGATAAGGCGGATTTCCAGGCCTCTGATGTGGAGGAAGCTCCGATCAGCAGCCGCTTCACATTATCGGTCGAAGGAAACAGTTTTCCGGTCACCATGCGGGTGCCCGGTCATCACAATATCGCCAACGCTCTTGCTGCCATCGCAGCGGCATCCGCCGTTGGTGTGCCAGTGACAACCAGTGTTGCCGCCATTGCTACATTCACAGGCCTTGCGCGACGTTTTGACATTGTCGGCACAGCAAATGACATGAGCGTGATCGATGATTTTGGGCACAATCCTGACAAGATCGCGGCCACACTCAAAACCATGAAGGCCTTCCCTGGCCGTATCATCGCTTTTTTTCAGCCGCACGGATTTGGGCCGATACACAAGATGGGTGCCGAGCTGGCCGAGGTATTTGCCGAGCTGCTCGATGGGGATGACCGGGTGATCCTGTGCGATCCGGTTTATTTTGGTGGTACTGTCGATCGCAGCATCGGCAGTAATTCCATTACCGATGCGGTCAAGGTGGCTGGCGGAAACGCAAAGCATATAGCGGATCGGGAGGACTGCGGAGAGCATATAGTCGGAATTGCGAAGCCGGGAGATCGCATTGTCATCATGGGTGCCCGCGACGATACGCTGAGTATATTTGCATCCGATATATTGAACAAACTGGCGGCCAAGTAAAAGACCGCACTGTCAACGCAAATCAGGCCCTTGAGAAGGGCCTGATCTTGATTGGTTATCGCGGGTGTAAAGTGAAATCAGATTCCACTTTTGTCAGGGGCTTGTGGGTGTATCGTCATCATCATCGTCATTGATTATGGTGAGCGTTACAAAGGCGACTGCAATGGCGCCGGCCAGCACCGCAAGGATGGTATCACTGCCGCCCCCTAAATTATTGGCTTGTTCCTGAGTCGCGGAAACGCGCTCTACGCTTGCGCTGGTCACAGGGGCGACCGCCTGCGATTGCGCCATAACAGGCGCTGTCGAAAGAGATAGAGCGGATAAGGTAGCCAAAGTCTTGAAACGCATGCATTTTCTCCAATATCTTAATCGGTCAATATTATACTGCAGTTCCGCAGCATTATATTTCCCCAATATTTGGTTTTACGACAAAAAATGTCGATACAGCGTGACGATTCTGTTCTTTTATCAGAAAATAATATAAATGTCATGAGCATCCAGCGGCCAAACAGGCACGCTTCGTCGCCTAAAGTCCTGCTTTTAAGACCCAATCATGGAAAATCCGCACAGCCCGGTTTTTCTTGTCCCGTTTGCGGCAGACGAACCAATAGGAGTAAGGACTGTCGATATCATAATCGAACAGCCGGGCGAGGCGGGGGTCATTTGCATCGGAGAAATGACCGCCATGCATAATGGCGACGCCCAGGCCCTGGGCGGCGGCCTCCAGCATTAAAGGACCGCTATTCATATGGTCGACGCTGGCCGGGTCCAGATCTGGCAGACCGACAGCTTCTTTCCAGCGATCAAAGGCTTTCGCCATGTCGCTGTGGATTAATATGTTGTGGTCCTTCAGATCTTGCGGCGTTTTGATGGCATTGGGGCCGTTAACAAGTTCTGCTGCGGCAATGGCATATACCTTGTTGCTGTCCAGCTTCACGGCATAGAGATTGGGATCGACATGATCCGCAATGATTATTGCAGCATCAATTACGTCACCCAGCATATTTTCTGCATGTGTAGAGGTGTCGACATCAATATGCAGCTTGGGATAGAGTTTTCTCAGCTCCGGCAGGCGCGGCAAGAGGCGCGTTGCTCCGAAAAGCGGCAATACACCAAGTCGCAGTCTAAGATCGCTGCCGCTGACGGTCATTTGATCAACCGCTTCGCCAATCGTTTCCATAGCTGGCGCCACCGCATTGAGCAGTACCTCGCCATCGTCGTTCAGGATCATTGCCTGATTACGCCGCTCAAACAGGGGCTTGCCAATATGATCTTCAAGAGATTTGATTCGGCGGCTCAGCGCCGGGGCAGAAAGGGCTAGTTCTGCTGCAGCCGCCTTGGATGAGCCGAGTCGCGCGACGCGGATGAAGGCTTCCAAGGCGCGTAGGGGAGGGAGACGTCGCATGGTGGTGTTGATATTGCGGTTAAATGCGAATTGTGCAACGCAAAATTGCACTAAATTTGAATAGATTGGCTAAATCGCGTGCCTAACATAATTAATAAATTGCACATTATGCAACTGACAATGTTCTTTTCGCACTTGCAACATAAACGATTCTGCCCCAAATAGGTCTCGCCTTTCAGGCATCCTCTCCTAAAAACTTTTACAGGCCAGTCCTTCGGGATTGGCCTTTTTTTTGCCTGAAATCCGGCTCTCCTCATCCTGCCTGCTGGATTCGCGGCAAATTCGGAGTCGCATAATGACGGATGCCTCCCTATCTTGTTGGAAACAATAAAAGTGGCAGGAGTCCATCCCCCCATGTCTGATCCGAAATCTGATCCAAAATCCGAATCCAAATCTGACCCTGAATCCGATTCCCAGATGATAAAGTTACAAGTTGCCAATGCGCGGCCGGAAGATAGCGGCCGCGGACTCGCGCGTCTGTCTCGGGACAATCTGAGCAAACTCGGTTTGATGGAAGGGGATGTGGTTGAGATATGCGGCAAGCAGGCGACTCCCGCCCGTGCAGTTCTGCCCTACCCGGAGGATGAGGGGCTTGATTTTGTGCGGCTTGACGGTTTGCAGCGGGCCAATGCCGGCGTGGGCTCGGGTGATTTTGTTGAGATTCGAAAGGTTGAGTCGAAACCGGCCAAGAAAGTCATTTTCGCACCTGCCCAGAAAGACCTGCGCCTGCATGGCAGCGGTGCTGGCCTGAAACGCAGTTTCATGGGGCGCCCTTTGAATGCCGGTGATTTTGTCGCGACCCATGGTCAGCAACAGGTTGATCGCAGCGATATGCCACCGCAGCTGCAACAGATGCTCGCCGCACCTGCTTTTTCGCTCACCCAGATCCGCCTGATGGTTGTGTCCACCGTGCCCAAGGGTTTTGTGCATATTGACGAGAAGACCGAAGTTGAGCTGCGCCCCGAATATGAGGAATCGACAGAGCATCGCCGTGCCGATGTGACCTATGATGACATTGGCGGACTTCACGAGACGATTGATCAGTTGCGTGAAATGGTGGAGCTGCCGCTGCGCTATCCGCAGTTGTTTACGCGGCTCGGCGTTGACCCGCCACGCGGGGTTTTGCTCCATGGTCCTCCGGGAACCGGAAAAACCCGTCTGGCGCGCGCAGTAGCGAATGAAAGCGATGCGGAGTTCTTCCTCATCAATGGCCCTGAAATCATGGGGTCTGCCTATGGCGAATCGGAGAAAAAACTCCGCGAGGTCTTTGAAGCTGCAACAAAGGCGGCGCCTTCCATATTGTTCATTGATGAAATTGACTCCATCGCCCCCAAGCGCGGCGAAGTGCAGGGGGAGACGGAAAAGCGCCTGGTCGCTCAATTGCTCACGCTTATGGATGGACTGGAATCGCGCCTCAATCTGGTGGTTATTGCCGCAACCAATCGCCCGGAAGCGATTGATGAGGCGCTGCGCCGTCCGGGCCGGTTTGATCGGGAAATTATCGTCGGCGTTCCGGACCTGCGTGGTCGCAAGGAAATTTTGGGCATTCATACCCGCGGCATGCCACTGGAGCCCGCGGTCGATCTGACGGAATTGGCCCGCACAACTTATGGGTTTGTCGGTGCTGATCTGGCGGCATTGACGCGCGAGGCGGCCATAGAAGCTGTTCGCCGGATCATGCCGAAGCTGGATCTGGAGTCCGAGACCGTTCCGCCGGAAGTACTGGAGGAACTGGTGGTGCGCCGCGATGATTTCGTCGAGGCGTTGAAACGGGTGCAACCGTCGGCCATGCGTGAGGTAATGGTTCAGGCACCGGATGTGCGCTGGGAAGATATTGGCGGTCTCGATGATGCGCAGATGCGTTTGAAAGAGGGCATCGAACTGCCAATGAAAAGCCCTGAGGCTTTTGCCAAGCTGGGTATCCGTCCAGCCAAGGGATTTTTGCTCTACGGACCGCCCGGCACCGGCAAGACATTGCTTGCCAAAGCGGTGGCACGGGAAGCGGAAGCCAATTTCATCGCGACGAAGTCCAGCGATCTTTTATCAAAGTGGTACGGTGAGAGTGAGCAACAAATTGCGCGGCTTTTCGCACGTGCACGGCAGGTCGCCCCGACAGTTCTGTTCATTGACGAGATTGACAGTCTGGTGCCCGCGCGTGGCCGCGGTATGGGCGAACCGCAAGTGACTGAACGCGTGGTCAATACGATACTGGCTGAAATGGACGGGCTTGAAGAGATGCAGTCGGTTATTTTAATCGGCGCAACCAACCGGCCCGGTCTAGTCGATCCGGCTTTATTGCGTCCCGGCCGTTTTGATGAACTGGTCTATGTGCCGGTTCCGGAAAAAGATGGCCGCCGCCGTATCCTGGCGATCCACACCGCCAAAATGCCAATCGACAAAGATGTCGACCTTGATGATATTGCTGCGCGCGCCGAGCGCTATTCCGGCGCTGACCTGGAAGATCTGGTGCGCCGCGCCGGTCTTTATGCCTTGCGTGAGCATGGTGGTCTGGTCGAGAAAGTGTCGATGAAGCATTTTGAGCGCGCGCTGAAAGATAGCCGCGCTTCGGTCACGCCGGAAATGGAGGAAGAATATTCCAAGATGGAAGCACAGCTGAAACAAAATGCGATGCGCGCCGAACCGATTGGTTTTGTCGCCCCCGGCATGTTGACGCCGGTGAACGACAGCAAGCATGAATTTTGATTTATCAGCTAGTTGCCACCGCGTCATCCAGCTTTAGCGTTTTGAAGCCCCAGCCAAAGATGAACAGGCACATGGTGACTGCAATCCAGAAAGGCAGCGCACTGACGTAGGTGTACAGCAATACGCCCAGTGCCGGTGATGCTATGAACGCCATACCGTTTACTGACGCGACGATGCCGGCAACCCCATTTTGCTCCGATCGTTCGACCGCCAGTGAAGCGCCTGCGGTAAAGCCGGGACGGAATAGACCAAATCCCAGCGAACTGACTGCAAAGCCGATTATGATGCCGTAAAGATCGCCCGATACGCCGATGATCAGGCAGCCGACAGCGGCAAGCAACATGCCCCACAAAACTGACGATCGTGGCCCCATTTGCAAGAGCGGGATCAGGCCCCATTGCGCGAGCAAGGTTGCTGCCGCACCCGACATAAGAACAATGCCGGTCATCTCGATTGCTGTTTTCGGATCGTCTCTAAGGCCGAGCCGGTCGAGTACCAGAAAGCCGATTACGCCCAATATCACCGCATGGGCATTGCCGCCCATGATGCCTGTGATCAGCCATGGCTTGATACGTTTGTCGCCCCAGCGAAGCCGCGGCGGTATGCTGCCCGGCGCTGGTTTGCCCACTGGCTGGTCATCATGGCCGTCGTCTTTGAGGCTGCCTGCCGAGGGCGCTGCACTATAAGGTTCGGAGGTGACGACACCGCGTGCTTCAAACCCGGGATCGTCATTGGGTAGTTTGAGTGCCAGCGCGACCATCACCAGGATTCCGATAAACGCAAAAGCGAACATCGGGCTCGACAGGCCCAGAAACGGGAGGATCAGCAATGGCGCAATAGCCGGACCGACAATCGTGCCCAGACCAAAGGAGGAAGAAATCAGCGACAGCGCCTTGGTACGATCTTCGCGCGGGGTCCGGGCAGCAACATAGGCCTGAACTGCCGGTGGTGCGGCCGATCCCAGTCCGCCGTAAAGGCTTCGGAATATGGCGAACAGGATGAAGGTCCACAGCGCACTGTACCAACCCAGTAAGCCCAGGAACAGCGCCAGGCCCGCCAGTGCCATTGACGAAGTAAAGCCAATCATCCCCAGCCGCATCAAGGCCTTGCGCCCGCGATGATCCGATAGCCGGGCCCATTTGGGTGCGGTATAAACCCACAATAAAGCAGACCAGCTGAACGCGGCGCTGACCCAGAAATCTGGGATGTGCAGCTGCGTGCCGATGGTCGGCAGTATCGATTGCATGGCGGTATTGCCCGAAGCCGTAACAAGCATCACCGCGAACAGCACCGTCATCCGGGTGCTGTCGATGGTCTTGTGCTTCTTGGCAGCAACGGGCGGGGCGGGAGAATCAGCCATGAATGCCCTATGGCACGCTATTTTTTCCAATCCCAGATTTATTCCAGTCATAGCTGCGTTCTATGCGTGCGACATGGAGCGTATAGCTTTCATACCATTTGTCACGACCCTGTTCGCGGATCGCGCTGTGAACCGGATGATCGCGCCAGGCCTTGGCCGCTTCATCGGTTTCCCAATAGCTGACCGTGATTCCCAGGCCGTCTTTCGAGCGGCTGCTGTCCTGTCCGAGATATCCGGATTGCTGCGCGGCGAGATTGCTCATGACATTTGCGGCCGCTTCATAGGCTTCATCATCATCCTTGGTGCGCTGGGCACAAAAGATGACAGCGATACAGTCAAGAGGATGGAGTTTCATATTGCTCTTTTAAACCTCTCCCCGCCCCGGACAAGCGCGAAGATGTTTGAATGTGATACTGTTATGGCTTAATAAGACAGCGGGATGATAGCAGGAGATTCTGATTGACTAACACCATTGCAAAAGCGCCATTATGGGGGCGAATCAAGCTGCGTGCGGCCCGGACCTTCGGTGCATGGGGAGTGTTTTTCAAAGGTTTCCTGAAGCATCCCGTCATGGTCGGCTCGATCATTCCCTCGTCGGCCGCAACTGTCAAAAAAATGCTGGAACCGGTTGATTGGAATGAATGTGATGTGTTCGTCGAATATGGACCCGGCATTGGCACATTCTGCCGGCCGGTGCTGGAACGCATGAAGCCGGATGCCACATTGATTGTCATCGACCTTAATCCGGATTTTATCGAATATCTTGGCAAGAGCATTCGCGACAGCCGTTTCTATCCCATTCACGGATCTGCAGCGGACGTGCAGCAGATATTGAACGATCTTGGTCACGACAAGGCGGACTACATATTGTCCGGCCTGCCATTTTCTACCTTGCCCAATCAGTTGGGACCGAAAATAGCAGAAGAAACCCATGCTGCGCTGCGCCCGGGTGGGGCTTTTCTGGTCTATCAATTCGTCAAACGTGCCCGCGATTTCATGGCACCCCATTTTGACCGAATAGACGATGGCTATTCTGTCTGGAACATATTGCCTTGCCATCTGTTCTGGGGCTGGAAAAAGAAATAGACTATTAGTGAGCGTTGTTGTTGGTCGATTGAGATCGACCGTTTGTCGAAGATCGAACAGGACTTGCGCGACAAGCCTGCCTGCCCATAGTAGTTTCCAATGATATAATATTTTGAAGAGGATTTCCGGATGTCACGCTTTTCCCGCACGGTTGCGATTGCACTCACGTCGACTGCCCTTAGCTTTGCCGCTCCAGCCTATGCCGATAACCAAAGAAGCGCCGCGCCGGCGCCGGTTGGCCAGCTGGTTGATGCGGTCAATATTCCCTATGAACGATTTACCCTCGACAATGGTTTGAAGGTGTTGGTCCACACCGATCGCAAGGCACCGATCGTGGCGGTCTCCATCTGGTATGGCGTCGGCTCTGCGAATGAACCCAAGGGCAAAACGGGTTACGCCCACCTGTTCGAACACATCATGTTCAACGGTTCTGAAAACGCTCCGGGCGATTATTTTGAGCCGCTGCGGCAAATTGGTGCGACCGATTTGAACGGGACGACCTGGCTGGACCGGACCAATTATTTCCAGACGGTTCCCAAATCTGCCCTTGATGTCGCACTGTTTCTTGAAAGCGACCGGATGGGGCACTTGCTGGGTGCGGTGACGCAGGAGAAACTCGACAACCAGATTGGCGTGGTTTCCAACGAGAAGCGACAGGGTGATAACCAGCCATATGGGCTGGTCAGCTATCGGCAGACGGAACTACTGTTTCCTGAAGAAGGCCATCCTTACGGGCATAGCACCATTGGCTCACTGGAAGATCTCGAAGCCGCTTCTCTCGACGATATGAAGCAATGGTTTATTGACCATTATGGGCCGAATAATGCGATTCTGGTGCTGGCTGGCGACATTGATGCTGTGGCCGCGAAACCGCTGGTCGAAAAATGGTTCGGTGCCATTCCCAAAGGCAAACCAATTCCGGAGCTGAACCCGGAATTGCCAACCCTGGATGAACCGGTTTTCGATGTGATGAAGGACAAGGTTGCGACGACGCGTATCTATCGCAACTGGATCGTCCCGGGTCTGAATGATCCGGACTACACGCCACTGGATGTCGGCATGACAGTGCTGGGCGGTCTCGCAAGTTCGCGGCTCGACAATATCATGGTGCGGGAAGAGAAAAACGCGGTGGCAGTATCTGCCTTTGTGATTCCGTTCGTGCACGGAAGTCTCGTTAATATTCAGGCCGATGTGAAGCCAGGTGAAGATGCAGACTTGGTCGCCAAGCGGCTGGACGAGATTATCGCCGATTTCATTGAGAACGGACCGACGGTAGATGAAGTGCAGCGGGTTGCGACGCGAGATGCCGCTGCCCGTATTGCCGGGCTGGAGCAGGTTGGCGGATTTAATGGCAAAGCGACTGCACTGGCGCAGGGCGAACTCTATTCTGATGACCCGGAATATTATAAAAAGGAACTGGAGCGACTGGCCTCTGCAACCCCGGAATCGGTTAAGGCAGCAATGAAAAAATGGCTGACCCGGCCGGTAGTCGGTATCCGTGTGGTGCCAGGCGAGCGGGAGGCCTATCAGGAAGTAGAGTCCGGTAAAGGCGCGCGAACCGGAACGCTCACTGCTCCTGCCTTTTATATGCAGGACGGTAGTGAGAATGCTGTACGCGAGCCAGTTGATCGATCCTCTCTTCCTCCGGTTGGAGAGATTCCGAACGTTGATTTTCCCGATGTCGAAACAGCGACATTGTCCAACGGCATCAAAGTCTATTTCGCTCAGCGCAATGCGGTTCCAATGACCCGTGTGACCCTGTCTTTTGATGCCGGGGCTGCTGCTGATCCTGCCGACAAGATTGGCCTGCAAAACTTCACCATAGCGATGATGGAGGAAGGCACGACTAGCCTGACCTCGGTACAGATTGCCGAACAGCAAGAACGTCTGGGGGCCAATGTCAGTGTCGGCGGCGGACGGGATCGCACGGATGTCAGTTTGAGCGCGGTTAATCCAAATCTCGATGCGTCGCTCGACCTGATGGCCGACATTGTCAAAAACCCTGCTTTCAAAACAGACGATATCGAACGCATACGGGTGCAGCAGCTGACTGCCATCGACCGTGAAGAAAGCAACCCGCGCAGCATCGCGACCAATGCTTTGCCGCCGCTTCTGTTCGGCGACACCCATCCTTATGGCCGCGGCCTGTCTGGCAATGGCACGAAGCAATCCGTCGCGGCGATCAGCCGGGACGACCTGGTGAATTTCCACAAAGGCTGGATGCGTCCGGAAAATGCCACGATATTTGCCGTCGGCCAGATTGAAAAGCAGGCATTGCTCGACAAGCTGGAAATGCGCTTTGGTCAGTGGAAGGCCGAGGGACAGGCTGCTCCGGCCAAAAATTTCGATGCCGCGATTCCGGAAGCCCAAGGCAAGATCGTGGTTATTCACCGGGCCAATAGCCCGCAATCAATGATCCTTGCGGGTCAGGTTCTGCCGTTTAAGGGCACTGATGACTTGCTGACCCTGAACGCCTCCAATGAAGTTCTGGGCGGGAACTTCCTGTCGCGGATCAACATGGATCTGCGTGAGACGAAAGGCTGGAGCTACGGTACGCGCAACACCATTTTGCGCGGTGAGCATGATGTACCTTATATCATGCGTGCGCCGGTGCAGACCAATCAGACCGGTCCCGCTGTTGCCGCGATCATGGGCCAGGTTAAGAGCTTCCTGGGTGATAATGGTGTCACACAGGCGGAGCTGGAACGGACAGTCAATGGCAATGTCCGCCAGTTGCCGGGGCAGTTCGAGCAATCGAGACGCGTGCTCGGACAAATGCAGGGCGATGTCATGTTCAAGCGCCCGTCCAACTATGCCGAAACCGTGGCAGATCGCTACAGGGCCTTGACCGCCGATGATCTCAACAAAGCCATGGCTGGAGCAATTGATCCCGACAGGTTTACCTGGGTGATTGTCGGAGATGCGGACAAGATCAAGACGCAGCTGGAAGCCCTTAACATGCCAATCGAATATCGTGGCTATGAAGCTGGTAACACCGATGTTAGTAAGGCAGGCAGTTCAAATGATTCGGCAGTCGGCCAAGACTGATCGCTGGTTCAGAGCTTTGATTTAAAAGGAGAAGAATATGTCTATCGATGGTTCATATGATTGCGTAACCAAATCCCCTATGGGTGACCAGGCCTCTGTCGTGACGATCGTCACCAATGGCGACACGTTCACCGGCACCAATGAAGGCGCCATGGGATCCATGGAACTGGAAGATGGCAAGGTTGACGGCAATACGCTGACCTGGGTTATGAACATGACCGTACCTATGCCGATGAAACTGGAAGGCACAGCGACCATCGACGGCGACACGCTGACGGGTTCAGTCAATGCTGGTGCTTTCGGTGAAATGGCGATGACCGGCACCCGGAAATAAGTCTTTACTCAAGACATAAAAAAGGCCGCTGCCCCATCGGGTTAGCGGCCTTTTCTATATAAATATTAGACGTTTATTGAACGACGACGCTCACCGCACGGCGATTTTGTGCCCAAGCGGCTTCGTTGGAACCAAGAGCCTCGGGGCGTTCCTTGCCATAGCTGACTGTCGTCATCCGGGTCGGACTGACGCCTAGGGAAGCGAGATAGTTTTTCGCTGCATTGGCGCGGCGTTCGCCAAGGGCGAGGTTATAATCCCGCGTACCACGTTCGTCGGCATGACCTTCTATTGTAATCCGCGCATTGGGATGCTGTGCCAGCCATTGGGCCTGACTTTGCAGGACAACCTGATCCTGTGAGTCGACATTATAGCGATCCGTATCAAATAGTATGCGGTCCGACATCGTATTCGCCAGGAAATCACCCTGAGAGCCCGGCGCATAACCTGGGCCAGATGGCGGCGGAGGTGTCGGGGTGCTCGTTCCCGCCGGAGCGGGTGGCAGCTCTTCCGGCGGTTTTTTGGCGCAACCTGCTAGAATCAGGCTGGAGGTAATCAGGAGGGGGGTAGCATATCTTATCATATTTCTGCTCCTAGTCTTATTTGCCCTTGGGCCAGTTGTAATCGTTTTTCAGTAACTTGTCTTACTTTTTAATCCTGTTTTATGGCAGTAATGGTCCCCAGGCCGGATCCGAACCGTCGACCGGTGTGGGCAATTGCCGTTCATTTCTGCCGGTGAGGTCAACCTGCCATATGCCAGTCTTGCCCGAGCCGCGCGAGGTTCGGAAAAACTGGATAATCCGGCCATTGGGTGCCCATGTCGGGGCCTCGTCCTGCCAGCTGTTGGTCAGCAGACGCTGTCCGCCGCCACTGGGTGTCATCACACCGACGCGGAAATTGCCGGCGATTCTGGTAAAGGCGATCAAATCCCCGCGAGGGCTCCATTCGGGGGTCGCATAGCGCCCGCCACCAAAGCTGATCCGCCGTTCATTGCCGCCATTGGCGCCCATGACATATAGCTGCTGACTGCCGGAACGGTCGCTTTCAAATACGATCCGGCTGCCATCGGGGGAGAAGCTGCCGCCGATATCAATGCCGGGCGAGAAAGTCAGACGCTTGGGCTCGCCGCCTTGTGAGGACACTTTGTAGATATCGGTATTCCCGGCAATCGCCATGGAATAGAGTATCCACTTCCCGTCCGGTGACCAGCGCGGGGCAAAGGTCGGGTTGGTACTTTGGGTAATCAGCTGTTGTCGGCCGGTCCCGATTTCATAGACATAGATGCGCGGGTTGCCATCAAGAAAGCTGAGATAAACGATCTTGGAGTAATCTGGCGAAAAGCGCGGTGTCAGAGCCGTGGCCTGACCATTGGTGATGAACCGGTGATTGGCTCCGTCACTATCCATAATTGCCAGTCTTTTGCGACGGTTATCCTTGGGGCCGGTCTCCGCAATATAGGCAATCCTGCTGTCAAAAAATGGCGATTCACCGGTCAGGCGCGAATAGATGCTGTCCGCACATTTGTGCGCCGCGCGCCGCCAGTCACCGGGTTCGACCACAAAGCCTGTCCGGGTGAGTTCTGTTTGGAGCGCCACGTCATAGAGATAACAACCTACAGTGAGCTTGCCATCGCCATTGGAGCGGACAAAACCCTGGATAAGCGCTGAGGCATTCGTGCCATTCCAATAGGGAAATTGCGGCGATGTGACTTCAGAAAAACTGATCCCGCGGACCCGATTGCGACCAAGCGGTTTGAACAGGCCGCTGGAGCGCAAGTTGCTGACGATCACATCGCTGATCTTGTTACCCAGCTCAGCGGTGGTGCCAGCCGGGGTTTCGGTACTCCGAGGGGTTGGCAGGCCCGGCACGGCAATGGTCAGTTCATCCGCAGCGGTATTTTCGACATCGACGGTCAATTGCGCTTGTGCAGGCAGCGCCAAGCCAATCAGCAAGGTAAAGGCGACAAGCCATGATTCGATACGCTTTGGGGCCGTTATAGCCATCATATTCTCCTAGTTACCGAGCCTATACACCAAGGAAGAGGACAGGCTCGATTACCTGCCATTCATTATAATATTTCTCGGGAAATGTCTTGAAGGGCGCCGCCAGTTTTACTGCGGCAATCGCACGCTCCTTGTGGATCGCGGCCTGGGACCGGTTGCTGGCGTTTATGCCTGTCGTGGTCGCCGACGGCGTGCCGACAATATTGCCGCTGCGGTCCAGTCGTGCGGTGACCTTTGTGCGCAATTTCTCGGCATCAGCTCCGGTTGGGGGTTTCCAATGGGGTTTGACCTGCCGGAGCAGTTCCCGTTGCAATGAAGCAACCGCGCTGGATGACGCTTTTTCCGCTGCGATATTCTGGTTCCGGCTGACCGATGACTGATCGGTAACGCCTTTCAGGAAATCCTTGCCAAGGCGCGATCCCCGGGGTTTTTTCTTGGGCGCAGGGTCTGGTTTGGGTTTTGCAGCCGGTTTTTCACGCGGCGGCGTCGGTTTGACCTCCGGCGCGGGCGCGAGTTCTGCAGGAGCAGGTTGGCTTAGTTCAGCTGGTTCAGGATCACCGAGCTCGGGCGCTATGCTGGTGGCAGGCGGGACCAAAGCAGGATTGGGAGACGCGCTTTCGAGGCCGACTTCATCAGCAATCATAACCTCTATGGGCTTTGACTTATAGGCGTCGTCCGGCTGGGATAGCAGGCTAAGCGACAAGAGGCCGAACAGGGCAATATGCCCGCCAGCCGCGACGCTTAAGCCAATTTTTTCAGCTCTTTCCATAACAGCCTTTAATTTCTAATTTCACTCAGATGAACCTGTTGTGACTAAAGACACACGGTTGAGGCCGGCCCGGTTGAGCTCTCCCATGACCGCCATGATCAATCCGTAATCCAGCGTTTCATCGCCGCGCAGCATGATCTGCCGGGGGTCTTCCGCGTTCTGGTTTGCGGCAATTTCGTTTAACCGTGTTGCCAAGGCATTTCGGCTCATTTCTTCCTCACCCAGATATATCCGGCCTTCTTCATCTATCGAAATCTGCACCGGTTCCTGATCCTGATCCAGTGCATTGGCGCGGCTTTCCGGCAGGTTTACTGGCACGCCGGTGACCAGCAAAGGCGCCGTGATCATGAAAATGATCAGCAGCACCAGCATGACGTCGACAAAAGGTGTCACGTTAATCTCTGACATGGGTGCACGGCCGCGATTGCGACGGCCATTACTGGGGGCAAGGTCCATTCCCATGGCTTATTCCCCCAGTTCCAGTTCGCGGCTCATCGTCGCGTGGAATCCATCGGCAAAGCGGCCCATGCGGGCTTCCAGCTTGTTGAGCCGGTGAGAGAAGCGGTTATAGGCGATAACTGCCGGAATCGCCGCGAACAGGCCGATGGCCGTGGCAAACAGCGCTTCGGCAATGCCCGGAGCGACCACGGCCAGCGAGCTATTCTGCTCTGCCGCAATGGCCGAAAAACTGCGCATAATGCCCCAGACCGTGCCGAACAGGCCGACAAATGGGGCGACACTGCCCACGGTGGCGAGAAAATTCAGCCGGTCGGCAAGCTTGTCCACTTCATGCGCAATAGTCGCATTCATCGCGGTTGCCAGCCTCTGCCGCGTGCCATCCCGGTCAATCGGTCCGCGTGCCGTCGACCGCCGCCATTCGCGCATGCCGGATGCCAGCACCTTGGCCATGGGCAGGCCGGATTTGCTATGGTCATCATAAAATTTGTCGACATCATTGGCTTTGGAAAAAGATTTTTCGAACCGGTCCGACCTTCTTCCGACCTGACCAATTTTCATCGCAAAGCTGACAATGATCATCCATGTCCAGACGCTTGCGAATAACAGGCCGATCATCACCAGCTTGACGATGATATCCGCTTGTAGAAACAGGGCAAAAGGAGAAAATTCGCCGGATGCTGCGTGGATCGAAAGGCTGTCTAGCAAGGGTATATCCTCTTAATTTTGTTCTTCATCATCGGCGATGACAGAAGCAAAGGCTTTCGTCCATGCCTCCGGCTGTCGCTGTGGTCGCCCGGTGGGCGTAAGGAAGGCTGCCTGAACGCTGGCTGACGCTATTTTCTCGTCCCCGCGCATGATGATTTGTTCGATATTCACGCTGGCTTTGCGCAATTTGCTTACATGGCTGATGACCAGCAGATTATCCTGAAATTTGGCCGGCGCAATATATTTAATGTGCATATCGACCACGGCATAAGCGCCATCATCCGCTTCAAACGCCGCACGCTGGTCCATGCCGAGTTGATGCAGCATGTCGGAGCGCGCGCGCTCCATGAATTTCAGGTAATTGGCGTGATAGACAATGCCGGAAAAGTCGGTGTCTTCATAATAGACCCGGCAGGCGTAATAGTGACGATGGTCGCGAAACTCACCTTCATGCGGCTTAACATCAGGCGGAAGATTGCTGGTTGCATCCATCTTCGGGACATTAGTCACCTGATTCCAGCGGGGGAAGTGCTAATGATTCCGTTCAGCGCAAATTTGAGTCTATTTGGCGGTTAACTATCGGAAATCATTTCCAATCCTCTTCCGACATGGCTTTTCCGGTTTCGATCATGCTCTTGAGGTTGCTGAGAACAGCAGACCAACCTTCACGAACACCGATGTCCATCGAAGAACCGGGTTCCAGTTCGCTATGGGTCACAGTCAGTTTTGTATCAGGGCCCAGTGCAACCAGTTCATAAGTCACCCGCGACAGCTTGGCCGGCTCGTCTGCCTCGTCCGCAAAGGCCCAACTCCAGACCATCTTTCGCGGTGGGTCAATTTCGATAATCTGACCCCTTACGTTGACCTTGCCACTGTCGCTGCCAACATGTTCCCAGCGTGATCCTTGTTTCCAGTCGGATTCATTATAATGACCCCAATAGGCTCTGGTCATTTCCCTATCGATCAGGCCATTCCAGACTTTTTCCGCGCTGGCGGCAATATAGATGGTGTAGACGAAATCCGGCGCGCATGGTTCTCCGGTTGAGGCACGGGTGGCAATGGTTTCAATGGTGGTGGAATCAGGCACGGCGTTTCTCCTGTTTTGGCTTTTGATTGTCTTCAATCTGATCTTTGAAATCGGTCAGCGCGGCGATGCGGGCATCTTCAAACTTGCCGACCCAGCGGTGGACAATATCACCGAGCGGCACCGGATTGAGATAGTGAAGCTTGCTCCGCCCCTGCCAATGGACAGATACCAGATTGGCTTTTTCCAGTATGCCGAGATGCTTCGCCACGCCCTGACGGGACATTGGGAAGCCCTCGCATAGATCGTTCAGGCTTTGTCCGCCTTTTTCGAACAAGCGATCGAGAAGGAGGCGGCGCGACTCATCGGCAAGGGCATGGAATATATCGGTCATGCTTGCAATTATGCAACCATATAGTTGCATGTCAAGATATTTGTTCCGCGAGGTAGATATCCATGCTGGATTCAGCGGTCACAGGCTTTCCTACATTGCCCGGAAAAGTTAAACTTATTGCTGCTCTTTCTCAATTTTGAATATCAGTCCTGCACATTGCCATCTTCGGCAAACCTCTCCACAAAAGGGGGTGTGATATATGTGAACTTTGGCTTCGAATGACGTGGTGAAAATAGCTCAAAGGACCCTATAATAAACGCAGCACGCAAAAAAGACTCCTTTGGGCCAATCTTTAATGCTTTCCGAGGGGTTTGCGCCATTTGGCATAGAGCCGAATGATTAGTGCACCGAACAATATGCCGGAACCAACTATGCCGACATGATTTAGTTCTGGATCGGCCAGTCGCCCGAGATAGGTAAAAACATAGATAAACCAGATATAATGGATTCCAAAAACATGGATCCGTTTCCAGTTTTTGCCCAAAAGTTTCATTGACCAGTTGTTGGACGTCAATGCCATCACATAGATCATGAAATAGGCAAGTCCGCCGCCTAATACCGTAATTAAATCTGGCGGCGTTTTAGCGATGACCAGATAGTAGATCAGTGCCGCCAGATGCACGCTATGTGTCCATGCAAAGGCCAGTCCCCATTGTCGTCTCTGCCGCATCAGGGTTTTCGTTAGGTCATTTTTGGATAGTCGGAAAAGCGTTGAGGCGAGGTAGGCGGTCAGAAACACCGGCACACCCACCCGCGAGGTCCAGCGTGCGGAAAGCTGCGCGCCTTCGATATGCTCTGTGCCCGTGATGAAGCCCGCCCCAACCGCACCGATGCTGAGAAGCAGGCCGACAAGAAGCGGTGTCCAGCGGGATGCTAATAAACTCATGACGCGCAGCCTATACATAGCGCCGCGGCGGGATCAATTTCGAGCCGCTTATAGGCAATGGGTTCGCCGCATTCCGCGCACCAGCCATATTCGTCCTCGTCCATGCGTTTGAGCGCAGTGTCGATCCGCGCCAGATCATTAACCCGCCGACGCGCTTCGGCCTGTGCCATTTCCTGTTGCTGCATGGCGTCCATCCGCGACAGGCGGCCAACGCTTTGCTGGTCGAGTTCCACCGTATCGCTCCAACCCGCAGCTTCTTCATCCAGCGCTTTGAGCTCCGCCTGTCGTTCGAGCAACAGGACCTTCAGGGCCGCGATCTGGCTTTTGGAGAGATCGTCAGCCATCGCCGCCTATTCGGTTTTCGGGGCAAGATAATCCAGGGCTGCGGCTGTCATCGCTTCGGTGCCTAATGTCACCGATTCTCTTGGCGCGACCTTGAAGAAGGGCGAGTGATGCGACGGCACTGGTGGTCCGCCGGCATCTTCGCGATCAAAATCCGCTTGCGGCGTTCCGCCGACCGAGAAATAGACGCCCGGTACATCTGTATTGGGTGCCACAAAATAGGCGAAATCCTCTGCGCCCATGCCCTGGCGCGGCTGATCGTCAAAAACGTCTGCCCCGAAGCGTTCGGAAAACAGGTTTCTGATCCGCCGTGACAATATCACATCATTATAGGTGGCCGGGGTCCGCTCGTGCGATATCTTGACCTCGGGCAATTTGTCTTCGGGCAGGCCGTTCATCCGGCCCACATTTTCGGCAATGCGCTTGATACCCTCGAGCAGTTTTTCGCGTGTCTCCTGATCATCCGACCGGACCGTAAGCTGCATCGTCGCCTTGTCGGAAATGATGTTGTGCTTGAAACCGCTGTTAAACGCACCAACCGTCACGACCGCCGGTTGTAGCGGCGCGATTTCTCGGCTGACAATGGTTTGCAGGTTCATAATGATCTGCGCGCCCATCACAATCGGATCCTTCCCGCGATGCGGAGATGCCCCATGCGCACCCACGCCATGCACGGTAATATCGACACTGTCGGAGGACGAATAGGTAATGCCTTCGCGCAGCGCCAGCTTGCCGGTTGGCGTGTCGGCAGAAACATGAAAAGCCATAGCAAAATCGGGCTTGGGGAAGCGGCTGTAAAGGCCGTCATCCATCATTAGCTTCGCACCGCCAATGCGTTCCTCGGCTGGTTGCGCGATCAAAACAATCGTGCCGCGCCACTTATCCTTCATCGCTGACAAGCGGCGCGCCGTGCCGATCAGCGAAGTGATATGAACATCATGACCGCAAGCGTGCATGACCGGCTTTTCCTCGCCATCAATACTGACCTGGGTCACGGTGGACATGTAATCCAGCCCGCTATCTTCGACGAGCGGCAGGCCGTCCATATCGGCGCGCAGCATCAGGGTCGGGCCGTCGCCATTTTTCATGACGGCGACCACACCGGTGCCGCCCACTTTTTCGGTCACATCCCATCCGACCGCACGCCATTCCTTGGCAATGATGCCAGCCGTGCGGACTTCTTTGTAGGACAGTTCGGGGTTGCGGTGAAAATCCTTGAACAACGCCTCCAGCTTGCTGTCATAATCTGCTGCAATCGTTTTTGCCAAATCCGCCGGGGATTCTGATTGCGCGAGGACAGGCTGCGCAGCAACCAATGCGCTGCCAGCGGCTAAAGCCAAGAAATATTGCTTCACGATTTTCTCCTAGTTATTCGTCCTATATGGGCCCTTATGCAGGCCCAACACGGAAAGCGCAAAGCTTGTTGCCTTCCGGATCGCGAAAATAGGCAGCGTAAAAGGCTTGCGGCCCTTCATCACCGCGGACACCGGGCGCGCCTTCGTCGCTACCGCCCAGTTCAATAGCTTTATTGTAAAAGCTGTCGATCTGTGATCGTTCCTCGAAGGGAATGGCGATCATATTGCCATTGCCGGGAACAGCTGCCTCGCCATTATGAGGCTGGGTGATCGCAAGGGATGGCGCACCCATTTCGACGCCGTAGAGTGTGAAGCCGCCCTCTTCGAGTTGCATGAGCCGTTTTGCTCCGATTTCTCCTAGCAGCGCGTCATAATATTCGCGTGCCTTTTCGACATTGTTGGAGCCCAAAGTTGCATATCCGATCATGGTCTCAGCCTCCCATATTCATTTTGCAGGCACATAGTTTGTTACCGTCGAGATCGCGGAAATAGGCACCATAAAACACGTCTGGCGCGCGCCAGCCTGGTTCCCCTTCATCGACTGCTCCCAGTTCCAGAGCCTTGGCATGCAGGGCATCAATCTGATCGGTGTCATCAAAGGACAGGGCGACCATGGTGCCATTACCGAAACAAGCTTCATTGCCGTCATAGGGATTGGTGATGCAGATCATCGGTTGCCCGGGCTTTTTGCCATAAAATTGCCCGCCCAAAGGTGTCTGGAACAGCTTCTTGATATCTGTACCTTCGAAAAGCTTGTCATAAAATTCAACGGCTTTGTCTTTATCATTCGTGCCGAGCATGGTGTAGGCGATCATCTGTATTTCTCCTGATTGAGAACCGATTGAGGGTTTATTGATTCGGTTTCGGAGTGAAACCTATCACTCACAGAAATAGATGCAATGACCTGACGGATCATTTTCAGCCACCTGCGTTCTATAGAAAGCGGTACCGCGCCCGCGCGCCGGATTGATCCAGAGGCCGGACTTCAGGGCATAGGCTTCGCCGCTATGCCCAAAGCGCATTTGGCCATCGCCAAAAGGATCGTCTTTGCAGGATGCAGGACGTCCCGGCGCTGCGAGTATATGCACCGCCAGACCATAAGCGCAGAAATAGCCATCTTCGCTCTCGCCATTGGTGCCATCATATTGCCAAACAGGACTGGTCATTGTGGTTATGCTTTTTCTGCTCAAAAAGGTGCCGTCATTGCGCAGGAACATTTGTCCGACTTTTGCAAGATCAACAGCGGAAATCCGCAAGCCGCCTTGCGGGCTGAATATTGATCCTGTCTGGCCACGTCGATAGCGAGTCATGTTACAGTCGCCGTCTCTGGCGGGCACGACCGGGCAAGCTTCCCTGATTCCGCGCAAATCGTCCCGGGCGACGTCGCCATTGGTTCGGTAAAGGGTGACGGCGGCAGCAATTTTTTGATCGCTGCACAAAGTCCAGTTGAAACAGGCGTCGAGCCTCAGAGGATCAAAGACTTGCTGCTTCATGATTTTGTCAAAGCGGATACTGGTGGCCGCTTCCATCACTGCAGCGATGACGGGAAAATTGAGATTGGCGTATGTGAAATATTCGCCGGGACGGTGATCGGAATCCCAGGCTTTTTCATTTTTCAACTCGGTTTCCAGGCGGGCGTCCATGGGCAGGGCATAGTTTATTTCATCGCGCAGACCAGCCTGATGGGAAAGCAGCATGCGCAAGGTAATAGGGATATTCGGATAGTCCGGGTGGCGCAGGTTCCAGCCAAGATAGGTGGAGATATCGGCGTCCAGCTGCAGCGTATTTTGCTCGGCCAACCGCATGACCGCTAGGGCAACGAACGTTTTGGAAATGGATGCGATGCGTACAGGATCATCGGGCATCAGGGCTCGGCGGGTGATGCGGTTGGACTGGCCCTGAATGGCTGCGGTTGCGGCCTGTTCTGCATCAAATTTTATCTTGATCGCTGCGGGCGGCGCGGTGGTTTGTGCTGACGCGTTCAATGGCGACAAACAGAATATGCAAAAGAAAACGGAGCAAAAGCCTATGGCCTCTGCTCCGTATCTTGCAATTTTCGAGATCAACAGATTACCCCGCCGGGCATGCGCCGATCCGTTTGCCGTTATTTTTGGCGGTAATGTTCATCTTCATGCCGCCAGCGCCGCCGTCCATTTTCATGGTCATGTCATAGCTGCTTGGGCCATATTGGCCGGTCATGACCATATTCATCTCGCCGGGAGCGCCGACGTTGGAACAGGACATTTCGGAATTAATCGCGCCGCCGCTCATATCAAATTTCTTGATTTTGCAATCGGTCTGCTCCTGTGCCGCAAAAAATTCTGCGCCAGGGTTTTTGGCCTGTTCTTCGGTAATACAGGTTTTGCTGACGGTGGTCGTCTTCAGCGAATCCATCATATTGGCAGGTGCGCCTTCGGGCAGGCCTTCAATTTTGACGTCGACAATCTCCACCGTATTTTCCCATTCACCGGGCTCTAGCGTAACTTCGTTCATCACCTTGGCAACTTCATCAGCGCTGATGTTGCCATCGCCATCGGCATCCGCTTCATTACTTGAGCAGCCCGCCAGCAATGCCACGGCGGCAACCGATAATATCATCTTCTTCACTTGGATTTCCCTCATTTATTTACTGAACCCTCGATTCCCATAACTCGATTGGCCGATATTGTAAATTTACGAAGTGTAACGTCTTCGTTCCGGCGATATTGGGGGATGACAATGGACCCGTTTTGTTCCATATCACTTGCATGGCAAAACTGGTTATCAGAGAAGGTTTGGCTGAACCGCAAACCGATGAGAATTTCGTCCCTCATAAGCCTGTTCGACCCGATAAGTCAGAAGGCGGCAAAGCCTTTGAACTGGTTAGCGACTTTGCACCGTCGGGGGATCAGCCCGAGGCGATCAAGGAGCTGGTTGAGGGCATAAAAGGCGACGAACTGGACCAGGTGCTGCTGGGCGTGACGGGGTCCGGCAAGACTTTTACGATGGCCAAGATCATCGAGGAAACCCAGCGTCCGGCGCTGATATTGGCACCAAACAAGATTCTGGCGGCGCAGCTTTACGGTGAGTTCAAGAACTTCTTCCCCAATAATGCCGTCGAATATTTCGTCAGCTATTATGACTATTATCAGCCGGAGGCCTATGTCGCCCGGTCAGATACCTATATTGAGAAGGAAAGCTCGGTAAACGAGGCGATTGACCGGATGCGTCATAGCGCAACCCGGTCGCTGCTGGAGCGGGATGATGTGATCATCGTCGCGTCCGTTTCCTGCCTTTATGGTATCGGTTCAGTCGAAACCTATTCGGCGATGATCTTTGATCTAAAAAAAGAGCAGGCGGTGGATCAGCGCGATATCATCCGCAAGCTCGTGTCGCTGCAATATAAACGCAATGATCAGGCTTTCGCGCGCGGCAATTTTCGGGTGCGCGGTGACAATCTGGAAATTTTTCCTTCGCATTATGAAGATATGGCGTGGCGGATTTCCTTCTTTGGCGACGAGATTGAGGAGATTGTCGAATTTGATCCGCTGACGGGCAAGAAGGGCGCGAGTCTCAACCAGGTCCGGATTTTCGCCAACTCCCACTATGTGACGCCTGGGCCGACGATGAAACAGGCGATGGATGCGATCAAGCTGGAGCTTGGCGTGCGTCTCAAAGAGCTGGAGGCTGAGGGCAAATTACTGGAGCATCAGCGGCTCGAACAGCGCACAAATTTCGATCTGGAGATGATCGCGGCAACCGGTAGTTGTGCAGGTATCGAGAATTACTCCCGCTTCCTCACCGGCCGTTTGCCCGGCGAACCACCGCCGACATTGTTTGAATATCTACCGGACAATGCTTTGCTGTTTGTGGACGAAAGTCACCAGACGGTGCCTCAGATTGGCGCGATGTCAAAGGGTGATCACCGGCGCAAGATTACCCTGGCCGAATATGGTTTTCGGCTGCCGAGTTGTATCGACAACCGTCCATTGCGTTTCAACGAGTGGGACGCAATGCGGCCGCAGACAGTCAGCGTATCGGCAACACCCGGTCCGTGGGAGATGGAACAAACCGGTGGTGTTTTTGCCGAGCAGGTGATCCGTCCCACCGGATTGATCGATCCGCCGGTCGAGATCAAGCCAGTTGAGGATCAGGTTGATGATCTGATCAACGAATGCAAAAAGGTTGCACAGCAAGGCTATCGCACCCTGGTCACAACATTGACGAAACGGATGGCCGAGGATCTGACCGAATTCATGCATGAGGCGGGCCTGAAAGTTCGTTATATGCACAGCGATGTCGAAACTCTGGAACGGATCGAGCTGATCCGGGATCTGCGGCTTGGCGTTTATGATGTTCTGGTCGGGATCAACCTGCTCCGCGAAGGTCTGGACATTCCCGAATGCGGACTGGTGGCGATACTGGATGCGGACAAGGAAGGCTTCCTGCGCTCCGAAACATCGCTGATCCAGACCATCGGCCGCGCGGCGCGCAACGTGGAGGGCCGGGTGATCTTGTATGCAGACCGGGTCACAGGCTCTATGGAGCGGGCGCTAAATGAAACTGGACGGCGGCGGGAAAAACAGGAGGCCTACAACAAGCTGCATGGGATCACGCCTACGACGATCAAGAAAAATATCGGTGATATTGTCGCTCATGTCGCGAGCAAGGATCAGGTTACGGTGCCGATTGATGACGATACCGAACATCTGGTGGGGCATAATCTGCGTAGCCATATTGAAAGTCTTGAGAAACGGATGCGCGACGCGGCGGCTGATCTGGAATTTGAAGAAGCCGGGCGATTGCGCGATGAGATCCGTAAGCTGGAGGCAGACGAATTGGGGCTGCCGGCGGACTTGCAACTGGCAAAACCCAAAGGCCGCGCGACAGAAGGCAAACCAGGTACACGCAAGATGCGCTACGGCAAGACGCAGCGAAAATTCTGAACGGCGGTTTTTCTCGACCAACCACATGCTCCGATAGACAAACGACAGAGGCCCCGGTTGAACTCGAAGAGAGCCAGGTTCATGCTGCGGCGATAACGAAATGGGGAGAGAGATGATGCAATCGAAAGTTTTTACCGCCTTGGCGTGCTCGGCACTGGCACTGGGCGCTGCCGCCTATGATGGCAATCAAACAGCTGCCGTTGCGCAGAAAGGCGCAGCACAGACCGGACCTGATTATACTGCTGCTGTTGCGTCTCCCGGCCGTTCCGAAGCTGATGTGAAACTAGATGCCAGTCGTGAGCCAGCTGCAATACTTGCTTTTATGGGACTGAAGACCGGCGATGCCGTGCTCGATATATTTGCTGGTGGCGGCTATTATAGTGAAATTATGGGTGCAGCCGTAGGTCCGCAAGGCTCGGTCGTCGCCGTCAATCCACCGCAATTTGTGTCGAGCGATGCCGCCAAAGCGAAATGGGCAGAAGTTTCCACCCGGCAACCCGGTGTCTCTCTGGTGCCATCACAATTGGGTGATTATTCGCCGGAAGCGAACAGCTTTGACTTTGCGATGATGCATCTCATCTATCACGACCTTTATTGGGAAAGCGAAAAGTTCAAAGTCCCGCGGATGGATCCGGCGGCGTTTTTGACGAAGCTTTATGCCGGTATGAAGCCCGGCGGTATCGTTGCGGTTGTTGATCATGTCGGCAATGCCGGAGACACAAGAGCAGTGGTAGAGAAGACTCACCGGATTGACCCGGCGACTGCCAAAGCCGACTTTGAAAAAGCAGGTTTTGTGCTGGAGGCGGAAAGCAACATGTTCGCCAATCCGGATGATGATCTGGAGAAAAACGTCTTCGATCCATCGGTACGCGGAAAAACCAACCGCTTTGTGATGAAGTTTCGCAAGCCCGCTTGAACATAACCATCATTAGCCGGCGACGGCGAATCACATCGACAAAAGACAGTCAGGGCGAATCGATTCGCCCTGATTTTTGTGCACTGCAGCATATTTTGGAGTGTGCAATTGTTTTTGCCGCAAAAATTCCACATAATTGTAATATAATTTCAATGATTTACGGATAGTTACAATAGTTTACAAGGTGGTTCAGGCCAGGTTGGGCTAAAGAGTCCTACATAAGTTGCGTAGTTACGAGCTGACACGAATAGTGAAACACCGGCCACATGGATGAGCCGTGGTCAGCATCTCGGTTTTGGACAGAGAGGTTCTTATGGAGCTTGTTGTGAACAATAACGAACAGATGAAAGCCGGCATGATGGCCGCGCCCGGGAAATCCGGCCGTGTGAACGCTGCTGATTTCGACTCTGCCGAACTGCGGGCTGGCCCAACTTTGGGTCAGGGGCTGTACCTGATTGTGTCGGGGCCAGCGCCAAAGTCCGGTGCGAATGTAAGATTACTACCGGTACTGGGCGATCCTGAGCCTGAATATCGGAAGATTGAGTTAGCGTGGGAAGCGCACGCGGCAAATGACCATGATGTTTCGATGGGGGTCGAACGTTATGAGAAATCAATGCCGCTCTCTGGCCTGTCAGGTACAAAGGGCATTGAACTTGTTGGCGCCAACGGCACCAAGAAGTTTGACCTGACGGGTCACTAGTTTGACCGGCGGCGGCTTAGGGTCGCTTGCCGTCGGAACAAAGGCGGGGGGCAGGTTTGTGTTGTGTATTAAACCCGTCCTCCGATCCTTTGATCAGTAACAGGCATTGTTGCTTACAGTTTAGGTCCGGCAATCCGTGTTTACGGGGGCTTTCAGGGGGTTTGCAAGCCGCCGGACTTTTGGGGGAGTAGGGCTGGCGCGCTGGTTGTGTATCGCGCGACGGCCCTACTTTTCTTTCTATTTCAAAAGCCCACCTTAGCTCGCATATTTGACAGAACAGCCATAGGGCCGTGATTGCGCGACGCTAACGCTCTTGCCAGCATTCAATTCCGTCAGAGCCGCGGTGACATGATTGCGAGCGCCCTTGATATCGGCCTTGTTTGCTGTCGGTTTGTCATCGATACCACCCTGATAAACCAGCTTCCCGGAGCCATCGATTATATACATATGCGGTGTTGTCTTGGCGGCATAGGCCTTGCCGACCACGCCTTTGACATCGAGCAGATAATGGTCTGAATTCATGCCTTGCTCTTTGGCCAGTTTCCGCGCCTCTGGGCCTTTCATGTAACCCTGTTTTCCTTGCGCGCCACTGTTTATGGTCAGCCAGACGGCTCCTTGTTTGCGTGCCGCGGCCTGGGTCGCCTGCATATTCCCGCTATCATAATGTTTGACGACAAATGGGCATCCCGGATTATGCCATTCCATCACTACGGTCTTGCCGCGGAAATCGGAAAGCTGGACAGTTTTGCCATACATGTCGGTCAGTTTGAAGTCTTGAGCGACGGCTCCGTTTTTCTGCGCAGCTGATAGCGGCATGGCGACGCTGATCGCGGCAACAGCGGCAAGGGATGTGAGGGCGGTCTTATAAAACATGGGGGCTCTCCTTATCATATGATCCAGATCTGGGGTTTCCAATTATGTGACCAAATCGGTGAGTGTCCCGACGGTCAAAATCTGCGGCAATATAACAGGCTCCTCGCCCGGTGCATAATAGAGATATAGCGGAACACCCGCACGTCCGTGTTTTTCCAGAAATTTGCTGATTACCGGATCAGGGCGGGTCCAGTCACCCATCAACACCGCAACATTGGCCGCGGCAAAAGCGTCGGCGGTTTCCTGACGCTGGACAGCTGCGGCTTCATTGGCTTTGCAGGTTATGCACCAATCGGCCGTGAAATAAGCGAAAATCGGTTGATCATTAGCACGCAATTCTGCCAATCGCGCTTCACTAAACGGTTCGCTGGGCAAAGTGGCGGAGGAGGCTGTTGCCAACCGCTGGCTGTCCATAGCTTCTTCATTGGGCAAGAACATTATGCCGCCGATAATCGCAGCGGTTAGCGCGCCTGTGGTCGCCATGCCGCGTGATAACCCTTTCATCTGACCGCCGCCAAACCACCAGAGGATCAAAGCGACGAACAACAGGAAGATCAGCGATAGCGCTAGCCCGTCCTCGCCAATCTGCCGTCCGAGCAACCAGATCAAACCAATGGAGGTGAGGAACATTGGAATGGCCATCGCCTTGCGGAAGCTGTCCAGCCAGGCGCCCGGTTTGGGCAAACGGTTGCGGATAGCCGGGACGAAAGCGATAAGCAGGAAAGGCAAGGCCAGTCCTATCCCCAGTCCGGCAAAAATGACCAGAGCTGCAATAGGGGGGAGAACGATAGTAGCACCCAGGGCCGCCGCCATGAATGGACCGGTGCACGGGGTCGCGACGAAGGCAGCGAGCGCGCCGGTCCAGAAAGAGCCGGCCGGGCCGTCTTTGGCGGCCAGCTTGTTGCCGAAATTGACATTGGGCAGTTCAAACAGTCCGGCGAGGTTAAACCCGATCGCGGTTACAAGAGCCAGCAGCACGAAGATAATCCGGGGGTCCTGCAGCTGAAAGGCCCACCCAACAGCAGCACCGCTGGCACGCAAGGCCAGTAACAAGGCGCCCAATGCCGTCGCGACAACGACGACCCCGGCCGTGTAAGCCAGTGCGTCGCGGCGAACAACGCCTTCATCTCCGCCCGCTTTGGCAAGGCTGATTGCTTTCAGGCTAAGGATCGGGAAAACACAGGGCATCAGGTTGAGCAGCAATCCGCCAACAATAGCCCCGCCCAAAGCTATCAACAGCAAAGACGCGTTAGACTGGTCGCCACCACCGAGAAAATTTCCGCTATCTCCGCTACTGACCAGAGGTGCGCCGGACATTTCGACATCGCCGCTGGCGGCTTTCAAGGAAAACCCGGTGCCAGGGCCGATTTTGAGAACGCCGGAGATATTTTGCAGGCCATCACCGCGGGCGCCAGTTTCGATGATCAGGCTATCACCATCGCGATTGACCTTTTGCGGTGCCGCATAATCGACAACCCCGTCTTCCTTGATAAAGAAATAGGGTGTTTCAACGTCGATATCGGCTGGAAAGGGAACCGACAGGCGGAACAGGTCATCCTTGACCATGAAAGTCGCGGCGCTGCCAAGCTGGCGTGGCAGGGCTTCACGATAGCCATTAAACGCATTGTCGAGCGATACAGCGGCATCCGGTCCGACGACTTGCAGATTGATTGAAAGCTCGTCCTGCTCGGGCACGCAGATTTCATCGGTACAGGCCAGCCATTCTGACTTGACCGAGATTGCCAGCGGTCCCGGCTTCACTCGTTCGGACACCACGAGATTGACGAGGACGGCATAGTCGCCCTTGTAAATATAGTTCATGATACCGGAAATCAGCAACGTATCCGGAACCGGATATTGCGCTTTCCCGGCTGTCACACCGTCGGGCAGGTTCCAGTCAAAGCTCATGCCAATACCGGCATCGCCCGGGTTTTCCCAATAGCCGTGCCAGGTTGGCTTGGGGTTCATGACAAAGGCCAGGGTTACGCTTTGTCCTGCTTGCACCTGCCGCGATTCCGCGACCAGGGTGGCGGGTACGTTAAGTTCGCGCTTGTTGAGATCGACCTGAGCCTGCGCCGGGGCGATACTCAAAAAGGCAGCGAGGAAGATCGTTGCCAACAAGATGTGGAACATTGTCCGGATATTCTGAGCTGGCCGGATGGCCGGCAACGAGCTGTTAGATGTCATAAAAACTCACCATTTTGTCTTTAACGCTGTTAGGCTATCCGGGGCTCTCTTGCCATAGCCGCTTTATACCATGGGGATTATTCGTGCGCGTCATAAAATATGTTACAGTATTCATAGCTTTTATCGCAATTTCCGCCGCGGCCAATGCCGAAGATCACAGCGAAGAACAAGCCGGCAGGCCGAAACTGGTCATAGCCATATCGGTGGACCAGTTTTCGTCCGATCTGTTCAGCGAATATCGCAGTACCTTTACCGGCGGTCTGAAACGGCTGGCCAGCGGTGCGGTATTCCCATCGGGATATCAGGGACATGCCGCGACCGAAACCTGTCCCGGGCATGCGACAATCATGACCGGCGTTCATCCCGGCCGCGCTGGCATCATAGCGAATAACTGGATCGACCTGGGCGTAAAGCGTGATGACAAAACAATCTATTGCGCTGAAGATGAGCGGATTGAAGGCACAAGTTTTGGCAGCATTACCGCCGCGACGCAGGGCGACTATGTGGCGTCGGCTTGGCATCTGCTGGTGCCGACATTGGGCGAGCGGTTGAAGACATTATCACCTGATTCCCGCAATATGGCGGTGGCAGGCAAAGATCGTTCGGCCTTGATGATGGGCGGCAATGCGCCGGACATGATATTCTGGTGGCGCGGGGAAGGATTTGAAACCAAGCAAGACGGCCTGATGCTGCCCGCGCTTGCCAAATTCAACGCGGATCTCAAGGCAATGCTCGCCCGGCCGCGTCCACCCATAGTAGTGCCTGCCCATTGCGAGGCTCGCAACCGGGCAATCCCGCTGAGCACGGAGAATGCCGTGGGCACCTACCGGTTCCAGCGCCCTGAAAATGGTGCCTCGATCTTCCGCGCGTCCCCCGATTTTGATGCCGCGATATTGGCGCTGGCGGCAAAAATGGTTCAGGATGAGCGGCTTGGTACGTTTGAATTTACCGATGTCCTGAATATCGGACTCTCCGCAACGGATTATGTCGGTCATGCCTTTGGCACCGGCGGAGTCGAGATGTGCATCAACCTGTCCGAGCTGGATAAAAATCTGGGACAGTTTTTCGATGCGCTGGACGAGATGGAGCGCGACTATCTGGTCGTTCTTACGGCCGACCATGGCGGCCATGACTTGCCGGAACGTCTGAAACAGCAGGGCGCGCCAAAGGCCCAGCGGGTTGATGCCAAGCTGAATGCAAAAGACATTGGCGTACAGGTCAAGCAGGCGCTGTCCCTGACCGATGAAGAACCGGTGCTTTATGCCGACAGCCCGTTCGGTGACTATTATGTCAGTCTGGCGCTGGATGCCGATACCAGGGCCAGGGTGAAGGGCGAGGCGATCAAACAGATACGTAATCACCCCCAGGTTCATGCCGTGTTTGACGGGGCGGATCTCGCCGCCATGCCGATGCCGCAGGGACCGGTTCAGGAATGGACTATGGAGGAAAGAGCGCGCGCCTCTTTTCATCCGGACCGGTCCGGTGATTTCATTGTGCTGCTGAAAAAAGCGGTGACTCCGATTGCCACAGCTATGCGCGGCTATGTTGCGACCCATGGCAGCCCGTGGGAATATGACCGGCGTGTACCAATCCTGTTCTGGTGCAAGGGCATAAGTCATTTTGAACAGCCACTGGCGGTACAGACGGTTGATATCGCCCCGACTCTGGCCGCGATCATCGGCCTTGATGTTCCCGAAGGCGAGTTTGACGGCCGCTGTCTGGATATTGACGGCGGCACCGGGGACAGTTGCGAGTAGTTTTGAATTAACGCCGTTCGTAACGGGTCAGGCCCCGGCCCAGCCGGTTATTCGCGATACGCATCTGGTCACCGCTCCAGTCGGCAACAAACCAGGTGTTGCGTTCGACGCCTTTGGCGAGAGAAGCGCTGTTTGAATGGATGTTGAGACCGGCGGCGCTGTGTTTTTTGCCCTCGGCAGCGACGGCGATAAAGGCGCTCCAGTTTTCCTTGTTCTGGCCCTGCACGAACACATTGCCGCTGATAACGCCAGATGCACCGGCGGGCAGGTCGATCATGTAATTGGTGGTGCGGCCCTGCGTATCGTCAAAACTGCTATTGGTCACGGTGATGCGCGGTGCGCGGCTTTTGACATAATGCCCGCCGCTGCCTTTTTCGAAACGGCTGTTGGTCACACTGAGTGAGCCGTAATCGCCAATATAGATGCTGTGCGCACAGGAAAGCCCGCGGTCACAGCGGCCCAGCCGCTGGAAAGTGGAACGGTCAATGACAATGCTGCCACTGGCATCATCGGCGGTGAGCAATCCCTGTTCGCTATTGCGGAACAGCGCATTGGTGATGGTCAGATTGCCGCGTTCCAGCCGGATGCCTGCGCCATTGCCATCTGGCACGCGCTGGTTCTGAAAGATGATGCCGTCCACTACAGCCGCCCGTCCGCGCAGCACCAATGATGCCTTGCCTTCGCAAATCCCGCCATCAAATATGGCTTGTCCGGCAACGGCCGCGCGATAGGTGATCTGGCCTTCGGTCTGCACTGCGCAATCACCATAGGCACCAGGTGCGATGACAATAGTTCCGCGGCGCGCGCCAATGGCTTCGACCGCCTCTGACAGGCTGTAAAAGCCCTGTCCGTTTTCCGCGACCGTAAACGGCGCGCTATCCTGTGCGAGCGCTGCCGCGCTGTTGGCGACAGCCAAAAGGCCTGCAATAAGGGTTGGGACCGAAAATCTCACGTACGAAGCTCCTGAAAAACGCGGGTTATTTCAGTTTTTCCATAAAGTGGAGCGCGTTTCAAAACAATATCCGGGATCATGCTGTCCCAGAGTGCGTCATTACAGCGGCGATAAGTTAACGGCCCAAACCTAGCCTCAACCCGGTCGTTATTCGTTCAGATTGGGGCGCAACCACTGCCGCGCCCGGTCCAGCGAGACACCGCGCCGATCAGCATAATCCTCAACCTGATCTTCACTTATCCGCGCCACGCCGAAATAATCGGCTTGCGGGTGGGCGAAATAGAAACCGGATACGGCGGCCGTTGGCGTCATCGCAAAACTGCTGGTGAGTTCCAGACCGGTATGTGTGGTCGCATCCAGCATATCGAACAGGATGGGTTTTAAGCTGTGGTCCGGACAGGCAGGATAGCCCGGGGCGGGGCGGATGCCCTGATATTGTTCCTTGATCAGAGATTTATTGTCCAGATCCTCGTCAGCCGCATAACCCCAAAGGTCCTTGCGCACATGTTCGTGCATCCGCTCGGCAAAGGCCTCGGCCAGCCGGTCGGCCAGTGCTTTCAACAGGATGCTGTTATAGTCATCCTTGTCGGCTTCAAAGCGCGCGACATGTTCATCAATGCCGTGACCGGCCGTCACCGCAAAGCCGCCTATCCAGTCGTCGGATGTGTCGATAAAATCGGCGAGGCAGTTGTTTGATTTGCCCGATCGCTTGCTGACTTGCTGGCGCAACATGGGGAGGGCGATTTCCTCGTTTTCCGGCGACACCATGATATCATCGCCGTCTCGCCGCGCCCGCCACAGGCCAGCGACACCTTTGGCGGTCAGCCATTTTTCCTCGATAATTTTGTCGAGCATCACTTGCGCGTCTTTGAACAAATCGCTTGCGCTTTCTCCAACCACTTCGTCTGTCAGGATGGCGGGGTAGGTGCCGGCAAGTTCCCACGCGCGAAAAAACGGGGTCCAGTCGATATAGTCGCGCAGCTCGGCGAGGTCCCAGTCTTCATAGATATGCAGTCCAGGTTTTTTCGGAGCGGGTGCTTTCTGGCCCATGTTGATATCCGCACCATTGGCGCGGGCTTGATCCAGCGTTGCGAGCTTCTTGGCTGTTTTGCCTGCTCGCGCTTGGCGAACCTGCTCGTAATCTTCGCGGGTGCTAGCGATAAAACCTTCCGCCTGCGTGTCGCTGACCAGTTGGGAGGCGACACCGACGGCGCGGCTCGCATCGAGCACATAAACGGTCGGACCGGAATAAGCCGGTTCAATGCGCAAGGCGGTGTGGGTTTTCGATGTCGTCGCCCCGCCGATAAGCAGAGGCATCGTCATTTTGGCGCGTTCCATTTCTTCGGAAACGGTGACCATCTCGTCGAGCGACGGGGTGATCAGACCGGACAAGCCGATCATGTCCGCGTCATTTTCATTGGCGGCTTTCAATATGTCCGTCCAAGGTACCATCACGCCGAGATCGATCACTTCAAAGCCATTACACTGCAGTACGACACCAACGATATTCTTGCCAATATCATGCACATCGCCCTTGACGGTCGCCATGATGATCTTGCCTTTGCCTTTGGCGCCTTCTTCCTTTTCCGCCTCGATATAGGGGAAGAGATGGGCGACGGCCTTTTTCATTACGCGCGCGGACTTCACCACTTGCGGCAGGAACATTTTTCCGGATCCGAACAAGTCCCCGACGACGTTCATGCCGTCCATTAAAGGACCTTCGATGACCTCAATTGGCCGCCCACCAGCATCCTTGACGGACACCCGCATTTCTTCGGTATCTTCGATAATATGGGCATCAATGCCCTTGACCAGCGCATGTTCCAGCCGCTTGACCACATCATAGCCCCGCCATTCGGCAGCGGCTTTTTCCGCCGCCTTGTCGGTACCGCGGAATGTCTCGGCCAGCGTGATCAGCCTGTCTGTCGCGTCGCCGCCATCTTTCGGTTCCCGGTCGAGAATGACATCTTCGCAATGTTCGCGCAGCACGGGATCGATATCGTCATAAATATCCAGCTGACCGGCATTGACGATGGCCATGTCGAGCCCGGCGGGGATGGCGTGATAGAGAAAGACGCTGTGCATAGCCCGGCGTACCGATTCGTTGCCGCGAAAACTGAAAGACAGGTTGGATAGGCCGCCCGAAAAATGCACGTGCGGGCAGCGTGCCTTGATTTCGGCCACCGCTTCGATGAAATCCAGCCCGTAGCGGCGATGCTCGTCTATTCCGGTCGCCACCGCGAACACATTGGGGTCGAAAATTATGTCCTCGGGTGGAAAGCCGATGCCGGTAAGCAGTTTGTAAGCGCGTTCGCAAATCTCGACCTTGCGTTCCTTGGTATCGGCCTGACCGGTTTCATCAAAAGCCATGACAACTACGGCTGCGCCATAAGCCATGCATTTCCGGGCATATTTCAGAAATTCCTCTTCGCCTTCCTTCATCGAGATGGAATTGACGATCGGTTTACCCGAGACACATTTCAGGCCGGCTTCGATCACCGACCATTTGGAACTGTCGATCATCACCGGTACGCGGGCGATATCGGGTTCGGCAGAGATGAGCTTGAGGAAGGTCGTCATCGCGTGTTCCGCGTCGAGCAAGCCTTCGTCCATATTCACGTCGATAATCTGCGCGCCATTTTCGACCTGCTGGCGCGCCACTTCCACTGCGGCTTCATAATCATCATTGAGGATGAGCTTCTTGAACCGCGCGGAACCGGTGACATTGGTACGCTCGCCAATATTGACGAATTGCGCGGAGGAAGGGGGTGTGGTCATTTACAGATTTTCTTTTGCAGGGCCGCCGCTGAACAGGTCAGGCAGCCATCGTGAAAGGTTCAAGGCCGGACAGGCGAGTTTGGACAGCCGGGGAAGCCGCCGCGCGTGGTTGGGCGCTCTCGACCGCTTTGGCAATGGCGGCGATATGCTCGGGCGTTGTGCCGCAACAGCCGCCAACGATATTGACCAGGCCCCCAGAATCATTGGCACCCAGCCACTCGCCAATTAGCGCAGCGGTTTCATCCGGCAATTCGTCATACTCGCCCAGTTCATTAGGCAGGCCAGCATTGGGGTAGGCCATGATCAGCGTATCGGCTTCTTTCGCCAACATCGCGAGATGCGGGCGCAGCTGGTCAGCGCCAAAGGAACAATTAAGGCCGATAGTCAGCGGTTTCAGGTGGCGCACCGCGTGCCAGAACGCCTCCACCGTGTGGCCTGACAGATTGCGGCCGGAAAGGTCAGTCAGCGTCATAGAGATCATCAACGGCACATCGCGGCCACTGGCTTCGGCCGCTTCCTGTGCGGCCATACCTGCGCATTTTGCATTGAGCGTATCGAAGATCGTTTCGATCAACAGAAAATCGACACCGCCTTCGACTAGGGCATCACATTGCTCGCGATAGACGCCTTTCAGATAGTCAAAATCAATCTCGCGAAAGCCGGGGTCGTTGACATCAGGAGAAAGCGACAATGTCTTGTTGGTCGGGCCGATGGAACCAGCCACAAAGCGTTTCTTGCCGTCTTTGGCCTCGGCCTTGTCGCAGGCCCGGCGTGCAATTTCGGCCGATTTAATGTTGATATCCCTGACCAGATGTTCGCAGCCATAATCGGCCTGGCTGATCTCGGTCGAGCTGAACGTATTGGTTTCGACAATATCCGCGCCTGCTTCCAGATAGGCGGTATGAATGCCTTCAATAATATCCGGACGCGTCAGGCTGAGCAGGTCGTTATTGCCTTTCTGGTCATCGGTCAGTTCCAGTGTGCCGCGATAATCGCGCTCGCCAAGGCCGTGATTCTGGATCGCGGTGCCGTAACCGCCGTCAAATACCAGGATGCGTTCTGCCGCGAGAGCGCGGAGCTGTTCGCCGGGTCTCGTCATGCCGCCTTCTCCTGTGCTGCGCCGGACGGGCGTTTGCCGAGCAGATGGCAGATCGCGTAGCTCAGCTCCGCACGGTTGAGCGTGTAGAAATGGAACTGGCGGACGCCGCCGGCGTAAAGTTTGCGGCAGAGTTCCGCTGCGACGGTGGCCGCGATCAGTTGGCGGGCGGAGGGGTGGTCATCCAGGCCTTCAAACAAATCATTCATCCACATCGGGATCTCGGCGCCGCACATACCCGCAAACTTCCGCGTCTGGGCAACATTAGATACGGGCAAAATACCGGGGACCAGTTCGGCATCAATTCCCGCCGCTCCTGCTGCGTCCCGGAACCGGAAAAAAGCTTCTGCGGTAAAGAAAAACTGCGTAATTGCCCGGCTTGCACCGGCATCCAGCTTGCGCTTCAGATTGTCGAGGTCGCTCTGCGGACAATTGGCCTCCGGATGCGTTTCCGGATAGGCCGCCACCGAAATCTCAAAGGGGGCAATGTCCTTAAGCCCTGCAACCAATTCCGCGGCACTATTATATCCTTCAGGATGCGGTTCGAAGGCCTGGCCTTCGGCTGGCGGGTCTCCGCGCAGGGCAACTATATGCCGCACACCGGCTTCCCAATAAGATTGCGCCACTTCCGCAATCTCTGCCTTGCTTGCCCCAACACAGGTCAAATGTGCCGCTGCTGGAATGCGGGTTTCTTTGGCAATCCGTGCCACTGTAGCATGGGTTCGTTCGCGTGTTGAGCCGCCAGCCCCATAGGTTACCGATACAAACCGGGGATTGAGCGGTTCCAAGGTCACAACACTGTCCCACAATGTCTGTTCCATTTTCTCCGATTTCGGTGGAAAAAATTCAAAGGAAACATCCGCATCACCGCTCAATCCGGCAAATAATGGAACGTCCAACGCCCGTTTCGCTTCCTCCAGTTCGTTCAAGCCCAAAGGTCTGGTATGTTCCGTCATAAGGTCGCTCTTTTTTGTTTTATATTTGTGGAAGATGCAGTGCGAGTACCGGTATGAATTTGTGAAAGGCCGGATTTGCGCCCCACCCATATTTTGACGGTCAGTTCGCCGCCATCAAGCGTTCTGCTTTGCACCATATCAATCTGAGAATCTGCGAACCAGCGTTTCATACTGTCATCGGAAAAGCCAAGCCGTGCATGTGCATGGGCGGACCGCAGCTCTTCACGGTCATGCGGTGCAAAATCTGCGATCATGACCGTTCCTCCATGACGCAGCACTCTCGATACTTCTGCCAGAGCAGCTTCTGGATGCTGTGCATAATGTAGAACTTGATGCAATAGGACGCTGTCCACCTGATTGTCTTCAATTGGCAGGTTGTTAAAATCGCCAATTTTCAGTTCAGTTTTGCTCGCCAGTTCCGCCTGATCGGCTTTATCACCCAATATCTTTGCCCGCGCCAGGCGCAACATTTCCGGACTTTTGTCGAGAGCCGTGACTTTTTCGGAATTTGGTCCAAAAAGTTCAACCATCCTTCCTGTACCTGTACCGATGTCGAGCATATGCCCCAAATTGATATCTTTGAGCAAGGCGAGCATGGCCTGTTCCACATCGTCTTCTGGCAGGTGCAGTGATCGGATGGCATCCCATTCCTCAGCATGAGCCTCAAAATAACGTTCGGCCATTTCAGCTCGCGCTTTGCGGACGAGGGATAGTTGCGCTTGATCACTAAGGGCCTGTTCTGACGTTACGACATTTTTCGCGCGAAAAAGGCGGCGCAGGACGTCGAGCTCGGGGGCCTGTCCAGGCCGAAGAAAAACCCAGCTTCCTTCCTTTCGGCGTTCTGCCAGGCCCGCTTCATCCAAAATCCGGATATGGCGAGAAATGCGAGGCTGGCTTTGCTCCAGGATTTGCGCGAGCTCGCCGACTGCAAGCTCCATCTTGAGCAACAACAGCATGATTCGAATCCGCGTAGGGTCAGCCAATGCTCTAAATATGGTCAGAATCTCATTCATTGGGGATGGCATATAAAGAATTCTTTATATGCAGTCAATCTAATAGATTTCTCAGGCCTTGATTCACAATTTCCTGAATTGCCAAGAAAAAAAACCTGCGAGAAGAGAGGCTAAGGATGTTCATTATTGCTATCCCTTTTTCAACTCGTTAATGAGGCGCTTCGTAAGCAGATCAAGGGAGTATTTCATCTGCTTGCGTGGTTTTTTGAGGAAAAAGTAAAGGGTTTACCCAATGAAAAAAGTTACAACATCAATCGCACTTGCCGCTGCGTTTGGCTTGGCTGCATGTTCTGGCGCTGCTGACAATGCAGAAGCTGGTGCTGAAGAAGCCGTAGAAGGCACAGAAGCAACTGCTGAAGAAGCTGCCGATGACGCAATGGATGCTGCTGAAGGTTCTGCAGACGCCATGGGCGAAGCTGCCGCTGAAGCGACCGAAGAAGCTGGCGATGCCGCTGAAGGTGCTGCTGAAGAAGCTACGGACGCCGCTGACGAAGCTGCTGGCGTTGCCGATAAGGCTGCCGACGCTGCTAAAGATGCTGCAGGCAAGATGATCGACAAAGGTGCTGACGCTGCAAAAAAAGCAGTTGAATAAGCCGCTTTTGACATGAATTGAAAAAGGGCTGCCTTTTGGGCGGCCCTTTTTTTGGGTTAATAAAGACGATAACTTGGTTATCCAGTTTGCAGATATTCCATTGAGACAAAAAGGGACCAGATGATGAAGACTCGATATTACGGCTTTTTAGGTTTCCTGCTTGTGGCGTCATGCGGGCCTGCCCAAAATGATCCGGGTCCCGGAGGAGTAACGGTCGGGGAAGCAGAAGCATTGGATGCCGCTGCTGAGATGCTCGATGAGCGAAACACCTCCCCTGAAGACGATTCAGGAGACGCGGAAACCGCCCAATAATATTGGAGTTTGTCTTCTATCGCCCGTGATAGCTGGCAACGGCCCGGGTCACGGCTTGCATCATCCGCATGCGTTCAGGGATAGGAGCAGTGGTGTCGCCCAACATCACGGCGACTGCATAGCGGCCACCATCGGGTGCGGTCATGATGCCAACGTCGTTATAACCCGTTGAAGTACCTCCCAAAACCTGACCTGTACCAGTTTTGTGCAGAAATTCCCAATCGGATGGAACACCGGCCTTCAGGCGTTTTGGGCCACTGCGTGTGCGTTTCAATATGGATTGCAGCAATTGCGTTGAGTTTGCCGACAGTAACTTTCCACGTGCGAGTTGATCCAATGCATTAACGATCGCATCGGGGCTGGCTCCGTCAATAGGATCAGCAAGATAGTCTGCCAGAGCTCGTCTGCGTGTTTCTATCGGCAGATTTGCTCGAGCCGTGTAGAACTTACGGCCCTGCGACAGACTTTGATCCCATTTGAGGCCTGCGATTTGGCTTTGCATTAACCGTTCGCCAGGACCGAATTTGATCTTACCAAGCCGGCTACGGCGAATGAAATCGTTCACAGCCTCTGGACCACCGGCATGGCGCAGCAATGCATCATTCGCAGTATTGTCACTATAAGCCAAAGCCCTTTCCAACAGGGTGTAAACGCTTTTGACAACAGCGCCCTCGCGCTTCACCTCGGCAGCAAGTGGCTGGTAGAATAATGTCAGGTCATCCGGACCGATACGGATAGAGTCGGACAACGAGATTCGGCCCTGATCGACTTTGTCGAGCACGGTCATGGCGACCCATAGTTTCGAAACGCTTTGCTGCGGGAAATTCTGATCTGCCCGGTGGCCGATACTCCAACCGCCATCAATGCTTTTAATTGCAATCCCCGTTTTGCCCGGAAAGGTGCGCCATAATTCGGCTATTTGCCGTTCCAGTGCTGGACTGGGCCGGTTACGTGAGGGTACCGCTTTTTCCCGCTGGGGTGGCGGAGGATTATAACGCGGGGAAGGATTTTCCGCGCGTTGATTGGGCGTTACCGGTCGGCCCTGAGATGGGGCGACGCATGCTGTCAGGATACTGACACAAATTACTACGATCAGCGTGCGAAAATAAATCATACAAATAAATCATTCCCTGTTTCGAATGACAGCAATCAAACACAGGATGCTGCCATCGAATGCAAACTATAGTTACTACGTAAGCATCATTCCCTGAACAGAGGCAAAACCGACCTTTGCGATGAACGATTCTGGACGTGCGACCAACTGCAGATATTACTTCTTTACCCCGAAATTCAGACGCCGGGTTACAGTGTAATCCAATATGTTCACTACAAAGTACGATAGAGTCCAGCGTAACCGATTGAGTATCCCCTTGCGGGCTTTGTGCAATTTGGCGGAAATCGGCAAGGCGTCGGTGCACATCTGATCGACTAATAAGCGCATGTGGTTGGCAAAGGCTTGATCCTCGATCCGAACCATCAGTTCGACATTGATGAAGAGGCTGCGAAGGTCAAAATTGGCAGAACCGATATAAACTGCATTATCGATGATCACCAACTTCACATGAAGCCTTTTGGGCTGATATTCGAAAATCTGAACACCTCTTTTCAGCAAGTAGCCATAGAGTAGGCGACTCGCCCCGATTGTCGCAGCATTGTCGGTTTTTCCAGATAGAATGAGGCGATCCTCGCCGCCGCGCTTGGAAAGGCGGGCAATCCGTCGCAGCAACCCTTGGCCAGGCGAAAAATATGCACTGATCAGATCAAGTCGCCGGCCGCGCTCGAGATCCTTCTTTATCGCCCCCGCCCAGCGGCTGAGACGATTGCTTGGGCCGCCGAGCAGCCAGCGAAAATTGCCATCACCCGCATCCCACTGGCGGACCATTTTTTGCAGCAACCGGATATTGCCGTTATTGTTATGCACCCAATCTGACAGCAGGCTGTAATAGTCCGCCAGCTTGACGACTTCGGGGCCGTCAATGATGACGCCAAGATCAACCCAGCTTGTGTCGTCATGTTCCTTGTCCTCGTCGACCGGATGCCGATCAAAATACTGATCGGCAATGTTGAAGCCGCCAACCAGAGCAAGGCAGTCATCGGCGATCAACATTTTTTGATGATTGCGAACAAAATAGCTGGTCGAAAATCGCGGACTGAAAATCGCAAAACTTCCGCCTGCTTGCTCAAGCGGATCGAAAAACCCCCTGGGCGCGCCGTTGGAACCAAAACTGTCGACCATCAACTCCACTTTGACGCCGCGATTGCAGGCATCGACAAGGCTATTGAGAACGATCTTGCCGACATCGTCGCCCTCGAACATATAGAAAAATAGCTTCAACTTGTGGCTTGCATTTTCGATAAGGCTGATCACCGCCTGTAAACGATCTTCTGGAAGATAAACCGGCTTTAATCTGCTGTCGCCGACGTCAAACCATTCACTATCATCAAAAATACTCGCAGTACTATTGTCCGGGACCGGATGGGTTGCAGGGGTATCCATGTTTTTGCGCATAGATTATTCGCCTCGAACCGACAATTGCTTAACCCTATAGCGCACCGGTCAGCCGATCCAATTTGTTGACAAAAGCGGGCGCAAACCCTAGATGCGGGGCTCTTTTCATGAATTTTAGAGAATCAGGAGCGCCTTATGGCTCGCGTTACCGTTGAAGATTGCGTTGATAAAGTCACCAATCGGTTTGATTTGGTCCTATTTGCAGCGCAGCGTGCACGCGAGATTTCTGGCGGTGCTGAACTGACAATCGATCGCGATCGTGATAAAAATCCGGTTGTTTCGCTGCGTGAAATTGCGGAAGAAACGATAAAACCAAAAGATTTGGAAGAAAGCCTCGTCCAGTCGCTCCAGAAGGTGCAGATTGACGATGATGATACACCGGATGAGATTGGTTCCATCAGCCAGTCTGCCGAGGCGTTGCGCCTTACCGCTGCTGCCCCACCGCGGAGCGCTGGCGTATCAAATGAATATGGCCGTCGCTGATAGGCATATTAGTCTGACTTAAAAACCGGGCGGCGCTCTTCGACGGAGTTGCCGCCTGTTTTTATTTCGGCATCCTTGTTCCGCGAAAACGGTATCAGAAGGCTCCAGATCAGCTTGTCTGGCTTGCTGTCCTGATATTCGGACAGGCCAATGGTCATATCATCGTGCCCCTTCTCCGGCTGCGCAATATAGGTTCCGAACATGTGGTCCCAGATGGTCAGGAAGAAACCATAATTGCTGTTGGTCTCCCGCTCTATGACCGAATGATGCACGCGGTGCATGTCCGGGGTCACGATGAACAGTCGCAGCAACCGGTCAAAGCCAAGTGGCAGTCTTACATTAGCATGATTGAACATGGAAGCGGCGTTCAGCACGACCTCGAACAGGAATACGGCGAAAGCGGCTGGACCGATCAACGCAATACAAAGTAACTTATAAGCCATGGACAAGACGGCCTCTACAGGATGAAACCGCGCACCGCTGGTGACATCAAGGTCGCGGTCAGCATGATGAACTTTGTGAACGCGCCAAAAGATCGGGACTTTGTGGAATGCGACATGCTGGGCATAGATGAGCATGTCGAGTAGCAGGAAGGCGATGATAATCTCAATCCAGATGGGTAGATCGGCTACGGCGAGTAGTCCCCAACCGCGCGCGTCGGCATAGTGAGCCATCCCCACCGCCAATATCGGCATGATCAGACGCAGGGCGAGCGTATTGATAATGACCAGTGATATATTGGTGAACCAGCGCATGCCTTTGGCCGCGACGCGCGTTTTGCGCGGCATTGCGATTTCAAGCAGCGCCATGATCAGGAATATGCCGGCAAAGGCGGTTAACCGGATGATAGCTTCATATTGTTCGACAAAGAGCATATGCTTTTGTTGCAGTTAACACAAAAGAGCGCAAGGCGGTGCCTGTAAACATTCAAGCATCATATCCGGCTGATGCCCGATCCACTGCCTAAATTGTTCAGGTCAATCGTCCGCCTCGTCGCTGTCTTCCGCAGACTGCTTGCGCGAACAAAAGCCGTGACAGGCCTGCGCGCAATCATCACCGTCCTGTCCTTCCGGGTCCATTGGGACGGAGACAGTCCTGGTAACACCATCTGCGCCGCATATTGACAGGCTTATCATGCCGCTGGCCGGTGCCAATGGGGCAACAGCCAGCATCGCTATCGCGACCCCTGAAAGCGCGGTTGCGCCATGCTGTTTATACTTTGTCATGATTCTCATCCATCTTGTCATCATCCTGAGCAGTGGTCGTTTGCGCTTCATCATCAATCAACACGCGCTGTGCTGCTCCATCAAGATCTTCAAACTGTCCGTTGCGCATGGCCCAGAAGAAAAAGGCGAGGCCCGAAAGACCCATCAACAGAGCAACAGGGATCAGGATAGCCAAGCCACTCATTTTGCAGCTCCGTTCAATCGCAAGGCATTACCAACTACGATCAGCGATGAAAGTGACATGGCAATGGCCGCGATCAAAGGTGTGACCATGCCGGTCAAGGCCAGCGGAACCGCCAATACATTATAGCCAATGGCAAGAACAAAATTCTGCCGGACAATCTGCATAGTTCGCTGAGCAGTCTGTACCGCCAGCGCCACCGGCAAAAAGGAATCGCTTGTAAAAACGGCGTCCGCCGCTTGTTGCCCGACATCGCTGGCGGAACCGGGCGCAATCGAGACATGGGCGGCGGCGAGTGCGGGGCCGTCGTTCAGGCCATCGCCAACCATCAACACCTTATGACCGCTGGCACTGAGCTTCGAAATCAAATGCAACTTGTCCTGGGGGCTGGCGCTTGCCTGAGCCGTCAGGCCGACGGCGCGAGAAATTTTCGCAACCGAGGCTGCGTTATCGCCGGATATAATGGTTCCGGGCAGACCAAGCTGGTTCAGCTGGTCAATGGCGCTGACGGCATCGGGGCGAACGTCATCCTGCAATTCTATAGCAAAATGCTCGTCGCCAATCGTCAATTGGCAGGAAAGATGATCCTCCACCTTAACTGGCTTCCCAAGCGCCACACGGGCGGTGCCCCAAGACGCCGACATACCCTCGCCCGGCACTTCTTCAACCGCATCCAGATTGGCTGGGGTGATGTCTCCAGCCAGCAGCGCATTTCGGATTCCCTTGCTGACAGGGTGGTTGCTAGCCTGTGCGAGCGCGAGCGCAACCTGTTTCTGGGGTAGCGAAAGATGATGGAGATTCAGCGGCACCGGGCGACCAAGGGTCAGTGTTCCAGTCTTGTCAAACAGCACCCGGTCGGCCTCAGCCAGTCGTTCAAGGGCGCTGCCATCCTTGATCATAACTCCCTTGCGCAACAACGCACCAGACGCGACCACCTGTGCTGCTGGAACTGCTAGTCCCAAGGCGCAGGGGCAAGTGATGATCAGCACGGCGACCGAAATCAGCAGCGATTGATGCCAGCCGACGCCAGCAATCATCCAGTAGATAAAGGCAAGCAGGGCAAGGCTGTGCACCGCCGGCGCATAGTAGCGCGCGGCCTTGTCCGCCACCCGGACATAAAAGGAGCGCTGTTGCCCGGCTTCATCCATCAACCGTGCGATGTCGGACAAGCTGGTATCCTCTCCCGCCGCCGTAATCCGCACGGTTACCGGCGCCGTCAGGTTGAGCGTGCCGGCAAGTACCAGATCACCTGACATTTTGTGCTGAGGTTCGCTCTCACCAGTCATCAGGGCAAAGTCAAAATTGCTGGCGCCTTTTTCAATAACGCCGTCGGCAGCGAGATTATCGCCCGCCGCGACCATCATCCGCATATCGGGGCGAAGGTCTTTAGAGGTAACCCAGCGGGTCTTGCCATCCTCATCCAATATCATCGCACCCGGTGCGGTTTGTTTCAGCAGTGCTGATATCCCTTCGCGCGCGCGGTCACGCATCATGCCGTCGAGTACCCGCCCGGCGAGCAGGAAAAAGATCAGCATGACGACACTTTCAAAATAGGCATGCGCGCCGCTCGTCATGGTTTCAAAAAGACTGAGCCCGGTCGCCAGGATGATACCTATGGTGATCGGCACGTCCATGTTGGTGCGGCCATAGCGAAGTGCCATGAAGGCCGAACTGAAAAACGGGCGACCGGAATAGCCGATCACCGGTATCGCAATCAAAGCCGATATCCAGTGAAACAGATCCCGGGTCGTTCCCATCGCACCTGACCAGACACTCACCGACAATAACATGATATTCATCATGCCAAATCCGGCCACTGCGAGTGCGCGGATCAGCTTGTCCGTACCGCCTTTTTCCTCGGCCAGAGGATTATCTGCCAATATCTGTGCGTCAAAACCCAATTGCTCGATCTTGTGCTTGATGGCATCTTCACGCAAGTCGGGAAGATGGGACACTGCGACCTGTTTGGTCGAAAAATTGACCCGGGCCGACAATATGTTTTGTTCCCCGGCTAGGCCGTTTTCAATCTTAGAGATGCACCCGGCGCAGCGGATCGCGGGCACGGCAAAGCGCGAGACAATATTGTCTGCGCTATCGGCTTTTGCGCCATCAAGAGGGGTGACGGCGTTCAAAATACTTCCTGTGCAAGTGCCATTTTATTACCGCGATGCATGATTGTGATGCGCAATTTCCAGCGTCCTTCCGGCAAGATGTCACGGCTGATATATGTTCCGGCCTGGTCTTGCTTGAAATGCAGGGTGATCGGGTCGGTTCGCCCAACCGGATGTTCTGCAACCGCTATGATCTGTGCATCCTCCAGCAGGCTATTGTCGGCCTTCAGGACAGTCATGGCTATTTTATCCTGAAGACGGATGACCTTCGAGCTAGTCCAGCCATGAGCCTGCTGTTTGCGGGCTTCCTCCAGCCAGCTATTATATTTCTGGCTGGCAACATAGGTGTTGTCGACCAGAGTTCCGCTGAACGTTGAGACAGCAAAGCGCGCCATGACCATGTTAACCGCGACAACCACTGCGAAAAAGGCAACGATCATGGCAGCGGCATGATAGCCGGTGAAGTTCTTGCGTTTGGAAGGGTCGGGGGTCATTCAGCACTCTCCGGGCGTTCAAAAAAGACGTTGTGGCTATCCTGCGCCGTCCGGTCATCTACAGCCCGGACAGTCAATACAAACTCTTCCCGCGAAGCGCCGACACCGGGCGCTGCAACAAATAACCTCATCCTGCCGACACTGTCAGCCGGGACATCGATCGTTACAGTTTGACCTGCAGTCTCCCTGGATCCCTCACTTGACCATAGTACAGCCTGACCGAGACCCGACATGGAAACTTCCATTGTTCGTGGTCGGTTCTCCATATTCCGCAAATTGGCGGTGTAGGCGTTGCGGACCGCGCCATCGGCAAGCTGAACATAGAGCGGATTGCGATCATGATTGGCGCTGATATCAATGCGGGTGCGGTTACCGACGGCAAAGAGCATGGCGAGACCGATTGCACCCCAAGCAGAAAAATAGAGGATGGTACGCGGACGAAAGAGTGTTTTCAGGACCGGGGTATGGGATTGGCCGGCCTTTTCCAACTCGGCATCTTCTTCTGTGACATAGTCAATCAATCCGCGTGGGCGACCAACTTGATCCATTACCTTGTCACAGGCATCAATGCACAGAGCGCACGTTATGCAACCAATTTGCGGTCCGTCGCGTATATCAATTCCAGTCGGGCAGACTGCAACGCATTGATTGCAGTCGATACAGTCACCAAAGCTGCCGGGTTGTGCTTCGGCTTTTTTGACACTGCCGCGGGGCTCACCGCGCCAGTCTTTGTAAGTCACCGTCAGTGACTTTTCGTCCATCATTGCGGCTTGAATCCGCGGCCAGGGGCACATGTAGATGCACACCTGCTCACGCATGAAACCCCCAAAGATGAACGTTGTCGCGGTCAAAACGCCGACGGTGGCATAAGCGACAAAGGCTGCTTCGCCCGAAAAAAAGTCCCGTGCCAGGGTCGGTGCATCGGCAAAATAGAATATCCACGCACCACCTGTGGCCAATGCAACTAGCAACCATATTGTCCACTTGCTCAGCCGTTTGAATATTTTCTTTGGCCCCCAGGGGGCGTCCTGCAAACGAAACTGAGCATTGCGGTCGCCGTCAATCGCACGCTCGATATGCTGGAACAGATCTGTCCAGACCGTCTGCGGGCATGAATAACCACACCACGCCCGGCCCACTGCAGAAGTGACAAGAAACAGGCCAATGCCCGCCATCACCAGCATGCCAGCGACATAGTAAAATTCATGCGGCCAGATTTCGATCCCGAACATGAAAAAGCGGCGGTTCGCCAAATCGACCAATACCGCTTGATCCGGTGCGTAAGGACCGCGATCCCAACGAATCCAGGGGGTGATGTAGTAGATCGCCAACGTCACCGCCATGATCGCCCATTTCAGTCGTCGGAACGTACCGTCTACTGCCTTGGGATAAACGCCCTTGCGCTTTTCATAAAGCTGCAGTTGCGGATCAAGAATTTCGTCAGGATTGCTCATCTACCGGAGTCTCCGCCTCAGTGGCTATTGCCGCTTGCTCTGTCGCAGTATCCTCTGACTCCGGCGCAGCTTCGCCGCCACCCAGTGAATGTACGTAGGCCGTCAGCATCCTGATAGTCGCTGCGTCCAACCGATGGCCCCAGCGTGGCATTACACCATAACGACTATTAGTGATCGTGTCGGTCAGCGAGGCACGGTCCAGACCATAGAGATTGATGGCGTCGGTCAGGTTGGGCGCGCCCTGCATTCGGTCCCCCTTGGCGTCATTGCCATGGCATACCGCACAATTGACCTCGAAAAGCGCCGCGCCCCGGTTTGAAGATGCGCTTTGTTGCTCGCGATTGCTGAGCACCCGAACATAGGATACGAGATCCTGAATCTCGTTTGACTGCAATATCCCGTCACGCCCAAAGGCAGGCATCTGGGAAAAACGTGTTTCATCATGGTCGGGATTACGGATACCGTGGACCAGCGTGTATTCAATCGCTTCCATGTCGCCGCCCCAAAGCCATTCATCGTCGTTCAAATTGGGATAGCCCTTGGAACCGGCTGCGCCCGCGCCATGACATTGCACACAGTGTACCTTAAAAGCGGATCGGCCGCCCTGTACCGCTTCATTGAGCAGTTCCGGATTATTGGGCAAGTCATGGATGTCTGTGTTTACCAGAGCTTGCCGAATTGGTTCCAACTCGGCCTCACGGGCTGCCAATGCCTTTTGATAATCGCCGCGACTGGACCAGCCGAGTACGCCTTCGGTTGCGCTGTTGACCATTGGCCATGCCGGATAAAGCACAACATAGACAAGACCCCAGATAATTGTCGCATATAGAGTCCACAGCCACCAGCGCGGCATAGGGGTATCGAGTTCCTCAATACCATCCCATTCATGGCCAACCGTCTGGGTGCCCGTTGCTTCGTCAATTCTCTGTTTATCAACCATCTTCGTGATCCTCTTCAAAGATCATATGCGCCGCTTCTTCATGTTTTCGTCCCGATCCAGGCCGAAAAGTCCAGCCGATCATGGTCAGGAAGATAATGCCCAGAAACAGCAACCCCCAACTATCCGCAAAATGCCTGAGTGCCTCATAGCTCATCGCGGTTGCTCCTGTGCCTCGCCGGCTTCAAAATTGACAAGTGTGCCTATCATCTGCAAATAGGCCACGAGTGCATCCATCTCTGTCAACCGGTCAGGGTCGCCGTCAAAATCGCGAACCTGCGCTTTGGGGTAGCGTTTCTCCAAATCGGTAGTCGATGCTGTTGGGTCAGCTTGCGCCATCAAATCATCGTTGGCCGCCGCAATCGCTTCCTCAGTATAGGGAACGCCGACACGCCGCTGCGCAGTTAGATGTTTGACCATATCACCAGCTTTCAGGTCTTTCTCAGCCAGAAACGCATAAGGCGGCATGATCGATTCCGGCACCACCGAGCGGGGATCAATCAGATGCTGGACATGCCATTCATCCGAGTAACGCCCGCCAACCCGGGCCAGATCAGGGCCGGTCCGCTTGGAACCCCACTGGAAAGGATGATCATACATGCTTTCCGCCGCCAGACTGTAATGACCATAGCGCTCCACTTCATCGCGGAAAGGTCTTACCATCTGGCTGTGACAGCTGTAACAGCCTTCTCGTATGTAGATGTTGCGCCCTGCCAGTTCGAGCGGGGTATAGGGTCGCACGCCTTCGACTTTCTCAATCGTGTTATCGATCCAGAAGAGCGGTGCGATCTCGACGATCCCGCCAATCGCCACAGTGACAAAGGCGGCCAGACCCAGCAAGGTGACATTGCGTTCGAGTTTCTTGTGATGTTTAGCAAAACCGGACATGTTCTCGCCTCCCTTATTCTGCTGGCTCAATTGCAGGTTTTCCTACAATCGGCTTATCTGCGGCCTCGTCGTAAGGCGTTTCGGTCATGGGTTTTTCTTCGCGCTGTTTACCCGCAATCGTCATCCAGACATTGTAGACCAGCACAATGGCACCGGCGAGATAGAGCAGGCCGCCCGCCGCGCGGATGAGATACATTGGCAGCATCGCGGACACGACTTCGGAGAAAGCGTAAACCAGATAGCCATCATCCCCATATTCGCGCCACATCAGGCCTTGCATGATGCCGGCTACCCACATTGACGCGGCGTAGAGAACGATACCAAGCGTCGCGAGCCAGAAGTGCCAGTTCACCATGCGCAGCGAATAAAGCCGCTCTTTGCCCCACAGGCGCGGGACGAGATAGTAAAGGCACGCGAAGGTGATCATGCCGTTCCAGCCCAGTGCACCACTATGCACATGACCAATTGTCCAGTCGGTGTAATGCGACAGGCTGTTCACGGCTTTGATTGACATCATCGGACCTTCAAACGTGCTCATTCCATAGAATGCGAGTGCAAGGACCATCATCCGGATGATGGGATCGGTACGGATTTTGTCCCATGCTCCGTTCAGGGTCATCAGACCGTTGATCATTCCACCCCAACTGGGCATCCACAGCACGACCGAGAAGACCATGCCGAGCGTCTGCGCCCAGTCGGGCAGTGCCGTGTAATGAAGATGGTGCGGTCCTGCCCAGATGTAGAGGAAGATCAAGGACCAGAAGTGGATAATCGACAGTCGGTAGCTATAAACTGGTCTCTCTGCCTGTTTCGGCACGAAATAGTACATCATTGCCAAGAAGCCTGCCGTGAGGAAGAACCCAACCGCGTTATGGCCATACCACCACTGGGTCAGCGCATCCTGCACGCCAGCAAAAGCGGCATAGCTTTTCGAGCCCAGCAGGCTGACCGGCATGGACAGGCCGTTCACGACATGCAGCATGGCGATGGTAAGGATGAATGACAGATAGAACCAGTTGGCCACATAGATATGCGGCTCGGACCGACGTACGATTGTACCAATAAAGACCGCTGCATAACACAGCCAGACGATGGTCAACCAAAGATCGACATACCATTCGGGTTCGGCATATTCCTTGGACTGGGTCACACCCATCAGATAACCTGTGGCTGCCAGCACGATGAACAGCTGGTAACCCCAGAAAACAAAACGGGCGAGGCCAGGGAAGGCCAACCTCGCCCGGCATGTACGCTGCACGACATAATAGCTTGTCGCGATCAGCGCATTGCCTCCGAAAGCGAAAATAACGGCAGATGTATGGAGGGGCCGCAAACGGCCGAAGGTTGTGTATTCAAAATTCAGATTGAGTATTGGAAAGGCCAGTTGCAGGGCAATGATAAGCCCAACCAGAAAGCCAGCAATGCCCCAGAAAATCGTCGCGATCACGCCCCAGCGGATCGGATCGTCATCATAAATACCGGGATCGGCGGGAGCCTTTAATATACCGCGTCCAATGGCAGCATAGTCCGCCTTGTTAATGGTCACCCAAAGAGCGATCCCGGCAGCCAAAGCGATGATTGCCATATGCACGGCAAATCCGGCATCGGCCGCCAGAACCATTGCAATAAACGCGAAAAATACGATAGCCAGCCAGCCGCCAGCCTTTAATAAGAGCGTATCCATGATGTCCTTCCCTGTATGGACGATTCAAAAAATCGTCTTCAACAGGAAGCGGCATGGCAGGCCAGACAGTCATTCACATTGATCTAGATCAACGCGACAAATTCTTTACCAAATCGTTTTTTGTTGAAACAAAGTTCCCGGAAGGATGCAGCTTCATTTATCGATCTGCCCGACCTAGCTTGATCCAGCATCGGCAATATCGTGCAACCGGTTCGCATCCAGTATCTGGACATTGCGGTGATCGGGCAGTGCGATCACTTCATTCTTTTTCAATTGGGTCATTTGACGGCTCACCGTTTCAATGGTCAGGCCCAATATATCCGCTACCTGCTGACGGCCGAAAGGCAGCGCAAATTGTTGAAGACTTCCGCCGACGACGCTGCAACTGGCATCCGCCAGCCGGTCCGACATTTCCAGCAGGAAAGATGCCACGCGCTCTGGAGCTGTTTTCCGCCCCAACATCAACATCGACCGGCGAACGCGGTCGAGTTCAACTAGCGTGCGCTGCAGTAATTTATGTTCGAGGTCAGGATGCTCACGAACAAACTGGTCGAAATCGGAGCGCGAGAAAACACAGACTTTCGAATCTGCAAGAGCGGTTACCGTATATTCATTCCTGTCACCGAACGGGCGCCCGACAAAATCGGACGGGTAGAGCAAGCCGATAATTTGCTCGCGACCGTCTGCCAGAGACGAGGTCAGTTTAAACGCACCTTCCACGACATTGGCCACGATCAGGCTATCGTCACCTTCCCATATCAAAGCCTGCCCCGCCTTGATCGAAACTTTGCGGGAGAGGCGATTGATTGCGATCAGCTCGTCTGGGTCCAATGCCGAACAAATGGCTTTGTTTTTGACAACACATTGTTCGCAATTGTTCATCATGGATCAGTATACCTCGTCGAGTGTCAGGGCAATAGCCCGGTCTGTCCCCGATTATATGGACCGATACTGTCAAGCAACTTCAAACCCTCGTGGGTGTAAGCTACGCTCTAGCTTCTAGAACGGTACGTCGTCATCGAGGTCGCTGTCAAATGCACCGCCGCCTTGACCACCGGAGGTTCCGCCACCGGTATTGCCCCACCCGTCATTGGAACCGCCGCCAGAGCTACCACCGGAACCACCGCCGCTCCAGCTATCATTGCCGCCGCCTTGGCCGCCCATACCGCCACCTTGACGGGAATCGAGCATTTCCAGTTTGCCATCGAAACCCTGCAAGACAATCTCTGTTGAATAGCGGTCATTGCCGGACTGATCCTGCCATTTGCGGGTCTGAAGTTTTCCCTCGATATAAACTTTGCTTCCCTTGCGGAGATATTTTTCCGCGACGCCAGCCAGGCCTTCGGAGAAGATAGCGACGCTATGCCACTCGGTCTTTTCCTTGCGCTCACCGGTGTTACGGTCTTTCCAGCTTTCAGATGTCGCGATGCGCAGATTGCAGACTTTGCCGCCATTGTTAAACGTGCGCACTTCAGGGTCGGCACCCAGATTTCCTACGATAATTACTTTATTGATGCCGCCAGCCATTTGCATTTCCCCTTGGAATATATGTGATGTTTTTCGATTCTCTGGAGGCTCTATAGACCGAGGGCGACAGCACTCCAATATGTAATCCCGGCCGCCACATAAGCCAACGCGAAAAGATACCCCAACATGAACATTGGCCATTTCCAGCCATTGGTTTCGCGGCGTGTCACGGCGATGGTCGAGATACATTGGGGCGCAAAGACAAACCAAGCCAGAAACGCCAAGGCGGTTGGCAAGGACCATCGACTTTGGAGACGCTCGGTTAGTGATTTCGCTTCTGCTTGCTCATCAGGTGCATCAATCGCATAGGTTGTTGCCAGCGCAGCTACCGCCACCTCACGGGCTGCCATGGCGGGGATCAAGGCCAGCGCCATATCGCGATTGAAACCAATCGGCGCGACCACTGGTTCGATAACATTGGCTATTCGACCGGCGGCAGAATAATCCACTTGGCTCACCGGGCTATCGATCGGCACTTTGGGATAGGTCAACATGAGCCAAAGCACTACGGTAGCGGTGAAGATGATTGTTCCGGCACGGCGCAAAAATATCCATGCCCGCTGCCAGAGGCCCAGCAATATATCACGAATACGCGGCATCTGATATTTGGGCATTTCCATCAGGAAACCGCTATTCGGGCCTTTGGTAACAGTGCTGCGCAAGACCAGTGCAACAATCATCGCGCCGAGAATGCCGAATATATAAAGACCGAACAGAACCAGGCCTTGAAGGCCGACACCTCCGCCTACGTCGCGGGCAGGAATGAAGGCGCCAATAATGATTGCATATACCGGTAGACGCGCCGCGCAGGTCATAAGCGGCGCGACTAATATCGTGGTCAGCCTGTCTTTGGGGTCCGCTATACTGCGCGTCGCCATGATGCCGGGAATGGCGCAAGCGAAGGAAGACAGCAATGGAATGAAACTGCGCCCGGACAGACCAACACTGGCCATCAACCGGTCCATGATAAAGGCCGCGCGGGTCATATAACCGCTGGCTTCGAGCAACAGGATGAACAGAAACAAGATCAGAATTTGCGGGAGGAAGACAACAACTGATCCGACTCCGCCAATTGCGCCCTCAATCAAAAAATCGCGCAAGAAGCCTTCACCCAGATTGGCTTCCACCGCAACTGCGGCCCATTCACCTGCGCCTTCGATCCAGCCTATGGGCGCTTCGGACCAGGCAAAGACTGCCTGAAACATCACAAACATAATCGCAAGGAGGATGATCGGTCCGGCAAAAGGATGCAGGAATACAGCATCCGCTCGTTCTGACCACCGGCGACCCGCCGTTTCAGCGATAACCGCGGTGTTGGCAATTTCCTTTGCCTGCTTGCGCAGACCTTGGCCCCGTTCTTTGCGGACAATGGTAGTCAGTTGCTCGTTTTTCTCGGATAGACGTGTTTCAATAGCGGCGGACAAGAGCTCAAGACCGCGACTGCGAACGGCAACAGTTGGAATAACCGGTACGCCCAACTCTGCTTCCAGCTTGGCCGGATCCAGCGTCAAACCGTCGCGCTCCGCAAGATCCATCATGTTAAGCGCAATGAGGACTGGTCTGCCCAGTGCAATTACTTCCAGCGCGAAGCGCAGATGATTGTCGAGATTGGCAGCATCCAATACGATAACAATTGCATCGGGCTGACGCTCGCCTTTCTGTTCTCCCATGATCACACTACGTGTTATCGCTTCATCCGGGCTGGTTGGATCGAGACTGTAGCTGCCCGGTAAATCCACAAGTTCGACCGGGCGACCATTGGCTAGCTGAAAATGACCGGATTTGCGTTCCACAGTAACGCCGGGATAATTTGCAATTTTCTGCCGCGCCCCGGTCAGCGCATTGAACAAGGCACTTTTGCCGGCATTGGGGTTGCCCGCCAGGACAATAAGGGGGGCTGTTTCGCTCATGATCTAGGCTGGAACAACTACCGATATGGTTGCTGCATGAGATTTGCGAATTGCAATCATCATCCGGCCAACCTTGAGAGCAATAGGATCATTGAAACCGAACATGCCTTTATGAAGTTTTTCCACTGTAACACCTTCATCAAGACCCAGGGCGCGAAGCCGCGCACCTTCATTTTCCGACATAGCGTCCCAGTCAATCGATGAAATTTCAGCACGCTGGCGCATGGCAAGGCGATCCAGTGTCAGCGCTAATGTAACTGGTGCGTTCATAGATAAACTCGCTAGGTATCAGTTGCGATTGATTATCAATATTGATTAGGCATGGCGAGTCTTTTGTTGGTGCGTGCGTTATTCTGAGCGTAACCCACTAGAATTTGATGCTCAGGCTCCGCGATAGCGCAGCCGTCCTATAAAGCGCGCCATGCTGAACCGATCGCCGCCCGGCTTTGTGAGCTTGGCTTTGACCTTCTCGAACTGCATCACATTTTCGATCCGCCGATCCAGAAACGCTTTGGTATCGGCATGGCCATCGCTTTCGTCATCAAGAAACACGCTGATTGTACTGCCATAAACAGCCGACAAAAGTGTCCGCTTTGTATAATGATTATAGTCGGTTGCTGTATCGCCGGCGAGCCGCCACATTTTGTCTGCTGCACGCCAACCTAGCTTGGCAGCAGTTCTGATATTGCGAGGCGCTGCGAGTATCGCCAGCGCCCGGCGCAAGCCTTCCCGGTCTGGCTCCAATATCTCCAGCCGTGCAACTACCAGTGCTGTAATTCGCTCACGAATCTTCATCGCGCCAAGCTCTTCTGCGGAATATTTGGCTGCCATGGTTTCATCGATAGCCTGAAACCACGCATCGATCATATCAACAGGACCGTCGTTAAACGCCAGTCGGGCCATATCTGCATCAACGCCGGTTTGCTGCGCTGCCGCTGCCACCGCATCCTCGTTCCATCCATCAAAAGCCGCTTGCGATGCCAGAAGCGGCGCGAGATAGGCGCGCACTTCATCGAGCGTGGGATCACCTCTGAGCGGTTCGGGTTGTTTCGGGTGCATGTCCTGAATTCCTTGTACGTGAGTCCTCATATGAGCGAGGGCGCGTCGGGAGACCAATAAATCCGATATAGGCTGAAAGAAAAGTTTTTAAAGCATTGCATTGCAAAGCGCCACTGGCCTGACTAGCTATTCATCAAGCAATTAAAAATAGCGAAAGAACATGGATATGAGCACATTATTTGATCCCATTACCCTTGGCGCGATCGAAGCCCCCAACCGGATGTTAATGGCGCCCTTGACGCGCTGTCGTTCGACGATGGAGCATGTGCCTACTCTGATCATGGGTGAATATTATTCCCAGCGAGCTGGTGCTGGGCTGATCATATCCGAGGCCACAGGTATCAGTCAGCAAGGCTTGGGGACCCCCTTTGCCCCAGGCATCTGGAACGACGCGCAAACTGAAGCATGGAAGCCGATTGTCGAGCAGGTTCATCAGGCGGGCGGTCGGATCATCTGCCAGCTTTGGCATATGGGCAGGATTGTACACCCTGATTTCCTTGGCGGTGAAAAGCCCGTTTCTTCATCCGCGACCACCGCACCGGGAAGCGTCCGTACCTATCAGGGCAAGCGCGACTATGTGGAAGCGCGTCCACTGGAACTGGACGAAATTCCTGGCTTGTTGGACGATTACACCAACGCTGCTGAGAATGCGAAAAAGGCGGGTTTTGATGGTGTGCAACTGCACAGTGCCAATGGTTATCTGATCGATCAGTTTATCCGCTCGGGTACTAATTTCCGGACCGATGAATATGGCGGTTCGATCGAAAACCGGATCCGCTTGCTTGGTGAAGTGACTCAGCGCCTGGTTGACGTCTGGGGCAGCGACCGGGTTTCCGTAAGGCTCTCTCCCAATGGCGATTCACAGGGCGCGGACGATGCGACACCGGTCGAGACCTTTACCGCAGCTGCCAAATTACTCGACGGCATTGGCATCGCGTTTCTTGAATTGCGCGAACCACCTGCACATGGCACTTATGGCAATACTGATGTGCCAGCAGTTAGTCCCGATATCCGTCCGGTATTCAGCAAGCCTCTGGTGCTCAACAGCGATTATTTTTATGATAATGCGACAGAGGCTCTGGCAAATGACAAAGCCGATGCGATCAGCTTTGGCCGGACCTTCATGACCAATCCCGACCTGCCCGAGCGTTTCCGCATCGGTGCAGAACTTAATCCGATCGATTTCACGCCGACATGGTATAGTCAGGGCGCAGAAGGTTATGTGGATTATCCAACAATGGAACAGGCCAAAGCGACGGCCTGACCAGAACAGTTTACGAAATCAGAAGGAGCTTTTGAGTCGTCGGAACATATCATGGACCGGCGGCTCCGAGATATCCTCATATCCAAGCCGTGCCGAAAGACGTTGCAGGCGCTGAAACAGCTCCTCGCTGGCATCAATTATTTCACGTGCCTCGTCAGGAAACAGCGCCACCATTGGACCATCACTGGCCGCAGCATAGCCCAGTTCGCGGTTATGGTTCCATGCCTCGCCATCCGTCATATCTTCGCCATGCAACGCTCGTTGGTTCAGCAGCCACGCGATGCAATGCATCAAACGCGTTGTGACTTTTAAAGATTCACAAGAAAATGATACAGACAGCGCTGCGTTGTCTTCGCACTGGTCATTAAAGCGGCCGGATTCAAAATAGGACCGCGCCTCGTCAGCAAGAACCATAGACTCAGTATAGAGCGCATCCAGTAATTTGGGCGTTATTAATGCTTCGCTGTCAGCCATGCCCGATAGTGTAGCAAATATTTTGTGAGCAGGGACAGTTAAAATTTGCTGGTCAAAGGGTTAATTTGCAAGATGTTTCAATGTGACACGCGGCGCGCCCGCGGGTTAATGGGTAGACAGAAACAGTTAACATGGCCGAACCGGCGCAATTATGCGCCTGATCAGGCAATAATATCCGGTATCAGCTGATTCTCGATCTGGATGATGCGGTCCCGCAGGTGCAATTTACGCTTCTTGAGACGTGCGGCGCGCAATTGATCATGGCTGCCTGATTCCATGAGAGCCGTGATTGCATCGTCCAGATCACGGTGCTCTTGTCTCAGTAGTTCAAGCCGCTGCCGCAACTCCTGATCGCTTATCGCCATAATGGATCCATTCGCCCCTTGCATGCCTGCAACAAATTTGTAATCTTCACCCTATTCATGGTTCATGTCGAAACCAAGACATTAATATCCATGGTCATCGTCTCCGCTTGATGACAAGCGCAAGGCAAATGGAAAGGGACACCCGCAGCCACTTTCAACCCAGCAACACTATAAAAAATCAGGAGAATATTATGGATCAGAATCATCTGTCAGCCCTACGCGGAAAACACGAGGCCCTGGATCGCCAGATTAGCGAAGAAGAGGCCCGCCCGGTTCCAGATACGATTCGACTTCATGACCTGAAGAAACAAAAGCTGCGGTTGAAAGAAGAGTTGCTCACGGATGCCTGATCCAAATTTATGATCAGTTTTTGTGTTTCAGTCTGATTCATCAGACCATATTTTCGATATGCCCCTGGCACCCGCAAACCCGTCTGAATCACATCAAGCTATCCGGTTAAAACATTCAACTCATTGACTTACTCCCCGGTTTCCCCAAGGTTTGGGAGATCAATAATGAGAGGATAAGTCCCATGACCACAAATCAGATTTGGTATTTACGCAAACGCCCCGTCGGCAAGATTGCCGACGGAGATCTTGAACTGGTCACGGAAGAAATGGGTCCGCTGGGACCGGACATGGTTCGGGTGCGCACTGTTTATCTGTCCCTTGATCCCACCAACCGTATTTGGATGAGTGATATGGACGGCTATTTGCCTCCGGTCCCGATTGATGATCCCATGCGCGGTGGCGGTATTGGTGTTGTGGAAGAAAGCAACTTCGACGCCATACCTGTCGGCGCACTGATCAACACCGGCCTGTCTACCTGGGCTATCTATAATGATATTCCCGGCGGCATGGCGAGTGTGCTGCCCGCTATTCCCGGTGTGCCATTGACCGCTTACATGGGGCCATTGGGTGCAACCGGCATGACTGCCTATTTTGGTCTGATGGATATCGGCAAACCAAAGGAAGGTGAAACGCTGGTTGTTTCTGCTGCCGCAGGCGCGGTTGGATCCATGGTAGGGCAAATTGGTAAAATTCACGGATGCCATGTCGTTGGCATCGCCGGATCTGATGATAAATGCCAATGGCTTTCGAAAGAAGCGGGATTTGACGCTGCGATCAACTACAAGACCGAAGACGTCGGTGCCGCATTGGACAAGCATTGTCCGAACGGGATTGATATTAACTTTGAAAGTGTCGGTGGCGCAATCATGGACGCAGTGATCGCGCGCCTGAATGATTTTTCACGCATGCCGCTCTGTGGACTGATATCCACCTACAACGATACAGACGGATCTCCCGGTCCATCCAATTTTGCCAATCTGTTAATGCGGCGAACCACGTTACGCGGATTCATTATCCTGGATTATTTTGACCGTTTTCCTGAAGGCGCACAGGCGATGGCCGGATGGCTGATGGAAGGACGTCTGAAATTCGAAACAGATGTGGTGCAGGGCCTTGAAAACGCACCCGCTTCTCTCGACCGGTTGTTCACGGGCGCCAATCTGGGCAAGCTTGCTGTACAAGTGGGTCCGGAACCGGACTAAACCGAGTTAGTGGTTAACCACAAGTCATAGGATGACATGCATTTTTTGGCCTTTTGACCGTTTTGCATGTCGCGCCTTCGGGAGGTTTCTGCTAGGTCATTCATATGGCCACCAAACATACGTCCAGTCCTGTAACAGCCCGTAACATATTGACCGGGCTCAGGTCGATTATGGCCTCGCCGGGCAATGCGCAAACAAAACTGAATCATGTCGTCGAAACCATAGCCGAGGCGGTAAGCAGTGAGGTCTGTTCGATATACTTGCGCCGTGAAGGCGTGCTGGAATTATACGCCACACGCGGCCTTAATCAGGAAGCGGTACATGTCACGAAACTGGCATTTGGTGAGGGACTAACGGGCTATATTGCCAAAAATGTCGAAACCCTGAATCTCGATGAAGCGGCCAGCCATCCGGATTTTCAGTATCGGCCAGAAACAGGTGAAGAGAAATTCCACAGCTTTGCCGGCGTGCCGATTATCCGGAACCAGCAGGCTGTCGGCGTTTTATGTGCCCAGCATATTGAACCGCGCAAATATTCCGAAGAAGAGATTGAGTCTTTTCAAACGGCTGCGATGGTGCTTTCTGAACTGATTTCCAATGCAGAACTGATCGATGTGGAGTCGGTGGATGCTCCGGAAGCCCGTAGCAACGGTGCGGACAGGCTCAGCGGACTGCAATTGGTCAAGGGTAAGGCGAGTGGCTTCGCCGTCTTTCACCAGCCGCGGGTAAAAATCGAACATACCGTCGCCGAAGATATCGAAGCCGAGAGACACCGGGTCTATTCCGCCTTTGACAAGATGCGTAGCCAGATTGATCACATGACCAATCAGGCTGAATTTGGCGTTGGCGGTGAACATGAAGAGGTTCTGCAAACCTATAAAATGTTTGCCTATGATGAAGGCTGGAGCCGCCGGATCAACGAGGCGATTGACAGCGGCCTGACCGCCGAAGCTGCCATTGAGCGCGTGCAGCAACATACCCGTATGCGGATGCGCCAGATTGATGACCCGCTTTTGGCTGAACGGATGCATGACCTGGAAGATCTGGCAAATCGTTTACTGAGAATCGTCTCCGGTCAAATGGGTACGGCGGCAACCATGGGTCTGCGGCAGGATACGATATTGATTGCTCGCAATCTTGGACCTGCGGAACTGCTCGAATATGATCGTCGGCGTTTGAAAGGTGTGGTGCTGGAAGAAGGATCACTGACCGCCCATGTCACCATTATTGCGCGGGCAATGGATATCCCGATATTGGGGCAGGTTAAAAATATCCGCCAGATTGTCCGCGAAAATGATCATTTGCTGCTCAATGTTGATGACAACGCGCTGTTTGTGCGGCCAAGCCAATCGATGCAGGATGCGTTTGAGGCGCAGGTCGAACTGACCCAGAAAAAGCGGGCGGCTTATACCGCGCTTAAAGATGAAGAACCGATCACCAAAGATGGTACGCGGATCACGCTGAACATCAACGCGGGCTTACGTGACGATATGGGGATGCTGAATCTCACGGGCGCCGATGGCATTGGGTTGTTTCGGACAGAGTTTCAGTTTCTTGTCGCAGCCACTATGCCAGGCCGCGCGGGGCAATTGCGCTTCTATCGCGATGTGCTGGATGCAGCAGGTGACAAGCAGGTTATTTTCCGCACCGTCGATATCGGCGGGGATAAGCCTTTGCCTTATTTCCAAACGAGTGAAGTCAAGGAAGAAAATCCGGCCATGGGCTGGCGCGCGTTACGCATTGGCCTGGAGCGGGACGCCTTGATGAAAGTGCAAGCGCGAGCGCTCATTGAGGCTGCCGCTGGACGGAAACTCAACGTGATGTTTCCGATGATTGCCGAGCCATGGGAATTCGACGAAGCCAAGACGGTGTTTGAAAAACAGCTGGAATTTTTGCGCAGCCGCAAGAAACAGTTACCACTTTCCATCCGTTACGGCGCTATGCTCGAAGTTCCGGCTTTGGCGGAGTGTCTGGACCAGATGGCACCGCGGCTCGATTTTCTGTCAATTGGTACCAATGATCTTACACAATTCCTCTTTGCCGCCGATCGCAGCAACCCGAAATTGGCCGAGCGGTTCGACTGGTTGAGTCCGGCCATATTGCGCTTCATTGGCCGTGTTTCCAAGCAAGCCGATGACCTTGACATTGAGCTTGGCGTTTGCGGTGAAATGGGCGGGCGGCCGATGGATGCGCTAGCGCTGTTGGGGCTTGGCATAAAGCGTCTGTCAATTACGCCTGCATCTGTTGGCCCGATCAAAGCTATGGTCCGCTCGCTTGATCTGGGCGCAGCACAGGAACAGCTTAATGCGATGCTATCGAGTCCGCCAAGCGACCCTCGAACCACATTGCAAGAATGGGCCCTCGAGCATAAGGTGGACATCGGCTGACTGTCCATATGTAACAATTGGTATCGACGGTTTTCTCAAAAGCCCAGAGATCCCGTCATAACGACCATATCATCAGGCTGGAAATATTGATAATCATTGACTTTTCATCGCTCCAGTGGCTTTTTCTGAATCATCAGTGAAAATCGGGGTCGCACCGCGAACCGGCCAAAGGAGAGTATGATGGCCGAAGAAAATGACGCAGAAGAAATAGAGCAGGAAAATGCGGAGTTAAACTTGCACAGCGTGGGTGACATGTTGCGTCATGCGCGAGAGCAAAAAAATCTGAGCATTGAAGATATTGCCAAGACAACGCGGATTCCGCAGCGGCACCTGGAATCCATTGAAACTGGAGATTTCGGTGCTCTGCCCGGCCGCACCTATGCGATTGGTTTTGCCAAGTCCTACGCCCGAACCGTGGGCCTCAGTGAAGTGACAATCGGCAGTCAACTACGCGAAGAGATGGATGATCAGGGCCATAGTGCCTATGAGCCGGAAACCAGCGGTTACGCACCGGCTAATCCGAGTAATATTCCTCCCAAATATCTCGCTTGGACGGCTGGTGGCATCGCTGCAGTCTTGTTGATCGGGTTCCTGGTATGGCGAACTTTGTTTTTGGAACCGGCCGATTTCATGGATGAAGAGCCTGAAACCGAATTTACTGAAAGTGAGACTATAGATGGCACGCTGGATGGGACGATTGATCCGGTTGGTCCGGCACCGTCTGCCACAGGCACAGTCACTTTGACCGCGACCGAGACTGTCTGGCTTAAAATATATGACGAAGATGGCGAGCGTCTGTTTGAAAAGGAAATGTCAGCCGGCGAGCAATATTCGGTCCCCGCTGATGCCATGGGCCCTCAAATTCTGACGGGACGGCCTGATGCCTTGACCGTGACTATTGACGGTGCTGTGGTTGCACCGCTTGGCACAGCGGATCGCACGATTAAGGATGTTGGAATTAGCGCCGCTGCCTTGCTCGCACGAACCGACCCCGGTGGATCAACCACGAACCGCGAGCCGGTGGGGCAGCAGGATAGCACACAATAGCAGGATCATCAGACCGCTCTATACCATCATCGCTCATCGTAAATCTATTTACTTTTCCACGGCATCTATGGTTAACGTAAAACACATCTTTGGCCATATGTTTGGAGGCTCCTTATGAAACCCGTCCTGTCATCGACGTTATTCGCCGCGCTATCGGTCAGCCTTTTGATTACGGCTCCTGCTGCTGCGCAAAATAATAATGTCGACAAGCGTGTCGACCGGTTGGAACAGGAAATGCGGGCGGTTCAGCGCAAGGTTTTTCCTGGTGGTTCCTCTCGGTTTTTCGAACCTGAAATCAGACCTGATGCTGATACCCCGACGACTCCATCGACAACAACAACTGCCGTTTCTGACCTGATCGCTCGAGTTGATACGCTCGAACGCAGTCTCGCAAACTTGACTGGTCAGGTTGAGCAGAATGATTTTCGTATCAGGCAGATAGAGGATAAAATGGCCGCTACGGTGCCGCCGGTCAGCACCAATCCCGGCGCACTATCGACGACGCCATCGGGCGGATCTGTTACCGAAGATACGGGAAGCGCCAGCCCCGATCCCGAACGCGTAAGCGGCGTTGCATCCATCGTGATGCCTGATTCCGGCGATGCCGGCGAAGACGCCTATATTTATGGCTATCGGCTGTGGGAGGCGAAATATTATCCTGAGGCCCAGACGCAGCTCAAGAAAGCGGCTGCCGATCATCCCAAGCACCGCCGTGCCAGTTTCGCCAAAAATCTGCTGGGCCGTGCTTATCTCGACGATGGTAAACCGGCTTTGGCCTCTGTTGCCCTTTATGAAAATTATCAGGAACTGCCTCGCGGTGAACGGGCACCTGACAGTCTTTACTTTCTCAGCACAGCCTTGGTCCAACTGGACAAAAAAGCAGACGCTTGCCGCGTGCTTTCCGAATTACAGGAAGTTTATCCCAGCGCAGCAACCGGTCGTCTCAGCGCCCGGGTTGCACGGGGCAAGGCAGCGGCGGATTGCAGCTAATAATGCGCCTCCGCCAGTCCACCCCATGATGGGGCAGGCTCTTGTTGATCGCTTCCGTGAAGCTGTGACAACGCTTGTGCCTGACTTCGAAAATAGCGATGACAAGTTGGGCCTCGCCGTTTCCGGTGGACCTGATAGCCTTGCCTTGTTGCTGCTCGCCAATAGCTGCTTCCCGGGACGGATTGCTGCCGCAAGTGTCGACCACGGGCTGCGCCCGGAGGCCCATGCGGAATGCGAGTTTGTCGCCAGCATATGTGCTGACCGGGCGATTCCGCATCAGATATTAAAGCCATCTTTTCCCATTCGGGGCAGTATTCAGGCAGAAGCTCGCAAAGCGCGCTATGCCTTGCTCAACGCCTGGATAGAGGATCAAGAGATCGCGTGGCTCGCTACTGCCCACCACGCAGACGACCAGCTTGAAACGCTTGTTATGCGGATAATGCGCGGTAGTGGTATTGACGGCATGTCTGCAATCCGTGCCAAACGGGGTCCCATCATTCGCCCGTTACTTAGCTTCTCAAAAAATAAGCTGGCCGATTTCGTGACGGCTCAAGGAGTTAAACCGGTTGATGATCCTTCCAACAAAGATCAGAGTTTTGACCGTGTCCGGGTAAGGGATGCATTGTCGCGGTTGTCGGGTTTTGATGTAAGCCTCGCTAACCAGAGCGCCGCTGCGCTGGATGATGCGCGGACCGCGATACATTGGATGGTCGACAAACTGGCGATAACCCATATCCAGAAAAATGAAGATGGCTGCACACTCGACAATCATGACTTTCCCCATGAAATTGTGCGGCGATTGCTCTTGAGATGCTTGCATGTCTGCGATCCGGCATTGTCGCCGCGCGGCAGCCAGTTGGAGCCTCTGATCAAGGGGCTGGAACAAGGTGAAACCCAGACTATTGGAAATATTTTGTGCAAAGGCGGAAAGGTCTGGACCTTCGCTGCCGCACCAGAACGCAACAATAGATAAGTATTTCAGTATTTTAGCGGAAAATTACCATTTGCGATCAGACTGATCAGCAAAAACATTCGGCCTTATATTGTCATCCTAGGCAAAACTCCTATCTTTAAGAGACAGATTCGGTTGGAATAACCGCTGACGATACCAAGACAGGACAGCAACTATCATGAATGACGAACAGGATCCCAAGGAAAACCCCTGGATGAAGAGTATGCTCATCTGGGCAGGCGTGATTGTCGCCCTGTTGCTCACTGTCTCCATGTTTGGTGCCGGTGCTGGTGCTGATTCTGGTGAATCAATCAGCTATTCCTCGTTCCGTGCGAAGGTTGCCGAGGGCAGCGTCCAAAGCGTCGCGATTGCTCCAGACAAGATTACCGGCGAGCTGACCAATGGCGACAAATTTGCCACCACGCCGGTTGGCAACGACCCTAGCCTCGTCAAATTGCTTGATGAAAAGGGCGTAGAATATAGCGGTCAAGCAGAAGAAAGCCCAAGCATCTGGCAATATCTGTTGATCCAGTCGCTCCCGTTCCTGCTTATTCTTGGCATCGCGTTTTTCGTGTTGCGCCAAATGCAAAAAGGCAGCGGCTCCGGGGCAATGGGTTTTGGCAAATCCAAAGCTAAAATGCTGACCGAAAAGCAAGGCAAGGTCACTTTTGAAGATGTTGCTGGTATTGATGAAGCACGCGAAGAGCTGGAAGAAATCGTTGAATTTCTTAAAAATCCAGGCCGCTTTGCGAAACTGGGAGGGCAAATTCCCAAAGGCGCATTGCTCGTAGGTTCACCGGGGACGGGTAAAACCTTGTTGGCCCGTGCAATTGCTGGTGAAGCCGGCGTTCCTTTCTTCACCATTTCCGGTTCAGATTTTGTGGAAATGTTTGTCGGCGTTGGTGCGAGCCGTGTTCGCGACATGTTTGAGCAGGCGAAGAAAAACGCACCTTGTATTGTTTTCATTGATGAGATTGATGCCGTTGGTCGCCATCGTGGCGCCGGTCTTGGCAATGGCAATGACGAGCGCGAACAGACGCTGAACCAGCTCTTGGTCGAAATGGATGGTTTTGAAGCGAATGAAGGTATCATTATCATCGCCGCGACCAACCGTCCTGACGTCCTCGACCCCGCATTGTTGCGTCCGGGCCGCTTTGATCGCCAGGTCGTCGTGCCGCGCCCAGATATTGAAGGCCGTGAAAAGATCCTCGAAGTGCATATGAAGAAAGTGCCACTGGCACCCGATGTGAATGCACGCACTATTGCACGCGGCACACCTGGTTTCTCCGGCGCTGATCTTGCGAACCTTGTCAATGAAGCGGCCCTCATGGCTGCTCGTCGCGGGAAGCGTCTCGTGGCGATGGACGAGTTTGAAACCGCCAAAGACAAGGTCATGATGGGCACGGAACGCAAGTCCATGGTAATGACCGAGGATGAAAAGAAAATGACCGCTTATCATGAAGCCGGTCACGCGATTGTGGCGGTGCATGAGCCTGCCTCTGACCCGATCCATAAAGCCACGATCATTCCGCGCGGCCGTGCGCTTGGCATGGTTATGCGCCTGCCGGAGCGGGACAGCTACAGCTATCACCGTGACAAGATGCACGCTAATATGGCTGTGTCGATGGGCGGCCGTGTCGCGGAAGAAATCATCTTTGGCTATGACAAGGTGTCTTCCGGCGCGTCAGGCGACATTCAATATGCGACGAAGCTCGCGCGCGACATGGTCACGCAATGGGGCATGTCGGACGAAATGGGACCGTTGCAATATGAAGAGGAGCAAGGCGAGACCTTCCTCGGCTATTCACAATCCCAACGCGTCCATATGTCGGACGAAACGGCCAAGAAAATCGATAGCGAAATTCGCGGTATCGTTGATGCCGGCTATGACCGCGCCAAAGATGTATTGACCAGACACGAAGATCAGCTGCATTTGCTGGCAAATGCGCTGCTTGAGTATGAAACCTTGTCGGGTGACGAGATTGACTCACTGGTCGAGAACGGCAAATTTGAACGGCCCGACGGCGATGTCGTGAAGCCATCTTCGGTTCCTACAATTGGTACATCTATACCGAAAGCGGGCAAGAAGCGGAAAGGCCCATTTGGCGATCCGAAACCGCAGGGTGCTTAAGCTGCTACTATGTTAGCTAGATCACTCACCTGATACTCAGATAAATAGATACAAAAGGCCTCCTTCAGTCTGAAGGAGGCCTTTTTTTCATTTCGACAGTTTCGCGCGCCACTAGCCGACGTCTGGTTCAATTGACATCTGGCCTAATCGATATCTGGTTTAGATGACCGAACAATCAACTTGTCGATTTTGCGACCATCCATATCGATTATCTCAAAAATCCAGCTCTGATCCTCAAAATTCTCTCCTTCTTTCGGTAGACGCCGCAATTGATTCAAAGCGTGTCCGGCGACTGTGGCATAATCCCGGTCATCGGGTAGTTTGATACCCAGACGATCCGCCAGCGCATCCATCGACATCGCGCCAGATACAAGAAAACTGCCATCCGCGCGTTCAATCAGGCTGCGCTGAGTCTTTTCGTCTTGATCAGAGACAAATTCACCGGCGATCGATCGGAGGAGGTCATTGGGAGTTACGATACCTTCAAAATGGCCATATTCGTCATGAACCAGAACCATCGGCACATCAGCTTCCCTAAGGATATCGAGCGCGTCCAATGCATCGAGCTGATCCGGAACTTTTTCCAGCGGGCGCATCAGCTTATGTAAATCGAGGGGCTGTCCGCTAAACTGCGCAGCGACTATATCGCGGGCTACGACAACGCCCTTAATATCGTCCACTGAATTCTCTGCCACAGGTAAGCGGCTGTGCGGCGATTCTATCAACATTGCATGAATTTCTTCGGTGGTCGCGCCAATATCCAACCAATCAACCTCTGTCCGGGGCGTCATCACTTCTCGAATGGGCCGGTCGGCCATACGCACGACGCCCGCAATAACGGCTCGCTCATGTTCTTCGATAACACCCGACCGCGTGGCTTCAGCAAAAACCATCTGTAACTCATCTGCGGTCACATGATTGGCCTGGTCCCGTTTGAGGCCGAGCACCCGAAAGATTAATGCACTTGTGCCATCAAGCAGCCACACCAATGGTGCGGCTACTCTGGCGAGTAAGTCCATTGGCGGTGCCATGACGACGGCAATTTTTTCGGCTGAACGGAGCGCAAATTGTTTGGGCACGAGTTCGCCAATAACCAGCGAAGCAAAAGTCGTCAGCCCGATGACCAAAGCGAAACCGATACTGACAGACAGTTCTTGGCCCATTCCCAGAGCTTGCAAACGCTCCGCGACCGGTCCGCCGAGGCTGGCTCCGGAAAAGGCGCCGGCGACAATGCCGATCAATGTGATTCCAATTTGTACCGTGGACAAAAACTTACCGGGATCGCCGGCCAGACGTAGAGCAATTCTCGCGCCCCGGCTTCCTTGATCTGCTGCAGAATGGAGATATGCCTTGCGCGCGGAAACAATGGCTAGTTCCGACATAGCGAAAACGCCATTAATCAGCACCAGCACGACAATGATCGCAACATCAAACCAAGGAAAAGCTGTCATATTGTCCAATAGAAAGGGAATAAGCCCGAAAGAAACCCTATAGCCATATGTTTTACAAAATATCAAATATGCTTTGATGCCGCCCTGATAATTTTGGGTTCATCTTATCTATGGTTAATTACGGCTATCGCGCTGGGAAGGGGAAGTATATCCCAACGGCGCTTCTATGAGGGACTAAAAATATGCGTAGCAAACAAGCATTTATTGCAGCACTATCGTTAAGCGCACTCGCCTTTGCGAGCGGCTGCACAACCAACCCAGAGACGGGGAACCGGGTTCTGTCCAAAGCAGCCATTGGTGGTATTGGCGGCGCACTGGGCGGTTATCTGCTGGGCGATATTATCGGCGGCCGTAATGATCGTACAGAAAAGATCATAGGTGCTGGCCTTGGCGGCCTCGCCGGTGCGGGCGTGGGCTATTATATGGATGAGCAGGAAAAGAAACTGCGTCAGCAAACCGCTGGTAGCGGCGTCGATGTGACCCGTGACGGCGACAATCTGATCTTGAATATGCCGTCCAATGTTACTTTTCCGGTAAACAGCGCGGCCATTGAGCCTGAGTTTCAACAGACTTTGGGCGATGTTGCAAATACGCTGTCACAATATGAGAAAAGCTATATCGATGTTTATGGTCATACCGACAGCACCGGCACAGATCAGTACAACCAATCGCTGTCCGAACGGCGTGCTTTGTCGGTTGCCAACTTCTTGAGCAATAGCGGCGTTCAGCGTGCACGAGTTGAAACCCGCGGATTTGGGGAAAGCCAGCCGATCGCGACCAACAGCACCGAGGAGGGGCGCTCCGCAAACCGCCGGGTCGAGCTGAAAATCGTACCGATCCGGGAGCAAGACCTCTAGAGCAGCACACTATCCGCTTGCCATGACGACAATCACTAGGGCATCCCTTTCCTGAAAACAGGATAAGCCAAATAGTTATAGGCCAATAGTTTAAGGGATGCCCTAATATGACCACCCCAAATTTTTCCATCGACCTGACTGGACGTACTGCCATTGTTACCGGGGCGTCTGCTGGTCTGGGCCGCCGTTTTGCACACGTCTTGGCGGCTTGTGGAGCAAAGGTTGCTTGTACGGCCCGGCGCAGGGAAAAGCTGGATGAACTGGTAGACGAAATCACCCAGGATGGCGGCAATGCACAGGCTTTCGATCTGGATGTCCGGGACGCGGAGCAACTGAAAGCAATTGTTCCGTCCGTCTCCGAAACGCTGGGGCAACCCGATATATTGGTCAACAACGCGGGAATTGTGGACGCCGCTCGCGCTGTGAAGATGTCTACGGAATTGATCGATGACGTTCTCGATACCAACATGCGCGCCGCCTACATATTGTCTTGTGAGTTTGCGCGACCTTTGATCGAACAAAAGATGCCCGGGCGGATCGTTAACATCTCCTCGATAGCCGGCACCCATTATGATGGTCATGGCGCTGCACTTTATTCGACCACCAAGGCTGGAATATCAAGAATAACAGAGGCGTTGGCCGTTGAATGGTCCAAATTCTTCATCAACGTCAACGCGATTGCGCCGGGGCTTTTTGCTACCGATATGTCGGATGGAATGACCAGCCGAATGGGCAATTTTTACGAGCATTTCCCCCGCAAACGTATATGCCAGCCAGATCAGATGGATAGCACATTGCTCTATCTGTTATCGCCGGCATCAGAATGCGTGACCGGCACCATAATCAAGGTCGATGATGGCCAAGGGCCACGATAAACAGCTAGATTAAATCGCCCATAAGCAATTGCGGCAAATCACCACTTTCGCCGCGCGCTTCTACCATGAACTGGTCTTTGAGTGGCGGGATGCGTTGTACCATGCCAATGCCAAAGCGGCGGATCGCTGAAGATGTATCGCCGGGCAATCCAAAAAGCCGCGTGAGGATGTCTGTCGCGGCCGACATCATAAGATTGTCCAGCCCGCGCCAGCGGTCATATCGAGCCAATATCTGCGCATCACCCAGATCAAGGCCAGTACGGGCACCATCGACGATGCACTCGGCCAATGCTGCCACATCGCGCAGACCAAGATTGAGTCCCTGACCAGCAATCGGGTGGATCCCATGTCCCGCATCGCCAACCAGGGCAAGACGCTGGGCGATGAGTTCTGCGCTATGATGAAAACCGAGCGGATAGGTCGCGCGGTCGGATTGCAAGGTCATTTGACCTAAAAACCCACCAGTTTTCTTCACCAACTCCGCTTGAAAAGCCCGGTTGTTAATCTTGGCCAAAGCTGGTCCGTCTTTGCGCGCAACCGTCCAGACAATGGCCGAGCGATGACTTCCATCCTCATTGTCGCGCATTGGTAAAACGGCGAACGGCCCGGAGGGATAGAAAATCTCATAAGCCGTATTTTCGTGCGGCTGCTCTTGCGTCACTGTGCACACAATGGCGCTATGGTCATATTGCCATTTCGTCATGACGATGCCAGCCGCGTCGCGTACCGTGCTACCACGACCATCGGCAGCGATCAGTAACGGAGCGACCAATTGCTCACCACTTTCCAGCGTAACGGAAACGTGATGATCACCACGGTTGGTTTTTTCCACTTGTTTTGGAAGGTATAAATCAATCTGGTCGTGTGTCTGTGCTGCTTTAAACAATGTCCGCTGCAAAACTCCATTTTCAATCATCACGCCGAGCGGGCCGTCATTTTCATCAGGCGTAAAGTCGAGCTTTCCGGGTTTTAGACTATCGTTGATCAGAATTCTGTCAATATCGCAGCCATGTGGCTCGAGCTTCTCTGATAGGCCAATCGCTGCAAATATGTTCCAGCTGGCGCTATTGATGGATGAAACTCGCCCGTCATTTTGCGGATCCATCAAATGGGCCGGCGCGGCGCGATCAATCACAGCCACGCGCAATCCATGAGCCGCAAGAGTCAGGGCTTGGGTCAAACCAATCAGGCCAGCGCCCAATATGATTACATCGCTCTGCTTTTCACTACCGGTCATATTCGCGCCTCTATCTTATCGTCCGCTGTCCACAGGATAAGCACCAGCGGACCGAAAAGAAAGCTGTTCGGGTAAATTATCATCAACAAACTTGCCGGAAAACTTGACGCGGAGTCACCGATTCGCGCAAAGGAAACGATAGTTAATACGGGTTTGGGCATTTGTACCAAGATGGACAGACCCCGGGAGTAGAAAATGGCCGGAAAAGCAAAGGAAGCCAATTGGCGAGAAGTGATGCGGGCCAGCCTGCTACGCAGCGGCGCGCTGATCGGTGCCGTGTTCCTCAGCCTCGTGGCCGTTTTTCTGTTTCTTGCTTTTGTGAGCTATTCGCCCAGCGATCCTTCTTTGAACACTGCGGCTGGTAGCGTCGAGCATAACTGGATGGGTATTGCCGGGTCTTACAGTTCTGACCTGTTTTTGTCTCTGATTGGTGTTCCGGTGATATTGTTCCTGCCGCTGATATTGATTTTCGCCAATCGCTTGTGGCGCGATATTCCGCAGGTTGAGTGGAAAAAACAACTGTTATGGTGTTTGCTTGCTGCCTTTCTGATCGGAACGGGTTTGTCATTGTGGTTTCCTGACAGTCAGGCGGACTTGCCATCAGGCTGGGGCGGACTTGCCGGCATGGTTTCTGCCAAAGGTATCAATGCTGGCTTGACTGCTATTTCAGAGAGCTGGAGCGGCCTTGTCTCGGGTGTGTTGACAGCAATCACTGTAACCGGCGGCCTTGTGCTTGGCTATTTCAGCCTACGGCTCGACAAGCCTCTGTTGTCCATGCCTCAACTCAAATTGCCGCGCTTCAAATCGAGTGAAGAAGATAGCGGCCTGGTCATTGAGCCTGAGGGCGCTGCACCTGTGAAACCGAAAAAGCCGCCCGCTCCACGCAAAGAAGTCAAACCGGATAATCGGCCACCGCCGGAAATTAGCGACCGGGCCCTGCCTCCTAAAAAAGCGAGCCTATCGAGCGGCAAACAAGGTGATTTTTTTGGCCCTTACTCGCTGCCATCAATCGACCTTCTGACGCCGCGGCCCGAAGAAGCCAATAATGTCATCGATAAAGCGGGACTGGAACGCAATGCGCGTTTGCTCGAATCCGTTCTCGACGATTTTCATGTGAAGGGCACAATCAACGCCGTGCGGCCGGGGCCTGTGGTAACTATGTATGAACTGGAGCCTGCTCCGGGCATCAAAGCAAGCCGCGTGATCCAGCTTGCCGAGGATATTGCGCGAAATATGTCAGCGCTTTCCGCCCGTGTCGCAGCAATACCGGGCCGAACCGTCATGGGTATCGAACTGCCCAATGCACAGCGTGAATCCGTTGTTCTGCATGAAATGATCGGCAGCGACAGTTTTCAGGATCAGACGGGGCAGCTTCCAATCATTCTCGGCAAGAATATCTCTGGTGATCCGGTCATTGCCGATCTTGCACCGATGCCGCATCTGTTGATCGCAGGTACGACGGGTTCCGGTAAATCCGTTGGCCTTAACTGCATGATCGTATCGCTACTTTACCGGATGACGCCGGATCAGTGCAAAATGATCATGATCGATCCGAAGATGCTGGAACTCAGCACCTATGACGATATTCCGCATTTGCTGTCGCCGGTTGTAACCGAACCGGCCAAGGCTGTCCGCGCACTCAAGTGGGCGGTGGAGCAAATGGAGGAACGCTACCGGATGATGTCATCCATCTCGGTGCGCAATCTCGCCAACTATAATGAGAAGGTCAAAGCTGCCAAAGCAAAGGGTGAACCATTGGGCCGCAAGGTCCAGACCGGCTATGACCCGGAAACATCGCGGCCCATCTACGAAGAAGAACAGCTGGATTATGAAGTCCTGCCGCAAATAGTGATCATCGTGGATGAGCTTGCTGATCTGATGATGACCGCCGGTAAAGAGGTTGAATTCCTCATCCAGCGGCTTGCCCAGAAAGCACGGGCGGCTGGTATCCATCTTATCATGGCGACCCAGCGACCATCGGTTGATGTTATTACCGGTGTTATCAAGGCAAATCTGCCGACACGGATCAGTTTTCATGTGACGTCCAAGATCGATTCCCGCACCATCCTGGGCGAACAGGGTGCAGAGCAGCTTCTCGGCAAAGGAGACATGCTCTATATGCCCGGTGGCAAGCAATTGACCCGTGTCCATGGACCGTTTGTTTCGGATGACGAGGTTCGCCTGATCGCCGATCATTGGCGGGCGCAGGGATCGCCGGAATATATTCAGGCGGTAACCGAAGAACCGGAAGATGGCAGCTATGCCCTGGATGGTGCAGATCTGTCTGACAGCAAGGAAGACCGGCAATATGCGCAGGCCTGCCAGATCGTCTTTGAAAGCCAGAAAGTGTCGACCAGCTGGCTCCAACGACAGCTTAGAATCGGTTACAACACCGCTGCGCGGATCATCGACCGGATGGAAGATGACCAGTTTATCAGCCCTCCCAACCATATTGGTCGCCGGGAAGTGCTGCGTGATCAAAATGGTGAAGTGATCTAAAAGGCCATAATTCAGGTGATGTTCAATCGCTTCTTGTTAAGCGTTGCGAAGATTTTTCAGGAGTTTTCAATATGTTGAGATTTGCTTTTCTGCTCGCCACAGCGCCTTTGGCGATGACGGCCAGCGTTCCAGCGACAGCCCAGCAAAGCCCCGCCGATGATATCAACGCTATTTCAGCCCATTTGCGCGCAATGACCACCATGACTGCTAGTTTCACACAAACTGACCGTAGTGGGCGGCTATTGCCCGGAAAACTAACGCTGAAGCAGCCGGGTCGGATACGCTTCCAATATGGCAAGGAAGCAAATTTGCTGATTGTTGGCGACGGCAAGGCGTTGACGATGATAGATTATGAGGTGAATCAGGTTCAACGCTGGCCGATAAGGAACAGTCCATTGGGCGCGCTGCTCAACCCTGAACGGGATTTATCCAAATATGGAAAAATCATCCCGACTCGCAATCCAGATGTGTTGAGCGTTGAGGTGCGTGACCCGAAACGACCTGAATATGGCGTGATTACAATGGTTTTCACCAAGATCGCCGGCGCTCCCGCTGGTTTACGGCTGGATGGCTGGGTATCTCTCGATTCGAAGAATAATCGGACATCTATCCGGCTTTCCGATCAAAAATTCGGGGTTCCCGTAGCCAACAACGCTTTCAAATGGACTGATCCGCGCCGAAAAAGACGCGGTAGGCGATGAACGGAGGCGCGGCCTCGACCAGCGGAAGCGCTGACAGCTTTTGTTCATCTAAGCGACAGAAATGCGGTTCTATAACGGTTACAGGATGAGATGAGGCGATCAGGTTTTCCCCCTGTTACCTGATTATATAAACTTCGGACCATCCTATGCGTGACGAACGCGAGTTAGCCCTCACCTCCTAAATGCCCCCGGAGGTGAGGGTTTTTCGTCTTTAACCTATCAAAAAATATCACAATTCGTCAGGCTTTTGGCTTGGGTTTTCTGGCTATCATGGCTAGGGATTTAGCGATGAGTGATACCCTGAAAGTCGTCAGCTGGAACATTAACAGCGTCCGTGCCCGAATCGAAATTGTTGAACGATTCTTGAAGGAAGAAGCACCGGATGTGCTTTGCCTGCAGGAAACCAAGGTCCGTGATGACCAGTTCCCGGAAGGCGCTTTTCGTCAACTGGGCTATAACCACCTGATATTAAACGGTCAGCCGATGCACCATGGCGTTGCAATGATCAGCCGTGTGCCGCTCCATAAAGATGAAAGGTTTGACTGGCAGGCCAATGGAGAGGCTCGTCACGTCGGCGCGCGTCTGGAAAATGGCGTACGTATTGAGAATGTTTACATCCCGGCAGGCGGTGAGATTCCCGACCGCGATGAAAATCCGAAATTTGGTCAGAAACTGGATTTCTATCAGCGGATGACGGACTGGTCCGCAGCGCTTGACACACCGACGATTCTGCTGGGTGATTTCAACGTCGCGCCGCTCGAAGCGGATGTCTGGAGCCACAAACAACTGATCAATGTGGTCAGTCATACGCAGATAGAAATTGACGTGATGGCCAAATTGCAGGCCGCCCATGACTGGGTTGATATCGGCCGTAAATTCATTCCGGATCCCGAGCGGCTTTATACATGGTGGAGTTACCGCGCCCGGGACTGGCGTGCGTCGGATAAGGGGCGCCGGTTGGATCATGTCTGGGTTAGCCCGGAGCTGGCCAACAAGGCGACCAGCCATATTGTTCATGAAGACGCTCGTGGCTGGGCCAAACCGTCGGACCACGCGCCTCTCATTACGGAGTTCAAGTTTTGAATGACGTCCCCTGCTGCCTTTGACTCAACAGGCGCGAGGCGCGCTGCGAGAGCGATAGATGCACTGCGCCGGGGTTGGCCAATAGGCCTCGAAATGGATGACGGAATGCTGAACCTGATTCCTGTCGAAACCACCGATCTTGATCAGTACCTGTCTTCACAGACCAATATTACGTTGCTGATCTCGTCAAGCCGGGCAGACACACTCAAGTTGCTAAACCAGCGCGCTGCTGCTGATCCGGCACTACCGGTTCAAATCAGCCTGCCGGGGCCGGTCAGTGCTGCAGAGATAATCGCGATTGTTGATCCGGTGCTCGATATGCAGCACCCGATGAAAGGCCCTTTCCGTAGCGAAGAACTAAACCGTCCTGAGGCGGCCAAAGCGGCTATGGAGCTCGCACGCCATGCTGGATTGCTGCCGGCCTTTTTGGTCGTGGACGAACCGGCGGAAGACCGGTTGCGTATCGAAGACGCAGTGACCTATGCCGATTCCAACGCGCTCGTCATCAGCGCTCAAGCCAAATTACCCGTTGCCGCCAATACAAAAGCCCATATTTATGGGTTTCGTAGTGATGCTGATTCCACCGATCATGTCGCACTGGTTGTCGGTGAGCGCGATGACACGACGCCGATTGTGCGGCTGCATAGCGAATGCCTGACCGGTGATGTATTGGGCAGTCTGAAATGCGATTGCGGACCTCAACTCCACACTGCACTGGCCCGGATGAGTGAAGCCAATTGGGGCGTGCTATTATATTTACGGCAGGAAGGACGCGGAATCGGTTTGATCAACAAGTTGCGCGCCTATGCTTTGCAGGATCAGGGTTTTGATACGGTTGACGCCAACCAGCGGCTTGGCTTTGCCATAGATGCCCGGGATTTCTCGATCGCGGCGCGCATGTTGGAACTGCTCAATATTCCGGCGGTAAAGCTATTGACCAATAATCCGGAGAAGGTTGAAGGCCTGCAAGGTTGCGGAATAGCTGTTGATGAACGCCTGCCGGTGCAAATCACCGCCAATCCGCACAATGAATTCTATCTTGATACCAAAAGGGATCGCACAGGTCATAAGCTTTGAACGTCCTGCAAGTTGATACGCAGTCACGGAAACTCACATTTCATGATGAGATAATGGATTGCGCCATTGGACGTTCGGGAGCTTGCCCTTCTGTACAGAAACAAGAAGGCGATGGTTGCACGCCGCTGGGGAAATGGCCCATTCGTACCGTTCTCTTTCGCCCCGGTCGAAGCTTACCTTCGGCGGCGGTGAAATTGCCTTGGCGTTGGATTGGCAGGCAGGATGGCTGGTCCGATGATCCGTCCGACCCATCTTATAATCGGCCGGTGCGATTACCTCATGGCTTTAGCGCGGAAAATCTGATCCGTGATGATCCGCTTTATGATGTGATTGTCACTCTGGGGCATAATGATGCACCGCCCGAGCCGGGCAAAGGCAGCGCAATTTTCCTTCATATCTGGAATGATGCCAAACCAACCGAAGGCTGTGTTGCAATTGCGCGAACGGATATGGACCGTTTGTTGCCGCAACTACTGCCGGATGATATAGTGGAAATCAGCTGAACGCCTGATTGGGTCAAAGCTGATAAATAATCCCAGGATATTTTGCGCCAGATCAATGCTGCGCCAAATGACAGGCCGATAATCGCTTTTTTCGTTGCAACGGAATGACCGGGAGAGAAGCCTTGAAAACGATATTATTGCATGTGTTTGAAGATAGCGGATTTGAATCACGCTTGCAGGTCGCGCTCGATATCGCTCGCAGTAACGAAGGTCATCTGACCTGCGTGCAGCCGACGACGCAATTTGCGCCAATGTCTTTTGGACCGATGGGCGGTGATTTTGTCACGGGCATCAATTTTGAAGATATGGATGCGGCAGAACGCGCTCATCGAGAAAAGATAGAAAAACGCCTGAAAGAGGGGGACGTGTCCTGGGACTGGCAAACCGGTCTCGGCGATCCGGCAACGTTGCTCACTGAACGGAGTCGTCTTGCAGATCTGGTCGTCATCAGCCAATCCTATGGCAAACGCAATGCCGGTGATGAGCCCCTGCCGATAGCAGGCGACGTCGCGGTCCACGCCCATTGTGCTGTTTTGGTTGTTCCAACAGAAAATATGTCATTTGACTGTAAGGGACCGATTGTGGTGGCATGGAACGGGTCTGCTGAAGCTGCCAAGGCTTTGCGATTAGCCTTGCCGATGCTGAAAATGGCTGGCGATGTTCATATCGTCACCGTTGGCGATGAAGACGGAGACTTTCCGCATACTGCCGCTTCGACGTTTTTGGCGAGACACGGTGTTTCAACCACATTGCATGAGTTAAAGGGGAAAGGGAATGAAGCTTCTGATATCATTGGGGATTTCGCCATGAGTCAGAATGCGGTTGCCCTTATAATGGGGGCCTATGGACATAGCCGATTGCGGGAGACGTTATTCGGCGGTGTGACGAAAAACCTGCTCAATGATACGAAAATCCCTTTGCTGATGGGGCATTAGCGCATCGCTCTGACTTAGTCGGGCGCCCCTTTGAAGCCATGTCACGCAAATGAAAATTCGGACTTTGCGAGAGCAGTGAAAAGCTAGCCATTGATACTTAAGCAAAGCGCGGAATAACCGTTCAATTGCTATATGGACAATATTGACATTCAAAGGGACGGACTGCGCTTCAAGAGCCTGGCAGATATCTCTCCGGCCGGTATTTTTCTGACAGATTGTTCGGGCTGTTGCACATATGTTAATCAGTCTTGGATGGCGCTTTCCGGACTGAGCGCTGCAGAAGCTCATGAATATGGTTGGGCAAATGCCCTTCATCCCGACGACAGGGAACATGTGTTGGCGGAATGGGACAGGGCAGTTCGAAATGATCAGGTGTTTAGTCTGGAGTTCCGGTTCCAAAAACCAAATGGTGAATCAGTCTGGATTTCCGCTCTTAGTAGCCCCTATGGAGACGAAGATGATACCCCGCTAGGTTTTGTCGGCTTGTGTTTCGATGTAAGCGGGCAAAAGGCGATGCAGATCGAAATCGACAACGCAAATCGCTTGTTCCGCAAAGCAGAACAGATTGCTCAAATTGGTACATGGCGGCTCGACGTACATAGCTATCAGCTTTTCTGGTCTGAGCACATATTTGCAATTCATGACCTTCCAGAGGGCCCGGTCCCGCCTTTGGGCAAAGTGCTGGAATTTTATCCGGGTCATGAAAAATCGCGTCTGTCCGAGACAATCAGGCAATCAATAGAAAGTCAGACGGCATTTGATTTGGAAACTGGTTTTGTGACAGCCAACAATCAACAGAAAAGGGTTCGCAATATCGGAGAGCCCCAGTTCGAGAATGGCAAACTGACATCGATTATTGGTGTTTGCCAGGATGTGACCGATAAGTTCCAACTGGAAGAAAAATTGCGTTTGGCGGCCCAGCTTGATGATTTGACGGGGATCGCAAACCGAAAAATGTTTGTCGAAACAATATACCGGATGACAAATCAAAAGGATCGCTCGGACGATGGGGATGGTGGCATTGTATTGATGCTTATCGATCTTGATGATTTCAAACGGGTGAACGATGATCTTGGCCATCCGGCTGGTGATGAACTGTTGATACAGGTTGCCGATCGGCTATCGGCCGTTGCCGGTACCGAGCTTGTAGCGAGGATTGGTGGCGATGAATTTGCTGTCGTCAAGCGCGTTGAGGGTGACACCCTAAATTGCGATAAAACGGTACAAGAAATCCAATCCTGCTTTTCCCGTGCTTTTACAATTGGTTCACGGCAACTGAAGTGTTCTGCGAGTATCGGCTGGACAGTTGGCGAAGCCGGCAAAAAGTCGGAAGAGATATTGTCCAAAGAGGCCGATATTGCCCTTTACTGCTCGAAAAAGACTCATCCCAAAACCCCGGTGATGTTCAACCACGACATCGGGTTGAGGCATAAGCGGCACACCAAACTGGCAGGCGATTTGAAATCGGCTTTAGCTAATGGTGAGATGTATCTCCTGTTCCAGCCACAATTGAATATCGAAAGCAATCAGATCAAATCGTTTGAAGCTTTGTTGCGGTGGGACCATCCTGATCTTGGTGAAGTTTCTCCTACCGAACTCATACCTATTGCGGAAGAAACCGGGACTATCGGGTCGCTCGGCGACTGGGTCGTTGCAGAGGCTTGCCGCCATGCGGCGCTCTGGCCGGATGAAATTAATGTCTCTGTAAATGTCTCGGCTACACAGTTGATTGATCCGGATTTCATTTCCAAAATAATGCGCACCATTGCGAAGTACCAAATGGACCCCAACCGTTTGGAACTGGAAATCACCGAATCTGTTTTCATTGAGAATATTGATCAGACAAAGGCGATGCTGGAGAAATTGAGCAGCATCGGGGTGAGAATTGCGCTGGACGATTTCGGTACCGGATTTTCATCCTTGAGTTATCTGTGCGCTATTCCATTCGATACCGTGAAGATCGACAGAAGTTTTGTTGCACAGATAGGCGAGCTGGAAGGAGCGGCACCGATAATAAGTGCGGTTACCGGTTTGGGGGCTGCACTAAATTTTCAAACTGTTGCGGAAGGCGTCGAGAATTCCAGTCAGCTGGCTTTTCTGAAAGAGAAGGGATGCAACCACATACAGGGATTCTTGATCAGTGAGCCAATTTCCAGTCACGATGTTCAGGAATTTTTCGGTTTAAAAAAATATCAGGCCAGTAACGGTTAATGCAAACTGCTAAAGCTTGCCGTATTTCTTCTCAAAGCCGGCAATATCGTCTTTCGCAAGATATTTGGCCTGATCAATCCATGAATCGCGGGTAATTCGGCCGCTGAAGGCCTCCAGATACTGGTCGACTTCCTGGATCTCTGCCTCTTTCCATTCGGCAATCTGGTCAAAGCGGGTAATGCCCAGATTGTTGAGCAGACTATTCAGCTTCGGTCCGACGCCTTTGATTAGTCGTAAATTGTCGGGGTCGCCCTTTGCTGGCGCGATTTTCGGTTTGCCAGGAGGAGGTGGCGGTGGTGTTTCGGCGGCCACGGGATGTTTGCGAGGACGCGGTGGGGGAGCGGGTTTGACCGTCTTGACCGCCGGTGCAGCTTTGGCCGCTGGTGCCGCAGCAGGTTTTGGTGCCGGAGCAGGAGCGGGCGCTGGCGCAGGAGCAACTTTTGGAGCCGGGGCCGGTGCAGGGGGAGGTACAACCGGTTCAGGGGCCGGAGCAACAGAATCGCCTGCTTTTTCCAGCAAACCATCATCGGCGTCAAAATGATCGTCCGCACTTTCGCGCCCGGATATGGCCCAGGCCCAAAATGCAGTGGCTACGCCAATCAGCAAAGCGATCAGGAAAAACAGCCAATTTTCGGAAATCAGCGATATCATTATTTTAAACCCCTATATTCAAGCCAAACATGGTTGGCTGCGCGGCTATATATTTGCGCTGCAAGCCAGTCCCATTCAAAACTGCAGTTAAATCTCGTCGCGATTGCGACCCCAGATGAGCCATCCAATCCCGAGGCCAATTGCAAAAGTCACCAGCAGGAGCAACAGATTTTCGATTAATAGTGGCATGGTTCATTCCCCCTGTTGCGAATTCGCATCATTTGTCGCTTTTTTATCTGCCGCCTGCACCTTGAATTCAATTCGGCGGTTCCGTGCATCTGCTTCCGGATCACTTCCGGTCGCCAGCGGCTGTTCGGCACCAAAGCCTGTTGCCGTGACACGGTTCTCGGCGATGCCGCGCTCAATCAGGCCTGCACGAACCCGGTCGGCGCGTTCCTGTGAGAGGATTTTATTGACTTCGGCATTACCATTGTCGTCCGTATGACCGCCGACAGCTATGGCCAGACCGGAACATGGTTCTAGCGCTGCGGCCACATCATCCAGAATTTTGTTTGAGGCTGGTGATATGTAGGCGCTGCCTGACCGGAAACTGAGTTTCTTGCCGTCCATTGCCTTATCTACCGCCGATTGGCATTCCGCTATCGCTGTTTGTGCGGCCGGATCGACATTTGCGGTGCTGTTGTCCGTTTCGGCAACCAGATCGCTGCCAGCCCAGGCTGCACCGGACACACCGGGAATGGCGGCGATTGTGTTGAGCGCCTTTTGTTTCATATCTTCGGAAACATCACCATCCAGCACCGCTTTGCGAGACAAAGGTTCACGACCAAATGCGACCGTGACGCCGTCCATGCCCTGCGCGGTGATTTCCGTCTGGGCGGCCTTTTCAAGGCCAGATATATATCCGTCGCCAGTGGCATAGTGCCCAACGACGGCCAGCAATGCCGTCACAGCGGCGCCCGTTAATATCTTACCCCCAACTTCCATCACTGAACCCCTTACTCAATTCATGTCATGTTTTATCGATCCGCTAAAATGGAGGATAATCAGGGGCAAGTCCAGTTTCGCTGTGGGGCGCAAACGCCAAATATCCGACGAGACGGGCTGAATTTGTCCCCATATGAGACAATTGCTTAGCAAAGATGGTTAATGGCCTGCTGCCTTGGTGCCGCAGCGCAGCGGAGTTCGAATCATCATCAGCTCTGACTGCGGGCTAAATCATTCAGTTTGCGGAATTCCTGACGCCAGAAATCACCACCGTTACCGGATAACTGCTGAATGTTCCGGAACTCGTAATCACCAAGATATTTGTCACCACGCAGCTTTTGACCGAAAGCAGCCACTGCTACGGCAAAGGCCATATCCCCGCTCGGCGCGGATGCGTTTTTCAATCCATCGGCGGAAATTTGTAGCTGCATGAGCCGGGATTCTGTCCCGTCAGGTAATTTATAGCGCAATTTTATCTGCGCCATTTCGCCACCAAAATCCGGCTGTGGCGGGGCAGTGCGATTGCCCGCATAACGGCGTTTGGGTAACCAGCCAGATGATCCAGCCGGCATGACTTCATAAAGAGCGGTGACCTGATGACCGGCACCAATGTCGCCCGCATCAATTTTGTCATTGTCAAAATCTTCTTCCGCGAGAAGCCGGTTTTCATAACCGATCAGGCGATATTCCTTCACGTGAGCGGGGTTGAATTCGATCTGTATTTTTACGTCCTTGGCGATAGTGAACAGAGTGGAGCTGAGTTCTTCGCCAAGCACTTTTTGGGCTTCCATTGCGCTGTCTATATAAGCGTAATTGCCATTGCCGACATTGGCTATGCCTTCCATCAACTCATCACGGATATTGCCAGTGCCATAGCCGAGCATGGTCAAGTTGACGCCGGACTCTCGTTCTTTCGCAACCATTTTTTTCAACTCGTCGGTATTGGAGGTGCCGACATTGAAATCACCATCGGTTGCCATGATGATCCGGTTGATACCGTCCTTCAGAAAGTTTTTGCGGGCTGTGGAATAGGCGAGTTTGAGAGCGTCACCACCGGCCGTTGATCCGCGGGCATAAAGGCAATTTACCGCTTCTTTGACATGCTCTTTATTAGACGTCGGTGCGAGCAGTAAACCGACTGTACCGGAATAGACAACAATGGAAACGCGGTCATCGTCTCGCAGTTCGCCGGCAAGCGCGGTCAGTGTTGATTTGACCAATGGCAATTTGTCTTTGTTATTCATTGAGCCAGATACATCAACTAGGAAAACCAGATTGGCGCGAGGTCGTTCGCTGCTACCCACATCATAGCCGCGCAAGCCGATGCGCAGCAGACGGCTGGAATCATTCCATGGTGTGGTTGAAAGATCGGTAGACACGCTGAAGGGTGTTTCCCGGCTGGAGGGCGCAGGATAGTCATAGCGGAAATAGTTGATCAACTCTTCCGTTCGTACCGCGGCCTCCGGCGGCATTTTCCCATCGTTGAGGAAACGGCGGACATTGGAATAACTGCCGGTATCAACATCCACGGCAAAGGTAGATACCGGTTCATCGGCAACCCGCTTGATGCTCGCTACTGCTTCACCGGCATATTTTTCGCGATCCTGTGACTGCGGCGGGCGAGGGTATGGATAAGGATAGGGGCCAGGCGCTGCGATGCGCCTTACGTTGCTAACCGGGCTACCGATATTGCCTTTGCCAGCAGACGACTTTGCTGTCGCAGGGGGTGGTGGCGAAGGAACTGCTGTGGGGGATATACCGCTCGCGGCTCGCCTCGGCACTCTGATTATTTTTCGTTCGCGGTCCTGATATCCAAAGATACTACAATTGACCGGATGGGGCGGCGGCAATCGTACCAGGTCAGGCCGTTTACCTTGCCTGGATTGCGCTTCAAGCGGTGCGGTCACCGGGCTGCCAATCAGACTGACCGCAGCCAGTCCGCATAAGGCTTTGGAAATATTCGAGAAACGCAGCATGTCACCCTCTTCCCACATGTTCGACCCGGGACAGAAGGTGCCAAGAGCAAGCTGACTGGATTATGAACGCATGATATGGTATTACATAATCCAGTCAGTTAAAACGTCAGCCGAGCTGCATATCCGGCATGGTAAGAGCGAGTTGCTTGCGCATCCGTTTGGACCGGGCTTCCGGGCTTGGATGGGTTTGCAACCAGGGCAGACCGCCGCCTCCGCCGCCCATACCGGCAAGCTTGTCGAGCGCAGTAACACAGGCCATTGGATCATATTGTTTCTGCTTCATGAAGGCCATGGCGTAATCGTCCGCCTCTTTCTCATGCTTTTGGGAATGCTGTGAACTGATCACATCGCCGAACAGCTTACCGAGCTTGGAATTGGCAATTTTGCCAACCTTGCCGCCTGCTGCATCAGCAACGCCGAGCGCGGCTTCCTTCTGCAACGCGCCCTGCATGCGTTTCTTGGTGTGGCCCTCTTTAACATGGCCGATCTCATGACCGATCACATAACGGATCTCGTCATCGGTAAACGCATCCATCAGCCCTGCAAAAACGCGGATTGTGCCATTGGCCATGGCAAAGGCGTTCACATCGCGGACCAGATAAGCTTTAATATCAAGGTCAAGCCCATCATGATTTTTCAAGCCTTTCGACAGATTGGCAATGCGTTTGCCATAAGGGTCATTTGCCTTCGCAACCGGATTACGGCTATCCATATCGGCCGCCATCTGATCAAAATAGACCGCCATTTCCTCATCATTATAAGAGCCGGCTTTGGCAACTTTGCCGACCGCTCCCAGGCCTTTTTTAAGGTTAAACTGTGCATGCAAGGGCGCGCTTGCGCTGATCCCGCCGGCAAGAGCGGCAATCACCATGATCTGCCGCCGTGTGAGTAAGGTTTCGTCGTTTTTCAAATCCCAATGCTCCCGCAAATTTGAGCTGCCCCGGATACTCTATGCAAAGTCAAAGCGTTGCTGGCAATCGACTAAGTGACGACAGGATGTAAAATCCGCAGTCCGTCGCCGGCTCCAAACCTGTTTATGCGTCTGCGCTCCAGGTTTATGAAAATAGAATGACCATTTGCAGGGAACCAAGCTTGCACTTAAGCTGGCGCAAATAGGGAGCAAAAAAGTGTCTGACCTTCAAGATGATTATAGCGCTGCTGGCTTCGGCGGAGAAGTAGGTTTCGGGATGAAGCCAGCGGTTATCCTGATTGACGCGGCAAAGGCATATATAGAGCCAGATGCTCCGCTTTATGTGGGTTCGGAGGATGCATTTCAGGCGATGATCTCTCTTGCGGACATGGCGCGAGGTCATGGGGTTCCGATCATTTTTACCCGCGTCGAATATATGCGCGGCGGGGCTGATGGGGGTATGTTTTACCAGAAAGTCAAAGCGTTATCGCTGTTCCAAAAAGGTGAGCGACTGGCCGAATTTGATGATCGGTTGCAACCGCAGCAGGGTGATATTGTGATCACTAAACAATATCCCAGCGCCTTCTTCGGCACCAGTCTGGCCTCGACACTCAATATGCTACGAGTGGACACATGTCTGCTGGCCGGTTTCTCGACATCCGGATGTGTCCGCGCCTCGACGCTGGATGCGCTGCAATATGGATTTCGTCCAATCGTGGCGACAGAGGCTTGCGGCGATCGTGATCCGCAAGTGCAATCTGCAAATCTTTTTGACCTCAGCCAAAAATATGCCGATCTCAAAAGTCTCGCGGAAATAGAAAGCTACTTCCAGACCCTGTCCACACACGAGGGCTAGGTACATGAGGGCGGTGATTGCAGGGGGCGGTATTGGCGGACTGAACGCCGCGCTGTGCTTCCATAAATTTGGCTGGGACGTCACAATTTGTGAACAAGCCCCTGCACTTGGCGAAATTGGTGCGGGCATCCAGATCAGCCCGAACGGCATGAAGGTGCTGCGCGCTCTTGGCATAGATAAGCAGATTGAAGCTGTGGGTTTTCGCCCAAGAGCTACCCAGTTTCGTATGGGCCAGTCTGGTCAGCCGATTCTTACGGCCTCGATGGCTGGCTATGAAGAAACTTTTGGAGCGCCCTATCTGCACATCCACCGGGCCGATCTGATTGGTGTGTTGCAGGAGGCTGTCGATGATCGCATGCCGGGAGCTGTCAGGACAGATGCCGCTGTGACGGGTTACGGGCAGAATGAGAATGAGGCTTGGGTCGTGCTTGCAGATGGGTCGAGGATCGCAGGCGATATCGTTATCGGCGCGGATGGGATCCGATCGACAATTCGGGCGCAGATGATTGGCCCGGACGATCCCGATTTTACAGGAAACGTAGCCTGGCGCGCTGTGGTTCCGATTGAAAAACTGGGCCGCAATGCCCCGTTACCAGTGTCCAGCGCATGGTTCGGTGAAGGTAAGCATGCCGTTACCTATCTTTTGCGCGGCGGCAAGCTGGCCAATTTTGTTGGTGTGGTTGAGCGCGATGACTGGACCAACGAAAGTTGGACAGAGCAGGGCAGCCGCGCTGATGCTCTGACTGATTTTGCCGGCTGGCACCCGACTATCACCACCCTACTTGAGCAAGCTGACGATCATTATCGCTGGGCGCTTTTTGATCGTGCACCGCTGGACCGGTGGGTTGACGGCCGGGTCGCCCTGTTGGGAGATGCTTGCCATCCGATGCTGCCCTTCATGGCACAAGGCGCGGTCCAGGCGATTGAGGATGGTTATGTTCTCGCGCACCATCTCGCTCAAGATGATGGCTATGTCGCGGCGTTGACAGCCTATTTTGACGCGCGCCATGATCGCACAGCAAGGGTACAGGCCGCTGCCCGGGCGAATATGGATATGTTCCATCAGCGCACCACTAGAGGAAAGCTGGCGACCTACGGCCCGATGTGGGTAGCGGACAAGATCAAACCCGACTTGGCTGCCCAGAAGCTTGCATGGCTCTACGGACATGATGTGACGACGGTCTGAAAACGGCGACCTGAAAGATTCGTTTTCTCCGATCATTGGGAATTTGGACATTTTGTTCAGATGGCCGACAGCAAAGTGCTGCCAAACACATGAAAGGCAACCGGTGCAGTAAGGCAAAACCTTCCCGGTTTAGAGAAAGGCAGCGTAATGTTTCAAAGCATGGTTTCAGGACGATTTGCCCTTTTCATGACCTTGAACATTCTGGCCTTTGGGTCCGTTTCGGCGGCACCCGAACCACAGAAAATGCCGGAAAGGCTTTCGGTGCTTGTGACCTTTGGTGAAGAAGAATGTCCGGAGCCGGAAAGTGAGGACGAGATTGTTGTCTGCGCAAAACAACCGGAATCTGAGAGATATCGCATACCTAAAGAGTTACGCAAAACTGAAGAGGAGTTGGCGGTCGATCACAGCTGGTCTTCGACGGTTGCGCTTCATGAAGATGCAGCCCGTGCCGGCCGACCAAATAGCTGCTCGGTAGTCGGTACAAACGGTTTTACCGGCTGTCAGTCAGCGCGTATCCGGCAATGGTTTGCAGAGCGCCGTGAGGCCGATGATTGATTTCAATCCAGCCTTTTGCATGGTCGCGCTGCGGTTATTGCAGATGCGTTGACTACACTGCTCTTTCGCGGCCGACTTCTCGCCAACCGATATCGCGGCGGCAAAACCCGCTTTCAAAGTCAATCTGGTCCACAGCGGCATAGGCTTTGGTTTGTGCTTCGGTCGTGTTGTGACCCAGCGCGGTGACGTTGAGCACCCGACCACCATTGGCGACCAGCTTGCCGTCAACCTCGGCGGTTCCTGCATGAAAGATTTTTGTGCCTTCGCGCTCAGCACGGGCAAGATTCTGGATTTTTCCGCCTTTTTCCGGGGTGCTGGGATAGCCCTTCGCTGCCATCACAACGGTTAGGGCCGATCGCGTATCAAATTCTGGCGCACTGATCTGGCCAAGCTGACCTTTGGCGGTGGCCAGCATGATCGCGGCGAGATCGGACTGAAGCCGCATCATCAGCACCTGACATTCAGGATCTCCAAAGCGGGCGTTATATTCAATCAACTGTGGACCTGTTTCGGTTAGCATGAGGCCGGCAAACAGGACGCCGCTATATGGCTTACCCTCAGCCGCAAGAGTATCAACCGTAGGTCGGATGATCTCGTCCATGACCTGTTTTTGCAACGCCGTCGTCAGAACGGGCGCAGGGCTATAGGCGCCCATGCCGCCGGTATTCGGACCGATATCCCCTTCGCCTACGCGTTTATGATCTTGTGCGGTGCCGAACGGTATGACGTTTTTGCCATCGGTAATCGCAAAGAAGCTTGCTTCCTCGCCCGTGAGAAATTCCTCGATCACCACCTCCGCGCCAGCATCGCCAAAACCGCCCTCAAACATCATCTCAATGGCTTCTTCGGCTTGGGCACGGGTTTCGGCAATGATGACGCCTTTTCCCGCGGCAAGGCCGTCAGCTTTGATAACTACCGGAATTGCAAATTTTTCAAGTGCCGCCAAAGCGTCAGATTGGTTGGTGGTACGAACATAACCGGCAGTCGGAATATTTGCACGCGCACAAAGATCTTTTGTGAAGCCCTTGGACCCTTCCAGTTGAGCGGGGGCTTTGTCTGGCCCGAACACCAATATGTCCGCACTGCGAAGGCTTTCAGCCAAGCCGTCAACCAGCGGGGCTTCCGGACCGACAACGACCAGATCAATCCTGTTTCGCCCGCAGAACTGGATTACCGCCGCGTGATCCAATACATCCAGTTTCACGCATTCCGCATGGTGCCCGATGCCGGGATTGCCCGGGCTGGTGTAAAATTTCTCTACAGACGGGGATTGCGCCAGCTTCCATGCCAAGGCATGTTCACGACCACCGGACCCGAGCAACAGGATATTCATGGACGACTCTCTTTCTTTAGACGCGAAGCTGTTAGCCGAGAGCGGCGCTGGCGACAATGCTGCTCCTTTATCCGTGTCAGAAATATCCGGTACGCTGAAACGGGTTGTCGAAGATCGCTTTGGTTACGTAAGGATCAAAGGCGAGATTTCGGGCTACAAACGGGCGGCGTCCGGCCATGTTTATCTGGCGCTGAAAGATGACAAGGCAGTGCTCGACGGCGTGATGTGGAAGGGCAATGCGGGGCGTCTGCCTTTCCAGCCGGAGGACGGGATCGAAGTTGTCGTGTCCGGCAAGCTGACCACCTACCCCGGCCGGTCCAAATATCAGGTCGTAATTGAAAAAATGGAATTGGCGGGTGAGGGCGCGCTGATGCAGCTTTTCGAAAAGCTGAAGGCCAAATTGCAGGCCGAAGGGTTGTTCGACCAGGATCGAAAGCGCGCGATACCCTTTCTTCCCAAGACCATTGGCGTTGTGACATCGCCGACCGGCTCGGTGATCCGCGATATATTGCATCGCTTGGCCGACCGCTGCCCCAGTCATGTGGTCGTTTGGCCAGTGCTGGTGCAGGGCGAGGGTGCATCCAAACAGATTGCCGGTGCAATTAACGGCTTTTCAAACATGCAAACCGATAGTGGTATGACCAAGCCCGATCTGGTTATGGTCGCGCGGGGCGGCGGGTCGATCGAAGACTTGTGGAGCTTCAACGAAGAAGAAGTGGTGCGGGCGATTGCCGACTGTTCCATTCCGGTTATCTCTGCTGTTGGCCATGAAACCGATACGACATTAAGTGACTTTGCGGCGGACCTGCGCGCACCAACCCCAACAGCGGCAGCGGAAATGGCGGTGCCGGTGCGGGCCGAGTGGCTGGCATCGCTAAGTGAATCGAAAGCGCGTATGGGGCGATCGATGCAGCGCAGTTTTGCAACGGCATCGGAAAGGCTTGAAGCGCAACGCCGCCTGATGCCCGCACTAACAGATTTGCTCCGCCCGCATCAGCAGAGGCTGGACGAGCTATCCGATGGCATGAAATATGCTATGGGGCAGAATGTTGCCCAGGCGCGCAGCCGTTTTTCGGCATCGGAAGGTGCCCTTCGCCCTGCGATTCTCCGCCAACGGCTCGAAGCGGCAAAAAGCCGACTAGAACGGCTTGATTTGCCGGTAGTGCTGGTCAAGCGGCCTTTGGATGATGCGAGGCAGCGATTGGACAGCCTGTGGCGGTTGGCGCAGCAAGTGTCGCCGGATGGCCCGCTAAAGCGAGGATATGCAAGGATATCTTCGTTGGATGGAACATTTGTTGGTAGTCGCAAAGCGGCGATAAGTGCTGGCGCTGTAAATTTACACTTTCAAGATGGTGAAGTTGGTGCTCAGATCACTGAGGAGTCGGCTGCAAAACCGCAGCAACCGGCAAAAAAGGCGAAGCTCAAGCCTGGCAAAATCAAAAAACCGGCGGATGACAGGCAACAGGATTTGTTCTAGGCGGATTTTTTGTTATGAAAGTCGTAAATATTTACCTGTAAATAACCGTTGGTAAATCGCGGGTAAATGGCGCGGAAGGTAAGGTTTTTCCTATGTTAATGTCCAATCGCAACAAAGTAGCAAAGCTATATTATATGCCTAACGGATTTCGTCCGCTATCATCTGGTGACCATGTTCTATGTGCGATTACCAGCGAACAGATTCCGCTCGAGGACTTGCGCTATTGGAGCGTGGAGAAACAGGAAGCCTATGCGACAGCACAAATCTCTGCTCAGGCGCATTTGCCGGAAGAGGAAAAATAATGGAATTCAGGAAGACCGCGATTTTTGGTTCTGCGGCGCTTGCCGCCATGGCAGCTATCTCATTGCCTCTGTCTTCGACCCTGGCAGAAACAGCTGAAGCGGAAGAATCCGCTTTTCGGCAGGCCGTCAAATTTGGTTTTTCCGGGCAGGAGATTCAGGGCGGCGTGATGCTGGGCGACGCACCTGCCGGTACACAGAGCCTGTCTTTCGATGGGCAGCCGGTTCCGATCGATGAGGATGGCAAGTTTATTATAGCCTTTAACAGGGATGCGGGACAGTCAGCGCAAATGGTCGCGACGCTGGAAAATGGCCAGACCGTAAAGAAATTTTTCAACATCGCTCCTCGCAAATGGAAGATTGAGCATGTTAATGTCGCTCGGCGTAGCGGTGGACCGAGCGCTGCTTTCATGGCTCGGCGGAAACCGGAGCTGGCTCAAATCAACGCGGCGCGTCAGGTAAGAAGCGACAGCAAGGGCTGGCGTCAAACCTTCGTCTGGCCAGTCAAAGGTCGTATCTCCGGTATGTTCGGGTCCCAGCGCATCTATAAAGGCGAGCCGGGAAGTTATCATAGCGGCGTAGATATTGCCGGAGGCACAGGCACTTATTTTGTCGCGCCGGCCGATGGTGTGGTGACGCTGGCTGCGAAAAAGCCATTTTCGCTCGAAGGCAATTTGCTAATGATCGATCATGGCATGGGCTTGAACAGTGCATTCCTTCATGCCTCTCAGATACTTGTTAAAGAAGGTCAGGAAGTGAAGCGCGGTGAACCCATTGGCCGCATAGGAGCTACAGGTCGTGCAACAGGCCCTCATTTGCATTGGTCGATGAAATGGAACAATGCGCGCATTGACCCGATACTGCTGACCGGACCAATGAATTGAAATATGGCCGTCGGGTGAACCGATACGCGTGGATTGATCAGCAGCTAAAGCCAGTTCGGGCTAGTTTACGATCCGCTTTACTTTAAACGCCCGACCGTCATTCACCTTGGCGACAAAACTGCCCAAAGAGCCGCGCTTCACAACAATGGAATCTCCTGATTTCGGTCTTCGCATGCTTTTTACCTCGGTTTGTTGCCAAAGGGCGCCATCATCAAGCTTGATAAGCCATTTGCCACTGCGTAATTTTTGGGCAGATGCAATATTTGCTTCTATCTGATTAACATTATCATTTTTATCGCCATCGCCGCCGAAAAGCTTTATCCTCGGCAGAGACAAACCAAATAAACCACGCCGTGCTTCACGCACCTGTTTCCTGTCAGCTATGACCAGCTCATTGTTGGTCTGCGCGGTTTCAAGAGCTGCCACTTTGGAATCGAAGCAAGCTAGCCGTTGTTCGGCATCAGCTATGTTTTTGCATGCCACCAATTCCGTGTAGATAGCAGGCGGTGCAGCGATTGCTCCATCCTCTTTCGCGGCGACAGCGGGCGCGTTCAGTACGAGCGCGATACCCAACGATAATACGAGTGCTGGGCGTTTCCCAATGATCTGAATGCTCATATCTTTACTCCTCGGCCGAAAATGCACGATTATGTGTTGTGACGGTGACGCTTTTACATCTTTCGTTTTTACTAGCATAACAAGACGGCTACGCAACAGCACGCGCACGCGTTCAAGAAAATGATTTTAAATCAGCGCATAAAACCGGTCTATTGTATAGGATGCTCCAATCGTTCAGCGCTGATATGACTGTGACAAAATAGTTACATTCTCTACAAAACTGCCCCTCAAAGCTGAACAGCGGCTTTACACTATTGCGCAATTACGGCATCTGCCAGCCATTCCGATGGAATATTGCGCGTGTCCAAAGCGGGTATGATTCGATTGGACAACTAAAGAAGCGGGCCATTGGGGGCCCTGCTCCTCCAGAATAAGGGACTGGAATAACATGAAAAAATTTACGAAGCTGAAAAGCGGCGCAGCACCTTTGGTGCTCGGTCTTGCTATGGTTTCAGCACCTGCCTACGCGCAGGACCAAGACGTACAAGACGCGGATGCAGTCGATGAGGAAGTCATCGTTGTTACCGGTTCTCGTATTACTAACCCTAACCTTGAGCTTTCAAGCCCGGTTGGTGTTGTAACCTCAGAAGAACTTGAACTGCGTCAGACCAACGTTGCTGAGCAATTCCTTCGCGAACTGCCTAGCTCTGTTCCAAGCATCGGTTCTGCGGTGAACAATGGTAACGGCGGTTCGTCCTTCGTTAACCTGCGTAACCTTGGTTCTCAACGTAACCTCGTTCTTCTGGACGGACGCCGTTATGTTCCTGCTGATACCACTGGACGTGTTGATCTTAACAATATCCCGTTGGCCGTTATTGAGCGTACCGACATTCTGACCGGTGGTGCTACAACCACTTATGGTGCGGATGCGATCTCCGGTGTTGTTAACTTCATCACCAAGCAAGATTTTGCTGGTGTCGAGCTGAACCTCAGCGAGCAAATTACTGAACAGGGCGACGGTAACGTCTTCCGCGGTGATCTGACAATTGGTGCAAACTTCGACGATGGCCGCGGTAACGTGGTATTGAGCGTTGGCTATCAGGATCAGGATGCTGTTTTCCAGGGCGATCGTTCGTTCTCTGAATTCAACATCGGTTCTTTCACCGGTAATGCTGGTGGTTCTTCGAACTCTGTTCCTGCCAACCTTCGTGGTCCGGTAAGCGCGCAGATTAATGCTGACGGTTCAGGCCTTGACCCAGCGTCTTCGAATCTGTTCAACTTTAACCCGTTCAACATTTTCCAGACACCATTTGAACGTTTCAACCTGTTCAGTCAGGGGCGCTATGAAGTCAGCGATGCTGTAGAAGTATATGCTCAGGCATCTTTCTCTAAGCAGACTGTTTCAACGATCATCGCGCCAGGTGGCTCGTTCTTTAATACATATGCTTTGAACTACGGTAACCCATTCCTGAATGACGTTATTGGTCAAGCCATCTGTGCTGGTGACGATATTGATGCTGCAACTGCAGGTGTTCAGGCACGTACGGTTGCTGAGTGTCAGACGCTTTTGGACGATACAACAGGTCCATTGTTGGCTGACGGTTCGCCAAACCCGAACTACGCAACTGTAAACCTCGGCATCCGTCGTCGTTCGGTTGAAGCGGGTACGCGTAACTCTGACTTCACCAGCACCGTGTTCAACTTTGTTGTTGGCGCACGTGGCAACATCACCGACAGCATCACCTGGGATCTTTCCGGTGGCTATGGTGAAAGTGAGCGGATCCAACGTCAGTCTGGTTTTGCACGCTTTGCGCGTTTGCAAAATGCTTTGATTGCTACCGACGTCAACACCTGTGTGGCTGATGCAAATGTTGGTGCTACTGCTGAAGCAGGCTGTGTGCCAATTAACCTTCTTGGACCACTTGGTAGCCTTACCCAAGAGCAGATTGACTACACGTTCTCTCTGACTCAGCAGGTTATTACCGCTACTTCATTGGCTCAGGTTAACGCATTGGTTGCCGGTGACTTCGGCTGGGGTATCGCGGAAACACCAATCAGCTTTGCTGTTGGTGGTGAGTATCGTGAGTTTGGTGCGACCCGTCGTAGTGACGAAGCATCTCAGACTCCTGGTGCTGTTGTCGGTGGCGGCGGTGCTGCTCCTGACATCACAGGTAGCTACGATGTTTATGATGCGTTCGGCGAGCTGGTTATTCCAGTGCTTGAAGGCGTACCATTTGCTGAAAGCCTGACTGTTGAGCTTGGCGCACGTTATTCCGATTATTCGACTGCTGGTACTGAGTTTACTTGGAAAGCAGGCGGTGCTTGGGAGCCAATTATCGGCCTGAAAATCCGTGGTAACTATCAGCGTTCTTCACGCGCACCAAATATTGGTGAGCTGTTCACGCCGGTTACAACGGGCCTCAGCAACTTGGGTCAGGATCCATGTGCAGGCGCTGCGCCTCTTACAGATGCTAACCTTAGCGCGATTTGTATCGCTCAAGGCGCACCTCCAGGAAGCATCGGCATCATCAACAACCCAGTTGCTGGTCAGGTTAACGTTACCACCGGTGGTAACTTGAACCTTGGTACGGAAACTGCAAAAACTTGGACCGTCGGGTTCTTGGCTGAGCCAGCTGCCGTTCCAGGTTTGGCTGTAACCCTTGACTACTGGAATATCGAAATAACCGATGCTATCACCACCCCAACTCCGGGTGATGCCAGCGACGCTTGTTTCGTATTCAATGCTTCGCCAACGAGCGCTGAGTGTCTTGCGATCCGTCGTAATCCACTCGATGGTAGTCTCTCCGGTTCTGCGGCGGATACACCTGGTCTTCCTTTGAACCTGACCAACTTGGGTACACTGGAAACCGATGGTATCGATCTTTCGATCAACTATGGCACGGACATTACCGACAACATCGGTCTGAACCTGTCCTTTAACGGAACCTGGACGAACAAAAACTTGTTCCAGGCTACGCCGGGCAGCTTGAATCGTGAATGTGTTGGCTTCTACAGTGTAAACTGTCTGTCTCCGCAGTCTGAGTTCACCTTTAGTCAGCGGACTTCGGTGACCTTCAACGATGAATTCCGGATTTCGCTCTTGTGGCGCTATCTTGATGGCATCGAATATGAGCCAGAACAGTTTGCTGCTGAACTAGCTGCTGCGCAAGCTGACCCTGCCGGTTGCCCTGATCCACTTGGAGCAGATACTGGTGGCTGTTTGGTTGAGCCTGAATTCCTCAACATCGGTGCAGAGCATTATTTTGACCTCACCGGTCAGTGGGAAATCAGCGACAATGTTCAGCTGACTCTGACAATCCGTAACCTGTTCGACAACCAGCCAACAAGTGTTGGTTCCGACGTTGGCGCGACAGCGTTTAACAGCGGTAACGTTTACCCATCGTCTTACGATGCTCTGGGTCGTCGTTTCGCAGCTGCGGTTAAATTCAGCTTCTAATCTTTCAAGATTAGAACGAATAAAAGAGGGCGGGCCGCAAGGCTCGCCCTTTTTTGTTGAAAGACTTGTACAGTGCAGTATAATTTCTTTGAATTTCTGGAGATGGTTATGAAATTACGTAAATATGCTGCCATATTGGCGGGTGCCTCCATGATGACTCTACCCAGTATGGCATCTGCTGAAGTCGCTTCCGATAACGTGTCTGAAAAGGCTCAAAAGCCGAAGAAGATAACGGACAGAAGAGATCCTGAATATGTACGCTGCCGTTCGGAGCCGGTTATCGGGTCTCGGGTGAAGAAAAAGCGCATCTGCATGACCAATCGGGAATGGAAGCGTTTTAATGCTGAGGGCAATAGGCGCGCCAATGAATTGGTAAAGGACCATCAATCAGGTCTGGGAGGTGGTTAGCTTCGAGGCCAACTAATCGGTTGGTTCTGTTTGCTGATATTACTGGTCAGGCGCTTATATCTTGATCACGGGCCACTAGATTAGTGTCTGATTTAAATTCATTGCTATCTTCTGACTCTCTGCCACTGCTTTCGTCCAAGTCGCGACCATTTCAATTTCGGCGCCATGCAATTCTGCAACTTTTTGCTGTTCCTGCTGCCGGGCGTTCGCGTCGAACACTTCGCCCGGCTTGGTTTGATCCAGTTTTGAATGGCTGTTAAAGGCGGGACCTTGTAGGACCGAAGAGATTTGTTCATGGGCGAGGTCAAGCTCATATAAGTCTGCTAGAGCCTTAATAGTGTCTCGTGAGCGCGATAGAAATGTTTCGCTATCCAGTGTTCTTACTCGATCGGGGCCAATAGCTTCGATTATTCTCGAAAATAGTGCATGCTGGGATAGCCAACCGATTGCAGCAACTTGCAAATCCGTTAACTGCAGCAGCTCATCTTGCGAAAATCCGCCTACTGCATAACCATCCTTCAGAGTGCCGATTAGCACATCGCGTACCCAGATGCGGCCCCACATCTCCTTTTTTGCTATGGATTTAAGGAAGCTTTCAATCGGTGCGTAAAGAAGCAGTGCCTTGGCATCGGGTCGCATGCGCAGCATTTCAATCGCCAGTGGGTTGCAGATATTGGAAGGCTTGATGATCACAGCGTGATCGTCGCCAAGGGGCCGGGCGAGGAGGTTCAGGCTTTGCTTGATGACCTGATGCTGTTTGGCGGGATCGGCACCGCGCCGTCGCCATCCGATCATGTCATTCAGGACGACGGGCTCTTTGAGTCCCATGGACACTCCCTCAATGTCAAAGGCCCGTGCCAACATGGTTGAGCAACAGTAGGCCGAATGGAATATGAAGTGGATCGGTGCTGTGTTCGGAAGCATTTTGGGAAGCTGGGAACGGTCAATCGCCTTGAACTGGTCAATATTGGGCAGATGTTCGTCGGTGATGAAAGTGCATTGGCGATGTACATCACGCGGTACCGAGAGGAACCGGAAAGCGTCATTCACTTCATCATAGCGGTGGGCCAAATAACTGGCATCGCCCAATATTTCATTTTGTTCGGCGCTGATCATCATCATTGTCTGCCCAAGATCGGCAGCGCGTGCAACATCAACCTTCCATTGTGTCGCTCGCCTTCATTTTGAGCGCCCCGTCCCCCTCATCAATCTGGACGGTGCTGTTGTCTGGAACATTACCGCGCAAGATCATGTCCGCGAGCGGGTCCTGTAAATATTTCTGGATGGCGCGTTTGAGCGGCCTGGCACCATAGACTGGATCATAACCGACCCGGCCAAGCCAGCGTTTGGCGGCATCAGAGAGGTCCAGCGTGATCTTACGATCCTTAAGCAGTTTCTGAACCCTGGCGACCTGAATCTCGACAATCGGAGCCATATGTTCTTCGGCGAGGCGATGGAACAGGATGATCTCGTCGAGCCGGTTGAGGAATTCGGGCCGGAAATGCGCTCTGACAACTTCCATCACCTGCGGTTCGACATCCTTGACCTTCTGGTCGTCTTTCAGGTTCGCCATGTACTGGCTACCCAAGTTGGAGGTTAAAATGATCAGCGTGTTAGAGAAGTCCACGACCCGGCCCTGACCATCGGTCAAACGGCCGTCATCAAGTACTTGCAACAGAACATTGAACACGTCGCCATGCGCTTTTTCAACCTCGTCAAACAAAATGACCTGATAAGGCCGACGTCGTACGGCTTCGGTCAGCACACCGCCTTCCTCATAACCAACATAGCCGGGAGGCGCGCCGATCAGGCGAGCGACGCTGTGCTTCTCCATAAACTCGGACATGTCGATGCGAACCATCGCTTGGTCATCATCGAACAGGAATCCGGCTAGAGCCTTGGTAAGCTCCGTCTTGCCGACACCGGTGGGGCCGAGGAACAGGAAACTGCCAAGCGGGCGATTGGGGTCTTGCAAACCTGCGCGAGAACGGCGGACAGCCGATGACACGGCATCAATCGCGTCTTTCTGACCTATGACTCGTTTGCCGATTAGCTCTTCCATCGCGAGCAGTTTCTCGCGTTCGCCTTCCAGCATCTTGTCGACGGGAATGCCGGTCCAGCGGGACACGACCGAAGCGATGTCTTCGCTTACGACTTCTTCACGCAGCATTGCACCTTCGGTGGCATCTGCCGCCTGTTCCAGTTTTTTCTCAAGGTCGGGGATCTTGCCGTAGCTGAGCTCTCCAGCCTTGGCGAGATCGCCAGCGCGTTCGGCCTGTTCCAGTTCCAGACGCGCCGCATCCAGTTCCTCTTTCAGATGGGCCTCGGCGTGGATCTTGTCCTTCTCGCCTTGCCAGCGGGTCGTGAGTTCAGTGGATTCCTGTTCCAGCTCCGCCAGTTCCTTTTCCAGGGCTTCCAGACGGCTTTTGGACGCGTCATCGCTTTCCTTGGATAGCGCTTCGCGTTCAATTTTCATCTGGATAATCCGCCGGTCGAGCGTTTCGATTTCCTCTGGCTTGGATTCCACTTCCATGCGGATGCGTGATGCAGCTTCGTCCATAAGGTCGATAGCTTTATCCGGCAGGAAGCGGTCGGAAATATAGCGGTGCGACAGGGTCGCGGCGCTCACAAGCGCCCCATCGGTAATCCGCACGCCATGGTGCAGTTCATATTTTTCCTTTAATCCGCGCAGAATCGAGATGGTATCTTCTACCGTCGGTTCACCGATAACAACGGGTTGGAAGCGACGCTGCAGGGCAGGGTCTTTTTCGACATGTTTCTGATATTCATCAAGGGTGGTTGCGCCAATACAATGCAATTCGCCGCGAGCCAGAGCAGGCTTTAGCAGGTTGCTTGCGTCCATTGCGCCTTCGGAAGCACCTGCGCCAATCAGCGTATGCATCTCGTCAATGAACAATATGATTTCACCATCAGCCCCTCGCACTTCGTCCAGGACACCTTTAAGCCGTTCTTCAAATTCGCCGCGGTATTTCGCGCCGGCGATGAGCGAACCCATATCGAGCGCCATCAGGCGGCGATCTTTCAGGCTGTCGGGCACATCGCCATTGGCAATGCGTAGCGCCAATCCTTCGGCAATAGCGGTCTTACCCACACCGGGTTCACCGATAAGCACAGGGTTATTCTTGGTCCGGCGGGCCAGTATCTGGATCGTCCGACGGATTTCCTCATCACGCCCGATGACAGGGTCCATCTTCCCTTCGCGTGCCGCTTCCGTGAGGTCGCGAGCGAATTTCTTCATCGCCTCATAGCGATCTTCGGCAGACGCCGTGTCGGCTGTACGGCCGCCGCGCAGGTCGTTAATCGCGCTGTTCAGGGCTTCCGGTGTGACACCGGCATCGGTCAATGCTTTTCCTGCTGCGGTATCTTTGGAGAGGGTAAGGGCAAGCAGCAGGCGTTCCACCGTGACATAGCTGTCACCGGCTTTTTCAGCGACTTGCTCTGCCTGATCGAGGACGCGCACGGCATCGTTGTTCAGACCGGGGGTCTGCTGCGCTCCGCTACCCGACACCGCCGGTATCTTGTCCAGCGCTTCATCGGTGGCGAGATGAGCCTGTTTGGCATTACCGCCAGCTTTGGCAATCAGACCAGCGGCCATTCCCTGATCATCTTCAAGCAGCGCCTTCAACAGATGTGCTGCAGTGATCTGCTGGTGGTTCATGCGGATTGCTACCGTCTGGGCGGATTGCAAAAAGCCTTTGGCGCGGTCGGTAAATTTCTCGAGATTCATTGTCCCGTTCCCTCGTTCCTGGTTCTCTCCAGATATGGAGTGATGTTTTTATCACACAAGGGAGCGGGACAAATAATTGTTACAAAAGCTTATCTGGCGGTCCAGTCGCGTGCCAGTTGATCGAGCAAGCGGACGCCAAAGCCGGATGCCCCTTTTGGCGTCAGTGGCTTTGCGGAATTGTTCCAGTCGACACCGGCAATATCCAGATGCGCCCAAGGCATGGACTCATCAATAAAATAACCGATAAAATGGGCCCCGGCACTCGCGCCTGGCGCGTCTGTGACACCTGAATTTTTTACATCGGCAATATCCGAACGGATGGCCTTGGCATATGCGGGATGCAAAGGCAGCCGCCATAGATGTTCGCCACTATCCTCGGCGGCTTTCAACAGGCGATCAGCAATCTCATCCTCCCGCGCAAATAGCCCAGCATATTGATCGCCGACAGCGCGGCCGACTGACCCAGTCAATGTCGCGATATCAACCAGCGCGAATGGTTTGTAGCGATCGGCCACATATTGCACCGCATCCGCCAGTACCAGTCGGCCTTCCGCGTCTGTGCTCAAAATTTCGATGGTCTTTCCACCATAGGTTCGCACGACATCGCCGGGGCGCTGGGCATTGGCACCGGGCATATTTTCCGCCAGCGCTGCTACTGCTACAATGTTGACTGGTGCACGGCTCTTAGCCAGCGACAATGTTGCGCCCATCACTGCGGCGGCGCCAGACATGTCGGCCTTCATCGCCCACATACCTTTATTCGGCTTGATTGAGATGCCGCCCGTGTCAAAAGTAATCCCCTTGCCAGCCAGCGCGAGCGGCGCGCCGCTTCCGCCTGTGTAGCTGACCACCATCATCCGTGAACCGCGCGGACTGCCCTGACCGACACCGACAATTGCGCCCATGTTCATCTTACGCATTTCGGCTTCGTCAAGAATTTCGATGCGGATATTGGGAACGCCCTTGAACGCGGCGCTCACCCGATCAACAAAGCTTTGCGGATAAAGCGTATTGGCCGGTTCGCTCTGCAGGTCACGGACCAATCTAACGCTGTCCGCAAGATGTTTGTAACGATTGTTCCACAGAGCTTGAGCTGCTGATGCCGATGGGCCTGCTATTGTGACGCTCTGCGCAGCGGGTGCTGTTTCGACGTCCGTCTGATAACGATCAAAACGATATTGACCGAGGTCTAAGCCAAGTGCAGCTTCAGCCATTGCGGCGGCATCTGGAGACCCGACAATCGCCAGCTCCGAACCTTCCTGCATCAGTTTTTGCACGGCGCTACCAGCGGCTGATTTCCAGTCCGGCCCTTCGTCATCCGGCCCCGCTTTATCTGGATCGGCCGCTCCCGCGAGCATGATAAGCGGACGATTGCCAATGCCGCGCAGTTTCAGGTTGGTGCCGGTTTTTCCTTTGAAATCAGCGGAAGCTATAGCCGCTTCCACGGCGCTGCGTTCAGCGGGGGAAAGGGCTGGAATATCCGGCAATTCGGCGCTTTGCATTAGAATAATAAGACCGGCATCGGCAGGGGCTTGATCGGCAAAGGCAATTGGACGTTCGGTGCTGTTGGGAACGGTACTGGCCGGAACACCGGATCCAACTACAGATTGTGCCGATGTCGGGGCGGCAAATGCGAGTGTGGACAGAGCTGAAAACATGGCAAGGCGAGAGATTTTTAATTTCGGCATGAGTTATCCTTTGTGGCTTTGACGATGGGGAGGCTACCCGGTTGACCAATGTCACAACATTGCGCAAGAACGATACAAAGGGCAAGGTCGATTGCCATAGAAAAAGGAAATGAAATGAAGGTGATCAGGCGAATTGGAATAGGATTGTTGATCCTGATTTTGCTGGTTGCCATCGCGCTGGCGGTTTGGGAACCGATGAGCGTTTCACCTGCATCTCCGCCGCCCAAAAAAGATTATGAAGCGCGTATCGTTCGCGATAATTTCGGCGTGCCGCATATTTTCGGCAAGACCGATGCTGATGTCGCTTACGGCGTGGCCTATGCTCATGCCGAGGATGATTTCATAACGCTGCAAGAGGTTACCGCGATGACCCGCGGACGCCTCGCAACACTTAACGGTGCGGATGGCGCGCCCATTGATTTTGTCGCGGCGCTACTTGATGTCGATGGTACGGTGAAGCGCAAATATGACGATCTGCCAGAGGATGTACGCGCGGTGCTGGACGGCTATGCTTCGGGCCTGAATACCTATGTTGAAGAGCATCCGGATGAGGTCAGCTTGTCCAAGCTATTTCCGGTCAATGGCCGTGATATTGCCGCTGGTTTCGCATTACGCTCCCCGTTTTTCTTCGGGCTTAATGGCCCGATACAGGCCTTGACCGAGGGTAAGACCCTGCGCCGGGAAGGCGGGCCCAGCCTGGCCGTGCCGATTGAAAATCGTACCGTGCATCCGCTCAGCGAGGACAAGATACTCACTCCGGTCGGGCCTGATCCCGATGAAAATGGCTCCAATGCCTATGCGATTGCGCCAGAGCGTTCGACCGATGACAAGACCCGGCTGATTTCCAATTCGCATCAGCCTTTGCGCGGCAATGTCGCCTGGTATGAACTGGTCGTGCATAGCGAGGAAGGCTGGGACTTTGCCGGTGCCAACTTCCCCGGATCGCCCTTTCCGTTTTTGGGGCATAACAAGAATCTGGGCTGGACTAACACCGTCAACCGGCCTGATCTCATCGATATTTACAAGCTGACTCTCAATGAAAAGGGCAACGCCTATAAATTTGATGATGAGTGGCTGCCGCTGGAGAAAAAGCGTGTCTGGCTGAAAATCAAATATGGCCCGTTTGTCATTCCCTATCCGCAGATGATTTACCGATCCGTCCATGGTCCGGTGATCATGAACGGCAATGGTGCCTATGCGCTGCGCTATGCGGGCATGGATCAGCTTGATATGCTGACCCAATATTACCGGATCAACAAGGCGCAGGATTTCGACGAGTGGCAGGCGGCAATGGCGGGACAGGGCGTGCCTGCGACCAATTTCATCTATGCCGATGCCAAGGGGAATATCGGCATGTTCTATAACGCCATGTTCCCCGACCGCGCGCCGGGTTTTGACTGGCGAACAGTGCTGCCGGGCGATAATCCGAACGCAGTGTGGCAGAACACATTGCCGTTTACGCGGGTTCCGGCGCTGATCAACCCGGGTTCCGGCTATGTCATGAATGCGAATAACACGCCTTATGTTGCGGCGGGGCCGGGTGATGAATTGAACCCGGAGACTTTTTCTCCGCTCATGGGTATCGAAGATGACCAGACCAACCGCTCACGCCGGTCGATTGAGTTGTTGGAAGCCAATGGCAAGATCGGCGAAGAGGAAATCCGCCGGATCAAATACGATACCGCCTATGTTCAAGCTGGCTATGCCAAGGATTGGCTCGACAAGATTGCCGCACTGGACCTGAAAGACGATCCCGAACTTGCCAAGGCTCAAGCCTTGCTCGCCAAATGGGATTGGGACCTTGACGGTAAGGGGCCTGCCGACGCTCTGGCGCTAAAAATATTGCGTCCGGCAAACAAGGCGCATTATCAACGCGGTGAAGTCCCTGATCCCCGAGAAACCTTGCAGGAGACGGTCGACCATCTGAACCAATATTTCGATCGCATCGATCCACCCATGCTAGAGGTTCTGCGCCTACGCCAAGGCGACGTCGATCTTCCCATTGATGGTGGCAATGACACCATCCGTGCGTCTACTTTGTGGGATATTGATGACGACGGCCGTCTGTCGGTGCGCCATGGCGACAGTTTCATCATGTTTGTTGAATGGGATAAGGCCGGCAACGTGAACTCCCGGTCGATCCAGCCTTTCGGCGCTGCGACGACCAGGCCGGATAGTCCGCATTACACGGATCAGATGCAGCTCTTTGTGGATAAAAAACTTAAACCGGTCTGGTTTGATCCTGAAAAGTTAGAGAAAAACAAGGCTAGTGAGAAGATTGTCGGGTCATCCCGGTAAAGACTTTGTAAAACAAATATCTAGGCGAGGAAAAGCTCGGCCGCTGCATCGATAATCGCGTTCTTGTCTATCCGGTAGGCATTATAAAGGTCGGGCAAGTCGCCCGTCTGGCCAAATCGGTCCGTGCCAAGCGGACTGACCTTCATTCCCCGCACAGCGCCCAACCAGGATAAAGCCGACGGAGAGCCATCGAGGACCGTGATCAGGCCTGCATCCGGTGATAATATATCCAGCATGCGCGCGGCATGGCAGGGGCTGTTATCTTTGCCTTGCCAACGCGCTGCGCGCTGGTCCGACCATCCGCGATGGAGAAGGTCGGGTGATGTTACGTTCAGCAATCCGAGACCCGGAATATCGGTGACCAGACTGTCATAGGCCTGCAGCACTTCCGGCGCTATGGCTCCGGTAAAGGCGATGGCTGCTTCAGCGCCTTTTGCCGGTTTTTTGAGCCAATAGGCACCTTTCAGCGCATCGGCTTCCCAATCATCATTGTCCCGCTCAATCTGTGCAATTGATCGCGTGCTGAGACGTAAGTAGGTGGAGCTACCGTCTTTCTGTTGCATGTGATCAAAGGCCCAGCGCATCATCAACGCCACTTCGTCGGCCCAAGCCGGTTCAAAATAGACCAGGCCGGGCTGTCCCATCCCGATCAATGGCGTGTTGATAGATTGATGGGCACCGCCTTCCGGCCCTAGCGTGAGGCCGGACGGGGTGCCTACGAGAAGAAAGCGGGCATCCTGATAACAGCCATAGTTAAGTGCATCGAGGCCGCGGGCAATGAAGGGATCATAGACCGTTCCCACCGGTAGTAGCCGGGTTCCGAAATGAGGTGCCGTCAGGCCCATCGATGTAAGCATGAGGAAGAAATTATTCTCCGCTATGCCCAGTTCGATATGCTGACCTGCGCCATGCGCTGACCATTTTTGTGCGGACGGAATTTGGGCTTGTTGGAAAACGTCAGCCACTTCCTGCCGCCGAAACAGGCCGCGCTGGTTCACAAAGGCACCCAGATTGGTTGTCTGGGTAACGTCGGGAGCCGTGGTGACGATCCGGTTACCAATTTCTTCCCCCGATTTGGCTAGATCCAGAAGAATTTTGCCGAACGCCGCCTGGGTTGACTGTTCATCACCAGCGGGCACCGCAAAACGCGCCGGGATGACGACTGCCGGGGCCGTCGCCTCCGATTTGTGCCGCGCCAATGCACTGTCCTCGACAAAGGCTTTCAGCTGCGCCGCTGCATTGTCACCCATGCCGCCATAGGCTTCCCATTCCGACCCTTTTTTGATCCCGAGGCTTTTGCGATATCCATCCATTTGCGTCGGGTTCATCATGCCGGAATGATTGTCTTTATGACCAGCCAAAGGCAGGCCAAATCCCTTGACGGTATAGGCAATGAACAAGGTTGGTCGGTCGTCATCGCAGGCATTAAAGGCGTCCGACAGCGTTTCAACACAATGGCCGCCGAGATTGGTCATGAGATCGGCGAGGGCATCATCATCGAAACCGGCCAGCAGCTTTTTCACGTTAGGCTTGCCGCCGATATCTTTGACTAGCCGTTTGCGCCATGCCCTGCCGCCTTGATATGTAAGCGCGGCAAAATCGGCATTGGGACAATTTTCGATCCATTGTTCCAGTGTCTTGCCACCGGGTTTGGCGAACGCCGCCTGCTGCCGCTTGCCGTATTTCAAGGTTACTACACGCCAGCCACAGGTTTCGAAAATATCGTCAAAACGGCGGAACATGCGGTCTGCTGTCGTGCTGTCCAGCGATTGCCGGTTATAATCCACCACCCACCAGCAATTTCTAATGTCATGTTTATAAGCTTCGATCAGGCATTCATAAATATTGCCTTCGTCCAGCTCGGCATCACCCATCAAGGCGATCATCCGGCCGGCATCGCTTTCTTCCATTTGCCCATGAGCGATCAGATAGTCCTGCATCAAACTGGAAAAGGCGGTTACCGCGACGCCGAGGCCGACCGATCCCGTCGAAAAGTCAACCGGTATGGTGTCTTTGGTTCGCGACGGGTAACTTTGAACACCGCCGAGACCGCGAAAGCGCTCCAGCTTTTCCTGTGTCTGATTGCCGAGCAAATAGTGGATAGCATGAAGCACCGGACCGGCATGGGGTTTCACGGCAACTTTGTCTTGCGGCCTCAGTGCATGAAAATAGAGCGCAGCCATGATCGCTGTCATCGAAGAACAACTCGCCTGATGGCCACCGACTTTAAGCCCGTCGCGCTTTTGCCGGATATGATTGGCATTGTGGACAGTCCAGGAAGACAGCCACCGCAGCCGTGACTCCAACAGCTCCAGCATCTGCATTTCATTTGATGTGTTGTTGTTTGTTTTGGTGGTCATGATCATGGCGTTCCAGGTGAAGCTACAATCATTCCATAGACATCATGATCGATGTGCACCAGCTTCTGAATCAAGCCAAAACTGGTAAAACTTTGAAATTGGTCGGGACGAGAGGATTCGAACCTCCGACCCCCACACCCCCAGTGTGATGCGCTACCAGGCTGCGCTACGTCCCGACCGTCAGTGCGGCGTTGCCGACCGAGCAAGCGCGTATATGGCGGTCCTGCATCCTTGGCAAGTTTTTTGGGCATAGGATTTGACCCTTTATGTTTGGTACACTTGATCTCCCGGATTGCTGCTCCCATCTACGGTTGGTATTTTATCAGCTGTCCAATTTGATTGTTTTGGCATAGCTAAAGATTGCTTTCACTGGGGGTGCATGATAGGCGCGCGCAGCATTGATGTCCGGCATTTTGTGCAAACAACAATGACGGTCAACCAGCCTGGGAATGAGGCTGTTACATTGGGGATATTAATATGACTTCACTACTAATCACGGCACAGGCAGCTTCCGGCGGAGCGGGTGGATTTCTTGTTTCGATTATGCCGCTAGTCCTGATTTTTGCCGTTTTCTATTTCCTGCTTATCCGTCCACAGCAAAAGAAGATGAAAGAGCATCAGGGTAAAATCTCTGCCGTTCAGAAAAACGATGAAGTCATTACTGGTGGCGGTTTGGTTGGCAAGGCGATGAAAGTCGATGACGAATATGTTGAGGTTGAGATCGCCAAAGGTATTCGCGTTAAAGCGGTTAAGGCTACGTTATCTGACGTGGTGCCACGTGGTAGCGGCAAACCAGCCAACGATTGAACCTGTTTAGGGAACGGATAATTTTACGATGTTAGATTTCCCGCGCTGGAAAGTCATTTCCATATCTTTGCTGCTGGCTTTTGGCGTCTTGATGTCACTTCCCAGCCTGTTTTTTGGCGAAAGTCATAAATATTGGCCAGCTTTCCTGCCGGATGAAACCATCAATCTCGGTCTCGATTTGTCCGGTGGCAGTCATATTCTCTTGGAAGCGGAACCTGCCGATGTGGCGGAAACCCGCCTGCAGACGATGGAAGAGTCCGTTCGGGCCGAGATGCGCCGCGCTAATCCCCGCATCAATATCGGTGATATTTCAAGAAGAGATGGCGTGCTCTCCTTCATGGTACGCGATTCCACACAAGTCGACGCCGCACGCGATGTCTTGGAGCCGCTGACTACCGGAGCTGGCCTGACCGGTCAGCGAGACTGGGATATTGAAGTACGTGATGATACGCGCTTCGTTGTCTCTCCGACATCTGCCGGGCTTGAAAATGCCGTCGATAACGCGATGGATACTGCGACTGATGTGATCCGGCGGCGTATCGATGAAATGGGTACACGCGAACCGACTATCATCCGGCAAGGCGATACACGGATCGTTGTCCAGGTGCCTGGTCTCGAGGATCCGGAGGCTTTGAAGGAGCTGCTTGGCAAAACTGCCAAATTGGAATTTAAACTAGTTGATTTTGAAGCCGACCCCAACGCCATCGCCGAAGGGCGTCCGCCGGTCGGTAGCCAGGTTTTCCCTTATCCGGACAATCCGTCGGGTTTGCCGAACATTGCGGTAAAGCGTCTTGGCGGCATTTCTGGCGACAAGTTGACCGACGCCGGGCAGGGATTTGATCCGGATACGAATGCACCGGTTGTGAACATTACATTCGACACCGAAGGCGGAGCAAAATTCGCCCGGCTGACCCAAAATAATGTCGGACGCCCCTTTGCCATTATATTGGATGGCGTGGTTCTTTCTGCGCCAAATATCAATGAACCTATTTTGGGTGGCTCAGCCCAGATCTCCGGTAATTTTACTGTTGAAGAAGCGAACCAGCTTTCTATCGCTCTGCGCTCGGGCGCCCTGCCAGTTGAGCTGCAGGTCGTGGAAGAACGGACGGTTGGCCCCGATCTTGGTGCCGATTCCATCCGCAAGGGCATGATTGCCGCTATTATTGGTACAGCAGCGGTGCTGGCATTCATGGTCGTTACTTATGGTCGCTTTGGTTTTTATGCTAATTTTGCACTCGCGCTGAACCTCTTCCTGATCCTCGGAGTCATGGCGATTTTCAATGCAACCCTAACATTGCCGGGCATTGCCGGTTTCATTCTGACCGTCGGCTCGGCCGTCGATGCGAATGTGCTGATCAACGAACGAATACGCGAAGAAAGGCGGCGCGGCAGACGCGTGGTGCAAGCGGTGGAGGTTGGTTACAAGGAAGCTTCAAGAGCGATTTTTGACGCCAACATCACCAACGTCATCGCTGGCTTGTTGCTGTTTATTTTCGGTTCCGGCCCGGTTCGCGGTTTTGCCGTGGTTCTGATTATCGGAATTGTTACATCGGTCTTTACCGCTGTTGTCGTGACACGGATGCTGGTCGCACTGTGGTTGCGTCGTACCCGCCCACAAGAGCTGTTTATATAGGAGGGAATGGTCATGAAACTTCTCAAACTCGTTCCCGATAATACCAATATCGCATTCCTTAAATGGCGGAATATTGCGGTCGCCATCAGCATATTGATGATCATTGGATCCATGGCATTGGTTGCACAACGCGGGCTGAACTTCGGTGTTGATTTCGTTGGCGGTCAGATGATCCGCACAACCTTTACGCAGACTGCCGATGCACCAATTACGGAGCTAAGGGAGAAGGTTGGCGCGCTTGGTTACGGTGACCCGACAATCCAGCGCTTTGGTCAACCCAATGAGGTTTCGATTCGCATGAAGCTGCCGACAGGAGCCGATCAGGATCCAGAACTAGCCAATACAATGGCAGATGAGATCACTGGCATGTTGAAAGCTGATTATCCTGACGTTCGCATTGATGGCGTAGATTCTGTTTCTGGCAAGGTGTCAGAAGAGCTCTTATCGAAAGGCGTTTGGTCGCTGGTTGGAGCGATGTTGGCAATTACGCTCTACATCTGGATCCGGTTTGAGTGGCAATTTGGTGCAGGTGCGCTGTTTGCTCTGTTTCACGATGTCGCTCTGACTTTTGGCTTTTTCGCGCTCACGCAGCTTGAGTTCAACCTCAATATCGTGGCGGCGTTGCTCACCATTATTGGCTATTCGTTAAACGATACGATCGTGGTTTATGACCGGATCAGGGAGAATCTGAAGAAATATCGCAAGATGGATATTATTGCGTTGCTCGATCTATCGGTAAACGAAACATTGGCGCGCACGGTGATGACCAGTTTGACCATGTTGGTCGCTCTAATCGCCTTAATTATCTGGGGACCGGATGTGATTTTCGGTTTTGCAACGGCAATGTTCCTGGGCGTGTTCATTGGTACTTATTCTTCGGTTTATATGGCTGCGCCCATATTGATTTGGCTAAAAGTCGGGCCCGATAGTTTCGTGCCACCGGAAGCTGCTGGTGGGCAGGCTGAAAAAATCGGTGGATCTGAAGAAGTCGGTTGATTGTTGAAGGCTGATGGTTGAGCTCAGGCGAGATGTTGAATTTGCAGGGCCGATTGTCACCGGTCTTACGCCCAATGGCTTTAAAATTGGAGACCGGCGGTTTGACAATGGCTTGTTGCTTTCGCCGGAACAGGCGCTGCCTTGGGATGCACCCACCCGCGATGAGCTGAATCTGAAAGAGATTATGGCTGCTCTGAACCTATCGCCAAATCCTGAGTTTCTGCTTTTTGGTAGCGGCACAAAGATGGAGCAGCCACCAGCGGCTTTTCGCCGGGCAGCGGATGCCGCGAAACTGGGTATTGAAGTCATGGATAGCCGAGCTGCCGCGCGGGCCTGGGGCGTGTTGCGGGCAGAAGAGCGCTGGATTATTGGAGCGTTTATGCCGCTCGGTTAACGCCCGACAATCTCCACGAACAGCTTCACCAACGCATCGCCGTTATTTTTCCAGCTGAAATGGTTGACGCTAGCGCGCACATCGCTCGGTGCCGGTGGATGAGCCAAAATGGCTTTGATAGCGTTGGCAATTGCCAAACTATTCTGTTCCACAATCCTGCCTGCAATTTCCGATCGCACCAGTTCCCGCGCTCCACCAGCTTCGCTGATGATGATCGGTGTGCCGCAGGATAGAGATTCTACCCAGGCATTGGCCAGCCCTTCGGACTTTGACGGCAGAATAGAAATTTCGGCCGCTGCGATCAATCCCGGTAATTCATCGTGCGGAACATTGCCGAGGAAGCGAACGCGGTCTTGCACACCCAGCTTGTCTGCTAGAGCCCGATAAGCCTTTTCTTCCTCGCCCTTGCCCGCCAGCATCAAGGTGGCATCGGGGAAACACTGCATCGCCTCGATCACCAGAGCCTGGTTCTTCCGCTGAATGAGCGCGCCAACGCAGATGAACAATGGCCCAGGAACATCCAGTTCCCTCTTCATCGCCGCGCGGTCAACTGGTACGAATTTCTGAGAATTAAGACCGGTATAGTGAACCGATATCTTGTCACCCTCCATGCCGAGATCGACCATATCCTGTTTCAGCGCTTTGGACACTGCCAGCAAGCCGGAAGCCTTGTCGGCTGCGGTTAATATCTGTGGTAGGCATTTGGCATCGCCACCCCAGTGATGAATATCCGCCCCGCGCGCCTTCACGGTGAAAGGAATGCCAAGCTCGTCAGCCAGGCGCGTTGCCGCAGCGCCATCCGGATGGAAAAACTCCGCATCAATCAGATCAAATGGTTTTGCATGATGCAGCTTCTTGACCAGCGGCATGATGGCTTTTGCAATCCGCTCCGGATTTCTGGAGCCACCAATTTTTGGGATCAGGCGGAAACGAGGACGATGGACATCAAGCCCGCGCCAGTGTTCGTGTTCAGGCAGGTCCGCAAGCGCGCGATAGGGCGCAAGACCTCTTAATGGCAATGGCGGGATTCCGATTGGGTTGATGATTGTCACATCAGCCTCGGCTCTGCTCGCCAACTCTGCTGTCTGCCGTTCGACAAATATCCCGAAATTGGGTGACGCCGCATTGGGGAACAATGTCGATAGCGTCAATATGTTGAGCGGGCGGGGCATCGGATTGCCTTAGTACAGAGCCCTTAAAGCGCTCTTACCAGCCTCACGGCGACACCAATCCATTCCGGATCTTTGACGACTTGTTGCCGTGCGCCGCTACCGAGCGGTAAAATCTGGATCATATCGCCTTCTCGGCCGATCAGGCGGCCGAAAAGAAAGCGTCCAGCAGGACGCGGCACCAATATATCGCGGTTCAAGGCGGTACCATATTGATCCGGGACCCGGCGTGACAGCCAGACATCATCGCCAGAGCGATAGTCGCCAATACTGCTTTTTACACGCAGAGCGACCATATCTGCCTCTATCGTCGGCTGCAAAATAGTCTCGGTCTTTCTGAGGGTATGGGCGCCCTTGTGATCCAGTATCGCCGCTACCGGCAATTCATCCTGATCGGGAAGCGCCAGCAATTCGGCACTGTCAACGCCAAGCGCATCCGCGATCCGGTTAAGCCATGCCAGTGACAGCGTTCGCATTCCAGTTTCGAGTCGGCCGATGGTTTGCGCTGTCGTAGGCGGCTCACAGCGTTTTGCGATATCATCGAGCGTCAAACCCTTGGCTTTGCGGACATCCCTTATGCGGCTAATCATGGTTGACTCCAATTGGCGAAATAGAACCTATATGGTTTCTTCTTTCCTACATATTCTCCAAAATGGCAAGAGATATTCGAATCATTAGAAAAGGAGTGTATCTTGCCATCAATCAGAACAGACAAATTGAAAAGTCCTCGTATATTGGCGGAACGGCCCTTGCCCCAAGATGGCAGAAATTGCGCCAAGGCTGGTGCCCGAAAACGTCCGGCACGCAGCGTGACGGTTAACCTGTCGGAATCACCTTTGGGCTGGCTCCATGCAAGGGGACATCTAACGGATCGCCAGTTTGATGGCGGTGAGAAACTGCGGGCAGACTGGGAGAGGGCCAATTTGGCACCTAATATCACCATGAGCTGGAACATGGTGCCGCCTTCCGGAGGGCACCGCGCTGCGGCAGAAATGTTGAATGCGACCGAAGCACAAATCGCGGCGAAGCAGCGATTTGATAATGCCATCGCGCATCTCGGCACTGATTTGTCCGATATTGCCTGGCGGATAATCTGTGCCGGGGAGGGTGTTCCTGCGGCGGAAAAACATCTTGGTTGGCCTGCACGATCAGGAAAGCTGGTCTTGAAAATCGCGCTGGACCGGCTCGCCAATTTTTACCGTTTGCCGGTATAGAAACCTGTGGGCCTGATAATATGGCTGAACGCTTGAATCCGGTTGATTGCACGCGATGATAAGATAAGGTTGTCGCCAGATCAATTTTTCAGGAAATCCCGTGTTATGAAAACCCGCGCTGCTGTCGCCTTTGAGGCCAAGAGACCGCTGGAAATTGTCGAACTGGATCTGGAAGGCCCGAAAGCGGGGGAAGTGCTGGTCGAGATTATGGCGACCGGAATCTGCCACACTGATGCCTATACGCTTGATGGTCTCGACAGTGAGGGAAAATTCCCCAGTGTATTGGGCCATGAAGGGGCCGGCATAGTCCGCGAAGTGGGCGCGGGCGTAACATCTGTCGCTCCGGATGATCATGTGATTCCGCTTTACACTCCGGAATGCCGCCAGTGTAAATCCTGTCTCTCCGGTAAGACCAACCTGTGTACAGCAATCCGGTCGACACAGGGACAGGGCCTCATGCCTGATGGGACCAGCCGGATGTCCTATAAGGGCGAGGCGATTTATCATTATATGGGATGTTCCACTTTTTCCAATTTCATCGTGCTGCCTGAAATTGCCGTGGCCAAAATTCGTACCGATGCACCATTTGACAAGAGCTGTTATATCGGTTGCGGTGTAACCACCGGCGTTGGCGCAGTCACCAACACAGCGAAGGTGGAACCCGGCGCGAATGTGATCATTTTCGGTCTCGGTGGGATTGGCCTGAACGTTATTCAGGGCGCCCGGATGGTCGGGGCGGACAAGATTATTGGCGTCGATTTAAACGCCGACAAAGAAGAATGGGGTCGCAAATTTGGCATGACCCATTTCGTTAATCCCAAAGACGTCAGCGGGGACATAGTCGAACATCTTGTTGCTTTGACCGATGGCGGCGCTGATTATACTTTTGATTGCACTGGCAATACCGATGTGATGCGCCAAGCGCTTGAGGCCTGTCACCGCGGCTGGGGAGAGAGCATAATCATTGGCGTAGCCGAAGCAGGCAAGGAGATCACCACCCGGCCATTTCAGTTGGTTACTGGCCGCGTCTGGAAAGGCACGGCCTTTGGCGGTGCCCGCGGGCGGACGGATGTTCCGAAAATTGTGGACTGGTATGTGAACGGCAAGATCGAGATTGATCCCATGATCACACACACATTGACGCTCGAAGAAATCAACAAGGGCTTTGACCTGATGCATGCGGGTGAAAGCATCCGAAGCGTCGTAGTTTTTTAAGAAATTCAATAAAGGAGAGAGTTATGTTCAGTCACGTCATGGTTGGTTCTAATGACATTGAAAGATCAAAGTCATTTTACAACGCTGTGCTTGCCACGCTGGGTGCGGGTGAGCCGATGGTGGATGTCAAAGAAGATGGCACAACCCGGCTTTTCTATATTCACAACGGCAATATTTTTAGCGTCAGCGAGCCGATTGACGGGCAGTCTGCAACTGTCGCCAACGGTGCCACAATTGGCTTTGCTTGCTCCTCGCCAGAACAGGTGAAGGAGTTTCACGATGTAGCGGTCGATAATGGCGCGACGTCGATTGAAGATCCACCGGGCCCTAGAGATTCGACCATGGGTCAGATGCACTTGTCTTATGTCCGCGATCCGGACGGTCATAAATTATGCGCTATGTATCGACCCGGATGAGTGCATTTGAGATAATCTCTGAAAACAGGTCACATGGCGGAGTGCAAGGGGTTTACTCCCATGCCTCCGCTGAAACCAAAACGGATATGACATTCGCAGTTTTTGTACCAGAACATCAGGATAGCGCGAAGTTGCCGGTGCTCTGGTATTTATCCGGGCTGACTTGCACCCATGCCAATGTGATGGACAAAGGCGAATATCGGCGGCTGGCAAATGCGCTAGGCCTGATCATCATCTGTCCTGATACGTCACCACGCGGCGATGCCGTACCGGATGACGAGGCCTATGATATGGGGCAGGGTGCAGGCTTTTATGTTGATGCGACAGAAGAGCCTTGGGCAACCAACTTTCGCATGCGCAGCTATGTCGAACAAGAGCTTCCTGCCCTGATTGCGCAAGAATTTCCCGCAGACATGGAGCGGCAAGGCATATTTGGCCATAGCATGGGTGGCCATGGCGCGCTCACCATCGCTCTGCGCAATCCGGATCGTTTCAAAAGCATTTCGGCCTTTGCGCCCATTGTTTCACCCTCAGATTGTCCCTGGGGCCATAAGGCATTGAGTGGATATCTTGGTGCTGATCGAAAGGCATGGAGGGATTATGATGCCTGCGCGCTTATTGACGATGGTGCGCGGCTCGATGACATATTGATCGATCAGGGCACAGCGGACCAGTTTCTCGAGGAGCAGCTCAAACCAAATTTGCTAGTGGAAGCATGTGAGCGGGCCGCTATCCCTCTGACGCTCAACATGCGCGAAGGATATGATCATAGCTATTTCACCATCTCGACATTCATGGACGACCATTTGCGCTGGCATGCGGAGCGGCTTTGATGTGGAATGATACACCGGAAATAGCGCAAATGCGCGAAGCCGTGCGCGCCTTGTGCAGCGATTTTCCGGGCAGCTATTGGCGTGAGAAAGACAGAGCGCGCGCCTATCCTGCGGAATTTGTCGATGCACTGACAAAGGCCGGTTTTCTCGCCGCGTTGATCCCCGAAGAATATGGCGGAAGCGGGCTTGGTTTATCGGCCGCCGCGGCAATCCTGGAAGAAATTCACAGCAGCGGCTGCAACGCTAGCGCGTGCCATGCTCAAATGTATATTATGGGCACGATCTTACGCGATGGTAACGAAGCGCAAAAGCAGCAATATCTCCCCAAAATCGCGACAGGCGAATTGCGCTTACAGGCCTTTGGCGTGACCGAGCCGGGGAGCGGTACCAATACACTGGGCCTGAAAACGACGGCCGTTCGTGACGGTGACCACTATGTGATCAATGGTCAAAAGGTCTGGACCAGCCGCGCGGAATATAGCGATCTGATGGTCTTACTTGCCCGCACCACACCGCAAGATCGGGTACAGAAGCGGACCGATGGTCTGTCCGTATTCATCGTCGATATGCGTGAGGCGGTTGGCAATGGCCTGACCATCAAGCCTATTCGAACCATGATCAATCACAGCACAACCGAGGTCTATTTCGATGATCTGCGCGTGCCTGCGAAGAACATCATTGGCGAGGAAGGCAAGGGGTTACGCTACATCCTCAACGGCATGAATGCCGAGCGGGTTTTGATCGCGGCCGAATGTATCGGTGACGCGCGCTGGTTTACCAAAAAGGCGTCGCATTATGCCAGTGAGCGAGAGGTGTTTGATCGCCCTATCGGCCAAAACCAGGGCGTTCAGTTCCCCATCGCGCGCAGCTATGCGCAAACCGAGGCAGCAGACCTGATGGTACGCAAGGCAGCGGCGATGTTTGATGCTGGCGAAGGAATGGCCGCAGAAGCGAACATGGCAAAAATGCTGGCCTCCGAAGCATCATGGGCGGCGGGCGAAGCGTGTATGCAGACGCATGGCGGCTTCGCTTTTGCCGAGGATTATGACATTGAACGGAAATGGCGGGAGACACGGCTCTACCAAATTGCGCCGATCTCGACCAACCTGATCCTGTCCTATCTGGCAGAACATGTCCTCAAGCTGCCACGCTCCTATTAAAATCGATCTTATCGGGACTGGCCAAATCGGCCTTTTTCCTATAATTATCGCTCACCCCAGCATCCTTTGGGGATCTGAACAGATATGGAGGCCTTGATGAAAATTCTGAAGGTAAAGATTGCAGTTCCGGCTATCGCCGCCGTGATGATGCTCACCGCATGTGGTGATAATGGCGGGTCAGAGGCTGCTCCTGAAGCGTCAAGCGAAGCGGCGGGCGCGCAATTGCCTAACGGGATGACGATCAAGGAACAGATTGAGGCGCGTCAGTCGCAACTCGAGAAAGTCGGCGACGCGTTCAAGGCAATCAGCGATCAACTGAAAGCGGGCACCCCCGACATTGCGATCATCCAAGAGGCCGCAGCGGTTGTTCCGGAAGCGACGCAAGGCATGGCAGACTGGTTCCCGGAAGGCAGCGGTCCTGAATCCGGTATCGATACAGATGCACTTCCGGCTATCTGGGAAAATATGCCAGATTTCCAAGAGAAGGTCGGCAATATGCAGGAAGCGGCTGCCAATCTGAATACGGTTGCACAGGGCGGCGATATGGCGGCCATTGGCGAGGCGTTCAAGACGACTGGCGGCACCTGCAAGGCCTGTCATGACGATTATCGTCTGGACGACTAGCGTGCGATGACTGCCAGCACGGCGCAGACACTGGTCTGGGACTGGACGATCCGCCTGTTTCACTGGCTGATCGTCCTGCTCATCCCGCTGCTGTGGTGGACCGCCGAAGAAGGCATGATGGATTGGCACAGGCGGCTGGGCCTGACCATGTTTGCTCTGGTGCTGTTTCGTCTTATCTGGGGCATTGTTGGCACTTGGACAGCCCGCTTTGTCCCGATGATCCGGCGGCTGGGATCGCTCCCTGCCTATGTTCGCGACCTGATTGCGCGGCGGAATGGTCCGTCTTTCGGCCATAGTCCGGTTGGCTCGTTAGCCGTGTTTGCCCTGTTGGCGGCTTTGTCCATTCAGGTCGGAACGGGTCTGTTTTCCGTGGATGTCGATGGGCTTGAATCTGGGCCCTTGGCAATTCTGGTCAGCTTCAAAACTGGCCGGGAGATAGCCGATTTCCATGAACTGAACTTCGATATCCTCGTGGTGCTGATTGCGCTGCATATTATCGCCGTCGCCATCTACCGGTTTGCCCTGAAAGACGACTTGGTTCGCCCGATGGTCACCGGCCGCCGGGGCGATCTCGAGCCGGTATCGACCGTAAAAGTAAACCCCATGGCCCTCATTGCCAGCGTCGTCATCGTTGCAGCCAGCCTATACGCAGTCATCAACGCCGGTTAGCGGTTTCAATAACCTAGTGCCTGCCCGTCTTTGCGCATTTCGGTGGCACCATGATAAACACCCGTTTCCGGATCGCGGACTATCGCCTGATAGCCGCCGAACATCACACCATTATCAACCCGCTTGACCTTGTGACCCATCGCCTTGAGACGCTCGACCGCCCTATCTGAAATGCCCGGTTCCACATTCAGCGTGCCGAGCAGGTCCGCGCTCGTACCGGCCAGATCGTTGGTCGGTTGCCGTCCGCCATCATGGTTGAGCCGCGCGGCATCGCCCGCTTCCTGCAGATTCATGCCATAATCGACCATGTTGATCATCACCTGCACATGTCCCTGCGGCTGCATGCCGCCGCCCATTAGGCCAAAGGACATATAGGGTTTGCCGTCTTTTTTCATGAACGCCGGGATGATTGTCTGGAACGGACGTTTGCCTGGCGCATAGACATTGGGATGAGCGGGATCGAGCGAGTAAAGCTCTCCGCGATCCTGAAACATGAAGCCCAGCCCATCGGCAACCAGACCGCTGCCCATGCCGCGATAGTTGGACTGGATCAGCGACACCATCATGCCGTCCTTGTCGGCAACGGTGAGATAGGTCGTGTCGCCTTCGCCTTCCAGCTTGGGCTCGCCCGGACCAAATTCCGGCGACGCCTTGGCTGGATCGATCAGCGCGAACCGCTCCTTGCCGTAAGCATCACTGAGCAGCCAATCTAGAGGGGCCGGCGACATGTCCGGATCCGCATAGAAACGCGCAACATCTTCAAAGGCCAGTCGTTTGGCTTCGGTGATATAATGCAGCACTTCGGCGCTGCCGCGTGGATATTGCGCGAGGTCGATATTCTTAAGGATATTGGCCATTTGCAGCGCCGCAAAGCCCTGGCTGTTCGGTGGAAGTTCACACAATTCATAGCCCTTGCGATAGGTCACGCAGCCCGGCTTCACCCATTTGCTGCTATGGGCCGCAAAATCCTCATAGCGCAGATTGCCGCCGATGCGTTTGAAATAACTATCCATTGTCCGGGCGATCTCGCCTTTGTAAAACACATCGCGGCCACCTTCGGCAATTTTCGTCAATGTGCTGGCCAGGTCCGGATTTTTGAAAATCTTTCCTTCCTTGGGCGGGCCATCCGCAAAATAGGTCGCGCGTGCATTGTCAAACTCTCCGATCATATCGAGACGTTCTTCAAAGCGTTTCAGATTGCGGCTGAAATAATAGCCGATGACTGGTGAAACGGGGTGGCCGTCATTGGCATAGTCAATCGTCGGCGCGAGTATATCGGCCATACTCAGCTTGCCAAACCGCTGATGCATTTCAAACCAGCCGTCGATTGTGCCGGGTACCGTCACCGGTAAGGGGCCAAAGGGCGGGATGCTCTTTCGTCCATCAAGCTGCGCGATAAATTCATCATAGGATGTACCCATCGGGCTCTTGCCCGAAGCGTTGAGGCCATATAGCTTTTGCGTTCTGGGATCCCAGATGATGGCAAAAAGATCGCCGCCAATACCGTTGCCAGTGGGCTCCATCAGGCCAAGCGCTGCATTGGCGGCAATGGCGGCATCGACGGCGGTGCCACCTTTCTTGAGGATATCAATCGCTATTTGGCTAGCTAAGGGATGGGCAGTCGCGGCCAAGCCATTGGCGGCATAAACGGGACTGCGGGCCCAGGCCTCGCCAACCGGCCGTCCGCCACCACCAATTTCGAGTACTGGTTTTGTGACGGCTTTTTCAGTGTCTTGGGCGGAGACAGGTGTGATGCAGAGCATCGAAGCGAGCAAGGCTGGGAGGATGGCTTTAGGCATAAGAAAATCCCTTGGGCTGGTGCGCTGTGCCCCTTGCAGGGCGACGGATGAGACAGCACTCTACCCACTCTGCATGATGCATCAACAGGTTTCGGTCGTTCTGTGGCAAGTTATGATCAAGGCAGCGCAACAATCACAAAGCTTGACTTCGTCGCGAACATCCCTATGTTGCATTGCAGCAAAGGCGGTTTCCGTCTGGCGGAAGTTCTGCGTGAGAGATAGAAAGCTATCTCGAACCTATCGCCTTCATTGCTTCTCATTTTCCGGCAGCCTGATCACGCGGGTCGTCTTAACCGACGGCGAACGCGCGCAAGAGTTTTTCTCATGCTGCGCCCACTGGCTGCTTATTTTAAGGTATTATTTTTGACATTATTTTCTGATTTCGCTCTGGCGAAACCCATTCAAACGCGTGTGGCGGAAGGCGGCTACACCAAGCCATCCCCGATTCAGCAGCAGGCCATTCCGCCAGCGCTGGAAGGTAAGGATATCCTTGGCATCGCACAGACGGGCACCGGCAAGACCGCTGCTTTCTCGCTTCCTTCTATCCATCACCTGCTGAACAACAAAAAACGCGCCGGGCGTTTTGAATGCCGGATGCTGGTACTGGCACCGACGCGCGAGCTCGCAAGGCAGATTGCCGACAGTATGGTCGGCTATTCCAAAGGTCTTGGCATGTTCGTGACCTCCGCTTTTGGCGGCGTTCCGATCAACAAACAGAAACGCGTATTGGAACGGGGTGTCGATGTTCTCGTTGCCACACCGGGGCGCTTGCTTGATTTGATCGACCGGCGCTTCCTTACGCTGGACAAAGTCGAAATTCTTGTGCTCGACGAAGCCGATCAAATGCTCGATTTGGGCTTCATCGTGCCGCTCAAGAAAATTGTTCCGATGCTGCCCCGTCAGCGCCAGAGCCTGTTTTTCTCGGCAACCATGCCCAAGACCATTTCGCAGCTGGCCGACCAGTTTCTGACCAACCCCGTGCAGGTTTCGGTTGCGCCGCAATCGACCACCGCAGAACGGGTGGATCAGAAGGTTACCTATATCAATCAGGACGATAAACAGCGCCTCTTGAAAGATTTCATCAACAAGGAAAATCCCGATCACATGCTAGTCTTTACCCAGACCAAACATGGTGCGGACAAGGTTGTGAAAAACCTGATGGCGGTCGGTATTCATTCCGCAGCCATCCACGGCAATAAAAGCCAGCCACAGCGTGAACGCGCTTTGGGCGACTTTAAAAAGGGCAAAATCAACATTCTCGTTGCCACCGATATAGCGGCGCGCGGCATCGATGTGGACGGCGTCAGCCATGTGATCAATTTTGATATGCCCAATGTGCCCGAGCAATATGTCCACCGCATCGGCCGGACCGCACGGGCAGGCGCTTCGGGTATTTCCTACTCGATGGTGGCGCCAGACGAGCGCCAGTTCCTGCGTGACGTGGTGAAGTTGACCGGTGTGAAACCCGATGTTGTCGCTCTGCCGGAAGGCTATGATGAACCGTCCCGCGAAGAAGTGGCACCGCGCATCTATGGCCAGAAGCCGAAGCGTTACAATGCCAAACCGACACGCGGTGGTCCGGCGAAGAACAAACATAGTTCGCGAAAAGGGCGCCCAGGCGGTGGTAATGGTCGCGGTGGCCCTGGTTCCAAAGCCAAGAGCGATGGTCCCAAGCATTGGAACAATGGCGCAAAATCTTTCAAGCGCCGGCAAGCTCGCAAAGCCGACGCCTAGTCGCTGCGTAATGCCTTGGTATCTGACAGCTGAGAAATTTCCTCATCTGTCAGGCCCAGCCAGTTTTTGAGCGCGGCGACATTATGTTCGCCGCGTTTGGCTGTTTTGGCGCTGCTATCGATACCGCTTTTCGATTTTGAAAAACGATAGGGTGATTGAACCGTCCGGCGGGCATTGCCTTCATCATCGGTGACATCGACAATAGTGCCGAGATGTTCGATACTCGGTTGATCATAGACATCCGGGCCAAAGGGATGCACTTCGCCCCAAGCGAGATTGAGCCGGTCGAGCGTCGCGGTTAGCGCATCAAAGCTGTCATGGGACCGGATATGCTGTTCCATGGCCTCGCGGCGTAGTCTCACCTTGGTCGGAATATCCGCACCCTCCGGTGTTGGATCCTCAAGGCCGTCTTTGGTCGAAAACATCAGCCAGAGCCATTTCATGTCGCCGACGATCAGGATCTGCCGATCCCCCGGTGCTTCCCAGACCAAAGTTTCCGGTGGTTTCGGCCAGATATCATCAAGCGCGAAATGCGCATAATCATCGGCTGAATGCAGGACATTGAGCATTGCCAGATCGATATGTTGGCCTTCGCCCGTTTGGTCGAGCGTGCGCAAAGCCGACAGGATCGCGATAATCCCGTGCAGGGAGCTGTAACTGTCTGCCATGGCAAACTGGATATCGGTCGGATGCCCGCCGCTCATCTGGGCTTGCCGTGCGATTAGACCGGTTTCTGCATGGAGAACAGGTGCATAGGCCGCCTTTTCCCGTTCTGGTCCGTTCTGGCCATAGCCGGAAATAGATAGCATCACGAGCCGCGGATTGACCTTGGACAGATCGTCCCAGCCAACGCCAAATTTATCCATGATGCCCGGGCGAAAATTCTCCACGACGATATCGGCCTCTGCCGCCAATTTCCTCACCAGTTCCGGCGCGCCTTCGGCTTTGAGGTCCAGGCAGATATTCTGTTTGCCGATATTGAGCTGTAGATAATTGCCGCTGACCCCGCTGTCGCGTTTGGCCAGTTTGCGGGTGACATCGCCTTCCGGCGGTTCGACCTTCAACACTTCCGCGCCCAGATCGGACAGCATCCGTGTGGCATAAGGTCCTGCTACTACGCGCGAAAAATCGAGGACCTTAAGCCCCGCTAGCGGAAAGTTTGCCATAGTTGCCTGACGTTAGAGTTTCATCTGTTGTTTCATGGTCTTCTCCGTACTCGCACCATAGGGCGGGAGGAAACCAGCAATTTTGGCAATATTCACTTTGGGTTGGCGATAAACGGCCTTGGCGTGACTGAATTCCTTGAAGCCATCTGGTCCGGTATAGGCACCCATGCCCGAAGGACCAACGCCGCCAAAGGGCAAGTCATGCTGGGCGATATGGAAGATCACATCGTTGACCGTGACACCGCCCGATATCGTCTTGTCGAGCACTTTGCGCTTGTCCGATTCCGTTTCCCCGAAATAATAGAGCCCAAGTGGACGGTCATGATCGTTCACATAATCGACCACCTCATCAAGGTTGCGGTAGGTTTTGACCGGAAGCACCGGACCAAAAATCTCTTCCTGCATGACGCGCATGTCCTCGTTGACATCTTGCAGCACCGTGAGGGGCATCTTGTTGCTGTTTGTGTTTGCGAAATCCTCGTCACCCGGATTGACCACTGTCTGTTTCGCACCCTTTGCAACCGCATCGTCAATCAGGCCCTGAAGGCGTTCCTTATGCCGTCCGTTGATCACCGACGTGTAGTCATCATTCGCGATCATTGTCGGATATTGTTCGGCGACATTGCGGGCGATGCCATCGACAACCGCTTGTTCCTTGTCTTGCGGTACCATCAGATAATCAGGCGCCAGACAGATTTGCCCGGCATTCATCATCTTGCCCATGGCAATCCGCTGGGTGGTTTTCTGAACATCCGCATCTGGGCCGACAATGGTCGGGGACTTACCGCCGAGTTCCAGTGTAACCGGCGTCAGATTCTGTGCTGCTGCTGCCATCACATGCTTGGCAATGCCGCCTCCGCCGGTGAAGATCAGGTGATCCCAAGGAATTTCCGAAAATGCCTTGCCGGTTTCTGGACCACCGGTGATGACGACCATCTCTTCGGGCGCGAAATATTCGGAGACGAGCTTCTTCACCAGCTCGCCGGTTTCCGGACAGAATTCGGAAAATTTGATGATCACCCGGTTACCGGCGCCGAAAGCACCGATGGCCGGATCAAAAGCGAGGTTAATCGGGAAATTCCATGGCGAGATAACGCCGACCACGCCCTTCGGCTGATATTCCACCGCCCCGCTGGCACCAAGCAAACCAAGCGGGAAATCCATCTTACGCTTCTCGGGCCGCATCCATTTGCGCAGGTTTTTCTTGTGATCCTTGGCATGGCCGACCACTGACATAAGGTCGGTCATAACTGTCTGAACCGAGCTGCGATGGCCAAAGTCATTGGATACTGCTTCACACAGCGCATCTTTATGATCAATGATCATCTGGGCGGTGCGGTTGATCCGGTCCATGCGGGTTTCATAGCTGACCGGCAGTTCGGCATGAAAAGCATCGCGCTGCGCCTGAAATGCCGCCATGATTTCGTCTTTGCTGACTTCGCCAGCTGCTGCTTCCAATGCTTCCACGTCTCTTCTCCTGCAAAGCGCCAGTTTGCGCGCATCATTTTGGTTTCAATTAACCACTTAAACCATATTTTTGCGGTTTGTCGAGATCGAACGCCTTATTAGATGCCGGATTAAGTAGCGGCGGCAATTGCTTTAGCCATCGCCATGGTCTGTTCCGCTTGCTGCAAATGCAACCGCTCGGTCATCTTACCGTCGACAGTTATGACACCTTTACCAGCATTTTCCGGGTCTTTGAACGCCGCGATAATCGCTTGCGCTTCGGCAATTTTGTTATCATCGGGCGCGAATTCGCGATTGGCAATGTCGACCTGGGAGGGGTGGATCAGCGTCTTTCCGTCAAATCCATATGCTTTCGCCTGGCGGCATTCCTGTTCGAACCCGGCCGGATCCTTGAAATCATTATACACACTGTCGAGAATATTCAGTCCATAGGCCCGCCCCGCCATGATGGTTTGGGCCATGGCAGGTGTAAACAAAGCCCGGTCCTGTTCGGCGCGCATTTCCTTGGCGAGATCGTTAAAGCCCATGACGAAAGTCGTCAGGCGGGTCGATGCGGCCACTTCCGCAATTCCGGCTATGTTCAGTATAGCTATCGGCATTTCAATCATGGCCCACAGGCTCAATTTTTCGGTAGCCTTTTCTCCGTCCATGATCCCGGATATCTCTGCAATATCGCTGGCGCTGCGCACTTTGGGTACCAGTATCGCGTTGGCTTTGCTGGCACAGATGCTTTTTATGTCCTGCGCAAACCACGGGGTGTCGGCTGCATTTACACGCACCACCATTTCCCGCTTGCCGTATCCGCCTTCGGCAAGAGCGTCGCATGCGGCCTTGCGGGCGTCATCCTTGGCATCAGGCGCTACGGCGTCCTCCAGATCAAGGATGATCGTATCGGCTGGCAATGTCTTCGCTTTTTCCAGAGCCCGCGCATTGGATGCCGGCATATAAAGACAGGAACGGCGTGGCTTCATAACTTTTTCTTTCAGACTTCTGATGGCTTCATGTTTCGGCTCAAAACGAGTTGGTGGTTAATGTTAAACTCTACCTAGTTAACCATAAAGTGACAAATGAGTGTTAGGCGAAATCGTTTGATCAAATATGTGAGGATGATCGCTTGATAAATGGGGCTATCTTAAAGTCGCGACCGACCACAAAGTCGCGGATATATTTTTTGTATATTTTGATGGCTTTGACTCCAGTTTTATCGATTCTGATCCCTTGGGATTTCGGGCCTCAGGAGGGGTTTTATCGTAAGGTCATTGCAGGAAACTCACTGGCGATTCCAATTGTAGAATTACTACTTTGCTGCATATTCTTTCGCGGCGATAGTGCCCCAAAGCGGTTCTTGAATGGAACCAATAAGCTTGATTTACTGGTATTGGCGATATTCCTGCTATCAATAGCATATGTTTTTATATTTGTTTCCGTTAACCCCGCTGCGGCGGCCTTGGGTCTCATCAGTCTTATCGTTCATGCGCTATTTGCGATCGGACTGTATGATGTCATGCGACGTGAGCAGCCCTGGTTGTTTGAGTGTTTTTGGACGATTCTAGGGATATCTGTCCTGGTCTATACTTTATTATGGGCTATCGATTTTAGCATCTATCCACCCTCGGAGTCTGATTGGATAAACAGAGTTCCGGGTGTTACCAATGTCCGGTGGGCCGGATTTTTCTGGCTGTCGATATTTGCCGCTGGTTTAGCCCTAATCAACAAAGAGGGAATCCATGGCAAATTGCTGGCGTATGTTTTTGGCAGTTTTGGATTGGCTATGACTCTGTGGACCGGATCGCGAGGCAGTTTGCTCGCTATTCTTGCGGCATTGTCGATAGCCGTTTTGTTTTTTCCGAAGAACCGCAAAACACTTGCCAAGTATTTTCTGATTTCTCTTACGTTTTCAGTTGCGACCAATTTAGTCAGCCCAGCGCCGATGTCACAATATGGGATGGAAAGAATTCTGTCATCCAGTCAACAGACTGACGATATGTATAAAGTCAGTAGCGGCAGAAGTGAACTTTGGGCTTCATCTCTCAGAATTTTTCTCGACAATCCTGTTGCCGGCCATGGCATTGATCAGTTTCAAAGAATGGGTCCTCGAAAAACACTCGGTTTTAAGGGACCACATAGTTTCCCGGTACAACTGTTATTTTCGGTCGGTATCATAGGCTTGTTCTCACTATTGTATGCAATATTTCGAATGATAACTATCTTCAAAATCGAGATCAGGGATCCGCACCAGATGGCTGCTTTGGCATTTTTTGGCGGTGGTTCCATCTACATGCTATATGATAATTTCCTATATTACCCCTATCCGATAGCCATATATACGATATCGATCCTGATGCTTTTGGTGCCAAGGAAAACCAGTTTGCCCAATTGAGTATTTTCCTGGTTTGAAGCTGGGGTTATAAAAGGCCTGCACAGCCGGGTTGTTGGAAAAACTGACGCTTCTCTCAAGTTTAGCAGGACTAGGCAAACATTGGCCCACCGGTGAATTGATATGGTTCAACTACGGTATTTGTTCATTGACGGTTAGGGATCACTTCGCCAAGGGTCACCCATGTTGTGGTTGGATATAAAAATAATGCTCGAAAACGTAACGGGCCTCGACCGTGACGCGCTTCACATCTACGGAGCTTTGGCCATACAATTTTCACTTGCTTTGTTTTTTCGCCGGTCACTTGGAAGTCTGTGGCCATGGACAGTTGTTCTTGCTGCGGCATTAGCCAATGAATATTTAGACTATCAACGACTTGGCTTGAGCAAAGCGCCAGAAGCGCTATTGAGACAGGAAGCATATCATGATCTTTGGAACACGATGCTGATTCCGACGGTACTAATGCTCATTGCACGGTTCTGGCCCACATGGATGATTGGCAAATCTAAGGAAGTTGACGGTGTCCATACCAATGGGCTTCAATCAGAGACTGCTGTTTAGTCGTTTTTCTGTCGCTCGCTGACGATCTTTCTGACATCTTGTGACTGGCCCCTGGGCATGATCATCACCTTGTCTCCGCTGGCTACTATGATCAGATCATTTACACCAAGTGTTACGACCTCAATTCCATCGGTGTGAATCAGGTTGTCCTTTGCATCAATCGCCAAAACGTCGCCAGTGGTTACGTTGGATTGGTCATCTGAAGCACTGATCTCAAACAGCGAATCCCAGCTGCCGACATCGGACCAACCTGGATTTACCGGGGTAACGGCAACTTTCTCAGCTTTTTCCATAACAGCATAGTCAATGGAATCAGAAGGCGCGCGCGAAAAGCTGCCTTCATCCGGGCTTGTCTGACTTCCGTCTTTATGCGCCTGTCTCATAGCATTTTGTGCTGCTTCCAGCATTTCTGGCGCATGATCTCCCAGAGCTTGCAAATAGGTATCGGCCCTGAACAGGAAGATTCCCGCATTCCAGAAATAATCGCCGCTGGCGAGCATTTTTTCGGCATTTTCGCGGTTCGGCTTCTCAACAAATTTTTGTGCAGCAAAGCTATTGGTACTGCCGAAAATCGGTTCGCCTTGCCGGATATAGCCATAGCCGGTTTCAGGGCCGTCGGGTTCGATACCGAAAGTCACCAGCCACCGTGCTTTTGCCAGGGGCAGTGACTCCCTGACAGCATCATGAAATGCCGCTACGTTCTTGATGACGTGGTCACTGGGCATCACAAGCATCGGACTTTGCGGATTTTTGCAGGCAAGAGCTGCTAAAGCGATTGCTGGCGCGGTATTTCTCGCACAGGGTTCGAGTATATGAACGGCCCCTGCCGCGCCAATTTCATCCATTTGTTCTTCAACGAGCGCAGCGTGTTTGGCACTGCCAACGATGATTGGTGATCCAAATACATCAGGTTCCTGGCATCTTTCCAATGTCATCTGGAACATGCTGAGTGGGCCGGTCAGGTTCAAAAACTGCTTGGGCCGTTTATCTGTCGACAGCGGCCATAGACGAGTGCCTGAGCCGCCTGACAGAATTACCGGGGTTATGAGATTATCGCTGCTCATGTTGTCATGTTCATTTCATGGTACACGCAATCAGGCATCTGATATTTTTGGATAGATCGATTTCGGAAACTTTGGTGCAAAGTCCGCATCCCCCGGTGCTAATAGTTTTACCTCTGGCAGTTACCTTACCTTCTAGCGGTATGACTTGCCATTCCCCTGCAACAGTAGCTGTTAATATATCGTGATCGTCGCCAACAACCTGAAACAGCCTGAAATGTGGCCCATCGACCAGTTTGACAGACTGATCCGGCACAGTTTCACGATAGTTTTTCATATCATAGGGGGCCGGTGTCGCTACCGATATAGCGTCATCCAGATGCAGTTCGCGCGGGCGTCCATAGTCGTAAAGCCGGTAGGTAATATCGGAGTTTTGTTGCACTTCAATCAGCTGTATTCCGGGTCCAATCGCGTGGATGGTACCAGCAGGCACGTAGAACAGATCGCCCGGTTTAACGGATTTCCAGTCAATCAGCTGTTCAATCTGGCCGCAAGCAACCGCTGCGTGCAATTTGGTCGGGCTGACCTCTTTGGTCAGTCCGATGCCCAGAACAGCATCCGGTTCGGCAGCCAATATGTACCAGCATTCTTCTTTACCACTGGGGGCTCCCTGCCGACGCGCCTGACGATCATTCGGGTGCACCTGAACGGATAGTTTTTCACTGGTGAACAAATATTTGACCAAGAGGGCAGGCGTTATAGCCTTGGGTGGTGCAAACCAGATTTCGCCGACTTTTTCCTTTTGTTTTCCGCCAAATACCTCGGGTAACATCGATTGCCCCCATGGCTTTCTGACCTTTTTCTGTCTTAGTTTCATAGGCTGCCCATGGGACCTCGACTACGGCCAACACCTGTATATTCCAGTCCGCTTTTGCCGACATCGGCAGGATGATATATATTTCGTAAATCAACCAGCACTTTGCCGGTCATCAAAGAAGACAATCTGTTGAGATCAAGGGCGCGAAACGCATCCCATTCGGTTACGATCACAACCGCATCGGCATCAGTTGCCGCTTCATAGCTGCTTTCCGTCATTGTGACATCCGGCATGATTTCTGCCGCTATTTCCATTCCTTCAGGATCATAGGCGCTGACCTGAGCACCAGCATCAATCAGAGTCTGGGCAATGGCGATAGATGGCGCATCACGCATGTCATCCGTATTGGGTTTGAACGTCAGGCCCAGCAGTGCCACTTTCTTGTCACGAGCTTCTCCGCCCAGCGCCTGGATAACTTTTCGACCCATTGCGCGTTTGCGCTGGTCGTTTACCTGTACGACGGCTTCGACAATCCGCACCGGACTTTCATTGTCCTGAGCTGTTTTAAGCAATGCCAGGGTGTCTTTTGGAAAACAGCTACCGCCATAGCCAGGTCCGGCGTGGAGAAATTTAGCACCGATCCGGTTGTCCAGTCCGATACCGCGAGAGACTTCCTGCACGTCGGCGTCAACTTTTTCACACAAATCGGCAATTTCATTGATGAACGTAATCTTGGTGGCCAGAAAGGCGTTGGCAGCATATTTAATCAATTCTGCGGTCCGGCGGCCTGTGAAAAGGATAGGCGATTCATTGAGAAACAGTGGTCGGTAAATCTCACTCATGACATCTTTAGCCCATTCGGTTTCAGCACCAATCACAATGCGATCAGGTCGTTTGAAATCGTTAATGGCCGCACCTTCCCGAAGAAATTCGGGATTGGATACCACGGCAAACTGATCGGCATTGAGCTTTTTCGATAATATCAGTTCAACCTCGTCTCCTGTTCCGACGGGCACAGTGGACTTTGTGACGACGACGGTTGGCCTGGTAATGGAATCAGCAATTTCTTCGCTCGCGGCATGAACATAGCTTAGGTCGGCATGGCCGTCACCGCGCCGGGATGGTGTGCCAACGGCAATAAACACGGCATCGCAATCCTTGACCGACTCTTTGAGGTCACCCGAAAAGGACAGTCGCCCGCCGGTGACGTTGCGCTCGACCAGGCTGGCAAGTCCGGGTTCAAAAATGGGCATGATATTTTGTTCAAGCTTTTCAATTTTACGCGGATCCTTGTCCACGCAGACGACTTCATGTCCAAAATCAGCAAAACATGCGCCAGAAACCAAACCGACATAGCCGGAGCCGATCATTGCAATTTTCATATTTTTCCTTTGGCGTGATTGATATTGAGTCGGTTATGACACAGTATTCCTGTTTCTGTGGCCCGTTCAAGAATGTCGGTCAAGCATGGCCGCTTATTCCGACCGCTTTAAGGTGCATTCTGTCTTTATATTACTGGGTTCAAGTAAAAATTGTGGGCCAGCTTACATTAATGCCTCAGCGGTTGATATGCCAATTCGAACTGCGAAATTGAAATATTTGGAAAATGCGGTGAAGTCGTTTATTGGGAAATAGTCGCTTTTGACGCAGCGGTTCAACTAGTTCAGGATTTAGTAAAATCGAAACCATGACCGCCCTCGCCATCTCCATCTTGGAGCGAATAGCAGATATTTCACGCCGAAAGAAACAGGCCATCGTTCTGATATTGGACATGGTCCTTTGCGTCCAATCGATATGGATAGCCTATTCGCTACGCGTGGGAGTCTGGATTTACTGGGATCTGGCAATTCAGAAAGTAGTGCTTGGCGCCCTGTTGATCATGATTCCGGTATTTTACCTGGTCGGTGTCTACAATGCGATTTTTCGCTATGCGGGCTCTGGTATGATGAAGACATTGGTGCGGGCTTTTGCAGTCTATGGTGTACCAATGGTGATAATTTTTTCGGTTATCGGGATTGCCGGTGTTCCGAGGACCATTGGTGTTATTCAACCCATTATCTTCTTCATAATGGTCGGTTTTTCACGTGTTACCGCACGTTATCTGATGGTCGATATATTGGGGCGCAACCGTTTTGGCGGGCAGGTAAAAACGGTGCTTATCTACGGGGCGGGTAGCGCGGGCCAACAATTAGCATCATCCATGCGCTCTGAGCCCGCAATGCGATTGCGCGGCTATGTGGATGATGATCAGCGTCTGGATGGCCAAAAGCTCGACGGCGACAAGGTTTTCTGGAGCGGTAACCTGCCGGAAATAATCAACAGATATGCGGTTACCGACATCCTGCTGGCTCTTCCGAACATCTCTCGGAAGAAACGACGAGCGATTGTTGATCAGATTCAGGAGTTCAAGGTCCACGTCCAGACTCTACCAAACATGAAGGATATCATGGATGGCCAAGTCTCATTCAGCGATATTCGTGAACTGGATATCGAGGACTTGCTTGGCCGAGAAACGGTTCCGCCGAATGAACTGCTGTTCGGCCGGACAATAGTTGGCAAGACGGTGATGGTGACCGGAGCGGGAGGTTCTATTGGTAGCGAACTTTGCCGGCAAATTACAAAATCCGGGGCACGCCAACTCCTATTGTTCGAGCTGTCGGAGTTTTCGCTCTACGCTATCGAAAAAGAGCTCAAAAACTATCTCGAGCAACATGGCTCTGAAAATATGGAAATCATTCCTGTGCTGGGATCGGTGACCGACGCAAATCGTGTGGAGGAAGTTCTTGCGTTCTGGCGACCCGATACGGTTTTTCATGCCGCGGCTTACAAGCATGTACCGTTGGTGGAAGCCAATCCTGTCGAAGGCGCAAGAAACAACATATTGGGGACTTATGAGGTTGCTCATGCGGCTCATCTGGCGAAAGTCAGCGACTTTATCCTGATCAGCACGGACAAGGCCGTTCGTCCAACCAATGTCATGGGCGCGACGAAACGCGGTGCTGAACAGATTGTACAGGCGCTTGCGGATATCAGTGAGACCAGGTTTTCCATGGTCCGCTTTGGCAATGTCCTGGGATCCAGTGGTTCGGTCGTTCCCTTGTTCCGGCAACAGATTGAAACCGGCGGGCCGATCACTCTTACCCACCGCGATGTGACCCGGTATTTTATGACAATTCCGGAAGCGGCACAGCTGGTTATTCAGGCCGGTGGAATGGCCAAGGGTGGTGAGGTCTTTGTGCTGGACATGGGCAAATCGGTCCGGATCATGGATTTGGCAAAGACCATGGTCCAGCTATCTGGGTTGACTATTCGAGACGATGCTGATCCGGACGGCGATATCGAAATTGAAGAAGTAGGCTTACGGCCTGGCGAGAAGCTTTATGAAGAGCTGATTATCGGCAATGATCCAAAGCCAACTGTTCATAACCGGATCATGATGGCTCATGAGAGCCATTTGGCGGAGGCCGATCTGGATCAGCTACTGAATAATATCAGGCAATGTCGTACGTCCGATGAGATAATAGCACTTTTAAAAATGCTGGTTCCGGAATTTGAACATGAACGGGACAATATGAAAGTCGAAGAAGCGTCCTAAAGTTTGTGCAGATCGTCGGGCGTCGTTGCAGATCTCAGAGATTCGTAACCAAATCCAGTATTCTATCCGCATCTTGCATATGGCAGATCAACAGGTCGGGCAGATATGTGTCTTTCTGATTATATTGCAGCGTGCTGCCGTCAATGCGTGAGCAGTGTAGGTCATGCGCCTGTGCCACCGCCGCTGGCGCACAATTGTCCCATTCATATTGACCGCCTGAATGAAGGTAAATGTCGGCCTCGCCGCGGACGACGGCCATGGCCTTGGCGCCAGCCGATCCCATTGGGACAAGCTCTGCATCCAGTATTTCCGCCACCGCGATAGCCTCTTTGGCGGGTCGTGAACGACTGACGACCATACGCAGTCTATCTTGGCGAACAGGCGCTGCGATGGGAAAATCGCTGCGTAAGGTGAGGTTGAGTGCAGGCAGGGAAACTGCCCCGACTGATGGCTGTCCCTTGACCGCCAGCGCGACATGCACTGCCCAATCACTCCGCCCCTCACTATATTCGCGGGTGCCATCCACCGGATCGATTATCCAGACACGATCTTTGCCCAATCGCTCCTGCGTATCCCTGCTTTCTTCGGACAGCAAGCCATCTTCAGGGCGCAATTCGTGCAGCGCTGCCACAAGCATCTCATTTGCCGCCGTGTCTCCGGCATCGCCCAGTTCCCTTCCGGTCAAATCGGAGTTGTTGCGCAGGTTCAAAAGCAGTTGGCCGGCATCTTCAGCCAGCTTTGCAGCCAATTCAGCATCCGTCATATCGTATAGGACCAACTACCGACAATTTTGTCCACGATAATCTCAGCGGCTTCTTCCGGACTCATCTTGGTCGTATCGATCCGCATTTCGGCATTTTCAGGGGTTTCATAATCGCTATCGATGCCGGTGAAATTCTTCAGTTCGCCAGCACGCGCTTTTTTGTACAAGCCCTTCACATCGCGTTCTTCGGCAACAGCCAAAGGTGTATCGACAAAAATCTCGATAAATTCATCCTCGGGCAGCATCGAACGGACGAGTTGCCGTTCTGCTCGGAATGGAGAGATAAAGGCGGTCAGGACGATAAGCCCGGCATCAGCCATTAACTTCGCCACTTCGCCAATGCGCCGGATATTTTCCACCCGGTCGGCATCGGTAAAGCCAAGGTCCTTGTTCAGCCCGTGACGCACATTGTCGCCGTCCAATAAAAAGCTGTGTTTGCCGAGTGCATGAAGCCGCTTTTCGACCATATTTGCGATGGTTGACTTGCCCGAGCCGGAAAGGCCGGTGAACCAGACCACACGTGGTTGCTGACGCTTTTGCAGGGCATGGGCCGCGCGGTCGATATCAACATCCTGCCAATGGATATTTTGGGACCGCCGCAGGCAGAAATGCAGCATCCCGGCCGCCACGGTCGCATTGCTGATCTTGTCTATCAGAATGAAGCCGCCAAGATCGCGGTTATCCTCATAAGGTTCAAAGATAATCGGCCGGTCTGTGGCAATTTCAGCCACGCCAATGCCATTTAACTCCAATGTCTTGGCCGCCAACTGCTCCATATTGTTGACGTTGACCTGATATTTTGGCGACTGGATTGTCACGCTGACAAATTGCGTTCCGATTTTCATCCAGTAACTGCGGCCGGGCAAAAGCTCTGCTTCGTCCATCCAGACGATGGTTGATTCAAACTGATCGGCAACCTGCGGCGGTGCATCGGCCGCGGCGATCACATCACCGCGAGAACAATCAATCTCTTCCGCCAGTGTAAGTGTGACCGACTGGCCAGCCACCGCTTCGTCAAGATCACCGTCCATCGTGACAATGCGCTTGACCGTGGATGTTTTTCCGGAAGGCAGCACGCGGACCTCATCTCCGGGCCTTACCGTACCGCTGGCAATCTGTCCGCTGAAACCCCTGAAATCGAGATTGGGCCGGTTGACCCACTGGACCGTCATGCGCAGCGGCTTTGCCTGATTGGCGGTCGCCATAACCTCTACATTTTCGAGATGCTCGACGAGCGCAGGCCCGTCATACCAGGGCGTATGGGTGGATTTGCTTGTGATATTGTCGCCGGCCAACCCGGAGATGGGAATGGGCGTGAAGGCTTCTATGCCGATTTCTTCGGCAAAGGCGGCATAATCGGCGATGATCTGATCATAGACTGTCTGGTCATAGTCAACCAGATCCATTTTGTTCACGGCAACGACGAGATGTTTGATGCCGATCAGGTGCGCCAGATAGCTGTGCCGGCGCGTCTGGGTCAGGATTCCCTGACGCGCGTCGATCAAAATAATGGCCAGATCTGCTGTCGATGCACCCGTGACCATATTTCGCGTATATTGCTCATGCCCGGGAGTATCCGCGACAATGAACTTACGCTTTTCCGTCGCGAAGAAACGGTAAGCCACATCAATCGTAATGCCCTGTTCGCGTTCCGCCGCCAATCCGTCGACCAACAAGGCAAAATCAATTTCCTGGCCCTGCGTCCCGACTTTCTTACTGTCGGCTTCCAGGGTTGCCAGCTGATCCTCAAAGATCATCTTGGAATCATAAAGCAAGCGCCCGATCAGTGTCGATTTGCCATCGTCTACCGAACCACAGGTGATAAAGTGCAGCATCGTTTTATGCTGATGCGCTTCCAGATAGGCATCAATATCCTCGGCAATCAGGGCGTCGGTTTTATAGATGGTTTCAGAATCGATATTTTCAGAACTATCCATCAGAAATAGCCCTCCTGTTTCTTCTTCTCCATCGACGCCGCCTGATCGTGGTCAATCGCCCGCCCTTGTCGTTCCGAAGTGGTGGTGAGCAGCATTTCCTGAATGATCTGGGGAAGGGTGGTGGCCTCGCTCTCGACAGCGCCGGTCAGAGGATAGCAGCCCAATGTGCGGAACCTGATCGAGCGTTCCACCGGTTCTTCTCCCTCTTCAAAGCGGAACCGCTCATCATCAACCATCAAGAGCATGCCGTCGCGTTCCACCGTCGGTCTTGGCGCCGAAAAATAAAGCGGCACGATATCGATATTCTCAAGGTGAATATATTGCCAGATATCAAGTTCGGTCCAGTTGCTGAGCGGAAAAACCCTTATGCTCTCGCCCTTGGCTTTCTGTGTATTGTAAAGTTTCCAGAGCTCCGGCCGCTGGTTTTTGGGGTCCCAGCGATGGTTGGCAGAGCGGAAAGAGAATATCCGTTCTTTGGCCCTGCTTTTTTCTTCGTCTCTTCTGGCACCGCCAAAGGCCGCGTCAAAACCATAGTGATCAAGGGCCTGCTTCAGGCCTTGGGTTTTCCACATATCCGTGTGAACAGCGCCATGGTCAAAGGGATTGATGCCGCGTTCTTTGGCTTCCGGATTCTGATGGATCAGCAATTCCATGCCGGCATCTTTGGCCGCTTTCTCTCTCATCCTGTACATTTCCTGGAATTTCCAGGTGGTATCGACATGCAGCAATGGAAAAGGTGGAGGCGAAGGGAAAAACGCCTTTTTCGCTACGTGCAGCATCACTGCGCTATCCTTGCCAACAGAATAGAGCATTACTGGATTCTCTGCCTCGGCCGCAACCTCGCGCATGATATGGATGGCTTCGGACTCAAGTCTTTGGAGATGGGTTAGGGGTGTTGCTGTTGCTGAATGCTGCACTGAGAAAGTTCCGATGATAATAGGGATAGCCCATCGCGCTTAGCAAATCCCACATCAGAGTGGGCACAATAAATTCTTATCCAAGCCCAACCTCTGTTATATTTCGTTATCCAAGCCATAATAAGGATCGTCTTGTCGTTCGTGCATTTGACACTATGCTATCGGTCGATAGCCCTTCAAAAACCATCAAGTGGTGAACGGCAAACTGCCGAAGACGAGGAAACCGAAACCAAACAGCCGGGAGATAATTGATGTTTTTGCATGATATCGGGATCATTCCCGGCGGGAAAAAGACCGACGCGGTTGGTAAAGATACACTCTCGATCACGAATCTCAGCCGCCGGGGCTTTGTGGTCGGCTCGAGTCTTTTTATAGTTGGCGTCGCGCTAACCGGTTGTTCAAGCTACGAAGAACCGAAAATTGATCCCGACGCCATTGATCTGCCGGAGGCCGGACCCAGCCCGCTGACCGAGGTCAAAGGCGGCGATGCAACGCCGGCCTTGTGGATTGCCATTGAAGAAGACGGCACCGTCAAGATTACCTGTCATCGTTCAGAAATGGGCCAGCAGGTGTGGACTTCCATGGCGCAGATTGTCGCTGACGAACTGGAAGCCGACTGGGACAAGGTGCAAATCGTTCAGGCGGAAGGGCATGAGCGCTATGGCGATCAGAATACCGACGGGTCCCGTTCTGTGCGGTATAATTTCCATCGCCTTCGTCTCGCCGGGGCAGCCATGCGGCAAATGCTGACCGAAGCAGCGGCCGTGTACTGGAAGATGCGCCCATCCGAATGCTCGGCTTCGCAGGGGCTGGTCAGCAACAGCCAGAACAGCGATACCCTGTCCTATGGCAATCTCGCCAAGCTTGCCGCCAGACTGCAAGTGCCCGGCGAAGCAGATATCACGGTGAAGGATCCAAAAGACTGGCGCTATATCAACAAGGAAATTCCATCCCTGACCATTCCACAGATCACGCGCGGTGAAGGGACATTTGGCATAGATGTCGACAAGCCGGGGATGGTCTATGCTGTTATTGCGCGCCCGCCGCAGCTATTCGGAAGAACAGGTGCTGTTCGCGATGCAGATGCATTGGCCGTTCCCGGCGTGCTGCAGACGGTGAAGCTGCCTGATGCCAAACCACCAGCCCTGTTTCAGGCGCTGGGCGGGGTCGCCGTTGTCGCAAAGGATACATGGGCGGCCATTCAGGGCCGCAATGCGCTCGAGGTGGACTGGATCGACGGACCGAATGCGGGATATGATTCGGAAACTTTTGCCGAACAAATGCAACAGACCGCAAAACAGTCAGGCACTGTCCGGCGCAAACGAGGCAATGTAGCCTCCGGCCTTTCGAGCGCAGCAAACAGAATTGAGGCTGAATATTACGCGCCGCATCTGTCGCAGTCGCCCATGGAGCCGCCCGCGGCGACAGCCCAGTGGGACGGTGACAAGCTGGAATGCTGGGCATGCGTGCAGGACCCGCAAGCGACGCGTCAGACCCTGTCCGACCTGCTTAAAATCGATAAGGAAAACATTACCGTTAACGCGACATGGCTGGGCGGTGCATTTGGCCGCAAGTCCAAACCGGATTTTGTCGTCGAGGCTGCGCTGATCGCCAAGGAAGTCGGCAAACCGGTGAAAGTTACCTGGACCAGGGAAGACGAAGTGCGCCACGGTTATTACCACTCCGTCAGCGCGCAGCGGCTGGAGGCCGGTATGGACGAAAATGGTAAATGTACCAGCTATCTCCACCGCACGGTATTCCCGCCAATCGCTTCGACATTCGTGCCGGGAATGGACGTGCCGACAGATGGTGAAATGGGTCTGGGGGCTACTGATGTCCCCTTCGCCATGCCGAATCTGCAGGTGGAATCCGGCAATGCAAAGGGGCATTTGCGGATCGGATGGCTGCGGTCCGTTTCGAATATCTACCACGCCTTTGCGGTGCAGAGTTTTGCGGCTGAAATGGCACATGCCGCCGAGCGGGATCAAAAAGAATATCTGCTTGAACTGATCGGTGATGCACGCACTATTGATCCGGGGAATGAGGGCGCCACCTACCCTAATTATGACGCCTCGATCGAAGAATATCCGATTGAAACCGCACGATTGACCAACGTCGTCAACATGGCAGCCGACATGGCCAAGTGGGGGCGTGATTTGCCGTCCGGTCATGGCCTCGGCATTGCCGTCCACCGTTCTTTTCTATCCTATATTGCAACGGTCATCGAAGTGGCGGTTAGTCCGGACGGAAGCATGACCATACCGGGTATCTGGCTCGCCCTTGATGCCGGGACGGTGATCAATCCCCGCCATGCCAAGGCGCAGATGGAAGGCGGAACAATCTACGGCCTGTCCAATGCATTATTTGGAGAAATCACCGCCAAGAACGGTTCCGTGGTACAGGAGAATTTTCCATCATGGCGGGTTTTGCGCATGGGTGAGGCGCCGCGCGCATTTGAAGTCGAAATCGTCAAATCAAACAGCGCACCGGCCGGTGTCGGCGAACCGGCAACGCCGCCGGCTGCTCCCGCCCTTACCAATGCGATATTCAATGCAACGGGACACCGAATCCGGAAATTGCCGATCATCGGCGCGAGCGGAAGCAAATTGTCATTGCCCGCAAAAGAAACCGCTTAAGTCAGGAGCTGCTCATGGCCACCACACTGAATATCAACGGAAAAGACGAAACCATCGATGCAGCGCCGGGCACCCCGTTGCTCTGGGTATTGCGGGATCATCTGAAGATGACCGGCACCAAATTTGGTTGCGGTGTCGCGCAGTGCGGCGCCTGTACGGTGCATGTCGATGGCGCGCCGACGCGCTCCTGCATAACCGCTCACGACTCGCTTGACGGTGCAAAGGTCACGACAATTGAGGGTGTCCAAGGCCGGGCGGCCGACGCTATCCGGGCGGTTTGGGTAAAAAATGATGTCCCGCAATGCGGCTATTGCCAGTCGGGTCAGATCATGGCGGCTACGGCGCTACTGGTCGAAAATTCCAGTCCGAGTGATGAAGATATCGATGCTGCGATGAGCGGTAATATCTGTCGATGCGCCACCTATATGAGCATCCGCAGAGCCATCAAGGAAGCGGCTTCCGATGTCTGATCAAGCTGTCGGCTATGCCTGTCACTCGCTGCGGGTATAGCTGACAAATGGTCCCAGTGCGATAGCGCTTCGAAAACCGACAGGGGAGCTGTCCAGAAATCGCACGATATCCCCGGAGCATAGCATATTGCCATTTGTGCTGGTCACCATGACGAGATCATCATCAAGCATGGATGCCCCCCATTCAGGGCGATTGAGCCAGACCTTGCGGTCGGGCATTTCATAGGCAATGCCGACACGATCAATGACTCTGGTGGAACGCACCTTACGCAACGGGATGCATTCTGTCGTTTCGTAAACCTCTACAGGAGGTACGAAAATCATCTCTGATCTGTCTGCAATCTGACCAGTGGTCTCCGGGGACGCGCAGCCAGCAAGTATGAACAGCACCATGAAAAGTCCAATGCGTATCATTTACTGACTCCTACTCAATCCAACTTTCCGAATAGGCCGGAGGAAGGTTGATACCTTCCTCCGGGATCCGAACTCTTCGGGGAAAGATTTCGGAAAATGGACCCGCAGGGTTCGGGGTGGGTCCAATAATTGAGACGTTGTCGACCGGCGAAACCCGCAAAGTTTTTCCAAATTATTTTCAAGGCTGTTGAAACTGCCTGTATCTATGTGTAAATTTTATCCAAGACTCTGTTGCAAGATACGATATAACAGAGTCCAAAATAGCATCCCTCCGGGCTTGCGGAATGATATCGATGCATTCACTAAAGCCCGCCAACCCCCAATTGCAGAGATTCGTCAGCTTATGACGCAACACGAACTTCAGGCGGTTTTCCTCAATCATCGTGACGCATTGTTGCGGTTTTTGCGCGCGCGCGGTGCGGGGGACAATGCCGAAGACATATTGCAGGACCTGTGGCTGCGGGTGTCGGATATGGACGACAGTAATATCACCAGCCCGCTGCCTTATTTCTATCGCGCGGCAAATAATCTCATGCACGACCGTTATCGTATGGCTCAGCGCTCGCGTCAGCGGGACCATGACTGGAGCGATGTCCACAGGGGAACCGGTGATGCCTCTGACCTGCCGCTTCCCGACCGCGCCCTGATTGCGCGCCAGCGCTTGGCCGAGATCGAAGCAACAATCGGCAGCGAGGGACCGCGTGTGCTGGAGGTTTTTCGTCGTTTTCGGGTTGATGGGATCAGCCAGCGGCAGATTGCCGAAGAACTGGGCATCAGCCTGAGCTCGGTGGAGAAAGATCTGCAGAGAGCCTATCGCGCGCTGGCAAGGTGGCGGGAGGGCGAAGATGTCGAATGATATGCGGGATCCCGCTTGTGGTGACGTCTATGTCCCGGGAAAGAAATTATGGCTGATATGAATGACATGATCCGGGAACAGGCGATTGCCTGGGCAATCCGCACCCGCGACGCGGATTTTACCGACTGGGACGGCTTCACGCTATGGCTGGAGGCTGATCCGCAGCATAATGTCGTCTATGAGGAAGCGCTCGCCGCAGAAGACCGGCTGGTAGCGCTATCCGACGATGTTGTATCGGCAGCAGAGCCGAAAGGCGCGCCGATTGATCAGGATGGGCAAATGGATGCTCCGATTCCGCTGCAACCGGCAAATGACGACTATCTGTTGCCCCGCGAGCAGACAAATCGCCGCCGTATTATGTTCGGGGCGCTTGCTGCATCGCTGGTTGTCGCTGTCAGCGCCGGTGTCTGGACCCAGATGCCGCAGCCTTATGGTGTAATGACCGAGCCGGGTCAGCGAAAAATTGTTGCGCTTCCCGACGGGGGTCAAATTACGCTGAACGGCGATACAAGTATTGAACTGGACCATAAGAAGCCTCGCTATGCCAGGCTCAATCGCGGTGAAGCCTTGTTCACGGTGGTGCACAATGATGATGATCCATTCATTGTCGACACCGGAAAAATGCGCCTGGTCGACGCCGGCACTGAGTTTAACGTCGTAAAAAGCGACGAGGCGCTGGATGTGGCGGTTTCCGAAGGTTTGGTCATTTACAATCCCGGGCGAGAGAATGTCAGCTTGCCAGCCGGCAAACGACTGTATCGCGATATATCCAGAAGCCGGGTGACCATATCCGATATTGCGATTGAACAGGTCGGCATTTGGCGCACCGGTCAGTTGAGCTTTACCGGAGCGACGCTGGGCGAAGTGGCTGAAGCGCTGGACCGGAATCTGGGCGTTACTGTCACAGCATCCGAAGCGATCGCGGCGCGGCCATTTAGCGGCGTGATACAGCTAAAAAACCGCGATCCGGAAGATATGGAACCGATTGCCGCCTTGTTGGGCGTGCGTGCGGAGAAACAAGCGAAGGGTTGGATATTGATAGGGGATGATGCGGTACCGTGAGTTGATCCCGGCCGCTGTGCTGGGTGTTGCCATTGCCGCTCCCGCTCATGCCGACAGTATAGTTGAAATAGATATTGCCGCAGGTCGTCTCGATTCTGCGATTTTTGTGCTTGGCCAACAGGCAGGAATCAGCATTGGAATGTCTGATCCGCAAATGGGTGCGAAAAAGGTGCCGCCGATCAAGGGCCGGATGACCTCTCTCCAAGCTCTGACGCGGTTACTGGCGGGAAGCGGGACCAGGCCGGAGCGGGTCGATGATCGCCACTGGCGGATCGTGCGCGTGCGCAAAGGTGCTAGCCTTGCGACGGCTTCTCCCGGAAATCCAGGAATCGGAGTGATACCTCCACCTGTAATCAATCCTGACATTGTTGTTACAGGTCTGTTGAATGACAGCGATATTGCCTTGGGTCAGCCAGGAATACTCCAGACAGTGACGCTGGATGAAATGAGCCCAGCGGCTGAGTTGCGCGGTACTGACGCATTGATTGAAACCATACCGACGATCAGTTCGACACAATTTGGACCAGGCCGTAACCGTCTTTTTATCCGGGGCATTGCCGATTCCAGTTTCAACGGTCCGAACCAGGCCGTGTCCGGTCAATATCTGGGTGAGGCCCGGTTGAACTACAACGCGCCGGATCCGGATTTGCGGATGATTGATCTGAGCGCCATTGAAATTCATCAGGGACCGCAAGGGACCCGCTTTGGCGCCGGAACCCTGGGCGGGGTCATTCGCCTAATCCCCAATGCCGTGCAGCTGAATGAAGTCAGCGGCAAGACGTCCATTGCTGTGGCTGCGACGGAGGACGGCGATCCATCGGTCGATGCAAATGCGACCTTGAACTTGCCGTTAGTCGCAGGATCCGTCGGCATACGCGCTTCGATCTACGGTGGTCGTCAGGGTGGTTATATCGATGACCGGTTGCGCCGTTTGAATGACGTCAACCAGGTGGATACGATAGGCGGCCGGTTCATGCTGAGAGCTGATCCCGGTGCAGGCTGGTCGATTGACCTGATGGCGGCAGCGCAGGAAATTGACGGGCGGGATAGTCAATATGCCGACCGGCTTGGCGACGATCTTGATCGCGCTTCACCCTTCGCGCAACCTTATCGCAACCGCTTTGCTTTGGGGCAACTGGTCGTTCGTAAAAATTGGGACGATTTGGAATTCCTGTCCGAGGTCAGCTATGCCGACCAGCGGGTGTCGGAGACTTTTGATACGACGCTACCGGGGATTGATCCTTTTCCGGCCATCCCCTCGCTTTTCCGTCAACGCGGGAAAATCAAGCTGTTTACGTCTGAAACCCGATTGTCAAAGTCACTGGAAAATGGCGGTAGCTGGTTTGTCGGCACAAGCCTTGTGAACAACCGTTACCAGATTCGGCGTGCTCGCGAAGGTGGTTTGCTGACGACCAATATTGGCGGCATAGAAAATGAAGTGAATGAGGTTACCGGCTTTGGTGAAATCGTCTGGCCCTTGTCAAATCGCCTGACGGTCAACGCCGGCGGACGTGTCAGTCACGTCTGGACGATGGGCAGGACCCTTGATGCACCGGCCGGTTTCCGGATTGCTGCCAGTGATGAAGCGAAGCGAAACCAGACGGCATTTCTGCCATCGGTAGGTGCGCGCTACCGGCTGGCTGACGGCCTGGTCGGCCATGTCCGCTATCAGGAAGGTTTTCGAGCAGGTGGCATTGCTGTGCGTGATGACATGGTGCAGCGCTTTTTCAATGATGAGGTTGCGGCTATAGAAGGTGGGTTATCTTACACCAGCGGCGGCGAAACCGGATTTGATGCCGGGATTACACTGGCCCATACCAGATGGAATGATATTCAGGCCGACCTGATCGACAATGACGGTCTTCCCGTGACGGAGAATATCGGGACCGGGCGAATCTGGACAATCGATGCATCGGCCAATTGGCGGCCGCTGCCCGGCCTGTCGATTGAAGCATCGGCCATCTGGGCAGACAGCCGTTTGACCCAACCCGCCGAGACTATTTTCGTCGGTGATCCTGAATTTCTGCTTGTAGCCGACCTTCCAGCCGGCACAGTGATTGCAGATAGTGACAATCTACCCAATGTCGCTGATTTTTCAGGACGCTTGGGCCTGAGCTACGCGACCAGACTGTCAGAGGAGGCGGACCTGTCACTCGCTGCCTGGGCCCGGTACACTGGCAAGTCGCGACTTGGTATCGGCCCGGTATTGGGCGTGGAGCAAGGCGATGTCGTGGATACCGGCCTGTCTGCCAGCCTTGATCTGGGCCCGCGAACGGTCTGGCTGGAAGCAACCAATATTTTCAATGCCAGCGGCAATCGCTTTGGCCTTGGTTCCCCCTTCACATTGCCTTTTGCGGACCAAATTACACCCCTGCGCCCGCGCACTGTTCGCATCGGTTTTGATTTCAAATTTTAGACTGCGATATTCACTGCACATGCCAAGGTAAGTTTATCACGGCATTTTTGCATAGCGTGCGTGTGGCGATGCGGGTTCTGCCTGTGCGTGCCAACCGATAGAGTCGCAGGTGCTCAGGCCGGGTCGCGCCCATAAGGATGGCGATCAGATCTTCGGCCGCTTCGAAAAAAATTGAAAAAGGAATAAGTTATGACGAAGGCACTCTTCAATCACGACATGCGACCAACAACGATTCTGGCGATCACTGTCGCAACACTTGCGTTGGCGGCACCAGCACAGGCTGGGCCTCTCGATGGCCTGAAAAAGGCAGTCGAAGCCAAGGTCAAATCGACTGCGCGCGAAAAGCTCGATGTACCCGATATCGGTAGTGCGAACCGGTCGGGCGGCGAGGCTGAGGTCGCGGCAGCAGGGGGCAAGCGCGGCCCGGGTGAGGCCCCGGCCAGCGACGCCCATCATGTCGACTGGGACACCAAATTTACCGCGACCGGACTCGCTGATCGCCACAAGACCGGGCATAGTTTCAAGTTTTATTGCCCACCTGCACCGAACCGCCTGACGCCGCGCCGTTTCAGCGGGATTGACCGATATGCCTTCCACACGTTGATCTGCCGGGCCGCAGTTCATGCGGGCAAGATCGACTTTGGCGGTGGCAACGTGACCCTGCGCATGGAGGCGGGCAGCATGAAACTGAAAGGCAGCACACGCAACGGGATCACAACAAAGCCCGGAAGCAGTGGAATCCGCACTCTGGTGTTCGTCAACTGAGTTCCCGGCGGGCGCCGGAGTTTTGGCGCCCGTCTTCTAAAGTAATTGACTCCCAAGGCTTTTGAAGGCCGGTCCATTTCAGACGACGATAGCCCGACGATCCGGATTTGCGTCGGGTTAGTTCAGGGCGGGTCGCCAGCCAAGCTGGGCGATCCGCTTCTGGCGACTCATATAGTTGATCGCATCTCTCTGTCGGTTTCGATCCTCGAAGGCCCCGCTCCGACAGGCTGAGCAAACCCGATGGTGAGCGACAAGATGAAAGTGGGAAAATGCCAAGAACATCAAAATATGCAGGAAAAACTGGCGCACCCGAGAGGATTCGAACCTCTGGCCTCTGCCTTCGGAGGGCAGCGCTCTATCCAGCTGAGCTACGGGTGCTTGGTATCAGATACCAACCGAGCGCTTAGCAGCGGGCGGGCTGCTTTGCCAATCACTAATTTTGCAGAAACAGCGCTATTTCAGCTTTCGTTCTTTTCCGCCTTTTCGCGTTTGGTCTTGGTGATTTCCTGAAATTTCCCCAAACCACAAGCTCCACGGGTCTCTATGCGTCCGGCGGTGTTGTCCAGAACGCGGATGATATCGACGTTGCACAGCCGGTTGGTGGACGTGCGATAGGAAAAGGCTTCCTCAAAACGCAGTCCGCTGCATTTGTTCGGCAGATTGTTGCGATAAATATCGCCGTTGCGCATTTTGAAGTCGATCGTCCGGTCATCAATTACATCGGTGGAGCGAATTTGAGACCGGTTGATGCAGGTTTTCGGTTCGCCGACTTTTTCGATGATATATTTATCGTCTTTCGACCGCTTCTCACCAGCATAAGCCGCTCCAGCAACGGTTAGGGCGGCACCGATCAGGGCCGGAACTAATAGTTTCATTAGATTTCTCCTAATATTCAAAATTGACCCATCCCGGAAAAAATACGCCTCTTAGGATTTCTGAAAGCTGAACGGTGATCTGAGCCATGAGCGGGTGAGGCCGTTTGGATCAGGGAGCGGGCGTTTTCTTTTTGAACCGGCACAGGTCAATAACCGGACAGCGCCAGCATTCCGGTTTGCGCGCCTTGCAGATATAACGGCCGTGTAGGATCAGCCAGTGATGAGCATGGACGCGAAACGGACCCGGGGTCTGTTTCTCGAGCTTTTTCTCGACCGCCAACACGGTTTTTCCCGGCGCCAGTCCGGTGCGGTTGCCGACCCGGAAAATATGGGTATCGACGGCGAAGGTCTCGGCACCAAAGGCGCAGTTCATGACGACATTCGCGGTCTTGCGCCCCACGCCGGGCAGCTTGGTCAGTTCATCGCGATCTGCTGGCACCTCTCCGCCATAGTCGGCGATCAGCAGCTCCGACAGGGCGATGACGTTCTTGGCTTTATTGTTATACAACCCGATGGTCTTGATATGCTCTTTCAGCCCATCAAGGCCCAGATCGACCATCTGCTGCGGTGTTTTAATCTGCTCAAAAAGCAAACGCGTCGCCTTGTTCACGCCAATATCGGTGGATTGCGCCGACAGGGCCACCGCAACGACAAGCTGATAAACGTTACCGTAGTTCAGCTCCGTCTCCGGCGAAGGATTGTCTGCCGCCAGCCGCGAATAAAATTCGAAGATATCGTCTTTTTTCATGGCGTGCTTTGCGTTTCCGCCGGTGACTCCGTAGGCGCCATATTCGCCGCTTTCCACTCCATCGCCGTGCGCACGCGTTTCTCGACCGATGGATGGGTGTAGAAGATCATCTCCTGCATCGGATGTGGGCGCGCGTAGCGATATTCGGCAGTTTTCACAAGCGCGCTGGCCAGTGCATCGGGAAGCTTCGCAGTTTCGAGTGAATAGGCATCAGCCTCGCGCTCGCCGCTGCGGGTGAGCGCATTGGTGATCGGCTGGACCAGAAGCGAAAATAGCGAAACAATGAAAATCAGCACCGGCAGACCGCGCGGATCGCCAATTTCCGCATCGCTGCCGAACAGCTTGGCGAAGCGCAGATAGAGTCGGTCGGCGAGGAAAAAGAGCGCGATGGCCAGCAGCGGAAATATGATGGCGTAGCGCCAGACATGGCCGAGGACATAATGGCCGATCTCATGACCGGTGACAGCCTTGACCTCATCAAGGGAAGCGGATGTGAGCGCGACGTCAGAAATGGCAATTCGCGCCGAACCACCAATGCCAGACACATTGGCGGTGAAATTCTCCGACTGGCGGGAGCCATCATAGACAAAGATACGGTCTTCCGAAATGCCGGCTTCCTCCGCCATGGCCACCAGCGCGACCTTCACTTCGCCTTCGGGCAGCGGTTTATAGTCGTTGAACAGCGGCTCGATCAGTACGGGTCCCAATAGCAGCAAAGCGAGAATGGTGATCGCTGCCAGACCGCCGGACCAAATCCACCAGCGCCGGCCTATCTTGCGGATCAGGGCATAGATGCCGAGGAAGAACAGGCCCGCGAAAATGGCCGACATGACGAGTGAAATGCCGCCTTGCATAAGAAAATCGCCAAGCGGCTGGCTCGACAGGTCATAAGCATGTTGCCGGAAATGGTCGGTATACAGCGTCCAAGGGAGTGTAAGGATCGTCGAGACCAGAAAATAAACGGCACAGATGATCCAGGTGCGCACCGCAAAGCCGCGCGCCGACAATTTGTCAGCGAGCCGGTCGAGCAGGCCGGAACGGATGATGATCCAGGTGACCAAAGCCGAGACCAGCAAGCCCCACAGGAGCAGCCAGTGATTGCCGATGGTATAGTCGGCGGCCTTGGCCAGTGCTTCGGTACCGAGGCCGTCAATATAGGCGTTGGTTGCCGCCTCTGGATTAAATGCTGTCATTATCTCTCCCTCCCCATGTTCAATGCTGGCGATCTTGTCAGTCGAGGCCGAGCATATCGGTCATGTCATAGCGACCCGGTTGTTGCCGGGTCAGCCATAGCGCTGCCTTGACCGCGCCGCGTGCAAAGATCATCCGGTTTTCGGCGCGGTGAGCCAGTTCGATCCGCTCTTCATCCGTGGCCAAAATCACATGATGGTCGCCGGCGACTGATCCACCGCGCAGCGATGCAAAGCCGATTGCGCCTTTCGCCCGGGCGCCGGTCTGCCCATCCCGCCCGCGCTCGCTATGATCGTACAGATTGATTTCGCGCCCCTTGGCAGCGGCTTCACCGAGCAGGATAGCAGTGCCGGATGGCGCATCAACCTTATGACGGTGATGCATTTCGACAATTTCGATATCCCAGTCATCGCCAAGGCGGGATGCGGCTTCTTTCACCAAGGCTGCCAGCATGTTGACGCCAAGCGATGTGTTGCCGGTCTGGAGCACCGGAATGGTCTGTGCAGCGGCATCGATGGATAGGTGATGCGCAGGTTCAAGTCCGGTGGTGCCAACCAGCATCGGCTTGCGAGCCTCTGCGCAGAGGTCCAGGCGGTTACTCAGGCCGTCAGGTACCGAGAAGTCGACCAGCACATCACTCTGCGCGAGCAATGCGGCAAAATCGTCATCCTGATCCACGCCGCCGGCATGGCTCAGCTCTTCCCGCTCGCCAATGGCATTTACGAGGGCATGGCCCATTCGGCCCTGGCTGCCGATAATCCCGATTGATGTCATAACTTCCCACCCTAGACTTGCATTAATTTGCAGAAGCTGCTGGCATAGCGTTATGCGCGAAATAAACAATATTGTCATTCTGACCGGCGCGGGGATTAGCGCCGAAAGCGGCGTCGCAACCTTTCGCGGACCCGATGGCCTTTGGGAAGGGCACCGGGTCGAAGATGTCGCGACACCAGAGGCGTTTCAGCGGGACCCGGCGCTGGTCCAGAAATTTTACGATGAGCGGCGCAGTACATTGCAGACCGTGCATCCCAATGCCGCCCATAAGGCGCTGGCCAAGCTGGATGCAAACTGGGGCGGTGACCTTTTGGTGGTAACACAAAATGTCGATGACCTACATGACCGGGCGGGATCGCAGCGGCTGGTGCATATGCATGGCGAGCTTTTGAGCGGACTATGTCTGGCCTGTGGCGAGCGCTCTGCGGTGAAACAAAATTTATCGAGCGGCCCTGCTTGCCCGCATTGTGATCAGATCGCTCTCAGGCCAGATATCGTCTGGTTTGGCGAAATGCCTTATCAGATGGAGCGGATAGAACTGGCGCTGGCGCAATGTGATTTATTCGTTTCCATCGGAACCTCTGGAGCCGTTTATCCGGCGGCAGGATTTGTACGATCAGCGGCTCATTACGGCGCGCAAACGCTGGAAATGAATTTGGATCCGTCGGATGGCAGCCTCTATTTTGATGAAAGCCGGATGGGCAAGGCAGGGGAATTGGTACCCACATGGGTTGACGATGTGTTGAACGATGGATGAAATAAGGGGCTGAAATGAAAGGGCAATGTCATTGTGGGGCCGTGCAGATCACCGTCCCGTCACCGCCCAAGGAAACGCTGCGATGCAATTGTTCCTTGTGCCGAAAAAGCGGTTGGCGGGGTGGTTTCTGGAATCCGGAAGTGGTGACCATTGATGCCGAGCCGGAAATGCTGAACAGCTATGTGCAAGGTGACAGGATGATCACGCTGTGGAATTGCAAGCGCTGCGGTACGCATACCCACTGGACGCCGCGCACGGCGCCGCCTGACCGGATGGCAGTGAATATGCGTATATTCGAGCCGGCCGACTGGCAGCACTTGCCAGTCCGCGAAGTGGATGGGGCCAGCTTTTAGTTCAGCAGATTGACCGTCACGAACAGATAGATCACCCAAAGCGCCATTGCGAGAATGGACAGTGTCGAGCCCATAACACCAAGCTGGCGAAACCGCACGGTTTTGTCCGCAAAATGCTGATACATGCCATAGATATGGATCACCCGCGCGATCAGAAAAAGCGCAGCCAGCCCGGTCAGGGTCCAATGATGGGCATTGGTCATTTCGAGCAAAGCGAGCAACAATATCGCGATGGGTGCATTCTCCATCAAATTGGAATGACAGCCGCGGACCATGTCCATTTTCGGGTCGCTGCCTGCGCCAAATCCGGTTTCGGTGCGCAGTCTCTGACCGATGACCCTGAACATCAGATATATCATCAGCAAAGCGCAGACGGCGGCGGTTAAGGCAGTTACTGGTAATGTCATGATTTTCTCCCCTGTTACCCGCAATCATTGCGCAATATAGGAAGAAAGGCAATTGGTTGCCCTGTTACTAGCTTTCGGGCGTCATTCCGCAGCTTTTACATTCCGGATCCTTAGGCAGATTGATGCTGCGCATCGAAGGTTTAAGCCCATCGAACAGTTGCAGCTTGCCAGCCGGGTCATCGCCAAAGCCGGTAACCACCCGGATCGCTTCCATGGCGGCAAAGCTGCCCATCAGTCCTACCATTGCCCCCAACACGCCAACTTCCGAACAATTGTCGCAATCATCCGGGTCGAGCGCATCGCCGACGAAGCATCGGTAGCAGGGTTTGTCGGCTTCCCATCCACGGAAAACGCCAAGCTGCCCCTGAAACTGGCCGATCGCCGCCGATACCAGCGGGACATGGTGGGCGATCGAATAGTCAGACACCAGAAGCCGGGTTTGATAGTTGTCAGAACCATCCAATATGGCATCAAACCGTTCAAAAAATGCTGCAGCATCATCGGAAAAATGCTGCGCGGTAAGTCGTTGATTAACTGTGTTTATTAACACTTCCGGGTTTATCCGCTGCGCGGCCCTTTTGGCAACATCAACCTTCGGTAATCCAATATCCTCTGACGAAAACAAAACCTGCCGCTGAAGGTTGGATAAAGACACCACATCATCGTCAATGATAGTCAAAGCGCCGACGCCTGCAGCCGCGAGATACTGTATCGCAGGACAACCAATACCACCTGCGCCGATGATTAATATGTGCGCGTCCAGTATCTTCTTCTGACCGACACCGCCGACGTCCCGCAAGACGATATGGCGCGCATATCGGTCAAGCTGCTCGTCGGTTAGACCGCTCATTCAGGCCAGCGAAAATGCATCGCCGTTTTGTACCAGGTGGTTTCGCCACTCGTCGAGATTGGTCCTGCCTTCTTTCCATATTTGGAAAGATGATTAACCATGTACACTTCCAATTCCCGGCACCCGCTTTCAACGGGCACAATTTTGACGAGTTCACCATTGGGCGCGACCAATATAGCCGCCTCTATTCGAGCATAGACCCATTGCTCTGCTGTTGGTAACTTGCATTTGGCTTTTTTGGCAGCCCGTTCAGCCGCCATTTCATGGCGCTGTGCATAATAAATTGGTTTTCTGAATTGTGCCGTTTCCAGTACAGAATAATCCTCTGGCATGGCAGCAATAGTATCAGCATTCTGTGCCGTGGTACTGGCGAGAGCCATGGCAAAAAGAAGGTCAATCATCGGTTATTCCTTTCCAAAAGCGTTTCAACACAAATTCATACACCGGTAGAACCAAAACCGCCAGAACCACGAGCAGTTTCATCCAGGTTATCGACTTCTATCAGGGTTCCGCGTTGCACAGGTGCTACGACGATCTGGGCGATCCGGTCGCCACGTTCGATGACAAAATCTTCGTTGCCCAGATTGGCCAAGATCACCTTGATCTCGCCCCGATAGTCACTGTCGATCGTTCCCGGCGTATTAAGGACGGATATACCCTTTTTCAATGCCAGTCCCGAGCGAGGACGCACCTGCACTTCATAACCTTCCGGTATAGCGAAGGCGAATCCGGTGCCGACCAGGCCGCGCTTGCCCGCCGCGATAGTGGATGCTTCGGCTGCGCGCACGTCCATGCCAGCAGAGCCGCTGGTTTCATATCCGGGCAAAGGCAGGTCGCCCGCCCCATCCAACCGTTTCACGGCTATCTCGATCGGTTCAAACATTCGTCCCTCAGATTTCTTCAATGATTTTGTTCACCAGCCGTCGGGCGACTTCTGGCTTGGGAAGACGTTCCCAGATTTCGGTGCCGTCGGAAGTCACAATATGCACGCTGTTTTCCGCGCCGCCCATGACGTCTCCTGACACATCATTGGCGACAATCCAGTCGCAGCCTTTTTTGGCGAGCTTCGCACGGGCATGCTCTTCGATTTTCTCGGTTTCAGCAGCAAAGCCTATCAGCAAGCCTGGGCGTTTTTCATGCTTTGCGAGACCCGCCAATATATCCGGATTCTCAACCAGTGCGAGTGGTGCGGGATCATCCCCTTTTTGCTTTTTGATTTTCTGATCCGCGCGCGCATCTGCCCGCCAGTCGGCAACGGCAGCTACCATGATCGCAACATCGCAAGGCAAAACATCATGCACGGCTGCTTCCATTTCCAATGCGGTTTCCACATCTACTCGCATTACGCCCGCAGGGGTTGGCAGGTGGACAGGACCTGCCACCAATGTGACTTGCGCGCCAGCTGCGGCTGCGGCTGCGGCAATGGCAAAACCCTGACGACCGGATGACCGGTTGGCAATATAGCGCACCGGATCAATCGGTTCGCGCGTTGGGCCTGCGGTTACAAGCACATGCTTGCCGTGAAGCGGTCGATGCTGGTCAGGCGCAAAAGCAGGCTGTCCTTCCAACGGATTGCGACCAAGTTCATTCTCACCGATGAGGACAGATGGGTTATCATCACCGCCAAGATAGCGCTTGATCTCTTCCATCACTGCGCGTGGTTCAGGCAAACGGCCCGGACCGAATTCACCGCAGGCCATATCACCTTCATCCGGAGGCATGACGATGATGCCATCGGCGCGGAGTTGTTCAATGTTGCGCTGGGTCGCTGGATGGTCCCACATGCGTACGTTCATCGCCGGTACGGCCAGCACCTGCGTATCGGTTGCGAGCAATAAAGTTGTCGCCAGGTCATCCGCAACGCCGCCTGCCATCTTGGCCATCAGATTGGCGGTCGCCGGACAGACTACGACTAAATCTGCTTCGCGGGACAATTGGATGTGACCCATCTCTGTCTCGTCTTTCAGCGACCAAAGCGTTGTGTGCACTTCATTTTCGGAAAGTGCAGCCAAGGTCATCGGCGTAACAAATTGTGCGCCCGACTCGGTCAGAACACAGCGCACGGTCATATCCGCCTTACGGATCAGCCGGATGAGTTCACTGGCCTTATAAGCGGCGATGCCGCCGCCTATAATCAGCAGGATATGTTTGGGTTTAGTCATAGCCAGCTTTGTCCCCACATCCACAGCGCGCCTGCGCCCGCTGATGCGGCTATAACAGCGGTCAAGGCATAACGCCAAAATCCGCCGCTACGCCCCGGCTTACGGCGCTCCCAGATCAGTTCCACATCAGCCACAGGCGGTGGCGGCGGGGCGCCGCCTTGGCGTGGAAGCTGCTGATCCAGTCGCCGGACTATGTCGGGCAGCATCATCAGCGTATCCATATCCGAATTAATCCGGTCGGCAATTGCCGCCTCTGGCCCCAGTTCGCCGCGGATCCAGTTTTTCACATAAGGCCCGCTGGCATCCCACATATTGATACCGGGATTAAGGTCGGTCGCTATGCCTTCGACCATAACCATGGTTTTCTGAAGTAGCAGCAGATGCGGCTGCGTCTCCATGTCGAAATCTCGCGTAATTGCGAACAGGCCGTCGAGCATATCGCCGACAGAAAGCTCGCTAACAGGTTTGCCGCGCATCGGTTCGCCCACAGCGCGAAGCGCGGTGGCGAAATCTTCCATATTATGATGATCGGGCACATATTGTGCTTCAAAATGAATTTCGGCCACACGCTTGTAGTTGCCTGTGGTCAATCCATATAAAATTTCTGCCAGCCAGAAGCGCGCCTTGCGATTGATGCGGCCCATGATGCCAAAATCGATGGCGACAATAGTACCATCGGCTTTCACGAACAAATTTCCCTGATGCATATCGGCGTGGAAATAACCGGCCTCAATCGCCTGTTTCAGGAAGGTGTGGACCAGCCGGTTGGCTATATCGTTCAAATCATGACCGGCGGCGATCAGGTCGTCACGCCGAGAGATTTTGATGCCATCGACCCAGTCGAGCGTCAGAACCCGGCCCGATGTCCGGTCCCAGTCAATGGTCGGGATTTCAAACTGTTCGACATTGGCCATATGCTCATCAAGCTCTGATGCCGATGCCGCTTCGCGGCGGAGATCCAGCTCGCGCATTGTCCAGCGCCGGAAATTGGCGATGACCAGCTGTGGACGCAGCCGTTTTGCTTCCCCGCCCATTGCTTCAAGATGAGCCGCCGCCCATTCATAGGTTTCAATATCGGCGGTGAATTTCTTTATAATACCGGGTCGCAGCACCTTAACCGCAACTGCTTTGCCTTCGATCGTGGTCGCGCGATGGACCTGTGCGATAGAGGCGGCGCCCACCGGCTCGGGATCAATATCACTGTAGAGCGCGTTGATCGGCTTGCCGAGGCTCGCTTCAATTTCGTCCTTGATCTTATCGAAGGCAACGGGCGGCAGATTGTCCTGCAACTGTAACAGGTCACGGGCGGCTTCTTCGCCGATAATATCCGGCCGTGTCGCCAATGTCTGGCCAAGCTTGATCGCTGCAGGACCAATGGCCTGCAAAGCAGCGGAATAATTTGGCGTCTTGGGCTGGATTGTGCCCAAGCGCGCGAAACGGCAAAGGCGCCGGACCTGCGGCGGTGTTGCTTTATGCTTCTCAATGTCGCGCAGCGCGCCATGTTTGGCGAGGGTACGACCCCATTTGAGCAAGCGAAAGATATGGGTTCGGGATGATGTCATGTCAGATAGGTGCTCAGATTTTCCAACCGCTGTGGATAGCAACAAGGCCGCCCATCATCGGCTCAACCTTCGTCTGGCCAAAACCAGCATCTTCGATCATGCCGCGAAATTTCTCCATCGGCGGGAACCGGTCAATGGATTCGGCAAGATAACGATAGCTGTCTTCATCATTTGCCACGGCCTTGCCGATTTTGGGTAGGATACGATGCGAGTAAAAATCATAAATCTTGTCAAACCCGGGCCACAGCGTCTTGGAAAATTCCATGCAATAGAAACGCCCGCCATAACGCAAGACGCGGTGTGCTTCAGCCAGAGCCTTTTCGATATGGGTCACATTACGGATGCCGAAGACAATTGTGTACGCGTCAAAATGGGCATCGGGGAAATTGAGTTCCTCGGCATTCTGTTCGCTCCAGACCAGGCGGCCTTCGCCCTTTTTGATCGCGCGGTCGAGCCCTTCTGACAGCATATCGGGGTTGATATCAGCCACCGTGATGTTCGCGCCGCTGTCGACCATACGAAAGGCGATATCGCCGGTACCTCCGGCCATATCCAATATCTCTTCGCCTTCACGCGGCTTTACCCGGCGAACAAAGCGATCCTTCCACAATCGATGTGTGCCTGCACTCATGGCATCGTTCATCACATCATATTTGCTGGCAACGTTGGAGAAGACTTGACCGACACGGCCCACCTTTTCGTCTTCATCCACCTCTTCATAGCCGAAGGAGACTGTCTTGGTTTCGATCATATACTGGTTGCTCGTATCTTTGGAATCAGTCCCCGGAATCTGTCCGGGCCCTATTTTCAATGACAAGCATTAGACGACGCTTGGCAGCACTGCAATCACCCTGTAGCTGCTGAACAGAGCGATATTGCGATATTTTGAGAGGCATGATGCCAGAATTACCAGAAGTTGAGACAACCGTCGCCGGTTTGCGGCCGGTATTGGAAGGCAAAAGGCTTACTCTGGTCGAGCCACGCCGGGCTGATTTGCGCCGCCCCATCCCGACCGATCTGCGACAGCGGATGACGGGAGCCAGAGTGACGCAACTTGCGCGCCGCGCCAAATATGGTTTGATTGAGACGGATCGCGGGGACGTGATGATCTTTCATCTGGGCATGTCGGGGCGGTGGCGGATTGATCCGGCGGAGCTGGAAAAGCACGATCATCTGGTGTTGGAAACCGAAGAGGACCGGCGGCTGGTGCTCAATGATCCACGCCGCTTTGGCTCGCTGGATCTGATTCGGTTGGAGGACATGGATCAATATGGTCCGTTTGCGACGATGGGGCCGGAACCTTTGGGAGATGATTTTACCGGCTCCTATCTCAAAGCGGTCACCAGGGACCGCAAAGCACCAATCAAACAACTGCTGCTCGATCAACGCAATGTCGCAGGGCTGGGCAATATTTATGTCTGCGAGGCGCTGCATATGGCGGGAATTTTGCCAAGCCGGATGGGGGGCGGAATCTCGAAGCTCCGCTATGACAAGCTGGTCGTGGCGATCAAACAGGTGTTGGCATCGGCCATTGCCGCTGGCGGATCGTCGTTGCGAGATTTCGTCCAACCGGACGGGGAACTGGGCTATTTTGCCAAGGAATGGCTTGTATATGGCCGTGAAGGAGAGGATTGCGCGTGCGGTGGTTCTGTCTTGCGTAAGGTCGACAGCGGTCGATCCACCTTTTACTGTCGAAAATGCCAGAGCTGAAGAGCCGTTGCGGCTGTTTGACTAAGCTATTGACGGGAATCATCTAGGAAGCTAATGACCGCCGACTTGAGCCGAGGTTGCGTATGTAATCGACGGCTACCCAGCATTTCAGTTTTGAGGAAATTTCATGGCTAATACGCCGCAAGCAAAGAAACGTATCCGTCGCAACGAGCGCCGCACGGTCATCAACAAGAACCGCGTGAGCCAGATTCGTACGAAGATCAAGTCCGTTGAAGCTGCCCTGGAAGCAGGCGATAAAGCCGCCGCGACCACCGCTCTTGCCGCAGTTCAGCCGGAATTGGCGCGTGGCGTAGCACGCGGTGTGTTCCACAAGAATACAGCATCTCGGAAATTCAGCCGCCTGACAAAACGGGTCGCTGCGCTGGGATAATGTGGTCTCGGCCACGGCCGGACAGATTTTCGAAAAAAGAATCACCCGCCTGATATCCGGCGGGTTTTCTTTTGCCTGAATCAGATTAGCATCAGTCCGCTGCGCCGAATCATGGCGAAAAACCCTACCATCCCGGCAGTTGCTTCGTCGCTGAGCTCGATAAAAATCCGCCGACCATCTTGTTCGTCGGCCTTGCGCAGGAAAATCTGTTCTTCGGTCATTGTCTTAATCCAGCGCAGGGCGGTTGTTGGCGGCACGCTTGCGGCAATACACAGGCTGGAAACCGCAACCTTGGTGCCTTCCAACCGCGCTGCCATCAGGTCCAGCAACATATCCCAGGCTGGGTCGGCAAACAGTTCTGAATCAAAATACTGATCGCGGAGGCGTCTCGCTTTGATCAGGCCGCGTACTTCATCCGCTGATATTGGCCGAGAAAGGCTAACAGCTTGATTATCCGTTTCCCCGTCAGCCTCTTTAGTTTGCGGGGTTGGTGGTCGCATTGGTTTGAAACTGACCGGGGGATCGGCAAGCTTTGTATCTTCATCCCGCTCGTGAAAAGGGTTGCCGATTAGATCCCTGTCGCTGTCCGACTGATCTGGCCCGGATAATTTGACCAGCGCCCTGGCAATACGCTCTACGTCAGCCGAAATTTTCTTGAGATCCGCCAGATCTATTTCGTCCCGGTCGGCAAAAAGACTGCTGATCGATCGTTGGGTTCTATGCTCCAGAGAGACAAATAACTCGGCTACGCTGTCGCTGAGCAGATGTTCAACATGAGGATATTCGACTGCCGCCAATGTCGAATCGAGGAGGTCCAGATCCGTGCGAACCAGCATCGGCAGGTTTGATGTTTCACAGAAGCGTTCAACCCTCGCCAGAGCTCCCGGCTGCGCGTCATCCCACTTTGTAATCTGAATAACAACAGCAGCGACATTGAGCCGCTCGGTAAGCTGTTCATCAGAGGTATCCATCGGCAGCGATGTGCATCGCCCGCCAAGCAATTCTATCGCGTGAGTATAAAGGGCACGCAGTTGCGGATCGTCAGAAACCAATAATATCTGCCCGCCCCAAATATCATCATCTGTCGTTTGACCCATGTCGCTATAATACTCTTCTGAACAACCCTGCGAAATCTTATCGTCTGCTCCACCTAACATTATGATGGCTCGTCTCCAAATAATATCGGTCGATTCGTATCTTGGTGTAAAACGACATACTGCTCTGGCCTTTGCTATGATTCATACCGGTTACACCAACTTTTGCCCTAGGTGATGTGGAACATATACCGATGAAAACCTCAGTCATCTCATTTGTGCATCAAGTGCTTATTATTAAACATGAATATCGGAGGATCCGGCGAATTTTGGCATATTGTCAGAAAAAAACCGGGATCTGGAAGGAATAAACTGTCGATGAACGGTACTATTTTGTCGTTCAATGGTGGTTCAGCATGCTAAAGTTACTACATTAAAAGGATGGCGGGTTAGTTGTAAGTTGAAGGAATGATCATGACAGCGTCCAAATTCAAAAGTCCCAAGGGCTTGAAGTTGAAAATTTTCATGCCGCTCGCGTTTCTGGCACTCGGTGCCTGTGCTTCTCCCTTTCGGGCGGACGTGCAGAGATTTGCAGCCCTGCCGCCAGCACAGGGGCAAAGTTTTGCGGTGGTTGCTTCTGATCCAGAACTTTCCGGCGGACTGGAGTTTGCCCAATATGCGACGCTTGTCGAGCAACGCATGACAGACCTTGGCTACCAATTGACCAATGATCCCGCTCAAGCGCAGTTGATTGTCAGCATGGACTATGATGTCGACAAAGGCCGTGAAAAGGTTGTTGGCGATTATGATCCGTTCTTTGCGACCAGCTTCTACGGTCGCCGCGGTTTTTACGGCCATCGTGGTTTCTATGGCCGTCATCGCTATCGCTATGGTTTCCATGACCCGTTCCTGTTCGGCGGCTATGGATTTTCGGGTTATGGCGGGGTTCGCAGTTTTACTGTTTACACCACAGAGCTGGATATGAAGATCGACCGGACAGCCGATGGAGAGCGCCTGTTTGAAGGCAAGGCAGAGGCAATGTCGCGGTCAAAGAACCTGACTTATCTGGTACCCAATCTGGTCGAAGCGATGTTTACCGACTTTCCGGGCAATAGTGGGGAACGTGTTCGCATCTCGGTAGCGCCGGAAAAGAACTAACCGACTTTTAAGCTTCCACCCTTTGATTGAACAGGATATTTCTGTGTTCTGTCAGCTTTCGAGCTGACGGAGCAACATCCTTACATCATTGTCCATCTCGGTATCCTCACCGCGCAATTGTTCGACCAGCTTCACTGCATGGATAACCGTGCTATGATCGCGTCCGCCGAATTTTCGGCCAATTTCGGGATAGCTGCGCGGCGTCATTACCTTGGCGAGATACATGGCCACCTGACGAGGGCGGGCAACCGCGCGAGCACGGCGCTTGGATGACATCTCATTGCGGTCAAGGCGATAATATTCGCATACTGTGCGCTGGATTTCGTCAATCGTAATCCGGCGGCGGCAAGCGCTCAATATATCCGATAACTGTTCCTCAGCCAATTCCTTGGTGATAGGTCTGCCGGTCAGTTGAGCGTAAGCAAGCAGTTTGTTGAGGCCCCCTTCCAGCTCTCTCAGGTTCCGGCTTATCGTGCGCGCAAGAAATTCAACCACATCCTCAGACACTTCCTGATGCGGCAAGCTGGCAAGACGATGCTGCAAAATATCGCGGCGCAATTCGAGACCTGCCGATTGTATGTCGGCGACCAGCCCCATGGACAGGCGTGACAATAGCCGTTGGTCCACGCCGTCCAATGCCTGTGGCGGACGATCGGCAGCGACGACTACCCGCTTGCCCCGGCTGATCAGGGAATCAACAGTATGAAGAAACTCTTCCTGTGTAGAAATTTTGCCGACGATGAACTGGATATCATCAATCATCAAAAGATCTGCTTCTCGCAGTGCCGCTTTGAATTCCATGGCCTCATTGCGCCGCATAGCCGACACAAATTCTACCATGAAACGCTCGGCAGACATGTAGATGACCCGTGCGCTCGGAAATTCGGCGCGATAAGCATGGCCAATCGCATGCATCAAATGGGTTTTGCCCTGACCAGTAGAGGACTGCAGATATAGCGGGCTGAATAGTGGTTTTTCGGGAGACGCCATGCGCTGCGATGCATTGAGCGCCAGAACATTGCTATGCCCGGCGATAAATTCATCAAAAGTCATCCGGGGATCAAGATCGAGCTGGAATTTCCCGGATGAGGTCTCTGTAGGCGCTTCGCTGGCAAGTGCTTTGTCTTTTTTGACCTTTGCGATACGCGCGGCGCCGGCCTTAGCTGAAAAATTGATATTCTTTACCTCGGCAGAATGGGCCTTCCAAGCCAATGCCAATCGCTCTGCGTAGCGTTCGCGTACCCAATTGGCCGCAAATTCGGAAGGCAGGATCAGTTGCAATTCACCGCTGTCCGAATCGAATCGAGCGAGTTTAATTGGCTTTATCCACTGACCAAAAATTTGTGCACCCAGGTCACGGCGCAGGCCCGAACAGATTGTCTGCCATGTATCAGTCAGTTGAGATGCAACACCATCCTGACTTTGTGAATCCTGAATACGCACTTTCGCTGTCGCCGCCTTTGTGGCTGGATTGGTGCCCGCTTTTCCTGAACTTTGTACCACTAACATCCCCCGATTTATCTCTACCCGCGTCATCGCGGGGCCGCTCGTCGACTGGACAATTTGCTGCGCTTCCCAATGATTCCCAGCCAAAGGAAACGCGGGACACAGAAAACCTTATGCTGAAAACTCGTTTTCAACGGTACTTTTTTCAATGTCATAGAGGCCAGGATTGTCGAATCCTTAGCCGCCAGCCGATGCCTCTTAGTAAGCGCGTAGGAACGAGTCGAGCAAGGCCGCTGGTGTAAAAAAAATGAAATAATTTGATTGACAGCGGCAAGCTGAGGAAAAATCGAATAATCCAACTAAGCTATTGAAATAAAATAAATATATTCTGTGGATAATCAGGTATAAGCTGCGAATCGCGGTATGACCGTAGGTTTTGCATCATGTTACAAAATCGAGTTGCACGGACATTTGCAAATGACTGGTATTTTTATATTTTGAAAAAGCCTGCGGAAAGGTGCTTGCCAAAGCCCTCATGATTTGGCAATGGCCCCGAACACTTCATGAGCTGGTCTCGTGCAAGGGCGATTAGCTCAGTTGGTAGAGCGCTTCGTTTACACCGAAGATGTCGGCAGTTCGAGCCTGTCATCGCCCACCATTTTTGATTCTCTTTTTAACCTCAAGCGCCGGGCGCGGGCATCCGCCCGCTTGGCTTTCCTCGCATAAGCTCGGGCGCGCGGTCGCGCTTGCTGACTCTTCGCGTCGGTCTGGTGACAGACTTAACTGGGTAAACCTAAAGAGCATCGTCCGAGCGTAGCGAGGCAAGGCCGACCGGCCGCCGCGCCTTATGGCGCGATAGCCAAGGGCGCGGATGCGCCCGTCCGGCGCTTGAGGTCAATAAAGACTCCTCCCGTCAAGAACTTCAATTCCGATTAACTCTCGGCCAGTGTCTCTTCCATCAGCATTGCGGCTCTTGCACCATCCCAATCCATGGCACCTAATACCCGCCATACTTCCTCACCACTGGCATCATAGAGCACGGTGGTCGGCATTAGTCCCGATCCGAATCCGAAACTCAGTCCGTTTTCCTGATCGGTATAGGCCTCCAGCTCATTGAAATTCGCCTTGGCAAAAAACGGATCCACTTTCTCAGCGCCCTGAATATCCTGAGAAACGACAAGGACTTTCAACCGATTCTTTTCCCGTGCAGCCAATTCATCCAGCATCGGCATTTCAACGATACAAGGCGCACACCATGTCGCCCATATATTCACCAGTACTGGTTTGCCGATAAAATCTGACAGGCTGACCGTCTTGCCATCCGGGTCCTTGAACGGAGTGTCAACCATCGGGCTACCGCGCTTGGAAATATCAAGACGGCCGACAAGGCCGCTATGGCTTTCGATGGTTTCACTCTGCCTGGGGCCATCATTAACTTGCCCCACTTCATCGGATTGCTTATCGCCAGATTGATCATTACAGCCAACGAGCATTGCAGGCAGGGATAGAAACAGGAATAATCGCATCACTAATCGCACATCAGATTCCAACAGCCAGAGTTCCAACACAATGTGGGGCGGCAGGTTTGCCGACGGCCCCTCGTCAATCATGCGCGAGATAAACGCGTCTATCCCGTTCGACAAGAAATTATGGCGCCAGGACATTCGCGCATCGCTCGCTCATGTTGAGATGCTTGCAAAGCAGGGCATTGTCGAGGCGGAAGACGCAGCGAAGATCATCGACGGCCTCAATCAGATCGCCGGGGAATATGAAACTGACGGCGTTCCCGAGAATCTTGACCTTGAAGATATTCATATGACGATTGAAGCGCGGCTGACCGAGATTGTCGGCCCGGTGGCCGGGCGGCTGCATACGGCGCGCTCGCGCAATGATCAGGTTGCGACATCGTTTCGCCTTTGGGTGCGCGATGCCATGGATGATGTGTCGGGCGGTCTTTGGAATCTTAGGGAAGCGCTGATTGCCCGGGCCAAGGAACAGGCAGATACGATCATGCCCGGCTTTACGCATCTGCAGGTCGCGCAGCCGATTACCATGGGGCACCATCTGCTGGCCTATTATGAAATGTTTGCTCGTGACAGTAGCCGTTTCTGGGCGGCCAAACAGCGTTTGGATGAATGCCCGCTGGGTGCTGCTGCGCTTGCCGGTACCGGCTTTCCCAATGATCGGCAGATGACTGCTAAGGCTTTGGATTTTGGTGCGGCGACAGCCAATTCTATGGACAGTGTCTCCGACCGTGATTTTGCGCTGGATTATCTGATGGCTGCGTCACAAACAGCGCTTCATTTATCGCGGCTGGCGGAAGAGGTCATTATCTGGGCATCTCAACCATTTGGTTTTGTGAAATTGTCCGATCAATGGTCCACCGGCAGCTCAATCATGCCGCAAAAACGCAATCCTGACGCGGCGGAACTAGTGCGCGGACATGCTGGCCGGATTATCGGATGCCTCAACGCTTTGATGATGACCATGAAGGGCCTGCCACTTGCCTATTCCAAGGATATGCAGGACGACAAGCCACCGGTGTTCGAGGCACATGACCTGCTTGCCCTTTCGCTTGCCGCGATGACCGGCATTGTCGAGAGTGTGACTTTTGTACCCGAACGGATGCGCGCCGCTGCTGACAGCGGCTTTTCAACTGCAACCGATCTTGCCGACTGGTTGGTGCGGGATGTCAACATCCCGTTCCGGGAAGCACATCATATTACCGGGGCTGCGGTAAAGCTGTGCGAGGAGCGCGGATGCGGTCTTGCCGACCTGACGCCTGCCGACCTTGTCGCAATTGATGCCAGGGTTGAAGGGTATGATATGCCGGATTTGAGCGTCGAAGGCTCGGTGGCGAGCCGAACCAGCTATGGCGGAACCGCGCCGGAGCAGGTAAGACAGCGGATCGCGGAACTGGAACAGACGAATCGGTTATGAACAATTTTGGAAAAATAGCGGTTATCGCTTCACTGGTCATTGTTTCTGCCTGCGGCAATCGCGGGACATTGGAACCGGCCAAAGGGCAATCGCTTCCGGCGCCCGTTTATGGTGAGGCAGAAAGGCCTACCGGTGAAGAATTGATCACCCCCTCCACCCAGGCACAGCCCGAGCGCAGCGATGAACTGCTGCGCCGTTCGGAGAAACGGCAGGATGATAAATTCGATCTGCCGCCGCCTGGCTAAGACTACATTTCCTCTACTATCTAAATCTGAAAGCCCCGCCCGATGGACCATTTTCAACTTAAAGATGGCGTGCTGCATGCCGAAGATGTTGCGCTCCCGGACATTGCCGATCAGGTTGGCACGCCCGTTTATGTTTATTCCCGCGCCACGCTGGAGCGTCATGCTCGCGTATTTCGGGACGGGTTAAAAGATGCTGGCAAGGTCCATCTGGCCTTTGCAGTGAAATCCAATCCCAATCTTGCGGTGCTGAAAATTCTTGCCAATCAAGGCTATGGGGCAGACGTGGTCTCCGGCGGTGAACTGGAGCGTGCTCTGGCGGCAGGTATGAAGGCTGAGGATATCGTGTTTTCGGGCGTTGGCAAAAGCCGCGCCGAACTCACACTCGGCCTCGACAAAGCGATTGGCCAATTCAACCTCGAGTCTGAAGAAGAAGGTCAGATGTTGGCTGAGATTGCCGCAGCGCGCGGTGAAAGAGCCTCCGCAACGCTGCGCGTCAATCCTGATGTCGACGCGGGCACCCATGCGAAAATCTCCACCGGTAAAGCAGAGAATAAATTCGGCGTCGCGATTGATGTAGCACCCGAAATTTTTGAGCGCCTATCCAAGCTTGAAGGGCTGAACCTGCGCGGTGTTGCGGTACATATTGGCAGCCAGCTACAAAAACTCGACCCGCTGGAAAAATGCTACGTGCGCATGGGGCAATTGGTCAGTGACCTGCGCGCTGCGGGTCACGAAATCACGCATGTCGATCTCGGCGGCGGTCTTGGTGTGCCCTATAAGCCAGAGGAAAATCCCCCCAGTCCGGCCGATTACGGAGCAATGGTCGCGCGTGTGACCCAGGGGTGGGACGTGACGTTGATGTTTGAGCCCGGCCGGGTGATTGCGGGTAACAGCGGTGTGATGATGACACAGGTCATTCGGATCAAACCCGGCGTGAACAGCGACTTTGTGATTGTCGATGCCGCGATGAATGATCTGATGCGACCGGCCATTTATGATGCCTGGCACCATTTCGAAGCCGTCCAGCCATCTGGCGATACCATGACCGCATCCATTGTCGGTCCGATTTGCGAAAGCAGTGATATCTTCGCCAAGGAACGCGAGGTGGACCGGGTGCAAACCGATGATCTTGGTATTTTCCGAACCGCAGGTGCCTATGGAGCGACCATGGCCAATACCTATAACAGCCGTCCACTGGTTCCCGAGGTGCTGGTCGATGGCGACAAATATGCCGTAGTGGCAGAGCGGATAGAACCAGCGACCATCATGGCCGCAGAGCATGTGCCCGACTGGCTGAAATAGACCATGGACCAGCTACCGATCTTCGTGACGTTGAAAGGCCGCAAAGTCATATTGCTCGGCAGCGGAGAAATGGCAGATGCTAAGCGGCGGCTCTACGAACGCGCTGGTGCTATAATCACCGGTGATGAAAACGCCGATGCTGCCTTGGCGGTCGTTGCTCTTGAAGATGATGATGAAGCAGCGGCAGCGGTCGAGCGCCTGAAAGCGCGCGGCTTGTTGGTCAATGCCGTCGATCGCTCGGCGCTTTGTGATTACACCACGCCCGCCATTGTCGATCGCGATCCGGTGCTGATCGCCATTGGAACGGGCGGTGCGTCAGCAGGTCTTGCCAAGGCCGTGCGCCAGCGGTTGGAACAGATGTTGCCTGGGCGATTGGGACAGCTGGCCCGGGGCCTTTTGGCTGCCCGCGCGCGGATCAAGAACCTCTGGCCAGATGGAGCCGACCGTCGCCGAGCGATTGATGCGGCGCTCAATCCCGGGGGAACGCTCGACCCGTTTGCCGATCATGATGCACAGGCCATTGACCTTTGGCTCGCGGATCCAGCGGCAGGTAATCAGACTGGAGTGATCGAACTTAGTCTACACAGCGCTGACCCCGACGATCTGACGATCAAACAGGCGCGGCTATTGGGCCAGGCCGATGTGATCTATGCGGATGCCAGTGTACCGGAAGCCATATTGGTCCGAGCACGCGCGGACGCTGAACGTTTTGATTTGGACACATTTGATGCCACACAGGTCACAGGACTGACATTGGTGATACGATACGGGTAGGCGGAGCAGGGGGTTCATATGACACTGGGGCAGGGCGATATTATCGCGGTATTGCAAACCGCACTGGCACCGGCTTTTCTGTTGGTGGCCGTCGGCGGCATGCTGAGCCTTTTTGCAGGTCGATTGGCGCGGATTATTGACCGGTCGCGTATATTGCAGAACCTGTTCAACGAAACCGAAGGCCATGAGCATCAATGTATTGTCGACGAGCTGCACGATCTGCAGCTTCGGATCAAAATCGTAAACAGCGCGATCTATCTCAGTGTTATCAGCGCCATTGTAGCCTGTATTCTCATTGGCCTGCTATTTGTTATGGGGCTGACCGGTTTTAATCTGTCCGGAGTGATTGCCGGTGCCTTCATTATCGCGATGAGCTTGCTGTCGATTGCCCTCGTCCAGTTTCTGCGGGAAGTCCGCATAGGCGTTCGTGACTTCATGATCCGCGAAGAGTTTCTTGAGCGAAGTGACGCGCAAAAATGAAAAGAGGCTGTCAATCTCTCGGATCAACAGCCTCTAAGCATGGGTCAGCGGTTGGAAGTGCCGCTGCCGGGAAACCTGATCTTTAGATCAAATATGTCCCCCGAACGGATTTTTCCGACCCCTGTGCTGAACCATGAGACATCGGACCACCTCCTTTCGCTTGTTGATAAGATACGAACTGTTGCATTGAAAATCTCCGCTTGTTCGACGATTCGAATGTGAATCATTCATCTGGCGCGAACAAGACTTGAATTATTTTATTTTGCTGTCAAAATCCGGCGTTCCGTCCAAAAACGAGCCTATCGCACCAGCCTCACTGCTCGGCTGAAACCTGTTCACTGCATGAGACTAGCGACGGCAATCCTCTACAACGCGTGTAAATTCGGGCCAGATCGGGATAGCAAGAGAGCTCAATCCCGTTGTCTCAACCGCAAACCGGCCACGACTGAACGCGATCCGGTCCATCATGTAATCTGAAACCGGCAGCGCGATCGCCGCATAATCTAAAGGACCGCCGCTGTTGCGGGCCGGATAGGACTGCATGCCAGAGCTGGCTCGCAAAGTCATTTGTGCTCCGGTTTCCGGGACCACGCCTTCACGCGACAGGAATAATTGATTGCGGCCCTGATCGCAGCGGATCAAAAATGTCGCTTCCATATTGGGTGGGCCGAATAGTGCGATGGAACCCCTTTCATCCGCGCGATAAACCCAGTTTCCTTTCGCCAGTGGCCAATCGGTCCAGATCCCGCGCATCGGTTCCGGTGGCGGTGTGGGGGAAGGAGCCGGGGTTGGCGTCGGTGCAGGAGCGGGGGTCGGCACCTGTGTCTCTGCGGGGGCGGGTGCCGGTGCGGGCACTACGCCGGAACAACCGGCCGCTAACAATATGGCGGAAAACGTAAAAGTGATTCTCATGATATCGAATATGGTCAAAAGCATATGCTTCGGCTAGTCCCATTTTGATATGGCACAAAATGAAACGCGCCCGGCGAAAACCGCTCCACCTGCTGCGGCGGACCAGGCAAAACCTCAAAAATTGCGGATTGACCAGATATTGGTTGATCGCGGTCTCGCGGAAAGCCGTGCCAAGGCGCAGGCCTACATCATGGCTGGGCTGGTGACCGTCGGTGATCAGAAAGTGGAAAAGCCAGGTCAGAAATATCTCAATGATATTGCCGTCGATCTGAAAGGCAAAGACCATCCCTGGGTTTCTCGCGGAGGGATAAAGCTGGACCATGCCCTGGATCATTTCGACATTGCCGTGACCGATATGATTGCAATTGACGTCGGAAGCAGCACCGGCGGCTTTACCGACGTCATGTTGAGCCGCGGTGCAGCGAAAGTCTACGCGGTGGACAGCGGCACCAACCAACTTGCCTGGAAGCTGCGTCAGGATGAACGCGTGGTCGTCCACGAACAGACCAGCGCCCGGATATTAACGGCGGAGCATATTCCCGAAGAAGTTGACCTGATTGTCTGCGATGCCAGCTTCATATCGTTGACCAAAGTACTCGAACGGCCGATGACCTTTGCCAAACCCGGTGCAAAACTGGTCGCGTTGATCAAGCCGCAATTTGAGGCGGAACGCGCAGATGTCGGCAAAGGGGGGGTTGTTCGCGATCCAGCTGTGCACGATCAGGTGTGCCGGAAAGTCAGCGACTGGCTAACTTCAAACGGTTGGGTGGTGCAGGGTATATCGCAAAGTCCAATCACAGGGCCGAAGGGTAATGTCGAATTTCTGATCCTTGCCAATAAGCCGCAATAATGGCTCGCATCGAGATCAGACAGCTTGCCATTGGCGGCGGCGACCATTAGCGCAACATCATATGGCAAATTCTACAGACAATACACCCGTGCCGTTTGACATTGACGAGAGTCTCTCAATGATGCGCCTGTTCGACGAGAGCATGGCCTGGCTGAATAATAACTATGCCGAACTGATCATAACGATCGCAATTGGCACGCTCATTTTCTTCCTGCTCGGCGCCATGAAGCGATATGCTGCGCGCCAGGTGAGCAACAATGAAGGTCTGATCGGTTATCGGGCTATCATAACACAGGCGATCGCCCGGACGAGCAAGTTTTTTATGTTCATGGTGTCGGCACAGATTGTGGTCACCTACTCGAACGCACCTAACGAGATTGTGCGGACTGTCGGATTTCTGTTCACCATTTCAATCGTTGTGCAGGTCGCGATCTGGCTGCGCGAACTGATCCTGGGCTTTTTTACCCGCAAACTGTCGGCTGATCCTAACCAGAGTGATACGTTGCAAAGCGCGATGTCGTTGATCCGGGTGCTGGTTACCTGCGTGATTTTTGCGATTGCGACCATTGTCATTCTCGACAATCTCGGTGTGGATGTCACCGGCCTAGTCGCGGGTCTTGGTGTGGGCGGTATTGCTATTGGTTTGGCAGCACAGGGGATATTTTCTGACCTGTTTGCAGCGCTGTCGATCATCTTCGACAAACCGTTCCGTCGCGGCGAATTTATCAGCTATGACAATACGACTGGCAGGATTGAGGAAATCGGTCTTAAAAGCACCCGGCTTCGCGCTGTCACAGGCGAGGAAATCATTATTTCCAACACCAATTTACTCGACAAAGAAATCACCAACTTGACGCAATTAGGGCGCCGCCGGACACGTTACGGCATTGGCGTTATCTATCAAACAGAGCCAGATGATGCCCGCCGTATTCCGAGCCTATTGAAGCAGATAGTCGAAGATAATGGTGCCAAGTTTATCCGCTCCGGCTTTGTTGGTTTTGGCGACAGTTCGATCAATTTCGAACTGGATTTTGACATTATGAGCAGCGACTATGAAGTGGTCTATGAAGGTCGCCATAAAATCGGTTTGGCCATCCTGCAAAAATTTAACGAGGAGGGTCTGGAATTTGCCTATCCGACACAAACAACCTTTACCTCTGCGCCAGACGGCAAGATGATCATGCCCTATCCCGAGGGCGGATTTCCGGTTCACATCCAGGATAGCTAGCTTGCCGTAGCGTCAGGACCAGTAGCAAAGAAAAACCTTGTTAATAGGCCGATTAAAAGAGAATATGCGCGCCAAATTCGACTCCAATCCATCACAGTAAAGGATCAATATCATGCGTGACGCAGTCATCGTTTCCACCGCTCGAACCCCCATCGGACGCGCTTATAAAGGCGCCTTTAACGCCACCGCCGGCCCAACACTTGGCAGCTATTCAGCCAAAGCGGCCGTCGAGCGTGCCGGTATTGATCCGGCGACGGTTGAAGATGTTGTTTGGGGCAGCGCGCTGCAACAGGGATCGCAAGGGGGTAACCTTGGCCGTAACGTAGCATTGCGCTCCGGTTTTCCGATCGAGGTCCCGGGTATGACATTGGACCGCCAATGTTCCTCTGGTCTGATGGCGATTGCCACGGCCTCCAAGCAGGTCACGATTGACCGTATGGATGTTGTCGTTGGTGGTGGACAGGACTCCATCTCGACCGTGCAAACCCCGGAGATGCGGATGGCACCGGACAAGGCGTTGGTCGCTATGCATGACGATATCTATATGCCGATGCTGCAAACCGCTGAGGTGGTTGGTGAACGCTATGGTATCTCCCGAGAGGCGTGCGACGAATATTCGTTGAAATCCCAGCAGCGGACAGCCGCGGCTCAGGAAGCGGGCAAGTTTGACGACGAGATTGTCGAGGTTACCGCCACCATGGGTGTGCAGGACAAGGAAACCAAAGAGATTTCCATGCACGAAATCACGCTCAGCAAAGATGAGGGCAATCGCCCGTCAACCACGCTGGAAGGTTTGCAATCCCTGAAACCCGTGCTCGGCGAAGACAAGATCGTCACAGCCGGTAATGCCTCACAGCTTTCCGACGGCAGTTCTGCCAGCGTGGTGATGGAAGCCAGCGCTGCTGAGAAAGCAGGCCTGAACCCGCTCGGTCGCTATGTCGGAATGGCTGTGGCAGGCACCAAGCCGGATGAAATGGGTATTGGCCCTGTTTTCGCGATCCCAAAATTGCTCGAAAAATTCGACCTGAAAATGGATGATATCGGCCTTTGGGAACTTAATGAAGCCTTCGCAGTGCAGGTTCTTTACTGTCAGCAGAAACTGGGCATTCCTGATGAGCTGTTGAATGTGAATGGTGGGTCCATTTCGATCGGTCACCCTTATGGCATGACTGGTGCCCGTTGTGTCGGACATGCGTTGATCGAGGGCAAACGCCGCGGTGTGAAATATGCCGTCGTCACAATGTGCATTGGCGGTGGTCAGGGTGCTGCAGGATTGTTCGAAGTTCTGTAACAGGTCTCGACAATAGCACACCAATACCGAACAAAGTACAGCCAGACAGAGGCTCAGATATCCCGTAACCGGGAAATATGTCTGAAGTCACTGTCTGGTTTGATGGTTCCTGCGCCTCTTGCTTGCGGGAAGCCGCATGAACATTCCTCCCGAGCCCACCAAACCCGGTCAGGAAAGTGTCTGGGATTATCCCCGGCCAGCTATTGCAGAGCCCAACACCCGTCATCTGCAAATCATCCACAAGGGCGTGGAAATTGCCAGTACGCGTGCAGGATTTCGGACACTGGAAACGAGCCACCCACCGACCTATTACTTCCCGCCGGAAGATGTGACTTGGACCCATTTAAGCGCCAATCCAAAGCGCTCACTTTGTGAATGGAAAGGGCAGGCGCGTTACCTTGATGCAACCATTGACGGAGATTCGCTGGAGGCTTCTGCCTGGACTTATCCGGTCCCGACCGCCTCTTTCGCAATGATCCGCAATCATGTGGCCTTCTATCCCGAACCGTTTGACCAGTGCCTTGTCGACGGCGAAACAGTTACTCCGCAACCGGGCGGCTTTTATGGCGGCTGGATCACATCGCATGTTGCTGGTCCGTTCAAGGGTATTCCTGGCAGCCGATTTTGGTGAACCTCCAGATTAGACTTGCGTGACACTGCTGACTCCGCAACAGTCTTTTACACATCAATATAAAATGATCAGGAGAACAGAATATGGCGGGCGTAGGTGTATTGGCGACTTTGACGGTAGCGGAAGGTAAAAACGCTGATTTTGAAGCAGCCTTTAGTGAACTGATGGCTGCCGTTCGGGAGAATGAACCGGGCAACGAGTTTTACTCTGTGTTTCAATGCAAGGACAATCCCCAGCAATATAAAGTACTGGAGCGCTATGTTGATCAGGCGGCGCTGGATGCTCACGGCAAATCGGATCATTTCCGCGCCAGCGGCCCAAAGCTGGCCCCATGTATGGCTGGAGCTCCCGTAATCGAATATCTCGACGGGATATAATCGGCTTCGGCTGGTTCGAAAGGCGTCTGCTAGAAGGCATGAGGCCCGGCCCCGGTCCATCGATGTCTTTCGACCCTGTGATCTGATCAGGGCGTGTAATAGGTCGGCGATCCTGGACCGACGGGCAATCCTATGACGAACGTCCAGACAAAGAAGAAAGCCGACCAGAATAGCAGGAAGAAGATCGTATAGGGCAGCATCATCGCGATCAGGGTACCCACGCCAAGATTTTTGTCATAGCGCGTCGCCCATGCGAGGATCAGGCCGAAATAGCTCATCATCGGTGTTATGATGTTGGTCGTCGAATCGCCAATTCGGTAAGCCGCCTGAATAGCCTCCGGCGCATAGCCGATCAGCATCAGCATGGGCACGAAAATTGGGGCTGTGACCGCCCATTGCGCTGACGCTGAACCCAGCGACAGGTTGATGAGAGCGCAGATCAGAATGAAGAAAAAGAAGATGGCGGGGCCGGTCATCCCGGTATCCAGCAAGAACTGCGATCCGGTAACTGCTGTAATGGCTCCCAAATTGGTCCAACCAAAGAAGGCCACAAACTGGGCCGCAAAGAAAACGAGGACTATGTAGAGGCCAAGTGAAGCGAGCGCCTGTGCCATGGCATCAATCACATCCCGGTCACTTTTCATGACGCCGACCACACGTCCATACGCATAGCCTGTGACCACGAAGAAAATCAGGATCCAGACCACAAAGCCGTCGAAAAATGGCGAATCAATGCGGTCACCGGTGTCCGGATTGCGTAGGACACCCCAGTCAGGCAGTAAGGTCAGAGCCATCAGGCCAAGAACACCGAGCAGCGCAATCCCAGCCCAACGTAGCCCCTTGCGCTCCGTTGGACTGATCTCTTCCATCATATGATCATCGAGAATAGTGGAATCAGCTCCGGATGGATCATATTTGCCCAGCTTAGGCTCAACGATGAAGATTGTTACCAGAGAGCCGATGATGGTGATCAGGAAAGTGGAGCCGATCATGAAATACCAGTTGGCCGTCGCTACGACCGTATAGTCGGGATCAATAAGGCGCGCAGCTTCTTGGGTGATTCCGGCGAGCAAGGGATCAATCGTACCTATTAGCAGGTTCGCGCTATAGCCGCCTGAAACTCCTGCGAAGGCCGCCGCCATGCCGGCAAGAGGATGGCGACCGAGGGCATAGAAAATTGCGCCGGCGAGCGGGATTAAAACGACATAACCCACTTCCGATGCGGTGTTGGAAACAATGCCGGCAAAGACGATGGCCACTGTTACCATATGAGGCGGGGCGGACAGAACCATGGACCGCACGGCGGCCGATAGCAAACCCGATTTCTCGGCTACACCAACACCAATCATAGCCACCAATACCACGCCTAGCGGCGCAAAACTGGTGAAGTTAGTGACGAGGTTGGTGAAGATACGCCGGATACCATCGCCATCGAGCAGGCTGACCGCCCTGATCATTCCATCTTCTGCAACGCCCGGAGCACCGGCAGGTCGTGGATCAACAACGGCGACGCCGATCCAGCCCAATAGGCCGGACAGGAAAACGATACCGATTGCCAGCACAGCAAACAGGGTTACCGGGTGTGGCAGGAGATTCCCGAGCCATTCGACCCCGTCAAGAAAGCGGGTAAAGCCGTTGCGACGAGGTGCTATCGCCTGCTGCTGGCCATCAGCCATGTCCAGTCTCCAATTTATCGCGTACCCAATACAACCGCGACTGGAGAGTGCCAGCGCGACAAACTTAACAAAGACTATAGGCCTGCTGATCGATAATCAAATCCTCTCTTGCAATGCCGATGAAGTGAACTCCTGAAATATGTAACCGCCGTCATATACTTTCGAACCCGTGCAAGACACATTGCCGCTGCAAGCTGTGTCACCAAACAGCTTTGTTCCGCCGCCCAGAAAGATCGGGGCTCTTTTGAGGCGGATAATGTCAATCTCGCCATCGATCATGAGCGAACCGGCAAAATCACCGCCACCACAAAGATAGATTGGACCATCCTGATCTTCCCGCAACTCCTGCAAAAGCGCCTTCTGGTTATCGCGCACAATCTCTACCTCTCGTTCTGCGGGAAGGTTGAGTGTCTGTGAAAATATATAGGTTTTGAGATGTGGATAAGGATTGCCGCCGGGTTCCAGCCCGTACTTATACCCAAATTCATACGTCTTCCGACCCATGATAGCGCATGCATAGGTGGATAGCCTCTGATTATAGTCATCGACAACCGGACCTTCGTGGGCGAATTTTGATATATCTCCATCCGGGCCAGAGATGTAACAATCAATAGATACGGCTACGTCATAGACAACAGGTTGCATAGAAGGCTCCGGGGTAGGGGGCAGGGAATAAACTCTTTAGCACAGCCGCAAGGCCTCAGCCCGTATTTCACCGCAAACTTGTCACATTATGTAATACGTCGTTGCACCAGTCTTGTGTGGATTGGCTTCGGTAACAGCAGATCCTATTCGAGATTCCAAAGCATCAATATCACCAGGCTCAGATATAATACCAACAAGCTTTTGACTATCCGCCAATTTCGCGATGCTCGTATATGGCTATGCAGAGATAAGGAAAGCGGCCGGCGACGCTTCCGTTCAAAATGAATGAAAGGAGGTAATCCATCCAGCGTCTTCAGGTTGGGCAGGAACCTGGCTTCGCTTTGCACCTTACTTTTGCTTTGTCGGGGATCCGTTTCAGTTTGTGAACCGGGAACATCTTTGATCAAAAATGATTTTGGCGCGTAAGTCAGTTCGTCAAGCTCGAAGCTTTTCACAGCACTGGCCTGAAACCGTTTCATTTTGCTGTCAGCGACAACGGAAACACCCTTGCAGGATATTGAGTCTGCACATCGTTGCAACATTTGTGATATCCTTTGAAGTTCAAGCGGGGTGCCCCGAACGGACAAAATTTGCTGTCTGCGGGTTATGAGCTGACTTTAGACGCACCCGTTCCGCGCAGGAACCGGCATACACGCAATGCCGCAATGCACGGATGCCTATTGGAAGACTTGCATCAGATTTTTATAAGCTGAACGAGAGCAATGAAGTCGCACCATACCAGCAGCCCATTTTGTTGCATGAGGCTATTGCGGATTTTCGGGTTCAATGCCGCCGATTATCGAGGCATTTGGAAGAAATCGGTACAGGTTGACATAGGCGTGAGTTTTTCGCGCTTTTGATCACAAAAGTCCGTTGCTACGATCGTAGGTTGTTACGATTTTCGGTGGATATCCACCATATTGCGGGAGTTTAAATCTTATGGCTCATCAATCAAAGGCTCAGGATATTCTGACTGTGTCGGAGATTGATATTGTCCGGAGAAGTTTCCTCAACGTAAGTGTTGAAAATGCGCGTGCAGGAGAAATATTCTATCAGCGGCTGTTTGAAGACAAGCCAGAGCTTCGCGGATTGTTTGTGGGAGATATTTCTGTTCAATCCGAAAAATTGACAAACATGCTGGGCATGATCGTGTCGCAAATTCATAACTTGCCGGATTTGTTGCCAATGCTGGGAGATCTCGCGAGGCGTCATTTGGTCTACGGAGTAAAGATCGAGCATTATGAAGATGTTGGCCGTGCGCTCCTGCATATGATTCGAGATGTTCTCGGATCCGATTTTACGCCCGAGATGGAAGCGGCGTGGACAAAAGCATATGATGGAATTGCTCTGACAATGATACAAAGCTCTTTTGGGAAATCGAGTATCTCAAAATATAGGGCGGCATCAAATTCCTGACTGTGCGCTGCGGCTTGTTTCGGGATTCCAATCGGGCATCTGCCGGCAATGGAAATAAGGTGTGACAACTTCCCCGCAGTACCTCCTCGATATCGGGATCCATCAGAAGCAACAGAGCTGAACTTCATTGAAGCCAGAAGCCAATAGTCACGGCTCCCTATTTTCATGCATTTTGGTCATTTTGCAGGCGCGGCCGGTGATCTGGTGCCTGCCTTAAATCTGGTATCGATTTGTATCTATTCAAATGGCATCGAGTAAATGTAAGGCCAACTTAGATCGCTTGAAAAAGACAGTATCTCTTGGCTTCCCGTATGGTCGTTCCTTAGGGGGGAAACGAGCACCGGGAAGCCGGGCAACTGACTGGAAAGGTTGAATTAAACCAGCCCCCGCGCCAGCCAGCGACCCTAGAGACAAGTTCCAAATACCCTGTCAACGTTCAGAGCAGAACCCGTAAAACCGCACCGCTGCTCTGCATTTATGCGCCTTCGCGTTTGCCTCCTTTACACGTAAAGTCGATTTCAAATTTGGCGAAACAGGTTTTGCCAAGCCTTCAGCCCTCTCACATCCAAATGCTTTCAGACTTGAAAAATGGAAGTTTTTGATCATGGGCGAGGCCTATTCACGACAGGAGCGTTAACAATGTCTGATCTTCGGTTGACTGTCTGTGTGTTTCTTGCCGCTACCGGCTTTGCCCTGTTGGGTGACACGGCGCAGGCCCAAACTAGTATAGCAAACTGCCTTGCATCACAAGATGCGGCCTGTGTGGACACGCTTAATACCCGTTTGGAAGAAATTGAAAATGCCCTGCAAGACTCTGAGGATGAAGCAGTGGCAAAGCTTGGACGTGTTACAGCATTGGCGTTGCTACGCAGACTGGATTTGGCAGAAGCTGCAGTCGATTCAATGCCAGACAGTTCAAGCAATCCGGCTTTCAAAGACTCGGCAATTGTGGCGATTATTTCTGTGCCGACTCGGGATCCGGTGCAGCGGGGCAGGCTTCTGTTGTCCCGGATTGCATCCCGGGAATATTATGAAACTGCAAGGGCAGCCTATATCATAAATCTGATACGGACATCTGATGTCGATACGGCCTTGAAAGAGCTGGTAGCCACTAATCAACCGGGGGAGCCGATGAGATATGTCGGTGTATATCAACTCTCACATGCGCTGGCTCTCAAGGGCCGGTTCGATGATGCTCGCGACCTTATTCTAAATAGCAGCCAGGGTGATGAAAGCCATGAAGGCATGGTGCTGGAATCTCTTGTTATGACACTGATTGACAAAGGTCGGATAGCTGATGCGACGAAACTACTGACCCATATAAAGGCCCCCTTGTGGGAAGCTACGGCCAAAAGCCGGGTGGCTGCAGAATTGTCGAAAAATGGGCATATGGCTGACGCGGAGGAACTTTTTGGCCAGGCGAGGCGTAAGATGGCTGCCCTGGATCACCCAGAGGATCGGTTCCGCATATTCGAAAGCTTTACCCGCTCGGCCATTGCGGGAAACAGGCTCGACTTCGCGCTGAAGGCGGTGGACGACGTCAGCAGTTTTCCCACTGACCGTGCCGCCGCGTTACAAACGATTTTCGATATCGGAGCCGGAAAGCTGGACCAAACAGAATGGCGTCCTATCGCTGATGAGTTAATTTTTCTACGCGCAAATCAACCCCGTAAGGTACAAATGTCGGCCGAGCGTCGGAACAATGATTGGAGGCGGTTGGCCACTGCAGTCGCCGTCTCGGGAGATTCAAAATTGGCAACAAGCCTGGTCCAGCGTATTCCTGATAAAGACGTGCAGCAGGCGGCTATGGATACCATCGCGATGATCTTGATTCACAGTATGCGGTTTCAAGAAGCGGTCGCTGTGCTGCAGCTTCAGCCAAACCGGGACAGGCAAGTTCAGGGATATATCCGCCTCTCTCAAATTGCCGATAATTATGGTCAAAGCGCTGTGGCAGAAAAAGCGATTTCGACCGCTATTGGCCTCGTTGAAGGGCCTGACTTCGTTCCCGTTAGCGACTCCACGGTCAGCATGCTGGCCAGATATGAATCGCGTACCGGTCAGTATGAAGAAGCAGAACTGCGACTGCAACATATTGAGGATCAAGAGATACAGGTGCGGGCGCGGATTGCCAACTTCGGTTTTGCAGCTACGCATGGATCGCAAGATGACTATAACAGATATCTAAAGATCGCCCGACGGGCAGTCTACACCGTGGAGTCGGGGAAGGTAAAATCTCAGCTTTTAACGGAGCTGGCTTCACAGCTGGTTTATGCGGGAAAATCTGAACCGATTTTTGATCTTGCCAAAACAATTGACGAGAGTGCCGAGCGCGACAGATTTTTACTGAACATGGCATATGTGTTCAGCGGCTATCAGCAATTTGTCCCGGCCAAAAAAGTTGTTTCTGAAATCTCGGATCCGGCAATGCGCGCCGTTGAAGAGCATCGTTTGCTTCTGGCCGTCTTGCGAGCCTCGCCCCTTGGCTGATGCATGTGAGTCAGGTGAACTAGGCCGTTAGAAATGGTTTGACCCAATCGTGAATATGATAATCCGTCGCCGATGGTTATGATCGGGGGCCGCATTGATTGACCCCGGCTATATGCTGTCAATGAAAAGGTACGGGCTCTCAGAAATATTCGGGATTCCCGGGTGCTATTTTTGTTATGGTGCCAGCTGATCTTCCGTGATCATCAATATACATATACGCACCCTGATGCTCGGCTATTTTGTAGTAACCGTCGGAGCCGTCCTCCCAATCGATTTTGTAGCCGACACCTTCAATGATCATTTGCCCCTTAAAAACATTTGAACTCAACCCCTTAAAATAAACTTCAGTACTGCTAGGATAATAAACTGAAACTTGCTTACGGTCTCCGAGATCAACATAGTGCGTGCAGCCGATCATTAATTCGGACAATGTTTCACGTTCAAAAAAGATCATGGGGTTTCTCTCTTTGGTTACTACAAATCGCGCTATTTGACGGGATCAATGAGATGTGATGTAAATTCTCATCGAAGTAGTCAAACGCCTCGCACCTGCGTATACTACATATATAGAGTAATATTGGATGTGCTAATTTGTCAAGGAGTAAACCAGGTTGACCGCATCAAAACACAAGATGTTTTTTCTGCTGCAGCGGGCAGCGCATGGCTTGAAGAAAAAGGCGGATACAGAATTACTGCATGCCGGTGGTATGTCCACGGCCCAAGCGGTGGTGATGTCAATAATCGCCAGCCAAGAGGGGGTATCGCAGCGTTATTTGGCGGATAAACTGATGCAGCGTGAGAGTGCGATCACCACGATGGCAAACCGCCTCCTGAAAGCCGGTTACATCACCAGAATGCGTTCTGATACCGACGGCAGGGCATGGGTGCTGAAGTCTACGAAGGAAGGATTGGCTGCGCTTGACGCCATGAGCGAACCGTTTGCAAGCATAAATGCGATTTTGGACGACGCTTTCCCACCCGAAGATGTTGAACGTATTGCTGATGGGTTGATGGATATTATACGCCATCTTGAAGCTCTTGACGATGCAGGGGTGGACCATGTCTGAACCTTGCACAGATCGCATTATAAGTGCTCCAGGGTTTCACAGATTTATTGGTCGGCGGGGACAGGACTGCTTCGAACTTCCGGTCCCCGCCTATTCTGAGAAGCTTAAAATTTCGCGGGAAGAGCTTTCTCAGAAATCTTTGGAACTCTTAAAACGAGTGTCGTTAGAACTGGATTTTGAGTCCAGTGCGTCCGCCGTAGCTGGTGTAATCACCGCTGATGTCCGCATTGGCTTCGATAAAGCCGGTGACGCCGTTCCGGGAGGCGATGTTGAGCCCCAACTCGAACCGTCCGAACGTTTTGGACAGGCGGTTTTCAATCTCAATCGAAGATGCGCCAGTCGAGAAGGTTAGTCCATCACCGGTCTGCGATTGATGCACAACCTGTCCTCCGAGATAGTAGGTGAGCGTATTGCTTCCATTCATCTTGGTTTCTCCGCCCAGTCTTGCTCCAATCATGCCGCGCAGGCCATCGAACCTATCAAAGTCGATATTTGCACCGAGCGCAGAAAAATCATCAAGGCTCGCGCGTTGATATTCGAAGCTTGCCAACGGCTGGATGAAGAAATCATCTTCACCCCAACGATAACCTGCTTCAAGCCTGACACCATAGGCTGCACCATCAAGGTCCGCGCTATAGCCGGCGGTGCGCGCTCTGACGTCAGCTGTGATAAAGTCATATTTGACCAGTGCGTTGGCAAAGAACCGGCCGCTATTGATCCCTGCATAAGCACCGAGATTGAACGCATTGTAACGGACGTTATCAGCCGTTCCGTCAAAGCCGAGGTTAGAGTTTAAGTAACCTCCTGTGAGACCAAGGACGATATCTTCTTCGCCAAATGCAGGAGTAAAATCATATCCGGTCTGGAAACCGAAATAATCCTGATCATAGTTTAGTGAGATCAACTGGGTGAAACCTGCTGACGTAAACTCAAAGCTGTCATCCTGCTGGGACAGGCTGCCATAGACCTGCATCCATAACGGGGATTGCGGTGCGGTATGCCGCGACGCCATATGGGCGGCCCATGCATCGGCCGAGCGGTACCAGAGCGATTGGACCCCTTCGACAAACTTGAGCGTCTGGAAAACAGGCGTGCCGATCGTGTTGGTGAGGAAAAAGTCGTTATCAGCATTGTCAAAAGACAATGAGTAGCTGAAAAAGCCGATCGCCGCACTTTCATCAGCGATCACAAAGGCGTCTTCCGTGGTTCCCGCATCCGCATCCACGATCAAGACCATATTGCCGAAGTTGGGGCTAATTGAGATGTCATCGATTACAAGTGCCGTATTACCCGTTGCTGCGCCGGCGATGACCAATGTGTCGGCCGAGCCTGCGCCATCGAAGGTGACATCGAATGCGAA